>NZ_JAUKTR010000007.1 GCF_030504955.1 Peiella sedimenti | reverse complement strand
ATGGCCAAGGAAAAGTTTGAGCGGAACAAGCCGCACTGCAACATTGGCACGATTGGTCACGTGGACCATGGCAAGACGACGCTGACGGCGGCGATCACGATGACGCTGGCCAAGACGGGCGGCGCGACGGCCAAGAAGTACGAGGACATTGACGCGGCGCCGGAGGAGAAGGCGCGCGGCATCACGATCAACACGGCGCACGTGGAGTATGAGACGGCCAACCGTCACTACGCGCACGTGGATTGCCCGGGTCACGCCGACTACGTGAAGAACATGATCACCGGCGCGGCGCAGATGGACGGCGCCATCCTGGTGGTGTCGGCCGCCGACGGCCCGATGCCGCAGACGCGCGAGCACATCCTGCTGGCCCGTCAGGTGGGCGTGCCGGCGCTGGTGGTGTTCATGAACAAGGTCGACATGGTCGACGACGAGGAGCTGCTGGATCTGGTGGAGATGGAGGTGCGCGAGCTCCTGTCGTCCTATCAGTTCCCGGGCGACGACATTCCGATCGTCAAGGGTTCGGCCCTGGCGGCGGTGGAAGGCCGTGATCCGGCCATCGGCGAGGAGGCGATCCTGAAGCTGATGGAGGCGGTGGACAGCTACATTCCGCAGCCCGAGCGTCCGATCGACCAGCCCTTCCTGATGCCGGTGGAAGACGTGTTCTCGATCTCGGGCCGCGGCACGGTGGTGACGGGCCGGGTTGAGCGCGGCGTCATCAAGGTGGGCGAGGAAGTCGAGATCGTGGGCCTGCGCCCGGTTCAGAAGACGACCTGCACGGGCGTCGAGATGTTCCGCAAGCTGCTGGACCAGGGTCAGGCGGGCGACAACGTGGGCGTGCTGCTGCGCGGCACCAAGCGCGAGGACGTGGAGCGCGGCCAGGTGCTGTGCAAGCCGGGCTCGATCACGCCGCACACCAAGTTCATGGCCGAGGCGTACATCCTGACCAAGGAAGAAGGCGGCCGTCACACGCCGTTCTTCACCAACTATCGCCCGCAGTTCTACTTCCGCACCACGGACGTGACCGGCATCGTGCGCCTGAAGGAAGGCGTGGAGATGATCATGCCGGGCGACAACGCCGAGCTGGAAGTCGAGCTGATCACGCCCATCGCCATGGAGGAGAAGCTGCGCTTCGCCATCCGTGAAGGCGGCCG
>NZ_JAUKTR010000006.1 GCF_030504955.1 Peiella sedimenti | reverse complement strand
GTCTTGCCATGGTCCACGTGACCAATCGTGCCAATGTTGCAGTGCGGCTTGTTCCGCTCAAACTTTTCCTTGGCCATAGCCAATAACTCCTGTTCGTCCCGAGCGGGGCCGGGCGGATGTGGTTGGAGCGGGTAGCCGGGATCGAACCGGCATCCTCAGCTTGGAAGGCTGCTGCACTACCATTGTGCTATACCCGCCGGCGCAAAAACCGGGTCCGGCTTGAGGCGGCCGCCGGCGGCGGGTCCGGCCGAAACGCGTGGTGGGGGAAGCAGGACTCGAACCTGCGAAGGCGTACGCCAGCGGATTTACAGTCCGCCCCCTTTGCCGCTCGGGACATTCCCCCAAAGCGCGTTTCGAGAGCCGGAGCCTTCCCGCCCCCCTGCCCGGATCGCCCTCCTTGATATAGGAAGCGCCGGCCAGGGGCGCCATCGGGCCCCAAATCGGAGCGCGCCTTATAGTGTCGTCCCATCGCGAACGCAACGACCGGAAATCCAAGAAAGCGCAAGGCTTGGCGCATTCCGCCGCAAAGCCGCGCAAGGGCGGCTGGAGCCCGACGCCGACTCAAGGGAAGCCCACTGGGAAGGCAGTGGGCGAGTCCCGCCGCGAACGCCCCGCCGTCAAGGGCGGCGGCGACCACGACAACTGGGTATGGGGCCGCCATCCGGTGCTGGCGGCGCTGGACAATCCGGCGCGTCAGGGCACGTTCCGTCTGGTGCTGAGTCCGGAGCGCGAGGGCGAGATCGATCGCGCCCGCCTGAGGCCCGGCGTCCGGGTCGAAGCCATGGACCCGGCCGCCCTCGCCCGCCTCCTGCCCCAGGGCGCTGTGCACCAGGGCATGGCGCTGAAGGCGCCGCCCATCGAGCCCATATCCCTTGCGGCGATGGCCGAAGGCGGCTCAGGCGTGATCCTGATGCTGGACCAGGTGACCGACCCCCACAATGTCGGCGCCATCTTCCGCTCGGCCGCGGCCTTCGGGGCGCGCGGCGTCATCGTTCAGGATCGCCACGCGCCTCTGCTGAACGGCACGGTCGCCAAGGCCTCGGTCGGCGCCGTCGACGCCCTGCCCCATGCGCGGGTCACCAACCTGTCGCGCGCGCTCGAAACCCTGGCCGAGATGGGCTGGCGCGCCGTCGGCCTGTCTGGCGAAGGCGACCGCACCCTCGATCAGGTGCTGGACGGGCGTCCCACCGTGCTGGTGCTGGGGTCGGAGGGCGACGGCATCCGCCGTCTGGTGGCCGAGCATTGCGACGAGCTGGCGCGCATCGCCATGCCCGGCGGGTTCGAGAGTCTGAACGTCTCCAACGCCGCGGCCATCGCTCTCTACGAGGCGAGCCGCCCTCGGTAGAGGATCAGCCCACCGCCGCGGCGGGCGCGGGCACGAAGGTCTCGTCGGCCTGGGCCGCTTCGGGCGTCGTCCATACCGGCCGGTGCGCCAAAAGCGCGTCGGGCTGGATTTCCTCCGGCGTGGCCATCAGTCCGCCCGGCTGCAGCCAGCGATTCAGGTCCCGGCGCGAGCTGATCACGGCGAAGGGCACGGCCAGGATCAGTCCGCCCAGCAGCGGGGCCGAGGCCAGCAGCAGCGGCGGCCACGGCGAGGCGGCCAGGGCCAGGCCCAGCCCCACCAGGCCATGCCACCAGTAGCGGCGCAGGCCGTCCACCCAGCTGAGGCGGCCGCCGTCGCGCTGTTGCGGCGCCCAGCCGGCGTCACGCCCCAGGCAGATTTCGACCATGGCGCGGGTCTGGGACAGCATCAGCACCGGCGCCATCAGCACCGAGATCAGCATCTCCAGCACCACGCCGGCAATCAGGCGCAGGCCCCCGCCATAGCGGGCGCGGTCTTCGGCGCGCAACAGGATCAGGGTCGCGCCCAGCAGCTTGGGCCCGATCAGCAGCAGCAGGGCCAGGACGCCGGACCAGCCGGGCAGCTCCAGGTCGCGCCAGCTCCAGTCAGCGTTGCTGTCCTTCGCCAGGTCGGCCCAGGTGGCGTACTGGTCGTCGAAGGAACCCATCTGCAGCGTCAGAGCGACCCACACGGACAGGAACACCAGCCACAGCGGCGACAGGGCGTAGGCCAGGAAGCCCATCAGCAGGTGCAGGCGGCTGACCCAGTGGAAGCCCTTGGCGTTCAGGATGCGCACATGCTGCATGTTGCCCTGGCACCAGCGGCGGTCGCGGACCGAGGCCTCGATCAGGTTCGGCGGGTTCTCTTCGTACGAGCCCTGGTCGATGGCCGCGATGTGCACGCCCCAGCCGCCGCGCCGCAGGAAGGCGGCTTCCGGCACGTCATGGCTCATCAGGTGCCCCCCGAAGGGCTTGCGGCCCGGCAGGTGGGGCAGACTGGCGCAGGCGGCGAAGGCGCGCGTGCGCACGATGGCGTTGTGGCCCCAGTAGCTGGCCTCGGCGCCCGACCACCAGCCCAGGCCCGCCGAGGCCACGCGCCCGTACAGGCGCACGCCGAACTGGGCCCAGCGCGCGAACAGGCTCTTGGCGTTGACCACCGCCGGCAGGGTCTGGATCAGGCCGATGTCGGGACGGCGCTCCATGGTCGCGGCCAGCCGGCCGATCAGCTCGCCGCTCATCAGGCTGTCGGCGTCCAGCACCACCATGGTTTCATAGGCGCCGCCGAAACGGGCCACCCACTCGGCCAGATTGCCGGCCTTGCGCTCGTGGTTCTCGGTGCGGCGACGATAATAGAAGGCGCTGTGCGTCGATCCCATCAGGGCGGCGAAGCCCTGGCGCTCCTCCGCCGCGATCTCGCCCTTGGTGGTGTCCGACAGGATGAAGACGTCGAAGCGGTCGGACAGGCCCTCGGCCGCCAGGGACTCGTCGATGGTGCGCAGGCGCGCGGCCACGGCGCGGAAGTCCTCGTTGTAGATCGGCGCCAGCAGGGCCGTGCGGCCGGTCGGAACCCGGCGCGGCGAGGACATCAGGCCGATCTCGTCCTGGCGGTTCTTCAGCAGTACGAAGAAGCCGGCCAGCGAGGTGCCGAACCAGCAGGCCAGGGCGTAGGACAGCAGGTAGAACAGCGTCAGGCCGAAGATCTCCAGCCCGGTGAAGCCTTCCGGCTGGAACATGGTGAAGGGCTTGTGAGCCACGCCCGCGGCCAGAAACACCGCGCCGCCGAAGATGGCCCAGCGGCGCCAGGCCATGCCCTCGCCGGACTCGGCCGCCAGCGGACCGGTCGCCTCGGACGCTTCGTCGAAGCGCTGGCGGTCCATGGCGATGGGATGCTCGGGCGGCAAATGCTCCGCGATCTCGGCCGGGACGCGCGGCGCGCGCGCGACGGCATCGGTCCAGCCCCCGTCCAGTGGACGGGCCCGATCGAACGGCACTACGACGTCGTTCAGCGCCTCCAAGGGGCCCTCTCCAGAAACAGTCGGAATCGCGGGGGGATGCCGCGCCGCACCATTACCATTTGCGATGCGGTATCGCAAAAGTTTTACCGCACCTCACAAACCCGTGAGCGGTGGCGGATTTAAGGCAAGCCCTTGCCGACCACAAGGGGGCGGCGCTAGGAGGCGGCGCTCAAAGGAGTGCGCATGGAATTCCTGTCCTCGCCCGAGTTCACCTCGCAGCTGACCGCGCTCGGTCAGGTCCTGATGATCGACCTGGTGCTGGCCGGCGATAACGCCGTGGCCGTGGGCCTGGCCGCCGCCGCTCTGCCGGTCGAGCAGCGCCGCAAGGCGATCCTCATCGGCCTGGCCGCCGCGGTCGTCCTGCGCATCGGCTTCGCCCTGATCACGGTGCAACTGCTGGCCATCGTCGGCCTGCTGCTGGCGGGCGGGTTCCTCCTCCTCTGGGTCTGCTGGAAGATGTGGCGCGAACTGCGCGAGCAGGCCACCCACGACCAGGCCGAGTCCGAGCTTGAGATGGAGAAGGCCCTCGCCATCCACCACGGCGGCGGCCTCGCCCCCGAAGAGCTGGGCATCAAGCGCAAGAGCTTCGCGGCCGCCCTGGTGCAGATTCTCATCGCCGACGTGACGATGAGCCTCGACAACGTGCTGGCGGTGGCCGGCGCCGCCCACGAGCATCCTTGGATCATGGTCTTCGGCCTGGTCCTGTCCATCGCTCTCATGGGCCTGGCCGCGACCTTCATCGCCCGGATCCTCAACAAGCACCGCTGGATCGGCTACGTCGGCCTGGTCATCGTGCTCTATGTGGCGCTGCACATGATCTGGGACGGTACGCGCTCGGTGATCGTCCGCACCGGAAACCTCGAGAGCTACAACGCCGCCGCGCCCGGCTTCCTGGACATCGGCCCCGAAGAGGCGGCCCACCATCGTGGCGTCCAGCACGCCGAGGATCATCCGCCGGCCCAGGGCGTCCCCACCCCGCCAGGGCAGGCGGATCAGGCGCCCACGCCGGCCACGCCATCGGCCTGATCCGGCGAACCCATGCCGCCGCGCGGCGTTCTCCTGCCAAAGGAGGACGTCATGGATGGAGGAAACTGGTCGGCCGCGCCCTGGGCGCTGGTCATCATCGGCGGGCCGCTGATCCTGGGGCTGGCCATCCTTGTGGGCCGCCTGCGCAGCCGCAAGCGCGACAAGCAGATCGACCCCGTTCACCCGTCTGACGATCCCGGTCAGGGGATGTAGGCGCTAGCTCTCTGCTCCACCGAAGCGGGCGGTCCAGTCGGCCACCTGCTCGTCCTCGATCTTGCGGAACAGCACCTCCGGCGCGCTGACCGCCTGGCCGCGCGGCAGCCGGTCGAGGAAGGCCTCGTCGGCCCCGGGCCAGCTGAGCTCGTCCGAACCCACGGCCGCAGCCATCTTCGCGGCCGCCTCCGGCATGAAGGGCGCCGCCAGCCGCGCGAACAGGGCGACCAGGTTCAGGCCCGTGCGCACGCCCACGGCGGCGCGCTCAGGATCGGTCTTCAGCGCCGTCCAGGGCGCCGCCTCCTGCAGGTACTCGTTGCCTAGCACCCAGACGGCGCGCACGGCTTGGGCCGCCTTGCGGAACTCCATGGCCTCGAAAGCGGCGGTCGCCTCGGCGACGCCGGCCTTGAGGCCGGCGGCCAGCCTGGCCTCGACCGGCCCCGGCTGACCCGCGTCCGGCACGACGCCCTCGAACCGGCTTTCGGTGAAGCGGAGGATGCGATTGACGAAGTTGCCCAGCACGTCGGCCAGGTCCTTGTTCGTCGTCGACTGGAACTGCTCGAAGGTGAAGGCCGCGTCCGAGCCCTCCGGCCCGTAGGCGGTCAGGTGCCAGCGCCAGACGTCCGACGGCGCCAGCTCCAGCGCCTGGTCCATGAAGACGCCGCGCCCCTGGCTGGTGGAGAACTTGCCGCCATACCAGTTCAGCCAGTTGAAGGCCTTGAGCGTATCGACCGTCTTCCACGGCTCGCCCGAGCCCAGGAGCGTGGCCGGAAAGCTGACCGCGTGGAAGGCCACGTTGTCCTTGCCCATGAACTGGACGTAGCGGACGTCGTCGGCGCCTTCGTCAGTGCGCCACCAGCGCTTCCAGTCGCCGCCCGTGGCCTCGGACCACTCCACCGTCGCGCCGATATATTCGATGGGGGCGTCGAACCAGACGTAGAAGACCTTGCCCTCAAGGCCCGGGCGCGGGCCGCCGTCGGGCCCCACCACCGGCACGCCCCACTTCAGGTCACGGGTGATGCCCCGGTCGATCAGCCCCTCGTCCAGGTGCTTATAGGCTATGGATTTGGCCAGGCTCGGCCAGTCCCGTGCATCCACGAAGCTGCGGATGCGGTCGGCCAGCTTGGTCTGCAGC
This sequence comes from Peiella sedimenti, assembly GCF_030504955.1. GTDB lineage: Bacteria > Pseudomonadota > Alphaproteobacteria > Caulobacterales > Caulobacteraceae > Brevundimonas > Brevundimonas sedimenti. The sequence continues at coordinate 222,520 of NZ_JAUKTR010000006.1, read as the reverse complement.
AGGTAGAGGTGGCGGGTGTCGCGCACCTCGAGGTTTTTCGAGCCCGAGATGGCCGAGTACGGGTCCTTCAGGTCCACCGGATCCAGCAGGCGCCCGCAGTTGTCGCACTGGTCGCCGCGCGCCTTTTCATAGCCGCAGTGGGGACAGGTCCCCTCCACATAGCGGTCGGGCAGGAAGCGGCCGTCGTCGATGGAATAGACCATCTGGTCGACGCGCTCTTCGATGAAGCCGTTCTCTTCCAGAACCTTGGCGAAGTGCTGGGTCAGCTCGCGGTTGGGCCGGCGCGAGGAGCGGCCGAACCAGTCATAGGACAGCGCGAAGGCCTCGCCGGCGCGGCGCTGGACCTCATGCTGTTCATCGCAATAGGCGGCCACATCCTGCCCGGCGGCGGCGGCGGCCAGCTCGGCCGGCGTGCCGTGCTCGTCCGTGGCGCAGATGTAGAGCACCTCATGACCCTGGGCGCGCTTGAACCGGGCCCACACGTCGGCGGGCAGCATTGAGCCGGCCAGGTTGCCCAGGTGCTTGACGCCGTTGATGTACGGCAGGGCCGAGGTGATGAGGATGCGGGCCATGGGTCCGTTCGCGGGCGGGAAAGCCGCCCATATAGAGGCCCGGCGCCCTATCGTCACCTTCCCCGGAACATGGCGCGCGCGCGCATGGCTTCAAGCGCGGCCAGGTCCAGATAGACGCCGCCTCGCACGACCCCGATGGGCGTCCGCACCGCCGAAATCGCCTCGAGAGGATTTCGCGCCATGAGGATCAGATCGGCCGGCGCGCCCGGCGCGATGCGTCCCCCGCCGCGCAGCCGCTCAAAGACGTCGGCCGGCGCCGCCGTGGCGGCGGTGAGCGCTTCCCCCGCAGTCAGGCCGCCCTGCACCATCAGTTCCAGCTCTGAGGCCATGCTGCATCCCGGCGTTATGGTCGGCGCCCCGGCGTCAGTCCCCGCCAGCACGGGAACCCCGGCGTCGACCAGGGCGCGCAACAGCCGCCCCTGTTCGGCCATTTGGCGCGTGATCGTCTCCGAATCCGACGAGGGCTCGAAGGTCATGCCTGTCCACAGGGCGTACATCTGCGGATCGAGGCGGCCAGCGCACGGGGCGGCCAGGGTCGCGGCGAAATCAGCATTCTTGGCCAGAATATTCTGATGCACGCTCAGGGTCGTGACCACCAAGGCCCGGCGGCGGCGAAGATCGGCGGCCAGCCCGGCGAAATCTGCCTCCCGAGCCTGCGTCAGTTGCAAAAGGTCATAGAGGTGCGCGGCGCCCGTCCCCGGCGCGGCGAAGAACTGCCCCGTCTCTCTCGCCGACCGCGGCAGGTGCCCCAGCATGGGTAGGCCCGCACCGTCGGAGGCGAGACTCATGGCCATGGCCTCCTGCGGAGTCAGGTCTTCGCGTGTCTTGATGAGGTCATAGCCCTGCCCCCGCAGCTCGGCCGCCAAGGTCTGCGCATGATCCGGCCCCGGCAACAGGCGCGCCACGGGGGGCGGCAGGATCGGCTGCGCGCCCGATATGAACGGCGAAGCGATCACCAAGCGCGGCCCCAGGATTTCGCCCTGCTCGATGGCGTCGCGCAGGCGCAGCAGGTCCGGCCCTCCGTTCAGCACCACCAGGCTGGTGATCCCCTCCGCCAGATAGGCTTCCAAGGCCCGGGTCCGGTCCTCGGCTGTCGGGACCACGCCGCCAATGAGGGCCGCGAAGGCGTCATTCCCAAGATGCACATGGGCGTCCGTAAGGCCCGGCGCGACATAGGCGCCCCGCACATCCACCACCTGCACCCCATCGAAACCCCTTGCCTCCGGCCCGACCGCGAGGATGCGCCCGTTACGGATGGCAATGGCCATGTCGCGCCGGACTTCTCCCGTCTCGGGCGAGACCACGGAGGCGTGGGTCAGGATCAGATCGACGCGCGGTCTTGGGATCGATGCGCAGCCCGTCAGGAACAGGGCGACGCCAGCCAGGGCAGCGCTTAGGCTGGGGATGGGGCGTTTCATCTGGTGGTTTATCCTCGGCATCCGCCTGCGATGTCGGCGGCGGGCTTGGCATGAAGCGGCCTTGCGGATGCGGCGTCCCAAATCGCAAACTGGCGCCTTCAGGGGAGCAGCATGACGGCACACGAGCTGGCGCGCATCGGGCTGGAGGCGGGCGTGGCCGGACAGATGCTGGTGCTGGCGGCCTATCTGCTAGGCAGCCAAGGCCGCACGCCTACGCGGGTTCTGACGGCCGCGCTGGCTCTGGCGCTGGTTGGTTCAGCCTCACTTAACGCCATGGCGGCGGCCGGCGTGCTCGTAGGATGGCGCGGGATGACCGTGGCCCTCGAAGGCGGCATGGCCCTGTTGATCGTCGCCTTGACGGTCCTGTCAGTCTGGCCCTCCGTCTCGCTCCTGCGCGCGGGCGCGGCCTGCGTCCTTGGCGCGGCGCTTGTGGCCGTGACCGCGGGCCCGGCCACTGACCCGTTGCTCATGGGTCTGGGCGCCGTCGGCGGCCTCGGCGCTCTCGGTGTTCTCACCTGGAACCGGTTCCGGGCGCGCACGGCGCCGCCCCTGCTCTGGGCGCTCCCGATGTGGTGGTTGCTGGTAGTGGGGGGGCGCGCCACCCTATCCGCCGGTGTCGCCAGAGGAGACCTGAACAGCTACCGCGACGGCGCGGCCTATCCGCTATTGCTGGCCGCGACCTTCGCCCTGTCCAGCTGGATGCTGTTCCTGGCCCTGACGCGGCGCCCGCCCTTCGATACGCCCCCCCGGCCCAAATACGCGCGTTCCTATCTATCCGCGGCCGACGTGAGAGACTTGCGCGCCCGCATCGATGCACAGCTGGCCTCTGATGTCTGGCGCGATCCGGACCTCGACCTTGACGGTTTCGCGCAGCGCATCGGCGCCACCCCGCGTGAGGCGTCCCAGGTCATCAATGCCCAGTTCGGCTGCAACTTCGCCGCCCTGATCGCGCGCCGCCGCGCCGAGGCTGCCGCCCGCCTTCTGCGCGAGCGGCCGGACCTGACCATAACCGAGGTCATGTTCGAGGCCGGGTACGGCTCCAAGAGCGCCTTTCATCGGGCCTTCCGCGACCGCTGGGGCCGGAGCCCCGGCGACTACCGCCGCGAGGCCTGACGCCCGCTTCGCGTTCTGGGACGCCACGGCAAGCCGCCATCGCCAGCCTGGCTCTACACCGGAGCCCGCCATGTCCCCCGCCCTCGCCCTCGCCTGCTGTCTCGCCCTGACGCCCGCCCCCGAACCTGGCAGGATCGAGGTGACAGGCGGGTCCGGCGGAACCAGCGTCACCGCCTACGGCTACGCCGACATCGAGGCCGGCGCGCCGGTCACCCCCGAGACGGTCTTTCGCCTGTCGTCCCTGACCAAGTCCTTCACCGCCGTCGCCGTGCTCACGCTGGTGCAGGACGGCCGCCTGGGGCTGGACGACACCATTGGCCAACTGCTCCCGGACACGCTCCCCGCCTGGCGCGACATCACGGTCGAACAGCTACTCAACCAGACCTCCGGCCTCAGCGGCGACATGACCCCGATCCTGCGGGACATCACCCGCGATTGGACGCCCGTCCAGATGATCCAGGCGCTCGCCGGCATCCCGCCTCAGGCGCCGCCCGGTCAGGCCTTCGCCTACAGCAATCTGAACTACTGGCTGCTTGGGCGCATCATCGAGGCGCGCTCCGGCCAGCCTTACTGGTCCTATATGGGCGAGAGGCTGTTCGCACCCCTGGGCCTGACGCATCTGATGCCCGGCGAGACCGCCGTCCTCATTCCTCATCGCGCCCGGGGCTATGTGAGGGACGCGGACGGCGGCCTTAGCAATGCACCCTATTTCTCCGGCACGATTGGCTACGCAGCCGGCGGTCTTGTCGGAACAGCCCTGGATCTGGCGCTGTGGCACCGCGCCCTTTCGGAAGGGCGGGTTCTCGAACCGGACCTGCTATCCTTGCTCGGTCGCTCAGGACAGACGTCCGGCGGTCCGACCGGCTACGGCATGGGCTGGTACGTGGAGGAAGAAGTCGGCGGCGTCACTCTTCACCACGGCGGCTCCTCGCCCGGCTTTCGCTCCTGCGTCTTCTGGATTCCCGGCGACGGCCGCTTCGCCGCCGTCCTGGCCAATTCTGAAGATGGCGGCGAGCCGTGCGAGGTCGCGCGCCGTCTGCTGAATCAAGCCAGATAGGCTTCGCATAACGCCGCTTTTTCGACACGCGAAAACGGCTTAGCTTAACCCCAGGCCGAATTCGGTCGAGCAGGCCGCGCACCTGCACGGCTCAGATTTCGGTCAAGCTCACGGTCAGGCGAGGCGCCGCACCACCCGAAAGACCTCGCGTCTGAAGAAGGGGTCCCCACCATGAAGGGCGTCAACTGGACGGCGGTCGTTATCGCCGCCATCGTCATGTATCTGATCGGCTGGCTTTGGTACGGCATGCTGTTCGAGGCCCAGTGGATGGCCCTGTCCGGCGTCACCGCCGAACAGATGGCCCAGGGCGGGACCACGGCCATGATCTTGGGCGCGGTGAACAGCCTCGTCACCGCCGTGGGTTTGGGCTGGGCCGTGCCGCGTCTCGGCGGCGGCGGTTGGGTGGGCGGCGCCCGCACCGGCTTCCTGATCGGCCTGTTCTTCGCCTGCACCAGCCTCGCCTACGCCTTCATCTATGGGGGCGCGCCCACGGGCCTGATCCCCATCGACGGGGGGCACTTCCTGGTCATCTACACCGTCGGCGGCGCCGTCATCGGCGGGCTCAAGCTGGGCAGGTCGGCCTGATCCTTAAGGCGGGACGGACCCATCGAGGCGTCCGTCCCGCTTGCCTTCCGGCCTCGGGCTGGGCATTAGCCGCCGCTGGGCCGATTGCTGGCCTGGCCGGCTTAGCTCAGTTGGTAGAGCAGCTGATTTGTAATCAGAAGGTCGCTGGTTCGATTCCGGCAGCCGGCGCCAGCGCCTACACCAGTTCCTCCCAGTCCGCCGCCTGATCCCCCCGGTGTTCGCGGCGCCAGGCGCACTCGCGCTGGTGCTGGGCCGCCATCATCAGGTCGATGCCCGCCGGATCGGGCGGCGGGCGCAGATTCCCCTCCTCGTCCCAATATTCGCTGGCGCAGCCGCTGTTCAGCGCCTCGATGAAGTCGTTGCGCGCCACCTCCGGGCCGAAGTGCATCGCCCGCCAGCGATAGACCGCCCCCGACACGATCGCCGGGATCCCGCAGAGCCGGTCGCTCAGCATTTGCTCGGCGAGCCGCTGGGCCCGGTCCCACAGCTCGGCCTGAAAGGCGGCGCGCAGCTCGATCATGCGCGCCTCGCTGACCTCCGTCTCCGCCTGAGCCGCCGCCAGCCTCTGGCGCGCCTCGGCCAGGGTCTCGGCGGCTTGCAGGGTCTGGGCCGCGCGCGCGGGGTCGCCGTGCAGCAGCAGCTGCTCGGCCTTGTCCAGGGCCCGCGCCGTCGGGTGGCCTTCAGCATCCTGTGGCGGATCGGGCGTGAATGCGGGGATATCCGGGGTCTGGGGCGATGTGGCGGCGGCCTCATGGGCGCGATCCAGGGCCCGGGCGTGGTCGGCGCGGCGCCAGCCCTCCTCGCGCGCCTTGCGCTTCAGGTTCGACAGGCCGACGCCGAAGCGTTCGGCGCAGGCGCGGGCGGACATGCCGCCCAGATAGGCGCCGCGCACCAGGGTCCAGACGTGGGGCCCCACGATGCGATAGGGGGCGGGCGGGTCGGCGGCGGCGTCGTCGCGGCACGGGGTCTTTGGTGTCATGGGCCCATTGTCGGGCCGCGCCGCGGGGCGAGGATATCCGGCCTGTCCCCTCTGCACCCCTGCGGCGGGTCCAGGTCAAAAAGCGCTGACCTGTTTCTGCGCCCTGTAGAGCGGCGGGCCTAGCGGGGCGGCGCGGGCAGGCAGTAGGGGCCGGTGGCGTCGCCGTCGCCCAGGAAGCTCAAGTCACGCGCCGCGGCGTAGCGCGCCGGATCGGATGGCTCGTGCCAGCGCGCGCTGGGGGCCTGGCCCTCGGCGCAGGCCGGAATGACGGTCAGGCGCTCGCCTGGCGCGCAGGTAGGGGTCCGCCCCTCATGCAGGCCCAGGGGCGGCGTCATGCGGCCGTCCGGCGCGACGCAGCGCTGCTCGGTCACCACATAGGGCTCCGGCGAGGGCGTCGGCGCGCAGGCGCCGGGCAGTCCCAGGGCCGCGGCCAGACCGAGGTGAAGGGTCAGTCGCATGACGTGGCGCCTCCTGCGGGTCGACCTTGCGGGCGCTACGCCCGAGAGGCCCGGTCGACCCGGTCCAGATCAAGCGTTTGAACGCCAACGAGGTTGCCCTTCCCTGCCTCAAGGCCTGGCGGCGGCTTGCTCAAGCTCTAGGAGTCGCCCGCCGGCCTGAGACGAACGAAGCTGGGCAGCATGAAAACGACATCGTCGTTCATGCCCTGAGCGACCAGCTGGCCGACCAGCTCGCCGTCGGCCTCCACGAGCCTGAGCGCGAAGCGGTGCGGCGCGGCCGCGGCCTCGGGCAGGTCGCTTTGGCCCGCAAGAACTCCGGTCAGCGCCCCGTCCTCGTAGGCAGTCCGCGATAGAGGCGCCGCGGGCTGGCCGGCGAAAGCGGCCGTCACCTGGCCGTCCGCACCGAAGGTGAGCGACAGGGGCTGATCGCCGACATGGCTCGTGACGGTCCCCCGCCAGACTCCGGTGAACGGGATCAGCGTCGGCGGAGTCTCGACCCGCGGGCTTTCCGGCTCCAGCAGCTCTGGCGCCACCGCCTGGCGGATCGCCTGGCCGATGGGCCCCAAGGGCGCGGAAGAGTTGGCCAGCAGCACGAAGCCCACCCCCTGCTCAGGGAAGAAGGCCATGACGCTGCTGACGCCGGGCTGCCCGCCCGAATGCCAGATCTGCGGATGGCCGTTGCTGGAGCTGATGATCCAGTTCGCGCCCACGTCTCGCCGCGCCGACCCCGGCCCGTCCGACATGGGCGCGGCGCTGGCGGGACGCTGCATCTCCAGGCGTGTGGCGTCGCTCAGGATCGTGGCTTGATCGCTCGCGGGGCCAGCCAGGTGGAAGGCGAGAAAGCGGCCCATGTCGTGGGCGCTGGCCCAGACATCGCCCGAGCCCGGGTGGTCTGTCAGGTAGAACCGCATCGGCTCGCGCTCGTTGTCGTAGCGCACAGCGGTTTCGTTGCCCGAAGGCAGGCCGACGGCGCTGTCGGCCATGCCCAGCGGCCCGAACACCGCCCGGCTCAGATAGTCGCCATAGCTCTGCCCCGACGCTTGCTCGATCGCGACGTCGAGGATGCGCATGCCGATGTTGGAGTATTCGAAACGGGTGTTCGGCGGAAACACCACCAGGCCGAAGTTCGAGATGGTTTCGGTCGCGTCCGCCGGTGCCGAACCATCCAGCCGGAACAAGCCGAACTGCGGCAGGCCGGCGGAATGAGCCATGATCCGGCGGGCGGTGACCTGATCGGCCGCTCCGGAGATGCCGCCCAGGCGCGCGCCCCCCAGATACCGCTCCACCGGCGCGTCGATATCGATTCGCCCGGCGTCGCGAAGCGCCATCACCGCCGTGGCCGTGATCGGCTTGGTCATGGAGGCCACCGAATAGGCGGTATGCGCCGTGGCGGCGATCTGGCGCTCCCTGTCCGCCCAGCCGAAGGCTTGCTCCCACACGATCCGGCCATCCTCCACCACCGCCACGGCGATGGAGGGCACGTTGGCCTGCGTCATCACCTCCAGAATCGCCTGCCGAACCGGCTCGAAGCGGGCGGGGACCGGGGTGCTCAGGTTGGGAGCGACGGGCGTCTGAGCGACCGCCGGAGCAGGCGGCGCGGCCTGGGCCGAGGCCGAGGCCGGGGCGGCGCAGATCAGGGCGGCGGCCACGAGGCCGGTTACGACGGAGGAGCACTGGGACTGGGACATTCGACGTTCACCTGTTTGAAGGCCCCGGCCGCGTTGAGCCAGGGAGAGGCGGCACGCTAGAACGCGCGCCTGTCGGCGACCTGACGCGGCGACGGCTTTCCCCGCCAGCTTGGCGACAGGCTTCAGCCTTTGCGGGCGCTTCCGCCGGTGGCGGCGCCCCCAGCCGGGAACTGCAGGCGGAATGTCGTCTGCCGACCTTCGCGCCGCCAACTGACCTCACCGCCCAGTCCGCGCATGATTTCGCGGGTCAGGTGCAGGCCCAGACCCGAGCCGGCCGCTTCCCCGCCCCGGGCGAAGGCCTCGAAAAGCCGGGGCTGGACCGCTTGAGACACTCCGGGCCCCTCGTCGCGAACCTCAAGGCCGGCCTCATCGACCACCACCCGGATTTCTCCGCGGCCGCCTGCGTGGGCGATGGCGTTGCCGACCAGATTTGTGATGGCCCGCTCTACGGCCACCGGATCTCCGAGAACCTCCACGGCACGGCCCGGCGTCTCCAGCTCCAGCTCGTAGCCGGCGTCCATGGCCACGGGGGCCAACGCCGCGGTGACGCTCCGGGCGGCCTCAGCCAGATCGAGCGGCCGCCGGTCGGTCGCCTGTAGCGACAGGCGCTCCAGGGCCAGCATCTGTTCCGTGACGCGGGTCAGGCGATCCACCTCCGCCCGCAGCGCCTCGCGCTCGGGGCCGGGCTCGCCCACGGAGTCGACGCGCAGGGACAGCACGGCCAGCGGCGTGCGCAGTTCGTGCGCTACGTTGGAGATCAGGCGCTTGCGACGGCCCAGCTCCGCCTCCAGGCGGTCAAGGGCCCCATTGAGTGCGCGGGCCAGAGGCTGAAGCTCCATCGGCGTGCGCATCTCGTCCAGGCGTCCGATCCCGTCGGGGCCGATCAAGGCCGCATCCTCGATCACAGGCCGCAGGGCGCGAGACAGGAGCGGTATGGCCAGGAGCACGGCGACTAGGCCCATCACCGCGAAGCCGGTCAGCAGGGCGAGGGCGGGACCCAGGGAAAATGTCCGCAGCACATCCATGCGCGTCACGGTGCTGGGGTCCACGCCGCCCACGGCCAGCAGGATCGTACGGCCCCCGATCCGCTCCTGGGCGATGACGGCGTTCGCAAGAAGCGTCCCCGCCCCTCCCCGGGCCTGCGCCTCTGACCCTGTCGCGGGCGCCAGTCCGAACAGAACCAGGGCGGGGTCCGGCGGCCTGCCCAGGACGATGGACTGTTCCCGGTCCGCTCCGACCAGCCAAAGGCCGGGATTGCGGGCGGCCAGCGAGGCGAAGGCGCCGTCTGTGGGCATGACCCACCGACCCTGCTCGAACCTCAGCTCCATGGCGGCCAGTTCCTGGCCCACATCCGCGCCGCCCTCAGCGGTCTTCCGGCCGGAAAGGATCCCGAGGCCGAGGCCGAGGAAGATCGCCAGCACATGGACCGCGATGAGGGCCGCTACGGCGCGCACCGCCAGGGACCGGGGCCACCTCAACACGGGCGCAACATGTAACCGACGCCGCGGATGGTGCGCAGCTCCACACCGGCGTCTTCGGCCTCAAGCCGGCGGCGCAGGCGCGAGACCTGGGTCTCAAGCGCATTGCCCGAGACCTCCTCGTCCAGTCCGTAGACTTCCGCTTCAAGGTGCGCCCGCTGCACCACCCGGCCCGATCTGCAGATCAGGACCTGCAGCAACGCCAGTTCGCGGCGCGGCAGGGGCAGCGGCTTGCCGGCCAGGCGCACGTCGCGCGTATGGGGATCGAAGCTCAGCCGGCCGGCCGCCACCAAGGCCGGGCCGCCCTCTTCGACGGGGCGGCGCCAGGCCGCCCGGACACGGGCATGCAGTTCCGCCACAGAGAAGGGCTTCACGAGGTAGTCGTCGGCGCCCGCGTCCAGGCCCTCGACCCGGTCGGCCACCTCGTCGCGCGCGGTGATGAACAGGATAGACGGACGGGGACTGCGTGAGCGCGCCGCCGCCACGAGGGTCAGGCCGTCGCCGTCGGGCAGGCCGCGATCCAGCAGGATGAGGCGATAGGCGCGCTGCAGGACCGCCTCGAAGGCGTCGGCCAGCGTTCGCACATGGTCGACCGGCCAACTGGCCTGGCCCAGCGCCGCCACCAGCGCCGCCGCCAGGGCCGGGTCGTCTTCCACCAGCAGGATGCGCGCGGCGTCGGTCACAGCTCACCCTAGCGCGGAAACCTGTCGCCGGCCTGACGTCAGGGATGACGCGGCGCTAGCTGTCCAGGAAGCTGCGCAGCTTTCGGCTGCGGCTGGGATGCTTAAGTTTGCGCAGAGCCTTGGCTTCAATCTGCCTGATACGCTCGCGAGTTACGCTGAACTGCTGACCCACTTCCTCAAGGGTGTGGTCGGTGTTCATGCCGATGCCGAAGCGCATGCGCAGCACCCGCTCCTCGCGCGGCGTCAGCGAGGCCAGCACGCGGGTGGTGGTCTCGCGCAGGTTCGACTGGATCGCCGCGTCGATGGGGAGGACGGCGTTCTTGTCCTCGATGAAGTCGCCCAGATGGCTGTCTTCCTCGTCGCCGATGGGCGTCTCGAGGCTGATCGGCTCCTTGGCGATCTTCAGGACCTTGCGCACCTTCTCCAGCGGCATGGCCAGCTTTTCGGCCAGCTCTTCCGGGGTCGGCTCGCGGCCGATCTCGTGCAGCATCTGGCGGCTGGTGCGGACGATCTTGTTGATCGTCTCGATCATGTGCACCGGGATGCGGATGGTGCGGGCCTGGTCGGCGATCGAGCGGGTGATCGCCTGCCGGATCCACCAGGTCGCATAGGTCGAGAACTTGTAGCCGCGGCGGTACTCGAACTTATCGACGGCCTTCATCAGGCCGATGTTGCCTTCCTGAATGAGATCAAGGAACTGTAGGCCGCGGTTGGTGTACTTCTTGGCGATGGAGATCACGAGGCGCAGGTTGGCCTCGACCATCTCCTTCTTGGCCTGACGGGCCTCGCGCTCGCCCTTCTGCACCGTCTGAACGATGCGCCGATAGTCGTCGATAGGCAGGCCGGCCTCGGTGGCGATGGTGGCCACATCCTGGCGGATGTCGGAAATCTGATTGGCTTCGTTCTCGCTGAACTTGGTCCAGCGCACGCCCAGGGCCTTCACGTCCTCGGGCCAGGCCGGATTCAACTCCTGGCCGAAGTACGCTTTCAGGAACTCAGGCCGCGAGATGCCGTAGCTGTCGGCCAGGCGCAGCAGGCGCCCTTCCGACTGCATCAGCCGCTTGTTGATGGCGTAGAGCTGCTCGACCAGGGCCTCGATGCGGGCGTTGTTCAGCTTGAGCGTCTTCAGGCGGCCCGAGATTTCGCCCGCCAGCGTCTCATAAGCCTTGCGGTCCTTCGGCGACAGGTCGGCGCCTTGCAGGCGCGCCTCGACCAGCTTGTCCTGCAGCTTGCGGAACTTGCCGAAGTCAGCGGCGACGGCGTCCAGCACCGCCATGACGCCTTCGCGTAGCTCGGCCTCCATGGCCGAGATGGAGAGGCCCGCCCCATCATCGAAGTCGTCGTCGTCAGACTCCTCGCCTTCCGCCTCGGCCTCCGCTTCGGCCGGCTCTTCCTCTTCGGCGGCCGCGCCTTCGCTGGGCTGCTCGCCGCCCTGGCCGCCGCCGTAGGTCTGCTCCAGGTCGATAATCTCGCGCAGCAGAATGCGGCCCTCGGCCAGCTCCTGACGCCAGACCATGATGGCCTCGAAGGTCAGGGCGCTCTCGCACAGGCCCCGGATCATGGTGTCGCGGCCGGCCTCAATGCGCTTGGCGATGGCGATTTCGCCTTCGCGGCTGAGCAGCTCGACGGTACCCATTTCGCGCAGGTACATGCGCACAGGATCGTCGGTGCGGTCGTAGGCCGGCTTGGACGGCTCGGCCGCCGGCAAGGCGTCTTCACGCGTGGCCAGCTCGCCGCCCTCCCCCTCTTCGGGGGCCTCGTCGGCCTCGACCACGTTCACGCCCATCTCGGACAGCATGGCCAAGGTGTCCTCGATGGCGTCGGGAGACACCTCCTCTGAGGGCAGCACCTTGTTCAGCTCGTCCATGGTGACGTAGCCGCGGGCCTTGGCCTGCTTGATGAACTTCTTGACCCCGGCGTCCGTCAGGTCCAGCAGCGGCCCGTCGGTCTGGGTCTCGGTCTCGGGGGTTTCGGCCTGTTGGCTCATCGCATCCTTCGTGTCGGTCGCCCGCCGCGACCGCTATGCAATTTTCGTGCGGGAAGCGGAGGGCCTCTTATGACCCGCCGTCGTCCCAGATGGTTCCCGCGCCGATCGCACGCTTCAGGGCGTCACGCTCGGCCTTGAGAGTGGGAAGAGCTCTGTAGCCGTCCGCGTCGGACTTCGAAGACTCAATGGCTTCCTCCAGAGCCGCAAGGCGGCTCAGAGCGTCGAACGCAAGCGACCATTGACCATGTGCGACGGCGAGGGGTCCGTCTGTGGCCAGGAAGGGCGCGCCGGATTTTACCGCCGCCTTCTCGACCTCACGCATCAGCACCTGATGGCCAGAGCCGGCCAGATGGCGACGAAGCATCGCGCTGTCAAGGGTTTCAGCGTCAAGGCGCAGGCGAACCAGCTCTGCGATCAGTTGATCCAGCCGCTCGTCCCCCAAGCCCGAACGGGTCAGGGTCTCCAACCGGTCGTCCAGCACCTCGGGATGATCAATCGCGTAAGAGACGATGGCGGCAGGCAGCGGTTCGAGCGCGGCCGTCAGCGCGGCCTGGGCGGCCTTGCCCTCTGTGGTCTGGCCCAGCTTGGGCGCGGGCGCGTTCCAGCCGCCCCTGCCCTGCGGACGGGATGCGCGCGGGAATGCCTGGTCGAAGCGCTCGAACAGGGCGGCTCGATACTGCTCGGCCAGGTCCGCGTCCTGCAGACGGCGGGCCGCCTCACGCAGGCGCTGCTTGAAACCCGCCCGTTGTTCCGGCGTGGCCAGGGGTTCGGCCTCGGCCTCCTTGCGGAACAGCATGTCGATCAGGGGGACAGTCTGGTCCACCGCCGCCCGCAGGGCCGCCGCCCCTTTGTCACGCAGCAGATCGTCGGGGTCCTGCCCTCCGCCCAACAGAGCGAACCGGAAGGATTTGCCGGGCTTCAGCTCCGGCAAGGCCCGGTCAATGGACCGGAACGCCGCGCGCAGCCCCGCGCCATCGCCATCGAAGCAAAGCGTCGGTTCGGGATGCAGACGCCAGAGCAGCCGCATCTGGTCCTCAGTCAGGGCCGTGCCCATCGGCGCCACGGCGGCGATGCCCGCACGTTGGCAGGCGATGACGTCCATGTAGCCCTCGACCACGACCAGGGGGGCCTCGCCCCCCCCGCCCAGCAGGCGACGCGCGTCAAACAGACCGTAAAGGTGCGAACCCTTGTGGAAGAGGCTGGTCTCCGGGCCGTTCAGGTACTTGGCGCGCGCATCCGGGTTCATGGCCCGCCCGCCGAAGGAGATCAGCCGCCCGCGGCCATCGGTGATGGGAAAGATGATGCGGTCGCGGAAACGGTCATAGGGCGCGCCGCCGTCCTCCGGCTCGATCAGCAGGCCCGCCTCCACCAGATCGGCCGGGCGGGCGCCGCGTTGCACTAAGGCGTCCTTCAGTCCCGTGCGGTCAGCCGAGGCATAGCCCAGGCGAAAGCGGCTCCACTGGTCCTCGGGCAGGCCCCGCCGGGTCAGATACTCGCGGGCGGCGCGCCCCGGGGGACGGCGCAGATTGGCTTCGAAGTACTTGGCGGCAAGATCGAGCCAGTCCTGCAGCCCCTGACGGCGCTCGGCTCGCTCGGCCTCCCGCGGATCCTCGGCCGGCAGTTGCATCCCGGCTTCGGCGGCGAGACGCTCGACCGCCTCGCGGAAGCTCAGGCGCTGGGTCTCCTGCAGAAACGAGATGACGTCGCCATGCTTGCCAGAGCTGAAGTCGTGGTAGAAGCCCTTGTCGTCATTGACGAAAAAGGACGGCGTCTTTTCCTTCGAGAAGGGCGATAGGCCAGCCCACTCGCGACCTTGGCGCTTCAGTTTCACGGTGCGGCCGATCACCTCCGAGGGCCGGAGGCGGCTTTTCAGTTCCTCGATGAAGCGGTCGTCAAATCGCACGGCCCTCTTCTATCCGCCGGCCGCCGTGGGCGCGAGCCTTGGCGCCGACCGTCCCCAGCCGCACGTTAACCCTTATGGCGCCTTAGCCATAATCCATGGAATATACGACGTAATTCCGCCGCTCGAAGGAACTATCCACAGGGCCTGTGGTTAACTACGTCCAGGAATGACGACACGCCCGGCCAGACTGCCCGCAGAAGCGAAGCATTCGGCCAAGAGACTGAAGACCATGTTCATTTCCCCTCTGAAAGAGAGCGCCGTCCTCCCCTCCGGCCCCGACCCCGTGGCCACACCAGGATCGCCGCGAATCGAGTCGCTGAGCGCCCGCGCCCTGCACGCGCGCCTGTTGTCGAACGCCGCCGCCCGGCGCCTCCGCGCCCTGGAGCGTGAGGCGGCCGAGCGGCTGGAAGACGCCCGCTACTGGAAATCAGCCTGCCCGGTGGCCCTGGCCAAGGCGGCGGCCCTGCGCGAGACGGACGCCTTCCCCGCCCTCCCCTAGCCGATCATTGCCGCCGCCTTCAGCCAGTCAGGGACCTGGCTGATCCGCTCAAGCGTGGCGTAGCGTGGATGATCCTGCGGCGGATCGGCCAGCTCATGCGCCCAGGTGATCTCATAGGGGATGTGGATCGCCCAGCTTCCAGCCTCCAGCGCCGGCAGCACGTCGGAACGCATGGAATTCCCGACCATGCAGGCGTGGGCCGGACCGGTTCCATGACGGCTGAACACCGCCCGATAGGTCGCCGCCGTCTTCTCGCTGACGATTTCCACCGCGGCGAACAGTTCGCCCAACCCTGAGGCGGCCAGCTTTCTCTCCTGATCCATCAGGTCGCCCTTGGTCACCAGCACGAGGCGGTAGTCCGCGGCCAGTTCCGTTAGAGTCTCGGTCACGCCCGGCAGCGGCTCGACCGGCTGGGACAGCATCTCGCGGCCCGCCGCCAGAATCTCGGCGATGACGCGCGGCGGGGCTTCGCCGTCGCACAGCTCCATGGCCGTCTCGATCATCGACAGGGTGAAGCCCTTTATGCCGTAGCCATAGAGCCGCAGATTCCGAGCCTCTGTCGCCGACAGACGCGCCTCCAGATCCTCGGGATCGGCGCGGTCCGACAGCAGTTCGCAGAAGCGCTGGTGCGTCAGGCGGAACAGCGTCTCGTTGTGCCAAAGGGTATCGTCGGCGTCCAAGCCAAGGGTCGTGATCAGAGTCGCACTCATGTCCCGGGCATACCCAGACCTGGAGCCGGCGCAACCCTGATCCGCGCACGCCCGGCTCACGTAGGGCGGCCATGAGCCTTTCAGTGGTGATTGGAGCAAGCGGCGGCATCGGCGGGGCGATGGCGGAACAGCTGATCGGGCGCGGACCGGTGCTGGCCCTCGCGCGCCGGCCGCCCAATCCAGCGCCTGGCATTGAGATCGGTCGCCTCGACCTGCTGGACGAGGCCAGCATCGCGGACGCTGCAGGTCAGGCGTCCGAAATGATCCAGCGGTTGGGCGTTTCCCTGGCGCGGGTCGTGATCGCCACAGGCGTCCTGCACAGCGGCCGGCGGCCGGAACGGTCCTGGCGGGAGTTGGATGAGGGCCACCTGCTCCGAGATTTCCGCATCAACTGCGTTGGGCCTGCGCTGGTGGCCAAGCACTTCCTGCCCCTGGTCGACCGTGATCAGCCGTTCGTGTTGGCGGCCCTGTCTGCGCGCGTGGGCAGCATTAGCGACAATCGGCTGGGCGGCTGGCACGCCTATCGCGCGTCCAAGGCCGCGCTGAACCAGATTCTCCGCACCCTGGCGGTAGAGGCGGCGCGGACGCTCCCGCAGGGCGTCATCGTCGGCCTGCATCCCGGCACGGTGAACACGCCGCTGTCCCAGCCCTTTCAACGCAGCGTCGCGCCCGAGAAGCTGTTCACGCCCGCGTTCGCCGCCGAGCGCCTGATCGCGGTGATGGACAGGCTGACGCCAGAGCGATCCGGGGGCTGCTATGCCTGGGACGGCCAACCCATCCCGGCCTAGTTGACCGGAGGCGTCTCGTGGCGCCACCTCAGCGCCATGCAGCGGACCCTTCCGGCACGGCTCTACGGCGACCCTGAGGCTTATGCCCGTGAACGCGTCCATGTCTTCGGGCGGGCCTGGCTCTTCCTGGGTCATGAGGCCGAGGCGCCGGAGCCCGGCGACTGGATCGCCGCCGATATCGCCGGACATCGTTTGATGGCCGTACGCGGCAAGGAGGGCGCGGTGCGCGCCTTCCACAACGTCTGCCGCCACCGCGCCGGACCGCTGGTCGAGGGCGAACGCGGAAACTGCGGCGCCGAGCTGACGTGCCGCTACCACGGATGGCGCTATGCGCTGGACGGGCGGCTGCGCGCCGCCGTCGGCTTTGGCCCCACCGAGGGTTTTGATCCGCGCGAGTTCGGCCTCATGGCGCTCAGGCTGGGGACCTGGCGTGGGCTCGTGTTCGTGACTCTTGATCCCGACGCGCCGCCCCTGGCCGAGACGGTGAAGCCCCTTGAGCGCCTGCTCACGGCAAAGGGGCTCGATCTTCCGTCGCCGGCGCTGCGCCGTAGTCACCGCATCGGCTGCGACTGGAAGGTCTACGCCGAGAATTATCTGGAGAGCTATCACATCGCGACCGTGCACCCCCAGATGGCGGCAGAGCTTTCGGACGCCGAGTACCTGGTCAGGGTCGAGGGGGATCTCGTGGTTCAGGAGGCCGTGGCCGATCTGGCCGACCGCGACACGCCCCAGGCTGGGGTGTGGGGCTGGCTGTGGCCGAACCTCGCCGTCAACGTCTATCGCGACGGCGCCATGGTCGAGCGTATGGTCCCCGATGGGCCGGGCCGCACACGCCTCGACTACCTTTTTCTCAACGACGGCGGCGAAGCGGCGCTGGGCGGGAGCCTGGCGGCCTCGGACCGTGTCACGGCGGAGGACGCCCTGATCTGCGAGGCGGTTCAGACCAACCTCAGCGCGGGCGCTTATGATACGGGGGTGCTCAGCCCCACTCATGAGGCCGCCGTCGCCTGGTTCCAGGCGCGGCTGGCGGAGATCCATCAATGACCGTGAAGAAGCTGGGCTGGGGTCTCGCTGGGCTCGTAGTAGCCGGCAACATGATCGGCTCGGGCCTCTACCTGCTGCCCGCTACGCTCGCGTCGACAGGCAGCTCCAGCCTCCTGGGCTGGCTGGTGGCGGGCTTCGGCGCCGTCATACTGGCCCTGGTTTTCGCCGCGCTTGGCCGCGCCATGCCAGGCGCGGACGGCCTGTCGGGCTTCGTCGAGCGCGGGCTGGGACGCTTCTTCGCCTTCCAGACGTCACTGGCCTTCTGGGCCGCCTGCCTGATCGGCAACGTGGCGGTGGCGGTGGCGGCGACAGGATACCTCGCCTTCTTCTTCCCGGCGCTGCGCACGCCGGTAGGCGGCACGCTCAGCAATCTGGCGCTCATCTGGTTGACCACCGGCGCCTACATTCTCGGCGCCCGCGTACTGGCCGGCCTGGCGGCTGGTGCGCTGCTGATCGGCCTGGCGCCGATCGCGGTGGCGGTCGTGGCGGGGGTGATCGCCTTCGACCCGGACCTGTTCGCCGCCTCGTGGAGCCCGTCCGGCCAACCCTTGACGCAAAGCGTGCCCGCGTCCCTCGCCCTGATCTTCTGGGCCTATCTGGGACTTGAGAGCGCTGCGGCCATCTCGGCCAAGGTCAAAAACCCCGCGAGGGACGTGGGCTTGGCGTCCATCTCAGGCGTCGCTCTGGCGACCGCCGTCTACGTGGCGGCCACGGCCGTTATCTTCGGGGTGATCCCCGTCGCCGACCTGGCGCGGTCTACAAGTCCCTACGCAGACCTGATCGCCCAGGTCTTCGGCGCCTCAATCGGCGCCATCGCCGCCGCCTGCGCGGTCATCAAGGCCACCGGCACCCTTGGGGGCTGGGTCATGCTGGGCGGCGAGACCGCCCGCGCCGGCGCGCGCCAGGGGTTCCTGCCCAGCGGCCTGGGCCACGGTGAGAAGACGCCCATCCAGACCCCGCTTCTGAACGCAGGCATCATGTCCATCGCCGCCATCGTCTCGGGCCAGCCGACGCTTGGCGAACAGTTCGGCCTCTTGATCGGCGTGACCTCTGTGCTGACGCTGGTGGTCTACGCCTTCTGTTGCGTTTCGCTGTGGCGTGGGTCTGCCCGTCCTGCGGACAAGGCGCTGGCTGCCCTTGGCCTCCTTTTCGCAATCGCCGCCGTAACGGCGGCCGCGTCAGGATACATTTGGCCCACGCTCGGGTTTTTCGCCCTGACCAGCGCCGCGTGGCTGTATGTCCGCAAGGTCCAGGTTGACCGCGCGAGCGCATCTCCCTAGCTACACGGCCGTTTGCCCGCCGCTCGCCCTGAAGGAGACGCCATGACGATCGAACTTCCCAAGGGCGTCACCGGCGTTCTGGTGCTGGCCGACGGCACGGTCTTTCCTGGGCACGGCTGCGGCGCGATCGGCCAGGCCGCGGGCGAGGTCTGCTTCAACACCGCCATGACGGGCTATCAGGAGATCCTGACCGACCCCTCCTACATGGCCCAGATCGTCACCTTCACCTTTCCGCACCAGGGCAATACCGGCACGAACGTCGAGGATATCGAACAGATCGGCGGCGCGGCCGAGACCGCGGCGCGGGGCGCCATCTTCCGCAGCCTGCCGACGCCGCCCGCGAACTGGCGGGCCGACTCAGACCTGAACGCCTGGATGAGCCGCCGGGGCGTCGTGGGGCTGGCGGGGATCGACACGCGCGCCCTGACCCGCCGCATCCGCGAGGCCGGCATGCCGCACGCGGTCATCGCCCATGATGCTCAGGGCGCCTTCGACATCCCCGCCCTGGCGGAACAGGCCCGCAGCTGGAGCGGCCTCAGTGGCCTCGACCTGGCCAAGGAGGCCACCACGCGCCAGACCTTCACCTGGGACGAGGGCCTGTGGGCCTGGCCCGAGGGCTACGCCAAGCCTGAGGATCGCCCCTTCGAGGTCGTGGTTATGGACTATGGGGTGAAACGCAACATCCTGCGCTCACTGGCTTCGACGGGGGCGCGGATCACCGTGGTGCCCGCCGATACCCCGGCCGAGGACGTGCTCGCCCGCAATCCCGACGGCGTGGTCCTGTCCAACGGCCCGGGCGACCCTGCCGCCACGGGCGAATACGCCGTGCCTGAGATCCGCAAGCTGATCGACAGCGGCAAGCCGGTTTTCGGCATCTGCCTGGGCCACCAGATGCTGGCCTTGGCCGTCGGCGCGCGCACCACGAAGATGGAGCAGGGCCATCATGGGGCCAATCATCCGGTCAAGGATCTGACGACCGGCAAGGTCGAGATCGTCTCCATGAACCACGGCTTCACCGTGGACCGCCACAGCCTGCCCGAGGCCGTACAGGAGACCCACGTCAGCCTGTTCGACGGCACCAACGCCGGCATCGCGCTGAAGGACCGGCCGGTGTTCAGCGTTCAGCACCATCCCGAGGCCAGCCCCGGCCCCAACGACAGCCACTATCTGTTCGAACGTTTCGCCGGGCTGATGAAGCAGGCGCGCGGATAGCCTTCACCGAACACTGAATGACCAAAGCGTAAGTTGACCCGACTTGCGCAAGGGCGGCCTGATCGCGCCCGCGCCGGGGGGAAATCGGCGCCTTCAGGGGAAGGTTCCGACATGTTGACCCGTCGCAGTCTGGCCGGCGTCGCCGGCGTCCTGTTCGCAACTGGGGCCTCCGATGCTGCCGGTGCCCAAGCCCAGCATCAGCCCCCGCCAGCCGGCCCACAGGCCCCTGGCGGCAGTCGGGCCGAAGAAGCCGCCAGCCTCCGCCGCTTCGCCGAGACCACTCATCCCCGTGGGCGCGAAGCCGTCGCCGACACAGCCTGGTTGGCGCACTGGAGCGCACTTGAAAGGAACGCTGGAGACCTTTCGGACGGCGCCTATGCGCTGGCGCTGCGTCGTGGTCTCGCCTGGTTCGCCGATGGCCACACCACGGTCCTGCCGCCCGAGTTCGCAGGCGTGCCCGACCCGCTGAAGGGCGGCGTCTTCGGCAAGCAGCTGCCGGCGCGGGCGCGCCCCTTTGCTGACGGCCTCTACATCACCTCGGCCACGGTCGAGTTCGAGGCGCTGAAAGGCCGAAAGATCACCGCCATCGGCGGCGAGGACGTCAACCACCTGCTGCGACGTTGGGCGGAAACCTGGTGCGGCAGCCCTGCCTGGGCGCGCAACTGGGCGGGCACGATGTTCACGCCTGCAGCCCTGGAGGGCATGGGCATCAACGCCAGCGGCGGCGTCGAGGTGCGAACCGATGCCGGCGCCGTGACCCTGCCGCTCCTGGCCGAGGCTGAGCGCACCGCCATCACCACGCCGCCCATGCCGCCTGAGGCGTGGCGCTCCGGAGGCGCGGTGAACTTCGTGCGCGACCTGCCGGATCGGGGCGCGCTCTACCTCGGCATGGACGCCCACAGCGAGGGGGACGACGCCATGCGTACATTCTCCCAGCAGGCGCTCGCGGCGATGGACTCAACCTCCGCCGCCCGCGTCGTGCTTGACCTGCGCCGCAACGGCGGCGGCGACAACTTCTGGGGCGAACCCTTGCGCAAGGCGCTGGAGCGGTCCCGCTTCAACCGGCCCGGCGGCCTCTACGTTCTGATCTCCCCAGCCACCTTTTCGGCCGCCCAGAACCTGGCCACCCGTCTCGAGCGTGAGACCTACGCCCTCTTCGGCGGCGAACCCACGGGCGGCGCGCCCAATCACTACGGCGACGCCCAGTTCTGGACGGGCGGCGTCACAGGCCTGATGGCCATGGTCTCGACGATCCCGTGGTTCGATTCCTATCCCATGGACCGACGCAACTGGATCATGCCGGACCAGATAATCCCCGCCACCTTCGCCGACTTCGTGGCGGGCCGTGATCCGGCGCTGGAGTGGGCGCTGACCCACACGACGGCGGCGCAAGCTGATGACTTGGCGCAGGATCGCGTGTTCTTCTTCGGCCGCGCCAGTCAGCGTGCGGCTTGGGCGCCCTTCTGGAGTTAGCGGAGAGGTCGGTACTCGAAATCGTACCGCAGCCGCCAGGTCGCACCGCCGTCATCAGAAAAGTCCGAGTGCTGCCGCACCGTGCCGTCCGGGTTCGCCGTGAAAGTCAGACGCACCAACCTCACGCCCCCCTGCGCCGTGGTCACGGGCTGGCGCGCCGTCATGGTCATGCGCCCACCCTCAAGGCCGCCGACGAAGTGGCGAACGGCGCCGGCCTGATCCATCCAGGTCTGATGCCACTGGCCGTCGCCACTCCAGAAGGCGTTCAGACTGCCCCCCTCAAAGCCCTCGCTGGACCAGTTCTCTCGCAGCACACAACCGCCGTACAGGCGCTCGATCAGGCTGTGCCCTGCGCGCTCGCCGGTGGTCCGGTCGAAGACCTCCCATTCGCCGATCCAGAAGTCGAACTGGCGATGTTCCGGCGCTTCGCAGGCCGAGGGCTGAGGCGTCTGCGCGACGGCTTGGCCGGCAAGCAGCGCGATAGCAGCCGCGATCACGCCGGCTCGCACGTTTCGGTCCCGATGTTGAAGGGGGCCTCGGGCCGGGCGAGATTCAGATATTCAACGACATAACCGCCATCCGCACGAGGTGTGTAGCGGGTTTCAAAACCCACCTCCTGCCCGCGCGCGTTCGTCTGTACGCCACGGAAGACCAGCGCCTCGCCGTTCCAGCCGCCCGTCTGGGAGACCACGCGATGGCCCTGGTTATCGAGCACATACCGATGCCAGGTCTGGGCGCCCGCCTCGTACGCGAACATCTCTTGGCCCCACATCGCGCCGAGCTCGGGCGCCTCGTAGGTGAAGGTGCGGCTCAGCCAGACGCCGCCTGGAGCCCAGCTCCCCGTCGCCTCCGCCGCCATCGGGACGCGTGCCCGACGGATGATGTACTCGAAGTTACAGACGCGTTGGCCGATGAGGAAATCCAGCCGCTCGTGAGCCGCCTCGCGATGCACCATGGGCAGGGGCGGCGGCTGCTGAGCCCGGACGGCGACGGCGAAAAGACACCCGGCCATAAGCGCGGCCAGGACTGTTGGAGCCCTCCGCTGTCTCATCATGGAACGCCGCCGCCATCCGATCGTAAGGGCTCCCTCCGATTGGGGGGGTCGTTCCAGATCATGTGAGTGAACCGCCAACCCTGTCCGGTTCGGCGCGCCACCATCAACACGTTGCCTTCGTTGAAGATGCGATGCGTGCTGGTGTCCCACACGAGGTTGAAGCGCCCATAGATCACCGCATGGTCACCCTCGCCGTCGATGCGCTCGATCTGGTGCTCATAGGTGACCAGACGCGTGGGAGGCGCGCCCGCTGGAAACCAGAACTGCTGGAGCTGCGCCCTGCCTCGGCGGGAAGCAAGTCCGTGGTGCGGAAGAAGGACGGCGTCATCGGTAAAGGCGCCCAGGACGCCCGCTTCGTTATTCGCCAGCCAGTCGCGCACATAGCCGTCATGCAGGTCCCGCAGAGCCGCCACATCTTCCGTGCCCAATCCATCCGTCTCGAAGGCCGCGAGCGCAGCCGCCGGCAGGACCTCGGCGAGCGACGGAGGAGTTGCGTAGGCCAGCAGCAGGGACAGAGCTAAGGCCCCGATCATGTCGCCGCCCCTGACCGCTGATCGCACCAAGCCCGCACCACTGCCGTGAGCTCATCCGCCCGCTCCGCCAGGGCCCAGGCCCCGGCGAACTTCATGGTCCGGGCCGCGCTTCCCTCACCCACGAGGTTTGGGAATTCCCCAGGGATCGATGCTCCCTCGTGGAAGACAAGGCTGACGTGCGCCTTCGAGCGGGGGTTAAAGCTCGCCAGATTGCCCCGGTACACGAAGGTCGGCGCCTTCCACTTCACAGCCTCATCTATGCGGGGGTCTGCCTCGAGGACCACCCGGCGGACCGCTTGCATCAAAGGCTTCAGCGGCGTGTCGTAAGCCGCGAACCAGTCATCGACGTCTTGGCTGGACATGTGAGTTCCGTCAACGCCGCCGGTATCGGACGACCCACTGGTCCTGCCAAGGATCGCTCTCTGCCGCCGTGGCGGGCTTGTTTTGCCAGCGCCAGGTGAAGCTGTCGGCCGTCACGTCCTGCCAGATCATGCGCTGGCGGGGCATGTTGTCCCGAGGTCGGATCGTCTCGAAGTAGAAGACATGATCCTGTCCCTCGACGGGGCCGCCCCTCAGGTCGAAATAGCCGCCCTGATCGTCCATCCAGGTCTGCCGCCATACGCCGCCGGCCGGCCGGTAGGTGGAGATTGAATGCCCCTTCAGCCCGGCGCCCTCGAAGTGCTCGGTGATGACGCAGTCGCCGTACTCGTCGCGCGTGACACGGTTCGACCCCGTACCTGCCGGAGTACCCGGCGACGCGTCCCATTCGGCGATCCAGTCGCCCACCCAGAAATCCAGGGTGCGGTATTCGGGCGCCGAACAGGGCGCCGCAGCAGGCGCGGGTGGTGGGCTCTGTGTCTGCGCCAGGGCGGAGCCTCCTGTGAATGCCAGGCCCGCGGCCAAGGCGATGCGGGTGAACAGGCGCATGTCATTCTCCTCCGCGAGAGCTGCTAAGCTAGACCGGCGCCACGAAATCGCATTGCAAAATTGCCCGAAATATCGGGAAGAAAGTCCGGCGCGGTGCGTCAGGATGAGCTTATGACCACAGACGAGCCCCTCGACCGCGCCGATCGCGCCCTGATGAACAGCTTGCAGGCCGACGCGGACCAGTCGTTGCAGGAAGTTGCCGACGCCTGTGGGCTTTCCACCGCGACGGCTCACCGCCGGATCAAGCGGCTGAAGGCCAAGGGCTATATTTCACGTACTGTAGCTCTCGCGGATCCGAAGCGTTCTGCCGCGCCCCAGACGGCGATCACAGAGGTGAAGATGGGTCATCTGGGCGAGCCGGCGCGGGCGGCGTTCCGCAAGGCCGTCGCGGAGACTCCCGAGGTCGTGCAGTGCTGGGGCGTGACTGGAGAGATCGACTACGTGCTGGTTCTGCAACTGCGCGATGTGGCGCACTACGAAGAGGTGGTGAACGGTTTGCTGAACGCCACCGGCGTGTCGACCTTTCGCTCCTACTTCGTGCTGCGCCGGGTCAAGTTCGAGACCGCCCTGCCCTTTTAGGCCGCCATCGCTTGCGCCCGCGCTCCGCCGTCTGTAAGCGAGCCGCTTAGCCCACAACACGCCTGCCCACCTGCGCGAAGTCTTCGCGCCGGGCCCTTCGCGCGCGAGAGACCATGCCCAAGCGTACCGACATCAAGTCCATCCTGATCATCGGCGCGGGACCCATCGTCATCGGCCAGGCGTGCGAGTTCGACTATTCGGGCGTTCAGGCCTGCAAGGCCCTGAAGGCCGAGGGGTACCGGATCATCCTGGTCAACTCGAACCCGGCCACCATCATGACCGACCCGGAGGTCGCCGACGCCACCTATGTCGAGCCGATCACGCCCGAGATGGTCGCCCGCGTCATCGAGAAGGAGCGGCCCGACGCGCTCTTGCCTACCATGGGCGGCCAGACGGCCCTGAACACCGCCCTCGCCTTGGAGCAGATGGGCGTGCTGGAGAAGTTCGGCGTCGAGATGATCGGCGCCCGGGCCGAGGTCATCGACAAGGCCGAGGACCGGCAGAAGTTTCGCGACGCCATGGACAAGCTGGGCCTGGAAAGCCCCCGCTCCAAGGCCATCCACCACGTCGACGAGGCCGAAGAGGCGCTGGCCTTCGTGGGCCTGCCGGCCATCATCCGGCCCAGCTTCACCCTGGCGGGCACCGGCGGCGGCATCGCCTACAATGTCGAGGAGTTCCGCGAGATCGTCGAGCGCGGCCTCGACCTGTCACCCACCACCGAGGTGCTGATCGAGGAGTCAGTGCTGGGCTGGAAGGAGTACGAGATGGAGGTGGTCCGCGACCGGGCGGACAACTGCATCATCGTCTGCTCCATCGAGAACATCGACCCGATGGGCGTCCACACGGGCGACTCGATCACCGTCGCCCCGGCCCTGACGCTGACCGACAAGGAATATCAGCGCATGCGCACGGGCTCGATCAACGTGCTGCGCGAGATCGGGGTCGAGACGGGCGGCTCCAATGTGCAGTGGGCCATCAATCCGAGGGACGGCCGCATGGTCGTCATCGAGATGAACCCGCGCGTGTCGCGCTCGTCAGCCCTGGCCTCCAAGGCGACGGGATTCCCCATCGCCAAGGTCGCCGCCCGTCTGGCCGTCGGCTACACGCTGGACGAGCTGGCCAACGACATCACCCAGACGACGCCCGCCAGCTTCGAGCCGGCCATCGACTATGTGGTCACCAAGATCCCGCGCTTCGCCTTTGAAAAGTATCCGGGCGCCGAGCCGACCCTGACCACCAGCATGAAGTCGGTGGGCGAGGTCATGGCCATCGGCCGCACCTTCCAGGAGTCTCTGCAGAAGGCCTTGCGGGGTCTGGAAACCGGCCTGACCGGGCTTAATGATGTCGAGATCGAAGGCGCCGGCGGCGACGAAGACCCCGCGGCGCTGCGTGGCGCCGTGCTGCGCGCGCTGGGTCAGCCGACGCCCGACCGCCTGCGGGTGATCGCCCAGGCCTTCCGTCATGGCCTGACCGTGGAGGAAGTGGCCGAGGCCTGCGCCTACGAGCCCTGGTTCCTGCGCCAGATCGAGGAGATCGTGCGGACCGAGGCCCGCCTGCGCGCCGACGGTCTGCCCAAGGACGCCGCCGCGCTGCGCACCATCAAGGCCATGGGCTTCTCCGATGCCCGCCTCGCTGAGCTGACCGGCTCAAGCGAAGGCGCGGTGCGCCGCGTGCGCCGGTCGATGGACGTGCGCCCCGTGTTCAAGCGCATCGACACCTGTGCGGCGGAGTTCGCCTCCGAGACCGCCTACATGTACTCGACCTACGAGACCGGCGTGTTCGGCCAGCCGCCCGAGTGCGAGGCCGAGCCCTCTGATCGCCAGAAGGCGATTATCTTGGGCGGGGGCCCTAACCGGATCGGCCAGGGCATCGAGTTCGACTACTGCTGCGTGCACGCGGCCTTCGCCTTCGACGAGATCGGCGTGGAGTCGATCATGGTCAACTGCAACCCCGAGACCGTCTCCACCGACTACGACACGTCCGACCGCCTCTATTTCGAGCCGCTGACGGCCGAGGACGTGCTGGAGCTCATCGACGTCGAACGCTCCAAAGGCGAGCTGCTGGGGGTCGTCGTCCAGTTCGGCGGCCAGACTCCGCTGAAGCTGTCCCATGCCCTGGAGGAGGACGGTGTGCCGGTGCTGGGCACCAGCGTCGATTCCATCGACCTGGCCGAGGACCGCGAACGCTTTCAGAAGATGCTGCAGGGCATCGGCCTGATGCAGCCGCCCAATGCGCTCGCCCGTAGCGCCCAGGAGGCCGCCGACAAGGCCGAGGAGGTCGGCTATCCGGTCGTGCTTCGCCCCTCCTACGTGCTGGGCGGGCGTGGCATGATGATCGTCCACGACCGCGAGCAGCTGGACCGCTACGTCCACGAGGCCATGCGGGTCTCGGGCGACGATCCGGTCCTGATCGACCACTACCTGAACCGCGCCACCGAGGTGGACGTGGACGCCATCTGCGACGGCGATCAGGTCTTCGTGGCCGGCGTGCTGGAGCACATCGAGGAGGCCGGAGTGCACTCGGGCGACAGCGCCTGTTCGCTGCCGCCCTTCTCGCTCAAGCCCGAGACCATCGCCGAGCTGAAGCGCCAGACCGAGCTGATGGCCAAGG
Organism: Peiella sedimenti; assembly: GCF_030504955.1. Taxonomy (GTDB): domain Bacteria; phylum Pseudomonadota; class Alphaproteobacteria; order Caulobacterales; family Caulobacteraceae; genus Brevundimonas; species Brevundimonas sedimenti. Next base: position 195,890 of record NZ_JAUKTR010000006.1, on the reverse strand, counting down.
CGCTGAAGGTGCGCGGCTTGATGAACGTGCAGTTCGCTATCGAAGAGCCGCAAGGGCCTGAGCCCCGCATCTTCGTGCTGGAGGTCAATCCCCGCGCCAGCCGCACCGTGCCGTTCGTGGCCAAGACGATCGGCCAGCCCGTGGCCGGCATCGCCGCCAAGGTGATGGCGGGACGGCCCCTGTCCGAGTTCGGTCTGACCGACCGGGCGCTCGACCACGTGGCGGTCAAGGAGGCGGTCTTCCCCTTCGCGCGCTTCGCAGGCGTCGACACCATCCTCGGGCCCGAGATGCGCTCCACCGGCGAGGTCATGGGGCTGGACTGGCGAAAGGACGGCGAGGCCGATCTGGGGCCGGCCTTCGCCCGCGCCTTCGCCAAGAGCCAGCTGGGCGGCGGCACCCGCCTGCCCGAAAGCGGCTGCCTGTTTGTCTCGGTCCGCGACGCGGACAAGGCGTTTATCCTGCCGGCGGTGAAGCTGATGATCGACCAGGGCTTCACCGTCCTCGCCACGGGCGGCACCTGCGCCTACCTGCGCGAGCAGGGGCTGGAGGTCGCGCATGTGAAGAAGGTGCTGGAGGGGCGGCCGCACATCGTGGACGCCATGAAGAACGGCGAGGTCCAGCTGGTCTTCAACACGACCGAGGGCAAGCAGGCCGTGGCCGACAGCTTCTCGATCCGGCGCAGCGCTTTGATGATGAAGATCCCCTACTACACCACCACAGCGGGCGCCCTGGCCGCGGCCCAGGCCATAGCCGCAGTGCGTTCGGCGCCGCTGGATGTGAAGCCACTGCAGGACTACGGTTGAGCGCCAAAGGAGCGGCGCGATGATCACCGTCCATCACCTTGAAGCCTCACGCTCGTTCCGCACCGTCTGGCTGCTGGAGGAGCTGGGCGTCCCCTACGAGCTGGTCCAGCACAGGCGCGACAAGCGCACCATTCGGGCCGGCGACGAGCTGAAGGCGGTCCATCCCCTGGGCAAGTCGCCGGTGATCGTGGATGGGCCGGTCGTCCTGCCAGAATCCGGCGCGATCCAGGAATATCTGTTGAACCGGCACGATCCGGAGCACCGCCTGCGCCCTCCGGTGATGGCGCCCGAACGCATCGCCTACGACTTCTGGACCCACTTCGCCGAGGGCTCGGCCATGGGTCCCCTGTTGATCAAGCTGATCGTGGCCCGCGCGCCCACACAGGCCGCCTGGCCGGTTCGCGGCATTGCGCGGAAGGTGCTGGAGAAGGTCGATCAGGCCACCGCCGAGCCGCAGCTGCGTTCCATCTTCAGCTATGTGGAAACCGAACTCGGCAGGCGGCCCTGGTTCGCAGGGGATCGCTTCACCGGGGCCGACATCATGATGAGCCTTCCCCTGCTGGCGGCCGTCACACGCTGGCGGAAACCCGACCAGCTGCCGCGCTCCGCCGACTTCCTGAAGCGCATCCGCGAACGGCCCGCCTTCCGAGCGGCCGAAGGGCGGGCCGGGAAATACAATCTGCCGGGCGGCTGAACCTCGGCTCAGGCCACGCGTTCAGCTTATATGAGCTTGAAATCCGTACACTTCCTCGCCAGCGGCGGCGCAGCGCTGCTTCTGTTCCTGGCGCTGGCCGCCGTCGGTGTGGCGCTGGGGGCCGCTCTGGTGAGCGCCTTGGCTGTGGCCCTGCTGGCTCTTGTGGGCTGGACGATCCTGCGGCGCAGGCTTCCCGCCCTGCGATCTCGCACCCGCGAAGGCGGCTCTTGAATCCCTCGCCCCCCCGTCCTATCCTTGAGTATGACCGACCGCCTCCGCCCGCGGTCGGTTTTTTAGTCCCCAAGCGTCCTTCCTAAATTCGGGCGAGCAAGAACAAATCGCACATGGAAAAAGTGCCGATGACGGCCGAGGGCTTTCGTGTCCTCGACGAAGAACTGAAGCGTTTGAAGACGGTGGAGCGGCCCAGCGTGATCGCCGCCATCTCCGAGGCTCGCTCGCACGGCGACCTGTCTGAGAACGCGGAGTACCACGCCGCCAAGGAGCGCCAGGGCTGGATTGAGGGCCAGATCGCCGAGATCGAGGACAAGATCAGCCGCGCCCAGGTCATTGACGTCTCAAAGCTGTCCGGCAGCCAGGTGAAGTTCGGCGCCACCGTCACCGTGGTCGACGAAGACACCGAGGAGGAGGGCCGCTATCAGATCGTCGGCGAGCACGAGGCCGACGTGAAGGCTGGCCGGATCTCCATCTCCTCGCCGATCGCGCGCGCCATGATCGGCAAGGAGACCGGCGACGTCGTCGAGGTGAACACCCCCGGCGGTGTGAAGGCCTACGAAATCCTCAAGGTCGAGTGGAAGTAGATCCTTCCAAGCCCCTGACCATCTGGGCCGTCTCCGACGGCCGCGCCGGCATCGAAAACCAGGTCCTTGGCCTGGCCCAGGCCATTGCGCGGCTGGCTCCGAGCGAAATCGCCGTCAAGCGCGTGGCGTGGAGGCGATGGGCTGACCGCCTGCCCTCCATGCTGAAGATCGCCCCACGCCGGATGCTCGCGAAGGGCTCGGACCCTCTTTCTCCGCCCTGGCCGGAGGTCTGGATCGCCGCCGGGCGGGCCACCCTGCCGCTTTCAATAAACGCGCGACGCTGGTCGCGTGGGCGAACCCTGGTGGTGCAACTTCAGGACCCGCGATGGCCGACCCGGCTGTTCGACATGGTGATCCCGCCCGAGCACGACGAGGTCGAGGGCGACAACGTCTTTCCGATCCTGGGCTCGCCCCATCGCGTGACCCCGGCTCGGCTGGATGAGGCGCGGGCCCGGTTCGCGCGCCTCGCCGCCCTGCCCTCGCCGCGCTGCGCCGTGCTGATCGGCGGGCGATCGAAAGTCTTCGACCTGAGCGACGCTCACGCGGCCGCCCTGGCGGACCAGATCGCTAGGGCGGTGGGTTCAGCCGGCGGATCGGCCATGGTCACCTTTTCACGCCGCACGCCACCCTCGGCGGCAGAGGCGCTGAGGGCCCGCCTGTCGTCCCTGGCGGGCGAGGTCTGGGACGGCGTGGGCGACAATCCCTACTTCGGCTACCTGGCCTACGCCGACCACATCCTGGTCACCGAGGATTCCACCAACATGGCCGTCGAGGCCGCCGCGACGCGCAAGCCCGTTCACATCCTTCCCCTCGAAGGCGGCGCGCCGCGCTTCGCCCGTCTGCATCAGGCGTTGGAGGCGCGTGGAGTCAGTCGCCGCTTCGAGGGAACATTGAACGCCTGGTCCTACGAGCCGCTTGATGAGACGGGACGCGCCGCCCGGGCCGTGCTCGAGGCCATGGCCGCGCGCGGTTAGTCGCCGCCGCCCTCTCCGCCACCCTCCCCATGCCCGTCCGCATGGGGACCATCGCCACCCTCGCCGGGCTTTCGCTTGGCCGCAGAGCTCTCCAGCGCCGCGCCGAGGCCGCCGCCGATGGCGAGGCCGACGCCCAGGCCCAGCGCCAGATTGTCCAGCGCGATCCCCAGGGCGGCGCCCACCGCCACGCCGACTCCCATGCTCATCGCCAAACCCTGACCTGGCTTGAGGCCCTTCTTTTCGTCGCTCATGGCGCCCTCCGATCGATCCCCAGCAGCCTAGCAGACACACGGTCGATTCCGCGCGGAATCGCGCCTATCTAGACGCCATGTCCGATCCTCGCCCCGTCCGCGTCGCCATCATCGGCTCAGGCCCCGCCGGCTGGACCGCCGCCATTTATGCGGCCCGCGCCCTGCTCAACCCGGTCATCATCACGGGCATGCAGCCCGGTGGGCAGCTGACCATCACCACCGATGTCGAGAACTATCCCGGCTTCGCCGACGTCATCCAGGGGCCGTGGCTGATGGAGCAGATGCAGAAGCAGGCCGAGCATGTTGGGACCGAGGTCATCAACGACCTGGTGACCAGCTGCGATCTGTCGGCCCGCCCCTACCGGCTGACGCTGGATTCCGGCCCGATTCTTCTGGCTGAGACAGTGATCATCTCGACCGGCGCCCAGGCGAAATGGCTGGGCTTGCCCTCCGAGCAGAAGTTCCGCGGCTTCGGGGTCTCGGCCTGCGCCACCTGCGACGGCTTCTTCTATCGCGGCAAGACGGTGGCGGTGGTGGGCGGCGGAAACACTGCCGTCGAGGAGGCCCTGTTCCTCACCAAATTCGCCGCCAAGGTCATCCTCATCCACCGCCGCGGCGAGTTCCGGGCCGAGCGGATCCTTCAGGACCGGCTGTTCGCCGAACCCAAGGTCGAGGTCATCTGGCATCATGAGGTCGATGAGGTCCTGGGCGCCGAGGACCCGCTCAGCGTCAGCGGCCTGCGCCTGAAAAACGTCGAGACTGGCGAGAGCCGGGTCATAGACGTGGATGGATTCTTCGTCGCTATCGGCCATGCCCCCTCGTCCGAGCTGTTCAAGGGTCAGCTGGAGATGAACGACGGCGGCTACTTGAAGGTGCGGCCCGGCTCGACGGCCACGGGCATCCCTGGCGTCTACGCCGCCGGGGACGTCACCGACGACATTTACCGTCAGGCGGTGACCGCGGCCGGCATGGGCTGCATGGCTGCGCTTGAGGCCGTGCGCTATCTGGCCGAGCAGGACCATGCCCGCGCCGGCGATCCCATCAGCCATCACGAGGCCGAGAAGATCGGCGTCTGGTGATCAGGCCCTGAGAGCGTCCAGCCACGCGACGGAGTCCGCTGACAGGCCGACCTCCAGGGCGCGGGCCAGCTCTTGAAGCTGGTCCTCGCTGGTGGCGCTGGCTATGGGCGCAGTCAGGCCCGGCCGGGTCAGCAACCAGGCCACAGCCGCCTGGCCGGGCGTGCAGCCCTCGGCTGCCGCCACCTCCCGCAGCGCGCCAAGCGCCTGAAGGTTCTCCGCGCTCATATAACGGCCCGCCCCGCCGGCGCGCGCCCGGCCCAGCAGGTCGGCTTCGCTTGAGTACTTGCCGGTCAGAAAGCCGGCCGCCAGGGCGTAGTAGCTGATGGCGCCCACATCGTTCGCTAGACAGGCGTCGCGTAGCGCCGGCTCAAACCCTTCCCTGTCGAGAAGATTGTAGCGCGGCTGCACCGACTCGTAGCGAGCAAGGCCGTTGGCGTCACTGACCTCAAGGGCTTCCGCCAACCGCTCGGCCGTAAAGTTGGAGCAACCGATCCAGCGCACCTTGCCGTCCCGCACAAGCCGGTCGAAGGCGGCCAGGGTCTCCTCCATCGGCGTCGTGGGATCATCGCTATGCGCCTGATAGAGGTCGATTCGCTCCACCCCCAGTCGGCGCAGGGACGCCTCGCATCCCTGGATGATGCGTTCGGCCTTCAGGTTCCCGCCCTCGGTCTTGCCGGCCGCCCACCCCACCTTGGTGAAGAGCAGCACGTCGTCGGCCCGGCCACGGCGCTTCAGCCAACGCCCGATCACGGCCTCGGACTCCCCGCCCGAGTGTCCCTCGACCCAGAAGGAGTAGACGTCAGCCGTGTCTATGGCGTTGAAGCCTGCGTCCACCCAGGCGTCGAGCAGGCGAAACGACGTCGCCTCATCCGCCGTCCAGCCGAAGACGTTGCCGCCGAAGACAATAGGGACGATCTGCAGATCGGTCCGGCCGAGCCGGCGCTTGTTCGCACGCATGGCGCAAGACTAGCGGCTGGGCCGCCGAGGACCAGCGGCGAAAGTTGCGGAAGTCTCAGCCGAAAGCCCGCAGCGCTTCGGGCGGACTGACGTTCTGGTCGCCCAGACGGCGGCGCAGCGCGTACTCCACGACCGACAGGATCGATTCCTCGTCGGTCGGCTTGGGCAGCACCCCGATGGTTCCGGCGATGCCCTCGCGCATCAGGCCGGGGTTGGCCGTGACATAGACCACAGTGGCGCCGTGCTCATTGGCCAGCTCGCGGCCGACTTCCATGCCTGTGGGCCCGTCAGCGAGGTGGATGTCCACCAGAGCCAGATCCAGTTGATTGGTGAGGGCGATTTCGCGCGCGGCGTCTGCGTCGGCGGCGATGCCGACGACAGAGTGGCCCTGGTCCGTCAGGAGCATCTCCAGCTCCATGGCGACCACCCACTCATCTTCCACGATCAGGATACGTGCAGACATAGGACCACGATCAACGAGAAAGCCTGGCCTGGGTTCCCAATGAAGACGCGGCGCGCCGGGGCCGCGACATCGCTGCCACAGGCAGGGTGACCAAGACCTTAAGCCCGTCTGTTTCCCATACCCGTTCCAGATCGCCACGCAGCTGGGCGACGACGCTGTGGCGGGCCAGCGTGCTTCCAAAACCTTCGCGCGACGGCTCGCCCGCGACCGGAGGCCCGCCTGTCTCTTTCCAGGTGATGTGAAGCTCCTCGCCATCGCGCCGGATTGTGATCCCGACGCACCCGTCAGGGGTCGACAGGGCTCCGTACTTGGCTGCGTTCGTCGCCAGTTCGTGGAAAAGCAGCGCCAGGGGCGTAGCCACCTGATCGTCGAACTCCACGTCGTCGCCCTCCAGGCGGACGCAGGCGGGCTCTCCCTCGCCACGCCGGTAGGGCTCGAACAGGGACATGAGGAAGGGCCGGAGCGTTGGTCCCGGTTGCATCTTGCTCGACACGCGGCTGTGTGGCCGCACGAACTCATGCGCCCGCGCCAGGGCGCCGATCCGCCGCTTCAGCGAACCGGCGAAGGCCTTGCCCTCGGGATGCTCGCGCGCGGACAGGCTGATCAGGGCGGACATCACCGCGAAGATGTTCTTGATGCGATGGCTGAGCTCATGACTGAGCAGTTCGCGCTGTTCCTCTCCCTGCTTCAGATCGTGGATGTCGGTGCAGGTGCCGAACCAGCGCCTGATCCGGCCATCCCCATCCCTCAGAGGCAAGGCGCGGCCCAGCGTCCAGCGAAACTCGCCGCTGTGATGCCGCAGGCGGTACTCGACCTCATAGGGATCGCCGGTTTCGAGCGAACGTCGCCACCGGCTCCACGCGCGCTCCTGGTCGTCGGGATGGAACATTTCCGCCCAGCCCTCGCCGTCCGTGGAGCCTTCGGCCATGCCGGTGAACTGGTACCAGCGCGCATTGAAGTAGTCGTGCAGGCCGTCCGGGGTCGTAGACCAGACCATCTGCGGCATGGCGTCAGCCAGGGCGCGGAAACGCGCCTCGCTATCGATCAGGCTCCGGGCCGTCTCCTCGAGTTCGGCCTCCATTTGCTTGCGCTCGGTGATGTCCACCACCACCCCGGGAAAGCGCAGCGGTTTCCCATCCTCGCCGATCAGCACCTCCCCGCGCGCCAGCACCCACCGCTCGCCGTAGGGGGAGATCACGCGATACTCGGCTTCATACCCACCGCCCGCGCGAAGAGACTCATTGATGATTCGGGCGACGCGGTCGCGATCCTCGGGATGGATCGCGTTCACGAACGTGGCCAGCGGCAGTCCCCGCGCCCCTTCCTCGGGATCAACGCCGAACATGCGCGCGAAACGCGCGTCGGTGATCACCTTGTCGCCCCGGACGTCCCAATCCCAAGCACCCACGACCTGAGACGCGGCCAGCGCCGACTCGAGGCGGCGGGCGTCCGCTTCTCGGTCCAGCGCCATGCGGCGGAGCTGCAGATGGTCCATCACCTGCCGCGCGAGAAGCTCAAGGTCCGACGCTTGCTGTGGCGTCAGCCCAGTCGGTCGAGGCTGCGTGTCGATGACGCAGAGGGTGCCCAGCCTCTGCCCTTCGGGCGTGACCAGGGGCGCCCCGGCGTAGAACCTCAGTCCGAAGTCTCCGGTGACCAAAGGATTGTCGGCGAACCTGGGGTCCTTGGCGGCGTCAGGCACCACCATGGTCTCGTCACTGAGAATGGCGTGGCGGCAGAAGGAGATTTCTCGCGGCGTCTCCCTGGCCTCTACGCCGACCCTGGCCTTGAACCACTGCCGGTCTTCGTCAACGAGGCTGACGAGCGCCCTCGGCGCGCTGCAAAGACGGGCCGCAAGCTTGGTGAGGTCGTCCAGTGCGGCCTCGGGCTCCGTATCGAGCACCTGATAATGGCGCAGGCTGGCTAGCCGAGCGGATTCAGCCACCCCTGTCGTGTCGTCCGCTGCATCCAAGCCCTGATCCCTTTCCCCCAAAGCCGCAGGCATAAAAGCGTGACAGCAGAAAGGGTTCAATCTGAACCCGAGGGCGCAGGCCGGTTCACCTCCTCGACCTCCAGCTCGGTGACCCCCGGCGGCGGGGGCGCGGCCTTCTCAAGCGCCGAAAGGCGGGCGTTGATCTCCGCCACCTCGTCCCGTGTCGGCAGGCGTCGGCCGCCCAGGCTGACGACCCCGACGGTCCGGGTCTGGCCATTGATCTGGACCGTACGCACCTCTTCGGCGGCCCCCGCCGATTCCAAGGCCTGGGCCGCCTCGACGGCCTCCATGACGCGGGGCCGGGCGAACCGCGCCTCGTCAATCACGGGCTCCGCCCCTGCATAGGGCTTGGAAAAGGCGGCCGTTTCGCCAGCCGCGCCCGGCCAGCGGTAAAAGATGTGGGCGCCGATCTGCGCCAGCTTCACAAGCGCCGGGCTCCACCAGGCGTAGACATAGTCGGCGTGATAGTGGGTCGCTGTCCCCACCTGGGCGGCCACGCGCCCGGCCAGGGCCTGCCGCGCCGTCTCCTCCGCTCGTCGCCAGGCCCAGTCCACCGGCGGCCGCGATAGGGCGCCGTCACAAGTAAAGCTGAACTGGCAGCCCGTGATGCGCTCAGCGCCCTGATAGACGACGCCGCAGATGCTGTTGGGATAGTTCTGGTCGCGCACCCGGTTCAGCACCACCTGGGCCACGGCCAGCCGCCCGGCCTCATCTTCCAGCGCCGCTTCGTAGTACACGGCCTGGGTGAGGCAGCGCAGAGCCCGCCTGCGGTCGGCCTCGCTGCGCGGCGCGAACCGGAACGGCGTCGCCGGCCGCACCATGTGGGACAGCGCGGGAATGGCGTCGTTCAGGCGCAGGGCGCGCGCGCCGTCCACCGTGGAATCCAGCAGCGAGGGCCGCCCCGCCAGGCTGATGCTTGTCCAGCCTGGGGTGAACACATCGATCGGCGTCAGTCCGGAAGCCCGCCGCAGCGCCGCTGCGACGCCGGAGGGCATGGCGACCATTTCGGCGGCCAGGTCCCGCGACGGCGCGAGCGTGACCCCCTCACCGCCGACCGCTGAAGCGCTCAGCACCACCGCCAGCGCCGCCCACGCGGGCCCAGGAAGCCTCCGGCGCAAATGGGTCCAGTATCGGCTAAGGTGACGGATGACGGGCTCCCGCGAGCGGCTGAGTCAGTTCACATGCCACCACAGGACTGTGGCGGCCAGAGGGACGCAACGAAAGCCGAGCTTGAGCGTTCCGGCAGATCGCAAGTCTCGTGCGAGGGGGAAGTTTTGAAGGGGAGGAAGGGGGCGCGCTTCAGTCTGGAGGCATTGGTACGGCGTCTGGCCCTGGCGCCGGAGCCGTCAGTGCTCTCAGCCGCCCTTACGGGTCTTGCTGCAGCTGCGACCGTTCTGCTCGTGCGTCTGGCCCTGACCCCTGTCCTGGGCGCGACGACCGGCTTCATCCTTTTCCTGCCTGCGGTGCTCGCTGTCGCCCTGTGGAAAGGCCGGATCGGCGGCCTGACCGCCCTCTTGGCCTCTGGTCTCCTGGCTTGGGGGACCGCCGTCTCCACCCAGGGCGCCGAGGCCGATTTCGCCAGGCTGGCGACGGGGCTGACGATCTTCATCGTCGTCGGCCTCGCGCTGGCCGAAATCGCCGTGGCCCTCCGACGCGACATGAGCGCGCTCAACGACAGCCTTGAAGCCGAGCGTCGCGCCCGCGCCGCCAAGTCCGAGACGGAGTCGCGTTTCAGCATGGCCCTGCAGGCCGGGCGGCTGGGCGCCTGGGAGTGGGATCTGGCCTCGGATCGCCTCGCCGTTTCCGACGGCTACCGTTCGAACTGGGGCGTCGAGGTCGAGGACGGCGTCGCCTATCTGGACCTGGCGTCAAAGGTGCATCCGGACGACCAGCCGGCGGTCATGGCGGCCCGGTCGCGGGCCCTGCTGGGCGAGCCCTACGAGGTCGAGTACCGGGTGCCCCAGCCCGACGGTTCCATCCGTTGGTGCGCCAGCGAAGGCCGCCCTCAGTACGACGCCTCTGGCCGGGTGACGAAGGTGCTCGGGGTCAACCGCGACATCACCCCCCAAAAGGTGGCGGAAGCCTCGCTGAGGGAAAGCGAACAGCGTTTCCGCCTGCTGAGCGAGGCCGCGCCGGTCATGCTCTGGATGAGCGGCCCGGAAGGCGAGTGCCAGCACCTGAACCGCGCCCTGCGGGCCTTTTGGGGCGTGTCGGATGACCTTTCGCTGTTCAGCTGGTCAGACACGCTTCATCCCGACGACGCCGGGATCGTCTGGCGCGCGACGGCCGCCGCCTTGGAGGCCGAGGCGGCCTTCTCCGTCGAAGCTCGGTATCGCCGGTACGACGGCGAGTGGCGCACGCTGACCACCGAAGCCCTTCCCCGTTTCGATGCCGACGGAGCGTTCCTGGGGATGATCGGCGTCAATGTTGACGTGACGGACGCCCGTCGCGCCGAGGCCGCGCTAAGGCATAGCGAAGCCCGATTCCGCGCCGTCGCCGACAACATCCCCCAGATCGCGTGGATGGCCGACGCCGACGGCGACATCTATTGGTTCAATGACCGCTGGTACGAGTTCATCGGAGCCGATCCCGCCGACGGAATGACTTGGGACTGGAATACGATTCTTCATCCCGATTATTGGGGGGTCACGCGAGAGCGCTTCTTCAGCAACGTCGCTGCAGGAGAACCGTGGGAAGACACCTTCCCGATGCGCTCCGCCGCAGGAGAGTGGCGCTGGTTCCTGTCCCGCGCCCGACCGATTCGCGATGAGTCAGGCGCCATCACCCAGTGGTTTGGGACCAACACCGACATCACCGACCTGCGCGAGGCGGAGCGCGTTTTGCGCGACGAGCAGTCCCGCAAGGACTTCCTCATCGGCCTGTCCGACCGCCTGCGCGAGGTTAGCGATCCTGACGACCTGATGCGCGTGGCGGCCGAGGCCGTGGGCGCGCACCTCGAGGCGGACCGCGCCGGCTTCGGCGAGGTCGACGAGGCGGAGGAGCGGCTGTCGATCCGCAACGCCTGGGCGCGCGACGGCGCCGCCGACCTGACCGGTCTGTGGACGATGCGGGATTTCGGGCCGCGACTGCTCGCCGACCTCAAGCGCGGCCGTCCCTTCGCTATCGCGGACGTGTGCAGGGACGCACGCACAAAGAGCCACGCCGACGCCTACGAACGCATCGGCGTGCGCGGCTTCCTCGGCGCGCCCCTGGTGCGCGGCAACCACCTCATCGCCCTCTTCTTCGTCCACACGAACGAACCCCGCGAGTGGACCGAGGCGGAGGCCCAACTGGTCCAGGAACTTGCAGCCCGCAAGTGGGCCGCGCTTGAACGGGCGCGCGCCCAGGCCGCCGTGCGGGAGAGCGAGGAGCGCTTCCGCGCGATAGCCAATAGCGCGCCGATCCTGATTTGGGTGACCAACGCCGACCGAACCCGGGCCTTCGTCAATGAGACCTATGTCCGCTTTCACGGCGGAACCTATGAGGACGCCCTGACGGCGGACTGGCGCGCCGCCCTGCACCCCGACGACATCGACCGCGTGATCCGTGAATCTCTGGCGGGGGAAGCCTCACGAAAGGCCTTCCCGCTCGAGGCTCGCTACCGGCGCCACGACGGCGAGTACCGCTGGCTGCGCTCCTACTCCCAGCCGCGCCTCGACCGGACGGGGGCTTTGGCGGGTTTTGTGGGCGTGGCATACGACATCACAGAGGCTAGGCAAGTCGAGCGCGACCTCACCCGCCTCAACGAACTTCTCGAAGAGCGCGTCGCCGCGGCGCTTGAAGAGAAGTCTCGCGCCGAAGAAGCCCTGGTCCACGCCCAGCGCATGGAGGCGGTCGGGCGCCTGACGGGCGGCGTGGCGCACGACTTCAACAATCTTCTGACGGTCGTCATCGGCGGCCTCGAGATGATCCTGAAATCACCCGAGGATACGGGTCGGCTAAAACGCTTGGGCGAAGCGGCGCTGTCGGCCGCCCGCCGTGGCGAGCAGTTGACGCACCAGCTTCTGGCCTTCTCGCGCAAGCAGGAGCTGAGACCTCAGGTTCTCAACCTGACCGCCCTGATACGCACCGGCGCGCCGCTGTTGAAGCGGGCCGTCGGCGAAGCGGTCGAGTTGCGTCTGCCGCGCACGCGCAAATCTCTGATGGCCAGCGTGGACGCAGGGCAGTTCGAGGCGGCCCTGCTGAACCTGATCGTGAATGCGCGCGACGCCACTCCGGGCGGCGGGCGAATCACCATTCGCTGCGAGGCCGCCAGTCTGGCCGAGGATCAGGTCCGAGGACTGCCCGCCGGCGATTTCGCTCGGGTCTCCGTGGAGGACACGGGCTCGGGCATCCCGCCCCATGTGCTGGACCGCATATTCGAGCCCTTCTTCACGACCAAGGATGTCGGCAAGGGCACGGGTCTGGGGCTATCGCAGGTCCACGGCTTCGCCCACCAGAGCGGCGGCGGGGTGGAGGTCAAGAGCGAGCCTGGCCGCGGGACCACCGTCTCGATCCTGTTGCCACTGCTCGAGGCGAGCGAAACAGCGGAGCCGGCGCCGCCCTCGCCTCGTGACCGCTCTCATCTGTCCGGCCGCACAGTGCTCCTGGTCGAGGACGACATGGCCGTGGGCGATATAGCGGCCGACCTTCTCCAGGGGCTCGGCCTCAAGGTCGAGCGGGCGGGCGATGCGGGCGAGGCTCTCTCGAAGCTGTCGCAGAGCGGCTTCGACCTCTTGATGACTGACATCATCATGCCGGGCGGCATGAACGGCGTGGCGCTCGCTCGAGAGGCCATCTCCCGCCGGCCCCGCTTGGCGGTGCTGCTGAGCTCGGGCTATCCCGGCGACAGCCTAGGCGACGCTCTGCAGGACGTTCCCTGGCCCCTGCTGCGCAAGCCTTACGACGAGGCCGAGCTGACCGAAGCCCTCACGGATGTGCTGACGAACGCAGCCTCGCCGAACTGATTTTGCCGGGCTGCGCTTGCACCGGCCGCCGAGAGGCCTATCTTACGTGAGACTTATGCTCATCTATAGCATAAGCGTAGGGAGCGACGACCATGGCGGACGGCGGGTTCACGGCGGCGGTCGAACGAGAGACCTCGGCAATCTGGGATAAGGTCAAGGAACGCGTCTCGCCTCTGGAATGGCGAGTGCACGCCCCCCTCATCGCCGAGATCAATGCGCTCAAGCGGGAGCGCAATGCGGTCATCCTGGCGCACAATTATATGACCCCGGAAATCTTCCACGGCGTCGGCGACTTCGTCGGGGATAGCCTCGGGTTGGCCCGTGAGGCGGCCGCGTGTGACGCTGCGGTGATTGTCCAGGCGGGCGTGCTCTTCATGGCCGAGACCTCCAAGGTGCTGGCGCCGGACAAGACGGTTCTCATCCCTGATCTGCGCGCCGGATGCAGCCTCGCCTCATCCATCACGGCGGCGGACGTCCGGCTGATCCGCCAGCGCCACCCCACCCTGCCCATCGTCGCCTATGTGAACACAACGGCCGAGGTGAAGGCCGAGGTCGACATCTGCTGCACCAGCGCCAACGCCGTGCAGGTGGTCGAGCACGCCGCCCGCGAATGGGGCGTCGATACCGTCATCCTGCTGCCGGATGAACACCTGTCACGCAACGTCGCGGCCCAGACGCGGGTGCGTATCCTGGCCTGGAAAGGCGCCTGCGAGGTCCATCAACGCTTCGACGCCCAGGATGTTCGCGACATGCGCGCCGCCTACCCTGACGCCGAGATTCTCGCCCACCCCGAATGCCCCGCCGACGTTCTGGCCGAGGCTGACTTCGCCGGTTCAACCGCCGCAATGGCGGACCACGTGGCCAGGAAAGGCGTGGGCCAGGTGGTGCTGCTGACCGAGTGCTCCATGGCCGACAATCTGATGGCCTCGGCGCCCGGCGTGCAGTTCCTCAAGCCCTGCAACCTGTGCCCGCACATGAAGCGGATCACCCTGGAAGGCATACGCGACTGCCTCGTGACCGGCCGCCATGAGGTGACTGTCGATCCGGGCGTGGCTGAACGCGCCAGGCTGGCTGTCCAGCGCATGATCGATCTGCCCACACCGCCGCAGGGTCGCGGCTATGCTCGCGAGCGACTGGGCGCGGCCGTCGACCTGTTATGGGCGTGACCACGCAGGCCGAGCGCCGCCGCTTCGACGGGATCGTCGTCGTCGGGGCTGGCCTCGCCGGCCTGTCCGCTGCCCTGTCGGCGGGGCCCTGCCCCGTCCTTCTGGTCTCGCCTGCACCGTTGGGTCAGGGTTGCGCCTCCGCTTGGGCCCAGGGTGGCGTCGCGGCCGCCGTGGGCGAAGACGACAGCCCCGCCCTCCATGCGGACGACACGCTCGCGGCGGGCGCTGGCCTCTGTGATCCGGAGGCCGTGCGGGATCTGGCCGCCTCGGCGCCGCAGGTGATCGAGCGCCTTCTCGCCCTGGGCGCTCCGTTCGATCGTGATGCGACGGGTCGGCTGCTGCAAAGCCTGGAGGCCGCGCACAGCCGCCCCCGAGTCGCTCGCATCGGCGGGGACGGCGCCGGCCTGAAGTTGACTGAGGTGGTGATGCGGGCCGTGCTCGCCGCCGCCCATGTCACCGTCCTGGAGAGCGCGACTCTAAGGGGTCTGATGACGGGACCAAACGGTGAGGTCCGCGGCGTCGTCCTGTCTCGGGGGCAGCGCGTCACCGAGATCGCGGCCCGGGCGGTCATCCTGGCCACGGGGGGCTTAGGCGGGCTTTACGCGGTGACCACCAACCCGCCTCAGCTGCAGGGGCATGGTCTGGCGGTGGCTGCGCGAGCAGGGGCCAAGGTGGCGGACGCCGAGTTCGTGCAGTTCCACCCCACCGCGCTCGACGTCGGCGCCGATCCAGCCCCGTTGCTGACGGAGGCCCTGCGCGGTGAAGGGGCCCGGCTGATCGGACGGGACGGCAGCGCCGTCATGGAGGGTGTCCATCCTCTCGGCGATCTGGCGCCGCGCGATGTGGTCGCCGCCGCCGTTCACACTCACGCCCACATGCATGGGCAGGTTTTCCTCGACGCCCGAGTGATTGGGTCCGAGTTCCCCAGCCGTTTCCCTGGCGTATTCGAAGCTTGCCGCCGCTTTGGTCTCGATCCGCGTGATGAGCCCCTCCCAGTCGCGCCGGCCGCGCACTATCACATGGGGGGCGTTCACGCCGACCTGCACGGTCGCACCAGCCTGGCGAACCTGTTCGCCGCGGGTGAGTGCGCCCGGACCGGCGTCCACGGCGCGAACCGGCTGGCGTCCAACGCCCTTTTGGAGGCCGCTCTGGCCGGTCATCGCGCCGGCCTGCTCGCCTCCGCGGCTTCCGAGGTCCCGGGCCGGATCGCGACGCGGGGCTATGGCTTGGACCTGCCCCCCCAGGCGCTCGCGCAACTTCGGCAGGGCATGAGTCGCCATGCCGGCGTTGTCCGCGACGAGGCGGGCCTGAACGAGCTGTTGGGCCTGATTGCGCGTCTTGAGTCTGGTCACCCCGACAGCCTGTCTCTGACAGCCGCTCGAATCCTTGCAGCGGCGGCTCTTGCGAGGCGGGAGAGTCGCGGGGCACACCTGCGCTCCGACGGTCCAGTCGCCCCAGTTCATTCGCCGCTCCAACCCAAGGCCGCCGCATGATCCCGCGCCCCGCCCCCCTGCCCGACTTCCTCATTGAGCCCGTGGTTCGCCTGGCGCTGGCGGAAGATCTGGCTTCCGCCGGAGACGTGACCACGGCCGCTTGTCTTCTGCGCGACCGTCATCAGTCTGTCCGCCTGACGGCCCGGACCGAGGGTGTCCTGGCCGGGCTGGATTGCGTGCGGATCGCCTTCCGCGCGCTCGATGCCGAGGTCAGGTTCGAGCCGCATAGGTCCGACGGCGACACGCTGGAGCCGGGCGCCGCGGTCGCCACCGTCAGCGGTTCGGCCAGGGCCATCCTGGCGGCCGAGCGCACGGCGTTGAACCTCGTTTGCCACCTCAGCGGCGTCGCCACTCTCACCCGCGCCTACGTGGACGCCGTGGCGGATCTGCCGGTGCGTATCGCCGATACCCGCAAGACCCTGCCGGGGCTGAGGGGGCTCCAGAAATACGCCGTCGCCTGCGGCGGCGGCCTCAACCACCGCCACAGTCTGGCTGACGCCATCCTCATCAAGGACAATCACATTGCGGCGTGTGGCGGGGCGGCCGCCGCTCTGCAGACCGCCCTGGAGCGACGGGGGCACCTGACGAGCGTCGAAATCGAGGTCGATGATCTGGATCAGCTGGGCGAGGTCATCGGCCTGGGCCCCGACGTCGTTCTGCTGGACAACTTCACCATCCCGGATCTGAAAAAGGCTGTCGATCTTGTGGCGGGCCGGGCGCGGATCGAGGCCTCGGGCGGCGTAAACCTACAGACTGTGCGGGCGGTGGCGGAGACTGGCGTCGACGTCATCTCGGTCGGCGCCCTCACCCACTCGGCGCCGGTTCTCGACCTGGGACTCGACGCGGCCTGATTCCGCAAGATCGACCGCGCATCCAACCTCAGTCCTGATAGCCTCTTGATGTCGAAGGGCGGTATCGTCCTCGCCGAACCACCGGGGGACACCGTCATGCATCTGGATCGTCGCAGCCTCTTCGCCGGCCTTGCCGGAGGATCCCTAGCCCTGACAGCGGGCGGCTCCCAGGCGCAGGAGCCGGCTCCGGCCCCGCCGGCTCCCCAGCCCGCCGCCCCGCCTGCGGTGCTTGGGCGCCTGACGGCCGCGGCGGAAGCCAACCGGCTGCGTCTCGATCACAACGACGGGGCCTTCTCGGGCCCGGCCTGGGACGCCCTTCTGTCAGAGGCGCGGGCCGCCAAACACTTCCTCCTCGGCGAAGAGCACGGCATCGCCGAGAACGCGCGTCTGGCCGGCCAGTTGTTCGAGGCGCTGGGCGGCGACGGGTACGACCATGCCGTGATCGAAACCTCCCCGCCCATGGCCGACGCGCTCGACGAGGCGGCAAAGGGAGGATTGGACGGCCTGCGCGCCTTCTTCGCTCAGCCGGGCAGCTTCGCGGCCTTCTTCACCATGCGCGAGGAGGCCGAATGGCTGGCCACGGCCCGCGCGTCCCGTCCCGGGGTGCGCCAGGTGCTCTGGGGTCTGGACTACGAGATGGGCGCGGACCGCCGCCTGATCGGCCAACTTGAGGAAATGCCCAAGCCGCCTGCCGCCCAGACCGCGCTTGAGACCCTGAAGCGCGCCTCAGCCGAGTCCTGGGCGCAGTTCGAGCAGACCCGCAACCCGCAGTTCATCTACGGCTTCAGCGGCGACCCGGCGCTGGTGCAGGCGGTGCAGGCCTCGTGGCCAGACGCGCCCGAGGCGGCCCAAGTGATCCTGACCACGCTCGAGCGCACCTTCGTGATCAATCGTGACTTCGGGGCCGGGCAGAACTGGCGCTCGAATCAGACCCGCAACGACCTGAACCGCGCTAACCTGCGTCGCTACTGGCGGGCGGCGCAGGCCGAGGGCCGGCGCCCCAAGCTGTTCTTCAAGTTCGGGGCCAGTCACATGGTCCGCGGCGTCAGCCACACAGAGACGTTCGACCTTGGGACCATGGTCGCGGAGATGGCCGACATGGACGAAGGCCGCGCCTTCCACCTCTTGGTTTTGCCCGGCCAGGGCGCTCGCACGGCGGTCTTTAACCCTTCAGCCTTCACCTACGAGCCGTCGGAACCGCGCGGCGACTACGCCGGCCCCCTCGGGCCGCTTGTCCGGGCGGCCTGGCCAGACGCCATGACCCTTATCGACCTGAGGCCGCTCAGGCCGTTGCTGAGCGCCGCCCAGGCCCGTCGCGTTGAGCGGGATCTGGCCCGGACAGTCCACGGCTTCGACGCCGTTCTGGTGATGTCAGGCTCCACGCCGTCCCAGAACCTGGTTTGAAGCTCAGACGCGCTTGATCGGACGGGGCGAGGCGGCTAAAAGCCGCCTCTCTGCATTTCGCAGCGCCGCCTTAGCTCAGTTGGTTAGAGCGCCAGATTGTGGCTCTGGAGGTCCCCCGTTCGAACCGGGGAGGCGGTACCATTCTAATACATTGCGATAGTTGGTGATTTCCTTCCGGCCCCCACCGGGGGCGAAATCGACTGTTACACCGTCGTTACACCTCGCGTTACACTTTCCCGTTCCCCCTGCGTTCTGGACCCGCCATGGGCGACTTCCCCACACTCGCGCACTGGACGGACCAGGGGATCGGGCTGGACATCTTCTGCGCCGCGCCCTGCCACCACCATGCCGGTATGACGGCTTCGGAGGCCCTGGCCGCCTTCGGGCCTGAAATGACCCTGGGCCAGATCGCCGCCCGCGTCCGCTGCTCCAAGTGCGGCCGCAAGGGCAAGGCCCAGGTCCGCTTCGGCATCGAGGACTATTATCGTGGGGTCGCGGGCGTGGGGCGGTGCTAGTGTGTATTTATGCGCATTATGTGTTGACGCCATCCCCATGAATGTGTATCACTACACACATGGACAGCAAGACGGTCATCAAGGCTCTGGAAAGAGACGGGTGGGTCCGGGTCGGCCAGACCGGCTCGCACATCCAGTTCAAGCACCCCGCCAAGCCGGGCCGGGTCACGGTCTCCCACCCCCGCAAGGACATTCCGGTCGGAACCCTTCGGTCGATAGAAAAGCAGAGCGGCCTCACCCTCCGGTGAGGCCCGAAAGGTCAGCAGATGGATAAGGTCTATTACGTCGCCGTTCTCGAACCCGCCTCGGGCAGCGAGTGGGGCGTCTATTTCCCCGATCTGCCCGGCTGCACGTCGGGCGGCGACAGCATGGAAGACGCGGTGCGCGAGGCAGGCGAGGCCCTGGCGCTCCACCTCTCCGGCATGAAGGAGGACGGGCTGGAGGCGCCCAAGCCGCGCGGCCTGCACGACTTCGGCCCCGAGGACGTTCACGGCGATCCGGAAGCCGTGGTGCTCGTGGCGGTGCCCGCCAATGCGCCTACCGAGCCGGAGCGCGCGGAACGCATCAACCTCACCATGAACCCCCGCCTCTTGGCCAGGATCGACGCCTACACCAACGCGGTCGGCATCTCGCGGTCGGCTTTCCTCGCCATGGCGGCGCGCCAAGCTCTTGTGCGCGAGCGAGCGCCATAGGCCCTGAAACGCAAAAAGGCCGCCCCTCCGGGGTGGAGAGGCGGCCCAAGCGGTCGGATTGTGCGTCTATCGTCGCCAGACGGCCCACCAGGGGCGCTCGATCCGCGCCCGGGTCTCCGCATCCCGGCGCTCGCAGGCGGCGATGATCTGATACCCCGTGCGCTTGTCGTCATTGGCACGGTTGAGCTGGACGGTCTCGGCGGTCCCGTACAGCTGCCAGTCCAGCGCCGGGTCGCCGCTGTTCCCGATCTCGGCGTGTGGCGTCTCCCGCGTCAGGATCGGCGCCGCAAGGTCACTGCATCCGGTCGCAATCGGTACGGTGCTGCAACCGGCAGAGCTGACGCCTAGCGACAGCATTCCGATCAGCAGGATCGGCTTGGCGGATGGCTTCATGGGCTTGCTCCAGTTCAACGGCGCCGGCGTCTCCCCGCGCCTCCAGTTCATTGATCTCGCGGATGGCCTCGACGGCGGACACGGTGCGGCCCTCGGCCATGGTCTGATCGTTTCGGGCCTCGCGGGCGTCCTTCCGGGCGCCGCACCAGGCCAGCAGCAGGATCACCGCCGCGACGGCGGCCGCCAGCATCAGGATCGTTCGGAGAGGAAGGATGCGGGTCACAGGATAATCTCCTTGGCCTTGGCCGTCCGCGACCTGCGATCTGCGAGGCCGTTCAGGCCGCCATTGATGCGCCGGGTGATGGCCTCCAGCTGGTCCGCATCGGCAAGGGTGTTCAGCCCCCGGTCGCTCCAGTAGAGGCAGCCGCACAGCAGGCCGATGGACGGGTGCGAGACGATCTCCGGGTGGGCCTCAAGGTCGATGCCCAGCAGCCGCCCGAAACGGCGGTAGTTGGCGCGACCCGTCAGCTGGATCGGGCCACGACCCTTGTATCGCCTGCCGTCGCCCGCAACGGTGTTGCCCAGGTCCGCGCGGCCCTCGTAGGCTTGGCCACTGGCGATCTCTTCCATATAGCGGAAGCCGCCACTTTCATGGGCGCACTGGCCCATGAAGTGCGCGAGCCTCAAGCCGCTGTCGAGGATGCCGTAGGTCCGGAAGTGGACCGCCGCCGCCATGCCCAGTTCGCCTGCGACCGACGGCGCGGCGCCCATCCGAGCAAACAGGGCCCGCATGGTATTGGGGCCGATCACCCCGTCAGCGGCCACGCCAAGGGCGGCCTGGAGCTTCTTCGCGTCCATGGCGATCTCCTTTCAGGTTGTGATGGGGTCAGGCGTCGGCCTGGGGCTCCCGGCGGCCGGCCTTGGTGTTTTCCCAGGCCTTGAAGCCGTACATGCCGCCGACGATCACGCCGATGGCGCCCAGCGCGATAGCGCCGTCTGTGCCGTTCTCGACCTTGTTGGCGATGATGATGGCGGCGATCGAGGCCGACAGCGACATGGAGATCAGGCAGAACGGTCGAGCCAGGTCGCCGACGAAGGCCTTGATTTGCTCCAGCGTGGTCACCGGCGGCTGCATCGGCGTGTCAGGCCGGGCGGCGGGCTTGGTCATTTCGCGTCTCCGCTCTTGGGTTTCATCACCGTGGCCTGACCGCCCTCCACCACCAGCAGGGCGCCGCGGGCCGTAGCCTCGGGGACGGTGATCCCGTTTCGGCGCAGGAGGGCTTCTAGGCTGTCCACCCTCTGGGCCATCTGGCGGTTCTCGCCCCGGCACTGCTCTTTGTCGGCTTCCAGGGCTTCGATGCGCTTGGCCTGCTCTTCAAGCTGGTGGCGAAGGTCGGACACCAGGCCCTCAGCGGTCTTGTTGAGCGCCATCTGCAGGGCAGCCGCGCCTTCGATCAGGGCGGCCTGGGCCGTGTCCGCGTCCGGCTTGCTCTTTAGGCGGGCCGACATGTACTGCCAGAACCCGACGATCAGACCGCCGATGCCGGCGCTGCCGAGCATCTCGATCAGCTGCGCGCGCTCCGGCATCAGGGAGCCTGAAGGGCGGCCAAGGCGTCCAGCGCGGCCTGGGCCTTCCGGTTCACGGCCTCGGTGCGGTAGCGGTCGAACTGGTCGAGACGCAGGCCAAGGCGGGTCTCGCCGGTCGGCTCCATGACCCGCTCCTCGACCTCGACGGTCTCCATGACGGGACGCCGCCACACAGCTTGCGCCTCACCGTTCATCACCGGCTCGCCCGCCTCATCGAACAGCGGCATTTCCTCGAACAGCGGCTCTTCGATCTCGCGCTCGATCGTGCGCTGGACCGCCTGTCCGTCGATGATTTCCACCACGGACTCAGAGGTGGCGATCGTCCGCACCTTCTGGCGCTGGACCTCGACCATCTTCGTGACCGGGGCCGAGATTTCGTCCTCGCAGAACAGGGCGTAGCGGCTGGGATCGAAGCCCGCCGCGATCAGCGCGTCCCGCACTGCCTGCGCCGTGGGGCCGTAGTGAATGCGGGCGTTCTCGGCCCCCTTGGCCGCGATGGCGTCGTTCCACTGGAACTGCACCAGCGGCACGGACAGGATGGCGTCGAAGAAGGCCTGAGGCGGGGCCTCAAGCAGGGTCTTTTCCCGTGCGTCCGACGTGTTGATGGTGCCGGTTCCACCGTAGTAGGTGTTGAAGCGAAGGCTTGCGGAGCCCATGTTCTGGGTGTTGTCGGCGCCCGGCGTGATGTGGCCGGCCGCGCGGGAAATCGTCAGGCAGGCGCCCCGGAACCCCCCGGCGTCGGTGTAGGCGAAGATGCGGAGGTCAGAGCCCGCGTTTGAGCCGGTTTCCGCCCCCGCGAGACCGATGCCCATCCGCAGAACCCCTGCGGCGTACATCGAGTAGTGCAGAGAGCCTCCGGCGATCACCACCTGGTCTGACCCGACCACTGGGCCTGTGGTGTCCAGCGCCTTGACGTGCAGGTGCGTAATCGGCGCCGTGATGCCGATGCCGACCTTGCCATTTGAAAGCCAGCGTGCGCGTTCCACGCCGCCCGTGGTCACGGCCAGGGTGTCGGCGCCGGGCGCGAAGAAGCCCGTGTTTGTGTCGCCGAACACCGCGCAACCCGGCCCAACAGCCGAACCGCTGCCGAACGTCAGGCCAGACGAAAAGCCCTGCTGAGCCAGCCAGGTGCTGGCGATGCCCAGCAGCGCCGTATAGCTGCCCGCCAGCCGCTTGATGTCCACGCTGGTGGTCCCCAGCGTCCCGCCGTGGGGGCTGAACACCTGCCAGGCCGTGTTGGCGTAAGTCGAGCCCGACTGGACCCCGATCACCAGGCCGGGCAGCTCGTGCCAGGCGTCCGCCCCGGTCCAGCGGGTCAGGGCCGATCCGGCGCCATTGAAGACCCAGACCCCGTTCTCGGCCGCCGCGCTCTGCGTCCACAGCAGAACCCGGTCGCCGCTGGCCAGGGTCACGCCGTCCAGGCTGGCCGGGGCCGACAGGATGTTGACGTTGGCCGTCGAGGCGGCGACCGCGCCGATGGTGCGGTTCTTGATCGCAAAGACCGCCTCGATGTCGCTGGCGGTCGTGGCCACCAGCCCCGCCTGACGGGCAATGTCCGCATCGCTGTAGCCGCGCGCGCCCACAAAGGTGAGGTTGAAGTCCGTCATCAGGCGACTCCGTCGAGTTGCAGTTCAAGGGGGCGGGAGCTGGTGCGGCCGTTAGGCCACGTGATCTTCAGGCTGCCGCGCAGCACCGCGCATCCGGTGTCGTCGGCGACCGTCGCCTTGGTCGTGGGGGAAATCACGACAGCCACCTGCCCCAGCATGGGGGGGCTCAGGATGCGGAAGCCCTCCACGTCCGTGGTCTGGAGGCTGAGCGTGAACTGAGTGGCGCCGTCGTCGTCATTCAGCTTGAAGGCGCAACTGATGGCGCTGACGCCGGTCAGGTCGGTAGCGTTCCCGTCCGCATCGGCGACGGTCATCACCCCCTCTGACCAGTCGTCCATGCGCAGGCAGACGCGCACCGCCGTGAAGCAACAGCTCATGGAAAGGCTCCGATTGTGGGGGTCAGCCGGGGTGGTAGACCGATAGGGCGTTGTTCAGGATGCCGGTCGAGGACGCGGCCGTGGCCAGCGCCGTCATGTTCGCGTGGGTGGCGTCCAGACGAAGGCGGAAGTTGTGCGTCTCGGGCACGCCCGGCGTCGTCACCGGCGGCAGCATGTGACCCGCCAGCGACACCTTATCCAGGATGACCGGGTCAGAGACGGTGCCGGCGTCGATGTCCCAGGAGTCGCTAGCGATCATGTCCCAGGTTCCGGGCGAGCCCTGGCGCTCGTGCTCGATGATGGCGCGAGCCGTGCCTGAAGCCCCCGCGTTGCTGATGCTGATGCCCGCAAAGACCTGCACCAGCCGCCCGTCGCAGGCGAGGGATGCCGAGGCAACGGTCGTGAAGCTGGTCGACAGGGCCGTGTTGCTGGCCAGCTTGCCGTAAGCCTGAACCGTGGCCTCGTCCTTCGTCGCCAGCGCGCCCGCCAGTCCGCCTGTACCGCTCACGCGCAGCAGCCCCGACGCGTCCGCCGCCGTTGACTTGAGGTTGCCGCTTGCATCTAGAGCCGTGGTGATCCGGCCGTCTGTCAGTTCCGCGGGTCGATTGCTGACGTTCGTGGACCAGTCCGCGCCATTGGTCGCCGAGAGAGAGCCAGTAAACAGCCCTCCACCGGAGCGCCGCAGGATGTTGGACGTGTCCGCCAGCGACGAGGGGATGGGCGTTTGCAGAACGCCAGAGCTGTTCAGTGCCGTCGGGATACGCCCGTCCGTGAGTTCAGTCGGACGGCCCGTGAGGTTCGTGGCCCAATTCGCCCCGTTGGTCGCGTTGGCGTCCCCGGTGAAGTCGATGCTTCCAGTAGAGCGATAGACCAGGTTCGAAGCGTTCCGGGCCGTGGCCGAGACCGTCGAGATCAGGTTGCCGGAACCATCGAGGCCAGCCGGAACGCGCCCGTCCGTCACCCAGCCCGGACGGCTTGTGATGTCGGTCCAGTCAGTGGGAACAAGCCCCCCGACCGTAACCGGGCCCAGCTCAAGCCACGCGCCCCAGACGCCGGACTGGTCTGACTGGTATCGGACCGCGCCCTCCCAGTCGCCGCCAGTGAGTAGCGGGACCGCGATTTCCTCCACGTTGGCGCCTGTTTGCGCAGCGGGTATCCAGTCCGCCGCCCCGTCAAGCCGGTAGGCGAACTGCACCGCAGCCGCCAGGGGGTTCGTCACCTCGCCGCTGAACACCAGCGCCGGCAAATCCCCCGTCCCCGCCGCCAAGCTCCAGTCTCCAGCGTCTGGCGCGGGGAAGGTGTAGCCCGGGACCACGGGGTCTGTCGGGTCCGTCACCGCGCCAGTGATCCCGCCCGCCCAGGCGTGCTTACTATCAGTCTCGGCCCGAACGCCCAGCGTCACAAGCCCGGTGCTGACATCGAAGTCCCGCGTCAGCACGATCATTTTGAGCCCGCCGATGACCTCTACATCATCGTCCACGGTGAAGCAGTCGCCCGGCGCCAGGTCACGGAGCCAGGGCATGCAGGGAATGGCCCCCGTCCAGCCCTCGCGGCTATCAGCCACGTCATAGGCCGCCAGGACCGCCGCCTGATCCAGATCCGTGACGAAGTGGTAGTCCACCTCGCGCGACCTGCGGCGCTCGCCGTCCTCGGTCAGGTAGATGTCTCGGCTTACCGCCTCCGCCGGGACCATATCCCAGTCGTGCGCCTCGGACCGATAGCGCGGAATGATGGTGTTCAGCCGCTCCAGCCGTCCCGGGTTGCGCGTGATCTCCACAGCGCCCGCGATGTCGTCTCGGGTCAGCGTCAGGAGGCTCACCTTCTCCGACGCGCGGATCATGCAGCCCTGACGGCCGCCCAGGCTACGCGGGGACGCCCCGGCCGCCTGAAGGAACGCCCTCAAGACCTGATCCTTGTCGTCGCCGGAGGTCGGGCGGCCAGCGCAGGTGAACTCCAGCGCGTCCGCGACGTTGGCCGCCTCGATGAAGTCATCGACGAGGATGTCGTCCCAAGGCGTCCCCAGGCCCAACGCCAGCGTGTCCTCATAGGGCCTGCCGTTGTTCGGCCCCATCCAGATGCCGATTTCCCACTTGAGCGCCCACAGGCCGGGGTTGGTCGAATACTCCCAGGTCGAGGGATCGTTCAGCCGGTGCGAGCCCGACCCGCCCGGATAGGTGCTGTCCTTCCGGGGGTCATAGCAGCGCATGCCCTTGAGGATCGCCTCGAACTCCGGTTCGCCCTGCGTCCAGACCTTCTGTTTGGCGTCGTGCCCGAACGTGACCATGTAGGAGGCCAGGCACGGCAGGCGGTGATTGCTGCCCCACTGGGGGATCGTCGCCGAACTGCGCAGGCCAGTCGGGCTGGCCAGGGCCGTGTCGGACCAGAGCCCCGTCTTGTAGGAAAACCAGAGCTTATCGTTGAACGGCGAGTTGGCCGCGCCGCCCACGCCGAAGGTGGCGACCGTGCCGTCTGCCTTGATCGTCTCGACTTCCTCGATCGGACCGACCGACCACACCCCGACGATGCCGCGGTACATCCTCTCAGGCCCGAAGGACTGCTTATAGACGACGTTTCCGGGAACCTTCATCCGACCGGCCAGGGCCGGGATCGGCGCATTCGGATCGGCTACCCAATCCGTGGCGATCACGCTGCTGGGAAGGCTGGGCTTCAGCAGCGCAGAGGACGCGGCCCCAAGAGCGCCATAGGCCGCAGCCTTGAGCAGGGCCGGCGCCAGTGCGCCCGCGAGGGTGCCCGGCACGCCGACCGCGACCAGACCCACCTTCGTGACGGAAATGATCGCTGCAGCGGCTGTGAGCGCAACCTGAGGCATTAGCCAAGCCTCCACGCAGTCACGAGAGCGCTGGGCTGCAAAATGGCGCCCACCCCATCAATGAAGCCCAAGGCGCGCCCATTGGTCAGCCGGACCACCAAGGCCCCCCCCCAGGTACCCTCGCCCTCCTGAGGCAGCAGCATGAGATCACCGGGCCATGCCGCCGCAGGCGCAATCTCGACCAACCCGTGAGCAGAGACCGCCTCCGGTAGCGTCGAAAACCCCGCGCGCTTGAGGGCGCGCAGTGCGCCCGTGGCCGTCGAATAGGCGCCCGCCTTGGTCAGCGAGACGGGCCGCCCCGCCTCGCGAAGCACGAAGGCCGCCAACCGAACACAGTCGGCCCTTCCCCACTCAAAGGGACGGCCTGAATACTTGTTCACCGCTGCTTGGGCGATGGCGACCCGCTCACCATACGAAAGCATCAGAACTGCTCCCGCTGGCTCCCGTTACGCCCGCCGCCTCCGCCGCCCGAACGGATGCCACTGCTGGGAGGGGCGCCGCCCCAGTAGTCGCGCTGCCGAACGCCCGTCACATGGTCCAGCCCCGCCGCCGTGGGGTCGATCGACCGCAGGAAGGCGGGCGACAGGTTCTGCCCCTCCTGCCCCTCCAGGGCGTAGTCGTCGGCCGTCACCACCTCAAGATCGACCTCGCGGGCGTCACCGAGGCGGATCGTGTCCGAGTTAAGGTAGCCGACCAGCACGCCGTCGGGGTCGCCCACGATCAGGCCGGTTTCACGGTCCACCGCGCCAAACCAGATCGTCACGCGGCTCAGCTGGGCCGCCGGATCTGTCAGAGCGAGAAGCGCGGCCTCCGTGGGGGGCTTCAGCGTGATCGAAACCGTCTTGGCCTCGCCCGTCTCGCCATCCGAAATCGTGCTGACCTCGCCAAGCGAGCCGTAGTCGTCATCCTCCGACAGGTAGTCGTCACCGTTGATTTCGATCTGACCGCCGTCGCAGAGCCGCAGCGTGAAGCCCGGATAAACGATTTCCACCGCATGCCAGCCCGTGCCGATGCCGGACTTGAAGGCGTCGATCACGTCCGCATGCATCAGGCGAACTCCTGGATCGTGAAGCGCAGGCCCGTGCTGTTCAGCCGGCCGAGGGTCCATTCCTGACCGCTGCCGATCAGTTTGCCCTCGATCCTCGGAGACAGGATTTCCACCGCATCCTCGTCTGCTGGGGAGCGGCGGACCATCGGCCAGATCGGCAGGTCAGCCGTGCCGTCCGCGGCGATGCGCGTGTCAGCGCGGCTCTGGTAGAGGTAGCGCCGCGTGCCGCCCGTGATCGTGACGGCCACCGATACGAACTGGCCCTTCTTGATCAGGAAGCCGGTCTTGCCGCCCTTGAGGCTCAGCGTCGTGCCCGTCTGGGCCCCGCCTTCCACCAGCACGGCGCCAGACCGCCCCCGGATCGAAAGTCCAGGCTGCGGCCAGGCCAGAGAGACACCCTCAGCCCAGCCCGCGTTCAGGTCGGCGATGAGCGCCATGCCGCAGTCGGCGTGCTTGATCGCCGGAACGTCCACATCGAGGGCCCAGCGGTCGCCCATCCGATTGATGCGGATGTCCGTTCCGCCGAAGCGCGACTCCAGGTCGTGGCCCTTGCTGATCAGCCGGGGCGTGTAGGTCGTGCCACGCGGCAGGGACTGGAGGTCGATCATCGCCCGCCCCTCCCCTTCATCCGCGATGCCTGTTTGCGCATGGACGCCGGGATCGTCGCCTTGGCGCCCTGATAGGCCGTGACCGCCATCTGCGCGCCCTCCGCCCGCAGCTGGGCCACCAGTTCACCCGCCAGCACCGAGCCCTCGGCATGGACGATGAAGGTCTGCTGCACGGCGCGCGCGCCTCCAGCGGCGCCCATCCCGTCGATGCGCGGGACGATCTTGCCCGACACATTGGGAACGAACAGCTCCGGCCGCTTCTCGCCGACGACGTAGGCCGACCCAGCCTGAACCGGACCGCCATTGGCTCGAAAACCACGGAACCCCCGGCCACCGCCAAGAACAGCAGCAATGGCCGACGCCCAGCCGCCGCCTCCGCCGCCCTGGCTCTGCATCAACTGCCGCCAGACCATGGACAACAGCTGCTCGACGCCATCCCAGGCTGCGTCTTTGAAGCGTCGGCCAGCCTCCTCCCAGATATTGTCCGAGCGGAGGATGTCTACGAAGCCCTTGGCGGCGGCTTGCGCTTCGTCGCGAAGCTCCCCCTCGGCCTCCGCCACGTCGAACCGATGCTGGTCTGCGACGGCTAGCGCCGCCCCCGCAACAGCTCCATAGCGTTCTGAGTACTCTGCGATGCGGCGAGCCAGTTCAGCTTCGCGCTCCAGCTTCCGCGCTCGGCGGTCGTCGCCGGCCAGGCGCGCCAGCTCCGCCTCCGTGTCGAGCATTCGACGGACAGACTCCTCCGCCGCGCGCTGCGCCTCCGCCAGCCGCTCCGCAGCCTCGACCCGCCGCTCAGCCATCTCAGCCGCCGTGGTAGCCGCGCGAACGCCTGCGACATGCTGGCGAGCCAGTTCCGCAGCGCCCTCGATCTCCAGCCGCTGAAGTTCCTCTGCGAGGCGATGAACCTCCATTTGGTCTTCCAGTGCGCGAATGGCTCGCTCGTCGCCCCGTGCACGCGCGAGGTCGAGCTGCATCTGTAGGCGCAGACGAATGCGGGCCGCCTCTATGTCCTCCTGACTACGGCGGCTCGACCTTCCATCGCTATCAGCGGGCGCCGCCGCCGCTGACCGCGCCGGCCGTTCGACGTCCTCCATGGCCTCTTGTAGTCGCTCCCACGCTCGGATCGCCTCATCTGCATCCTGTCGAGCTTGGACAGCCTGATTGATCTGGGTTTGCGCGATGCGAGAAGCCGCCTGATCTTGAATGCTGCTCGCATTCGAAAATGATCGCTCCCCGCTGCCCGCCCGGCGGCGCTGGGCAGATTGGATTGCCCTGTCAGCCTCGGTCCGTGCCTGCCTGGCCTCGTCGATCCTGCGCTGCGCGTTGACGCGCGCGTCGGCGATCCGCGCCGCCGTGACCTCTCGAAGCGCGGCCGCTTTACGGACAAGTTCCTCGCGCTCAGATGCTGAGGCGCTGCGGGCCCGGTTAACCGCTTCCGCGTAGTCAGCTATCGCCTGGTCCCCGGCTGTCGTGACCGCGTTCAGTTCGCGGGACGCCACGGCGCTCGCGCTAAAGTGCTGTCCCAAGAGAACTAGGCCCGCCGTCAAGCCAGCTATAAGGGTGACGATCAGCCCTATGGGATTGGCGGCCATCGCCATGTTCAGAGCGACCTGGGCCCGGGTCGCGCCTGTCATGCTGGCCGTCATGGCGATGTTGAAGGCCGTAAGGCGGGCCGTGTTCACACTAGTCACGGCCATCCGCACACCGGCGACCGCCAGGGCACCGGCATAACGAACACCAATCGCAGTCGCCAGGACTGTCAGCACCGGAATGAGCGTGTCCAGGTTATCTGCCAACCCCACAATCGCCTGTGCTAGCCGGTCGGTAGCCGAAAGCCCCTCGTTAGATCGGCCAATGTGACGGCCCAGCTCATTGTCGAGCCGCTGAAGGGCCTGACCGACCGTCATGGTGGTTCGGTCGAACTGCTCCTCGATCTGCTCGCCCGCCCCCAGCAGAGCGCGCACAATCACATCCGCGGTGATCCGCCCCTCTGCCCCCAGGCGCTTCAGCGCTCCGACGGAAACCCCCATGGAGCGGGCGATGATCTGAGCTACCTGTGGCGCCGACTCCCTGAGCGCCCTCAGTTCGTCGCCTTGGAGCACTCCAGAGGCTAGCGCTTGGGATAGTTGGAGCGCCGCCGAGGCGGCCTCTTGGCTTGAGGCGCCTGATGAGGCGAATGACTTGTTCAGCAGGCTCGTGAGCCGAAGAACCTCTCGCTGCGACAGGCCCAGTTCAGAGGTAGCCAGGGTAAGCCGCTGGTAGAGCGCCAAAGTGCCCGCAGTCGACGAGCGGCTGTCGTTAGCAACGTCGACGAGTTCTTCCTGGCGCCTCGCCAAGTCCTCTGTGGCCACGCCGGCGGCCGCCAAGGCGTTGCGCCCCGAGGTCCAGCTGTCGGCGTACTGAAGAACCTGCTGGGCGGAGAAGGCTCCAGCCAAGATCGGGGCCAGGCTGGCGATCTCCCGACGCAACCCATCGCCCAGGCTCGACCAGATGCGCGACGACGCCCGCTCCGTGTCCCGCTGCATCTGGGCCAGCATTCGCCGGTTCTGGGCCGTGGACTGGTCCAGCGAGCGGTTGACGCGCTTGAGCGCTTGCTCGAACTGCCGGGCGTTGGCCTCGATCCTGACCAACAACCTGTCTTCATTTGCTGGCATGGAGCCTCCGCCCAAAAGAGTGGGGCGGCTCCGAAGAACCGCCCCTGATGGCCTTGCGGGGGCCCGCCACGCCATGACACGCCTGACCTAGACATGCCTTGCCTGCCGCGCCTCACCATGCCCGGCCACGCCAGGCCAGAACCGGCCTTGCCTCGCCTTGCCTGCCATGCTCCGCCGAAGCGGCCCGAGGTTGTAGGTAACTCTCGGCGTAACCCTCGGGCTCAGGCCCGTTTCGTCTCGTCGATGGCCGAGAAGACCCTCGCGAACTCCACCAGTTCGGCATGGCGCTGGCGCCACGCCTCCAGTTCTTCCCACGCCCGACGCAACACCTGTGCGCGGAGATCTATATCGCTCAGCGCAACGACCGTGGACGTGTAGTGGCGCTGGCCCTTCTGCTCGACGTTGACGAAGGCCCGGAGGAGCTTCGATTCCTCCACGTTGGACCGCGACACGTCGATGACGATGGCCCTGATCAGGTCACCAGCCTGACTGAGCCGCCACTTCTCGGCCGCCTCGGCGTCCTCCCAGGTGAAGTGCGAGTGCAGGACGCTGTTCGCGCTCCGGGCCCGCTCGACCACGGCCTCCTGTGTCAGGGCGCCGCCGGACTGCTTGCGGATGTCCTCCAACTCCCGCCCGGCCTTCTCGGCGTCCAGGTTGATGCGCGACCCCGGCTTCCATGCATACCGGACGCCCATCAGCCCTCTCCATCACGGGCGACATGGAACCGGCCATACGGCCCGTCCCGTTCGGGGCGCCACTCCCCGACACCGACAGCAAAGCCGCCGGCCTCGAACAGCGACACCACCTGCTCGGCGCTCAGGACGTTGGCGTTGAACTTGACCAGCAGCTCCACCGACCAGGGCGAGAACTCGCCCCGGTAGCGGAGGTCCGCCGTGCCCATCCCGACGCGACAAACGTCCTCGCGCATCGACGGCGGCGGGCCGATAATCTCGACGAACTCCCCGCCCTCGATGTGAAAGGCTTGGCGCGCGGCAACCTTCGTCATGCCGCCCGTGCTGGTCACCGCCGTGACGGCGGCGGCCTTGAAGGCGATGGCCGGGAAGCCGAACTTGGCCCGCTCTACATCCGCCTCGGTCGGCTTCTCGGGCTTCTCGCTCAGCCAGTAGAGCGAGCCGCAGAAGTCCTCCCAGGGATCCTTGGCCTGACGGCCTGCCGTCGCCTTCTTCTGCTGCTTGTCCGCCATCGCGCGGAGCGCCTTTTCGCTCCATGCGTGGACGATCAAGGGGCTGTCGCCGATCAGCTTCACCTTGAGCGTTTGCAGGTTCAGCGGCGGCAGGTTGATCTCTGTGCTCTTCGCGGCGGCCATCAGAACGCCCCCGCAGTTAGGGCCTCGACCATCTGAATGGCCAGCCGGTGATTGGTCGGGCGCCGGGTGGAGTAATCGGAAAAGTATTCCCACTCAGGGTCGCCATGGTGGATTACGCGCACGGCCAGCGCTCGATACTTCGCGTTCTCGGGCGTGTTTGGCAGCGCCTCGATGGCCCTGAGGAATGCGGCCTCCCGACGCTCCCACTCGTCCACCAGCGCCTCGTCGCCTGATAGGTCGACTTCATCCTGCATCGCGCAGATGGCCCGGGCCTCGCCAACCGCATCCGACCAGCGCGCGTTTTCTGATGGCAGCGCCACCGCTATTGCGGGGACCGTGGCTAGCGCCGCCGCCCCTGCCCCGATGGCGAACAGACTCCGCCTTGTGTTACCTTGTGTGTAGGCCATGACCGTCTCCCTTCAGTCGGTTGTGGTTTAGGGCCGTTGCAAGGTTGCCCCCTTGCTTCGGCCCGCCTTTTTTCGTAACAGATATGACGATGACGTCAATACCTGCTACGAAAAAAAGAGGCCGTGGTCGTCCGCGGGTGGACGCCACCCAGCTCGGCGTCCGTGTTCCTCCACAACTGCTGGCCGCCCTTGACGCGTGGATTGAGGAACAACGCGAGCGTATCCCGTCTATCGAGATAAGCCGCCCCGAAGCCCTGCGTCGGCTCGCTGCCGACGCGCTCATTGGTATGGGGCTTCTGCCCCCCTCCGCGCACGATTAGCCCCGCTAGCCGCCGTAGACGTTCAACTCATCTGGCGGGCGCGACTCCCCTTCTTCACCCGCCGTGAAACGCCACCGGTTCCCGTTCTCACAGTCGACGAACACCTGCGGTGCTTCGGGGGGTGATGCCCTGTCCGACACTTCGGAAATCATGACCCGATCACACTCTGGCCTCATGGCCACGGTTCGCGCGGTCGCCTCGCGCAAGGACTGGATTTCACCGAGAACTCGCTCTGCTCCCCAGATTGCGTAAGTCCGTGGGTAACCCGCCCGGTCGTATGGCTCGAAAACATTCTCGTCGATATCGACCGGCACCTCCCGCGGGCTGACTATCGCGCGTTCGGTCCGCTGCGGCTCGCGCTCCGGTCCGCATGCCCCGAGGGCCAGGGCGGCAAATAGGGCTGTCTTCGCTGTTAATCGCATGGTCCACCTCCGAGAGAGCCAAAGGGTGTCTTCATGACGGAGACACCTTCGGACGGAGGCTAAGTCCCTATGGGGCGCTCGGCTAGGCACCCTCCCCCATCGCCTCGGCAACTGCCCGCTCGAACTCTTCGTCAGTGGGGGCCTTCGGCTTGGGCGGCGGGCTATTCGCCCGTCTCCAGCCGGCCACGGCGCGGGTCAGCCGCCAGACGTTCGTCTTCGCAACCGCTTCCGGGTCGAGCCCGAGGACCCCGCC
Source organism: Peiella sedimenti (assembly GCF_030504955.1). Classification (GTDB taxonomy): domain Bacteria; phylum Pseudomonadota; class Alphaproteobacteria; order Caulobacterales; family Caulobacteraceae; genus Brevundimonas; species Brevundimonas sedimenti. Next base: position 163,021 of record NZ_JAUKTR010000006.1, on the reverse strand, counting down.
GGCTTCGTAGAAGCGGGAGAACCTCCATCGTCCTCGGGGGAGGGGCTCGTCTCCCCCTTCATCTCCCCCGGCGGTTCATCCTCGTCACCTTCCGACCCCATCAGGGCCGCAGCGAGGATGGCCGACGCCAGGGCCTTGTGAGTGAACAGCGCACCCTCGCCGCAGTAGCGGTTGCGGAGCGCCAGGGCCTGCGTGGGCGGCATGCCGCCGCCGATAAGGCCAAGCCGGATAGTCTCGCGGATGTCGGCCACGAGCCAGGCGCCGGAGTAGATCCTTTGAAGGATGAACTCCGGGCCCGCATCGCACTTCTCTTGCAGCTCCTCCAACTCGCCGATGCGCAGCCGGAAGATGTGCTCGCCGTCACCAAAGGCGGCCTGATACTCGCCGGAAGGCATTAGGACTGCGTGATCGGGCCGTCGCTGACGAGCGTGATCGACGCCGTGGCCTTCTCCTTGCGCGTGCCGGTCATCGAGAACTCGGTCAGGCGGAAGGAGCCGGTCCAGGTGTTGCCGCCCGTCTTGTCGGTCTTCACCTTGACGTTCTTCGCATCGCCCGAGTTGAACCAGGTGAACCAGTCGTCGGCCGAGGCCACGTCCAGCATGCCGGAGCCGTTGATGGTGGCGCTCAGGCCGTCCGTTTCGCGGCTGACCCAGGCCGGCAGCGTCGGATCATCGCAGTCGGGGACCACGCTCTCGGTCGTGTTGGCCGAGAACTGGATGCCGCGCTCGGTATTGATGAGGCAGGGGTGGGTGTAGGTGCCGGACGAGCCGACCCATTCCACCTGGACCAACAGCGACTCGCCGTTGATGACGTCGACAGCAGCCATGGCTGTGCTCCTTCAGACTGAGGCCGCTGGGGCCGTTTCGGGAAGACCGTCAGGCCGTGGGGGCCAGGACGTACCGGAAGGTCAGACGCGACCGGATGGTGAGCCCGTCGGGGTCGCGGTTCGTAACCGCGCCCTCGCAGGCATGAATGATGATCTCAAAGCCCTCGACCGTAAGGGCCGCGTCCAGCTCCGCCATCAGCGCCGCGGCCCCCGCCTGCGCCTCCTGCATGCCGACAGCCTCCGACCAAACGTTGAGCTCGACGTAGACTTCGACGCCCTCATGGCACTGGTCCCCGGCGTCGATGGACTGCATTGGGCCGAAGGTGGCGTAGGGGGCCGTCGGCTCCTGCGGCGAGCGGTCGTACACGCGCGGCGGATCGCCAAGAACGGCCTTAACCGGCGTGGAAGCCCGCGTGGTGGCGATGATCGCTTTCTGTAGGGCCGCCTGGGCGTCGATCATCCCTTGGCCTCCTGGAGGCCCTTGCGGATGGCCTTGTTGATGTTCCGCCTGACCTTGGGCCGCTCGACCCGGACAGTCGGCCAGAAGAACGGCTCCGCCTGCATCTTCTTCGTGCCGTACTCGACCATGTGGGCGTAACGGACCTTTCCGTTCCCCGCCGTGATCTCCGCCGCCCCCTCGGGCACGATGTGCGAGCCGGAGGGATGCGAGTAGCTTGGCGTCTTTCGGCCCTCGGTCGTTACTGTGATGCTTTCCTTCAGGTCGCCGTCTTCGACGGGGACGACCGCACGCATCCGGTCCGCCACGCGGTTCGCCTCGCCCTCGACGGCTTGCCGGGTCTCGCGCTGAACTGCCTTGGGCATGTTCTCGAACCGGCGCTTAAGCCGCTCCACGCCCTCGATACGGCTAGCCATCAGGGGCCCCGCTCACAAGCTGGATCAGGATCCAGATGCGCCGCCCATCCATGTCCCCCGCGAAGGCGACGTTGAAGGCCTGGCCGGTCCGCGTATCAACCGCGCGGTCCCCCGGAACGATAGTGCGCGTCCCGCTGTCGGAGCGCACCCAGCAATCCCACGAGGCCCGGCCCTGGACACGCCCGGCCTGCACATCCTCGCCGCCCCTCGTGGGCGCCAGACTACAGGCGCGCTCCACGGCCAGGTCCTGCCAAGACCCGACGGCATTGCCGTAGTCGTTTATCGTGTTGACGCGCCGCTGGAACTTGACGCGCTGCCGGAGGTCGCCCGCTCCGTTAGGCTTCGGCATCGGCCTTCGCCTGGCGCTTGGGCGGCGCGATCTCTTCGGCCTTGCCTGCCCTCACGGCTTCCTCGCCACACCGGCGCGTCACCGTCGCCTCTTGCCCGGCTGCGAACGCCAGCGTGACCATCCGCCGGTCTGGAGGCGTCCAGTCGAACGCCTCTAGGAAGCGAACCCTCATCTCGTCGGCGCCGGCCATCAGAGCGCCACGCCAGACGACTGGAAGTTCACGTCGAGCACAGTCGTGCTCTTGGCGATGCCGATGATGCTCGGGTACTCGCCCGAAGCCAGATCGGCCACCGGGCAGATGCCGCCCGGCGTGTCAGACAGGTAGTAGGCCACGCCTGCGGTTAGCGCGGCCCCAATGGTGATGTCGCCGCCGCGGTGCACCGCCAGGGGCTGGCCAGCGCCGGCGCCATTCAGCGCAATACCCTGAGGCGCGCGAACGGCGGCCGTAGCGGAGTTGTTGTCCGCCAGCTTCCAGGTGTTGGCCGTGGTGTCCAGGTAGAGAACCTGGCCCGCCGTGACCGTGGCGCCGGCCGTGCCATGAACGATGCTGGCGTCGGAGCCCGCCAGAACACTGGCGGCCGTGATCGAAAGGTCGGCCATCGCCGCCTCCTATGGTTCGGGTTTTGCGGGAAATTATGCCCAGGTCCGATAGGGCGAGATCAGCATCTCGATGGTCGGCGACGGCTTCAGATCGCCCGCGATGCCGGTCTCCCTGTTTGCGTAGAGGTCGCCCAGGAGCAGCAGCGCCGCCGCCTTGATCGGGGCCGGCACTGTCGCGTAGCCGGCGGTGTAGGTGATGGTCACGGCCTCGCGCTGGGCTCGGACGCTCGGCCAGGACTGATCGGGAGCCAGGCGAACGCGGCCATCAGTCCCCAGCACATAGACAGCGCCGTCCAGCGTCTGGGTCGCCCCGTCGCCATCGACGTACTCGATGCTCGTGATGGCCGTGACGGGCGGCAGGGACAGGCGCATGCAGTCGGCGAACCAGTCCGCCGTCTCGCTGATGGTCTGCTCTCCTACCGCCCGCCCCAGCCACCCCTGAGGTCCGTCCAGGGCCCCGCAGGCGGCCGCGATCAGCGCCCCGATAAGAACGTCGTCGTCGTCGTGGTCCACGCGCAGATGGGCCTTCGCCTCGTCGAGAGAGAGGAATGGCTCTGGCGGCGTGACAACGACAGCGGCCATGTTACTCGGCCGCCGCGATTTCTTCGGTCCCGGCGCTCGTCGCCACGGCGGAAACGCCGGACTTCGTCGCCTTGACAGTGCACGACATCACCGCGCCGACATCGGCCGCGGCGAGGACGCGGGTGTTTGCGGCCGCGCCGATGATGGCCACGCCGTCTCGCCGCCACTGGTAGGTGTAGCTCGGCGACTTCGACCAGGTCCCCGAGGAACAGGTCAAGGTTTCGCCCTCGGTCGCCGTGCCGGTGATGGCCGGCAGTACGGAGTTCACCGGCAACTTCGACACGGCGTCGGCGGCGCGGCTCGCCGCCTGGCGGCCGGCGCGAGTGTAACGGGAGCCGCGGGCCATCTACGTGGCTTTCCGCTTCGGAGCGGCCTTGTTCTGGGTGGCGGAGAGCATCTTGTTCTGCGGATCCTCCTCGGCCTTGGCCTCGACCTCTTCGGAGGCCGGCGGCTTGCCGGCGATGCGGCGATCGATGGCGAGGTTCACGACGCCGTAGGTCGGCGGCTCGTAAGGCTTCTTGGCGGTCATTGCGTGGCTCCTGGCTGCTCGAAAGAGGGGGCGAGCTGAAGCCCGCCCCCGTCAGTCGTTACGAGGTCAGATCCGTGATCTGATCGGAGAAGTCGCCCTTCACGAAGGCCTCGGGGCGGTAGACCGCGAGGGCCAGACGCTCCTCGGCAAGGATCGTGACAAGGTTCTTCCGGAAGTTGTCGGAGTCCTCGGTGCTGATCTCGACCCGGGCGTCCTGACGGTCGAAGATCTGGGCGCCCATGTTGAACGAGCCCACCAGGAACTTGTCGAGCGTCATGGCCTGGGTGGCCACCACGGGCAGGCCCCAGAGCCGCGCGTCGGTGCGGTCCTGCGGATTGCCGATGATGTAGGCGCCGGCCGTGTCCTTCAGGACCTCGATCGAGGCCCAGTCGGTCGGGTGCATGACCACGCCGCTCGGCGGGAACTCCGCCAGGGCCGCTTGGAGCATGGCGATCCGGATCACGTCGATCTTGGTCGGCGAAGACACCACGGCGAGGTTGGCCGTCGAGGCCGTCGCCTGGGTGTAGATGCCGTTCAGATCGGTGCCGGTGCCGCCGCCGTTCAGCAGCTGGTCTTCCTCGACCAGCTTCAGGCCGTAGCGCAGGCGCCCGTCGATGTACGACTGCAGCATCGGCGCGTCGTCGAGGATCTGGCGAGTGGCCAGGACCCAGTGCGCGATGGTCGTGACCGAGGTGGTCACGATGTCGAACTTGATTTCCGACTGCGGCTTGGCCGTGCCGGCGGTCTCCGTGTGGGTGTCCGCGGCGTTGGTGAAGCCGGTTTCCTTGGGGTACTGGATCGACGCCTGCGACGTCCGGCCCGGCATGAGCAGGTCGCGGATGGTCAGGCGGCGCTGAACCGGGGCCAGGGGCGCAAGGCGCATCGGCTCCAGCAGGTCGCCGGCCGAGCCGTCTGCGTCGGTCGTCAGGCTGGAGATGATGGCCTTGGACTCCATCTCCATCCCGACGCGGCGACCGGCCTGCGGGTTGGCCATGAAGTTCTTGACCTCTTCATTCTCGATGAAGCGGTAGCCGGCCGACTTGCCCCGGTCGGGGTCGGCGTTGCCGCGGCGCGCCAGCTTCTGCTCGACCTCGTCCAGACGGGCCTTGGCCTCGTTCAGGCCGGTGATGGCCTGGTCAGCGAGCTCCTTGGCGGCCTCGGTCAGGGCTTCGCCCGCCTTGGTCTTGCCCAGCGCCTCTTCGGCGATGGCCTTCACTTCGTCGTGCTTGCGCTCGACGAGCGACTTCACCTCACCGACCAGCTGGTCGGCAGTCTTTTCGTTCTCTGCCATGGGATGATCTCCTGCTTGGCGTTTTCGGGAAAATCAGCCGGCCAGCGCAGCGTGCAGCTTGCGGAGGATGTCGGCCGCTTCGTCCGCCTTCGCCTCGGGATCCCCCCGAAGATGCGGCGTTGCCGAGGCCGCGATGGCGGCGGCCTTGGCCTTCGAGAACCCTGCGTCCCGCAGGAGCCCCTCGAACTCTCGGACAGTCGGCAGTTGGCCAGCGTCCAGAATGGATTTCACCGCCGTCACCGTGGCTCGGCGGTTGGCCGGGAAGTTCACCGGCGAGATTTCCCAGAGGTCCAGCTTCTCCAGCAGGCGGACACCCGGGCGCTTGGGGTCGTTCTTCTTCTCGACGACCTCGTAGCCGATCGACAGGCCGCGAACGGCCTTGCGCTTCATGGCGCGGTGCACACGCTGGCCGACCGGATCGTCGAGATCGACCTGGCCGCGGACCCACAGGCCCTTGCCGTCCTCGGCCATGTCCAGCCAGTTGCCGATCGGCAGCTCGCCGGCGTTATGGCCCCACAGCATCAGGGGCATGGTGCCCTGGCGCTTGTGACGCACCAGGCTCTCCGAGAAGGCGCCCGGCACGATGATGTCGCCATAGCTGTCCGGCTCGCCGCCGAACGTGCTCCCGTAGCCCTCGATCACGCCGGCGTCGTCGGCCGCCTTGATCTCGAGGCCGAAGTCTCTGTGAAACATCAGGGCCTCCTAAGCCTCTGGCGCCGGGAGCGCGGGCTGCTTGCCCGCCTCGGTGATCGGCACGTTCTGCATCTGCATCCGGGGCACGTCCCCGCCCTCGACCGGCGGCAGGTTCTCCAGCGCGCGGACCTCGTTGATCGTCATCGCCCCGATGCCGGTCATCTCGCGGTAGAACTCCGCCCGGCCCGTGCTGTCGGCCCGCAGCAGCCCTTCCAGGTTGAACTCGACGGTGATGCCCTGGGCCCGGTCCGCAGGGGTCAGGAGCTGCTTCTCGATGGCCTGCTCGATGCGCTTCAGGCGCCGGCGCAGGCTGAACTTCTGGAAGCCGAGGGTCTGCTCCTCCAGCCCCGTCCCCCAACTCGTCGTCTTCTCGGTGTGGCCGATCATGTGTGGCGGCACGCCGAACAGACGGGCGATCTCCTCGACGCTGAACGCCCGCGACTCCAGCATCTGGGCGTCTTCCGGGTTCATCGTCAGCGGGACGATCTCCATCCCGCCGTGCGAGATGAAGGGCCGCCCCGCGTTCATGGCCCCAGCGTAGCGAGCCCCCGTGTTCTGGGAGATCGCATCATACTGCTCGTCAGTCAGCCACTTGTCGGTCTTAAGCCCGACGTTCGTATGAATTCCGTTGGCGAACGTCTTTTGCGCGGCAGTATTCACTGCCGACGACAGACCGAATACTTGTCGGCCATAGGATAGCGTCGACAGTCCGCCGAGCGGCGATCCGCCGAAGCCCCGGACGTGGAACACGTCGTCCTGGGTGGCGACGTAGGACTTGCCGTCCTCGGTCCAGCGATACTCGAGGTCGCCGTTCTCCAGCCGGCGCACCGTCGGATCGCAGATCGGGACCAGCGCGACCACGCGGCCGCCCATGCGCTCGATCCGCGCGTGCATGTTGCCGCGCAGCTCCAGCGCCGCGACCCCGCCCTCCCAGAAGTCCATGGCGGTCTGGTCAGCGTTGGGGCTGTCGTGCAGGACCCGATACAGCGGGTGGTCCTTCGCCACCGTCCGGCGCCCTGAGGCGTCGGTCCGGTAGACCATCAGCGGCAGGCTGGCGATCGTGCCCGAAAGCAGGTTCACGCACGCCCAGGCCGCCGAAAGCGCGAGCACCGACGTCTCGTTGACCGGCATGCCCGCGTAGCTGTCCGTCCGAGGCCGCCCATCCACCGTCCGCAGGTTCACGCTGCGGGCGATGTAGTTCAGCGCCTTCCGCCAAATGCTCATGCCGGGACGCCAAGGCTGGCGAGATAGTCGTTCCATCCCGCCTCCTCACCTTCCGTCCCCACCGCCGCCCCCAGCGCCATGGCCAGGGCGATCGCGGCGTCGATCTTGTTCACCGACCGGGTCTTGGCCAGCCAGTGGTTTCCCCACTTGTCCTCTTCGACCACGGCGGACATCATCGCCGAGATCAGGACGGGGTTGCGTTTCAGTCGAATGCGGCCCTCAAGAAGGGCCTCCTCCAGCAGCCGGATCGAGCCCGGCATCCAGAGGCCGTCCTTGCCCTCGGCCAGCGGCTTACCCTTCTTGAGCCCGCCCTGCGGGTGCTCGGCGAATGTCAAGTTGAGGCCCAGATCTTCGACCTCTTCCTCGAAGCGCTTGAAGGCGTAGCGGTCGTAGGCGACCACCTGGACGTCGAATGCCTGGTCGTATTCCGCCAGCGTCTGGGCGACGTGCCGGTAGCTGATGCTCTCGCCCATCGGCGCGTGAAGGTGGCGCTCGCGCGCCCAGACCGAGTACGGCAGCTTGTCCTTCAGCTCGCGCGCCAACATCGTGTCGCCCGGCGTCCAGGCCTCGACCCAGGCGTCGAACGTGGGCTTGCCCTCGGCCGTCGTGCCCGTCCGGACCACGGCGCCGAGCGCGGTGATGTCTCGGTTCTGGGACAGGTCCAGGCCCAGCCAGACCTGCTCCCCGTGATGCTCCTCGATCTCGAAATCAGCCAGGCAGGGCTCCAGCGTAGCCCGGGTCATCCAGGCCGTGTCCGCGTCCGTCCAGACGCAGAAGTGGAGCCGCAGGATGCCGTTCAGCTGCCCCGGGATCGCCTTCGCCTGCGCGACCGTCTCGGCCAGGTACTCCTCGGTGATCGTCACGCCCAGCAGGGGGTTCGCCTTCGCCCAGCACGTCGGGTCATTCAGCGGGTCATCGCCCTCGTCGAGCGCGCAGACGTAACTGAAGGTGGTGTCGTCGATGACGTGGCCCAGGAAGGTCGGGTCCGTGACCGCGTCCACATTACCGGCGGCCACCTTGACCGCGTGCTCGTGCTCCTCCCAGGCCACCGAGTTCCGGTCCGAGCCGGAGTTGGTGATCATGAACAGCAGGGGCTGGCGCCGGAACTTGAAGCCTCGCTCCAGCATCTCGAGGATCTTCCGGTCCGGAAGCTCGTGCACCTCGTCCGCCAGGACGAAATACGGCCGGGGCCCAGACCCCGTCTTGCCCGTGTCTCTCGACACCGGCCGAAAGAACGACCCCGACGAGTGATGCGCGATGTTGAACTCGCGCCCGGGTCCGCCGGAGAACTCCAGCCGCTTGGCCAGCGCCGGCGACTGCTTCACCATCTTCACCGCGTCGGCGAAGAGGATCCCGGCCTGCTCTCGCTTGGCCGCCGCAGCGTAAATCTGCGCGCCCGCCTCGCCGTCCGACGCCAGGCCCTTGAGCCCGATCCCGCCCGCCAGCGGCGACTTCCCGTTGCCCTTGCCTTGCTCGATATAGGCCCGCCGGAACCGGCGCCGCCCATCCTCGCGCTTCCAGCCGAAGATCGAGCCGATGATGAACGCCTGGCTCTCGTGCAGCAGGAAGGGCTGGCCCTCGAACTGCCCCTCGCTCAGCTTCAGGACGTGCTCGAAGTACGCGAACGCCTCGTCCGCCGCCTCGTGGTCGAACCAGAGGCCGCGCGCCTCCCCGTGCTCCAGATCGTGCAGGTGACGCCGGCAGGCGTTCCGCACGTGCGGCCCCGCGATGACCTCGCCCGACAGGACTCGCTCGGCGTAGTCCCTAGTTCGGTCGGGCGAAGAAGCGGTCTGCAGGATCGCTGTCGTCTTCATCCGGATGGCTCACCTTCGTCTCGTCGACCGGCGTGGCCCCCAGCTTCGACAGGATCGCGCTGTAGGTCTGGATCTGGTTGACCCCCACATCGGCATCGTCCATCCGGACCCGCAGGATGCAGGCGACCCGCAGGAGCGGCCGGTGAGAGCTGTTCAGCCAAGGGAGTTCGCCCCGAAACTCCTCCCAGGCATCGCACTGCTCAGGCGTCATCTTCGCGTATGGCCCGCCAAGCGCCCTCGTCGCTTTCGACGTCTTCCGATCTCTGAACGTGCCGGGGTTCTTAAGCGCCGCTCCGGAAACTTCAGCCTTAGCTTGCGGCAGTCTGGGCCGAGCCATAAAACCTCATGTTCTCAATCTTGGATGTGCGAAGAGTGGACACGCGCCGGTCCGCTAGGCGAGGCCCGTGAGGTTGTTGGCCGCCCCCCCCCCCCGGGGTTCAGGCCGCTCGGCGCTCGTAACGCTGCTTGGTCGTGTTGTGGCAAGTCACGCAGAGGCTCTGGAACGGCCCTGTCCAGAACGCCTCTATGTCCCCTCTGTGCGGTTCCACATGATCGCACACCGTGGCGGCGGTCACTTGGCCGCCCTCCAGACAGAACCGACAGCTGGGCTCGGCCGCGAACTGCGCCTGTCTGATCCGGGCCCAGCGCGCGTACTTGTAAAGCGGCCTGGCGTCGTTCGGCCGCCGGCTGTCCGCCTTAGCCCGGCAGAACTTGGAGCAATACCGCTGCGTCGGGACATGGGGGACGTACGCGGTGTCGCACAGATCACAGGCCATGGTCGGCCGATCCCACTTGGGTAGGGCGTGCCAACGGTCCCGGTGATACGCCTTCAAGTGAGCGTCGCGGCACGGCGTGCACCGCTTGTGGAGGGCGCTCGGTAGGGTGAGGCCGCACCCGAGACAGGGCGGCGCGGCCTTCTTGGGCCGGGGGTACGCTGGGCGCTTCGGCACGCATGCCACGCAGCTCCGACGCGGCCTTCCTTTGCCCGCCTGGTGGAACGTCGCACCACATTGATTGCAGACGATGCTGCGGCCTATAGCGGGCTCAGCCACGTTCGACCCTCCTACGGTCGTCTGGTTAGGCCCGGCGTCGGTGTTAGCGCACCGCGTCGGGCCGAATGATTCTAGGCCGGTTCGGTTAGACAGGCCACCCGTCGACCCCACAGGCCTGGATGGGCAGCTTCCCCTGCTGTGCCCTTCTCTCTTCGGACTGCTTGACCCGGGAGTGGCAACGCCAGGGCTCGGCGTCACAGAGGGACTGAAGCTCGCCCTCCCAGAACAGCACGGGGTCTCCGTGGTGAGGGGTTAGGTGATCGGCTACGGTCGCGGCGGTGATGCGGCCTTGGGTCTTACACATGCGGCAGAGGGGCTCTGCCCTAAGCTGCTGGGCTCGTCTGCCGTTGGGTCCTGACCATCGGGCCAGCTTGTACCAGCCGCGATACGCTGCGGCCTCTGGGCTTCTCGCGTCTCTATCCCTTGGTCTAGCCACGTGCCGAAGCTCCGACATAGCCAATGAGTGGAGATGCGATATGTCCGGGTGTGACTGGCCTTGCCTGGTAGATGACCCGGGGGAACGGGCCGCGAGCTCCAGGGTGCTTTCTCAGCCTAAGGCCTGTCGGTTGATGCGCTGCCCTACGCCCGGTCAGGCCGCAGCGGGAAACAAGCTCGCCTTGAAGGGGGTCAATGCCTACTGGTTCTGCGAGGCCGGGCGCTACTCCGGCCGGTGGTCGCTTCGCTTGCGCGGGGCAGTCCGCTCGCAACCGCTGCCCTGAACGGTCAGCGTGTCTCCAGAGCGCGCGATCAGTCTCAACGCGCCAGCTTCCCACGCCGCTCGCAGAGCCGCCCGCCCATCCGGGGTGCGAGCGCGGCCACGAGGATCGTGGCAACTCCCCCAGACAGGCGAACCCTAGAACTTGGTCGCTCTTCCAGAAACTCAGGATTTTGGGCGCTGGCCTATCGGCTGGTCCCAAATCCCCGGCAGGCCCGGCCTCGCTGAGGCCCTCTTATCGGGAAGGGCGCATTCGCCCCAAGCCATGCCGCGCATCCAGCCGAAGGCTGAACGTAGCAGAGATAGTGCCTGCTTCGCTGAGCCTGCGCAAGGGGTTGTGTCATGCCGCGTTGGCCGTCGTCGTCACCAGCTCCAGGTCATCGACGTGAACCGGCACCTTCCACCGGAGCGCCTCATGGATCATTAGCTGCACCATGCCGCGACGGTCCACCTTCACGATGCAGCCGATCTGGTCCCGATAGGGCCCGTCGTTCGCCACCTTGACCACAGCGCCTGGGCGGTAGATGTCCCGCTTCCGGTCGGTCTCGTCGAACTCTCCCGAGGCCTGGCGCATCCTCAGCATGCCGACGAAGCCCGACGGAATCGTCCGGGCCTGGCCGCCCCAGCCGATCACACCGGCCACGCTTTCGGCCTGGAGCGCGAAATAGAGTGCCTGGCCTTCCTGGAGCCCCAGAAACATATACCCGGCGATCAAAGGGCTCTCGACGCGCTCCCTACCCTTGGTCAGGCGGTTGCGCTTCCACTCGGTTCGCGCCGGAAGCCACACCTCGAAACCGCGCTCCCTAAGCTGCGTGACAGCCTTCCGCTCGCCGCGAGGCTTCGACTTAGCCGCGTACCAGGTCAGGCCGTCGATGGCGCCAGGCTCCGGCAGGCTGAAATGATCGAGCTCGTGCGGAACGGCATCGTTGGCGGGGCGTCGAAGGATCACGCTGCGGCTCCTGTGGCTGGGCTGTGGTCGGTGCTGGGCTTCGGCCCCCAGCTGGCCTTCCACTCGCCGGTCTTGGCGAAATGGGCCTGGCGGTGCGCCTCCACCGCCGGGTCAACGGGGCCGGCAGGAGGCGGGTCGGGATCTGGCTCGACGAAGCTCGCCCAGCGGTCCGCCTCGATCAGCCGGTGGACGCCCTTGGCGTGGTCGCCCTGGTAGCTCGACGAGGCGTAGGCGGCCCTCAGCCCGGCCAGAACCCGGCCCGGATCGTGTCCCCGGCGCATGGCGGCGGTCAGGGCGCGGTCCAGGTCCGCACGGCTCGACCGTTCGCGGCCAAGGCGGGGGGTGGCGGACCAGATGGCGTCAAGTTCGGCCTTGGTCGGCTTCAGGGGCCTCAGCTTGGCGGCGGGCTCCGCTTCAGCGGGGGGACTATAGGGGGGCTCTTGGATAGGTTTGGTAGGAGAGGGGGTCTGGGGGAGAACCTCGGAAAGGGAAGGGTCCGCCTTGTCAGCGGAGTCCACCGGACGTCCACCGGACAAGGCCCGCTCCCTCCGCCTCCTATCGCGGTCATAGGCACGGCGCCTCTCCGCCACCGGGTCCGCGGCTGCGGGCAAGCTGGCTTCCATCTCTGCAATCGCCTGGATCAGGGCTTCGCCGGTAACCCCGGCGGCCATGAGGTGGCGAACAGCCGTAGCGATCACGCTCATGCGGCCACCTCGAACTTGTCCGTCTCATTGCCCCAGACGGTCCAGCCTGGGCGCGGTTGACGGGCGAAGATCTCCAGATACGGGCCGGCCACCAGTCGTTCGATGCGAGCGTGGGTCTCGTCGGGCTTGCGGCTGTGCTCTCGGCGTGCCGCCCAGATGACCTGGCGGACCCCGGCGGATAGCCGTTCCGGTGAGCCGCGACCGAACACCAGGGCGATCTCAGACTGCTGCCGGAACCAGTAGCCCATGCTGAGGTCGGAGATCGGCGGGTCACCGAACATCTCGAGTTGATCGGGACTCGTGGCTTTCACCCACACCGGCCCGATCGAGCGGTAGGTGAAGCCCCAGGCGCCGGCCAACTCCAGCGCCTGGGGCAGATGCGAGGAGATCACCCACATGATGAGCAGGCAGTCTTCCGCCGCAACCTCGGACACCGGCAGAGCTTTGAGCTCCTCCAGCGTCATTGTCGGATAAGGATCATCGGCCAGGGTCGGAACAGACTCCTCGCCGCTGTAAGTTTTGAAGGACCACGGCGGGTCCGCGAGGATGCAGCCGAAGGGCCCAGGCGGGAGAGGAGCGCTCATGCTCGCCCCCGATAGCTGGGCTCATAGGCCTCAAGCTGGTCGCGCACGGCGCTGCAGGCGATCTCGACGTGGGCGTGGAGGGTGCAGGTCGGGCCTGAGCGGTTCTTGGGCACGATCATCTCCAGCTCGTTTCGCTTGGAGACGGCCAAATGCTCGTCCTCAGGGTTCCCAGACTTCGACAGGTAGTAGGCGTCCCGGTAGAGCAGGATCACCAGGTCGGCGATCTGCTCGATGGATCCTGACCAGTTCAGGTCACCCATGGTCGGCCGCTTGTCCTGGCGGTTCTCAGGCCCGCGGTTAACCTGGGCCGCCGCCACGATGGGCGCACCGATCTGCTTGGCCGCGTCCTTCAGCCGGTCCACAGTGTCGGCGGCCTCGGCCGCCTTGCTGTCGCGGGCCTTGGTCGGCCTCACCAGCCCGATGTGGTCGATCATGATGGCGCCGGGCTTGATGCCCGCACGCTCCCAGGCCCTGACCTGACGGCGGGCCATGTTGATGATGTCGTCCAGCGTCCAGCCGCCGCGGTCGTTCACCGTGATGGGCAGGCTGGCCATCTGGCTGGCCGCGCTACGGGCGCGGTCGCGCTGCTCGCGTGTGCCGCGTCCCCTCAGGAGGTCCGCGAACTCCACATTACCCCCGTCGTTGTTGAAGGGCACGAGATCGCGGTCGTAGGCGAGGTCCGCCGTGACCCGGGCCTGCACCTCGCGCAGCGGCATTTCCAGCGAGAAGAACAGCACACCCCTGCCCTGCTGCGCGAACCCGCGCGCGAGCCCCGGCAGGACCACGGACTTGCCCATGGACGTGCGCCCGCCGACGATCCAGACGTGATCCGGCTGGATGCCGCCGGTGATACGGTCCAGACACTCCAGGCCGGTCGACAGGCCCCGGAACTGCCCGTCCCAGGCCGCCTCCAAGGTCTCCAGGGCGTTCAGGCCGACGGGCGACCCGACCGAACCCGACCCGCTACGGCGGGCGATGTCGGCAGCGCCAGCCTCGAGATAGGCCAGCACGTCCGAGGAAGAGCCCTCACGCTCACGCGCGGCCTGCGTCAGTTGGTCAATGGCCCGTCGCATGGCGGCGTCCGCCACAGCCTCAACGTGCCCGTCCAGCGAGCCCAGGTAGGCCCGGTCCAGAAGGTCGGCCAGAAAGCGCCCGCCGCCGAAGGCCGCGTAGGCTTCGTTCCCCGCGAGTCTCTGGTCCACCAGAGCCAGGTCCACGCCGCCCGAGCGGCGCAGGTCAGCCATCGTTTCCCACACCACACCCAGGATGGGTTCACCGAAGTGGTCGGGCCGCAGGCGCTCGAAGGCTTCTGCGGCATCCTCGCCATAGGCCAAGGCTATGCCGATAAGGGACAGCTCGCTTTCAGCGGCCGACCGGCCGGGCAGTCGCTCGACGGATGGGATCATCGCCCCGGCCCCATGGCTTGCAGCTCGCGGGCGATGGGCTCAACGCCCTCCAGCTCAGCGGCCAGGCCGCGCAACAGGTCCGACACCGCCATGGCGGGGCAATGGGCCTGGGCTTGCAGGGTCGCGGCCCTCAGGATCAGCCGGGCCACACGGGCTCGCTCGCCCGCGTCATCCCCCGCGATGCGGTGATGCAGCTGGGCAAGGTCGCTATGGATCTGGGTGTACTGGTCGGCGGGGCTCACGCGGCCTCCGCGAACGAACTGGCCGACATGACAGACAGGTGCTCTGCGCAGTACCCCCAGCCCGCCTGGACCGGATTGCAGCAGGAGCGCACGGCGCCACGCTCCCCAAGCGGGAAAGCGCATTCACCGCGCTCGCGGCTCTCCCACGGCTTGGCCATGGGGGACGCGATCTGCGTGAGCCGCTTGGGCCGGACCAGCACGGGCGCCCTGCGCCCGGCCTTCTCGGCTTCACGCATCTCGCGGGCCGTCTGGCGCTCTTTGGCCTTCCGTGCCGAGTTCGCCTGCTTGGCGTACATCAACCGGGCGGCGACCTCGGGATCACGGCGACAGCCCAGCCGGTTCAGCTTGCCTAAGACAGCGCAGCGAGAAACCCCAGCCCACCTATGCTCGCGGAGCAGGCCGCGCGCGATCTCGGAAGCCGACCAGCCCTCGCGCCACTTGGCGATGGCGTAGGACGTGCGCTCTTCGGTCCACGCCATCAGGCAGCCCTCCCCTTCATGGCCTCGGTCGTGATGACCTTGGCGGCCTCGCGGACGCGGTGGACGGCCTGGGTGTCGCCGCGGATCAGGGCGGCCTTCTCCACAGACGCCAGCATGTCCTGAAGCGTCGGCTGGGGCCGCTGGGGCTTCCTGCGGAACAGGGTCTGGATGGGGACGCCGAGCATCAGCTGGCGCTCCGGATCGAGCGGACGTTGCCGTCAGCGATGGCCTCGACGTCATCGACCTCTGCGTTCAGCTTGGAGACGGCCTCCTGGAAACGGACCACGGCCCCCGGCTTGCCGGCCAGAAGGTCCGTGCACAGGGGCAGCAGGGCGGCGGCGGCCTGAACAACCTCGTGGGTCTCGGTCAGAGCGTCCCCGGCGATGGGTGCCGACGGTCGGGCCTCAGCCAGGGTGGCGGAATAGATCGCCTGACCGCAATAGCCCTCCAGATCCGCGATCACGTCAGCGGGCATGAAGGCCGTCAGGCAGGCGTTCTGATAGTCGGAAAGGCTGGACTTGCCGACACGGCAGGCGGCGGCGGCTTCGTCCAGACCCCCGCAGGCGTCGATCAGTTCGCGGGCGAGACGGGCGTGTCGTCTGGCGTTCATGGTGCACCGTTTGTTCCGGGTGGATGTCGGGCTGACGGCCTGTCTCGGCCGCCATAGGGTTCAGGCGGCTGGAGGGTTGGTGTCGTGGTCGTTGACAGGTTCAGGGACAGAGGCGGGGCGCCGGGCGGCGAGGTCAAAAACCTCGGCCGCCGGGCGCGCGGTCAGGCCGTCGGCCTGCTGGATCGCCTTCATGAACGCGGCGGCGCGGTCGTGGTCGTATTCCGCCAGCGTGGTCATGACAGCGGACTTGCCGCCATGCTCCCACCACAGGCGCAGGCCAGCGATGACGGCGACGGTGACACGATCCACGAACCAGTCAGACAGGCGGCGGATCATGCGGCCCTCGCATTCGGCAGGGCCGGTGCTAGGCTGGCCCGGTCGAAGGGGGCTACGCCATGGACGACGACGACCGGCGCGCGGCGCACATCGCAGCGACCTCTCTGGTCGTGCAGGACTTGGTCGAGATCATGCATCAGCTGGCCCCCGATCTTGTGGAGGCGAAGCTTCGAGCGGCTCGGCTGTATGTTCAGGAGCTTGAGGCCGGGCGCCTTCAGAACGACCGGGTTGAGCAGCAGGCGCACCGGAACCGGCGCGATCTTCTTGAGCGAGGTGTCGCTCGAAGTCGCGAGACTGACGACTGATCCGTTCGAACAACTCGGGCAAGGGCGTCATGCCGCCTTCCCCTGGGGCGCGGTATCGTTGGCGACCGATACTGACGCGCCGATGCCCTTTCGTGCGGCAGCGGCTCCCGCCAGTTCGGCGACTGTAGCCACACCCAGCTCGGCGAGGAGGCTCCAATATTCACCCGGTATCGAGTCGGTCAGGACCCAACCACGGAGCCGCGATTGCAGGGTCGCCTCCTCAACCGACACGAACGGTTGGATTTGGCGCGCAAGTGCATGAGCACCCCCGGCGTCTCGGATCATCTGCGAATGTCTACGCATGGCCGAACGCTAGGTTTTCTGTCGCTCGCTGTCAACAGGACTTCTGTTGCCGCTGCAGATAGTGCTTGGGCCATGAGCACACCTGGGGAGCGGTTGCGCGAGAAGCGCCGAGAAATGGGGCTTAGCGCCGCCGATCTGGCAGCGCGCGTGGGCCGCTCCGAAGCCGCTGTGCGCAACCAGGAGAACGGGACCAACGGCATCCCAGCTGGCCTGGCGGTCAAGTACGCCGCGATCCTGGGAACAAGCGTCGGCTATCTGCTCGATGGCGTGGACCGCAAGCGGCGAGACGAGCGAGTCGTCCCGCGCTTCCTGCCGGTCCGCCACCGTGTCGCCGGCGGCCTCTGGTATGAGGTCGACGAGTTCGCCCAGGACTTCCCAGAGCCGCCACGGGCCATCGTGCCGGATGACCGCTATGCGGAGTGGCCGCAATGGTTGGAGTTGGTGCAGGGCGACAGCGTGGACAAGCGCATCGCTCCAGGCGGCTACGCCCACGTCGTTGACGCGATCGAGATGGGCTATAAGCCCAAGGAGGGCGATCTAGTGGTCGTCGAGCGGCGCCGATCTGGCGGCCAAATCCGCGAGCGGACCATCAAAGAGGTGAAGCTGAACGGGCGCGGGGTAGAGCTGTGGCCATGTTCGAATAACCCGAAGTGGTCCACGCCCGTTGTGCTCGGCGGCGACGACGAGGATGTTGAGGCTGAGATCGTGGGGAAAGTGATCGGTGCGTATGTCGGCTTCTAAAACTGCAGCCGCCAGCCTGGCGGCATTCTTGGCTGCCTGCGCTACGAGCCCAGCGCCGATGCATCTCGAGCGCTACGTCCCGGCCGTGACTGGATCCCCTTATGTGGGCCGCCCAATGGTAGAGGGTCGCGCACCGGCGCCGCCGTCCGCCGGCACAGTCACGCCACGTGTAGATCACCTCGCATCCCCTTCGTTTGCTAGCGTGATGCAGGCGGACCTATCCGACTTCCTAAACGCTGCCACTACCGGCGACGGTCCTATCGTTCGGGCCACCGTCCAGGAGGCGACGGTCTCGATCGAAACTAGCGGTTTGGATCATCTTCCGGTGGCCAGATTGGGCGCCCCCTTCCGCGGCCGCCCGTTCGTTGCGCGCGGACGCATCCTGTTCGAGGTAGAGGAAGGCGGTCGGGTCGTCCGCAGCGTAGTCTTCGAGGAAACAGCCGCTGTTGAGGGCAGCACCACTACCGACGAGCGCCGCGCGGCTTCGACGGCAGCGGCCATTGCCGAATGGCGACAGAAAGCCTTTGCTCGAATCGAGCGCGAGGTCTTGGCGCGGTATCTGAACCCGAGGGCCTGACTTGCTGATCTTCGCTCTAGCCGTAGCTCTACACCCGGGCCAGGTCGCGGCCGACGGCTGCCATCGAGAGCGAGCAACCGGCACTCGGCATTGCCACCCCGAACGGCTGAGGGATCGGCCGCGTGTTGGCCAGCGGGAACGGTCTGCTTCCCTCCCCTCGCCTGCTGGGCAGGCTGAGGTGGTCGATGGCGACACGATCCGCGTAGGCGGGGAGACCATCCGCCTGCACGGGATCGACGCCCCAGAGCTGCGGCAGACGTGCGGCGATGTGCCGTGCGGAGCCCGCTCGCGGGATCGGCTGGCAGCGATCATCGGCGGCCAGGCCGTGCAATGCGCCGGCAGGGAGCGGGACCGCTACCGCCGTCTCGTGGCGGTCTGCCGTGTCGCCGGTGTGGACATAGCCGGCCAGCTGGTCAGCGAGGGCTGGGCCCTGGCCTATGTGCGCTACAGCCGGGACTATCTGGCGGAAGAGACGCGGGCGCGGCGCCAGCGCCTCGGTATGTGGGCGACCGAGTTCGTGCCGCCGGAGGAATGGCGGCGCGGGGGGCGTTGAGGTTCGCGGCTTGTTCGCCGCACTCCGTCATCCCAAGTAGACGGGAACTCTAGCGGCCGTTGACAGCTTGAGCATGCATCTTGCAGGGTGTCAGCGGTCGTCTGGGGGGACGTGCCGCCCGACCAGGCGGATGGGAGACGATGATGCAGCGCATGCTTTGGTGTTTCGCGCACGGGTCCAATCGGACTGGGTGGGAGGCCGTGTGCGTTGACCTCGACATCGCCGTCGAGGCCCGCACGTTCGAGGCCGCTAAGGCCGCCCTGGAAAGCGCGATCTGTTCCTACGTCGAGGATGCCTTGCAGGAGGCGCCTGCTGATCGCGCTCGCCTGCTCCGTCGCCGTGCCCCTTGGTTCGTGCGGCTGGGCTGCTGGGCGAAACTCGCGTGGCATGCGGTGACAAACCGGCGCCGGGATGACGATCAGCGGGCCGGTTTCGACGTGCTTTGCCCCGCCTGAGCCTTAGCTATAAACAGGTCTTGGCTATTCTCGAGGCCCACGGCTTCAGCCTCAAGCGCCATGGGGCCACCAGCCATCGACGCTATGAGGCCGTCATCAATGGCCGCAAGCACTACGTCGATCTGTCCCCGCACTCGTGGACCGATGACGTGAAGCCCAAGACGCTGGCATCGATTATTCGCCAGAGCGGACTGCCGAAGAAGCTGTTCCGCTAAGCCACTTCAGACAGGTCGCCATCCGGCGCCAGGCGGCTAGGCGAACTCGATCTGGCCATAACGCGGCAGGCCAAGCCGGACGCCGAAGTGGCCCAGATCCCCGTCATCGTCGAAGCCGCCGTTGATCTTGGCCGCGCAGTGCACAGCGGCCTTTCGTCTATCCGCCGGGATGGCTGCTCGCAGGCGGGCAGCATCCTCTCTGCTAAGATAGCCAACCTTTCGCCCCCTGATCTCTACTCGGACGGCGTTGCTGTCGTAGGCGTTGTAATCCTCCAGGATGAGCAGCGCCTGGCACTCCAGATCGTGCCCCCCCTCCACGTGGTCTCCACATAGGCCTCGGAGTGCGTGCTGGTAATGGCTCTCGCCAACCGCTCCAGTCGGATATGACCCCTCCCGCCACACCACCCGCAACGGCGGCGGCGGCGGCGGCCGCTCCTTGGTCGTTCTGATTGGTGCTGGAGGCTCAGCCGCAGCCGGTCGCCCCGCAAACAGGTCCCGCAACCACTTCATTGACCGACCCTCCAATGGGTGGATTGGGCCAACCCCAGCCGAAAGAGTCCAGCCATCAGTACCGCTAGTTTTTCTGTTGACACCATTCGACAGAAAACCTAGCGTCTCCCCATACCGAGGGAGACGGTTATGCGAGATCAGCTTGAAGCTCTGGGCCTGAAGGACCCGACGACCTGGCGGTTCATGCCGGGCGCGGGGGGCGGCCCCTGCTATGACATTGGCCCGGCCCGCCAGACGGGCGAGGTGTTCTTTGAGCGGGTGAGCTCTGGGAACACCTGCTTCTGGTTCGACGCCAAGGGCTCGCGCTGGGCCGCGACGTTCCCCTGGGCTGGGAAGGCTGGCGATATCGTTGACCTTAGCGGCTTCGGCTATGTGGCCCGGCCCATCGCTCAGCCGGTGTATCGCTGTCCGCAGGACACCCCCGCACATGCGGAGGCCGCGTGATGCGCACCTACACCCTGACCCACGATCAGATGATGGACCTCTGGGCCGCCGTCCAGACGGGCAAGATGATGTGCGAGGAGGGCGCCGTTCTCTGGTCGTCCAGCCCAGCGCTGGTCGAAATCAACCAGAGGCGCGGCGCCCGGATCGGGGCCGCCGAGCGGACGGTCGAGGCCGTCATGGGCCCCCAGAACAAGGCGGCGGCGTGATGGCTAACACCAAATACGAGCTGCTGAAAGACGATACGGTCAAGTCCTTGGATGGGCGGACCCTCTATCGCATCCGCGCCTTGGCGGCCATCGCGACCTTCGGCATCGCCGCTGGCGATCTAGGCGGCTATGTCGAGGGCGAGGATAACCTTTCCGTCTACGGCGACGCGTGGGTCTCCGGCGACGCGTGGGTCTCCGGCGACGCGCGGGTCTACGGCGACGCGTGGGTCTCCGGCGACGCGTGGGTCTCCGGCGACGCGCGGGTCTACGGCAACGCGCGGGTCTACGGCAACGCGTGGGTCTCCGGCGACGCGTGGGTCTCCGGCGACGCGTGGGTCTCCGGCAACGCGCGGGTCTACGGCAACGCGCGGGTCTACGGCAACGCGCGGGTCTACGGCAACGCGCGGGTCTACGGCAACGCGTGGGTCTACGGCAACGCGCGGGTCTACGGCAACGCGTGGGTCTACGGCGACGCGCGGGTCTACGGCGACGCGCGGGTCTCCCCGATCAACGTCACCGGCCTGCGCTGGAACGTCACGATCATCGACGTCGAAATGACCATCGGTTGCCAGCATCACACGCTGGCGAAGTGGGAGAAGTTCGGCGCCCGCACGATCAAGGCCATGGACCCGGAGGCTCTAGACTTCTGGAAAGCGCACAAGAGCCTGTTGCTGGGCTTGGCCAAGGCGAATGGTCGTCCTGTCGCCACCCCCTCCCCTCAGAAGGATGAAGGCTGATGCTGAGCCAGATCCAGCGCAACCGGGGCCATGCCTTCGCGCCCCAGGCTTTCGAGATCGCACCCTACGGCGACGGCATCCGCACCCTACCCGAGCGGAAATGGAAGCTGGTCGGCATGACCCTTGAGCAGGCCAGCGCCAGCTACCGGCACCTCCTGGCCCAGCAGCAGAAGGACGCCGCCTGATGCTCCGCACCCTTCGCACTGACTGGCAGGTCGTCAAGGCTGACGGCCAGGCCATCTACACCTTCGACTGCCCCGAGCGGGCCAAGGCGTGGGCGAAGGCCTGCGGCGTCCCCGGCGTGACCGTCGAGGAGGTCCAGGTTCTGGCCCGGCGCATCTACCGGCCCCGTCCGGTCGCCGCCCGGCCCGACCCCTTCGCCATCCCGCCCATGCCGGTGAGGGCCTGATGGAAACGCTGACCCGGCAAGAGCGGGACGCCCACACCCGCGCCGCCAATGCGCGCGAGGGCCGGTCCAAGCTGGCCGCAGGCATCGGCCTGATCGTGTTCCTCACCATCGCTCTGGGCGCACCCCTCAGCGTCATTCTGTGGGGCCGGTTCTCGTGACCCCGCTCCCCGCCCCTTCGCCTCGCCCGTCTCCCTCCCCCCTGGGGCGGGGCGAGGTGTCGTCCCCGGCTGATGGCCCCCTATCCCCGGCCGGGGACGACTACCCCTTCACCGCAGAGCCCCGCTGCCTCTGGTGCAGCAAACCGCCCTGCCAGTCCTGCATCGAAACCGGAGCCTTCCGCCATGAGTGCTGAACCCATCCAAGGCGAACTTGTGGACGAGCCGCCAGCTGAGAGCCGCGCCGTCTCCCTGCCCGCCGCCGCCACGCCCATGGAGATGCTGAACGCCGCCGTCAGCCAGGGCGCCGGGGTGGACGTGCTGGAAAAGCTGCTGGCCCTGCAAGAGCGCTGGGAAGCCGGTCAGGCCCGCAAGGCCTTCGACGCCGCCGTGGCCGCCGCGAAGGGCGAAATCCCGCCCATCGTGAAGAACCGCGAGGTGGACTTCACCACCCAGAAGGGCCGGACCAACTACCGCCACGAGAGCCTGGACGAAATCGAACGCGTCGTCGCGCCGATCCTGACCCGCCACGGCCTGTCCTATCGCTTCCGGTCCAAGCAGGGCGAGGGGCGGCTGACGGTCACCTGCATCCTGTCGCACCGCGACGGCTATTTCGAGGAAACCGACCTCAGCGCCGGCAACGACACCTCCGGCAACAAGAACGACATTCAGGCCATCGGTTCGACCGCGACCTATCTCCAGCGATACACGCTCAAGCTGGCCTTGGGCCTGTCCACCACGACGGACGATGACGGCCGGGCGGCGGGCGAGAGCGCCGCCGTCTCTGCGGCGACTGCCGCCATTGAGGCCTGCGAGACGCTGGAGGCCCTGACCGCCTGGAAGGCCGCCAACGAGAGCGCGCTGAACGATCTGCCCACGCCCGAGGCCGACGCCATCGTGGCCGCGTTCAACGAGCGCCGCCGGGCCATCCGGGACGGCGCCCAATGACCGCCCACCTGATCCAGGGCTCCGACGAGTGGCATCAGGCCCGCCTGGGCAAGGTCACGGCCTCGCGCGTGGCCGACGTGATCGCCAGCACCAAGAGCGGCTGGGCCGCCTCACGCGCCAACTACGCCTCCGAGCTGATCTGCGAGCGCCTGACCGGGGCCCCGACCGCCACCTATCAGAACGACGCCATGCGCTGGGGAACCGAATGCGAGCCCGGCGCCCGTGAAGCCTACGCCTTCGAAACCGGCGCCATCGTCGATCTTGCGGGCTTCATCGACCACCCCACTGTCGAGATGGCCGGCGCCAGCCCTGACGGTCTGATCGAGGCCGATGGACTGGTGGAAATCAAGTGCCCCCAGACGGCCACGCATCTGGCCACGCTGCGGAGCCAGAAGATCCCCGGCCGCCACGTCACCCAGATGGCCTGGCAGATGGCCTGCACGGGCCGCAGCTGGTGCGATTACGTCTCCTATGACCCGCGCCTGCCCGCGCATCTGCGGCTTTTCGTGAAGCGCGTCCACGCCGACGACTGCGGCATTCCCGCGCTCGAGGCCCAGGTCCGCCAGTTCATCGCCGAAGAGGTGGACGCGGTGATCGGCGCGCTCGATCAGCTCTACGCGAGGGCGGCATGACCACGCCCCTGCCCTGCACCTTCATGGGCGATCACTTCGCCATCGGCAAAGGCTGGGTGAAGCGCGCTAACGAGGAATACGGCCTCGGAGAGGTGGTCTCGCTGATCCCGCACGAGGGCCGGTCTCAGGCATCGCATCGGCACTACTTCGCCTCGGTCGCCGAGGCGTGGCTGAACCTGCCGGAGAACCTGGCCGAGCGCTTCGCCACCTCCGAACACCTCCGCAAGTACGCCCTGATCCAGACCGGCCACCGGGACGAGCGGACCATGGTCTGTTCCTCCAAGGCCGAGGCCCAGCGGCTGGCCGCCATCAGCAACGCCACACTGGAGGCCCGCCATGACGGTTGAACTGAAACCCTGCCCGTTCTGTCGGGGTGAGGCGCGACACGCTCAACGAAATCCGGTGGCGCGGGCGCTGCATCACGTCCAGTGCGACGACTGCGACGCATCACAGGCAGGCTCTTTAAGCCCGGAAGCCGCTGCAGCCGCCTGGAACTCCCGCCCCGAGGCTGAACCCGCCCCGGCGGGGGAGGTGGAGGCCATCGTCCGGCGCTGGGCCAACTGGATAGTCGACGAGAGCGCCGACTACGATGATGTTGACCATGCTGCGGGCAAGCGGAAGGTTCTTGGTGAGCGCGACCTAATCCTTGCCGCCCTCACCGCCCATCCCGCCCCGGCGGGGGAGGTGGGGATGCGCGACGAGACGATCTCGGAGCACATCGCGCGCGACATGCGCGAGGGCCGGTTTCCCCAGCGGTCGGAGCGCCAGCAAGTGCCCCTCTACACCGCCCCTCCGGCCATAGGGCTGACGAAGGAGGAGGTGGTGCAAGAGTTGCGCGATGCCCTTCGGCTCCAGAACCCCGACATGACCGAGGAGAGCAGCGAGACCGTGTGGTTGTCGGGCGGGGCAACACCGCAATCGGCGGGCTGCATCATCAACGTGGCGGACCTGGCAGACGCCATCCTCTCCCGTCTCCCCGCTTCTCCTGGGGGTGGGGACGCCGCTCGCATAGAGGCGCTGGAGGACTTCATTGCGGAGATCGCGTCCATCACGCCGACTCCGGTGACGCGCGCCCTGACGGCTGACGAGTGCCTACTGAACGCTCTGATCTCGAAGGCCGCCGCCCTGAACGGAGGCTCCGATGGGTGAGGAGCGGAGACCCGCTGCCTCTCGGGTTCGGTGCCCGAAGTGCCGCTCTAAGACCCTGGCCCTCACAGAGACGGGCGAATGGGGCTCAACCTTCTACGTCACTGACGGACGCCTAGATCGCGGCCAGGGCTTTCATGAGCCGGGCTGCATCTTCCGCGTCGATGCTCAGTGCGCGCTCTGCGACCACACCTGGAAGGTCCGGGGTGCCGTCCAGATTACCGACTGCGTGATCGAGGACCAGGAGTCTGACCATGCCTGACCCCACCACAGCCGAGGGGCTGGAGACAGTGGGCCACGTCACCTACGGCCCGCAAGGCGGCCCAATGATTTCGCCCGTGCCTCGCGCCCGCTGGCCCAATGCCTTCGAGGTCGTCCGCCGCTCCGACGCAGATCAAGCCATCCGGGCGCTGGAGGCTGAGAGGGATGAGGCTCGGGCCGAGCTAGCGCAGCTTCGTGAGGACGCCGACCGCTGGTTCATCCGCATGGCGGCCATCCGCGAGGCTGCCGGGATCGGGGCCACACCCATGCTGGCCGAGGTGCCCGACGCAATCCGGGCCGTGCGGGTGGCGCTGGAGGCCAAACTGGCAGCGGCGGAGGCCGAGCTTGTCGAGATGGAGCGGCGAGAACTTCTCCCGCTCTGGGCCTTGATCCGGGCGGCAGGCGGTGAGGTGCGGGTATCCCGCGACGTGTTGCAAGACGCCGGTCCTGACATTGAGGTCGAGCGATTTGCCGATCCCATGACAGGCGACACCCTGTTTCGCGCAGGCTTCCGCCAGACCCTCGCCACTATAGCAGACGGGGGTGGGAAGTGAGCAGCTGGGAAAGCGGCTTGGAGATCACGGGTCCGCCCGCGCGCCGCCTGAAGGTTCGGGTGCGCGGCGGATATGCCTCGTTCAGCGCCCCCGCTGGCGTGTCAGACGCCGAGGCCTTGGCCGACTGGCGTAGGATGGAGCTGGCCATTGCGAAGGGCCGGTCACGCAAGACCGTGAGCATCGGCGGTCCCCCTCGCGCATACAGGGCGCAATGGTCTTGTGACGGCTATCATTACCGATACGACGCCACCTTCCCTCGCCGCTGGACCGCCTGGGCCGCCCGAAACGTGGCATCGCACCTCTGCATGTGGGCGAACCAGCTCTGGCGCGCCACCGGAGGCCGCTATCTCGTCAACGCGCACATGGCCGAGGTTGATCGCGCCATAGCCGACTACCTGGCCAAGGAACCCGCCGATGCCTGAGACCACCCCCATGGATAGCGCCATAGAACAGGCGGCTGCGGAGGCAATCGAGCGCGCGATCCTCGAATGGCTGGCCCCATATAAGCAGGAGTATCGCCGCGTTCCTCACGACCGGCTGCGCGATCTGATCGCCCAAGCCCTCTCCTCCGCCGGGCTGCTGAAGGAGGGGAAGTATTGTGTATGCGCTGGTCCGACAAGCCGCCCCACCATGGCTCGCGGCCTTGACAGAGATAGCATCGAGACGGCGGCAAAGGCTTACGGCTCACTCGCCGCCAGGAAGGAGGCGTAGCATGGGGGAGATAACCACTGTCCTGCCAGAACGCGCCTTGGACGCCTTGGCGGACGGCCTCGTCAGGATAACCGCCGCGATTGATGAAATCGCCCCCGCAAGGGTCGCGCATGGTTTCCTCGGCGGCGAACACGGCTACGGCGGTCACTGGAACAGCGACGTTTTCATGATGCGCCCGTTCTGCTGGTGCGAGCGCGACGAATGCCCCTGGTGCATGGGCTGTAACTGCCCGCCGGAGAGCACGCACTTTTACGTAGATGGTGTTGAGGTCTCCTCGTGTGAATGGGGAGATTTCTTCGACCGCGAAACTTATCAAAAACTCAGCGGCGGAGCCATCAAATCATTCGCGGACAGCCTTGGTGAGGGGGCTAAACGCTACTATACTCACGATCAGTGGATGCGAGCTGCGGATGTGGCCAACTCCCGGCGCAGCGAGACACACGATCCGGTTTGCGCCTATTGCGTGGGCGGCCTCCATGATGATGTCGGCTTTGCGCCTGGAAAGGGTGCGCCGAACTTCTGGCACAAGCCGACCGGTTTGAGGGTCTGGTGGTATAAATACATCGGGCGCAGCCAAGAGGCCCTTGCCCCGAAGGGCGTCAAGGTCGAGGCAATCATCTCCGAATGCTTGGCCGACATCCGCAAGCTCCCCACCCCTACAGGAGGGCGGGATGGGTAGGGAGACCGCTCAGCCGAGGGAATGCGAGTGGTGTGGGTTCATGTTCCGCGAACAGCGGGGTCGCCCATATCGCTTCTGCTCAAAAAGCTGCGCGGCGAAGTCGCGCGAAGCAGGGCGCCCAAGGCCTGAGAAGGCCTGTGCTCACTGCGGCACGCTCTTTTGGATGAACATCGGGGCCAAGCGCTGGGCAGCAACGCGATTTTGTTCTCGCCCGTGTGCAGCGGCTGGCGTTCCACGACCTGCCCGTAAACGAGAAATTCCAGTCAACCACAGGCGGGCGCGAGCGCTTCTGGCCGCCGCTATCACGCACAAAGAGACGACCCACTCCGCACAATATATCAGGGATGCGCTGGGATATGGGCCTGCCGACCTGCGGCGGCACCTGGAAGAACAGTTCCTTCCCGGCATGAGCTGGGCCAATCGCAGCCGGCGCGGGTGGCACATCGATCACATCCGGCCTGTGGCCGCATTTCGGGCCGAGGCCGGGCCGCGAGAGATCAATGCGCTGACAAATCTTCGGCCGCTGTGGGCCCGGGACAATCTCACCCGAAAGCGGAAGGCCGCATGACCGATGTGGATCTATGTTCCGACTTGCACGGCATCTCTCTCTGCACCGGAGGCGGAGGCCTCGATCTCGGCCTCGAACTGGCGCTTCCTGGCCTTAGAACGGTTTGCATGGTCGAGAGGGAGGCTTACGCTTGCGCGACATTGGTTCGCGCGATGGAAGAAGGCCGACTGGCTCCGTCGCCTATTTGGACAGATGCCACCACCTTCCGAGGCCGCCCTTGGCGTGGAGCGGTGGATTTCGTCTTTGGCGGCATACCGTGCCAGCCCCATAGCCTTGCTGGGCGAAAGCAGGGCAGTCACGACCCCCGCGACCTCTGGAGCCACACCCGACGCATCGTCGTCCAGTCCGGCGCCTGGCTCGTGCTCATCGAGAACGTCGCCGGGATGTTCAGCGCCGGGGCCGACGAGATCGCCGGGGCAGAGCGGGTCCGACGAGACCTTCGGCGACTGGGTTTCCAGGTTGAGGGCGGACTATTCAGCGCGGCTGAGGTCGGCGCGCCGCACGAGCGCCAGCGGGTCTTCATCGTCGGCGTGGCCGACCGCCACGACGAACATGGTCACGGGCGCGGGAACGGAAGGGCGCGAGGGCGGGCTGAACTTGCAGACGGCCGAGGCGCTGGGGCCCACGGCGTCGGCGCGGGACTGGAAGGGCGCGAACGACGTGCTTCACGACCGCGGGACGAAGGGCCCGCCCTTGAACGAGTTTGCGAAGGTCTGGTCCACCCCAGCCGTGGCGGACGTGCAGGGCGGCAGGAAGGCTCGATCGGGGGAGCGGGGCGCGGAGCTGCTGCTGAACGGGCAGGCAGCTCAGGTGAGCGCCTGGGCGACTCCGAACGCCCGGGACCACTTCCCGGCGCACACTGCGGAATACATCGCCTCCAAGAAGGCGCTGGGCCACGGCATGTCGATCCTGACCGATCAGGTGGAACACGGCTTCCACTATGGCCGCCTCGCCCCAACGACTTCGACGGATGGCGAGCCTACCTCGCCCAGCGGCCGGAAGCTGAACCCGCTTTTTGTCGAGGCCCTGATGGGCTGGCCCCCTGGCTGGACGCTGCCGAGCGGGACCGCATCGACCGGCTACGAATGCTCGGAAACGGCGTGGTCCCACTGGTGGCGGGCCATGCGCTCCGAACTCTTCTCCATCGCCTTGCGCCCCGCTCCGCCCGCGCAAGTGAGCTTGTTCTGATGATCGAGGCCCAGGACATCGGAGCCGCCGCATGACCCCCGCTGTCGAGAGGGTGCTGCCGAACTGGCCGGCTTTGCTCGACTGCGAGACGGCGGCCGCCTACTGCTCCATGTCCGATGAAACCTTCAAGGCGTTCGCCGCGGCGCGGGGCGTCCGTCCCGTTGAGACCGGCCATCGGCTGCTGCGCTGGCGCCGGGTGGATCTGGATCGCATGATTGACAGCCTCCCCGCCAGGGTGAAGGGTCCGGCCAACGATGGCGGCCAGGTCGACTTGCGCGACCCCGCCGAGGAAGCCCTCCGCATGGTCCAGAGACGGGCCGGGAGGCGCGGGTGACGACCGGAGGGGATATGCGCCACGTCCAGCGCATCGTGCGGCCGAACGGCGATGTCCACCTCTACTTCCGCAAGAAGGGCTGCCCATCGCACCGGCTCAAGGCCGGATGGGGCACAGTCGAGCTCGAGGCCGAGGTCGAGGCCCTGTTGAAAACCTACGCGCCGCAGAAGCCTATCGCCGGGACCATCCGGGCCGCCATCATCGAGTATGAGCGCGCCGATCTGCCCGGCCTGGCCGAGTCCACCCAGTACGAGTACCGGCTGATC
The DNA here is from genome assembly GCF_030504955.1 of Peiella sedimenti. GTDB lineage: Bacteria > Pseudomonadota > Alphaproteobacteria > Caulobacterales > Caulobacteraceae > Brevundimonas > Brevundimonas sedimenti. Next base: position 134,266 of record NZ_JAUKTR010000006.1, on the reverse strand, counting down.
CTCAAGGAGTTCTACCAGGACCTGGGCGCCCTGCCGGCCTCCACGATCACGCCGGCCTTCCTGCTGAAGCTCCGGGACGCCTGGGCCACCAGAGGGCACAGGGCGGCCAATGTCCGGCTCCAGGTGCTCAAGAACGTCTGCTGGCGCCCCATGGTGGCCGGATTGATCCAGGGCGACCCCTTCGCCACGGTTGGACAGGTCCGGCGCCCGGCAGACGCGCCGGAGCCGCACCCGATCTGGCCGGAAGGCGTGTTCTCAACTGTGCTGGACGCCGCGCTGGAGCAGCGCCGGTTCGGCCTCGCTCGCGCCATCTCCATAGCCCGCTATACCGGGGCCCGCCGCGAGGACATCGCGCGCATCCCGCGCACGGCCCGCCAGAACGGCCGGTTTAGCTTCCTCTCCGGCAAACGAAAGGTCCCGGTCGACATCGCGGAGGATCCGCGTCTGTCCGCCATCCTGGACGCCACGCCGGCCACACAGCCCCTGTCGGAATGGCAGCGGACCCGCACCGCGGCCAAGCGCCGGACCGAGACGACCGCCATCACCCTGGCGTTCAATATGGACGGGCGGCCCTACACCGCCGATGGGCTCTCCCAAGAGCTGGAGAAGCTTATCCAGGCCCTCCGCAAAGCCGAGAAGATCGACGGCGCTGACTATGGGTTCCACGGGCTCCGTCACACACGCGGGGTCGAGCTCGCCTTGGCGGGATGCACCGACGCCGAGGGCGCCGCCCAGCTGGGCCACCGCAGCCCCAACAGCTTCGCTCGCTACCGCCGCATGGCCGACCGGGTTCGTCTTGGCGAAGCCGCTTCGGAGAAGGTCGCGCGCCTTCAGGAGCGGCGTTCCTCCTGACCTCCCGAGTATAGGCAAGCCGGGAAAGCCGTTACACCGCCGCCCGAGATAGTCCTTTCGGATCAATACTGCTCTTCAGATTGTGGCTCTGGAGGTCCCCCGTTCGAACCGGGGAGGCGGTACCATTCTCCAACGGCATCAGACTAGGCCAGCCCACGCTCCTGCAGGATGCGCTGGATGTTGGCGATGCGCGTCGAATCCGACGGATGGGTCGACATGAACTCCGGCGCCGCGGCTCCCCCTCTAGAGGCCATGGCCTGCCAGAGGATGACCGCCTGACGGGCGTCATAACCGGCTCGAGCCATGTAATCGATACCCAGCCGGTCCGCCTCAAGTTCCTGCTGGCGCGAGTGCGGTAGCAGCAGGCCATACTGACCCAGCACCGAGCCTAGCTGGCCCACGGTCTGCCCCCGCGAGCCGGCCGCGCCCTGTGCGACGCCGATGGCCGTCTGGGTCAGGGCGGTGCGCGAATAGCGTTCGGCGGTGTGGCGGGCGACGACGTGGCCGACCTCGTGGCCGATGACGGCGGCGAGCTGATCGTCGTTGGCGGCCAGCGACAGCAGGCCGGTGGTCACGCCGATCTGCCCGCCCGGCAGAACGAAGGCGTTGGGCTGCTCCTCACGGAACACGGCGTACTGCCACTGGCGGTCAGTCAGGCCGGCCGCCGTGACGATGCGCTGGCCGACGCGCTGGAGGCGTGCATTCAGGGCGGCGTCCCGGACCACCGTCTGGGTGTTCATCGCCTGGGCCCAGGCCTGGTTCGAAGCCTGAATCAGGGCGCTGTCATCGACGATCAGCACCTGATTGCGGCCGAGGGCCTCGTTGTAGGCGCAGGCCGAGGTCATCAGGCCCGCGGCCAGGGCGGCGGCGGTGACGAGGCGGGCGACAGGCTTCATTGCGCTCTCCGGGCTTGGCGTGGGTCGGTCGCATAACGCAGGACCGAGGCTAGCGGATGCGTGGCCATAAGAAAAACGCCCCGGAGGCGGACCTCCGGGGCGTCATCTTTCACTCGGATCGAGGATCACTCGTCAGGCACATCCCAGCGGAGCGTAATGTCCACTTGGGCGCCGCCGACCGGTGCGCCGTCCCGCGTACGGGGACGCATGCGGAAGCGGCTGGAAGCGCGAACGGTCGCCTGGCCGAAGCCTTGGCCCGATGGGTTCTCGCTGATCACCGAGCAACCGCTCACCGAACCATTCTCCTGAACGGTGCAGCGGATGGTGGCGCTGCCGCTCACACCGCGCTCAAGAGCGCGCGGCGGGAAGAAGCGAGCCAGATCATCCCCGCTCGGGCGGCGCGCCCAGTCCGGGTTGGTGATCACCGAAGGCCGCGGCGGAGCCGGCGGGGCCGGCGGCGGCGGCGGTCCGGGGACGATCACCGGCGGACCCTGATACTCGACGCGGTCCTCCTTCTTGGTCGCCTCGATCTGCACCACGGCCGGGGGCGGCGGCGCATTCTGGACGATCACCGGCTCACGCACCTGCAGCTTGGGCGGCGGGGGCTGGTCCGGCGGAGGCGGAGGCGGCGGCGGAGGCGGCGGCGGAGGCGGCGGGGGAACCACCAGCTCCACGTCCACGGCGTCGTCCTCGAAGTCGAAGGGAGTCAGCTCGAACTTCGCGCTGGCCAGATACAGGAAAAGGCCGACGTGAAGCGCGATGATGAAGGCGATGATCCCGATGAAGACCGGAATCGACACCCCGAAGATCTTTCCCTTCTTGCGACGGGGCGGATCCAGGATCGGGTCGCGGTGGTGGACAGTTTGGTCAGTCATGACTGGCTTGCTGCCCCCTCCTAGGTTGACTGGTCTTCACCCACCAGGGCGACGGAGTAGAAGCCGTTGTCCTGAAGAGCGTTCATGACCTGCATGAAATCGCCGTAGCGGGTCTGCTGGTCGGCACGAATGTAGATGCGCTCCTCGGCGGGATTGCGGCGGCCGATCTGGCCGGTCAGTTCCTCGCCCAGGGACATGACGTCCGTGCGGAAGTCGCCCACGAACACATCGCCGTCACTCTGGATGGAGATGTAGATCGGTTTGGGCGGGTTCTGTTGCGGCGGCGCGACAGCGCGCGGCAGTTTCACCTCCACCGACACGGTGGCGAGCGGAGCCGCCACCATGAAGATGATGAGCAGGACGAGCATGACGTCCACGAACGGCGTGACGTTGATCTCGCTGTTCTGCTCAATGGCGTACTTACCGCCGCCCGAGCCAGAAAGCTTGGCTCCCATAGGGCTTAGGCTCCCTTGTCGAGCTGCCGCGAGATGGCGTTCATCAGCTCAGCGTTGAAGCCGTCCGAGCGCACGCCGTAGGCCGAGATGCGGGTCTGGAAGTAGTTATAGAAGATAACCGCGGGGATGGCGGCGAACAGACCGATGCCGGTGGCCAGCAGGGCCTCGGCGATGCCGGGGGCCACGACGGCCAGGTTGGTCGTGTTCGACTCGGCGATGCCGATGAACGAGTTCATGATCCCGTAGACGGTGCCGAACAGACCGATGAACGGACCGGACGAACCGACCGAGGCCAGGAACATCTGACCGCCCGACAGGCGCTTGGCCAGACCCGACTGCACGGCGGCCACGGCGGCCTGGGCGCGCGTCAGGGTGGTGTCGCGGTGGGCGCCGCCGACGGCGAGACCCGCCTGACGGGACAGCTCGACTTCCTCGGTGGCGGCCGCGGCCATGTCGGCCAGCGGGTTGCCTTCGAACTCGTCAGACACCGCGATGCGGCGCATGTCGGCGATCGAGCGGGCGCCGCGGAAGGCTTCCAGGAAGCGGTCGCTGGTGCGGTTCAGGCCGCCGAACTCGAACAGCTTCAGCAGCAGCAGGATCCACGAGAAGATCGACGCCAGCACCAGGCCGATCATCACGACCTTAACGACCGGGTGCGCGACCATGAACATGGAGATGGGCGTCAGGCTGCCGCCATGGCCGCCGCCGGCGGCTTCAGCGACGGACGCGGGGTCTTCTTCAGTGGCGGCCGGGGCCGGGGTCTCGGCCGCGGGGGCCGGAGCGGCGGTGGCGGTCGCCTCGGCCGGAGCCGGGGTGGTCCCATCCTGCGCCAGGGCGGGCGCGCTGACCATAAGCGCCGCGGCGCCGGCCATGGCGAGAAGGATGTTGGTCTTTTTGACTTGGAGCATCTGTGGCCAATTCCTAGTTGGTCTGATCGGCTGGGACCGGGCGACGAAGAGTCAGGTTGGGTTCCATCCCCGGTTAAATACGTTGGCGTGCGGCACGTTCCCGAGAGGGACGCATCAGCACGTTTCGAACGGTTCGCAAGAAACCGGACCGAACCCCTTTGGAGAAGCCTTGCATTAGCGTCAAGGGCCGTCTTCTGCTTTTCCCGCCGTAGGCGAAAGCAGGAATGTCGCAACATGCGCTCGGCGACGAAATCCACCTCTCGCGCGGTGAAATGACGATCGTCGTTCTGCGGAGATGATGGTGCCCGGGGGCGGATTCGAACCACCGACACGCGGATTTTCAATCCGCTGCTCTACCAACTGAGCTACCCGGGCCCAGGCGCGCCGTCTGGGGCGCGCCGGAGGGAGGCGGCTCTATAGGCGAGGCCCGAGCCGCTTGTCCAGCGCCTCAATCGCTCTCGTCTTCATCCTCCGCGAGCCGAGAAGCCGGAGCCCCGGGCACCGCATAGCGGCCCGACAGCCAGCGGTTCAGGTCCACGTCGGCGCACCGCTTCGAGCAGAAGGGTTGGTACTGCGGGACAGTCTCGGCCCGGCGGCAGATCGGACAGGTCGCCATGGCTCAGGCCTCCTCCACGCTCGCTCGTCCTGGGCCCCGACTCGGATCGGGCTGAACCAAGGCTCTGGGCCCCAGTCTAGCGGCCAGGGGCGTGGCGCGTTCCGCTTCCTCCGGCGAACAGACCAGGGTCAGACGCGGCGCCGCCCGATCCGACAGGAGGGCGTGCCGCAACAGGCGCACCGCCCCGATGGCGCGGGTCTCCAGCGAGGGTCGCCCGCCCTCAAGTAATCTTTCCTCGATCGGGGTGCGGCGCCACGGCAGGGCCAGCTGCAGCACCCCGAAGCGGCTGAGCGGCCCCATCACGGCCTCATCGCCTGCGAAGGCCGCTCTGGCCTGTTCGGTCAGCTTCGCGCCGTCAAAGCCGGTCCCGGCCAGGTCGATGGCCACGGTCCCGCCCCAGCCCTTCAATCGGATCAGCCGGGCCGCCTGGAGCAGGCCTTGCCTATTCGCCTCAGCTCGGGCTCGACGCGGGTCGCGACCGGCCACAGGCGCGTGATCGATATCGACCGCCACGAGGGCGCGGGTCCGTTGCACCGCCAGATCCAGCCCCCATTCGGCGAAGATGTCGCCTTGGCCCAGCGCCTCCTCCTCAGCGTCCCAGCTCGCCTGGATGGCCGCCACGCCCGTGATGGGCTCCACCCGCGGCGCCGTAATGGCCATCTGGTCGCAGATCGATGGGCCGGAAGACAGCAGCCGCGCCGGACCCTCCGCAGGCCCGATCAGGCGCAGGACCGGCCCCTTGCGCTCGCGGGGCTCGGCCGAAACCTCGACCTCCACGAAAGCGCCCACGGGCGGGGCTTTCGCCTTGCCTAGAGGAAGAAAGCCGAAGGGCGCCCCCACCCCAAGATCGACAAAGGCCGCTCCCAAGCCGGACTGCACCTCGGCGACCCGTCCGACGCTACGCGCGCCCAAACGGTGCGCGGGCACGTCCGTTTCGCGCTCGATCAGCAGGCGTTCAAAGCGGCCATCCCGCGCGATGACCAGCCGGGTTTCGCCCGGCGTCTCGTCCAGGAAGACCTCGATCTCGCTCCCAGAGATACTGCTCACGGGCGCCAGCCCAGGCCCTCCAACAGGAGGCGCGTCTCATAAAGCGGCAATCCGACGATCGCGGTGTAGCTGCCTGTAATTCCTCTGACGAACCCGCCGGCGAGTCCCTGAACCTTGTAGGCGCCCGCCGCTCCCTCCCACTGACCGGAAGCGAGGTACCCGGCCCGCTCCTCATCAGAGAGGCGTTTGAAGGCGACCCGAGCCTCGGCGATGCGGCTGGCCGTCCGACCGTCCGGCGCCCGCACGGCGACGCCGGTCAGCACCACGTGATTGCGCCCGGACAGCAGGTCCAGCATCCGCCCGGCCTCTTCGGCGTCGGCGGGTTTGCCCAGGATGCGGCGGCCCACGGCCACCACGGTGTCGGACCCCAACACATAGGCGTCGGGCTGAGCGGCTGCGCCCGCCCTCGCCTTGCCTTCGGCCAGACGCAAGACCAGGCGCTTTGGCGTCTCGCCCTTCAGCGGGGTCTCGTCAATGTCTTGCGGAGCAGTGTGGTCCGGCCGAACGCCGATCTGGGCCAGCAGCTCCAGACGGCGGGGGCTGGCGCTGGCCAGCACCAGAGGCGCGCGCGCGCCCACGGCCTTACTTGAAGCGATAGGTGATGCGGCCCTTGGTCAGGTCGTAGGGCGTCATCTCGACCAGAACCTTGTCGCCGGCCAGCACGCGGATGCGATTCTTGCGCATCTTGCCGGCGGTGTGGGCGATGATCTCGTGCTTGTTCTCAAGCTCCACGCGAAACGTCGCGTTGGGCAGCAGTTCAATGACCGTGCCGGGAAACTCGAGCAGTTCTTCCTTAGCCATGCAGCCTCGTCAGGTGGGCGGCCAGACGGGCCGCCGGGAATTCGGCGCGCTTAATGCACCAAAAGCTTCGCGCCGTCGATGGGTTCAAGCCTTGGCGTTCAGAGCGCACAGCAGGGTGAAGAAGCGCCGCCCCGTCTCCAGGTCCATGTCCAGCTTGCCGGACAGGCGCTCGCACAGGGTGCGGCCCGCCTCGTCGTGCAGGCCGCGGCGGCCCATGTCCAGCGCTTCGATCTGGCTGGGCGAAGCCCCATGCACCGCCTGCACATGGCTGTCGCAGATCATCAGATAGTCCCGCATCAGTCCCTTCAGCGGTGTCAGAGAGATCAGGTGCCCGCGCCTGGCTCCCAGGCCCTCGACCTCTACCGCGAGACGGCTTTCCCGGAGCGACAGGTTCAGTCGCCAAGGCCCCTCGCCCGCCCCTGGCGCCTTCAGGCGGCCGTTCTCGACCAGGTCCTTGGCGGCGACCGTCCACTCGTCGCGCGAAGCAGCCGGGAATGATTCCGCGTCCACCTCCACGGCGGCGATGGTGGCGGCGTCAGCCATCGATGTCGGCGCCATGGTCGGGAACGCCACGGGCCGGCCAGCCGCCCGTCAGGTCGGCCAGAACCGCGTCCACGCACTCGACCTGGGCCTCCAGATCCGCCCCGCCGGCGAAACGGAACCCCAAGACGCCGCCGGGTCCGTCGATTTCGGGGCGGAAGGTCAACGCCAGCAGTTGCAGCACCGCGCGACGGTCGCGGGTCAGTCCCCTGGACCTGACCCCCAGCACGCCGCCCAGTTGAAGCCCGCTGCGCACCCGTTCGCGCTCGCGGCCGGCCTCACGGCGCAACCGATTGAAAGCGAAGGTCAGCCGCCGCCCCTTTGCCTCCAGCAGGATGTCGCGGCGCAGGCATACCGCGTCCTGCAAGGCGGCCGAGATCAACTCCAGATCTCCGGCGTCCTGGGCCAGCAGATGCAGCCCCGTATCTTGGGCCCCGCTCATTCGGCGGCCGCCTCCACGGAGCCGTCGCCATCGCCCTCTTCGCGCCAGATGCGCGCGCCGCAGGCGGCCAGCTTCTCCTCCAGGCGCTCGAAGCCGCGATCCAGATGATAGACGCGGCTGATCTCGGTGCGGCCCTCGGCAGCGAGCCCCGCGATGACCAGGCTGACCGACGCCCTCAGGTCCGTGGCCATCACCGGCGCGCCGTGCAGAGCCTCCACGCCCGTCACCCGCGCCTCGCCGCCGTGGACGGCGATGCGCGCGCCCAGGCGGGACAGCTCGGGAGCGTGCATGAAGCGGTTCTCGAAAATGGTCTCGCGGATAACGCTCTCGCCCTCGGCCAGAGTCATCACGGCCATGAACTGGGCCTGCACGTCGGTTGGGAACCCCGGATAGACCTCAGTGGTCACATCCACGGCCTTTAGCCGCGTAGACGGATCGCGGCGGATAGTGACCGAGGCCTCGCCTTCCTCCACCTCGACCCCCGCCTCGCGCAGCTTGGCGATCAGGGCCTGAAGCGTATCGACGCGCACCCTGTCGACCACCACCTCGCCGCCGGTCATGGCCGCGACGCAGGCGAAGGTGCCGGCCTCGATGCGATCCGGGATCACGGACCAGTCCGCGCCCGACAGGCGCTTCACCCCCTCGATGATCAGGGTGTCGGTATCGATGCCGCTGATCTTTGCGCCCATGGCGTTCAGGCAGTGGGCCAGGTCGCCGATCTCGGGCTCGCGCGCGGCGTTTCTCAGCACCGTCGTCCCCCTGGCCAGCACCGCCGACAGCAGGGCGTGCTCGGTCGCCCCGACGGAGACGAAGGGGAAGGTGATCTCGGCGCCTTTCAGGCCGCGCGGGGCTGTGGCGTAGACATAGCCCTCGTGCATCTCCAGGTTGGCCCCCAGCGCCTCCAGCGCCTGGAGGTGCAGGTCCACCGGTCGGGCGCCGATGGCGCATCCGCCCGGCAGCGACACCTTGGCGTGGCCCATGCGCGCCAGCAGCGGCCCCAGCACGTTGAATGAGGCGCGCATCTTGCGCACCAAGGCGTAGGGGGCGAAGGCGCTGGACACGTCGTGCCCGTCCAGGATCATCACGTCGGCCTCGCGCGTGACCTTCACGCCCAGCCGCTGCAGCAGCACCGTCAGAAAGCGCGTGTCCGCCAGGTCCGGCATGTTGCGCAGCGTCAGCGGCTGCTCGGTCAGCAGGCAGGCGACCATCAGCTTGATGGCCGAGTTCTTGGCCCCGCTGACCGGCAGGGTTCCCTTCAGGGCGGCCCCGCCCTCGATGACGATACGATCCATGGACGTCCCAGCAGCGGCCCTACGCACGGCCGCAACGGCGTTCTAGTGCGGCTCTGAGCCTCTCACCACCACTTTTCCGGCCGCGCCGTGAAGCCCGCCGCCTGCTCCAGGGCCGCGGCGGCGCTGAACATGGTCGCTTCGTCCAGCGCGCGGCCGATCACCTGCAGGCCCAGCGGCAGGCCCCCGGCGTCCAGACCCGCCGGCACTGAAACGCCGGGCAGACCCGCCAGATTGGCCGTTACCGTGAAGACGTCGTTCAGATACATGGTGATGGGGTCGATCTGCTTGTCGCCGATGGCGAAAGCCGCCGACGGCGTCGAGGGCGTCAGCACCACGTCGCAGGCCTTCCAGGCCTCGTCGAAGTCCTGGGCGATGCGGCGGCGCACCTTCAGCGCCCGCACATAGAAGGCGTCGTAGAAACCCGCCGACAGCACATAGGCCCCGATGGTCAGGCGCCGCTGCACTTCCTTGCCGAAACCCTCGGCGCGGGTCTTCTCGTAAAGGTCGCCCAGCGACTTCGCCCCCTCGGCGCGATGACCGAAGCGCATGCCGTCGTAGCGGGCCAGGTTCGAAGAGGCCTCGGCCGGCGCGACGATATAGTAGGCCGGCAGGGCGTATTTGGTGTGCGGCAGGCTGATGGGCACGATCTCGGCGCCCGCATCCTTCAGCCAGGCCTGTCCCTGCTCCCACAGGTTCAGTATCTCGGCCGGCATGCCGTCCATGACGTATTCGGCCGGCACCCCGACGCGCAGACCCTTGACCGACTTGCCCACGGCCGCCGTCCAGTCGGGCGTCTCCACCTCCAGGCTAGTGGAGTCCTTCTCGTCGAACGAGCACATGGAGCGCAGCAGAAGGGCCGCATCCTCGACGGTCTTGGCGATGGGCCCGGCCTGATCCAGCGAGCTGGCGAAGGCCACCATGCCGTAGCGGCTGGCGCGGCCGTAGGTCGGCTTGACCCCCACCGTGCCGGTGAAGGCGGCGGGCTGGCGGATCGAGCCGCCCGTATCAGAGGCCGTGGCCGCCAGGCACAGGTCGGCCGCCACCGCGCTGGCCGAACCGCCCGAGCTGCCGCCGGGCGTCAGATCCGCGTTCGAGGCCTTGGACTTCCACGGGTTCACCACCGGCCCGAAGGCGCTGGTTTCGTTGGACGAACCCATGGCGAACTCGTCCATGTTCAGCTTGCCCAGCATGACCGCCCCGTCGCGCCACAGATTGGCGGTGACGGTGCTCTCATAGGGCGGCACGAAGCCGCGCAGCATGTTGGATCCGGCCGTGGTCTGGACGCCGTCCGTGCAGAACAGGTCCTTGATCCCCAGCGGCGCGCCTTCCAGCGCTCCGGCCTCGCCCGAGGCGATGCGGGCGTCGGAGGCGCGCGCCATCTCCAGCGCCCTGTCGGCAGTCACCTCGACATAGGCGTTCAGGCGCGGATTGGCGGCTTCGATGTTGGCCAGGAACGCCTGGGTCAGCTCGGCCGAAGAAAACGCCTTGGACTTCAGGCCGTCCAGCGCGGCCTTCAACGTCAGGGAGGTCAGGTCGCTCATGGCTTACTCGACCACCTTGGGCACGACGAAGAAGCCGTCGGCCGCCTTGGGGGCGTTCGACAGCACCGCCTCGACCTTGGCGCCGTCGGTCACCACGTCATCGCGCAGGCGCAGCGGCTGCTCCACGTTGGAGGTCATGGGCTCCACACCCTCCACATCCACCTCGTTCAGCTGCTCGATCCAGGCCAGGATGCCGTTCAGCTCCTGGGCCATGGGCTCCAGGCGCTCCTCGGGCAGGGCGATGCGCGCCAGATGCGCGGCCTTCTTCACGGTGGCGGAATCGACGGCCATCAGGCCCTCCAGACGAACGGACGAAGCCGGGGGATTAAAGGGGCTGAGGCGCTTTCACAAGCCGCCGCCCCATCAGCGCGCGGGCGTCACCTCGACCCGCGCCGGCGGACGGTCTTCCGGCCCCTTCGTCCAGGCGACGATCAGGCGGACAGGACGCGTCGTGATCTCGCCGCTGGTTTGATCGACGCTGCTCTGGCGAGCCTCCAGCTCGACACGGCCCGGGCCCTCACCCGCCACCGTCCAGGACTCGAAGTCGCCCAGGCGAAACACCCGCCAGCCCTCGGCCGGGCTCTCGTAGAAGGCGATGTAGGTGTAGAGGCCGTTGACCGCCGGATCTCCGCCCGCCGTTCCGAACACCTTGGCCCCCTGCCCCTCCAGCTCGTGCAGCTGCACGACCGAGGCGGCCCATTGCAGGGTAGGTTCGATCTCGGGATCGACGCTATCGGTCGGCCCGGCGGCCTGGAAGGGCTGCGACGGCGCCAGACTTGGCCGCGCCGCGCTCTGCTGCGCGGGCTCGCAGCCTGCAAGCAACAGCCCTGCCGCAAGCAATGTCGCGCAACGCATGTTGAGGCCTCCCGCAGCGTCCGGAGCGATAATCGCCTTTGACAGCGGTGGTGACCAGCCCTACCGCCGCGCCATGGCCGTTGTCGAACTCGCCGATCTGCCCGCCGCCTGCCCGCCGAATACGCCGTTCGTGGGCCTGGACCTGGGCGAAAAGACCATCGGGGTGGCGGTCAGCGACCTGACCCGCACCATCGCCAGTCCCGCCCAGCTGATCCGCAAGACCAAGTTCACCGACGACGCCAAGGCCCTGTTCCGCCTGATGGATGAGCGAGGCGCCACAGGCGTGGTCATCGGCCTTCCCCTGAACATGGACGGTTCCGAAGGTCCTCGCGCTCAATCCTGCCGCGCCTTCGGCCGAAACCTGCAGCGCCTGCGCGACGTGCCGGTGGCCTTCTGGGACGAGCGCCTGTCCACCAGCGCCGTGGAGCGGTTCCTGATCGAAGACCTCGATCTGAATCGCAAGCGCCGCGCCAATGTGATCGATCGCACCGCCGCCGCCTTCATTCTTCAGGGCGCGCTGGACCGGCTGAAGGCGGGGTTCAGCGCGTGACCGCCATTCTGTTGGGCGTGGCGCCGGTTTTCGGCCTGATCGCCCTGGGCTGGGCTCTCAAGGCGCGCCGCTTCCTGATGGACGAAGCCTGGCGACCCATCGAAAGGCTCGTCTATTTCGTCCTTTATCCCGGCTTCTTGATCCCGACCATCTGGAACGCCGACTTCTCGGGTTTGGCGGCGGGTCCCGTCGGTCTGGCTTCAGTCAGCGCGGTTGGGATCGTCGCCCTGGCTGCAGTCCTGCTGAAGCCCCTGATCCGCCTGCCGGACGCCAGCTTCACCAGTGTGTTTCAGGGCGTGATCCGCTGGAACGCCTTCGTCTTCCTGCCCGTGGCCTTATCGGTCTTCGGACGCGACGGTGCGGCCCTGGGCGCTGTGGTCGTCGGCTCCTTGATCCCTTTCATCAACATCCTCTGCGTGCTGGTGCTGTCGCGCTGGGGCGAAGGCCAGGCCGGGGTCGCCCCCCGCGCCCTGGCGCGTTCCCTCGCCACCAACCCGGTGTTCATGTCCTGCGTGGTGGGTCTGGCCCTGAACCTGCTCAATGTTCCCAGGATCCCGGGCGTGTTCGAGGCTCTGCAGATGCTCGGCGCCGCCGGGGTGCCGCTGGGTCTGATCGTCGCCGGCTCGGGCCTCAGCTTCCGGGGTCTTGCGCTCAGGCCGGTGACGCTGGCTAGCGTCACGGCGGTGAAGATGCTGGCCCTACCGGTGCTTATGTTCCTGCTGGCGGGCCTCTATGGAGGCGACCGCGTGGCTCAGGGCGTAGCCCTGCTTTGCGGCTGCGCGCCGGGCGCCGCCGCCTCCTATGTCCTTGCTCGCCAGATGGGCGGCGATGCGCCCCTGATGGCGGGCATCACGGCGGCGACCACGCTGGCGGCCGCGGCGGTCATGCCGTTGATGCTGATCCTCTTCGGCTACGGCTGAGCGCCCTAGGGCCGTAACCTTGAGGACCATCGCCTTGAGACCCGGCGCGCATCGGCCTATAGCGGGGCTTTGATGACCAGCTCCGACGCCGTCACAGATCTGATCCGCGCGCGGCTGTTCCCATTTCCGCACTCGCATTTCCTGTCGGCCGGCCAGCTGAACACGCCGGACGCGCTGGCCCTGCTCGACCTTGCGGACGCCATGGTGGGCCTCAGCCGCCAGGCCGCCAAGAAGACGGACCTGCTCAAGGGCCGGACCCTCATCAACCTCTTCTTCGAGAACTCGACCCGCACCCAGGCCTCGTTCGAGCTGGCCGCCAAGCGGCTGGGCGCGGACACCATGAACATGAACCCGCGCACCTCTTCGGTCGCCAAGGGCGAGACCCTGATCGACACGGCGGTGACGCTGAACGCTATGCAGCCGGACCTGCTGGTCATCCGCCACTCGTCCTCGGGCGCGGCCGATCTGCTGGCCCGTAAGGTGGCGTGCGCCGTGGTCAACGCCGGGGACGGCGGGCATGAGCATCCGACCCAGGCCCTCCTCGACGCCCTGACCCTGAAGCGGACCTTCGGCGACGTCAGCGGCCTGACCGTCGCCATCTGCGGCGACGTGCTGCACAGCCGCGTAGCGCGCTCGAACGTCGCCCTGCTGAACACCCTCGGCGCCCGCGTTCGGCTGGTGGGACCGCCGACACTTATGCCGGCCGACGCGGACCGCTGGGGCGCCTCGGTCCACCATGACATGGACGAGGGGCTGGCCGGAGCGGACGTGGTCATGATGTTGCGCCTGCAGCTTGAGCGGATGTCCGGCGCCTTCGTCCCGTCCAGCCGCGAGTATTTCCGTTTCTGGGGCCTGGACGCCGCGCGCCTCGCCAAGGCCGCCCCGGGCGCCAGGGTCATGCATCCCGGACCCATGAACCGGGGGGTCGAGATCGACTCGGACATCGCCGACGACCCCGCCGTCAGCCTGATCCAGGACCAGGTCGAGATGGGCGTGGCCGCGCGCATGGCCGTCCTGGCCTCGCTGGCCGCGCGGGTCGACAACGAAGGGGCTCGCCGATGAGCCCCCGCCCCCTCGCCCTCACCGGCGCCCGTCTGATCGATCCGGCCGAGGGCCGCGACGGTCCCGGTTGGCTGCTGGTCAAGGATGGTCGCATCGCCGATCTCGGCGCGGGCGAGGCTGCTTCCCTCCCTGACGAAGCCGAGCGCATCGACTGCAGCGGGGCCGTGCTGGCCCCCGGCCTGATCGACCTGCGCGTCAAGACCGGCGAGCCCGGGGCCGAACACCGCGAGACCCTGGAAAGCGCGGCCCAGGCCGCCGCCGCCGGGGGCGTGACCACCATCGTCCTTCAACCCGATACCGACCCGCCCGTGGACCAGCCGGCCATGGTCGACTTCCTGGCCCGACGCGCGCGCGACCTGAACCTCGTCAACGTGCTGACGGCGGGTGCGGCCACCCAGGGGCTCAGGGGCGAGCGCATGGCCGAGATCGGCCTCATGGCCGAGGCGGGCGCCGCCTATTTCACCGACGCCGACCAGGTCATCACCGATTCCCAGGTGCTCAGGCGCGTGCTGGCCTATGCCGGAGGGTTCAACGCCCTGGTCGCCCACCGACCGGCTGATCCCTGGCTGACGCGCGGCGCCTGCGCCACCGAGGGGGAACTGGCCGCACGCATGGGCCTGCCCGGCGCCCCCGCCGCCGCCGAGCGCATCGGGCTGGAGCGCGACCTGGTGCTGGCCGAGCTGACCGGCGGGCGGCTGCTGGCCGACCAGATCACCACCGGCGCCGCCCTGGAAGCCGTGGAGCGCGCCCTGGCGCGCGGGGTCGAGGCGTCCGTCAGCGTCGGCATCGCTCACCTGTGCTTCAACGAGCTGGATATCGGCGACTACCGCACCTTTTTCCGTCTCAATCCGCCCCTGCGCGCCGAGGATGACCGCCGCGCCCTGATCGAGGCCCTGCGCGACGGCCGCATCGACGTGGTGACGTCCGCCCACACGCCCGCCCCGGCCGAGGACAAGCGCCTGCCCTTCAGCGAGGCCTTGCCCGGTGTCGTGGGCCTCGAGACACTGCTCTCAGCGTTGGTGGGTCTCCATCATGAAGAGGGCGTCGATCTGATCGACGCGCTACGCCCGGTCACCTGCGGCCCCGCGGAATTGCTGGGACTGCCGTCCGGTCGCCTGGCCGAGGGCGCGCCCGCCGACCTGGTGCTGTTCGATCCAAACGCCCCGCGCCGCTTCGACGCCGCCCAGTTGCGCTCGCGCTCGAAGAACTCGCCCTTCGATGGGCGCACCCTGCAGGGCGTCGTGCGCCGAACCATGGTGGGCGGCCGCATCATCCATCAGGCCTAGCCGCCCGACGCGTGCTACACACGCTTTTCGGGAATCGCGTGAGGGGAACGCCGTGACCTTCGACTCCATGGCCTATGAGAATCCGGCCCTTTGGACCGGCATCGTGGCCGCCGTCTCCTATCTGATCGGCGCCATCCCCTTCGGCGTGATGATCACCAAGGCCGCGGGCCTGGGCGACGTGCGCAAAATCGGCTCGGGCAATATCGGCGCGACAAACGTGCTGCGCACGGGCCGAAAGGACCTGGCCCTGGCCACCCTGATCCTCGACGGCGGCAAAGGCGCCTTCGCCGTCCTGGCGACCATGCTGATCTTCAGCGACCTGGGATTCAGAACCCAGCTGGCCGCCGTGGCCGGCGCAGCCGCCTTTGTCGGTCACCTGTTCCCGGTCTGGCTGGGCTTCAAGGGCGGCAAGGGGGTGGCCACCTTCTTCGGCGTGCTCCTGGCTATGGCCTGGCCGGTGGGCGTCGCGGCCGGCGCAGTCTGGATCCTGATGGCTGTTCTGATGCGCTACTCGTCCCTGTCGGCCCTGACGGCGGCCGCGGCGGCGCCCCTCATCGCCTGGGCCATGGGTACGCCCTGGGCCGCGCCGCCGCTGGTCAGCGACTGGCGACCTGTGGCCATGCTGGCCGCCTTCATGGCCGTGCTGATCTACATCCGCCATGCCGCCAACATCGGGCGGCTTCTCAAGGGCGAAGAGCCCCGCATCGGCGCGAACAAGGGGTGAGCGGGGTTGATCCCGAGCGGCTGGCCCGCCTGACCTTGGCGCGCGCCGAGCGCGTCGGGCCAGTCGCCTTCCGCCAGCTGATCCGCCGCTTCGGCTCGGGCGTCGAAGCGCTGAAGGCCCTGCCCGATCTGGCGCGCAAGGCCGGGGCCGCCGCCTATCGCCTGCCCGATCCCGCGCGCATCCAGGACGAGATCACACGGGGTCAGGCGTTGAACGCTCACCTGCTGCTGCTGGGCGATCCCGACTTTCCACCCATGCTGGCCGCCGTCGATCCGCCGCCCCCGATCCTTTGGGCGCTGGGCGATCCCACGCACCTGTCGAGCCGGGCCGTCGCCGTGGTCGGCGCGCGCGTCGCCTCGGCCGCCGGTCAGCGGTTCGCCCGCCAGCTCTCCGCCGACCTGGCCCAGGCGGGTCTGATGGTCGTCTCGGGCATGGCGCGCGGCATCGACGGCGCCGCCCACGAGGGCGCGCTGGGCGCGGGCCGGGCGACCGTGGCCGTGCTGGCGGGCGGCGTCGACGACGTCTATCCGCCCGAACACCGCGATCTTTACGGCCGCATCGCCCAGCAGGGCTGCATTCTTTCGGAAAGCCCGCCGGGCGCACGCGCCCAGGCCCGGGACTTCCCCCGCCGCAACCGCATCATCTCCGGGCTGTCCCGGGCCGTGGTCGTGGTCGAGGCCGAGCTGCGCTCGGGCTCCCTGATCACCGCCCGCCTGGCCGCCGAGCAAGGGCGCGAGGTTCTGGCGGTGCCCGGCTCTCCGCTCGATCCGCGCGCACGCGGCGTCAATGACCTTATCCGCCAGGGCGCCACCCTGTGTGAAGGCGCCGACGACGTGCTGAACGTGCTGAGCGGGCTTCGCGCCCTGCCGGCCGCCTCGGTCATCGAGGACGAGGGCGCGGACTTCGAGGCGGACGAGGCCCTGCGCGAACAGGTCGCGGCCCTGCTTTCGCCGACGGCTGTCGCTCGCGATGAGATCGTCCGCGCGCTCGGCGCCCCTTCCGCGGCTGTCCTGGCTGCGCTGGTCGAGTTGTCCCTGGCCGGCCGAGCGCAGCTTCTGCCCGGCGGTATGGTCTCAGCTATCGAATGACCGATCCCTGCCGGCGTAATCGCTGGCGAGGCTCAGAAGTTCGCTGAGGTGGGTTTCCCCCTCCTGGCGAGCCATTTCGGCGAGCTGCCTCGCCATGTCGGCCACATAGGCCAGAATCGCCGCCCCCTCCGCGGGGGCGAGTCGCTGGCCTTCGCCATCCATTCCTGTGATCCTCGATGAGTCAGCCAAGGTCGAACTCCCGACATCCAACCTTGGGTTTAGTCCACGCGCGTTAAGATTGTAAAGCCGGACGCCGTTGACACGGCCCCGTGCGCGCCCCCACTTTCCGCGCCCCTCTTCCAGCAGATCGGCCCCATGAACGTCGTCGTCGTCGAGAGCCCGGCCAAGGCCAAGACCATCAACAAATACCTGGGTTCCGACTTCAAGGTGCTGGCCTCCTACGGCCATATCCGCGATCTGCCGCCCAAGGACGGATCGGTGAAGCCGGACGAAGGCTTCGCCATGGAGTGGGAGCTCGACCCCAAGGCGGCCAAGCGCGTCGCTGAAATCGCCGAGGCTCTAAAGGGCGCCGATCGCCTGATCCTGGCCACCGACCCCGACCGCGAGGGCGAGGCGATCAGCTGGCACGTGCTCGAGGTCCTGAACCGCAAGCGCGCGCTCAAGGGCGCCGACGTCCAGCGCGTCACCTTCAACGCCATCACCAAGCAGGCCGTGCAGCAGGCCATGGCCGCCCCGCGCCAGATCGACATGGAGCTGGTCGAGGCCTACCTGGCTCGCCGCGCGCTCGACTATCTGGTGGGCTTCACCCTGTCCCCGGTGCTGTGGCGCAAGCTGCCCGGCGCCCGCTCGGCCGGGCGGGTCCAGTCCGTGGCCTTGCGGATCGTCGTGGACCGCGAACTCGAGATCGAGCGCTTCCGCGCTCAGGAATACTGGTCGGTCGAGGCGGACCTCATGGCGAACAGCCCGCCCTTCACAGCGCGGCTGGTCAAGCACGAGGGCAAGCGCGTCCAGCGGCTGGACATCAAGGATGAAGCCACCGCCCAGGCGGCCCGGGCCGCGATCCAGGCTTCGCCCCTCACCATCCGCTCGGTCGAGAAGAAGCCTGTAAAGCGCTCGCCGCCCCCGCCCTTCACCACCTCGACCCTGCAGCAGGAGGCGGCCCGCAAGCTCGGCTTCACGGCCCAGCGCACCATGCAGGCGGCCCAGAAGCTTTACGAGGGCGTGGACGACCAGGGCGGCCTGATCACCTACATGCGGACCGACGGCGTCTTCGTCAGCCCGGAGGGGATCGCCGACACACGCAAGGCCATCGCCGACCGTTTCGGGCCGGCCTACGTCCCGGCTGAGCCGCGCCACTACAAGGCCAAGGCCAAGAACGCCCAGGAGGCGCACGAGGCGATCCGCCCCACCAGCATGGCCTGCCACCCGGACACGCTGCGCCTCGATGCCGACCTGGCCCGCCTCTACGACCTGATCTGGAAGCGCATGATCGCCAGCCAGATGGAGCAGGCGCGGCTGGACCGCACCACCGTCGACATCGAGACCGCCGACGGCCGCACGGCCCTGCGCGCCACCGGTCAGGTGGTGGTCTTCGACGGCTTCCTCGCCGCCTATGAGGAGGGCCGCGATGACCGTCAGACCAGCCACGACGACGAGGACGAGACCACTCGGCTCCCGGCCCTGAGCGAAGGCGCCTCAGCCTCAGTCCAGGCCATTCGCACGGAGCAGCACTTCACCGAGCCGCCGCCGCGCTATTCCGAAGCCACCCTGGTCAAGCGACTGGAAGAACTCGGCATCGGCCGGCCTTCCACCTACGCCTCGATCCTGACCACCCTGCGCGACCGGGGCTACGTCCGCATGGACAAGAACCGTTTCGTGCCCGAGGACACCGGACGGCTGGTCACGGCCTTCCTCGAGCAGTTCTTCAGCCGCTGGGTCGAATACGACTTCACCGCCGGGCTTGAGGCTCAGCTGGATGAGGTGTCCGAAGGCGACCTCGACTGGAAGGTGCTGCTCGAACGGTTCTGGAGTCAGTTCAAGCCCGCCACCGACGGCGTCATCGCCCGCCAGGGCGTCATCGACGAGCTGGACGAGGCCATCGGACCCTTCCTGTTTCCCGACAAGGGCGACGGCTCTGATCCGCGCCGCTGTCCGGCCTGCGGCTCGGGCCGTCTTCACCTGAAGGCCAGCTTCAAGATGAAGTCGTCCTTCATCGGCTGCTCCAACTATCCGGAGTGCCGCTACACGCGCGGCTTCGGCGGCGACGCCACGGACGCCGGCGCGGCCCAGGACCGCGAATTGGGCGCCGACCCCGCCACGGGCAGGCTGGTTCAGCTGAAGATCGGCCGCTTCGGCCCCTACATCGAAATGGAGGGGGATGACGGCAAACCGAAGCGCTCTTCCCTGCCCAAGGGCTGGTCTCCCGAAGCGCTGACCTTGGGTCAGGCCGTGCGCCTGTTGTCCCTGCCGCGAGAGGTGGGCGTGCACCCCGAAGACGGCCAGCCGATTACGGCGGGCCTCGGCCGTTACGGCCCCTTCGTTCAGCACGCAGGAACCTACGCCAACGTCGAGGACATCGATCAGGTGTTTGAGATCGGCCTCAACCGGGCGGTGGCCCTGCTGGCCGAGAAGCGCGCGGGGCGACCCGGCGGGCGCGGCGCCTCGCAGTCGGCTCTGAAGGATCTGGGCGCCCATCCCGAGACCGGCGAGCCCATCAAGGTCATGGCCGGCCGCTTCGGCCCCTATGTGAAGTGCGGCAAGGTCAACGCCACCCTGCCCAAGGGGGTGGACCCGGCCGAACTGACCCTGGAACAGGCTCTCCCCCTGATCGCCGCCAAGGCGGGCAAGGGGTCGACCAAAAAGGCCGCCGCGAAGAAGGCGCCGGCCAAGAAGGCTCCCGCTAAGAAGGCTCCAGCCAAGAAGGCGGCCAAGGCCAAGACCTAGCGCTCTGGGCGCGTCAGCCGCACGGCCTTGAGAAACACGCTGGGAAGTCCGGCGGCGTCCTCATCCCAGATGAGGCTGTCGGCGAGCCCCTCGGCGGTCATGACCCGCAGGGTCAGGTGGAAGTGGGTGAAGACGTGCTCGACCTCGCCCACGGCCCGCCAGGCAGCGGCGATCGGCGGCTCGGCCTCGACCGGCGCGTCCAACCACTCGCTGGTCGGCAGACCCAGCATCCCGCCGAGCAAGCCCTGGGGCGGCCGCCGCATCAGCCCGATGCGGCCCTGCCCGTCTCGCAGCACCCATACCGTGCCATATCGACGGGGCCGCGCGGCCTTCCTCAGACGCAGGGGATAGCGATCCGGCTCGCCCTGCCTGAAGGCTTCGCAGTCCACGGCCACGGGACATCGGTCGCACAGGGGCGCCCTCGGACGGCAGATGGTCGCCCCCAGGTCCATCAGCGCCTGGGCCCAATCGCCGGGCCGGTCCGCGGCGACCAGACCGCCGGCCAGATGCTTCAGCTCGGGCTTGGCGCCAGGCAGCGGCGTCTCGACCGCATGGAGGCGCGCCACGACCCGCTCCACATTGCCGTCGACCACATTGGCGGGCCGGTCAAAGGCGATCGCCGCCACCGCCGCCGCCGTATAGGGCCCCACCCCGGGCAGGCGCAGCAATCCGTCCTCGGTGTCTGGAAAGACCCCGCCATGATCCGCGGCGACCGCTCGCGCCGTCTTCAGCAGGTTGCGCGCCCGGGCGTAGTAACCGAGGCCCGCCCAGGCCGACATGACCTCGGCGTCCTCGGCCGCCGTCAGGGTCTCTACGGTCGGCCAGCGGCGCGTGAACTCTAGAAAATAGGGCATGGCGTGCGGCACGGTGGTCTGCTGCAGCATCACCTCGGACAGCCACACACGGTACGGATCAGGCCGCATCCCCGAGCGTGGCGGCGTCCGCCAGGGCAGCGCCCGCGCCTCGCGGTCGTACCAGTCCAGCAGGCGTCGTCGGAAGGGCGCGACCTTGATCATCAGGCGCGGTATACAGGCTTTCGTGAAGCGAAGACTGCCCACAGAGGCCGAGGCCGCCGAAATCCTTCAGCGCCGGCGCACCCTGCCCCAGCGCCGCCCGGCGCCGCGTGCGGGCCGTGCCCTGGCCAAGCTGATCCGCACGCTGGACGGCCGCTTCGGCCAGGGCGTGTCGGGACTGGAGGCGCGCTGGCTAGAGATCCTGGGCGATGCGCCGCTCGCCAATGTCTGCCGCCCGGAACGGCTGATGAAGTCCAAGTCCGGCGGAGCGACGCTGGAGCTGCGGGTCGTCGGTGCGGCCGCGGGCCTGGTCCAACATCGCTCGGCCGAGATCATCGAGCGGGTGAACCTGTTCCTCGGCGCGGGCGCCGTCGATCGCCTGCGCATCGTTCAGGGACCGGTGAAGCCCCTGGCCGCAAAGACCGCCCCCCCACGCCGCAAACCTCCGCTCGATGCGGGCGCCGAGGCCGAACTGACCCGGGCGACCGAAACAGTGCCGGATGAGCCCTTGCGCGAGGCCCTGCTTCGCCTCGGGCGAGGGGCGCTTCGAGGCGACCGCCGCGCGCCTTAGATTTTCTTGAGTTGCCCCCCGACTCCTCCCTCGCCAGCGTCTTCGCAGAACGACGAGGAGCCTGACCTTGCGCAAGATCATGTTGGCCGCGGCCGTGGCCGCCACGGTGCTTCACGGGCCCGCCCGCAGCCACGACCTTTCGGTGCAGCCCGCAGAGGCGCCCGCCGCCCAGCCGCTTCCCATCGCCCCGAACGTGGAAGGCTCACTGCCGACCCCTGAAGACGGCTATTTCCAGGTTCCTGAGCAGGTGACCGAGGGCGTCTGGCTGCTGCGGCAGCCGCGTTTCCAGGTCCAGCCCATCGGCAACGTGGCCGTCATCGAACAGGCCGACGGCCTGGTGCTGGTGGACTCCGGCGGCTCCCCCGGCGCCGGTCGTCGCATCGTCGATATGGTGCGCGAAATCAGTCCCAAGCCGGTGAAGGCGGTCGTCATCACCCACTGGCATGGCGACCATCCGCAAGGCCTGTCCGCCATCCTCGAAGCCTGGCCGAACGCCCGCACCATCGCCACGGTGCAGACGCAAACGCACCTGGTCACGCCCGCCACCATGAACACGCCGGGCGCGCCAGACCCCGCGCGCAACGCCGCCTTCCAGCAGCAAATCCAGGGCTTTGTCGGCTATATCCGCCAGATGGGCGCCAATGCCCGCACCGACTACGGACGCGCCAACTGGGCCGCGGGGGAGCGGCTGATGAATCAGTACGCCCTCGACATGGACGGCGCCCTCACCCTGCCCGTGCAGGAGGGCGTCGCCGACCGGCTGGTGATCGATGACGCCGAGCGTCCGGTGGAGGTGCTCTATCTGGGCCGGGCCAACACCGACGGCGACGCCGTCATCTGGCTGCCCCGCCAGCGCATCGTCGCCGCCGGCGACATTGTCGTGCATCCCTTCCCCTACGGCTTCGGCAGCTATCCGGGCGAGTGGATCGAGACTTTCGGCCGCCTGAAGGCGCTGGGCTTCGAGACGCTGATCCCCGGCCACGGGCCGGTGCTGCAGGGGACCGCCTATGTGGATCAGGTCATCGCCGCGCTTGAGGACGTACGCGCCCAGGTGACGCCGCTGGCCGAGGCCGGCGTGCCGCTTGATCAGATCATGTCGCGGACAGACTTCTCGGCCCAGCGCACCGGCTTCGTCGGCGAAGATCCGTGGCAGACACGCTGGTTCAACGACTTCTGGCTGCAGCCCATCGTCACCGCCGCCTATCGGGAGGCGCGCGGCGAGCCCATCATCCAGAGCCTTAACCCGGGCTGATCGGCTAGGGTTAGCCGATGATCGAATCGGCTGAACCCCATCGCTGCGCCTGGTGCGGGACCGACCCGCTCTACGTCGCCTATCACGACCAGGAATGGGGGGTGCCCGAGTTCGACTCCCGCGCCCTGTGGGAAAAGCTGGTGCTCGACGGCTTTCAGGCCGGCCTGGCCTGGATCACGATCCTTCGGAAACGCGAGGCCTTCCGCGCCGCCTTCGACCGCTTCGATCCTGAGAAGGTGGCCCGCTACGGCGAGGCGGACATCTCGCGCCTGCTGGCCGACCCCGGCATCGTGCGCTCCCGCGCCAAGATCGACGCCGCTGTCCGCGGCGCTCAGGTCTATCTCGACATGCGGGACAAGGGCCGGGACTTCTCGGCCTTCTGTTGGGACTTCGTGGACGGCCGGCCGATCCAGAACCGCCTCATGAGCATGGCCGACATCCCTGCCAGGACCGACCTTTCGGAGAAATTCTCGAAGGCGCTCAAGGCCGAGGGCTTCAACTTCTGCGGCCCGGTGATCGTCTACGCCTGGATGCAGGCCTGCGGCATGGTGAACGACCACCTGGTTCCCTGCTTCCGGCACGAGGCCGTGCGCGCTATGGCCGACACATGACCGCCCGCCCCACTTTCAAGCTGGAGAAGACCTGCCTCCAGCCCGTCTGCGGCGTGGACGAGGCCGGACGCGGGCCCTGGGCCGGGCCGGTCTTCGCCGCCGCCGTCATCCTCGCGCCGCGCAAGGTGCCCAAGGGGCTGAACGATTCCAAAAAGCTGACGGCGCTCCAGCGCGAGGCCCTCGAGGCCGAGATCAGGGACCGGGCGGTCTGCTATTCCGTCGCCTTCGCCACAGTGGAGGAGATCGAGAGCCACAACATTCTCCAGGCCACCGGCCTGGCCATGCGCAGAGCGGTCGAGGGCCTCTCCGTAAGACCCGCCTTCGCCCTCGTGGACGGGAACTACCGCTTCGCCCTGCCCTGCGAGATCCGGCCCGTGATCGGCGGCGACGCCCTGTCCGCCTCCATCGCCGCCGCCTCGATCCTGGCCAAGGTGGCGCGCGACCGGGTGATGATCGAGCTGGACGGCGCCTATCCCGGCTACGGCTTCGCCGACCACAAGGGCTATCATGCCCCCGCCCATGTGGAGGCCCTCAAGCGGCTCGGGCCCTGCCCCATTCACCGCCGTTCCTTCGCCCCCATCCGGGCGCTGCTGGAGGCAGAGTTCAGCCCCGCAGCGGAATAGATGTTCTTTCTTTGTTCCGTTTGGCGGTATAGGCTGGCCCGGCCATGCCCGCCACCCCGCCCCCCAGCTTGAAAGGCCGAGGCGCCCGCTCCAACGCGACCGGGCGCTACGAGAAACAGGTCCGCGAGACCTTCGACGACGGCTGGGAGCCGTCCGAACCGGACCAGCCGCCGACGCCGCTGAAGACCGAGCTTCAACCAGACCGCTCGCGCACCATCATCGCCCGGAATGACAGCCCGGACATCGGGTTTGAACGTTCAATCAACCCTTATCGAGGTTGCGAGCACGGCTGCACCTACTGCTACGCCCGGCCGGGCCACGCCTATCTGGGCCTCTCACCGGGCTTGGACTTCGAAACCCGCCTGTTCTTCAAGGCTGACGCCCCACGGCTGCTGCAGAAGGAGTTGTCGAGAAAGGGCTACAGGCCCGAGCGCATCCATATCGGCGGCGTCACCGACCCCTACCAGCCCATCGAGCGAAAACTTAAGATCACGCGACAGGTGCTTGAGGTGCTTGAACGTTTCAACCACCCGTTCAGCATCATTACGAAGTCTGACCTGGTCACTCGCGATGTGGACATCATCGGGCGGATGGCCGCGCGCGACCTCGCGGGCACCTACATATCGGTGACGACCCTGGACCGTTCCCTCGCCCGGGCGATGGAGCCTCGCGCCGCCACGCCGGCCAGGCGGATCGCAGCCATCCGGGCCCTCGCTGAGGCCGGGGTGCCCGTCGGCGTTGGCTTTGCTCCCGTGATTCCGGGCCTCAACGACCACGAGCTTGAAGCGGTTCTGGAGGCCGCCGCCGAGGCGGGCGCGCGCTCAGCCATGTACGTGACCCTGCGCCTGCCGCTGGAGATCAAGGACCTGTTCCAGGAATGGCTGGCCGAGGCGCGGCCCGACCGGGCGGCGCGCGTCATGTCCCTGATCCGCCAGTCGCGCGGCGGCAAGGACTACGACGCCCAGTGGGGCAGCCGCATGAAGGGGACCGGCCCGGTCGCCGACCTGGTCGGCGCGCGCTTCGCGGCCGCCTGCAAGCGCCTGGGCCTGAACCGGGAGCCGCGCACCGTCGATCTGACCCAGTTCAGAGTCCCGGGCGCCTTCAGCGCCCAGATGGACCTGTTCGCCTGAGCGGTCCTATTCCCACTCGATCGTTCCGGGGGGCTTGGAGGTCACGTCGTAGACGACGCGGTTCACGCCCCGCACCTCGTTGACGATGCGGGTCGCGGTGCGGCCCAGCACGTCCCAGGGAAACTCGAAGAAGTCAGCCGTCATGCCGTCGGTCGAGCTGACGGCGCGCAAGGCCAGCACCTTTTCATAGGTGCGGGCGTCGCCCATGACGCCAACAGTCTTCACAGGCAGCAACACGGCGAAGGCCTGCCAGATCTGGTCGTAGAGGCCAGCCTTGCGGATCTCCTCCAGGTAGATGGCGTCGGCCTCTTGGAGGGTCGCCACGGCCTCGGGCGTGATCTCGCCGGGGATGCGGATGGCCAGGCCCGGCCCCGGGAACGGATGGCGACCCACGAAGGCCTCGGTCAGGCCCAGTTCACGGCCCAGCGCCCTAACCTCGTCCTTGAACAGTTCGCGCAGGGGCTCGACCAGCTTCAGCTTCATGAAGTCGGGCAGGCCGCCGACATTGTGGTGGCTTTTGATCACGGCCGACGGCCCGCCCGTGGCCGACACGCTCTCGATCACGTCGGGATAGAGGGTGCCCTGGGCCAGATACTCGGCGCCTTCGATCTTGGCGGCCTCGCGGTCGAAGACCTCGATGAAGACCCGGCCGATGGTCTTGCGCTTGGTCTCAGGGTCGCTGGTCCCGGCCAGCTGGCCGAGAAATTCCTTCGAAGCATCAACGTGGACCAGCGGGATATTGTAGTGTTCACGGAAGAGTTCGGTGACCTGTCTGGCCTCGTCCTTGCGCAGCAGGCCGGTGTCCACGAAGACGCAGGTCAGCTGGTCGCCGATGGCCTCGTGGATCAGCACCGCGGCGACTGAGGAGTCGACGCCGCCCGACAGGCCGCAGATGACCCGCGCGGAGCCCACCTGTTCCCGTATCTGGGCGATTTTCTCGTCGCGATAGGCCGCCATGGTCCAGTCGCCCTTCAGCCCGGCGATGCCGAAGAGGAAGTTGCGATAGATCTCGGCGCCGCGCGGGGTGTGATGCACCTCGGGGTGGAACTGGACGGCGTAAATCTTCCGCGCCTCGTCGGCGATGGCGGCGAATGGCGCGCCGGCGGAGGTGGCTACGACGCGGAAGCCCTCCGGAATGGCGGTGACGCGGTCGCCGTGGCTCATCCACACCGGCTCGCGATGATCGACGGCGCCGATGCCGGCGAACAGCGGCGTCTCCTCGGCGATGACAATCTCGGCGCGGCCGAACTCGCGGTGGTGGCCGCCCTCCACCTTTCCGCCCAACACGTCGCAGAGCAGTTGCTGGCCGTAACAGATGGCCAGCATCGGCACGCCGTAGTCGAAAAGCTTGCGGCCGATGCGCGGGCTGTCGGGCTCCAGCACGCTGGCCGGCCCACCCGAAAGGATGATGGCCCTGGGCTGGAAGGCGTCGACCAGCGCCTCCGCCTTATCGAAGGGATGAATCTCGCAGTAGACGTTCGCCTCGCGCAGGCGCCGGGCGATCAGCTGCGTCACCTGGCTGCCGAAATCGACGATCAGGACCTTCTCGTGGTCGGTCATTCAGGCGGTCCTTTCGTAGAGAGCGGCGAAGAAGCCGTCCGTATTCGTCGAGGCGGGCGAAAGGCGCAGGCGGGCGCGCCGGGCGTTCGGATTGTCCAGCGGAACGGGCGTGAACTCGGGATGGGCCGCCTCGAAGGCGTCGGCGCTGGCCTCGTTCTCGGCGCTCAACATCGAGCAGGTGACGTAGATCAGCCGCCCGCCCGGTCGGACCAGCCTGGCCGCCTGGCCCAGGATGCGCACCTGCAGCGCGTGCAGCCGCTGGACCTCCTCGGCCGTCAGCCGCCAGGCGTCTTCGGGGCGGCGCCGCCAGGTGCCGGAGCCGGAGCACGGCGCGTCCACGAAGACGAGGTCGGCCTGACCGTTCAGGTCCTCCATGCCGCCGCCGTTCTGACCCAGCAGGCGCAGCTCAGCCTCGACGCCCGCGCGCTCCAGACGGGGACGGATGTTGTCCAGCCGCTTCTGCACCACATCGCCGGCGATCAGCGTCCCCTGCCCGGCCATGGCCTGAGCCAGACCCAGGGTCTTGCCACCACCCCCCGCGCAATAGTCCACTACGGTCATGCCGGGCTCAGCCCCGGCCAGGGCGCAGACGAGCTGACTGCCCTCGTCCTGGATCTCGATGCGGCCGGCCTTGAAGGCCTCGGTGGCCTGGATGTTGGGCGGCGGTTCGGACGGCAGGCGCAAGCCCACGGGCGAGAGCGGCGTCGGCTCGGCCTGGAGCCCCGCCTCGGCCAGTTCCGCGCGCACCGCCTCGCGGTCGGCCTTCCGCGTGTTGACGCGCAGGTCGATGGGCGCGCGCGGCGCCATCAGGCCTTCGGCCTCCTCGGCCCAGCGGTCGCCGAAGGTGGTCTTGAAGTCCTCGACCACGAAGTCCGGCAGACCCGCCGCCACCCAGGCGGGCGGCGCGCCGGTCTCGGCCATCAGCCGGGCCCGTTCGCGGTTAGACAGCGGACCGGGTCCGTAACCCTCGCCCGAATGCAGCGCCTCGATCTCGGCCAGCGGCATACCGTCGATCAGGCTGAGCGACCCGATCACCAGGGCGCGGCCGTCCTGGCGTCCGCCCATGGCCCAGCTCAGCCGGGCGCGGGCCCGCAGCACCTTGTAGACGCGGTCGGCGATGGCGCGCCGGTCCTTGGAACCGGCGTAGCGGTTCTGCTGACCCCAGGCCTTGAGCACGGCCTCCGCCGGTTGGCGTCCCTGGGCGATGGAATCCAGGATCTGGGCGGCGGCGGAGAGACGGGCCTGGGGGGTCACGGGGTCCTTGCGTTTCCTAGATAAGCGCCAGCAGGACCATCATCAGGCCCGCAAAGCCGACGGCCCAGACCAGGGTGCGGATGACCGGCACGCCCAGCGCGTAAAGCGGCACATAGATCAGCCGGGCCCAGAAGTAGAGCTGGACGCCCAGCGCCGTGCGCTCATCGGCGGCGCCCATCATCTGAACCACCAGCACGCCGCCGATGAAGATGGGCAGGGTCTCGAACAGGTTGGCCTGGGCCCGTTCCAGGCGCGAGGTCAGCCTGGTGGGCTCGCGCGGCTCGTCGCGGGCCGACATGTTCCACTTGAGCCCGAAGACGCTGGTCTTGACCGCCGCCGTCAGGAAGATCTGGACCACCGCCAGAAGCAGCGTCCAGACCAGATAGGTGATCTCGATCGACATTACGCCCGCCCTCCCCTTTTAGCCCTGCCGGTAGTTGGGCGCCTCGCGCGTGATCATCACGTCGTGGACGTGGCTTTCGCGCAGGCCCGCATTGGTGATGCGCACGAAGCGCGCGCGCTGCTGGAAGGTCTCGATGTCGGCGGCGCCCACATAGCCCATGGCGGCGCGAAGCCCTCCGACAAGCTGGTGGATGACCGGCCCGATCGGACCCTTGTAGGGCGTCTGGCCCTCGATCCCCTCGGGCACCAGCTTCATGGCGTCCGATACCTCCTTCTGGAAGTAGCGGTCGGCCGAGCCGCGCGCCATGGCGCCCACCGAGCCCATGCCCCGGTACGATTTGTAGCTGCGGCCCTGATAGAGGAAGACCTCGCCGGGGCTCTCATCCGTGCCGGCGAACATGGAGCCCATCATGGCCGCCGAGGCGCCCGCCGCGATGGCCTTGGCCAGGTCGCCGGAATACTTGATGCCGCCGTCGGCGATGACCGGCGCGCCAGAGTCTCCCGCAGCCCGGACCGCGTCCATGATGGCCGTCAGCTGGGGCACGCCCACACCCGCCACGATGCGCGTGGTGCAGATGCTGCCCGGCCCGATACCCACCTTCACCGCGTCGGCGCCGGCGTCGATCAGGGCGCGCGCCCCGTCATAGGTGGCCACGTTGCCGGCGATGATCTGGGTGCGGTTGCTCTCGCGCTTCATGCGCCGAACAGCTTCGGCCACCTGGCTGGAGTGGCCGTGGGCGGTGTCGATCACCACCACGTCCGCGCCCGCTTCCGCGAGAGCCATCGAGCGCTCATAGCCCGCATCGCCCACGGTCGAGGCCGCGCCCACCAGCAGGCGGCCCTGCTCGTCCTTGGCCGCGTTCGGGAAGGCCTGGGCCTTCTCGATGTCCTTCATGGTGATCAGGCCGACGGCACGGTTGTCGCCGTCCACCACGATGACCCGCTCGATCTTGTGCGAGCGCAGCAGACCCATGGCCTCGTCGCGGCCCGCGCCCTCACGCACCGTGATCAGACCCTCGCTGGTCATCAGTTCGGCTGCCTTGCGCGAGCCGTCGGTCTCGAAACGCATGTCGCGATTGGTCAGCATGCCGACCAGGCGGCCCGTCTTCGGGTCCACCACCGGGAAGCCCGAGATGCGGCGGCGCTCGACGATCTGGCGGACCTCGCCCAAGGTCGTCTCGGGATTGATGGTCACCGGGTTGATGACCATGCCGCTTTCGTAACGCTTCACCTCGCGGACCTGATCGGCCTGCTCCTCCACCGACAGGTTGCGGTGGATGACGCCAAGACCCCCGTTCTGGGCCATGGCGATGGCCAGCCGGCTTTCGGTCACGGTGTCCATGGCCGAGGACAACAG
The DNA here is from genome assembly GCF_030504955.1 of Peiella sedimenti. GTDB lineage: Bacteria > Pseudomonadota > Alphaproteobacteria > Caulobacterales > Caulobacteraceae > Brevundimonas > Brevundimonas sedimenti. The sequence goes on along the minus strand of NZ_JAUKTR010000006.1, from coordinate 104,839 downwards.
CGGAATGTTGAGGCGAATGTCGCGCGTCAGCCGCGTGGCCGTGCCCACCTGGGTCGGCATGACCTCGGACGGGCCCGGCTCCAGCAAAACATCGTCGAAGGTAAGCCCTTCGCGAATCTCCATGAGACTCTCCGTTTTGCGGGCGCGCTATGCCCTAGCGGGCGGCGAAGGGCAAGGCTCAGACGGCCCACGCGATGAAAGTTCCGTGCGGGTGGCCGCGCGCCAACAGGCGGCGCCCGGCTCCCGGCCAAGTGGTGAGGGTGAGTTCGGCCCAGCGCTTGCCCTCCGCGTCGGGCGCCGCGGCGGCCTCATAGGCCAGCCAGGCCAGGGGCGCGGCCTCGGTCGCCTGCGCGCCGACCTGTTCAAGATGAGCGGCGACGCGAGCCCGGCCCTCGGGCGGGAAGTACTGTAGGGCGATGGTGTGCATGACCACGCGGCAGAGGCCGGGTTCGGGCTCGACCTTCAGGACCCTCTCCAGCCAGTCGGCCCCGTCGGCGCGCTCGACCTCTGGGGGATGAGCGCGGGCGACGCCAAGCGCCGCCTCCAGCCGCTCGACACGCTCTCTCTGATCGGCCCAGACATAGGCCAGCAGGCGCTCGGCCGTGGCGGGATCGGTGGGGTCAAGCGGCGACAGATCTACGCCGCGCCGGGCGACCACCCTCACCTCCGCCTCCGCCAGCGGCGGGCCTGACCAGTCAGGGCTCAGACGCACGGATGAGGCCGGGTCGCCCGCCCGCACACCGCCCAGATCGAAGGCGTAGCGGTCGAGGTTCAGGTTTAGCCCGGCGCTCGAGCCCAGCTCATAGAGGCTGAACGGCAAGCCGAACCGCTCGGCCAGGACCAACAGTCCGGCCATCAGCGGGCCGGACCGGCCGACCTCATTGGTCTGGGGCGGGCCGTCCAGCCAGCGCGCGACGGCCTCGCCCTGCTCTTCCAGCGCCGCCGTGATCGCCGCCCACAGCATCTCGTCGTCAGGCGTCGGCGCGGGCGGCCAGGCCGCCCGCACGGCGTCCACGATCCCTGCCCGGGCCAGGGCGTGCAGCGCCCCACAAAACCGCAGCGGCAAGGCGTCAGCATGCGCGTCCGGAACGCCCGGCCAGTCCAGCATCCGCCGACCCACCGCCGTCGAACGGCCCAGCCGCTCGGCGACCAGCGCGCAGACCTGGGCCGTGAAGGGCGATCCCAGCGATCCGCACACCCGCGCCTGATCAGCGAAGGCCGAGCGGACCTGAGCCTCGCTCACTTGCGGCGCACCGCCGCGAGGAAGACCTCGGCGGAATCCTTGCGGCTGGCCTTCGGTTTGATGAAGCGCACCTCTTCAAAGCCCGCCTTCAGCCGGTCCATGATCGGACCCAGGTCGGCGCCCTGAAAGGCCTTGGTGACGAAGGATCCGCCGGGCTTCAACGTGCGCAGGGCGAAATCCGCCGCGATCTCGATCAGGGCGATGATCTTCAGGTGGTCGGTCTGGCGATGGCCGACCGTGTTGTGGGCCATGTCCGACAGCACGAGGTCCGGCTGACCGCCCAGCAGGTCGATCAGCTGCTGGTCGACGCCCGGATCGGTGAAGTCCGCCTGGATCAGCTCCGCGCCCGGGATCGGCTCGATCATCAGCAGGTCCACGCCCGCCACCCTGGCCGCGCCGCGGGCCAAGGCCACCTGCACCCAGCCGCCGGGCGCCGCGCCCAGGTCGATAACGCGCGAGCCGGGCTTGATGAGGCCCAGCCGGTCGTCGATCTCGGTCAGCTTGAAGGCCGCGCGGCTCCTCCAACCCTCGGCCCGGGCGCGCTCGGAAAAGGGATCGGCCAGCTGGCGCTTGATCCACTGCTGGCTGGACATGGACTTGTCGTCGGCCGTCTTCATCTTCTGGCCCATACCGCGCCCGGCGGCGTCGCCGCGCGTGGGCGGGCGCACCATGCGGCGGCGGGGCGGCGTTTCCGGTTCGTCGGCCATGGCCGTTCTTTAGCCGCCCTGAAGCCAAAGGCGAAGATCGCAAAACCCTGCCTGGACGATCTTCAGCTCGGGCTCGCCCCGTCAGATGCGCGGGTTGCGCCGGTCGGCGGCGCGGCTGTTCGGGAATGGGTGAATGGCGGAGACGGAGGGATTCGAACCCTCGGTACCCCTTACAGGGTACGACGATTTAGCAAACCGTTGCCTTCAGCCACTCGGCCACGTCTCCGGGAGGGCTCCAGCTATCGAAAAGGCGGGGACTGCGCAAGCGGGGCGCGCCAAAGCCGCCCGTTAACGTGAAATGCACGGCGCGCGGAGCAGTCTGCAGGGGTCATGACCGCCTTGGCCCCGGCCGATCCCAAGCCTGACGCCCGCCCGCGATCCGCGGCCGGGTTGGAGACGTTGGCGCGCCATGCTGAAGCGCTGGCGGCCCAGAGGGCGGGCGAGCGGCGGGGCCCGTTCCGTCCGGCCCGCCTGACCTCGGCGCGCGACCGGCAGACCCTGCGCCTGTCCTCCCACTATTTCCGTCTCTACGACTGGATGGGCTTAGCGGCCGTGACGCTGATCGGAGCGCACCTGGCGCTGAACCGCGACCTGATGGGCGCGGCGGTGGCCGAGTTGCTGCCGTTTCTGCTGGCGGCGGGCCTTGCGCTGGCCCTGCTGAGGACGCTGGGCCTCTACGCCTTTCGGGCCCACGAGGGCCTGCCCGAACACCTGATGAAGACGACCGGGGCCATGGCGCTGGCGGGCCTCGCCGGCATCGCCCTGGCCGCGCCATTCGGCTTTGCCGGATCATTGGGAGGATGGACGGCGGCGGCGCTGCTGGTCACGGCCGGGCTGCATGCCCTGTGGTGGAGCCAGGTGCGAAGCTGGCGCCGCTCCGGCGCGCTGACCCCCAACATCGTCATCGTCGGCGCGACCCGCCGGGCGCAGACTCTGATCGAAGCCGCCCTGGCCCGGCGCGACCTGAACGTGCTGGGCGTTTTCGATGACCGCCTCTCTCGGGCGCCGCGCGATGTGGCCGGCGTGCCGGTGCTGGGGAATGTCGAAGACCTGCTGGGCCATCGTATGATGCCGGCCGTCGATCATATCGTCCTGGCCGTCGATCCCGGCGCGCGATCCCGCACGCGGCAGATCTATGAGCGTCTGTCGTCGGCGCCCCAGGCCGTATCGATGGTCGTTGACGATCCAGCGCGCGGCGGCGCCGGCCAGGCCGAAGCCCTGCGCCGCCTGGCCGAGGCCCCCCTGGCGCGCCTTGAGCAGATGAACGAGGAGCGCCGCGCCTTCGCCAAGCGCCTGCAGGATCTTCTGCTGGGCGCGCTGATCCTGATCGCCGCCCTGCCCGTCATGGCCGTGACCGCCGTGCTGGTGAAGCTGGACAGCCCCGGCCCCGCCTTCTTCCGCCAGCGCCGCCACGGCTTCAACAACGAGGAGATCGTGGTGTGGAAGTTCCGCACCATGCGCGTGGAGAGCGCCGACGCCCGCGCCGAGCGCCAGGTCACGGCCGATGACGACCGCGTCACGCGACTGGGCCGCTTCCTGCGCAAGACCAGCCTGGACGAGCTGCCTCAACTGTTGAACGTGATTTCGGGCGAGATGTCCCTGGTGGGCCCGCGACCTCACGCCATCGGGATGAAGACGGGGCATGAGGAGTCCGCGCGGCTGGTCGCCGACTACGCCCATCGCCACCGGATCAAGCCGGGCATGACCGGCTGGGCCGCCGTGAACGGCTCGCGCGGCCCTCTGCACACGGCGGCCGATGTGGCGCGGCGCGTCCGACTGGATATCGAATACGTCGAGCGTCAGTCCTTCTGGCTGGACCTGTGGATCATGGCGATCACCGCCCCTGTCCTCCTGGGCGACCGCCACGCGGTGCGCTGATGTTCTGGCGCGGAGTCTGGGGCTACCTGCCCGCCAATATCGTGCAGGGCGTGGTCGGCCTGCTGACGATTCTTATCTTCACCCGCCTGCTGTCCGCTGAGGACTTCGGCCGATACGCACTGGCTTTCTCGGTCATGTCGCTGGCTCACGTGGCGGCCTTCACCTGGCTGGAAGCGGCAATGGCGCGCTTCTGGGCCGCCCAGAAGCCGGACGAGATGTCCAGCCACTTCGCCTCGGTCTGGCGCACGCTGGCGATCATTATCTTGGCGTTCGCGCCCATCGCGGCTTTGGCGTTGTGGATGTGGCCGGTGGAAGCGCCGCTGAAGCTGGCGGTGGCGGCGGGTCTGGCCGGCGTGCCCGTCCGCTGCGCCGCCAAGATTGCCCAGGAACGTTTCCGCGCCGCCGGAGAGGTCGGACCTGCGGCCCGCCTGGATATCTGGACCACGGCGGGAGGTTTCGCCATCGGCGTCGCCTTCGCGCTGGCGGGGGCCGGCGGGGCCGCGCCCCTGCTGGGACTGGCCCTCGCCCCGCTGGCTGCCCTGCCCTTCATTCTGCCGGGCGAGATCAAACAGACGCGGGACGGCCAGGTGGAGCCGGGGCGCCTGCGCAGCTACGCCGCCTATGGCTTTCCGCTCTCGGCGTCGCTGGCCCTGGCCCTGGCCCTGGCTTCCACCGACCGCTTCCTGCTGGCCGCCTTCCTCGATGAGGCGACGGTCGGCGCCTACCACGCCGCCTATAGTCTGGCGAACCGGACGCTGGACGTGATCTTCATCTGGCTGGGCGCCGCCGGAGGTCCCGCCCTCATCATGGCGCTGGAACGCGGGGGCCAGGGCGCCCTCAGGGCCGCGGCGCGCGAGCAGGCCTCGGTCTTTGTGCTGATCGCCCTGCCCGCCGCGGTGGGCCTGGCGCTTGTGGCCCAGCCGATGGCCGAGGTGATGATCGGCGAAGACCTGCGGACAGCGGCCGCATCGGTGACGCCCTGGATCGCCGCGGGGGCCTTCCTGGCCGGCATGACGACCTATTATTTCCACCAGGCCTTTACGCTGGGGCGCCGCACCGGCTGGCTTCTCGCGGCCATGGCGATTCCGGCGCTGGCGAACCTGATCCTGTGCTTGATCCTGATCCCCATCATGGGACTGACAGGGGCGGCGGCGGCCACGGCGCTGAGTTTTGGTGTGGCGGTGTTCGCCTCCATCGCCCTGGGGGGGCGGGTGCAGCCCCTGCCCTTCCCGGCTGAGGCGTTGCTGCGCTGCGGAGCGGCCGCGCTGCTTATGGCCGCCGTGGTTTCGGTTCTGCCTGATCTGGGCGGGCTAGCCGAACTGATCCTCAAGGCCGGGGCAGGCGCAGCGACCTACGCCGTCGCCACCCTGATGCTGAATGCCGCCGGTGTGCGCGACCATGGCGCAAGGCTCCTGAGGCACCCTCGCCTGTCCTTCCTGAGGGCGGCGCCATGACGCTGCAGGTCCACGACAACGCCAGCTGGAGCGGCGCCCAGCCGCGGCTATCCGTGCTGATCCCCTTCTTCCGGGACGATCCGACGCGCCTGATCCATGCCCTGGACGCCCAAGGGGCCAGGGAAGTCGAGCTGGTCCTGCTGGACGACGGCGGGGAAGATGCGAGCCTCACCCAGCGCGTGCGGCAAGCGCTCGAGGCGGCCACGCTCCCCATCCGGCTGGTCGTGCTGCATGAAAACGCGGGGCGCGCGCGCGGCCGCAATCTGCTGGCCGAACAGGCGCGAGCCGAAGCCCTGCTGTTCCTGGACAGCGACATGCTGCCGGACCGGCCGGACTTTCTTCACCGTTGGCTGACCTTGGCCAAGGCGCCGTCCATCGGCGTGGCCTTCGGCGGCTTCTCACTGCTCCAGGCGCCGCGCGACCCCCGCTTCGCCGTGCACCGGGCGATGGCGCTGCGGTCGGACTGTCTGCCCGCCGCCGAACGGATGAAGACGCCGGAGAAGTACGTCTACACCTCGAACCTGCTGGTGCGCCGCGAGGTCTTCGACCGTATCTCCTTCGCAGCCGACTTCACGGGCTGGGGCTGGGAGGATGTGGAGTGGGCCATGCGCGCCGCCGACATCAGCCCCATCGTTCATGTCGACATTCCCGCAACCCACATGGGCCTCGATCCGGTCGAGGCCCTGATCGGCAAGTACGAACAGTCGGCCCCGAACTTCGCCAGGGTCGTCGAGCGGCATCCCGAGGTCATCGCGGCCTATCCGGTGCACCGCGCCGCCCGCCTGATCCGGCGCATTCCTGGCCGGAGCCTCGTGCGCGCCTTGTGCAAGGCCGTGGCGCGCCTACCCGTGGCGCCCGCCGGCGCGCGCGCCTTTTCCCTGCGCCTGTATCGCGCCGCCCTCTACGCCGAGGTGGTGTGATGCAGGCCTACGCCGCCGACCGTTCGCTGAAGGGCAAACTGCGCCGCCGCCTGGCCAGGCTTCAGGCGCGCCGCCCGCTCGACGCGGAAATCCCGGGGCCCATCGTCTCCTTCAGCTTTGACGACATTCCCGAGAGCGCGGCGTCAGTCGGGGCGCCGGTGCTCGAGAACCTAGGTGTGCGCGGCAGCTTCTATGTCTGCGCCGGCCTCGACGGCCGGGCCGGGCCGATGGGCCCCCACGCCACGCGTGCGCAGATTGCCGAACTGGCCGCGCGGGGCCATGAGATCGGCTGTCACACCTTTGAGCACCTTGACTGCGGCAAGGCCGGCCGTGAGGCCATCGACGCCTCCGTCGCCGCGAACAGCCAGGCCCTTAACGGAATGGATGTGCGAACCTTCGCCTACCCCTACGGCGAGGTCTCCGTCACCGCCAAGCTGGCGCTGGCCGACCATTTCCAGGCCGTGCGCGCCCTTCACCCCGGCCTGATCCGTCGAGGCGCCGACCTCAATCAGCTGCCCTGCGTGGGGATTGAGGGCGACGCCGGCGAGGCGCGCGCCGCGGCCTGGATTGACCGCGCCGCTAGCGGGCGCGCCTGGCTGATCCTTTACAGCCACGATGTCTCTGCTCGGCCCAGCCGGTGGGGCTGCACGCCCGAGGCTCTCGCCCGCCTAGTTCACCGGGCCAAGGACGCGGGGGCCGAGGTTCTGCCCGTCGCCGACGCGCTGGCCCGCATCCGGAGCGCCCGGTGAGCGTCGCCGTGATCATCCCCACCTTTCGCAGGCCTGACAGCCTCAGGCGGGCGCTTGCGTCCGTGTGGGCGCAGGAGGGGCTCGGCGACCAGCTGACCCAGATCATCATTGTCGACAACGATCCGGACGGCTCCGGCCGAGCCGTCATCGCCGAAAGGCAGGCCGACGCCAGGCTGACCTATATTCATGAACCGCGCCCCGGCGTCTCAAACGCCCGAAACGCCGGCGTAGCCGCCGTAAAGGCCGATCTCGTGGCCTTTCTGGATGATGACGAGGCCGCCTCAAGCGGCTGGTTGGCCGCCCTGCTTGACGCTCAAGCGAAACTTCAGGCCGACGTCCTGTTCGGCCCGATCCGCGGGCGGGCGGATGACGCCGAGCCGTGGCTGAGACCCTATCTCTCGCGCTTCTTCGGCCGCGAAGGTCCTACTGGCGATCAGCGCATTGAGCACGCCTACGGCTGCGGCAACAGCTTGCTGGTGCGGGCCACGGCGCTGAGCGAGACGGCTCCCTTCGACCCGCGCATGAACGAGACGGGCGGCGAGGACGACGCCCTGTTCTCGCGCCTTGCGGCGCGCGGCCTGGTCTTCGGTTGGGCCGCGCAGGCCTGGGTGGACGAGTTCGCGCCGCCGGAGCGCGCCACCCTCGCCTACGCCCTGAAGCGCGCCTTCGCCTATGGCCAAGGCCCATCGCAAACGGCAGCGCGGGACCGAAGGCCGATCGCGGTCCTGCGCTGGATGGCGATCGGCGCCGCTCAGGCAACGGTGTTTGGGGCACTGGCCGGCCTGGCCTGGCTCGTGCGCTCGCCCCGTCGGGCGGATCTTTCGGACAGGGCGGTCCGGGGCCTCGGCAAGCTTCTTTGGATGCCGCTGTTCGAGCCGCGCCTCTACGGCCAGATCGGCCGCGGCGGCCCAACGCGGCGCGGCAAGGCGGCCATCGCCACGGGCTGAGCCGCCTCGCCCAGCGCGAGCTTGGCGGCGAAGGCCACGAACAGCACCCAGCGCACATCATGCCAGCTGAGGGTGATGCTCTCTGTGAGCATGGTCAGGCTGTAGCCGAGCACAGAGGGCACGGCCAACCAGCCCGCATCACCCCGGTAAATTGAAATGATCGACCGCCCCCAGACCTCGGCCAGCCAGAGACCGAACAGGATGACGGCGCCCCAGCCCAGGTTCAGCCAGAGCTCCATCCATCCGTTGTGGGCGTGGCCGGCGCGGAAGCCCGCCACCTGGGTGATGCGGGCGAGCGGCGCGTAGGGATTGGTGTCGTCCCAGATGGCGCCATAACCGTAACCGGTCCAGGGGCGCTGCCGCGCCACCTCGGAGATGCCCGCCCAGATGTTGGTGCGGCCGGTCAGGGTGGCGTCCTTGCCCAGAGCCTCGAACACCAGGTCCGCCGCGTAAACGCCGACCGCCGCCGTCAGGGCCAGGCCGATGACGGCCGTCCAGGTCAGGGTGACGCCCCAGACGGGACCTCGCCGCACGACGGCGATGACGGCAAGCGCAGCCATGGTCAGGATAAGCACCACCAGCGAGGTCTTCGAGGTCGAGAGCAGCACCATGACCACGCAAAGCACCGCGAATGCGATCCACAGGCGACGACGCTGGGGGTTGAGAATGGCCGCCGCCGCGCACAGGCCGAAACCCACGACCATGTTGGAGCCGAGGTTGTTCTTCTCGAGCCAAAGGCCGCGCCAGGCCCCTGGGAAGAGCTGCTCCATCCGCCCCCATTGCGGCATGAGCAAAGCCGCCAGAAGCGACAGCACAGCCATGATGGCGAAGGCCGTTGCGCAGACCTCGGCAAGTCGCGGCCAGCGGAACCGCGCCGCAAGGCTGAGCGCGCCAAGGGTGGTGAAGGCTACGGCGACGAAGCGCCGGATTGTCGCCGATGGATCCACCGACCAGACCCAGGACATGGCCGCCAGCAGCAGCAGGGCCCCCAGCAACGGCGTCACCAGCACGGCGCGCCCGGTCTGCAGGGGGGCCGATGCGGCCAGGAAGAGGGCGCACAGGTAGGCCGGAGGATAGGCCGCGCGGATCAGGGCGCCATCGGCCGCGCCCGACCCATATCCAGACAGGATCGCCAGATGCGGCTGGGCATAGATGAAGACCATCAGCGTCCCGGCCCAGAAGGCCCAGAGCGAGCGGTCCTCAAGCTCGGGCGCGCGGCCCATGGCCGGATCAGGCCGCGCCCAGCCGCCGCAGCAGCCGGGGCGCCTCTGGCGCGCGATTGAAGACGAGGCCGGCCATCCGGGCGCCGGCCGCTTCCAGTTCCGCGCGCAGCAGGGCGTGATCGTTGGCTTCGGAGGCATCCGCCGAGACGATCTGCACCACCTGGTCGGCCGTGCCCGCCAGCGTCAGGGCCAGGTCGGAACGGTCGGCGGCTGGGCAGTCGACCACGACGGTGTCGGCGTGGCCCCGCATGAGATTCCAATAGCCCGGCGCGCTGACCGCCTCGAGCCGATGGGACGGGGAGAGCCGATCGGTGCGCACCCTCGCCACCCACAGGCGTCCCCCAAGGCAAGGGCGCGCCGTCAGCAGCCGGCCAGGCGGCAAGGGCTTGCCCTCGCGATCCTTCAGGCGCGGATGGATGGCGAAGAAGGCGCTGCCGTCGGGCGAGGCCGAAGCCTCCCTGCCCAAGGCCCCGAAACGGTCTGGCTCCGCGGCGACCTCGGCCTGCTGCCGCGGCTCGCGGACGTCGCCGTCGACCAGCCAGACAGGCTTGCGCGCCCGCACGGCGGCCAAACGCGCAAACTCCCGCGCCACGGTGGAGGTCCCCTCGCCGGATCGCGCGGCCACGAACAGCAGCACCCGGCCGCGCCCTGCCCGGGCCGGTCCCAGCGCGCCCCAAAGCGCCGCCATTTCCGTGGTGAGATCTACCATCCGAATCGCTGCGCGCACCGAACACTGAACTGTAACACGCCGCCGGCCCGGCGCTTGCGCCGCCTCATCGTTTGTCCGGGGCCACGGCCAGCACAGGCATGGCCAGCGTCCGACCCGCCGAGCCCGCCGTCTGGAAGTTGCGCCGCATCAGGACACGCCCAAGCCCCACGCAAAGGGCGGTGAAGGCGGCGAAGAGGAAGGCCAGGGCCAGGGCGGGCCTTTTCAGGCTGGTCCCGCGAGAGGGGGGCGCCGCGCGCTCGATGACCACCACATTGCTGTCGCCGGCCCGGGCCAGATCAGCCGAAGCGCGGGTCTGGGCCTCGCGGGCGGCGAACTCGCGGATGTTTGACTGAAGCACGTCTCGCTCAGCGGCCAGGGAAACGTTGCGGGATTCCAGGTCCGTAAGCTCGGCCAGGCGCGCATTCAGCTGAGCCAGCTGCGCGTCAAGCGCGGCGCGGCGGCGAACCAGAGCGTCACGCTCAGCCTCCTCGCGGATGCGCGCGCCCTCCAGATCCTGCCAGACGGGATTGGGGCCGAGCCGCATGTCGCGAGTCCCGACCGAGGTTCCGCCCTGGACGTACTGGTCCAGCTGGGCGATGCGGGCCTCAATGTCGCGCACGGGCTGGGACGTGGGAAGGTAGCGCGACAGCAGCTGCTCGCGCTCCGTGCGCAGCTGCAGCAGCTGGTCCGAGGCGCTGAGGTTCAAGTCCTGCTGCAAGGTGATCTGAGGCGGGACGCCGGCCAGCTGGGCCCGCAGGGTGTTGAGTCGCCCCTCGCTCTGCTCCAGGAGGCTCTGAACCGAGGCCCGCTCGCCGAAGACGGTCTGGTAGGTGCTGGTCGCCGCCGCCTTGGCCGCCGCGAAATCGCCGATGCCGTTGGTCTGCAGGAAGCGCGCGTAGGCGTCGTCGGCGTTGCGCAGACGGTCCTCGATGGCCGTGCGCTGAACACTGTAGCGCCGCCCGTCGTCAGCGAAGACCTCGAGCCGGTAGGCCAGGTAGGTCTCGATCAGCTTGTTCAGGATCAGGGCCGCCGAATCCGGCCGCTCGTGCTTGAAGGCCAGATGCATGGTGCCCGACTCCGGGGCCGTCGAGACCTCAAGCCCCTGGCGCATCATGCGCAGCGCCTGGTCCTCGGCGAGGGCGCGAGCAGCGTCGCCGCCCTGGGCGCGCGTCTCCAGCTCAGGATCAAAGGCGGCCAGGCCCAGGGTGCGGATCACGCGCAGATGCAGATCGCGGCTGTTCAGGATCGCGACCTCGGACTGGACCACGTCGTCGATCGCGGGGATGGCGCCCCGCGCGGCGTCGCCGGCGCGCGGCTCATAGACGTATTCCTGCCCAAGGCGGACAAACAGGCTGGCGCCCGCGGTGTAGGTCTTGGGCAGCATCAGGGCCGCGCCCGCGCCCAAAACGAACAGCGCCAGGAAGACCACAATCATCAGCGGCAGCTGGCGCAGCGTCAGGCCGATCAGGTCGCCGATTCCATAGCGGGGCCGGGACCACACCGGGCCCGCCCGCGAATAGCCGCCTTCGCCTGGATAAACGGCGCTGGACCGCATGGGATTCCTGACCCGAAGCAACTGACGACGCACCCTCGGATGGTTCGCGTTAACCTTGAGTTACCCATTCCGGCAGAAGGCTCGGCGTCATGCTTCTTGGACGGCGACAGCTTGTGCTCCTGCTCGCGGCGGCTCCCCTGGCCGCCTGCGCCAGCGGCGGCTCTCGCATGCCCCTGCCGGCGGGCCATCGCCGCCCAGGACTGCTGCCCGATTTCGGAGCCGAAGAGCGCGACCGCTCGCAGGGCTTCGTCGACATCCCGTTCGCGGACTGGAGCGAGGCTGAGCCGGAATATCGTCTCTACCCCGGCGACCAGATCGACGTGCGTCTGCCCACGGCCACCGAGCTGAACCAACAGCCGCGCGTGGGGCCGGACGGCCGCATCGCCATGCCCCTTATCGGCCAGGTCATGGCCGCTGACCGCACCCTGGCGGAGCTTCAGGCCGATCTGTCGGACGCCTACGCCACGCAGCTGGTGCGGCCCATCGTGGAGGTGTCCCTGCGCGAGGCCGGGCCGCTGAAGGTGTTCGTCGGCGGCGAGGTCGGCCAGCCGGGCGTCTACGACATGCCCGGCGACATCGACGCGCTGCAGGCTGTCATCATGGCGGGCGGCTTTCGCCCCTCGGCCAACCGCGGAGAGGTGGCCCTGATCCGGCGCGGCGTCGGCGACCGTCGCATGCTGAGGAAGGTGGACCTGTCGGGACGCACGCCCGAGAACGTGGCGCTGCGCCGCTTCGACATTCTTTATGTCAGCCGCTCGGGGCTGGGCGAGCTGGCGGCTTTCATGAGCCAGATCCGCGACGCCCTGCCCATCGGATTCAGCTATTCGCTGAACGATCCGTACAGATAATCAGGCGACCAGCCGGGCCGAGCCGGCGTCCAGCCAGCGGCGGGCGGCGCGCTGCGCCTCAGCCACGTCTTCACGCTCCATCTCGCGCGACAGCTCATGGCGATAGACCTTGGCTTCGACCGAGCCCTTCATGGCGGCCAGGTTGAAGATCATGTGAGCCGAGACCAGGTCCATGGGCGCGCCGCCCTGGCCGGTCGAATACATCATGCCCAGCTTGAACAGCTCGTCCCCGCTCATCTCGGGGGTCGGCAGGGGCAGGCCTTCAGCCTGGTCCTCGTGCGCTTGCATCGTCGGTCCTCCACGCCGCTTCTGCGGCCCTCTTGTGGAGGATGAAACGCCCCGCCAGTGAAGGCAGGGTTAATCGGCGCGTTTACAGCCAATGTTTTTCGTAAAGCAAAAGTGAAGCGAATTTATACTGTTAAGGGCCGCGAAAGAGTTCGGAAATCAACGGTTCACCTTTGCGCTCGCTGACCGAACAGCATCCGCCGCGCCGCCTCGGCCTCCGTCCCTGAAGCCGCAAGATCACGCCGCAGCTCCTTGCCCACCGCACGGCCCTTCTGCACGGCGGGGCGGGCGCCGACCCGTTCGTGCCAGGCCTTCATGTGAGGAAAGTCCTCCAGGCTTTGCCCTTGGGCCTTGGGCAGGATCCAAGGCCAGATCGCCATATCCGCGATGGAGTAGTCGCCCGCGATGAACTCGCGGCTCTCCAGCCGGCGGTCCAGAACGCCATAAAGACGGTTCACCTCGTTCGTATAGCGCCGCACGCCATAGGCCAGGTGCCGCTGGTCATCCGTCATGGCGCGGGCGTAGCTGCGGAAATGATGCGCCTGACCGGCCATCGGCCCAAGTCCGCCCATCTGCCAGAACAGCCACTGCTCGACCTCAGCGCGGGCGCGCGTCTCCTGCGGATAGAACCGGCCCGAGATCCGCCCCAGATGCTGCAGAATGGCTCCGCTCTCGAAAATCGACAGCGGCCCGCCCTCTGCGGTCGGGTCGACCAGGGCAGGCATGCGGCCGTTCGGGCTGACAGCCTGGAACGCCGCACTGAACTGGTCCCCGCGTCCGATGTTCACCGGCGCGACCTCGTACGGGAGCTCCATTTCCTCGAGAGCGATGGTGATCTTCCAGCCATTCGGCGTCGGCCAGTACCAGAGCTGCATCGGCTGGGTCATCGGCGCATCTCCTCATGTGCGCGCCTGATGTCGGAAGCCGGGCGCGGCTCCGCAACCTGAATTCGCCGTTCAGGCGAGGTTCAGGCTCTGAAGCCTGAGCTAGGGTTAATGGCCGCCCGCGGCCGTTGAGTGTTCTTAGGAGGCCAAGATGAAGAAGCTGACCAAGGCGGCCATAGTCGGTCTGGTTCTGGCGACGACGGCCGTGCCGATGATGGCGGAGGCCCAGTCACGGGACGATCGCCGCGACCGGCGCGAGGATCGCCGTGATCGCCGCGAGGACCGTTGGGACCGTCGTGAGGACCGCTGGGACCGCCGGGAAGACCGGCGCGACGCCCGGCACGACGGGGGCCGCTGGGACCGCCGTGAGGACCGCTGGGATCGCCGTGAAGATCGGTGGGACCGTCGGGAAGACCGCTGGGATCGTCGCGAAGACCGTTGGGACCGCAACAACCGCGAATGGTGGCGCGGCCGCTCGGAGTTCCGCCACTACAACGGCCGGCGCAGCGGCTACTGGTATGCGCCCGGCTACGGTTATCATCGGGTGGAGCCGCGCTATTACGGCTATCGGTGGCGCCGCGGAGCCGTTGTGCCCTACGCCTACCGCAGCTATTATGTGCGTGATCCCTACTTCTATGGTCTGCGGCCGGCGCCCCGCGGCTATCGCTGGGTGCATGTCGACAACGACATCGTGCTGATCGCCCTGGCGACCGGCGTCATCGCGGACATCCTGTTCGACGTGTACTGACGGCGCGATCAAACCAGGAGGGCCCGGCGGCTGCGGTCGCCGGGCCTTTTTCGTGGCCGTTCAGCCTGCCCGTTAACGTTCAGCTTCGGTTCATGGCGCGCGGCTCACCTTTCGTTTCAAGGTCGCCGCATTGAGGGGGACCGTTGGAGTAGACGAAATGAAGAAGGTTCTGCTTACGGCCGTGTCGCTCGCCGTCATGACCGCCCCCATGGTGGAGGCCGCCGCCCAGGATCGGGGCGAGCGTCGTGGCGAACGCCGCGAGGGCCGGCGCCAGGAAAATCCGAGCCCGCCCCCCTCAGCCGAGGCGGATCAGCCGCCCCCGCCCCCGCAGCCCCGCCAGGAACGGCGTGAAAACCGCCAAGAGCGTCGCGACGAGCGTCGTGGGGAGCGCCCCGACAGGCCCGCCAATCCAGGCCAGCCCGACCGTCCCGGCGACCGGCGCGATCGCGGGGAGCGCCCTGGCGACAGGGATCGTGACGGACGCGGCGACCGCGATGGCCGCGGAGATCGCCCCGGCGACAGGGATCGTGACGGACGCGGCGACCGCGATGGCCGCAGAGATCGCCCCGGCGGCTGGGATCGTGACGGACGCGGCGACCGCGATGGTGGCGGAGATCGCCCCGGCGGCTGGGATCGTGACGGACGCGGGGACCGCGATGGTCGCGACGGACGCCCCGGCGGCTGGGATCGTGACGGACGCGGCGACCGCGATGGTCGCGGAGATCGCCCCGGCGGCTGGGATCGTGACGGACGCGGCGACCGCGATGGTCGCTGGGATCGTGACCGCGACGGGCGCGGTGATCGCTGGGAGCAGCGGCGCCGTAATCGGGACGAGCTGCATCGGCGCTGGAACCGTGACCACTGGCGGCGCGACTGGGAGCGGCGACACAGCCGCGACTGGTGGCGGAGGCATTCGGCCTGGCGCGGCTTCACCGGTCTTCGGCTGAACTTCTATTTCGCGCCGGGGTACGGCTACTACAACGTGCCGCGCGCCTACTGGGGCATGCGGTTCCGCGAGGGCGACTACGTCCCCAGCTACTTCTGGCAGTACCAGGTACGGGATCTGGGCCTGTTCGGCCTGCCCTACCCGCCGCCGGGAACCATGTGGATCTTCGTCAACAATGACATTCTGCTCGTCGACCGCTTCGACGGCTATGTCATCGACGTGATCCCCCAGGTCTGGATCTGGTAGTCCGTTTTTCCTCCCCGGAATGACGAAGGCCCCGGCGGCGACGCCGGGGCCTTTTTCTGGAGCCTGATCGGTTGAGGTGGAATCGCTTCGCGATTCCGCCGATGCCGTGCATCAGGCTCTCACTAAGTTCTGGACCGAAATCTGAGCCTCGTTGGAGCAGGTCCAACTCAATCGATTTCGGTCCGTGGTGGGCGGAGAGGGGATCGAACCCCCGACCCTCTCGGTGTAAACGAGACGCTCTACCGCTGAGCTATCCGCCCAAAAGCGAAGGGCGCGGACGTAACCGTCCGCGCCCCGCCTGTCCAGAAGGACTGGTCTGACTTAGCGGCCGTTCAGCGCGCTCTTCAGGCCCTCGCCGACCCGGAAACGCGCCGTCTTGGAAGCCGGACGGTTCACGGTCTCGCCCGTGCGCGGGTTGCGCGCGGTGCCCGCCTTGCGGGTCACGGCGGCGAAGGTGCCGAAGCCGACCAGACGCACGTCCTGACCATTCTTCAGAGAGTCGACCACGCTGTCGGTGAAGGCGTCGACGGCCTTTTTGGCCTGATCGCGGCTGATGCCGGCCTTGTCCGCCACAGAGGCGATGAGTTCCGCTTTCGTCATCTTGTTCTCCCAGCCCTGATTATCGGCGCCCGGCCGTCCCCCGACGACTCGGCTACGCCTTCGCTGTGCAGGCATAAGAGACGGCTTTTTCCCTCGCGTCAAAAGGGAAAGAGGCCGCAAGCGGCCTCTTTCTTAGGAATTTCCACAAGCGATGCGCTGCTTAGTGGCTGATCGCGGCTTCCGGACCGCCCAGGGGCGGCGTCGCGGGCGGCAGGGGCTCGGCCGCTTCGTCCCATTCCACCGGCGCCAGGGTGCCGGTCAGAGCCCACTTCAACGCCTCGTCGGCGGTCGAGATCGGCACGATCTCAAGCGCGTCCTTCACGTTCTGTGGCACGTCGGCCAGATCCTTTTCGTTCTCTTCCGGGATCAGCACCGTCTTCACCCCGGCGCGGAGGGCCGCGAGAAGCTTTTCCTTCAGGCCGCCGATGGCGGTCACCCGTCCACGCAGGGTGATCTCGCCGGTCATGGCGATATCCTTGCGGATAGGCACCCCTGTCAGGACCGAGACCATGGCCACGGTCATGGCCACGCCGGCGGAGGGGCCGTCCTTGGGCGTCGCGCCGTCCGGCACGTGCACGTGAATGTCGGTCTTCTCGAACACCGGCGGCTTCACGCCGAAGCTGAGCGCGCGGGCGCGCACATAGGACGCGGCCGCAGAGATCGACTCCTTCATGACCTCCTTCAGGTTGCCGGTCACAGTCATTCGGCCGCGGCCCGGCATCTTGATGGCTTCGATGGTCAGAATGTCTCCACCGAACTCGGTCCAGGCCAGGCCCGTTACGATGCCCACCTGATCCTCGGCGTCCGTCTCGCCGTAGCGGTACTTCTTGACGCCCGCGTACTTGGCCAGACGCTCGTCGTCGATGGTGATCGAAGTGAGCTTTTCGCGCGCCAGATCACGGACCGCCTTGCGCGCCAGAGCGCCCAGCTCGCGCTCGAGCGAGCGTACGCCGGCCTCCCGCGTGTAGTAGCGGATCAGGTCGCGGATCGCCTTCTCCGGAACGATCCACTCCGCGTCGGTCAGGCCGTGATCCTTGGCCAGCTTGGGCAGGATGTGGCGCTTGGCGATCTCGACCTTCTCATCCTCGGTATAACCGGCGATGCGGATGATCTCCATGCGGTCCAGCAGGGGCTGGGGCATGTTCAGGCTGTTGGCGGTGGTGACGAACATCGTCTGGGACAGATCGTAGTCCACCTCCAGATAATGGTCGGCGAAGGTGGAGTTCTGGGCCGGGTCCAGCACCTCGAGCAGCGCCGAGGCCGGATCGCCACGATAGTCGGCGCCCATCTTGTCGATTTCGTCCAGCAGGAAGAACGGATCGACGGCCTTGGCCTTCTTCATTGACTGGATCACGCGGCCAGGCATCGAGCCGATATAGGTGCGGCGGTGACCGCGGATCTCGGCCTCGTCGCGCACCCCGCCCAGCGACAGGCGCACGAACTCGCGGCCCGTGGCCTTGGCGATCGAGCGGCCCAGCGAGGTCTTGCCGACGCCAGGCGGACCGACCAGGCACAGGATCGGGCCCTTCAGGCTGTTGGTGCGCGCCTGCACGGCCAGATACTCAAGGATGCGCTCCTTGACCTTCTCTAGCCCGTAATGGTCCTCGTCGAGGATCTCCTCGGCCTTGGCCAGGTCGATCTTCTTCGGCTTGGCCTTGCCCCACGGAATCGACAGCAGCCAGTCGAGATAGTTCCGCACGACCGTCGACTCCGCCGACATGGGGCTCATGTTGCGCAGCTTCTTGACCTCGGCCTCGGCCTTGGCGCGCGCCTCCTTGGACAGCTTGGTCTTGCGGATGCGCTTTTCCAGCTCGAGGATTTCGTCGCGCTGGTCGTCGGTCTCGCCCAGCTCGCGCTGGATCGCCTTCATCTGCTCGTTCAGATAGTATTCGCGCTGGGTGCGCTCCATCTGGCGCTTCACGCGGCTGCGAATCTTCTTCTCGACCTGAAGGACGCTGATCTCACCCTCGATGAGGCCATAAATGCGCTCAAGCCGGCGCGGAGCTGAGGGCTCCTCCAGCAGCGCCTGCTTGTCGGCGATCTTCACCGACAGGTGCGCCGCGATAGAATCGGCCAGCTTGGCCGGATCGGTGATCTGGGGCGTGGCCTGAAGGGCCTCAGGCGGGACCTTCTTGTTCAGCTTCACGTAGTTCTCGAACTGCTCGATCACAGCGCGAGACAGGGCTTCGGCCTCTTCCGGCGCGCCCGGGTCTTCCTCAAGGTCGCGGACCTCGGCTTCGAAGAACTCGTCCCGTTCGGTGAAGCCGACCACCTGAGCGCGGCGGCGGCCTTCGACCAGCACCTTGACCGTGCCGTCCGGCAGCTTCAGCAGCTGGAGCACCGTCGCCAGCACGCCTACGCCATAAATGGCCTTGGGATCAGGCTCATCGTCCGCGGAGTTCATCTGCGTGGCCAGCAGGATCTGCTTGTCGCCGCGCATTACGGCGTCCAGGGCGCGCACCGACTTCTCGCGGCCTACGAACAGCGGCACGACCATATGCGGGAAGACGACGATGTCCCGGAGCGGCAGGACCGGCAGGATTTGGGACTCAGACATAGGCTCTCATTCTCCGTCGGCAGGCTAACGCCCGCCCCGCAGCCTGGTTCTGACGCGACACGCTCCAGCCTGGGCTCAGGCGTCGCCAAACGGGCGACTCTCTTGAAGAGTATGTGGAGGCCATCGCCCCCGGTTCAAGCTCGACCGCCCGGCATGCCGCGATCCATCCACGGACTTCGCGCCCGGAACGACTACGGCCGGGCTGTTTAGCAGGCTTGTTAGCAAGATTGCGCGAGACCCCGGCCCCGGGTCGGACCGGACTCGCAGAGCGGCGCCTGCGTCCATGGGCCCCATCAATAGTGGCGCTCTGGCCGGAACCACCTTCGCCGAGTCGGGGTTACGCCCCTCGAACACACCCCTCAGGGAGCTTCGAGATGGCCGAAGGGCAAACGAATCAACGATCTGGAGTGTCGCGTCGAGGCTTCGCCTCGATGGATCCGGAACGGCAGCGCGAGATCGCCCGCAAGGGCGGCGCCAGCGTCCCCAGCGAGAAGCGCAGCTTCTCTCAGGATCGCAACCTGGCGGCCGCCGCCGGGCGCAAGGGCGGAGAGGCGTCGACCGGCACGCGACGCCGGGGCGCGCGCGAAGACGGGCGCAACGGCGGCCAGTAAGGCCGCTCCCTCTCAGGCGCGCAGCAGGGCGAGCGCGAACCAGTCCTTCGGGTCGGTCCAGACCCGCTCGACCGACCAGCCGCCCTGGTGCGCCAGCCGTTCGAGATCAACGCGCTCGAACTTGTGGGAGCTTTCGCTGTGAAGGCTCTCGCCTCTGGCGAAACGGAAGCTGCGCCCCGCGACGCTGACAGTCTGATCCGTCAGGCTGACCAGATGCATCTCGATGCGTTTGAGGTCGGCGTTCCACACGGCCCGATGCTTGAAGCGGGCGAGGTCGAAGTCGGCCCCCGTCTCCCGATTGGCCCGCTCCAGCAGGTTCATGTTGAAGGCCGCAGTGACGCCCCGGGCATCGTCGTAGGCGGCTTCCAGGACGCTCACGTCCTTGACCAGGTCGACCCCCAGCACCATCCACGCCCCCTCGCCGGCCGCCTTGCGGGCGCGCGTCAATAAGGCTGCGGCCTCGTCAGGCTGGAAGTTGCCGATCGTCGAGCCCGGGAAGAAAACCAACCGGTCACTCGCCGCATTTACGCGCGGCACGTCGCGCGTGAAGTCCGCCTCCACCGGCGCCACCTCCAGATCGGGATAGTCGCGGCGAAGGGCTTCGGCGGCCGCCTCCAGCGCCGAGGGGCTAATGTCGATGGGGATGTAGCGGCTGACCTGCGGCGCGGCGTCGAGCAGCAGACGCGTCTTCTCGCTGGCCCCGCTGCCCAGTTCGATGAGCGTCGCCCCCGACCCCAGCCGGGCGGCGATCTCGGGCGCGATACGCCGGAGCAGCGCCGTCTCGGTGCGCGTCGGATAATACTCGGCCAGATCCGTGATCTGCTCGAACAGCTCTGAGCCGCGGGCGTCGTACAGCCACTTGGGCGACAGGGTCTTTGGCGAGGCCGACAGGCCCTCGATCAGGGCCGCGGTGAAGTCGTCCGGCTGGGGCCGGCGGGCCGGTCGCTGCCGATCGGCGGCCAGCCGCAGTCCCAGGAACTGCCAGCGCTGATGCGGATAGAAGAAGGTTCGATAAGTGGCGCGCGTATGCCCGGGCGACGTGGCGAAGGAGCCGCCCCGCGCCACCATCTGATTGCACATGAACTTGCCGTTGTACTCGGCGACTACGCCGGGCTCGGGCTGGAACCCCGGATAGGGCGTATAAGCCGAGGCGGTCCACTGCCAGACGCCGTCGTAAACCTGGCACAGCCCGGCCTTCGACGCCGCCACTTCCCACTCGAACTCTGTCGGCAGGCGCTTGCCGGCCCACCGCGCGAAGGCGTCCGCCTCGTAGAAGCTGATGTGCGAAACCGGCAGCGACGGATCGATGGGCGCCCGACCCTGCAGAGTGAACTGGCTCCAGTCCCCGTCGTCCCGACGCCAGTAGCCCGGCGCGCGCCAGTTTTCCGACTGGACCGCCGCCCACCCGTCCGACAGCCAGAGCTCGGGCCGCCGATAGCCCCCGTCCTCCATGAAGGCCAGCCACTCGCCGTTGGTCACCAGCCGGTCGCTGATCTCGAAATCTCGGACCAGAGCGTCGTGTCTCGGCTGCTCGTTGTCGTAGGCGAAGCCGACGTGATCGGCTCCCACCGGGTACACGCCGCCCTCGATCGCGAGGAACCGCCCCTCGCCTGTCGCGGCTTGCAGCCTGGGCGCCGGCCCATAGGCCGGCTCAAGGGGAGAGCAGGAAAACAGGTGCAGCACGTCTGTCAGGATCAACTCCTGGTGCTGCTGCTCGTGTTGGAGGCCCAGCTGCACCAGCCCATCCAGCTCACCTGCAGGAGCCGGCCGGCTGAGCAAGTCGGCCATAGCCTCGTCGACTCGCGCCCGATACGCCATGACCTCGGCTCGGGAGGGGCGGGTCAGCAGGCCTCGAGAGGGGCGCGCCACGCGCTCGCCCACGGCCTCGTAGTACGAGTTGAAGAGGCGGTCATGGATGGGATCGACGGCGCGCCCGGTCTTGGCCAGGACCACCCGCTCGAAGAACCAGGTGGTGTGCGCCAGATGCCATTTGACCGGGCTCGCATCCGGCATCGATTGGGCGACGCAGTCCTCGTCGGACAGCGGCCTCGCCAAGGCTTCGGTACATGCACGCACGCGCCGATACTCATCAAGGCTGACGGTCCAGCCTGGACACAGGGAGGTGAGAGGCGCGTTCAAAATCCGCGCGCCCTGTTCAGTGCTCTCATTGCCTTCCCCTCTGCTCCACCGGCGCCTGAACGCGCAAGCTTAGCGATTGTTCCCGTTTTGATCTAGTCGCCTCGGCGGAACGGGGCCGACGCCATGGCGTTCGGAAAGAGGAGTGCAGCGTAAGGCGTCGAATGCCCCCTTCCCTTCAAACCATTGAAACCGAGCGTCGCTATTCCGCGCCCACTACGCGGCGTCGGCTCGATCGGGAGCAGTGGCGGCGCGACTTCGAGGCGCAACTGCCCTCGCTGCGCGCCTTTGCATGGACCCTGGCGCGCTCCGGGGCGGATGCGGACGATCTCGTTCAGGACACCATGGTCAAGGCGTGGAGCGCCCGCGACCGCTTCGAGCCAGGCACGAACCTTCGCGCCTGGCTTTTCACCATCCTGCGCAACACCTGGTACTCGACCGTGGCTAAGCGCCGGCGCGAAGTAGCCGATGAGGACGGCGAGCATGCGGCCGGGCTGACCACCGAGGCCAATCAGGACTGGGGCGTCTCCGTCACCGAGCTGCGCGTGGCGCTGCAGCGTCTGCCGCCCGAGCATCGCGAGGCGATCATTCTCGTGGGCGCCGCGGGCCTCTCGTACGAAGAGGCCGCCGAGATTTCAGGCTGCGCCGTGGGCACCATCAAGAGCCGTGTTCACAGGGCGCGCCGGCGGCTCGTGGATCTGATGGGCGATCCAACGGAAGACAGCCGCGTCGGCCAGCAGGCCGAGGCGTAAGGCTTGCTCAGCCCTTAAGCAGCGGCGCCAGCCGCTGGGCCAGCATCATGTCGCCCTGGATCTTCATCTTGCCCTGCATGAAGGCCATCATCGGGTCCAGCCGCCCCTCGGACAGGGCGATGAAATCGTCCCAGGCCATAGAGATGGTGGCGTCAGCCGGCTTGTCCTCGTTCGTCACCTGATTGGGCGTCGAGGCGCCGTCGATGTGGATGACGCCCTCGGGCCCGAAGTCCAGCTTCACGCTCTTGCCGAGGCCGGAATCCTCGCCCACGCGCTGGCGGATGTAATCGGTGGTCTGGGCCAGATCGGGCATTGGGCGCGTCTCCTTTGACGATGCACATCAGAGATAGCGGCTCGCCTTCGCGCCGCCAAGGGCGGTCTTGCCCGCCGCGCGCCGCGGGGCCATGACGGGTCCGAACCTGTTTCGCCCGAAGGAGCGGCCATGGCCGACGACGCCCCCCTGACCTTGCGACACCTGATCGGCGGCGAATGGATCGACGCCCCGGCCGAGCGCGAGGTGCGAAGCCCTTCGGATCTGAGCGAGTTGGTGGCGCTGCAACCCGACGGTGGCGTGGAGGAGGTGGAGGCCGCCGTGGCCGCCGCGCGGGCGGCGCAGCCGGCCTGGGCTGACGCCTCGCCGGAACTGCGCTCCGACGTGCTGGACCGGGCCGGGACGCTGCTGTTGGAACGGAAGGACAGGATCGGTCGCCTGCTGGCGCGGGAGGAAGGCAAAACCCTGGCCGAGGCCGTCGGCGAAACGGCGCGCGCGGGCCGGGTGCTGAAGTATTTCGCGGGCGAGGCCCTGCGCCGCCACGGTCAGAACCTGGAGTCCGTGCGGCCCGCCGTCGAAGTGCAGACCTATCGCCAGGCCGTGGGCGTCTTCGGCCTGATCACGCCCTGGAACTTCCCAATCGCCATTCCGGCCTGGAAGGCGGCGCCGGCCCTCGCCTTCGGCAACGCCGTGGTCATGAAGCCGGCCGGCACGACCCCGGCCACCGCCGCCGCCCTGGCGGAGGTGCTGGTCGAGGCGGGCCTGCCCAAGGGCGTATTCGGCCTGGTGATAGGCCCTGGCCGCGTCGGCGCCGCCATCGCCGCGCACAGGGACATCGACGGCGTCTCCTTCACCGGCTCCCAGGGCGTGGGCGCCCAGGTGGCCGCCGCCTGCATGGCGCGCCAGGCGCGGGTACAGCTGGAAATGGGCGGCAAGAACCCGCTGGTGGTGCTGGATGACGCTGATCTGGACCGCGCCGTGAGCGTGGCTCTGGACGGCGCCTTCTTCGCCACGGGTCAGCGCTGCACTGCCTCCAGCCGGCTGATCGTTCAGGAGGGCGTTCACGACCGCTTTGTCGAGGCGCTGGCCGAGCGGGCGCGGGCGCTGAAGGTCGGCCACGCCCTCGACCCCGAAACCCAGATGGGGCCGGTGGCCAACGCCAGCCAACTGGAGCAGAACCTGGACTATGTCCGCATCGCCCAGGCCGAGGGCGGCCGGCTGGTCTGTGGCGGTGAGCGCACCCAGGGACGCACCGACGGCCTCTACATGACGCCGGCCATCCTCAGCGAGACCACGCCGGACATGCGCATTAACCGCGAGGAGGTGTTCGGCCCCGTCGCCTCCATCATCCGGGTGAGGACCTACGAGGAGGCGCTGGAAGCGGCCAACGCATCCGTATTCGGCCTGTCCTCGGGCATCTGCACGACCTCGCTGAAGCACGCACGGCATTTTCAACGGTACAGCCGCGCGGGGATGGTGATGGTCAATCTGCCGACAGCGGGCGTCGACTATCACGTGCCCTTCGGCGGCACGAAGGGCTCCAGCTATGGTCCGCGCGAGCAGGGTTTCGCCGCCGTCGAGTTCTACACGCAGACCAAGACCGCCTACTCCTTCGCCGGATAAGCGGTTGCGGTCACGCGAAAATCCGTCCACGTTCAACAGCTTGAGCGTTTAGTTGTCGGAGTTCGTCATGCTTGCTCTCGCCGTCGCGATCGTTGCCTTGGGCGGATCAGCCGCTCCTACGACGGAAGCGCCTCGGTTCTCCTGCGCCGCGGATGCCGACATCGTCGCCTGCACGCGCGCCTGGCGCCAGCGGGTGGACCAGCGCGCGCTGGACTTCCAGCCCGAGTTGGCGGCGCTTGAGTCTGAGCTCGACGGCGTCGCCGAGGCCGCCCGGGGATCCGAGCGGCGGTGGGTCGAGCACGCGCGCGCCTGGCTGCGTTTCCGACAGGGCCGCTATGGCGATGCGGCGGAAATTCTGGAGGGGTTGACGGGTCCGGGCCACCACACGCTGGCGATCGATCCCATCTTCCATGCGGATCTGGGCGACGCCTATGCCGAGCTGGGACGGACGGCCGCCGCTCAGGGTCAATGGAGGCTGGCGCTTGCCGCCGCCGACGAGGCGCAGGCGTCTGGCTGGCGAGCCGAGGACACCGAGGCGGCGCTGCAGCGATCGATCTCCGCAAACGGCGCCGTGCGTCAGGTTCCGGACGCCGGGACCTGGACCGGCGTGAAGCTCGTGGACCTGTCCACCATCCGGCGCGAGGGCGATGAAGCCACCTACGCGTCTATCTTCTTTGAGCCGCGGGACCGGCAGGACGGTTCCGCCTACTGGACCATGCGGCATACGGTGAACTGCGCCGACGGACTTTCGCGTCTGGACGAGGCGCACTACTTCAACGCTGCGGGCGAGCCCACCACCAATGGAACGGGCACGCGATGGACGCCGCCGTCCAACGCCCTCGCCCGACACGTCCTGAAGATGGTTTGCACGACCCCCCTAGGCGGCGGCGCGTGGACCCCTCCCGTCGAGCCGCAGGCCTTCCTGGCCGCCTATCGCCAGCAGCGGGATCTGCCCATCGCCCGAAGCCCTGGCGAAGAAACGCTGCCCAAGGCCGTCTACTGCCTCGGCGCCATGGAGCTGATGATCGAGGAGTCGGCCGCGACGGGCCATGTCGCCGGGCCCAGCTGGTTCATTCGTGACTGGTGGAGCGAGCGGGCGCAGCTCAGCGACGATGGCGCTCAACGCGCCCTGACCGCCGTGCGCGCCGCCAAGGCGCGAGACGCCGGGGCCCATGACACGGCCCTGGGCGCCTGCGTCGATGAAGCCATTGCGGCCGGCGCGGTTCCGGGAATGTAGCCGCCTACCAGGCCCCGAGTTCGCGCAACTCGCGCACCAGATCATCAGGCAGGTCGGTGGCTTCGGCGCGAGACAAGTCCACCGGCGCGTCCTTGGCCTCCAGATAGCGCCAGCCCTGGAAGGGCCGCCGGCCCAGCGGCGCGGTGCGGATGACCACGGGCTCCAGCCGGATTTCGCAGCGCGAGGCCTTGCCCTCGCCCCTGGTGTCGATCGACGCGATGGGCTGGCGACAGGCCACCTGACCCTTGATCACCCAGTAGAGGGAGCCGCCTTCCTCGACCTCGGCGGCGCGCTTGGGCGTCATGCGCGTATGCACGATCAGCTCGCCGCCCCGCCGGGCTCGGCTCTCCAGCCAGGCGACGTCAGAGACGCCCACGCACAGCTTGATCAGATGGAGCGGCATGGCCGCGCCTTAACACGGAATCGGCTCACGTCACGGCGGACGAAACGCCGCTGAGGCGCTAGTCTGTGGGCATGCAGAGCAACCGCCGCGAAACGCTGGCCGCTGGGCTGGGCCTGGCCCTGTGCGGCCTTGCCCCCACGTCCCTCGGAGAGACGAGCATGTACGGACTCATCGGCAGGATGCGCGCACAGCCCGGGCGGCGCGACGAATTGGCCGCAATTCTTCTCGAGGGCACCGGCGGCATGCCGGGCTGCCTCAGCTATATCGTCGCGCGCGACCCGGCCGACGCGGACGCCCTCTGGGTCACTGAGGTATGGGACTCCGCCGACAGCCATCGCGCTTCGCTGGAGCTGCCCCAAGTGCGGGACGCGATCGCGCGGGGCCGGCCGTTGATCGCCGGCTTCGACACTCACATCGAGACCGAACCCTTGGGCGGCCAAGGCCTGAGTTAAGCGTCAGGCTCGCGTTCCACCACCGCCAGCACCGCGCCGTCGGTCACCTGATCGCCCACCGAGGCGGAGACCTCGGCCACCACCCCGGCGAAGGGGGCGGTCAGGGCGTGCTCCATCTTCATGGCTTCAAGCACGATCACCGGCGCGCCCTTGCCCACCTTATCGCCGGGCTTGGCCGGAACGGCGACGATCTTGCCCGGCATGGGCGCGCGGAGAGAGCCGTCCGAGGCGGCGGCGGCGGCCGCAGCCCTTGGACGGGCGTCGATGCGCCAGGCGCGGCCCTCGCGGAACAGGACAACGGCCTGCTCCTCAGGCATCCAGGCATAGCTGACGGGCGGCTGGTCGGGCGCGAGCGTCACTGAGGGCCGGAACCAGTCCTCCTGGGCGCTGTCGCCGGGGAAGAAGGACAGGGTCTGCGACTCCCCCTCGACATTCACCCGCCATCCGCCGTCGGCCGCCGCGTCCACTCGAACCGTATGCGTGAAACCTTCGGCCCGGACGGGGATGCTGAAGCCCGGCCGGGCGTTCAGACGGAATCCGCTCGCAGCCGAGGCGCCGTGCCATGGATCGTCCGGATCCGCGAACGCCTCTAGCCCCTGTCGCAGCAGGGCTCCAGCCGCTGCGGCGGCCCCCGCCTCGTCCAGAGTCCAAGGCGCCAGAAGCGTCTCGCCCTCAGCGCCGATGAAGGCCGTGTCCACATCGCCGGCCACAAAGCGCGGATGATCCAGGCACCGCGCCAGAAAAGCGGCGTTGGTGCGGATCGGCCAGACCTCCACCTCGCGGCAGGCGTCCGCCAGATGTGTGGCGGCGCCCTCGCGCGTCTCGGCGTGGACGATCAGCTTGGCGATCATGGGGTCATAGAACTGGCTGACCTCTCCGCCCTCCTCCACGCCGGCGTCGACGCGCAGCGTCGCCTTCTCGTCCCCCTCGAGATCGAGGGGATCATCAGCGGGCGGCAGAACGAAATGGTTCAGGGCGCCGATGGAGGGCAGGAAGCCGTTCTCAGGGTCCTCGGCGTAGAGGCGGGCCTCCATGGCCCAGCCGTTCAGGGTGATCTCGTCCTGCTTCAGCGGCAGAGGCTCGCCGGCGGCAACGCGAAACTGCCATTCGACCAGATCGACGCCGGTGACGGCTTCGGTGACCGGATGCTCCACCTGGAGCCGGGTGTTCATCTCCATGAACCAGACCCGGTCCGGCTTCAGGCCCTCCGACGCGTCGGCGATGAACTCCACCGTGCCGGCGCCCACATAGTTCACGGCCTTGGCGGCGCGGACGGCGGCGGAGGTGACGGCCTCGCGCGTCTTGGCGTCCATGCCCGGCGCCGGGGCCTCCTCGATGACCTTCTGGTGGCGGCGCTGCAGCGAGCAGTCGCGCTCGAACAGGTGGACCACATTGCCCTGCCCGTCCCCGAACACCTGCACCTCGATATGGCGCGGGCGGGTGATGTAGGTCTCCAGCAGCACCCGGTCGTCGCCGAAGGCCGCCTTGGCCTCACGCTGGGCGCTGGTGAGGCCGGCGAGGAAGTCCTCGGCCCGGTCCACGCGCTTCATGCCCTTGCCGCCGCCCCCGGCCACGGCCTTGATCAGCACCGGATAGCCGATGCGCGCGGCCTCGGCGGCCAGGGTCTTTTCCGACTGGTCGGCGCCCAGATAGCCCGGCGTCACGGGCACGCCAGCCTTGTCCATCAGGTCTTTGGCGGCGTCCTTCAGGCCCATGGCGCGGATGGCTGAGGGCGGCGGGCCGATCCAGACCAGCCCGGCCTTGGTCACCGCTTCGGCGAACTCCGCGTTCTCGGACAGGAAGCCGTAGCCCGGGTGGATGGCCTCCGCGCCGGTCTGCTTCGCGGCGGCCAGAATCTTCTCAGGGACCAGATAGGATTCGCGGGCCGCGGCCGGGCCGATCAGGACGGCCTCATCGGCCTCGCGCACGTGCAGGGCGTCGGCGTCAGCCTCGGAATAGACGGCGACCGTGCGAATGCCCATGGCGCGGGCGGTGCGAAAGACGCGGCAGGCGATCTCGCCGCGATTGGCGACCAGGACGGAGGTGAACATGGGCGCCTCTTAACCCGCCACGCCCAGCGCGACTACGCCTGCGATGAACAGACCGAACACCGTGGCGGTCATGATGGCCAGGAACAGGCCCCTCAGCACCGCTCCGGGCCACGAGATGGGATAGGCGTCCTTCAGGTGGCGGACCGCGTGGACCATGAGGAAGATCATCGCCGGCCAGAACAGCCAGCCCGACACCGGCGAGGGCAGCAGCACCAGAAGGATGATGACCAGCACCGCGAAGGCCAGGCCGTACAGCGACACTACCCCGTGCCGATAGGCGGTCACCTCCCGCTTGAAGAGCATCAGCAGGGCCAAGACGCCCATGGACAGGGGCACCAGCAGAAAGGACAGCTTATAGGCAAGAGTTTCAATCTTATAGCCGTAATAGTGCGGATCAGATGTGAGCTTGCTCACGCCTTTCACCACGGCCCGCACCAGCCAGGGCGCCTCAGCGATCTCGGCTTCGGTCGGCATGCGGTTTTCAGCGACGACCGGCTGTCCCTGCCCCTCCTCGCCGGTGTCGAGCCTGAAGGTGAGCCCGCCCTGATCCACGCCTTCTGTGCGCTCGATCCGCGAGGCCTCTCCGAAGTCGATCAGGCGCTGACCCGTGACCGTCGGGATCAGGAACAACAGAAAGACCGCGAACAGAAACAGGTGCAGCGGCGCCACGTAACGCGTCCGCTTTCCGGCGATCCAGTCGCGCGACAGTCCGCCGGGGTCGATCGCCAGCCGCGGCAAGGTCTTCCAGATGCGGCCGTCGAAATGGGCGATGCCTTCGATCAGTTCTTCGAAAAGGTGGCTGAGGCGGTCATGCAGGTGCGCCTTCTGCCCGCAGCCATGGCAGTAGGCGCCGACCAGCTCGGTCCCGCAGTTGGCGCAAGCAGGCCCCTTAGGCTTGGCCGCCCGCCGCGTCCGTTTCGGCTTCGGTGCGGCCGCACCCCCCTCCGCGGCCATGGATCAGACGAACCAGCTAGGCTTGCGGCGCTCCAGAAAGGCGCGCACGCCTTCCTGCCCCTCGTCCGAGACGCGGGCGCGCGCGATGCAGCGGGCGGTCTCGTGCATGAGATCGTGATCCAGCGGCTTGCCGGCGATGTCGTTGACCAGGCGCTTGGCGTCGCCCACCGCGCCCGGCGCGCAGGCGCTGGTCAGGGACGACAGCTGATCCACGAAGCCCTGGATCGACGAGGCTTCAGGCAACACCG
This sequence comes from Peiella sedimenti, assembly GCF_030504955.1. Taxonomy (GTDB): domain Bacteria; phylum Pseudomonadota; class Alphaproteobacteria; order Caulobacterales; family Caulobacteraceae; genus Brevundimonas; species Brevundimonas sedimenti. The sequence goes on along the minus strand of NZ_JAUKTR010000006.1, from coordinate 75,602 downwards.
CATCCACCAGCCCGAAGTCACGCGCAGCCTCGGCATCAAAGACATTGGCCGAGGTGAACAGGCGACGTGCGGTGCGAGGGCCCACCGCCTCGATCACATAGGGCGCGATGGTGGCTGGGATCAGGCCCAGCCGCACCTCGGAAAAGGCGAACTTGGCCCCGTCCACCGCCACGGCCATGTCGCAGGCGGCCACCAGGCCCGCGCCCCCGCCCATGGCCGCGCCCTCCACGATGGCGCAGGTCAGGGCCGGCACGTCGCGCAGCGCCTTCAGCATCAGCGCCAGCTCCATGGCGTCGGTGCGGTTGTCGCTCTCTGACCACTCGACCGCGTCGCGCATCCATTCCAGGTCGGCGCCCGCGCAGAAGGTCCCGCCCGCGCCGCGCAGGAAGACCACCCGCACGTGGTCCGCGCCGTGCAGGGTCTCGAACGCCTCCCGCAGGGCGTTGATGGTCTCGGCGTTGAAGGCGTTCTTCTTGGCGGGGCGGTTGATGGTGACGAAGGCTACGCCCGACGGGCTGGCGTCCAGCAGCACCGGGCCGCCCGATTCCAGGTCCACGCCCGGCGTGGGGTTCTCAACCAGCGGATCAACGATAGGATTGGTCATGGGCCTTATCTACTCCGCCCAGGCCGCTGATGAGAAGGTCAGGCATGTCACGGATCGGCGTCATCACGGCTCTGTCGACCACACTGACCCTAGCGGGCTGCCAGCCCGCGCAGCCGGACGGCGCCGGCGACCCGGCGCCCACGCCCGCCGAGGACGTGACCCAGCCCCTCCCCGCCCTCAGCGCGCCGGCCTGGTTCATCTGCGACGCGATCAACCAGCCGGTCGTTCTGATCGCCGAGCAGCCGGTGGGCGATCAGGTGCGCATCCGGCGCATCGACAAGACCGCACCCGATCGGGTCACGGCCCAGGCCTATGAGCTGGGAGCTGAGGAAGGCGCCGCGGGCAGCGTCTTCCGCTCGCTGACGCTGGACGGCGCCGAGGCCGGCCATATCCGCAGGCTCAGTGTCGGCGTGCTGGCCGATCCGAACAGCGCCACCACCCCGCCCGTCACCAGCGTTCGGCTGGCGGATCAGGAGCTGGAATGCCGCTGGCTGGCCAATACGCGGCTGATGGCCGTGACCGGCCACCGCACCGTTCTGATCACCGACGAGGCGGGCTCAGGCCTAGTTTTCCGCAGCTTCAATTTCGCCGACGCCGATACTGCCCAGCCGGTCAGGCCGGACGGCGGCCAGCGCAGCTCGACCCCTTCGCTGGAGCTGCGTGGCGGCGAGGTGATGGGAACGGGCGCGGCCGACAGCTACCTCTTCCCGAGGGGCCGCTTCACCTATGTGATCAACGCCGCCCGCGACGGCACGGGAACGGTCGAGATTCGACGCGGCGCCGAGGTGGAAGGCACCGACCCGATCCTGGCGCTCGAACTGGGCGCGGGGCGCTAGCCATGGCGGTCAGCGCCGCCGAACGCCTGAAGAAGATGAGCGTGGCGTCCGTCTACAGGCATTACATCGCCAAGGCCGAGAAGAAGGGGCGCGGCAAGTCCGAGGTGGACGAGGTCACGCGCTGGCTGACCGGCTATTCGCAGAGCAAGCTGGAGGCCCTGCTGGCCGACGGGACGACGTTCGAGGCCTTCTTTGATCAGGCGCCGGCCATGAACCCGAACCGCTTCCTGATCACCGGCGTGATCTGCGGCCATCGGGTCGAGGAGATCGAGGACCCCTTCATGCGCGAGGTCCGCCACCTGGACAAACTGGTGGACGAGGTGGCCAAGGGGAGGGCGATAGAGAAGGTGTTGCGGAGCGATTGCTCGGCCCGGGCGACGAGAGGTTAGGCCAAGCGCTGAGTTGGAAGATCAACGGAACAGGGTGCCCGCATGAGCCTCGGCCCGGAGCCGCGACTTCTGTTCTGGCAGAAGCTCCATCTCCGCCTCGACCTCCAATCCGAATAGGCCAAGATCAATGGTCGTGTTTCGACGTGTGGAGAAATCGTCCCCCAGAAGCCAAGGATTCTTCCTGACGATTGGGCGCAACAAGAACAATGGCAGCGGTAGGTGCAGACGCACTTGTTCCTCCTGACCCTTTGAACCGCCGTCACGACGATCTCGCGCTTAACGCAGGCCCACTTTACATCCTGAACACGCCGAACTGGGTCTCGGGGATCGGGGCGTTGAGCGAGGCCGAGATGGCCAGGCCCAGCACGTCCCGTGTCTGGACCGGGTCGATGACGCCGTCGTCCCACAGGCGCGCGGTGGCGTAGTAGGGGCTGCCCTCGTCCTCATAGCGCTGGCGGATGGGGGCCTTGAACTCGGCCTCGGCCTCCGCGCTCCAGGTCTCGCCCTTGGCCTCCATGGCGTCGCGTTTGACGGTGGCCAGAACGCTAGCGGCCTGCTCGCCGCCCATCACCGAAATCCGGCTATTGGGCCAGGTGAAGAGGAACCGGGGCGAATAGGCCCGGCCGCACATGCCGTAGTTGCCGGCGCCGAAGCTGCCGCCGATCAGCACGGTGAACTTGGGCACCTCGGCGGAGGCGACGGCGGTGACCATCTTGGCGCCGTGCTTGGCGATGCCCTCGGCCTCGTACTTGCCGCCCACCATGAAGCCCGAGATGTTCTGCAGGAAGACCAGCGGAATGCGCCGCTTGCAGGCCAGTTCGATGAAGTGGGCGCCCTTCTGCGCGCTTTCCGAGAACAGCACCCCGTTGTTGGCCAGGATGGCCACCGGCATGCCCCAGATGCGGGCGAAGCCGCAGACCAGGGTCGTGCCGTATAGCGCCTTGAACTCCTGGAACTCAGAGCCGTCGACGATGCGGGCGATGACCTCGCGCACATCATAGGGGGCGCGCACGTCGTCGGGGATGATCCCGTACAGCCCTTCCGGATCGAGGGCGGGCGGGACCGGTTCGGTCACGTCCAGCTCCACCGCCTTGACCGTGTTCAGTCCGGCGACGATGTCGCGCACGATCTGAAGCGCGTGCTCGTCGTTTTCGGCAACGTGGTCGACCACGCCGGACTTGCGCCCGTGGGTCTCGGCCCCGCCCAGCTCCTCGGCCGAGATGACCTCGCCCGTGGCCGCCTTCACCAGGGGCGGGCCGGCCAGGAAGATGGTGCCCTGGTTCCTGACGATGACCGTCTCGTCCGACATGGCGGGCACATAGGCCCCGCCGGCGGTGCAGCTGCCCATGACGCAGGCGATCTGAGGGATCTCCTGGGCGCTCATGCGCGCCTGGTTGAAGAAGATGCGGCCGAAATGGTCGCGGTCAGGGAAGACCTCGGCCTGGTGCGGCAGGTTCGCCCCGCCTGAATCCACCAGATAAACGCAGGGCAGCCGGTTCTGTTCGGCGATCTCCTGGGCGCGCAGGTGCTTCTTGACCGTCAGGGGGAAGTAGGCCCCGCCCTTCACCGTCGGATCGTTGGCGACGATCATCACCTCGCGGCCCGAGACGCGGCCGATACCGCAGATCATGCCGGCGCCAGGCGCCTCGTCCGCGCCTGATTTGTCTCTGTAGACACCGTTCGCCGCCAGCTGACCGATCTCGAGAAAGGGCGAGCCCGGATCGAGCAGGCGCTCCACCCGGTCGCGCGGCAACAGCTTGCCCCGCTTGACGTGACGTTCGCGGCTGGCCTCCGGCCCACCAAGGGCGGCCTTGACGACCCTCTCGCGTAGGTCGTCGGCAAGGGCGCGGTTGTGAGCGTCCAGAGCCTTGAAGGCGGCGCTGTTCGGATCGGCGGCGGTGGTCAGCTTGGGCATGGCGCTGGCTTAGCCCGCCCGGCCCCTCACGAAAAGAGAGCGCCGAATCCAGATCGGCGCCATGATCCCGTTCCGTGAAGAAGCGGGGTCAGGACAACAACCTTGAGGCGGCGCTGTCGCGCCTGTTCGCCGTGGCCGGAGATCGCGCCGCGCCGGGCGGTCAGGCGTCGTGGTTCTCGCTGACCGGGGGCGAGCGCCTGTTCTCCGCCGGGGACGCCGCCGAGACCCTGTTCCTGCTCAAGGCGGGGCGTCTGGGCGTCTTCAGGAGGGAAGAGGGTCGTCCGTCTCAGTTCCTCGGCGTGGTGCGCCCGGGCGAGCCTGTAGGCGAAATGTCCCTGCTGGCCGGCACGCCGCACAGCTCGACCGTCGTGGCCCTGCGCGACAGTGAACTTCTAGCCCTGCCCCGCGACGCCTTCTTCGAAGCCGCCCGACGAGAGCCTGAGGTCATGACCGAGATGGCGCGGCTGATGATCCGTCGGGCCCGCGACCAGGGCTCGGGCGTCGCAGAACCCAGCGTGTTCGGCTTCATCGGCCTGCGCGAGCCGCTGGTCCGGCCCATCGTCGACCGCATCGCCGCAGAGATGGAGGCGCTGGGCTTTACGGCCCGGGTGATCGGCTCGGACGCCATGCCTTCGGTGGCGGAGTGGTTCTCATCGATCGAGGACGACTACGACGTCATCCTCTACGTGGCCGAGACCGAGGAGAGCGCCTGGGCCCACTTCATCCGGCGTCAGGTGGACCGGCTGTTCCTCATGGCGGACATGGCTGACCGGCCGACGGCCAGCAAGGCGGCGGCGAGGCCCCTGCCCGGCGACGAGCGGTTGACCGACCTGATCCTGATCCGCCGGGGACCTCAGCCGCCCAAGGGCACGCCCGCCTGGCTCGACGCCATCCAGCCGGCGCGCTGGCTGCACATGATCGAGGGCGAAGCCGCCGACGAGGCGCGGCTGGCGCGCCTGTTGACCGGCACGGCGGTGGGGCTGGTGCTGTCGGGCGGAGGCGCTCGCGCCTATGCCCATGTCGGCGCCGCCAAGGCCCTCAGCGAGGCGGGAGTCGATTGCGACGTCTTCGCCGGGGTCTCGATGGGGGCCATCGTGTCGGCGGGCCTTGCGCTGGGCTGGACGCAGGCCGAGCTTGAGACGCGGATCCGCGAGGCGTTCGTCGAGGCTAGCCCGCTGTCCGACATAGCCCTGCCGATCCTGGCCATGACTCAGGGGCGCAAAGTCGAGCAGCTGCTGAAGACGCATTTCGGCGATATCGAGATCAGCGACATGCCCCTGCCCTGGCTGTGCGTCTCGACCGACCTGACCAACGGCGGCTTCGTCGTCCACAGGCGCGGCAAACTGCGCGAGGCGCTGCGGGCCACCATCTCCCTGCCCGGCGTGATGCCGCCGGTCATCCAGGGCGGTGCGGTGCTGGTGGACGGCGCGGTGGTGAAGAACTTTCCGGCCGACGTGCTGCGCGCCGAACACGCGGGGCCCATCGTCGGCGTCGACGTCACCCGCGCCCGCGGCGTCCAGCCCGAGGCGGTCGACGGCCTGACCTCCGCGTGGCGTTGGGTCCGCTCGGGCCGGTGGCGCCAGGGGCCGCCCATCGTCTCGATCCTCATGCGCTCAGCCACTCTGTCCAGCGAGGGCGATGTGAAGGCGGCGCGCCAAGCCGTCGACGTCCTGGTTTCACCCAACCTGGATGGGGTCGAGATCCGTGACTGGAAGGCCTTTGAGCCGGCCGTGGCGGCGGGGCGTGCGGCCACTGAGGCGGCGCTGGCCCTGCTGGATGGCCCCCTCACCCACCTGCGCGTGAGGAAAAGGCTGGTCGCGCAGCCCCCCGAGGCGCCTCTGGAGCCGCCGCCGGAGCCCTGGCCACTGCGCGCGCGGCCGTCCCGATGGGGTCGCAAGAAGCGTGGCGATTAGGTCGCGGCGCCGCGGCATCTTGGCCAACGACTCCCCAGGCCGTTGTCGATGCACGGAATCGATCCCATCTTGGTCGTCCTGTTCAACAGCTGAAAGGAGGTGATCCAGTGTCTCATTCTCGTATGCCCGAGACGGCGACCTGGACCTCCGGCGAGGTCCGCGCGTAAGCGTCAGCCGGTTTTCCGTTTCGGCGGAGAATGGAAGGGCCGTCGGGCGACCGGCGGCCCTTCGTCTTATCCGGTCCCGATCAATTGGGTTCCATAGTTCCAGGCGTGCAGGAACGCCGCCTTGATCACGCTCCAGGCCAGGACCAGCGCGCCGAAGCTGGCTGCGGCCGCCAGCCAGCCCAGCAGGATGGCGACGCCGTCCCGCTGCATCAGGCCCAGGGCGAACAGGGACATGGTCGCCGCCGGCAGCAGATTGCCGCCCGGCACCGGCAGGACCAGCACGCAGGACAGCACAAAGCTGACCAGACCGATCAGCACCTTGGCCCCGGCGTTCGACAGAAAGCCCCAACGGGGACGCGTGAGCCGCTCGGCGAAGCGGATGGCCGGCAGGAACCGGCTGAGGCCCTTGCGATAGCCCTCACGGGATAGGCCTACCTGGAGGATGCCCCGGGGCAGCCACACGCCCTGACGAGCGACCACCAGCTGCAGGCTGATCAACAGCAGCGGAAAGCCCACGAAGGTTGTGCCGCCTGGAGGCCATGGGAACAGGTTGATCAGGGCGATCAGCAGCATGACCGCACCCAGGCCGCGGTGGCCGAAGGCCTGAACCATGTCGGCCACGTGCAGCGTCGGTCCGCCGGCGGTCCCCAGCTCCTCCAGCACGGTCGAGAAGGCGCGCGGCTGGCGGACGTCAGCGGGGCTCATGGGGGGCGGTCTTCCTTTCGCGACGCGGAAGGTAAGCGCGGCTGTGCCTCCGCGCCAGTGGTCGGCGACTCAGCGGGCGTCTGAGGCGTGCTCGGGCTTGCCCTTGCGCTTGGTCGAGGCGAACTCGTCCAGCTCCTTCTTCGACATGCTCTCGTACATGGACTTGGACGCGCCCTTCAGCTCCGACTTGGGCGTATCGCCACGCTTGGCGGACAGGGCGGCGCCGGCGGCCTTCTGCTGAGCTTTGGATTTGGCAGGCATGGGGATGCTCCTTTCGCTGGAGCAACCCCGCACCCGCGCGGCGGTTCCGTTAGAAGCCGAGCGATCCCGGCCCCGTGCACGTCGCCGACCCGACCGGATAGGCGATGGTCTCGCCACGCGCCTCAGCCGCCATGCAGCCGATCAGGGGATCAATCCAGTAACGGTAGAACCATTTGCGTTTCCACGCGTCGCCCTGAGCAAAGGCCTCGGCCTGGCGGGCCAACGGCCGGCGGGCGCGGATGTCCTCCAGGGAGACGCCGGCCCGCGCCAGGGGCGTCACGAAGGCGTTCAACTCATCCATGTCGGCCATCATGGCGCGGACGTAGGTGTGATCGCGCTGCATCTCACCATGGCCGGGGACCAGTACCGCGTAGTCCATGGCGTCGATCTGGCCCAGCACCCGGCGCCAGCTCGTTGGGAAGGCTGCGATGCCATAGGGGAACGGCCCCACTACCGTATCGCCAGTGAAAAGCACCCTCTGGCGCGACAGCCAGGCGAGCGCTTCGCCCGAGGTGTTGCCGTTCCCCAGATGGATGACCTCGATAGGCGCGACCGCATCATCCAGGACCAGCCGGTCGGTGAAGGTTTCAGTGGGCAGAACCAGGCGAGCGCCTTCGGAGTCCCGGCCGGTCATCATCGAAAGCGCGATCAGATCCTCATAGCCCTGCCCCAGCTCCGGCCCGGCGGCGGCCTGGGCGGCCCGGATGGGGGCGAGGCCCGCGAGGATAGCCCCGAATGTGTCCGGCTCTCCGGCCAGATCGGCCTGGGCGGGAAGGCCCGTTCCCAGCTCCGTCAGGTTCCTCAGGGTCTGCTCGTGGGCGATGATGCGCACGCTCGGCCAGCGGTCAACGATCTCGCCAAGGCCGCCGAAATGGTCGCTATGCCAGTGGCTTATAATGACCGCCTTGACCGGCTTTTCGCTGAAAGTGGCGATCATACGCAGGGCCCGGCGCGTGGCCGCCGGATCGCCCCCAGCATCGAACAGCACCAGCCCGTCCGACTGTTCGATCACCCCGATATTTCCCAGGACGCTGACCTGAAAAGGTTCGATCTGGCGGATCATGTGAACCCGCTCAGCGACAGGCTCGATCATCTGATAATGCCCGCGCAGTCGGGCGCCGACCGCCTCGGGCGAGGCGGGATCAGGCGGCGGGGTCTGATGCGCGGCGCCGGGGGCAGCGATAGCCGCGAGCAGGGACGTTACGACGATCAGGCGCGTCATGGCGGCCTCCCCTAACTTCGGAGATCAGACTGCGCTTCGAGGGCCGCCGTGGCTTCTCAAGAGGCGATCAGGAAATCCTTCCGCAGGATCAGGCGCCCAGCAACTCCCGCCCGATCAGGAAGCGGCGGATTTCGTTGGTGCCGGCGCCGATGTCGTAGAGCTTGGCGTCGCGGACCAGCCGCTCCGCCGGCCACTCCTTGGTGTAGCCGGCGCCGCCCAGGGCCTGAACGGCCTCGAGGCTGACCTTCACCGCATTCTCCGAGGCCATCAGGATCGCGCCCGCCGCGTCGAAACGTGTCGTCTTGCCCGCGTCGCACGCCTTGGCCACGGCGTAGACGTAGGCCCGCGACGAGTTCAGGGCCACGTACATGTCGGCGATCTTGCCCTGCATCAGCTGGAAGGAGCCGATCGGCTTTCCGAACTGCTTGCGCTCGCGCACATAGGGCAGGACCACGTCCAGCGCGGCCTGCATGATGCCCAGCGGGCCGGCGGCCAGCACGGCGCGCTCATAGTCCAGGCCCGACATCAGGACGGCGGCGCCGCGCCCCTCCCCGCCCATGACGTTCTCTTCGGGGACCTCACAGTCCTCGAACACCAGCTCGGCGGTGTCCGAGCCGCGCATGCCCATCTTGTCCAGCTTCTTGGAGACGCTGAAGCCCTTGAAGCCCTTCTCGATCAGGAACGCGGTGACGCCGCCGTTGCCCTCGCCGGTGCGCGCGTAGACCACCAGCGTGTCGGCCGAGGGCGCGTTGGTGATCCAGAACTTCGTGCCGTTCAGCACATAGCGGTCGCCCTTCTTCTCGGCCCGCGTGCGCATGGACATGACGTCGGAGCCCGAGCCGGCCTCCGACATGGCCAGCGACCCCACGTGCTCGCCCGAGATAAGCCTGGGCAGGTAGCGGGCTTTTTGCTCCTCCGTGCCCCAGCGACGGATCTGGTTGACGCACAGGTTGGAGTGGGCGCCGTAGGACAAGCCGATCGAAGCCGAGGCGCGGCTCACCTCCTCCATCGCCACCACGTGCTCGAGATAGCCGAGGCCGAGGCCGCCGTATTCTTCCTCCACCGTGATCCCGTGCAGTCCCAGCTCGCCCATTTCGGGCCAGAGCTCGCGGCGGAACTGGTTCTTCTCGTCGATCTCGGCGGCCAGCGGCGCGAGCCGGTCGGCGGCCCAGCGGGCGGTCGTTTCGCGGATGGCGTCGGCGGTGTCGCCGAGGGCGAAGTCCATGAAGGGCGCTTGGGTCATGGCCGCGCCTTAGCACCCGTCGGGGCGGCGGTGAAGCGGCGCCGATAGCGTCGACGACGGCCGTATGTCCGCGAGGCCGGTCGCGCTCGTGTGGCGCCGATGCTGCGCTGTCATGGCGGGACGAGACTCTTCCGGCCAAGCCGTTGACACCCCCATGGCCGCGCCCTATGCGAATGCGAACGCTTCGCATTATCTTTCTCGAGTGTCCTCATGAACCCCGCCTACCCGCTCTTCGCCGCCCTGCTCGCGCCCGTCACCTATGCCGATCAGGGAGTTGCAGAGGCTGAAGGACCGTCCACGCCCGTCGCCGAGGTGACGGTCTATGGCCGCGCGCGGGCCGAGGGCTATGGGGTGGAAAGCACGGCGACCGCCACCCGCACGGACACGGCGCTGGAGGACACGCCCCAGTCCGTGGCCATCGTGACCCGCGCCGCCATTGAAGATCAGGCCATGGACAGCATGGCGGATGTGGTTCGCTACGTTCCTGGCGTCACCATGGGCCAGGGCGAAGGTCACCGCGACGCCCCCACCATCCGCGGCCAGGCGACCACAGCGGACTTCTTCACCGATGGGGTCCGGGACGACGTTCAGTACTATCGCGACGTGTACAACTTGGAGCGGGTCGAGGTTCTGCGCGGCCCCAACGCCATGATCTTTGGGCGCGGCGGCGGCGGCGGCGTCATCAACCGCGTCACCAAGACCCCCTTCTCGTCCGTCGAGCGCGGCCTTTCGGTCGAGCTGGGCTCCTTCGATCATCGCCGCGCCACCCTGGACCTGAACCAGCCCCTGGGCGCCATGGCCTCGGGCCGTCTCAATCTGGTCATCGAGGATTCCGGCAGCTACCGCGACCACGTCGGGGTCGAGCGATGGGGTATCAATCCCACCGTCGCCTTCACCCCCAGCGAGCAGCTCTCCTTCGTGCTGTCCTACGAACACTTCGAGGACGAACGCACCGTTGATCGTGGCGTCCCGTCCTACCTGGGCCGCCCCCTTGAGACGGATGTTTCAACCTTCTTCGGCGACCCGGATCTCAGCTACTCCACGGCCGACGTGGATTGGCTGAGCGGCGCGGTGCAGTGGGTCGGCTCCAACGGCCTCATCATCCGCAACCGCACGGTCCTGGCCGCCTACGACAAATTCTATCAGAACGTGTACCCCGGCGCGGTCGGCGGCGGTGGATCGACCGTGTCCATCTCGGCCTACAACAACCTGACCAGCCGCGAGAATCTGTTCACCCAGACCGACTTCATCCTCGAGACGCAGACGGGCTCGATCGGACACCGCCTGCTGGCCGGCGTAGAGCTGGGCCGCCAGGACACCCGGAACTTCCGCGAGACCGGCTATTTCGGCGGCACGGCCACCTCGATCACCGTGCCGGTCGCCTCGCCCACCCTATCGGGCATGGTGGTGGACTTTCGCCAGAGCGCCAGTGACGCCGACAACGACGGTGAGGCCTCGATCCTCGGCCTCTATGTTCAGGATCAGATTCAGCTGAATCCGCAGTGGCAGGTGGTGGCGGGACTGCGCTTTGATTCCTTCGGCCTGGACCTGACCAACAACCGCACGGGCGACCGCTTCGAGCGCACGGACGAGATGGTCTCGCCGCGCCTGGGCGTCATCTATCAGCCTACTGAGGCGCTCAGCTTCTACGGCAGCTATGCGCGCTCCTTCCTGCCGGCCTCGGGTGATCAGTTCGCTTCGCTTTCGGCGTCGAACCTTTCGCTGGAGCCCGAGGAATTCATCAATCACGAGCTTGGGGCGCGCTGGGAGCCTGTCGAGGGCCTCATGCTGTCGGCGGCCCTCTACCGCCTCGAGCGCAGCAACACGACGGCTCGCGATCCGCTCGACCCCGCCCTGATCGTCCAGACCGGCGAGCAGCGGACCGAGGGACTGGAGCTCGGCCTCAGCGGGCAGATCACCGAGCGTTGGGAGATCATGGGCGGCTACGCCTGGCAGGACGCCAAGATCACCAGCGACACCACCGCCGCGCCGGCGGGCCGCACCGTGCCGCTCGTCCCTGAGCACAGCGCTTCGCTGTGGAACCGCTATCAGTTCGACCCGCGTTGGGCCGCCGGCCTGGGGATCATCCACCAGGGCCAAGTCTTCGCCGGCATCGACAACGCCGTCGTGCTGCCCAGCTTCACCCGTGTCGATGCCGCGGTCTTCTACGATGTGAGCCGGCGCATCCGCGTCCAGGCCAACGTCGAGAACCTGTTCGACGAGCGCTACTGGTCCACGGCGCACAGCAACAACAATATCACGCCGGGTTCACCCCGCGCGCTGAGGGTTTCGCTGACGGCCCGGTTCTAAGCCTCGGGCACCGGACTCGATCGATCGGCGTTAGGCGGTCATGCGCTCGTTGTGCCTGACCGCCCTCGCCTTCATCTGCGCCTGTTCCGCCCCGGCGGAGGCGCCTGCGCCGGATACGATTGACGCGGCGGCCGCGAGCGTCCCCATCGCGCCTGTCGCGGACGACGGCTCCTACCTCAGCCAGATCGACCCCTTGGGCGGGCAGTGGCGGCTTGAGCGGATCGGGGATGAGGATTTTGCTCGCTATCAGGCCTGGGTGAACTTCAGCGAAGGCGGCTTTCTCAATCACGGCGCTGGATGCAGCGGCGGCTTCCCGGCCTTCTACCGGCTGGAAGGCCAGCGGATCAGCGTCACCCGCCTCGAGGCGGTAAGGACCGGTCTGTGCGCCGCCGCTCCCGCCGGCCGCAGACCTGCCGCGGTCGCAAGCGAGCGACGCCTCGCCGCCTTTATCGACCAGATCAGCGGCTGGAGCCGCCCGGACCCCCGGACGCTGATTCTAGCCGGGGCGAATGGCGAGCGGGCGGTTCTGACGCGGCCCACTGAGCCTAACCCCGATATCGCCGGCCGCTGGCTGATCGAGAGGATTGGCGGCGAGCCTCTGGTGACGGAGCAACGGCCCGCCACCCTCTCCATCGGCATGGGCAACATCGGCGCCTACGCTGACTGCAACAGCATGGGCAGCCCCTTCACGACGCCCGCCCCGGGACGCCTTCAGGTGGAAGGACCGGTCATGTCCACCGCCATCGGCTGCGCGCCAGAGGATCAGGCCGAAGACGAGCTGATGGCGCGAGCCATCACCTCCGCCACCGCCTATCGGGTGGAAGGCGACCGCCTGTTCCTGACCGGCGGCCCAGGCCTGGCGGCGCGTCGGCCGCCGCCGCCGGACCGTCGTCTCGTGGGCGAGTATGAGGCCTGCGGGAACACGATGCTGGGGGCCTATCACGAGGGGCCGATCACCCTGGGCATCGACCTCAGACGGATGCGCGACAACGCCGGATGCGCGGCCGAATACAGCGCCGACGGGCCGCACCTCAGTCTGCGACTGGAAACGAGCGCGGCCTGCGCCGACCGCGCCGCACCCTTCATCCCTGGAGAGCCCGTCGGGATCGGCGGCGAGATTTCCCTCCTGGCGGTGGCCCCGCCCGACGCCTTCGGCTTCAACGAACAGGGCCAGCTGATCCTGCGAACCCCTCGCGGGCTGCTGACCATGTGCCGCAAGGGCTCGCCGCCCCTTTTCGGGGACTGAGCCAGTCCTCGCCGCTGAGCGCTTCGCGGCGCCGGTGGGGGATGACTTTAAGTCCTCAGGCACGCCAAGTCAGGGAGCCTGACGCTCAAAGCGCGCTCCGTTCAACGAGATCGCAACGACCGCTCCATCGTCTCCGCGCTCGAATTCAGCCCGCCCGAGGCCGCGAGACTCCAGGAAGACGTCGCCACCCTGCGGGATCAGCTCCAGACGGCGACGTCCAAGTTGCAGCGACAGGGTGTCCCCTGACGGCGACATCTCCACCTCGAGACGCCGGGGAGCGACGCCATAGGCCCCCGCGAGCTGCGCCAGCGTCTCTGACGGTGTGGCGACGAAAGGAATCGCCCGAGGCGGATAGTGCGGCCAGCCATACTCCTGGGCGACCGCCTGTACGATCGGGCCCATCACCTCGGCGCCTGCCTCCCCGTTCATCATGACGACGACTCCCTGGCGGCGCTCCGGGAAGGCCACCACCACTGATCGGAAGCCTTCATTCGAGCCTGTGTGGCGGAACTCCAGACCGTCGCCCTCGCCGCGAACCTGAACGCCCAGGCCCCATTCGCCCAGACCGGCCGTGGTCATGGCGCGCGCTGTACCGGCCTCCAGCACACGATCATCTCGCCCTGCGCGAGCCTCGCTCACCCCAATTAGCCAGCGGGCCAGGTCGGACGGCGTGGTCCACAGGCCCGCGGCGGCCAGTTCGGGGTAGGCGTGGCTGCCGCCTTCCACCGGCCGGCCCTGGGCGTCGTGCGCGGATGCCGCGCGAAGCCTCAGTTCGCCGTCCAGGGGTTGACGATAGGAGCTGGAGCTCATGCCCCAGGGCTCGAAGACCAGGCGCCGCGCCAAGGCGTCGAAATCTTCGCCGGCGGCCTCCGCTGCGAGCACCTGGGCAATGACATAGCCGCCGCCCGAGTACCGCCAAGCCACCCCTGGCGGGGTGTCGACGAGGATAGGATCGGTATTGGCGGGAGGCTCGCCGGCCAGGATTTGCAGCGCCGTCGGAATCGGCTCGCCCGACGCGTACCCCGGAAAGCCGTGAACGGTGACGCCGGCCGTGTGATTCAGCAACATGCGCAAGGTGGGCGGCGTGCGGTCCGTGAACTCGCTTTGGGGCAGTCTCCATCCCGTCATCTGATCGTTCACGGGCGCATCGAGGGATAGAGCTCCGGCTTCCACGAGATCAAGCATGGCGGTTGCGGCGACGGCCTTGCTGACGGACGCCGCCTGAAACAGGGTCTCCGGCGTCGCTGCGGCTCCCGTTTCGGCATCCGCCTGGCCGTAGGCTACGGCGCGCACGATGCGGCCGTCGTCGACGAAAGCGATGCTGACCGCCGGTACATTATTCTGCGCCATGACTTCGCTTAGGCTCTGGGGCTCATACTGACGACCCTGGACCTGGTATAGCGGCGTGAGCGACCGCTCGATGCGCGCCCAACGGGCCTCGTGATCCTCGCTCGTGCGGGCTTGGGCGGCGCCCGCCTGAAGGGCCAGGGCCGCCATCAGGGCAAGCACTCCCCATCGACCGGTTTTCAACGTCATGGTTCGTCTCCATTGAGAAAAGCAGGGCCGGAAAGCGGCCGGGGATTCAAAGGCGGCGAGATCGTGAAGCCGCGGCCACCAGCGCCGCCAGCGCCAGGCCCAGCCACGCGGCAAGGGCGGCCAGCCAGCGCTCAGCGTCGGGTAGGCGGCGCCAGGCCACACCCGTCTCGCCCGTGGGCAATCGAACGAGCATCTCGATGTCTTCCCGGCCGCCAGTGAGAACGTGATCAAAGCCAAGCGGTCCGAGCATGAGGCGTTCGATGACGCTCTCCATGAACCCGTTCGGAGCGACGATCGCGAGGATGAGCGTGGCGATCAATCCTCCGGCCAGCCACCTTATGGGGTAACGCAAGCTCAGCAGGGCGGCCGACGCGAACAGATAGGTCACCAAGGGAGCGGCGAAGACGGTCAGCCACTGCCAGACCTCGGGCGTCCATGAGATCCGCTGCAGGGCGCCGCCTGACGTCACGAGATACCGCACCTCGTGCGTGGGGAATCCCCCGCCGGAAATGATCGCCAGCCCCGCGTACCAGATGAAGATGGACTGGCAGATGACGACCAGCCACAAGCCCCCCGCCATGGTCCTCGCCAGGGCGGCTGTCCGCCGGTGGATCGGCAACAGCCATAGGGGGCTCACGTCAAAGGGGCGTTCTCCCCTCCAGACGGCCCAGGGAAACATCAGCCCCAGCACCGCGAACAGCAGACCGATGTCCAGCGACACCACGATGACGCCGCCATCGAGCATCACGTCGAAGATGGCCCCTACCGTCATGACGACCAGCAGAAACACCAGGAGGAAGGCCTCTCGACGCAGAGTCAGGCTCGTGGATCTCACCTGCGCGTCCAGCACTGCCCAGAAGCCGGGGGGGGATTTGAGAGAGTGCTCGGTCACCGCAGTTCCTTCGTGCGCATGAGCGCCGTCACGGCTTGATCCAGTCCGAGCGGCGTCGCCGACCGGACTACGCCCCCAGAGGCCTCGATGGCCTGTTCAACGGTTCGCTTGTCGCCCCAGACGGTCCACTGGATTTCCCGGCCGCTGCGGGCGCGTGCGATCACTTGCGCGTCGAGATGGGCGGGGCCAGCCCACCCCTCCGGCCCATCGGCGCGGTAGATGAGGAGCTGGCTCTGCAGGACTTCGCGGGGCGTCTGGAGAATGAGCCTGCCCGCCCGCATGATGCCCACGTGATCGGCGAGACCCTCGACCTCGTAGGCATGGTGCGTCGCCAGCAGCACCGTCCCGCCGGTATCCGCCAGGTGCTCTGACAGCAGGCCGAGAGCCTCGTCGCGCATCTCCGGGTCGAGGCCGTCGGTGGGCTCATCGAGGATCAGCACGGGGGGCCGATGCGACAGGGCGCATACCAGCTGAAAGCGGCGCGTCTGCCCCTTAGAAAGGCCGCGAATGCGCGCGTTCAGGTCAAGATCGAGTCGCTCCGTTAGGTGGCCGACGTAGCTGGCGTCCCAACCGGGATAGTAGCCCCCGAGAAGCGACAGGAACTGCCCAATGCGCAGCCAGGGGAACGCCGCCGTCACGCTTCCGGGCATGTAGCCGATCTGCGCCCTCGCCATGGCGCCTTGCCGATGCGTGTCGAGTCCGAGCACCTCCGCACGGCCCTCATCGGGCCGAACCAGATCAAGAAGCGCGGTGAGCAGCGTCGTCTTGCCGGCGCCGTTAGCGCCCGCAAGGACGTAAACGGCGCCCTCGGGCACCTGCAGGCTTACCGCGTCCAGGGCGAGCGCGGCGCCAAAGCGCTTGGTCAGGGCATGCGTCGATACGGCGAAAGGCCCCTGCAAGCCCGTCGGCAACACGTATTCGGCGGTGGGAGTAATGGGCGTCATCGGTTCTGGGCCTTGACGGGAAAAGTATCGGAGGCGCTGAGACGTTGGATCGCCTCGACCAGCTCATGAACGTCGACGCCGTGGCGGTACGCATCCACCAGGGCCCTTTCGGCCACTTCCACCGAGCATTTCGCGGCGGATGCGAGGGGGGCGTCCCCGGCGGAGATGAAGGTGCCCTGCCCGCGGCGGACATAGACCAGGCCAGCGCGCTCCAACTCTCGATAGGCCTGAGCGACTGTATTCGGGTTTAGCCGGAGCTCGGCGGCCAGTTGCCGAACGGACGGCAACGGATCGTCCGGGCGAAGCGTACCGACCGCCAAGCCGCGGCGGACCTCATCCATTATCTGGACGTAGATCGGTCTGGGATCCGCAGGGTTGATCTGAACAAACATTGCATGGCGATATGGTGTACTATGCCACTAGTACACCGTCAGCGGGGCGGGTCAATCCCGGAACCACGATGCGGAAGGATGGACCAGGCGTGGCGGCTTCACCCGTGTGAAGCCCCACAGCCGTTCGGCGCGGTTTAATGCGCCGACTTCCTTGGCGCCTACTCTTCGCCGGCCACGCGCTTGAAGAGGTTATAGGCCGACAGGCCGACGCAGACCGAGCCGATCAGAGCCAGAACGCCAGAGATGGCCGTGGTCTCGTCCACGAGCCCCGTGGAGGCCGGACGGTCCAGGTTGAAGCCCGCGATGGCGGCGCTCCAGGAGGCCAGGCCCACCCCGCCCATGGCGATGAAGGCGGCCGTGTCGCCCAGGCTGAAGCCTCGACGGCCGGGTTCCCCCTCGTCCGCAAGGGGTTCCTCTTCAGTCGTGGTGACCAGGGGGCCGAGATCGACGGGGTTCGTTTCGGCTTCGAACAATACCGGGTGCTCGTCGTAGGCCGCCGGCTGGGGCGGCGCCAGGACCGGCTCGGGTTCGATCTCGGGCTGTTCCGGCTCGGGGCCCTCGTCATTGTCCGGGGTCAGGACGAAGGGCTCGGGCGCGCGGGGCGCCTCCACCTCGGGCTGGAAGTTCGCGGCGGGCGGCGGGCGGAAGCCGACCAGCGGCGCGGCGCCGATGAAGGTCTGGGACAGATAGGCGCGCTGGACGGGCGCCGAGGCCGGGATCACGGTCGGAGCCGGCGCAGCCTGAGGCTCCAGCTCGGGCTCCGGCGCCAGTTCAGGCTCAGGCTCAGGCTCAGGCTCAGGCTTCGGTTCCGGGTCTGACTTGTGTGTAGCGTCCGGCTGCGGAAACACAGGCGTCTGAACCACGGCCACAGCTTCCGCACCCATGGGGATCACCGCCCCGGCAGGAATGTTCAGCGGCAGGCCCTCGCGGGCGCGGGCGTCCTCAATGGGCGCCAGAAGGGCGCTGGGCGACAGGGCCGCGCCCGGGTCGGACAGGTACAGCGCTCGCTCGGCGGCGCGGCGGCGCACCAGGGCGTCCAGCACCACCGGACGACCATCCACCAGGACCTGGCGCCAGGCCTCCATGGCCATGGCGGCCTCAGCGTGGCGCCCCTCGGCGGCCAGGCGGAGCGTCTCGCTCCCTCCGAAGGCCTCGAGACCGATGTTGAAGGCGAAACAGGTCAGGGCGTCAAAGCGGGGTTGATTGGCGAAGTCGCGGGCCAAGTCGTTGATCCGCGCCACGACGGGGATCAGGTCCCACAGCAGGAGCGCCTCGGCGTCCGCCTCGGTGACGACGGCGCCCTCGCGCGCCGAGGCGATGTGGCCGTAGCCCACCGTCCAGCGCCCGTCGGCCAGCCGCGCGGCCTGGGGCCGGAAGCCCTCGAAGCCCTTCAGCAGCTCCAGTCCGGTACGGGAAAGCTTGAAACCCATCGCCCTTGAAACGGCCTTGTCTGACATTGACCCGATCTGGGACGCTTTCGCCCCTCGGGACATCAGGTCAGCAAGAGACGCGCCGTTCCCTAGAGCAGGATCAGGCCGGCCAGCGCAAGGAAGCTGAAGAAGCCGATGGTGTCGGTGGCCCATGTCACGAAGACGGGAGACGAGACCGCCGGGTCGCGTCCCATCCGATCCAGCAACAGCGGCGCCAGCGTTCCGGCCAGGGCGGCCGCCATCAGGTTGATGATCACCGCCAGGCCGATGGTGAGGGACAGGGCGGGCTCGCGGAACCACAGCCAGGTGGCGCCGCCCAGGAGCAAAGCCACGCCCACGCCGTTCAGAAGGCCCACCATGAGCTCACGCGAGACGACGCGTAGGGTGTTCGAGGCGTTCAGTTCGCGGTTGGACAGGGCGCGCACCGCCACCGCCAGCGCCTGGGTGCCAGCATTGCCGCCGATGGACGCCACGATGGGCATCAGCACCGCCAACGCCACAAGCTGCTCGATCTCGGCGCGATAGAGCGCGATCACGGTAGAGGCGATGAGGGCCGTGCCAAGGTTTACCGCCAGCCAGGGGAAGCGTGAGCGCACCACGTCCATGACGCCGGCGTCTCGGCCAGCATCGGACACGCCGGCCAGGGCCAGGATGTCCTCCTGGTTTTCTTCCTGGATGATGTTGACGATGTCGTCGACGGTGATCTGGCCCACCAGCCGTCCCGACTGGTCCACCACCGGCGCAGAGATCAGGTGGTACTTCTCGAAGACGTAGGCGACCTCTTCCTGGTCGAGGTCGACGGCCACCTCATTGATGGGCTCCATCAACTCCGACAGGGCGACCTCGCGCCGGGCGCGCAGCAGGTGGCTGACCGGTACGCCCCCCACCGGCTTGAAGCCCGGGTCGACCACGTAGATGTCGAAGAACAGCTCAGGCAGGTCATCGCCCTGGGCGCGCATGTGGTCGATGGTCTGACCGACGGTCCAGAATTGCGGCGCGGCCATGACCTCGCGCTGCATCAGGCGGCCGGCGGTGTCCTCGCCATAGGCCAGCGAGCTTTCGATCACCGCCCGTTCACTCTCGGGCATGGCGGCCAGCACCTCGCGGCGACGCTCGGCGTCCAGGTCTTCGACCAGGGCCGCGGCGTCATCCGAATCGAGTTCCTGCAGGGCCTCGGCCAGAGCGCCCGGAGTCACTTCCTCGAGGATGTCCTCCCGAATGCCGTCGTCCAGCTCGGGCAGGGTCTCAGCCAGCAGCGCCGGCGGCACCCAAGGCAGCACCTCCGAACGATGCGCCTGGGACAGGAATCCCATCAGGTCGGCCACGTCCGCGGGGTGCAGGGCGGACAACAGATCGCGCAGACGCATGCCGTCGCCGCGGTCCGCGGCGTCGACGACCATCTCCACATATTCGGACGTGAGGGCGTAGTCCTCGCCCAGCGCGATGTCCTCGAGGTCGTCCCCGGGCGTCGCGGCGTTGGCCTGGAGAAGGTCTTGGCTCATCGCTTAACCCTCCTCCGACTCGTGTTCAGGCTAGATCAAAGCCTAGTCCGGCGATGGTGCGGTCGAGAAGACTCGAACTTCCACGGGTTGCCCCACAGCGACCTCAACGCTGCGCGTCTACCAATTCCGCCACGACCGCACGCGCCGGGAGCGCGGGCATAGCGCAGCGCCTCTTGATTGTGAAGGGCGTCTAGGCCTGGCCCGCCATGAAGTCGTAGACGTCGGCCGGCCCGGTCACCTGGATGGCGATGCGATCCTCGCTGATCAGTATCTCCCCGCGCGCGACGGGGTGATTATTGGCCAGAATCCACACTTGGTCGTCCTGCTTGGCGTCCAGGCTAATGACGGCGCCGCGCCCCATGCGCAGCAGTTGCTGCATGGGAATCGCCGCCCGGCCTACGACCACCGAGATTTCGACGTTGACGGCTTCAACCTGGGACACGCTGCGAACAACCTTTGGCCTTGTGGCGCGCTTGCGCCGCGCGCCGTTCAGGCACATTGAGCCGTCATGCTTGATGAGCGGTTAAGCGGAGCCTTGGCCAAGCTGAGGCGCGCGGATGGGCGCCAGGTGGAGTGGGCCGTGTCGACGGGCCTGGTCCCCTATCCTGACGCCGTGGCCGCCATGGAGGCGCGGGCCGCGGATATCGTCGAGGGCCGGGCGAACGAGCGGATCTGGCTGCTGGAGCATCCCCCCCTCTACACGGCGGGCGTTTCGGCCAAGTCCGACGACCTCCTGACGCCGGAGCGATTCCCCGTGTTCGAAAGCGGCCGCGGCGGCCAGTTCACCTATCATGGGCCTGGCCAGCGGGTGGCCTATGTCATGCTCGACCTGCGAGCGCGGGGCCGCGACGTGCGCGCCTTCGTCCAGGGGCTGGAGGCTTGGCTGATCGGGGCGCTGGCCCGATTCAACGTCGAGGGCGGCGTGCGGGAGGGCCGCGTAGGCGTGTGGGTCGACAGGATGGGCGCCGGCTGGTCGCGCGAGGACAAGATCGCCGCCATCGGCGTGCGCGTGCGCCGCTGGATCAGCTTTCACGGCGTGGCGTTGAATGTGGAGCCGGACCTCAGCCACTTTGACGGGATCGTCCCCTGCGGCATCCGCGAGCACGGCGTCACCAGCCTGGTGGACCTCGGACTGCCGGTGACCATGGACGAGGCCGACGCGGCGCTGAGAGCCGCATTCGAAGACGTATTCGGTCCGGCTCAGACGGTCGCCGGCGGCCCGTAGCGGTTGAAGGCCTTCTCGCCCGGCAGGCTGGCCAGGGACAAGGCCGCGACCACCACGATCAGGGCCGCCAGATGGTCCAGCCAGCCGTCGGGCCAGGGCCAGGCCCAGATGAAGAGCAGAAGCAGCGGCGCCGACCACCATCCGCTACGCCCTACATCGTGCAGGCGCTTGGCCAGCACGCAGACCGCCGACACAAAAAGGGCGGTATAGACGAGCCACGCCGTCAGCAGGCGCGGCCAGCCGCTGAACAGCCCCTGATAGAGCGCCAGCGCCACGATCAGCGTCGCCGCGCCCACGAGGAAGGCCCGGCGGCCCATGCGGCCCGTGGATGAGAAGAACAGCTCCCCCCAGTCGCGGGGCATGTCAGGCGAACTCGATCAGCACGTCGTCGGCCGCGACGCCGTCACCCGGCTTGACGTTGACCGCCTTGATGGTCCCGTCGCGCTCGGCCTTGATGACGTTCTGCATCTTCATGGCTTCGATGACGCAGAGGGTCTCGCCCGACTTCACTTCCTGACAGGGGGCGACGTCCACGGTGATCATCAAGCCGGGCATGGGCGAGACGACGAGGCGCGAGGTGTCCACCGGCGCCTTTTCCGGCAGGCGGGCGTAGAGCGCCGCCACATCGGGCGAAAGCACCCGCACGCGCGCCTGGGCGGCGCGGTGGCGGATGTCATACCCGTCAGCCGCGCGCCTTACCGAAAGTGCGAAAGGACGGCCGTCGACGACGCCCGACAACAGCCTGTCGCCGGGCTTCCAGTCCAGCTCGGCCGCCTGAATCTGGCGATCACCCTCCTCCGGCAGGGCGACAGTCATCCCAGCCGCATGGCGCGTGACCCGAACCTGGCGGACCTCCTTGCCGATCATCACCGACCACGCGTCGCGTCTGGGGCCGCGGACGCCTTGCATCCAAAGGGCGGCGACGGTCATCAGATCCGCCTGGTCGGGCCGCAGCGGCAGGCCGTGGAAGCCCTCGGGGAACTCGTCGCCGATGTAGCTGGTGGCCAGTTTGCCGGAGCGGAAGCGGTCCTGGTCCATGACGGCGGCCAGGAAGGGCGCGTTGTGGCCGACGCCCTCCACGTCCAGCCGCTCCAGCCCCTCGGCCATGGCGTCGATGGCGGCCTCGCGGTTCGGACCCCAGGCGCACAGCTTGGCGATCATGGGATCGTAGAACATCGAAATTTCGTCGCCCTCGCGCACGCCGGTGTCGTTGCGCAGGCGCCCCGCGCCCGAGACGGTCGGGCCCTCTTCCGGCGGCCGGTAACGGGACAGCCGCCCGATCGAGGGCAGGAAGTTGCGGTAAGGGTCCTCGGCGTAGAGGCGGCTCTCCATGGCCCAGCCGTCGATCTTCAGGTCTTTCTGGGCGAAGGCCAGCTTCTCCCCCGCGGCCACGCGCAGCATCTGCTCGATCAGGTCGACGCCCGTGATCAGTTCGGTGACCGGATGCTCCACCTGGATGCGGGTGTTCATCTCGAGGAAATAGAAGGACTTGTCCTGACCGGCCACAAACTCGACCGTCCCGGCGCTGTCGTAGTTGACGGCCTTGGCCAGGGCGACGGCTTGGGCGCCCATGGCCATGCGGGTCTTCTCGTCCAGCAGGGGCGACGGCGCCTCCTCGATGACCTTCTGGTTGCGGCGCTGGATAGAGCATTCCCGCTCGAACAGGTGGACCACATGGCCGTGCTTGTCGCCCAGTACCTGGATCTCGATGTGTCGCGGGCTCTCGATGAATTTCTCAAGGAAGATGCGGTCGTCGCCGAAGGCGCCCATGGCCTCGGCCTTCACGGCGCGGAACCCCTCGGCCATTTCATCCCGGGACCAGGCCACGCGGATGCCCTTGCCGCCGCCGCCGGCCGAGGCTTTGATCATGACCGGATAACCGATCTCCTCGGCGATTTTCACCGCATGGTCGGCGTCCTCGATCAGGCCCATGTGGCCCGGCACGGTCGAGACGCCCGCCTCGGCGGCGAACTTCTTGGAGGTGATCTTGTCCCCCATGGCCTCAATGGCCTCGGGGTTAGGGCCGATGAAGACGATTCCCTCGTCCCGCAGACGCCGCGCGAAGGCGGCGTTCTCCGACAGGAAGCCGAAGCCCGGATGCACTGCTTCGGCGCCGGTCTGGCGCACCGCGTCGACGATCTTGTCGGCCAGCAGGTAGGACTGGGCCGCGGGCGGCGGGCCGATCAGCACGGCCTCGTCGGCCATTTCGACCGCCAGGCTGTCGGCGTCGGCCTCGGAATAGACCTGCACGGTCTTCACCCCTAACCGGCGGCAGGTCTTGATGATCCGCACCGCGATTTCGCCACGGTTGGCGATCAGTATCTTGGAGAACACGGCCGGACCCCAACTTGCTCAAAGCGACGAGTGGGGGTGCTTAGACGCCGCCCGCGGGCTTGGCAAATGACCAGCGGGACGGTTTAACGGCGCCTTCGGTCGCCATTCCATGACGTGACGGAGCTTAAGCTTGATGCGAACCGCCATCGCCACCCTGACCGCCGCCTTCGCCCTCGCGGGCGCCGCGCAGGCCCAGCAAACCGATTGGAGGGCCGCGGCTCTTCAAGATCTCCAGGGCATGCATGACATCCTGGCCGCCAACCATCCGGCCGTGGTGGTCGATCAGGACAGCGCCCAGTTCCGCACCTGGCTGGCCCAGGGTCTGGCCGAAGCTCAAGCCAAGGCCGATCAGGTCAACAGCGCCAACGCCTACGCCTATCTGCTTTCGTGGTACGCCAACGGCTTTGGCGACGGCCTGATCGAGGCCGAACCGAACTGGCAGCCCCAGCCCCGCTGGTTCGGCGTCGCCTGGCCCGAATTCGCCACCGAATGGCGCAACGGCCAGTACGTCGTGTCGTGGGTCAAGCCCGGCGCCCGCCGCACGCCGCCCGTCGGCGCCGTCCTGCAAAGCTGTGACGGCCGCACCGCCGACGAGGTCGCCCGCCGCCGTCTGGACGGCTGGGAAGGCGACCTGGACCTGGACGGCGACCGTGTGCTGACCGCGCCCTACCTGTTCTGGGATCGCGCCAACCCCTTCGCCGGCGGCCTGCCGGGCAACTGCGACTGGCGCGTGGGCAACAGCCGCCGTGACCGCAGCTACGAATGGACCACCGGCTTCGCCACCGAGGACGAGCGCCGCGCGGCCTACAACGCCTCGGTGTTCGTGGCCCCGCAGAACCCGCTGGGCGTCGAACAGTGGAACGGCGGCTACTGGCTGCGCATGAACACCATGAGCGAGCATCCCGATTGGGAAGGCTTCTTTGGCCAGGTGGAGGCCCAGCGCGAGCAGATCCGCAACGCGCCCTTCGTGGTCATCGACCTGCGCGGCGCCGAGGACGGCCAGGCCAACTTCGGCTACCGCCTCGCCAACCGCCTGTGGGAGCCGGAATTCGTTCAGGCCAACCAGGTGCAGAACCCGACCATCGTCCACCGCGTGACGCCGGCCAACCGTCAGTTCTTCGTCGAGACGCGCGACCGGGTGTTGCAGGACCCCTACTTCGTCAGCACGGCGCCGTTCATCCAGTCGATCATCGACGCCTATGACGCGGCCGCGGCGGCCGGCCAGACCACCTTCACCCAACCCATGCCGCCGGCTCCGGAAGTGGCGGCTCCCGCCAATCCGATGCAGGGCCGCGTCATCGTTCTGACCGACGCCTGGTGCTCGGGCGGCTGCCTGGACTTCATGGACCTGCTGACGCGCCTGCCCAACGTACAGCAGGCCGGGCAGGCCACCTCGGCCAGCAGCATCTTCATCGAGCCGACCCGCGTGGCCCTGCCGACCGGCAACGCCTGGCTCTATTACGGCCACAAGGCCTGGACCGACCGGCCGCGCGCTTCGGGCCAGCCCTATGCTCCGGCCCCTGGCCTCACCTACACGGGCGACCAGGCCAACGAACAGGTCTTCCGCCAGTGGCTGCAGACGGCGCTGGGCGCCGGCTGATCCTGCTGAATGACTGACCATGAAGGGCGGGGCCGCAAGGCTCCGCCCTTTTTGTTTTGGTGCGAGGGTCCCATATCGAACCCATGACCCAAATCGGCTCCGGATTTGACCTCACGCCGCCCACCGCCGACGAGCGCGCGCGCCTCGAAGCCACGCTCGACGCCGAGGAGCGCCGCGTCCTGCTCAACCACGGCACTGAAGCGCCCTTCTGTGGCGGCCTGCTGAACGAAATGCGGTCCGGCGAATACTGCTGCCGTCTATGTGGCCTGCCGCTGTTTCGGGCTCAGCGCAAATTCGAGAGCGGCACGGGCTGGCCCAGCTTCACCGAACCCTATCACCCCAGCCATGTGCGGGGGGTCGAGGACACCAGCTATGGCATGCGTCGGATTGAGACGCGCTGCGCCCGCTGCGACAGCCATCAGGGCCACGTGTTTCCCGACGGGCCTCCCCCGAGCGGACTGCGCTACTGCATCAACTCGGTGTCCCTGGAGTTCGTGGCCGACGAGGCCCCCTACCCCGACCCCTTAAGCCGGGGCGACAGCGATGCCGGGGGCAAGGGACCGCAGATCTAGCTGGAAGGCGGCACCGCCGGCGGCGGCGGGCCCAGGGGCTCGCCCTTGAGCTCGCGATAGGCGCTCTGCATCAGCGGCTCAAGCGCATAGCCGTCGAACCAGAAGCGCAACCAGGCGTCGTCGCCCGCGAACAGGCGGCGCTGATCCTCGAAAAGGTCGTCCGGCAGGGCCTCGTTCATGGCCTCGAAGGTTTCGTACTGACCAACCAGCGGGGCCAGCCGCTCCTCGACGGTGCGCTGCAGGCCGATAAGCTGGTCCAGATAGGCCCGATCCCGCAGCATCTCGCCGTGGCCGGGGATCAGCACCTCGAACGGCATGGCCTTGATCTGTTCGATCACGGAGGCCCACTCGCGCGGATACATGTTGAACATGTAGGGCACCGGCCAGACGACGATGTCGCCAGCCGCCACGATGCGCTCGTTCGGCAGCCAGACGATCAGGTCGCCGTCGGTGTTGCCCCGCCCGATCTGCATGATCTCAATCGGCCGCTCGGCGTCCGCCAGGGTCAGCCGCTCCGAGAAGGTCATGGTCGCCGGCACGACCCAGGTGCCCGCCTGATCGGCGCCCATAAGAGCCAAGGCTTCAGCGGCGAGGCTGTAACCACGCACCATCTCCGAAGCCGCGCCTTCCTCGCCGGCCTTCTGGCGGGCGTCCTCCACGTAGGCGTTGAAGCGCTCGCCGTTGTAGGCGGGATCTGGCCGGCGCGGCACCTGCCGCCCGATGCGCAGGTCGAAGTCACGGGCCGCCTCCTCCGTGGCGATGATCTCCGCCCCCGGCCAGGCCTCGATGATCGCCGCCAAGCCCAAGGGGTGGTCGTTGTGCCAGTGGGTGATGATGACCGACTTCACGGGCTTCTGGCTGATGCGGCGCACGTGCTCGACCACACGCCGTCCCGACCCGTAGGACGCCCCTGAGTCCACCAGGACCAGCCCGTCCGACTGCTCGATGATCAACACATTGCCGACGACGCCGTAGAAGTTCGGCCTCGCCTGGCGCAGCAGGGTCACGCCGGGCGCCACGGCCTCGGCCACGTGCATGTAGGCGCGCGCGCCCTCGGTCGGCTCGGGCGGCGACTGGGCGGCGGCCGGCGTGGTCATGGCGATGGCGGCCGCCGAAGCGGCCAGAAGCAACAGTCGCATGGCGAACTCCCCTCGTTTCGGCGCAGCCTCCCGCGAGCCATCGCCTCATGGCCACTCAAGTTTGCATAAAGATCAGATCGCGTTTGAAAGCTCAGCCTTGGCGGCGAGGCCCCGCAGCGGCAAAGTCACCCGCATGGATACGAGTCTGCCCACTGACGACCAGCCCCTCCCGACAGGCGAGGGCGAGCCGACGCCCATAGTCGTCGGGGACTGGGTGTTCGATCCAGGCGCCAACACACTTGAAAAGGCTTCAGGCGAGCGGCGCAGACTCGAGGATCGGGCCGCGCGCACCCTGCTGTTGCTGGCCCAGCGGCGCGGCCGCTTCGTGGGCCAGGACGAAATCGTCGCCAGGGTCTGGAACAAGCGCGCCCTTAGCCCCAACAGCGTGGCGATGGTCATCCGTGATCTGCGCCGGGCGCTGGACGACGACGCCCGCAATCCTCGTCACATCGAGACCGCGCCCAAGAAAGGCTACCGGCTGACGGACCCGTCGGCGCCGCCGCTCGGGGCCGCGATGGGCGCCGAACGCCGCATAGGCAGCCTGACAATGCTCGTTTCCGCGGCGGCCGCGGTGGTCATGGTCTGGGCCGCCGTCGCCGCCATCGGACCCTCGCCGGTCGAGGTGCGGGTCGTGCCGGTTACAAACGCCACAGGACAATCCGGCCTCAATCCCCTGACCGTCTCAGTCACCGGCCTGATGCGCGCCGATCTTTCGGACGAAGCGCGCATCCGGCTGACAGAGCGCGGCGACGACGCCATCGTCGTCACCGGTGAGATGGTCATCTGGACGGGCCACCCTGCGGTCGGGCTCACCGCCACTGACCCGCGCACGGGTCAGATCCTTTGGTCCGGCATGGCCTCGGGGCCCGAGCCCATGCTCCCCCGGCAGGTCCGGGCAGAAATGCAGGAACTCGGCCAGCTGCTGCGTGAGGGCGAAAACGAAAAGGGCTAGCCCCTACTCCGTCGTGCGGCCGTCCCAGTGTTCCTCGTCCTTCTCGGCCTCGGGCTTGGTGTGGTGGACCACGTCAAGGCGATGCTCGGGCGGACCATACAGCGTGTAGACCTTTAGGCCATCGGGGCCCGCGATGACGTTGTGGCGCGCGCCGGCGGGCACGATGGCCACGTCGTCGTCCTTCACCGGGTTCTCCGCCCCGTCGATCACCACGGTGCCTGAGCCCTCCTCCACGCGGAAGAACTGGTCACGGTCGTCGTGAACCTCCTCGCCGATCTCCTCGCCCGGCTTCAGCGCCATCAGCACCAGCTGCAGGTGCTGGCCGGTGTAGAGCACGCGGCGGAAGTCGGTGTTCTCGACGGTCAGCTTCTCGATGTCGGCGACGTAGCCCTTCTTGGCCATGAGAGCGGCTCCTTGCAGGTCGGTTCGGGGATGGCTTGACCATAAATGGAAAGCGGCCCCGCTGGTTGCAACGGGGCCGCTGTCACGCGTCGGATTTCCAGCGCGCCTAGAGCGCCGCGGCGGCCAGGGCCACCTGATCCGGGCTGTCGATGGGCGTGGCCTCGCGACCGCCGATCAGCGAGCCGATGGCTCCCGGCTGGCGCCCATTGTTCAGACCGAGCGCCGTGGCTGCCTCACGCGCCGCCTCGCCCAGGGCCAGGATCGGCACGCCTTTCTCGCGGGCCGTGGCCATCAGCTTGTCCAGTTCGCCCTGGCCGGCGGCGCCGGCGTCGCTGGCTTCGGGCACCACCAGGCCGACCAGTCCGCCGCTCTCCAGATCCTGCACGGTCGCCGTGGGCAGAATGGACAGGCCCTGGGCCGTCGACATGGGGGCGTTGGACACGGCCATGGGGGCCAGGCTCACCCCCTCGGCCTGAAACGCCTGCTCGACCGGCGTCAGACCCTGCCAGTCCATGCCGGGGCGCATGACCAGGCCGGCGCGGGCGCGGATCGGGGTGCGCGGCATACGGCCGCGATGCGGACGGCCGGATTGAGCATTGGCGGGCTTTCGGGCGGCGGATGATGCGTACAAAATAGTCTCCTTTAAGTTTTCCATCACGATCACGCGGAACAGCACACTAAGACCGAGATAGAATCGGAAGGCGCAACCGGACCGCTGAAAGCGCGATGACACAGGCGGTGCTGATGCCCCGCCTGGATATGACTCACGCTGATTTCGTGTGCATTCAACCTAGAGCCTTGGGCCACCTGAATCAACCGCCGAACCGCAAAGGTTTTCGTCTGGTCACCCACGCGCTTCGGAAACAGGAGGCTTGGCGGTAAGCTGGCGTAACGCCGTTGGAGGACGCCATGCATCGGTTGATATTCGCCCTCGCCGCCACCCTCGCCGCCGCCCCCGTCATGGCCCAGGACCCTGCGCCCCTGCGATCCCGGACCGAGGAGATGCGGCTGGAGGGCCGTCGCGGGCCCAGCCTTCTGCAGCCGGGCTTCGCTGTTGGCGAATACGTCGGCTTCTCGCGCGGCAGCGCTCGATCCACCGCCATTCCCCTGCGCCGCAGCCAGGTCTCGAACGTGCAGATGCAGGTGGAGGCCCCGAGCCTGGGCGGCGCCGTCCAGGGCGCCTGCGAGGGCGGTCAGGCTCACACGCGCCTGTTGTGGATCACCTTCGAGCGTGATGACCTCAGCTATGTCTGCCGCTTCTCCGGCGCGGCGCCCGCCGACGCTCAGATGAGCCTGGCGCTGGCGCGGGGCAGCCTCATGGCCCGGCTTCAGCAGCCCCAGCGCGCCGGTGAGATGACCTGGAACGGCGTCACCTACCGCTTCGAGACCCGCCGGGTCGGCGACCTGCCCTGGGGCGGCGGACGCGTCATCGGCTATGTCATCAGCCGCGACGGCGTCGACGTGGCGGGCGTCGCGCTGGGCGGCCTGCAGCCCACCTTCTACCTGCCGCCGGCCGGCTCGCCCGACCGCGACCCGGCCGCCGTTTTGGCCATCAACCTGTTCCTGTTCCAGGATCCGGCCAACCAGATGTAGGCCTACATCGGCATGGCCGGCATCCAGACGGCCATGCCGATCATCATCAGGTTTTCGGTCAGCGACACGAAGCCCAGCGGCACGTTGGACGAGCCGCCCACGCAGGCGCATTTCAGTTCGCGCCTGTCGATGTAGACGGCCTTGAACACCGAGGCCGCGCCGATACCGCCGATGAACAGCGCCACGGGCGCCGACAGCCAGGTCAGCACGCCCGCCAGCATCAGCACGCCCGCGCCCAGTTCGGCGAACGGGTAGACATAGCCATAGGGCGGCCAGCGCTGGGCCAAGAGGTCGTAGTTCAGGAACATGGTCGAGAACTTCTCGACGTCCTGCAGCTTGAGCATGGCCAGCAGACACATGGCCGCCGCGATGAACGTGGGCAGGATCACCCATGAGGCCAGGGAGCCGAAACGCAGCCAGACGACGGCAGCGGCGATCAGGGCCGCCACGGCGAACACGGCCAGCACCGGCGTGTAGCTGGTCGCGCCTTCCTCGGGCACACGCGCGCCGAAGAAGCGGCGCAGGTCGTCATAGCCGCCGATCCGCCGGCCGCCGATGAAGGTCTGGGGCGTGGTCTTCACCTCGTGCTCGGCCTTGAAGGCGTCGGTGGCCTCGCGCGTGGTCAGGTGGCGGTCCTCGACGCGATAGCCGTGGCGCTTCAACAGCCACAGCGCCTTGCGCCCATAGGGGCAGACATGGTCGGGCATGACCATGCGATAGAGGACGGCGGTCTTTTCAGGGGCGGACATGATCGGGTCTCCAAGCTTGAGGGGTAACGGTCCGCGCCCCATGTAGGGTCC
The DNA here is from genome assembly GCF_030504955.1 of Peiella sedimenti. Lineage (GTDB taxonomy): Bacteria > Pseudomonadota > Alphaproteobacteria > Caulobacterales > Caulobacteraceae > Brevundimonas > Brevundimonas sedimenti. Next base: position 45,478 of record NZ_JAUKTR010000006.1, on the reverse strand, counting down.
GTACTATGGTACGGAGTCAAGGGATGCCCTCTTCACCCGCTGGACTGACCATCGGCGCCCTGGCCAAGGCCGGCGGCGTGGGCGTCGAGACCGTGCGCTACTACCAGCGCCGCGGCCTGTTGCGCGAACCGCCGCGCGCCGGCCCCGGCCCCGACGGCGGCGTGCGCCGTTACGGACCCGAAGACCTCAGGCGTCTGCGCTTCATCCGCCAGGCCCAGGGCGCGGGCTTCACCCTGGAGCAGATCGGCGAGCTTCTGACCCTCGACGCGGGCGACGACCGGAGCCGCGCCCGTGAACTGGCCCAGGCCCGCATGGCGGCGCTGGACGAGAAGATCTCCCAGCTTCAGACCGCCCGCGCCGCCCTGGAGCGGCTGGCGCGGGACTGCGCGCGGAAGGACGGCGGGCCCTGCCCCATCATCACCGCGTTCGAAGCCTAGCCCTACCAGCCGCTGTCCGGTCCGACGGTGATCTCGACGCGGCGGTTCATGGGCTCGGCCGTCTTGGCGGCCACAGCCGGCCGCGCCGCGCCGAAGGCCTGGGTCGTCATGGTCCCCTGGGGAATACCGGCCACCGCCAGATACTCCCGCACGATGAGCGCGCGCCGCTGGGACAGCCCCACGTTCTCCGCATTGTCGCCCTCCGCCGCGTCGGCGTGGCCGGCCAGGATCACCCGCGGAGCCGAGACCCGGCGCAGCAGCTGCACATAGGCTTCCAGGGTCTCGCGTGAGGCGGCGTTGAGCGCGTCAGAGCCGCTCTCGAAATAGACGATCACCGGCGGGATATTCTGTCGGGCCGTGGCGGCGCCGGGCAGTGACATGGCGACAAGGGCGGCAAGGGCGAGAAGCAGACGCATGGGAATGTCCTAAGGCTTTGGAATGACTACGGCGCGGCGGTGGGTGTGAAGTCGAGCCGCCGGATCTCACGCACCCCCTCGGCGGTCATCCGGGCCTCGATCAGCTCATAACCCAGGAGGGCGAACAGGCGCTGGCCGACGAAGACGGCGCGGGCGTTGCGGTGCCAGGCCGCACACGAGGCCTGGCATCGGTCGTCGCGGCGCGGGGCCTGGCTGGGGCTGAGACGCCCGGCGTCAGACAGACGCTCGCCCTCGCGGCGCAGAAGGATCAGGTCCGGCGGCGACAGCGGCGCCCCCGCCGCGAAGGCCATGAGGCCGCGCCCGTCGCTGTCGGCCCGGTAGAGGAAGGGATGCTCGCGCGTCTGGTGCTCGGCCACGCCGCTCAGCGTCTGGGTCGCGCCCAGCCGGGGCGCATCAAGGTCGGCGACGGTCAGCGGCAGACCCGCCCCGGCCCCCAGGGCCACCACGTCCTCGCCCGCGGGCGCCAGGCGATAGACGCCGTCGCGGACCTCGAACGCCTGAACCCCGCCGGGCGGGTCCGGCGCGATCACCAGTCGCGTCTGCTGGTCCCGGGCGCCGTCGGGCCGGTAGGCGTAGACCAAGGCGCCTCCGATGACCCGGGCCTGGAGCGTGAAGTCGTCGCTCTCGCGCGGCAGGAATTCATAGGCGTCCAGCGGCGCGGCCGAGGCCCCGTCGCCGAAGCCGCTGATGGGCAGGCGCGCCAGGGCCGGACGTCCCTCGGCGAAGGCTGGAGCCAAGCCGGCGTCGGCGGGGCCGTCCGGCTCCAGCATGACATGCAGGGCGTCGCCCTCGGCGCTGAGGCCAATGGCCGCCTCGTTGGCGGGCCGCCCTCTCACCTGCACCGCGGCGGGCCCCTGATCACCGTGGGGAATGCGGTATAGCCACAGCGGGTCTGAGATCCCGGCGCCGCCCGCCGCCCACAGATAGGTCGCGTCGGCGGCCACATGGACCGCTCGGGGGCTCTGCCCCAGCGTCGCCGAGCCGTCGCAGGCCAGGGTCGCGCCGCCCAGGTCGCAGCGCACCACGATCGCCATGCCCAGCCGCGCGCCGGCGCCCGCCGCCATCAGGGGCTGGGGCGCGAAGACCTCGTCGGGGCTCACCAGGCGTTGCGGCTCACCCCCCTCCGTCCCCAGGCGGCGCAGCAGCGGCAGGCGGGCCAGGGTTTCATCGGCGTCGTCGGCGCCGTCGCGCCAGGCGTAGAGGATCAGCCGCCCATCGACGACGCGGGCGGTCACATAGGGTCCGGCCTGGACCAGCTGGTGCGTGTCCAGCCAGCGCAGCCGGCCGTCGGTCCCGAGGCGAAACCGGCTGAGCTCCGTTCCCCCGCGCTCGGCGCTGTAGGCGACCACGGCCAGCACGTCGCCGACGGCGAAGACCTGCTCGGTCCAGTCGCGCAGGGCCATGGCGCCGGGCGCGAAGGCCGGGACCGCGTCCACGACGCGCAGTTCGTCCCCGCCCGCAGCGATGCTGAACAGCCGCCCGCGCCGCAGCACAACCAGGTGCTCGCCGACCGCCGCCACGACCCCGCCGACGTCGACGCCCGGCGCGGGGGTGGAGGCGTCGACAGCCAACAGCCCCGGCGGATCGTGCTCGATGGGCCCCTGGGGCGCCGGGCGATCCATCATGCCCGGGATGGGGCGGTCGTGGTGCGACCTGGGCAGGGGCGGCGGCGGAGGCGGCGGGGGCGGCGCCTCGACCGGCGCGGGCTCGGTGCTCAGAAAGCTGTGCAGCGCGGCCTCGTCGGCGAAGGCGGGCATCGCCTCCTGGGCCAGGGCTGCGGCGGGCGTGAGGGCGGCGACCGCCCAGGCGGCCAGCAACAGGTTCTTACGCACGCGATCCCTCCGTCACCGGCCCCACGGAACGTTATCCAGGTTTTTCCGCGTGTTCCAGGCTTCATCTGCGGCGCCGCCGCCTCAGGCGCGCCGGGGGTCTGACGGACCCGTCGATGTAGGACATGGCTGATCGCCCCGCGCCTTCGGCTGCGGAGTTAGGATGGAGAGGCGGCGGAGCGCCGGGCCTTCGCCCGGTGGTCTCGTTATAGGTGGTACCGGGTTCGGCTGGGGCCGCCGCTGGGTTTTCCAGGCCCAGAAGCTGGTCAGCGCTCCGCGGTTCGTCAGGCTTGGCCGGCCTTCTGTTTAGGAAGGCGCTGTCGGAGCAGACCCGCCGGCGGGGCGGGCCCGTCGGGCCTGGGTATGCCAGAATGGGCCCGAAGCCCTCTCCCCCCCAAGCTGTGGCCAACCGGCGCGGCCAAACCGCCGGTCCCGATTTTTGCTCTCCGTTCGACCCAACGAAGCCCCAGGGCCGCACGAGCCGCCTGCGCATACGGCCTCTCCGCCCCGGAGCCCGCTTAGAGTGCGGGATGCGCGAGGGGGTGGGGGTAAGTCGGGGGTGTGGGGCGGGTGACGCGTGATTGATCAATGACTTGGCCAGCGGCGATAGGGGGACAACTCAGCGCCTTCTGTCTCCTCCCTATGCGAAGCATGGGGAGGTGGCTGCGAGCGAAGCGAGCAGACGGAGGGGAATCTTCCGAGCGTGAGGCGGTGCGGCGCCGCGGTCCTTCCCCTCCACCGCCTGCGGCGGTCCCCCTCCCCACCGCTACGCGGCAGGGAGGAGACAGGAAGGGTCATCTCTCAGCCGCAGGAGAGCCGGGAGGTCGGGCGGGTCGACCTACAATGGAATATTATCGTGCTTCTTCCACGGGTTCTCGGCGCGTTTGTTGGCCAGGGTGCGTAGCGCCCGGATCAGGCGCCGGCGCGTGCCGTGGGGCATGATGACGTCGTCGATATAGCCGCGCTGGGCGGCGACGAAGGGGTTGGCGAAGCGGTCCTTGTACTCGGCCTCGCGGGCGGCCAGCTTTTCCGGGTCGCCGGCCTCTTTCCTGAAGATGATCTCGACGGCACCCTTGGCGCCCATGACCGCGATCTCGGCGGTGGGCCAGGCGTAGTTCACGTCGCCGCGCAGGTGCTTTGAGCTCATCACGTCATAGGCGCCGCCATAGGCCTTGCGCGTGATGACGGTCAGCTTGGGCACGGTGGCCTCGGCATAGGCGAAGAGCAGCTTGGCCCCGTGCTTGATGAGGCCGCCGTACTCCTGCTTGGTGCCCGGCATGAAGCCCGGCACGTCCACCAGGGTCAGAAGCGGGATGTTGAAGGCGTCGCAGAAGCGCACGAAGCGGGCGGCCTTCCTCGACGCGTCGATGTCCAGCACGCCCGCCAGCACCTGGGGCTGGTTGGCGACCACGCCCACGGTCTGACCGTCCAGCCGGCCGAAGCCGCAGATGATGTTCCGGGCGTAGCCCTCGGAAATCTCGAAGAAATCGCCCTCGTCCATGACCTTGAGGATCAGCTCCTTCATGTCATAGGGCTTGTTCGGATTGGCCGGGACGAGGGTGTCCAGGCTGGGGTCGTCGCGCTCGGCCTCGTCGAAGGTTTCGATGACCGGCGGCTTTTCGCGGTTCGACGGGGGCAGGAAATCAATCAGGCGCCGCACCTGTGAAAGCGCTTCGAGGTCGTTCTCGAAGGCGCCCTCGGCCACGCCGGACTTCTGGGCGTGAACCCGCGCCCCGCCCAGGTCCTCGTGGGAGACCTCCTCGTTGGTGACGGTCTTCACCACGTCGGGGCCCGTCACGTACATGTAGCTGGTGTCCTTCACCATGAAGATGAAGTCGGTGATGGCCGGCGAATAGACGTCGCCGCCCGCGCACGGGCCCATGATGACGCTGATCTGGGGGATCACCCCACTGGCCAAGGTGTTCTGCAGGAAGATGTCGGCATAGCCGGCCAGGCTCTCCACCCCCTCCTGGATGCGCGCGCCGCCCGCGTCGAACAGGCCGATGATGGGCGCGCCGTTGGTCATGGCGGCCTTCTGCAGCTTGACGATCTTGGACGCGTGGGCGCCCGACAGCGAGCCGCCGAAGACCGTGAAGTCCTTGGAGAAGACATAGACCAGCCGCCCGTTGATGCGGCCGTGGCCGGTGACGACGCCGTCGCCCGGCACCTTCTGATCGGCCATGCCGAAGTCGGTGCAGCGGTGCTCCACGAACATGTCGGTCTCTTCGAAGGAGCCCTCGTCCAGCAGCACGCCGATGCGCTCTCGCGCCGTCAGCTTGCCCTTGGCGTGCTGGGCGGCGATGCGCTTTTCGCCCCCACCGATGCGGGCCTGGGCGCGGCGGCGTTCCAGCTCTTCGAGGATCTGCTTCATCAGGCGAACTCCTTTGGCGCGGGCAGGCTTAAGCAGGGCGGCGGAATGACGCAAGCAACGGCGCTGCGAAGGTGCAACCGAGCGAAGGCCTCGCGGGTTACGGGATGGAGGACGGCGCCCCGCCGAGCCTCCAACAATCAAGGAAATCAATCATGGCCAACGAGCAAACCCAGGACCCGCAACGCCAAGACGAGCTGAAGGGCTCGCGTCAGACCGAGGCGAAGCTGAAGCAGGAGCAGAAGGGCGGCTCCACCGAGCGCTCCACCGAGGGCTCCACCGGCGGCTCGCCGAATGACGTGAAGACGCAGCGCCCGGACGAACGCCAATAGGCGCCTGACCGCCATCTAGCGGTACGGATGGGAGGATCGGCAATCGCCGGTCCTCCTTTTTTGCGTTGGGGGGCCATGGGCCCGGATCTGAGCTGGGCCTGATCGAGGGAATCTACAGGGGCTGAGCCAGCAGGCCGAACCACCGCGCCACGACCAACGCCTCCTTGCGCAGGGCCGCCGTGCGCTCGGCGGCCTCCTCGTCCTCGCCCCACTGCTCGACCTGGAAGGCTTCGTCCAGCCGCGACAGTTCGAACGCCTCCTCGCCTGTGAGGACGCCCTCCAGCACGGCGAAGGCCAGCACCGTCGAGCCGAACAGGGCCGCGGCGTGCGCCAGTCCCGTCAGGCGAAAGGCGTCCTGCGCCTGGGCGCGGGCCAGGGCCGCGGAGAGGGCCACCGCCGGCTGAGCCACGTGGCTGACGCCCGAGCCGACCTTGAGCGGACAGCCGAACCTCTCCGCCGCCCAGTCGCGCCACGGCCCCCAGCGCTCGGCCTGACGCTGGACCAGGGACCGGGGCTGATCAGCGGGATAGCAGAGCACGTCCGAGCCGAGATAGCGCACCGCCTCCTCGGCCACCTCGGCGTGGTGGTCGGCCACGCGGTCGATGGCGGTATAGGCCAGGCGGGTCAGGGGCATGGTCTCGGGCCGCAGATATTCGCCCTGGGCGGCCCATTCGGCGGCGACCGCCGCAGCCAGCGCCTGGGTCGGCAGAACCAGCCGCCTTCCCGCCGACGTTTTCAGGTCGCGATGGTCAAGCCTGACGCCGAAGCCACCCTCGGCCTCGGACGCTGAGGCCTCTGTCCAGAAGCGGCGTACGCGGTCTTCAGCCTCGCGAAAGCCTTTGCGTGGGGCGATGGTGGGGTCGAGGGACATGGAGGGGGGCGTTTTCATCGGGGCTGTCCTTATAATGGCGGCGCGCCGATTGCACGGGCACCCGCGGCCACACCCATGCGTTATGGCGATGGACAACTAGGAGGTTCTTCGATGCGCGCCCGAATGTGCTTCGCCGTTCTCGCTCTCGCTCTCGCCGCCTGCGAAGACTCGCCCCCCGAGGACGCCGCCTCGCCGCAGACCGCGCCAATGACCGTCCCGGCCTCCATGCCGAAGGAGAATTCGGCTGCCGGCGCGCCGCAGGAGATGAACATGAGGCCGGCTTTCCTGGGCGCGCTTACACCCGCCGATATGCAAAGCCTGCCGGCTGTCGAGGGTTGCACCTTCCGTCGGGGCGAGGCGGCGCTGGTGCACCTCGTCAGCGGCAATGGGCTTGGACGGCCCCCGGGCGACGGCGTGGCGCGCGTCAACGGCGCCCTGGTGCACCTTTCGGGCGTGCCGGTCGAGGTCAGCGACATCGCCCGCAACGACCGCTATCAGGCCGGCCCCGCGGTCATCGAAATCCGCCTCGCGCCTGATCTCGGGCCGTCACGGAGCGTGGGCGAAGGCGCCCTGTCGCGGCCGGCGCGGCTGGCGATCATGGTGGCCGACGAAGGCGAGACGCTGGACGGCGAGCTCGTCTGCGCCAGCTGAACTCAGTCCAGCAGTCGAGCCCCCAACTCCTCGAAGCTGATCGCGATGTGGTGCGCGCCGGCCTCGGCCAGCTCCTCCGCCGTGTGGAAGCCCCAGGTCACGGCCTGGGCCCAGGCGCCGCAGGCCAGCGCCATGCGCACGTCATGACCGGTGTCGCCCACCATCACTGTCCGCTCGGGTGAGGCGCTCGAGGCCCGCATGGCGGCCGCCAGCATGGCCGGATCGGGCTTGCCCGGCCCGTCCTCGGCGCAGTGGCGGCTGGTCAAGACCACATCCCAACCCTGGGCGGCCACAACCCGCTCCATGCCGCGGCGGGACTTGCCCGTGGCCAGGGAGAGCTTCACCCCGGCCTTTGACAGGCCGCTCACCAGCTCGGCCGCCCCGGGGAACAGCGGTTCGATGAAGCCGGGTTCGGCCACCATGGCCTGGTAGGCGCGGCGGTAGGCGGCCTCAAGGTGATCCAGCCGGTCCGCCTCCAGCCCGGGCATCGCCTCGGACACCGCCTCGCGCAGGGACAGGCCTATGCCCCGCCGGACCGCCTCGTACGCCGGGGCCTTGAGACCGCAGGCGGCGCAGGCCTCACGCATGGCGCGCAGGATCAGGGCCCGGCTGTCCACCAGGGTGCCGTCGATATCGAACACGACGAGCTTGGGACGCCTCACGCCGGGCTCGCTGATGGGATGACGTCGAAGGCCACGGTGTGGCGCACCTCGCCGGTCGTGAAGGGTTCGGTGCCGTGCCACATGTAGGACGGGAACAGCACCAGCATGCCCGGCTGGGGCCGCACGAAGTGCTCCGGGGGCAGCGGCGGCTGCGCCGGAAAGCCGGGCCGGCCGAACTGGATCCAGCCTTCGTGACCCTGGCCCAGCGCCTGCTCCGGCGCGCGCACGTAGAAGGCCGACGACAGCCAGCCGGCCGGGTGCACGTGATCCGCGTGATGCCCCCCGGCGCGCTGGATCACCGACCAGGCGCCGTTGAAGCGCCAGTGCGGCGCCAGCCGCGAGATCATCTCGGGCGGCCAGTTCGCCGCCTCGGCCCGCATCTCGGCGATGTGCGTCTCGATGGCCCGGCTGAGCTCCACGAACAGGGCGCGGATCACCGGCTCGTCGCGCCGGGTCAGGTCGCCCACGGTCTGCACGGCGTCGCGGGTGGACTGGCCGAAGGGCGGCGCCCTGTAGGGGATCAGCCGCTCCAGCTCGGCCGCCAGATCGGACAGGAAGGCGTCGAGGCTGCTCCAACCCTCAGGCGTTTCGATCAGCCGGGGCCGAACCACGCGGGCGTAGTCGTAGAGGCGACCGTAGCGAGGGTCGCCCTTCTGACGCCAGGCCGAGGCCAGCAGGGCCAGATAGAGCTGGTTGCCCGGCTGCCCCCGCACCAGCCGCGTGGCCAGGGCTTCAGCCGTGGCGGCTTCGCCGACGCCCAGCAGCGCCATGGTCTCGGCCCCGCCCACCTGCTCGTCCGCGGCGCCCAGACCCCGCGCCGTCAGGGCGTGGGCCAGGGCCGCCCTGGGCTCTCCGGCCTCGGCCGCCGCGGTGACGGCGTCCAGCTGCAGACCCAGGTCCTTGGGGTGGCGACGCGCCGCCTCGGCAGCGGCCTCGTAGGCGGCGGCCGGCCCCAGCGCGAACAGCCGCGCCCGCGCCAGACCGCGCCAGGCTTCGGCGTCGTCGGGCGTCTCCCGCGCCCGGCGCTCCAGCGGCTCGAGTGCGGCCGGGTCGCCCGACGCCATCCAGTCCAGCTGGACCTGCTCCATCAGGATGGCGGAGTTCCTGAAGTCCAGCGCGGCGGCCCGACGCAGGCTCTCGCGCGCCTCTTCGGGCAGGATCAGGGGCACTTCGGACTTGGCCTTGACCAGCCACACCGCCGCCACGTCCAGGCCGCCGTCGAGGGCCGCCTGGGCGGCGCGGCGCGCCTCGGCGAAGCGCCGCTCGCCGTGGCAGAGCACGGCCAGGTCCGCCTCTTGCTCGGCCGTTCGACGGGGGATCGCCTGATAGGCCGCGATCGCCTCAGTGTTGCGCTCCAGGGCCGCCAGGGCGCGGGCGTACAGCCCCTGCTGATCAGGCGCCTCGGAGGGCCCCAGGGCGACGATGTCGGACCAGGCCTGGCGCGCCATGAGGAGGTTCAGCAGCTGGCCCCGGGCGGCGGCGTCCCCCGGCCTGAGTTCGATCAGGCGACGCAGGGCCTGCTCGGCGCCGTAGTGGTCGTTCAGATCGAGCCGCACGCGGGCCAGGCTGGCCCAGGACGAGGCGTCGCCGGGACGCGCCTCCACCAGCTGGGCGAAGGCCTGGGCCGCGCCCGCCGCGTCGCCGACCTGATAGCGGCACAGGGCCTGACCCTTCAGCGCATCCAGATCGTCCGGGGCCTCGGCCACACGCTGGTCCAGCAGCGCCAGCGCCTCGCGGGCCCGGCCCTGGCGCAGCAGCAGGCTGGCTTCGGCGGTCAGCGGATGGGGGCCGCTCACGCCGCGGATCCCTGCGGCACGGCGTCAAAGGCGACGGTCAGGCGGGTGTGTTCGCCGCCGAAGGGCTCGGTGCCGTGCCACATGTAGGAGGGGAACAGCGCCAGCAGCCCCGGCTCGGGCTTGATGTAGTGCTCGGGCCCCAGCGGCGGCCGCGTCGGGGAGCCCGGCCGGCCGAAGGCGATCCATCCCTCCTTGCCCCCAGCGTCCACCTCGGGCGGCAGGTCGATGTAGCAGGCCGACGAAATCCAGCCGGCCGGATGCACGTGGTCAGCATGGAAGCCGTTGGGCTTCAGCCGCACCGACCAGATGCCGGCCATGCGATAGCTCTCGGCGACCCGGCGGCGCAGGGGATCGCTCCCCTCCCCCAGCGCGGCGATGTAGCGGCGGATGGGTCCGTCCGCCGCCTCGAAGAAGGCCTGGATCGCCGGGTTGGGCGAGCGCGTCAGATTGCGGCTGGTCTGGGTGCCGCCGCGCAGGGACTGTCCGATCGGATGGGTGTGCAGCGTATGCAGTTCGACCAGCGCCGCCTTCAGATCCTCCAGATAGCCGCTCAGCGAGGACCACCCCTTCGGCGTATCCAGCCGTTCCGCCCGCACGAAGGCGCCATAGTCGTAGAGCTGCGCGTATCGCTCATCACCCAGCATGCGCCAGCAGAGGGCCAGGCGCGCCAGGTGAAACTGATCGTTGGGCTCCCGTTCGTGCAGCGCCAGGAGCTCGGCTTCGGCCGTCCTGGCCTCGCCCAGCGCCAGCAGGGCCTCCAGCCGCGCGTTCACGGGCGGGCGGGTGCCCGGAAGCCGCTCAGCGGCGCGGTTGGCGTAGTCCAGGGCCAGCGCAGGGTCCAGGTGCAGGGCCGCCTGGCTGGCCGAGATGCAGGCCACGGGGTCGCCCGCGTCGGCCGCCTCCCGCACGACCTCCAGCCCTCCGGCATGATCGCCTGCGTACTCGCGGATCTTGGCCTTCACCGCGAGCAGGGCGGGAACGGGCCGCGACAGGCGCCGGTGCAGACTGTCGATGTCCGCCGCCGCCCGTTCCGGATCGCCCGTGCGCATCCAGGTCAGGTGCGCCAGATCGCGGTGGGCGTCGTCATAGTCCGGCTTGCGCCGCAGGGCCTCGCGCAGGGCCGCCTCGCCCTCGTCGTGCCGGTCCTGGGCCTGCAGCGTGCGGGCCAGCACCAGCCAGGTCTCGGCCCGGTCGCCGCCCTCCCGCGTCATGGCCTGGCGGATGGCCGCCTCCGCCTCTTCGGCCCAGCCCCCGTGCAGCAGGGTCGAGGCCAGGTTGTGCCAAGCCACGTGGCTGTGGGGCTTGAGCTCGCACAGACGCCGCATCAGCGCCGCGGCGTCGTCATAGCGGTTCAGGGCCTGCAGCCGGCGCGACTGATCCGAGACCAGGTCGACGGCGCCCGGATGCCGTTCCACCAGCGGCGCCAGCACCGCGGCGGCGGCCTCGGGCCGGCCGGTGCGGCCCAGCAGATCAGCCAGAGGCCGCGCAGCCGCCACGTGATCCGGGTTCAGCTGAAGCGCCCGGCGCAGTTCGGCCTCAGCCCCGTCGATCTTGCCCTGCATCATGCGCGCTTCGCCGAGGTGGGCGGCGATGTCCGCCGAGCGCGGTGCAAGCCGGGCGGCGGCGGCGAGCACCGTCTCGGCGCCGACCGGGTCCCCCAGCATCAGATGGGCCACGCCCAACAGCCGCTGCGCCTCCGCCGCCGCAGGGAAGCGCGCCGTCACCTGAGCCAGCAGGGCCTTGGCTTCCTGGGCCCGGCGGGCCTGAAGCAGCTGCCCGGCCTGGCCCAGCGCCCGCGCCAGCATCGGATCGACCGCCGCGCCTGGTATCATCGCCGGCGCCCCTGATTTGAACCGTGGAAGGGATCGGCCTCGGCCTCGTCCTCCGAGAAGCCGAAGCGCTGGAAACCGGCCTTCATTTCCGGGCTCAGCGGCGCCTCGACGATCAGCAGTCCGCCCGTCGGATGGTCCAGCTCGATGCGCCGGTGATGCAGTTGCAGCTTCAGCGGCCCCGACAGCTCGCCGGAGGCCTCATCACCATATTTCGGATCGCCCAGAATGGGATGGCCGATGGCGTTCATGTGAACTCTCAGCTGGTGGGTGCGGCCCGTGTGCGGGCGCAGCGCCAGCCAGGCGGCCTTGGGCCCCGCGCGGACGACGGTGACATAGTCGGTGACCGCCGCCTGCGCCCCCTCCTCCTTCGGATGGGCGGGCCGCACCATCTCGCGGTCGCCGACGCCGGTCTTGACCAGGGGCGTCTCGATGGTCCCCGCAAGCGGTTTGGGATTGCCGGCCACGATGGCCCAGTAGGTCTTCCTGGCCCTGCGCTTGGCGAAGGCGCCCGCCAGCCGCGCCGCCGCCTGGGGCGTCTTGCCCAGCAGCAGCACGCCCGAGGTGTCGCGGTCCAGCCGGTGCACCAGGCGCGGCCGCTCCAGCCCTTCGCCCCACGCCGACAGCAGCCGGTCGATATGGCGGGTCGTCTTGGTGCCGCCCTGCACCGCCATGCCGGACGGCTTGTTCAGCGCAAGCACGGCCTCATCCTCGTAGAGCACCAGCCCCTTGGCGAAGCGCTCCTCCTGAAGGGACAGACGCCCGGCGCGGTCGTCGCGCGGCGCGGCTTCGGGCAGGGGCGGCACCCGCACCTGCGACCCCGCCATCAACCGTTGATCGGGCTTGGCCCGACCGCCGTCGACGCGGATCTGGCCCGAGCGCGCCAGCTTCTGGATCTGTACCTGGGACACGTGCGGCCAGCGGCGGCGGAACCAGCGGTCCAGGCGCACGCCCTCTTCCCCCGCATCGACGGTCAGCATCTTGACCTCGCGACTCATGCGAACAGCCGCCGCATCAGAAACAGGCCCATGGCCACCGCCGCGCAGGCGATCAGGGTCGAGGCTACGAAATAGCCCGCCGCAAGGCCGAACTGGCGCCGCTCCAGCATCAGGATCAGCTCCAGGCTGTAGGCCGAGAAGGTGGTGAAGCCGCCCAGCACGCCGACGCCCGCCAGCAGGCGCAGGCTCTCCTGCCCCGCCCCGCCCCTCAGGGCCAGCCAGCCCACCAGCAGACCCATCAGAAGGCCGCCCAGGGCGTTCACCGCAAAGGTCCCCCAGGGCCAGGCCGCGCCGGGCATGAGGCGCCCCAGCCAGGCGCCCACGCCATAGCGGGCGGCGGCTCCGGCCGCGCCTCCGGCGGCGACGAGAAGATAGGCTTGCATCCCCCGCTTATAGCGCGGCGCGGGCGCTTGCGAAGCCTGGCGGCAAGTCACGCAATCCGTGCTAGCGTGGCCGTGGCACCGCTTCGCGCCTGGGGCGAAAAGCCTTGGGTTCCGGGGCGTTCCGCCGCCAAAGATCGAACCTCTGTGGACTCGCGGCATCGGCATGAGCCAATACGACGATCATCACGGCCATCTGGGTCACACGACGGCGCCTCCGCCGGGCGCCGCCGACCATGCCGATCGCGAGGCGCCGCCCGTGCGTCCGCCGCGCCGCTCAGGGCCCCTGCGCGCCGCCGACGGCATCCTCAACCCCATCTCGGACAGCGAGTACTTCTCCGAGGACCCTGAGGCGACCGAGCGCGTCTCGGCCCACATCGACGAGTATTTCAACCAGCCGCTCGACATCTTCCCCTTCTGGGAGACCGAGAAGAAGCCCGACCGCTTCCACGTGCTGTTCGCGCGCCAGATCGAAGAGCGGTTCCCCGCCGACGTCGACCTGCGCAGTCATATCTACGAGTACGGGCGGCGCGTCTTCGACGCCCTGCGCGTGCATCAGTTCGTCAAGCGTCTGAACCAGGCGCTGGCCCTGGCGGGCCTGGGGGCCCTGACGGTGCTGGGCCCGGCCTATTTCGGCGGCTGGGTCGGCGATGAGATGGGCGGCGTCGCTCTGGCCGCCGGGGCCATGCTGCTGGTGCTGGGCGTCTATTGGGGCATCCAGCAGATCCTCTTCATCCAGTACCGCTTCCGGCTGGAGAATGACTCATACCAGCTCTCGCGCGAGATCGTTCAGCGCACGCGCGAGCTCCAGAACCTGTTCACCCAGGGCCGCGCCATGGCCGACCAGGCCGAGACCCGCTACCAGCAGGACGGCAAGGCCTGGGGCCAGCGCGCCCTCTATCTGACGCGGCTGGTCATGTGGCTGGGCGCGCGCATGGAGTATCTGGAAAAGTACGTCCAGATGGAGCTGTGGCGGGTACGCCGCGAACGCTACTGGATGCGCTGGGGCGCGCGCATCTTCACCCCCGCCGTCTTCATTCCCTTCGCCTGGTGGCTGGCGGTGCAGCCGCCGGTGGTGGGCCACGAGCCCGCCTTCCGCATGCTCCAGGGGCTGGCCGCGGTGCTGGGCCTGATCATCACGGCCATGTCCTACCTGATGTGGCGCACGCCCACCTCGGCGGTGCAGGACAAGCTGGGCATCGAGAACTGGGTCCGCTACGCCTCGCTAGACGTGGACAACTCGGTCGCCGATCAGGTGCGCCGCGACAAGGAACGGCTGGTCGAGTACCGGGCGCTGACGCGGGGTGGGCGGTAGGCTTTACCTCCCCCTGAGCGCGTCCACCACCTGGCGGGCGTCGAAAGCGCTGGACCGGTCGGGGCGCGGGCCGCGGCCGGTGATGATCTCCAGCGTGGTCGAGGTGGGCGACGGCCCCTCGAAGTTCAGTCCCACGCCGACCCCCACGCCCGAGGAACGATAGCGCCCATAGCTGGACGAACCGGCGCCGATGGAGAGGCTGGGCCGAACGCCGCCGGCGCTGTCGGGCCGCCCGTCGATCCAACGCTGGGTCACGTCGAACCAGTCGTCGCCGTTCTGGAGCGTCAGCTCTGCCGCGCGCAGCAGGGCCCGGTCCGCCACGGGACCGGGATCGCCCACGCCGCGATAGGTCACGCGCCAGCGGTTAGTCTCGATGCGCTGCTCGGCGAAACCCTGGCCGTCCGGCCGCACCTGCGGGCCATAGGGGGCCAGACTGGCGCAGCCGCCCAGGATCAGGGCGGCGGTTAGGGCGACAAGGGCGGGGCGAAGCGGCATGGCGAAACCTCGGATCAGGCGGCTCTGGAACAACGGCGCGAAGCCGTGGCCGTTCCCCTGAAATGGCGAAGCTTGATGATGCGCCGCTAACCGTGAGCGTCAACGCCCCGTTGAGCCTGCGCGCCGCACACTGGCGGCCGAGTAAAGAGTAAGGCGTAAGAGGGGTCCGCCATGGACAGGTTGGTGCAGTGCGACCGCCGTTCAGCCCTGGAGCATCTTTCCGGCTCGCCCCTGCTCGCCGAAGGGGCCGTGACCCTGATCAGCGTCGAGGCCGTCAGGGACAAGGCCGGGCCGCGCTGGGACCGCAAGCGCGACGACGTGGCCAGCTATGTGCAGCGCAAGCTGGAGGAGCATCTGGCGCCGCACGATCTCAGCTTCCAGATCAGCGATACCGAGTTCCTCATCGCCGCCACGGCCGAGACGCCCGCCGCCGGGCGCGCCCTGTGCCTGAAGGTGTTGCAGGACGTGCTGGTGCATTTCCTGGGCGCGGCCGAGCTGGGCGACATGAACCTGCGTACGGTCGACAGCATCGCCGGCGACGAGCTGGCCTGCACTCGGCTGGACCCCGCCCGGATCGCGCGCGCGCCGAAGGCGGCCGCAGAGCCCTCGCCGCCGACAGACGTCATCGCCAGGCCGCGCCAGACCGCGCGGCTCGATCCCGTGGTCGAGCGGCAGAAGAACCCGGTCAGCTTCAGGGGCGTCACCGGACGGCGCCTGAAGGTCGCCTTCAGCACCACCCCCATCCGCAACCTGCGCCAGGAGGCGATCGCCGCCATCCGGATCGGCGTCAGCATCATCGACGAGGATGAGAACGTCGTGCTGGGGGCCCACGGCCTGTCTCAGCTGAATGACGACGACATCGCCCAGATCGACCGGGCCACGCTGGAGTTCGCCGCCCTCTTCCTGGAGCAGGCGGTGGGCGACTTCGGCGGCGGCCTGATCGCCCCGGTTTCGTTCCGCACCGCCGCCACGCGCAAGGGCCGCCAGGGGATGATCCAGGCCTGCGCCGAGGCCCCCAGCGCCCCTTGCCTGCTGGTGCTGGAGATGAGCGGCGTGGACCACGGCACGCCCGGAGGGCGCATCGCCGAGGTGCTGGGGCTGGTCGGCGGCCTCTGCCGCGCCGTCTTCGTGCGGCCGCCGCTGGAGCGCCGCACGCTTGAGCACCTGCGCGGGGTGGGCTTCCAGGGAGTCTGCCTCGAGGTGGGGCCGCTTATCACCGAGCCGGCGCCGTCGGCCCAGCGCCTGCTGCAACTGGGGGCCCTGTTGCAGGGTCTGGCGCCTGTGAAGGTGGCCCTGGGTCTGCCCTCGGAGCCGCTGGCCAAGGTGGCCCAGACCGCCGGCTTCACCCATGCGGGGGACCCGCCGGCCTCAGCCCTCGACGCCGCCGCCTAAGCCCGCCGCCACCAGGGCGCGGAAGTCCTCCGGCAGGGGCGCCTCGACGCGCCGCTCGCCGCCCTCAGGGTGAGGAAAGCTGAGGCTGGCCGCGTGCAGCATCAAACGCTGGGCCGTCCGCCCCGCCAAGGTCAGCGGCCCGCCATAGCGCGCATCGCCCGCCAGTGGCCGGCCCAGATGCGCCATGTGGACCCTCAGCTGGTGCATGCGGCCGGTCAGGGGCTGCAGCTCGATCATGGCCGCATGGTGTGACGCGCTGAGCGTGCGATACCGGCTATGGGCGACGACCGCATCCGGGTCGCCCTCGGCGCAGACGCGCATGTAGCTTTCCCGCCCGATCTCGGCCCGGCGCAGCCAGCCCTTCACCTCGCCCTTGGGTGGGTCCGGCGGGCCCTCGGTCAGGGCCAGATAGGTCTTTCTGAAGCGGCCAGCGGCCAGCGCCTTGCCGAGGAAGGCGGCGGCTGGCTTGGTCTTCGCGGCCAGGATGACCCCGGAGGTGTCGCGGTCCAGCCGGTGGACGAGGTGCGGCCGCTTGCCGTTCGAACGGGCGAAGGCCCACAACAGGTCATCCAGGGTGTGGGCCTTGATGCGCCCGCCCTGGCTGGACAGCCCGGATGGCTTGTTCAGGGCCAGGAAGTGCGCGTCCTCGGCCAGAACCCAACCGCGCACGGCGGCGATCTCGGCCTCGGACAGGGATACGGGCGGCTGGAAGGTCACGCCTCCCTATGCCGCCCGCCCCGGCCTTGCGTCCAGCGCCTAGGCGTAATCAGCTTAGCGCAGGACGCCCTTCTTGCTCATGCTCCAGGCGTACCAGGCCAGGAAGGCCGCGATCACCACGATGACCCACGGCATGTAGCCCATCATCGCCATTTCGGGCGTGAGCGGCGGCGGGTTCATGAACTTGCCGTAGATCAGGCTGACCACCGCGCCGATCAGCGACAGCACAAAGGCGTGGACTGCCCAGCGACGGCGCATCAGCAACAGGATCGAGCCCAGCACCGCGCCCCAGACGCCCAGGATCCACGGAACCCACATCCAGGTGGGCATGGCGTTGTAGTAGTCGATCATCGCCTGGCTGAAGCCCATGCTGCGCATGTAGGCGTCGCCCTGGGTCGTGGTCATGATGAAGTCGTAGCCGCCAAAGCCATTCCAAAGCAGGCTTAAGCCGCCGACCAGCCACAGGTGCCACGGCGCCTTGGTCGTATCCGTCATTGGTTTTCCCTCCCCGACTGACGTTCGGTGAAGCTACGCTCGAGTCTTGAGGCGTTCAATCCCTGAGTTGAATGCCCATTCAACCGCTGCCTTCAGAGGCCTGGGCCTTTTCGATCTCGCGCTGGAGAAAGTAGTTCAGCGCCGTTCGCAGGGCGGCGATGGCGGCCAGCTTGCCGATTTCGTCCCAGGTGGGCGCCACGGCCGTCTTGAGAATGTCGGCCGCCAGCAGGAACTCCAGCGCCAGGGTCAGCCACCGGCCCAGGCGCAGGCGGATCTCAAGCTTCTTGTTCAGCGCGGCGTGGGTCCCGCCGCTGGGCCGCAGCTCGCCCCCGAAGGCGACGGCCGTGCGCCACAGGGCTTCCACGACGGCGACCGCAATGATCAGGGCGGCGACCGCCTCCACAATGACGGCGACGAACAGGGCCCCGTCCTTCAGGAATGCGTCGGGCAGCATCCAGGGCTAACGCCCGCCGCCCGCGATCTATCCCTGCGGCGGTTGTTCGGATCTGGCGCGCCGCAGCGCCGCCCAGCGCTGGAGCCGTTCCCTGATCTTGGCCTCATGCCCCTCGCCCTTCGGGGCATAGAAGGTCTGGCGCTCCATCTCGTCGGGGAAGTAGTCCGCGCCGGAGAAGCCCTCGGGCGTGTCCGGATCGTACTGATAGCCCGCGCCGTAGCCCAACTGCTTCATCAACTTGGTGGGGGCGTTGCGGATGTGGGCCGGCGGCATGAGGGAGCCGGTCTGGCGCGCCGCCTTCTGGGCGGCCTTGAAGGCGTTGTAGACCCCCACGGACTTGGGCGCGGTGGCCAGGTGGACCACCGTCTGGGCGAGCGCCAGTTCCCCTTCCGGACTGCCCAGGAAGTCGTACGTATCCTTGGCGGCGTTGGCGACCAGCAGCGACAGGGGGTCGGCCTCGCCGATGTCCTCCACCGCCATGCGCACCAGCCGCCGGGCGATATAGAGCGGGTCCTCGCCGCCCTGGAGCATGCGGGCCAGCCAGTAGAGGGCCGCGTCGGGGTCCGAGCCCCGCACCGACTTATGCAGCGCCGAGATGAGGTTGTAGTGCTCCTCGCGGTCCTTGTCGTAGGCGGGCGCCCGCTTCTGAAGCAGTCCCGCCAGCCCTTGCGGGTCCAGAGGCTCCTCCCCCTCCGGCAGGGCGAAGAGCGCCTCGGCCAGGGTCAAGAGATACCGCCCGTCGCCGTCCGCCATGGCGATCAGGGCCTGACGCGCGGCCGGGTCCACCGGCAGAACCCGCCCCTCGTGCGCCTCGGCGCGCTGGAGCAACTGCTCCAGGCCTTGTTCGTCGAGGCGACGCAGGACGAAGACCTGGCTTCGCGACAGAAGGGCGCCGTTCAGCTCGAACGAGGGATTCTCGGTCGTCGCGCCCACCAGGGTTACGATCCCCTCCTCCACGAAGGGCAGGAAACCGTCCTGCTGAGCGCGGTTGAAGCGGTGGATTTCGTCCACGAACAGCAGGGTCGCCTGACCGGCCGCCCGGGCGGCCCGGGCCGCCTCGAACGCCTTCTTCAGATCGGCGACGCCCGAGAAGACCGCGGAGATCTGTTGGAAGCGATAGCCCGCCGCCTGGGCCAGCAGGCGGGCGATGGTGGTCTTGCCGGTGCCGGGCGGCCCCCACAGGATCATGGAGCCCAGGCGGCCGCCCTCGACCATGCGCCGGATCGGACCTGAGGGGCCGAGCAGATGGTCCTGGCCCACCACCTCGTCCAGCGAACGTGGGCGCAGCCGGTCGGCCAGCGGCCCCGTGGGGGCGGCGTCCGAAGCGGGCGCAGCAGTCTCGAACAGGTCGGCCATGCGCCTATGTAGGCGGCCCGTCGCCCACGACCTAGAGCCGCGCGCTGCGCTCGCGCCCGTCGCGGATGATGGTCACCACCGAGCCGCCCTGATAGGCCGCCGCCGCCTCGGCCAGCTCACGCGAAGAGCGGATCGGCCGGCCGTTCACTGCGGTGACCACATCACCGGGCTGCAGGCCTATGGCCGCGGCGATCGAGCCCTGCGGGGCCTCGGTCACCAGAGCGCCCGGTCCGGTGAAGGCGCTGGCGCCCAGCTCGTCCGCCGCCGCCGGCGTCAGATTGACGAAGGTGGCGCCGCTGAAGGGATTGCGGCCCTGGATGCGACGCGGATCGCGCGGTCCGTCAGGCGCGGTGTCCAGACGCGCCGTCACCGTCTGGGCCCGCCCGTCGCGCAGCAGGCTGATCTGGGCCTGGGTGCCGGGCCGCGCGGCGCCGACGCGGAAGTTCAGGCCGCTGAGGTCATTGACCTCGTTGCCGTCCACGGCCGTGATGATGTCGCCTTCGCGGATGCCGGCGCGCGCCGCCGGGCTGTTCGGATAGACCTCGGACACCACCACGCCGCTGGGCCGGTCCAGCCCCAGCGAGCGGGCGATCTCGGCCGTCACGCCCTGGCCCGTCGCGCCCAGCCACGGCCGGATGATGGTGCGCGAGCCGCCGACGGCGCTCTCCACCGCCCTGCGCACGGCGGCGGCGGGGATGGCGAAGCCGACGCCCGCGCTGGAGCCCGAGCGCGAGAAAATCGCCGTGTTGATGCCGATCAGGTCGCCGTCCATGTCGACCAGCGCCCCGCCCGAGTTGCCCGGGTTGATGGCCGCGTCGGTCTGGACAAAGGACGAGCTGTCCGAGATGCCGGTCTCGGTGCGGTTTAGCGCCGAGATGATGCCGCTGGTCACGGTCTGGCCGACGCCGAAGGGATTGCCGATGGCCAGGACCAGGTCGCCGACCTGGAGGTTCTCGCGGTCATCAATGCGCAGGACCGGCAGCTCCTCGTCGAGCTCGTCGATCTTCAGCACCGCCAGATCCTGACGGGGATCGGCCAGAAGCACGCGCGCCTCGTACTCGCGGCGGTCGGACAGGACGATGCGGATCTCCTGTGCGCCCTGGATGACATGGTTGTTGGTCACCACCACGCCGTCGGAGCGGACGATCACGCCCGAGCCGATGGACTGGGCGACCCCCACGCGCGGCTGGCCGCCGAAGAACTCCCAGAAGGGGTCGCGCTGACGCACCAGCTGCAGCGCCGAGATGTTCACCACCGCGGGACCCGCCACGCGCGCCACCGGGGCGAAGGACTCGCGCATGGTGTCGGCGTCGGCCGGGACGCGGCGGTCGCGCTCGGCGAGGCTGTCGTTGAAGCCCTCCTGCGCCTTGGACCGGTCAGCCTGGCCGCAGGCGGCGAGCGACAGGCAAAGCGCGAGCGCGAGCGAGGTGGTCTTCATCAGGCGCCATCCGGATGTGAGCATGTCCCCCCAATCCTGACGTGGATTTCGACAGGATCAAGGCCGGGAGGTTTCAGAACCTTCATGTATGCCGGTCGTTCCTGGGCTTGCGCCCCCCCGCGACGCAGGGGCACCCTCCCCCCATGACCGATGTCGTTCAGACCCAGAGCCTGACCAAGTCGTATGGCGCCGTGCAGGCGCTGGGCGGCCTTGACCTGATCATTCCGAGGGGCGGCGTCTATGGCGTGCTGGGCCCGAACGGCGCGGGCAAGTCGACCCTGTTCCGCATCCTGCTGGGACTGATCCGGCCCTCGTCAGGCACAGCGACGTTGCTGGGCGGATCGGCCCTGGACCGCCCCACCCTGCGCCGGACCGGCTCCATGATCGAGACGCCGCGCTTTCCGCCCTATCTGACGGCGCGGCAGGTGCTGCATTGGCTGGACCGCGCCCACGGCGGCGGCCGCGCGGCGGACATTCCAGGCTGGCTTGAGCGTGTCGGCCTGTCGGACGCCGCCGACCGCAGGGTGCGCGGCTTTTCCGTCGGCATGATGCAGCGCCTCGGCGTGGCCGCCGCCCTGCTGCACCGGCCGGAGGTGGTGATCCTGGATGAGCCCACCAGCGGCATGGACCCGCCCGGCATCCAGGACATGCGCGCCCTCATCCGGCGGCTGGCCGACGAGGACGGCGTCACAGTGATCCTGGCCAGTCACCAACTGGCGGAGGTCCAGCGGGTCTGCGACCGCGTCGCCATACTGAACAAGGGCCGGCTCGTGCGCGAGGGGGCGGTCAGCGAGCTGACCTCGCTGGGCGAGCGCCTGCGTCTGCTGGTCGACCGGCCCGAGGCCGCCCTGGGGGTGCTGGGCGCCAAGGGCGCCGGCGAGGACGGCGCTGTCCTGGCCGCCATCGGCCGCGACGAGGCTCCGGCCCTGATCCGCGCCCTGGTCGAGAACGGCGTCGGGGTCATCGAGGCGCGCTGGGTCGGGACCGACCTTGAGAGCATCTTCTTCTCGGAAACCCAGGCGGAGACGACCCATGCCGCCGATTGATGCGATCCGGGCCGAGGGCTACCGCCTGCTGAGGAACCGAGCGGTCCTGTTCTGGAGCGTGCTGTTCGCTCCGATCTGCGCCGTGGCCTTCAACACCATCGGCTTCCTTGTGATGAGGGCCAACGCCGCCAAGTTGCAGGCGTCCGAGATCGACCTGCCGATGATGCGGGGCGAACTGGACCTGATGGAGGCCATGATCCGCACCGCCAGCAGCCTGGCCGGAGCCCCCGAAGCCCTGTTCCTGACCGTGGGCGCCGCCACCCTCTTCGCCTGCGACTACCGGTGGGAGACCTGGCGGCTGCTGACTCCCCGCGACAGCCGCTTCAACCTGATCTCGGGCAAGATCGGCGTGATGAAGCTGCTGGCCCTGGTCGTGATCATCGCCGGGATCCTCGCCGGCGTGGCCGTCAGCCTGATCCAGGCGGGCGTGTTCTCCCGCCCGTTGACCTTCGACGGGGGCGAGGACGCCGTCGTGCGCTGGCTGGGCCTGATCGGCCTGGCGTGGCTGCGCCTGATCCAGTTCGCCCTGGTCAGTCTTCTGGCGGCGGTTCTGACCCGATCCCTGATGGCGGCCCTTCTCGTGCCGCTGGTGGTCGGCGTGGTGCAAGCGGCGCTGCCCTCGGTGCTGGTCCCGATGGGCGTTCCGCCGGACAGCTGGCTGACGGTGCTGCTTTCGCCGGGCACGGCCTATCAGATGCTGAGCAGCCCGCTGGTGGCGACGGGGCCGGGGGCCGTTTCGCTCGAAGCGGCGACGGCGCTGAAGGCCTGGCTGAGCCTGGCGCTCTGGCTGACCGTTCCCGCGGCGTTGGCCCTGCTAGCCTTCAGCCGACAGGACCTGTCGAAGGAATAGCTAGAGCCCGAGCTCCATCTGAACGTCTGATCGGGCGTAGGCGCTAGGTTGACGCGGCAGGTCCGCAAAGCCGAAGGACCGGTAGAGCGTCAGGGCGGGCGTCAGGCGCGAATTGGTCTCCAGCCAGAGCCGCGGGGCGCCCCGCCGGCGGCCCTCCCGGGCGCAGGCCTCCAGCAGGCGGCGCGCGACGCCGCGGCCGCGGGCGGCGGGCGTGACGGTCATCTTGGTGACCTCCAGACCTCCGTCCGCCATCGGCTTGACCGCCACGCAGCCGAGCGCGCCGTTCGCGTCCTCGGCCATGAAGATCTGGCCGCCCTTGGAAATGATCTGGCCGTCGGGGTCGTCGAGGAGCAGGCGGTCACTAGGCTCGATCTCGAAACCCTCGCCGATGATCCAGGCCTCGTTGAGCTCGGCCCAGACGCGGCGGTGGCGCGGCTCGTAAGCGACGATGCGGACCGGATCGCTCAACTGGCGTCAGCCGAGGCGGCGTAAGCTGAGCGGAGGGCTAGCACGGCGTCACGATCGAACAGCTGTCCGGCCAGGACGACCGCCTGGATGTCGCGGGTTCCGGCGATGTCCTCGAGGGGATTGGCGCCCAGGATGACCAGATCGGCGCGGGCGCCGGGCCGGATCGGCTCGCCCATTTCGCCATAGATCATCTCCAGGGGCCCGCTTGTGGCCGCGCGAAGGGCCTCCAAAGGCGTCAGACCCGCCGCGGCGAACATCTCAAGTTCGCGATGGGCCGCCTCGCCCGGAACGACGAACGGGTTGGGCGTGTCGGTGCCCACGACCAGCCGCACGCCCGCCTCGTGCAGGCGGCGCGTCAGGGCCAGGCGCTGCTGATGCCCCCGGGCCGCGGCGGCCCGGTCATCCTCCTCCAGGCGACGGCTGGCGCGGGTCAGGCTGGACCGCCAGAAGTCCCGAGCGGCCTCTCCCACATGGGCCAGGACGGGATCGCTCATCCACGTCTCGAGCGTTTCGGGCCGTGCGGCGCTGCGCTCACGCTCCCACAGGGTGGGGACCACCCACACGTCGGAGGCCGCCAGCTCCGCCGCAAGGATCTGGGCCCGCGCCTCGTCGACGGGCGCGCCCAGCCAGTTGTCGACCCACCAGGGCGTTTCGGGACCTTCTGCGCGCACCGCGCCCATGAAACTGGTCATGTGTTCGATGGACCAGAAGGCGCGCAGGACATCCGACATCGGCGCGTCGTCTGGCGGATGGCCGCCCACACGCATCGACTGTTCGGCGGCCTCATCCAGGATCGCGTCGAGCGTGGCCGGGGACACCCGGTCATAGATCTTGATGAAGTCGTAGCCCGCCGCGGCCTGGGCGACGACGGCGGCGCGGCCGGCGGCCGGATCGGCGACGACCGTGTTGTCCCGCCTGATCGGCGACTCTCCGTCGAGAATGGGGCCCGCCGTATGGATTCGCGGACCGATGAGTTCGCCCGCGGCGATCCTGTCGCGCCATTCCAGAATGTAAGGCCGTCCATCCATGCTGCGCACGGTGGTGACGCCGTAGCCCACGAACAGCTTGAGCATCTCCGCGTTGCGCTCGTGCTCCAGGTGGGCGTGAGCATCGACCAGGCCGGGGATGAGATAGCCGCCGGCGCCG
This sequence comes from Peiella sedimenti, assembly GCF_030504955.1. Lineage (GTDB taxonomy): Bacteria > Pseudomonadota > Alphaproteobacteria > Caulobacterales > Caulobacteraceae > Brevundimonas > Brevundimonas sedimenti. The sequence goes on along the minus strand of NZ_JAUKTR010000006.1, from coordinate 21,716 downwards.
TCCACCACCCGCGCGGCCGCGACGGGCCGGCTCGCCGCCTCCTGGATGGAGACGATGCGGCCGTCGGCGATCAGGACAGTTTGGGCTGGAACAACAGTCCCGGTGGAGACCTGGACCACGTTCAGGTTGGTGATCGCCAGATCAGCCGGTTCGGCGGTGACACTGGATGGCCCCGCCTGGCTGGCGCAGCCGCCCAGGACGAGCAATAGCGAGAGGATAATCGCGCGCATGGCCTACGCCCCCGAAAGTCGCGAGCTGAAAGCCTATCCGGAGCGCGCCCAAGAAGAAAGGCGGCCGGATCGCTCCGGCCGCCTTCGCAAATGTCTCTTCGTCTGGGACGGCCTATTCGTCGGCGAAGGCCGGGGCCTCGACCGGGCCGGAGTCCTGGCCCTTGGCGCTCTCGTCGCGGTCGACGAACTCGATGACCGCCACCGGAGCGTTGTCGCCGTGGCGGAAGCCGGCCTTCATGATGCGGATGTAGCCGCCGTTGCGCTCGGCGTAGCGGGGGCCGATCACGTCGAACAGCTTGCCCACCTGGGCCACGTCACGCACGCGGCTGATGGCGATGCGGCGGCTGTGCAGGTCGCCCTTCTTGGCCAGGGTCACCAGCTTCTCGACGAAGGGGCGCAGCTCCTTGGCCTTGGGCAGGGTCGTGGTGATCTGCTCGTGCTTGATCAGCGAGGCGGCCATGTTGGCGAACATGGCGGTGCGGTGGGCCGTGGTGCGGCCGAGTTTGCGGTGCGCATTACCGTGGCGCATGTCAGTCGTCTCCAAAAACAGGCTCGGACGCGAAGGCCGCACGCCGGAATGGCGCGGGCCCGGCCCGAACGTCGACCCTCGGATGAGGGCCGATCCCGGAGAGACAAGGTCTTGGGTCTTTCCCGCCGGGGAGGCCGCGCCGCTTTCGAAACGCCGCCTCTATAAAAAGGCGAAAGGCCGGGACGCGCCTTGCGTCCCGGCCTTTGCGGACCCTGATTACAGCCCCAGGGATCAGATCTGGTCGTCGAACTTCTTGGCCAGATCGTCGATGTTCTCCGGCGGCCAGTTCGGCACGTCCATGCCCAGCGACAGGCCCATGGAGGCCAGGACCTCCTTGATTTCGTTCAGAGACTTGCGGCCGAAGTTCGGGGTCCGCAGCATCTCGTTCTCGGACTTCTGGATCAGGTCGCCGATATAGACGATGTTGTCGTTCTTCAGGCAGTTGGCCGAACGGACCGACAGCTCCAGCTCGTCCACCTTCTTCAGCAGGGCCGGGTTGAACGGCAGCTCCGGCTTGCCTTCGTCGGCGACGGGCTGCTTGGGCTCTTCGAAGGTGATGAACATCTGCAGCTGGTCCTGCAGGATGCGGGCGGCGTAGGCCACGGCGTCCACCGGCGCCACGGCGCCGTTGGTCTCCACTTCCATGATCAGCTTGTCATAGTCGAGCGACTGGCCCTGACGGGTCGGCTCGACGCGATAGGCCACGCGCTTGACCGGCGAGTAGAGGGCGTCGACCGAGATCATGCCGATCGGGGCGTCCTCGGGACGGTTCATCTCGGCCGGGACATAGCCCTTGCCGTTGGCGATGGTCAGCTCCATGCGGATGGAGGCGCCGTCGTCCAGCGTGCAGATCACGTGATCCGGATTCAGAACCTCGATGTCGGCCGTGGCCTCGATCTGGCTGGCGGTGACCGGTCCGGGGCCGGTGGCGCGCAGGGTCACGCGCTTGGGGCCCTCGGCGTGCATGCGCAGCGCCAGCTGCTTGATGTTCAGGACGATGTCCACGACGTCCTCGCGGACGCCTTCCATCGACGAGAACTCATGCACCACGCCGTCGATCTGGATGCCCGTGACGGCCGCGCCCTGCAGCGACGACAGCAGCACGCGTCGCAGCGCGTTGCCCAGCGTCACGCCGAAGCCCCGCTCCAGCGGCTCGGCGACCAGACGCGCCTTGCGCTGCGGGTCGGAGCCAGGCTCGACCTGGGGCTTCTCGGGACGGATGAGCTCTTGCCAGTTTCTTTCGATCATGTGTCCCTCAAACGGGTTTCGCCGGCCGGGTCGCCCGGGTCATGCCCAGACGGCCACCGGCCGGCGCAGAAAATCGCGATCGGGTATTAGACCCGACGGCGCTTGGGCGGGCGGCAGCCGTTGTGCGGGATCGGCGTCACGTCGCGGATGGTGGTGATGGTCATCCCCACCGACTGCAGCGCGCGCAGAGCCGACTCGCGGCCCGAACCGGGGCCCGAAACGTTTACTTCCAGGGTGCGGACGCCGTGCTCCATGGCCTTGCGGCCAGCGTCTTCGGCGGCCATCTGGGCGGCGTAGGGCGTCGACTTACGCGACCCCTTGAAGCCCATCATGCCGGCGCTGGACCAGGAGATGGCGTTCCCCTGAGCGTCGGTGATCGTCACCATGGTGTTGTTGAACGAGGCGTTCACATGCGCCACGCCCGAGGTGATGTTCTTGCGCTCGCGCTTCTTAACGCGCGCCGGCTCCTTGGCCATGTGTCGAAGACCCCTAGCTTACTTCTTCTTGCCGGCGATCGGCTTGGCCGGGCCCTTGCGGGTCCGGGCGTTGGTGTGGGTGCGCTGACCCCGCACGGGCAGGCCCTTGCGGTGACGCAGGCCGCGATAGCAGGCCAGGTCCATCAGGCGCTTGATGTTCATCGAAGTTTCGCGACGCAGATCGCCCTCGACGGTGAAGTCGCGGTCGATGGTCTCGCGGATCTGCAACACCTCGGCGTCGGTCAGTTCGTTGACGCGACGCGACTGGTCGATGCCGACCTTGTTCAGGATGTCCTGGGCCGAGCGCGAGCCGATCCCATGGATGTATTGCAGCGCGATGAGCACGCGCTTGTTGGTCGGAATGTTGACGCCAGCGATACGAGCCACGAGTTCTCTCTGCCTTAGAATACGCATGACGGACGCCAACAGGCCCCGGCTGTTGAAAAGCCCGGCCTGTCGCGCCCTTTCGCGGAAGCGGTCCCTTATAGGGAAGGAATCGCTTCCGTCAACGATTATCAATGGCCTGGGCGATGGCTCGAGCCACCGCTTCGACCGAGCCCATGCCGTCCACCTCGGCCAGCTTGCCCTGCCCCTCGTAGTAAGGGATGAGCGGGGCCGTCTGGTCGGCGTAAGCCTTGAGTCGGACCTTGAAGCTTTCCGGATTGTCGTCCGAGCGCCCCATGTCAGCGAACCGCTGGGTGATGCGGTCCAGAAGCGCGGCCTCGTCGACCCTCAGGCGGATCACGCGGTCCACCTGCTTTCCGCGTCCGGCGAGCAGGACATCCAGCGCCTTGGCCTGGGCCAGGGTGCGTGGAAAGCCGTCGAAGATCGCGCCGCCGCAGGCCTCGGCCTCGTCCAGCCGGCTCTCAATCAGGGCGATGACCACTTCGTCGGGGACCAGTTCGCCCCGGTCGATGATGCCCTTGCAGGTCAGACCCAGTTCGCTGCCCGAGGCGATGGCCGCGCGCAGCATGTCGCCGGTGGACAGCTGGATCATGCCCCGCTCCTCCACCAGACGCTTGGCCTGGGTGCCCTTCCCCGCGCCGGGCGGGCCGAAGAGGATCAGGTTCATCGGGCCGGGCCCCGGCCGCCGCGGCCGCGCAGCTTGGCCTTCTTGATGAGGCCCTCGTACTGGTGCGCCAGCAGGTGCGACTGGATCTGGGCGACGGTATCCATGGTCACGGACACGACGATCAGGATCGAGGTGCCGCCGAAGGCCAGGCCCAGGCCGTAGTCAGCCATGAACCACTCGGGGATCAGACAGACCGCGGTGATGTAGACCGCGCCCAGCGCCGTCAGGCGGGTCAGCACGTAATCCAGATATTCGGCCGTGCGCTTGCCCGGCCGGATGCCCGGCAGGAAGCCGCCGTACTTCCTCAGGTTCTCGGCCGTCTCCTCGGGATTGAAGACGATCGAGGTGTAGAAGAAGCAGAAGAAGATGATCAGCAGGCCGTACAGCACCATGAAGGTGGGCTGGCCGTGCTGCAGCTGCTGGGTCACCGTCGGCAGCCAGTCCATCCAGGACGGAATGCGCTCGGGGTTCGCGGCCAGGAAGGACGACACCGTCGCCGGCAGCAGCAGCAGGGACGAGGCGAAGATCGGCGGAATGACGCCGGCGGTGTTCACCTTCAGCGGCAGGAACGACCGGTCGCCGCCCACCATGCTCGCGCCCTGCTGACGCTTGGGGTACTGGATCAGGAGACGGCGCTGGGCGCGCTCCATGAAGACGATGAAGCCGATGACCGCGATGGCCATCGCGATGATCAGGAAGAAGCTGAAGGCCGCGATCTGGCCTTCACGCGTCAGCTCCAGCAGACGGCTCATGGTGCCCGGCAGCACGGCCACGATGCCGGCGAAGATGATCAGGCTGATGCCGTTGCCGACGCCGCGGCTGGTCACCTGCTCACCCAGCCACATCAGGAACATGGTCCCGCCCGTGAGCGTCACGACCGTCGAAATCAGGAAGAACGGCCCCGGATCCAGGGCCAGGCCGCCGTTCTGCAGACCGACGGCGATGCCGAAGGCCTGACCCAGGGCCAGGAAGACCGTCAGGTAACGGGTGTACTGGTTCAGCTGCTTGCGGCCGGCTTCGCCGCCTTCCTTCTTCAGCTTTTCCCACGGCGGATAGACCGCGCCCAACAGCTGCACGATGATCGACGCCGAGATGTAGGGCATCACGTTCAGGGCGAAGATGGCCATGCGCTCGACGGCGCCGCCCGAGAACATGTTGAACATGCCCAGGATGCCCTGGCTCTGACCCTCGAAGGCCTGAGCGAAGGCGGCCGTGTCCAGCCCCGGAATGGGGATGTAGGTGCCCATCCGATAGATGATCAGGGCGCCCAGCGTGAAAAGCAGGCGCTTGTGCAGCTCGGTCGCCCGTTGGAACGAGCCGAAGTTCAGATTGGCTGCGAGTTGTTCAGCGGCCGAAGCCATTCAAAGACCCCCGAATACGGATAAGGTCATCAGATAGTCGAAGGGCGGCCCCGATGCGAGGCCGCCCCTGACGGTTTCGTATCAGGCGGCGGCCTGATCGTCCGCAGGTCGCTGAAGCGTGACCTTGCCCCCGGCGGCCTCCACCGCCTTCACCGCGGCGGCCGAGGCCGACCAGACGGTGATGTCCAGCTTCGACTTCAGCTCGCCCTGGGCCAGCAGACGCACGCCGTCCTTGGCGCGGCGGATGACGCCCGCGGCGACCAGCGCCTCGGCGCTGATGGGCTTCTTGGCGTCGAGCTTCTTGGCCTCGATGGCCTTCTCGATGCGCCACAGGTTCACTTCGACCAGCTTCTTGGCGAAGGGATTGTTGAAGCCGCGCTTGGGCATGCGCATGTGCAGCGGCATCTGGCCGCCTTCGAAGCCGAGCAGGCTGACGCCGGTGCGGGACTTCTGGCCCTTGACGCCGCGGCCGGCGGTCTTGCCCTTGCCCGAGCCCGGGCCACGGCCGACGCGCATACGGTTCTTGGTCGAACCTTCGTTGTCGCGGATTTCGTTCAGCTTCATCTGCCTGATCCTTTCGGGTTCTTGCGCCGGGCGGAGCGCCCGACTCGGCTGTTAGGGTTTGGGGCGAAGGCGCTTAGCCCTCGACCACCTCGACCATGTGGGCGACCTTGGCCACCATGCCGCGCACGGCCGGAGTGTCCTCCAGCGTCGCAACGCGGCCGACGCGGTTCAGGCCCAGGCCCACGAGGGTGGCGCGCTGATCCGACTTGCGGCGGATCGGGCTGCCGGTCTGCTTGACGGTGATGGTCTTCTTTTTCTTCTCGGCCATGATCTGTCCCCTTACGCCTCGACCGAGTCGGGCGAGGAGGCGCCGTCGTTGCGGCGGCCCATGATGTCGGCGACCTTCTTGCCGCGCTTGTTGGCGATCTGGCGCGGCGAGGACTGGACCTTCAGCGCCTCGAACGTCGCGCGGACCATGTTGTACGGGTTCGACGAACCCGACGACTTGCCCACCACGTCCTGGACGCCCAGGGTTTCCAGCACGGCGCGCATCGGGCCGCCGGCGATGACGCCGGTGCCGGCCGGAGCGGCGCGCATCATCACCTTGCCCGCGCCCCAGCGGCCTTCGCCGTCGTGGTGCAGGGTGCGGCTCTCGCGCAGAGGCACGCGGATCATCGACTTCTTGGCTTCCTCGGTCGCCTTGCGGATGGCTTCCGGCACTTCGCGCGCCTTGCCATGACCGAAGCCGACGCGGCCCTTCTGGTCGCCGACGACCATCAGAGCGGCGAAGCTGAAGCGACGGCCGCCCTTCACGGTGGCGGCGACGCGGTTGATGTGGACCAGCTTCTCGACGAATTCGGATTCGACTTCCGGAGCGTTGCCGCGGTTGTCACGACGATCCCGGCGATCGCCGCCGCCGCCACGTTGGGGGTCACGAGCCATTTCCAGGATCCTCAGAAGTTCAGGCCGGCTTCACGCGCGGCGTCCGCCAGCGCCTTCACCCGGCCGTGATACAGATAACCGCCGCGGTCGAAGACCACGTCCTTGACGCCCTTTTCCATGGCGCGCTCGGCGACCAGCTTGCCCACCGCCTCGGCGGCGGCGCGGTCCGAGCCCTTGGAGCCCTTGCCGCCTTCCAGCGACGAGGCCGAGGCCAGGGTGACGCCCTGGGCGTCGTCGATGACCTGGGCGTAGATGTTCTTGGACGAGCGGAAGACCGACAGCCGCACGCGGCCGTTGCCCATCGCCTTGAGGCGACGGCGGTTGCGCTCGGCGCGCCGCTTGGTGATGTCGCGAGGAGAAAGAGCCATGGCTTACTTCTTCTTGCCTTCCTTGCGGCGAACCTGTTCGCCGGCGTAGCGCACACCCTTGCCCTTGTAGGGCTCGGGCGGACGCAGCTTGCGGATGCGGGCGGCGGTCTCGCCGACCAGCTGTTTGTCGACGCCGCTGATCTTGATCTCGGTCTGCTTCGGCGTGGCGAAGGTGATGCCCGCCGGAGCCGGCACGTCGACCTCGTGGCTGAAGCCCAGCTGCATGGACAGGGCCGTGCCCTTCATGGCGGCGCGATAGCCCACGCCGACCAGCTCGAGCGTCTGCTCGAAGCCCTGGCTGACGCCCTGGACCATGTTGGCCACCAGGGTGCGCGACAGGCCCCACATGGCGCGGGCGCGCTGGCTGTCTTCACGCGGCGTCAGGCGCAGCTCGCCGCCGTCCTGAGCCACCTGGATTTCCTCGGGCACCGTCCAGGACAGGGCGCCCTTGGGGCCCTTCACCGAAACGGTCTGGCCTTCGAGGGTGACGTTCACCCCCTGGGGCAGTGCGACCGGAGACTTGCCGATACGAGACATCTGTTCCTTCCCTCCCCGCGCTTAGTAGACGCGGCAGAGAACTTCGCCACCGACGTTGGCGTCGCGGGCGGCGTTGTCGGACATCACGCCCTTGGGCGTGGACAGGATCGAGATCCCGAGGCCGTTCTTGACCGGCTTCAGGTCCTTGATCGACGAATAGACGCGGCGTCCGGGCTTCGACACGCGGCTGATCTCGGCGATCACCGGCTGGTCGTCGAAGTACTTCAGCTCGATCGAGAACTGCGGGAATTCACCCGGGTTCTGAACCAGGCTGAAGCCACGGATATAGCCCTCGTCCTGCAGCACCTGCAGCACGCGCTCACGCAGCTTGGACGCGGGCGTCAGCACCGTCGAACGCTTGCGGGCCGCCGCGTTCTTGATGCGGGCGATCATGTCGCTGAGGGGATCGTTCATGCTCATGCTTCGGTCCTCACCAGCTCGACTTGGTCATGCCGGGGATCTGCCCGTTCGAGGCCAGGTCACGCAGGGCGATGCGGCTCATCTTGAGCTTGCGGTAAAAGGCGCGCGGACGGCCCGTCACCTCGCAGCGGTTGCGAATGCGCGAGGGCGCGCTGTTGCGCGGCAGCTCGGCCAGCTTCAGGCGCGCCTCGAAGCGCTCCTCCAGCGGGCGGCTGTCGTCGTTCGCGATCGCCTTCAGGGCGGCGCGCTTATCGGCGTACTGCGCGACGAGACGCTTGACCATCTCGTTGCGGTTTACGGCGCTCTTCTTAGCCATTGTCTCTTCCCTCCCGTCAGTTCGTGAACGGGAACTGGAACTGACGCAGAAGCTCGCGGGCTTCGTCGTCGGTCTTGGCGGTGGTGGCCACGATGATGTCCATGCCCCAGATCTGGTCGATCTGGTCATAGTTGATCTCGGGGAACACCAGGTGCTCCTTCAGGCCCATGGCGTAGTTGCCACGGCCGTCGAACGAGGTGGGCTTCAGACCCCGGAAGTCTTTCACCCGCGGCAGGGCGATGGTGATCAGACGATCCAGGAACTCGTACATGCGCTCGCGGCGAAGCGTGACCTTGGCGCCCACGACCATGCCTTCGCGCAGCTTGAAGCCGGCGATGGAGTTGCGGGCCTTGGTGCCGATCGGCTTCTGGCCGGCGATCAGCGCCAGGTCCTTCATGGCGGCGGCGGCCTTCTTGGAGTCGGCCACGGCCTCGCCGATGCCCATGTTCAGGACGATCTTGTCCAGCTTGGGCACCTGCATCTCGTTCGTGTAGCCGAACTTCTCGCGCATCGCGGCGCGGATGCGCTCGCGGTACTCGGTCTTCAGCCGGGGTTCGTAGGCGGCGTCAGCCATTGACGACGTCTCCCGTGGTCTTGGCGAAGCGCACCTTCTTGTCGCCGTCCATGCGGAAGCCCACGCGAGTGGCCTTACCGTTGGCGTCGACCAGGGCCACGTTCGAGACGTGGATGGACGCTTCCTTGTTGACGATGCCGCCCTGAGGGTTCGCCTGCGAGGGACGGGTGTGGCGTTGGACGACGTTGACGCCGTCAACGATGAGGCGGCCTTCGGCCGGCATCACGCGCTTGACTTCGCCCTGGCGGCCCTTGTCGCGGCCGGCCAGGACGACGACGCGGTCGCCCTTCTTGATCTTCGCGGCCATCAGATGACCTCCGGAGCCAGGGACACGATCTTCATGTGGTTCTTCGCGCGCAGTTCGCGCGGCACCGGGCCGAAGATGCGCGTGCCGATGGGCTCGCTCTGCTTGTTGACGATGACGGCGGCGTTCTTGTCGAAGCGGATCACCGAGCCGTCCTTTCGCTGGATGTCCTTGGACGTGCGCACGACGATGGCGCGCAGCACGTCGCCCTTCTTCACGCGGCCGCGCGGAATGGCTTCCTTCACGGAGACGACGATGACGTCCCCCACCGAGGCGTAGCGGCGCTTGGCGCCGCCCAACACCTTGATGCACATGACCCGGCGCGCGCCCGAATTATCGGCGACGTCCAGGTTAGTCTGCATCTGGATCATGGATCAGACCTTCCTGACTTACTGAGCCTGAGCCTGGGCGTCCTTGGGCAGGACCTCCCAACGCTTCAGCTTCGACTTGGGGGCGCACTCCACGATCCGGGCGAGATCGCCGGCCTTGTACGAGTTGGTCTCGTCGTGCGCGTGATACTTCTTCGAACGGCGGACCGTCTTCTTGAACAGGGGGTGCAGCAGGGTGCGCTCGACCTTGACCACCACGGTCTTGTCGCCCTTGTCCGAGACGACCACGCCTTCAAGGATACGCTTGGGCATCGATCTCTCCTCAGGCCGGGCGCTGCTGGCGTTGCAGCGTGGCGATGCGGGCGATGGTCTTGCGGACCTCGGCCACGCGGTGGGTCTTTTCCATTTGGCCCGTGGCCGCCTGGAAGCGCAGGTTGAACTGCTCCTTCTTCAGCTTCAGGAGCTCTTCCTGCAGCTGGTCGGGCGTCATGGCCCTAAGGTCGCTGATCTTGGTCATCGGCGATCCCCTTCTCAGTGCTCGACCGCGACGCCGGCGTCGAGCCGGGTCACGACCTTGGTGCGGACGGGCAGCTTGGCGGCGCCCAGGCGCAGGGCCTCGCGGGCGACGTCGTCCGGCACGCCGTCGATTTCAAACATGATGCGGCCCGGGGCCACGCGAGCGGCCCAGTAGTCCACCGAGCCCTTGCCCGAGCCCATGCGCACTTCGGCCGGCTTGCCCGTCACGGGCAGGTCCGGGAAGATGCGGATCCACACCCGGCCCTGACGCTTCATCTGGCGGGTGATCGCGCGGCGGGCCGCTTCGATCTGGCGCGCCGTGATGCGCTCAGGCTCCATGGACTTCAGGCCGTACGAGCCGAAGTTCAGCGAGAAGCCGCCCTTGGCCGTGCCGTGGATGCGGCCCTTGAAGGCCTTGCGGTACTTGGTCTTCTTCGGTTGCAGCATCTGACTTAGCCTTCACGTCCGGGGCGGTCGCGGCGCGGACCGCGCGGACCACGGTCGCCGCGGCCTTCGTTCGACGAGGGACCGGAAGCTTCCTGGGCCCAGCGCTTGTCCTGAGCCATGGGGTCGTGCTCCAGCACCTCACCCTTGAACACCCACACCTTCACGCCGATGACGCCGTAGGTGGTGCGCGCTTCGATGAAGCCGAAGTCGATGTCGGCGCGCAGGGTGTGCAGCGGCACGCGGCCTTCGCGATACCATTCCATGCGGGCGATCTCGGCGCCGCCGAGGCGGCCCGAAACGTTGATGCGCACGCCCTTGGCGCCCAGGCGGATGGCCGACTGCATGGCGCGCTTCATGGCCCGGCGGAAGGCCACGCGGCGCTCCAGCTGCTGGGCGATGTTCTCAGCGATCAGCTGGGCGTCAGTCTCGGGCTTGCGGACTTCAACGAGGTTCAGGAACACCTCGCCTTCGGTCATGGCCGCGACATCCTTGCGCAGCTTGTCGATGTCGGCGCCCTTCTTGCCGATCACCACGCCCGGACGGGCGGCGTAGATGGTGATGCGGCACTTCTTGTGCGGACGCTCGATGATGATGCGCGACACGCCGGCGCCCGACAGGCGCTCCTTCAGCCACGCGCGCAGCTTCAGGTCCTGGTGCAGCAGACGCGCATAGTCCTTGTCGCCGGCGAACCAGCGGCTGTCCCAGGTGCGGTTGACGCCGAGCCGCAGCCCGACCGGATTGACCTTCTGTCCCATTACGCAGCCTCGCCCAGTTCGCGGACCACGATGGTGATCTCGGAGAACGGCTTTTCGATGCGCGACGCCCGACCGCGAGCCCGCGGCGAGAAGCGCTTCATCACCAGATTCTTGCCCACGAAGGCCTCGGCCACGACCAGGGAGTCGATGTCGAGGTTGTGGTTGTTCTCGGCGTTGGAGATGGCCGAGTAGAGCGCCTTGCGCACCGCGCCGGCGATCCGCTTGTGGCTGAACTCCAGCTCGTTCAGCGCGCGCTGCACCGGCAGGCCGCGGATCGACTGGGCCACCAGGTTCAGCTTGCGCGGGCTGGTGCGCAGGTTGACCACCTTCGCCCGAGCCTCGGCGGCGCCAACGCGCCGGGGATTGGAAGCCTTGCTCATCTGCTTACTTCCTCTTCGCCTTCTTGTCGGCCGCGTGGCCGGGGAAGGAGCGGGTCGGCGCGAACTCGCCGAACTTCATGCCGACCATGTCTTCGCTGACCATCACCGGCACATGCTTGCGGCCGTTGTGGACGCCGAAGGTCAGGCCGACGAACTGCGGCAGGATGGTCGAACGACGCGACCAGGTCTTGATCACGTCCTTGCGGCCGGACGTCTGAGCGGTCTCCGCCTTCTTCAGCAGATAGCCGTCGACGAACGGACCTTTCCAGGAGGAACGGGCCATGGTTAGCGCGCCTTCTTCACGTGACGGCTACGGATGATGAACTTATCCGTCGCCTTGTTCTTGCGGGTCTTGCGGCCCTTGGTCGGGACGCCCCACGGGGTGACCGGGTGGCGGCCGCCCGAGGTGCGGCCTTCGCCGCCGCCGTGCGGGTGATCGATCGGATTCATGGCCACGCCGCGGACGTGCGGGCGGAAGCCCATGTGACGCTTGCGGCCGGCCTTGCCCAGGTTCTGGTTCATGTGGTCGGGGTTCGAGACCGCGCCCACCGTGGCCATGCAGCCGTCCAGCACCGTGCGCAGCTCGCCCGAGCCGAGACGGATCTGGGCGTAACCGCCGTCGCGGCCGACCAGCTGGGCGTAAGCGCCGGCCGAGCGGGCCAGCTGGCCGCCCTTGCCCGGCTTCATCTCCACGTTGTGGATGATGGTGCCCACCGGCATGGAGCGCAGCGGCATGGCGTTGCCCGGCTTCACGTCGGTCTTCTCGGCGGCGATCACCTGGTCGCCGGCCTTGAGGCGCTGCGGAGCCAGGATGTAGGCCTTCTCGCCGTCGGCGTAGTTCACCAGGGCGATGAAGGCCGAACGGTTGGGGTCGTACTCGAGACGCTCGACCGTACCGGCCACGTCGAACTTGCGACGCTTGAAGTCGATGATGCGGTAAAGGCGCTTGGCGCCGCCGCCGCGGAAGCGAACGGCCACGCGGCCGTTGCCGCCCCGGCCGCCCGACTTGGTCAGGCCCTCGACAAGGGTCTTCTCCGGACGGCCCTTGTGGAGCTCGGAGCGGTCGACCAGCACCAGGGCGCGGCGGCCCGGCGAGGTCGGATTGAAGGTCTTAAGCGCCATGGTCCTACAGCCCCGTGGTCACGTCGATCGACTGGCCCTCGGCCAGCGTCACGATGGCTTTCTTGACGTCGTTGCGGCGTCCCATGATGCCGCGGAACCGCTTGGTCTTGCCCTTGACGACCAGGGTGTTGACCTTGGTCACCTGGACGCTGAACAGCGCCTCGACGGCGGCCGCGATCTCGTCCTTGGTGGCGTCATGGGCGACGCGGAAGACGACCTTGTTCTGCTCGGACAGCAGGGTCGACTTTTCCGTGATCACCGGCGCCAGGACGGCGTCGTAGTGACGGGCGGTGGGTTGAGCCTTCTTGGCGGCGGCCATCACGCGGCCTCCTTCTCAGAGAAGCGGGCTTCGATCGCTTCGACAGCGGCCTTGGTCAGGACCAGCTTCTGGCGACGCAGCACGTCGTAGACGTTCAGGCCGGCGTTCGGCAGCACGTCCACCAGCGGGATGTTGCGGGCCGCCAGACCGACGTTGGCGTCCACTTCCGGCCCGGCGATGACCAGGGCGTTGGTGACGCCCAGCTTGCCGAAGGTCTCGCGCAGGGCGGCCGTCTTGGCTTCCTTGACCGACAGGCTGTCGACCACGATCAGGTCGCCGGCCTTGGCCTTGGAGCTCAGGGCGTGACGCAGAGCCAGAGCGCGGACCTTCTTGGGAAGGTCGAAGCCGTGGTCGCGGACCACCGGGCCGAAGGCGCGCGAACCGCCCACGAACTGGGGCGCGCGGCGCGAGCCGTGACGGGCGCCGCCGGTGCCCTTCTGCTTGTACATCTTCTTGCCGGTGCGAGAGTTCTCGTTCCGGGTCTGGACCTTGTGCGTGCCGGCGCGGCGCTTGGCCAGCTGCCAGTTGACCATGCGCGACAGGATGTCGGCGCGGATCTCCTCGATGCCGAAGACGGCGTCGGACAGCTCGATCTGGCCGGCGGACTTGCCGTCCAGCTTGGTGACTTCGATCTTCATTGCTCCTCACCCCCGTTGGAGGCTTCGGCGGCGGGCTGCTCAGCCTCGACCTGATCGGTCTGGGGCTGCTCGGCCGCGGCGGCCTTGCCGCGAGCGCGGAAGGCGCCCGGACGCGGCGCGTCCTTGGACGGGGCCTTCACGGCGTCAAAAATCTTCACATAGCCGCCCTCGGCGCCCGGAACCGCGCCCTTCAGCATGATCAGGCCGCGCTCGGCGTCGATGCGGAAGACGGTCAGGTTCTGCTGGGTGACGGTCTCGACCCCGTAGTGGCCGGCCATCTTCTTGCCCGGGAAGGTGCGGCCCGGATCCTGGCGGTTGCCGGTCGAACCGTGCGAGCGGTGCGAGACGGACACGCCGTGGGTGGCGCGCAGGCCGCCGAAGTTCCAGCGCTTCATGGCGCCGGCGAAGCCCTTACCGATGGTCACGCCCTGGACGTCGACCTTCTGGCCTTCCAGGAAGTGGTCGGCGGTCAGCTCGGCGCCCACGTCGATGAGGTTGTCCTCGCTGACGCGGAACTCGGTGACATAGCGCTTGGGCTCGACCTCGGCCTTGCCGAAGACGCCGCGCTCGGCCTTGGTGGTGTTCTTCGCCTTCTTGGCGCCGGCCCCCAGCTGCAGGGCGACGTAGCCGTCACGGTCCTGGGTGCGCTGACCCACCACCTGACAGCCGTCCAGGCTCAGCACGGTGACCGGCACATGAGAGCCGTCGTCCGCGAAGAACCGGGTCATGCCCAGCTTTTTGGCGATCACGCCCGTACGTTGCGCAGATTGGCGCATCGGATCCCGCCTCTTAAATCTTGATCTCGACGTCCACGCCGGCGGACAGGTCGAGCTTCATCAGCGCGTCCACGGTCTGCGGGGTGGGGTCGACGATGTCGAGCACGCGCTTGTGCGTGCGGATTTCGAACTGCTCGCGCGACTTCTTGTCGACGTGCGGCGAACGGTTCACGGTGAACTTTTCGATCAGCGTAGGCAGCGGGATGGGCCCGCGGACCTGCGCGCCGGTGCGCTTGGCCGTGTTGACGATTTCGCGCGTGGAATGGTCCAGGACGCGGTGATCGAAGGCCTTGAGCCGGATGCGGATGTTCTGACGATCCATACGCTCGTGTTTCCTAGCAGCGGCGGAACCGCGTCCCCTGAACCATTTCAAAGACCGACGTCCTTGAGCCCGTGAGCTCTCAGACACGCGGTGATCCGCAAAAACGACAGGCCCGCGCGAACGCCGCGTGGGCCCAAAAATCCGGGTACGCTGGAAAGACCAACAACTCGGCGCTTTTACGGACCGCGTCTGCCCCCAATCGGGAGGACTGGGCGCACAGCCGGTCCAGCAAGAGGCGCGCTTATGACCGTCGATTCCGTTTCCGTCAAGGGCGGAAGTGTGGCCGAAAGGCTTATCGGCTGGGCGGCGGAACGCCTTCGTTCAGGATGCGGTGGGCGGTCACGGTCCCGGGGCTAAGGTTGGGGACGATCAGGACGTCGCCCACGCGGACGAAGTCGTTCTGGTAGATCTGCGGCTCCTGGCGGCGATCCAGGATCATGCGGCGATCACCCCGGCCCGATATGTGGAACAGGCGGCCCGGCCACTCGCCGACGATGTAGCCGCCGTCCTGGGTCGGAACCACGCCGTCCCCGTCGCCCACCCCCACGGCCAGCAGGCCGATGGCCCGCGTGCCCCAGTCCATGGTCAGGACGACGCCCTGCATCGTGACGATGACCAGCCGCTCAGGCTCGGGCAGCAGGCCGTTGATGGCCGACAGGCGCGGATCAAGCGCCCATATCTCGACACGCGACGTCCCGCCCCGCTCCTGAAGCGCATAGATGCGCGAGCCGCCGGAGTCCGAGGCCAGGATGGTCCCGTCGGGCGCCACGGCCGCGTCGTTCAGGAAGGTCGCGCCCTCCGCCTGGTGACGGGCCACGATGCGGCCCGCGACGGCGTCGATCTCGACGATCTTGTCGATGTCGGTGACGAACAGCCGCCCGTCCCGCAGGGCCATGCCCTTGGGCGCATCGAGGCCGGTGATCCACTCGCGCTCGATCATCCGGCCGTCGGGCGCAACACGCGAGATGAAGCCGTTGCCGTCGCGGTCGCCGCCCTCCCCGCCCACATTGCTGACATAGAGCTCGCGGCCATCCGCCGAAGGCAGCACACTCTCGGGGCTGTCGAAGCCCTCCAACGTCCACAGCGGCTCCAGCGACAACTGCGGCGGCGAAGGGTCCACGGCGCCGGCCGTCGCCTCAGAAGCGCTGAAGGCCAGCAGGACCAGGGCGGCGGCGGCCACGGGTCGGATCACGGTCGGCTCCTCCATTTTCCCGCAACATGAGGGCGTGATCGGTACGGCGGGTCAATGACCGCGCTTGCGCCAGACTAGCGCACGCCGAGGCTCACGGGCGTGAAGCGGCAAACACCCAGGTCGCATTCCCTTGAGCGAAGCAGCGCGGCCGGCGTCGTCGCGATGTCCACCGCCAGCACCTCGTCCTCTTGCGCTCGATAGGCCTCGTGCAGGCCGCCGCGCGTCAGGAACACGATCACGTTGGCCACGCGGCTGTCGCTGTCGCAACGGTACGGCGGCTTGACGAACCAGTCGCGCGCGTCGTCGCCGTCCAGGTCCGGAACCGAAAAGACCTCCACCCGCGGCGTGTACTCGGTGCAATCCGACGCCAGGCTCTGCACCAGGCCCGACAACTCGGAGGGGTGGGTCTCGGCCATGGGCGGGAAGCCGCCCTCCATCAGCACGGTCCCCTGCGCGCTGGGCCGCTCCGCCCAACGGTCGGCGGCAGGGTCCCAGGCGAAGGCGAAGCGGCACTCCATCACGCCCGCCCCGCCGCAGTGGGTGCCGTGAACCTCGATCTCGAGGCGCCGCTCCCCTGCCCGGTCCACGACAGCCAGCTCGCGCACCTGGTTCTCGAAGACGAGCACCGGCCCAGCCTCGGTCCCGCGATAGAGCTTCTGCAGACAGCCGCCCGTGCCGCACCAGACGCTGAGCCCCGCCTCGCCATAGTCCACGCGCCAGTCGGGGACGCCGTCCTTGTCGAGGTTTACGCGGGTGATCATGCTCGGCGGCACGCGCGTGACCTGGGGCCTGCGGTCCTCGGGCGGCAGGTCGATGTCGTCGTTCAGCTCGGTCAGCACCGCCGCCTGGATAAGCGAAGGGGCCCGCGCCGCAGCGCAGGCCCCCAGGCCGAGACTCAGCATCAGGACGAGGGCCGCGCGCCGCATCTAGTCATCTCCGTCGGCGGAGATGAAACGGCGCGATACGACCCTGCGCAAGGGCCTCAGCGGCGTCCGACGATCACATCTCCGGAACCCATGACGCGGCGCGTGACGCTGCCGGCCGAGGCCACGCGCACGTCGCCTGAGCCGATGATGTTGGCGTTCAGCGACTGGGCCGCCCCGTCCAGGATCACGTCGCCCGAACCGGCGATGGCCACACTGACGGTGGTGGCGCGACCGCCGGCCACCCTCACGTCACCCGAGCCGGCGATCGATGCGTCCAGGGACCCGTCCATCGAGGTCACATGCAGGTCGCCGGAGCCGGCGATGTTGGCCTCCACGCTGCGGGTCGCCGCCGTACGCACGTCGCCAGACCCGGCGATGTTGACGTTCAGCTCGCCCGAGGTTCCGGCCGCCACGTCGCCGGAGCCGGCGATCGAGACCGACAGGCGCTGCTGGACATTGCCCACGGTCCAGTCACCGCAACCGGCGGAGCCCAGGTCCAGGGTGTTGGTGCGGCCGACAGCGCCCCAAACGGCGCCCCCAGCCCGCACCCTAGCGTCCATGGGCGTGCGGATAGTGACCAGGGGCGCTTCGGTCAGCGGCACCTCGCCGATGCCCCGAACGTCGACCCGCACGTCGGCGGTGGGCTCGGCGGGCGACATGATGCTGTCGCGGCGGCTTTCACAGTTTTGGATGCGGCGATCCAGACCGCCGTCGACGATGACGTCGTCGCCCTGACGACGCACTTCCAGAGTCGGCAGACGGCCGCCGCCGCCCGAAACCTCGACGGCGATGTCGGCGCGGTTCTCGGGGATGACCACGACGCGGGCGACCGCGTCCTTAATGCGGACTTCGCTGGCCTGGGCCGCGCCTGCCGCGCCGATCAGCGCCGCCGAGGCCAGTAGAGCACGAACGATCATGGGGAAGCCTCCTCCAGTTGGTGAAGGCAACATCCGCCCAGGGACCGGTCATGTCACTTTAAAAGGAGGTCATGAACTCCTTTTCAGGAACCGGCTTTCAGAGCGCCTTGGCTCCGTCGGGCGCTGTGGCGTCCGGCTCGAAGCTGCGCTCGAAATCGGCCAGCCGGCTCTTGGCCACTCCGGCCCGCCGCAGCGCCACTGACGCCGCCCAGCGGGCCGCCAGGCCGGGCGTCGAGACACGGTCCGTCGGAACAGGAGTGAGTCCCCGCGCCCGCATGACGCCGTGGGTGAACAAGGCGCCGTTGCGCCAGCGCGAGCCCCAGGTCTGGAAGTCCATCGACAGGGACACGTTGAACTCCCCCAGGTTCTCCACCCGGTGCGGCGCATAGAGCGGCCAGGTCAGGGCCTGTCCCGGCTCCAGATCCACCACCACGGCGTCGGCGTCGAAGGCGCGGCTGTAGGGGATTTCCTCGGTGGTCTGACGCATGACCACCTGCTCCATGGCGGTCTCGGGCAGGTGAGCCTCGTCGCCCGGATAGACCCACAGGCGCTTGCGCCCCCTCAGATGCCAAAGGACCACGCCCGCGGCGTCGAAATGATAGGGCACCTTGGCCTGGGGCGACGACAGGATCAGCTGCCCCGACAGCTTTCTCGGCTTCAGGCCCGGAAAAGCGGCGAAGATCGTCGGCGCCGCGCGCTCCACCTCGGCCCACAGCTCCGGCGCCCCGCGCTCCACCTCGCGCAGATTGACCCACAGGCGGCCCTGCTTGATGGCCGACAGCAGCTCGGCGCCCGAGGCGCGCCCGCGCGCGCCGGTGCGCAAGGATACCTGCCCCTCGGCGTCGTAGTCGTACAGGTTGATGTCGAACAGCTCGGCTGGGTAGGCGTCCAGCAGCGCGGCCAGTCGCGCGTCCTCGGCCCAGCCCCGGCTGGCGATGTCGTGCGCAAACACGCGCGGCTCCCGGATCGCCCCCTGATAGCGGGTGCGGCTCACGGTCAGGCTGTCGATCAGGGCGTCGCTCATGCGGACCTCGAGGCGTTGATCTTGAAGGCGGCGGCGTAGGCGGCGGCGGCGGCCCCTCGCGCCAGGCCCAGGGGCGAGGTTTCGCAGGCCTCCACCACGGCCCAGCGGCGCCGGGCGCTGGCGGCCAGCCGGTGTCGGGGCGCGGGGCTCGCCCCGGCCTGGGCGCGGGTGATCCCGGCGCCCACCGTCGTTCCGGCGTTGACGAAGTACTTCTTGTAGAACCCGTCCTCGCTGCCGAAGTCGAACCAGCTGCGGCCCATCTCGCTGGCCAGGCGGATGGTGTCCCAGGTCAAAAGGATGCCGGGGGACGAGCGCCGCAGCGCCTGGTCGTAGACCGGGAACCAGAAATGATAGCGGTCGTCCGCGTGCAGGGCGTATTCCAGCGCCGCGATGCGGTCCCCGGCGTAGAGCACGGCGATCGAGGCGCCGAAATCCCCCTCGTCCTGGCAGGCCATCAGCGCCCGCAGCAGATCCACGGTCCAGCCGCAGCGGAATATGTCGTGCAGGCGCGACTGGCGCAGTTGCGCGCTTTTCTGCGCCACGATCTGGTCCAGCAGCTCGGGTTCGCGGCGGCCGATGGCGCAGACCACCTCCCCGCCCGCATCCGCGGCCAGGGCGCGACGGGACCGTTCCTTGTCCTTGAAGAACTTGCCGAAGGCCGCATAGCGGTCGGCGCGATAGGCCTCCCAGCCGTCCGGCGCGGCGGCCGCCACGTTCTCGACCGGCTCCAGCCCCGTCCGATCTCCGACCCAGGCGGTGACGGCGGCCGAGCGCGACTTCAAAAGGCCCGGCAGCGCGCTGACCGGCACGTTCACCTCCGGCGCGGCGATGACCCCGTGATAGTCGGCCATGGGCGCGGCCAGCGGCAGGGCGCGCCCGCCGCGGCGCTGGAAGGGATAATAGCCCAGCACCTCGCCGCCCCGGTGCAGGATCGCCACCTCGGCGCCCGGGGCCGCCTCCCCCGCGATGCGCGTAAAGGCCGGATGGAAATAGGGCGAGGCCAGCTCAGGTCGCGCCTGCTGGAACGCGCGCCAGCGGCGGCGATCCTCCAGCGTCAGCTGGTCGGGCGCGACGATCTCAGCCTGGATGGGCTGGGTCATGGGCAGGCGGTCTCCGGCGATCTTGGTCCCGAAGACTAGCCGCCGCCGCTTTCGGCACGGTTTAGCGAGGTGGTGAACGGAACCTTGCCGGATCGGCCGCGGGCTCTTGGGCGTTCATGAGGCGAACAAGGAGCCCGTCATGCCCCGTCCCGACCTGCCCGACCGTCCCGACAACCGCGAAGTCGAGTACGAGGACCAGCGCACCCCCGCCCACGAGGGCGAGCCGCCCCGCCCCGCCTCAGAGCCGCGCGGCGCGCACCCAATCAAGCCGGACGAGACGATGACGGATCCGGCGACGGGGGAGTCCAGCCCTACCTGATGCCCCGCTCGGCCTCGAAGATCGCCAGCAGCCGCTCGTAGCGGTACTGCTCGCGGGCCTTGGCGTTGCTGTTGAGGAAGGCTTCGCAGTCGTCGGACCGAGCGCCGTCGCGCAGATCCGCCGCGCACTCCGGCCTGGGCCGTCGGTACTCGCCCGGGTCCAGCCACAGTCCCTCACCCGGCAGAAAACCGAAAGCGATGGCGTTGCGCGCCGAAGTCACCAGGTCGCGATACGTGGCGCCGGTGTCGCTGACGGCCCGCGCGTACTCGTGGCTCAGGTCGATGCGTGAAATCCCTGGGTCGTCGGTGGTGTAGATCACCGGCACGCCTGCCTGGCGGAGCCAGATGACCGGGTGCTCTTCCCCCTCAACGTTCAAGATCACGTCGTTTGAGGTCAGGTTTACCTCGACGGCGATGTCCTCGGCCGCCATGCGCGCCACCAGGGCATAGGCGTCTCTCTCATGCGGAATGGCGATGCCGTGGCCGATGCGCCGCGCGCCCGCCGCCACGGCCTCGGTCACGTGATCGTCGATGCTCAACGGCGTGGCGTAGTCCAGCGTCAGCTCCCCCGCGTGCAGCGAGGCGGCCAGGCCCTGCCGCGTGAAGTGGCTGAACATGGCCATATGCGTGTCGTAGTTGGCCAGTGCGTTCGGGTGGTCCTCGGGCGCCACCAGCTGCAACCCGACCCAGCGTGGATCGGCGGCGATCAGCGCCCGGCCCAGGGCCAGCTGGCCATAGGTCTGCTCAGGCGGGACAAGGCGGTTGGCCTGCACCAGATAGCGGACGGTGACCTGACAGCCGGCCATGGCCGCGCGCATGACGACCGCCGAGGCGCCCGCGTCGCACCGCAACAGCTCGCGCGCCCGCGCCTCCATGGCGTCGGTCTCGGCCCTGGCCGCCTCTACCAGCGCCGGCAGCGCCGGGGTCAGGGCCGCGTCCATGGCGCGGAAGTCCTCGTTCCAGCCCGCCGCCGTACCGGCCCGCCGGGCCGCGCCGGACTGGGGCATCCACATCACCTCCAGATAGAAGGTGTTCTGCATCGCCAGGGTCTGCATCAGATCGGCCAGCATGTCGCCGCGCCGGGCGTCCGGCGTCGCGCCGAAGCGGTCGAAGGCGGTGAAGAACTGGTCGTGGCCGGTGCGGCCCGCGAAGCCGGGCCGCCGGGTCGACAGGCTGTCCATCATCTGGGCGCGCAGATCGGCGCTGATGCCCCGGGCCGAAACCAGGTCGCCCTCCGGCTGGCAGGGCGGCGCCAGGGCCAGCCGCACGGTGTCGATGCACAGGCCGTCCTCGGCCGCCCACTCCAGATAGGTCTCGGGATACGGCGCGCCGGACAAATGGATGTGCACGTCCCCGCCCTTGGGCATGGCGCGGGTGAAGGCGGTCAGCTCGGCCCGGCTCATGGCCTGAAGGTCCGGCTCGGCGGCCAGGGCGACGCCCGCCGCCAAGGCGGCGGCCAGGCCCACGAAGCCGCCTATGATTCCCCGCATTCCGCCCCCCTCCAGCAACTCCGCCGCAAGGGTCATGAGACGGCGGGCCAAGGTCAAGCCGCCGCATAAGAAAAGCCCCCGGAGATCGCTCCCCGGGGGCTTCTATCCAGAGCCCTCCCCCGCGAGGGGGGAGGGAGAGTCCGGTCACTAGTCGATGATCTTGGCCACGACGCCGGCGCCGACGGTGCGGCCGCCTTCACGGATGGCGAAGCGCAGCTTCTCCTCCATGGCGATGGGCGTGATCAGCTCGACTTCCAGCTCGGC
>NZ_JAUKTR010000005.1 GCF_030504955.1 Peiella sedimenti | reverse complement strand
GCGGTCCCCCTCCCCATCTGGCGATGGGGAGGAGACAGGAAGGTCTAGGCCCCCTCATCCGGCGCTTACGCGCCACCTTCTCAGGCTTCGCGCTGCCCTTCGGGTCCCCCCAGGGGAGAAGGGATTTGGGGCGCCATCTCACAGCCGCAGGTCAGGCCTTCTGCGTGCCCTTGCCGCCGGGCTCGCCGAACTCTGAGCTGGAGCGCAGGGCCGCCTCGGCGTCGTCGCCCGCAAAGGTGCGGGTTTCGGCCGGGGGCAGGGCGCCGGCCTCGGCCTCGGCCATCAGCTCCTGCTTGAGCGACCACATCTGCTGGCCCAGGGCCTCGAGGTCCACGTCGGCCTTGCGCACCTGGGCGAACATGGAGTCCTCCTGGCGCTCCTCCTCCTTGACGTGGTGCTCGATCTGCTCGGACAGCACCTTGACCTTGGCGTCGTAGAAGGCCTCGTCCGGCTCGCCGGCCTCGATCTCCTGGATCAGCACCTTGGCGCCGTCGTGCTCCACATAGGCCTCATCGAGCAGGTCGGCCTCGATCTTGCCGCGCACCGCCGGATAGAAGATGCGCTCTTCCAGCTCGGCATGGATCTTGAGCTCCGTGCAGATCTGGCGGGCCAGCTCGCCCTTCTTTTCGGCGCCCCGGGCCTTTTCGAACTGTTCGAACAGGTCCTCCACCTTGCGGTGGTCGGCGGCCAGCAGGCGCAGGGCGTCGGGCGGCGCTTCGCCCTTCTCCATCTTCTTAAGGTCGTCGCGGCTGGTCTGGAGTGAAGCGGCCATCTCAAATCTCCGGGGTTGGGGTCCGAAGCCTTGAACGGCGGTGCTTGCGGTCCTGTTCCGCCGAGCGCATCTGAGACGGACCACCCCGTCGCGTGCTAAAAGAAAACCCGCCCCGCGCCCGCCCTGTAGTTGACGTTGACGTAAACGTAGGCTTTTGTGGCGGACGCCGCATCGAGCCCCATCAGCCGGAGAGCCGCCATGGCCCAAGCCTTCATCTATGACGCCGTCAGGACGCCGCGCGGCAAGGGCAAGAAGGACGGCTCGCTGCACGAGATCACCGCCCTGTCCCTGGCCGTCCAGGCGCTGGAAGCCATCCGCGACCGCAACGATCTGGACACGGGCCGCGTCGACGACGTGATCCTGGGCTGCGTGGCGCCGGTGGGCGAGCAGGGCGCGGACATCGCGCGCACTGCGGTGCTGGGCGCCGGCTACGCTCAGGCCACGGCCGGGGTTCAGGTGAACCGCTTCTGCGCCTCGGGTCTGGAGGCCTGCAACATGGCCGCCGCCAAGGTGGCCTCGGGCGAGGCGGACTTCGCCATCGGCGGCGGCGTGGAGAGCATGAGCCGCGTGCCCATGGGCTCGGACGGCGGCGCCTGGCCGATCGATCCGTCAGCGGCCTTCCCGGCCTATTTCGTGCCCCAGGGCGTCTCGGCCGACATGATCGCCACCAAGTACGGCTTCTCCCGCGACGACGTGGACGCCTATGCCGTGGAGAGCCAGAAGCGGGCGGGCCGCTCCTGGGCCGAGGGCCGGTTCAAGAACTCGGTCATTCCGGTCAAGGACCAGCTGGGCCTGACGCGGCTGGACCACGACGAGCTGATGCGGCCCCAGACGGACATGCAGGCCCTGGCGGCTCTGAACCCGGCCTTCCAGATGATGGGCGAGATGGCCTTCGACGCCGTGATCGGCCAGCGCTATCCGGAGGTGGGGCGGCTGAACCATGTGCACACGCCCGGCAACAGCTCGGGCATCGTTGACGGCGCGGCCGCCGTGCTGATCGGCTCGGAGGAGGCCGGCAAGGCCGCGGGCCTGAAGCCCCGGGCGCGCGTGCGCGGCACGGCCTCCATCGGGTCGGAACCGTCGATCATGCTGACGGGTCCGGAGCCCGTGACCCGCAAGCTGCTGGGCAAGCTGGGCATGGAGGTCGGCGACATCGACCTCTACGAACTGAACGAGGCCTTCGCGGCGGTGGTGCTGCGCTACATGCAGGCGCTGGAGATCCCCCACGACAAGATCAATGTCTGCGGCGGCGCCATCGCCATGGGCCACCCGCTGGGGGCCACCGGGGCCATGATCCTGGGCACGGTGCTGGACGAGCTGGAGCGCTCGGACAAGTCGACGGCGCTGGTCACCCTGTGCATCGGCGGCGGCATGGGCACCGCCATGGTCATCGAGAGAGTCTAGGGCTTAGCGCCTCAGTCCTCCCCTCCCCTCGAGGGGGAGGGGCCGGGGGTGGGGTGAGGGCGAGCCGGTTCCGGGCCGATCCAGGAGGCGCCTCGCCACAAGAGATTATTCGGAGGCCTTCTGCCTCCACCCCATCCCAACCCTTCCCCCTCGAGGGGAAGGGCTTTGAAGAAGAGGCGTAAGAGCCAATGGAAAACTTCAAGATCGACGTCGACGCCGACGGCATCGCCCTCATCACCTTCGACGTGCCGGGGCGCTCGATGAACACCCTGACCTCCGGGGTGATGAAGGAGATCCCCGAGTGGGTCGAGCGGGTGAAGACCGACGACGCCATCAAGGGCGTGGTGCTGACCTCGGGCAAGGCGACCGGCTTCTGCGCCGGGGCGGACCTGGGCGACATGGCCGAGGGCGTGTTTTCCGGCGGCGGCGACCTGCAGGCGGCCTATGACGCCGGGTGGCGGCTGAACGCGGCCCTGCGCGCGCTGGAGACCTGTGGAAAGCCGGTGGCGGCGGCCATCAACGGCCTCGCCCTCGGAGGTGGTCTGGAGCTGACCCTGGCCTGCCATCACCGTGTGGTGGCCGACGACTCCAAGGTCCAGCTGGGCCTGCCCGAGATCAAGGTGGGCCTGTTCCCGGGCGGCGGCGGCACCCAGCGCCTGCCGCGCCTGATCGGGGTGCAGAACGCCCTGATGCAGATCAGCGAAGGCAAGTCCTGGCGGCCCAAGGACGCGCTGGCCGCGGGCGTGGTGCATCAGGTCGTGCCCGCCGCCGAGGTGGTCCAGACCGCCAAGGATTGGGTCAAGACCGGCAAGGGCGTCCAGCCCTGGGACGAGAAGTCCTTCAAGCTGCCCGGCGGCGGTCCCTATCACCCGGCGGGCAGCCAGGTGTTCATCATGGGCAACGCCATGCTGCGCAAGCAGTCCTACGGCAACTATCCGGCCGTGCTGAACATGATGAAGGCGGTCTATGAGGGCGTGCAGCTGCCCATGGACGCGGCCCTTCGGGTCGAGACGCGCTACTTCATCAAGACCCTGATGACCCCCCAGGCGCGGGCCATGATCCGCTCGCTGTTCCTCTCCAAGCAGGAGCTGGACAAGGGCGCCCTGCGTCCCGCGAAAGAGCCCAAGTCCGATCCGAAGAAGGTCACTGTGCTGGGCGCCGGCATGATGGGCGCGGGCATCGCCTATGTGCAGGCCATGGCCGGCATCGAAACCGTGCTGATCGACCAGAGCCAGGAGGCCGCCGAGAAGGGCAAGGCCTACGCCGTGGGCCTGATCGAAAAGCGCGTCTCGCGCGGCCAGATGACCCGCGAGAAGGCCGACGCCACCCTGGCCCTGATCACGCCGACGACCGACTACGCCCTGGTCAAGGGCTCGGACCTGGTGATCGAGGCGGTGTTCGAAAGCCGCGAGATCAAGGCCGACGTGACGAAGAAGGCCGAGGCCCAGCTGGAGGCGGGCGCCGTGTTCGGCTCCAACACCTCGACCCTGCCGATCACGGGTCTGGCCGAGGCGTCGGTGCGGCCCGAGGACTTCATCGGCATCCACTTCTTCTCGCCCGTCGACAAGATGATGCTGGTCGAGATCATCATGGGCGAGAAGACCGGCCAGGCGGCCCTGGCCAAGGCGCTCGACTACGTCATGAAGATCAAAAAGACGCCGATCGTCGTGAACGACTCCAGAGGCTTCTACACCTCGCGCTGCTTCGCCACCTATCTGACCGAGGGCATGGCGATGCTGAAGGAGGGCTATTCCCCGACGCTGATCGACAACGTCGGGCGCATGACCGGCATGCCGCGCGGCCCGCTGGAGATGCACGACGACGTGGCGCTGGACCTGTCCTACAAGATCGCCAAGCAGACTAAGCTGGATCTGGGAGACGCCTACGTCCCCAACCCCGGCGAGGACATCGTCGCGGCCATGGTCGAGGGCGGTCGCTACGGCCGCAAGAACGGCAAGGGCTTCTACGACTATCCGGAACAGAAGGGCTCGCCCAAGACCCTGTGGCCGGGCCTGGCGGAGCTGGCGCCCACCACCCAGACCGAGGGCTTCGGCGAAGGGCCGTCGGCCTTCGACAGCGTGGACGGCCTGAAGACGCGCCTGCTCTACCGCCAGGCCGTCGAGGCCGCGCGCTGCTGGGACGAGGGCGTGGTGGACGATCCGCGCGAGGCCGATGTGGGCGCCATCCTGGGCTGGGGCTTCGCGCCCTGGTCGGGCGGGCCCATCAGCCTGATCGACGGGGTGGGGACCAAGGCTTTCGTCGAGACCTGCGACCGGCTGGCGGAGACGCACGGCGACCGCTTCAAGGTCCCGCAGTTCCTGCGCGACATGGCGGCCAAGGGCGAGACTTTCTACGGCAAGTTCGGCGGCAAGAAAGCCGCGGCCTGATGCGGAGGCGGGCCGTTGAAGCGAACGGCCTGACCTTCTCCGTGCTGGAGGCGGGGGAGGGGCCGCTGGTCCTCCTCCTGCACGGCTTTCCCGAGCTGGCCATCAGCTGGCGCGCGCAGATCGAGGCGCTGGCCGAGGCCGGCTATCGCGCGGTCGCGCCCGACATGCGGGGTTACGGCCTAAGCGCGGCGCCGGAAGATCGCGACGCCTATTCCATCCTGAATCTCGTGGGGGACGTGGTGGGACTGGCGAACGCCTGCGGGGCCGAGACCTGCACGGTGGTCGGTCACGACTGGGGCGCGGCGGTGGCCTGGCACTGCGCGCTGCTGAGGCCGGATTTGTTCACGAAAGTCGCCGGTCTCAGCGTGCCCTTCCAGCCGCGGCGTGCGGCGGGACCGCCCACCAAGATCATGGCGGCGCTGTCGAAGCGGGCGGGGCTGGGCGACCTTTACATCCAGCGTTTCCAGGCGCCGGACGCGCATGCCCCCTTCGACGCCGATCCGGAAGCCGCGCTGAGGAAGTGCTTCTACGGCTATGACGGGGCGACGCCGCCCGAGGCGCGCTCCACCGGCTTCGTGCCGGAGGGCCTGGCCCTGCTGGACACCATCCCCGACGAGGCGCCAAGGCCGCCCTGGATGAGTGCGGATCATCTGGCGGAGTACGCCGATGCCTTCGGTCGCACCGGATTTCGCCCCGCCTTCGACTGGTACCGAAATATCGACCGCAACTGGGCTCTGACGTCGGCCTTTCAGGACAAGCGCATTGAGGTCCCGGCCCTGTTCCTGGCGGGGGAGGCGGATCCGGTGAGACTCTACGCGCAGGGAGCCGAGGCCGAGCTGGATCAGTGGGTCCCGAACCTGCGCGGCAAGGTCATTGTGCCCGGCGCCGGCCACTGGCTGCAGCAGGAGCGGCCCGATGAGGTGAACGCGGCGCTGCTGGACTTTCTGAAACGCGCCTGACGCGGCCGATCGAGGGCTTTGGGCGAACCTTGAGCGGCGGCCCGGCGTTGACCGTCCATGGCTGGACCTTCCGCTTCGCCCCCGGCGCTGGACCCCCAGTTCGTCCGACGCGCCTTTTTCATCCTGCTGCTCGGCGTAGGCGTGCTGCTGGCCTGGCGTCTGACGCATGTCCTGTTGTTGATCTTCGGGGCGGTGCTGATCGCCGTGCTGCTGCGCACGATCGCCGAACCGATCCAGCGCTACCTGCGTCTGCCGCAGAGGTGGGCGGTGCTGGCGGCCCTGGTGGGCGTCTTCGCCTTTCTCGGCTTGGCGGGCTGGCTGTTCGGTCGGCAGATCGACGCCCAGCTGTCGTCGCTGAGCGAGCGGCTGCCCCTGGCCTGGGAAACGGTGCAGTCGCGGCTGGAGACCCTGCCCTACGGCCGCGAGATCGTGGCGCGGCTGAACGAGCTGGAGCCCTCGAGCGGGGCGGGCGGCGCCGGAAGCGACATGCTGGGATCGGGCGTGTTCAGCGGCGCCCGGGCCGTGGCGGCCACCCTGATGACGGGTCTGGGCGAGCTGATCCTCGTGATCTTCGCCGGGCTTTTCCTGGCGCTCAATCCGCAGAGCTATCGCGACGGCCTTCTGCGGCTGGCGCCGACGGGCGGGCTCAAGGACAAGATGGGCCGGGCCTTCGACGTCAGCGGCGAGGGCCTGAAGCGCTGGCTGCTGGGCCAGCTGATCTCGATGCTGCTGATCGGGGTGCTGGTGACCCTGGGGACCTGGGCCATCGGCCTGCCGTCCCCGCTGGCGCTCGGTCTGTTCGCCGGCATGTTGGAGTTCGTGCCCATCGTCGGCCCGACCCTGGCCTTCATCCCGGCGTTCCTGCTGGCCCTCCTGGAGGGGCCCGACGCCGTGCTGTGGACCGTCCTGCTCTACGTCATCATCCAGCAGATCGAGGGCAATCTGATCATGCCGCTGGTGCAGAAGCGGATGCTGACCCTGCCGCCGGTCCTGACCCTGTTCGCCATCCTGGCCTTCGCGGCGCTGTTCGGCCCGATCGGCATACTGTTCGCAACGCCGCTGGCCGTGATCATCTACCTGCTGGTCCGGACCCTTTACCTGGGCGAAGACAGCGATGCGGCCATGGGAATCAAGGACGACTGAGGCATGGACCTGTTCACCATCGGCTATGAGAAGGCGACCCTGGCCGACGTGATCGGGCGGCTGAAGGCGGCGGGGGTGAAGACCCTGATCGACGTGCGGGCCATCGCCGCCTCGCGCCGGGCCGGCTTCTCCAAGACCATCCTGTCGAACAGCCTGAACGAGGCGGGCATCGACTATGTCCATCTGCGCGGGCTGGGCTCGCCCAAGTCGGCGCGTCAGGCGGCGCGCGCGGGCCGCGTGGACGAGATGCGCGAGATCTTCACGGCCTGCCTGGCCGAGCCCGAGGCCCAGGTCCAGCTGGAGCGTGCGGCCGATGTGGCGCGCGAGAGCCCCTCGGCCCTGCTCTGCTATGAGGCGGACCACGCCGGCTGCCACCGCAGCCTGGTCGCCGACCGTCTGGCGGACCGGCTGGGCGCGCGGATCGTCAACCTTTAGGCGGCGTCAGCCCAGGCCTTCAGCCCGGCGTCTTCCAGCTGTCGACATAGGCGTGGTTCTCGACCGAGGCCGCGCCCTCGCCGATGTCGAGCGGATCGCGGGTGTCGATCATCACCGCGTACTCGTCGGTGGCGACCTTGTCCTGAACCAGCATCTTCTTCAGCGCCTTGGGGTGCGGCCCGTGGGTGAAGCCCGACGGGTGGAAGGTCATCATGCCGGCGTCGATGTTGTCCCGGCTGAAAAAGTCGCCCGCGTGGTAGAACAGCACCTCGTCGAAATCGTCGTTGTTGTGGAAGAACGGGATCTTGATGGCGCCGGGATCGGTCTCGAAGGGCCGGGGCGCGAAGGTGCAGACCACGAACCGGTCCGACAGGAAGGTGGTGTGGGCGCTGGGCGGCAGGTGATAGCGCGCCGACAGGACCGGGCGGATGTCGGTGACGTTCAGCTTCACCGGCGCCAGTTCGCCGTGCCAGCCCACGGCGTCCAGCGGATTATAGGGATAGGCGGCGGTGGAGACCTGGCCGCGCTTCTTGATGTCGACGCGGAACAGGCCCTCTTCGGCCTGGTGGGCGCGGAAGGCCTCGTCCATCTCGGGCGTGACCAGCACGGCCGGATCGAAGATGGCGTGGGGGCCGAGCAGGCCGCGGTCGGGCAGGGTGTAGTGGGTGTTGGTGGCCTCGATCATCAAGACGGCGGTCTCTGAGGCCGGCTTCAGCCGCCACATGGTCCCGCGCGGCAGGTAGAGGTAGTCGCCGGGGCGATAGGTCATGCGGCCGTAGTCGCAGAAGAGCTCGCCCTCGCCACGGTGGATGAAGAGCAGCTGGTCGCCGTCGGCGTTGCGGGCCAGGTCCGGCATGGGGCGGTCCAGCTTCCAGAAGCGGATCTCGGTGGCCTTGTTGTGCAGCACGACCGGCGCATTCCAGGGCGATCCGGCCGCCTCGTTCAGCCCGTTCAGATCAAAGGCGCGCGGGCGAAGGGGCCCCTCGAAGCTGACCCAGCCCGTGGGCGGGCGCTGGTGGTAGAGGAAGGCCGCCGGGCCGAAGAAGCCCTCCTTGGAGATTTCGCGCTCATAGGTGCCCTCGGGCAGGTCCGCGTGGGCCTGACGCGAGTGCCGCCCTTGGGCGCCGCGGACGGGGATCCAGGTCTTCTTGCTCATGGGGTCGGGCTACTCCTCGTCCGCATAGATGGCCACCCATACAGGGGCGTTCGAAGTCACGAGACCCCGGTACATTCCGGAGGTGTTCATGGCGAAGGCCACATCGCCCTCTTCGGAAAGGACGATGACGCCGCCGTCTCCGCCGGCCTGGCCGACCTGGGCGATCTCGGCGTCGGCGGCCTGCTGTATGGGCATGGTCTGATGATGCCTGAGGGCGCAGATGTCCCGGGCCACGGTGAAGCGGATGAAGTACTCGCCCGTGCCGGTGGCCGAGACGGCGCAGCCCTCAAGATTGGAGGCGTAGGTCCCCGCGCCGATGATGGGCGAGTCGCCGATGCGGCCCCAGCGCTTGGCCGTGGTGCCGCCGGTGGAGGTGCCCGCGGCGATGCGGCCGGACTGATCCAGCGCCACCACGCCCACCGTGCCGAAGCGATGGTCGTCCAGGCCCGCATCGGCCATGGTCGCTGAGCCGGCCCCTTCGGGACGCGGCGGGATGGGCTCGCCCCGGGCCGTCAGGGCCTCCTCCAGCTGGCGCCAGCGCCGCTCGGTGAAGAAGTAGGCGGTCGGGACCTGCTCCAGCCCCACCGAGGCGGCGAAGCGGTCGGCGTCGCGCCCCGACAGCATGACGTGGGGACTCTGCTCCATCACCGCACGGGCCAGGGCGATGGGGTGGCGGGTGGTGACCGCGCCGGCCACGGCGCCGGCGGCCAGGGTCCGGCCATCCATGATGGAGGCGTCCAGCGAGTTGACGCCCTCGGCGGTGAAGACGGCGCCGCGTCCGGCGTTGAACAGCTCGTCGTCCTCGAAGCCTTCGATCACCGCCTGGATGGCGTCCAGCGACGAGCCGCCCGCGCGCAGCACGGCGGCCCCCCGCTCGAGCGCGGCGGTCAGGGCGGCGCGGTAAGCGGCGTCCATCTGGGGCGTCATGCGGCTACGCTCGATGGTCCCGGCCCCGCCGTGCAGGGCCAGGGCCCAGCGGCCCTCCTGCGCCTGGGCGGGCGCGGTGGCGACGAGGGCGGCGAAAGCGGCGAGCGCCGCAAGGATGCGCGTCATACTGGCCTCCAGACCGGAAGGCCTGTCTTACCCCGAGGCGCGGTCCCGCGTCAGCCCATGCGGTGCAGGGCGCAGATCTTGTTGCCCGCCGGGTCGCGCAGATAGGCCAGGTAGAGGCGGCCGAAGGGATTGTCGCGGGGGCCGGGCGGATCCTCGATGGCCGCGCCGCCCGCCGCCACCCCGGCGGCGTGGAAGGCGTCGACCGCTTCCGGGCTGCCGGCCAGAAAGCCGACGGTGCCGCCGTTGGCGCAGCTGGCGGCCTCGCCGTCGATGGGCTTGCCGATGGCGAAGGCGCCCCACGCCGTGCGCCACCAGTAGCGGCCCTTGGGATCGCGCTGGCCCGGCTCGTGGCCCAGGGCGCCGAGAGCCGCCTCATAGAAGCGGCGCGAGGCCTCGACGTCGTCGGCCCCGAGCGTGACGTGGGTGAACATGGCTTTCCCTCCTGCTTCGAGGCGAAGACTAGCGCCCGTCCGTTCTTATTGGCAACGGTCTTTGGCGTCAGATCATCGCGCGGCCGTGCTAGGAAGCAGCCATGACGCGCAACCTCGTCGTCCTGACCGGCGCCGGCATTTCGGCCGAGAGCGGCGTGCCGACCTTCCGCGCCAATGACGGCCTTTGGATGGGCCACAGGGTCGAGGACGTGGCGACGCCCGAGGCCTTTGCCCGCGATGCGGCGCTGGTGCAGGATTTCTACAACCGGCGGAGACGACAGCTGGCGGAGGTGGAGCCGAACGCGGCGCATCTGGCCCTGGCGGAGCTGGCGGCGCGCTGGGAGGGGAGCTTCCTTTTGGTCACCCAGAACGTCGATGATCTGCACGACCGGGCCCACGCGCAGATTCCACCCGCCCCCGGCTTCGAGCTGATCCACATGCACGGCGAACTTCTGAAGGCGCGGTGCGTGCGCACGGGCCGCGTCGAGACCTGCGCGAGCGACCTGGCGCCCGAGGGGACGCTTCGGCCGCACATCGTCTGGTTCGGGGAAACGCCCCTTCAGATGGAGCGCATCGAGGCGGCGCTGGAAGGCTGCGACCTGTTCCTGTCCATCGGCACCTCAGGAGCGGTCTATCCGGCGGCGGGCTTCGTGCGGCAGGCCAGGCGGGCCGGGGCGCGCACGGTGGAGATCAATCTGGAGCCGAGCGCCGGCGCCAGTCTATTCGACGAAGGCGTCTATGGCCCCGCCTCGCGCGCCGTGCCGGACTTTGTCGGGCGTCTTTAGCGCCTGAGCGGGCTTCGGACCGTAACGGTCGTGGTGTCGCGGCTGTTGCGGTCGATGATCACGTCGCCCTGGGCGGCGGTCCAGCGCACGCGCTCGGCCCGCGAGACGACGCGCACGAACCCGGCCTGTTCGAGCGAGGCCCCGGCCGCGCCGGCGACGGTCTCAACACTGGCCTCGGGGATGGTGAGGATGCAGCTGCGCGGATTGCCCATGCGCAGGCGAAGCGCCGATCCGCCCTGACCGCGCAGCACCAGCATGGGCGCGACCGGATCGCCGGCGCGATTGTCGACGATGCGGAAGCGGAAGCGGTCGCTCAGGGCCGTCCGCCCCGCCGTCAGGATGTTGCCGCCGCGAAGAAAGGGCAGGCAGACCTCGTTCAGGATGCGCGGCGTCAAGGCGCTGCTGGTCTGGGCGACCGCGGGGCCGCCAAGCAAGACGACGAGAAGGAGCGCGGCCGCGGCGCGCATCGGCCTTTAGGCGTCCACCTTGATGACGCCGCGGCGAATCTGGTCCAGCTCGATGGAGTCGAAGAGGGCCTGGAAGTTGCCCTCGCCAAAGGCCTGGTTGCCCTTGCGCTGAATGATCTCGAAGAAGATCGGTCCGAACACGTCCTGGGTGAAGATCTGCAGCAGGAGGCCCTCTTCATCGGACCCATCGATGAGGATGCGGTTCTTGCGCATGCGCTCCACGTCCTCGCCGTGGCCGGGCAGGCGTTTGTCGATCAGTTCGAAATAGGTCTCGATGGTGTCCTGGAAGGCCACGCCCCGACGCTTCAGCTCCTCGACGGTCTCGAAGATGTCGTCGGTGGCCAGGGCGATGTGCTGGATGCCCTCGCCGTTGTAGCGCTTGAGGAACTCCTCGATCTGGGACTGCTCGTCCTGGCTCTCGTTGAGCGGAATGCGGATCATCCGATCCGGCGCGATCATCGCCTGGCTGAAGAGGCCCGTCGCCTTGCCCTTGATGTCGAAGTACTTCTGCTCCTGGAAGTTGAAGACGTCGCCGTAGAAGCCCGACCAGGTGCGCATCTGGCCGCGGCGCACGTTGTGGGTCAGGTGATCCAGCAGGTGCAGGCCGACGCTGTTCTTCGCCTCCGCCTCGCGCCAGCCGGGAACCTCGGTCCAGCCGTCATAGAGGCTGCGCTCGCCGTAGCGGTCGATCAGATACAGGTGTGAACCGCCGATCCCCTCCAACACATAGGCGTCCGGACCCAGGGCCGAAGTGGCGGGATCGGCCTTTCTGGCGCCCTTGGCCAGGGCCTTTTCGAAGGCGTCGGCCGCATTGCGCACGCGGAAGGCCATGCCGGCGGCCGAGGGACCGTGGTCCTTGCGGAAATCGGCGGCGTGGCCGCTGGACATGCGGTTGACCAGGAAGGTGATGTCGCCCTGCTTCATGCGCACCACCTCGCCGTCGGGGCGCACGTGGGTCTGGACGAAGCCCATGGTCTCGAAGGTCTTGATCATGCCGTCGGCGTCGTCGGCGGTGAACTCGACGAACTCAAAGCCGTCGGTGCCGAGCGGGTTTTCCACGTGATCGACCATGGTGGTCTCCTTGGGCGGCGACTGGGGAGGGATTGCGAGCGGACCCTATAGCCGCCCGCCCGCGAATCCAAGTTTGCGCTGGATCAAGTCGCGGCGATCAGGCGGCGCCAGGCAGCAGGCGCAGGGCCCAGTCCGCCCCGATGAGCAGACCCACCCCGACCGCGCTGAGCAATCCGATCCAGGCGGTGGCGATGGCGCAGCCGCCGAGGACGAACAGGCCGTCCCGCTGGATGAGGCCGACCGCCAGCAGCGCCAGGGCCACCGAGGGGATCGTGTTGGTCAGCGGCAGGACGATGGTCAGGGTCGCCAGGATCATGAAGACGGCCGCCAGCCGCTCGCCGAAGCCGGTCGAGAACATCAGCAGCCGGGGCCGCGACAGCCGGTCGATCCAGCCCAGCCGCTGTTCGGAGAAGTCGGCCATGGCGTTCAGCCAGCTCTGGCGCGCGCGCAGACGCAGCATCCATCCCGGCAGCCAGGGCTCCTCGCGGCCCAGCAGCAGCTGGGCGGCGATCACGATGATGACCAGGCCGACGACCTGGGGCACGCCGTAAAGGCCCGGCACAAGGCAGGGGATCGACAGCAGCAGGATCAGAAGCCCGTAGGCGCGCTCGTCCAGCCGGTCGCGGATTTCGGCCAGGGTCAGTCCGCTCTCGCCGCCGTCGTCGGCCAGGCGGCGCAGCAGGCGGACCAGGTCGTGGCTGACGTCGTCCGTCTTGGGAGCGGGGGGTGTGGAAGTCATCCGGGCCTCTGCTTCGGTCGCCTCGGGGCTTAGCATCCGCACGGCGTGGACGTAACGCCCAACCAGGCAATCGACGCCGCCTTGAGGCCGCGCTAATGCTGGCGGGTGATGATGGACATCTATCGCTTCGTGACCCGCTGGTGGTGCGCGTTCGCGCTGCTGGCTTCCCTGTCCCTGCTGGCGGCGGCGCACGCCTTCGAGGTCTATGGGGGGCTGGCGCCCTGCGCCCTGTGCCTGAAGCAGCGCGAGGTGCTGTGGGCCGCGGCCGGGCTGTCGGCCATGGGCACCGCCTGGGCCCTGATCAGCCGGGCCAGGGGCACGCCGCGGATCACGGCCTTCCTGCTGTTCGCCATCTTCGCCACATCCGCCATCGTGGCCGGCTATCACGCCGGCGGCGAACTGAAGTGGTGGGATCTGCCGGCGACCTGTTCGGGCGGCGGCGGCCAGGTGGACCTGTCCCAGCTGTCCGCCTTCCTGGACGGCACGGCCCGCGCCCGTCCGCCCATGTGCGATGTGGTCGCCTGGAGCTGGCTCGGCATTTCCATGGCCGGGTGGAACGCGCTGATCTCGGTGGTGTTGGCGGTCATCAGCCTGATCGCCTCGCGCCGTCCGGAGGACGCCCGTGCGCCCCGCTCGTGACATTCCCCTGCCGCGCCCCGGCCTGGGCCAGACCCGCGCCCGCCTGGCGGAAATTCTGCGCGTCGACCACGCCGGCGAGCTGGGGGCGGTGCATATCTATCGCGGCCAGCGCGCCGTGCTGGGCCAGGCGCCGGGCCGCGAGCGCGCCGCCGAGGTCCTGGCCGACATGGAGGGTCACGAGCAGGCCCACCTGAACCGCTTCGACGCGCTTCTGACCGAGCATCGGGTGCGCCCGACCCTGCTGGCCCCGCTGTGGCGCGCGGCCGGATTCGCCGTGGGGGCGGGCACGGCCCTTTTGGGTGAGAAGGCGGCGCACGCCTGCACCGAGGCGGTCGAGACCGTCATCGAGGACCACTACGCGACCCAGATTGAAGAGCTGGCCGAGCGCGAGCCGGAGCTGGCGGCGGAGCTGTCGCGCTTTCGCGACGAGGAACTGGCCCACCGCGACCAGGCGGTGGACGAGGGCGCGCGCGAGGCGCCCGGCTATGCGGTGCTGTCGGCGGCGATCCAGGCGGGCTGCCGCGCCGCCATCAAGATCAGCGAGAAGATCTAGACCGAAATCGGTTGAGCGGGCCGCACGCCCGCGAAGCTCAGAGTTCGGTCCAGAAAAAACAGCCGCTAGCGTCGGCGCCCGCGATTGCGGGTGTGCGCCTTTTCGGTGAAGGCGGCGGCCACCAGGGTGGTCAGGGCCGGATTGCGCAGGAAGATGAAGCCGGCCGCCAGGGCGGCGACCGTGCCCAGGATCGGCCGCTGCTTGAACAGGGCGATGGCGCGGTCAGTGATGCCGACCTCTTCTTCCTCTTCAGCGTCCTCGGCCTCGCGGGCGCCTACGGCGGCGCGGTAGGCGATGAAGCCCGCCAGGGCGAAGACCAGCGCGGTGCAGGCGGCGGCCGCCCAGGCGGGAATGAACCCGCTGAGCAGGTAGAAGACCGCCGCGCCCAGCGACACGACGATCACCACCGCCGCCGCCGAAGCGGCCGCGGCGGCGACCAGGGTAGTGACCAGCCCCCGTCCGAACATCAGCGGCGGCGGCCGCTCAGCAGCACGCCCAGGAAGAAGCCGATGCCCATGGCGATGGCCGCCGACTGCAGGGGCTTTTCCTGCACCCGCTCGCTGAGCAGGCGCTGGTACTCGTCGAGCTTCTCGGTGGCCTCGTCGTAATAGACCCGGCCGCGCTGACGGGCCTCGTCGTAGTAGGCGGACGCCCGGTCGCGGGTGGTGTCGTACATTTCGCGGGCGCGCTCGCGAGCCTGTTCGGCGCGCTGGCGCACGGTGGCCTCGGCGCGTGACGCCACGTCCTTGAGATGATCGGCCTCCTCGCGCAGGCCGGTCTTGAGGTCTTCTTTGAGCGCCTTGGCGTCGGTCTTGATCGCCGCGCGCGTGGTCGGATTACGGGCCATGATGATGTCTCCGGCGAAGCTTGGACGCATATAGGATCGGCTGGGGGCGGAACGCCAGTCTCACGGCCAAGGTTCCAGCGAAAATCCGACGTTCCGCCCCGCTTCTCCGCTTAGCGTGCCGGGGATCAGTTGGTTCCAGCCGCGCCGGCCTCGTTGGCTTCGCGGTCGTCCAGCTGGCGCACCCGGTCAAGGTGACGCTGCAGCGCCGGCAGGGTCGTGGCGGCGAACTGCTTCAGACGCGGATTGTCGCCGTTCTGGGCGTAGTTCTGGAACAGGGCCACGGCGCGCTCATGGGCCTCGGTCTGGATGTCGAGGTAGCGGTCGCCGAAGTCCTCGCCGTTCAGGCCGCGCAGGTCGTTCATCTTCTGCATGTGCTCGGCGTCCAGCGACGTCGGCATGGTGAAGTTGAGGCCGGCTTCGCTGACGGCGGCCTGCATGTCCTGGCCGGCGCGGGTATGATCGGTGATCATCATGTCGGCGAACTCGGTGATCGGCGCGGGCTGGTTCTTCTCCTTGGCCAGGCGCGAGGATTCGATCTCAAACATGTTGCTCACGGCCGCCATCTGCAGGAAGCCCATGGCGTCGCTGGGGGTCTCGGCGCCCATGCCCGGCTGCATGGCCCCGTCGGTCAGAACCTCGCCTTCGGACTGACCGGCCGGGTTCCGCGCCGTGTTGGCGTCGGACTCGTTGTCGCCGCAGGCGGCCAGGCCGAGAGCGGCGGCGGAAAGCACGGTTACAAGGGCGGTCGCGGTGCGTCGCATGGGGAAGTCTCCTTTGACTGATGAGCGGTTACGCCCGGCCCCAACCGCCCAGCGCCACGCCTGTTCCCGAAAACGTGATCGCCCGTCGCCTTCGCGCCGCAATCTGGCTAGGAAGCGCCATGCGCCTGTTCGCCGCCATCGCCGTGCCAGAGGACGTGGCCGACGGCCTGGCCCGTCGCCAGTCCGGCCTGCCGGGGGCGAAGTGGCGGCCGCGCGAGGCGCTGCACATCACCCTGCGCTTCTTCGGCGAGGCGACGCCCCGGCAGGCGGACGACCTGGACGCGGAGCTGAGCTCCATTCATCGCGCGCCCTTCGAGCTGAATCTTGAGGGCGTCGGGGCGTTCGGGGATGGCCATACCGAGCGGGCGGTCTGGGCCGGCGTCGCCCCTTCCGAGGCGCTGGAGGCGCTGCATCGCAAGTGCGAGACCGCTGCACGGCGCGCAGGGCTGGCGGCCGAGACGCGCGCCTACCGTCCGCACGTGACCCTGGCCTATCTGAAACGTCCCGATCCCAAGCGCGTCGCCGCCTGGATCACGGGGCACAATCTGCTCAGGTCGCCGCCATTTCGGGTGGATCGGTTCGGCCTCTATTCGTCGTGGCTGTCGCTAAACGGCTCCACCTACGAACTGGAGCGGGAGTACCTGCTGTGAGGCGCACTGCCGAGAGGCCCCTGCGTTCGGTCCTGTTCCTGCCGGCGGAGCGCGAGCGGGCGGTGGCCAAGGCCCGGACCCTGCCGTGCGACGCCGTGGCGCTGGACCTGGAGGATGCGGTCGGACCCGAGGCCAAGGACGCGGCGCGCGAGGCGGCGCTCGCGGCCCTGGCCGCAGGCTTCGGCGAGCGGCTGGTCGCCCTGAGACTGAACGCCCTTTCCAGTCCGTGGGGCGGACGCGACCTGGAGGCCGCCGCGCGGGCGGCGCCGGACGCGGTGATCCTGCCCAAGGTCGAGGGCGCCGCCGATGTGGCGCGCGCCGCCGAGACCCTGCCCGAGACCACGGCCGTCTGGGCCATGATCGAGACCCCGGCGGGCCTGATGAACCTGGCCGCCATCGCCTCGGCCGCGCCGGGCCGACTGAAGGCGCTGATCCTGGGCCAGAACGATCTGCTGGCCGAACTGGGCGCTCAGGCTTTGCCGGGCCGCCCCGTGATCGCCGCCTTCGCCCCCTGGATCCTGGCGGCCGCCCGGGCCAACGGGCTGTTCGCGCTGGACGGCGTGTACAACGCCTTCGCCGATGCGGAGGGCTTCGCGGCCGAATGCGCGCAGGGCCGCGCCTGGGGGTTCGACGGCAAGACCCTGATCCACCCCTCCCAGGTGGCGCCCTGCAACGCGGCGTTTTCCCCATCAGAGGCCGAACTGGCCTGGGCCCGTTCGGTGGTCGAGCTGTTCGGGCGCCCTGAAAACAGCCAGGCCGGGGCGGTCAGGCTGGGGGATCAGATGGTCGAGCGGCTGCATCTGCGCAGGGCCGAGGCCCTGCTGGCGAGCCTAGACTAGGTCGCCGGCGGGATCGCCCAGGCGCCGAACTCGGGCAGGAAGGTCAGCCACAGCTCGAGCTGCTCGTCGAGCGCCTGACGGCTGAGGCCGCCCGAGAGATAAACCGGGTGACGCGCCACGAGGCCGCCGTCGACGGCCACGGCCTTGAGGAAAAGGTGGCCCCGGTTCCATTCGTTGGCGCGCTCGGCGCTGGGCTGCTGGGCGCGGAAGCCGGACGAGAACTCAAGCACCCGGCACCGCTCGGCCTCGCACGCCTGAAGCTGGGCCTCCCAGGCGATGCCGTTGTGTTCGGCGGCCATGTAGGTCCCGCCTGAGTCCGTACGCCGTTCGGCGGACACGCCCTGAGCCGTCAGCCAGGCCAGCAGCTCATCCTCGGTCATGCCCTGGGCGAAGGGCGGTGCGGAGGCGGCCTCGCGCGACCAGGCCGAGGGCGCGGGCTGGCTGAGCGAAAGGGAAGGCGTCGCCAGGAGCGCCGCCAGGGCCACGAGGATCGTTCTCATTCAGGTCGCTCCTGTCCGGTGCGTTCCAGATAGTCGGCGGAGGCCATTTCGTGCAAACGCGAGGCGGTGCGCTGGAACTCGAAGGCCCCTGTTCCCTGCGGATAGAGGTCGTCAGGCGCCGCCTCGGCCAGGACCACCAGCCGCGCCCGCGCCTCGTAGAGGGCGTCGATCAGGGTGACGAAGCGGCGGGCCGCCTCGCGGCGCGAGGGGTCCAGATGGGGGACCCCCTCAAGGAACAGGGTGTGGAAGGCCTCGGCCACGGCCAGGTAGTCCGATGGACCCAGGGGTTGCTCGCACAGCTGATCGAACGTGGCGCGGGCGAGACCACCGGCGGTGCGATCCAGCGTCAGGGTGCGGCCCTTGACGGTCAGGGTGTGCGGCTCCTCGGTCTCGCCGCCCTTGAGCGCGCCCCAGCAGGCCTCGAAGCCTTCGGGCTCCTCGACGAAATAGGTCTGGGCGCCCCGCAGCCGGTCGAGCCGCCAGTCCCGCGCGCCGGACAGCTGGACCACGTCGCATTCGGTCCGGATCATGTCGATGAAGGGCAGGAACAGCTGGCGGTTGATGCCGTCGCGGTAGAGGTCCTGAGGCGCGCGGTTCGAGGTGGCCACCAGCGTCACGCCCCGCGCGAACAGGGCCTGGAACAGCCGCCCCAGAATCATGGCGTCGGCGATGTCCGTCACCTGCAGCTCATCGAAGCAGAGCAGGCGCGCCTCGCGGGCGATGCGCTCGGCGACGGGCGGGATGGGATCGTCGCCCCTGGCCGAACCGAAGGCGGCGCGGCGCTGAGCGGGATCGCCCTCGCGCCAGGTGCGGATCAGCTCGTGAACCTCGGCCATGAAGGCGTGAAAGTGCGCCCTCCGCTTGGGCTGGGGCGCGGCCTGGTAGAACAGGTCCATCAGCATGGACTTGCCCCGGCCCGGCGGTCCCCAGAGGTAGAGGCCCCTGGCCTGGACGCGCCGTCGAAACAGGCCCTGGCGTTGGTTCAGCCGCCCCAGCACGGCCTGAAGGGCGTCCAGCGCCGCGCGCTGCGCCGGATCGGTGGTGAGCGTCCCGGCCTGCACGAGGCGGTCGTAGGCGGCGGAGAGGGTCTGAGCCATGCCTGACCGCGCTTAGCCTGCGCCGCCCGC
Organism: Peiella sedimenti; assembly: GCF_030504955.1. Classification (GTDB taxonomy): domain Bacteria; phylum Pseudomonadota; class Alphaproteobacteria; order Caulobacterales; family Caulobacteraceae; genus Brevundimonas; species Brevundimonas sedimenti. The sequence goes on along the minus strand of NZ_JAUKTR010000005.1, from coordinate 209,596 downwards.
TTGCGCAAAGCGCGCGCCTTGTGCGGCGAGGGTCGGAGGCCTATTTGCCCGGGACCAGCCTCAGGAGAGATCGGGATGAGCTACCGCGTGGCCGTCGTCGGCGCGACCGGGAATGTCGGCCGTGAGATGCTCGCCATCCTGGACGAGCTGCAGTTCCCCGTCAGCGAGCTGCACGCCCTGGCCTCGCGCAAGTCGCAGGGGCTGGAGGTGGCCTTCGGCGACCGCACGGTGAAGTGCCAGAACCTGGAGCGCTTTGAATTCTCGCAGGTGGATCTGGTGCTGATGAGCGCGGGGGGCGACGTCAGCCGCGAATGGGCGCCCAAGATCGCCGCGGCCGGGGCGCTGGTCATCGACAACTCTTCGGCCTTCCGCATGGACCCGGACGTGCCGCTGATCGTGCCGGAGGTGAACCCTCACGCCATCCACGAGGCGAAGAAGCGCATCATCGCCAATCCGAACTGCACCACGGCGGCCCTGGTCGTGGCGCTGAAGCCGCTGCACGACGCGGCCCGGGTGACGCGCGCGGTGGTCTCCACCTATCAGTCGGTCTCGGGCACCGGAAAGGCGGCCACGGACGAGCTGTGGAACCAGACAAAGGGGCTCTATGGGCTGAATGAAGTCGCCCCCAAGGCCTATCCCAAACAGATCGCCTTCAACGTCCTGCCCCAGTGCGGCGACTTCCGCGACGACGGCTATACCGTCGAGGAAGCCAAGATGTGGGACGAGACTCACAAGATGGTCGATCCGGGCATCCGGCTGACTGTCACCTGCGTGCGGGTGCCCGTGTTCGTGGGACACTCGCTGTCCGTGAACCTGGAGTTCGAAAGCCCGCTCGACGCCGAGGACGCGCGCGACGTCCTGCGCGAGGCGCCGGGCGTCATGGTCGTGGACAAGCACGAGGACGGCGGCTGGATCAGCCCCATCGAGTGCGTGGGCGAGTTCGCGACCTTCGTCTCGCGCATCCGCAACGACCCGACCATCGAGAACGGCCTGTCGCTGTGGGTGGTGTCGGACAACCTCAGGAAGGGCGCGGCGCTGAACGCCGTTCAGATCGCCCAGCTGGCCCATGAGGAAGGCGTCCTGACCTCGCGCGGCTATCGTACGCTCGCCGTCGGATGAGCCCAGCCGACAAGGGCGCCGAGGGCGCCCGCGCCGCCCTGCTGGCCGGCGTCATGTGCTTCGTCATCTGGGGTCTGGCGCCCCTGGCCTATCAGCCCATGGGCCGGGCCGGCGCCGACGCCTGGGAGATCATGGCCCATCGCACCCTGTGGTCGGTGATCCTGGCCGGCGTGCTGGTGCTGCTGGCGAAGCAGGGAGCGCAGGTGCGGCGTGTGTTCCGCGACGCGCGGTTGCTGGGCTGGCTGGCGGCCTCGACCGTGCTGATCGCCGTCAACTGGGTGGTGTTCGTCTGGGCCGTGAACAACGGCCACACGCTTGAGACCAGCCTCGGCTACTATCTGAACCCGCTGCTCAACATGGCGCTGGGCGTATGGCTGTTCCGCGAGCGGCTGGGCGGTTTCGGGAAGGCCGCCATCGCGCTGGCCGCCGTGGGCGTGGCCTTGCAGGCCCTGGCCATCGGGCAGCTGCCGTGGGTGTCGCTGGTGCTGGCCTTTTCCTTCGCGGGCTATGGCGTCATCCGGAAGCGCGCGGCCGTCGACGCCCAGGCGGGCCTGCTGGTCGAGTGCCTGCTGATGGCGCCCTTCGGCGTCGCCTGGCTGATCTGGCTTGAGATGCACGGTCAGGGGCACTTCACCGCCGCGCCGCAGGTGGTGGCGCTGCTGGCGCTGGCCGGGCCGCTGACGGTGTTTCCGCTGGCGCTGTTCTCGTGGGCGGCGCGGCGGATGCCGCTGTCGGCCATGGGCTTTCTGCAGTTCATCGCGCCGACGATCAGCTTCTGCATCGGCGTGGCCCAGGGCGAACCCTTCAATGCGTTGAGGGGCGTCTCCTTCGCCTTCATCTGGGCGGGGGCGGTCACCTTTGCGGCGGGCGCCTTCATCCGCAACCGCGCCTCACGCAAGGCGGCGGAAAGGACGCGGGTGGTTTGATCCAGGCCCTTCCCGAAGGTGTGCGCTTCGCCCTATGGTTGTTCCGCTTGAAGGGGAGCCGCCATGACCCGTCTTTGGCCCCGTAATCTGCTGGCCCGTTTGGGCCTGATGCTCGTGCTTGCCGCCGCCCTTGTTTCCGCCGCGCTGACCTTCATGCCGGATCAGTTGCTGATCACCTGGGCGTTCAATACGAACGCGCTGGGTGCCCTGCTGAAAGCGCCCTACGTGATCATGGCGCTGGGCGGCTCGGGCCTGATCCTATTCACCGCTGGATTGCTGTGGAGCCGTCAAAGGCGCTCGTAGGCCGCCTCGATCAGCTTGACCGGGCGCGGATCGCCGATCAGGTGGACCGATTGCCTGTTCATGACATAGGCGCCCGACAGCCGCCGCTCGGGATCGGCGAAGGCGCAACTGCCGCCCCAGCCGGAATGGCCGACCGTCTGTTCGCCCGGCCCGTAAACCCAGACGCCTTGGTTGCGCATGAAGCCCGCGGCCCAGGACAGGACGAAGGGCAGCACACGGTCCTGGCCCTGCACGCGCTCGGCCATGGCGGCGCGCGCCGTGTCGGGGGAGAGGACCTGTCGCCCCTCCATCATGCCGTCGCAGGCCATGACCGACATGAGCCGGGCCAGGTCGCGGGCCGTGGCGTGACCGTTGGCCGAAGGGATCTCTAGCCTGCGCCAGGCCGCCGAGCCGCGTCCGCCAGGCGCCGAGCCGCGATCCAGGAAGGCGGCGCGCTTGATGTCGTCCAGCTGGCCCAAGTCGGCGGCGGCCGGCGGCTTCTTCATTTCGGCGCAGCGCCCGTGCTCGCTGTCGGGCAGGCCGATCCAGATATCGAGGCCGAACGGCTCGCCGAGGTCCTCGCGCAGGGCCGTCCCGAGGCTGCGGCCGTCCAGCCTGCGAAACACCTCGCCGATCAGATAACCGCCGGTTATCGGGTGGTAGCCCGAGCCCTGACCCAGGGGCCACATGGGGGCCTGGCCCGCCAGCTTCGCCAGCACGGCGGGCGGATCGAACCAGATCCCCGGATCCTGGGGCGTATCGAAGCCCGGCAGGCCCGCCTGGTGAGAGAGAAGCTGCTCGAAGGTCACGGCCGCCTTGCCCGCCTGGCCGAACTCGGGCCAGACCTCGGCCACCGGCGTGGTCCAGCCGATGCGGCCCTGATCCACAAGGCGCGCGGCCATCAGCGCCGTCACCGCCTTGGTGGTCGAGAAGACCGGGGTCAGGGTCCGGCGGTCGAAGGGCCGCTCGCGCGCCAGATCGGCATGGCCGCCGATGAGGTCCAGCACCACCTCGCCCTCGATACAGAGGGTGAAGGCGGCGCCCAGCTCCTCGCCGCTTTCAAGGGCGGCGTCGAAAAGGTCCCGGACGGCGGAGAAGCTGTGGTCGGTCATGGGGGCGATCTAACGCCGCCGCCGCCCCGCTGAAACCCTCAGTGACGTTTCTGATCGCCGCGATCGCCCTGACCCGGCTTGGCTTCGGTCTTGGCCTTCTGGCGCACGTCCTGGGACAGGGAGCGCGAGACGTCGTCGCTCTTCCCGAACGTGCCGTCCTCGTTGCGGCGCTGGTAGCGCTTGTCGCCGGGGGTGGGTTCGATCAGTTCGCGGTCGCCCATGGCGGATCTCCTCTGACTACACTCCAGCGATAGAACCCTTTCGGAGTCCGCCTGTTCCTCGGACGCGGGTTGGGCCATAAGGCGGGCGCGATGAAGTTCCTCGACCAGGCCAAGATCTATGTGCGCTCCGGCAACGGCGGCGCGGGCGCCGTCTCGTTCCGGCGCGAGAAGTACATCGAGTACGGCGGTCCCGACGGCGGCGACGGCGGCCGGGGCGGCCATGTCTGGATCGAGGCGGTGGAGGGGCTGAACACCCTGATCGATTACCGCTACCAGCAGCATTTCAAGGCCCAGACCGGCCACCACGGCCAGGGCCGCCAGATGCATGGCGCGGCGGGCGACGACGTGGTGCTGAAGGTTCCGGTCGGCACCCAGGTGCTGGACGAGGACAAGGAGACGCTGATCGCCGACATGGATGAGGCCGGCAAGCGCATCCTGCTGCTGAAGGGCGGCAACGGCGGCTGGGGCAATGTCCACTTCAAGGGGCCGGTGAACCAGGCCCCGCGCCACGCCAATCCGGGCCAGGAGGGCGAGGAGCGCTGGATCTGGCTGCGCCTGAAACTGATCGCCGATGTGGGGCTGGTGGGACTGCCCAACGCGGGCAAGTCCACCTTCCTGGCGGCGGTGTCGGCGGCCCGGCCCAAGATCGCCGACTATCCCTTCACCACCCTGACGCCGAACCTGGGCATGGTGGACCTGAGCCAGTCCGAGCGCTTCGTGGTGGCGGACATCCCCGGCCTCATCGAGGGGGCGTCCGAAGGCGCGGGTCTGGGCACCAAATTCCTGGGCCACGTGGAGCGCACGGCGGTGCTGATCCATCTGGTGGACGCCACCCAGGAGGATATCGCCGGCGCCTACGCCACCATCCGCGCCGAGCTGGAGGCCTATGGCGGCGGTCTGGCCGAGAAGGCCGAGATCGTGGCCCTGAACAAGGTGGACGCCCTGGACGAAGAGGGGCGCGAGGCGGCGCGCGAAGCCCTGGCCCAGGCGTGCGGGCGCGAGCCCATGCTGGTTTCCGGCGTCTCGGGCGAAGGCGTCACCGAGCTGCTGCGCGCCGCCTGGCGCCAGGTGCTGGTCACGCGCGGACTTGAGGCGCAGACGGAGCAAATGGGTGAGGACACGGGCTGGACCCCGTGATATGCGCGAACTGAGCATAAGGGGCGGCTAGGCCCCGGACCCGCGGATCACGGACGATAGCTTCTTGCCCCGCTACGCCTTCGCCGGACCCGCCCCCCGAAAGCCGATGCCCCACGGCGCGGTCCGCGACACGCTGAACCTGCAGCCCGGCATGAAGGTCGGCCTCTTCGGCGGCTCGTTCAATCCGGCCCACGAGGGCCACGCCCATGTGGCCGAGACGGCGCTGATCCGGCTGGGTCTGGACCGGATCGTCTGGCTGGTCTCGCCGCAGAATCCCCTCAAGAGCGCGAGCGAGACGGCCTCGCTGGACCAGCGCATGGCCTCGGCGCGGCGCTTCGCGGCCAATCCGAGAATGGTCGTGTCCGACTTCGAGACGCGCACAGGCTGCGGCTGGACGGTCGACACCCTGCGCGCGGTGGTGCAGCGGCATCCGGCCGTGCACTTCGTCTGGATCATGGGCTCGGACAATCTGGAGAGCTTCCACCTGTGGCGGGGCTGGATGGAGATCGCCCGCATGATGCCCATCGCCGTGGTGGGCCGGCCCGGCTCGCTGATCGACAGCCGCATGGGGCCGGCGGCCAGGCGCCTGGGCCGTCACCGCGTGCCGATCCAGGCGGCGCGCCTGTTGCCGACCATGGAGCCGCCGGCCTGGGTGTTCCTGCGCGCGCCGCTCAATCCCGCCTCGTCCACCGCCCTGCGACAGTCGGCGCCGCCGATGCGGACGTGACCGGAACCCGCCCCTGTGCTAGGCATTGGGCTGACAAAGGCCCTCAAGGAGCACTTCGCTGAACGCCCCCTCCGCGCATGACGCGCAACCGGACGCCGTTTCCAACACCGCCCGTGAAGATCGGCCCGCGCCCAGGCTGCGGGATGAGGACGGGGGCCTGCAGGAGCTGATCCTGGCCAAGCTCGACGAAGACAAGGCCGAGGACATCGTCTCCATAGACCTGCGGGGCAAGAGCCCCATGGCCGACACCATGATCGTGGCCTCTGGCCGCTCGCACCGGCATGTGGGCGCCCTGGCGGACCATCTGCTGCGCGCCCTCAAGGAGGCCGGCATGGGCCGCGCCCGCGTCGAGGGCCTGCCGCACTGCGACTGGGTGCTGATCGACGCCGGGGACGTGATCGTCCACCTGTTCCGGCCCGAGGTGCGCGCCTTCTACAACATCGAGAAGATCTGGTCGGTCGAGAGCGCCCACCGCGGCCAGGCCGGCTGAGCCCGTAAGGGGCCCGGCCTTGCGCATCCTCATCCTCGCCATCGGACGCCTGGGCCGCGGGCCTGAGGCCGACCTCGTGCGCCTGTACCTCGACCGCGCCACGGCGGCGGGGCGGGCCCTGGGCCTGGGGCCGGTCGAGCAGGTGGAGATCGAGCCGCGCAAGCCCGGCAAGGCCGCCGAGGCCGAGGCCATCCTCGCCGCCCTGCCGGAACGGGCGGTGCTGATCGCCTGCGACGAACGGGGCCGGACGCTGGCCTCTCGCGCCTTCGCCGGCCGCATCGAGGCCCTGCGCGACCAGGGCGAGCGGACGCTGGTCTTCGTCATCGGCGGCGCCGATGGGCTGGATCAGACGGTGCGCGACCCGGCGCGCGAGCTGCTGGCCTTCGGGCCCCAGACCTGGCCGCACGCCCTGGCGCGGGTCATGCTGGCCGAACAGGTGTACCGGGCCGTGACGATCCTGTCCGGCTCGCCCTACCATCGTGATTGACCCATGGCCCGCCTGAGGCCCGTCCTGATCCTGCCCCTGATGCTGGCCCTGGCCGCGCCGGCCGCAGCCACCCTGCAGGTTTCACCCGAGGAAGCCGGGCGGTTGCAGGCGCGCCGCCAGGACGAGCTGAGCCGCGCGCGCCGCCTGCGCCAGGACGCCCGCGCCGTGGCCGAGGAGATCGCCCGGCTCAGCCAGGAGCAGGCGCGGCTGGCGCTGGACCAGACCGGCGATCAGGCCACGCTGCTGGAGCAGCGCGCCCGGCTGGACGCCCTGCGCGCCCGGGAGACCGAAATCCTGACGCGGCTGGGCGCGGAGCGCGGACGACTGTCTCGCCTGTTGGGCGCGCTGCAGCTGTTCCGCCGGGACCCGCCGCCGGCCCTGCTGGTGTCGCCGGACTCGGCCACGGACGCGGTCCGAGCCGCCATACTGATGCAGGCCGTGACGCCCGCCCTGAAGCGGCGCGCCGACGCCCTGGCCGCCGAGCAGTCGCGCGTCCTGACGCTGCGCCGCCAGGCGGTGATCGAAAGCCAGGCGCTGATCACGACCGAGAGCGCGCTCAGCGAGCGCGGCGCCGACATCGAGGCCCTGATCGCCCAGCGGCGCGCGCTGGAGGCCGGGCTCAGCCAGGACGCCGATGCGGCGGACGCCGAGGCCGATGCGCTGGGGCGGCGTCTGCGCGCCCTGGGCCTGGAGGTGGGCGACCTGCCGCCGGACAGTGGTCCGGCCCTGCGCGGCGCGGCCGGCCTGCCCGGCGGGCGGACCCGGCTGACCCCACCCCTTCCGGGCGGCTTCACGCCCCAGGATCGGGGCCTGTCCTGGCGGGCCGAGGCCCTGGCGGGCGTCGCCGCTCCCGCTGAGGGCCGCGTCGACTACGCCGGACCGCTGGAGGGCTGGGGCCAGGTGGTCGTCCTCCATCTCGGAGGAACCTGGCGGGTGGTGGTCGCAGGTCTGGGCGAGACAACGGTGGCCACGGGCGAGCGCGTGCGCGAGGGTCAGGTTCTGGGACGGGCCCCGGACGCCGCCGGATCGGACATCTATGTGGAGGTTCGGCGCGAGGAACGGCCGGTCGATCCCGCGCGCTGGTTCCGCCGATGATGGGGCCCATTGGTCACACCCGTTCGCCTGACGGGCGACAGGGTCTCGACGCGGCCACAAACCGCCGTTCATATGCGGGCCAGCGGCTCCTTGCTTCGCCGCCGGAGGCTCAATGCGTAAATTCCTGATCGCCGGCGCCTGCGCCCTGGCCCTCGTCACCGCCGGAGGCGTCGCCGCCGTCGCTCGCCAGAACGAGCTGAGCGAGCAGGCCCAGACCTTCCGCATGCTGTCCCTGTTCGGCGACGTGCTGGCGGTGGTGAACCGCCTGTATGTGGTCGATGTCGACAACACCAAGCTGATCGAGGCGGCGCTCGACGGCATGATGCAGGCCTTGGACCCCCACTCGTCTTACATGTCGGCGGCCGACTACGCCCCGGTTCGCGAGCGCTCAGAGGGCCAGTATTCCGGCGTGGGTCTGGACCTGTCGGCCGAGGGCGGGCTGATCAAGGTGGTGTCGCCCATGGATGGCGGCCCGGCCCAGCGCGCGGGCGTGCTGCCCGGCGACGTCATCAGCGCCGTGGACGGCCAGAGCGTGACCGGCCTGCCCATGCGGGAAGTGTCGCAGAAGCTGCGCGGCGCCGCGGGCACCGAGGTGCGCGTCACCTTCCTGCGCGACGGCGCCGAGCCGCGCGAAGTCACCCTGACGCGCGACATCATCCGGGTGTCGGCGGTCCGCAGCCGCATGGAGGGCGACATCGGCTATATCCGCGTCGCCATCTTCAACGAGCGCGCGGGGGTCGAGACGCGTGAAGCGGCCGAGCGTCTGCTGGCCGAGAATCCGAACATGCGCGGTCTGGTGCTGGACCTGCGGAACAACGGCGGCGGCGTGCTGGAATCGGCCATCGAGATGACCGACGCCTTCCTCGAGCGCGGCGAGATCGTCTCCAAGCGCGGGCGCCGCCTGGAGGACATCCAGCGCTACCACGCCACGGCGGGCGACGTGCTGAACGGTCTGCCGCTGGTGGTGCTGATCAACTACGGCTCGGCGTCCGCGTCCGAGATCGTGGCCGGCGCGCTCAAGGATCACGAGCGGGCCACGATCGTGGGGCTGACCAGCTTCGGCAAGGGATCGGTCCAGACCGTCATGCCGTTGCGAGGCGGTCAGGACGGCGCGCTGTCCCTGACGACGCACCGCTACTACACGCCGTCGGGCCGCTCGATCCAGAAGATCGGCATCGAGCCGGACCTGGAGGTGGCCCGCTCGGCCGCCGAGGCCCGGATCGTGGCGCGGTCCAGCTTCATCTATTCGGAGGCCGCCTACGCCAATGCGCTGGACTCCTCGATCGGCGAGGAGCGTCGCGCCCCCCACGAGCCCGCCGAGGTTCCGCCGGAGGGCTATGCCGAAGACGGCGACTTCCAGCTGGAGCGGGCGCTGGACCTGCTGCGCGCGGGTGGGGATCTGGCCAGCCTGCCGCCCATTCGACAGCCCGAACCTGAGGCTGAGGACGAAGCCGCCGACGAGGCCCCGACGCCGGGGACCATGCGGCCGATCCCCAATCCGCCGAGAGGCCGGCGCCGTTAGGCTTTGTTAACCGCGACATAAGAGCTTTGGGCTTGGCGAACCCTCCCTTCCGGAGGGCGCTCGTCAATCCGGTTCTTGACCATGTTCGCCCGCCGCCAGTCCGCTCTCGCCGCCGCCGCAGGATCGCCGCCCGCCAAGACGGGCCGCGGCCTGAACCCCAAGGCCATTCTTTCGGGCCTCAAGCGCCCGCCTGTCGCCGTGCTCGCCGCCGGAACGCTGTTCATCGGCGCCGCCGCCGCCCTGGTCGCCATCGTCGGAGACCCCCGCGCCGGGGCGCCGGAGGCGCGCGTGGCCCTGAAGCGCGACCCGCGCCTGGATCAGGCGCCGGACGGCCTGTCCACCTTCTCCATGGACACGCTCGGCCTTTATCAGGACGCCAACGGCGCCCCGCTGGACGCCGAAGGCCAGCCCATCGATGGACAGGCGCTGATCACCATTCCCGGCGCGGACGGGACCTCGGGCCCGGTGCGCCGCTTCGCCGCCTCGCCGCTTGCGCCGGCCCCCATCGCGGCCCTGGTGCAGCCGGGACCGAACGGTCCGCTGCCCACGATCGCGCCGGACGGCCGCACGCCCTTCGAAGCCTATGCACGGCCCTTCCGCCCGGACGGACGGCCCAAGGTGGCCCTGATCGTCGGCGGCCTGGGCATCAATCCCACGGCCACGCGCAGCGCCATCGAGAATCTGCCGCCCGAAGTGACCCTGTCCTTCGTGCCCTATGCCGAGGGGCTGCAGGCCTGGATCGACATGGCCCGGGCGGCCGGCCACGAGGTGCTGCTCGAGATTCCCATGGAGCCGGTCGATTACCCCCAGAACGACCCGGGTCCCTACACCCTGGTCTCGACCGCCGGCCCGCAGGAGATCACCCGGCGCATGGAATGGCTGCTGGCCCGCGCCACGGGCTATGCGGGGGTGACCAACTACATGGGCGAGCGCTTCGTCACCTCCGACGGCCCCATGACCGCCTTCCTGCAGATCCTGCGGCAGCGGGGCCTGGCCTTCATGGACGACGGGTCGGCCCGGCGGCGGCCCGGCGCCTTCGCGCGCGCCAGCGCCGACGCGGTGGTCGACCGCACCCTGACGCCCGATGACGTGACCGCCGCCCTGGCGGCTCTGGAGGCGCAGGCCAAGACGCGGGGCCAGGCGCTGGGCAGCGGCTTCGCCTATCCGGTGACGGTCGAGGCGGCGGCGCGTTGGACGCAGGGCCTGTCGGAACGCGGGGTGCAGCTGGCGCCCGCCTCGGCCCTGGCCCGGCGGCCCGGCCGTTGAGCGAGGCGGCCGGCGACTTCCCCCGGCACCGCCCCAATGTGGGCGTCGTCCTGATCAACCGCGACGGTCTCGTCTGGTACGGCCGGCGCCGCGGCCAGGGCGGTCCCCATTCCTGGCAGTTTCCGCAAGGGGGCGTCGATCCGCACGAAGAGGCGGCCGGCGCCTATGAATACGCGGCGCGGCGCGAGCTGCGCGAGGAGACCGGCGTCACCTCCGTCGAGTACCTGGCCAGCACCGAAGGCTGGATCGCCTATGACTTCCCGGCCGAGATTCTGGGCCGGGGCAAATGGCGGGGCCAGAAGCAGATCTGGTTCGCCTATCGCTTCACCGGCGAGGACGCAGAGGTGGACCTGAAGGCCTATCCACCCATCGAGTTCGACGCCTGGCGATGGGGCCGGCTGGCCGAGGCGCCCGAGCTGATCGTGCCCTTCAAGCGGCCCGCCTATGAGCGCGTGGTCGAGGCGTTCGGCCACCTCGCTGCAGACTAGGCCTTCGTCACCGCCTTCATCGACACGGTGGGATCGGCCAGCAGGGCGTCGTCCACCGGCTTGCCCGAGGCGATCAGCAGCCGCCCGCCCATGAATTCCTGGGGCGCATTCAGCGCCTCGACCGCGCGCAGGCGGTCGCCCTTCAGGTGGAAGACGGCGAAGCGGTCCGTGGCGGCGTCCCTTCGGATCACCTGTCGGTCAGCATCGATGAACAGGCCGGCCACCTGGAGCTTGAGGTCGTACTGGTCGGACCAGAACCACGGAACCTCAGGGGGAGGCGGCGGCGCGCCGGAGATGGCGGCGGCGGCCTGCTTGGCCGTCTCAAGAGCGCTGGGCACGCTCTCGAGCCGTCCGGCCGAACCGTAGAGGGGCCAAGGGCGCCAGGCGCAGTCGCCGATGGCGAAGATGTCGTCGTCGCTGGTGCGGGCTTCCGCGTTCACGACCACCCCGTCGCGGCAGGTCAGGCCGGCGTCGCGCGCCAGCCGGTCCTCGGCCACGGCGCCCACGCCCACCAGCACCACGTCGGCCTCGAGAACGCGCCCATCGCTGAGCTCAACCCCGGTCCCCCCTGGCCGGATCGCGGCCACGCCCACGCCGGTCAGGATTTCGACGCCCGCCTGGCCGTGGCGCGCCGCGATCCGCTCCGCCAGGGCCGGCGAGGCGGTGCGCGAGAGGACCCGGTCCTGCACCTCGACCACGGTAGCCGTGCAGCCCAGGGCGGTGGCCGAGGCGGCCGCCTCAAGCCCCACATAGCCCGCCCCGATCAGCACCAGACGGGCGCCGGGGGTCAGCCGCGCCTTCAGCCGATCGGCGTCGGCCATGGTGCGCAGGGTCAGCACCGCCGGATCGTCTCCGCCCGGAACCGGCAGCGTGCGCGCCCGCGACCCCGTGGCCAGGATCAGGGCGTCATAGGGGACGCCGGCGCCGGACCGGCTGCGGTCCAGCCGAACCATGCGCGCCTCGCGGTCAATCGCGCGGACGGCCACGCCGGTGACCAGCTCGATATCCTGCTCGCGATAGAAGCTCTCGGGACGCAGCAGCAGGCTGTCGCTGTCGGCCTCGCCCTTGAGCCAGGCCTTGGACAGGGGCGGGCGCTGATAGGGGCAGACGGGCTCGTCGCCGATCAGGGTCACCTGCCCCTTGAAGCCCATCTGGCGCAGCAGCGCCGCCGCCGTGCCTCCGGCATGGCCGGCGCCGATGATGACCACACGCTCGAACGTCATGGGCTGGCCCTGCTCCTCCATATGCGGCTAATTCAGCTAAGCCGCCCCGCCCTCCGAGACAAGAAAGTAAGGTATTGGGAAGCGCATGAGCTCGACCGCCGATCCCGCGCCCGACCTGGAGGGCCTGGCCCGATGGATGGCCGCGCGCGTGCCTGGTTTCGAAGGCCCGGTGGCGCTGGAGCGGTTCTCGGGCGGTCAGTCGAACCCGACCTATGCGCTGGTTTCGCCCTCGGGCCGATGGGTGCTGCGCCGCAAGCCGACGGGGCCGCTGCTGCCCTCGGCGCACGCGGTGGACCGTGAGTTTCGAGTGATCTCGGCCCTGTCGGGCGCCGGTTTCCCGGTTCCCAGGCCGGTCGGCTACGAGGAGGGTCCGGCCCTGGTCGGGGCGCCCTTCTACGTCATGGATTACGTGGAAGGTCGCATCTTCTGGACCCTGGCCCTGCCGGAACTGGCGCGCGCGGCGCGGCGGCCGATCTATGAGGCCCAGATCGATACCCTGGCCGATCTGCACCGGATTGATCCCGCCGAGGTTGGCCTGGGCGACTACGGCAAGCCGGGCGCCTATTTCGCCCGTCAGGTCGATCGCTGGTCGCGCCAGTACCGCGCGTCGGAGACCGACCCCCTGCCCGCCATGGACCGGCTGATCGAGTGGCTGCCCAGGACCCTGCCGCCCGAGGGCGAGGCGCGCATCGTCCATGGCGACTTCCGACTGGACAACATGATCTTCGCCGCCGATCGGCCCCAGGTGCTGGCGGTGCTGGACTGGGAGCTGTCGACCCTGGGCGACCCCATGGCGGACCTGGGCTACCTGCTGATCGCCTGGGTGATCCCGTCGTCGCAGCGTAACGGCCTGGCCGGGCTGGACCTGACCGCAGAAGGCCTGCCGACGGCGCAGGAAATGGTCGAGCGGTATCAGGCCCGCACCGGGCGCAGGCTGACCGTCTCGCTGGACTGGCTGATGGCCTACAACCTGTTCCGGCTGGCGGCGATCTGCCAGGGCATCGCCGGGCGCATCCGCGACGGGACCGCGGCCAGCGCCGAGGCCAGGGCCACGGCGGCCCAGGCGCCGCTGCTGGCGGAGGCCGCCCTGTCCTTCGCCGTCAAGGCGGGCGCTTAAGGCTTAAGGGTCGAGGCGGTCGGCGGCGAGGATTTCGCCCGTGGCGCGGGCCTGGACCAGCACCACGGTCGTCAGGCCCGGCACTGAAGGCTCGGGAAGGTCATAGCTGGCCGCGCGACCGCGCCAGTCGCCGATGTCCGCCAGTTCGCGCACCACATTGGCGTGGGGAACGCTGACCCCGCGATTTTCGCCCCGCCGCACGAGCACGGGGTCGACCTCAGCCTGGTACCGCACCAGCCAGACGTCGGCGCCGCCGCGCGGGGCCCGGCCCGAGCCCACGGCGATGCGCTGGCCGTCGTTCTGAAAGCGCGTGTCGATCACCGCGCGGGGACGCCCCCGTTCTTCGCCAAGCAGCGTGTCCAGCGCCTCGGCCCGGACGCCCGGCGCCTGGCCGTGGCCGTTGATCACCACCTGGGGCGTGTAGATGTCCCGCTGGCGGAGCGCAGCGCGATAGGCCCGCTGGCGCTCGACGAACTCGGGCCTGGCGAAGGTGTCCTCCCAGCCCAGATAGTCCCAGTAGTCGACGCCGTAGGTCAGCACGATCAGGTCCGGGTTCCTGGCCAGGCCGGCGGCGTAGGCGTTGGCGTCGGGACAGCCGTCGCAGCCCTGCGCCGTGAACAGCTCGACCACGGTCAGGGGCCGCTCACGCCCCTCCTGAGCCTTGGCGGGCAGGCCGAAGGCGGCGAGCAGCAGGAGAGCGATAGCGAAGCGGACGCGCATGGCTTCCATGACTAAAGCAAGGTGGGCGGGTGGGCCGCTCACCTTGCCGTGAGATCAGTCCATCAGGCGCTGCGACAGATAGACGTAGTGCCGGGCCCAGCGCCGCGCATTGGCGCGCGGGTCGGCGTCATAGGAGTGGCCGCCCGAGGTGTCCTCATAGAGGAGGTAGTCGTGGCCCTGCTCGGCCAGACGGGCGGCGTACTTGCGCGCGTGACCCGGATGCACCCGGTCATCGCCGGTATTGGTGGTGATGTAGACCTCGGGCAGGTCGGCGTCGGGCCGCAGGTTCTGATAGGCCGAATAGCGCGAGATGAAGGCGGCGTCGCCGGGCACGCGGGGGTCGCCGTACTCGCCGATCCACGAGGCCCCGGCGGGCATCTCGTGATAACGCAGCATGTCGATCAGCGGGCTCTCGATCACCGCCGCGTCGATCAGGTCGGGGTGCTGGTTGACGAAGACGCTGGTCAGCACGCCGCCGTTCGATCGCCCGTAGATGCCCAGATGGTCGGGGCTGGTGACGCCGCGGTCGATCAGGTCCTGGGCCACGGCGGCGTAGTCATCGAAGGCCAGCTGGCGACGTTCGCGCAGTACGTCCTGGTGCCAGCGGGGGCCGAACTCGCCGCCGCCCCGGATGTTGGCGATGACATAGGCGCCGCCGCGCTCCAGCCAGATCTTGCCCATCTCGGGCACGTAGATGGAGGGCTTGGAAACCTGGAAGCCGCCATAGCCGTAGAGGATGGTCGGGGTGGAGCCGTCGAGGGTCATGCTCCGGGGACGGGCCAGGAAGTAGGGGATGCGCGTGCCGTCGCTGGACACGGCCTCGAACTGCTCGACCACGTGGGTCGAGGCGTCGAAGCGAGCCGGCGCCTGGGCGATGGCCTGGACCTGACCGGTGTCGACGTTGGCGCCCATCAGGGTCGGCGGCGTCAGCAGCCCCTCGGTCGAGAACAGCACCGTTCCCGAGCCGCGGCTGGAATCCACCAGATGGACCGAGATGTTGTCGTGCGGAATCAGATCGGTGCGCATCCACCGGTCGCCGTTGCGGCTGAAGCGCACCAGACCGCCACGCACATTGTCGTAGAGGACGGCGACGATGGAGCCCTCCAGCACGGCCACGCCGTCCAGTCCCTGGCGGTCCGTGGGGGCGAAGACGGTGAAGTCGCGCGAGGCGTCCGTCGCCGCGCCTTCGAGCGCCGACAGGGGCGCGGCGATGATGGTCCCCGCCGCATAGGTCTTGCCGCCAAGCGTCCAGGCCTCGTCGTTCTGGAAGATCAGCCGGTCGCCGATGACGCCGAAGACGTTCAGGCGCGCGGGCAGGTTCAGCTTGACCGGGCCGGTTTCGGTCAGCCGCCAGGTTTCCTGGCGGTAGGTGTCCAGCGGACGGCTGAAGATGGTGGCCAGGGGCCGCCCCTCGCCGTCGCGGTAGACGGTGGAATAGACGCCGTACCCGCCGTCGGACTGGTCGCCGGCGTAGACCACCTCGCCCTGATCCCAGGTCTGGCCGCGGCGCAGGCGCTTGACCGTGAAGGGATAGCCGGACTCCGTCAGGACCGAGCCCTCCCCGGCGTAGGCCGCCAGGATGGTGTCCTGGCTCTCCCAGTCGAGGCGGTGCTTGCCGGGCGCGAGATGGAAGCCGCCCTGGACGAAGGCCTTGGCCTGGGTGTCGAACTCGCGCACCTCGACCGTGTCGCCGCCGCCTTCCGACAGGCTGATCAGGCAGCGGGTCTCGTCGGGGGCCAGACAGTCGGCGCCCTTGTAGAACAGGTCCTTGCCCTCGGCCTGGGCCAGGGCGTCGATGTCCAGCACCGTCTCCCACTGCGGATTGCCCGAGCGGTAAGAAGCCTCTGACGTGCGGCGCCAGACGCCGCGCGGGTGCTCGGCGTCCTGCCAGAAGTTGTAGACCATGCCGCCCAGCAGCTCGGGCGTGGGGATGCGGTCCTGGGCCGAGAAGATGGCCAGGGCCTCCTGCCGGAACTGTTCGTAGCGCGGATCCTGCTCCAGGCGGGCGGCCGTGCGGGCGTTCTGCTGCTCGACAAAGGCCATGGAGCGGGCGCCGCGCACATCCTCCAGCCAGATGTAGGGGTCGGCGGCGGCGACGGCGGCCGGGCTGAGGTCGGCGGGCATGCCGGGCGGCGTAGCGGCCTGATCGGCCGCCATCGCAGCTGCCGCCGCGGCGGCGGCGGCGGCGGCGTTCGCGGCGGCGCCGGCATCCGCGTCGCTCATGGAGGCGCAGGCGGACAGGGTCAGGGCCGAGCAGGCGGCGAGCAGGAGGGTGCGGGTCATGGTCGTCCTTGGCTTGTCCGTCAGTCCATCAGGCGGCGGGTCAGGTAGGTGTATTCCAGCGCCATGCGGCGCGCCGTCTCGCGCAGGTTGGCGCCCGCGGCGTGACCGCCGTCCGTGTTCTCGTAGTACAGCACCGGATAGCCCAGCTGATCCAGACGCGCGGCCGCTTTGCGCCCATGCGACGGATGCACGCGGTCATCCTTGGTCGAGGTGTGGATGAACACCTCGGGGTAGGGCTGTCCTGCCTGCAAGCGCTGGTAAGGCGAGTATTCCTCGATCCAGGCGCGCTGCTCAGGGATGGCGGGGTCGCCATACTCGCCCCGCCACGAGGCCCCGGCCCCGATCTGGGTGTAGCGCAGCATGTCGAACAGCGGCACCTGGATGACGGCGGCGTTGAACAGCTCGGGCCGCTGGGTCAGCACGGCGCCGACCAGAAGCCCGCCCTGGCTGCCGCCCATCATGCCGAGGCGCCGGGGCGAGGTGATCTGACGCGCGATCAGGTCCTCGGCCACGGCAATGAAGTCCTCATGCGTGCGCTGGCGGTTCTGGCGCAGAGCGGCCTGGTGCCAGGCCGGCCCGAACTCGCCGCCGCCGCGGATATTGGCCACCACATAGGCGCCGCCACGCTCCAGCCACAGCTTGCCGACCGTGGCCGAATAGCCGGGCAGGAGCGCGTTCTGGAAGCCGCCGTAACCGTAAAGCAGGGTGGGCGTGGCGCCGTTCAGCGGCATGTCGGCGCGATGCACGACGAAGTAGGGGACCATGGTCCCGTCGGCCGATCGGGCCTGGAACTGCTCGACGGTCAGGCCCTCGGCGCTGAAGCGTTCGGGCGAGGTCTTGGCCACCTGGGTCTGCGCCGCCGCGGCGTCCGCGAGATAGAGGGTCGGCGGGGTCAGGTAGCCCGTGACGTTCACAAACAGCTGGTCGGTGGTCTCGCTGGTGGAGCCCAGCCCCACCGACACGTTCTCAGGCAGGGGCAGGCGGGTGCGCGTCCAGCCGGCCTCGGTCGCGCCCTCGGGCCGCAACACATAGATCGAGCCGCGCACGTTCTCGTACAGCGACACCAGCAGCTGATTGCGGGTGGTGGTCACGTCCTGGATGGAGTCGCGGGCGCCGGGCCGCAGCACCAGCTCGCCCCTGGCCGTGGCGGGATCGGCGATGAAGGCGTCAAGGTCCACGGCCACCAGGTCGCCCTGGCGGAAGCTGTCGCCCGACGGCATGGCCCAGTCGCTGAGCAGGCGCACGATCAGGCGGTCGCCCAGCAGGGCCTGCACCTCGGCGTCGCGCGGCAAGGCGAAGGGCTTGAGCCCCTCGGGCGTCAGAACGAACCGCTCGGAGTTGTAGTAGGCGATGGTGCGCTCGACGATCACGGCCCGCAGACGCCCGTCAGGATCGCGCAGGGTGTAGGCGCTGGCGGCCAGATCGTCCGGCTGGCCGCGATAGATTTCGACAGCCTGATCCAGACTCTGGCCGCGGCGCAGGCGCTTGACCACCAGCGGATAGCCGGACGTGCTGAGCGAGCCTTCGCCGAAGTCGCGATAGACGAGCAGTTCGTCGTTGCTCAGCCAGGTCGCGCCGCCCTTGGACTCCGGCAGGACGAAACCGCCCTCCACGAACCGCCCGGTCGAGGCGTCGAACTCGCGGATGGTGACGGCGTCCTTGCCGCCGTCGGACAGGCTGATCAGGCAGATGTCGTCATTGGGCGTTTGGCAGGTCGCGCCCTTGTAGACCCAGTTGGCGTTCTCGGCCCGGGCCAGGGCGTCGAAGTCGAGGATGGTGCGCCACTGCGGCTGGTCGGAGAGGTAGCTCTCCAGCGTGGTGCGGCGCCAGACGCCGCGAACGCTGGTCTGGTCCTGCCAGAAATTGTCGATGGTGCCGTCGCGGTTGAAGCCGGGCACGGCGATGCGGTCGCGCGCCTCAAGAATGGCGAGGGCCTGGTCATGCAGAGGCTGGTAGCGCGGATCGCCCTGCAGCACGCCGAGGCTGTAGCCGTTCTGTTCGGCCACCCAGGCGTCGACGCGCTCGCCTTCGGTCTGCTCCAGCCAGAAGAACGGGTCGTCCGAGCCGTCCGGCACCTGAGCCGCCGCCGTTCCAGACAACGCCGCGCTCATCGCCAGCGCCGTGAGCAGAAGTTTGCCGCCGCGCATTCAAGTCTCCCGAACTGCATCCGGCCACCATAGACAGGCCCGGCGGCCGGGCAAGCCGGACCCGACTTGCGCGGGCCTCGCCATGGCGGCCCCGCCCCGCTAAACAGCCGCTCCGATTTCCGAAGGACCGCCCCCGACCGTGCGACTGCCCCAGGCCCGTCTCGACCAGGTTCTCGACCGCTTCCAGCAGGTGGAGGCGCGCATGTCCGCCGCCAGCGACGGCGCCGAGCTCGTGCGTCTGTCCAAGGAGCACGCCGAGCTCAAGCCCGTAGCCGACGCGGTGGCCGAGCTGAACCGCGCGCGCTCCGAACTGCCCGAACTCGAGGCCATGGCCGAGGGCGCGGATCGCGAGATGGCGGCCCTGGCCCGCGATGAGCTCCAGGCGCTGAAGGAACGCTTGCCCGAACTGGAGCGGGGCGTGGCGCTGCTGCTGGCGCCCAAGGACGCCGACGAGAACGCCTCGGCCATCCTGGAGGTGCGCGCCGGCACCGGCGGCGATGAGGCGGCCCTCTTCGCCGGCGACCTCTTCCGCATGTACTCCCGCTACGCCCAAGGCCGCGGCTGGCGGGTCGAGGTGGACAGCGTCTCCGAAGGCGAGATGGGCGGCTACAAGGAGATCGTCGCCTCCATCACGGGCAACGGCGTGTTCGGGCGGCTGAAGTTCGAAAGCGGCGTGCACCGGGTCCAGCGCGTGCCGGTGACCGAGGCGGGCGGACGCATCCACACCTCGGCGGCCACCGTCGCCATCCTGCCCCAGGTAGAGGACGTGGAGATCGAAATCCGCGACGAGGACATCCGCATCGACACCTATCGCTCCTCGGGCGCGGGCGGCCAGCACGTGAACAAGACCGATTCCGCCGTGCGCATCACCCACCTGCCCACCGGCGTAGTGGCCACCAGCTCGGAAAAGTCGCAGCACGAGAACCGCAGGAAGGCCATGGCCAACCTCAAGGCCCGGCTCTACGACATGCAGCGCCAGGAAAAGGACCGGGCCCGCGCCGACGCGCGCAAGTCCCAGGTGGGCTCCGGCGACCGCTCCGAGCGCATCCGCACCTACAACTTCCCGCAAGGGCGCGTGACCGACCACCGCATCGGCCTGACCCTGCACAGCCTGCCGCAGATCCTGGAGGGCGACATCGATCCCATCCTCGACGCCCTGCTGGCCGAGGATCAGGCGGCCCGGCTGGCGGCGCTCGAGGAGGAGTTCGGCTGAAGCCTTGCTCAGCCGTCCGTCACCGCTAAGGTTCGCCTGAACGTTCGCCCCTGACCCGGAGACCCCCGATGCGCGCCGCCCCCATCGCCCTTGTCGCCGCCGCCTTCATGGCCGCCACCACCGCCTGCGCCCGATCGGCCGAGGGCGAGGCGGCGTCACAGGCCTCGGCCGCGGCCCCCGACGCAGCCTTGCAGGCCGCCATCGCCTCGGACGCCCGGCCCGCCGCCGACAGGGCCCGCGACGTCTACCGCCATCCCTATGAGTCCCTGACCTTCTGGGGCCTGACGCCCGGATCGACGGTCGTCGAAATCCAGCCCGGCGCCGCCGGCTGGTGGTCGAACATCCTGCGGCCGTACGCCGACGCCACGGGCGGACGCTGGGTCGGCATCAACCGCCTTGCGGACTTCGAGGCCGTGGCGGACGGATCGGCGGACATGGTTCTGGTGGCCCGCGCCTTCCACAACTGGCATCGCGGCGGCCGCACCGACGCCATGATGGAGACCTTCTTCAAGATCCTTAAGCCGGGCGGCGTGCTGGCCGTGGAGCAGCACCGCGCCGCCGAGGGATCCGACCCCGACGCCACCGCGCCTTTCGGCTACGTCTCCGAGGCCTATGTCATCGCCGCCGCCGAGCGCGCGGGCTTCGTCCTGGACGGCCGCAGCGAGATCAACGCCAACCCGCGCGACGACCGCGATCACCCCTACGGCGTCTGGACCCTGCCGCCCACGCGGAACTCCGCGCCTCGCGACGGCGTGGCCACCGACCGCCCAACGCCCCTGACCGAGGCCGAGCGCGCCGAATACGACGCCGTGGGCGAGAGCGACCGGATGACCCTGCGCTTCCGCAAGCCTGCCTGACCGGGGCGGCCCCTGTTCCAGAGGCCGCCACGGCACAATGGCATTATCCGGCCACGGACGGTAACGCATTGAACTGACACAATAACTTCAAGCGTGAGTTCAGCCATCCTTAAGACGCGGCGCGTAGCTGTCGCTGTGTCTCGGAGGGGCTATGGCGCGCATCGGCGACTTCATCGAACCCAGCGATCCGGTCTCGCCGGACGCGTCGGGCGGCGACGTTTACGAGCGGTTTCTCAAGGAACCCAACACCATGGCGATCGCCGTGGTGGGGGCGAACGGTCAGCCTCTGGGCCTGGTGGAGCGCAATACGCTGCTGCTCAAGATGGCCGCCGAGTACGGTCGGGCCCTTTACGGCAAGCGGCCGGTCGAGCGGCTCATGGACGAGCGGCCGCTGATCGCCACGGCCGACATGAGCACTGAGAGCTTCTTCAGGGACGTGCTGTCCAAGGACGCGGCCGCCATGCTGCACGGCTTCGTGGTCGTGGACGGCGGCGGTCACTATCTGGGCGTCGGCACGGCCCTGGCTGTGATGAAGGCGGGCTACGCGTTACACCGCCAGAGAGCCGAGGAGATGACGCGTCTGGCCCAGGACCTGGCCTGGGCCGAGGCGGAGGCCACGGCCTCCTCCCGGGCCAAATCGCAATTCCTGGCCGTGATGAGCCATGAGATCCGTACGCCCCTCAATGGCGTTCTGGGCGTGGCCCGGCTGATCGAACAGCGCCTCGAGCAGGCCGAACTGCGGCCTTATGTCGGGGCCATTCTGGAGTCCGGCGAAACGCTGCTGCGCCTTCTGACCGATGCGCTTGACCTGTCCCGCGCCCAGGCCGGCGCCATTACCTTCGATGACCAGCCCTTCAGCCTCGACGCCCTGGCCTTGGATCTCACAGCGCTGTGGGCGCCCGCCTGCGAACACAAGGGTCTGGGCTTCTCGATCGGTCTCGAGGCGGACCCGGGGACCTGGGCCCTGGGCGACGCCGTGCGCATCAAGCAGGTCTTCAACAACCTGATCGGCAACGCCCTGAAGTTCACCGAGAAGGGCGGCGTCCATGTGGATATCGCGGCAGTTCGGGATGGCGTGCATCTGCGCCTGAGGGGCAGCGTCCGCGATACGGGCCCCGGCATCGCGCCTGACGTGGCTGAAAGCCTGTTCGAACCGTTCCGGACCGGGCGTGAGAAGGGGCACGGGGCCGGGCTGGGCCTGGCGATCTGCCGCCAGATCGTCGAGAGCCTGAGCGGCGGCATTCGCGTGGATTCCACGCCGGGCTGCGGTGCGGCCTTCACCTTCGAGATCGTCCTCTTCCATGTGCCTGCGTCGGAGTCTGCCGAAGAAATCAAGGTCGAGGCGACGTCCCAGCCCGTGCGCTCGGGCCTGCGCGTCCTGATCGCCGATGACAATCCCACCAACCGGCTGGTGGCGAGCAAGCTTCTTGAGGCCGCCGGCTGTGAATGCGAGACCGCCGTGGACGGTCGGGACGCGGTGGACCGCGCGGTTGAAGGCGCCTTCGACGTGATCTTCATGGACATCAAGATGCCGGGCATGGACGGCGTCGAGGCGACCCGCGCCATCCGCGCCTCGCGCACCCCGTCGGCCGCGACGCCGGTGATCGCGCTTACGGCCAACGCTGATCCTGACGACGCGCGGCTCTATCTGGCCGCGGGCATGTGCCAGGTGGTGCAGAAGCCGATCCGGCCTGACCAGCTGCTGGCCGCGCTTTCGGCGGCCGTCGTCAGTCCTGATCGGGCCGTCGCCGCCTGAGGGTCAGGCGTCGCGACAGCTCCTCGGCGTGCTTCATGGTGAAGGCCCAGGCGTTGGTCGCGCCGCGCCGTGCGCCCAGGGTGTCGGCCACCACGGCGCCGCGTTGGCCCATGGGCATGGGGTGACCGGTCGTGGTGTCGACCGCGGTCTGGTGCTCAATCTCGGCGTTCAGCTTGGCGCCCAGCAGGATGATCTGAACGCTGAACCAGACCCACAGCATGAAGGCCATCATGGCCCCCAGCGAGCCATAGGAGCGCCGGAAGTCGGCCAGTTCGTTGATGTACCAGCTGAAGGCCGCCGAGACCGCCAGAGCGCCGACGGCGGCGAAGATTCCCCCCGGGGTCACCCAGCGCCACCTGGCCCGCTGACGGCAGGGACCGTAGCGGTAGATGGCCG
The DNA here is from genome assembly GCF_030504955.1 of Peiella sedimenti. Lineage (GTDB taxonomy): Bacteria > Pseudomonadota > Alphaproteobacteria > Caulobacterales > Caulobacteraceae > Brevundimonas > Brevundimonas sedimenti. The sequence continues at coordinate 187,012 of NZ_JAUKTR010000005.1, read as the reverse complement.
TCATGGCTGCGATGTAGAGCGCCGCCAGAAGGGGCCAGCGCAGCGGCTCCAGCGCCTGGACCTCGGCGGTCAGGCGCAGCGGCTCCAGCAGAAGGGGCGCGCCCACCACCAGGGCCAGGGCCAGAACCACAGCGGCGATGGCGGCGGCGGTGAAGGCCAGGCAGATCAGGGCGTACTTGATGACGTTGCGCTTCTCGGTCTCGTGGTAGGCCACGTTGAGGCCATAGAAGAGCGTGCGCACGGCCCCGCTGGCGGTCCAGAGGGACAGCAGGGTCGTCCCCGCCAAAGTCAGGCTGAGCGTGGCGCCGCGATCGATGGACAGGCGCTGCATCTCGTTGCCGATGAAGTCGGCGATCTGGCGCGGCAGGACGCCGCGAAGATAGTCGATGTGGTCCCAGGCGTTGGAGGCGTCGAAGATCAACCCGTAGAAGGTGACGATCATCAGCAGGGTCGGGAACAGCGACAGCACCACGAAGAAGGTGACGCCCGCCGAGATGAAGCCCAGCCGGTCGCCGAAATAGCTGAGGCCCACGCGCCAGGCGATGTCCATCCAGCCCTTCTTCGGGATGGCCGTCGGAGCTCCGGCCTCGCGGCCGCGGCCCGGCTCGCGCTCGGCGCAGGCCTCGGGCGTGTCCTCGTCCGCTGGCGGAGCGGGCGGCGCCAGGCCCTTGCCCAACCGGGTCTTCAGCCGGTCGGCCACCTCGAAGCGGCGAGCCGCCAGTAGGCCGCCGGCCACCGCCGCAACGACGCCCGCCGCGGTCAGGGGCCCCAACAGGGAGGCCTTTTTTGAAGAGGGTCTGCCCGCCGCCATGAGGCGTCAAACGCCACGCTTGGGTCTGACGTTCCCGCGCCCGCCGCCCTTGCTCAACGGGAGGCGAGCGCGCATCTGGGGCCGATGACCACGGATGCTCCGACCCTCGTCCAGGCCTGGAAGGCCGCCCAGGCGCGGCTGAAGGCCGCCCATATCGACAGCCCCGCCATCGATGCGCGGCTGCTGCTCGAAGCGGCCACCGGCGCGACGCGGCTTGATATTCTGACCGACCCCTATCGTCCGCTGACGGCGGAACAGTCAGGCCAACTCGACGCCTGGCTCGAGCGGCGCGAGCGGCGCGAGCCCGTGGCGCGAATCCTGGGCCGCAAGGGCTTCTGGAAGATACTGCTCAACCTCGGTCCCGCCGCGCTCGTCCCGAGGCCCGACACCGAGGTCATCGTCGATGAGGCCCTGCGCCAGTTTCCCGACGGCATGGGCTTCAACCTGCTCGACATGGGCGTGGGGTCCGGCGCCATCCTGCTGGCCATCCTGGCCGAGCGGCCGGCGGCCAAGGGCCTGGGCACGGACATCTCGGAGGAGGCCCTGGCCGTGGCCCGCGAAAACGCCGCCAATCTGGGGCTGGAGGGGCGCGCCGCCTTTCTGCGCACCGCCTGGGCCGATGGGCTGGCGGACGCCTCGTTCGATCTGGTGGTTTCGAACCCGCCCTACATTCCGACGGCTGAGATCGAGACGCTGGATCCCGAGGTGCGCGAGCATGATCCGCGCCTGGCGCTGGACGGCGGCCCGGACGGGCTGGACGCCTATCGCGTCCTGGCGCCCGAGATTCTGCGCGTGCTCAAGCCGGGCGGCCTGTTCCTGGTGGAGATCGGCTGGACCCAGGGGGCGGACGTGACCGCCCTGTTCCGTGATGCGGGCGCCGATCAGGTGCGGGTGATCAAGGACCTCGGCGACCGCGACCGTGTCGTGGCGGGCGTGAAAAATCCCCTTGGAAACGGCGGGCCGACGGGGTAAGTCTGCCCCTGTCTCCAACCAAATCGCCATCAGAGCGCGGCGGCGGCAAAGCCGTCACGCAATGCGCGGCGAACGGGTCGTGACGGCGGGCGGCGGCGTATCAGCCGCCTCTCGGACCACGGCCCAGGCGGGGAGACTCCTGACTTTCGCGAATTCGGCTGATGGGGGATGGGCCCCCGGACCAGACGGGCGAAAGGGCTGACAGACTCGCGCAGGCGCGAGCCAACGGTAGCAGGCATGAGAGATTTCAAGGGCATGAAGCGCCAACGGGGCCGCAACCGCAAGCCGGGCGGCGGCGGAGGCGGCCAGAGCAACAACCCCAACCGCTCATGGGACTCGCAAGGTCCCGAGGGGATCAAGGTGCGCGGCAACGCCCAGACGGTCTACGAGCGCTATGTGCAGCTGGCGCGCGACGCCGGCTCTTCGGGCGACCGGGTGCTGGCCGAGAACTACATGCAGCACGCCGAGCACTACTTCCGCCTGCTGCGCACGCTGCAGCCGCAACGGCCCGTGTCCGAGATCGCCGCGCGCGAGGGGATTTCCCAGGGCTTCGACATCGACTTCGAGGACGAGACCCGCTTCCAGACCCCGCCGGAACAGCCCCAGGGCCAGGCCGGCGACGGCGGCGAGACCCAGGGCGACGCCCAGGGCGAGCGCCAGGATCGTTCGGAACGGCAGTGGGAGGATCGCCGCGAGGGCCGCGATCGGGACAATCGCGAAGGCGGCCGCCGCGACCGGCGTGACCGCTATCGCGATCGCGATGACCGCCGCCCGCGCGATGACCGCGACGAGCCGCGTGAGGGCCGCGACGAGAGCGGCGAGCGCTCTGGGCGTGATCCGCTCGAGGTCATCGAGCCGCGCTCGGACGAGCGCTCCGAGGACAACGGCGAGCGTGAGGCCCGCCGCGAGCGCCGGCCCCGTCGCGAGGCCCGCGCCGCGGATGAGGGCGAAAGCCAGGATCAGGGCCTGCCAGGCTTTCTGACCCGGCCCGCTCCCGCCGTGGACGAGAGCGCCGCCGAAGCGCCGTCGGGCGACGAGGAAGCGGCGCCCCGCCGCCGCGGCCGTCCGCGCAAGGCCGCGGCCACCGCCGACGAGGGCTGAACCCCGGCCGCCTTGACCCGCGGCCCGCGCCCCGCTTGTCTGTCGCCACAGTCAGCGAGGCCGCCCATGACCCCTCCTAGAGCCCTTCGCGCCCTGGCCGCCGCCGCATTGGCGGCCTGGCTGGCCGCCTGCGCGACGACCCCGCCGCCGCCGCCGCCGCCGCCGAGCGGTCCGGTGATGCGCGACTGGCGCTCGATCATCACCTCGGCTGACCGCGACCGGCTGACCCGCATCGATCAGGCCTGGCGCGTGGCTCTTGAGCAGGCGCGCCGCTTCGACGGCTCGGGCGACCTTCGCGGAACCGGAGACCTGATCGATCCCGACGCCCGCCTATCCGACGTGGAGCCGCCTGAGGGCGAGTACCGCTGCCGGACGGTCAAGCTGGGCTCCCAGACCGACGGCGGGCTGGGCTATGTGGTCTATGGCTGGTTCGCCTGCCGCATCGAGCGCACCCCGAACGGGCTCAAGTTCTCCAAGCTGACGGGCTCGCAGCGGCCCAGCGGCCTGCTGTTCCCTGAGAGCGGGACCGAGATGATCTTCCTCGGCTCCATGGCCCTGGGCGACGAGCCGCCCGCGCGGTCCTACGGCCCCAATCCCGACCGGGACATGGTGGCGCGGCTGGAGCGTTTCGCGCCCGGTCGCTGGCGGCTGGTCATTCCCTGGCCCCAGTACGAATCGAACCTGGACCTGATCGAACTCGTCCCGGCGTGATCCTCAAGGACGTCGCCGTCGTCGGGGCGGGCCCCAGCGGCCTAGCCCTGGCGTTGATGCTGGCGCGCCAGGGCCGTCGCGTCGTCGTGCACGAACGCTTTGACCGGCCCCGCCCGGTGGGCGCCGGCTTCATGCTTCAGCCCACCGGTCTGCATGTGCTGGACACGCTGGAACTGGGGGCCGAGGCCGAAGCCGTGGGGGCTCCGATCCAGCGCCTGTTCGGGCGCGAGGCGCGTCGGCGCCGCATCGTGCTGGACGTGGGCTATGCGGCGCTCAATCGCCCGCGAACGGCCGTCGGCATCCATCGGACCGCCATGTTCGATCTCCTGTTCAAGGCCTGCGTCGCCGAGGGCGTGGTCTTTGAAACGCGCCGCGAGATCACCGGCGCTTCCGAGGGACGGCTGACCGACAGCCGGGGCTGGACCAGCGCGGGCTTCGATCTGGTGGTGGACGCTTCCGGCGCCCGGTCGGCCATCGCCGCCGCCCTGCGCCCGCGCCGCACCGAGCTGGCCTATGGCGCATTGTGGACCACCGTGCCCCAGCCTGGCGCGCCCTTCGATCCGGCGGCGCTGGAGCAGGTCTATCGCGGCGCGGCCAGGATGATCGGCGTTCTGCCCTGCGGACGCGGCCCCGACGGCGAGCGGTGCGCCACCTTCTTCTGGAGCCTGAAGCCCGCGCAGTACGGGGCGTGGCGCGAGGTGGGTCTGGAGGCCTGGAAGGCCGAGGTTCTGTCCCTTTGGCCCGAGACGGCGCCCGTGCTGGCGGCGATCGAAGATGCGGATCAGCTGACCCTGGCCCGCTACGGGCATCACACCCTGGGGCGGCCCTGTGCGAACCGCGTGGCGGTCATCGGCGACGCCGCCCACGCCACCAGCCCCCAGCTGGGCCAGGGCGTGAACATGGGACTGCTCGATGCCTGGGTGCTGGCCCGCGCGCTGGAGAGCTCGGCCGACCTTGAGGCGGCGCTGTTCGCCTACTGCCGCGAGCGGCGCTGGCACGTGCGGCTCTACCAGGCGCTGAGCCTGATCTTCACGCCCTTCTATCAGGCCGACGGCGCGCTGCTGCCGTGGGTGCGCGACCACGTGCTGGGCAAGGTCGCCCGCCTGCCGATGGCGGACCGTCTGCTGGCGGCGACAGTGTCGGGTCTGCTGCTCGACCCGCGGCGGGCTGATCGGACCTTTACAGCTTCCTGACTTGAGCTGGGCCAGCTGCGTGCCAGCCTTGCCTTCGTGAGGGAGATGGGCATGCGACTGGCGATACTGATCCTGGGCCTCCTCGGGGCCTTCCCCGTTCTGGCGCAGCCCGTGGCGGCGCCGTTCGACTCGCCGCGATGGGACATGAGCGCGGCGCGCGTGGAGCGCGGGGTGCATCTTGGACGCCCGGCCTTGCGCCTGCAGGCGGGGATGATCGTGCTGCCCGATGCCGACTTTCGGACAGGCGTCATCGAGTTCGACATCGCGCTTCCACGCTCGCGCGGCTTTTCCGGCGTGGTCTTCCGGGGGCAAGACGCGGCCAACTACGAGAACGTCTATTTTCGCCCCCACCAGAGCGGCAATCCCGACGCCAGCCAGTACCAGCCCGTGATCAACGGATCGACGGCGTGGCAGATCCTCTACGGCGAGGCCTGGTCCCGTCCCTGGACCTATCGCTTCGACGCCTGGATGCCCGTGCGGGTCGAGGTCTACGAGGACTCCGCGCTCGTCAGCATCGACGGCCAGCCGCCGCTGCATATCGGCGACCTGCTGCGTGAGCCGCAGGCCGGCTTCATCGGCCTGTCCACCTCCTTCGCCGAGGCCTGGGTGTCGGACTTCCGCTACGAGGCGCGGCCCATGGCTGATCCAAGGCCAAGGGAGGCGGCGCCCGCCGACCCTGATGGGACGGTTCGCGTCTGGCAGGTGTCGCAGGGCATGGCCGAGGCTGAAGCCCTGGCGCTGGCGGCGACCGACGATCTGTCGGCCGTTCGCTTCACCCCCGTCGAGGTGGAGGCCCGAGGGATCGCCAACCTCGCCCGCGCTTCGGCCTCGCCGGACGGCTCGCGCAGCGCCCTGGCGCGGCTGACTCTCTACGCTGATCGGCCGGCCCAGGCGCCTTTCCGCTTCGGCTTCAGCGACAAGGCGTCGGTCTTCCTGAACGGGCGGCTGATATATCGCGGCGACGACACCTACGGCTCGCGGGACTATCGCTTCTTGGGCACGGTGGGCCTTTACGACACGCTGCTGCTGGATCTGAGGCCCGGCGCGAACGAGCTGGTCCTGGTGGTCAGCGACGAGTTCGGAGGCGGCTGGGCCGTGGCCGGCGTGCTGGAGCCGACGCCGGGCGTGCGCCTGCGCTAGATCCTGGTCAGCCTGAGGTCCTGATAGTCGTACGAGAAGTCGATGTCGGGGCTGACCCCGCGCATGCGCGCCCGCACAGGGCGGCCGTTCTCCAGTTCGAAGGTGACGAAGGCGTCCTCCTCGCGCCGGTCGGGGAAGCGGGTGCGGAAGGTCTCGCCGTCATAGGGCTCCAGCGGCCCTTGCAGGGCGGGCGTTTGGGTCATCGACAGCCACAGGCCGCCGTCTCGCTGGGTGATGGCCACATCGCCGTACCAGGGGTCCCGCCAGGTCCCGGCATAGGCCGCCAGGGGCAGGCTGGGCTGCGCGCCGGCGCGCTGCGCGGCGTCGATCTCGGCGGCGGCGGTCAGCGAGCGGGCGGTCCCTTCACGCTCCAGCCGCTTGGAATCGGCGATCCAGTCAAAGCCGGCCTTGCCCATCAGGATGTCGGCGATTCCGCTGCGCAGGGTCCGCATCAGGAGGCCCTCCTCGGCGTTGGAGAAGACCGAGAAGCCCGTGTTCCGGCCCGGCAGCATGAGGGTGGCCGAGATGAAGCCCGGGGCGCCGCCGCCGTGGGTGACCAGCCGCTCGCCGCGGTAATCCTGAACCGCCCAGCCCAGGGCATAGGTCTGGGCGATGGCGCGGCCGGGCAGCTCGGCCGTCGGGCCGGGCGAGGAGCCGGAGATGATGTTGGGCTTCCACATCTCGTTGGCCTGGGCCTGGCTCCACAGGCGCGGCCCGCCCGGCGCCTCGCCGGCCGCCAGCTGGACCTTGATCCACTGGGCCCAGTCCCTGGCGGTGGTGCACACGCCGCCGGCGGCCGCGGCCGAGTCCCAGTTCCAGATCGCCGGGATGCTGTCGGCCAGGACCGTCATCTCGCCCTGATAGCGCAAGGGCGGACCGACCCGGCCGTGCGGCTTGGCCGAGGCCGAGCTGGCCTGACTGCACAGCGGGACGGTGTCGCCCATGCCCAGCCGGTCGAGGATGCGGGTCTTCAGCACATCCTCGAAACGCTGGCCGGTGACCGCCTCGATCACGGCGCCGGCCTGGACGAACATCAGGTTGCAGTAGTGGTACCCGGCGCGGAAGCCGTGCTCGATCGGCACATGGGGCACGGCGGCCAGCACCTGTTCGCGCGACCGGTCGCTGTTGGGCCAGAACAGGAGATCGCCCGCGCCGAGGCCGAAGCCCGCCCGATGGCTGAGCAGGTCGCGCACGGTGATCAGCTGGGTGATGACCGGGTCGGACAGACGGAAGTCCGGCAGGTAGCGCTTGACCGGCGCGTCCCAGGCGACCTTGCCCTCGTCCACCAGCATGGCCAGCAGGGCGGCCGTCATGGCCTTGGTGTTTGACGCCACGGCGAACTGGGTGGTTTCGGTGACCGCCTCCGGCGAGCCCTTGCGCTTGACGCCATAGCCCCGCGCGAGAAGGGTCTCGCCGTCCTTGACCACGGCGACGCCGAGGCCCGGCTGGTCCGGCCACGCGGCGAGGGCCGCGCGCACGAAGGCGTCGACCTGATCGGCCAGGGCGGCGTCGGCGCCTTGCGTCCGCGCCCAGGCCAGCGACGGCGCTGCGCCCGCAAAGCCCGCGCCCGTCAGCAGGGCCTGCCTGCGCGTCATCCGTCCGGCCATGGGTCGCCTCTCCAAATCAGCAAGATCGCCACCTTAACCCCGGCCTTGCGTAAGGCCAGCGCCGCGCCGATGTTCAGCAAGCTGAGCCACGGGGAGTGAGGATCCATGTTCGACCACCTGTCCATCGGCGTGCGGGATCTCGCGTCAGCGCGCGGCTTCTACGATGCGGTCTTCGCGCCGCTGGGCGCGGGCCTTTCCTGGTCCAACGATCGCGAGCTGGCCTATGGCCCGGGCGGCCAGCGGGCCTTCTGGCTTTATCCGGTGACGGGCGATCAGGTGGCGGGCCTGGGCGCGCATATCGCCTTCAGGGCTTCGGACCGGCAGGCGGTGGCGGCCGCCGGCGCGGCGGCCGAGGCAGGGGGAGCGACCATGATCCGCGCCGCGGGTTCGCACCCGGACATCGCCCCAGACTATTTCGGTACGGTCTTTCTGGACCCGGACGGCAACAAGATCGAGATCGTGGCGGAGACGATGCACTGATGGGCGGTCCCCGCATGAAGCTCTACATCACCATCCCCAGCCCCTATGCCCGCAAGTGCCGCATCGTGGCGCGCGAGAAGGGTCTGGCCGACCGCGTCGAAGAGGTGGTGGTCGACCTTTACGGGACCGCGCCCGATCTGGCCGCCTGCAATCCGCTGGACCAGGTTCCGGCTCTGATCGCCGAGGACGGTCTTCCGATCACGGACAGTCCCCTGATCTGCGAGTACCTCGACGGGCTGGGCTCCGGGCCGCGCCTGCTGCCCCTCGATGGGCCCGAGCGGCTGGCGGTCAAGCGCATCGAGATCCTGGGCAATGGGGCCATGGAGATGGGCGTGAAGTGGGTGCTGGAGAAGCGGCGGCCCGAGGGCGAGCGCTCCCAGACCTGGATGGACCGCTGGCGGGACCGGCTGGGCCGCGCCCTGGATGCGCTGGAGGCGGCGAACCTGTCGCCCGAGCGGCTGGACATGGGCGTGATCACCGCGGCCTGCGCCGTCACCTGGGTCGGCTTCCGGCATCCCGAGTTCGACTGGCGTGTGGGCCGCCCGAACCTGGTGCGCCTGTCCGAGGCGCTGGAGCAGACGCCCAGCTTCCGCGAGACCCACCCGGCGCTCTAGATCGAAATCGGTTGAGCAGGCCGCGCGCCGACGAGACTCAGATTTCGGTTCAGAGCCCTAGACCAGAGCGTCCGCCACCGCCTCGCCGATGGCGAGGGACGAGGTCAGGCCGGGGCTCTCGATCCCGAACAGGGCCATCAGGCCCGGCAGGCCGTGACCCGCCCGATCCATCAGGACAAAGTCCGGCTGGGGTTGTCCCGGTCCGTGCAGCTTCGGCCGGATGCCGGCGTAGTCGGGGCTGAGCGCCCCGTCCGGCAGCCCCGGCCAGAAGCGGCGCACATAGGCGTAGAAGCCGTCGGCCCGCGCGGGATCGACCGTGTAGTCCTCGTGCTCCACGAACTCCAGGTCGGGGCCGAAGCGCGCCTGCCCGCCCAGGTCGCGGCGGTAGTGGGTGCCGAGCGCGCCGGGGATGGGCAGCGGATAGACCAGGCGCGAGAAGGGCGCCTTGCCCGCGTAGAGAAAGTAGGACCCCTTGCCGAAGTGCAGGGCGGGGATCTGTCCGGGCGGAAAGCTCTCGATCCGCGCCGCGCAGTCCTGCGCGCCCAGACCTGCGGCGATCACCAGCCGGCCCGTGGTGAGGGTGGTGGGTTCAGGTCCCCCGGCCCGCACCTCGAAGCCGCCGTCCGGCAGAGGCCGCGCGCCCTCGAAGGGCGTGTTCAGCGCGATGGCGCCGCCGTGTTTCTCGATCTCGCCCTCCAGGGCCAGCATGTAGCCGTGGCTGTCGAAGACGCCGCTTTCCGGCGACAGCAGAGCTCCGGCGGCGCGGAGTTCGGGCTCCATCGCCCGCGCCTCTTCGGCGGTCAGGCGCTCCATGCCCTCGACGCCGTTGGCCAGGGCCGAGGCGAGGATGGCGTCCAGGCGTTCGAGCTCGTCAGGCTCCGTCGCGACGACCAGCTTGCCGCAGCGCTCGTAATCGACGCCGTGCTTTTCGAGGAAGGCGTAGAGTTTGCGCCGTCCCTCGACGCAGAAGCGGGCCTTGAGCGATCCGGCCGGGTAGTAGAGGCCGCCGTGGATCACCTCGGAGTTGCGCGAGGAGATCCCCTGGCCGATGCCGCCCTCCTTCTCCAGCACGATCACCGACAGGCCGCGCGCGGACAGGGCGTAGGCGCAGGCCAGGCCCACCGCCCCCGCGCCCACCACCACGGCGTCGATGTCGAACTGGCTCATGCAGGGGGTCCTCCTCGCGACTCAACGCGCGAGGGAGCCTAGCTGGCGGGGCGCCGAGCGAAAACGGGGCGCCAAACCGCGCCAGATCGCGCCAAACCGCGCCAATGTTCGTCGGCGTAGAGGCGTCCACGGCGGCTGCCTGGCGAGGGCGACGAGGCTGCATGTCCAAAGTCTAGACCCTGCCGCCGGGGCGTGCGTATCCAGCCAAAAAAGCGGCCGGCGCGGAGGGACTGGGGCTCCGGCCGGCCGCGGGGAGGAACGCCTAGTTCGACCGTGCGGACAGTTCGAACGTGGCGCATTCGGAAGCGAGGCGCTCCGAAAGGGCTTGGCGCGTCAGTCCCTGGCTGCGGCGCGCCTCACGCGCGGCGTCGGCCTGAGCGGCTTCGGCGCGGTTGCGGACAACCTCGATACGGCGCGAGGACTGCTCGCGGATCAGCTGCTGGATGGAGGCGTCCTCGGACAGCACCTGGGCCCAGCCGGCGCACTGGGACGCCTTGATGAAGGCGGAGTCCGTCAGGCGGCCCGGCGTCTGTGCGTTGGCGGCGAAGGCGATGGGCAGCAGGACCATCATGGCCAGCAGGGCGGCGAGAACGCCGGGGGCGGGCAGGCGACGCAGACGAGTCATTGTTAATCTCCCTTAAGTCAGGGCAAGGCTTGGGCGTTCGCGCGAAACGCACTTGCGCCTCCCCGCGTCGTCCTTGTCTTGCAAGGTTTCGATGCCCTGCTATCTAGGCGTGGCCGTTCGTCCTGGCGAACGAGAGTTTCTCGTATGTTCTGATAGCGCAGCTCACATATGGCCCACATTCCGCCGCTATCGACCCTGCGCGCCCTTGAGGCGGCGGTGCGCCTGCGCAGCTACAGCCGCGCGGCGGCCGAACTGCACGTGACCCACGGCGCGGTCAGCCACCAGATACGGGCCCTGGAGGAGCAGTTCGGGGTCAAGCTGTTCCATCGCGCGGGCCGGGGCATGGCGCCGACCCCGGCCGCCGAGCGGCTGGCCGGCGAGGTGGCCGAGGCGGTCGGCCTGCTGCGCCAGGCGGTGAACCGGCTGGAGGCCGAAAGCTCGCCCTCGACCCTGGTCATCTCGACCCTGTCGTCCTTTTTCCGTCGCATGCTGGCGCCGCGTCTGGATCGGTTCACCAGCCGCTATCCGTCGGTGACGCTGGACATTCGCAGCGAGGAGCGGCTGGCGGACTTCACCACCGACGGCGTCGACCTGGCGCTGCGCTATGGCGAGGGCAGCTGGCCGCGCGTGCGCGCCGACCCTCTGTTCCAGGAGACGCTGCTGCCCGTGTGCAGTCCCGCCTTCCGCGACCGGCACGGGATCGAGACGCTGGAGGACCTTCGGCGCGTGCCGCTGCTGCGCCACCGCATGCGCACCTGGACCCTGTGGTGCCGCATCGTCGGACTGGAGATGCAGGAGCCGCAGGGCGGGCTGGTCTTCGACGACAGCTCCGACATGCTGGACGCGGCCGTCGAAGGCCTGGGCGTGGCCCTGGCGCGCTCGGCCCTGGCCCAGCCTGACCTGAGGAGCGGCCGGCTGGTGCGGCTGTTCGACATCGATCACGCGGTCGACTGGGGCTACTTCGTCGTCTGGCGCGAGGACAGCCTCAAGCGCGTCCTGATCGAGCGGTTCCGGGACTGGCTGGTGGAGGAGTTCCGCCAGGCCGAGGTGGTCGCCCCCTGAAACGGCCCCCCCCCCTGAAACGCCCCCCTATACGCCGCCTAGCGCACGTCGAAGGCCATCAGCAGGGTGCGCTGTCCCGGATTGAAGTTGTCGTCCGAGAGGATGTAGAGGCGCACGCCCCCGTCCGGGCGGCGGACGGCCGCTATGCCCTCGAAGTTGTCGACCGTGGCGGGCGCCGTGAACTCGGCCAGCCGTTCCCACGGATTGGCGCGTGACTGATCCGCGCCGTGAAGCTGCGAAATGCGGATCGTGTTGGTGTTCCGGCTGGCGTGATAGGCGCGCTCGAGCACGAAGATGGTGTCCGCCACCGGGTTGGCGTCCAGCGAGGTGACGCGCAGGGCGTCTTCGCCGGGCGCCGCGGCGGGAGGGGCCATGACGGTCTCGCAGGCCTCGATGCGGCACAGCCACCAGCCGCCGTTCTCGCCCGTGGCCCAGTAGGCGCCCTGGAGACGGGCGGCGGCGATGCCCTCCATGCCGTCGTTCTCGGGGAAGGCGAAGTCCGGGATGACCCGCTCGCCCAGCCAGCGGCCGTCGTCGGGGTCGTAGCGCCAGACGCGATGCTCCCGCTCGAAGCTGACGAGCAGTTCGCCGTCAGGCGTCAGGGCCATGCCTTCGGCGTCGGCCAGATACTTTGGGATCAGGCTCTGGCCGTCCGGATCGGTCAGGGGGCGGGTCTCGATTCCCTCGACGCCGGTCAGGCGACCCTGCGCGTCCAGCACCACACGGCCGCGCACCAGAAGGCCCTCATCGACGATGGACCAGAAGGTGCGGCCGTCGGCGGCGAAGTCGATGTCCGACAGGCCATGGAAGCGGTTGAAGTCCGATCTGATCTCGACGCCGCCCGCAAAGACGAGGGCCGCGCCGCCATCTTCGTAGATGGGCGCGTTCAGGGCCACCGGCGCCGTCGTGGTCTCCACCGGCGTCCAGGCGTTGGGCAGGGGTTGCTCGGCGAAGCGCACGGCCTCGCGCGCCAGTTCGTTGGCGGCGTGGCGCGCCTGCCAGCCCACCTCGGGCGTCGTGGCGCAGGCGGCCAGAAGGGCGGCCAGGACTGGCCCCAGATACTTTCTCACGCCGCTCTCCTCATGCCGCGCCGGGCGGGCGCGGGCTCGGTTTCAAACAATTCGGCCAGCTTCTCGACCATGACGCCGCCCAGCTGCTCCACATCCACGATGGTCACGGCGCGCCGGTACCAGCGCGTCACGTCGTGGCCGATGCCGATGGCCAGCAGCTCGATGGCCGCATCGCGCTCGATCTCGGCGATGACCTGGCGCAGGTGCCGGTCAAGATAGCCGATGGCGTTGGCGGTCTGGGTGGCGTCGTCCACCGGCGCGCCGTCGGAGATGACCATCAGGATGCGCCGCGCCTCAGGCCGGGCCGCCAGGCGGGCGCGCGCCCACTGCAGGGCCTCGCCGTCGATGTTCTCCTTGAGCAGCCCCTCGCGCATCATCAGGCCGAGGTTCTTCTTGGCTCGGCGCCAGGGGTGGTCAGCCGCCTTGTAGATGATGTGGCGCAGGTCGTTCAGACGTCCGGGATGGGGCGGCTTCCCGGCCTGGATCCAGCGTTCACGGCTCTGGCCGCCCTTCCAGGCGCGGGTGGTGAAGCCGAGAATCTCCACCTTGACGCCGCAACGCTCGAGGGTGCGCGCCAGGATATCGGCGCAGATCGCCGCCACCATGATGGGTCGCCCGCGCATGGACCCCGAATTATCCAGCAGCAGGGTCACCACCGTGTCGCGGAAGGGCATATCGCTCTCGGCCTTGAAGCTGAGCGGCGCGGTGGGATCCACGATCACGCGCGTCAGGCGGGCCGTGTCGAGCGCGCCTTCCTCAAGATCAAAGATCCATGAGCGGTTCTGCTGGGCCAGGAGGCGGCGCTGCAGCCGGTTGGCCAGGCGGGTCACCAGGCTGGAGAGCGAGGTCAGCTGGTGGTCGAGCAGGGCGCGCAGCCGGGTCAGCTCGAGCGGATCGCACAGTTCCTCAGCGTCGATCACCTCGTCAAAGGCGCTGGTGAAGACGCGATAGGCGTTGGGATCGAAGGCGGCCTCGGGCGTTTCGGCGCGGAACGGGCGCTCGCCCTCCTCGCTGCTCTCCTGGTCCGAAGGCTTGGCGTCGGCGGGGGCCTCGCCCTCCTCGCCCTCTCCGTCGGAGGATTCGGGCGCGCCGGGGTCTGAGGCCTGCTGGGCGCCCTGGTCGGGCTGTTCCTGCTCCTGCTCTTCAGGCTGTTCGGTCTCGGCCTCCTGATCCTGGCCCTCCTCGTCCTCGCCCTCCTCGTCGGCGCTGTCCGAGGGTTCGTCGCCAAGATCGAAGTCGAGGTCGCGCAGCACGCGGCGCGCGGCCTCGGCGAAACCGGCCTGATCGGCCAGTCCCTCGGCCAGGCGGTCGAGGTCGGCCCCGGCGCGCCCCTCGATCCGCGGGCGGACCAGATCGACGGCGGCGCGCGCGGCCTCCGGCGGCGGCTCGCCGGTCAGGCGCTCGCGGGCGATCAGGGCCAGGGCATGGGCCACGGGGACGCGCGCGGCTTCCGTGGCGCGGGTCAGGCCGGTCTTCTCCACCTGGCTGGCGAGGGCGGCGGCCAGGTTGGCGCGCACGCCGCCCAGGGACTGGGCGCCGAGGGCCTCGATGCGTGTCTGCTCCAGGGCGTCAAAGGCCTCGGCGGCCTCGGGCGAGGTGGGGCGAAGGCGCCGATGCGCGCCCTCGTCATGGTGCGCCAGCTTCAGGGCCAGCCGGTCGGCCAGGCCGCGCAGGGCCTGGGCTTCTGCGCTCATCAGGTCGCGCGGCGGATGGGGCAGGGTGGCCAGGCGGTCCTGCACCTTGGGGCCGTCGGAGCCGAACACGACCTCAAGGTCCGGCTGTTCGGCCAGGGCCCGCACGGCATGGGCCAGGGCGCGCTTGAAGGGTTCCTGAGGGCTTTCGGGGGCCGCCATGGCGCCCGTGTAGCGCGCGCGGGGCCGGGCGTCATCCGTCGCCTCGACGAAAGGCGTGGGGCGTCCTAAAGCAAAGCCATGCAAGCTCCTGATACGTGCGCCCGCCGCCTGGTCGAGACCCTGATCCTGAACGGGATCGATCACGTCTTCTGCGTGCCGGGCGAAAGCTATCTGGCCGTCCTGGACGCGCTGGCCGACGTGAAGGACCGGATCAAGGTCGTCGCCTGCCGCCACGAGGCGGGGGCCGCCAACATGGCCGAGGCCTACGGCAAGCTCACCGGCAGGCCGGGCGTCTGCATGGTCACGCGCGGCCCGGGGGCCACCCACGCCTCGATCGGCGTCCACACGGCCGAGCAGGACTCCACGCCGATGATCCTGTTCGTCGGCCAGGTCAGCCGCGCCGACAAGGGCCGGGGCGCCTTCCAGGAGGTGGACTACGCCGCCGTCTTCGGAACCTTGGCCAAATGGGCGACCGAACTGGACCAGCCCGAGCGCACCGTCGAGATCGTCGGCCGCGCCATCGCCACCAGCCTGAACGGCCGGCGCGGACCGGTGGTCATGGCCCTGCCCGAGGACGTGCTGGAGCAGCCCGGCGGCCCGGCGCC
This sequence comes from Peiella sedimenti, assembly GCF_030504955.1. Taxonomy (GTDB): domain Bacteria; phylum Pseudomonadota; class Alphaproteobacteria; order Caulobacterales; family Caulobacteraceae; genus Brevundimonas; species Brevundimonas sedimenti. The sequence goes on along the minus strand of NZ_JAUKTR010000005.1, from coordinate 172,001 downwards.
GATCGCGGCCGTCAGCCCGGCCCTCTCGGCCCTGGACCCAGGGACCGTGGCCGCCATCGAGTCGCGGCTGAAGCGGGCCGAGCGGCCGCTGCTGGTCCTGGGCGGCTCGGGCTGGACGGACGAGGCGTCCATCTGCATCGCCGAGTGGGCGGCCCGGATCGACCTGCCCATCGTGCTGTCCTTCCGGCGCAAGGACATCGTTTCGAACGACCACCCCTGTTACGTCGGCGATCTGGGGCTGGGGCCGAACCCGAAGCTGATCGAGCGGGTGAAGACCGCCGACCTGACCCTGGCCGTGGGCGCGCGGCTGGGCGAGAATCCGACCCAGGGCTATTCCCTGCTCGACCGGACCACGACGCCCGAGCGGCTGATCCACATCCACGCCGGGCCCGAAGAACTGAACCGCGTCTGGCCCGCCGCCATCACCGCCTGCGCCGACGTGGCCTCGGCCGCCAAGGGGCTGGCCACCCTCGAGCCGGGACGCGCCTGGACTGAATGGCGGGATGCGGCGCGGGCGGAGTACGAGGCCTTCACCCAGCCGGTTCCGGTCGAGGCCAGCGTCAACCTCTCGGAGGTGGTGGCGCACATGGCCGGGACGTTGCCGGCCGACGCCGTCATCACCAACGGGGCGGGCAACTTCGCGGCGTGGCTGCACCGCTTCTACCGGCACCGGGCGCGGCGGACGCAACTGGCGCCCACCTCCGGCGCCATGGGCTACGGCTTCCCCGCCGCCGTCGCCGCCAAGCTGGTCGAGCCGCATCGCGAGGTGGTGTGCTTCGCCGGGGACGGCGACTTCCTGATGACGGGGCAGGAGCTGGCGACCGCCGTGCAGTACGGCGCCAACCTGATCGTCGTGGTGGCGGACAACGGCGCCTATGGGACCATTCGCATGCACCAGGAGCGCGAATATCCGGGCCGGGTGGTGGCCACCGATCTGAAAAACCCCGACTTCGTCGCCTATGCCGAGGCCTTCGGCGCGGCCGGCTTCCGGGTCGAGCGCACCGAGGACTTCCCCGAGGCGCTGGCGGCGGCGCGAAAGGCCGGGCGGCCCGCCCTGATCCACCTCATCTGCGACGTGGAGGCCATCGCGCCCGGGCGAACCCTGACCCAGCTGAGAGGCGGCTGATGATCGAACTGGACGCCTTCCGCGCTGAGACGCGCGCCTGGCTGGAGGCGAACTGCCCGGCGTCCATGCGCACGCCGGTGGCGTCCGAAGAGGACATGTGCTGGGGCGGTCGCGACTTCGTCTTCCAGTCGCAGGACCAGCGCCTGTGGCTGGAGCGCATGGCCGCGCGGGGCTGGACGGCGCCGGAATGGCCCGCCGAATACGGCGGCGGCGGGCTGTCCCATGACCAGGCCCAGGTGCTGCGCGAGGAGATGGCGCGCATCGGAGCCCGCCCGCCCTTGGTCAGCTTCGGCGTCTGGATGCTGGGTCCGGCTCTGCTGAAATACGGCACGGAAGAGCAGAAGCGAAAATTCCTGCCGCCCATCGTGCGCGGTGAGATCCGCTGGTGTCAGGGCTATTCTGAGCCCGGCGCGGGATCGGACCTGGCCTCACTGCAGACCCGCGCGGAGGATCGCGGCGACCACTGGATCGTCGACGGCCAGAAGATCTGGACCTCCTACGCCGATCAGGCCGACTGGATCTTCTGCCTGGTGCGCACGGACCCCGAGGCGCCCAAGCACCTGGGGATCAGCTTCGTCCTGTTCGACATGAAGACGCCGGGCGTCTCGACCCGGCCCATCACCCTGATCAGCGGCAAGTCCCCCTTTTGCGAGACCTTTTTCGACGGTGTGCGCGTGGAGAAGGAGAACCTGGTCGGCGAGCTGAACCGCGGCTGGGACGTGGCCAAGTATCTGCTGGGGCACGAGCGCGCCATGATCGGCGCCATGGGCCAGGCGGCGAACGCGCGGCCCCTGGGTGAGTTGGCGGCCGAGCGGCTGGGCCGGGACGATGCGGGGCGGCTGGACCAGCCCATGCTGCGCGCGCGGCTGGCCGAGTTCGACGTGGACGCCTTCGCCTTTGACGCGGCGCTGGAGGAGACGGGCGCGGCCCTGGCGGCGGGCCGGGCGCACCCGGCCATGGCCTCGGTGCTGAAGTACTACGGCGCCGAGCTGAACAAGCGCCGCCACGAGCTGCTGATGGCGGCGGGCGGCTCGGACGCGCTGGAATGGGAAGGCGCGCGCTCGAACGGGGGCGCCGCGGCCCGCGACTGGCTGCGGACCAAGGCCAACTCCATCGAGGGCGGGACCAGTGAGGTGCAGCTGAACATCATCGCCAAGCACCTGCTGCGGCTGCCGGGGGCGTGAGCATGCTGACCGAGGAACAGACCCTGCTGCTCGAGGCCGCCGGCGGCTTCTTCGCCGAACAGGCGCCGGTCGCCTTGCGCCGCCGGGTTCGCGACGACCGGAAGAGCAAGGGCGTCGACGCCGGCCTGTGGCGCGCCATGGGCGAGATGGGCTTCGCCGGGGTGCTGGTTCCAGAGGCCGACGGCGGGTCGGGTCTCGGCCCGGTTGAGGCGGGGCTGATCGCCCTGGCGGCGGGGCGGACGCTAGCGCCCAGCCCATTCCTGTCCAGCGGCGTCATGGCGGCGGCGGCCCTGGCCGGCGGCGGCGAAGCGGAACGTCTGGGCGCCCTGGCGGCGGGTGAGGCGGTGATCGGCCTCGCCGTCGATGAGGAGGGCCGTCACGCGCCTGATCGCCTGACCTGTCAGGCCGAGGCCAGCGGCAACGGCTGTCGTCTGACCGGGGCCAAGACCTTCGTGCTGGACGGCGCGGCGGCGGATGCCTTCGTGGTCGCGGCTGCGGACGCGGAGGGCGCGGGTCTTTTCCTGGTCGAGGGGGGCGCGGACGGCCTGACGCGGGAGACGGACGTGCTGTTGGACGGCTCCCAATCCGCGCGGCTGGCGCTGGAGGGGGCGCCCGCCCAGCGGCTGGGCGGGGCGGACCTGGTGGAACGCTTCCTTAGCCTCGGCCGCGCCTGCGCCGCCGCCGAGATGACCGGGCTGGCGGAAGGCGTCTTCGCCCTCACCGGCGAGCACCTGCGCACGAGGAAGCAGTTCGGGGTCGAGATCGGCCGCTTCCAGGCCCTGCAACACCGGGCCGCGCACCTGTTCTGCGAGATCGAGCTGGCCCGCGCGGGGACCCTGAAGGCCCTGCGCCTGCTGGAGGCGGACGCCGCGGACGCCGCCTTCGCCGTGGCCGCCGCCAAGGCCAAGGCCGGCCAGGTCGCCGCCCTGGCCGTGCAGGAGGCAGTGCAGATGCACGGCGGCATGGGCATGACCGACGAGGCCGATCCGGGGCTCTACATGAAGCGGCAGCGTCTTCTGGACCGCCTGCTCGGCGATGCGGACCAGCAGCGGGAGTTGGCGGCGCGGGCGCTCGGATACTGAGGATTCCGCAAGTCCGGTCGTTCTGACGCAGGCTTTGTGACAGGGATTTAATGTCTGGCGCGTTCCTCGGGGACTATCGTCCCGCCCGCTTGGGGAGGAACGATCCATGAAATTCAGACATCTGATGTTGGCCACGGTCGCGGCCGTTCTGGCCAGCCAGCCGGTCGTGGCGCAGACGCCCGCTCAGGCGCCCGCTCAGGCGCCCGCCCAGACCGCGGCCGATCCGCTGGCCTCGCCCCAGTTCGGCGAGTGGGGCCTGGACCTGACCGGCATGAACACCTCGATCCGGCCGGGCGACGACTTCTTCCAGTGGGCCAACGGCGGCTGGCTGGAGCGCACCGAAATCCCGGCTGACCGTTCGCGTTGGGGGAACTTCCACGTCTTGCGCGCGCTGTCCGACGCGCGCGTGCGCGACATCATCGAGACTTCCGCCTCGTCCCAGAACCCCAGCGCCGATCAGCGGCTGATCGGTTCCTTCTATCGCAGCTTCATGGACGAGGCGCGTCTGGAGAACCTGGGCGCCCAGCCGATCCGGGACGAGCTGGCCGAAATCCGCAACGCCTCTGAACGCGGCGCCCTGGCGCGGTTGATGGGCCGCGCCTTCACCGATTTCCACCCGACCCTGTTCGGCGGCTACGTGAGCGCCGACGCCAATGATCCCACGCGCAATGTGGTGTGGACCAGCCAGGGCGGGCTCGGTCTGCCAGACCGCGACTACTATCTGGAGGACCGGTTCGCCGAGACGCGAGCGGCCTATCAGGCCCATATCGCCCGCATGCTGGGCATGATCGGCTGGGATCAGCCCGAGGCCGCCGCCGCGCAGGTCATGGCGTTCGAAACCGCCCTCGCCCGCGAACACTGGACGTCGGCCCAAAGCCGCGACGACACCGCCACCTATAACCGCCGCAGCCTCGCCGAGCTTGAGGCGCAGGCGCCCGGCTTTGACTGGCGCGCTTATCAGCAGGCGGCGGGCTTCGCCGCCCAGGATTTCACGATCGTGGCGCAACCCACCGCGTTCGCCGGCATGGCTCGGGTGTGGAGCGAGACCCCCGTCGATGTGCTGCAGGCCTGGATGGCGTTCCAGTACGCGAACAACGCCGCGCCCTACCTGTCATCGGCCTTCGTGGAGGCCAACTTCGACTTCAACGGCAAGACCCTGAGCGGCCAGCCCCAGAACGCGCCACGCTGGCGCCGGGGGGTCGATCTGGTCAACAACAACATCAATCACGCCGTCGGCCGCCTCTATGCGGACCGCTACTACACCGCTGAAAGCCGGGCCCAGATGGCGGACCTGATCGCCAACCTGCGCCGCGCGCTGGAGGTTCGCATCGGCCAGTTCGACTGGATGAGCGATCCGACCAAGCAGGAGGCGCTGACCAAGCTGTCGAAGTTCGGCACGAATATCGGCGCGCCGCCGCGCTGGCGCGACTTCAGCGAGCTGCAGCTGAGCGACGATGATCTGGTGGGCAACATCCAGCGGGCCAACCAGCTGAACTGGACCTACAATCTCTGGCAGCTGGGCCAGCCCGTCGATCGCGAGGAATGGACCCGCGGACCGCAGCTGGTGAACGCCTGGTACCGTCCCACGCGGAACGACATCACCTTCCCGGCCGCCATTCTGGAGCCGCCCTTCTTCGATCCGGACGCCGATCCGGCCATCAACTACGGCGCCATCGGCGGCGTGATCGGTCACGAAATCAGCCACGGTTTCGACGATCAGGGCCGCAAATCGGACGGCGACGGCCGCCTGCGCGATTGGTGGACGCCCGACGACGCCGCCCGCTTCCAGGTGCAGGCCGACCGGCTGGGCGCCCAGTACGAGGCCCTGCCCATGTTCCCGGACGCCCACATCAACGGCGAGCTGACCATGGGCGAGAACATCGCCGACCTGGCCGGCCTGACCATGGCGCTGGAGGCCTATCGCATGTCGCTGAACGGCCGCCCGGCGCCCGTCATCAACGGCCTGACCGGCGAGCAGCGCGTCTTCCTGGGCTGGGCTCAGGTGTGGCGCAGCAAGGACCGCGAGGCCTTCGCCCGCCAGTTGCTGGTCTCGGACCCGCACGCGCCGGCCTTCGCCCGCGTCAATGGCGTGGTGCGCAACATGGACGCCTGGTACGAGGCCTTCAACATCCAGCCCGGCGATCCGATGTACATCCCGCCGGAACAGCGCGTGCGCCTCTGGTAAGGCCGACATCTTCGTGAGACGGGAAAGGCCGGGTTCGACGAGAGCCCGGCCTTTTTCTCGCCTGCTGGAGACCCCGTTGGAGCCGCCCGTACTCTCGACCCCGCGCCTGATCCTGAGGCCGCACGCCGTATCGGACTTCGACGACCTGCACCGGCTGTGGAGCCACCCGGTGGTGAGCCAGGCCATCGGTCTGCCCACGCCTCGGCCGGACGAGACCTGGTCGCGCCTGCTGCGCTATGCGGGCGGCTGGCGGCTGCTGGGCTTCGGCATGTTCGCCGTCACCGACAGGGCCAGCGGCGCCTTCATCGGCGACATGGGTCTGTTCGAGGCGCGGCGGCCGCTGACGCCCGGCTTCGGCGGCGCGCCCGAGGCCGGCTGGGCGCTGCTGCCGGAACACCACGGCAAGGGCCTGGCGAGCGAGGCCCTCAGCGCCGTGCTGGCCTGGGCCGATGCGCGCGGCGTCGAGCGCACCGCCTGCATGATCACGCCTGACAACCCCGCCTCGCTGCGCACGGCGGCCCGCGCGGGGTATGTGGAGTACGCCCGCACAACCTTTCACGAAGCCGAGGTGGCGCTGCTCGAAAGGCGCAGGCCAGGGTGATCCGTCCGGCCCGGTTCGCGTAACGTCAGGCGCGGCGTTTTCGCCACCCCCTCAGGTGCGGTTTCCGCTTTACGGCCTTCAACGTGAGGGCCAATAGACCGGCTGGGTTCGCACCCCTCTTGACGGAGTTCCGGCTGCCTTGAACGCCCCCTATACACCCCCGCCGTCGCGTACGAACGCCCGCTTCGCCGCACTGGCGCGGCGTCACTGGTTCCTGGCGCTGGCGCTGGGGTTGATCCTGGTGATGGCGCTGGCGGTGCTGCTGCGGCTGACGGCGGGCGGCGCGGAAGAGAAGGGTCCGGGCGGACCGGGCGGACCCGGCGGTCGGGCGCAGACGGTCAGCCTGATCCAGGTGCAGCCGCGCGAGTTCCGCGACCGGCTGGAGGCGCTGGGCGCGGCCAGCGGCCTGAGGTCCGTCGAGATCACCTCGGCCGCCACGGAACTGGTGGCGCGCGTCTATTTCACCGACGGCCAGCGCGTGCGCGCCGGCCAGCCCCTGATCCAGCTGCAGGCGGGCGAAGAGAGCGCCGCCATCGCCGCCGCCAGCGCCGACCTGAATCAGGCCGAGCGCGACCTGGCCCGCTGGCGCGACCTGGCTGAGCGCGGCATCGCCGCGCCCGCGCGGCTGGAACAGGCGGAGACCGATTTCGAGAACGCCCGGACCCGGCTGGAAGGCGCCCAGGCGCGGTTTGGCGACCGGGTCATCCGCGCGCCCTTCTCGGGCGTCATGGGCCTGACGGACGTAACCCCCGGCACGCTGGTCAATCCGGGCACGGTGATCGCCACCCTGGACGACCTGTCCTCGATCCGCGTGGACTTCCCGGTGCCCGAGCGGCGGGTTTCGGCCCTGCGCGCAGGTCTGCCCATAACGGCGCGCGCCGACGCCCTGCCGGGCCGTGAGTTCCCGGGCGCCATCCGCCTGCTGGACACCCGCATCGATGAGCAGAACCGGTCCCTGACGGCGCGCGCCGTTCTGCCCAACGCCGATGGCGCCCTGCGTCCCGGCATGCTGGTGCGCGTCAGCATCGACCAGGGCGTGCGCACGTCCCTGGCGGCCCCGGAGCAGGCGGTGCTGTTCGAGGGCGATCAGGCCTATGTCTTCCGCGCCGTCCAGGGCCCCGACGGGATGACCGCCCAGCGGGTGCTGGTCGAAACCGGCGCCATCGAGGGCGGCTTCGTCGAGATCCTGGCCGGGGTCGGTCCGGGCGAGCGCATCGTGGTGGGCGGGCTGAACCGGCTGCAGCCGGGCGCGCCGATCCGCGTGAACGGCGCCGGCGGCGGGCGGGCCCCGGCGGGCAAGCGCCCATGATGCTGTCCGACATCGCGGTGAAGCGGCCGGTCCTGGCCGCCGTGGCCGCCATCGTCCTGTGCGTGATCGGGGCGGCGGCCTTCTTCGCCCTGCCGGTGCGCGAGCTGCCCAATATCGACCCGCCCGTGGTGTCGATCTCGACGGCCTACAACGGCGCCTCGGCCGAGGTGATCGAGAGCCGCATCACCGAGCCCATCGAACAGCAGGTCTCGGGCCTGCAGGGCGTGGAGCGGATCACCTCGTCCAGCCGCGATGGGCGCAGCCGCGTGACCATCGAGTTCGCCCTGGACCGCGACATCGACGCCGCCGCCAACGACGTGCGCGACCGGGTCAGCCGGGTGGCGGGCCGTCTGCCCGACCAGGCCGAGCCGCCCCAGGTGGCCAAGGCCGACGCCGACTCCTCGCCCATCATGATCGTCTTCCTGCGCTCGACCGGCATGAGCCGCATGGAGCTGACCGACTACGCCGAGCGCTATCTGGTGGAGCGATTCTCGACCGTGCCGGGCGTGGCGACGGTCAACATCTTCGGCGAGCAGCGCTACGCCATGCGCATCTGGCTGGACCCGGACGCCCTGGCCGCCAATCGCCTGACCGTGCAGGACGTGGAGGCGGCCCTGACCGCCCAGAATGTGGAGCTGCCCGCCGGCGCCCTGGAATCGGATCAGCGCGACTACACGGTGCGCGTGGCGCGCAGCTACAGCCGCCCGGAGCAGTTCGCGACCCTGCCCGTCGGCCAGCCCGGCGAGGGCGGCTATGTCACCCGCCTGGGCGATGTGGCGCGCATCGAGGAGGCCCCGGCCGAGCCGCGCCGCCTGTTCCGGGGCAACGGCATGGACCAGATCGGCCTGGCCGTGACGCGCCAGTCCCAGGCCAACGACCTCCAGATCTCCGAAGGCGTCCGCGCCGCCATTGAGGAGGTGCGCCCGAGCCTGCCGGAGGGCGCGACGCTGGAGGTCGGATCGGACAACTCGGTCTTCACCTCCCACGCCATCGAGGAGGTGTGGATCACCATCGGCATCGCCCTGGTGCTGGTGGCCATCGTCAACTTCGTCTTCCTGGGCACGCTGAGGGCCGCCCTGATCCCGTCCATCGTCGCGCCCATCTGCCTTCTGGCGACCTTTATCGTTCTTGCGCCGCTGGGCTTTTCGCTGAACCTGTTGACCCTGCTCGGGCTGGTGCTGGCCATCGGCCTGGTGGTGGACGACGCCATCGTCGTGACCGAGAACATCCAGCGCCGCATCGACATGGGCGAGCCGCCGGTGATCGCGGCCCAGCGCGGGGCGCGCCAGGTCTTCTTCGCCGTCATCGCCACCACCGTGGTGCTGATCTCGGTCTTCGCGCCGCTGATGTTCCTGCCCGGCTATGTGGGACGGCTGTTCGTCGAGCTGGCCGCCGCCATCGCCGCCGCCGTGGCCTTTTCGGCCTTCCTGGCCCTGACGCTGTCGCCCATGCTGGCGTCGAAGCTGCTGCGCCCCGCCAGCGGACAGGGCCTGGTCGCCCGCAAGGTCGACGCGGCCATGGAGGGGCTGAAGGCGTCGTATCGCGGCTCGCTTGAAGCCCTGATCGGCCGCCGCGCGGCTGTCTGGGGGGCGGGCGCGACGGTGGCGCTGGTGGCCCTGGGCGCCTGGGGCATGTTCGCGATCCTTCCCAACGAGCTGACGCCCGCCGAGGATCGGGGCCGGGTCATCGTGCGCGCCGAAGGCCCCGAAGGCACCGGCTTTGACGCCACGCGCACGGTGATGCTGGACATCGAGACGGCCCTGAACGCCTACCGCCAGGCGGGCGAGGCCGACAGCTACCTCGTTTCGGCGCCTGGCTTCGGCGGCGGCAGTTTCAACACCGGCAACGGCGTCCTGGGTCTGAAGGACTGGGGCGAGCGCACCACGTCGGCTGATGATATCGCTCGTGACCTGAACCGGCGCCTGTCCGGCATCACGGCGGCGCGGGTCAACGCCAACGTGCCGGGCCCCTTCCAGCGCGGCGGCGGCGGCAACGGCGTCGACCTGATCCTGACCGGGCCGGACTACAACCAGATCTATCAGGCCATGCAGCCGATCCTGGACGCCGCCCGCGACGCCCCAGCCCTGAGCCGGCCGCGCATCGACTACGAGCCGAACGCGCCGCGGGTGCTGGTCAATGTGGACCCCGAGCGGGCCGCCTCGCTGGGCGTCTCGTCCCAGACCGTGGGCCGCACGCTGGAGACCATGTTCGGGGCGCGGCGGGCCACCACCTATATCCGCGGCGGCAAGGAGTACGACGTCATCCTGCAGACCGACCGGGCCAACCGGCAGAACCTGTCGGACCTGGACCGCCTGTACGTACGCACGGCCCAGGGCGGGGTGACGCCCCTGGCCTCGGTGGTCGAGACTCGCGCCAGCGGCGACACGCCCGACCGGCGCCGTCTGGACCGCCAGCGCGCCATCACCCTGTCGGCGGACGTGGCCGACGGCTACACGGTCGCCCAGGCGGTGGAGTTCCTGCAGGACCAGGCGCGCATTCACGCCCCCAACCTGACGCCGCGCTGGGGCGGCCAGGCGCGCGAGCTGCAGGAGGCGGGCGGCGCGGTCGCCCTGGCCTTCGGCCTGGCGCTGCTGCTCGTCTTTCTGGCCCTGGCCGCCCAGTTCGAAAGCTGGATCAGCCCGGCGGTCATCATGCTGACCGTGCCGCTGGCGGCGGCCGGGGGGCTGTTCGGCCTGGTCATGGCCGGGTCCAGCCTGAACGTCTATTCGCAGATCGGCCTGATCATCCTGATCGGGGTGGCGGCCAAGAACGGCATCCTCATCGTCGAGTTCGCCAACCAGCTGCGCGACCAGGGCCGCACCCTGCGCCAGGCGGTGATCGAGGCCTCGGCCCTGCGCCTGCGGCCCATCATCATGACCTCGATCGCCACGGCCTTCGGGGCTCTGCCGCTGGTCCTGTGGCAGGGGGCGGGGGCGGGCAGCCGCCAGACCATCGGCGTGGTCATCTTCGCGGGCGCGATGTTCGCCACCCTGCTGACCCTGTTCATCGCGCCGGTCTTTTATGCGGTCTTCGGGCGCTTCACGAAGAGTCCCGAGCACACCGCCAAGGTCATCGAGGAATTTGAGGCCGAAGAGGCGTCTTCAGCCGCCCAGCCGGCCCAGTAGCTCGCGCGCGAACACCGTCAGGGTGTCGTCCCGCGCGCCCATGACGACGATGCGGTCGCCTGCCGTGGCCAGCTGGACAAGCCGATCGCCGCAGTCGGCGCGGCTCGGCTGCGCCTCGGCCCTGACGCCGCGCGCGGTCAGGTCGCCCACCAGATCGGCGGTCGAGACCGAGCGGTCCACCGTGCCGCCCTGATAGACGGGCTCGGGCATCAGCAGCACATCCTCCGGGTTCAGGTCGCGCACGAAGCCTTCGACGAAGGCCTGGCGCATCAGGCGCAGGGGGCCGTAGCCGTGCGGCTGAAACATCACCAGCAGCCGCCCGGGAAAGGCGTGCAGGGTGGCCAGGGTGGCGGCGATCTTGTCGGGGTTGTGGGCGAAGTCGTCGATGATCGTGACGCCGCCGCTCTCGCCGATGGTCTCAAGCCGACGCCGCACGCCGGTGAAGCCCTCAAGCGCGGCGACGGCCTCGTCCAACGACACACCGGCCGCCTGCACCGCCAACAGAGCGGCCAGGCCGTTGCCGACGTTGTGGGCGCCCGGAACCTTCAGTCGCACGCGCCTTGTCCGGCCGGTCGCGCGCTCGAGCAGGTCGAAGGCGACGCCGTCCGCCAGAGGCAGCAGATCCCCGGCTGACAGGTCGGCCTGATCGTTCTCGAGGCTGAAGGTGCGCGCTCGGCCGCCGAGGCCCTGGGCCAGCGCGGCGGTCTCTTCGTTGTCGAGGTTGAGCACCGCCGTCTGCGCCTTTCGGGTGAAATCGCCGAAGAGGTCGCGCAACTCGTCCAGGCTCTTGTGGTCGAGCGAGACGTTGGTGACCACCGCCACGGTCGGATCGTAGAGAGCGATGGAGCCGTCGCTCTCGTCCACCTCGGCGACGAAGGCCTCGCCCTGGCCCGCCAGGGCGGCGGCGAAGGGCCGGTCGGGCCCCACGAAGTTGGTCATGTCCGCGCCGTTGACGATGGTGGGGTCGCGCCCGGCCTGGTGCATCATCCAGCCTGTCATGGCGGTGACGGTGGACTTGCCGCTGGTGCCCGCCACGCCGATGCGCAGGGCCGCCTGGTTGAACAGGCGCGACAGCAACTCGGCCCGCTTGATGACCGGCGCGCCGGCCGCGCGGGCGGCCTGCACGTCCGGGATGGTCTCCTCCACGGCGCTGGAGACCACCAGGGTCTGGTCGGCCGATGTCAGGCCTGAGCCGTCCTGGGGAAACAGGCGCACCCCTTGCGCCTCAAGCCAGGCGAAGCGCTCGCCATTGCGGCCCTGGTCGCGCGAGCGGTCCGACCCGGCGACGCGATCCCCTCGCGAAAGGGCGATGGCCGCCAGGGGCGCCATGCCGCTGCCGCCGACGCCACAGAAGAACCAGGATCGCTGCTCGCTCATGGCTGGGTCTGATAAGGTGCGCCCGCGCGCCGGGCAATGAGGCGATTCCGGCCGCATGAAGGGGGCAAGTCCGCATGGTCCGTATCGGCGTCGTCGCCACCGCTTCGCGTCTCGCGCCGGGGACCGAGGCCGCCGTGCAGGACATCGCCAGGGGCCTGTTCTCGCCCGGCGAGGCCGAGATCGTCTTTCATCCCAGCGGGAACCGTGCGGCGGGCCACTTCGCCGGCGATGACGCGGCGCGCGCCGAGGCCTTTCTCGACGTGGCCAACGACCCCGGCTTCGACGCCCTGTGGTTCGCGCGCGGCGGCTATGGCAGCTGCCGTCTGCTGGACCGGGTCATGCCCGGGTTGAACAGGACGGCGCGAAACAAGACCTATCTGGGCTATTCGGACGCCGGCACGCTGCTGGGCGCGCTCTATTCGGCGGGATTCGGCGGCGTGGCGCACGGTCCCATGGCGCAGGACGCCCTGCGCCCTGGCGGCGAGGCGGCGGTGGTCCGGGCGCTGAACTGGCTGGTCCGGCGCGATCCTGAGGGGCTTGAGCCTTCGGACGACGGAGCGCCGCGCGCGGCCTTCAACCTGGTGATCCTGAACCACCTTCTGGGCACGCCGTGGATGCCGGATCTGTCCGGCCATGTGCTGATGATCGAAGAGGTGTCCGAGCACCTCTACCGCATCGACCGCGACCTGTGGCAGCTGACCTCCAGCCCCGCGCTGAAGGGCCTGAAGGGCATTCGGCTGGGGCGGGTGTCGGACATCCCCGAGAACGATCCGCCCTTCGGCCAGACGCCCGAGGAGATCGTGCGCCACTGGTGCGACCGGGCGGGCGTTCCTTTCCTCGGACCAGCCGACATCGGCCACGACATCGGCAACCGCATCGTGCCCTTCGGCTAGAAGCCGAGCGCGCGGCGCACCTCGCGCCAGTCGACCAGCTTGTAGTTCTGACGCGCGCGGCGGGTGGAGGCCTCCTCGCCCTCGGCATCGACGTCGTCCTGCATGACCACGAGGCCGGCCGGGAACGGTCCCACCTGACCTCCCAGGGCCGCGACCCCGTCGGTGCCCGTGACCCCATCGACGCCGTTCGCCGCCGCGGGCGAGAAGCGTCCGAGGTAGGCTAGTTCCGGGCCATCCGCGCGCCAGACCGCAAAGGCGCTGTCGCCCTGGCTGGAAGCGATGAGGAAACTCTCGGTCCCGTCGTGCAACAGGGTGAGCCCCTCCACGTCCGGGACCAGCATGGCGGAGGGCGCCTCGGCCACCAGCCGACCTTCGTCAGGCGCATTCAGGTCGAACTGCCAGACGCCGCGCGCCTCTTCGCCGATGTAGAGGCGGCCGCGCGCATCATCGACGACGCAGCCCTCCACCTGGGTGGCCAGGCCGAAGCGACGTTCCTCGTGCGTGACCACCCGGCCCTGCGTGTCGGCCGAGACGCGGACCTGGCGCACCTGACCGTCGGTGCTGTTGACGATGACGACATAGTCGCCGGTGTGGGCGCGGCGGCCCATGCACAGGCCATAGGGCTCGGTCAGGTCCAGAGGCACGAGACCCCAGGGGGTCAGCTCCAGCGTGTCCGGGTTGAGCAGGTAGAGCGCCGCGCCCATGCGGCCGCGGTCGCTGGCGGCGACCAGAACGCGCTCTCCCTGGGGGGTCGGGAAGCCGCCGCGCAGGTCGACATTGTTCAGCCGCCCGTCCGGAATGAAGGCGCGCACAGCGCCGTCGAACCCATAGACGTAGAGCCCGGCCTGCTTGTCAGTGCCCAGGATGACGCCCCGCGACGGATCGCGCGGATCGACCCAGATCTCCGGGTCGTCGGCGGCGTCGGCGCGGGTGGTGCCGACGGCCTGTGTCTCGCCCGCCACGGGCACGGGGGTTCCTGCGCCCACCGCCATGCGGCGGCTGTCTGAGAACAGTTCCGGGTCCAGGGCGGCGCATCCTGAAATCACAAGGAAAGCCGAAGTCAGGGACGCCAGCCGTGAAATATTCCCATTGCTGTACTGACACGAAATCATCACTGGCCCTCCGAACAGCTCAGCCATATTGCGCCTCGGGAAAGACCACACCGGTCCAGACTGGTCAATGACCAGTCGATAACATTGGGGCGACAAGAATATGAAAGTCTCTAAGCTGATCATGACGGGCGCTGCGGCCCCCTTGATCATGGCCTCCCACGCCTTCGCGGCGGATGGCGACCAGGCCCAGAACACCGCCGAGAACCAGCCGACGGCGGTGCAGGAGATCATCGTCACGGCTCAGCCGGTGTTCCGCAACCGCACCGACGACGTGGTGCCGACCCTGTCCTACGACCTGGAGTACTTCCAACGCTTCGAGCCGCTGACCGTGGGGGACGCCCTGCGCCGCGTGCCCAGCGTCACCTTCCTGTCGGATGTGATCGAGTCGGACGGTGCGCGCCTGCGCGGCCTGGACCCGGGCTACACCCAGATCCTAATCAACGGCGACCGCGTGCCGGGCGCCGGCGTCGACCGCTCCTTCTTCGTGGACCGTATCCCCGCCGAACTGATCGAGCGGGTCGAGGTGGTGCGCGCTCCGTCGGCCCGCCGCTCGGGCGATGCGGTGGCCGGCGCCATCAACATCGTGCTGCGCGACGCCTACACCCTGGAAGGCGGCTATCTCCGTTTCGGCGGTCTGCGCTTTGACGACGGCCGGGTCGTCCCGACCTTCGGCGCCGTCTGGGGCGGCGAGGTGGGCCCGGGCGGCCGCCTGCTGCTGGGCATGAACGTTCAGGGCCGCCGCAATCCCAAGTCCAAGACCAGCTGGCGCTTCGATGAGCCAGGCGGCACGCTGGACAATATCGAGCTGCAGTCCGACATCCGCGACGGCATGGATTACTCGTTCAACGCCGCCTACGAGCAGCCTCTGTTCGGCGGCGCGCTGGAGCTGTCGGGCGCCTACGTCCTGACCAGCCGCGACGAGGTCGAGAACTCCTACGAGTACCAGGACGGCGTTCTGACCAGCCCGAACCTGCTGACCTACAACAATCAGGTCGAGGATATCAGCTCCACCAACTGGTCCACCCGCGCCCGCTGGGAGCGCGAGATGTTCGGCGGCGAAAGCCGCATCCGCCTGACGCACGCCCGCTACAACGACGACATTTCCTCGGTCGAGGCGGAGTCTGAGTATCTGCGCGACGCCACGCCCTTCCCGGACGAGGACCGCTACACCGTCGATCAGGAGCTGACCGATCTGGATGACCGCGAGACCGGGCTGCGCCTCGAGCATGAGCGGGACCTGGCGCCGGGCCTGTCCATGGAGTTCGGCGTCGACCTCACCTGGAAGGAGCGCGAGACCCTGGTGCAGGAGGCGGACCGCATCCGCTTCAACGTGCCGAACGGCGGGCCCCGCCCGGCCGTGCCGCCGCTCACCGGCCATGCGCCCGTGCCTGGCGGCGACAACACCATCGAGGAAGACCGCGTCGAGCCCTACGTCGTCCTGGCGGGCGAGAGCGGCCGCCTGACCTGGGAAGCCGGCGTGCGTCTGGACCAGAGCGAGATCACCATCACGGACCGCACGGCCGGAACGGTGACGGAGACCGACGAGGACATCATCCTGCCTTCGGCCTCGCTGCGCTTCCAGCTGAACGAGACGGATCGGCTGATCGTGTCGGCGGGCCGCACCCTGCGCCGTCCCAGCTTCAACCACCTGTCTCCGGCCTTGCTCGAGGAGGAGTACGGCGACGACGACTTCATCGGCAACCCGAACCTCCAGGCCGAGACCGCCTGGGGCGTCGATGTGGGCGTGGAGCGTCGCCTGGGCCGCCGCGGCGTCATGGGCCTGAACGTCTTCTACCGCTCGGTCGAGGATTTGATCGAGGACGTGGACACCGGCGCCGTGGGCTCGGGCGGAGCGGGCACGTCCGTCTTTAGCGTCGACAACGTCGGCGACGGCAGCGTCTGGGGCGTCGAGTTCGACCTGTCCACGCCGCTGACGGTCCTGGACATGGAGAACACCGGGGTCTTCCTGAACCTGTCATGGCTGGACAGCGAGATCACCGACTTCGCCGGGGAGCGCCGCTTCAACGGCCAGTCGGACTATGTCCTGAGCGCGGGCTTCACCCACGACATCCCGACCTGGAACATGGCCTTCGGCGCCACCTACTACCAGCAGGGCGACGCCTTTGACCGCGTGGCTACCGAGGAGGTCTACACCTCGTACGGCGACAACCTGGACCTGTTCGTCGAGCGCCGCTTCGGCCGCAACTTCGTGCTGCGCCTGACCGGCTCGAACCTGCTGAACGCGTCGAAGGACGAGACCTTCCACAAGTTCGACAGCATCGCTGACCAGCTGGCCCGCGATTACGACGAGTTCGAACTGGAGTCGGAAGAGGCGGGCCCGGTCTGGCAGCTGGTGGCGCGCTACGCCTTCTAAACCAGAGTCTTTTCAGGCCCCTGAATCGGAGCCGCAGGCCCGCTCATGCATTGAGTCGGCCTGCGGTTTCGCATTTCAGGAGCAAGGACCATGGCCGCGCGTCCCAGCTGGCAGGGCCATCTGAAGCTGTCGCTCGTCACCTGCCCGGTGGCGCTCTACACCGCCACGACCAGCGCCAACGACATTCGCTTTCACCTGATCAATCCCGAGACGAACAACAGGATTCGCCTGGTGCCGACCGACCCGGACACCGGCCCGGTCGAGCGCTCGGATCTGGTCAAGGGCTATGAGGTGGAGCGCGACGAATACGTCCTGTTCCAGCCGGAGGACTTCGAGAAGGTGCGGCTGGAGAGCACGCGCACCATCACCATCGACCGTTTCGTGGACGAGGCGGACATCGACCGCCTGTACTGGGACGATCCCTTCTTCGTGACGCCCGACGCCAAGGGCGACATCGACGCCTTCGTCGTCATCCGCGAGGCCATGAAGACCTCGGGTAAGGTGGCGCTGGGCACGCTGGTGCTGCGCGGCAAGGAGCGGCAGCTGGCCATCGAGGTGCGCGGCAAGGGCCTGATCGCCTACACGCTGCGCGCCAGGGACGAGGTGAAGAGCGCGGACGAGTTCTTCGACGACATCCCCGACGCCAAGCCCGACAAGGACATGGTCGAGATCGCCAAGCGCATTCTGGGCCAGAAGGAAGGCCCCTTCGATCCCGAGCAGTTCGTCGACCGCTACGACGAGGCCCTGCGCGAGATGATCGAGGCCAAGCGCAAGGGCGAGCGCATCGTCTCGGCGCCCGAGCCGGACGACACCAATGTTGTGGACCTGATGGCGGCCCTGAGGGCCAGCCTCAAGGGCGGGGCCGAGCCCGCGCCGCGGCGCAAGTCCGGATCGGCCCGCTCGGCCGCCAAGACGCCGGCGGCCAAGAAGAAGGCCGCGCCGCGCAAGAAGGCGGGCTAGGCCTCGACCGCCTGGCGCTGCAGGCGGAACAGCTCTGCGCATCCGCTCTGGGCCAGGTTGAACAGCTGGTCGAACTCGGTGCGGGCGAAGCCGCGCTTCTCGCCCGTGGCCTGGATCTCGACGATGCCGCCCTGGGCCGTCAGCACGAAGTTGGAATCCGCCTCGGCGTTGGAGTCCTCCTCGTAGTCGAGGTCGAGCACGGAATGGCCTTCGAAGATGCCGCAGGACACCGCCGCCACCTGGTCGATGACCGGGCTCTGCTTCAGCACCTCTTCGGCGACGAGGTGGTCCGTGGCCATCTTGAGCGCGACCCAGGCGCCGGTGATGGCGGCGGTGCGGGTGCCGCCGTCGGCCTGGACCACGTCGCAGTCGATCAGCACCTGGCGCTCGCCCAGGGCCTTGAGGTCGACCACGGCGCGCAGCGACCGGCCGATCAGGCGCTGGATCTCCTGGGTGCGGCCCGACTGCTTGCCGGCGGCGGCCTCGCGGCGGCCGCGCGTGTGGGTGGCGCGGGGCAGCATGCCGTATTCGGCCGTGACCCAGCCCTGGCCCTTGCCGCGCAGCCAGGGCGGCAGGCTGTCCTCGACGCTGGCGGTGACCAGCACGCGCGTGTGCCCGAACCCGATCAGGCACGAGCCCTCGGCGTAGCGGTTCACCCGCGTCTCGAGTGTGACGGGACGAAGCTGGTCGGGCGCGCGGCCTGAGGGTCGCATGGGCGAGGTCCTTGAGTTGAGAGAGGGCGGGCTTATCCTATCGGGCGTGTCACCGCCACCTGACAGCCCCGTCGTTCTGCGCCGCGCGCGCCCCGAGGACGCCGAACTTCTGGCCCGCTGGGACCGGCAGCCGCACGTCATCGCCTGCGTCACCGATGATCCTGATGCGGAGGTCGCCTTCGCCGGCGCCGACTGGCTGGAGGAGATCACCACCTCCTCGGAGGTCAGCTACTATCTCATCGCCGAGGCAGCCGGTCGGCCCATCGGCGCCATGCAGGTCATCGACCCGCATCTGGAGCCGACCCACTACTGGGGCGAGATCGAGCCGAACCTGCGCGCGCTGGATATCTGGATCGGCGAGCCCGACGCCCTGGGCCGCGGCTATGGCACGCAGATGATGACCCAGGCGCTGGACGCCTGCTTCGCCGCGCCGGAGGTGACGGCGGTGATCATCGATCCGCTGGCCTCGAACGCCGAGGCGCACCGCTTTTACCAGCGGCTGGGCTTCGTCCCCGAAGAACGGCGCCTGTTCAATGACGAAGACGACTGCCTGGTCCACCGGCTGACGCGCGAGGCCTGGCTGGGCCGGGACCCGGACCAGGGGCGCGCGGCGTGAACGGGCCCTTCAGCCCCTCGCCCGGCCTGGCGGCGCTGGACGAACGCGCGCGCGACATCTTCCGCCGGGTGGTGGAAAGCTATCTGGCCACGGGCGAGCCGGTGGGCTCGCGCACCCTGTCCAAGGGCGGGGTGGCCCTGTCCCCAGCCTCGATCCGCAACACCATGCAGGATCTGGCCCAGCTGGGCTTGCTTGCGGCGCCCCACACCTCGGCCGGCCGCATCCCGACCCATACGGGCCTGCGCCTGTTCGTGGACGGCCTGTTGGAGATCGGCGACCTGTCCGAGGACGAACGGCGCGAGATCGACGCGCGCCTGACCGGGCGGGGCCGCGGCTTCCAGGAGGCGCTGGACGAGGCCTCGAACCTGCTGTCCGGTCTGGCCGGCGGCGCGGGCGTGGTGGTCAGCCCGGTGCGCGAGGCGGGGGTGCGCCATGTGGAGTTCGTGGCGCTGGGCCAGGGCGATCAGGCCCTGGCGGTGATCGTCTACGACGACGGCGAGGTGGAGAACCGGCTGATGCCGCTGAGCCCCGGCGTCACGCCCAGCCACCTGCAGGCGGCGTCGAACTTTCTGAACGCCCGTCTGCGCGGCAAGACCCTGGCCGACGCCAAGGCCGAGGTGGGCAAGGAGCTGGATCAGGCCCGCCGCGAGCTGGACGCCGCCGCCGCCCGCCTGGTGGAGGAGGGCATGGCCGCCTGGTCCGGCGGCGGGCCGGAGGACCGGTCCCTGATCGTGCGGGGCCGGGCCAACCTCCTGCAGGACGCCGAGGCCGTGGCCGACCTGGAGCGGGTGCGGTCCCTGTTCGACGATCTGGAACAGAAGGAGCAGCTGATCACGCTGCTGGACGGGGTGCGCGAAGCCCAGGGCGTGCGCATCTTCATCGGCGCCGAAACGCGGCTGTTTTCCCTGTCCGGATCGTCCGTGGTGGCGGCGCCCTACCTGACCGGAAGGCAGAAGGTGGTGGGCGCCATCGGGGTCATCGGACCGACCCGCCTGAACTACGCCCGCGTCATCCCGATGGTGGATTACACCGCCCGTGTCCTCAGCCGGATGCTGGACGGATGAGCCTGCGCCCCTATATCTCGGCGCGTCCCTCCCGAGAGTAGCCATGACCGACGAGTTCGACCGCGACGACCTGCCCGAAGACGAAGCCCTGGCTCCCGAGGCCGAGGACCTGGAGGCCGAGCTGGCCGCCGCCCGCGCCGAGGCTGAGCAGTGGCGCGACCAGGCCCTGCGCGCCGTGGCCGAGGCCGAGAACGTCAAGCGCCGGACCGAGCGCGAGATGAACGACGCGCGCGCCTACGCCATCACCAAATTCGCCCGCGACCTGCTAGGCGTGGCCGACAGTCTGCAGCGCGCCCTGGCCGCCGCCCCGCAGAGCGACGACGCCGGCGTCCAGGGGCTGGTGACCGGCCTTGAGATGACCGAGAAGGCGCTGCTGCAGGCCTTCGAGGGCAACGGGCTTGCCCGCGTGGCGCCCGAGCCGGGCGAGCGCTTCGACCCCAATGTGCACCAGGCCATGATTGAGCAGCCCTCGGACAGCGTGGCGGCCGGGTGTGTGGTGCAGACCTTCCAGCCCGGCTATTCGCTGTTCGGGCGCGTGGTGCGTCCGGCCATGGTGGCCGTGGCCGCCAAGGGCTCGGGTCAGGCTGAGACCCAGCGCCAGGGCGCCGCCGCCTACGCCAAGGCCACGGGCGGCGAAGGGAGCTAGCCTGCCTTAAGTTCGCGCTCGAACAGGGCCAGCATCCGGCTCCAGGCGTCCTCGGCCGCCGCGCGGTCATAGGTGGCGCGATAGTCGGCGTGAAAGCCGTGCTGGGCGCCGGGATAGACGATGATCTCGCTGTCGGCCTTGCCCGCCGCGCTGAGCGCCGCGCGCATGGTCTCGACGCTTTCGAGCGGGATGCCGCGATCGTTCTCGGCATAGAGGCCCAGCACCGGCCCGCGCAGGCGGCCCGCCGCATCGGCGGGATAGTCGCGGTCGGGCTCGGCGTTCTCGCCGCCCACCAGCCGTCCGTACCAGGCGGCGCCGCACCTGAAGGGCAGGTCCGCCACGGCCATCCACACTACCGTGCCGCCCCAGCAGAAGCCGGTGATCCCGGCGCGGTCCGCGTCGGCCCAGGGCTGGGCGCGCAGCCAGTCCAGCGCCGCGGCCGTGTCGCCCATGACCTGGGGATGGCGGGCCGCGCGCACCATGGCCAGGATGGGCTCGAACTCAGTCAGACGGGAGGGATCGCCTGACCGCGCAAAATAGCCGGGCGCCATGGCGGCGTAGCCCTGGCGCGCCAGGCGTCGGCAGACGTCCTGAATGTAGGCGTGCAGGCCGAAGATCTCGTTGACGACGATGACCACGGGAAACGGACCGGACCCCTGTGGCCGCGCCACATAGGCCGGCAGGCTGGGCGGATAGGCGCCTTCGGGCGCCCAGCCGGTGAAGTCGATGGGACCGCAGACCAGGCCCTCTTCCGGCGTCACGATGGGCGAGGCCTCGGCCGACAGGGCCGCCGCCGCATAGCCGAAGAACATCAGGCCCCCCAGCGAACGCCGGGAGAGGTTCAGATCGCCGGGCTGAGTCCCCTCGGGGCGGGTCAGGGTGAGCATGAGGCCTCCTCCTTGATGTCGTCCATAAGCCCTTGCGGTGGGCGGGGACTTTCCCATATGCGCCACAGCATCGCGAAGTCGAGCAAGTCGGCTTCGTCGCTCAAGAAAACCCACTGGGGGTCCAGGTGCGGCGCTTGCCTTCAAGGCCGCCGGCGGACCCGCCTAACAGAAGGCGTATACGTAAAAGCCCATGAGCAAGATCATCGGCATCGACCTCGGCACGACGAATTCGTGCGTGGCGGTCATGGACGGCAAGAATCCCAAGGTCATCGAGAACGCCGAGGGCCTGCGCACCACCCCCTCGGTGGTCGCCATCCAGGATGACGGCGAGCGTCTGGTCGGCCAGCCGGCCAAGCGCCAGGCGGTCACCAACCCCACCAACACCTTCTTCGCCATCAAGCGCCTGATCGGCCGCAACTTCGACGACCCCGTCGTGGCGAAGGACAAGGGCATGGTGCCCTACGAGATCGTCAAGGGCCCGACCGGCGACGCCTGGGTCCGCGCCCACGGCAAGGACTATTCGCCCCAGCAGATCAGCGCCTTCATCCTTCAGAAGATGAAGGAGGCCGCCGAGCAGCATCTGGGCGAGACGGTCACCAAGGCGGTGATCACCGTTCCGGCCTACTTCAACGACGCCCAGCGCCAGGCCACCAAGGACGCCGGCAAGATCGCGGGCCTGGAAGTCCTGCGCATCATCAACGAGCCGACGGCCGCCGCGCTCGCCTACGGGCTTGAGAAGAACGACGGCAAGAAGATCGCGGTCTACGACCTGGGCGGCGGCACCTTCGACGTGTCCATCCTCGAGATCGGCGACGGCGTCTTCGAGGTGAAGGCCACCAACGGCGACACCTTCCTGGGCGGCGAGGACTTCGACCTGCGTCTGGTCGACTTCCTGGCCGACGAGTTCAAGAAGGAGCAGGGCGTCGACCTGCGCCAGGACAAGCTGGCCCTGCAGCGCCTGAAGGAAGAGGCCGAGAAGGCCAAGAAGGAGCTCAGCTCCACGACCCAGTACGAGGTCAACCTGCCCTTCATCAGCATGAACGCCTCGGGTCCGCTGCACCTGAACATCAAGCTGACCCGCGCCAAGCTGGAGAGCCTGGTCGAAGACCTGGTGAACAAGACCATCGGCCCGTGCCAGCAGGCCCTCAAGGATGCGGGCCTGAAGCCCGGCGACATCGACGAGGTGGTGCTTGTCGGCGGCATGACCCGCATGCCCAAGGTGCAGGAGGCCGTGAAGGCCTTCTTCGGCAAGGAGCCGCACAAGGGGGTGAACCCCGACGAGGTGGTGGCCCTGGGCGCCGCCGTCCAGGCCGGCGTGCTGCAAGGCGACGTCAAGGACGTGCTGCTGCTGGACGTGACGCCCCTGACGCTGGGCATCGAGACTCTGGGCGGCGTCTTCACGCCCATGATCGAGCGCAACACCACCATCCCGACCAAGAAGTCCCAGACCTTCTCGACGGCCGAGGACAACCAGTCGGCGGTGACCATCCGCGTCTTCCAGGGCGAGCGGCCCATGGCCGGCGACAACAAGATGCTCGGCCAGTTCGACCTGGTGGGCATCCCGCCCGCGCCGCGCGGCATGCCGCAGATCGAGGTCACCTTCGACATCGACGCCAACGGCATCGTGCACGTGACGGCCAAGGACAAGGCCACCGGCAAGGAGCAGGCGATCCGCATCCAGGCCAACGGCGGCCTGTCGGACAGCGACATCGAGCAGATGGTTAAGGACGCCGAGGCCAACGCCGAGGCCGACAAGAAGCGCAAGGTGCTGGCCGACGCCAAGAACCAGGCCGAGGCCCTGCTGCACTCGTCCGAAAAGGCCCTGGCCGAGCACGGCGACAAGGTGTCGGAAGCGGACCGCAACGCCATCCAGACGGCCATCGACGAGCTGAAGGCGGTCAAGGACGGCGAGGACGCCGACGCCATCAACGCCAAGACCCAGACCCTGACCCAGGCGTCGATGAAGCTGGGCGAGGCCATGTACAAGGCCCAGCAGTCGGACGGATCGGACGCTTCGGACGCTTCGGACGGTAATTCCGACGAGGGCGTGGTCGACGCCGAGTTCGAGGAGGTCTCCTCCGATGGCGACGAGAAGAAGAGCGCCTGATCTGTCAGCGCAGAAGCGCGCTTCGCGGCGTCACGTCGCGGGGCGCGCCCTCCGCCCAACCGCTAGACCGGTCGCCGGACTTGCGGGGGCGGGTTCGGGAACCAGTCGCTTATGACCACCACCGACTATTATGAAACGCTGGGCGTCGACCGCACGGCGGACGCCGCGGCGCTGAAATCCGCCTTCCGCAAGGCGGCGATGGAGCACCATCCCGACCGCAACGGCGGCTGCGAGGAGGCGGCGCAACGCTTCAAGGCCATCAACGAGGCCTATTCCATCCTGTCCGACCCGCAGAAGCGCGCGGCCTATGACCGCTTCGGCCACGCGGGCGTGAACGGCATGGGCGGCATGGGTGGAGGCGGCCCGTTCGGCGGCGGCGCCTTCCACGACGTCAACGACATCTTCTCGGAGGTGTTCGGCGACGTCTTCGGCGACATGTTCGCCCGGGCCAGAGGCGGCCCCCAGCGCGGCGGCGACGTGCGCCACGATCTGGAGATCACGCTGGAGCAGGCCTATCGCGGGGCCGACGTGGAGATCACCACCGCAACGACCGCCGTGTGCGACACGTGCAGCGGCTCGGGCGCCGAGCCCGGCAGCCAGCCCGTGGTCTGCCCCGGCTGCAACGGCCAGGGTCGCGTGCGCGCCGCCAACGGCTTCTTCCAGATGGAGCGCACCTGCCCCCGCTGCGGCGGTCAGGGCCGGGTCGTGGCCAAGCCGTGCAAGCCCTGTCACGGGCGCGGCCAGGTTCGTAAGCATCGCACCCTGCAGCTGAAGGTGCCGGCCGGCGTCGATGACGGCGCGCGCATCCGCCTGGCCGGCGAGGGCGATGTGGGCGCGCGCGGCGGGCCGCGCGGCGACCTCTACATCTTCGTCTCGGTGAAGCCCCACGAGCTGTTCGAGCGCGACGGGCTGGACCTGTTGTGCTCGGCGCCCGTGCCCATGTGCCTGGCGGCGCTGGGCGGCGAGATCGAGGCCCCCTGCCTGTCCAGCGAGGCCTGCGACGGTCATTGCCGGGTCTCGGTCAAGGTGCCCGAGGGCGCCCAGACAGGCCAGACCATCCGTATCAGGGGCAAGGGCATGCCGGCCCTGAACGGGCGCCAGCGCGGCGACCTGGTGGTGGAGCTGTTCGTGGAGACGCCCACCAATCTGACCGGGCGCCAGAAGGAGCTGCTCAAGGAGCTGGCCTCATGCTGCGGCGAGACCCAGCATCCGCGCAACTCCGGCTTTATGAAGAAGGCCAAGACCTTCTGGGCCGACCTGACCGGCCAGGAAGCCTAAACCGCACGCCTGATCCCGGCTTGACCACCCGCCCGGCGCGGGCCTTCATCGCCGAATGAGAAAAGAGGCTCGCGCCGCATGAACGGCATCATCCATATCGGCCTGGCCGGGGCGCGGGGGCGCATGGGCCGGGCGGTCTCGACCGTGCTGGATGAGCGCGAGGGCATGGTCGTGGCCTGCCGTTTCGACCGGGAGACGGCGCCGGACCTGTCGCGCTGCGACGTGGTCATCGACTTCACCACGGCCGAGGCCTCGGCCGCCCTGGCCGCCCGGGTGGCTGAAGAGGGCGCGCCCGCCCTGGTGGTGGGATCCACCGGCTTTTCGCCCGAGCAGCGCGCCGTCATCGCCCGCGCCGCCGAGGTCGCGCCCGTGGTGCTGTCCGGCAACTTCTCACTCGGCGTGAACATGCTGATCGGCCTGGTGGAACAGGCGGCGCGACGCCTGTCGTCCGACTGGGACATCGAAATCCTCGAGACCCATCACCGCCGAAAGCTGGACGCTCCGTCCGGCACCGCCCTGATGCTGGGCGAGGCCGCCGCCGAAGGGCGCGGAAAGGCCCTGTCCGATCTACGCGCCGCGCCGCGTCATGGGGCGGAGGCCCTGCGCGAGCCGGGCTCCATCGGCTTTGCGTCCCTGCGCGCCGGCGGCGTGGTGGGCGAGCACTCGGTCATCTTCGCCTCGGAGGACGAGGTGCTGACCCTGGGCCACTCCGCCCGGGACAGATCCCTGTTCGCCAAGGGCGCGGTGGCCGCCGCCGCCTGGGTGGTGGGCCGGCCGCCGGGCCTCTACGACATGCAGGACGTGCTGGGCTTCAGGCAGGCCTAGTCACAGGCCCGGCTGGACCTCGGCCGTGAAGGCGGCCACGTCCTGGAGCAGGGCCTGGGCCGAGGCGTCGATCAGCTTGCGGCCGCCTTCGGGACTGGCCTGCAGCGGATCGGAGCCGATGCGGCCGTCGGGGAAGCGGGCGCGGTAGTCCAGCGCGTCGCGGATCGGGCCGGTGGGAGCGATCTTGGGCTCCAGGGCGGCGGTCTTGATGCGGTCCGGATAGGCGGCCTGCGTCACCGCGATCTCGGAGGGCGTCGCGTGCATGCCGTGGCCGGTCGGGTAAAGCTCCAGCGCCAGCTTCTCGACCCCCGGCAGGTTCCACCAGTTGACCAGCTTCAGCATGAAGGGGCAGCGCTCTTCGGCGAAGGACCAGTCGGCGTAGATTTCGGCGAAGGTAGCCTCGATGGTCGAGACGTTCCCGCCGTGGCCGTTGAGGAAGTAGATGCGCTCAAAGCCGTGTCGCGTCAGGGACGACACCCAGTCCGAAATGGCGGCCATGAAGGTGGACGGACGCAAGGAGATGGTGCCCGGAAAGGCCAGGTGATGCTGGGCCATGCCGATGTTGAAGGTGGGCGCCACCAGGAGGGACGGATCCAGCCGCTCGGCTTCGTGGGCGATGATCTCGGGACAAAGCCAGTCCGTGCCCAGAAGGCCCGTCGGGCCATGCTGCTCGTTCGAGCCGATCGGCACCACCACGGCGCGGGACTTGGCCAGCTGGCCCTCGATCTCGGGCCAGCTCGACAGGTGAAGCAACATGAAAAGGGCCTTTCGGTACGGAAGACGCCCCCGCCCCCCGTTGGAGATTCGAGGCCGGTCGCTTACGCCTATGCGGCAGGGGGCGCGAGCCCTAACGGACCCGCTGCGACAAAGGGAATCACACTGTGACCGAACAGACGCGCATCCCCCAGCCCGCCTCCGCCGTCGCGCGCGCCGGCATGACCCTCGATCAGTATCAGGCCGCCTGTGAGCAGGCCCGCCGTGACCCGGAAACCTACTGGCGCGGCGTGGGGGAGCGGCTGGACTGGATAAAGCCCTTCACGCGGATCAAGGACGTCTCGTTCGACCGCGCCGATTTCCGCATCCGCTGGTTTGAGGACGGGGTGCTGAACGCGGCGGCCAACTGCCTGGACCGTCATCAGGCGGAACGTGGCGAACAGGTCGCCGTCATCTGGGAAGGGGACGATCCTGACCAGTCGCGGACCCTGACCTATCGCGAGCTGCATGCCGAGACGTGCCGGATGGCCAATGCGCTGAAGGACATGGGCGCCGGGCGCGGCGACCGTGTCACCATCTATCTGCCGATGATCCCCGAGGCGGCGGTGGCCATGCTGGCCTGCGCCCGGATCGGCGCCATCCATTCGGTCGTCTTCGCCGGCTTCTCGCCCGACAGCCTGGCGGGGCGCATCGAGGACTGCGGCAGCCGCTTCCTCATCACCGCCGATGAGGGGCGGCGGGGGGGCAAGCGCATCCCGCTGAAGGCCAATGTGGACGCCGCGCTTGAAAAGGCGCCGGTGGACAAGGTGCTGCTGGTGCGCTGCACAGGCGCCGATGTGCCGCTGGCTGAGGGCCGCGACATCGTCTGGAACGACATCCGCGAGCGCCTGTCAGACGACTGTCCGCCCGAGCCCATGGGGGCCGAGGATCCGCTGTTCATCCTCTACACCTCGGGATCGACGGGAAAGCCCAAGGGCGTGCTGCACACTACCGGCGGCTATCTGGCCTGGGCCTCGTGGACCCACGAGCGGGTCTTCGACTATCGCCCCGGCGAGATCTACTGGTGCACCGCCGATGTGGGCTGGGTCACGGGGCACAGCTACATCGTCTATGGCCCACTGGCGAACGGGGCCACGACCCTGATGTTCGAGGGCGTGCCGAACTGGCCGGACCACAGCCGTTTCTGGCGGGTCATCGACAAGCACCAGGTGCGGATCTTCTACACGGCGCCGACGGCCATCCGAGCCCTGATGCGCGAGGGCGAGGCGCCGGTGAAGGCCGCGAGCCGCGCCTCACTTCGTCTGCTTGGAACGGTGGGCGAGCCCATCAATCCCGAGGCCTGGCTGTGGTACTGGCGGGTGGTGGGCGACGAGCGCTGCCCCGTGGTCGACACCTGGTGGCAGACCGAAACCGGCGGGGTCCTGATCTCGCCCATCTGCGGGGCCACGCCCATGAAGCCCGGCTCGGCCACCCGGCCCCTGCCGGGCGTCTTTCCCGCCATCGTTGATGAGGCCGGAAAGCCCAAGGAGGGCCCGGCCGAGGGGCCCCTGTGCCTAGTGGATTCGTGGCCTGGCCAGATGCGCACGGTCTGGGGCGATCACCAGCGGTTCCTGGACACCTATTTCTCGACCTTCCCCGGCAAGTATTTCACCGGCGACGGGGCGCGGCGCGACGCCGACGGCGACTACTGGATCACGGGGCGCATCGATGACGTTCTGAACGTTTCGGGGCACCGGCTGGGCACCGCCGAGATCGAGTCGGCCCTGGTCGGCCACCCCGCCGTCGCCGAGGCGGCGGTGGTGGGCTATCCCCACGACATCAAGGGCCAGGGCGTCTGGTGCTACGTCACCCTGAAGCAGGGCGAGACGCCCAGCGATGAGCTGAAGAAGGCCCTCGTCAACGAGGTGCGCAATGAGATCAGCCCCATCGCCGCGCCCGACGTGATCCAATGGGCGCCGGGCCTGCCCAAGACCCGATCAGGCAAGATCATGCGTCGCATCCTGCGCAAGATCGCCGAGGGCGAGTTCGGCAGCCTGGGCGATACCTCGACCCTGGCCGATCCCGCGGTGGTGGACGACCTGATCCGGAACCGGCCGGGGTGACGGTTCTTCGCTGGCCGCCGGACGAGGCGCGGGTCGAGGCGATCTTCGAGCGCCTGAGCGGCGTCATGCCTGATCCGAAGACCGAGCTGAACTACACCGACCCCTTCACCTTCGTGGCGGCGGTGGCCCTGTCGGCCCAGACCACCGATGTGGCGGTGAACAAGGCGACTGCGGGCCTGTTCAAGGCGGCGCCGACGCCCCAGGCCATGGCGGCCCTGGGCGAAGAGGGCATCATCCCCTTCATCAGTTCGCTGGGCCTTTATCGGAACAAGGCCAAGAACCTGGCCGCGATGAGCAGGATGCTGATCGAGCGCCATGGCGGCGAGGTGCCGCTCAACCGCGCCGATCTCCAGGCCCTGCCGGGCGTGGGCCGCAAGACCGCCAGCGTGGTCCTGAACGAGCTGGGCGTCGAGCCCGCCGTGGCCGTGGATACTCATGTCTTTCGCGTCTCGCACCGGCTGGGCCTGGCCAGAGCCAATACGCCCGATAAGGTCGAGGCCCAGCTGCATCAGGTAATTCCCGGGCGCTGGCTTCAGAAGGCGCACCACTGGCTGATCCTGCACGGCCGCTACACCTGCACGGCCAAGAAGCCGAAATGCGAGGCCTGTCCGGTCAGGGACCTGTGTCCCTCACGCGCCCATCTGACGGCTCAGGTTCAGACGGCGCCGCCTGCCCGGGCGGCCAGGACAGCCCGGACGAAGCGGCCCGGCGCCGCAGGATCGAAGCTGAGGTAGAGGTCGGGCTCAATCAGCTCGGCTTCGATGAGCAGAGGCGATCCGTCCGGCCCGTCCACCAGGTCGATGCGGGCGTAGAGCACATCGGCGCCCGCCGCCTTGAGGACCAATTCCGCCGCGGCCTGTTCGGCGGGGCTGGGCTCCACCTTTGAGATGATCCCGCCGTACTCGGGCTGGACGCGGAAGTCGCCCGCCCTGGCCACCTTGCGGATGGCGTGGCTGAAGGCGCCGCCCAGATAGATCATGGACAGCTCGCCGGTGCGTTCGACCGAGGCCATGTAGGGCTGGATCATGGCCGGACCCTCGGGGCCGCCCTCGAGCGAATCCCCTGGCCGCACACGCAAAGTGCGATAGGCGCTGGCAGAGACGCGCGGCTTGACCACCACCTGCTCGCAGCCGAACCGATGCACCGCCTCGGCCAGGTCGACGGGGCCGGGCGTGTCGCGGAACAGGGTCGGCACGATAGCGCAGCCGCGCGCTTCCAGATCGGCGAGGTATGACTTGTCGGCGTTCCAGCTGAGAACCGGCGGGGCGTTCAGAACGGGCAGACCCTCGCGGGCCCAGCGGTCGCAGGCGCTTTGCCAGTCGCCGATGCGGCGGTGATAGCCCCAGGCCATCAAGGGCAGGATCAGGTCCGCCTGCGGCGTCGTGGCCTCGTCCCAGGATTGGCCGGATACCGTCACGCCCTCCGCCTCCAACGGGGCGGCCATGCGCTGGAACACGTCGCGCCAACGACCGTGAAACGAGGGGTCTTGCGGATCGGGCGTCAGGATCAGCACATGCATGGCCGCCGCTTAGCCGTGGCGAGGGCGACGGGCAATTCAAGCTTTTCTCAGGTGGCGAAGGCGTGCGCCAGCCGCTAAAGCCGACGCGCATCAAGGGAGAGCCGACGTGGCCGAGAGCTTCGACATCTGCGCCGTAGGCAACGCCATCGTCGACGTGCTGGCGCCGTGCGAACCCGAGTTCCTGGCCGCCGAGGGCCTGGTCCCCGGCTCCATGACCCTGATCGACGATGCGCGCGCCGAACAGCTGTACGCCCGAATGAAGCCAGGACTGGAGGCCTCGGGGGGGTCGGCCGGCAACACGGTGGCGGGGGCGGCCTCGCTGGGCGGCGCCTGCGCCTACATCGGCCGCGTCGCGGACGATCAGCTGGGCGGCGTCTTCCGTCACGACATGACGGCCCAGGGCGTCGTCTTCCGCAACCCGCCGCTCCAGGGCCCCGCGACGGGGCGCAGCCTGATCAATGTGACGCCGGACGGGCAGCGAACCATGTCCACCTGCCTGGGCGCCGCCAACCAGCTGGGGCCGGAGGATATCGAAGCCGACCTCGTGGAGGCCTCGTCCATTCTGTACCTCGAGGGATATCTGTTTGACCCGCCGCCCGCGCGCGCCGCGCTGGAGCGGGCGGCCCAAATCGCGCGCGCCGCGGGCCGCAAGGTGGCGGTGACCCTGTCCGACACCTTCGTCGTGGATCGCTGGCGCGAGCCTCTGCTCGATTTCATCGGCCGCTCGGTCGATATCGTGCTCGCCAACGAGGGCGAACTGGCGGCTCTGGTTCAGGACGATGATTTCGACAGGGGTCTGCGGGTCTTGGCGGAAAAGGTCGAGGTGGCGGCCGTGACCCGCAGCGAGAAGGGCTCGGTGATCGTGCGCGGCGACGAGCTGGCGGCCATTCCGGCTGTCTTTGTGGCGGAGGTGGTGGACACCACCGGCGCCGGCGATCAGTACGCCGCGGGCTTCCTGCTGGGTCTGGCGCGTGGCTACTCCCTGGAAACCTGCGGGCGGCTTGGCTCGCTGGCGGCGGCCGAGGTGATCTCGCACTGGGGGCCGCGTCCCCTGGTGTCGCTGAAGGATGAGGCTGCGAAGGCCGGTCTGCTCTAGACCCTGGGCTTCAGCGTCACGTAGAGGGCGCCTTCGCCGCCGTGGCGTCGGTGCGCCTCGGCCACGCCCGAAACGATGGGCCGCAGGCGCGGGCCCATCAGCCAGTCGTGCACCGAGCGGCGGATCACGCCTTCGCCGCGCCGGCCCTTGCCCGTGATGACCAGGACGGCGCGGGCGCCTGTGGCCTGCTTCAACAGCAGATACTCCACCAGCCGGTCCTCAGCCTCGAAACGGCCCATGCCGTGCAGGTCGATGCGGCCGTCGACGGGGTCGCGCTCGCGCGCCAGCCGGCGCAGTCGACGCGGCTCAATGATGTCCACCGGCGCTTGCGAATGCTGGCGGGGCCGCGGCGCGGTCGCGGCGGCGGGGCCGGGCGCCGTCGCCGGGACCGAGGTCGTGTCGGCCTTGACGGGCGTGGAGGTGGGCTCCTCCGGCAAGTTGCGGCCCGGCCGGGCGGCCACCGTGGAGGCCACCCGCCGCCAAAGCCGTTTCTCCTCTGGGCTCAGGTCTCTGCGACCGGCCATGGGCTAGAAATCGCCGACGGCCTGATCGCGCGCCTCATCGTCCAGATCGGCGTCGGTCGCCTCTCCGTCGCCGGCGACGTATTCCAGCAGGTCGCCCGGTTGGCAGCCCAGCTCACGGCACAGAGCCTCCAGGGTCGAGAAGCGCACGGCGCGCGCCTTGCCGGTCTTGAGGATGGACAGGTTGGCGATGGTCACGCCGACGCGGTCGGCCAGTTCCGTCAGCGACATGCGCCGCTCGACGAGGATGCGATCGAGGGAGACGCGGATGGGCATCAGATGGTCAGCTCCGCTTCGGTGCGCAGGCGCGCGCCCTCACGAAACACCTCGGCCAGGACGAAGATGGCCAGAACGGCGAAGCCCGGCGTCATCAGGTCCGACAGATCCTGGCGCGTGACGGCGTTGGGCAGGAAGTGCGCGCCGATCAGGCGCAGCAGGTATTGGCCGAGGCTGGCGACCGCCAGCAGACCGCCGACCTGACGCAGGCGTTGCGCGTTGCGGGGCTCGAAGGGGTCGCCCACCTGCACGGTGGCGACGATGCGGCGCAGGCGGCGAACAATCAGAATGAAAACGCCGAAGTAGGCGACGAGAAAGCCCAGCACGGAGACGATCAGGACGCGCGTCAGGGGCAGGACGCGGGCGCCGGTGTCGTCGTCGACGGTGACGGTCAGGTTGCTGACCGGGACCACCAGGCCGGCGAGCAGCGCCATGGCCAGGATCACGGCGATGGCGATCAGAAGGATGTGGACCACATCGAGGGCCAGCTTGAGGACGCTGGCGATGGATCCGGGGCCGAGGGCGCGCATGTCGGGTTCTCTTGTGGCCTCCGTATGCGCGGGAAAGGCTGGTTGACCCGCGGGCGGCGCGCACATTGCGCCGCCGCGAGACAAAATCAACGGTCCGGCCTTGCGGGCCGGCTCCGGCGCGTCAGATCGACTGGGCGATCGCGGTGATCACGCCGAAGGGCAGGCCCACAATCATGATGCCGGCAACGACGGTCATGCTCAGCCGGTCCATCCACTTCATCGCAGTCATTGTTCTATCTCCTGGTTCGTCCGGGGCGGTCCGGGGTGGCCGCCCTCTTGAGTTCAGGAGATACGAGTTTATCGATTATCATCCAACTAAATTATCGTTTAACGATATTAAACTTCCGCAATAGATTACGCGGAAGTCATGCGTCGCAAGGGGTTTCCCAGGATGGTCCCACCGCCTAAGGAAAGGGCATGGCGATCACCCTTCAGCGCGGTCAGAAGCTGGTTCTGGCGACCCACAATCCCGGCAAGGCCCGCGAGATCGCCGCCCTGCTGGACGGCTTTGACATCGTCACGGCGGGCGCGCTGGGCCTGGCTGAGCCCGAGGAGACCGAGGCCACCTTCGTCGGCAACGCCGTGCTGAAGGCGCGGGCCGCGGCGGAGGCGTCCGGCCTCGTGGCGCTGGCGGACGATTCCGGCCTGTCGGTGCGCGCGCTGGGGGGCGATCCCGGCGTCTACTCGGCCCGGTGGGCCGGCCCCGGCAAGGACTTCGCCATCGCCATGGCCGAGGTGGAGCGCAAGCTCATAGCCGGCGGTTCGAGCGACCGCGCCGCCTGGTTCTCGTGCGCCCTCGCGGTGGCCTGGCCGCAGGGGCCGGTGGTTGCCGTGGAGGGGCAGGTCCACGGGACCGTCAGCTTCCCGCCGCGGGGCGACCGGGGCTTCGGCTATGATCCGATCTTCATTCCGGAGGGCGGGGCGCAGACCTTCGGCGAGATGGATCAGGCCGCCAAGGAAGCCATCAGCCACCGCACCCGCGCCTTCGCCCAGCTGAAGGCCGCCCTGATTGGCTGAGCCCCCGCCGATCGCCCTTTACGTCCACTGGCCGTACTGCGCGCGCATCTGCCCCTACTGCGATTTCAACGTCTATCGGGCGCGCGGGCGCGAGGCCGAGGCCGCCCACCTGGCCACGGCAATGCTCGCGGATCTGAGAGCCCAGGCTGGGCGGCTGGGGCCAAGGCGTCTGGTCTCGATCCATTTCGGCGGCGGCACGCCCTCCCTCGCCGATCCGGCCTTCATCGCCGCGGTGGTGGACGAGGCGGCGGCCCTGTTCAGCCCGGCGCATGATCTGGAGATCGCGCTGGAGGCCAATCCCACCGACGCCGAGTCCGGACGCTACGCCGACTTCGCGGCGGCGGGAGTCAACCGGCTGTCCCTGGGGGTGCAGTCTCTAGACGATGGCGCGCTGCGGTTCCTGGGGCGCGACCATGAGGCCGCTGAGGCGCGCCGCGCCGCCGACCTGGCCCGCCAGCGCTTCGCGCGCCTGTCCATCGACCTCATCTACGCCCTGCCGGGGCAGAGGCTGAAAGCCTGGCGGGATGAACTGTGCTGGGCCGCCGACCTCGGCGCCGAGCACATCTCGCCCTATCAGCTGACGATCGAAGCGCGCACCGCCTTTGGCCGCGCCGCCGCGCGCGGCGTGCTGAGACCGCCCGGGGGACGGCGAGGGGCGGCGCTGTACGAACTGACCCAGTCGGTATTGGGCGAGGCGGGTTTCGAGGCCTACGAGGTCTCCAATCATGCGCGGGGCGAGGCCGCCCGGTCGCGGCATAACCTGTCTGTCTGGCGGGGCGCCGATTACCTCGGCATCGGACCTGGGGCCCATGGCCGTCTGACCCTCGAAGGCGTGCGCCGCGCCACCCTGGGGGCGCCCCGCGTCGACGACTATCTGGCCGCCGTCGCCGAGCGCGGCGATGGGCTTGAACGCGACGCCGCGCTTGACGCCCGGGAAGACGCCGAGGAGCGGCTGATGCTGGCCCTGCGTCTGGCGGAGGGCGCGCCTGCCGGCCTGTTCGCGGCGCTGGGCCTGTCGGCGGACGCCGATCCCCTGCGCTGGCTGCTGGCCGATGGCCTTCTGGAGCAGTGCGGTGGCCGAGTGGCCGCGACCCCCGCAGGTCGCCCGGTGCTGGACGCCGTGCTCGCGGCTCTGCTGGCGCGGCCTTGACCCGAACGGGCGGCGCAGCCTTGATCGCCCCATGACCCCGCCGCCGCCCAAGCCCGTCACGCCCGGCCTCTACCTGGTGGCGACGCCAATCGGGAACCTGCGCGACATCACCCTGCGCGCGCTGGACGTCCTGCAGGCCGCGGACGTGGTCTTCGCCGAGGACACCCGCGTGGCGGGCAAGCTGCTGAACGCCTATGGCCTGTCCAAACGCGTCGAGCGCTATGACGATCACGTGGCCGAAACCGCGGGCGAGCGTGTGCTGGACGTGGTGCGAGGCGGCGGCGTGGCGGCCCTGATCTCCGACGCGGGCACGCCCCTGATCTCGGACCCCGGCTACCGGCTGGTGCGGGCGGCGGCGTCGGAGGGCCTGCCGGTGCATCCGATCCCCGGAGCGTCCAGCGTCCTGGCCGCCGTAACCCTTGCGGGCCTGCCCACCGACCGCTTCCTGTTCGCCGGCTTTCTGCCGGCCAAGAGCGCGGGCCGCCAGCGTGTGCTGGAGGCGCTGGCGCCGGTGCGGTCCACCCTGGTGTTCTTCGAGACCGGCCCGCGTCTGAGGGCGTGCCTGACCGACATGGCCGCCGTGCTGGGCGCGCGCGAGGCGGCCGTGACGCGCGAACTGACCAAGCTGCACGAGACCTGCGTGCGGGGGAGCCTCAAGGCGTTGGCCGCCGATCCCAGGCTGGAGGCTCCGAAGGGAGAGATCGTCATTGTGGTCGGGCCCCCTGAGGAAGCGGAGGCGGCCGGCGAGGACGAGATCGACGCCGCCCTGCGCGAGGCGCTGACCCGCCTGGGGCCGTCGGAGGCTGCGGGGGAAGTGGCTAAGGCGCTCAACCTCAATCGGCGCGCGCTCTACCGGCGCGCCCTGGGCTTCAAATGAACCGCCGCATCGAGCGGGGCCGTCGCGCCCGCGAGCAGGGCCGTCGCGCCGAATGGACGGCCGCCCTGTGGCTGATGCTGAAGGGCTACCAGGTGCTGGGCTTTCGCCTGAAGGACCGGCTGGGCGAGATCGACCTTCTGGCGCGCAAGGGCGGGGTTCTGGCCGTGGTCGAGGTCAAGCGCCGCGCCAGCGTGGAGGCCGCCCTTGAGTCGCTAGGAACCCAGCAGCGCGCCCGTCTGTTGTCGGCGGGGCAGGCGTGGATCGCCCGTCGTCCCGCTCTGAAAGGCCTCGATCTAAGATTGGATATGGTGACGCTCGCGCCGGGACGATTTCCGAGACATGTTCGCGGCCTGATCGTGGATCGGTGATGACGCGCGAAGAGGCCGAGGACATCCTTACAGAGGCGGGGCAGGCGCAGGACGACGCCTTTCCCCTGCTCGAGGCGGCCATCGCCTGCGCCATCCACGACCGGCCTTTTCGCGATCCCTCGGCTGTGCGGACCCTGGCGGCGCGGGCCGTCGAACGCCTGCGCGAGCGAGCCGGGGTCGAATCCCCCGAAGAGGCCCTGGCCGAGACCCTGTCCGGCGAGCTGGGCCTGGACGGCGACCTCATGGACGAGGGCGACCTCGAGGTGGGCGACATCATCGCCGTGGCGGACCGCAGGCGCGGCCTGTCGGCCGTGCTTGGCGTCTTCTACATCCATGCGGGCCTGGCCTGCGGACTGAACGTTCAGGGCGTCGATTTTCCGGGACACTTCCTGTTGCGGGTCGATACGCGCGAAGGACCGGTGGCGATCGATCCGTTCAGTCAGGGGCGTCTGGTGCTGCCGTCCGAGCTGACGCGGCGGGCGCTGAGGGCCGGGCTGACGCCCGCCGTGGCTGATCGTCTTGATTTGCTGATGGCGCCCATCAACCGTCGACAGTCGCTGGTGCGTCTACAGGACCTGCTGTTCATCCGCGCGATCCGGGCGGGCGATTACCCGGCGGCGGAAGGGGCGGCGCTGAGGAAGGCGTTGCTCGACCCCAGCGACCACCGTCCCTGGCTGGACGTGGCCCAGGCGCGCGAGCGGCAGGGCGCCCTGGCTGGAGCCCTGTCGGCGCTGGATCAGGCCAAGACAGTCGAGGGCGACTTCCAGGCCCGCCTGCGCCAGGTGCGCGAACGGGTCCGCCTGCGCCTGAACTAGAGCCGACGCTTGATCTTGGCCGCCGCACGACCGATTTACGGCCCAGGTTTCTCAAGGGGTGCATCATGCTGAGGGTCGCGGTCCAGATGGACCCCATCGAGGCGGTCAACATCACGACCGACACCACCTTCCTGATGATGACCGAGGCGCAAGAGCGCGGGCATTCGCTCTTCGTCTATGGGCCCGAGAAGCTGGCGCTGGAGGACCGGCGCCTGACCGCCTGGGCCCGGCCCGCCACGGTGCGGGAGGTGGCGGGCGACCACGCAACCCTCGGCGATCCGGTCCGGCTCGATCTCGGCGCCGATGTGGACGTGATCCTGATGCGTCAGGACCCGCCCTTCGACATGGCCTACATCACCGCCACCCACCTGTTGGAGACGGTTCATCCGAAGACCCTGGTGGTCAACAACCCGGCCGAGGTCCGCGACGCGCCCGAAAAGGTCTGGGTCACGGGCTTTGAGGGCCTGCAGCCTCCGACCCTGATCACGTCTGATCCCGAGGCCGTCCGCGACTTCCAGGCCCGCCACGGCGACATGGTGCTGAAACCCCTCTACGGCGGCGGCGGTTCGGGCGTGGTGCGTCTGCGGCCCGGCGACCCCAACCTCGACGCCCTGCTGGAGCTTCACGCCATGATCGGGCGGGAGCCCGTCATCGCCCAGAAGTTCATCCCCGCCGTCTCGGCGGGCGACAAGCGCATTCTGCTGGTGGACGGCGAGCCCGTGGGGGCTATCAACCGCGTGCCAGCCAAGGATCAGGTGCGCTCGAACCTGGCCCGCGGCGGCCGGGCCGAGGCGGTGGACCTGACCGCCCGCGACCGCGAGATCTGCGAGGTGCTGAAGCCCGAACTGAAGGCGCGCGGCCTGCTCTTTGTCGGCATCGACGTGATCGGCGACTACCTGACCGAGATCAACGTCACCTCGCCGACCGGCGCCCAGCAGCTCAAACGCTTCGGCGGCCCGAACGCCGCGACGGCCCTGTGGGAGCGCATAGAGGCGATCCGGGCGTCCGCCTAACGACGGCTTGCCACTCGCTTAAGTTCGTGATTTGTTCTCGCCCGGGTTGATGGAGCGGGAACATGGTCGCACGGCTGACGACCTTCGCCTTCGAGGGCGTGGAGGCGCGCCGCGTCGAGGTGGAGGTGCAGCTGCTGTCGGCTCAGCAGCCCTCCTTCACCATCGTCGGCCTGGCCGACAAGGCCGTGGCCGAGAGCCGCGAGCGGGTGCGCGGCGCCTTTGCAGGGATCGGCCTGGGCTTTCCGCCCAAGCGCATCATCGCCAATCTGGCGCCCGCCGACCTGCCCAAGGAGGGCAGCCATTTCGACCTGCCCATCGCCCTGGCCCTGATGGCGACCATGGGCGCCATTCCCATCGATGCGCTGGACGGCTGGGCGGCCGTCGGCGAGCTCAACCTCGATGGCCAGATCGCGCCTGTGTCCGGCGCCCTGCCCGCCGCCGTGGCGGCCTCCGCCCACGGACTGGGCCTGATCTGCCCGGAGGCCAACGGACCCGAGGCCGCCTGGGCCGGCGATTGCCGCGTGCTGGCGCCGCGCTCCCTGATCGGGGTGGTCAACCATTTCCGGGGCACACAGCTGCTGGCCCAGCCCCAGCCGGGTGATGCGCTGGACGGGCCCGGCTTCGCCGACCTCAGGGACGTGCGCGGTCAGGAGCAGGGCAAGCGCGCGCTGGAGATCGCCGCGGCGGGCGGGCACAACCTGCTCTTCACCGGGCCGCCGGGCTCGGGCAAGTCCATGCTGGCCCAGCGCCTGCCCGGCCTATTGCCGCCGCTGACCGCCGGAGAACTGCTTGAGACCAGCATGATCTGGTCCCTGGCCGGGCTGATCGCGCGAGGGGCCCTGACGCGGGCCCGGCCCTATCGTGCGCCCCACCACTCGGCCAGCATGGCTGCGCTCACCGGCGGCGGGCATCGCGCCAAGCCGGGCGAGGTGTCCCTGGCCCACAACGGGGTGCTGTTCCTTGATGAGTTGCCCGAGTTCTCGCCCCAGGCGCTCGACAGCCTCAGGCAACCTCTGGAGACCGGCGAAGTGATCGTGGCCCGGGCCAATCACCACGTCCGCTATCCGGCGCGCGTGCAACTGGTGGCGGCCCAGAACCCCTGTGGCCGTGTTGCCCTTTGGTCGGGTATTTCGCCGTTAGGCAGGTGCAGGAGCGCGATCTCCACATCCTCGCGACCGACGACAATCCGCTCGGTGATCGCCTCAATGACCTGTCGCTTTTCGACGGCAGCTAGCCCGTCCCAGCGGTCCATCAGATCACGCGCTTCGCCTAACACTTCCTCTCGCGAAGCAGCGGTGATGCGCAAAACATCGAGCTCTGCCTGGAGCCGCGGGAGCTCGGCTTCAAGGCTTGCGATCCGCACGGAGATCGGGGCGTGGCGACGTCCGAAATCCTTCTTCGAAAGCGTTCCCGAGACATATAGATCGAAAAGGGCCTGATCCTCGGCCAGGACGCGGCGCAACTCGCTCGCGGTGGTTTCGACGACCCGCTCCTTCGCTAGCAGCGCGTCCTTAGCGGCCTGATTGTGGGACTCGATCTCGTCCGGTGAGAAGAAGATGTGCCGGAGTTGCTCCTTGAAGATGGCCTCAAGATCGGGCGCAGGGATCTTCGTACGGCACGCTTCACAGACGTACTTCGGCGACCCCGTGCGCACGTACATCTTCGCTCCGCAGGCACAGTAGGTAAGCCCGCTAAACAGGTGTGTGGTGCGCTTCGTCACGCGCTTTGTCCCAGCCTTCTGGGTCATCAGGATTCGGGCGCATTCATCCCAGAGCTCTTCGGAGACGATCACGTCCACAGAGGTGTAGACCCACTCGCTTTCAGGCTTCAGGGTCCAAGCCCCTTTGTGCTCTGAGGTCGCCGTATAGTTGGCGCGGTGAACGCCCTTCGCCGTGGTGTCCAGAAGCAAGCGGTCGATCGTGCTGTCTGAGAAGGG
Source organism: Peiella sedimenti (assembly GCF_030504955.1). GTDB lineage: Bacteria > Pseudomonadota > Alphaproteobacteria > Caulobacterales > Caulobacteraceae > Brevundimonas > Brevundimonas sedimenti. Next base: position 132,603 of record NZ_JAUKTR010000005.1, on the reverse strand, counting down.
CGCCCCCCGGCGCGTGCGGTAGCCGCGCTCGGTCAGGATTCGGGCCACGGTCTTCTTGCGGCGGTGCTCTCGAAAGAGTTCATGGATCAGGGTGCGGATCGGCGCTTCGACGGGATCCGGCTCCAGCTTCTTGTCACGCCAGCGGTAGCCATACGGCGCGGCGCCGCCGAGGGGTTTGCCGAGTTTGGCTCGCACGGGCACTGAGGCGCGCACCCGATCGACGATTTCTTCGCGTTCCCACTGCGCCATGGCGGCGATCATCGTGAAGAAGAGGCGGCCGGCCGGCGTGCTGGTGTCGATGGCCTCCTGGAGGGAAATGAGGTCAGCGCCCGCCTCGCGGAAGATCTCGGCGAACTCCAGCAGCTCGCGCGTGTTGCGCGCCAAGCGGGCCAGCTTTGAAAACACCAGCCCGGTGATGGCCCCACCACGCACCAGCCGGAGCATGCGCTGGGCCTCCGGATGCTGCATGACGGCCTTTCCGCTGACGGCCTCGAGCCTGAACACCTCAACGACGGTCCAGCCCTTGGCCTCGGCGTAGGCGCGTGCGCGTCGCTCATGGTGCTCCGGGCTCTCGCCGCGCACCTGATCCTCGGTGGACACCCGGACCCAGATGCCGATCCGCTTGGCTTCCTCTTCGGACATGGCCGCTCTCCTTCCCGTTGAATCCTACGCGTCCTGCACGGTGCGCCAAGTGCGGCTTTGGTCGGTCGCGCCCGCAGCCGTGGATTACGACTCCTGAGCGTAGACGGTCAGGGCCAGGGCGGCGGCGCTGAACAGGGCGAGGCGGCGATCCGCGCTTTCCCAAGGCTTGCGGTGCGGCGGCAGTCGATGACTGAAGGCGTGCACGTGGCTGATGATGGCCTCGGCGACCTGCTGCCGTGTGCCCCTAGCGTGGCCAAGGATGGCGCGGCTGATGTCCTTGCGGGTGTAGAGAACCACTGCAATCCCGAACGCATCCGCGAGGCTCAGGACGCCGTCGTGCAGCGCCCTCAGCCGGTCGGACTTGGGGCCTCCGCCTTCGCGCGGCGCCTCCAGCGCGAGATATTCGGGCCGGTGCTGCTCCAGCAGTTCGCGCAGCTGATGAAGGCCTTTGGTGTTCTTGTCCGTCCTGGCGTAGGCCAGACCCCAGTCGGATGGCGCGGCGAGAGTCTCGAACACGACCCAGCCGAAGCCCCGGGTGGTCGGATGGAAGCCCATGACGACCATTGGCGGCGCCGTCATACGGCTTCGTCGCTAGCGGCGCGTTCGATCATGTTCTGCAACAGGGCGGCTCGGCGTTGAGCGGCAGGATCGCTGGGATCGCGGCATTGCTCGTCGAGAAGGGCGGCGCGCTGCATGACGGCGTCGAGGACGTCTTGCGCGAGTTCGGGGAACAGATCCGTAAGCGGCGCCCCGAAAATGAACTGATAAGCGAGGGCGCACCTGAGATGAGGGAGACCTTCTCCCCTTTCGTAACGAGACACGAGGCTGCGGGCTTTGAGTCCGAGGAGGAGCGCAACATGCTCCTGCGAAAGCGCCCACTGCCGCCGGTGCCGACGAAGATGCTTGGCATGTGGCATAGCAGACAGAGCGTTATGGAAGCCCCAGAAGGGCCTGCGTCCATTGTCGCAAGCTTGGCGGACGACACGAGGCGGCGCTCTGTGCATGCCGGCGCCGTCACCCACCGCGACGGCGGCGCACAGGGTGACGCTAAGGGGCGGTATCCACGACGCCGGCCGCGACGCCGAAACGCCGCGCCAGGGCCTCGACCTTGCCCGCTTCCGAGGACGGGATCACGTAGACGCCACGCGTTCTGAGGGTGGTTAGCCGCAGGCGGGTGCGCAGAAACCAGCCCATCCATTTGGCCGTGACCGTCTGGCTCCCCGTCTTCACGCCCTCGGCGTTCAGCCGCTCGACCACGGCGCTGATGGGCACGGCGCCTGGGGTCGCGCTTGCGAAGAGACCAGACAGGGCGACTAGGACGCGCGCTTCCGGGGCGCCCGCACGATCGGCGCGCAGGCGCGCCTGTTCCAGGGCCAGCCGTTGTTGAAGCGCGCCGCGGACGGCCAGATCGTCCATGAGCGACAGCAGCGGCAGCGCCGTCTGATTCAGCCGCGGCTCCACATCCGGTGCGGCGCGGCTGGGATCGCTGGCGACAACGTTCAGGTTCCGGAAGCGCCACATGAGGAGCTTGTTGCGCAGGATGAGCGCGTCAGTCTGAAGGTCCGCCGGCGTGGCGAGAGGTATGTCGTCCCGCAGCGGGCGCAGGCCCGTCTCCTCGGTCAGGAAGCGGCTTTCCAGGGCCTCGTCGCCGAAGCGCTCGCGCATGCCCACGAGCTTGGGCCCGAAGACGCGGAAGGCGCGGGGGCTGTATTCCTTATGCCGGTTGGCGACACTGCGCAGCACCGGCAGGCCGACGGCGTTGCCGTTGTTGAGGACCTTGGTCAGGCTGGCCGTGGCGTCGGTGAAGCGGAAGTCGGCCTCGTCCAGCACCAGGGTGCCCTGGAAGGCGTCCAGCACATGAAAGATCGGCGAGACGGTGGAGGCGCCCGAGGCAAAGAAGGGCTTGTAGCAGATGGAGCCGAGCGCCAGGAGGGCGCGGGTCTTGCCGGTGCCGTAGTCGCCGCGGAAACGCAGATAGGGCGCTTCGCTGAAGGCCTCATAGACCCAGCTGAAGAGCGCGTAATGGGCGGCGACGCCCTCGAAGGCCGGGGAGAGATCGACGTAGCGGCGCAGATAGGTGCGGATGTCGGCCAGCAGCTGGGCCTTGTCGCCGTAGTCCACCGGTTCGGACGGCAGCAGCACGCAGCCGGTAGCAATGAGATTGTTGGTCGCCGCGTAGGGAATTAGCCGTTCGCCGCCGGCGACCGAGACCTCCGGGACAAGGTGCGTCGCGCCATCCGGGTCATGGATCGCTAAGGCCGTCGCCTGACGGTCGGGATCATAGACGAGCTCCACCAGACGGCCATCGGCGAGGCGGCGCGAGATCGTCGGGACAGCGTCTGTCGGGCTCATCCCCTGAGCTTACCGAGCGGGCGCCTCATCGCCAGGCGGCGGTCCGTCCGGTCCTGAGACGGAGTGGGTCAGTCGGTCGGGTTTTAGACTAAGGGGCGCCGCCCCTCGCGCACGCCAGGGTGCGCGGCTGCGCCGCCGGACCGGCGGTCTCCCCAGTCTTCCTCCGCTGCGCTCCGTGCAGACTGGGTGATCCCCCTCCGCCGGTCCGCCCAGGCGCTTGCTACCCCCGGTCTCGCCGACGGGCAGGGCCGCAGGCGCGCCCTTGCGCCTGCGACCCAACCCGAAAGGACACTCCCATGACGATGCAACCATCCCAACCCGTGCAGCGCGGCGTTGAAATCCACGTGCCGTTGAGCAAGCTGAAAGCCTCGCCTCGCAATGCGCGGCGGACCCCCCACGCGCCCACCGACATCGAGAGCTTGGCGGCCTCCATCGCCGTCAAGGGCCTGCTGCAACCGCCCGTGGTCGAGCCGGAACGCTCCGCCGAAGGCGGCGAGACCGGAGCCTATCTCGTAACCATCGGCGAGGGACGGCGGCAGGCCCTGCGGCTGCTGGCCAAGCGCAAGCAGATCAGCAAGACCGCGCCGGTTCGCTGCCTTCTGGACAGCGACAACGACGCCTTCGAGATCAGCCTCGATGAGAACGTCACCCGCTTCGCCATGCACCCCGCCGACCAGTTCGAGGCCTTCCGCGACTTAGCGGAGACCAAGGGCTGGAGCGCCGAGGAGATCGGCGCGCGCTTCGGCATCACCGCCCACACGGTGCGCCAGCGGCTCCGCTTGGGGGCGGTGAGCCCAAACCTCCTTCGCCTCTACCGCGACGGAGAGCTGGGGCTCGACCAGCTGATGGCCTTCGCCGTCACCGACGACCACGCCCGGCAGGAGCAGGTCTACGAGCAGCTGTCCTACAACCGCTCGCCATCCTACATCCGCCGCGTCCTGACTGAGGCCGAGGTCCCCGCCACCGACCGGCGCGCCGTCTTCATCGGCCCGGAGGCCTATGAGGCGGCGGGCGGACGCATCCGGCGCGACCTGTTTGCCGAGGATCAGGGCGGCTGGTTCGAGGATGTGGGCCTGCTGGAGGAGCTAGTCCTGTCCGCCCTCAGGACCGAGGCCGAACGTCTGCGGTTGGCCGAGGGCTGGCGCTGGGCGGAGAGCCTGCTGGACTATCCGCACGATCACGGCCTGCGCCGCCTTTATCCGCACAGCCCCGCCCATGATGACGCTACCAAGGCGCGCCTGAAGGCCTTGGCCGACGAATATGACGGACACATCGCCAGCCTTGGCGAGGACGCCGAGGCTCCTCCGGAGATCGAGACCCGGCTCGGAGAGATCGAGGCCGAACTGGCCGCCGCCGCCGCCCCGGTGTTCGACGATGAGCAGCGCGCTCTGGCGGGGCTTCTGGTCAGCCTGGGCCGAGACGGAAAGGTCCGTGTGGACCGGGGCTTCGTGCGCCCGCAGGATGAACCACCCGCCCCGGAAGCGGAGGCGGCGGAGGGGGCTGACGCTGATCGGGAAGAAGGGTCCGGTGAAGCCGAGGTGGACGGCGGACCCAAGCCTCTGCCCGAGCGCCTGATCGCCGACCTCGCGGCGCACCGCACGGCGGCGCTGCGCGACCGGTTGGCGGAGCATCCCGAGGCGGCCTTCCTCGCGCTGCTTCATGTGCTCGTGCAGCAGACCTTCGGCCATGGCCGGGGCGGCAGCTGTCTAGAGATCACTCTCACTCACACGGCCCTTGAGCCCTATGCGGAGGGCATCGCCGATACGCCCGCGGTGGAAGCCATAGAGGCGCGCCACGCCCATTGGGCGGCGCGCCTGCCGGAGAGCCGGGACGCCGTATGGACCGCGCTCGCCCAGCTGTCCGCCGAGGAGCGGCTGAGCCTGCTGGCCCACTGTGTCTCCCTCAGTCTCAACGCGGTGCGAACGCGGAGCAGTGCGTGGGGCCGCTGGAGCGACGACGACCTCGCCGATCTGGTGGGGCTGGACATGCGCCGCTACTGGCAGGCCACGCCGCAGAGCTACTTCGGCCGCCTCAGTAAGGCGCAAATCCTCGCGGCGGTCGCCGAGGCCCATCCGGAGGCCGTCGCAAGGCTGGACGGCCTGAAGAAGGACGCGCTGGTCCAAGCCGCCGCCGACCTCCTTGGCGCGGAAGGCTGGCTGCCGCCGCTGTTGAGGCCCGCGGCGGCCCCTCCGGCCTAAAGTCATCGGGAGGGGGCGCTTAAGTCCCCTCCCAACTTTCCGGAGCGCCGCCGTCGCCCGAGCGCCGCCTGGCGCGGGGCGCGGCCCCGGCGCACCATGAGGCGCCAGGCCACGGCGTTTCGATTGGCGCAAGACGCCTGCGGCGCCTTAGACTCGGCGTCAGCCCCCAGACGTCGCGGGACATCGGGACTTGGGGGACGTCCTCATGAAATACTTCCTTTACTGCCGCAAATCGACCGAGGCGGAAGACCGTCAGGTCATGTCCATCGACTCCCAGCGCGCGGAGCTGGAGCGGGCGTTCCTCTCCAATCCCGGCGTCCGCGTGGTGGAGGTGTGTGTGGAGGCCCGGAGCGCCAAGGCCCCGGGTCGGCCCGTCTTCGACGCCATGATCCGCCGCATCGAGGCGGGCGAGGCCGAAGGCCTCATCGCCTGGGCTCCGGACCGACTGGCGCGCAACTCCATCGACGGCGGGCGGCTCGTCTACCTGCTCGACACGGGAGGGCTCAAAGACCTCAAGTTCGCCACCTACACCTTCGAGAACAACTCCCAGGGCAAGTTCATGCTGAACGTCATGTTCGGCTACTCGAAGTACTATTCCGACAACCTCTCCGAGGTGGTGAAGCGTGGCAACCGCGCCAAGCTTGAACGCGGCTGGCGGCCCAACCAGGCTCCCACGGGCTATCTCAACGATCCCGCCACTCGGACAATCGTCATCGACCCGGCCCGCTTCGATCGCATACGCCAGCTCTTCCAGCTCATCCTACAAGGCGAGAGCGCGGTAGGAGCCTGGCGCATCGCGCGCGAGGTGTGGCAGTTCCGGACGCGCGACAGCGGGCGCGGCGGCGGCCTCATCCAGCGCAACACCGTCCACCAGATCCTCACCAACCCCTTTTATGCAGGCGTCATCGTCTGGAACGGCGAGACTCATCCAGGCCGGCACCAGCCCGCCGTAACTCCCGAGGAGTTCGAGGCCGTGCAACGCCGCATCCGCCGCGCCGACAATCCCCGGCGGCACAGCTTCACCTATACGGGCCTGATCCGCTGCGGCGCGTGCGGCTGGCATCTCACGGCGGAACACAAGACCAGCCGCCACGGCCACCGCTATACCTACTACCACTGCAGCCGCAGGCCCATCTGCAAGGAGCCCTCGGTCGAGGTGCGCCATCTGGAGCGGCAGATCGAGGACGGCCTACGCGCCTTCGCCTTGCCCGCCGCCATATACGCCCATGTGCGGAAGGGTCTGGAGGATGTGGAGCGGAGCCGCGTCCGGGCGAGTGAGGCCGAGCTCGACGATCTGGACGGACAGCTGCGGACGCTCACCGACCTGAGGCTGCGGGAGATCATCACCGAGACCGAATACCTCACCGACCGCAGCCGCCTCACGGCTGCCCGCGCCCGCCTCAGCACCGGCCGAAGCGGCCCGCAAGGGCCTGATACCGTCAGGTACATCGAACCCGCCGAGACCGTGCTCGCGTTCAGCAAGTACGCCATGGATTGGTTTTCGGGCGGCGAAGAGGGGGACAAGCGCGAGATCGTCAAAACGGTCACATCGAACCCGGTCCTGGAGGGTAAAATCCTCAGGTTTGAGGCCGCGAAACCGTTTCGCATCGTCGCTGAAATCGGGGCTTGTCCTAGACTGCTGGGTGCTATGGACACTACACAGCAACCTTTGGTCCCCCCGGAGACGCTAGAGGCGCTGTGTGCGACGAGCTACGAATGGGCGCTTGAGCACCCCACGCAGTTCGAGCGGTGCAGGGACCGGTGTCGTCAGCACGTGGGGAGGCTGGCTGCGTAAGGTGGGGACGAAGTCGAAGTCCTAACGTCCCAAAGTCCCCGCGACACACCTATCGAAAGAAGCGTTTCCAGAGTTTTTTAAGACCCGCCCAAAAACCTCGTGCTTCCTCAACCGGTTTCTCATCGCGACGCGCATGCCTAGCGATCTGTGACCGCATAACAGAGGCCGCCTGCGCGCCACGGAATGGCATCAACATACGCACATGCCCATTCGTAATGAAGTAGTGCGACATGCATGGCGCATCGAACACGCCGATCGAGGGTGTTATGGTTGCGTATCCGCTGTTGTTGATCACCCTGTGTCCGTCGGGGACTAAAAGCGTAACCTTGTGGCCGCACCCGCACGCACATAACAATGTAGCCAGCTCGAAACTCGGATTATGGTATACGATACCAGCCTCAAGCGGTTTTGGCGTCTTTGTCACCTCCTCGTATCGATATCTCATGACGTCCTCTTTTTAGAGTCCATCTCGTAGGTAGCGCTGTCGAACAGATACGAGATCCCGTCGTCTAGGTGCTCATATATCCCAAAATGCTGCTTGAATCTGATCACTGCGAGCGCGGCATTGAGTGCATTCATCTCAGCGATCTGACCCTGGCGCCTATACTCGCCGCCGACCGGGTCTCCGGCAGGTAGGTGCACAGAGCCAGCGGTCTGTGTGTAGGCGTCTCGATCGGTGCCGGTAATACGAACGATCCCACTAAGGCCGCCCACCCCCCTGTTCAGTCCCATGCCACAGTCGACGAACGGGACGTCGTGCGACGTGAGCCAGTCCACTATGAGGACACGGGAAGGGCCATGATCGACCGAGACGAAAACGAAATCGAATCCCGCAAGGCTCTCAATGTTCTCCTGCGTGATGCGCTCGGGCTTGGCGGAGATGGCTCCATGCCAACCGTCGTAAACCCTCGCGAGCACATCGACCTTTTTGCCTGTAACGGGCTTCATAAATCCAGGAAATCGAAAGAACGTGTGGATGTGAAGTTTGTCATCATCAAACAGCACAATCTCTGCCAGGTGGGTGCGTGCGATGAAATCGAGAATGTAAGAGCCCGTTCCCCCAAGACCGATGATTGCCACCCTCTTACCTAAGAGCCGAGCGGAGAGGTCATTCATATGATAGCGAGATGAAAGCGTGTCCGGCAGTCGTAAGGGGCTCTCGTGTTTCGCAGCTTTAATTGAGATTCCTCGGAGCGGTGTTGCGTCAGGATGTGCGGCCAGGGCAGGTGGAACTATGGCGTCGATGTAGGTTTGGATCTTTTCTTCGAACGAGTGATACGGCCGCATTGCCCCTCCTTCGTTCAATTTAAACGAGAATGAGTGATCCGTTCTGAGCGTCTCCGTTATGACGATTGCGTGGGGGCCGCCGCCCAGGCGTAGCTGACGCCCACTTTGATCGTGCGGGCGATCACCACGAAACCACGCTTGATGATCCTCCGGCACATCTATGATTCCGTCGGCTGTCGGCTCGCACGGAGTTGCTAGATCCCCGTAACCAAGCGAGCCATCTGCCTTAAGGTAGGGTAGGCCAAAAACAACGATGTGGCCGCTTATAAAATCGACCTCATAGCCTTGTTCGTCCAGATCCCGAAGGAACGGATTACGATTCGCCAGTTCCTGAAACTCTAAATCGCATGCCATCGTGTACCATCACATCCTTACCTGGTGCCAGCGTTCCGCTCGAGTCAGATGAATGACCGTGGGAGTACTTCACAAGGTATTCAGCTGACGCATGTCCGCCATCCTTGAGATAGAGCGCAACAATGGCGTCGTACGAAATCTTCGCCTTCGGCACGATGTGCTCGTCTTCACCAACGAATATAGTCACTTCTTTGTCGCTTCCGCGACCGTTGTCCTGCTCGGGTTTGCTCATGGTGTTATCTCTTAGTGATAAAAGTCCCTCGGCGCGCGAGACCATCCTGATGTCATTCTCCCCCTTTGAGAGAATCTGCGCAAGCGCAGGAACCGCGTTGAGGGTATGTACCCGATGCGACTTTTTTGGACGTAGGGGCCGTGTATCGGTGTGCCAAGCCGCCGCCGTTTCAAACTCCGCTGCCGCGCCCATGATGCCTAGGCCGGCGTGGTCGATCCGGCGCTTAGCAGCCAAGCACTCCTCGTATGACAACGAACACCATAGGCGCACCAAGGCCAGGGAGCAGGGATGATGCGTTCTTCGATCTCATCCTCAGCTCCCTCGAGCTCATCGCCATGCTCGGCGAAACCATCAACGAGGCAGCCATCTTCCAGATGGAGCTGATTGAGGTGATGGGTCTCACGGGCCCAACCGGCAGACGCGTGTCGCTCAGCGAGCTGTAGGTCGCCTGATGGTATGACAGCGGGAACTTTGGAACCGTGCCCCATGCAGTTGGACGCACATTGCGACCGCTAGCTGGGAGTTATGAACGATAGACAGCAACCTTTGGTCCCCCTGGAGACGCTCCGGTCACTCGCAGAGACGAGCTACGAATGGGCGCTTGAGCACCCTGAACAGTTCAGGTGGTGCCTGAAGCGCTGCCGCCAGCACGCGGAGAGGCGCGCCGCACAGGACACGGACGAAGTCCAGAAGTCCTAAAGTCTACAGATTCTCGCATGCAGATAGCAGTGCTCGTGCATACTGGTCAGCTGCCTCTCTAACCCATCTCTCTCGAACAACCAACAGCCAACTGACCAGAAAGACGCCAGTCACTAGAGCCGCGACAACCAGTTCAAAGTGCATGTTGGCAACGCTCTCCGGGAGCGTCTTCTCCCCAATCACGACTGGCTGAAACACTGAGCCCAAAACCGCAATGCAGCCAAGGCCTGCAAGAGCGACCCCGCCTGGCCGCAGACCCAGCATATTTCGGCGAAAGCCGTAGCTTGCATTCTCCTTATGGATGAGTCGGAAGTCTGCTCCGCGACACTGTTCCTTCAACCAATCTACTGCTGAGGCGTAGCGGAGGTCGGCAGCTGCAAGATCGGCCTGCTCTTCTGCAAGGGTCGGGACCCCGCCAGGCACCCGGCTCTGCAGTTTGGCGTGGTAACGTGCCCGTGTTGCTTCGTTTAAGCTTTGGTCTTGATGACGCATCCAGAGCGTAGTGGGCCATCCACCCCACTTGCCTAATAGACGCCGCTCGACCCGCTTTCCCTGTGCTCGGGCGATGTCAGCCAAGAAGAAGACTGCTCCGCAGGAGATTGCGAGTGTCGCAATCGCTCCCCCGACGCTTCCCAATACGGTCTCAGGGAACCAGGACCAGACAGTCACAATGACAGGCAATAAGACGAGGAGCGCTGGGTAGACGCGCGCCTGACGTGAGTATGAATCGAACAGGTTTTCAAGAGGATTAGCCATTTTGCCTACTCCTCGTTTGCCTCTGGATAAGCGAGTGGCGTCGCCGCAACCCAGCCATCCCGGCGAGGTGCGTTGTGGCCAGTGCGCTTGCCAACCCCTTCGGTAGCAATAACCCTTGCCCCACGGTGGATCAGTGCGCGCACAACCGAGTCGCGAGGGTGGTCTGGGTCTTCCAGTGCCGAGCTGATGAACGCGGTAAATTTCTCCTCGCCCCTCGCTGGCTGGGTTGCCAATCGCGGCCCGAGCCATCGATCGAGCAGTTCTGTTGAGACGTTGCGTCGCGATGCATGGTGCGGGACCTGGAAGCGATCCACTCCCGGGAGCTGAAGTCCTACCAATGGAGCATAGTCGGCCGCCTCTGCGAGGCCTGCTCGGCCGGCATCTCCGGTCAACACGATTCGCTCACCTAGGAGTTCGGCATACTGAACTACACTCATCTCATTCTCAGCACTTGTCTCCTGAGTAGAGAAGCTCTCTTCACCCCAGGCTGCCTTAACCAGATTTACGAGCCGGGCTGCTGTCGCTTCGAAGAACGATCCCACCTTGGTGAGGGCGGTTTCCTCCGCTTCCTTCACGGATTCGGGAGTGCGCTCCGAGGCCACCACTAGGTCCAGGTACCTCGCCTTTGTCGGCGCTAGGACATGGAAATGTCCTATGGTCGTTCCCTGGAATGGATCTTCGATCGGTATGCCCTTGCGAATGGCAATTTCTTCAAGCGCGACTAAATTCGGATAAACCTCTCGCAAGCGACGCTCCAGGTTCTCTACAGAAGAGAACCTCGTGAACCGATCAATGATCTCTGCAGCATATAGCCACGGCCTCAGCATCCAGAGCGTGCCAACCTCACACTCCTCAAGCACCGTGCGCAGACCACCAGCGTGATCACCATCTGGGTGAGTCACAACGACGTTGTCTATATAAGTCGCGCCGTCATAGTACTTGGCTATGTGCTCAACGACTGCAGGCCCGGTCGACTGGTATCCGCCATCGACTACATGAACCCAAGTTAGACCGTCTAAGCGATAGCGAAGGGCTAAAGCGTCGCCGCTCTTCTTTGTTTCGACCGGAAGGATATCTATTTCAAAAAAGTCTGCCATGGTGGTGGGGTGAAGGGTTAATGAATCGAGTGCGCTTTCTCGGACCATAGTACCACTCGGGATGCAACTGAACCCCTGTGGACAACCTAATGTGGTGCTGTCGGCGCCGAACCACCGCCGTTTCAAACTCCCCTGCCGCGCTCATGATGCCTAGGCCGGGTGGTCGATCCGGCGCTTAGTAGCCAAGCACTCCTCCTATGACAACGAACACCATAGGCGCACCAAAGCCAGGGAGCAGGGATGATGCGTTCTTCGAGCTCATCCTCAGCTCCCTCGAGCTCATCGCCATGCTCGGCGAAACCATCAACGAGGCAGCCATCTTCCAGATGGAGTTGATCGAGGTGATGGGTCTCACGGGCCCAGCCGGCAGACGCGTGTCGCTCGGCGAGCTGTAGGTCGCCTGATGGTATGACAGCGGGAACTTTGGACCGTACCCGTGCAGTTGGACGCACATTGCGACCGCTAGCTGGGTGCTACGGACACTACACAACAACCTTTGGTCCCTACAGAGACGCTCCAGGCGCTGTGTGCGACGAGCTACGAATGGGCGCTTGAGCACCCTAGTCAGTTCGAATGGTGCAAGGCCCGGTGTCGGACGATTGAGGAGCGATCAGTGGCGTAAGGTTTAGGTGAAGTCCTGACGTCCTCAATCGAAGGCCTGCTGGCCAGGCTCTGCAGGCTATCCTTGATGATCCGACGGGATCCCGACATCTTACGGCAATGGCGAGCCCTCATGATGATGAGATCAACGAGTTAGAAGACCGGCTGCGTGAGGAGAAAGCCGACGAGGCCATTGCACGGGCCAGGGCTCTGAGTTCTCCCTCTCAGGCTGCGTCAGCGGCACTGGGTGACGCACGAGCCGCGATGAAGCACACCCAAAATCAGCTCCGAACACTCCGTGCCGTACGCGATCGTGGCTAGAGACCAGCCGCGCCCCGAGGTTGGGCCGACGCTTCCCTATCGGTATTGCCGAGCTTTCCACACTGCGTCTTGCGCAATCCAATGCTGACGCACTGAACCGAAGGGGCGGTGGATGGATCGTGAACCGAACTACGGCTTCCCCTGGCCGCCGCTTCCCTGGAAGCGGCCGCGGGCCTTCGCGGCTTGGTGCATTAATCTGGCCTTCTTCCTTGCTATCGGTCTCCTAGCCCTCCTCCTGACGCCCCTGGGCGGGCCGATCCTTGCCCTTTTGCAGACGAGCGTCGCGCAGTAGCGTAGGGCTTAGCCGTTGGGCAATGCGGTGGCTCTGGCATCGCCCAGCTGAGGGGGAGAGGTTCATGAAGTGCGCCGCAGTCCTGCTGGCTCTCAGCCTCGTCACCGCTGGTGCCGTCAGCGCCCATCCGGGCGGCTTGGCCGCTGATGGGTGCCACAGGGACCGTCGCTCCGGAGCGCGGCACTGCCATAGGGCTCCCGGTGACAGTGAGCGCCCGTCAGCGCAGCGGCCGGAGGCCCCGCCTGTTCGGCCACTGGCAAACGGCAGGCCCTTCGCGAACTGTGCAGCAGCCCGGGCCGCCGGCGCAGCGCCCGTCCTGCGAGGCGAGCCGGGCTATGGTCCTCATCTGGACCGTGATGGTGATGGGATTGGCTGCGAATGATCGCCGATCTGGATGTCAGCGGATCCGCCTACGTCATCGACGGGGATACACTCCGTATTGGCGATGAACGTATTCGCCTGCATGGCATCGATGCACCTGAGTTGCGCCAGACCTGCGGGCCCCTGGCCTGCGGAGCCGAGTCCCGAGCACGCCTCGTCGCGATCATCGGACGGCGGCCGGTGAACTGTACGGGCCGGTCCCGCGATCGCTATCGGCGGATCATCGCCACGTGCCGCGTTGCGGGACGCGATATAGCCGGTGCGCTGGTCGGCGAGGGCTGGGCCTTGGCCTATGTGCGCTACAGCCGGGACTACCTCACCGAGGAAACGCGGGCCCGACGGCAGCGCCTAGGCATGTGGACCACCGAGTTTGTTCCACCAGAGGATTGGCGGCGGGGTCGTCGCTGAACGACCGCCCTGCGCCAGGTGCAGACGTTGGCTCCAAGCCGCATTTCGGACGTTCACCGGCGACTCAGAAGCACCGCAGCCGAACCGTTGCGCCGATCGAGTTGAAACAGATTCCTCACCCGGGCCCTCTTGCGCCATAACTGTGGCGATGTCCGAGATGCCGCCCATGGCCGGAGAACCGGCCCTCCACGAATTCCCGTCCTGGCGTAGCTTTTGGATCTTCCAGCAGTCGGTCCGCAGTGAGCTCCGTTACGTCCGCACCGCAGCAAGCGAGACCTTCCTACAGACGGTCTTGGAGACCTGCCGGGAACGGGTCGGCACCCTAAAGGCGGGATCGCACTTTTGGCGGGCGCAGCTTGGGCATGACTGGCGGCTTACGGGCCCCGAGGAAGCCGAGATCGAGATCCCATGCGCATATTCTGCCAGTCGAATGAAGCCCCTCTCGGGTCGCGCTTCGGACGGACGTGCGAACCCGCGCGGAATTCCCAGTCTCTACGTCGCCACCACAAAAGAAACCGCTATGTCGGAAGTGCGGCCTTGGGTTGGCTCCTATGTATCGGTGGGTCAGCTCCGCTTGCTGCAGGACCTTGAGGTCGTCGACTGCACCCGCGGCCACCAAAGGACGCCGTTCTATTTCGAAGAGCCCGATGCAGATCTCCGTAAGGAGGCCGTGTGGTCCCACATCGACCGCGCTTTCGCTGAACCCCTGGCGCGCTCAGACAACGAGGCCGATTACGCCGCGACCCAAATCCTGGCGGAGACCTTTAAGCAAGCTGGTTATGGCGGCGTTGCCTACAAGAGCGCGTTCGGTGTGGACGGTTACAACATCGCCCTGTTTAACCCCGACGTTGCTAGGGTCGTGAACTGCGGTCTCTTCCGGGTGAAGGAAATCCAGCCGACCTTCGAGGCAGCTGACGACTTCTGGTTCATGCAGGAGTCACCGGGCGATGCCCCCTCTGAACCGCTGTCTGCCCCAAGTTCCTAGTCGCCGATCGACCTTACCACGCGCCCGTGGCCACCGTAGCGGGCAGTGCCAGTTCGTAGACTTCGCCGAGGTCGTTTTGCATAGCGAACGAGCGCTTCTGCTTCGTGCGGCGGGAGCCGAACCAAGCCTCCGCCACCATTATCAGATCGCCATTCGCGGGCCGGTTGAAGAAGTTATCGACCAGCTGATTGGTTAGGTTGAGGTCAGGGAAAGTCACGAAATCCCCGGTGGCGGCCAACGAAGACGCACCTGCCGCCTCGGCCGCGATTAGCTTCTGCAGCATCTTCCGGGGAAGCTGCCGGTCAGGCAGCAAACTGCCGAACACTTCAGGGAAGATTGGTGCCATAAAGTCCAAGACGTGTGTCTCGGTTTGGACCCACATATGAAAGCCGTCCGACGATGAACTCAGACGACCGTCCGTGTGGTGGCCGAAGAACGCCACATCCGGCCGGTCGCTCACACAGAGTCCAAAGGCTCCCGCGACGACTCGCGCGGGGATTTTGTAGTGTTTACTGAGGACGTAAGCACCGAACGCATTGAAGAACATGCAGGCGCGGTGCGCGTCGCCCACGTCTCCAATGGTGCCATGCGCGACTTGGTAGATGCGGTTGTACTCGCTCAGGGGCATCAGGAACCGCGCCGCGGGGGATTTAGACACACGACCTCCTTAGGGGCACCGTAGGGGACCAGACAACACGGCCCGGGGGCAGCGCGAAACATAACGCGAACAATACTCTTCGGCGCAACCGCAAAGCGCCGTATGATGGCCGGATGTCCAAGAGAATCACCGATAGCCAGGTGCTTGGGGAACTCGGCGAGACGGCGGTCAAGAAGATCGTGCTCGAAACCGGCTTCATCTACGAGCATCGCGGGCGGCTGGAAGCAGGCACGGATGGCCTGATCGAACTGCGCGATCCGCGCAGCGGTGCACCTCTGGGTAAATTGCTGGCCGTGCAGGTGAAGTCTACGGACAACGGACAATACACCCGCGAGGATGATCGCGGATTTGAATATCTGCTCAAGCCCGACGATCTGAAATACTGGCGCACGTCAAATATCCCTGTCGTGATCGTGCTATGGCGGAAGTCTGACGAGACGGCGTACTGGAAGGAGGTCACCGACTGCGTGAGAGGCGAAGAGCGCCGCCTGCGATTCGACAAACGGGATGACCTCTTTGACCGGACATGCGGGGATCGGCTTGGCAACCTGACAATAGACCGGGGAACGCCGGGCGTCTTCCTACCTCCTCTAAATCAGGGCGAGGGCGCCATCATCAACCTGCTGCGTGTGAAGATGCCCGAGGAAATCTTCATCGCCACCTCCCCATTCGGGAGCGGGCAGGATGCGGTGCCCGAGCTGGTCAAGCACGGCAACACTCGATTCGACTGGGTCATCCGGAAGCGCCGGTTTGTTTCCTTTTTTGATCCACGGGATTTCGGCACCCGCGCCATTGTCGATCTGGATCAGGTTGAAGCGGTCGATACAAAACTATTTGCGCTGAACGACGAGCAGGACGATCTGATCGACACGATGGATTTGCTCCGCCGCACCGTCGAGCGGCAGACTTGGGGGCAGCTCGTCTATCTGCGTAAGGATCGGCTCTTTCACTTCAAGGCCACAGCTCCCAACAAGGGGCGGAGCTACCGGTATATGGCGAACGTCAATGAGACCTCCGCCAAGGTGGTAAGTGCCTATGCGAGCAAAAAGAAGGAAGGGCGTGGGTATGTCCGGCACCACGCCGCGCGGCTGCGTTTCGAGCGGCTTGCAGACGAATGGTTTGTCGTCGTGGATCCCGATTTCTATTTCACCTATGACGGGTTCCAGCCGCACCGGTATCCCGAGGCGCTGCTCGCCGGGAAAAAGCGCCTTGAGCGCAATGCGGCTGTCCGCGGACAGGTGATGATGTGGCAACACCTGCTTGTTGAGAGCGGAACCCATGACGTTGGGCTTTTCGACACTGGCACTTCCGCCCCTCTCCTTCAGTTCGAGCGTCTGCCCATCATTCAACTCTCCCAAGCCGTTCCCGAGGATTCGTGGAGCCGGACTGATCCTCGCGCGAAAGAGATGGAAGCGCTGGACCTCTTCGAAGAAGGGGGCGTCTGATGCCGTTCAAGGCGCATGTCTTCGACGAGCCGATGCTTGAGTTCGGCGATGGGGGCCAGCATTGCGACCCCCGCCAGGGCTTGCGGGAGTTCGGTCCGCTCCAGCCCCGCTCCGGAGAGGTCGTTCGTGTCGGTGTGATCGGCACAGACGACACGGTTGCGGGATTCACCGAATTCCTCGCCGAGACCGGACGCGGAATCGAAAGCGGCAATAAGCAACTCATCAATCTCAATCCGGACTTCCCCGGCCTTGGAAATCAGAACCCGTTCCGCTGCAAATTCGAGGTACCGGAGGGTGGAACCGTCTCCATTTCGCGGCGCCAGGTCAGCGAAATCACCACCATCGGCCGTCACGACGAAGCGGTCATTCAAGCCGTGGAACTGATCACGGGCCAGATCTCAGCGCTCGTCGAAGGCAGCGCCAAACCGGACGTGATCGTTCTCGCCCTCCCGGTTGCCCTGATCGAGAAGCTGGTCAATGCGAAGAGTGAGGAAGATGCTGACGCTGGCGAGGACTACGACGAGCGTGGCGACATGCTCAATTTCCGCGACCTGCTAAAGGCCAAGACGCTTCATCTGCCGGTGCCAACCCAGATCGTCTGGCCAGACACATGGGATGACGCCGCGAAAATCCCCCGGAAGGTGAAGCGGGACAGCAATCGCCAGACGCAGGTCAAAGCCACCCGTGCATGGAATCTCCTGAACGCGCTGTTCTATAAGGCGGGCAAGGTGCCGTGGCGGCTTCTCCCACATCAGGCTGAGTATCGCGCAAGCTTCCTTGGAATCGGTTTCTATCGCGACCTCGATGGCCAGCAGCTCTGGACGAGCACGGCCCAGATGTTCGACGAACGCGGACGCGGACTCATCCTGCGCGGTGCTCGTGCGCAGACCGAAATACGGGGCCGACATCCGTACTTGACCGCTCAGGGTGCGGAGGACTTGGTCGCGCAGTCGATTGCCGCCTACAAGGCGCATCACCGCCACGTACCCGCGCGGCTGGTTGTCCTCAAAACGTCGCGATTCCGGCCCGAAGAGGCGGAAGGAATCGACGCAGCGCTCCAAAAACACGGGATCGAGATGTGTGATCTCGTGTGGGTGCAGGAAAGCTCACCGATAGCGATGTTCCGTGACGGCAATTACCCCGTCCTGCGTGGCACGTTCGTCGATCTGGGCGGCAAAGGCCTACTCTATACGCGCGGCAGCGTCCCCTTCTACGGGACCTACCCAGGGCTGCGCGTACCGCGCCCGCTGCTGCTGGTGCCGCACCAAAATACCGACAGCAACCTCTTGGCGCTGGCGAAGGACGTGCTGGCGCTGACGAAGGTCAATTGGAATACAACGCAGTTTGATCAGAAGCTCCCTGCGCCCATCAAGGCAGCCCGTGAAGTCGGGCGCATCCTCAAACACGTCGAGTACGGCGCGGACGTTTCGCCGGATTTTCGGCGATACACGTAGCCAGCGGCCTTAACTGCTATTCCGCGCAATCAGCAGACCTCCCCAACGTCGCCGTTGAGACAGGTCGTCGCCGCGGAGGCTGGCGCTACGCCGAACTCCGACTAGTGGACCTTCGCAAGGTCCGATTGGAGTCAGGCGCGGGGGTCAGAACGCCCAGGCCCCCCGCGCGGGCCGACCATGACGCTTCGCCGGGCTGGGGTCCCGCAAGTCGGCGAAGTGAGACCGCGGCCCTGAACAGGAAAGGGGTTGCATGGACGTGTCCGGTGCCTGCCAGTTTGTGGACCCAGTGCACTGAATTTCCCGGGGCTTCCACCCAGGATATCTCCCGCATATGGTGCAGCCATGGGGGCAATGGCGAAACTGCGGGAACTGTTCGCTCGGCGCGAGCCACTGCTCGCTCCGATGGAAGATCCGTTCATCCAGATCGACAGGGAGGCGACGTCTGAGCGCTTGAGGCTCCGCGAGCGCGGCACCGAACAGGGGGCGCTGGAACAGCCGCCCTCACATCTGCGGACGCTTGATTTCGTGGAAGCAGAGATCGCTACGCACGTCTTGGAAGTGTACGCGCGTGCGCAGTCGGACGCGGCAAACAGCATCCGCACGTACGACGGCCGGAGCGCAGAACTCGCCCTTCTTGGGAGCACCTCCTCTATCGCCGCCTCGGCACGGCTTGCTGTAAGCGATTTCAGGGCCAGCGTCGGCAACGCACTCAATCGTCTGGCCAACCGCAAGGACGACATTGAGAGCTCTTACTCCGAACTGCGAGAGTTCTGTCTGGAACACGGGCTGCGCCGGCCCGCTCACCGCGCTCTTTCCGGGCCGGCCGGCTGGGGCGCCATTGTCGGCGCGTGGGGCGTCGAGACCCTGCTCAACGCCTCGCTGCTCCGCCAAAATGACGACATGGGCTATCTCGGCGGCGTGGTCGCGGCCGGAACGATTGGGGCGCTCAACGTCGGAATCGCTGCCGTTGTAGGCCGACTGGTGTGGCCCCAGACTCTTCACCGTGCTCCCATGCGTAAAGTCATCGGGTGGACCGTCACGGCACTGTGGATCGTGCTGATGCTCGTCTGGAATGTAGGCGCGGCCCACTACAGAGACGCCAAGGTCAGCGGCGTTGAGAATCCGGAAGTTCAGGCGCTCGCCATGATGTCTGGAGCGCCAGACAGCATCTATTCCTGGGCGCTTCTGCTCGCAGGCATTCTGTTTGCGGCCCTGGCCGCTCTCTCCGGCTTTCGTATGGACGACCCCTATCCGGGCTTCGGTCGCGTCTCGCGGCGCCACGATGAACGCTGCGACGCCTATGCGTCAGCGGTGGAATCCGCGACGGCGGAACTGCAGGAAATCCGCGATGAGGCCGTCGACGAGGTCGCTTCGGTTCGCGACGAACTGGCAGGCCAGGCCGCTGAAAGGGGACAGATTCTCGCTGCGCGAGCGGCCTTCGTGCGGCGTTTTGACGAGTTCAGCAACCAGCTTGAAGTGATTGCCAACAGTCTGCTGCAGGACTATCGCGCCGCCAACCAGGCGGCCCGGTCGACGCCATCTCCCCCCACCTTCTCCACCCCCTGGGTTTTGCCCCGCACGGTGCTGCCGCCGCCGCCGCCGCTTCCGGTATCGGAAACTGACATCAGGTCGGCAGAGACTATGCTTGACCGGGCCATCGGCGACCTCTCGTCAGCCTTCGATGAAGCTGTAGGGGCCTTTGAACCTCTCGACGCGCTGAAACGGAAACTCTCCGATGCGTAGGAACCGACAGTCCCGCAGGGCGCGGCCGGCAAATCGGGCTGCTGAAAGCGAGACGCGAAAGGGCTGGCTGAAGATCGGGCTGGTCGGACTTGCCGGCGTCGTTGTGCTCGGCGGTTACCTCATGGTGTCCCGAGGCCACAGGGCGCTAGACCCCGAAACCCTCTGTCCCGCTGAACCGGCAAGCGTCGTGCTCCTTCTCGTGGACGTGACGGACCCCATGACGGTGGCGCAGCGCCAGGACTTCCAAAACCAGCTGGCCGTTCTGCGCAACTCAATCCCGCGTTACGGCAAGCTTGTGGTCATGAAGGTCGACTCTGCTGCCGACCGACTGCTTGAACCTGTGATCGTGCGGTGCAATCCCGGAAGGGCCGAGGACGTCAGCGAGTGGACCGGTAACCCGGGGAGGGTCCAACGGATGCACGCCGAGGAGTTCGTCCTGCCGCTGAACGAGGCCTTCACCGACCTTTCCCGGGCAAGCGGCTCCACGCGCTCTCCGATCCTCGAGTCCGTCCAATCCGCGGCGCTGACGGAACTCCTCGCACCAGAGGTCCAAGGTCTTCCCCGGCGTCTGATCTTGGCGTCGGACCTGCTCCAGAACACCGACACAGTCAGCTTCTACCGTGGGCTCCCGTCTGCGGAGGCCTTCGTGGAATCCGCCGCGTTTCGGCGCGTCCGCACCGACCTGAGGGATGTCGAGGCCGAGATCTGGATGCTGGAGCGTTCGGATACCACACGGACCCAGCCGCGTGCGCTCGTGGATCTGTGGGATGCCTTGCTGACCGCACAGGGCGCGACGGTCACGCGCGCCTACAACGTGAGTGGATAAGCTGAAATGACGGGCAGCGGCATCTCTTTCGTGGATCGCCTGACCGAGCGAGGGCTCATCGATCGTTACGGCTTTCTGTGCTTCGCCTTCGGCGGTGCCGCCCTGATCATTCTGAGCAAGGTCATAGGTGTCCACGCCGTCGTCATCGCGCTTTGCGCGGCCGCGGCCATCCTCGCCTATGCGCTTCTTATCCAGCAGACGGGTACCGGTCGGCTGCGAAGCGACCAAGCTGGAGACAACTGCTATTATCTCGGACTCGTCTACACCCTGGCGAGCTTGGCCTATGCGATCTTCACCTTCAATCCGGCCGAAACCGCCGACACGATTATAAGCGGCTTCGGCGTCGCGCTTCTGACAACGATCGTGGGGCTCGTACTTCGGGTCTATTTCAATCAAAGCCGTCCCGACATCGCCGAGGCAGAAACCTCCGCGCGGCTGGAGCTTGCGGCTGCCTCAGGCAAGCTGAAGGCTGAGCTGTCCCGGGCGGTCGTCAGCATGAACGACTTCAGCCGCCAGACCCGGCAGTCCCTTGAGGAACTTCGTGCCGAGATGGTGGATGGCATTCGCTCGGTAGCGGACGCCGCCGGGACGGCGGTCAGGGAGGTGGCGGGCCAGGCGACCACAGCGGTCACAGAAACATCGGAGGCCACGGTCTCCCGCTCAAAGAAGATCACCACCGCCACTGACCGGGTGGTGAGCGGGATCGAAAGTCACGCAGCAGCCCTCGCGGGGCTTGAGGAGGCCCAGTCCCGCATAACGACAGCCCTGAATGCGCTCGAAAGTGCGGCCGAGCGGTCGCAGGTCATCCTGCGTGATCTCGTCGAACAGAGCAGCGGTGTTGGGCAGCTGCAGGCCGGCGCGGCCGACACCGTGCGGGAAATGGCCGCCGCAGCTTCCCGCCTGGGACAGCACGTCGAGGGGCTGAACGAATCGACCGTCCGGCTTGAGCGTGTGCTGGCCGGAAAGCTGTCCGACATCCAGGCCGTGCCACGAGCTGTCGCGGACGAGGCGATGGCGGGGATCGCCGGCGTGCTCGAGCGGCTGCGGGGTGATCTGGAAGCGGTTGTCCGGTCCCAGGCTGCGCTGGTTGAGAGCCTCGGGGAACAGGTGCGGGCAGGTGCCGAGACAGCTGCCCGACACAACAGCGCGCTGGAGCAGGAGGTGGCGCGCTCGCGGGAGAACGTCGCGAAGGTCCACGGAGCCCTGGTCGAGATGACGCGTGAGCTCGTCGAGAAGGTGGAGCGGCGGCCGGAATGACCGACCTTCCTGATCTTCGTCAGGACAGGGCCTATCGCCGCGGCCTGGTCCTTGGCCTGACGATCGCCGAGGTGATGGTCCTTCTGCTGTTCCTACTGCTCATGGCGCTGGCGGCTGCGCTTCAGAACCGGGACCGGCGCATCGCCGCCCTGGACCAAGGCGGCGCCTCTCGCCTTATAGAGCGCCTCCAGCAGGCCTATCCACAGGCGCAGAACGCGGACGACTATTTTCGGGAGCTGGTGCGCGCAATCGAGGTTCGCGACCAGATTGAGCGTTCGGGCCGCGAGGAAGGACTATCGACCCTCGTTGAGGACGCGGAACTGGGTCGACAGGTGCGTGAGGCCGCCGGTGAAGACGACCCGGCCGACTACCTCAGACGCGCCGTCTCCGCCGCCGAACGCGGGCGGGAGGGAGAATGGCCGCCCTTCTTCAACCTGAGCGAGGCGGGCGGCTATTATTTCGAGAGCGGCAAGGCGACGCTACGACCCGAGTTCGAGCAGAGCCTGCGCACCGACATCGTGCCCATGCTGGCTTCGGCCGTCGCCGACTACGACGTCAACGTGATCGAGGTAATAGGTCACACCGACGAGGTTCCGATGGTGGGAACCAGCAATCTCGACGGACGCCTCATCACAGCTTCGGCTGGCGGCTATCCAATCGCCGAACTGCGATCGACCGACAATGCCGGTCTCGCCATGGCGAGGGCTGTGGCCGTCGTCCGTATCCTGCGTGCCGATCCCCGTTTGGCCAACGTGACTATCCTGCCGCTGTCCGGTGCCCAGATGATCGTGCCGGTAGACCGTATGGCTGACGGCACTGCGCCCCGCGATGACCAGTCCAGAAGACGGATCGAGATCCGCCTTCGACGCTCAACCGGCCAGGCCCAGCCGGAGCATCGGAGGAGGAACTGATGCGTCGCGCCCGCGATGCCCTCGATGACAATCTGGAGCGTCTGAAGGCAGCCGTCCGGAGAGGGAGAGTTCCGTCTGGAGGCCCTAAGCGACATCCGGCTCGGTCTAGTGTTCTCAACGTCGTGGGCCATTGGGTGCGCCGCTGGCTTGCGAGGTGAGAGGCGGAGGCCAAGCTCTCGCCTACCCCAGCAACCGGCCAGGCCCTCAGAGAGCAGGTGGAACAGGAGGCGCTCGATTGCTGAACCCGTTCGCGCTTCCTCGCGTGTGTGATTTCGTCCTGAAGGTCCGCAACCAGTCAGAAGAAGCGGAAGCGCTACCTAGTCCGCCCGCCGGCTATAGCCTACATCTGGATGTCGTCAGCCAGCTCCCCAGGAGCGCCCACTTTGCTTTCTCCCTCATCAGCCACCCTCTTGATCGAGGTATACAGGTTGAGAAGGCGCAGGTAGAGCTCGTTCGCTTCGGCCACGCTGAGCCGTTCGTTGAACGCGATTTCGTATGATCGGATGAAGTCCTGAAGCTGTTCGCCTTCGAGTAGCATGAGGACAGTGTGCGGCGGCGGCGTCGAGCGCGCACGACGGCGCTGCGTCGCTCCTGAGGACGCGGAAGGCCTTGGTCACCCTCCTTGCCGAAGCGCCGTCGTGCGCCCTCTACGGCGCTCGGCGACAATCTGTCCGGACCCATAGGGCTCGCCCGCTTTCTGGAGCATCGAACAGTTTCGGTGCTCCCGAGAAGCGGGAGATTCATTGTGGAAGAAGTTCATTCCAAGGAGCGGTTCGACGTCTATCGAGCCGTTACGGACAAGATCGTCGAGGCCATAGAGGCGGGAGCAGGGGCGTTCGTTATGCCCTGGCACCAGTCTCGGCTGGGACGGCCGGCGAATGCCGTGAGCAAGGCGCAGTACCAAGGGGTCAACGTCATCGCCCTCTGGGCCGAGGCGATGGTCTGCGGCTACGCGAGCCATTGGTGGGCGACGTACGACCAGTGGCAGCGGCTCGGAGCGCAGGTCGGTCGAGGCCAGCATGGCGCAACCGTTGTCTTCTATCGGTCGCTTGAGGCCGAGAGCGAAGACGAAGAAGAGGAGAAGCGTCCCCGCCTAGTGGCGCGAGCCTTCCGGGTCTTCAATGCGGACCAGGTGCGAGGGTGGGTGGCGCCAGAGCCGGTGTGCATGGGCGAGGCGGCCACTATCGAGGCAGCCGAGGCCTTCGTCGCATCGACCAAAGCAAATGTCAGGCTCGGGGGTGAGGTTGCATGCTTTCGGCCCCTCGAGGATCTGATCCTCATGCCGGAGCGGGAGCGGTTTATAGGCACGGAGACGAGCACCGCGACCGAAGCGTTCTACGCCACACTCTTTCATGAGTTGGTGCACTGGAGCGGCGCTCCGGGTCGCCTCAATCGAGAGTTCGGCCAACGGTTCGGCGACCAAACCTATGCAGCTGAGGAGTTGATTGCGGAACTCGGCGCGGCGTTCCTCTGTGCTGATTACGGCGTCTCGAACAAGCCTCGGCGGGACCACGCTGCGTATCTCACTCACTGGCTTGAGCTCCTGCGGGCCGACAAGCGAGCCATCTTCACGGCTGCGCAGAAGGCCAGGCAGGCGATCACTTACCTGAACAGTCTCGTGCTCAGCGACTGACCTAGAGCCCCTCCGGGGGCTCCTTTTTTGGCCGTCTGGCGCCGGAACGCCGCCGTGCCTGATTGCCCGCCCGGCGTGAACATGAGCGGATGTCCTCCGACCCAAATGCGGTCTCCTATCTCGGAGAAACCACGTTCCGCCGCGCCTACACCAGGTTCGGCATTCGCCAGGCTGACCGGCTCCTCCACGTGCACATCATTGGCAAGACGGGCGTCGGCAAGTCGCGCCTGCTGGAGTCCCTTGTGCGGCAGGACATCGAGGCGGGCCGCGGCTTCGCCCTTGTGGATCCTCACGGAGACTTGGCCGCGCGGGTATGGGAGAGCGCCTCCAACGCCGAGCGCGACCGAATCACCTATCTGAATGGTCCGGACCCTCGACAGCCCTACGGATATAATCCCCTACGGCGGGTGCGAGATGATCGGATACCGCTTGCTGCGTCCGGGCTGCTGGAGACCCTCCGAAAGCTATGGCCGAACGCATGGGGTGTTCGCATGGAGCATGTGCTGCGCAACAGCCTCTATGCCCTTCTGGAAAGAGACGACGTCGACCTCACCGACATCCTGGGGCTCTACAACGACAAGAAGTTCCGGGTCCGCGTAGCCAGAGACATCCGCAACGATGTGGTGCGGGAGTTCTGGAAGGTCGAGTTCGAGAACTATCCTGCCCGGCTCCGCGCGGAGGCGATCGCGCCAATCCAGAACAAGCTCGGAGCGCTTCTGTCCGATCCCACACTCCATCGCATCTTCGTTGCGCCGGCGTCGGACATTCGCTTTCGCCCGCTCATGGACGAAGGGCGAGGCTTGCTCGTGAACCTCTCGCGCGGAGAGCTCGGCGAGGACGCCTCACAAATCCTCGGTGGCTTTATCGTCTCGACGATCGCCATGGCCGCCTTCAGTCGGGCTAACATGCCGGAGCCAGAGCGGCGGCCATTTTTTCTCTACGTAGACGAGTTCCAGAGCTTCACGACGCTCGCATTCGTGAACATGATGGCGGAGCTCCGGAAATACGGCGTTGGTCTCACACTAGCGCATCAGCACCTGCATCAACTGGAGCCGGACATCCGGCATGCGGTGCTTGGAAACGCCGGGACCCTAATCGCCTTCCGTGTGGGCGCCGAAGACGCGCCGTTTATCGGTGCCGAGTTCCAACCGACCTTCGGCGCCCAAGACGTGATGTCGCTTCCGAACCGCCACGCCTATCTCAGGCTGATGATCGATCAGGCTCCCAGCAAGCCGTTCAGCGCCAGGACGCTTGTATTGCTGGTTGGCGTCTAAGCTCGTGCAATTCGGTTGTACTATCTTGAGACAGCGTTCAAGATTTGGGGAGGTGCGAGTTCAGGCGAATAAGGGCACGGCATGTGCGTGTCCGGCGAGGGGGTCCACCGTCCCTTAGATTACCCGTGAATTGTCCCTGCGAGGTGTGCAAAGTCGTGCGGCTTGCGCAGGAGGCCCAAATGCCGTCTCTGAATTTCGCAGTCACTAACGCGGATTATCGCGACCCGAAGCGATTGAAGCAGCTCGCGCTTCAATTCTCCACCGGGGGATACGTGAGACTACCCCAGCTGCTCACCAGTGAGGCCCTCGCGGCACTCACCCATGAGGCGGCGGGCCTATCTCAAGACGCCACAGCTCGCAACTTCGTGATGCCGGGCCTAATGACACCTCGGCGCATGAAGGGAATCGGCGGGAAGTTACTTCGGGAGCGCTCTCAGCTCCTGATGTGGCTTTATGACCATCCTGATGTCGTCCACCTGATTTCTGGCATTTCCGGAGAACGTGCTCAGCCTTGCTCTCACCCTAATGAGTTCATGGTTATGAATATTTTCGATCAGGAGGGAGCGACCCACGGCTGGCACTTCGATGATCCGGCACTTGCTCTCGTTATCGTCGTGGATGCTCCCGCCGCGTCCCAAGGGGGGGTGCTGGAGTTTGTGAGCGACTGCGTCAGAAAGGACCAAAGAGGGGAGCTCGCCCGCTTTGGGGGTGTCACACCCTTCGTTGAAGCTGCGCAAGCAGATGGCCTTCTTCGAAGGAAGCACCACTGTGCCGGTGACGCTTACATGCTTCGCGCAGATCGCTGCCTTCACCGCGTCACGCCGGTGAAGAGCGGCGCCTATCGGGCGATACTGAACCTGGCCTATCAGCTCGGGCCGGAGACTCGCTACGGCGACACAGCCGACATTCTTTATGATCTCGGAAATGGCACCGAGGCAGCCTGAGGATCAGGTACAATGGAGATGACCATGAAGGCATTAATCGACCTGACGCACTCGTTCGACCACAGCATGCCTGTCTACCCAGGTGACGACTGTCCCGAGATCACCCAGATCGCGCGAATTGCCGAGGATGAATACAACGAGTTCTGCTTTCGCGGCGGCATGCACGTCGGCACCCATATAGATGCGCCGCTTCATATGGTAGCGGACGGTCAGCCGGTGTCTGCAATTCCGGTGAGCAGGTTCTTCGGCCGCGGGAGGCTCATCGACGCGCGGGGTAGCTCTGAGATCTCCGTCGACCTCTTGAAGGGAGCACGCGTTGAGCGGGGCGACATCATTGTCGTGCTCACAGGTTGGCACGAACGGTTCCGCAAAGCCGACTATTTTGCTGACCACCCGCTGGTCACCCCGGCCTTCGCGGAAGAACTGATCCGCAAGGAGGTGTCCATTCTCGCACTTGATACACCCACCCCGGATCGCCATCCCTTTCCGATTCACAAGATGCTGCTCGGTAATGGCGTGCTCATCATCGAGAACCTGGCTAATGTCTCCTCCTTGGTTGACCATCCTAGTTTCGAGATAGTTGCTCTGCCCGCAAAGTATCAGTGGGATGGAGCTCCAGTTCGTGTTGTGGCCAAACCAAGCCCTTAGGAGAGCTTAATTGGACCGTCCCCTTCCACGAGTCCGCCTCGCTGAGCGGATCGGGTCCCGGCGCAACGAACTGGGGCTAACACAAAGGGCCCTGTGCAAAGCCACAGGTCTCGATGGGCGAGGGGTCAGCTTATCCAGCCTGAAGAACATGGAAAATGACAAAATTCGCTATGTCCTTCCGAAAAGGCGGCCGACCACCTACCGCGATCCGCCGCTAGAACTTGTGGCAAAAGCGCTGGATGTACCGCTTGGCTATCTGCTTGGCGGCTATAGCAATGATGAAATCGCAGCTTCACATTACGCTGAGGCCGTTCGCGCGGGTCGAATACAGTTGCTGGATGAACTGAGGCCGGCCGCGGACCAAAAGGAGTTACGCATGTTTATTCGGCAGCTACCGACAAATGAGGATGAGATCTTTCAACTGCCACTCTACAGCTTTCAGAACGAGAGAGCGCTAGCTGTTATATTTGCGATTGAAAAGATCTACTGTGGGTACGAGCTGTTGATTGTAAATGAGCCGCCTTTCGTATTGTGGGGAGAAGACGATATCGAGGCGTGGGCAGTCAGTATGAGTATTGCGGGCATCGCTCTTGATGTGTTTTGTGAGGAGTTTGATTCCTACAAAAGATATTTTCGCACATTGATCGAGCGAGGCGAAAAGAACTATAAGGTCGTTGTTAATTTCCCGACGCTGAAAAGATTCCTGAACAGAAAGAGCCGCGCCTCTAGGAGGGCTTGGGTTACAGATGCGGTCGCCTTATTGGGTTTTGAGAACTTTAATATGATTTTCTACCGCCCCCCCGGCGGCGAAAGAACCTATGCTGACGATGAAGGGCTCCATGAGTGCGAAGTTTTGTGCAAGACACGAGAAATTCCCATTTCGTTGGCGGGCATGGTTTCATGTCAGATCATGCAGACGCCGCCTCATGTAAAGCCGACGAGTTACATTATTAGCCCCGCTCCCCGGGACGTCGTGATGGTTCAAAGGGAGTTAAGTCGTATCGATACCATGTGGGCACAGGCGCAGGCGCAGTATCATGACGACTTGGCTCTGCCAACGGGCTCCCCAAGCATCTCCGCTGACATGGTGAGGAACCATACGGCAAATCTCCTGCGGGTCCTTGACCAGCAAGATGGATTAGATATGGATTAGTGACCTTCATCTATATGCATTGCGGGGGCTAAAGTGAGGTTATCAAGGCTAGCTTAGGTGTAATGTAGTCGGATATGTCTTCTCATTAGCACTGTTCAGCACCAGACTTCTGTCACCCTGACGTGTACGTTGGGCACTTAGAAGGAGGCTGGTAATATGACTGGTCCAAGCGAGCCGATACTGCGAAAAGCGATTGACGGCTTGGTTGTGTTAGCGCTGGTGAATGCCTTCCAGGCTGCCGATTCTCCATGGGATATTTGGGTTAGGTTCTGTGCGCTGCCGGAGCTCAGCCAGATTGGCGCTACGACAGTTGTTGTTCTGTTTGGGGCCATGGTGATTTCCACGTCCCGCAGAATGGCGGTCAGGGCTTGGAAGATCATCGCATGTGCCGCGAGGACGATCTACCAAGCCTGGGCATGGATGCAGCGATCAATGGTCAGGCGGAGCCTTGATTGAGCACACGGCCACGCTGTCGAATAATCCTGTCCCTCGAGCGGCCTGTGCTGCCTCAAGGACCTGAGTGAGCTTTGCCTCAGAATAGCCGCCCCGCGAGGGCTCCATTGGAAGGTCTGTGGTGATCATCAAGAGCTTCAGCGGTCCTATTCCGTCAATATCAAACATCCTGGTGTAAACGTCGAGGACGTGAGGAACGGAAGAGGCCCGGAGTCCACCGAAGGTCAGGTCGTCTGACACATCACACCTCCCACCTCGAAATTGGACACACGAACCAAACGTCGGTAGGTCGTATAACATGGATACCGGAGGGCCGCATGAAGCTGCTACTTCGCCGCGAGCAGCGCGCCGCCATCATCGGCTCCAAGCCGGTGTTCGTCCTTAACGTCCGAGCAGACATCAGCGCCGACGAGAAGGCGGCGATTGATCGCTATAAGCTGGCCGACACCGAGCTCTACGCCAGCCACACACTTGTGGACCGCGGTAGCGGCTTGTTGGGGATGGCGACACGCCTTGCCCATAAGGCGATGACCATCAGCGTGACGGTGAGGGACCTCACAGCCGGCAAGAAGATCGAGTGCAAGGACATCGTCGAGATGCTGGCGGTGGAAGAGCAGATCAAGGAGGCCGCCAGGACCTTCGCCCAGGTGCTCGCGGCAGCCGCGCAGTTCGGCGGCGAGGAGGTCGTGGAGCTCTAGCGGGTGAGCTGGGGCAATCTCACCAACTGGCTCGCCGGCGACCAGCGGCTCAAGGAGCTTCAGGAGACGCGGCGCGCTTGGGAGGAGACGGAGGCGCTTTGGCGGGCTTCGCCGCTGGCGGGCGGCCTTGAGGACCTCGCCATCGGCTACGTCCGAGCAGGGCTCCGTCAGGCCGACCGCGCGCCGTCGCTGTCGGTCTTGATCGCCGTCGCCGACGCGACCGAAAAGCTTCTCCACGCCGAGGACATTGAACCGGCCGAAGCTGTCTGGCCGATCATCGAAGGCGACGTGGCCGTCGCGGCCAACTTCCGGAAGCTGACGGAGCGCCGGCGCCGCTGGGCCCAGCATTTCGACCAGATGAGTGGCATCGTTGGCGAGCGGTTCATGGAGCTGTACGGAGTTCTGTTCGAGGCCCTTCCCGAGGCCTGCTTTGGCGACCAGGGCGACATGGACGGCGCGCTCGGCGTTCCTCTGATTGATCTTCTGGAGGACCCGGCAGAGACCATACACCGTATCCTTGTCTTCCCGTTCCACGACGAGACGATGCGCTATGATCTGTTCCTGCGCCTGCGGGAGCAGTTGGGAACGAACATGCTCGTGGCCTCGGGCTTCCGGCCCGATGACAACACCCATGAGCGCGCTAGCCGCCTCATTTCGCCGCAGAACCAGAAGGGCAAGAGCGCGGCCGAACTCGCGCGCCTTTACCTCGGCGGCACCCCGCTCTTGGAGCTCCTGGAGACGCCGGCGCCCTTCCGCATCCCCGACGAGGCGCGGTTCGAGCACTGCCACATCGTCGGCGGCACCGGACACGGCAAGACCCAGCTGATGCAGCGGATGATCCACGCCGATCTGGAGGCGGCGCGGGAGGACAGGCGATCCGTTGTGGTCATCGACAGCCAGGGCGACCTGATCAACAAGCTGCAACGGCTGGCACTGTTTGATCGGTGGGAGCCGGGCAGCCTGGCGGATCGGCTGGTAGTAATCGATCCGGCCGACATCGAGTTCCCGGCGGCGCTCAATCTCTTTGATGCGCATCTGGACCGGCTTCGGGACTACCGCCCCGTGGATCGTGAGCGCGTGCTCAACGGCGTCATAGAGCTTTATGAAACCTTCTTTGGGGCCATGCTCGGCGCGGAGCTCACGCAGAAGCAGGGCGTTATCTTCCGCTATCTGGCGCGCCTCCTGGTGACGATCCCCGGAGCCACCATCCACACCCTGATGCAGCTCATGGAGGATGGTCGTCCCTTTAAGCCGCACATGGCGCGTCTGGAGGGGTCCGCCCGCCACTTCTTTGAGGCGGAATTCTTCCACCCCTC
This sequence comes from Peiella sedimenti, assembly GCF_030504955.1. Classification (GTDB taxonomy): domain Bacteria; phylum Pseudomonadota; class Alphaproteobacteria; order Caulobacterales; family Caulobacteraceae; genus Brevundimonas; species Brevundimonas sedimenti. Next base: position 101,791 of record NZ_JAUKTR010000005.1, on the reverse strand, counting down.
CTTCGCGGCCACCAAGAAACAGATCCTGAAGCGGCTCTGGGGCGTCCTCTCGACGCCGGCGTTCGAGCGCATGTTCGCTCAGGCGGCCAACAAGCTCGACCTCTTCGCGGCCATGAACGAGGGCAAGATCATCCTCGTTTCGACGGCCAAGGACCTTCTCAAGGCGGACGGCAGCGCGCTCTTTGGGCGCTTCTTCATCGCCATGATCGCCCAGGCGGCGCTTGAGCGATCGACCATCGCGCCCGAGGCGCGCACCCCGACCTTTGTCTATGTGGACGAGGCGCAGGAGTATTTCGACGACTCCATCGAGACTATCCTCAACCAGGCGCGCAAGTACCGCGTGGGGCTCACCCTCGCCCACCAGGCGCTCGATCAACTGTCGCCACGCCTGCGCTCGGCGATTCTCGCCAACACCAGCCTGAAGTGCGTCGGCGGCGTCTCAGCCAAGGATGCGCGCGCCCTGGCCGACGAACTGCACACCACTTCAGACTTCATAGAGGGCATGAAGCGGCGGCGAGACCAGACGGAGTTCGCCGTCTGGCTGAAGCACAGTACGCCCCATGCGATCCGCGTCTCGGTTCCCCTCGGGTTCCTGGAACGGCAGCCGCTGCTGACCGAGGAAGCCTTTGCACTGAACCTGGAGTTCAACCGAGTCCGCTATTGCGGCGCGCTGAGCGACATACCGGGCTTCTTACCGGCCCTGCCGGCGCCCGGCGAGGGTCTCGGGCCGAACGCCGTCGCAGATTGGCCCGAATCCCTATCGGCCGCCGAAGCCGGTCCGGTTGCCGACGGCGTGACGACGCCTGCCTCTTCCCCGACGGCCGGATCGGCGCTGGCCGCACCGACGCTGAGGCAGCCGCCTCCATCAGGATCGCTGGCCCCGCCTCACGAGCCGGGAAAGGGCGGATCGCAGCATCGCTATGTCCAGCATTTGCTGAAGGGGCTCGCCGAGGAGCGGGGCTACAAGGCCGTGATTGAGGCGGCGGCGGGTCCCGGACAGGTCGACGTGGCGCTCTATCGCGACGATCTTTCCATCGCCTGCGAGATCTCCGTCACCTCGACGCCGGAGCACGAACTTAAGAACCTGGCCAAGTGCCTCGCCGCGGGCTTTACGCAGGTGTGGGCCCTGGCTCCCGACGAGAAGCGCCTGCGGAGGCTGGAAGCGCGCGCCCGGGAAGCTTTGCCGCAGGCGGATCTTGAGAAGATCAGCTTCCTGACGCCCGATGGTTTCGCGACGGCCCTCGACGCCTTGACGGCTCCCCCGCGCGAAGCCAGCGTCGTGCGGGGCTATCGCGTGAAGGTCTCGCAGACGAGCGTAAGCGCCGCCGAGGCGCGCGACAGGCGCTCTGCCGTGGCGCGGGTGATAGCGCGATCCTCAGGGTCGCTGCCCAAACCGACCTAAGGGAGGCGGCGGCGGAGCCGCAGCCCGGTGGGCGCGTGGCAGGCCGAACGATTGAGCAGCGACTTCCCCCTAGCGGATATTTACGCCGGGTCTGCTAAGAGATTTAGGACGCCGCCCTCCATTTTAGGCGTGCATCGTGGTGACCACGGCGGCCCCCTTTGGTCTTTGCAGCTGCAAGACTGGTCAAGGCCTCGCAACCTCGGCGCCCCCGTTGGCGGTTTTGCGTGGGCACGCTCGAGGCAGGCAGCTCGCCCCTCCTTCAGCGCCGGGGGAACCGTCACACGCCTATGTCTTCTAGCCAGATTATACCGCCCTCTGTTTCGACGCGGAGGCGATAGCGGCCGGGTCGCAGGAATAGAGTTGCTGCGGACATGCCGGCGACGGGGCATTGATCGGCAGGCACAGTGGGCGACCCTTCAGAGGCATGCAGAGCTTGGAGGAGCCGTTCGGATCCGGAGGGATCAGGCGGCAGCGCGATCCTCACGGGAACGCGTCCGGAGGCCTTGGCCAACCAACCCGGTCGTCCATAAACATCCTCGTATCGAGGATGGAAGACCGCCAGATCCATTCCGTTGTCACTACGGCCGCCTCGGACCGTTCCGCCTAGCGCGTCCAGCACGACGATGGGGTCCACGGGCTCGAAACGCTCTAGGACCGCATGCACGGCGGGCGAGTCATCCATAGGCGTCCGTGCTGGCTGCCCGCCTGTCTGGGAAATGGTGAGAGGATCGATGCCTGTCAGTTCGCGTAGCCGCGCCGCGAACATGCGTGCGAGCTCGGGATTGCGGGGATTATCGACAGCGTGGCCGTAGCCACAGAGGCAGAACACCTTCGCCCCAGGATCACGCTCGAACACGTGAGCTACCAAGTTGGACGCCTGCATGGCTTCCCGGTGATTGAGGAGCTCTAGAGAGCTCGGGCTATCGGTTGTGAGAACTTGATCCTGGCGCATCTCGTATGCAGCGAGGCTGAAGCCGAGCCGGCCTGCCTTGCGCACAAGTTCGGCATAGACTGGATCCCGGACGTAGAACCCCATATCGGGCCTGACGGCTTGTCCAGGCGACCAGGCGTTTGCAGACTCTTGGAAGGTCTCGGCTGCGAACCAAGTGAAGCCAAGCGAAGCGAGACCGCTCAGGAGCTCCTCGGCGAACGCGCGGCAGCGTGAAAGGTGATGGGCCTCGTTCAGGATGACCAACCGACGACCTTCCGCCTGTCGCAGGATGTACTCGGCAGCTGGAGCCGACCGGGTCTGGGTCAGGTCAGGTGCTGCCTCCGCGGCCAAGGTGGACCCGCTCGCGCGACGCCGTTCCAGGGACGCCGTCTCGATCTGCGCCGAGATCGTCAATGCGGCCGCCTCGTCGCCAACCATCGCATACATCTGCGCCAACTGCGCTCGTCTGGGGCCGGTCTGAACGCCCCCTGCAATCTCCACCTCGGCGGCGGCCCGCACTTCGGCGAGGGCTGGGAGGTATCGAGCGAGCGGGTCATTCCATGCGTCACCCGGAGCCGCCGCTCTCGCTGACCCCCACGGCCAGAGGAGTGAAAGAGCAAGCGATCCAAATACCAGATCCCGGCGGCCCACAGGCATCATTTTGAGCTCCAATGAAGGCCGTTGATATTTACCTAAGGTGGTGCATATCATCAATGCCGCCGATCTTGGCATACTGGAGGTGGTTATCATGGAAACGAGATCCAGCGTCCCCGAAATGGCTTTCGCAAACAAGCTGCAGCGCCTGTCTGAAGCCGATCTGAACGTAGTGTTCGGCGCCGACACGTGCGACGGCGCTTGGACCGCCAACTGCCGTTGGACGCGGATGGGCGTGCATCAGTCCGACAACGACCAGCTTGATTGTGACGACTTGGTCTGTGACGCGAGCCCCTGCTTCGACTGCTAATGCGTACGAGGGCGGGCGATGCCCGCCCTCGTCCTGTTTTGAAGATGAGCGAAAGTGCATGGTCACTCGGTGTGCGGTTCTATTCGGCCAGGAGACAGACGCACACATACGGCTGATGCGAGATCGATTGATCGCGCGGAGTTTCACCGTCACCGTTTTCGACCACTACAACGACACATTCGCCATCGGCTTGGGGGCGGAGGGTGTCACCTGGCCATTCATGGAGGAGCTTCAGCGGGCCGAGGTCGGTCTCGTATGGCTTCGTCTAAAGCCCCCCTTCGGCCCCGAACTGCGCAGCCGCCATTCTGATGTAGCACGGCATCAATTCTGGCGCGCCGAGTGGCGCGATTGCCTCCATGCGCTCTTTCGAATGATCAGCGAGGAGGCACCGCATATCTACATATCCGGATATGCCGGATCTCAATCGGGCGCGCACTTAAAGGCGTGCCAGTTGAAAGTCGCGTTGCGGCTTGGGTTCAATATTCCCGAGACCGTCATCGGCAACGAGCCGCGAGCCCTAGCGGAGCGGTTCCCCAATACGGTTCTCTACAAACCGGTCTCCGCCCAAAGGTACGATGATCGAGGGCCGCCGCCCGTCGCGCTTTTTGAGACGTCTCAGATCACGGAAAACGAAGCGGCGGTCCGGGCTGTTCCGGGCATTTACCAGAACGAGATTCCAAAAGCTCACGAACTGCGAGTGCACGTGTTCGGGGCGCGAGACGTCTCGGTGCGGATAAACTCCCAGGCGCACCGTGCTACGCAGCTCGATTGGCGGCTGCTGGCAGCGGATCCCACGCTCTACGAGCCTACAGAGATCTCAGAGGATCTTCGGCTGAGACTGGCGGCGTTCCTGGACCACTTCGGTCTTGATAGCGGCGTCTTCGACTTGGCGGTCACCCCTCGGGGCGAGCACATCTTCTTTGAGTGCAATCCGGACGGTCAGTGGGCAGGCCTGGAGGAAGAGTTGGGTCTGCCGCTATCTGAGCATGCAGCCGACGAGCTTGTGCGCCGGGCTGAGAAGACGCAGGGCGCCGCCCGTGAGAAGGGCGTGGCCGCATGACGCTGATCGACCGCACATTGGTGGAGCGGCTGCATCAGCGCCTTCGGGATATGCCATCGACCGAAGGGCAAGAGCAAATTGCAGAAGGATTCGCAGAAGAGCTGGCCGAGACGCTTGTCGATGAGCCCGACGGCGCTGCCCAGACTACCCCGCAGGGAAGACTGGAACTGGCACGTCGTCTCATTCAAGGCATTCTACCGGTTAGTCAATCCGAGTATGAACGTCGCCTTTCAATCTGCCTGGACTGCCCCGAGATCCGTTTCCTGATAGGCAGGGGCGCTAGCACTGTCGCGCCTGGGACGGCGCCGCTGCTCCAGTGCAAAGTCTGCAACTGCGTCATGAACGCCAAGGCGCGGTTGAGGAGCTCCAAGTGCCCACTGGGTAACTTTTGAGATGGATGTCGAACGCGGCGCTGACGCATCTCAGGGGGTCGTATCCTACGGCTTGTTCCGGACGGAGGCCCTTGAGTTTAATCAGCGGCGCCTTCACGGTCGGCCCCTGAACCTTCCCCGGCCCCCAGTCAGGATTCTTCTGGCTCTGTGCGGCGCCCTAACAGCGGCGGTTGGGTCCATTTTTCTGTGGCTGCCCATACCCGAACTCGTTACGGCCAGTGGCCGCGTCGTGCCGACCCAGGGATTGCTAAACGTCGAGACCCCGCAGCCCGGAGTCGTGGCGGCGGTTCACGTACGAGAGGGCGACTCGGTTGAACCAGGCATGGCGCTGGTCACGGTCCGACTCGGGGCCGAGGAGTCCAACCACGCAGCCTCGGTGCATGTGCGCAGCGCTGCAGAGTCTCAAGTGCGGGCTAGCGATGCCGAATTGGCCCAACTGAACAGCGAAGCTGCTGGCTTGTCTAATCAGATTCAAGCGCTCCAGGCCCAACTGCAAAGCCTGGATCGCCAAGCCCTGCTGCAGATCGAGCAGGTGGAAATAGCGCAGCAGCAGTACGAGCGGTCTAGCGAACTCGTCACCCGGGGAATGCTGTCTCAAGCCGCGCTCGACATGCGTCGCAATCAATATCTAAGCGAGCAGCGGAATGCAGCCGCTCTAGATGAGCGAAAAGCCGGCCTCCTTCGCCAACTCGCTGAACTCAGAGCGGCGGCCGCGGCGATCCCGGGCCGGCGGGCCAGAATCACGGCTCTGAGCGATGTCGCGGCGAGCAACTCTCGGCTCGCTACGGCGGCGCTCGAGAGCCAAAGCCGCCTTGTAGTTCGAGCTCCCGCCGCGGGCATTGTTGGCGCCATCACCGCCAGAGCGGGTGAGGCCGTTCAGCCGGCTCGCCCCCTCTTACAGATATCGGCTGGCGCACCGATCGAGGCGGAGGTGCCTATCGCCGCAGACGCTCTGAGTCGCGTGAAGGTCGGGCAGCGGGTGGTGGCCCGCCTAGTTTCCACCGGCGTGGGTGATGGTCGGATCGAGGGCGTCGTCGCCAGCGTATCTGAAACACCAATGCCGAGCACCACTGCCGGCGAGGGGGCGGCGGATTCGATCCGATACCTCGTCCGGGTGAGATTTCCCCCTGGTACCCGCGCTTGGCCGGCCGGGGCGCCCGTTAGGCTGTCCATCGTCAAAGATGCCCGGTCCCTTTTTCAGCGACTCTGGGATCGCAATGAGCAATGAGTACGAAGCGCCGGTCAAAGGTCCCGTTCTTTCGCGCCACCGAGGGGTCTGAGTGCGGCTTAGCGTGCTTGGCCATGGTGCTGGCCCACCACGATGGGCGCTCGACCCTGAGTGCGCTTCGCCAACGATTTCAGACTTCGCTCGCGGGCGTCAATCTGAAGGGTCTCATGGAGGTCGCATCGGCAAGCGGCCTGGCGCCTCGGGCTTATCGCGCCGAGATCGACGAGTTGTCGGTCGTCCGACTGCCGGCGATTCTGCATTGGGATTTCAATCACTTTGTGGTCCTCAGCCACATCGATCGCCATCACGTAGAAATTCTGGACCCTGCAGTGGGTCGGCGTCGCATCAGAAGGACCGAGCTTTCTGCACACTTCACCGGCGTCGTGCTTGAACTTGAGCCGACCTCGTCCGTCACACTGTGCGCGCCGACGCCCCGGGTTCGGCTTTCAACCCTATGGAAGGACGCCGGACCGCTTCGCGCGGCTCTCTTCCAAGTTCTGGCTTTCTCCGCCGCGCTGGGCTGCGTGAGCTTTGTCCTTCCCCTACAAATGCAGTTCATCATCGATCAGGCGGTCGAGCCTGGGATCGTCTCGCTGCTACCGCTGATCGCGGGGGTCTTTTTGCTGCTGGCGGGCCTTCAGCTCATGATCGAGTTCGTCCGCGCCTGGATCATACAGTACTACGCGAGCCACCTCTCCTATGAAGCGGCAGGCAATGTTTTCAGACACTTGGTCCGGCTGCCCATCACCTTCTTCGAGGGCCGGCGCATGGGAGACATCGCGTCTCGCTTCCAAGGCGTTTCTCAGATCAATGAGATCATCCTGAGCGGCGCGGTGGCTGCGCTCATCGACACTGTGGTGGCGCTGTTGGCCCTCGCGATCCTTTTTCATTATTCCGTCTGGCTGGGTCTTATAACCCTCGTCTCGACGGCTGTCGCAGGCGGCGTGACGTGGGCCCTTCAGGGCCGGATCAATGCGTTAGTGGACGCCAGCATCTCCGACCGGAGTCACGAGCAAAGCATACTTTTTGAGACGCTTCGGAGCATTCTCCCGATTAAACTGAATGCGCGAGAGGCCGAACGGGAGACCTTGTGGCGTAACCAACTGGCGCAAGCCCTGGCTTCGGCGTTTTCGCTGGCCAGGTTCCGCACTCTTCAGTCCCAGGCAGGCGCGGGGATATCGTCGGCGTCGACGGTCCTCCTCATGGCGGCTGGCGCTTACCTCGTAATCAATGACGAACTTACGCTTGGCATGCTTTTGGCCGCATTCGTCTATAGGGGCCTAGCCTCGGAGAAGCTGCTTCGCCTGCTCACCACGTACGGCCAGCTGCAGATGGTGAAGGTCCTGCTCGAGCGGCTGTCGGAGATTGTCTCCACCCCGGCCGAGGCGACTGAAGTCGCAGCTCTAACAGAGCCGATCGGGGGCGATATCCGGCTCGTCGATGTGAGCTTTCGGTACGGCGCCACCGACCGCCCGGTGCTCAAGGGCGTCAATCTGCATATACCATCCGGCGATTATGTAGCGATCACCGGGCCGTCGGGTTCAGGCAAGTCGACACTACTCAAGCTGATCTTGGGGTTGTACACGCCCAGTTCTGGACACGTGGAGCTGGACGGTGCGGTCGCATCGCCTGAGCTTTGGCGGGCGTGGCGGCGCTCGATTGGTCTCGTAACCCAAGAAGATCATCTAGCCGCAGGCTCTATCGCCGATAACATCAATTTCTTTAGTCCCGACGTGAATCGAGAGCGCCTGCACCGCGCTGCGCAGACGGCTCAGGTGCACGACGAAATCATGGCGATGCCCATGAACTATCAGTCATTGATCGGTGAACTCGGCGCGGCTTTGTCGAGCGGGCAAAAGCAGCGGATTCTCCTCGCCAGGGCGTTCTACAATGATCCTGCCCTCCTCGTGTTCGACGAAGGAACTGCAAATCTGGATGCATCCAACGAGGATCGGATTGCTGACATCGTCGCCGGTCTCAATATCACCCGGATCGTGGTGTCTCATCGACCAGCATTGGTGAGGCGCGCAAAAAGGGTCTTTGAGGTCCGCGGAGGCGACGTTTGCGAAGTGCAGCTACCGAGTTCTCGCATCGCCCAAAATATAGCTTAGCCAATGGCGTGCTCTCGGACAGCTCATGTCGGCGGCTAAACATAGCCCCTGGCAAGATTTCGACGCCCGGGGTCTCAAATCAAAGGGGTGGACAGCCTAGAGCTAGATCGAGCGAGGCGAAGGTGCGCTCAGCGAGCCTTGGAAAAATGGTCAGATTGGTGCGAAGCTCCACTTCTTCGAGCGAAACGCGCATGTCGCAGTAGTTGGCGCTCCGCAGGGTCTCCTGTGGGAAGATGAAGGCCGACATTCGGCCGTCTTCGGTCGCGATGACTTTCCAATAGCCGGACGGCACCCGGTGCCGCTCGGCCCCCCTCGGCATCGGGAGCGGCTGGAGCACGCGCTCGTACAGCGGCCCTGTGAGCACATAGAGCACCTCAGGATCCGTCGCTCGGGTCGCGAGGTTCCGCTCCTGCGCCTCAAGGTGTTGCCAGGAGGCTTGGTTCAGTGCGGCCCGCTGGGGGGTGATGTTTGAAAGAAGGTTTGTGTCCTCCGCGTACGGGGTGCCAGACAGTGCGGCGAGGGGCGCCTGGTGGCCGCGATCTATCGAGAGCGCGCGGGGCGCATCGTCATAGTCGTTCGGCTCCAAAGTCTCATCATCGGCCAGCCATGGATCGGCTCGCCAGCGTCGGCTTTCAGATGCGCCGACAGTGCTTGCGGTAACTCGGTAGGCGACCCAGTCGGCGAACTTCGTCCGATCGTTCGAGGACAGCGTGTAGATTTCCCGAACGACGAGGTCGTTCGTCGCTGGCGTTCCCATCGGGCAGCCATGAAGGCAATGGAAGGTGTGGATCTCAGCGTCGTCGGCGGCCGCGGCTCCGGCGGTGAGAAGCCAGGTCAGACCCAGCATCATAATGGTGGTGCGCATACCTGTGAGCCTCCTATAAAGTAGTATGGGGTGAGTCGAGCGATTCAGTGAGGGGATGCGCCCGCCCTTGACGGGACGTCCCGCTACTCAAGCGGGGCAAGAACGGAGAGCATGATGAAGCGTCTGGTTTTCTGCTTTGACGGCACGGGCAACACGCTCGATCGACCCCACCCGACGAATGTGGCCATCACGGCGGCTGGCGTGAAGAACACGGCGAAGGGCGGCGTGGCTCAGATCGTGTATTACGATGAGGGGGTCGGCACCGGGACCTGGCGCGACAAGATGGTGGGCGGCGCGACCGGCAAGGGTCTCTACGAGCGTGTCGTGGAGGGGTACAAAGCGCTCGTCTTCAACTACGAACCCGGGGATGAGATCTTCATCTTCGGCTTCTCACGCGGCGCCTACACCGCCCGCTCGTTCGCTGGCCTCATTCAGCACGTGGGCATCGTCAACAGCTGCTATGCCGACAAAATTCACGTGGCCGCATCTCTGTACGAGCGCCGTGAGAAAAAGGACGCCATCGAGGAGCTGGACGAAATCAACCGCTTCCGCGCCCAGTTCGCGCCTGACGTCTGCGCCAGCGAGCAGGACCGCGCTTGGCGCCTCAAGAACGGCGGGGCGGCTGGAGCCGACAAGCTCCCAATCGTGGGGATCAAGTACATTGGCGTCTGGGACACGGTGAAGACCCTTGGCGACCCCATGCTCGGGGACGACGACGGCGATGGGGAGTACGACGCGGCCGAGTTCCACGACCATCGGCTACATCCTTCTGTGGAGGCGGCCCGGCACGCAGTGGCCATCGACGAGCGCCGGAAGAAGTTTGACGTGACACTTTGGGATAACGTCGACGAACTCAACGAGAAACGCGGCGCCTCAATCAATGACTCTGATCGGCCGTACCAGCAGCAGTGGTTCCCTGGAGACCATGGTTCGGTCGGTGGCGGAGGTGAGATCCGTGGCTTGTCGGACGAGGCCCTGGAGTGGGTGTGGGAGGGGGCAAAGAAACAGGGTCTCGCGCTCGACGCCTCTTCGTACTCGAAGATCTGGGGTATCCGACCGGACGTGCTTGCCCCAACGGTCAACACGGCTGAGAAGAAGTGGGATATTGCCTCGGTTGTGATGCGCAATCTGCCCAAGCATGATCGTCGTGGGCCCACGGCAATGCATGAGGTCTCCACCGCAGCCATCGTCCGCTGGGCTGCGCCAGAGGGATCTGACCGCCCGCTTTGGCGACCGAAGCCGTTGGAAGATATTCGGGCGCAGATGGATAGAGCTGCGGCGTCGTATCTTCCATGGGAGTTCGTGGCGCGCGGCGGATACGAGCCGGCGGAACTCCCTCCCGCAGTCGATGGTCAAGGAAACCCCCTTCGCCGATACGTCGTCCCTGCGGGCTCTACGCTCGCCGAGATCGCGGAGAACCAGCTCGGCAATAGGGCCCGTGCTGATGAGATACTGGCCTTGAACCGTACGACCATTCTCGACTCCGATCGCTACTACGCTGGGCAGATCGTCAATCTGCCTGAGGCGTAGTCACTGGCCTCCGGCCTTGTTGTACGAGCGGATAAAGTCGGACTTGGTATCCGCGTGTCAGCGGACACGCTCCGAGGATCGGCGGGCCGCGGGGCGTTCACCGGGAATACCGGAGGTAGTCATGACGAATCGGCGGATATCATGTTAGTTGTCTTCGGACTCCTGCGCTGATATCTGTCAGGCGACGGAGGGGACCATGCCATTCGCTAAGGACGACTGTGTCGCCATTTTGACCGTTCGCGACACAGGCGTCGTGACGGTGTGCCATCCGACGCCGGAGTACGACGTCCTACGCGATCAGGCGCGGGCCACGGGGATCTTTCCAGAGCCCGACTTGGCCCTATTGGCGGAAGGATCGAAGGTCGTACATCGCCAACTAGTTCCGCTGGGGTCGCCTCACGCCACGCTTCTGGTCAGCATCTATAAGCACCGGAAGGGGCGGCGGAAGGTCAAGACGACCGCCTACCGCATTCGCGGCGGTCATAATATGGGCCGTTTCCCGCGGTGACGCGGGCCTTGGGCCAGCGGGCCGCCGCCCTTTCGGGCGCGGCGATCCTCCTCAAGACGCTGGAGCGCGCCGCAGACACGCCCAATCTAACCGGCTGGTGGGCTCTAGCGGGCGCGGAGCATGCGGCCGTGTTGACGGCCGCCGCTTCCCTTGTCGTCACTGCCTACTTCGTGCTGCGCGTATGGGAGGACCGGCTTGCCTCCCAACTGGACCATCAGGTCGCGCAAGTGACCGGGGCCGGCTCCCAGGCGCAGTCGCTGCCAGATGAGCTTGGGGCGAACCTCGAAGGAAATGCTCGGCTTCAGGCTGCCGTCAAATCGGCTATCGCCCTTTTCGACATCTGGGTGCCGCTTGTGATGGCCGGGGCCGTGGTCTTCATGTTCGCGACTGACTTCCGCGAGATCGGCTTGCGGCTCTTAACCATGCTATAACCAGATATAGTTATCCACTGCATGCGAAGCACTACAGTTTGCGGTAGACTGAATCGGGCGAGCATGGAGGGTCCCGTGTCTTCAACTGCAACTTTCACATTCGTTGATCCCAGTGGGCGGCGCGAAAAGGCACTACGCCGACAAAATCCGGACGGTACGATCGGCGGTTGGGTGGCGGCCTCGGCGCGCGTGCATGAAACAGCTATCGTTGAGGTCGACGCCGTGGTCGAGCCAGGCGCTGTTGTTGAGGCTGGCCGCCGGATCAAGAACGGCCAAGTGGCGGCGCGGTAGCCGGTCTTCCGGTCATTAGTCCTTTCAGAGGCGGCAGCTGCCGCCTCTTTTTTCATCCCGGGACGCAGCGCTTCGGCCCCCTGGAGCATGACAAGGGGACACGGGGTTCGCTGTCAGACAGCTAGATTTCAGTCGTCGTGGTCGGACCCGTCTGAGATCCAGTTCTTCGGCTGGGCCATGCTCCGGACGAGTTTAACGACCGCCGTACGAAGCTCCGAGTTGGGGAGCGCGGCATAGGCCTCGAGCAAGCGGTCGGCGCCCGGCAGCATAAGCTGAGCCATCAAGGGCGTGTCCTGCGTCTCTTCTTCTCCCACCAGCCAGGCGACTGTGCAGTCCAGCTCCTTCGCGATCCTAAGCAGAGTGCGCCCGGACACGCGCGTCGCGCCACGCTCGTATTTCTGGATCTGCTGCATCGACAGATCGAGCGCTCGCCCGAGCTGAGTTTGCGTGAGGCCCATGGTCGTGCGCCGCATGCGAATGCGAACCCCCACGGCCGCGTCGAGCGGGTCAGGGGCTTCCGACATCAGCCTTGTCTCGGATATACATCAAAAAAGTTCCGTTAGGTGAGCTTGCGAGATGGGGGGGACGCGGGGGCGTCACGACGGTCTGGACAGCCTCACGGCGCGTGAGCGTGAGGCGCTTCGACTCGTGGCGCAACACCAGCAATCCAAAGAGATCGCGCGGCTCCTGTCTATCTCCAGCGAGACCGTCGACAAGCACATTTCCAATGCCTGCCGCAAGCTCGGCGTCTCGACCCGCCGCCAAGCCGTACGCGCCTTGCTCGCCGTCCAGGAGGGTGGCGGCCTACCGGATAAACCGGGATACGCCCCATCCGGTATGTCCGCAGCTCGTTCATCAGGCTCACTCTCCCCGACGTCACATGGGGAGGGACCGGCCGGAAATGTCGGAGCAGGTGAAGCGAAGCACGATCCAGGCGGCGGCTCGGCTGCGGCGGGACGTCGGCAGGTTCGAGGACCGGTGGCCGGTGATCTCGGCGTCGGCGTTTCCGCCGCTGAGCTTCACCTGGGAACAGCTGGAGCGACAACTCTCCAGCCTAGCTACGACGCCGGTCAAGCAGCGGATGGCGAGCGATCTGGTCTCGGGGACGCGAAAGCAGGCCTGGGCCAAGCCCTCGGAAATGGTGCTACAGGAAATTCTCCTGATCGCCGCCATCCTGGCCGACGATGGGTTCAACCCCTCGCAAGAGGAGGACTCGGACCCAATGACCTGAACCTTTACCAGCGCGTGGGGCTGATGCTCTTGGTGGCAGCCGTGACCGCCGTCGCCCTCGGAGCCGGATTAGCCGGCATCCTGGCCCTCCTCCACGCAATACAGAGCCTCTCGGCGGCCTGAGGCCGAGCCTCCATCAAGAACCACAGTCATCAAGACGCGCCGAGGCTTCGGTGCGCAAGGAGCCCTTATGTCTGAACGCCATGAGATCGCCGCCGATGTGGCGGAAAAGCTGTTTGAAGCCGAACTGGCCATCGACCAGGCGCTGAGCAAGACTGCTGAATTGGCCAGTCTTCTGCCCCGCGCCCGCCTTCGGGCCCGTCTGGCCGCGTGCGTCGGGCAACCTGCCTTCGACGGCGCCGCCGGCGCGATCAACTCCCTTTCTGAGGCTCGCCGCTCCATCGTGGTGACCCACGAAGAATTGGCCGCTGCGCATCGCCGCATTGGTCTTGGTCGCTTCGCCAGCGGACCGGGCTTGGAGAAACCTGAGGATGGAATACCGGCCAAGACCGGATTCCAGGCAGTCGAGGGCGGCAAGGCCGCCTAAGGCTTGCCACCAGAATCGAGTCCGGCACAGTGGCGGTGGTCTGAAGGAGGCCGCCGCCATGACGGACTTTCTCCACGCTACCTTGGGTTTGGTCGACAGCTTGCATCAGCTTGTGGCGGCCATAGTCGTGCTCATTGTTTGCGGCTTGGCTTGGGTGTTCGGACGTTCACCCGAGCGCTGGGGGGCAACGGCCATCTTTCTCGCATACATTGCTGCCCCGATCATGCAGGACACTACGGACTGGGTCTCGCCACAGATCGGCCTGATGGGCGTCGACCTCGCGCTCCTTGCGGTCATGATCTGGCTTGCGCTGCGCACCAACCGGTTCTGGCCCACGGCGGCGGCGGGCCTGCACTTGCTCTCCCTCCTCGCACATGTCGCGTTTATCCTGGACGCTGGCGTGTTGGCGTTGGCCTACATCATTGTGCTTAATCTGATCGGCTATCTGGTGCTCGCTGCGCTCGCTGTCGGGGTCTTCGAAGGCCGGCGGCTCGATCATCTGAACCCACGCAGCGCGTGAGGTCGCCCCCCCCCCGCCAGCCGCTGCGGTGGCGGCGCAGCGTCTACGGCGACATCTCCCTGGTCGTCAGTACACAAGCTCGAAGGGCGAACGGGCAGTGCGAACGTATCTAAGCGCGTCGGGTGGATGTTCGAATGCTCAACGGCGGGCTAAAGAACGTATTGCAGAAGGGTACGCGGTTGCGATGCGGCACCTAAGGAACGCCGACAGGTCTGGAACCGAGCCCCGCGCCACCCTCCACTCGCCACGTTCCCATCGCCGCCATGTTCCTTCGTCCACGCCGACTAGTCTCGCGGCCTGATCAATCCTTACACCCCGACGCCTGCGCTCCAGACGTAGTCGCTCACCCAACGAGTTGGGCTCCGACCATGGCTCATAGCCGAGATAGGCGATGAGTGCGGGATAGAAGTGGATGAACGGCTCGCGCTCATCGCGCTCCCAAAACATCCACGACTTCGCATCGCTGCCTACAACGGCAGCAGCATCCACCACTCGATGCCCTAAGGCCAGGCGCCGAGCCCGGAGGTGGCGACCAAGCGACGCCCCTTCCCCGAGCACAAATTCCGCTCTCCGGACCCGAAGTTTGTTCTTTGAGGCGGCCAACAAAATGGCAACACGACCATGCCGCTGCGGGCTGGGCGGTCCCGGGCGCGGCGCCTGCGGCAAGGCCCCCCGCTGCCAGAAGGACTATCAGAACCGCGTCTCCGGACCTCTGATCGACCGCATCGACCTGCAGGTGGACATGCCCCCGGTGACCCCCGCCGACATGGCCCTGCCGGCGAATGGAGAGACCTCGGCCGAGGTGGCCGCTCGCGTGGCGCGCGCGCGGGATGTCCAGATCAGCCGGGCCGCCGCCCACGGCCTGAAGCCCGAGGACGGGACCAACGCCCGCATCCCGGCCTCGGTGCTGGAGGGCGAGGCGGGGCCGGAGGCGCCTGCGCGGGATCTGCTGCTGCGCGCGGCGGAAGCGGGCGGCCTGACCGCGCGGGGCTGGACGCGCACCCTGCGGCTGGCCCGCACGATCGCCGATCTGGAAGGGGCGGGCCCGATCCTTCGCCGCCATGTGGCCGAGGCCTTGATCTATCGTCGTGTGGGCCCGGACGCCGAGGCCGAGCCCGCCGTGCCGCCCTCGCCCCTGCGCGCGGTGGTGTGACGACGCACAAGCGTCGTTTGCCCGTCGCAGAATCAGGCCTATCGTGAACCGAAGCGGCGTTCGCGCGCTGCTGCATGAGAAGGAGGCGGCGTCTTCAGGTTCGCGGCGTTCCAGCATGAAAACGGCCTGGCATGGAGACATCCATGCAGGTCCTGACCCGCCCGCCATCGGGCTGGCCGGCCCTGGTGCTGAACGCCGATTTCCGGCCGCTGTCCTACTACCCTCTCTCGGTCTGGCCCTGGCAGGAGGCCGTCAAGGCCGTATTCCAGGACCGCGTGGACGTCATCCAGAGCTACGACAAGGTCGTGCGCTCGCCCTCGGTGAGCTTCCAGCTGCCCAGCGTGGTCTCGCTGAAAAGCTATGTGGAGCAGGCGCGCAGCCCCGCCTTCACCCGATTCAACGTCTTCCTCCGCGACGGCTTCGCCTGTCAGTATTGCGGAGCCAGGGGTGAGCTGACCTTCGACCACGTCGTCCCCCGATCCCGGGGTGGGCGGACCACTTGGGAGAACATCGTCGCCGCCTGCGCGCCCTGTAACCTCAGGAAGGGCGGCCGCACCCCACGCGAGGCGCACATGCAGCCCATGAAGGCGCCGCTGCGGCCAAGCATGCATCGTCTCCAGGAGGCCGGGCGGCGGTTTCCGCCGCACTATCTGCACCAGAGCTGGATGGACTACCTCTACTGGGACATCGAGCTGGAGGCGTAAGTCCGGCACCGACCTTGCGTGACCAAAGCTTAACTCGACCGGGGCGGCGAGACCGACCTAGCGTGGCGCGGCTATCGCTTGGGAGGGTGGAGCATGCGGCTGTCGATAGGGGCGTCCTTGGCGGCGCTGGCTCTGGCGGGGATTCTGCCGGCAAGCGCTCAGGAACACGGCGCTTCTCCAACCGTAGAGGCGGCTGAAGCGGCGCCCAGCGCCGCCGGAGATCTGGCCTCGATCCGCGCCTTCGTTGAGGGTGACGCCGCCTACACGCCGGAAGAACGAGCGCGGGCCCTCGCTCGGCTTGATGAACTGGAGCCGCGGGCGACCCGAATAGCCCCGAATGCGGTGCGGCTGGCGGCTGCCGAGATCGCGGCTTTCGCCGACAACGGCCACACCCTCATGATCCCCACCGTGCTGGCGAGGGACAACGCTCTGCTGCCCTACACTTTGCATGTGTTCCAGGGGCGCATCTACGTCATCGACTCCGCCGGAGATGATGAACTGACCGGCGCCGAACTAATCGCCATGGACGGCCGCCCCGTTCCCGACCTGCGCGCCGCCTACAACCGCTACCAAGGGGGCGAGCAGTCGTGGAAGGATCAATTCCTCCCGGTGTTTCTCCGCACCCCCGCCATCCTCGCCGAGGCCGGGTTGATCTCAAACGCTGACCGGCCGACCCTGCGCTTCCGGACAGAGGGCGGACGTGAAGTCGAGCGCAGTCCGAATCTCATCGCCGCGCCGCCTTTGAACCCGTTCCGGTCCCGCCTGCTTGATGCGCCCCGTGACGGCGCCGTCCCCGCATATCTGAGCCGCCCGGATCAGACGTTTTTCACTCAGGAGATGCCCGAGTTCCAGGCACTCTATTTCGCCATGCGCGCCACCCGCGACGGGCGGGGACAGCCCATCGCCGAGGCGCTCGCGGCCGCAGAAGCTGAAATCCGCGACGTCCGGCCCCGAAACGTCATTATTGATCTGCGTCTCAATGGGGGCGGGGACCTGAACACGGCGCGGAACTTCATGAAGACTCTACCGACCCTGATCCCCGAGGGCGGCCGGATCTTCGCCCTGACGTCGGGTCAGACCTTTTCGGCCGCGATCGCCAGCCTGGGCTATCTGAAGGAGGCCGGCGGCGATCGCGTCGTCATTGTCGGTGAACCCGTGGGCGACCGGCTGGAGTTCTGGGCCGAGGGCGATGTGATGGAACTTCCCTATTCCGGCGGCCTGTTGCTGCAGGCGACGGAGCGGCACAACTACATGACCGGCTGTCCGGAGGAAGATTGCCACGGCAACATCCGCCGCAATCCGATCCGCGTGAGCAGCCTACAGCCGGACATCCCCGCGCCGCTGACCATCGAGGCCTGGCTGGAAGGCCGCGATCCCGCGCTCGAGGCGATCGCCGCCTGGCGCGCCGCCAATCCCTAGGGCGCAACAGAAAAGGGCCGGTCGCAGGACCGGCCCTTTCGACATTCAGAGATCTGCGGTGATCAGGCCGCGGCGGTCTCGGCCAGCTTGGCCTTGATCTGACGCTTCAGCTTGAGCGCGCGGGGCGACAGCACCGCCTCGTCAGCCTTGACGAGGAAGGCGTCCAGGCCGCCCTTGAAATCCAGGGTGCGCAGCGCGGCGTTCGACACGCGCAGGCGGTAGCTCTGGCCCAGGGCCTCGGACTGCAGCGCGGTGGCGCGCAGCGAGGGCAGGAACCGGCGCTTGGTCTTGATGTTGGAGTGGCTCACCTTGTGGCCAACCATCGGGCCGACACCGGTGAGTTCGCAACGACGCGACATCGTCTTGATCCTTCATGCGCGCCGCCTGGCGCGATAAAATGCAAACGCGCAGGCCTGATCAGCCCGCGCGGGAGCGGCGATATAGGCCGAACGGCCCTTCGGCGTCAAGGCGCGGAAAGGCCGGACTGGAAGGCCCCGCTTGCAGGCGCCGTTCACAAATCCCAGCTATGATGCCGCTATGAACCTGAATCGCACCCTTCGCCGCGCCCTGGTGTTCGCCGCGCCCGTCCTGCTGGCCGGCGCCGTGACCCAGGCGCAGGAGTCGACCCCCATCCTGCCCGGCTATTGGGAAAGCTCCAGCCGCATCGCGCTTGGTCCGATCAGCGACAGCGACACCGAACGCCGGTGCGTCCGCGCCCATGAGATCGAGCGCTTCTTCTCGGGACCCAGCAACCGCCACTACACCTGCACCTATCCGACGCGCGAGGTGGCCAATGGCCGGGCCCGCTTCGTCGGCCAGTGCCGGGACAAGCGCGGCCGCACCGTCGATGTGTCGGTCTCTGGGACCTATACGCCGACCACCTTCCAGCTGTCGGGCAATCTGCGCACCTCCATCGGCGGTGTGCCCATCGCGCCCACGGGCAGCATCCGCGCCCGCCGCATCAGCGCCGAGTGCCCGTAGAGCGGGCGGTGGCTGACCGTCGGCTGGTCCTTTCGGGCTGAGCTCAAAAGAAAAACGCCCGGTCGCGATGCGGCCGGGCGTTTTCTTGTCTGAAGCTGAACGCGCCCGTCAGGCGGCAGCGGCGGCCTGGGGCTGGGGCTGCTTGCTCAGCGACTTGGTCAGAATGGCCACGGCGGCGTCGCGGTCGATGCGCTCGATGGCGGCGACTTCACGGGCCATGCGGTCCAGGGCCGATTCATACAGCTGGCGCTCCGAATAGGACTGCTCCGGCTGGTTGTCGGCGCGGTGCAGGTCGCGGACCACCTCGGCGATGGAGATCAGGTCGCCAGAGTTGATCTTGGCTTCGTATTCCTGGGCGCGGCGGCTCCACATGGTGCGCTTCACCCGGGCGCGGCCCTTCAGCGTGGTCAGGGCCTTGCCCACCACGTCCTCGGCGGCGAGCGAGCGCAGGCCGGCGGTCTTGGCCTTCTTGGTCGGAACGCGCAGCGTCATCTTCTCGTGGGCGAAGGTCACCACATAGACCTCCAGCGCCATGCCGGCGACTTCCTGGGTCTCGATGGCGGCCACGGTGCCGACGCCATGCGCCGGATAGACCACATGATCCCCGACCTTGAACTCAAGCCCGCTCTTGCTCGTCATTCCAAATCCTCTTGTGCTGCAAGGTCAGCGCCGCCTTCCCCCGCGGACCGAAGACCGCGAGCCGTGTCGCCGGGGCGGCCCTTTTCAGGTCCGCCGGACGCCGATCACCGCATCGGGAACAGGAGACAACCCAACCTTGCCGAAAGCCGTTCCTTTCGAGGGACGGTTCTTTTCACGAAATCGGGCGGCCCGCGAAGTTCACGACCGCCCATCCAGGTTGCGAATGTATCACAGAAAAGCGGAAAAACCAACCGCAGGCGAATGATCGCGAAGCGCGACGACGGGCTCGCTCAGCGGCTGGACAGGACGAACGTATTTCCATCCGGGTCGCGGAACGTGGCGAACGTGCCCCAGGGCTGCTTCTGGGGCGGCCCTTCAAACTCGACCCCTCGTTCCGACAGCTTACGCCAGGTGTGCTCGACGTCATCGCAGGCGAAAGAGCCGTTGAAGAATGAGCCGACGCGATCCTCATGCCCTTCGGGGGTGAACAGCACGATGCGGGTCTCGGCGTTGCCGATGCCCAATTCGATCCAGCGCTTGCCGCCCCCCATCGGCTGATCTGTGATCACCCGAAAGCCCACCTTGTCGACCCAGAAGCGGAGGGCGGCGTCCTGATCGTGCGTGGGAATGGATGCGAACTTGAGACGGTTGATCATTTCGGCCTCCGAGCGCGGTGGTAGCCAAGGGGGCTCGCCGGAGTCCACCAGAGGCGTTATTGCTATGGCAATGAAGGATACAGTGACCCTGCATCGCCCTATGCTGGAAGGGCTCATGGCCGACCTCATCGGCCATGATCGAACGCCGGCCGCCTATGTGGTCTATCTGGCGATCTGGTCCGCGGGAGACGGCGGGCGCGTGGCGCTCAGCTATGCGGATCTGGCCGCCCGCACCGGGCTGGCGCGCCGGACGGTGCAGACCGCCATCGCCCACCTGCATCGGCGCCAGCTAGTCGCGATAGAGCCGGGCGCGCCGACCGAGGTTCGCAGATACCAGCCGCTTACGCCTTGGCGGCGATGGGCAGATTAAGAGCCTTTCCCAGGCTTCTCGGAAAAGTACTTCTCGAACTTACCCGTCTCGCGCTCGAACTGCTCGGCGTCCGCGGGCGGCTCGCCCTTCACGGTGATATTGGGCCAGACCTTGGCGAAGGAGGCGTTGATCTGCAGCCACTTGCCGTCGGGCTCGTCCTCGGTGTCGGGCTTGATGGCGTCGACCGGGCATTCGGGCTCGCACACCCCGCAGTCGATGCATTCGTCCGGGTTGATGACCAGGAAGTTCTCGCCCTCGTAGAAGCAGTCCACCGGACATACCTCGACGCAGTCCATGAACTTGCAGCGCACGCAGGCGTCGGTGACGATGTAGGTCATCGGGGGACGATCAGGGGACGGGGAGAGAAACCGGGGGCGGACTTGGGCTCAAGGGGCGCCGTTGTCAACCGGGCGGACCTGGCTGCGGTGCGCGGCTAATAGGCGCCAGCGGCCTTCCACCTTGATGTAGAGATCAACGAAGGCGTTCCGATCCAATACGCGCCCTTCGGCGTCGATCAGGCTGGCTTCGCCTATGGCCTGGGCGCTCTCGCCGGCGATGCGGATGCGCAGCGGTTCGACGGACACCCTCAGCGGCGGCGCCGCCGGCAGACGGCGGACGTGCTCGATCTGACGCGCCCGGTCCCAGATCTGACCGCTTGGCATCGGCCGCAGGAAGTCCTCGGCCAGATGGGCCTCCATCCACGCGGCGTCGGCGGCGCCGTGCCAAGCGCGCTCAAGCTCGGCGATGGCTGCTTCGTCGGCGGGGGTCGCCAGCGCCAAGGCTGCGGTGAGCAAGGCGATCATGCCGTCGGCTCCTCAGTGGACAGGTACAGCGCCCGCGCCTCGGCGGGCGGGCCCCGCCGGACGCCACAGGCGATCACCTGCACGTCGATCAGCCGACCGGCGCGCGCGAAGACGAGGCGGTCCTGGGGCTGAACCGAGCGGCTGGGCTTGTCGAGCCGGGCTTCGGATCCATGGCGGAGGCGCCGAGGGCGCGCGGTCTCCACGAAGCGAGCCGCCTCGGCGCGGGTCTTGAAGAAGCGAGCGCGCCACAGCCAGACGTCGATGCGACAGGTCTCGGCGGGCGGCGAGGGGCTCATGGACGCACCATGCGCGCCTCGGCGGGCGCGCGCCAGAGCCGCTAGCGCTCCAGTATGCGGTTCACGTGACCCATCTTGCGGCCGGGGCGGGCCTCGCCCTTGCCGTAGAGGTGGACGCGCACATCGGTCAGGCCGGCCAGCTTCTCCCAGCGATCCACATCCTCGCCGAGCAGGTTGCTCATCTCGACGCGGGCGTGGGCCGCGGTGGGGCCCAGCGGCCATCCGGCCACGGCGCGGATATGCTGTTCGAACTGATCGCAGTCGCATCCGTCCTGGGTCCAGTGGCCGGTGTTGTGGACGCGCGGGGCGATCTCGTTGACCAGCAGGCGGCCATTCTCCAGCTCGAAGAGCTCGACGCCCAGCACGCCGACGTAGTCGAGGCCCTTGAGGATGCGCCGGGCGATGATGCGGGCGCGGCGTTCGAGACGCTCATCGATATCGGCGGGCGCAAGGGTCGAGCGCAGGATGCCGCCGCCGTGGCGGTTCTCGCCGATCGGATAGACGGCCGTGCGACCGTCCCAGCCGCGCGCCGCGATCACCGACAGTTCACGCGTAAAGGGCGCGGCGGCCTCCAGGATGGCGGGTCGTTCGCCCAGCTGACGGAAGGCGCGGCCCGCGCCCGCGACGCTGCGCACCCAGACCTGGCCCTTGCCGTCATAGCCCTCTCGCCGGGTCTTGAGCAGGGACGGAACGCCCAGCCGCTGGGCCGCCTCACGCGCCTGCTCGGCCGTGTCGACGGGCAGGAAGCGCACGGTCGGCGCCCCAACCCTGTTGAGGAAGGTCTTCTCTTCGAGACGGTCCTGGGCCGTGGCCAGGGCCAGGGCGCCCGGCGCCACCCGCGCGCCAGTCTTCTGCAGGCGCTCCACCGAGGCGGCCGGCACGTTCTCGAACTCGAAGGTGACCGCGTCGCAGGCCTTGCCCAGCACATCCAGCGCCGTGGGATTGTCGTAGGCGGCGACGATCTGGCCCTTGGAGACGCGCCCCGCCGGGCTGTTTTCCTGGGGATCGAGGATGCAGACATCGAAGCCCAGGCGCGCGGCGGCCTGAGACAGCATGCGGCCCAGCTGACCGCCGCCGAGGATGCCGATGGTGGAGCCAGGCGGAAGGGGCGTCACGTCAGTCTTCGACGCTCTCGGGGATGGCGTCGGACTGGGCCGAGCGCCAGTCAGCCAGCCTGCGGGCCAGGTCCGCGTCCGCCAGGGCCAGGATGCGCGCGGCCATCAGGCCGGCGTTCTTGGCCCCGGCCTTGCCCACGGCCAGGGTGCCCACCGGGACGCCGCCGGGCATCTGGACGATGGACAGCAGGGAATCAAGGCCGTTCTGCAGCTTGGACTCCACCGGCACGCCCAGCACCGGCAGGTCGGTCATGGAGGCGGTCATGCCCGGCAGGTGGGCCGCCCCGCCCGCGCCGGCGATGATGACCTGGAAGCCCTCGTCCCTGGCCCCCGCGGCGAAGTCGTACATGCGCTGGGGCGTGCGGTGGGCCGAGACGACCCGCGCCTCATAGGCGACCCCCAGCTCATCCAGCACATGGGCGGCGGCCTGCATGGTCGGCCAGTCCGAGCGGCTGCCCATGATGATCGCCACCCGGGCGCTTTGGTCTGCCATGACGCGGAGGGGCCCCTTTCGGAAAGGCGCGGAGTATAGGCGCCCGCGTTGCGCTCGCAACCGCGCCGTCTACTCTGGTCCCGTGAGCGATTCCGCCGAGACCCTGAAGGCCGAGATCGAACGGCTGGCGGCCGAGCTGCAGGCTTGGCGCGCCCGCGCCGAAGCGGCCGAGCGGCTGGCCGACCGCGACGCCCTGACCGGTGTGCTGAACCGGCGCGGCTTTGACCAGGCCCTGTCGGCAGGCATGGCCTATGCCCGACGTCATGGCGTGCCGGCGGCGCTGCTCTATCTGGACCTCGACGGCTTCAAGACCATCAACGACGGCCTGGGCCACGCGGCCGGGGACGCGGCCCTGATCGGTGTGGCGCGTCTGCTCGAGGCCAATCTGCGCGAAAGCGACAGCGTCGCGCGCCTGGGCGGCGACGAGTTCGCTGTGCTGCTGCTGAACGCCGATCAGGCGGCCGCCAGGGCCAAGGCCGAAGCCCTGGCCCGCGCTCTCGGCGATGAGGGTTTCGAGTGGGAGGGCGAGCGGCGCCCGCTGGGCGGCTCCTTCGGGGTGCGCGCCTTCACTGGCCAGGCGGCCCCCCAGGACTGGTTGGCCGAAGCCGACGCCGCCATGTGGGTCAGGAAGCGCGAGCGCTAGTACCCACCGATGACGGGCAGGATCTCGCCGGTGATGTAGCTGCCCGACTGGGGCGAGGCCAGGAAGACATAGGCCGGCGCCAGCTCCTCGGGTTGAGCCGGACGTTTCATCTTGGCGCTGGAGCCGAACTCGGAGACGCCCTCGGGGTCGCGATCGGCGGGGTTCAGGGGGGTCCAGACCGGCCCCGGCGCCACGCAGTTCACGCGAATTCCCTTCTCCAGCAGCGAGCCTGACAGGGCGCGCGTAAAGGCGTGGATGCCGCCCTTGGTCAGGGAATAATCCAGGAGCTGCTTATTGCCGTCGATGCCGGTGATCGAGCCGGTGTTGATGATGGACGAGCCTGGCTTCATGTGCGGCAGAGCCGC
Source organism: Peiella sedimenti (assembly GCF_030504955.1). Lineage (GTDB taxonomy): Bacteria > Pseudomonadota > Alphaproteobacteria > Caulobacterales > Caulobacteraceae > Brevundimonas > Brevundimonas sedimenti. The sequence continues at coordinate 78,144 of NZ_JAUKTR010000005.1, read as the reverse complement.
CTTGATCATGTGGAACATGCCGTAGAGGTTGGTCTTCATGGTCAGATCGAACTGATCCTCGCTCAGCTCCATCAGGTCGCCCACGTGCTGCTGATAGGCGGCGTTGTTGACCAGCACGTCCAGCCGCCCGAAGGCGTCCAGTGTCTGCTTGACCGCTTCCTTGGCGAAGGCCGGATCGGCGATGTCGCCGGCGAGCAGGATGGCCTTGCGCCCTTCTTTCTCCACGGCGGCCTTGGTGGTCTTGGCGTCCTCCTCCGAGGACAGATAGGCGATGGCCACGTCGCAGCCCTCGCGCGCGAACAGCACCGCTACGGCCCGCCCGATGCCGGAATCGGCGCCGGTGATCAGGGCCGCCATGCCCTCCAGCTTGCCCGACCCCTTCCAGTGCGGGGCGTCATAGAGGGGTTCGGGCTTCAACCTGGCCTCAAGGCCTGGCTTGGCTTGATGCTGCTCGGGAAAGGGCGGTTCGGGGTACTTGCGCGCGCCCGCCTGCATGGCGCCGGAACCGCCGTCCTCGTCCTGTTTCCGGTCTGAGCGGTCGATGGGCCGCTGGATGTCGCGCTGGCGCTCGACGACCGCCTTCTCATCGGCGTCGGGTGTGGCGTTGTCGGCGTGGCGGCGGTCGGCCATGGCGGCGGCTCCTTCAGGGTTCGCCTCGCTAACCCGCGGCGGCGCCGGGCCGTTCCGTCAGCGGTATTCGGGATTGGGGTGACCGAAGCGCGCGCCCGCCTTCCAGGCGCGACGGTCGTTGCCCTCGTTGGGAAAGCCGCCCGCCGCCTTCAGCAGCTTGGCCATGTGCATCAGGTTCCAGGCCATGAAGACGGCGTTGCGCTGGGTGAAGTCGTTCTCGGGGCCGCCAGAGCCGTCGTCGCAGTAGGAGGGGCCGGGACCCGCCTCGCCCACCCAGGCGCAGTCCGACTGGGGCGGGATGCAGAAGCCGATGTGCTGTAGCGAGTAGATCAGGTTCATGGCGCAGTGCTTGGCGCCGTCCTCATTGCCGGTGACCACGCACCCCGCCGCGCGGCCGTAGAAGATCGACTGCCCCTTGTCGTTCAGCTCGCCGGACCAGCCGTAGAGCCGTTCAATCACCCGCGTGCAGACCGAGGACTTCTCTCCGCACCAGATCGGCGTGCCGATGACCAGGATGTCGGCGTCCAGCACCTTCTGCTGGATCATAGGCCAGTCGTCGCGCTCGAAGCCGTGTTCGCGCATGTCGGTCTGGACGCCCGGGGCGATGTCGTGGTCGACCGCCCGAACGGTCTCGACGGTCACGCCCTGCGTCTCCATGACCGCACGGACGACGTCCATCAGCCCGTCGGTATTCGAGGTCTGAGGGCTGGGCTTGAGCGTGCAGTTGATGAACAGGGCCGAAAGCCGGTCGTGGGCCATGGCGCCCTCCTGAGGTTCGTCTGCGGGACCGTCCGAGGGAACGCCCCGGCTCCCGAATGGCTCAGACGCGGTTCTTCGCCCGGCAAAAAAGGGTCGTCCGCGCGCGGCAGATTCGGACCGGCGCTCCTACCTTGAGCGCGATGAGGCGCGAGAAAGTCCCGCAATAATAATGGACTAGCCGATGGCCCAGGCCTTGCTGCGGCGCTTCCCACGACCGGGTGCAAAACGCGCCGCCCCACTCTCCCTTCGTGGAACCCGCGCGCACCATGTCGCCTGCCGAGCTGTCCATCGCGGCCCTTGAGCCCCGTCCGGCCCCCCAGGGCCAGGGCGCGCCGGCGCGTCTGGGCGGCTTTGAGCAGTTGCTGGCCAGCCTGGGTGGCGGCGGAGCCCCGGATGAAGCGGCGGCTCCAGTCGTGCAAGGCGGCGCGCGCCCGGCCGGGCGGCTGTCGCGGCCCATGTCCGCCGCGCCGGAGGCCGCCAATGATGGGCCGGTGCAGGCGGCGGCCCTCGCGACGCCGACCCGTCCTGGGCGGCTGATCCAGCCGCAGCCCTTGACGAGCGCCGCTCCCGCCGCTCCCGGTGAGCCGGCCGCGCCAGCGTCGGGTCCGGACCCGTCCGCCGAGACGACGCCCCTCACGGCCGCCCTGGTCGGATCCACGCCCCAGACGGCGCCGGCCCAGGCCGCCCCGCCGACGGCGGCCGCCGCTGCTTCACAGACCTCCACGCCCGCATCAGCCGTGGCCGCGCCGGTCGCTACGATCGCCGATGCGGCGCCGCAGGCCCCCGGCGTGGCCCAGCTCTCCACGCCCCAGACCCCCGGCTCCCCGCCCCTTGCGGCGGCGCCCGCGGGCCAGGCGCAGGCCCAAGCTCAGCCCCAGGCTCAGTTCCAGACTCAGGGCGCGACCGAGGGCCTGGCCGCCCTCAGCGCCATGGCCTTGCAGATGCAGGACGAGGGGGCGGACACGGCTGAGACCCGCCCGCCCACCGCGCCCCTGACCCCGACCTCGCCGGCGGCGGCGTCGATACAGGGGGGCGCCGCCCATCCGATGGCCGCCCAGACCGCCGTCGCCGCCCACGCTCAGACCCAGGCTCAGGCACAGACCGCCGCCCGCGCCGAGGCGTCTCAGACGGCTGAAGTTCCGGGCGCCGCCGCGGACGACGCGCTCATGGCGTCCTTGCCGCAGAGCGCCGCTGCGACCGCGTCCCTGACGGGCGCCGCCTTCCAGCCGACCGTCCACGCGGCCCACGCCGTGGCGGCCGCCGATGTTCTCGCGCAGGTCTCGGCGCAGATTCTGCGTCGCCTGGAGGGCCAGGTCTCGCGCTTCCAGATGGAGCTCCACCCGGCCGATCTGGGCCAGGTGGACGTGAAGCTCGACATCGACGCCGAGGGGCGTCTGCAGGCGCGCCTGGCTTTCGACAATCCGGCCGCCGCCGCCGAGATGCGCGGACGGGTGGATGAGCTGCGCCGCGACCTGCAGCAGGCCGGGTTCCAGCTGGCCGACGATGCCTTCAGCTTCGCCGAGCGGGGCGACCAGGACAGCCGCGGCGGGCGACGCGCGGCCCATGCCTTTGACGCCGGCGAGCGCCTGACCGAGGCGGCGGAGGCCCCCATGCAGCGGCTGACATTCAACGCCCGATCCGGCGTGGACGTAAGGATCTGACCATGGTCGACGGCGTCTCCCTCAACCAGGCCCAGCAGTCCACCGTCACCGGACGGGCCAGCCTGGCCCAGAACTACGAGACCTTCCTGCAGCTGCTGACGGCGCAGCTGAAGAACCAGGATCCGCTCTCGCCGGTCGATTCCAACGCTTTCACCGCCCAGCTGGTGCAGATGGCGGGCGTCGAGCAGCAGATCCTGACCAACGAACTGCTGACCGGCCTGGTCGGCGCCTCCGCCACCGGTCTGAACGGGGCGGTCCAGTATATCGGCAAGGAAGTCACCGCCGCCGGCGCCGCCGTGCGCCTCCAGGACGGCCAGGCGACCTGGTCCTACGAACTGGCGCGCCAGGCCGAAGGCGCCACCCTCGAAATCCTCAACGGGCAGGGCGAGGTCGTCTGGAGGGGCGCGGCCCCCGAACTGGGCGAGGGCGTCCACGACTTCACCTGGGACGGGCGCAACAGCGCCGGTGACCAGCTGGCCGATGGCGGCGTCTACACCCTGCGCATCAGCGCGGCGGCCGCGGGCGGCGCGCCCGTGGATTCCCAGGTGCTGATCCGCGGCCGCGTGACCGCCGTCGAGCTTTATGACGGCCAGCCCTACGTCACCGTGGGCGGCTCGGTCCTACCGCTCAGTCAGATCATCAGCGTGGCCCAGCCCGCCGCCGCCCCGGCCCCGACCGGGGACGAGGCGGACAGCATCCTGGCCCGCCTCAACCCCATGAAACTGTTCTCGTAAGGAGCGTATCGCCATGAGCATCAACAGCGCCATGCTGGCCGGCGTCTCCGGCCTCACCGCCAACTCCGCGGCCCTCGCGGCCATCTCGGACAACATCTCGAACGTGAATACGGTCGGCTACAAGCGCAGCCAGACCGACTTCCAGACCATCGTCACCGGCTCCTCGGCCGGCGGGTACAGCGCCGGCGGGGTCAAGGCCAACACGCGCCACTTCATCTCCGCCGAGGGCCTGCTGCAGCGCACCGGCCGCAGCACGGACCTGGGGATCGACGGGCAGGGCTTCTTCGTCGTCACCGAACGGCCGGAGAACCTGCAGGCCACGGATGCGCGGCTGTTCACCCGCGCCGGCTCGTTCCAGATCGACACCCTCGGCTATCTGCGCAACAGCGCCGGCTTCTATCTGCAGGGCTGGCCGGTGGACGCAGAGGGGGAAGTCAGCGCCGACCCCTCCGACCTCAGCCGTCTGGGCTCGATCAATGTGGGCGCGGTGGGAGGCGCGGCCGAGCCGACGACCCGGGCCCAGATTAACGCCAACCTGCGGTCATCCCAGGCCATCTCGCCCGAGGCGGCCGACGCGGCGTTGGTTCCTCCCGGTCCCAACGCCTACAACGCGCTGACCAACTCCATGTCGGCGTGGGACCCCGATACCGGCGCCGGGGTCAAGCCCGACTTCGAGCTGCAGGTGCCCGTCTCCGATTCCAAGGGCGGCAAGCGCACCCTGTCCATCGCCCTGCTGAAGAGCGACGTGCCGAACCAGTGGTACGCGGAGATCCGCGCCATTCCGGCGTCGGACGTAGTGACCGGCGCGGGCCTCGCCCCCGGGCAGATCCGTTCGGGCCTTGTGGCCTTCACCCAGGACGGACGCCTGGACGTGGCCGCCATGCAGGCCATGGCGCCCGGCGTGGCCCTGTTCCCTGATCCTTCCCAGGCCAGCCTGACCTTCGGCGCCTCTGACGCCGCGGCGCCGGGCGCGGGCCAGGTCAACTGGGCTGGGGGGCTGGGTGTGGATGATCAGCAGATCACCTTCGACCTGACCGCAGCGGCCGGGGGGCTGACCCAGTACGACAGCCAGTCGGTGGTCCAGGCCGTGATCACCAACGGCACCGCCTTCGGCAACCTGACCAACATCGAGATCGACGAACTGGGCAACGTCGCCGCCATCTTCGACAACGGCGTCACCCGCCGCATCGGCCAGATCGCCATCGCCACCTTCCCCAGCCCGGACAACCTGACCTCGGTGTCGGGAAACGCCTACCGGGTGAGCCAGGGCTCCGGCACCTACAACCTCAAGGCGCCGGGTTCAGGCGGTTCGGGCTTCATCGCACCGTCCCAGCTGGAGGCCTCGACGGTCGACCTGTCGGCCGAGTTCACCGGCCTGATCACGACCCAGCGCGCCTATTCCGCCTCATCCAAGATCATCACTACGGCGGACGAAATGCTCGAGGAGCTGATCCGGGTGAAACGATAGATTAACCATACTAACGGGGGCGCTTAATTCCTGATTTACCATGATTGGGGGCTGTCATGATTCAGTCTTCCTTCACCACGGGATTTAAGCGGCTTTTAGGGGCGGATGGCTATGCTTGCGCCAAGATGGTGGTGAGAGAGGCCTAAGCCCATGCTGCAAGAGCAACGCGTAAACAGCAGAGGCGAGAAGTATATCGTGGGTCCGACAGGAAACGCACTGACGCTGAATGATCTGCCCCCGCCCAATACGGAGCGGTGGGTGATCCGGCGCAAGGCCGAGGTGGTCGCCGCCGTGCGCGGGGGTCTCCTGACGCTGGAAGACGCCTGCGAGCGCTATCGCCTGACGGCTGAAGAATTCCTGGCTTGGCAAAAGGCCATCGACCGCTGGGGCATGCAGGGCCTGCGCACGACCCGCATCCAGCAGTACCGCGACTAATTCTTCTCCGAACCGAAGACGGATAGGCGGCCGGGGTCCAGGCGGATCCCGGCCGTTTCGCCTTCGCGTGGCGGCGTTCCCGTGACCGAGGCGCGCAGTTCCAGCCCGTCTGGCCCGGTCAGCTCAACGGTCCAGCGCCCGCCGGCGAAGCGGACTGAACGGACCCTCAGCGCATTGCCGGTGGTCAGGGCCACGTCCTCGGGCCGGACCCCCAGCCTGCCGGCCCCCGCCGGGGCGCCGGACGCGGGAAATTCTCCGACGGCGGTGAACGCCACGCCGTCCGCGATCCGGGCTGGAATCAGATTGATCGGCCCGAGCAGCCGCGCCGCCTCCGCCGAGGTGGGCCGCTGATAGACGTCCTGAGGGGCGCCGGTCTGGAGGATCCGCCCCTGATGCATGACGGCCAGAGCGTCGGCGGCCATCAGCGCCTCGTCCACGTCGTGCGTCACCAGCAGGCAGGCGGCGCCGGTCTCGCGGATCAGCTCGAGCGCGGCGCGGCGCACGGTTTCTCGAAGCGCGCCGTCCAGTCCGGAGAAGGGCTCGTCCAGCAGCACGGCTTCAGGCCGGGGGGCCAGGGCGCGGGCCAGGGCGACGCGTTGCTGCTCGCCGCCGGACAGCACGTGCGGATAGGCGTTCGCCCGGTCGGCCAGATGCACCCGTTCCAGCAGTTCAAGGGCGCGGGCGCGGCGTTCGGCTCGCGCAAGTCCGCCCAGGCCGAAGGCCACGTTCTGCAACAGGGTCAGGTGAGGGAAGAGGGCGAAGTCCTGGAACACCAGGCCGATCCGGCGTCGTTCGACCGGCACGTGGACGCCCGCGCCCGACAGCGTCCGGCCGCCCATGGTGATGCGACCGCTGTCCAGCCGCTCAAGCCCGGCGATCAGGCGCAGCAGGGTGGACTTGCCGCAGCCGGACGGACCCAGGAGGCAGGTGACGGCGCCCGGCGCCAGGCTCTGCGAGGCGTCGGCCACGGCCAGCCGCGATCCATAGGCCTTGCGGACCTGGTCGATGTGGACCTCGGCGGTCATTGCGTGACGCCTCGCGCCGTGCGGCTCACCTGCCGGTTCAACCAGATCACCACAGGGGCGGCGATCAGCACGATCAGCAGCGACGGCCACGCCGCCTGGGCCAGGCGCTCGTCCTTGGCGTAGCGGTCGGCGATCACGGCCAGGGTGTCGAAGCCGAAGGGGCGCAGCATGACGGTGGCGGGCAGCTCCTTGAGGATGTCGATGAACACCAGAAGGGCCGCCGTGAGAAGGGCGCCGCGCGCCATCGGCAGCTCGACCCGCAGGGCCGCGCCGGTTTCGCTCTCGCCCAGGCTGCGGGCGGCGTGGGCCATGGCGGGGGTGACGCGCTCCAGCCCGGCGCCGATGGGTTCAAGGGCCGCGGCGGTCAGACGCGAGGCGTAGGCCAGCACCAGCAGCAGCACGCCGGCGCCCAATCCTTGCGCGGCGCCCTCGACCCCGCGCCAGAGGAATCCGGCCGGCGCCAGCAGGCCCACCGCCATGACCGCGCCGGGGGTCGCATAGCCCAGGCCCGCAAGCCGCGTCAGAAACGGCGTCCTGCGCCCGCCCAGGGCCAGGGCCGTGGCCAGGCCCAGGGTGAGGGCGCCGCCCAGAACGGCCAGGATCAGGACATTGCGGCCGGCCCTGACCAGGGCGGCCGTATCGGGCTCGACGCTCAGGCCCTGATGCGCCAGCCAGCCTAGCGGCAAGGCCAGGCCGAGGCCGATGAGCCCCACGCAGAAGACAAGGGCGGCCAGGCCGCGCCATCCGCCCAGGGGTTCGAGCGCGAGCGGCGTCGCCTTCGCCCTGGCGGCGTCGGATACCCGGCCCTGGCGACTGCGGCGTTCGATCCACAAGAGCACGGCGGCGGCCCCCACCAGCGGCAGGGCCAGCCGGGCCGCCTCGGCGGTCGATCCGAACACGCTCCAGGCCCGCACCACGCCCGTGGTCAGGGTCTGCACACCGAGGAAGGAAACGGCGCCGTAGTCAGCCAGCGTCTCCATGACGGCCAGGGCGGCGCCCGCCGCGAGAGCCGGCCGCAAGAGGGGCAGGATGATCCGCCGCAGGGTCTGGGCGCGCGTGGCGCCGAGGGTGCGCGCCGCCTCCAGGGTGCTGGCGGACTGGTGCGCCAGAGCCGCGCGCACGGTCAGGTAGACGTAGGGGTAAAAGGCCAGGGACAGGATCAGGCCCGCGCCCCAAAGGCTGCGCACGTTCAGGTCGGGGCTGACCCCCAGCGCACCGCGCAGCGACGACTGGATCGGTCCGGCGACGTCGAACAGGTCGGCGTAGCCGTAGGCCAGCACGAAGGTGGGGGCGGCCAGGGGCGCCGCCAGAAGCCACGCCATCAAGCCTCGTCCCGGGAAGCGATGCAGTCCGACCAGCACGCCGGCCGCCGCGCCCAGCACGGTGGCGCCCACTGCCACCATGGCGGCCAACGCCGCCGAGGCGCCCGCATACCTCAGAAAGGTCGGCGCGGTCAGGCTGTGGGCCCCCGGCTGCAGGGCGGTCATGACGGCGGCGGCCAGCGGCGCGATCGCCACCAGGGCGGCGAGCAGGGCGGCCCAGGCCAGGGGGCTCGGGCCCCTCCGGTCGCTTCGGGCGCGGAGCGGCAGGCTCACCGCCAGCCGACGGCCTCAAAGATGCGCTGGGCCTCGGCCTGGCGCGGCCCGTAGGCGCTCATGGGCAGGGGATCGACCGGCCGGGCGGCGTAGTCGCGCATGCGCTCCGGAACCGCCGCGCCCTCGGCTGTCGGGAACTCGTTCGTCACCTCGGCGAAGACGCCCTGGGCCTGAGCTTCGGTAAGGAATTCCATGAAGCGGATGGCGTTGGCCCGGTTCGGCGCGTTGGCGGCCAGGCCGGCGGCCGAGACGTTGTTGTGCGATCCCCGCCCATCCAGGCTGGGGAAGCCCAGCCTTACACCCTGCATGATCTCGCGGTCGGCCGCGTTTTCGGAGCCCGCCATGCGCAGGAAGTAATAGCTGTTGGTGATGGCCACCTCGCACTGGCCCGCGCCGACCGCGCGGATCTGGTCGGTGTCGCCGCCCTGGGGCGGGCGGGCCATGTTGGCGACGACGCCGCGGGCCCATTCCGTCGCGCGCTCGGGGCCCCAATGCTCGATCAGGGCTGACAGCAGCGAGATGTTGTAGGGGTTGTCCGAGTTGCGCACGCACAGCTTGCCGCGGAAGCGGGGCGAGGCCAGCTCTTCGTAGGTGTCGATCTCTTCGGGACGCACCTTGGCCGAGTCATAGGCGACCACGCGGGCGCGGCGGGTGAAGCCGAACCAACGGTTCTGCGGATCGCGGAAGTTCTGCGGCACGCGGCTGACCAGGTCGTCGGAGGCCGCCGGCTGTAGCAGACCGGCCTCGGCGGCGCGGCCCATGGCGCCGGCGTCGGCGATGACGATCACGTCGGCGGGGCTGGCGTCGCCTTCGGCGCGCAACCGTTCGATCATCTCACTGGCGGGCATCTCGATGCGGCGCACGCGGATGCCGGTGGCCTCGGTGAAGGCCTCGTAGACCTGAAGATCCGAGTCGTAGTGCCGAGCGGTGTAGAGGTTGACCACGCCCGCGTCGGCCGGCGCGTCGTCCCGCTTTCCGTCCTCGCCCTGACAGGCGGCCAGTGGCAGGCTCAACATCGCGGCCAGGCCCAGGCCGATCGTCAGGCGGCGATTGAACAGGCGGGCGAGGGGCATGGGGGCGGGACTCCTGGGCGCGACCGACGCCTCCTCGCACAGTTGAGAACCCTTCGCAAGTTTCGCGCGGCGGAAGGTCGCGCGCTGAACCGCTGGCCACCTTCACGCGTATGGAACATAGATAGAACATGGCCGCCAAGTCTCTGAAAGAAAAGCTCGCTATTCTGGCCGACGCGGCCAAGTACGACGCCTCGTGCGCCTCGTCGGGCACATCCAGGCGGGACTCCCTCGGCGGCAAGGGGATCGGCTCCACCGAGGGCATGGGCATCTGTCACGCCTACACGCCCGACGGGCGCTGCGTCTCGCTGCTGAAGATCCTGCTGACCAACTTCTGCGTCTATGACTGCGCCTACTGCGTGAACCGCGTCTCTTCGAACGTGGAGCGGGCGCGCTTCTCGGTGAAGGAGGTGGTCGATCTGACCCTGGCCTTTTACCGCCGCAACTACATCGAGGGGCTGTTCCTGTCGTCGGGCATCATCCGCTCCAGCGATTACACCATGGAGGCCCTGATCCGGGTGGCCAAGTCGCTGCGGCTGGACCACGACTTTCGCGGCTATATCCACCTGAAGCTGATCCCCGAGGCCTCGCCCGACCTGGTGACCGAGGCGGGCCTGTACGCCGATCGCCTGTCGGCCAACATCGAGCTGCCGCGTGAGGAGAGCCTGGCCTCGTTCGCGCCGGAAAAGGACGCCGGCGTCATCAAGAAGGCCATGGGCGCCGTGCGCCTCAAGCTGGATGAGCACCGCGCCGGCAGAGGGGATCGCAAGCGTCCGCCCCGCTATGCGCCCGCCGGCCAGAGCACGCAGATGATCGTGGGGGCGGACGGAGCCTCGGACGCCGAGATCGTGGGACGCAGCGCGGCGCTGTATGGCGGTTACGGCCTGAAGCGGGTGTATTATTCGGCCTTCAGTCCCATTCCCGACGCCAGTTCCCGCCTGCCGGTCAGCAAACCGCCCCTGATGCGGGAGCATCGGCTTTATCAGGCCGACTGGCTGATGCGTTTCTATGGTTTCGAGGCGGGCGAGATCTTCGAGGGCGCCGAGGACGGCATGCTCGACCTGGCGCTCGATCCGAAGCTGGCCTGGGCCCTGGCCCGCCGCGATGTTTTTCCCGTCGACGTGAACCGGGCCGAGCGGGGGGCGCTGTTGCGCGTGCCCGGACTGGGCGTGAAGAGCGTCAACCGCATCGTCTCGCTGCGGCGTTGGAAACGGCTGGGGCTGGATGATCTCAAGCGTCTTTGTCGCTCGGTCGAGAAGATCAAGCCCTTCGTGGTGGCGGACGGCTGGTCGCCCGGCGGGCTGACCGACCGCGTGGACCTTAAGGGCGTGCTGCCGCCCGAGCCCCAGCCGGTGCAGCTGTCGCTGTTCTGATGCACGTCGTTTCGTTGGCGTCCGAGACGGATTTCGACGGCTGGCGCGCAGGCGCCCGGCGTCTTCGGCTGGCCGGCGCGCCCCCGCACGAGGCGGCCTTCAGCGTCGGCGGTCAGGCTCTTTTTGATGCGCCCCTGCCTGCGGCGGAGGGTCAGGCGTTCAGCGCGCCCCGCGCCTTTCTCGATCTGGCGGAGCGGGTGATCCTGCATCGCAAGGAGGATCGTTTCGACCTGCTTTACCGGTTGCTGTGGCGGCTGAAGGACGAACCGAACCTGATGCGTCATGAGACGGACGCCGACGTGGCCGATGCGCTGGACCGCGCCAAGAACGTCAGCCGCGCCGCCCACAAGATGAAGGCCTTCGTCCGCTTCCGGCCGGTCGATGCGGCCGAGACCGCTTTTTGCGCCTGGTTCGAGCCGGCGCACCGGGTGGCGGAGCTGACCGCGCCCTTCTTCGCCCGGCGCTTTTCCACCATGGCCTTCTCGATTCTGACGCCGGACCTGTGCGCCCACTGGGACACGCAGGCGCTGAGCTTCACCCCCGGCGTGGACAGGTCCCACGCCCCCAAGGGCGATGAGATCGAGGTTTTCTGGGCCACCTACTACGCCTCGACCTTCAATCCCGCCCGGCTGAAACCCGCCATGATGCAGTCCGAGATGCCGAAGCGGTACTGGCGGAACCTGCCGGAGGCGCGGCTCATTCCAGATCTGATGGCCCAGGCCGAACAGAGGGAACGAGCCATGGTCCGCGCCGGACCCACCGAACCGGCCCGCTACGCTGAAAAGGCCCTGCGGCGCGTCCCCGCTCGGTCTGCGGATGAAGACAGGGCGCCCGGTTCGCTGGCTGACATCGCCGCCCGGCTGGACGGCTGCCGCAGATGCGACCTCTGGCGAGGCGCCACCCAGGGAGTCCCTGGCGAGGGCCCGGCCCAGGCGCGTCTGATGTTCGTCGGCGAGCAGCCGGGCGACCAGGAGGACCTGTCTGGAAAGCCCTTCGTGGGTCCGGCGGGCAAGCTGTTCGACCGGGCCCTCGCCGAGGCCGGCATCGACCGTAGCGACGTGTACGTCACCAACGCGGTCAAGCACTTCAAGTACGAGCTGCGCGGCAAGCGACGCCTGCACAAGACGCCTGACGCGGGCGAGGTACAGGCCTGCCGCTGGTGGCTGGACCACGAGCGCCGCCTGGCCCGGCCCCGCGTGATCGTCGCCCTTGGGGGGACCGCCGCGCGGGCCGTCCTGGGCAAGGCGGTCGCCGTGACCAAGGTGCGCGGACGCCCCCTCGCGCTGGAGGACGGCGCCGAAGGGCTGGTGACGGTGCACCCCTCCTACCTTCTCCGCCTGCCGGACGAGACTGCCAAGGCCGCAGCCTACAAAGCCTTTGTCGAGGATTTGCGCACGGCCGGACGGCTGGCCAGGGGAACAGCCGCCTGAGCCGAGCGTTGCCGTGCGACCACGTCGGCGCTCACCTGGGCCCGGGCCGTCTGCGCGACGGCGAAGCTCTCTGCTATGAAGGCCTTATGCAGGCTGCCGACTTCCGAATCGTCGAAGCTAAGGGCGGGGCCGTCCTGGCCCTGTCCGGCGACTGGACAGCCACGGCGCTGGGCCGCGCGCCCCGGCGGCTGGCGCGCGCCCTGCAGGGGCGAAAGCTTTCGGCCGTCGACCTGTCGGACCTGGCCGGCGTGGACACCGTAGGCCTTCTGGCGGTGTTGAGAGCCTCGGATGAGCCCCTGCCGGCAAAGGGCTGGAGCGCCCGGCCCGAGGCCAAGCGCCTCTTCGACTACGTGCGGGGACTGGAGCCGGAGAAGGGCCCGCCGCCGCCCAGGCTCGATCCCATCACCCGCTCGCTGGTGCGCATCGGCCAGGGCGTCTTCGACTTCGCCCAAGAGATGACCGGATCGATGATCTTCATCGGTCGTCTGGTCATGGCCCTGGGCGCGGCTCTGTCGCGGCCCAGGACGATCCGCTGGCCGGCCTGGTTCAGCCTGACCGAGCGGGCCGGCATGGACGCCATACCCATCGTCGCCGTGACCAACTTCTTCATCGGGGCGGTGATCGCCTTCCTGGGCGCGGACCTGCTGACGGACTTCGGCGCTTCGGTCTTCACGGTCGACCTGATCGCCATATCGGTGCTGCGCGAGTTCGCCGTGGTCATCACCGCGGTGCTGCTGGCCGGGCGCTCGGCCTCGGCCTTCGCCGCCGAGTTGGGCTCCATGAAGATGACCCAGGAAGTCGACGCCATGCAGGTCATGGGGGTTGACCCCTTCCAGGCCCTGGTCATTCCCCGGCTGATGTCCCTGCTGCTGATGTTGCCGCTGCTCACCTTCGTGGCCATGGTGGCGGGCCTGGCGGGCGGGGTGCTGGTGGCCTGGGCCAAGCTGGACCTGAGCCCGGCCTTCTTTCTCCAGCGCGTGACGGCCTATGTGCCCATCCAGCATTTCTGGGTCGGCGTCTCCAAGGCGCCGGTGTTCGCCGTGGTCATCGCCGCCATCGGTTGCCGCCAGGGCTTCGCGGTCAGGGGCGACGTGCTGTCCTTGGGCCGCCGGGTGACCGCGGCGGTGGTCCACGCCATCTTCGCCATCATCGTCATCGATGCGATCTTCGCCATGATCTATCTGGAGGCGGGCGTATGAGCGCCGCCCCCCGGATCGAGGACGCCGCCGCGGCCCCGGACGCCGACACGCCGCCGGTCGAGGTGCGCGGCCTGGTCAACCGTTTCGGAGAGCGCACCATCCACGAAAACCTCGACCTGACCGTCGAGCGCGGTGAGATTCTGGGCGTGGTGGGCGGCTCCGGTTCGGGCAAGACGGTGCTGCTCAACTCCATCCTGGGCCTGCGCCAGGCCGACGAGGGCGAGGTGCTCCTGTTCGGCCAGGACGTGCGCGGTCTGTCCGAGAGCGAGCGCGCCAAGCTTGAGCGCCGCACCGGCGTCCTGTTCCAGCAGGGGGCGCTGTTCTCGTCCCTGACCGTGCTTGAGAACGTCGGCGCGCCGCTGCTCGAGCATACCGGCCTGACGCGCGACTTCGTCGATGAGGTCGCCGCCATGAAGATCGCCATGGTCGGCCTGGGCCCGGAATCCCACCACCTGAAGCCGGCGGAGTTGTCGGGCGGGATGCGCAAGCGCGTCGGCCTGGCCCGCGCCCTGGCGCTGGACCCGGAGCTGCTGTTCCTGGACGAGCCGACGGCGGGCCTCGACCCTATCGGCGCCGCGGCCTTTGATGAGCTGATCCGCCGCCTGTCCGAGAGCCTGGGCCTGACCCTCTTCATGATCACCCACGACCTGGATACGCTTTACGCTGTCTGCGACAAGGTGGCGGTGCTGGCCGACCGGCGCGTGGTGGAGAAGGCTACGGTGCAGGAGCTTGAGGCCTCGGATCATCCCTGGATCCGTGAATACTTCCTGGGGCCGCGCGGACGAGCCGCCGCGGCCGGAGCAAGCAGATAGATGGAACGCAACGCACACTACGCGGCCGTGGGCCTGACGACGGTGATCCTCCTGGTCGCCGCCGCCATCTTCGTGGTCTGGCTCAGCGCCTTCCAGTTCAACGAGGACTATGACCTCTACGACATCGTCTTCCAGGGGCCGGTGCGCGGCCTGAATGAAGGCGCCGAGGTGCAGTTCAACGGCATCAAGGTGGGCGAGGTGACGGACCTGTCCCTCGATCCCGAGACCGGGGCCCAGGTCATCGCCCGCGTGCGCCTGGACAGCACCACGCCGGTCAAGGTGGACTCGCGCGCCCAGCTGGAGCCCCAGGGCATCACCGGGCTGAACTACATCCAGATCACCTCGGGCCAGAGCAACGTGCTGCTGAAGTCGCGCTACCCAGGCGATACGGTTCCTGTGATCCAGAGCCAGAGCAGCGCCATCACGGAACTGCTGGCCGGCTCGGGAACGCTGCTGGCCCAGGCGGTGGATGCGCTGAACCGCGTCAACCGCGTGCTGTCGGACGACAATATCCGTTCCTTCTCCACCTCCCTGAACAACATCGAGACGGTGTCCAGCGAGCTGGCGGCCCGGCGCGAGATGTTCGCCGAGGCCGAGGCGGCCCTGCGCGAGGCCACCGCCACCCTTCAGGAGTTCCGCCAGCTGGCCGCCAGCACGCGCGGTCTTGTGGAGGGCGACGGCGCCCAGGCCGTGCAGCGCATTTCCGAGGCCGCCGGCCAGGTGGAAGGCGCGGCCGCCGACGTGCGCCAGATGACGGCGCGGCTGAACGGCCCGGTGGGCGACTTCGCCTCCACCGGCCTGCCCCAGCTGACGGCGGCGATCAGCTCCCTCCAGGAGGCCACCGAGGCCCTGAACCGTTTGATCGAAGACGTGCAGGCCAGTCCCCAGGGACTGATTTCGAGGCCGCCCGGCCAGGAACGCGAGGTTGAACCGTGACGCCCCAGCTCTTCCGCCATCGCCTGGCCCTGGCCGGTGTGCTCGCCGCCGCCCTGGCCCTGCCGGGCTGCATCTCCCTGTTCGGAAAGACCGATCCCGCCCAGCTTTACAGCTTCACCGGCGCCGAGGATGAGGCCGCTGCGGCGGTTCCGGCCGGAGCCCCGGCGATCCAGCTGGGCCAGGTGTCCTTCAATCGGGCGGCGGCGTCCGATCGTATCCTGACCACCTCGGGCAGGCAGGCCGCCTATATCGCCGCCAGCCGCTGGGTGAGCCCCGCCGAGGTTCAGTTCATGCAGGGACTGAAGCGCGCCTTCGCCGAGCAGGGGGGTGTGCGGCTGGTCGACCGCCAGGAGCTGGTGGCCTCCACCCTGACGCTGACCGTCGACGTGCCTGTGTTCGAGACCCGCTATCTGGCTGGCGACGAGGCTGCGCCGACTGTGGTGGTCGAGACGCGCGGGCGGCTGCTGCGCTTCCCCGAGCGCGCGATCATCGGCGAGGACACCTTCCGGGCCGAGGTGCGGGCGTCGGACAATCGCGTCACCGCCATCGCCGAGGCCTATGCCCAGGCCGTGGATCAGGTTCAGGGCCGCATGGCTGCCTGGGCGGCGGGCGCGGCGCGCTAGCGGGCGTTGATCCGTCCGCGCAGCTCCGACATTCGCCCAGCCATACCGTCAAGCGCGCGCTCGGCGTTCCGCGCGGCGGTCAGGGCCGCCCTGCGCGCCTGTTCGTAGGCCTTCGGATCCGCCAGCAGGTCGCGCCAGCCCCGGGCGAAGCCCTCCAGCGCCTCGCGCGCCGTCTGGCACGTGGCCTCGGCGTGGCCTGTGACGTTCTGGGCGCCGCGCAGGCAGGTCAGCAGCCGCAGCGCCCGGCGGCACGCCTGATCGAAGCGGTCGCGGCGCTCGGCGGGCGCGGCCTCGCGCCAGGCCAGGGCCTCCATCAGACAGGCGCGCACCTCGTCATAGGCGTCCTCCAGACCTACCAGGCGCGCCTGCACGCCGGCGGCCTGCTCCGACAGGACGGCGGCCCCGTCGGTCAGCAGACGGCTCGCGCCCGCCAGCCGGTCCTTCAGGCCCTTCAGCCGTGCCGCGCGGCCGTTGAACAGGGCCCCCAGGCCCCGGCCCGGCTCCAGCTGAGCCGCGTCCAGCCGGTCCAGACGCTCAGCCAGGCGGCGCGCCCTGGCGCCATGGACGTTGATCGACGCGGACAGACGCCTTGCGGCCCGCTCCATGGCGGTGTCCAGCGCGCGCAGGGCCTCGCGGCCCACATCGCGCTCCGAGCCCTTCAGCCCGCTCCTGATCGCCTCTACCCGGCCTGAATCCGGCCGGGGAAGACCCCCAGCCATGGTCTGCCCCCTCACAGAGGGGAAACTATGACCCGGACTTCAGGCGCTCGGCAACGGCGCATTGCTGCGCTTACGACCCGATGCTACCCGCTCAGGGGGGCAAGCGTGTGGGGGCGCCGATGGATGTTCAACTGGATCGGCGGTTGCTTCTGGGGGGTCTGGCCGGCCTTGGCCTCGCCGGCTGTTCGACGTCTCCGGCGCGTTTGACCCCGGCGTCCAGCCTCCACCAGCGCCCGGCATTCCAACGCCCCGTTCTTGCGCCCCTGGAGACCGACCCGGGCAGGATCAGCCACATCACGGTCTGTCTTAGGCCCTTCCGCGCGCAGGGGCCGCGCATCGAAGCGGAGATGATCGGGGCCAAGCGCGTCGTGCACAACTATGGGCACGGCGGGGCCGGATGGTCCCTATCCTGGGGCTCCGCGACCCTGGCGCGCGATCTGGCGCTGGGGGGCGGCGTCCAGAACGTGGCGGTGATCGGCTGCGGCGCCCTGGGGCTGACGGCGGCCCTGACGCTCCTGCGAAGCGGGGCGCGCACGACCATCTACGCGGCCGAGCGGACGCCGTTCACTCCCTCAGCGCGGGCGACCGGCATCTGGTCGCCGGAGTCGCGCATCGCCGCCACGGACGCGATGCCGCCCGACTTCCCGGAGCGGTGGGAGGCCATGGCTCGCCGCGCGTGGGCGGTCCACCGCACCTTCGTGGGCCTCGACGGCGATCCCGTGAGGTTCGTCAACCAGTACAACCTGCGCGCGGCCGAAGGTCAGAGGGCGCGCGTCGGGCCGCCGCCGTCTCCGGGCCACGTCCCCTTCGAGCACTTCGAGGGGCGGCTCGATGATCTGGGCCCGCATAGCCGGCGGCTGTCGCCCGAAGAGCATCCGTTCCCGGTGGAGTCCGCACGCCTCCTTCCGCAGATGACTTTCAACGTCGCCGAGTATGCGCGCGAGCTGACCGAGGCCTTTCTGCTGGAGGGCGGCCATATCGTCTCACGCACGTTCCATCGCCCGTCGGAGTTGGCGGACCTGCCGGAGCCGGTCGTCGTCAACTGCACCGGATATGGCGCCCGCGCCCTCTTCGGCGATCACAGCATCGTGCCGGTGCGTGGTCAGATCGGCTGGCTGGCGCCCCAGCCGGAGGTGACCTACGGCCTCTACTACAACGGCGTCACCATGGTCCCCCGCGCGGACGGCATGGTCATCCAGGCGGTCGGCGCGGGCGAAATGGTCGGCTACGGAATCGACGACGAGACGCCGAACAGGGCCGAGACCGAAGAGGCCCTGGCCATGCTGGCGACTCTGTTCCCGGGTCAGGCCAGGCCGGACGCAACGGTGTAGGCGGCCTCGGTCTTGGCGGCGACCTCTTCGAGCGTCACCCCGTCGGCCAGTTCGATCAGCTCCAGGCCCGCGCCGTCCGGCTTGACGTCGAAGACGCACAGGTCGGTGATGATGCGGCTGACGACTCCCGTGCCGGTCAGGGGCAGAGTGCAGCGCTTCAGCACCTTGGACTGACCGTGCTTGTTGGCGTGCTCCATGACCACGACCACGCGCTTGACGCCCGCGACCAGGTCCATGGCCCCGCCCATGCCCTTCACCAGCTTGCCGGGGATCATCCAGTTGGCGATGTCGCCGTTCTCGGCCACCTCCATGGCGCCCAGGATGGACAGGTTGATGTGGCCGCCCCGGATCATGGCGAAGCTGTCGGCGCTGCTGAAATAGGCGCTCTCGGGGATCTCGGTGATCGTCTGCTTGCCGGCGTTGATCAGGTCGGGATCGACCTGGTCGTCATAGGGGAAGGGGCCCATGCCCAGCATGCCGTTCTCGCTCTGCAGCGTCACGGTCATGCCCTCGGGGATGTAGTTGGCCACCAGGGTCGGGATGCCGATGCCCAGGTTCACATAGAAGCCGTCCTGCAGCTCCTGGGCGGCGCGCTGGGCCAGCTGGTCGCGGGTGCGGGGCATCAGGCAGTCTCCTCGGCGGCGGCGGCAGGCGCGTCATCGTTGCGCATGTCGCGGACGGCGTCGCTGATGCTGTCTTCCAGCGAACAGGTGTTGAGGGTGATCAGCACCAGGAAGAAGATGATCCAGGCCAGCTTGCCGTTGATCTTCTTGAGCAGCTCGTCGCGATCGATGGGGGCGGGCTCGCTCATTACGCCGTCTCCCGCTGACGAACGGTGCGCTGCTCGATGCGCTTTTCGAAGGTTCCCACGATCAGGCGGTCCACATAGATGCCTGGCGTATGGATCTGGTCGGGGTCGAGCGAGCCGACGGGCACGATCTCTTCCACCTCGACCACCGTGACCTTGCCGGCCGTGGCCATCATCGGATTGAAGTTCCGCGCCGTCTTGCGGAACACCAGGTTGCCGCGCTCGTCGGCCTTCCAGGCCTTGACGATGGACAGGTCCGAGACGAGGCCGGTCTCCATCACATACTTGCGGCCGTCGAACTCGCGGACCTCCTTGCCCTCGGCCACCAGGGTGCCGACGCCGGTGGCGGTGAAGAAGGCCGGGATGCCCGCCCCGCCCGCGCGGATGCGCTCGGCCAGCGTGCCCTGCGGGTTGAACTCCAGCTCCAGCTCCCCGGCTAGGTACTGACGCTCGAACTCCTTGTTCTCCCCGACATAGGAGGAAACCATCTTACGGATCTGCCGGGTCTCCAGCAGTTGGCCCAGGCCAAAGCCGTCCACGCCCGCATTGTTGGAGATGACGGTCAGCCCCTTCACGCCCGAGTCGCGCAGCGCCGCGATCAGGTTCTCCGGGATGCCGCACAGGCCGAAGCCGCCGGCCATAATGGTCATGCCGTCGAAGAGCAGGCCGTCCAGGGCCTCCTTCGCGCCGGGATAGATCTTCCGCATCGCGGTCTCTTTCATCAGGTGATGAATAATGGGTCTGCCGCTCGGTGGTAGCGGTGGACGCGCCTCACGGCAAGCCGGTCAGGCGCCTGATCAGGCTCTGGCCGCGCGCTCGGCCGGCACGCCCAGAGCCTCAAGGGCCGACGCCGCGATGCCGCGCGCATCCAGGCCGGCGGTGGCGTACATGAGCTCGGGCTTGTCCTGGTCCTGGAAGCGGTCCGGCAGGGTCAGCGTCCTGATCTTTAGCCCGCCGTCCAGCACGCCGCGCGCCGCCAGCATTTGCAGGACAAAGGCGCCGAAGCCGCCCATGGCGCCCTCCTCGACAGTGACCAGAGCCTCGTGCTCGCGGGCCAGGCGCAGGATCAGCTCCTCATCCAACGGCTTGGCGAAGCGGGCGTCGGCGACCGTGGCCGAGACGCCGCGCGCGGCCAGAAGCTCGGCGGCCTTCAGGCTTTCACCCAGGCGCGTGCCCAGGGACAGGATGGCCACCGACGTGCCTTCGCGGACGATGCGGCCCTTGCCGATCTCGAGCGGCGCGGCCAGTTCGGGGATCTCGACGCCCTCGCCGTCGCCGCGCGGATAGCGGAAGGCGCTGGGCCGATCGTCGATCTCGAGCGAGGTGGCGATCATGGCGGCCAGCTCGGCCTCGTCGGCGGCGGCCATCAGCACCATGCCGGGCAGGGCGCCCATATAGCCGATGTCGAAACTGCCGGCGTGGGTGGCGCCGTCGGCGCCCACGAGGCCCGCGCGGTCCATGGCGAAGCGCACCGGAAGCGACTGGATGGCCACGTCGTGGACCACCTGGTCGTAACCACGCTGGAGAAAGGTCGAATAGATGGCGCAGACGGGCTTCAGGCCCCCGGCCGCCAGACCGGCCGCGAAGGTGACGGCGTGCTGCTCGGCGATGCCCACGTCGAAGGTGCGCTCGGGGAAGGCCTGGCCGAACAGGTCAAGGCCGGTGCCCGAAGGCATGGCGGCGGTGATGGCGACGATCTTGGGGTCGCGCTCGGCCCGCTTGATCAGCTCGGTCCCGAACACCTTGGTGTAGCTGGGGGCGTTCGACGGCGCCTTCTGCTGGGCACCCGAAATGACGTCGAACTTGACGACGCCGTGGTACTTGTCGGCGCTGTTCTCGGCCGGGCCATAGCCCTTGCCCTTCTTGGTGACCACGTGGACCAGGACCGGCCGGTCGGTGATCTGGGCGGCGTTCCTCAGGATCGGGGTCAGGGCGTCCAGGTCATGCCCGTCGACCGGACCGACATAGTAGAAGCCCAGCTCCTCGAAGAAGGTGCCGCCCGTCACCATGCCGCGCGCGTATTCCTCGGCCTTGCGCGCCGCCTGCTGCAGCGACTGGGGCAGGACGCCCGCCATGGCCTTGCCCATCTTGCGCATGGACCGGTAGGCGCCGCCCGAGACCAGCTTGGCGAGGTATGCGCTCATGCCGCCCACCGGGGGCGCGATCGACATGTCGTTGTCGTTGAGGATGACCATCAGCTGGCCATTGGTGGCCTCGGCGTTGTTCATGGCCTCGTAGGCCATGCCCGCGCTCATGGAGCCGTCGCCGATGACGGCCACGACCCTTTCGTCCGAGCCGCGCTGATCGCGCGCCACGCAGAAGCCCAGCGCCGCGCTGATGGAGGTGGAGGCGTGGGCGGCGCCGAACGGGTCGTATTCGCTCTCGGCGCGCTTGGTGAAACCGCTGAGGCCGCCGCCCTGGCGAAGGGTGCGGATGCGGTCGCGTCGCCCGGTCAGGATCTTGTGGGGATAGGCCTGGTGGCCCACGTCCCAGATCAGGATGTCCTGGGGCGTGTCCAACACGTGGTGCAGCGCCACGGTCAGCTCGATGACGCCCAGGGCTGAACCCAGGTGCCCGCCCGTCTGGCTGACGGCGTCGATGGTCTCGGCGCGCAGTTCGTCGGCGATAATCCTCAGCTCGCCGATGGTCTTGCCCTTCAGGTCGGCGGGCGAGGCGATGGCGTCGAGGTGCGGGGTCTCAGGCATGGGCTGGCGTTTTACGCGCTCTTGCCGACGCGCGCGAGGCCATTCATGCGAGGTGAGCAAGCTCCCCAGCCAGCCGGCGGGAATCCCCGCGCGTGGAGACCCAGATTAGCCCCTCGGTGACTCCGCCGATGAGGCTCGCCAGCCAGGCTTGGCCGTGGCCGAGCCGCGTGTTCACAGCGTAGGCGATGTGCGCCTCTTCTTCGGCCTGTACTTGGCTGATCGCATGAAGGAGCTCGGGATCGCGACCCCTGGCCCACCTGCATTGGTCGGTCAGATGGCCATGGACGGTTCGCTCCACCGCTTCTGTGCAGGCGAGGATCGCCTCGCGTCCGAGCAACCCGGTGACTAGGCCGAGAAGAGCGCCGCCGCCCGCCCAGATCCACATGAGGCGGCAGGGCTTGGCCTCGCGGGCGGGCATGAGGGACCTGAACCGCGCCTTGTGAGCCTGCTCGTGATCCAGCGCCTCCTTCAGGAACGGTATGAGGTCCGGCGCACGCCACCGCGCCACGGCGATTTGCGTGCTGTAGATAAAGATCGCGCCGTGTTCGCCGCCGTGATTGACCCTCAGAATCCGCGCCGCGATCGAGGTGTTGACCGTCATCTCAGGCGCGTCTTTGCAGCATGAAATCCGCCACCCGGCGCAGCATTTCGGCGTCGGGGCCGAACACGTCGAGGTGAGCCTTGGACTGTTGGGTCAGGTGATCCAGCCGCTGACGCGCGGCGTCCACGCCCAGAAGGGTGACGAAGTTGGCCTTGCCGCGCCTGGCGTCCTTGCGCGCGGCCTTGCCCAGCGCCTTGGGATCGCCCTCGGCGTCCAGCAGGTCGTCCATGATCTGGTAGGCCAGGCCCAGGTCCTGGGCGAACATCATCAGGGCCTGACGCGCGCGCTCCTCGGGCCGGGCGATGATGATCGGAATCTCGAAGGCGCAGGCGATCAGGGCGCCGGTCTTCAGACGCTGCATGCGCGCCACGCCGCCCAGGTCGTCGCGCACCCCCATCAGATCGATCATCTGGCCGCCGCACATGCCGCGGGCGCCGGCGGCCATGGCCATCCGCAGCACCAGTTCCGAGCGCACCTCGGCGCTGCGATGCGTGTCCGGGTCGGCCAGGATCTCGAAGGCGGCCGCCTGCAGGGCGTCGCCCGCCAGTATGGCCGTGGCCTCGTCATAGGCCTTGTGCACCGCCGGTCGGCCGCGACGCGTGTCGTCGTCGTCCATGGCCGGCAGATCGTCGTGGATCAGGCTGTAGGCGTGCAGGCATTCCAGCGCGCAGGCCGCGCGCAACACCGCCTGTTCCTCGGCGTCGAACAGCTTGGCGGTCTCAAGGGCGAAGAAGGGGCGCAGGCGCTTGCCGGGCCCCAGCGCCGCATAGCGCATGGCCTCGGTAAGTCGGGTCTCCGGGCCGTCGGCGCGCGGCAACAGCTCGTCCAGCGCCACGGTCACCAGGTCGGCCGCCGCGTCGAGCGCCTTCCTCACATCGGGCGAGGAAGAGGGCATCAGAACAGCCGCCCGCCGTCGGGGCAGTCGCGGTCCACCGTGACCAGCACCACCTTGCCGTGGGCGTCCGGGAAACCCAGGGTCAGCACCTCGGACATGAAGGGGCCGATCTGGCGCGGCGGAAAGTTCACCACACAGGCCACCGGCCGGCCCGGCAGCTGCTCCAGCGTGTAGTGCTCGGTGATCTGGGCCGACGAGCGCTTCACGCCGATCTCGGGGCCCAGATCGATGGTCAGCTTGAAGGCGGGCTTGCGCGCCTCGGGAAAGGCCTCGGCCCGGACCACCGTGCCCTTGCGCACATCGACCTTGAGGAAGTCGTCAAAGCTGATCTGTGCGGCGGCCGGGCCGCTCACGAGAAGTCGGCGGGCTCGGCGCCCGCGGCCTTTCCGTCCGGCCCCACCATGATCTTCTCGACACGCAGGCGCGCCTCGTTCAGCCGCTGCTCGCAATGGGCCTTCAGCGCCGCCCCGCGCGTATAGATCTCGACCGAGCGCTCCAGCGGCGCCTGGCCGGACTCCAGCTCCGCGACGATGCGCTCCAGCTGGGCCAGGGCTTCCTCGAAGGAGAGGGCCGATACATCCTGCGTGTCAGACATGGCGCGAACCTAGCGGCGGCCCCGCGTGGCCGCAATCACCGCTTCTCGAACCGGCGCGCCGACCAGTACTTAAAGCCTTCGTTCAGGGTCACGCGCCAGCCGCGCTTCTTCAGCTCCTGACCGATCATGGCGTTGAAGAAGCCGTGCGCCAGCAGCAGCACGTCGCCGCCCTTGGCCCTGTCGATCAGGATGTCGGCGGCGGCCCTGGCCCGCGCCTCGGCCTCGTGGCGGCGCTCCTGGCCTTCGTGGTGATCGAAGAACCACCACCAGAAGCGGGCCACCCCGCCCCAGTTCCTGGGCGACAGACGAATCCAGTCGGGAAAGCGCGGCGGCGGCAGGGGCGCCTCGATGAACAGGGCGTCGGTGTCGAAGGCGCGCTCTCCCAGCAGCGCCCGGGCCGTCTCCAGGGCGCGGGGGCGCACCGAGGCCAGCACCGCGGCGCAGCCGTTGGCGGTGGATTTCAGGTGATCGGGCGGAACCTGGCCGGGCAGCAGCCCGCCCTCCTCGTAGCGGTCCCACCAGGCGCGATACTCGGCCGAGGTCAGCTTGCAGCGGCGCGACAGGGCGGGCTCGCCATGCCGGGCCAGGATGATGGCGCCGGGGCGGGCTGGAACCTGTGCGGCGGCGTCGTGTGTGCCGCGTCCCTCCATCAAGCCTCCAACGCCCCCACATGCGCGGCGGCCGAACGGCCCAGCGCTTCAAGGTCGTAGCCGCCCTCCAGAGTCGAGACAACCCGGCCCCGCGCTGTCCCTTGCGAAGCTTCGACGACCGCGCGGGTCGCCCAGGCGAAGTCTTCGGCCTCCAGCGACTGGTGCGCCAGCGGGTCACGGCGATGCGCGTCGAAGCCCGCCGAGATCAGGATCAGATCGGGCTGGAAAGCGTCCATGCGCTGGACAAGGCCGACGAAGGCGCCGCGCCAGGCCTCGCGCGCGGCGTGGGGCGGCACCGGCGCGTTGACGATGTTGCCGACGCCCGTCTCATCCGCGCGCCCCGTCCCTGGATAGAGCGGATGCTGGTGGATCGAGCCCAGCCACAGGTTCGGATCGGCCTCGAAGGCGGCCTGGGTGCCGTTGCCGTGATGCACGTCGAAATCGACCACCGCCACGCGTTTCAGGCCCAGCGTCTGGGCCTTGCGGGCCGCTACGGCCACGTTCGAGAACAGACAGAAGCCCATGGGCCGGTCCGGCTCGGCATGGTGGCCCGGCGGCCGCACGGCGCAGAAGGCCCGGATCAGTTCGCCCGCCGCCACCGCTTCGACGGCCTGCCCCACGGCGCCGGCCGCCAGCCGCGCGGCGCGCACGCTGCCCGGCGACAGGGCCGTGTCGGGGTCCAGCTGCACGCGGCCCTCGGCCGGACTGGCGGCGATGATGCGCTCGACCAGGGCGCGCGGATGCACCCGCTCCAGGTCCTGGACCGACGCCTCCTCCGCCGCGCGGCGATCGCCGGCGAGCCCCGCATCCTCCAGCCCCGCCAGCACGGCGGCCAGCCGTCCGGCGTGCTCCGGATGACCGGCGCCGGGGTCGTGGTTCAGCATGTCGGGGTGGGTGAAGACGGGCACGCTCATGCCGCCAGTCTAGCCGGGTCCGTCACCCCGCGCTAAGGCCGTGTGCATGACGATCCTCCGCCCCGCCACGCCGGACGACGCGCCCCAGCTGGCGGCGCTGGGCAAGCGCACCTTCGTCCAGACCTTCGTCGAGGGCTTCGGGATTCCTTATCCGCCGGAGGATCTGGCCGCCTATCTGGCCACGGCCTTCGAGCCGGGGCCGGTGCTTGAGACCCTGCTCGATCCGAAGGAGATGTGGTGGGCGGCGGAGGATCAGGGCCGCATCCTGGCCTTCGCCCATGTGGGGTCCGCGCGCCTGCCGCACCCGGACCTGACGCCCGAGCACAGCGAGCTGAAGCGCCTCTATGTGGATCGCGACGCCCAGGGGCTGGGGCTGGGCCGGGCGCTGCTGGAAACCGCGCTGGAATGGATGGACGCCCACACCACGGGGCCGGAGTGGATCGGGGTCTGGAGCGGCAACCTCAAGGCCCAGCGCCTCTACGCCCACTACGGCTTCGAGAAGGCGGGCGAGTACGACTATCCCGTCGGCCGCTGGCTGGACCACGAGTTCATCCTGCGGCGGGGATAGAGGGGGGCGCCGCCCCCCAGGGACGCCTGGCGCCTGGCCGGCCCTTCAGGCGGACGTCAGCCCAGCGCCTTCATCAGCCCAAAGCTTTCATGAGTTCAGGCACGGCGGTCTTGTAGTCGGCGACCCAGCCGTAGTCCGCCACCTGGAAGATGGGGGCGTCGGCGTCCTTGTTGATGGCCACGATGACCTTGGAGTCCTTCATGCCCGCCAGGTGCTGGATGGCGCCCGAGATGCCGATGGCGATGTACAGCTGCGGCGCCACCACCTTGCCGGTCTGGCCCACCTGATAGTCGTTGGGAGCGTAGCCCGCATCGACCGCGGCGCGCGAAGCGCCCACGGCGGCGCCCAGCCTGTCGGCCAGGGGCTCGATGACGGCCTTGAACTCCTCGGCCGAGCCCATGGCCCGCCCGCCCGAAACGACGATCTTGGCCGCGCCCAGCTCGGGCCGGTCGGACTTGACCATCTCTTCGGAGACGAAGGTCGTCTTGGGCGCATCGGCGCCCGCGATGCTTTCGACGGTGGCTGAGCCGCCCGTCCCCGCCGCCTTGAAGGTGGTCGGCCGCACGGTGATGACCTTCTTGGCCTCGTTCGACTGCACCGTCTCCAGGGCGTTGCCCGCATAGATGGGACGCACAAAGGTGGAGGCGTCCACCACCTCGACCACGTCGGTCAGGGGCGCTGTGTCCAGCCTGGCCGCGATGCGCGGGGCGAAGTTCTTGCCCGCCGAGGTGGCCGGGGTCAGGACGGCGTCGTAACCGTCCATGAGCGGCAGGACCACGGCCTCGACGGCCTCGGCGATCATCTTGTCCAGCCCGGCGCTCTCGGCGGTCAGCACCTTGCGCACGCCTTCGATGCCGGCGGCTTCCTTGGCGGCGGCGGCGCAGTTCTGGCCCAGCACCAGCACGTCGATGTCGCCCGACAGGGCGCGCGCGGCCGTGACCGTCTTGTGGGTGGTGTCGCGCAGGTGCGCGTTGTCGTGATCGGCGATGACGAGAACGGCCATATCAGAGCACTCCCGCTTCGTTGCGCAGCTTGGCGACCAGGTCGGCCGCGTTGTCGACCTTGACGCCCGCCTGACGCTTGGGCGGCTCGGTCACCTTCAGCACCTTCAGGCGCGGCGCGGTATCGACGCCGTAGTCGGCGACCGCCTTCATGGCGATCTCCTTCTTCTTGGCCTTCATGATGTTGGGAAGCGACGCATAGCGCGGCGTGTTCAGGCGCAGGTCCGTCGTCACCACGGCGGGGAGCGACACCTTCAGCGTCTGCAGGCCGCCGTCGATCTCGCGCGTCACCTCGGCGCTGTCGCCCGCGACGACCAGCTTCGAGGCGAAGGTGGCCTGGGGCCAGCCCAGCAGGGCCGCCAGCATCTGGCCCACGGCGTTGTTGTCGCCGTCGATGGCCTGCTTGCCCATGAGGACCAGATTGGGCTGCTCTTCTTCGACCACCTTCTGCAGCACCTTGGCCACGGCCAGGGGCTCAAGGTCGCTGTCCGACTGGATCAGCACGCCCCGGTCCGCGCCCATGGCCAGGGCGGTGCGGATGGTCTCCTGCGCCTGGGCCGGGCCGATCGAGACGACGACGATTTCGGTGGCCGTGCCGGCGGCGTGATGCTCCTTGCCCTCGACCAGACGCACGGCCTCCTCGACGGCGATCTCGTCGAAGGGGTTCATGCTCATCTTGACGTTGGCCAGGTCGACGCCCGACTGGTCGGGCTTCACCCGCGCCTTGACGTTGTAGTCGATCACCCGTTTGACCGGGACCAGCACCTTCATCGGCGGGCTCCTTGGACATCACGCAAAGTGGGAAATTCGCGGCGACCTTTGGCGTCCGCGCGCGGCCCTGTCAACGTAACGCGGGGGAAGCCTCTTGCAGGCCGCTCGCGCTCGCGCCATGCATCGGCCCATGAACCGCTCGCTCACCCGCCTGCGCCTGATCTTCGTGGCCCTGTTCGTCCTCGGCGTCGTCGGCGTCGGCGTCTATCAAATCTACTGGGCCGGGCCGCAGAAGGAATGCGAGGGGCGCGGCGACTGGTGGGATCCGGCCACGCGCATCTGTGGGGACGTCATCTACATTCCCAACATCACCGGCCGTCAGCCGGGCGAAAGCCGCGAGGCCGCCTCGCGCCGCGCCGCCGCCGAGAAGCTGTCCGAAGAGGCCAGGGCGCGGGGGGAGTAGACCCACTTGCGCAACTCTGTTGCGCGAGTGGAGCCGGATCAAAGTGACCGCTATTTAATTTGCCTCGCTACAATTGTAGCGACAGTCTGGCCCTATCGCCCGGTGTGGGTCGGAGAAAAGTATCATGTGCCTACCTGATGAATGCGAACAGCCGGCGCGGCGTACGCTCCTCGGTCGTTTGGCGGCGATCGGGGCCATCTCGCTGGTCACGGCCCGCGCAAGGGCCGCCAACTTCCTGCAGCCCATAACGACTGAAGAGGTGACATTTCCTACCTCGGTGGGAGCCGTAGGCGGTTATCTCGCCACGCCGCAGTCCGAGCAGAACCGATATCGAGGCGCCGTCGTTATTCTGCATGGTGAATTCGGCCTGCCCGCTTCTCATAGGCTCACGGCGGATGAACTTGCCCAAGCCGGCTTCGCAGCCTTGGCCGTACGTCGTTTCTCACGACAACCCGGCATGACATCCGGCGATCTATGGCGGGATGATCAGGGGGAGGGCCGTTACCGAACCGAGGCCTATGTTCGCGAAGAACTGGCCGAAACCGCCGGAGCGGCAGACTTCCTCCTGGCGACGTGTCCTTCCTCTGAGCGCATTGGCGTCGTCGGCTTCTGTGGGGGAGGAATTCGCGCCGTCCGCTACGCCGCCCGCGACCCTAGGGTCGCTGCCGCAGTTTCGTTCTACGGAGCTCCTCGCTTGGAGGCGCGGTTCAAGACGGCCTCAGATCCCGCCCTGGATTTGCTCGAGATTGAGGACCCAATCCGAGCGCCGGTCCAAATGCATTACGGACTCAATGATTATGTGGTGAAGCCCGCCGACATCGAAGCTCTAGCAGCGCGCATTCGTGCAGCAGGCGGCCTGGCCGAAGACTACGCGTACGAAGGGGCGGGGCATGCGTTCTATGATCGGACCAATCCCCAGTCCTACGCCGCATCCGCCGCCGCTTTGGCGCGCGAGCGCTATCTTGATTTTTTGGCGGCGCACCTAACGTAGGTCCAGGCCAGTCACCGCGTCGCGCCGGGCTTCCACAGCACGTCGCCGGCCCCATTGCCGTTGGCGGTGCGGGACAGGACGAACAGCAGGTCCGACAGACGGTTCAGATACTTGACCGCCTCGGGCGAGACGGCCGCGCCGCTCTCGACCAGCGCCACCGCGGCGCGCTCGGCCCGGCGGCAGACCGTGCGCGCCAGATGCAGGTGGGCCGCCAGGCCGCTTCCACCCGGCAGGACGAAGGAGTTCAGCGGCTCCAGCGCGCCGTTGGCCTCGTCGATCTCGGCCTCCAGCCGTTCGACTTGAGAGGCGACGATGCGCAGGGGGGTGAACTTCAGGCTGGGGTCGTCGGGCGTGGCCAGATCGGCGCCCAGGTCGAACAGCTCGTTCTGGATGCGGGACAGCGCCTGGTCGATCCACTCGTGGGCCGCCGTCTCCAGCCGCGCCAGACCGATGACGGCGTTCAGCTCGTCCACCTCGCCATAGGCGGCGACGCGCGGATCGGACTTGGAGACGCTCTGGCCCGTGGCCAGCCGGGTCGATCCCTTGTCGCCGGTGCGGGTGTAGATGCGGTTGAGCGTGACCACGCGGCCTAACCCAGCCGGCCGCTGATGAAGGCCGCCACCGCCAGCAGCGCGATGGCCGTGGCCTGCAGCACGATACGCAGGCGCATGAGCTTGTTGGAGTGGGAGCGCCCGAACTCGCCGCCGCGATAGAGCGCATAGATGCCGAAGCCGAGCGTGACGGTCACCGCGGCGATAGCGACCAGGATCAGGATGTTCAGCGTCTGGGCCATGGCCATGATTTAGCCCCTTCGCCCCGCTATCGCCATGGCCTGCGGCCCGGCACATCGGGGCCCGGACAAATTTCCATCAGAAATCCGTACTGCGACCACGCGCCGCAAGGATTCATCCACACACCCCCGTTTAACAGCCGGAGCCCGGCCCCACCTAGGGCCGTCCGATTCCAGTATCGAGGCATGCGTACCCCCCAATGACCGCCACCAGCCCCCGTCCGAACCTGCGTCAACAAGCCAAGATGCGCACCCGCGCCAAGGTGCTGGACGCCGCCCGCAAGCTGCTTAGCGAGGGGGGCTACGCCGCCTGCACCATCCGCGACGTGGCCGCCCTGGCGGGCATGTCCACGGGCGCGGTCTTCGCCAACTTCAAGGACAAGGACGATCTGATCGACGCCGTTCTGGTCGAGGAGATCCAGGGCCTCAGCGAAGAGATGCGCGCCGCGGCCGAGCAGGGCGAACAGGTCGATCAGCGCCTCGTCTCGGTGCTGCACACCGTGGCCGACCGGTCCCAGCACCGCCTTTCCCTGCTGCGCGCGGCCATCAGCCAGGTCTGCGCCGGCCGCCCGGACGCCGACCGCATCCGCGAAGCGCTGCGCGAACCTGTCAGCGTGCTCAGCGGCGTGCTCGAGGACGGCGCGCGCAAGGGCGAGCTGTCGGATCGTCTGGACGCCTCGGGCGCCGCCGAATGGATCTGGGACGGCTGCCAGGCCCAGATGCGCCGCGCCGCCGACCACAACCTGCCGCGCGAAGTGGTGCAGCAGCGGCTGGACCAGGCGGCCCAGCTGCTGCTCACGGGCGCGCGCGCCCTCTAGCGAACCGCTAGCTGCGCCAGCGCAGCGTGCGCGGCTTGACCGGATTGTTGAAGGCCCGGGCTTCGGCTCGGGCCTTTGTCCATTCGCGCTTCAGCTGCTGGTACCACTTGGCCTGAGTGTCGGCGTCGTCGATCCAGATCAGGCTTGGGTCGTACTTCAGGCCTTCGTTCTGCAGATCGACCATGTCGCCGTCCTGCTTGAGGAAGGCGCGGCTGCCTGCCTTCAGGAAGGGCTTGGCCAGGGCGAAGACCGGGTGGTCGGACCAGAAGATTTGCGTGATGCGCGTCTGGCTGTCGTTCAGCGGCGTCAGTCCCGTCAGGGCCAGCACCTGGCGCTGGCCCACGCGGATATGCTCCCAGCGCAGGCCCGGCAGGCGGAAGGTGATCTCGGTCTCCGGCGCGCCGCCCAGAATGCGATAGGCGCGGCTGTTGGATGACGGCCGGTGCCGCTCCATGGCGAAGCCGTACTCGCGCGGGCCGAAGGCCTTGGACTTCTCGTGCTGGCTGGCCGAGGTGCGCCACCACCACTGCTGATGCACATAGGGACCATGGGCCGGGTCCATCAGGCCGACGACGGCGTGGTCCAGATGCGCCTGGAAGAGCCGCCGCTCGATCAGCTTGGGGGCGCCGCCCACCACGCCGTCGAAGACGGGCGGCGGGTGATCGGGCTCTGACGGGTTGCGCGCGTCCGCGGCCATCCAGATGAACAGCAGGCCCTGGCTCTCCACCAGAGGATAGGACCGCACCCGGATGCGGGACGGGTCCGTCTCCTGATCCGCCGTCAGCGACGGGATGGCCGCGCAGACGCCATCGGGGCGGAAGCGCCAGCCGTGATAGCAGCACTCGACCGTCTCGCCCTCGCGGGGGTGCTCGACCATGCGCCCGGCCGACAGGGGCGCGGCCCGGTGCGGGCAGATGTCCCTCATGGCGTAGGGCTGTCCAGCGCGGGTGCGGCCCACCAGCACCGGCTCGCCCAGCACCTCGCGGCGCTCCATGGCGCCGGGGGCGATCTCCGAACCCAGGCCCAGGAAGTACCAGATGTCGCGCAGGAAGCCGCGGCCAAAGGCCTGGCTGTCAGACGGCTTGGCGGTGCTTTCGGCGGCGCTCATGGCGCCTGTCTAGAACGAGCGGCGCCAAAGGGGAATCGGGAAGGTTCCTTAGCTGCCGGCGGCGCCGCCGCCGCCTTCCGTGACGCGGCGCCCATGCGCCTCGATTCCGCGGTATCGCAGCACTAGCGCCTGACCATCCAGGGTCATCTCACCCTCGACGAGCGGCACATAGAAGGATGTCGGCCCCAGGGGCATGAGCAGCGCTCGCGCGCCGCCAGGGGCCCGGTACTCAAGCCCATTCTCCGTCAGGGTGATCGACGCCTCGCCGTTCGGCATAGCATAGGCGCCCGCCAGCAGGCCCAGCGTCTCCTGCGGCAGATCCACGATCCGGTATGCGCGCGGCTGAGTGTAGGGCTGGCCCCGCGTTATGGCCTCAAGGTCATTGGACACGCGAGAGAACTGCGACCCTGTAAGATTGCTGAGAACGGCGATGGTCAGGTCCTCGTCTGGATACCAGGTCAGTCGAGCCGCATATCCGGGCAGTCCTCCCGTGTGCGTGACTCGCCGCCGGCCTTCGACGACGCTGACCTCAACGCCCAGCCCATATTGCGCCCGTCCAGGGGTCAGCATCATTTCGAGGGACTGCGCAGATATAAGACGCCCCGACTTCAACGCTCGGGTCCATCTGGCCAGGTCGCCAACCGTGGAGACAAGATTGGCGTCCCCGTGCGCGCCGGAGAAGCGGCCCATGACGGCCGGCCTGATATCGGCTCCGCTTCGGATATCCCGCCCCTCGGCGTAGCGGCGCAGATTCTGGCCTGCCAGCTCATAGCCATGAGCCAGACGAGAGGCGACGGCGCTACCAATGATGGAGGACTGGGTCATCCCGGCGGGCTCAAGGACGTGCCCGCGCATGTAGGCGTCAAAAGTCTCTCCCGAGACCTGCTCGATCATCCGCGAGAGCACCACATAGCCGGTGTTGGAGTAGTGAAAGCGCGTTCCCGGCGTGAACTCCAACGGCGCTTCGGCAGCCTCCGACACAATCCGGTCGATGTGATCTGGCTTGACGACGAAGGCGAGATAATCGGGAGAACCCAAGCCTCTGGGCTCTTCATAATCCACCAGGCCCGATTCATGCTGGAGCAGGTGCTGGATGGTGATCGGCCGCCAGCCCTCGGGGCAGGGGGTTAGGTGAAGGCAGATGCTATCCCCCAGCCGAAGGCGTCCAGCTTCCTGCAACTGCAGCACCGCCACGGCGGTGAACTGCTTCGTGATGGACGCAACAGCATATCGCGTATCCGCCTGGGCCTCGGTGGTGAACTCCAGGTCTGACCAGCCGTAGCCGCCCTCGAAGAGGGGCTCGCCGTTCTGGTAGACACCCACGGAGCCATTGAAGTGACCCAGGGCAAGCCTGGCTTGCATGTAGTCCGCATACGGCTCAGTGGCCGCCGCCGAGGCGACCAGCAGGACCGCGAAAACAGAAAGAATACGTATCATCCAAGGCTCCACACTTAGATATGAAGCCTTAGGCCGCCTTAAGTGACGCTACAATCGTAGCGGCCCATCATCAGGCGGTTTCGCAACATCTGCCCTGCGTCAGACCAGCGCGCCGTGGCAGTGCTTGAACTTGCGGCCCGAACCGCACGGACAGTCGGCGTTGCGGCTGGTGCGCTCCCAGCCCGGCGGCAGCATGGACGCCGGCAGGCGGGCGCGCTCCTCGGCCGGCAGTTCGCCCTCGGGCATCTGGGCCGCCGGATGGGTCATCTCGTTCTCGCCGGTCAGCGGATTGAGATGGATTTCCTGCAGGCCCACCGGCGGCGGCGGGGCCTCGAAGCGGAACTCCACCGTCATCAGCCAGCGCGTCACGTTGTGGCGCAGGTCCGTCAGCAGGGTCTCGAACAGGGCGAAGGCTTCGGTCTTGTACTCGTTCAGCGGGTCGCGCTGGCCGTAGCCGCGCAGGCCGATGACCGCGCGCAGGTGATCCAGGTGAACCAGGTGCTCGCGCCACTGCAGGTCGATCATCTGCAGCAGGAACTGCTTCTCCAGCCGGCGCATCTGGTCCGGCCCGATGGTCTCCAGCCGCTCCTTGGCCCGGGCCTCGGAGGCGGCCTGGAGCCGCTCTTCGATCTCCTCGTTGGAGACGCCTTCCTCGGCGGCCCAGTCGGCGATGGGCAGCTCGAGGCCCAGCACGTTCTTCACGCGCTCGTTCAGGCCCTCCACGTCCCACTGCTCGGCATAGGCCTTGGGCGGCATGAAGCGTTCGACCATGTCGCTGACGGTGTCGCGGCGGAACTCGTCCACCAGCTCGGACAGGTCGTTGGAGTCCATGAACTCCTGGCGCTGTTCGAAGACGGCCTTGCGCTGGTCGTTGACGACGTCGTCGTACTTCAGGAGGTTTTTGCGGATTTCGTAGTTGCGCTGCTCGACCCGCGTCTGGGCCTTTTCGATGGCGGCGTTCAGCCACTTGTGCGTGATCGCCTCGCCTTCCTTCACGCCGAAGCTGCGCATGATGGCGTCCAGCCGCTCGCCGGCGAAGATGCGCAGCAAGTCGTCCTCGCACGACAGGTAGAACTTGGACGTGCCGGGGTCGCCCTGACGGCCGGTGCGGCCGCGCAGCTGGTTGTCGATGCGGCGGCTCTCGTGCCGCTCCGTGCCCAGGACGAACAGGCCGCCGGCGGCCAGGGCCACCTGCTTCTTCTCGTCGATCTCGGCCTTGATGCGGGTCTCTTCAGACTTTTCCTGCTCGGGCGTCGGCTCGATCCCCTGGGCGCGCTGCTCCTGGCGCCAGCGGATCATCCGCATGTCGAGGTTGCCGCCCAGCTGGATGTCGGTGCCCCGCCCGGCCATGTTGGTGGCGATAGTCACGGCGGCCGGCAGACCCGCCTCGGCGACGATGAAGGCCTCCTGCTCGTGGTGGCGCGCGTTCAGCACGTTGTGCGGAATGCGCTCCTTCTGGAGCAGCTCGGACAGCTGCTCGGACTTTTCGATGGAGACCGTGCCCACCAGGATCGGCTGCTGGCGCGTCACGCAGTCCTTGATCTGCTCGATGATGGCAGCGTTTTTCTCGGCGCCGGTGCGATAGACCTCGTCGTCGAAGTCGATGCGCTTGATGGGGCGGTTGGTGGGGATCTCCACCACTTCCATCTTGTAGATGTCGTGGAACTCCGACGCCTCGGTGGCGGCCGTGCCGGTCATGCCCGAGAGCTTGTCGTAGAGACGAAAGTAGTTCTGGATCGTCACCGAGGCCAGGGTCTGGTTCTCGGGCTGGATATCCACGCCTTCCTTGGCCTCGATGGCCTGGTGCAGGCCCTCGGACAGGCGCCGGCCGTGCATCATGCGGCCGGTGAACTCGTCGATCAGGATGATCTCGCCGCCCTTGACGATGTAATCCTTGTCCCGCTGGTACAGGGTGTTGGCCCGCAGCGCCTGATTGACGTGGTGCACCGCGGTGATGTTGGCGGCGTCGTAGAGGCCGGCCGTATCCTCGGCCAGGTGCCCCGCCTTCATCAGGGTGTCCTCGATCAGCTCCGAGCCCTTCTCGGTCAGCAGGACCTGGCGCTGCTTCTCGTCAAGGTCGTAGGTCTCGGTGTCCTTGACCAGCTCCTTCACCAGGGCGTCGACGACCCGGTAGAAGTCCGAGCGGTCCTCGGTCGGACCCGAGATGATCAGCGGCGTGCGCGCCTCGTCGATCAGGATCGAGTCCACCTCGTCGACGATGGCGAAGCTGTGGCCGCGCTGGACCATCTCGCGCCGGTCGTAGCAGAGGTTGTCGCGCAGGTAGTCGAAGCCGAACTCGTTGTTGGTGCCGTAGGTGATGTCGGCGCTGTAGGCCGACTGGCGCTGGCCCTGGGACAGACCGTTGATGATCACGCCCACCTCGAGGCCGAGGAAGCCGTAGACCCGGCCCATCCAGTCGGCGTCGCGCCGGGCGAGGTAGTCGTTGACCGTGATGACGTGGACGCCGTTGCCGGCCAGGGCGTTGAGATAGACGGGGGCCGTGGCCACCAGAGTCTTGCCTTCGCCCGTGCGCATCTCGGCGATGCCGCCGTCGTGCAGCACCATGCCGCCCACCAGCTGCACGTCGTAGTGACGCTGGCCCAGGGTGCGCTTGGCCGCCTCGCGCACCGCGGCGAAGGCTTCGTTCAGGATGGCGTCCAGGCTCTCGCCGCCGGCCAGCCGATCCTTGAAGGTCTGCGTCATCATACGCAGCTCGCCGTCCGAGAGCTTCTCGAACTGCGGCTCCAGCGCGTTGATCTTCTGGACGCGAGCGAGATAGGTCTTGACCTTGCGGTCGTTGGAAGAGCCGAAAAGCTTCTTGGCGATGCCGAGCATGGGGGGTCCGTGCGAGGGCCACGTCTGCTTTGCGTGGCCAAAAGGGAAATGGTCGCCTGGGAGCGGGCGGATCGCGCCGGAAGCGGGCCTCGAAAAGGGCTAGGGCCGTCTTCGGAAAACCCCTCGACTTGGGCGCGCGCGAGACTTAAGCACCCCCCAAAGCCCTGTCAACGACAGGGGTTTGCGAGAGGTCGCCCCCCGTCCCCCAGCCCGTCGTAAGGAGTCTTGCCATGGCGCTGTCGAGTCCCGTCCCCCGCCTTCACGGCCTGTCCGGCGCCGGAGCCCTCATCCTGGCGCTGACCCTGACCCTGACGCTGGCGGCCTGCAATCGCAGCGGCGGGGATGAGCGCCCGCCCCAGCCTGGGGATGTGGCCGTGGCCCGGGTGGAGGGCGAGACGGTCTGGGCCTCGGACGTGAAGCGCGAGGCCGTGGCCCAGGGGCTGGTCGGCGAGGGCGAGCCGCTGGACCCCGCCTCCGCGCTGTTCCGCCGCGTGCTGGACGAGGTGGTCGATCAGAAGCTGCTGGCCCGCGAGGCCGCGCGTCGGAACCTGGACGACAGCCCCATCGCCCAGCGGCGCCTCGCGGCCGCCCGTGAGCGCATTCTTGGCGACATGCTGGTGGAGTCGGTGGTGGACGGCGCCATTTCCGACGCCGCCATTCAGACGCTCTATGAAGAGCAGCGCCGCCTGGCCCGGGAGTCTGAGGAGATCCGCGCCCGCCTGATCCTGATGCGCACCCGCCAGGACGCCGACGCGATCCGCAGCCTTCTGGCGGCCGGGGCCTCCTTTGAAGCCCTGGCCATCGAGCGGTCGTTGGACGACCAGACCCGATTCAACGGCGGCGACCTGGGCTATTTCACGGCTGACGTCATGCCGGACGCCTATGCCCAGGCCCTGGAGGGGGCGGCGGCGGGCGACACGGTGGGACCGTTCCAGACGGACCGGGGGTGGGCTCTGCTCAGGGTCGAGGACCGCCGTCGGGAGGAGCCGCCGACCCTGGAGCAGGCGCGGCCGCAGATCATCCGCTACCTGACCTATGAGGAGGTTCGGCGCCTGCTTGAGCGGCTGCGCGGCCGCGCCCAGGTGGAGACTCTGCTGCGCGGCGATCCCATGCAGGTGCCCGGCGCGCCGGAGGAGCCGGCCTCTGCGCCCCCCTCTCAGGCCGCCCCCGCCCAACCGGCCGCGCCCGCAACCAAGGGCGCGCAATGACCCGCAAGCCCACGCCCCCGTCGCCCAAGGGCCGTCCCGGCCGCGTCGCCGCCGTCGAAGCGGTGGGGCAGTCCCTGGAGCGCGCGTTCGATCCCCTGGCCTCGGCCCTGAAGAAGGCCTCGGGCCAGAAGGCGGCCAAGAAGACGTCGACCGCGCCGGGGGAGGGAACCGCGGGCAAGCCCGGCATCGCCGTCTCGCCCCTGGCTGTTCCCTTTCCCGAAATGCCCCCGGTGGGCGGGGTTCTGGCCGCGACGGCGCGCGCCGGCTTCTACAAGCACGACCGCGAGGACCTGGTGGTCTTCAACTTCCCCCAGGGCGCCAACTGCGCGGGCGTGTTCACCCGTCACCAGATCGGCTCGGCGCCCGTGGACTGGTGCAAGCGCCACCTGGAAATGACCGGCGGCGAGGATGTCCGCGCCCTGGTGGTCAACGCCGGCTGCGCCAACGCCTTTACAGGCAAGCCCGGGGCCGATGCGGCCCGCCGCACGGCGTCGGAAACGGCCAAACGACTGGGCTGCCGCCAGCGCGACGTCATGCTGGCCTCCACCGGGGTGATCGGCCAGGTGCTGGACGATCGCAAGATCGCCGCTCGCCTGCCCAGCGTCGCCCGGGATCTGGCCGCGCCGGACTGGCTGTCCGTCGGCCGGGCGCTGATGACGACCGACACCTTCCCCAAGGGCGCCTGCGCGGTGGCCGAGATCGAAGGCCGCAAGGTCAATATCGTCGGCGTGGCCAAGGGTTCGGGCATGATCGCGCCGGACATGGCCACCATGCTGGGCTTCGTCTTCACCGACGCCGACCTGTCTCCGGCGGTGCTGCGGGCCCTGCTGTCCCTGCACGTGCGCTCCACCTTCAACAGCGTGACCGTGGACGGAGACACCTCGACCAACGACACCCTGCTGTTGTTCGCGACCGGCGCGTCGGCGGCCCCGCGCATCGGCCGTGTCGGTGATCGGCGGCTGGCGGACTTTTCGGCCAAGCTGGAAGCGGTCCTGCTCGACCTGGCCCATCAGCTGGTCCGCGACGGCGAGGGGGCTCGCAAGTTCGTCCAGGTGGAGGTCACCGGCGCCCAGTCGCCCGCCAGCGCCCGCAAGCTGGCCAAGGCCATCGCCGAAAGCCCGCTGGTCAAGACCGCCCTCGCCGGCGAGGACGCCAACTGGGGCCGCATCGTCATGGCCGTCGGCAAGACGGAGGAGCCGGTGGACCGCGACCGTCTGGCCATCTCCTTCGGTCCCAACCAGGCCGCCTTCGACGGGGCGCCCGCGCCCAGCTATGACGAGGATCGGATGAGCGCCTACATGAAGCGCTCAGAGCTCCACATCCGCGTGGATGTGGGCGTGGGCCGGGGCCACGCGACGGTCTGGACCTGCGACCTGACCAAGGAATACGTGGCCATCAACGGCGACTACCGGAGCTGATGACCCTGCCCACCATTCTTGTCGTAGCCGCCGCCCTGGTGGACGTGGACGGCCGGGTGCTCATCGCCCAGCGGCCCGAGGGCAAGGCCCTGGCGGGGCTGTGGGAATTTCCGGGCGGCAAGGTCGAGCCCGGCGAGCGTCCCGAGGACGCCCTGATCCGCGAACTCCACGAAGAACTGGGCATCGAGGTCAGCGAGGCCTGCCTGGCCCCGTTCGTTTTTGCGTCCCACGGTTACGATTCGTTTCACCTGCTCATGCCATTGTGGCTGGTGCGTCGCTGGAAGGGGGTCGTGGTGAACCGTCACCACGCCGCCCTGGCCTGGGTGAAGCCGAACCGGCTTTCGGACTATCCCATGCCGCCGGCCGACGCGCCGCTCGTCGCGCACCTGCGCGATTTCCTCTGACGGCCCGCTGAAGAAGGAGGGCGCAGGCATGTGCCGCTTCCTCCGCCGCTTCGCGGGCGATCAGTCCGGCGCCACCGCCCTCGAATACGGCCTGATCCTGGCCCTGATGTTCCTGGTCATCCTCAGCGCCGTGACCGCCTTCGCCAATCAGGGCACGGGCATCTTCAACACCGCCATGGGAAAGCTGGCCGCCGCCATGGGCGGCGCGCCCGGTTAGACTTTCGTTTCGCGCACGCCCAGCGCGTCCGCCAGGCGCGCCTTTGCCGATCCCGGCCGCAGCGGCTTCTGCTGGTCCGGGTGCGGCGCCCAGCCCGACAGGCTGACGATCTCGAAGGCGGCGGGGATGCGTCGGTCGGCCTCGGCGTGGCGCTCCGTATACAGCTGAGCGGCCAGGGCGATGACTTCACGTCTCAACGCCGGCCCTCGCTGCCGGGCGGCGAAGGTCTCCCCCATGGCGCGCAGGTCGCGGATCAGGTGCAGGGGGCTGGCGTAGCGCACGGTGAACCGGTCCGTCGCCGTCACCGGCAGGGCGAACCCCGCCCGCTGCAGCAGACCGGCGGCGTCCTGGGCGTCGGCCATGGGCCCCACGCGGAAGGCCGCGCCGCCGGTGATCGTCATCTCGGCCTCGGCCAGGACCTCGCGCAACTGCCACAGGCTGCGCCCGCCCAGAAAGGCGCCGTAGAAAAGGCCGTCGGGCCTGAGCGCCCGCCTGATCTGCACCAGGGCGCCAGGCAGGTCGTCCACCACGTGCAGCCCCATCAGCGAGACGATCAGGTCCACGGATTCCGGGGCCAGGGCCAGCCGCTCGGGATCGAGCGCCACGCCTCCCGGCGGCGGCGTCAGGTCGGCCCTGATCAGGGTTCCGACGCGTGACTCGGCGGGCGACCCCTTCAGCGCCTCCTCGAACGCGTCGGTGCGGGCCGTCATGTCGACGGCGACCCCGAAATCGCGCAGGATCGCCGACAGGGCGTCCACGGCGGCGTCCGCGGCCCGCGCGCGCAGGAAGTCGGCGTCCACCCCCATGCGGGCGGCGCGCTCAAGCCTCAGGCGGCGCAGGCGCGCATCAAAGATCGAGGGGGCGCTCATGGCCGTCCAAGACCACGAGGCGGCGGCGCGGATCAAGTCGTGGCTGACCCCTGGGCCTCGCCTGCGCGAGGTCGCAGCCGGTCTTCTGGACGCGGTCATGCCGCCTGTCACGCTGGACCAGGCGGGGCGCTCCGGGGCTGCGGGGCTGGCGGCGCCCGGCCTGTCGCTCGAGGGATGGCGGAGCCTGACCTTTCTGGAGGAGCCGGTCTGCGACGGCTGCGGCGCGCCCTTCGAGTTCGCGCCGCTGGACCCGGCGGACCGGTGCTTGGGCTGTCAGGCGCGGCCCCACCGCTTCGCCCGTGCGCGCGCCGCCTGCCTTTATGACGAAGGCTCGCGCGACCTGATCCTGCCGTTCAAGCATGCCGACCGGCTGGAGCTGGCGCCCCTGTTCGCCCGCTGGCTGAACCGCGCCGCAGCGCCCCTGATCGAGACCTGCGACGCCATAGCGCCCGTGCCCCTGCACCGCCTGCGGCTGTTGTCGCGACGGGCCAATCAGGCCGCGGAGATCGCGCGGCCCCTGGCCCGCATGGCCGGCAGGGCGTACCTGCCCGACGCCCTGGTGCGCGCCCGCGCCACGAAGACGCAAGGCGGACGGGGCGCCTCGGGCCGACGCCGCAACGTCAGCGGGGCCTTCGCCGTGCCGGACAGCCGGCGCGCCCAGGTGGAGGGCAAGCGCATCCTGCTGATCGACGACGTGCTGACCACCGGCGCCACCGCCGACGCCTGCGCCAGGGCCCTGCTGGACGCCGGAGCGTCCGCCGTCGATCTGGCGGTGGTGGCGCGGGTTGACCGGGGCCGCGACGTCACCAGATAGGCCGTTCGTGCGTTAGCTGCGCATCACCCACTCCACGGAGACCGCCTTGGCCGCCGAAGTCGTCATCTACACCAAGCCCTTCTGCCCCTATTGCGGGCGCGCCGAAGCCCTGCTGCAGCGCAAGGGCGTCCAGTACGAAGAGATCGTCGCCTCGGTGGATCCGAACAAGCGGCGCGAGATGATGGACCGGTCCGGCCGCGCGACCTATCCGCAGATCTTCATCGACGGAAAGCACATCGGCGGCTGCGACGACCTGCATGCGCTCGACCGTGACGGCAAGCTGGACGCCCTGCTGGGGATCGCCGCGTGATCTGCTAGGCTGGCGCAATGCGCGTCGCCCTTGTCCAGACCCAAACCCCTGCCGATCAGGAACGCGCGCTGGAGCATGTGGCGCCCCTGGTCCGCGAGGCCGCCAAGACCGGCGCCTCGCTGATCCTGACCCCCGAGGCCGTCAATCTGATCGAGCGCCGACGCGACCGGCGCGACGCCGCCCTGCGGACCGAAGGGGACGATCCCTGCGTCATCGGCCTGCGCGACCTGGCGCGCGAACTGTCGGTGCATCTGCTGATCGGCTCGGCCATGCTGAAGGGGCCGGACGGCCGCGCCGTGAACCGCTCCCTGCTGGCCGGCCCCGATGGTGAGATCATCGCCCGCTACGACAAGATCCATCTGTTCGACGTGGACCTGCCCACAGGCGAGTCCGTGCGGGAGTCTGACGGCGTGGCGCCGGGCGGACGCGCGGTCGTCGCTGATGTGCCCGAAGCGCGGCTGGGCCTGACGGTCTGCTACGACATCCGCTTTCCGCACCTGTTCCGGGCCCTGGCCCGGGCCGGGGCCGATCTGATCGCCGCGCCGGCCGCCTTCACCGTGCCGACCGGCCAGGCCCACTGGGAGGTGCTGCTGCGCGCCCGCGCCATTGAAACGGGCGCCTTCGTTCTGGCGCCCGCCCAGGGCGGCCTGCATGAGGACGGCCGCTCGACCTGGGGCCGCTCCCTGATCGTCGATCCGTGGGGTCAGGTCGTCGCCGCCGCCGACCATGATCGGCCTTGCATTCTCAGCGCCGATCTCGATCTAGGGGCCGTCGCGCGCGCCCGCGCCGCCATCCCTCAGCTGACCCATGACCGGGAGTTCCAGGGCCCGTGATCCGTTACGCCCTCACCTGTCCGTCCGACCACGACTTCGAGGCCTGGTTCGCCTCGTCGGCGGCCTATGACGACCAGGCGGAACGCGGCCTGGTGGAATGCCCCTTCTGCGCCTCGCGCGAGGTCAGGAAGCAGATCATGGCTCCGGCGGTTAAAAGCCCCAAGCGGGCCGCTGCGCCCGAGGCGCCCGACCCTCGGCTGCAGACCCTGATGATGGAGGCCGCCAAAAAGGTCCGCGCCCACGTGGAGGAGAACTTCGACTATGTCGGCGACGCCTTCGCCCGCGAGGCCCGCGCCATCCACGAAGGCTCGGCGGAGAAGCGCGAGATCTATGGCGAGGCGACGGGCAAGGAAGTCGCCGAGCTCAGGGCCGACGGCGTGCCCTTCGCGCCCCTGCCGCCCGCGCCCGTCGATCCCGACAAGCTCAACTAGGCCGGAAAGGCCTGAGATTTCGGTCCAGCTCTAGGCCGCCTTCAGCACCGTCATCATGTAGTTGACCGAGGCGTCGGAAGTTTCGCTCCAGCGGTCCGCCAGGGGGTCGTAGCTGACGCCGAACGGTCCCTCGACCGACACCGGCTCGCCGTCGAGGAAGGCGCGAACTTCCTCCGGCTTGAGGAACTTGGACCAGTCATGGGTCCCGGCCGGCAGCCAGCGCAGCACGTACTCGGCCCCGATCTTGGCCAGGGCCAGGGCCTTCAGCGTGCGGTTCAGGGTGGCGACGATCATCATGCCGCCCGGCGCTGCGAGCCGCGCCGTGTCGCGCAGGTACTGGCCGGGATCGGCCACGTGCTCGACCACCTCCATATTCAGAACGAGGTCGAAGGGGCCCGCGCCGGCGGCCAGCAGGTTCTCGGCCGTGTCGCAGCGATAGTCGATGCTCAGCCCCTGCGCCTCGGCATGGGCCCGCGCCGCCCCGATGTTGCGCTCGGAAGCATCCACCGCCGTGACCTGAAAGCCCAGCCGCGCCATGGGCTCGGACAAAAGGCCGCCGCCGCAGCCGATATCGAGCAGGCGCAGACCCTCGAACGGCCGGGCCTGCCGGATGTCGCGGCCAAAGCGCGCCGCCGCCTGATCGCGGATGAACTTCAGCCGCACGGGGTTGAACTTGTGCAGGGGTGCGAACGGCCCGTGCGCGTCCCACCAGCGCTCGGCCATGGCCGAGAAACGCGCCACTTCCTCAGGGTCCACCGAGGCGCCTTGCGCCATGGGGGCTGGTCCGGAGGCGGGGGTGTTGTTATCAGCCGTCATTGCGCCCCCGCACATGGACGGTCGTCCGGTCGCTGGCAAGGGCGTGGGCGGGACGGCGATCTTCCATGACGCGACTGGTGATGAAGTTCGGCGGCACCTCCATGGCCGATCCCGAGCGCATCCTGCACGCCGCGCGGCTGGTCCAGTCGGAGGTCGAGGCAGGCCGAAAGGTCGCCGTGGTCGTCTCCGCCATGGCCGGCGTCACCAACCAGATGGTGGCCTGGACCGACATCATCGGCCCGGCGGCGCAGGGACTGCCCTCCAGCGACGACGAGTACGACGTGGTCGTCACCTCGGGCGAACAGGTGACGACGGGCCTGATGGCCAT
Source organism: Peiella sedimenti (assembly GCF_030504955.1). Lineage (GTDB taxonomy): Bacteria > Pseudomonadota > Alphaproteobacteria > Caulobacterales > Caulobacteraceae > Brevundimonas > Brevundimonas sedimenti. The sequence continues at coordinate 34,806 of NZ_JAUKTR010000005.1, read as the reverse complement.
GGCCCTGCGCAGCCTGGGCGTGCCCGCGCGCTCGTGGCTGTCCTGGCAGGCCGGCATCATCACAGACGGCGTGCACGGCAAGGCCAAGGTCGTCGCCATCGAGGCGGACGACATGGCCGCCTCCATCGACTCCGGCGTCGTCGCGGTCATCCCCGGCTTCCAGGGCGTGACGCGCCAGGGCCGGCTGACGGCGCTCGGCCGCGGCGGCTCGGACACTTCGGCCACGGCGGTGGCCGCCGCTCTGGACTGCCCCTGCGACATCTACACCGACGTGGACGGGGTCTTCACCACCGATCCGCGCCTGAACGTTCACGCCCGCATGCTGCCGCGCATCTCCTACGAAGAGATGCTCGAGCTGGCCTCCCTCGGCGCCAAGGTGCTGCACAGCCGCTCGGTCGGGCTGGCCATGTGCCACCGCACGCCCCTGCGGGTGCTCAACAGCCGCCTCAAGCCCGGCGAACAGCACGGCAAGGGCACCCTGGTTTGCCACGAGGATGAGATCTTGGAACAGCGCATCGTCAGCGGCGTCACGCTCAGCGCCGATGAGTCCCGCATCACCCTGATGGGCCTGCCGGAGGACCCCACCACGCTGGGGCGCATTTTCACCCTCCTGGGCGAGGCCGAGCTCAACGTGGACATGATCGTCCAGTCGCCGGCGCGCATGGAGGGGCGGGGCAACCTGCTCTTCACCGTCGGCCGGCGCGACGCGGACAAGGCGGTGCGTCTGCTGGCCGCCGAACCGCTGCTGAAGGACGCCGAGATCAATAAGGACGACGGCGTGGCCAAGGTCTCCATCGTGGGGGCGGGCATGCGCAGCCACGCCGACGTGGCCGGCACGCTGTTCCGCGCCCTGGCCGACAAGGGCGTGCCGGTTCAGGCCGTGGCCACCTCGGAAATAAAGATCAGCGTGCTGGTCGACGGCGCCTGGGGCGAACTGGCGGCGCGGGCCCTGCACACGGCCTTTGAACTGGACGCCTGAGGCGGGATACGCACCCCCTCTGGGCCGCCTAACCCGCTGATCCGCAACGCATCACGCGCCGCCCGCCACTGACTTACCCACGCCCCCTCGCACATCCCGCACTCTAAGCGGGCTCCGGGGCGGAGAGGCCGTATGCGCAGGCGGCTCGTGCGGCCCTGGGGCTTCGTTGGGTCGAACGGAGAGCAAAAATCGGGACCGGCGGTTTGGCCGCGCCGGTTGGCCACAGCTTGGGGGGGAGAGGGCTTCGGGCCCATTCTGGCATACCCAGGCCCGACGGGCCCGCCCCGCCGGCGGGTCTGCTCCGACAGCGCCTTCCTAAACAGAAGGCCGGCCAAGCCTGACGAACCGCGGAGCGCTGATAAGCCTCTGGGCCTGGAAGCCCCAGCGGCGGCCCCAGCCGAACCCGGTACCACCTATAACGAGACCACCGGGCGAAGGCCCGGCGCTCCGCCGCCTCTCCACCCCAACTCCGCAGCGAAAGCGCGGGGGCGATCAGCCGTGTCCTGCGATTTCTGATCGAAGAGGCGAAATGCATGGCTGGGGCATTGGACGAAGCGGCGCCTGCGTCCTAGTTAGAAAGCCTAGCCCCAACAGGACGCCCCGAACCTCAATGCCCGCCCCTGGACTGGCCGCGCGCGGACCCCGCAGCCTGCTTCGGCAGATACGCGAGGCCATGGCCGCCGATGTCCCCGCCCAGGACCGGCTGAACCGGGTGGTGCGCATCATCGCCGCCTCCATGGTGGCGGAGGTCTGCTCCCTCTATCTGCGGCGAGCGAGCGGCCAGATGGAGCTGTTCGCCACCGAGGGCCTGAACCCCGACGCCGTCCACCGCACGCGGCTGGACCCCGGCGAGGGCCTGGTGGGCGAGGTGGTCCGCGCCGCCGAGCCCGTGGCCCTGTCGGACGCGCCGGCCCATCCGAACTTCTCCTATCGGCCCGAGACGGGCGAGGACCCCTACCACGCCTTCCTCGGCGTGCCCCTCCTGCGCGGCGGCCGCGTGGTGGGCGTGCTGGTTGTGCAGAACCGAGCCGAGCGCACCTATGAGGCGGATGAGGTCGACGACCTTCAGACCATCGCCATGGTCCTGTCCGAAATGGTCCTGGGCGGCCAGATCGACGACCAGTCTCTCGGTGATGTGGAGGTGGCGCCGCACCGGCCCGAACGCGCGCGCGGGCAACGCTTCGCCGACGGGTTGGCCTTCGGCCACGCCGTGTTCCACGAGCCCCCGGTGCAGGCCGGCCGCCTGCTCGCCGACGATCCCGTCGAGGAGGAGATTCGGCTGAAGTCCGCCCTGGCCCGCATGAAGGCGCACCTGGACAATCTGCTGGAGGGCCACGGTCTTGGCGGCGTGCCCTACGAGGTCCTGGAGACCTACCGCATGTTCGCCGACGATCGGGGCTGGAACCGGTCGCTGGAGGAGGCGGTGCGTTCGGGCCTCTCGGCCGAGGCCGCCGTGGAGCGTGTTCGAAACGAGCACCGGGCCCGCTTCGCCGCCACGCGCGACCCCTATCTCAAGGAGCGCCTCCACGACTTTGAGGACCTGGCCGACCGCGTGCTGCGCAGCCTGGCCGGGGAGATCGAACAGGCCCGTGAGCTGCCCGAAGACGCCGTCCTGGTGGCCCGCAACCTGGGGCCCGCCGACCTGCTGGAGTATCCGCGCGGCCGCCTGAAGGGCCTGCTGCTGGAGGAGGGATCCGCCGCCGGCCACGCCGCCATCGTCGCCAAGGCGCTGCAGATACCCTGCGTGGGCCGCCTGACCGGGGTGCGCGACCGCCTGTCCGAGGGCGATCTCGTCATCGTCGATGGCGAGAGCGGCGAAGCCTTCCTGCGGCCCCGCCCGGACATGCTGGAGGCGGTGACCGCCCGCATGGCCGTTCGCGCCCAGCAGAGCGCCGAGTTCGCCAGCCAGCGCGACATCCCGGCCGTGACCACGGACGGTCAGCGTATCGCGCTTCTGACCAACGCGGGGCTCGAGGTGGACCTCGAGTCTCTCGAGACCACGGGCGCCGAGGGCATTGGTCTGTTCCGCACCGAGTTCCAGTTCATGGTGGCCGAGGAGCTGCCGCGTCTTGAGGCGCAGACCACGCTCTATCGCCGGGTCCTGGACGCCGCGGGCCCGCGCCCCGTCACCTTCCGCACCCTGGATGTGGGCGGCGACAAGGTGCTGCCCTACCTTGACGCTGGCCGCGAGGAGAACCCGGCGCTGGGCCGCCGCGCCATCCGACTGGGACTGGATCGTCCCGGTCTGCTGCGGCTGCAGCTGAGGGCCCTGCTGGCGGCCGCGGGCGGCCGCGAGCTGCGGGTGATGTTCCCCCTGATCGCCTCGGTGGAAGAGTTCCGCCTGGCGCGCGACCTGGTGGACATCGAGGTGGACTGGGCCCGGCGTCGGGGCAAGCCGCTGCCCGCGATCCTGCGCGTCGGGGCCATGATCGAGGCGCCCTCGCTGCTGTGGCACCTGGACGCCCTGTTGCCCCTGACGGACTTCGTCTCGGTCGGAACCAATGACCTGTTTCAGTACATGTTCGCGGCCGACCGGACCAACCCGCTTGTCTCGGATCGATACGACCCCCTGTCGCCGCCGGCGCTGAGGGCGCTGCACGCCATTCAGAAGGCCTGCTCCGAGACCGGCACGCCGGTATCGGTCTGCGGCGAAATGGCGGGCCGGCCGCTCGAGGCCTTCGCCCTCATCACCCTTGGCTTCACAAGGCTGTCGGCGCCCCCCTCGGGCATCGGGCCGGTCCGGCGAATGGTGCTCTCCTGCGACCTTTCGGCGGCTCGTCGGGCCCTGCCGAATGTCCTAGCCAGTACGGCGGGGACCGTGCGCAGCGAAATCGAGTCGTTGGCCCGGAAGTTGAACGTGGTCCTCTAGACCGAAATCGGTTGAGCTGGACGCGCTCCAGCGAAGCTCAGATTTCGTCGAGCATCTCAGAGATCGGGCTTCGCCGTCCGGTTGCGTCAGCTTGAAGACCTCGGGGCCATGAGTTATCCACAGGACCGCTTCTGGAGTCCGCCGCCTGCCGACAACGACACGGTCGGCGACGGAGCCTCGCCTGTGGATGAAGCGCCGATCCCGGCGGACGCCGGATCATTGGGGGACGACGCCATGGCGTCGCTGGACGACGCGGCCGGGGCCTCGAGCGCCCTGGAAGATGTGCCGACCATCACTGACGGGCCCGAGGATTGGGCCGCGCCGGGCGATGGGGCCGCGCCCGACGAGCAGCCGCCTGTGCCCACCTTCGCCTCCGGCGCCACCCTTGGGGAAATTCTTCGTGCGGCCCGGGAGCGTTCCGGCCAGAGCTTTCAGCAGCTGGCCGCGACCACCTGTGTGCGCGCGCGCTATCTCAAGGCGCTGGAGGAGAACGACCTCGCAGCCCTGCCGTCGGGTCCCTACGCCATCGGCTATGTGAAGGCCTATGCCCGGGCCCTCGATCTTGACGAGACCCTTGCGGCCGAGCGCTTCAAGCAGGACGGGCGCGCCGCGCCCGAGCCGCTGCAGCCGCCCGTCGGCGTCGCGTTCGACGAGGTCAAGGGCCGCTCCCCCTGGATGATCGCCGCGGTGGCGGTGCTGGTCGGCGGCGTGCTGTCGTGGAACGTGTTCCAGCGCGTCAGCGCGGCGGGGCAGGCGCAGCCCTCCGACATCGCTGAGGTGCCGGCCACCTGGAGCCTCGGCTCAGCGCCCATGAGCCTCGCCATGCCGCAGCCGGCGCCGCCGGATCAGACCATCCCGGCGCTCTACATAACGCCTGGCCTGGAGGAGGAGTTGAGCGCCGCCGCCGGACAGGGCGTCGCGTCGGTTCAGGGGGCGGCCCAGGCGGACGCGCCCGTCCAGGCCGCCTTCAACCCGCGCGGCGCCGTCTATGGCGCGGCGCCGACGGCGTCCTCCGTGACCATCCAGGCGCGGCGAGCCGCGAACATCGTCGTGCGCGGTCAGGACGGCGTCGTCTATTTCGCCCGTCTGTTGGCGGCGGGTGAAGCCTATCGCGCCCCGCGCACGCCGGGCATGATGGTGGACGTATCCGAGCCGGCCGCCTTCGCGGTCTATCTGAACGGCGAGTACGGCGGCGCCCTGCCGTCGAACACCACGCCGGTCACTCAGCTGAACAGCCGCGCCGAGGCCCTGGCCCGACAGGCGGCCGACGAAGCCGCCGCCGAACAGCAGGCCGCCCTGCGCCGCGCCGCCGAGCAGAACGCGCTCCAGGCCGCAGCCGCTCCGGCGACGCCTGATGTGGGCAGCCCCGCCCAGACGGTGGTCGCGGCCGCGCCGCGCCAGCCGGTGCCATATAATCAACTGAACCGCGCCGACTGACCGCGACCGCCAGGCCCATGGCGCGCGGCGCGCGGCGCGCCTATGTTCCGGGCCCATGAGCGGACCCGCCTCACATCTGCACGACGTACGCCCCTGGCGGCGTATTGAGCGGCGCAAATCGCGCCAGATCATGGTCGGCTCGGTGGCTGTGGGCGGCGATGCGCCCATCAGCGTGCAGTCCATGACCAATACGCCCACGGCGGACGCGGGCGCGACCATCGACCAGATACGCAAGCTGGAGGAGGCCGGGGCGGACATTGTGCGGGTCTCCTGCCCTGACGAGGCCTCCACCGCAGCCTTCCGGACCATCGCCCGCGAAGCCAAGGTCCCGCTGGTGGCGGATATCCACTTCCACTATCGCCGTGGGATCGAGGCGGCCGAGGCCGGCGCGGCCTGCCTGCGCATCAATCCGGGCAATATCGGCAGCCCCGACCGCGTGCGCGAGGTGATCCAGGCGGCCAAGGATCACGGCTGCTCCATGCGCATCGGCGTCAACGCCGGCTCGCTCGAGAAGGAGCTCTTGGAGAAGTACGGCGAGCCCTGTCCCGACGCCATGGTCGAGAGCGCGCTCAACCACGCTCGCATCCTTCAGGACCACGACTTCCACGAGTTCAAGATTTCGGTGAAGGCCTCCGACCCGTTCCTGACCGTCGCCGCCTATCAGCAGCTGGCCGAGGTCATCGACTGTCCCCTGCACCTGGGGGTGACCGAGGCGGGGCCGCTGCGTACCGGCACCATCAAATCGTCCATCGGCCTGGGCATGCTGCTGTGGAGCGGCATCGGCGACACGATCCGCGTATCCCTCGCCGCCGACCCGGTGGAGGAGATCCACGTGGGCTTCGACATCCTGAAATCACTGGGCCTCCGCCACCGCGGCGTGAACATCATCGCCTGCCCCTCCTGCGCGCGTCAGGGTTTCAACGTCATCGAGACGGTGGCTGAGCTCGAAAAGCGCCTGGCGCACATCTCGACGCCCATGTCGCTGTCGATCATCGGCTGCGTGGTCAACGGGCCGGGCGAGGCGCTCTTCACCGACGTCGGCTTCACCGGCGGCGGCAAGGGCGCGGGCATGGTCTATCTGGCCGGGAAGCCGGACCACAAGCAGGACAACGTGGGCATGATCGAGCACATCGTCGAGTTGGTCGAGCGCCGCGCCGCCCAGATCGAGGCCGAGAAGGCGGCCCTGGAGTCCGCCGCTTAAGTCCGCTCAGCGCCGCCGGTGGTGCGGGCAATCACAACCAGGGCGGTGGCCGCCCCAGTCTTCGCCGCGCAGGTCGTAGGCGTAGCCTTCGCGCCAGCCATAACCGTAGCCGTATCCATAAGGCGGCTGCGGCGGGTCATATCGCCCGGCCCCGCCGTGATACGGAGGCGGCTCGGCGTACCGTTCATAGGCAGGTCCGCCATAGCCGTAGCCTGAGCCGTCCTCGTGCCCATAGGCATAAGGGTATGGGGCGCCGCCCACCCGCGCCTCGGCCCGCGCATAGGCTCCGCCGGCATAGGCTTCCGCCTGGGCATAGGCGCCGCCCGTGCCGCCGATCCGGTCCTGATAGGCGTAACGTCGCCCATAGAAGCGATAGGCGTCCGAGACATAGCCGCCGTGGAGCCGGCCATAGGCGCCGTAGCCGTCGTAATCGCGGTCCCGGACCACCCGACCGTAGCCGTCGCGGGCGTAGGCGTCGCCCCGGGCGTACCCGCCCTCGGGTCCGGCGTAGGCCTCGGCGCGCGCCTCGGCCACGACTTCAGGGCGCGGCAGGGGATGACGCCGCGGAGCCTCATGGCGCGGCTCCCAGCGCGGGCCGGAGTAGGGAACCTGCGCCAGGGCCGGGGCGGCGGCTGTCGTCAGAAGCGCGGCGATGAAAGCGGTGCGGACCATGATGACCTCCAGCCGGCCAACCTGATCCCAAGGGTTAACGCCCGCCAGCGCCTTCACCCCTGAGGGGAGAGCTTGACCACAGGCGCTAGAAATCGACGGCGATGCCCTTCTTTTCCCAATCGCCGTAGCGCGTGGGCTCTGGGCCCCTGGGGCCGCCAGGTTCGGTGGCCTGACTTGCTTGCGCGTCGGCGGCGGCTCGACGTTCGGCTGCCTCGGCCAGGGCGCGTTGGGCGGCGGGGCTGAGCGTCTTTGCTGGCGGGTGATCCACGGCGCCGCTTGCGGCGTCTTGGCTCTTGAGGGGGTCGGTCATGCTCACCAAATATAGGCGTAGTCAGTCGGGAAAAAGAGATGGGCCTCAATCAACTTCGCACCTTCATGCTGCTGGCGGCGCTGACGGCGCTGTTCATCGGCGTCGGCTATCTGATCGGCGGCCAGACCGGCATGCTGCTGGCGCTGGGCTTCGCCGTCGTCACCAACCTGATCAGTTACTGGAACGCCGACAAGATCGTGCTGTCCATGTACCGGGCCAAGATCGTCGACGAGTCGCATCCCGACCCCCGCGTCCGCGCCTATGTCCAGGACGTCAAGGCCATGGCGCAGAAGGCAGGCATGCCCCTGCCCAAGATCACCCTGATGGAGAACGGCCAGCCCAACGCTTTCGCCACGGGCCGCGACCCTGAACATGCCGCCGTGGCGGCCACCTCCAGCCTGCTGGAGATGCTGGACCGCGACGAGGTGCGCGCCGTCATGGGGCACGAGCTGGCCCATGTGAAGAACCGCGACACCCTGACCATGACGGTCACCGCCACGGTGGCCGGCGCCATATCGGCCCTGGCCAACTTCGGCCTGTTCTTCGGCGGAGGGGATCGCGATCGGCCCGGCGGCGTCTTCGCCGTCATCCTTGTGGCTCTGCTGGCCCCCATGGCGGCGGCCCTGGTGCAGATGGCCATCAGCCGCGGCCGCGAATACGCCGCCGACCGCACGGGGGCGGAAATCTCGGGCGACCCGCGCGCCCTGGCTTCGGCCCTGGAGAAGATCGAGGCCTACGCCAAGCGCGGCGCCTACAACGTCCAGGCCGAGCGCAATCCGGCCACCGCCCACATGTTCATCATCAATCCGCTCGCGGGGAAGGGGGCGGACAACCTGTTCTCGACCCACCCGGCCACGGCCAACCGCGTTCGCGCGCTCAACGAGATGTCCCAGGGCCTGCCGGCTCGTCCGCGCATGCACTATGAGACAGCGGTTCCGGCGACGCCGTCGCATCAGCCCGGCCCCTGGGGCTGATCAAGACCTGGCGGTTCTGTCCGATCCCGGGACAGGCCGCCCGGCCCGGCCCTTGCAGGATCAGGGTGCTGGTCGGATAACCGCCGTCCTCTGATCTGGAAGCCCATGAACGCCGACGCCCTTGTTCCCCAGCTGTCCCGGCCCGAGGTCCAGGCCTTCGCCGCCGGCTTTCCCATCACCCTGCTCCATGCCGGGGTGACGCTGGCGTTGCTGGCCTTCGGCGCGGTTCTTTATGCGGTGCTGACCCCCTGGAAGGAGATCGGTCAGATCCGCGAGGGCAACGCCGCCGCCTCGGTCGCCTTCGGCGGCGTCATCGTCGGCCTGGCCATTCCTCTGGCGGTCTCGCTGGGCCAGTCGGCGTCCCTGATCGAGATCGGCGTCTGGGGCCTGGCCACCATACTGATGCAGCTTCTGGCCTTCCGCATCACCGACGTCGTCCTGATGGGCCTGCCCCAGCGGGTGCAGGAGGGCGAGGTGTCGGCTGCAGTGCTTCTGGTTTCGGCCAAGCTGGCGACCGCCCTGGTGCTGGCTGCGGCCGTCACCGGCTAGACCGAAATCGGTTGAGTCAGATGCCTTTCAACGAAACTCAGATTTCGGTCCAGTGTTTTAGCGAGAGTCTGATTCACGGCGTCGGTGGAATCGCGAACGCGATTACACCTCAACCGATCAGGCTCTAGGCCGTGCTGCGCCTGCCCGACTGGATGGTCTACAGCGCCGCCCTGGCCGCCCTGGCCGTGGCGGGCGTGTCCCGTCGCGAACGCGCGGACGCACCGCCGCCGCCGCCGCCGCCGAGTCTTGAGGAAAACCTGCTGCTCGCTCCGGCCGAGCCGTTCAATCCCGGCGAACTGGTCGAGGCGCGCGGCCTGCCGGTGCAGGCCCAGAGCGGCACTGCCTTCGCTGTAGGCGGCGAGGGGATCTGGCTGACGGCCCGCCACGTGGTCGAGGGTTGCCGCCGCCCGGCCCTGAAGATCGCCGGGGACCGCGCCGTGGCCGCCCGACCGCGTCTGTCGCGCCGCTCGGACGTGGCCGTGTTGCGCACGGAGGGTGGCCCCACGCCCATTCCCGTGGCTCTGAACCAGCGGCTTGAGCCGGGCTTGCGCGGCTTCCATCCCGGCTTCCCCCAGGGCGGCGCGGGCGAGGCGACGTCGCGTCTGCTCGGCCCCGGCGAGCTGCGCCGCCACGGCCGCGGCCAGGCTGCCCAGCCGGTCTGGATCTGGGCCGAGGTGGGCCGTACCGATGGGCTCAAGGGCGAACTGTCGGGCCTGTCGGGCGCGCCGGTGCTGGACGAGCGCGGCCAGGCCGTCGGCGTCACCTTAGCGGAGGGACCGCGCCGGGGGCGCATCTACACGACCCGGCCGGCCGACATGCGCGCGGCCCTGGGGCGCAGCTTTTCGCGTCCCGACGCCGTGGGCGCGGCTATTTCAGTCAGCAACTATGGGCTCGAGGCGGACGCTCTGCGGCGCGACCTGCGCGTCGCCCAGGTGATCTGCCTGGACGACGCGGCGGCCTGATCTACCTCAGTGTGGCCGAGTCCAGGTTCAGCTCGGACAGCGGGATCACCTCGACATTGGGGTGCGCCGCCCGCAGCTGCTCCAGGAACTGACTGGCGTCGCCGACCACCACGATGCTGGCCCGGCCCACCGGCAGGCGCTGCGCGAAGGCGGCCTGAACCTCCTCCGGGGTCACCGCCCTGACCCGACCGGCATAGGCGGCCAGCTCGCTCATGGGCAGGTCGTAGAGCGCCAGATTGGCCACCAGTCCGCCAAGGCCGTCCACCGTCTCCAACGAGCGGCCGAAGCCGCCCGTCATGACGGCGCGGCGCGGGGCCAGTTCGGCCTCGGTGATGGGCTGCTGGCCCATCTTGCCGATCTCCTGCAGCATCAGCTCGACCACCTCGTCGGCGGCGTCGTTGCGGGTCTGGGTCGAGGCGGTGAACACCCCCTCGTCCTGGCGTGAACCGATGGACGTGCCCGCGCCGTAGGACAGGCCGCGGCGAATGCGCACTTCCTGGTTCAGGCGCGAGGAATAGCCGCCGCCCAGCAGGGTATTGCCCAGGGACAGGGCGAAGTAGTCAGGATCGGTGCGGCGGATGCTGCGCATGGCCGTGATCACCGCAGCCTGGCCCGCGCCGGGCATGTCGACCACGATGATCCGGGGCGACTGCTCCGGTCCGGAGGGGTCGGCCGCCGCCGGCGCCGCGCCGGCCGGATCCCGCCAGCCGCCGAAGGCCTGCTCGGCAAGGCGCCGGGCCGTGGCTTCGTCGATGTCGCCCGAGAAGGTCAGGACCGCTTCGGACGGGCGGAAGTGCGCCGCGTGATAGGCGGTGACGTCCTCTCGCGTGATGGCCGGCACGCTGTTCAGCGTTCCCGAGGCCGGCTGGCCATAAGGGGCCCCGCCATAGATCACCCGCGCGGTCGCCTGGCTGGCGACTGAACCAGGCTGGCTGAGCGCGAGGCGCAGCCCGTCCATAGTCTGGGAGCGCAGCCGCTCAAGCTCTTCGGCTTCGAACGCCGGACGCTGCGCCAGGTCCGCCATCAGGTTCAGCACCTGGGGGAAGACGTTCGAGGGCGCGTTGCCGCTGATGGTGGTGAAGTCCACGCCTGAGCCGGCGCTCACCGAGGCGCCGAGGCGCTCGATCTCGGTTGCGATCTCAGGAGCGCTGCGGCCCCCGGCGCCCTGGGACAGCAGGGCGGCGGTCAGGGAGGCCACGCCGGGCTTGCCCAGCGGGTCGTCCGAGGCGCCGGCGTCAAAGCTCAGCTGGGCCGAGACCAGCGGCAGTCCCCGACGGGGCGCCACCAGCACGCGCAGGCCATTGTCCAGGCGGAAGTCGGCGACGGTGGGCGTGGCCGGCTCGACGGCTGGGCCGGGCGCCGGAATGGGCTCGCGCTCGCCCTCCGCGGCCAGGGTGGTCGGCTCCCCCAGAGCCTCCAGCGCCGTCAGGCTGGCCAGGGTGACCGGCGCGTCGACGTTCTTGTTCTGGATGGTTTCCGGGTTCTGCTCATCAGAAGCCAAATACCGCAGCACCTGCATGCGGTTCTCGGTCAGGTAGCGGCGGGCGACGCGCTGGATGTCCGCGGCCGTGACCGCCTGGATCTGGCCTATCTCGCGGTCGGCGGCGGCGGGATCGCCGGTCATCGTCAAGGCGTAGCCGAACGCGAAGGCGCGCTGATCGACCGTCTCGCGTTCGCGCAGGGCGTTGGCGATGAGCTCGTTCTTGGCCTCGTCCAGCTCGGCAGCCGTGACCGGCTCGTCGCGGAAGCGGGCCACCTCGGCGCGCAGGGCGGCCAGGCCTTCGTCGATGGTGTGGCCCTCGGCCATGATGGCGTAGGCGGATAGGTTGCCGGCCTGCTGGGCGAAGTCTGGGATGGAGCTGGTCTGGGCGGCGATCTCCTGATTGTAGACCAGCGAGCGATAGAGGCGGCTGCTTTCGCCCGTGGACAGGATGCCGTCCAGCACGGTCAGGGCGGCGCGGTCAGGGTGGCCCCACGGCACGGTCTGCCAGGCGATCAGCACCGCCGGCAGCGGCACGTTCGGCGCGTAGAAGGTCTGGTCGCTGGAGGTGGTCAGCTCGGGCTCGGACACGTCGTTGGCCGGGATCGGCGTGGACGGGTTCTGGATGTCGCCGAAGTATTGGTTGATCCAGGCGTCCAGCTGGGCCTGATCGAAGTTGCCGGCCACCACGATGAAGGCGTTGTCCGGCCGATAGTAGGTGGCGTGGAAGCGCCGCACGTCCTCGACCGTGGCGGCGTTCAGCTCTTCGAGTGAGCCGATGCCCGGACGGCGATAGGGATGCTCGCGATAGATGGTCTGCGGGAGGAACAGGCCGAACAGCCGCCCGTACGGGCTGGCGATGTAGCGCTGGCGGTATTCCTCCTTCACCACGTCACGCTCGGAGGTGAGGATGTCCTGATCGACGACCAGCGAGCGCAGGCGGTCAGCCTCAGCCCACAGGATGCGCTGCAGGTGGTTGGCCGGAACGACTTCGTAATAGGCGGTGAAGTCGTCATAGGTGGTGGCGTTGTTGAAGCCGCCCACATCCTCGGTCAGCCGGTCGAAGGTCTCGGGCGGCATGTTGCGCGTCGCCTTGAACAGCATGTGCTCGAACAGGTGCGCGAAGCCCGAACGGCCGGCCGGGTCGTCCTTGGCCCCGACCCGGTACCAGACATTGACCGTCACGTTGGAGGTGGAGGTGTCACGCGCCGTGTAGACTTCCATGCCGTTGGGCAGCACGCGGCGCTGGAAGCCCAGGGGCGCGGGCTCCAGGGCGGCGGGCGCCTGATTCTGCGCGGCCGTGGACGCGTCTAGAGCCAGAGCTGGGTAGGGTTGGGCCAGCATCAGGCCCGCCGCGAGGGCGGCCGGAGCGCTGGCGGCCAGCAGGCGGCGGATCAGAGAGTGACGCATCATTGGGCTCCGGCTTGGGCGGGGACAGGGTCCGCCGCCATGAGGTTCAGTTCGGACAGGGGCACGACCTCCACATTGGGGAAGCGCGCCCGAAGAGGTTCGAGGAAATGACGGGCGTCGCCGACAATGACGAGGCTGATCGTCTCCTCGTTCAGCACGCGGGCGGCCGTGGCCGCCACCTGCTCCGGGGTCACCGCGCCGACGAGGCGTGGATAGTCGGTGACCGCCTCGGGCGGGGCTCCCGCGGCGATGGCGGCGGCCAGCTGGCCAGCCAGTCCGGCGCCGGTCTGGGTCGACAGCACGAAGTTGCCAACGACGAATGTCTTGCGCCGCTCCAGCATGTCGGCATCGGGCAGCGTGCCCGCCAGGTCCGTCATCTGCCCCAGCATGATCTCGGCCACCTGGGGCACGGCGTCGTTCCGCGTCTGAGCCGAGGCGACCAGGGTCCCTTCGCCTTCCCGCGCCGCCAAGCCTGAATAGGCGCCATAGCTGAGGCCGCGTAAGGCGCGGATTTCCTGGAACAGGCGGCCCTGCTGGCCGCCGCCCAGGACGGCGCTGGCGACCTGCATCGGATAGTAGGCCTGGTCATCGCGGGGCATGGCGCGCGCCGCCGCATACACCGCGGCCTGACCGGCGTTAGGCATGTCCACCACCACGACGCGCGGCTGGGCCGGCGCGGCCCCGTCAGGATCGCTTATCTCCGGCACGTAGCCGGCAGGGACCGGCCAGGCGCTGAAGGCTTGCTCGGCTAGGCGCAGGGCCTCGGCCTCTTCCATGTCGCCCGACAGGATCAGGGTGGCGTTGTCCGGCTGCCACCACCGATCATGGTGTTCGATGACGTCGTCGCGGCTGATGGCCGCCAGGGTCTCGGCCGTGCCCGAGGCGGGCGACCCGTAGGGCGCGTCGCCGTACACGACGCGGTTCAGAACGCGGCTGGCGATGGAGCCCGGCTGGCGCATGGCGATGGCCAGGGCGTCGGTGCGCTCGCGCCGTTCGCGGGCCAGTTCCTCCTCGGGGAAGACGGGCTCCAGCGCCGCGGCCGCCATGATGCCGAGGATTTCCGGGAAGCGACTGGTGGGCGCGCCGCCGGTGAGGAAGGCGCCGTCCGCCCCCGATCCCGCGTTCAGGTAGCCGCCGGCGGCCTCGATACGGCGCGCGATATCCTGGGCGCTCAAGTCCCCGGCCCCTTTAAGGGTCATGGCGGTGGAGACGTCGGCGAGGCCGGCCAGCTGGGCGGGCTCGGTGGCCGAGCCCGCGCCGACCACAAGGCTGGCGCTCATCAGAGGGAGGCCCTCGCGATAAACGGTGACGACGCGCAGGCCGTTGGACAGCTGATGCACCCCGATCTCGGGCGGCTGGCCCGCGCGCAGCTCGGTCGGCGCGGGCGGAGCCACGCGCTCGCCCTCCGGCGCCAGCTCCAGGCGGGGCCGAGTGGAGGGCGGCAGGTCGAGGCCGTAGCGCTCGACGGAGGGCGCAGGCGTAAAGCCCTCCTGACCATCGCCCTGGTCGCGGTAGAGGATCGAGACGCGGCGGCTGTCGTCCAGCCAGGTGCGGGCGACGCGTTGCACATCCTCGGCGGTGACGCGGCGCAGCTCATCCAGACGGCGGTCGGCGAAGGCCGGATCGCCCGCCTCCATAACGGCGTTGCCCAGCGCGAAGGCGCGGCCCTGGGCGGTTTCGCGGCTGTAGAGCGCGGCTGAAATCAGTTCGGTTCGCGCCTCTTCAAGCTCGGCGGCGCTGACCGGCTCTTCGCGCAGCCGGGCGATCTCGCGCGCCAAGGTCTCCCGCACCTGTTCGGGCGTGGCGCCGTCGGCCAGGATCACATAGGGGGCCCAGAAGCCGCCGTCCTCCATGCGGGAATCATAGGTGTTCGCCGATGTCGCCAGGGCCGCCTGCTCGAAGAAGGCGGCGCGGAAGCGCGAAGAGTCGCCGCGGGTCAGAATGGCGTCGAGGATGTCCAGCGCCGCCCCGTCGGAGCTGTTCACAGGCGGCGCCGGATAGGAGAAGGCCACCGCAGGGCGGGGCACGTTCGGGGCCAGGGCCTCCACCTCACGCGGGGCGGTGCGCTCGGGCTCCTCAGCGGTGAAGCGCGGGATCGGCCGGTCCGGACGCTGGATGCCGGCGAAGTGCCGGTCGATCAGCGTATCGAGTTCGGCTTGGTCGAAATCGCCCGAGACGATCAGGACCGCGTTGTCCGGCCGGTAATAGGCGTCGTGGAAGGCCAGGGCGTCTTCCAGCGTGGCGTCGTCCAGCTCCTCGATCGAGCCGATGCTGGGCCGGTGGTATGGAAGGGTCGAAAAGCTGTGGCGCGGCAGCACGAAGCGGAACAGCCGCCCATAGGGATCGGCCAGGACGCGCTGGCGCAGCTCTTCCTTGACGATGTCCCGCTCGGCGTTGAACACCTCCTCGTTGACCACGAGGCGATCCATGCGCTCGGCGTGGAACCACAGGGTCCGCTCCAGATAGTTGGAGGGCACCGTCTCGAAGTAGTTGGTCCAGTCCGGCGAGGTGGAGGCGTTCCGCTGGCCGCCCATGTCCTCGACCATCCAGGCGATCTGGGCGCGGGGGATGTTGCGCGTCACCCGCGACAGCACGTGCTCGAACAGGTGGGCGAAGCCGGCGCGCCCCTGGGGGTCGTCCTTGGCGCCGACATTGTACCACATCTGCACGGCCACCACGGGCTGGGAGCGGTCCTGCAGGCTGTAGACCTGAAGCCCGTTGGCGAGCGTCCGATGGCGATAGGCCAGGGGCGGCGCCTGGTCCGCCGCCGCCGCCGGAGCGCCATGCTGGTGCTGGTGCTCATCGCTGGCGGCGCCCACGGCCGGAAAGGCGGCGGCGCCTCCAGCCAGGGCGGCGCTCAGGGCGAGGGCGGAGACGAACGCGGGCAGGCGGCGAAGTGCGACAGGCATGGACGATCCCCGGGACATCAAGTGTGCCGGCGGACCCTATCAGGCGCCCGCGAAGGACTGAAACTTACAGACCTGTAACAAAGCGACGCTTCTTTCGTCCGATCTTGCGATCAAGAAACGGTCAGGCGTGCGCCGGTTCGTCGGTCTTGCGCTTGTCCATCATGCGTTCAAACTCGGACCAGACGCCCTGTTCGCCATGCCATGAGCCGCGTGTGGCCGCCTTGGAGTACTCGGTGGCGCGCGCTTCGAAGAAGTTGGCGTGCTCCACGCCCGAGATCAGGCTCTGCAGCCAGGGCAGGGGATTCTCCTTGACGCCGTACACTTCCGGCAGGTGCAGCTGGCGCAGGCGCCAGTCGGCGATGAATCGGATGTAGGACTTGATATCCTCGGGCGTCATGCCTTTGACCGGCCCCATCTCGAACGCCAGGTCAATGAAGCGATCCTCCATGGCCACTACCGTCTTGCAGCAGTCAACGATGTCGTCGGCCACCGCTTGCGTGACCGCGCCCGTCTCCTTGTTGAAGGCGTGGTAGAGCTTGATGATGCCCTCGCAGTGCAGGCTCTCGTCGCGCACCGACCAGCTGACGATCTGGCCCATGCCCTTCATGCGGTTGAAGCGCGGGAAGTTCATCAGCATGGCGAAGCTGGCGAACAGCTGCAGGCCTTCGGCAAAGCCGCCGAACATGGCCAGGGTCCGGCACACGTCGGCAGGCGTATCGACGCCGAACTGGCCCATATAGTCGTGCTTGGCCCGAAGGGCGTCGTATTCCATGAAGGCCCCAAACTCGGCCTCGGGCATGCCGATGGTCTCAAGCAGCAGGGCGTAGGCGGCGATGTGGACCGTCTCCATGTTGGCGAAGGCGGCCAGCATCATCTTCACCTCGGTCGGTTTGAAGACCCGGCCGTAGCGCTCCATGTAGTTGTCCTGCACCTCGATGTCCGCCTGGGTGAAGAAGCGAAAGATCTGGGTCAGCAGGTTGCGCTCGGCGTCGGACAGGTTGGCCGCCCAGTCCTTGCAGTCCTCGCCCAGCGGCACCTCCTCGGGCATCCAGTGGACCTGCTGCTGCTTCTTCCACATCTCGAAGGCCCACGGATAGCGGAACGGCTTGTAGGCCGCCGAGGGCGTCAGCAGCCCCGGCGTGGACGACAGGTTGAAGGACGGAACATGCGCATTCATGGTGGTCACCCCGCTCAGCGACTCTCACCTAACACCAGAGGCAAGAAATCAACCAGTGGGGTTATACGCCGCAGCTGTTCACAAAATGTTGGGGTTGGGGATTAAGCCATGACGGCACCCTTCCAGGTCTATGGCTCGCCTGGCTACGGCTCGACCATCGTCGAGGCGGCCTTGGAGCTTCTGAACCTCCCTTACGTCTCGATCGACGCCAACCCTGAGGGCTCAGACGAGGAGCGCGCGCGCCTGGCCGCCGTCAGCCCGATGAAGCAGGTTCCCGTGCTGGTGACGCCCGACGGCCAGGTCATGACCGAGAGCGCCGCCATCCTGATCTGGCTGGGCGACCGCTTTCCTGAGGCCGGCCTTGCGCCAGGCCCAGAGGCGCCTGAGCGCGCCGAATACCTGCGCTGGATGGTGTTCATCCCGGCGGCCATCTACGCCATGTACTGGGCCAGGGACGTCCCCTCGCGCCTTGTTGGCGAGGACGAGGCGGCGCAGGCCCGCCTGCTGGACCGCACGGCCCAGCGCATCAAGGACTGCTGGTCCGTCATGGAGAGTCAGGTCGAACCCGCGCCCTGGATTCTGGGCGAGCGCATGAGCCTGGTGGATATCTATGTGGCCGTGGTCAGCCGCTGGACGCCGCGCCGCGTCTGGTTCGAACAGGCGTGCCCCAAACTGAACGCCGTGGTTGAGCGCATCGACGCCCTGCCTCAGCTGGTCGGGTTCTGGCCGCGCCGCTTCCCCTTCACGCCTGGCTGGAAGGGCTGAAGATCATCTTTAGGCTTGCTTGACGGCCCTTGATTTGCAGCGCGCCGCCCGCCGCCGCCTGATCGCCCCGCACACCAGCGGGGAAATCGCCGTGAGACCCATCCGTCCAGCCGCCGTCGCCGCAGCCGCGCTCGCCGCGGCCGGCGTGGCCCCCGCCGTCGCCGCCCAGCAGGCGCCCTCCCCCATCGAGGTCTTCCCGCCGGAGGCCTTCGCCGCCTTTAATCCCTCCACCGCGCTGGACATGGTCAACCGGGTGCCCGGTTTTGACTTCCAGGGCGGCGAGGCGGTGCGCGGCCTTGGCGGTTCGGCGGGCAATGTGCTGATCGACGGGCGCCGCCCGGCCAGCAAGGCCGAAACCCTGGGCGATGTTCTGGGCCGCGTCCCCGCCGCCGATGTCGAGCGCATCGAACTGATCCGCGGCGGGGCGGGCGGCGTCGACATGCAGGGCTATGCCGTCATCGCCAATGTGGTCAGGCGCGGCATCGCCTCGGTCCACGGCCAAAGCAGCATCGCCATCGTCCTGTTTCCCGAGGACACCACCACCTGGAACCTCAACCACGATGTGACGCGGCGGGAACGGGACCAGACCCTGGAAATCTCGGTGGCGCTAAACAACACCCTGTCCTCGCAGGGCAACGCCGACGGGCGGCGCATCCGCATCGGCTCATCGCCCTACGACGCCGAGATGACGGGCGCGGCCATGCGGTACAACGCCAATCTGCGCGCGGCCTACGCAACGCCCTGGCTGGGCGGCGACCTGCGCCTGCGCGGCTCGGCCGCCTACACCGTCCCCAATACGTCCGAGATCATCGCCTACGGCCCCGGCGCCGCCGATGTGCTGGAGACCGAGGCCCCCCGCCTGACGACTGAAGCCGGGGCCGACTTCAGCCGCGCCTTCGGCCCCCGCGAGGCCAGCCTGACCCTTCTGGCGCGGCGCGAGGCGGGCGAGACGCGCTCGACCTCGCGCACGGCGTCGGGCGAGGCGGATTTCACCACGGATTCCGAATATATCGAGACCGCCGCGCGCCTGAAGCTGATCGAACAGCGCGGCCCCGCCTGGGGCTTCGACTATGGCGCGGAGGCGGCCGTCAACCGCCTCGACAGCCAGACCCTCTACAGCCTGAACGGGGCGGCCCAGACCGTGCCCAACGCCAATGTGGTGGTCCAGGAAATCCGCGGCGAGGTCTTCGCGGGCCTACGCTGGACCGGGTCGGCCGTAGGCGTCGAGGCGGCCCTGCACGCCGAGGCTTCGCGGCTGGAGGAGGACGGCGATGTCGATCTGACCAAGACGTTCTTCTATCTCAAACCGCGCGGCGTGCTGACCTGGCGGCCGTCGCCGCTGGACGTGCTGACCCTGTCGCTGGAGCGCCGCGTCGGGCAGCTGGACTTCAACGATTTCGCCGCCTCGGCCTCCTTCACGACGGGTACGGTGGACGCGGGCAACGCTGATCTTCAGCCCGATCGCAGGTGGCAAGCCGAACTGGTCTGGCGCCGCCGCTTCTGGGACCAAGGCGCCCTCGTGCTCACCGCCCGGCATGAGGCCATCGAGGACGTCCTGGACCGCGTGCCCGTCGGCGCCTTCGACGCGGTCGGCAATATCGGCGACGGCAGCCGCAGCACCGGCCGCATCGACCTGACCCTGCCGCTAGACCGGCTGGGCCTGGCCGGATCGCAGTTCCGGGCCGAGGCGACATGGCGGGATTCGAGCGTCCGAGACCCCATCACCGGGCAGCAGCGCATGATCTCGGGCGACATCCCCCGGGAAGTCTCGCTGTTCTTCAGCCAGGAGCTCGCCTTTTTGAACGCGCGCTGGGGCCTCGACCTCACGGCGGCCTCTGAGTCCACCGCCTACCGCGTGTTCGAGCGCCGCCGCACCGAAACGGGCGCCTCGGTCGGGCTGACCTACGAACAGCGGTTCGCCGGAGACTATGTACTCTACGCCTATATCGCCAACCTGCTGGACGACAGCTTCGTGCGCGACCGCACCATCTATCAGGGCCGCCGCGAGATCAGTCCCGTCGCCTACCGCGAACTACGCGACGCGGCCCTGCCGCCTTGGGCCTACATCCGCCTGCGCAAGAGGTTCTGACTCAGCGGAGGCCGGAACCGCCCCGCCGCCTCGCCGTTCCCCTGCCCTCGACGCTTCAGCAAGGGGAGCCGCTTGTCCGACGTCATTCACGAGCCGCATCTGGAGCCGCCCGCCGACGCGGTGGCGTTCTTCGGCGACTCGCTGCGCCTGTTGCAGGAAAGCGGCGTACCCTTCCTGTTGTCGGGCACTTATGCGGTCAGCGCCTATACCGGCATCACGCGGCCGACCAAGGACCTGGACGTCTTCTGCAAGCCCGGCGACTACCCCAAGATCCTGGCCTGGTTCCAGGCGCGCGACTATCGCGTAGAGGTCGAGGATGAACGCTGGATCGCCAAGGTCTGGAAGGACGAGAAGCGCTTCTTCGACGTCATTTTCGCCATGTCGAACGGGACCATCTCAGTGTCGGACGACTGGTTCGGCGGCGAACGCATCCGGGTCTATGGCGTGGAGGTGGAGGTCACGACCCCCACAGCGTTGATCCTGTCCAAGGTCTTCATCCAGGACCGCTACCGCTATGACGGCGCAGACGTGAACCACGTCATCCTGAAGCAGTCCGACGCCATAGACTGGCGCGCCCTGCTGGCCCACATGGAGCTCTACTGGGAGGTGCTGCTGGCGCACCTGATCAACTTCCGCTTCGCCTACCCGACAGAGCGGGAACGCATTCCCCACTGGCTGATGGACGAGCTGATCGGCCGGTTGCAGGCCCAGGTGAACCTGCCGCCGCCGCGGATCAGGGTCTGCCGGGGCCGCCTGTTCAGCCCGCGGGACTACATCTGCGACATTACCGAGTTCGGCTTCAGCGACGTGGTGGGCAAAGGCTTGGAGGAAGCTCATGACCCCGTTGACTGAAGGCCAGACGCCACAGCCGGGTTTGGAGCACGGCCCGGCCCGAAAGCTCAGGGTGGCGGCCGTGGGCGACCTACACGTGACTGAAACTCAGACCGGCCCGCACCGGGACCTGTTCGCCCGCGCGCACGAGGCCGCCGACGTGCTGTGCCTGTGCGGAGACCTGGTCAACTTCGGCAAGACCCGTGAGGTGGAAATCCTGCTTGAGGACATCCACGCCTGCTCGATCCCGGTGGTGGGGGTGCTGGGCAACCACGAGCACGAGTGCGGTCAGCCGGATGAGGTTGAAAGGCTCCTCTCCCAGGCGGGCGTCAAGCTGCTGGGCGACGGCCGCGCCTATGAGATCGAGGGCGTCGGCTTCGCCGGCGGCAAGGGCTTTATCGGCGGCTTCGGACGCTACATGCTCAGCTCTTTCGGAGAGGCCTCAATCAAGGCCTTCGTGCAGGAGGCGGTGGAGGACGCCAACCACGTCGAGACCTCGATCCGCTCTCTGCGCACCGAACGCAGCGTGGTGGTGCTGCATTACGCCCCGGTGGTGGACACGGTGATCGGGGAGCCGCCCGAGATACATGCCTTCCTGGGCTCATCGCGACTGGCGGAAGTCATCGACCGCTACGAAAACGTCAGCCTGGTAGTGCACGGCCATGCGCATCGCGGGGCGCCCGAAGGCAAGACGAAGGGCGGCGTGCCGGTCTTCAACGTCTCGCTGCCCGTGCTCAAGCAACTGGGGCCGACGCCCTATCGCGTCTTCGAAGTCTGAGTCCGACTACGTCCGCTGCGCCGGCGTTTGGTTCTCGGGTCCTTGGCGGGGCGGTTGAGCGAGGCGAGGGCGGCGAAAGGGGAATCCGGACGCACGGTCGCGAGCTTGCCGCTCGGCTTCGCACCAGGTCTCGCGCGGCGCAGGGCCCCAGCGATCTGGCGGGCCTGCTCCTCGCTCCAGCCGAGTTCGGCCAATAGGGCGGCCGGAAAAGGTTCGCCCCTCTTCAGTCCCCGCCGGGCCTCGGCGAAGCGCTCCAACTGCAGCACGGGCACAGCGAAAGGGCCGGTGGGGACCAGGCCGCTCGCGGCCAACACCTCGGGTTGGGGCGCGTCGCCTTCGGGAAGGGCTGCTAGCCGGCCGGGGCGGGGCCGCCAGCCCGGCAGACGCGCCGAAGCGTAGGCGCCGAGCATGGCCCGCGCCTTTTTGGCTGACAGGGGCGGCAGCCACACGGCGTGCGCTCCGATGCGCAGGGACAGCTCGCGCAGGGTGCGGCGTTCCACCTTGGACAGTTGCGTGATCTCGGCCTCGACCTCGGCGCGGGGCAGCAGGCCCCAGGCTTCGCTGACCCGCCAGGCGACGCCGCGCGCCAGACCCTTGAGCCGTCCGTCGGTGAGGGCTTCGTCCAGCCGGCGTAACACCGCCAGCCACCGTCCCGCCTCGGCAGCCAGCCAGGCTTCGATGCGGCGGGCGGCGCGCTCGCGCGCGGCCTCCGGACCAAGCTCGCCCAGCAGGCGCACGCGCGGCGCGAAGGGGCGGGCCGCGGGGGTCAGCACGGCCACGGCCGCGCCGCGCCACAACACCTGAGCGTCCGGCGTGAGGGCGAAGGCGGAGTCCTCGTCGGCGGCCAGGGCGCCCAGGCGGCGCGCCACCTCAGGCTCGACCGCGCGCCGGGCCGCGGCGCGGAGGGTGCGCCCCTCCACGGTGGCGGAGTCGGCGCGCTCGGAGGTGAAGGCGAGCCCTTTCAGCTCGCCGACCGCGTGACCCTCGACCGTAACCTGACCCTCGGCGGACACGTCGGCGTTGAGACTGTCGTCCTGGAGAGCGCGCATCAGGACTGATGTGCGGCGATCGACGAAGCGCGCCGTCAGCTTGTCGTGGAGGGCGTCCGACAGCCGGTCCTCGAGCGCCCGGGTGCGCTCGCGCCAGTGCTCGGGCCGCTCGACCCAACGCGAGCGATTGGCGATGTAGCTGAGGGTGCGCACGCCCGCGAGGCGCTGGGACAGCTGGTCGATCTCGCCGTCGGTGCGGTCGAGCGCGTCGTGACGCCGGGCGATCCAGTCCTCCGGCAGGCGGCCGGAGCGGCCGATGCGGGCCTCGAACACCTGGCGCACGAGCGAGGCGTGGTCGGCGGCGGCGCGCTTCTGGAAGTCGGGCAGACGGCAGGCGTCCCACAGCAGCTCGACGCGGGCGGGGCCGCGCGCGGCTTCAGCCACCTCGGGATCTTCGGCCAGGATGTTCAGCACCGCCTCGTCCATGGCCAGGGGCGCCAGACTGAGCGCGGGGTGCGGCGGCGCAGCCGTCAGGCTGGCCCTCAGCGCGCGCAGACTGGCCAAGTCGAGGCGCGCGTTCCGCCAGACGGCGCGCTCCACAGGCGGGAAGTGGTGCGCCTCGACCGCGTCGATCAGGTCTTCGTCCAGCTCGGCGGCGTCGCCGGTGACCCCGAAGGTCCCGTCGCGCATGTAGCGGCCCGCGCGCCCGGCGATCTGGGCCGTCTCCTGGGGCGTCAGGTAGCGCACGCGGCGCCCGTCGAACTTCCGCAAGGCGGCGAAGGCCACATGGTCCACGTCCATGTTCAGGCCCATGCCGATGGCGTCGGTGGCGACCAGGAAGTCCACCTCGCCCGACTGGTATAGATCGACCTGAGCGTTGCGCGTGCGGGGGCTGAGCGCGCCCATGACCACGGCGGCCCCGCCCCTCTGGCGCCTCAGCAGCTCGGCGATGGCGTAGACCTGATCCGCCGAGAAGGCGACCACGGCGGTGCGCTTGGGCAGTCGAGTGATCTTCTTGGAACCGGCATAGGTCAGCACCGACAGGCGGTCGCGCCCGGTAATCTCGACCCCGGGGATCAGGCGGCGCAGCAGGGGCGCCATGGCGGACGAGCCCAGGAACATGGTCTCGGCCTCGCCGCGCGCGTTCAGCAGCCGGTGGGTGAAGACGTGGCCGCGCTCGGGGTCCTGGGCCAGCTGGATCTCGTCGACGGCCAAAAACTCCACCCGCTGTGACAGGGGCATGGCCTCGACCGTGCAGACAAAGTGGGTGGCGCGTGGCGGGACGATCTTCTCCTCGCCCGTGATCAGAGCCACAGAGCGCCGGCCGCGCAGGCGCACGACCCGCTCGTAGACCTCGCGCGCCAGCAGACGCAGCGGCAGACCGATCATGCCTGAGGCGTGGGCCGCCATGCGCTCGACGGCCAGGTGGGTCTTGCCCGTATTGGTGGGGCCCAGAACCGCCACGACGCGCGGCGGAGCAAGGCCGCTCGGCCGGTCGCTCATGATGAGGAAAGATGGCGAGCCGACGCCGGTTCCTCAAGCGCCGCCGTTCGTACAGCGGGTGAAGGGGAAGCCGGCCCAGTCCAGCGTGCCTGCGGCGGGATCGATAGTCAGCAGCTGTGGCGGCTCCGCCTCATTGACCACGGCGCCGAAAAGGCCCGGCGCCGCCGGCCGCAGCGCCGCGCGCCATGCGCCCATCCGGCCATGAAGGGCGTCGCCTTCCAGCGTCAGCCGCATCTCGCCGAACCAGGGGCTGCACCAGCCCCCGGCGTACGCAGCTAGGGTCTGCGCGTCCGGGCTCCAAGTCCAGCCTTGCCACGAGGGATCCTCGAGGCCCTGTTGCAGGCGGGTGCGCCGACCTTCGCCCGCCTGGGCGGCGCGGCGGGCGAATTCGTTGCGGAACGCCTCGGGGCCCAGCGTCTGAACGAGGGCTCCCAGCGCCTGATCCATGAAAGCGTCGGCCAGGGATTGGGCCAGCCAGCCGGCGCCGGCCTCGCCGTTGACCATGACCAGAACGCCTATACCGGTCTCAGGCGCAACGATCAGTGCCGAGCGGACGCCGGGATAGCCGCCGGCGGTGGCCAGCACCCGCGTTTCGCCCCGACGGCACAGGTACCAGCCGAGGCGATAGGCGTGGCATTGGGAGCCGCCGATGGCCAGCTCGACAGGTACGGCGCCGTCCTCGACCCAGCCCGCACCCATGTGGGCCAGCATCCAGCTGGCGCCGTCGCGCGCTGACAAGCCCAGGCCTCCTGCGGCGTTCATCAGCTGGGGATCATCATAGGGCCAGGCGATCTGGCGCTCGCCGTCCCACACATGCCCGGACGCCATGCGGGCGGCTGTGGTCGGCGAGGCGCCGGAGTCCTCAAGGCCAAGCGGTTGGATGATCTCCGTCTCCAGCCAGTCGATCCAGCTGTGGCCCGTGCGGCGCTCCAGTCCGGCCGCCCAAAGGATGTAGCCGAGGTTGGCGTAACCAAAGCCCGGTTCTCGGGCCTCGGTCGCCTGGTCCAGCAGGCGCAGGGCGGCGTCGGGCTCGGGCGGACTGACGAAGAAGGCGCGCAGGGTCATGGGTCCAGAAGCCAGGGGGGCCGTGTGGTCCAGAAGGTCGCGGTTGGTCACCACCGTCAGATTGACCCCATCGACGGCGGCCTCTGGCCACACCTCGGCCAAGGCCAACCCATCGGGGAAGGTGGCCTGCACCGCCGGCCGGCGTGACAGGGCCGCAGTGAAGGTCTTGGCCAGCGATGCGACCGGGAAGGGCGTCGCCGCATCGGCCGCAACGCCGGATCGGGCTTCGCCTTCCACCCAGACCATCGGCGGTGCGCCTTCTCGGACCATGACGACGGCAAGAGCCGGCGGCGCCCCGGGCGCCTGACGCGTGGCCTGGGCCAGCTCAAGCGTATGGGCGGCGGCGGCCTCGAACCTGGTCTCAGCGACGGGCTGGGCGGCGGCGGGCGTGGCGAGGGCAGCCAGCAGGATCAGGGCGGCTTTCATGCCGCGCAGCTAACCCGCCATGCGGCCGCGTGGGCGATAGACCGATCCGGCGAAAAGGCTTCAGCCGCCCAGCCCCGTATCGCAGGCCGCCATGTCGCCGGACTGATAGCCGCGGCGCAGCCACTGCATCCGCTGTTCGGACGAGCCGTGGGTGAAGCTCTCGGGCGAGACCGAGCCGCCGCGGCCCTGCAGGGCGTCGTCGCCCACGGCGGCGGCGGCGTTCATCCCCTCTTCGATATCTCCGGCCTCCAGCGCCACCTCTCCGCCGGAGACGCGCGCGGCGTTGGCGGCCCACACGCCGGCGTAGCAGTCGGCCTGAAGCTCAAGAGCCACCGAATACTGGTTCGCCTCGGCCTGGCTGCGGGCAGCCTGTTGCGCGCGCTGCATCTGGGCGCTGGCGCCGGTCAGGGTCTGGACGTGGTGGCCGATCTCGTGCGCGATGACATAGGCCTGGGCGAAGTCGCCGCGCGCGCCCAACTGGTTCGCCATCACGTCCCAGAAGGTCAAGTCGAGGTACACCTTTTGATCCGCCGGACAGTAGAAGGGGCCCATGGCCGCCTGGCCGAAGCCGCAGCCTGTGCCGGTCCCGCCAGTGTAGAGCACGACGGCGGCCGGCGGACGCCAGGTCCCGCCGTTGCGGGCGAACTGCTGTTCCCAGACCTGGGCGGCGTTGGTCTCAATGACGTCGACGAACTGGGCGGCCTGATCAGAAGGCGTGCCGCGCTCGCCCTCCTGCTGGCTCGCCGCGCCGAGGCTGGAGGCGACCTGGGTCGTGGTCGACGGGTCGATGCCGAAAAAGACGTAGCCGATGAGCCCAAGGATCGCGAGGCCGATGCCGCCGCCGCCCACGGCCGCGCCCATGCCGCGCCGGTCTTCGATGTTGCCGCCGCGCCGTCCGCCCTGCCACCGCATCCTGGCCTCCCTGAGATGTTCCGAGGAAGCCTAACGCAGAACGGCGGCGCTTGCTCCCTTGCGCCTAGGCGGCCGGAAGCTCGACCCAGAAGGCGCAGCCCTGGCCCTCTGCGCTATCGACGCCGATGCGGCCGTTCTGCAGTTCGGTCAGGCGGCGCGCCAGGGCCAGGCCGATGCCGTGTCCTTCCACCTTGGACCGCTCCATGCCCAGCCGGTTGAAGGGCTCGTAGAGCAGGGCCTGTTTCTCAGGGCTGAGGCCCGGTCCCCTGTCTGCGACGATGATCCGAACCACGTCCACCGCCGGGCGCTCGATAGCGAAGCGCACCTCGCCCCCAGAGGCGCCGTACTTCACGGCGTTGGAGGCCAGATTGGCCAGCACCTGATGCAGGCGCACGGAATCGGCCATCACCGTGACGGCCTCGTCCATGGGCGGGACGATCCATTGAAGGCCGCGCGCCTCGGGCGTCAGGGCCACGGCGCCGCGCACGTCCTCGATCAGGGCGCCCACGTCCACCGGCTTGAGGTTGACGCGCACCGTGCCCGCCTCGGCATGGGCCACGTCCAGAAGGTCCTTGGCGAAGTTCTCAATCTGCCTCGCCGTGCGCACGAGCATCTCGGACATGTCCTTCTGCTCGGCCGAGACGAGGCCGAGCTTGCCCGAGCCCCACAGTTCGCCGATGCCGATGACGCCGGCGATGGGGCTCTTGATCTCGTGGGCCACATTGGCCAGCAGGCGCGACTTGCTGTCGCTGGCGCGCTCGGCGCGCAGCTGACCGGCGCGAGCCTGGCGGGCGAGTTCGTCGCGTTCCTCGAGCAACGCCGCCACCCAGAGCGCGGGCAGACAGCCAGTCAGGACGAAAAGCTGCGCCAGTTGAACAGTTGTGAGCAGGCTGAGGCCGTAAACATGCAGCGGCCCCTGTCCCGCTCGCGTGAGCAGGATGCTTATGGCCGCAACCAGAACCAGCGCGGCGGCGGCGCCGGCGACGCGGGCGCGGGACGCCACCAAGATCATCAACGGCAGGATCAGGAAGGATCCGGGGGCCTTCTCGTTGGTGAACACAAGGGTCGCCACTGCGCCCACAAGGCCCAGCGCCAGCAGATGCTGCGCCATCACCCGCCACTGCAGCCCCGCCTTCAGATAGCGGCTGCCGGCGATCATGAAGGGCGGCACCACGGCGAAACTCAGCGCATGACCCAGCCACCAGGTCTGGAACATGGGCCAGAGTTCGCCCCGGCCAAGGTTGCTGAGGATTACGGCCGCCACGCCGGCGCCGAGGGCGGGGGCGATCACGGCCGAGGCCAGCAGGAAGCGGCCGAGGCCCTTGACGGTCTGGACCCTCATGCGCGGGGCGAACCGCCGCACAAGGAATACGGCCGCCGTCACTTCCAGCATGTTGGCGCAGGTGAACATGAAGGCCAGCGGCGCCGGGTTGCCCGCGAGCAGATTGCCCGTCAGGAAGGCGGCGCCCAGCATGGCGCCGTAGCAGATGTTCGCCGCCGGGCGGCGCGGGGCCAGCATCCAGCCGCCCGCAGCGGTGCCGCCGGCCAGCCACAGGGCCGCCACCAGGCCGGCGGAGCGGCTGGTGGCCAGGGCCGCGATCACCATCAGGCACACTACCGCGCCCAGCAGCATGGGCGCCGCCAGCATCCGGGGATCGGTCGTGAAACCGGCGGCCGAGGCGGGCCGGCGAGGGGCGGCGGCAGAGGTCGGCATGGTGGTTGAGCGCATCAACGGCCTCAGACAATTCGCCCGAGTTCAACCACAAGGTTCCGAAAGTCTGGTTAAAGCCTCCGAGGGGACGCCGGGCGCTAGAGGTCGCTGGGCGCCGCGGTAACGCGCGGATCCAGAGCCAGACCGGCGCCCAGTCGCGCGCCGGCCCATCCCGGCAGCGCCACGGCCAGCAGCATGAGCACCGCGAGCCAGAGCGGATGGGGCAGCATGAACAGGTTGGCGATCGTCGCCAGCAGCACCAGCGCCGTAGAGCCCAGGCCGACCCGCCAGTCCCAGCCGATCCGCGCGCCCACATAGCCGCCAACGGCGGTGGCCAGGGCGTAGATCAGCGGAATGCTGAGCTTGCCCAACAGGGGCATGCGGCTGATGAACTCGCGCATGGCTTCCCGGTCCGTGGGATCGATGGCGGGCGGCGCCCACACGTAGTGGCTGACCAGCTGCATCAGCCAGATCAGCACGAACGCCGTCACCGCGCCCGCCAGGACGCCCCCGATCATGCGGCCCATGGATGCTTCCCTCCCCAGTCCCCAAACCGATCATTGAGGTTGGATTAGGCCGCGTCAACGGCTGGCGCCGCGGCCTGCGTCTGGTTAGGATTCGCACGCAGCAGTCAGGAGCAGACGTATGGGGGCGGCCCTCATTCTGGAGCACGTCGGGAAGCGCTACGGCGCGTTCCAGGCGGTCAAGGATCTGAGCTTCGAGGTTCAGAAGGGGGAAATCTGCGGGTTTCTCGGTCCCAATGGCGCGGGCAAGACCTCGACCATCCGCATGATCCTGGGCCTCACCAACCTGGACGAGGGGCGCATCAGCATCCTGGGCGCGCGGGACGGCCGACGTGTGCGCGACCGGCTGGGCTTTCTTCCGGAAGAGCGCGGCCTCTACAAGAAGATGACGCCCGTCGACGCCATCGCCTATTTCGGCGCGCTGAAGGGCCTGTCCATGGCCGAGGGTCGCAAGCGCGCCCGGGGACTGCTGGAGCGTCAGGGGCTGTCCGAGTCCGCCAACAAGCCGCTCAAGGCCCTGTCCAAGGGCATGGCGCAGAAGGTCCAGCTGGCCGCCGCGGTGGTGCATGAACCCGAGTTCGTCATCCTGGACGAGCCCTTTTCGGGCCTCGACCCCGTCAACCAGCAGGGGCTGGAGGCGCTGATCCGCGATCTGGCCAGGGGCGGCGCCACGGTGCTGTTCTCGACCCACGTCATGCAGCACGCCGAGCGCTTGTGTGACCGCGTCGTCCTGCTGGCCAAGGGCCAGAAGGCTTTCGAGGGGACCGTGCGCGAGGCGCGCGCGAGCGTGCCCCGCACGCTGGAGATGGAGGGGCCCGCCCTGGACGCGGCCGCGCTTGCGGCCCTGCCCGGGGTCATTGAGGTGGAGGCTTCGCCGGAGCCCGAGCCGGGCGTTCGCGCCTTCCGCATCAGCCTGGCCCCTGGCGCCGCCACCGCCGAGGTGCTGAAGGCGGCTTTCGGCCGGGGCTTCGAGATCAGCCGCTTCGACGTGCGCGAGGCCAGCCTGCACGACGCCTTCATCCGCCTGACCGGCATTGAGGCAGAAACCGGCCAGGAGGCCGCCCGATGAGACGCACTTTTCTGATCGCACGGCGTGAGTATATGGCCTACGCCCGCACCGTGGGCTTCTGGCTGTCGCTGCTGGCCCTGCCGTTGTTCGGCGTGCTGGGCGCCTTCATCCCCGTTCTCATGGAGCGGGCCGAGCCCACCCGCGAGGTCGTGATCGTCGATCTGACCGCCGCGCCGCAGGACGGGCTGGTGGCGCCTGGCGTCGCCATCGTGCAGGAGATCGCTCGCGCGGACCGGCAGGCCGAGATCGACGCGCTGGCGCGGGCCGCCCGCGGCGCCGCAGGGCTCCAGGCGGCGGATCAGGTGCGGGCCGTGGCCGAGCGCGACGGACTTGAGGCCGGGCGCGCCGAGCTGACCCGGGCGGCCCCCGTCGCCGCTCAGGGCTTCACACCGCCCAGGCCCTCGCTCGTCGTGCGCGGCACGCCGCCGGAGTTGGCGCGGGCGCAGGACGTGGCGGCGGCCGAGGCCGCAGCCCGCCCGCTGCTTTCGGGCGAGAATCCGCGCTTCGACGGCGTCGTGTTGCTGACCGGCGAGGCCGCCGAGCCCCAGGCGCGCGTCTGGGCGGCCAAGGCCGATGATCGCACGATCCAGAATCGGGTGCGCGAGGCTTTGCGCGAGCAGCGCCGCACCAACGCTCTCATCGCGGCCGGCGTCCAGCCCGAAACCCTGCGCAGGTTGGAGTCCGAACGCCCCGAGGTGCAGATGTTCTCGCCCAACGCCCGCTCCGGCGGCGAGGTGTCCATGGCCGACCGCATGCCGGGCCTTGTCGGGTTCCTGCTGGGCCTGATCCTGTGGTCGGCGGTGGTGACCGGCGCCTCGATCCTGCTGAACAGCGTCATGGAGGAAAAGGCCAACCGGGTTCTGGAGATCTTGCTGTCCTCGGCCAGCCCGGCCGAGGTGCTGACCGGCAAGGTCCTGGGCGTGGCGGCGATCACGCTTACCGTGCTGGTCGT
Organism: Peiella sedimenti; assembly: GCF_030504955.1. Lineage (GTDB taxonomy): Bacteria > Pseudomonadota > Alphaproteobacteria > Caulobacterales > Caulobacteraceae > Brevundimonas > Brevundimonas sedimenti. The sequence continues at coordinate 4,263 of NZ_JAUKTR010000005.1, read as the reverse complement.
GTGGGGCGGGTTCGCCGCCGCGGGTCTGGGCTTCGCGGGCCAGGCGCTGCCGTCGGTGGCGCAGGGCTTCCAGGCGGCCCTGGGCGGTCTGCTCGAGGGTGGCGCGGTGTTCTGGCTGATCGCCTACTTCATCGGCGGGTATCTGATGTACGCGGTCATTTTCGCGGCCATCGGCGCCTTCTGCGAAACGCCGCGGGACGCCCAGTCCCTGGTGGGCCCGATCATGATGATCCTGATCGTGCCGATCTTCACCATGCAGATGGCGGTCCGGAACCCGGACCTGATGGCGGTCAAGGCGCTGTCCTGGGTGCCTTTCTTCACGCCGTTCCTGATGACGGCGCGGATCAACAGCCAGCCCCCGTTGATCGAGTTGGTTGGGACCCTGGCGGTCATGGTCGCCATGGTGGTGCTGATGATCTGGCTGGCGGGCAAGGCGTTCCGGGCCGGGGCCCTGTCCACGGCCAAGGCTGACTGGAAGACTCTGCTGCGGCTGGGCCGGGCCTAGCGGCCCAAAGGAAAAGGCCGCGCTGGATCGCCAGCGCGGCCTCAAATCCTTGTGCAGTTCGGCGAAGCCTAGCGGCGCGCGGTCTTCGGCTTGGCGGCCGGCAGCAGGCCTTCGCGCTGCATGCGCTTGCGGGCCAGCTTGCGGGCGCGGCGCACGGCCTCGGCCTTCTGGCGGGCGCGCTTTTCCGACGGCTTTTCGTAGTGCACGTGGCGCTTCATCTCGCGGAAGCTGCCTTCGCGCTGCATCTTCTTCTTCAGGGCTTTCAGCGCCTGATCGACGTTGTTGTCGCGAACGAAAATCTGAACCAGGGTCGTCTCTCCTTGAAGTCCACCCGCCGCGCGTCCCTGCACACCGGAGGAGCGGGCGAACAGCAATCCTTTCCACGCGGAAGCGGCTCCCGCGCGTGAAGGGCGTGGCGATACACCAAGGCCCTTCGCCTGTCCAGACGTGGCGCGGTCCACAAAGGCGGCGTATCTTCTCGGCATGAGCCCTGACGCATCCGCGCAACGCCCGCCCCAGGATCAGTGGGCCGCCGACCGCGAGCAGGCGATCCTGGATCAGGCCCTCAGCCGCGTCGGCGTGCTGGGCTGGACGCGTCGCGCCGTTCACGCGGCGGCCCGGGCGGCCGAGGTGTCGATCCCGGACGCCGACCTGCTCATGCCGTCGGGCCCCCGGGATCTGGCGGCCCTGTATTCGCGGCGCCTGGACGCCCGGATGATGGCGCGTCTGGAGGCCATCGACGCCGGCGCCCTCAAGATCCGCGAGCGCATCGCCACCGGCGTGCGGGCCCGGCTGGAGGCGGGGGCCGAGCATCTGGAGGCCACGCGCCGCTGCGCCGGCTTCCTGTCCCTGCCCATGCACGCCCCTCTGGGCCTCAGGCTGGCCTGGGAGACCGCCGACCTGATCTGGCGCTGGGCGGGGGATAGGGCCACGGACGAGAACCACTATTCCAAGCGCGCCATCCTGTCGGGCATCCTGATCCCGGCCCAGACGATCCGCTGGTTCGACGGCCCCGAAGCGGCCGAACGCTTCGTAGCCGCCCGCATCGAGAACGTCATGGCCTTCGAGAAGTGGAAGGCCGGCAAGGACTTCGGCGCGCCCCTGCGCCAGGCCGCCGAGACCCTGGCCAGGGTGCGCTATGGAGCGCGGGCGGGGTGAGCGCCTCAAGCGGCCTGCCGGGCGGCACGGTGCATGACCTGCCCGTGGACCTGCGCGACGCCATCCGCGCCGAACCGGCCGCGCATGCGACCTGGGACGACATCACGCCGCTGGCCCGCAACGAGTGGATCTGCTGGGTCACCTCCCCGAAGAAGCCGGAAACGCGGGTCAAGCGCATCGCCTGGGGCGTCGAGAACCTGCGCGACGGCAAGCGCCGCCCCTGCTGCTGGCCGGGCTGTCCGCACCGGTAGAAGCTAGGCGTCCGAAGGGTCGGGCCCGGCGCTGTCTGACGGCTCGTCCGTCTTCTGGTGCAACTCGCGCTTCACGCGCTCGGCCAGAGTCTTGATGTCGAGCGGCTTGGGCAGGAAGGACACGTTCGCCTCGCCCTCCAGCAGGTCCGAGAACTCGGCCTCGGCATAGCCCGAGATGAACATCACCGGCGCATCGCCCAGATACTGGCGCGCCTTGCGCAGCAGGCTGGGGCCGTCGAGGCCGGGCATGATCACGTCTGAAATCAGCATGTCGATGCGCCCGGCGTTCTCCTCGGCCAGGATGAGGGCCTCCTCGCCGTCGGCGGCCTCGATCACCTCATAGCCGCGGGCGCGCAGCAGCTTGGCGGCGATCCCGCGCACGGCGGCCTCGTCCTCCACGAACAGGATGCGCCCGGCGCCCGACAGGTCGCGCGGAGCGGAGGTCCGGGGCTTGGCTTCCACTGGGGCGGCCGCGGTCTCGGGCGCGGCGGCGGGCAGGAAGATGCGGAAGGCCGCGCCGCCCTCGGGGCGGTTGTGCACCGTCAGATGGCCGCCCGCCTGCTCGACGATGCCGTAGACCGTGGCCAGACCCATGCCGGTGCCCTCGCCCACCGGCTTGGTGGTGAAGAAGGGCTCGAAGATCTTCTGCAGCAGGTGATCCGGAATGCCGGGGCCGTTGTCGGCCACCTCGACCACCGCCACCTCGCCGGCGGCGGGCGCGCCGGACCAGCCCTGGGCCCGGGCCTGATCGGCCGAGAGGCGCTGGGTCGTGATGAAGAGGGTGGGCCGCCGCTCGCCGGGCATGTCCTTCATGGCGTCGCGGGCGTTGACGGCCAGGTTCATCACCGCCGTCTCCAGCTGGCTGCGGTCGGCCAGAACGGCGGGCAGGTCGCGGCCGTAGTCGGTGACCAGACTGACGTCCTCGCGCAGCAGGCGGCGAAGCAGGACCTCCAGCTCGGAGATGCGCTCGCCCAGGTCCAGCCGCTCGCGCTGGACGGTCTGCTTGCGCGAGAAGGCCAGCAGCTTCTTCACCAGGTCGGCGGCGCGCAGAGAGGTCTGGCGGATCTGGTTCAGGCCCTCGTAGGAGGGATCGCCCACGGGGTGGCGCTGCTGCAGCAGGTCCAGCTCCATGACGATGGCCGTGAGCAGGTTGTTGAAGTCGTGGGCGACGCCCCCGGCCAGCTGGCCGATGGCCTGCATCTTCTGGGCCTGGAACAGCTCGACCTGCATGGCCTTCTGGTCGGAGATGTCGAACAGCCAGACGCGGGCGCCCTCGCCCTCCGGCGCCACGTAGAGGTGAAGCGTGCGCGGCGGCGACTGCAGGGTCCGCAGCTCGAAGGGGCCGCCCGCGCCCTGGGCGGCGCGCTGGCGGATCTCGTCGAGGCCCGCCGCCTCGATCAGATCGGACAGGCGTGCGCCGGGCCTGGCCTTTGGCCCCAGCACCACGGGCAGGGCGGCGTTGGTCTCGGTGAGGGGCGCGTCGAAAAGATCGCCCGAGGCGATCACCGCCGAGCCGAAGGGCGCGCCCGCGGCGGCGGCGGCCGAGCGCGGGTCGGGCGCGCGAGCGGCGGCCACGGGGCGGGCGGCGCTCACCTCGGGGGCCAGCACCTCCTCCGGCGCGGGGCGCACGAGGAACCGGTCGGGGCCGCAGGGGGTCAGCATCAGCTCGACCTTGCCCTGGCCGAGCGCGACGAGGGCGCGGCCGGCCTGCCCCTTGCGGGCCTCGGCGAAGGCCACGTAGAGCGCCGAGGCGTCGGCGCCGCGGGGCAGGGCCCAGGGGGAGCCGCCGATCTCGCCCCAGGCGGTGTTCGCGGCCAGGATGCGGCCGTCCGCCGAGGCTATGGCGGCCGGCTCGATCAGGGCGTCGATCCAGTCGGCCAGGCTGGCCAGCTCCTTGGGCGCCTGCTCGCGGCGGGCCAGGGCGAAGACCCCCAGGAGGGCCATGGTGGCGATGCCGACCAGCAGGACCAGGCCGGGCGCGCTGCCCGGATCGAATCTCAGCGCCGCATAGGCCGAGCAGGCCGTGGCGGTGACGAAGAAGGCGGTGCCGACCGTCATCCAGAAGTCGAAGCGGAAGCCTCTTGCGGCCGCTGGGGGGGCGTCGTGCGCCTGGGCGTCGGTCATGGCCGCGGCTCCTGCGGCGCTCCGCTGACGGAGCGAATCACCCGGGGATCATACGACGGGCGGGTGAGTGAGGGGTTAGTGAAGAGTGGCGGGCGCCGGGTGGCGAGGCATGAAGAAGCGCTCCACGGCCGTGGGCCTGGAGTTAGGATGGAGAGGCGGCGGAGCGCCGGGCCTTCGCCCGGTGGTCTCGTTATAGGTGGTACCGGGTTCGGCTGGGGCCGCCGC
>NZ_JAUKTR010000004.1:305364-308275 GCF_030504955.1 Peiella sedimenti | reverse complement strand
GTCTTGCCATGGTCCACGTGACCAATCGTGCCAATGTTGCAGTGCGGCTTGTTCCGCTCAAACTTTTCCTTGGCCATTTTTCTTAGCTCCTGTCCCCCAAACGGGGTCCTTTGGTGTTGGGGGTTTGGTTAGGCGTACTTCTTGATCACTTCGTCGGCGACGTGTTGCGGCACCGGGTCGTAGTGATCGTACTGCATGGTGAACTGGGCGCGGCCCTGAGACATGCCCCGCAGGTTGTTCACGTAGCCGAACATGTTGGCCAGCGGCACCATGGCGTTGACCACGATGGCGTTGCCCCGCACGTCCTGGCCCTGGATCATGCCGCGGCGGCTGTTCAGGTCGCCGATGACCGAACCCAGGTACTCTTCCGGGGTCACGACCTCGACGGCCATGATCGGCTCGAGCAGCTTGGGCGAGCCCTTCTCGCGCAGCTCCTTGAAGGCGGCGCGCGACGCGATTTCGAACGCCAGCACCGAGGAGTCCACGTCGTGGAAGGCGCCGTCGATCAGGGTCGCCTTGAAGTCGATCAGCGGGAAGCCGGCCAGCAGGCCGTTTTCCTTGGCCGATTCCAGGCCCTTCTGGACGCCCGGGATGTATTCCTTGGGCACCGCGCCGCCGACGATGGCGCTTTCGAACTGGAAGCCCGAGCCCGGCTCGCCCGGCTCGAACACCAGCTTGACGCGGGCGAACTGGCCCGTGCCGCCGGTCTGCTTCTTGTGCGTGTAGTCGATCTCGGCGCGCTTGCCGAGGGACTCGCGATAGGCCACCTGCGGCGCGCCGATGTTGGCCTCGACCTTATAGGTGCGCTTCAGGATGTCGATCTTGATGTCCAGGTGCAGCTCGCCCATGCCCTTCAGGATCGTCTGACCGCTCTCGTGGTCGGTCGAGACGGTGAAGGACGGGTCCTCCGAGGCCAGCTTGGCCAGGGCCACGCCCAGCTTCTCCTGGTCGGCCTTGGACTTGGGCTCCACGGCGATCTCGATGACCGGCGCGGGGAACTCCATCTTCTCAAGGATGACCGGCGAGCGGGTCGGGTCGCACAGGGTGTCGCCGGTGCGGGTGTCCTTCAGGCCGGCCAGGGCGACGATGTCGCCGGCATAGGCTTCCTTGATGTCCTCGCGGTTGTTGGAGTGCATCAGCAGCATACGGCCGACGCGCTCCTTCTTGTCGCGCGTGGAGTTCATCAGGCCCATGCCCGTCTCCATCTTGCCGGAATAGATGCGGCAGAAGGTGAGCGAGCCCACGAACGGGTCGTCCATGATCTTGAAGGCCAGAACCGACAGGGGCTCGTCGTCCGAAGCCTTACGCACCACCGGCTCTTCGGTCTTGTAGTCGATGCCCGGGGTCGGCGGGATGTCCACCGGCGAGGGCAGGTAGTCGACCACGGCGTCGAGCAGGGTCTGAACGCCCTTGTTCTTGAAGGCCGAGCCGCACAGGATCGGATAGAAGGCGCCGGTCAGCACCGCCTTGCGGATGCACTTCTTGATCGTCTCTTCGGACGGCTCATTGCCCTCGAGGTAGGCTTCCATGGCCTCGTCGTCGAGCTCGACGGCGTTCTCGATCAGGTACTGGCGGGCCTCCACGGCCTTGTCCATCAGGTCGGCCGGGATCTCCTCGTCACGGTAGGACGCGCCCAGCTGGTCGTTGTCCCAGATGACCGCCTTCATGCGCACCAGGTCGACCAAGCCCGTCAGCGAGCTTTCGGCGCCGATCGGGAACTGGATCGGCACGGCCTTGGCGCCCAGACGGTCGCGGATCGACTCCACCGACTTGTCGAAGTCGGCGCCGAGCTTGTCCATCTTGTTGACGAAGACGATGCGCGGAACCTTGTACTTGTCGGCCTGACGCCAGACCGTTTCGGTCTGCGGCTCGACGCCGGCGTTGCCGTCCAGCACCGTCACCGCGCCGTCCAGCACGCGCAGCGAACGCTCAACCTCGATGGTGAAGTCCACGTGGCCGGGCGTGTCGATGATGTTGAGGCGCTTGTCCTTCCAGAAGGCGGTCGTCGCGGCCGAGGTGATGGTGATGCCGCGTTCCTGCTCCTGCTCCATCCAGTCCATGGTCGCGGCGCCGTCGTGGACTTCGCCGATCTTGTGGGACTTGCCGGTGTAGAAAAGGATGCGCTCGGTCGTCGTGGTCTTGCCCGCATCGATGTGGGCCATGATCCCGAAGTTCCGATAGTCTTCGATCTTGTGCGTGCGGGGCATTGGGAAAGCCTTGGGGGAGGGTCTTAAGGAAGCGCGGGGGGCGGTCTAAACCAATCCCCCCGCGCCGGAAAGCGACAGCATTGCGACGGGGGGCCGGATACGGCCCCGCCGCTTACCAGCGGTAGTGCGAGAACGCCCGGTTGGCCTCGGCCATCTTGTGGGTGTCTTCGCGCTTCTTCACCGCCGAGCCGCGGTTGTTGGCGGCGTCCAGCAGCTCGCCGGCCAGCTTCTCGGTCATGGTGTTTTCGCTGCGGTTGCGCGCGGCGTTGACCAGCCAGCGGATGGCCAGGGCGCGGCGGCGCTCCGGGCGCACTTCCACCGGCACCTGATAGGTGGCGCCGCCGACCCGGCGGGAGCGCACCTCGATGGCGGGGGCGACGTTGTCGAGCGCGCTGTGGAAGGTCTCCAGCGCGTTCTGCTCGCGGCGCTTCTGCTCCAGGATGTCGAAGGCGCCGTAGACGATGTTCTCGGCGACGGCCTTCTTACCTTCGTACATCACGTAGTTCATGAACTTGGTGACGACGAGGTCCCCGAACTTGGGATCCGGGAGGACTTCACGCTTCTCTGCGCGACGGCGGCGGGACATGGGTGTTCTCTTCTCTTCTTATCGCGCGGTTTGACTTACTTCGGACGCTTGGCGCCGTAGAGCGAGCGGCGCTGGCGGCGGTCCTTGACGCCCTGGGTGTCCAGCACGCCGCGCAGGA
>NZ_JAUKTR010000004.1:0-305282 GCF_030504955.1 Peiella sedimenti | reverse complement strand
GCCGGGGATGTAGCACACCGCCTCGTAGCCGTTCTTGGCCAGACGCACCTTGGCGACCTTACGCAGGGCCGAGTTCGGCTTCTTCGGGGTCGTGGTGTAGACGCGGGTGCAGACGCCGCGGCGCTGGGGGCAGCCCTCAAGGGCCGGAACCTTGTTGCGCACCGGCTTGGGCTGACGGGGCTTGCGGATCAGCTGGTTGATCGTAGGCATTTAGATCGTCGTCTCTTTCGATGTGGAGGCGTGTGCCTTTCGGCCGGAGCGCCTCGGATGGCCTTCTTTTGAACGGCTGAGGGATCAGCCGCCCGGGTGGTTGTTTTCGAGACGAGACCTGAGGCCTCGATCCACCGCAAACACGAAAGCCGGAACGCGCGCTTTGGACGTTCCGGCGGGCGCAGCCCGTGGGTCGATTGTCACGATCTCGAGGGACGGTCTCCCGGCCCACTCGAAGGTGCGCGGCTCTTACGGGTAAAGGCGCGAAAGGTCAAGCGCAGCGGCTATTGGACGCCAGGCTGCGGCGGCTCCCGTAGGCTCTACCCTCCCCCGGCCGCCGGGCCTGTGAGGGCCCCGTGACCCGCCCCGGCTCCGCGCCTCGCCTGGGCCGGCGCGCCCGCCGTTTCCAGCGACCGCGCCCCCCGGTCTGCACGCGCGCGGTGGACTGGACGTCCGCAGGTCGCGCGGCCCCTGATCCTCGCCTCTGCGGCGGAGCCACACCAGACCGGCGCGATGGAGGAGAGGGGCCTCCGCCGCCTCCGGCCTGGGGACTCTCGGACCGACCCTAGAAGCGCCGGCCGAGACCGATCGACACCACCCAGGGGTCGAGGTTCACGTCGCTGCGCAGGGCGCCGCCATTGATGCTGGCGTCGGTGTCGAACCACACCTTTTTCACATCCAGGTTCAGGCTCCACGGGCCGCGCAGGCCGATGTCCGCCCCGGCCTGGAGCGCGTAGCCGATGCCGTTGTCCAGATCGACGGTGAAGCCGTTGGCGTCATCGCCGCCGTAGAAGATCATGGCGTTCACGCCGGCGCCCACATAGGGGCTGACGCGCCCTTCGGTCAGCGGGCGGTACTGCACCGTCACGACCGGCGGCAGCACCCAGGTTTCGTGCACCTTTACGTCCGTGGCGCCGCCCTGGGCGCGGATCTCGTGGCGGGTCGTGCCGAGGATCGCCTCCACGGCCACGTGGTCGGTGACGAAATAGGTGAAGCCCAGCGTAGGCATGACGTCGTCGCCCACGTCGACATTCAGGCCGGTGGCCGCGCCGGCCGAGGTCAGAATGGCGTCATCGGCCACGGGCGACACGCTGGTGGCGCGGCCATTGATGATCCAGTCGCCGGCCCGCGGCGGGGTCCAGTCATCAGCGCTCTGGGCGTGGGCCGCGCCCGCCGCGAAGGCGGCGAAAGCAGCGGTGAGGAAGCAGGTTCTCAACGTCATCAGGCTTATTCCCGGCGGCGAAGCGCCCCATGCGCCGCGCCGTCGCCGGGGATGTGCGCGCAATGGCCAAGCTTGGCCTTGATCCAGCGCAATTCGCATCGGAACGCCGCCATGATGCCGCCGGATTGGCCCGGTTAACCTCGTTGCGGGAGGATCAGCCCGTGACCGCACAGGCGACGGTGATCCAGGCTTTCGGGCGGACCGCGCCCCGCCGTCGCCTGGCGGCGGCGGTCGCCGTCGTCATCGCGGCCCACGCCCTTGTCTTCTGGGCCCTTGGCCTGGTTCGCCCCGCCTTTCCGCCGCCCGTCGACACGATCATCGACGTCTTCATCGCCCCTCCCCTGGCCCGCCGCCCCCCGTCGCCCGCCGCGACAAGCCAAGCGCCTCGCGCGGCTGTGCAGCGCCCGACCGACGCCTCACCGACGCCTGACGTATCGACCTCGCCCTTCGCGGCGGCCGAGACGGCTCCGCCGGCGGGGGCCGCGCCGGCCGTCGCGCCGCCCCAGCCGCGCCAGAACTTCCCTGAAAGCTGGCGGTCGCGCTGCGGACTGGCTCCGGAAGTGCGGGTGCTGACGCCGTCCCAGCGCGCTGACTGCGAGCGCGTTATTCTCGGCGCCGTGTCCGGAGAACCGCCTCGCGGAGGTGGCGGAGGCTCGGCCGCCTACCGCCGCCAGCTTGAGGCCGAGGGGGCCGCCGCCCTAGCCCGCTACGAGTACATGCGCGCGCCGGCCCGCGCCGGAGGGGCCAACACCCGCAGCTATGACGGGCCGGGCTCCAACTTCGGCATGGGCCAGATGAGCGACATGATCATCCCCATGGCCACGACCGGCGGCGGCCAGGGGACGCGCCGGCCCGACCCGAACCAGCCGCGCCGCGAATAGACGACGGCCCCGGAAGTCGCCTTCCGGGGCCGCGTTTCGTTCAGCTTCTTAGTCCGATCAGGCCTCGGCGTTGTCCGCCGGGACCGTGGCCAGCTCGGCGGCCAGATCCGCCGGAAGCGGCTCGACCGCCTCTTCGCGCGTCTGGGCGATGGCCGCGTCGCGCTCGTTGGCGATCTTCTGCAAGGCCCGCAGGTACGAGCCCGTGCCCGCCGGGATTAGGCGTCCCACGATCACGTTCTCCTTCAGCCCTTCCAGGGTGTCGATCTTGCCGTTGACCGAGGCGTCGGTCAGCACGCGTGTCGTCTCCTGGAACGAAGCCGCAGAGATGAAGCTCTTGGTCTGCAGCGAGGCCTTGGTGATGCCCAGCAGGACCGGCTGCGTGGTGGCCAGGCGGCCGCCGCGCTTCTCGGTCTTGGCCTGCTCGATGTCGAACTCGGGCTTGTCCATGTGGTCGCCCTTGATCAGGCCGGTTTCACCCGGATCGACGATCTCGACCTTCTGCAGCATCTGGCGAACGATCACCTCAATGTGCTTGTCGTTGATCGGCACGCCCTGCAGTCGGTAGACCTCCTGCACCTCGTTCACTAGGTATTCGGCCAGCGCCTCGACGCCCTGAATGCGCAGCAGATCGTGCGGATCGGGGTTGCCGTCGATGATGTAGTCGCCCTTGTTGATCATATCGCCGTCGTGGACGGAGATGTGCTTGCCCTTGGGGATCAGGAACTCGACCGCCTCAGGCTGCTCGTCGCCGATGGCTTCGGGCGTGATCTTGATGCGGCGCTTGTTCTTGTAGTCGCGGCCGAACTCCACGCGGCCGTCCATCTCGGCGATGACCGCGCAGTCCTTGGGACGACGGGCCTCGAACAGCTCGGCCACCCGCGGCAGACCGCCGGTGATGTCGCGCGTCTTGGCGCCTTCGGTAGGCAGTCGGGCCAGCACGTCGCCCGGCTTCATCTCGTCACCGTCGGCGACCGATAGAATGGCCCCCACCGGCAGCAGGTAGCGGGCCTCGCCGCCGTTCGACAGCTTCTTGTAGCTGCCGTCGGCGTCGATGACGCCCACCGCCGGACGCAGATCCGAGCCGCGGGGGCTGGCGCGCCAGTCGGCGACGACGCGCTGGGCGATGCCGGTGGCCTCGTCCGTCTCTTCCTTGACCGACAGCCCATCGACCAGGTCCTCGAAGCGGACGCGGCCGGCGACTTCCGTCAGGATCGGCGTGGTGTAGGGGTCCCACTCGGCCAGACGCTGGCCGCGCTTGACCTCCTTGCCTTCGGTCACCCGCAGACGGGCGCCGTAGGGCACGCGGTGGCTTTCACGCTCCTTGCCGTCGACCAGAACGGCCACGGTCAGGTTGCGGCTCATGGCCACCAGATCGCCGTGCGCGCCCTTCACGGCCTGGCCGCCCGCGATCTTGACGACCCCGTCGTTGGAGGCCTCGAAGAAGGACTGCTCAGCCACCTGGGCGGTGCCGCCGATGTGGAAGGTCCGCATGGTCAGCTGGGTGCCCGGCTCGCCGATCGACTGGGCGGCGATGACGCCCACGGCTTCACCGATGTTCACCCGCGTACCGCGCGCCAGGTCGCGGCCATAGCAGGCGCCGCAGACGCCGCTGTCGGCCTCACAGGTCAGGACCGATCGCACGCGCACGGACTGGACGCCCGCCGCCTCGATGGTCTCGACCACTTCTTCGACCAGGTAGGTGTCGGCCGGAACCAGCACGTTGTCGGTGCCGGGCTCCTTGATGTCCTCGGCCGCGAAACGGCCCAGGATGCGCTGACCCAGCGAGACCAGCACGTCGCCGCCTTCGACCACGGCGCGCAGGGTGATGCCGCGCGTCGAGCCGCAGTCCTCCTCGGTGATGATGGAGTCCTGCGCCACGTCCACCAGACGGCGGGTCAGATAGCCCGAGTTGGCGGTCTTCAGCGCGGTGTCGGCCAGACCCTTACGGGCGCCGTGGGTGGAGTTGAAGTACTCCAGCACGGTCAGGCCTTCCTTGAAGTTCGACACGATCGGCGTCTCGATGATCTCGCCGGACGGCTTGGCCATCAGGCCGCGCATCCCGCCCAGCTGCTTCATCTGGGCCTGCGAGCCACGGGCGCCCGAGTTGGCCATCATGAAGATCGAGTTGATCTCCAATTCGCGGCCGTTCTTGTCGGTCTTCTTGGTGGCGATTTCGCGCATCATCTCGTCGGCGACGCGGTCCGTGGACTTGGCCCAGGCGTCGACGACCTTGTTGTACTTCTCGCCCTTGGTGATCAGGCCGTCCGCGTACTGCTGCTCGTACTCCTCGACCAGCTTGCGGGTCTCCTCGACGATCTCGGTCTTCTTGGCCGGGATGACGATGTCGTCCTTGCCGAAGCTGATGCCCGCCTTGGCCGCCTCGCGGAAGCCCAGCATCATCATCTGGTCGGCGAAGATGACCGTCGCCTTCTGACCGCAGTGGCGATAGACCACGTCGATCAGGTTGCCGATCTCCTTCTTGGTCAGGTTCTTTTCGATCAGGCGGTGGCCGACCTGCGGGTGACGCGGCAGCAGGGCGCCGATCTTCATCCGGCCCGGCGTGGTGTCGATGACGCGGGTGACCTCGTTGCCCTCGGCGTCCAGCTCGGTCCAGCGGGCCTTGATCCTGGTGTGCAGGGTCACCACGCCGGCGTCGAGCGCGGCGTCGATCTCGCCCAGGTTGGCGAACAGCTTGCCCTCGCCCGGCTCCTTGTCCTTGGCCAGCGACAGGTAATACAGGCCCAGGACGATGTCCTGCGACGGCACGATGATCGGGCGGCCGTTGGCGGGCGACAGGATGTTGTTCGTCGACATCATCAGCACGCGCGCCTCCAGCTGGGCCTCAAGGCTCAGCGGGACGTGCACGGCCATCTGGTCGCCGTCGAAGTCGGCGTTGAACGCGGCGCAGACCAGCGGGTGCAGCTGGATCGCCTTGCCCTCGATCAGCTTGGGCTCGAACGCCTGGATGCCCAGGCGGTGCAGGGTCGGGGCGCGGTTCAGCAGCACCGGATGCTCGCGGATCACCTCTTCGAGGATGTCCCACACCTGGGGCTGTTCGCGCTCGACCATGCGCTTGGACTGCTTGACGGTGCCCGACAGGCCCTTGGCGTCCAGCCGCGCGTAGATGAACGGCTTGAACAGCTCCAGCGCCATCTTCTTGGGCAGGCCGCACTCATGCAGCTTCAGCTCGGGGCCGACCACGATGACCGAACGGCCCGAATAGTCGACGCGCTTGCCCAGCAGGTTTTGACGGAAGCGGCCCTGCTTGCCCTTCAGCATGTCGGCCAGCGACTTCAGCGGACGCTTGTTGGCGCCCGTGATCACCCGGCCGCGACGGCCGTTGTCGAACAGGGCGTCCACGGCCTCCTGCAGCATCCGCTTTTCGTTGCGGATGATGATGTCCGGCGCGCGCAGCTCCATCAGCCGCTTCAGGCGGTTGTTCCGGTTGATGACGCGGCGGTACAGGTCGTTCAGGTCGGAGGTGGCGAAACGGCCGCCGTCCAGCGGCACCAGCGGGCGCAGCTCCGGCGGGATCACCGGGACGACCGTCAGGATCATCCACTCGGGCTTGTTGCCGCTCTCGATGAAGGCTTCCAGCAGCTTGAGGCGCTTGGAGGCCTTCTTGGCCTTCATCTCCGAGGGGCTGTCGGCCAGCTCGGCGCGATGCTTCTCGGCCTCGGCGCTGAGATCGATGTTCATCAGCATGCCGCGCACGGCTTCGGCGCCGATCTCGGCGGTGAAGCTGTCGTCGCCGAACTCTTCCTGATAGGCGAAGTACTCGTCCTCAGTCAGCAGCTGGTGCAGCTTCAGCGGCGTCAGGCCCGGCTCGGTGACGATGTAGCTTTCGAAGTAGAGCACGCGCTCCACGTCCTTCAGCGCCATGTCCAGCATCAGGGCGATGCGGCTGGGCAGCGACTTCAGGAACCAGATGTGAGCGACCGGCGCGGCCAGCTCGATGTGGCCCATGCGCTCGCGGCGCACGCGGGCCAGGGTCACCTCGACGCCGCACTTCTCGCAGATGATGCCCTTGTACTTCATGCGCTTGTACTTGCCGCACAGGCACTCGTAGTCCTTGGTCGGACCGAAGATTCGGGCGCAGAACAGGCCGTCACGCTCGGGCTTGAACGTGCGGTAGTTGATCGTTTCCGGCTTCTTGATCTCGCCGAACGACCACGACCGGATCTTTTCCGGCGAGGCCAGGGCGATGCGGATCTGGTCGAAGGTCGGAGTGACCGGGACCGGGTTGAAGATGTTCAGGACTTCCTGGTTCATCTTGAGTTCCTTGCTGCGGCCTGGGCCGCGAAAATCATTGAGGGGCTTGAGGCGGTCGGGAGCCCCTCCCCGCGCCTGCGGGGAGAGGTTGTCCGGATCAGCCGTTCTCCAGCTCCACGTTCAGGCCCAGAGAGCGCATTTCCTTCACGAGCACGTTGAAGCTCTCCGGAATGCCCGCCTCGAAGCTGTCGTCGCCGCGGACGATGGCCTCGTAGACCTTGGTGCGGCCGGCCACGTCGTCCGACTTCACCGTCAGCATCTCCTGCAGGGTGTAGGCGGCGCCGTAGGCTTCCAGCGCCCACACTTCCATTTCGCCGAAGCGCTGACCGCCGAACTGGGCCTTGCCGCCCAGCGGCTGCTGGGTGACCAGGCTGTACGGGCCGATGGAGCGGGCGTGAATCTTGTCGTCCACCAGGTGGTGCAGCTTCAGCATGTAGATGTAGCCGACCGTGACCGGACGCTTGAAGCGCTCGCCGGTCTGGCCGTCGTACAGCCAGGACTGGCCCGAGCGGTCCAGGCCGGCCTTCTCCAGCAGATCCTCGATATCGCCGATGTGGGCGCCGTCGAAGACCGGCGTGGCGAAGGGCACGCCCTTGGACAGGTTGCGGGCCAGCTCGACCAGCTCCTCCTCATCGTCCGGCAGGGGAGTGTCCTTGCCGTAGATGTCGCTCAGCCGCTCGATCAGAGCCTTCTTCTGGCCGCCCTGCTGCCAGGCCTCGAGCAGACCGGCGATCTGCTTGCCCAGGCCGGCCGCGGCCCAGCCCAGGTGCGTCTCGAAGATCTGACCGACGTTCATGCGCGAGGGCACGCCCAGCGGGTTCAGCACCAGATCGACGGGCGTGCCGTCCTCCAGGTGCGGCATGTCCTCGATCGGCAGGATCTTGGAGATGACGCCCTTGTTGCCGTGACGGCCGGCCATCTTGTCGCCGGGCTGCAGCTTGCGCTTCACGGCCACGAAGACCTTGACCATCTTCATGACGCCCGGGGGCAGCTCGTCGCCGCGCTGCAGCTTCTCGACCTTATCCTCGAAGCGGCGGTCCAGACGCTTCTTGGCCTCGTCGAACTGGCGCTTCATGGCCTCCAGCTCGCCCATGGCCTTTTCGTCGTCCAGAGCCACCTGCCACCACAGGCCCTTGGAGATGTCGCCCAGCTTCTCGGCCGTGACCTCGCCGCGGCCCAGGCCCTTGGGGCCCGAGACGGCGGTCTTGCCGACCAGCAGGGCCTGCAGGCGCCCGTAGACGTTGCGCTCCAGGATGGCCAGCTCGTCGTCGCGGTCCTTGCCCAGGCGCTCGATTTCTTCGCGCTCGATGGCTAGGGCGCGCTCGTCCTTGTCGACGCCGTGACGGTTGAAGACGCGCACCTCGACGATGGTGCCCGCCACGCCCGGCGGCAGACGCAGCGAGGTGTCGCGCACGTCCGAAGCCTTTTCGCCGAAGATGGCGCGCAGCAACTTCTCTTCCGGGGTCATCGGGCTTTCGCCCTTGGGCGTCACCTTGCCGACCAGGATGTCGCCGGGCTGAACCTCGGCGCCGATGGCCACGATGCCCGCCTCGTCGAGGTTGCGCAGGGCCTCCTCGCCGACGTTCGGGATGTCGCGGGTGATCTCTTCCGGGCCCAGCTTGGTGTCGCGGGCCATGACCTCGAACTCCTCGATGTGGATCGAGGTGAAGACGTCGTCGCGCACGATGCGCTCCGAGATCAGGATCGAGTCTTCGAAGTTGTAGCCGTTCCAGGGCATGAAGGCGACGAGGGCGTTGCGGCCCAGGGCCAGTTCGCCCAGGTCCGTCGACGGGCCGTCGGCGATCACGTCGCCGGCGCGCACCTTGTCGCCCACGCGCACCAGCGGACGCTGATTGATGCAGGTGTTCTGGTTCGAACGCTGGAACTTCGACAGGCGATAGATGTCGACGCCCGGACGGGTCGGATCGGTCTCTTCGGTCGCGCGCACAACGATGCGGGTGCCGTCGATCTGCTCAACCACGCCGGTGCGGCGGGCCACCACCACGGCGCCGGAGTCGCGGGCGACAACGGCCTCCATGCCGGTGCCGACCAGCGGCGCGTCGGCCTGGACCAGCGGCACGGCCTGGCGTTGCATGTTCGAGCCCATCAGGGCGCGGTTGGCGTCGTCGTTCTCAAGGAAGGGGATCAGGGCCGCGGCCACCGACACCACCTGCTTGGGCGACACGTCCATGAAGTCGACCTGCTCCTTCGGAGCCAGGGTCACGTCGCCGCTGATGCGCACCTGGACCAGGTCATCCACCAGCTCGCCCTTGCCGGACAGCGGGATGTTGGCCTGGGCGATGACGTGCTTCGCCTCTTCCATGGCCGACATGTAGACGACCTCTTCGGTCGCCTTGCCGTCGGCGATGCGGCGGTACGGGCTCTCGATGAAGCCGTACTTGTTCACCCGCGCATGGGTGGCCAGGCTGTTGATCAGGCCGATGTTCGGGCCTTCCGGCGTCTCGATCGGGCAGATGCGGCCGTAGTGGGTCGGGTGCACGTCGCGCACCTCGAAGCCGGCGCGCTCGCGCGTCAGACCGCCCGGGCCCAAGGCCGACAGGCGGCGCTTGTGGGTGATCTCCGACAGCGGGTTCGTCTGGTCCATGAACTGCGACAGCTGCGATGAGCCGAAGAACTCACGCACCGCCGCGGCGGCCGGCTTGGCGTTGATCAGGTCGTGCGGCATGACCGTGTCGATATCGACCGAGCTCATGCGCTCCTTGATGGCGCGCTCCATGCGCAGCAGGCCGACGCGGTACTGGTTCTCCAGCAGCTCGCCCACCGAACGGACCCGGCGGTTGCCCAGGTTGTCGATGTCGTCGATCTCGCCGCGGCCGTCGCGCAGACCCACCAGGATCTGCAGCACCGCCAGGATGTCTTCCTTGCGCAGCACGCGGACCTCGTCCGACACGTCCTGCTCAAGGCGCATGTTCATCTTCACGCGGCCCACCGACGACAAGTCGTAGCGGTCGGAATCGAAGAACAGCGACTGGAACATGGCCTCGGCCGCTTCCGGCGTCGGCGGCTCGCCCGGGCGCATGACGCGGTAGATGTCGAACAGCGCGTCCTCGCGGGCGGTGTTCTTGTCCACGCGCAGCGTGTTGCGGATGTAGGCGCCGACCGTGACGTGATCGATGTCCAGCACGTCGATGGTGGTGAAGCCCTGCTCCTCCAGCACCGCGATGGTCGGGGCGTCCAGCTCGTCGCCGGCCTCGGCGTAGATTTCGCCGGTCTGCACGTTGACCGCGTCGGCGGCCAGATAGCGGCCGATCAGGGCGTCGGGCGCCAGCGACAGGGCCTTCAGGCCGCCGTCGGCCAGCTTCTTGGCCGCGCGGGCGCTGATCTTGTGGCCGGCGGGGGCCACCACTTCGCCGGTGTCGGCGTCGATCAGGTCGAAGTCCGGCTTCACGCCGCGCCAGCGTTCGGGCTTGTAGGGCGTGACCCAGCCGTCCTTGCGCTTCTCGTACGGCACGGAGTCGTAGAAGGTCCGCAGGATCTCCTCGCCGTCCATGCCCAGGGCCATCAGGAAGGTCGTGACCGGCAGCTTACGGCGGCGGTCGATGCGGGTGTAGACGATGTCCTTGGCGTCGAACTCGAAGTCCAGCCAGCTGCCGCGGTAGGGGATCACGCGGGCGGCGAACAGCAGCTTGCCCGAGGCGTGGGTCTTGCCCTTGTCGTGATCGAAGAATACGCCGGGCGAACGGTGCATCTGGGACACGATCACGCGCTCGGTCCCGTTCACCACGAAGGTGCCCTTGTCCGTCATGAGCGGGATGTCGCCCATGTAGACGTCCTGCTCCTTGATGTCCTTCACCGAGCGGGCGCCCGTCTCTTCGTCCGCCTCGAACACGATCAGGCGCAGCTTCACCTTCAGCGGCGCGGCATAGGTCATATCGCGCTGGACGCATTCCTCGACGTCGTACTTCGGGTCCTCGAACTCGTACGAGACGTATTCGAGCACGGCGCGCTCGTTGAAATCCTTGATCGGGAACACCGACTTGAAGACCGTCTCCAGCCCCTCGTCGCGGCGGTCCGCAGGGCGGACTTCGCGTTGCAGGAACTGCTCGTAGGAGCTGCGCTGAACCTCGATCAGGTTCGGCATCTGCACGGCTTCAGGGATACGGCCGAAGGACTTCCGGATCCGCTTCTTGCCGGTGAAGGACTGCATCATCTTGTGTTCCCATCGCGCCGCGTGACGGCGCGTCATGCGTGAACGGCGCAAAGACGCCATCGCGTCCTCACGCCGGAGTTCCGTTTTGCGTCCACCCTCGAAATCCATAAGGAAATCAGGACGCCGGATTGTGGAGCTCCCTGGGGAGGAGCGCGCCTTCGCATCGGTCGGAGGGCGGCGGACCGAGCCTCGGCGCTTACAGCGCGACGAACTTCAGATTCGTGCGGGAGGCGTCTTATAGCGCCTTTTCCGGCGAAAGAAAGGCCCCGGCTCATGGATTGTCAGCGGCGTCAAGACTGCTAGCGTCGCCGCATGAAACGCGCCCTGACCGCCCTCATCTTCCTGTCCCTCGCCGCCTGCGCCCAAGCCCCGGCGCCCAGCCTTCCGCCCCAGTTGACCGAGCCCTCTGAAGCCAGCTGGCGCCTGGGCCCAGGACGCCTATCTGGCCTGGAGCCGCACGCGGCCCGGCTGGCAGGTCACGGACAGCGGCCTGCAATACCGCCGCGTCGGCCGCGCTCACCCGAAGGGCGCCCGCCCCGGCCCAACGGACACCGTTCGCGTTCACTACGAGGGCAAGTTCATCGACGGGCGCGTCTTCGACAGCTCGTATCAGCGCAACGAGCCCGCCGAGTTCCCGCTGAACCGCGTCATCCGCGGCTGGACCGAGGGGCTCCAGCTGATGCGCGCCGGCGAGACCTTCGAGTTCGTCATCCCCGCGAACCTCGCCTATGGCGAGCGCTGGGTCGGCGGCGACGCCATCCCGCCCGGCTCGGTGCTGGTCTTCAAGGTCGAGCTGCTGTCGGTGACTGCAGCGACCTGAAATCCTCCCCCGCCTGCGGGGGAAGGGGACCATGCCCAGCATGGCGGCGGGGGCGGGCGCCGCCTCAACGGCGACTTGTCCACGCCGGATCGCAGAGCCCTAGGCTCTACGCGTCGGTCTCTCTCATCGCGATCCATCAGACGGTTCAGACGATTCAGACTGTATTTTCGCGTCCGGATCGCCCCCTCGCCGCACGATGGTCAGTCCCGCCGCCGGCTCTCCCACTCGATGCGCCAGGACCGCAACAGGGCGCCGAACAGGTTCACATAGTCGTCGGTCCAGGGCCGCACGCGCTCGGGCGATCGCTCCGTCCAGTTGTCCTGGAAGGTGAAGTCTTCGAGGCCCGCCTCGGTCGGCGACAGGATAAGCGCCTCGGTAGAGGCCTGGGACAGAGCCGGCATCCCCTGAGGCTCGATGTACAGCTTGTAGCGGGTCGGCACGCCCAAGGCCCGGCCCGCCGCCAAGGCCGGCTGGACGATCTCGAGGTTGCGGTTGGACAGGTGCAGCACCACCACGCCGTTGGGCTTCACCACGCGCAGGTACTCGCGGATCGCCTCCTCGGTCAGCAGGTGCGTCGGGATGGAGTCCGACGAGAAGGCGTCCACCACCAACAGGTCGAAGCGCCCGTCCGGCTCGCGCCTCAGGCTCAGCCGCGCATCGCCCAGCACCGTCTGGATCGGCCCTTCGGCGCAGTCGCTGATGTAGGTGAACCGCGAGGGATCGCGCGCCATGCGGTCCACCAGCGGATCGATCTCATAATAGGTGAAGTCGTCCGCCGCGCGCTTGTAGGCGGCCATGACGCCGGTCCCCTGCCCCACCACGCCGATGCTGGCGCTGGGCGAGCGGGCCTGGATGCGCGTCACGGCCTCGCCCAGGGGCGTGACCCGGGCGTAGTACAGGGTCGGATTGCACTGATAGCTGGGATCCACCGCCTGCGCCCCGTGCAGGGTCGTCCCGTGCAGCAGCATGCGCATCTCGCCGCCCATCCGCGGCTCGTTCAGAACGCCGATGCGCAGCACGCCGAAGAAGCTGCGCTGGTTCTCGACGAAGCGCGTCTGCTCGGCCGCCGCGTGCCCTGAGAAGCTGATGGCGATGAGCAGGGCCAGAAAGGCGAAGGTCTGCTCGCGCACCAGAAAGGCGCAGATCGCCGCCAGACCCAGCAGCAGGCGCGTCGCCACCAGGGCGTCATCGGTGCTGAAGTCGGACAGCACCTCGGGATTGGCGGTCAGATAGTCCATCAGGAAGGGCGGGACGAGACAGGCCAGCAGGCCCGTGACCACCAGGAAGATCTCGCGCCATGAGGGCTTGCCCCACTGCCAGGGCCGCGCCAGGGCGGCCAGCACCAGCACCAGCGGATACTCGCGCACCACGTCGAAGATCACCGGGGCCAGGAGGGCGTTGAAGATCCCGCCCAGGACGCCGCCCACCGAAATCCAGAGGTAGAACTCGGTCAGGCGGTCCGGCGCCGGCCGCCTCAGGGCCAGGCCCTGATGGCACATCAGCGCCGTGAAGAAGAAGGCGACCAGATGGATGCCGAACAGCAGGGCCCACTCAGCCGTGCGGAAGGGCAGGATGGCGATGCAGGCCCCCGCCGCCGCGGCCTGGAAGATCAGGGTGATCGGATAGGGGATCCAGGGCTTGGCCTGAAACGCGATGACGAAGGTCAGCAGATACAGCGCCAGCGGGGCCACCCACAGGAAGGGCGCGGAGGCCACGTCCGTGGACAGGTGCAGCGTCACCCCCAGCATCAGGCTGGAGGGGATGAAGGCCAGGGCCACCCAGATCAGCCGTTCCCGCCATGAGATGGACGGACTGCGGGTCGCCGGCTCGTCCGCCGCCTCCGCCACCGGCTGCGATCGTCTCAGGATGATCATCGCCAGCGCCGCCAGGACCAGCACGAAGACGCCGTAGCCGACGGTCCAGCTCCAGCGCTGCGCCGTCAGCCCCAGCAGGGGCTCGATCAGGATCGGATAGCTCAACAGGGCGACGAAGCTGCCCAGGTTCGAGGCGGCATAAAGGGGATAGGGGTCCTCGCCCGTCCGCACCCTGGCGAACCAGGCCTGGATCAGGGGCGCGGTCGAGGACAGCACCGCGAAGGGCGCGCCGATGGACAGCACCAGCACGCCCAGGGTCCAGACGATGGGCCGCGCCGGATCGGGCTCGCCCAGAAGGCCGGTCACGTGCAGGGGCAGGAACAGGGCCGCCAGCAGCAGCAGCACGCCATGGACCAGCATCTGCGATCTCAGCGAGCTCAGCCGCTGCAGAGCGTGGGCGTAGGCGTAGCCGGCCAGCAGCGCCGCCTGGAAGAAGACCATCGCCGTGTTCCACACGGACGGCGACCCGCCCAGCAGGGGCAGCAGCAGCTTCGTCACCATGGGCTGCACGACGAACAGCAGCGAGGCGCTGACGAAGACGGACAGGGCGAACCAGCCCGTCTCGAACCTTCCTCTCTCACCGGTCGTTACAGCGGCCTGGGTCATTGCATCCCCCGATGAACCCGGAGCAAAAACGAGACCCGACTCAGGCCCCGGCGGAGAAGACTGTCATGTTCCCCCGCGATATCGAAGACGCAGCAGACCGCCTTCTTCAGGCCTGTCGCGCCCGCAATCTGTGGGTCACCACGGCCGAGAGCTGTACGGGGGGCCTTCTGGGCGCGGCGCTGACCTGCGCCCCGGGAACCTCGGCCGTCTTTGACCGGGGCTTCATCACCTACTCCAACGCCGCCAAGGTGGTCCTGCTGGGCGTGGACAAGGGCCTGCTCGAGCGCCACGGCGCGGTCTCGCCCGAGGTGGCCCAGGCCATGGCCCAGGGCGCCAAGACGAAGGCCGGAGCCGACATCGGCATCGGCGTCACCGGCGTCGCCGGCCCCGGCGGCGGGTCGGAAGGCAAGCCCGTGGGCCTCGTCCACTTCGGCGTCGCCCTGCGCGACGGCTTCGTCATCCACCGCGAGAAGCGCTTCGGCGACCTCGGCCGCGACCAGGTGCGGCTGGAGGCGGTGCGATACGGCCTGCAGCTGCTGATCGAGGCGGCGGGCTAGTAGGCGTGGCTTTCGGCCGGGCGCTCCTCCAGGTGCCCGTCCTTGAGGGCGAACACCCGATCCATGTGACCGGCCAGCTCCATGTTGTGGGTGGCGATCACGGCGGCCACGCCCTGTTCATGCACCACCTGGCGCAGGGCGTCGAACACGGTCTGGCTGGTGGCCGGGTCGAGGTTCCCCGTCGGCTCGTCGGCCAGCAGCAGGCGCGGCCGGTTGGCGAGGGCCCGGGCGACGGCGACCCGCTGCTGCTCCCCGCCCGACAGTTGCGCGGGCTGGTGCGTCATGCGCTCGGACAGGCCCATGGCGGAAAGCAGGGCCTCGGCCCGCTCACGCGCTTCGGGCAGCGCCACCCCGGCGATGCGCATGGGAAGGGTCACGTTGTCCCGCGCATCGAACTCCGGAAGCAGATGGTGGAACTGATAGACGAAGCCGATGGCGTGCAGGCGCATCCGCGCGCGCATGTCGTCGTTCAGGCCGCCGCAGTCGGCGCCTCCGATCATCACCTGGCCGGCGTCCGGCCGCTCCAGCAGACCCGCCGCGTGAAGCAGTGACGACTTGCCCGAGCCCGACGGGCCGATCAGGCCCACGACTTCGCCGGGGCGCACGTCCAGGTCGACGCCCTTCAGCACTTCCAGCCGCTTGTCGCCGGTGACATAGGTGCGGCCCACGCCGCGCAGGGACAGGACCGGGGCCTCACTCATAGCGAAGGGCCTCCACCGGATCGAGGCGGGCTGCGCGGCGGGCCGGGAACCAGGTGGCCGCGCAGGACATGGCCAGCGACCAGGCCACGATGATCAGCACCTCCAGCGGCTCCACCCGCGCCGGGATATGGGGCAGGAAATAGACTTCCGGGTTGAAGACCCGCGCGCCCGTCACCTCCTCGACCAGCTCCTGGATCGGCTGGATGAAGACGCAGAACAGGACGCCGATGGTGACGCCCACCAGCGTTCCGGCCGTACCGATGGCGGCGCCCGCCATGAAGAAGACGCGCAGCACGGCGCCGCGGCTGGCGCCCATGGTCTTGAGAATGGCGATGTCGCGGCCCTTGTTCTTCACAAGCATGACGATGCCGGAAATGATGTTCATGGCGGCGATGGCCACCACCAGCATCAGGATCAGGCGCATGACCGTGCGCTCCACCTGCAGGGCTTCGAACAGCTCGCTGTTGCGCGCCGTCCAGTCGCTGACGATGCCGCCGGGCCCGGCGATCTCTCTCAGGCGCGGCGCCAGCTGGGCGGTCTGGTCGGGATTGTCGACCATGATCTCGACGGCGTCCCAGATCTCCTCCTTGCCGAAGAACAGCTGCGCCTGCTCCAGCGGCATGTAGATGAAGGCGCGGTCGTAATCGCTGACGCCTACCGAGAAGACGCCGCCAACCACATAGGTCTTGTCCAGCGGAGTGGTGCCCACGATGGACGAGCCGCCCGTGAAGGAGATCAGCCGCACGGGATCACCGGCCGTCAGGCCCAGCTGCGCCGCCAGCCCCTGGCCGAGCAGGATTTCGTCGCCGCCGTAGTCGCCGCGGCCGAAGCCGGCGATGGAGCCCGCCTTGATGTTCTCGGAGACGATGGTCTGCCGGGCCAGATCCTCGCGCGTGATGCCGCGCACCACCGCGCCGGTTCCCTGCCCCGAGCGGCCCACCACGCCGGCCTGGGCCTCGATGATGGGCGCCGCCATGCGCACCTGGGGCACGTCCCTGATCTGGGCCAGCATGGCGTCCCGGTCAGGTCGGTCCAGCGCCGCGCCCTGCACATACATGTGGCCGTTGAAGGCCAGGATGCGCGACAGCAGTTCGGTCCGGAAGCCGTTCATCACGCTCATGACGATGATCAGCACCGCCACCGCCAGCGCCACCCCGATGAAGGAGATGGCGGCGATCAGGGCGATACCGCCCTCCTTGCGCTTGGCGCGCAGATAGCGTGCGGCCAGGCCGATCTCCCAGGCCGAGAAGGGCTTGGCGGCGGGGGGCGGCGTCATGCGGACAGCCTGTTCAGCAGAGCTTCAAGCGAGCCGGTGACCTTCTCGCCCGTGGCGCGGCGCTTCAGCTCCAGCTCGCCCGAGGCCAGGCCCTTGGGGCCGATGACCAGCTGCCAGGGGATGCCGATCAGGTCCATGTCGGCGAACTTGCCGCCGGGGCGGATGTCGCGGTCGTCCAGCAGCGGGTCCAGCCCGGCCTTGCTCAAGGCGGCGTAGGCCTGCTCGCAGGCGGCGTCGCACGCCTCATCGCCGGGGCGCAGATTGACGATGGCCACGCCGAAGGGCGCCACCGACTCCGGCCAGATGATGCCGGCCTCGTCGTGGCTGGCCTCGATGATGGCTCCCAGCAGGCGCGAGACCCCGACGCCATGGCTGCCCATGTGCACCGGCGCCTCCTTGCCGTCGGGACCGGCGACGACGGCGTTCATGGGCTTGGAGTACTTGGTGCCGAAATAGAAGATATGCCCCACCTCGATGCCGCGCGCCGACAGGCGGTCGGACTCGGCCGTCTCGGCCTCGAAACGGGCGGGCTCATGCATCTCCTCGGTGGCGGCGTAGAGGCCGGTGCGCTCATCGACGATGGCCTGCAGATCGTCCCAGTCCACGTCCGGCCCAGGCGCCGCCATCTCGACCAGGGCGCGGTGGCAGAAGACCTGGCTCTCGCCCGTATCGGCCAGGATGATGAACTCGTGGCTCAACTCGCCGCCGATGGGTCCGGTGTCCGCCCGCATGGGAACCGCCTTCAGCCCCATGCGGGCGAAGGTGTTCAGATAGGCCACGAACATGCGGTTATAGGCCTTGCGCGCGTTCGCCTCGTCCACGTCGAAGGTGTAGGCGTCCTTCATCAGGAACTCGCGACCGCGCATGACGCCGAAGCGAGGCCGCCGCTCGTCGCGGAACTTCCACTGGATGTTGAACAGGTTCAGCGGCAGATCGCGGTACGACTTCACATAGGCGCGGAAGATGTCCGTCACGACCTCCTCGGCGGTGGGGCCGTAGAGCAGCTCGCGCTTGTGCCGGTCGGTGATGCGCAGCATCTCCTCGCCATAGTCGTCGTACCGCCCGCTCTCGCGCCACAGGTCGGCCAGCTGGATCGTCGGCATCAGGATCTCGACCGCGCCGGCGCGCTGCTGCTCTTCGCGGACGATCTGCTCGATCTTCTTCAGCACGCGCAGCCCGATGGGCAGCCAGGCGTAGATGCCGGCGGCCTCCTGACGGATCAGGCCGGCGCGCAGCATCAGGCGGTGCGAGACGATCTGCGCCTCGGAAGGCGTCTCTTTCAGGGTCGGCAGGAAGTAGCGCGACAGGCGCATGAATGATCCGTTCGGCGTGGGGAGGCTTACCTGTCCCCGTTTAGCCGGGCCGTGGCGGGTAAGGCAACGCGCCTCAGCTGATAGCCGCCGGCATGGGGACCAAACCGGTCCAGATGACCACGATGATGAGGGCCCAGACGATGGCCGCGATCCAGGTGGTGGTGATGAACTTCTTCTTCAGATTGGGCTCGGCCGGGGCGCCCCAGGCGCCGCCATCGGTGGGCCGCTCGCGGTCCCCCTGGCTCATGCCCAGCGGCAGCACCGCAAACAGCACCGTCCACCAGCAGACGATGTAGATGGCCAGCATGGTCACGGGGCCGATGGGCATGATCAGTGAGCCTCCATTCCGTCGGCGTTTTGGGGCGTTTCCATCAGCTCGACCAGCACCCCGCCCATGTCCTTGGGATGGACGAAGATGATGGGTGTGCCGTGGGCCCCGATGCGCGGCTCTCCCGTGCCCAGGATGGTGCAGCCCTTGGCGCGCATCTCATCGCGGGCGGCGATGATGTCAGGCACCTCGAAGCAGACGTGATGCTGGCCGCCCTTGGGATTGCGGGCCAGAAAGCCGTGCAGCGGCGATGCCTCGCCCAGGGGCTCGATCAGCTCGATCTGGCTGTTGGGCGTATCCACGAAGCAGACCCGCACGCCCTGGGCGGGCAGATCGAAGGCCGGATGTACGCGCGTCGCGCCCAGAAGGTCACGCCAGACCTTCAGCGCCTCTTCGATGGAGGGCGTGGCTATGCCCACGTGGTTCAGACGACCGATCATGGCTTGGCGATTAGACCAAAGCCGCGGCGTGGTCGAGCGGCGCGCCTGGGCGTCCTGCCCCAGGCGGCTGAGATGCGCACTCTTGATCCAGATCATACCCCGCCCCTCCCCCGGGACGCATCATGCCAGTACTCAACCGGGAGGATCGGCCATGAGGGTTCGAAGCTTGATGCATGAGGGCGTCGTCTGCGCCGATGCGGACGCCACCGCCCGGGACTTAGCCCGGCTCATGCGGGAGAATGACGTGGGCTGCATTCCGATCAGCGACAACGGCCAGATGATCGGCATCATCACTGATCGCGACGTGACGCTGCGCGTGACGGCGGCTGGCGGCGACCCTGACGCGGTCCGGGCCCGTGAGTTCATGAGCACCCGGCTGGTCACCTGTTCGCCCGAAGATCGCGTCGAGGACGCGGCCGGCCTGATGCAGCGCCACCAGATCCGCCGCCTGCCCGTGCTCGACGATCAGGACGCCCTGGTCGGCATGCTAAGCCTCGGAGACCTGGCGGGCCGCGTCGATGACGATATGCAGGAAGACATCCTCGAGGCGGTCGCCGAACATCACATCTGATCCGTCCACGGACAGCTGCGGAACCCCAAGGCTTATACTGAGCCATTGGTTGTGCTACTCTGCCAGCCCGCTCGGGAGCGAGCCGATGGCTAGCAAGACCGAAGACTGGATCATACGCGAGAACATCTCGCGGTTTCAGCGGAAGATAGACGAAACCTCTTCGCCTGAAGATCGCGCGCGCCTGGAAGAGCTGCTCGACATCGAAAAGCAGAAACTGGGGCCTGACGGATCGAACCGCGGCGCCGACGCTACGCATTGAGGCGCACCTAGTGCAGAAGCGCCTGCCGCGCCCGACAGACCCGGCTCTTCACCGCACCGACCGAAACGCCGGTCGATTCCGCGATCTCGGCGTGGCTCTTGCCGCCGATGGTTGCGGCCACAAGCGCCTGTTTCTGGGCGGACGGCAGCAGGTTCATACGCCGGGCGAGATTTCGCAGGCTGACAGCGTCCTCCTGGGAGGGCGCGCAGGACGCCACGGGCGCTAGCAGCCTTTCGCGCGCCCGCCTGACCCTGGCGCGCCGACATTCCTCGTAGAAGCAGTTGCGCAGGATCACGAACAGCCAGCCCTTGAAGTTCCGGTCCTGCCGGAAGGTGCGCCGGGCCTTCCACGCCTTCAGCAGGGTCTGCTGGACCAGATCATCCAGGTCGGCGGCATTCTGCGTCAGCATTCGCGCGTCGGCCCGAAGCGGATTGATGGCCGCCTCCAACTCTCGGCTGAAGGCGGCGTCGCCCATCCAACCGTCGCTGAATCCTCCCAGCGACGCCGTGTGAATATCCCCCCCTGAGCCAGACTCCGACATGGCCGCCTCCTCGGTAGGGGAAGCGTGACCGCAAGCGTCCGGGCCGTCCTTGAGCCAGGTCAAAAAGGGCGGCGGCGCGGAGACTGCGAATCTTCCAGGAAGTCCTAGCGCAGCTTGCGCATCCCACGGGGCGCGGCCTTGCCGGCCTGGGCCCGCTTGCCCAGCCAGTCGCGCCAGTCGGCCCACTGGCGGTTGCGGCCGCCACCGTCGATCCAGACCGGCCCGGCCTCGGCGTTGAACACCAGGGCGTCCTTGAGACCTCCGTCGCGATAGGCCTGCAGCTTGACGCCCTTGCCGCGCGCCATTTCGGGCAGCTCGGCCACCGGGTAGATCAGCGCCTTGCCGTTCTCGCCCAGCACCGCCAGGTGGTCGCCCTCGACCGGCAGGCAGACGGCGCCCTGGCCGTTCAGGGCCTGCTTGCCGCCCCGCTTGGTGCCCAGCGCCTCCTCCTCGGGCATGACGAAGCCGTAGCCCTCGCGCGAGGCCAAGAGCAGCTTACGCCCAGGCCTGTGCGCCATGACCGCCAGGATCTCGGCGTCTTCCTCCAGGTCGACCATCAGGCGAAGGGGCTCGCCATGCCCACGCGCCGAGGGCAGCTTGTCGGCTCCGAGCGTGAAGAAGCGTCCGTCCGAGGCGAAGATCAGGATGCGGTCCGTGGTCTCTGCCGGAACCAGGAACGCCGGGCCGTCCCCCTCCTTGTATTTGACCTCCGACGGGTCATCGATGCGGCCCTTGGCGGCGCGCACCCAGCCGCGCTCCGAGACGATCACCGTGATCGGCTCACGCAGGACAAAGGCCTCCACGGGCGCCGCGCCCGCCCCCTCCGGCGCCGCGCCGAAGGTGGAGCGCCGGGCCGACAGCATGATCTTGCGAACCGCGTTGAGGTCGTCCGAGACGCGCTTCCACTGCCGCCGCTCCGACAGGGTCAGGCCCTCCAGGTCGGCCAGCTCCTCGGCCAGCTTCTTGTGCTCGGCCTCGATGGCCATCTCCTCCAGCCGGGCCAGCTGGCGCAGCCGGGTGTCGAGGATGTAGTCCGCCTGGGCCTCGGTCAGGTTGAAGCGGCCGATCAGCTCGGCCTTGGGATGCTCGGCCTCGCGGACGATGCGAATCACCTCGTCCAGGTTCAGGAAGACGATGCGCAGTCCGTCCAGCAGATGAAGGCGCTTGCGCACCCGCTCCAGCCGCCAGGCGGTGCGGCGCAGCAGCACCTCGCGGCGGTGGTCGAGGAAGGCCTGCAGACACGCCTTCAGTCCCATGACGCGCGGCGCGCCCGTGGCGTCCAGCACGTTCATGTTGACCGGGAATCGCACCTCCAGGTCCGACAGGCGGAACAGGCTCTCCATCAGCACCTCGGGCTCGACGCCCCGACTGGCGCGCGGCTCCAGGATCAGGCGGATGTCCTCGGCGGACTCGTCGCGCACGTCGCCCAGCAGGGGCGCCTTCTTCTGTTCAATCAGCCCGGCCAGCTGTTCGATCAGGCGGCTCTTCTGCACCTGGTAGGGAATCTCGGTGACCACCACGCGCCAGACGCCGCGGCTCAGCTCCTCCACCTCCCAGCGGGCGCGCAGGCGCACCCCGCCCCGGCCAGTCTCGTAGGCCTCGCGGATCGAAGCCTCGGTCTCGACGATGACGCCGCCGGTGGGGAAGTCGGGGCCCCTGACCGCCTTCATCAGCTCGGCCGTGTCGATGCCGGGTTCCTCGATCAGACGCTGACAGCCGTCGATCAGTTCGGCCACATTGTGCGGCGGGATCGAGGTGGCCATGCCCACCGCAATGCCCGAGGCGCCGTTGGCGAGCAGGTTCGGGAAGCCCGCCGGGGCGACGACCGGCTCCTCATCCTCGCCGTCATAGGTGGCGCGGAAGTCGACCGCGTCCTCGTCGATGCCCTCCATCAGCAGCGCGGCGGCGGGCGTCAGCCGGCACTCGGTGTAACGCATGGCGGCGGCTGAATCGCCGTCGATGTTGCCGAAGTTCCCCTGGCCGTCGATCAGCGGGTAGCGTTGGGAGAAATCCTGCGCCAGGCGCACCATGGCGTCATAGACCGACTGGTCCCCGTGCGGGTGAAAGCGGCCGATCACGTCGCCGACGACACGGGCGCACTTCTTCGCCGCCGTCTCGGGATTGAGCCGCATCTCCCTCATGGAATGCAGGATTCTGCGATGCACGGGCTTCAGGCCGTCACGCACGTCGGGCAGGGCCCGGTGCATGATGGTCGACAGGGCATAGGCCAGGTAGCGCCGCGACAGGGCCTCGCCCAGCGGCTCCTCGACGATGCGGCCGCCGTCGGGCGGGGTGAAGAGTTGGCTCATGCTTCGGTCCTAGCCCGAGTCGAGACGCGAAGGGACGCGACGCGGGGTCTCAACGCGGAGATTTCAGAGGCGTCCGGCCTGTTCCAGCCGGTCCACCAGCCACAGGCGCGCGGGCGGCAGCGGGCGGTTCATGGGGCCGAAGACGAAGGCTTCGAGGAAGTGCGCCGTCATCTTCAGTCCCGCCCCGATGTCGCCCGGCGCGACGCCCATCTGCGCTCCCAGCAGAAAGCCCGGCAGGGGCAACATCCGCTCGGCGTAGGGCGCGCCGGCCTCGCGGCTGACGGCTCGGCCGGTGCGGGGGCTGACCCAGACGAGATCTTCGGTCACCCCCGTTGAGGCGCACTTGGTCAGGTCCAGCCCAAAGCCCAGCTCCTCAAGCAGGCCCATCTCGTAGCGGACCATGACGGCGGGCCACACGTCTTCCAGCGCCAGCACGGACAAAAGGGCGTCAAAGGCCAGGAAGGCGCCGGGATGCGGCTCACGCTCAGGCAGGGCCCCTTGCGCCACGGCCGCGGCCGAGGCCACCGCCGCCAGGGCCAGGCTGTCATCGAAGAAGGCGGCCGCCCCCTCCCCCAGCGGCTCCAGCCGGGCCGAGCCCAGCTGCTCGCTGGTGCGGGCGCGATAGTCTAGCATGACGCGCACCCCCGCCTGCAGCACCGGCTTCAGCTTACGCGATGCGCCCCCGGCCACGTGGGCGACGATGCGGCCATGCCGCTCGGTCAGCAGATCGACGATGGCGCCGGTCTCGCCGTGGCCGCGCGCCGCCAGGACAAAGGCGTCGTCCGAGAACTCCATCAGTGGGCCTGGCCGGCCTCACGGATGCGCTCGACCACCTCGCCGGCGATCTCGTTGGGCACGGGAAAGCTCATCACGTACTGGGCCACGCGCCAGCCCCGCTCCGTCCTGACCGCCACGCCGGATCCGCGCACCACGCCATAGCGGTCGTGATCCAGAAGCTCGTCGAACCAGACGACGCAGCGGCACTCGCCCGGCGCCAGCGTCAGATGGCGGTCGCGCGGATGATAGGTCCAGCCCCGCCCCTCGGCGAAGATCGGGTTGGCGTAGGCCTGAAAGGCGGGAATGTCCCAGCGCTCGGTCGCGGCCGTGCCGATGAAGCGGGCGTCGGGTGTGAAGGTTTCCCAATAGGCCTCTGCGTCCGCGCGCGATGCGGCCTGATGCATGGCGTCGATGGCCGCGCCCGCCTCCTCTTGCGGCGTTTGCGCCCAGGCCGGCGCGGCCAGCGCCAGGACAGCGGCGGCCAGGAGGCTACGCATCGAAGTCCAGCCCCATCTGGCCGAACAGCTCGCGCCGCTCCATCCAGCGCGGGTCTGCCTTGACCGTCAGGAACAGGTGAACCTTGCGGTCCATCAGCAGCTCCAGCTCCTCGCGCGCCTTCTGGCCGATCCACTTCACCGTCTGGCCGCCCTTGCCCAGCACGATGGGGCGCTGGCCCTCGCGCTCGACCAGGATTTCCTGCTCGATGCGGACCGAGCCGTCCGCCCGCTCGTCAAAGGACGTGGTCTGCACCGCCGCCGCATAGGGCAGCTCCTCATGCAGGCGCAGATACAGCTTCTCGCGCGTGATCTCGGCGGCCAGCACGCGCAGCGGCACGTCGGCGGCCTGGTCCTCGGGATACAGCCACGGCCCCAGCGGCATGCGCCCCACCAGCGCGTTCAGCAGGTCGTCGACGCCCGATCCCTTCTCGGCCGAGATCAGGAACACATCGCTGTAGACGCCCGTGTCCGAAAACCGCTGAACCAGGGGCAGCAGCGCCTCGCGCGGCAGGCCGTCGATCTTGTTCAGCGCCAGTATGGGCTGGCCGCCCGCCTCCTTTAGGCGCTCGGTGACGGTGCGGGCGTCCTCGACCGCGTATTTGTCGGCCGCCGACCCCTTGCCTGCCGCCACGGCCATTTCGGCGGCGGCGTCGACCAGATGCACCACGGCGTCGGCGTCCTCGGCCCCGCTCCAGGCCGAGGCCACCATGGCCCGATCCAGCCGGCGGCGCGGACGGAACACGCCGGGCGTATCCACCAGCACGATCTGGATCTCACCGCGCACGACCACGCCGCGCACGGGGAAGCGCGTCGTCTGTACCTTCTTGGTGACGATGGACACCTTGGTCCCCGTCATGCGGTTGACCAGGGTGGACTTGCCCGCGTTCGGCGCGCCGATGATGGCGGCGAAGCCCGCGCGGGTCTGGGATTCAGTCATGTCACGCCTTCACGGGCCAAAAACGCCAGGGCCGCGGCTTTCTCGGCTTCGGACTTGGCGCCGGCCGCGGCGGTGACCTCTTCGCGCTCCTCGACGCGGACCGCAACCACGAAACGCGGCGCATGGGCGGGGCCCGTGTGCTCCACCACGCGATAGACGGGATGTCCCAGGCCTTCGCGGGCCGCCCATTCCTGCAGGGCCAGCTTGGGATTGGCGGTCACGGCGGTGGGGGCCGGCCGGTCGAACTCCTCGGCCCAGATGCGATCCAGCGCCCTCCGCGCCGCGTCCAGACCGCCGTCCAGATAGAGGGCGGCCAGAATCGCCTCCATGGCGTCGCCCAGGACCGTGTCGTTGTCGCGCAGGCCGCTCCTGGTTTCCCCGCCCGCCATGCGCAGCGCCTCGCCCAGGCCCACGGCCCGCGCCACGCGGGCGCAGGCGTCGCGGTTGACCAGCTGGTGAAAGTGCCGCGTCAGCAGGTTCTCGTCCGCGCCCGGCCGCGCGCGCATCAGCCGCTCGGCCACGAGCAGGCCCAGCACCCGGTCGCCCAGGAACTCCAGCCGCTCGTAGTCGCCGCCCCTCTGGCCCGTCTTCTGGCGCGCGCTGGAGTGGGTCAGCGCCCGCTCCAGCAGTCCGGCGTCCTTGAATTCATGGCCCAGCGCCGCCTCGACGGCGGTCACGGCGGCCTCGCGCCGGTTCATTTCAGCTCGTGGAAGAAGCGGCTCAGCCGCACCTTGGTCAACCAGGTCCAGGGCTTGAACAGGCTCGCCCCGGGGTGCCACGAGAACAGGATGATCTGGGCCTCGCCGATCAGGTTCTCGGCCGGCACCATGTCCACGCCCCCGCTGCGCAGGTCGACGCGGCTGTCCAGCGAGTTGTCGCGGTTGTCGCCCATCATGAAGTAGTGGCCTTCAGGCACGACATAGACGCCCGTGTCGTCCAGATCGCCGCCCGCGCCGTAGTCCTGGGTCATGAAGCTGCGACCCTCCGGCAGGGTCTCGCGGACCTGCAGGGTCTCCTGGCTGTAGCCGAAGATGGACTCGACCTCGCGGCGCGACACGACCGTGTCCTCGACCGGCTGATCGTTGATGTAGAGGCGGCCGTCGCGCATCTGGATGCGGTCGCCGGGCAGGCCGATGACCCGCTTGATGTAGTCGGTGCGGTTGTCGCTGGGCAGCTTGAAGACGACCACGTCGCCGCGATCCGGCTGGCCGCCAAACAGGCGGCCGTGCAGGCCGGGGATGCTGATGGGCGTGGCGTGGCGGCTGTAGCCGTAGCTCCATTTCGACACGATGATGTAGTCGCCCTCATAGAGATTGGGCTCCATCGAGGCCGACGGGATGGTGAAGGGCTGGAAGAACAGCGTCCGCAAAACCATCGCGATCAGAAGCGCGTAGAAGACGGTCTTGCCGATCTCCTTCAACTCTTGAACGAGGTCGTCGGACTTGGCCGGCGCGGGCGCGGATTCCTGCTCGTTCGCCTCCGCCGCCTCAACCTCATCGGCGGCGGGGCCGGCGCCCTCCTGCTCGAGCATGGCGTCTTCGGACTCGTGCGCGACCGCCTGCGGCGGGGCCTCGTGGCCGTCGTCGTGAGAGGGGCCCTCGTGGGGAGGCTCGTGCGGCTTGTCGTCGTCGCTCATCGGTCAGGTCCGGACGGCCCTGAAGCGGGGCCTCAACAGGGATCGGTAGTCGCTCAGGCCGTGGCGGGCAAGGCTTCCAGGATTACCATTGCGAAAGCATAGGGCGGCTCGTCCGTCAGGGTCACGTGGATGCGGGGCGCCATGCCCGGCGGGACCAGGGCCGCCAGGCGCTCGGCGGTGCGGCCGCTGACCTGGATCGTCGGCTGGCCGGTGGGCAGGTTCACGACCCCGATCTCGCGCCACGCCACGCCGTCGCGCAGACCCAGGCCCAGCGCCTTGGACATGGCCTCCTTGGCGGCGAAACGCTTGGCGTAGCTTTCAGCCGGGTTTGGCTTGCGGTCAGAACGAGCGCGCTCCAACTCCGTGAAGCAGCGCTGTTTGAAGCGGTCGCCGAAACGGTCCAGCGACGCCTGGATGCGGCGGATGTCGCACAGGTCCGAGCCTGTCCCGATGATCATGCTCCGGCCCGGGCCTCGCCGATGACCTGACGCATGCGGCCCACGGCGGCCTCCAGGCCGATAAATACGGCCTCCCCGATCAGGAAGTGACCGATGTTGAGTTCACGAATGGGCCGCAGTCGGGCGATCTGCGCCGCCGTATCGAAATCGAGCCCATGCCCGGCGTGAACCTCCAGTCCCAGGTCATGCGCCTGGTCCGCCGCGGCGGCCAGGGCGGCGAACTCGGCCTCGCCCGCCCCTTCCCGGACGGCCTCGCACCAGGCGCCGGTGTGCAGCTCGACCACTTGGGCGCCTATGTCGGCCGAGGCGCGCACCTGATCCGGATCAGCGGCGATGAACAGGGAAACGCGGCTGCCCGCCCCCGCCAGCTCCGCCACCAGGCCCGCCAGCCGCTCGCGACCGCTCACCACGTCCAGACCGCCCTCGGTGGTGCGCTCCTCGCGCCGCTCCGGCACGATGCAGACCGCGTGCGGCCGGTGGCGCAGGGCGATGCCGCGCATCTCATCGGTGGCCGCCATTTCCAGGTTCAGAGGCACGCCGGATGAGCGGCACAGCTCGCTCAGGCCGATAATGTCGGCGTCGGTGATATGGCGGCGGTCCTCGCGCAGGTGCGCCGTGATGCCGTCGGCCCCCGCCGTCACCGCCAGCTGGGCCGCGCGCACCGGGTCCGGGTGCGCCCCCCCGCGCGCGTTCCTGACCGTGGCCACGTGGTCGATATTGACGCCCAGGCGGATGGGTTCCAGCGCCACCTTCATCAACCCCTACTTAGACAGCCGCCGGCTGCCGGGGTCCTCGACCGGCAGGGCCGCCAGCTCGGGCGGCAGGGCGTCGGCCGGATAAGCCGGAACCTCCAGCCGGGCCAGGGCGATCAGGGGCGCGCCCACGTCCGCCTTTCCGCCGGAACGGTCGACGATGCACGCCGCCGCCAGAACTTCGCCGCCCGCCTGGCGGATGGCCTCGATGCACTCACGCGAGGACAGGCCCGTGGTGACGATGTCCTCGACCATGACCACCTTGGCGCCCGGCTCCAGATGGAAGCCCCGCCGCAGCCTGAAGGCGCCGCCCTCACGTTCGACGTACATGGACGGCACGCCCAGATGCCGCGCCGTTTCGTACCCGGGCAGAATGCCGCCGACGGCGGGCGAGATGACCACCTCGGCGCCGGGCGCTTCGGCCTTGATGCGCTCGGCCAGGGCGCTGCACAGGCGCGCGCACCGGTCCGCGTGCATGAAGACCAGGTTCTTCTGTAGAAAGACCGGGCTGTGCAGGCCCGAGGAGAGCACGAAGTGCCCCTCGCGCAGGGCGCCGGCGGCGCGGAATTCGTCGAGCACGTCCTGGGTGTTCATGGCCAAGCCGCTTAGACCCCGCCGCTCGCCGTCGCAAGAACCAGCCGCGCCAAGACCTCGCCCGGCGCGCCCTCGGCCCAGCGGGTCACGGCCCTCAACGGCAGTACGCCGTACTGGTGCGGGAACAGCGCCCCGCCTCGTGACGCTTCCCAGCGCACGTCATCCAGAAGGCTCAGATCGACTTCAGCGACCACGACGCTGGGCAGGTTCGCGAAGTACTTGTCCAGGGTCTCGGCGGCCTGATCCCAGGTCGACAGGTGGATATAGCCGTCCTGAAAGTCGATGGGCGCGCCCGCGAACTCGCCCACGGTCTGGAAGGTCCGCCACTCATCCGGCGTCAGGATCTTGAGGGCGACGGGCCGACTCACCCCTTGGGCCGCTCGACCGTCTGCACCGACGGGTTGGTGCGCAACGCCGCGGCGATGTGGGTGGCGTGCCGCGCGTCGTTCACCTCGATGTCGAACACCACCTCGAAGAAGTCCGACTGGCGATGCGCCATGGTCAGGTTCTGAATGTTGCCGCCGGCCTCGCCGATGACGGTGCAGACCTGGCCCAGGACGCCCGGCGCGTGGATGATGGTGGCGCGCAGGCGGGCCGAGGCGGTGCTCTCCTGCTCGGCCTGGGGCGTCCATTGCAGGTCGCGCCACAGGTCCTGACGGTCCTGGAACTCCGCCAGGCGTTCACAGTCGATGGTGTGCACAGTCAGCCCCTGGCCCGACTGCAGAATGCCGACGATGCGGTCGCCCGGCAGCGGATGGCAGCACGGCGCGAAGTGAAGCGAAACGCCCGGCGTCAGGCCGCCGCCGCGCACGAACAGGCTGGCCGGCTTGCGGTCCGCGATGCGCACCCGGGCGGCAGCGGCGGCCTTTTCCGAGCTCTTCATGGCCGGGAAAATG
Source organism: Peiella sedimenti (assembly GCF_030504955.1). Taxonomy (GTDB): domain Bacteria; phylum Pseudomonadota; class Alphaproteobacteria; order Caulobacterales; family Caulobacteraceae; genus Brevundimonas; species Brevundimonas sedimenti. Next base: position 276,384 of record NZ_JAUKTR010000004.1, on the reverse strand, counting down.
GCCTCGACCACCTTCGAGGCCTGGATGCGGCCCCGGCCCACGGCGTCGAACAGCTCCTCCTCGTCCTTGAGGCTCAGCACCTCCAGCGCCGGGGCCAGCTTAATCTCGTCCAGCGCCTTGCCGACGCGCGCCAGGGCGTGATCCACCGCGGCGCGGCCCAGGCGGTGGAATTCCTCGCGCTCGACGCTGCGGATGTGACGCTTGATGGCGCTCCGGGCCCGGCCGGTGACGGTCAGGCTGCGCCAGTCCGGCGGCACGCTGGGCTTGGACCCGCGGATGATTTCGACCACGTCGCCGTTGCTCAGCAGGGTCCGCATGGGCGCCGGCTCGCCGTTGATCTTCACGCCCACGGCGGTGTCGCCGATGCTGGTGTGCACCGCATAGGCGAAGTCCAGCGGCATGGCCCCGCGCGGCAGACCGATCAGCTCGCCCATCGGCGTGAACACGAACACCTGGTCGGCGAACATCTCCAGCTTGGCGTGTTCGACCCAGTCCTCGGCCTCGCCGCCGTGCTCCATCACCTGGACCAGGTGGCGCAGGTTGTTCAGAGGGTCGCGCCCGCTCGCCGCCACCGCATCGGCGTCAAAGCCGTAGGACTTGTCCTTGTAGCGCCAGTGGGCCGCCACGCCGTCCTCGGCCACGCGGTCCATGGCCTCGGTCCTGATCTGCATCTCGATCTTCAGGCCGCGAGGGCCCACCACCGTGGTGTGCAGGGACTGGTAGTTGTTGCTCTTCGGCGTCGAGATGAAGTCCTTGAAGCGGCCCGGCACCATGGACCAGGCCTGGTGCAGCACGCCCAGCGCCCGGTAGCAGTCCGCCTCGCTCGCCACGATGACCCGGAAGCCGTAGATGTCGGCCAGGGACGAAAAGCCCACCGACTTGCGCTGCAGCTTGCGCCAGATGGAATAGGGCGACTTCTCGCGGCCGAAGACGCGGGCCTCCAGGCCCTGATCGGCCAGCTTCTTGCGGATGGCGTCCTCGATGGCGCCCACCTGCTGGCCGTGCTCGTGCCGCAGCGCCTCCAGCCGGCGCACCAGGGCGTCGTGGGCCGTCGGGTTGAGGTGGCTGAACGCCAGATCCTCCAACTCCGAGGCGATCTTGTACATGCCGATGTTGCGCGCCAGCGGCGCATAGACGTCCAGGGTCTCGCGGCTGATGCGCTCGCGCTTGGCCGGCTTCACGAAGTGAAGCGTGCGCATGTTGTGCAGGCGGTCGGCCAGCTTGACGATGAGGACGCGCACGTCCTTCGAGATGGCCAGGATGAATTTGCGCAGGTTCTCGGCCTGGCGCACGTGCTCGGCCTGCAGCTCCAGGCGCGACAGCTTGGTCACCCCTTCCACCAGCTCGGCGATCTCCTCGCCGAACAGCTCGGCGATGTCGCCCTTGCCCGCCGAGGTGTCCTCGATGACGTCGTGCAGCAGGGCGGTGACGATCGACGCCGTGTCCAGCCGGTACTCGGTCAGGATGCCGGCCACCTGGATCGGGTGGGCGAAATAGGGATCGCCCGAGGCGCGCTTCTGCGAGCCGTGCATGCGCACGGCATAGACATAGGCCCTGTCCAGCAGGCCCTCGTCGGCGGTGGGATCGTAGGACCTGACCCGTTCGGTCAGCTCGAATTGACGCATATAGCCGGCCGGACGGCCGCCATGCTCTTGGGCGGGCTCTTCGTCGGCTTCAGGCCGTGCGGAAGGCGGCGGCGGATCGGCCGCCGGAAGGGGTTGGGCGCTGGCGGCGGACTCGACCGTCAGTAGCGCTCCTCCTGGCCGCCGTCACGGTCGCTTTGCAGGGCGCGCAGCAGCTCCTGCTCGCTCATGGCCATGTGCTGGGGCTCGGCCAGCAGGGCCAGGGTCTCGGCCTCTTCCTCGGCGTCGTTGCGCTCGTCAACGCGCTGCAGCGACACGACGATGGATTCCTTCAGCTCTTCGGGCTGAACCGCGTCGTCCGCCAGTTCGCGCAGGGCCACGACGGGGTTCTTGTCGTTGTCGCGATCGATGGTCAGCGGCGCGCCGTTCGAGATGGCGCGCGCTCGGTGGCCGGCCAGCAGGACCAGGCCGAAACGGTTCGGGACCTTCTCGATGCAGTCTTCGACGGTGACGCGGGCCATGGAATCCTCGGCGAGTGGGGAGAACGGGAGAAAATAGAGGGTCTGGCGTCATTGTGCAACGCCGCAATGGCGGCATTGCGGCGGCCGTCCCGCTGTCCCCTTCCCGCGCCTACGTCGAGAACCGCGCGTCGCCCTCCAGCACCTCTTGCGTCATCCGGGGCCGCTCGCCCCGGCCCCACAGCTGCGCCCGGTGCTGCACGCGATAGCGGATCGGCCCGCCGTCCGGCGTCTCCGCCCGGGTCTTCGGGTGCGGGATGCAGACGAACTCGGTGGTGATCTCGGCCTCGGTGGCCCGCACGATCGAGAAGCCGTGTCCGCCCACGTCCACGAAGGTCAGGTGCGGGGACAGGTCCGGGTTGCTCAGGGCCTTGGCGGCCTCCAGATCAAAGGAGCGGCTGTATTCCAGCGCGGTGCGGACCCCGTGGTTATAGGTCATGTTGATGACCGGGTCGGGCCTCTCCTGCCCCGGCGTGTCCGCGAGGAAGATCGGCCTGAGGGCATAGTCCCGGGCCATGGTCGTCTCATAGGCCTCCTGCCCGCCTGGCGACGAAATCGACCCCGTGATGAAACTCAGGCCCACGGGCTCAAAGCCCCGGGGCGGCAGAACGTCCGTGGCGTAGCCCGCCCAGAAGCTGTGCCGGTCCCCCGACACGGTGACGAATCCAGTCAGGCCCTGGTCGCGGACGAACTGATACATCTCGTTCCGCTCGTGGAAGGCTCCGCTGAAGTCCAGGCTGCCGATGACGCCGAAGTCCCGGCCTGGCCATGCAGGCGTCATGCCCTCAGGCAGGTTCTGCATGTCCATCCGCATGAGGAGGGGCCCGTTGGTTATGGCCCAGACCTTCCAGGTCGCCTGCGAGCTCGCCAGCGCGTCCTTCAGCCACTGCTTCTGGGTTTCCCCCAGAACCGACATGGGCGGCTCGTCCTTGCGGAAGTTCGGGATCGAGTGGGGGCCGTAGGTGATCTCATCGGGCGGGTTGCCGCCGTCATAGGCGCGGCCGGCGTCGATGGCCTCGTACATCTCCTGCGGATCGGCTGGAAACTCCTGCATGCCGAAGCGCGCCAGCTCTCGCCGCTGGGTCGGCCATCGTCCTCGATAGCTGTGCAGGTCGGTGATGATGACGTCGATGTTCTTGCCGTACCGGAACTTGCGGTAGGCGATCATGCTGTTGATGGCCGCCAGGTTGTTGGGCTCGTCGATCACGACCGGCAGGTAGGCGTTATCCGATGGCGTGTTTTCGACAGCGGGCGGTTCGAAGGCGTCGAGGCCCGGCCCGGAGGCCTTTTTGACCCGTGAGGGGATGTACTCCCACCAGGCCTGATTGGCCGCCACCTTCAGCTGCATGGCGGGTTGGATGCTGCCGAAGCCGGTATAGGCCTGGTGGCCCAGCCAGGAGAACTCGTGATTGTCGCCGATGCAGACGAACGGCAGGTAGGCGCGCGCGTCCTGGATGTCCGGATCGATGATGTGTCCCCGATAGGTCATGCGATAGCCGGTCAGGGTCGTCGGCACATAGAAGTTGCCGATCTTGCGCGCGTCCGGCAGCCGGGCGACCTCATAGACCGTGCGGCCCAGGCGCGTCGGCACCTCGTCGGGATACTCCATCACCTCGTAGATAAAGTCCCCCAGGTGCAGCATGAAGCCCAGCCGCTGGTCCTCCGGCTTGCGCTGGTCGTCCCAGATCAGGCGCGCATAGGCGTTCTGCTTGCCCTCGTTGACGCTCTGGCATGAGGCGAAGGCGAACTGGCGCGGACGCGGGTCGTCTTCGCGCGGCGCGGTGATGGTGCGGCCGATGCGGCTGCCCGCGCCGGCGTCATCGGTGAAGCGGTACCAGTAGACCGTCGCGGGCTCGAGCCCCGAGGCGAGCACGCGCACCGTCCAGTCCGACTCAGGCCGCGCCACCACCCGTTCGGTGGAGATCACTCGCCGGAACTCGGGGTCCAGCGCGATCTCGACGTGCAGGGTCCCCTGGTCGGCCTCGTCAAAGGCGCGGCGGGTCCACAGGATGACGCTGTTGGGGTCCGGATCGCCTGAAGCGACGCCGTACGGATACAGGGTGCGGTCCTCGCGCCAGCGCCGGCTGGAGGCGTGCGCGCGTCCGGCGAACATGGCCGTAGCCCCCATGGCCGCCGCCGCGGCCAGGACGGAACGGCGGTCGAGGTGTGTCATGGTCATCCGAAGCTCCCCCACTGAAGTCCACAGCCTACGCCCCTCGCGCCTGCTATCATGAGGGGTCGATGTTGCTTGTTTGGCTGGAGGGCAAGCCTAGACCGGCCGCGCGTCCCGCCCCACCGTGGCCCTGTCCGCCAGGGCCGCCGCCGTCAGGCCCAGCACCGGGTGCGTCCACTCCGGCGCGATCTCGGCCAGCGGCCCCATGACGAAGCGGCGCTCGGCCGCGCGCGGGTGCGGCAGGATCAGGCCGTTCAGATCGCCGGCCAAACGGCCATAGGCGATGAGGTCCAGATCGAGGGTGCGCGGCGCGTTTCTTTCGCCCCGATCGCGCCCGAAGGCCTCCTCGATCCGGCCCAGCGCCTGCAGCGTCTCGTGCGCATCCAGCGTGGTCTCCACCACCGCCACCCCGTTCAGATAGGGCGGCTCATCCGGATCAGGCCAGGCGGCCGAGCGCCACCAGGACGAACAGGCGATCACATCCAGTCCCTCGGGCCGGAGACGCGCCATCGCCGCCGCCAGCAGGGCCTCCGTTGAGGCCCAGACCCCTTTCAAGTTCGAGCCGAGGGCGATAACCACGGCGCGGTCCAGGGCCTCCTGCCCTCCCTCCAGCGCGATCGGACACCGCCGCTCCATGACCTTCTATCCCAACGAGCGTCTGGCCCTCTTCATCGATGGGGCCAATCTTTATTCCGCCGCCAAGTCCCTGAACTTCGATCTCGACTTCAAGGCCCTGCTGGACGAGTTCCGCCGCAAGGGCGTGCTGGTCCGGGCGTACTACTATACCGCGGTCACCGAGAACGACGACTATTCGCCGCTCCGGCCGCTCGTGGACTGGCTGGACTACAACGGCTTCCACATGGTCACCAAGCCGGCCAAGCGGTTCACGGGCCACGACGGCGTCCAGCGAATCAAGGGCAACATGGATGTGGACCTAACGGTGGACATGCTCGAGATCGCCGACCGCATCGACCACGCCGTGCTGTTCTCCGGCGACGGCGACTTCCGCCGCCTGGTCGAAGCCGTGCAGCGAAGGGGCGTGCGCGTCACGGTCATTTCCTCGCTCAAGACCCAGCCGCCCCAGATCGCCGACGAGCTGCGCCGCCAGGCCGACAACTTCGTGGAACTGGCCGATCTGATGTCCGTCTTCGGCCGCCCCAAGGCGCCGCGCGGCGAATGAGCGCCGCCGCCTATCCGCCCGAGGCGCCGGCGGACTGTCCCCTGTGCCCGCGCCTGGTCGCCTATCGCGAAGAGAACCGGCGGAAGGAGCCCACCTGGTTCAACGGCGCCGTCGCCTCGTTCGGCGATGAGAACGCGCGCCTGCTGATCGTGGGCCTCGCCCCCGGCCGCACCGGCGCCAACCGCACCGCCCGGCCCTTCACCGGCGACGGGGCCGGCGTGATCCTCTACGAGACCCTGATCGCCCTGGGCCTGGCCGAGGGACGGTATCAGGCTCGCCCCGACGACGGCCTGACCTTGATCGACTGTATGATCACCAACGCCGTGCGCTGCGCCCCGCCGGGCAACAAGCCCCTGCCGGTGGAAGAGCGCACCTGCCGCCCCTTCCTCATGTCGCGCTTGGCCGCCCTGCCCCGTCTGCGCAGCATCGTCACCCTGGGCGATATTTCACGCAAGAACGTGCTGGCGGCCTTGGGCGCCAGGGCCTCGGCCATGGCGGCGGGTCATGGGGTAGAGGCTGACATCGGCCCCTACCGCCTGTTCAACAGCTATCACTGCTCCCGGCTGAACACGAACACGGGCCGCCTGACGCCTGAGATGTTCATGGACGTCCTGCGCCGCGCCCGGGATCACGCGCGCAGCTAGTCTCCGCTCTCCCAGGCTTCGGGAGGGCCGTACCAGCAGGGCCTGCATAGCGGCCGGTCTCGCTCGTCCACCCCAGTCCAGGTCGCCCTATTCTGGATCTGACGGCCGGTTCCGGCGGTCGTCCCGTCATCCGGACGGATCAGACGATTCAGACGGTATTTTTCGAGTCCGGATGGGTGGCGTTCCGGCGCCACACTTCATCGGCGGCCGCGCCGATCTCGGAACCCGACTCGCGCCGCCTCGTTCCAGCAGCGCAGGGGCTGCAGGAGTTCAGGATCATGCGTACACGAGAGCACGTCTTTTCACAGAAGGAGCGCCGCCTTTACAAGCGCGCGGTCGTCGGCGCCGTCATGCTGACGCTGACCATCACCCTGGCCAAGGCCTTCGTGCTGACGCCGCCGGTTTCGGTGGCGGAATGGGCCCCGATTGAAGGCGTGGCCGCGGCCCAGCCGCTCAACTAGCCGCGGTCTCGCAGCAGCCGGGCCTTGTCGCGCTTCCAGTCGCGCTCGGCCGTGGCCTCGCGCTTGTCGTGGACCTTTTTGCCTTTCGCCAGCGCGACTTCCAGCTTGGCCCTGCCTTTTTCGTTGAAGTAGAGCTTGACCGGAATCAGGGTGCGCCCTTCCCGCTCGACCGCGCCGATCAGCTTGTCGATCTGCTTGCGGTGCAGCAGCAGCTTTCGCGGCCGGCGCGGCTCGTGATTGAAGCGGTTGGCCTTGCCGTAGGGCGGGATGTCCGCATTGATCAGGACAATCTCGCGCCCCTCCACCGCCGCGTAGGATTCGGCGATGTTGGCCTTGCCTTCGCGCAGGGACTTCACCTCGGTGCCGGTCAGGGCCAAGCCCGCCTCGAGCGAGTCTTCGAGGAAGTAGTCGAAGCGAGCGCGCCGGTTCTCGGCGATCAACTTGCGGGCCGGCTCGGCCATGTCAGATCACGCCGGCGGCGCGCATGGCGGCGTCCACCTGCGGGCGCGCAGGCAGCGCACACTCCGCGATCGGCATGCGGCAGTCTTCAAGGCACAGGCCCAGCCTGGAGAGGGCGTACTTGGTCGGCGCGGGCGAGCTGTCGGCGAACAGGGCCTTATGCAGGCGGATCAGCCGGTCCTGCCACGCCAGGGCCGAGGGGTAATCCCCGTCGACCGCCGCCTGATAGAGCGCCGCCATGGCCTGGGGCGCAACGTTGGAGGTGACCGAGATCACGCCGTGGCCGCCATGCGCCAGATAGCCGAGGAAGGTGGGGTCGTCCCCCGACAGCAGGCTGAAGCCCTCAGGGACTTCGTTCCTCATCAGGCTGAGCCGAGCCAGGTCAGACGTGGCGTCCTTCAGGCCCGCGCAGTTGGGGTGCTTGGCCGCGCGCAGCACCGTCTCGTTGCTCAGGTCCACGCCGGTGCGCGAGGGCACGTTGTAGAGAACGATCGGCAGGTCGACCGCATCGCACACGGCCTCGAAGTGGCGCGCCATGCCCTCCTGACTGGGTCGGTTGTAATAGGGCGTCACGACCAGGGCGCCGTCCGCGCCCACCGTCTTGGCGTGGCGGGCCAGTTCAATGGCCTTGTCGGTGGACGAGCTGCCGGCGCCGGCGATGACGCGCACGCGTCCCGCCGCGACTTCGATGCACAGCTCGACCACCCGCTTGTGTTCGTCTGGAGTCAGGGTCGCGCTCTCGCCGGTGGTGCCCATCGGCACCAGACCTTGAACCCCGCCCTCGATCTGGCGTTCGACCAGGGCGCGGAATGCGGCCTCGTCCACTTTTCCGTCACGAAATGGTGTGACCAAGGCGGTGAAGACGCCCTTGAACAGGGGTTGGATCATGGGTGAAACGAAGCTCGTGTGATTTGTCGCGAACCTAGGCGTCAGGGCCTTCCGCCGCAACGGGCCCGGCGCTGACTTGCTGAAGGGAAGAAGGATATCTTTGTGCTGATTGGACCGCTGCTGATCCTCGCCCTGGCCGTGCAACTCCAGCCGGGCGTCGCCCCCGTGGCGACCACGGCGTCCGCCCAGGTCCCCTATCAGCCGCGCATCCTCTCCCAGCAGGACGCCTCGCTCTTCGCCCAGGGCCTGGCCCAGGCCCGCGCCGGCGACGTGATCGGCACCGAAGAGGTCATGTCCCGCATCGGCGATCCGACGGCGCGGCTGATCGTCAAATGGGCGCTGATCGACGTGGCGGGCGATCACATGAGCTTTTCCTCGCTTCAGGCGGACCGCGACGCCCTGCGCAACTGGCCCCGCGCCGAAAGCCGCATCCGCGCTCAGGAGCGCACGCTCGAAACCTCCGGCCTGCCGCCCCAGCAGATCATCGCCTGGTTCGGCGACGAAGAACCCCAGACCGTCTGGGGCGCCATCGCCCTGGCCCAGGCTCTGGACGCGGCCGGACGCGGCGATCAGGCGCGGGTCTTCGCCCGCCAGTGGTGGCGCGAACGGGTCTTCGACCTCAACGAACAGGAGCGGTTCCTGGCGCGCTTCGGCGGCTGGCTGACCCGCGACGACCACGAGCGGCGGCTCGACACCCTGCTCTATGACGCTCAGGGGCCCGCCATGCGGGCCATGCTGCCGCTGGTGTCCGACGAGTGGCGCGCCCTCGCCGAGGCGCGCGTCGCCCTGCGGAACGGCTCAGGTTCCGGCTATGTGGCGGGGTCGCTGGCGGATCATCCGGGCCTGGCGGTGGAGCGGGCCCGCCGCGCCCGCCTGAACGGCCGCGAGAGCGAGGGCTTCGCCGAGCTGGGACGCTTCCCGCCCGCGCCCCAGGACCGCGCGGGGCAAAACCTGCTGTGGACCGAGCGGCGCAACTATTTCATCGACGCGCTGCAAGCCGGCAACGGCCGCGCCGCCTATGAGGCCATGGCAGGTCACGGCTTCACCTCGGGCGAGCGCGCCGTGGACGCCGAGTTCTTCGCCGGCTGGGCGGCCCTTCGCAAGCTCAACGACCCCGTGCGCGCGGCCCAGCATTTCGACGCCCTGCGCCGGATGAGCTCGACCCCCATCACCCAGGGTCGCGCCTATTACTGGCTGGGCCGCGCCGCCGACGCCGCAGGTAATCGCGATCAGGCCCTCGCCTACTGGCGCGAGGGCGGTCAGCATATCCATTCCTTCTATGGTCAGCTGGCGGCCCAGGCCGCGGGCGTGCAGCAAATCCGCCTGCCATCCGAACCCGAGATCAGCGCCCAGGATCAGGCGCGCTTCGAAGCCTATCCACTGGTGCGCGCGGCGCGCCTCCTGGCCGAGGCGGACGAGCGGCCCCTGATGCGCGTGTTCGTCATGGAGCTGGACGGACAACTGGAGCGCCCGGCCGATCTGGCGCTCCTCGTTGATCTGTCTCGCGACTACGGCGATCAGGACCTGTCCCTGCATGTGGGCCGCACGGCGGGCCAGAAGGGCGTCGTCCTGCCCGAGCGCGCCTATCCGATCCGCAGCTACCCCACCCATCCCATGGACGCCGACGAGGCCTTCGTCCTGGCCATCACGCGCCAGGAAAGCGCCTTCGATCCGCGCGCCCGCTCCAGCGCCGATGCGCGCGGCATGATGCAGCTGCTGCCCTCGACGGCGCGGGGCGTGGCCGGTCGCATGGGAGTGCCCTGGTCCGAAAGCCGGCTTTGGGACGCCGACTACAACATGCAGCTGGGCGCCTATCACCTGGGTGAAATGCTCCAGGCGCAGAACGGCTCGTATCTGCTGACCGCCGTGGCCTACAACGCAGGCCCGGCCCGCCCGCCGCAATGGATCCCCTACTGCGGCGACCCGCGTGACCCGAACGTCGATGCGCTCGACTTCATCGAGTGCGTGCCCTTTACCGAGACCCGGAACTACATGATGCGGGTCATGGAGAACCGGCAGGTCTATCAGGCCCGACTGAATGGCGGGACCGCGCGCCTGTCGCTGCTGGAAGACATCGAACGCGGCTCGTTCGGACCCAGGCCCTACGACTCTTTGAGATAACACACCTTTTCGACGGCCCTCGGATTGTGCAGAGTGCGCAACCAGAGGGTTCATCAGGGGGTGTTGCGTGCTTGAGGTGCGGCTACTGGGGCCTGCGCCCGGACCGCCGGAGCGTCAGGGCGCGGCGATGCGCGCCTTCACCCTTGGCCAGGCGGCGACGGTCGCGCTTTTCGTCGGGGGCGCGATCACTCTCGGCGTCGCCGATTTCGACCTGCTGACCACCGTGATCCACCGCACGCTGTGGTGGGGATTTCTGATCGGCTGCCTGTGGCGTCTGGCCTGCCTGGCGCTCTCCGCCTCGTCCCGGCATCCCGAGCCGCCGCCCGCCTCTCGGCTTCCGTTCTATTCGCTGCTGGTGGCGGTTCGGCACGAGGCGGCCATGGCGGCCCAGCTGATCGATCACCTCAGGGCCATCGACTATCCCCCAGACCGAATTGAGGCGCTGATCCTGGTCGAGGCCGATGATCCCGAGACCATGGAGGCCATGCTTCGCGCCGGCCCGCCTCCCTGGATGCAGGTGCGGATCGTGCCGCCGGGCGCGCCGCGCACCAAGCCTCGCGCCCTGAACCACGGCCTGGGCTGGTGCCGGGGCGAGCTGGTCGTGGTCTACGACGCCGAAGATCGGCCCGACCCCTTACAGCTGAGGGAGGCTGCCGCCCGCTTCGCCGCCTCGGACCAGCGGCTCGCCTGCCTCCAGGCTCCCTTGCGAATCCGTCCCTCGGCCGGCCTCGTGGGGCGCCAGTTCCGGGCCGAGTACGCCGCCCTATTCGAGTCCGCCTTACCCGCTCTCGCCAGGCTGCGCATGCCGCTGCCGCTGGGCGGCACCAGCAACCACTTCCGGCGCGAGGCGCTTGAGGCGGTGCGGGGCTGGGATCCCTACAACGTCACGGAAGACGCGGACATGGCGTTCCGCCTCTACGCCCACGGCTACCGCATAGGGATGATCAGCCGCCCGACCTGGGAGTCGCCGCCCGAGGATCTGTCAGCCTGGCTGCCGCAGCGGGCGCGCTGGCTCAAGGGCTTCGTCCAGACCTTAGGAGTCCATACGCGTGAACCGTCGCGCCTGGGCGTCCGGGGCATGACCGCCCTCCTGCTGACGCTGGGCCAGACCACCGCCACGGCGCTGGCCTACGCGCTCGCCCTGGCCTGGGCTGCGGCGGCGCTTCTGACCTCGCTTCTTGCGGGCGTCGTCCCGATGATACCGCCCACGGACCTGGCGCTTCTTGTCTTCGGCTACGTCACCGCCATTACGATCAGCGTCACCGCCTGTCGCCGCATCGGCGTCGCCTATGACCTTCGAGACGCTCTGCTGGCGCCGGCCTATTGGTGCCTGATGACGGTGGCGATGGTCCACGCCCTGTGGCAGCTGGGGCGCAAGCCCTTTCATTGGGACAAGACCGAGCATCGGCCTGACCTGCCGCCTTCAGTGGACGGCGTAGGCCTCCGCCGGCTCGACGAAAGCGGAGCGGCCGCTTACCTCGGCGTAGACCATGCATAGGTCTTCGAAGACGCGGTTCCACGAGTAGTGGGTCGCCGCCCGCTCGCGCGCGGCTTCGCCCAGCCCCTTCAGGTCGCGTTCGAACAGGTCCGAGATCGCCCGGGCGTAGACCCTAGCCTCCGGAGCCGACGCCAGTTGCCCGACGCTCTCATCGACGGTTTCGGCCACCCCTCCGGCGTTCACCCCGACCACCGGCACGCCGCAGGCCATGGCCTCGAGCACCACAAGGCCGAAGGGTTCCTTTTCGTTGGCGTGGACGAAGGCGTCGCAGCTGGCGATCACTCGCGCCACCGCCGAAGCGTCCTGCTGGAAGGGCAGGCAGATCACGCGGTCCTCGTCCTCGAAGCCCTCGCCCGCGCCCACCAGGATCAGCCTATAGGGCGCGCCGAGGCGCTGCACCGCCTCGACCATCACATCGACGTTCTTTTCCTTCGCCGGACGGCCGGCGAAGACCAGCAGGCGCTCCTCGTCGCCGAGCCGAAGCTCGCGCCGCAGTCCCTCTGGATCCGCCTTTGCCGGATGGAAGGTGTCCACGTCCACGCCTAGCGGCCGATGAACGATCCGGCTCACCCCGGATTCGGACAGGCGCCCGGCGATGTAGCGGCTGGGGGCCACGACCATGTCAAAACGGTTGAAGATCTCGGCCCACTTCTTCTGGATGGGCTTCCTGGCCCATTCGCCCCAGTGCAGCGCCGCCAGCTGGGCCGGATCCGAGTGACAGAAGCCGACGACCGGCGCCCCCACCGTCTGACCCGCCTCGATCGCCGCGACGCCGGGGCCGTAAGGGTCGCCCGCCTCGATGACCGAGGGTTTCAGCGAGGCCAGCCAGGCGGCCCACTTGTCTCGGTTCATGGGCCAGCGATAGCCGGCGCAGAACGGCAGCTTGGCCGCCGCGACGGTCAACAGCCCCGCCTCGCGGGCCTGTGACTTCGGCCCAGGCACCACCAGGGTGTGGCGCACTCCGGGCCGGTGGGCGTCCAGCCATGCCCGTTTGGCGTGGAGGTAGCGCTTCACCCCGCCGCTGACCGGGGCGTACTGCATGGTGGTGTCGACCAGGCGCGGCCGCGGATCGTCGAAACTGCGATCCAGGTTCCGCAGCGTATCGGCGATCCGCGTCTCCAGACGCGGCGCCCAGCGGAACTCGCGGTCTTCCATCGCCATCGTCGGCCTCCAGCTGTTGTACTCAGGCCCGAGAACGCATGAGGCGGCCTTGAGGATGCGCCACGTCACTCAAAGCTTGGCCTTACGCCGAATTTCGGCGCGAATATGGCCAAGCCATCCGCGGGGTCAGTCTGTCCCCAGGTCCCTTCCCCGGCGCGCCAGAGCCTCGCGCAGAAGAATCTCGATTTGGGCGTTGACGCTGCGCAGATCAGCGGCGGCCGATTTCTCGACCGCCGCCAGGACAGCGGGATTGATCCGCAACAGGAAGGGCTTTTTCTCTGGCTTTGCGGCCATGGGATCAGCCGTACAGCGTGCCCGTGTTCACGACCGGCTGAGCTTCGCGGTCGGCGCACAGCACCACCAGCAGGTTGGAGACCATGGCCGCCTTGCGATCCTCGTCCAGGTCAACGACGCCACGCTCCCCCAAATCGGTCAGGGCGCTCTCGACCATCCCCACCGCGCCTTTCACGATCAGTCGGCGGGCGGCCAGCACGGCCTCGGCCTGCTGTCGCTTCAGCATGGCGCTGGCGATTTCCGAAGCATAGGCCAGGTGCGCCAGACGCGCTTCGTCGACGACGATACCCGCCACCGCGACCCGGGTGTTCAGCTCCTCGCGCAGGCGCTCGGCCACCAGTTCGGCGTCGGCTCGCAGGGTGGGCTCCTCATCCTCGCCGTGGTCGTAAGCGTAGTGCGAGGCGATGTCCCGCAGACCCGTATCGATCTGAATATTCACGAACTCCGCATAGTCATCCACGTCGAACAGGGCCTGGGCCGTGTCGCGCACCCGCCAGACGACGTTGGCGGCGATCTCGATCGGATTGCCGCGCTTGTCGTTCACCTTCAGCTTGTCGCTGGTGACGTTGCGAACCCGCACCGACACCTTCTTGCGCATGATCCACGGGGCCACCCAGCGCAGACCGGTGGTCCGGTCCGTGCCGCGATACTCGCCGAAGAAGGTCAGGGCCGCCGCCTGGTTCGGCTGCAGGGCGTACAGCCCCATCATCAGGAACGCACCCACAGACGCGCAGAGAATGCCGCCCAGGATGGAGAGGCCGGTTTCCTGAGCGAACAACGGAACTGACCCGATCAGCAGCGCCAGCGACAGAAGCAACATCAACAGGCCGCTTGCCGTGCGGGCGGCGCGTTCATTGGTAGCGGTGATCTCGGGCATGGCCCCCTCCAGGTGCGATTGCGCGACGATATCACCATGAAAGCAGGCGGCGCAATATGGAGGCCTTTGGGCCGCGGGCCGATCAGTGCTATGCCGCGACGGCGGGTTTGGCCTTGCATTCGCCTCAAATTCGCGAAAGTTGGGGCAGGCTCGGCGCGCTTCGCGTGCTTCCGAGCGCCGTCGTTTGACTGTGACTGAGATCGTAGGGGATTCCTGATGCGTAAACTGCTCGCGGCGGCTGTCGCCCTGGCTCCCCTTGCGATCGCTTCCGGCGCCGCCGCCGAGGTCGTCATCTCGAACGCCCGCACGACGCCCATCACGACAGGGAATGCGACGGGATCGGGCGCCGACAGCGTCCGTATCGCCAATGGCGGCTCCATCACCCTGACGTCCGGCACGGCCGTAACCGTGAACTCGAACAACAATTTCACCATCGACTCGGGCGGGACGATCACTTTCGAGAATTCAGGCGACGGCTCGACGGCGGTCCTGGTCAACGGCGGCGTCACGGCGGACATCACGTTGGGCGGCTCCATCCGCCTGACCGACACCCAGGGCTCGAACACCGATACGGACAACGATGGCGATCTGGACGGGGCCTTCGCCACCGGCACGGGACGCTTCGGCCTGCGCGTCACCGGACCGGATCCCCTGACCGGCGACATCTCCCTCGCCCGAAACAGTTCGATCATTCTCGAGGGCAACAGTTCCGCAGGCGTTTCCGTCGAGACGGGCCTGGTCGGCGACTTCAGCAGCCGGGCCACCATCTCGGTCCTGGGCAACGACAACTTCGGCATCCATCTGCTCGGACCCGTCAGCGGGAATGTGACCATCGGAGGCGCGGTCGCCGCGACCGGTCCGGGGTCCACCAGCGTCTCGATCGAGGGCGACATCGGCGGTTCGGCCGTTGTCGACGGCGTCCTGACCACGACCGGCTTCCGCTATTCGACGCGGCCTAGCCAGACCTTCATCGAGCGCCTCGACGGCGATGACCTCGGCCTCGGCGGCCCGGCCCTGCGCATCGCCGGCGATATCGCGGGCGGGCTTCTGCTCGACCGCGCCCAGCCCAACCTCGATCCCGACGAGGACGACGAGGACAACGACGGCATCACCGATAGCTCCGAGACCACCGCGGTCATCACCAGCTACGGGCCGGCCGCAGCCGTCCTGATCGGATCGGACAGCCGCGCCATCACCCTGGGTGAGGTTGGAACGGGCGATCGCGCCTACGCCTTCATCAACCGGGGCTCCATCGCCGGCCACGGCGTATTCGACGGCTTCACCGGCATAGGCGTGCAGATCGGCGACGGGCAGGCGGTCACCCTCATGGGCGGCCTGCGCAACGAGGGCGAAATCGTCGGCGACGGCTTCCGGGCTTCGACCACCGCTATCCTGATCAATAGCGGCGCGACCGTTCCGGCGATCGTCAACACCGGCACGATCCTCAGCGAATCGTATTTCGACGGCGCCGCCTTCTCCGCCACCGGCATCCACATCGCCGCCGGCGCGGGCGTCACCAGCTTCGCCAACACCGGCGTCCTCGACGCCAACCGCCTGGGCGAGGACGGCGACGCCCGCGCCTTCGTCGACGAGGCGGGGACGGTCACCTCCATCACCAACTCGGGCAAGATCCGCGCGACCATCTTCCCGACCGACGACAGCGACGACGACGACGACGCTGACATCGATCCCGGCAACGAGGAGATCACCGGTCAGGCGATCGCCCTGGACCTGCGCGCCAACACGACGGGCGTCTCCATCGTACAGACCGGCGTTAACGACGGCGACGACGGCGACGATGACGTGGCCGACCCCGACGGCGACAGCGACGGCGTCGATGACGCGGACGAGCCAGTCATTCAGGGCGACATCCTGTTCGGCTCAGGCGACGACACGCTGGACGTCCAGAACGGCTTCGTGACGGGAGCCATGGCCTTCGGAGACGGTCAGGACCAGCTGCTCATCTCGGGCGGCTCGGTCGTGCGCGGCGCCGTGACCGACACGGACGGCCTGCTCGACATCAATCTGACCTCGGGCACGCTCGAGGCGCGCCAGGCCACCACGACGACCATCTCCAGCCTCAACGTGGGCAGCGGCGGCTCGCTGCTGGTCAGCATCGACGCGGCCAACAACATCGTCGGCGGGTTCAACGTCACCGGGGCGGCCAACTTCGCCACGGGCGCCGCGGTCGGGGTGCGGTTCACCTCCCTGCTCCAGGACCCGACGCGTTTCGTCATCGTTCAGGCGGGAACACTGACGGCCGGCGCTCTGGACGACGACCTGATCAGCACCAATTCACCCTACCTGTTCGTCACCCAGGCGGGCACCGACGTCGGGGCCGGCCAGGTCTATGTGGACGTCCGCCGCCGCACGGCCGCGGAAGCAGGTTTGAACGGCGCCGAGACGTCCGCGCTTGATGCGGTCTACAACGCGCTCGGGTCTGACAGCGCGCTGCGCAACTATTTCCTGGACCAGACGACCCGCGAGAATTTCATCAACGCCTTCGAGCAGATGCTGCCTGACCATTCGGGCGGCCCGCTGATGTCGCTGGCCGCGGGCGTGGACTCGGTCACCCGGGCCCTGGCCGGTCGCGGCTATCCGGCTCAGCCGGGGCAGACCAGCGCCTGGCTGCAGGAGATCAACTTCTACGCCGACAAGGACAAGGACCAGGCCTACGGCTTCCGCTCCGAGGGCTTCGGCTTCGCCGGCGGCATCGAGCGCGGCACGGCCATGGGCGCGGTGGGCGTCTCGGTCGCCTTCACCTCCTCTGATCTGGAAGATCCCGAGGCCGAGGCTGAGGAACAGCTCAGCGCCAGCCTGCTGGAGCTGGGCCTCTACTGGCGCGCCCAGGGTCAGCGGTGGACCACCTGGGCCCGCGTGGCCGGCGGCTACGCCAGCTTCGACAGCACCCGCCAGTTCGTCGTCACCGGCATCAACCGCCGCACCGAATCCAGCTGGAACGGCTACACCCTGGCCGCGGCCGGCGGAGCGTCCTACGAGCACACCTTCGGTCGCTACTCGATCCGGCCCGAGCTCATGGTCGAGTACTTCATGCTCAGCGAGGACTCCCACGAAGAGTCCGGCGGCGGCGCGGGCTTCGACCTGGGCATCGACAGCCGTGACGGCCATGTGCTGTCGTCCACCGCGGCGGTCAGCTTCGGCGCGGCCTTCGGCCAGAACCGCTGGTTCCGCCCCGAGGTTCGCCTGGGCTGGAAGCAGAACATCTCGGTCGAGGCCGGCGAGACCACCGCCCGCTTCCTGTCGGGCGGCGCGCCCTTCCTCCTGACGCCCGACACCTTCGAAGGCGGCGGCCCGCTGATCGGTTTCCGCCTGAACGTCGGCAACGAGATGAGCTTCCTGTCGCTGGAAGGCGACGCCGAGATGATCGACGACTACATCCGGTACAACGTGCTGCTGCGCGCGACCTTCCGGTTCTAAGGCGCGGCCTTGACCACACAGTCAAAAGGCCGCTGGATCACTCCGGCGGCCTTTTTTCATTGGGCGTTCTCGCAGACCTCAAACGCCCAGCTTGGCCTTGAGGATGTCGTTGACCGCCGCCGGGTTGGCCTTGCCGCCCGTGGCCTTCATCACCTGACCCACGAACCAGCCGATCGCCTGGGGCTTGTCCTTGACCGCCTCGGCCTTATCGGGATTGGCGGCGATGATCTCGTCCACGGCCTTTTCGATGGCTCCGGTGTCGGTGACCTGCTTCAGGCCACGCGCCTCCACCACCTGGGCCGGTGAGCCCTCGCCGTTCCAGACGTGCTCGAAGACCTCCTTGGCGATCTTGGACGAGATGACGTTCGTCTCGATCAGCTCGACCAGCTCGGCCACGTAGGCCGCCGGCAGCGGATTGTCCGCGAACTCGGTGTCCGAAGCCGCCAGCCTGGCCGACACCTCGTTCGTGACCCAGTTGGCCGTCAGCTTGGCGTCACGTCCCCCATTTCCACTTCCCTGGGCCGCGGCTTCGAAATAGTCCGCCTTGGCCTGGTCCGAGATCAGCACGCCGGCATCGTACTGCGACAGGCCGTACTGGCTCATGAAGCGGCGGCGCTTGTCGTCCGGCAGCTCGGGCAGGCTCTGGCGGATCTCCTCGATCCAGGCCTCCTCCAGCTTCAGCGGCAACAGGTCCGGGTCCGGGAAATAGCGGTAGTCCTGCGCCTCTTCCTTGGAGCGCATTGACCGGGTCTCGCCCTTGGTCGGGTCGAACAGGCGCGTCTCCTGGTCGATCTTGCCGCCGTCCTCGAGAATCTCGATCTGGCGGCGCGCCTCATAGGCGATGGCCTGGCTGATGAAGCGGAACGAGTTGACGTTCTTGATCTCGCAGCGCGTGCCGAAGGGCTCGCCGGGCCGGCGCACCGAGACGTTCACGTCGGCGCGCAGGTTGCCCTTCTCCATGTCGCCGTCGCAGGTGCCCAGATAGATCAGGATGGTGCGCAGCTTCTTGAGGTACGCCACCGCCTCGTCGGCCGAACGCATGTCGGGCTTGGAGACGATCTCCATCAGCGCCGTGCCGGCCCGGTTCAGGTCGACATAGCTCTCGCTTGGCGACAGGTCGTGGATCAGCTTGCCGGCGTCCTGCTCCAGGTGCAGCCGCTCGATGCGCACGGTGAAGAACGAGCCGTCCTCGGCCTCAACCTCCACTTCGCCCTCACCCACGATGGGATGGTAGAGCTGGCTGATCTGGTAGCCGGTCGGCAGGTCCGGATAGAAATAGTTCTTCCGGTCAAAGCGGCTGTAGGCGTTGATCTGGGCGCGCAGACCCAGGCCCGTTCGCACCGCCTGCTCGACGCAATAGCGGTTCAAGACCGGCAGCATGCCGGGGAAGCCTGCATCCACCAGGCTGACCTGCTCGTTGGGTCCGGCGCCGAAGCCCACGGCCGCGCCTGAGAACAGCTTGGACTTCGACGCCACCTGGGCGTGGACCTCCAGGCCCAGCACGATTTCCCAGGGGCCGGTGCGGCCCTCAATGAACTTCTTCGGAGCGGCGGCGACGACATCTAGGCTCATGCGCTTCCCATAGCCTTTGCCCGCGCCTCAGCAAAGCCGGTGCTGGACGTCCGTCGCCAGTCTGCCAAGGTGCCCGCCATCGCCTGATCGGAGATTCACACCATGACGCGCACCGCCCTCGCCTCCGCCGCCCTGGCCGCTCTGTTGCTGGCGGCATCGCCCGGCGAGACCTGGGCGCAAGCGCGCGGTGGTCAGGGCGCGCCTCAGGCCCAGGCGGCCTCGATCCAGCCCCGGACCGTCACCTTCGCCGCCACCCTGCCGCAGCCCGGCGGCGTTCTGGTGCTGCCCCTGGGCGCGGCGGATCAGCTGGACGCACGGGCCGCCGGCCTCGACCCCGCCACCCGCGCCGGCATCGAGCGCGCCCTCGCCTCGGCCCGCTTCACCTATGCGGCCCGCCAGACGCTCAGCCTGCGTGGCCTGGGCGACTGGGATCGCATTCTCGTGGTGGGCACGGGTCCGGCGGCCAGCGGCTCCGCGCTCCAGTGGAGCGGCGCTGTGGCGGGCCGCGCCCTGGTGGACGAGACGGGGCCCCTCACCGTCCTGGCGGAGGGCCTCGCGCCCGACGCCGCCTCGGCCTTCGTCACCGGCATGGGGATCGGCCACTACCGGTCCGACCTCTACCGGACCAGCCGGGAACCCGTCCTCGCTAGCGGCGGCGTCACCGTGGTCGCCAGCGAACACGAGGCGGCCCGCTCTGCCTTCCAGGGCCGGGGCGAAAGCCTGATCCGCGCCATGACTTGGGTGCGCGACATCTCCAACGAGCCGGCCAACATCATCTATCCCGAGAGCTTCGTCGCCCGCGCGCGCCAGGCCTTCGCAGGCGTGTCGGGCGTCACGATCGAGGTGCTGGACGCCCCGACCATGGAGCGCCTGGGCATGGGCGCCCTGACCGCCGTGGGCCGCGGCTCGGCCCGTCCGCCGCGTCTCCTGGTCATCCGCTATCGCGGCGAGGGCGCGCCTGAAGGCGGGCCAGTGGTCCTGGCCGGCAAGGGCATCACCTTCGACAGCGGCGGCATCACCATCAAGCCGGGGGAGAACATGGGCAACATGAAGATGGACATGTCCGGCGCGGCCTCGGTCACCGGCGCGGTGCTGGCCCTGGCCACCTCGCGCGCGCCGGTGGATGTCGTCGCCGTCTCCGCCCTGGCCGAGAACATGCCCGACGGAAACGCCATGCGCCCCGGCGACGTGCTGACGGCCATGAACGGCAAGACCATCGAGGTCATCTCCACCGACGCCGAAGGACGCCTCGTGCTGGCCGACGCCCTGACCTGGGCCGAACGCAACCTGAACCCCGCCGCCGTCGTCGATGTGGCCACCCTCACCGGCTCGGTCCGCACGGCCCTTGGTGACGACTACGCCGGCCTTTTCACCCGCCACGACGCCCTGGCCGACCAGCTCACCGCCGCCGGCGACGTTACGGGCGAACGCCTGTGGCGCCTGCCGCTGGACCCCGGCTATGCGGAGGACACCCGCTCCAGCATCGCCGACCTGATGGCCTCGAACCCCGGGGTCGGGGGCGGCGCGGGCGTCGGCGCCCATTTCATCGGCGAATTCATCAGCCGCGACATTCCCTGGGCCCACCTGGACATCGCCAACATGGCCTATGGGGGCGCCAATGACTGGAAGCCGGCCGGCTCGGCGGGCTTCGCCGTGCGTCTGCTGGAGCAGTTCGTACGCGACTGGCGGCCGATCCCGCGTG
Organism: Peiella sedimenti; assembly: GCF_030504955.1. Lineage (GTDB taxonomy): Bacteria > Pseudomonadota > Alphaproteobacteria > Caulobacterales > Caulobacteraceae > Brevundimonas > Brevundimonas sedimenti. The sequence continues at coordinate 255,815 of NZ_JAUKTR010000004.1, read as the reverse complement.
GGGCTGGGAACTAGGCGGCGCGCCTCGCCTCCAGCACCTTCAGCACGGCCTCGGCCGCGGCTTCGGAAGGGTCCGGACCGCCGCGCCCCATCAGGTCCAGCGCCTGGACTTGCGCCTCGGCCTGCGCCTGGGCGGCGGCGGGATCGTCGAGCAGGCGGCCGACGGCCGCCGCCAGCTTCCCCGCCGTGGCCTCGTTCTGGATCAGCTCCGGCGCGATCATGCGGTCGGCGGCGATGTTGAACAGAGTGATGTACCTGGCCGTCACCAGCCGCTTCATCAGGGCGTAGCTCAGCCCCCCCAGCCGATAGGCGATGACCATGGGCGTCCCCGCCAGGGCCAGCTCGATCGACACCGTCCCGGAACAGGCCAGAGCCGCCGTCGCCGCCTTCATGGCCGCCATCTTGTCGGCCTCGTCGCGGATCAGGATCGGCTGGACCGGCCAGGACTTGAGCCCCTCGGCCACCGCCTCGGCCACGCTCTCAGCCACCGGCATCACGACCGCCAGGTCCGGCCGCTCGGCCTTCAGCCGCCCCACCGTCGCGCCGAACACGTCCATCAGGCGGCTGATCTCGGACGGCCGGCTGCCCGGCAGCACGATCAGCAGGCCCTGGTCCGCCCCCAGGCCATGGGCGCGCCGGAACGCCGCCGCATCCACATCCGAGAAATCCAGGTGCAGGGCCTGGGATCCCACCACCGTCGTCGGCAGGCCCGCCGCCTCGAACCAGGGCCGGTCCATGGCGTGCAGCGCCAGCAGGTGATCCACCGCCCCCGCCAGGGTCCTGGCCCGGCCGGGTCGCGAGGCCCAGACCTGCGGGCCCACATACTTGATCAGCGGAATGTCCGGCGCCTCGGCGCGGATCGCCTTGGCCACGCGAATGGTGAAGCCCCAGCTGTCGATCAGCACCACCGCGTCCGGCCGCTCGGCCCGGGCCAGGGCGGCGGCCTCCTTCACGCGGCGCTTCACCCGGCCATAGGCCATCAGTCCCTCGACCCAGCCCAGAATCGACAGCTCGGTGATGTCGAAGGGGCTGTTCACGCCCTCCTCGGCCATACGCGCCCCGCCGACGCCCACCAGGGTCAGTCGCGGGCCCAGCCGCGCCTTCAGCGCCCTGGCCAGCCCGGCGCCCAGCGCGTCGCCCGACGTCTCCGCCGCCACCAGCATGATCTTCAGCCCGGCGATGGCGCTTCTCCCCATACAAACAGGCCCAGCCTGTCGGCGGCCGCCCGCACGGCGTCCGCATCCACCACGATCAGCCCGCCGGCCTCTCCCGCGACCCCCGCCAGGCCCGCCTCTGCGGCCAGCTCGACCGTGCGCACCCCGATGACCGGCAGGTCCACTCGGCGCTCCTGGATGGGCTTGGGCGCCTTGGCCAGCGCGCCCTTCCGCGCCCCCGCCTGGCCGCGCAGAGCCTGGGGCAGGCCCGCCACCCGCCGCAGCATGGCGTCGGTGCCTTCCTGCGCCTCTACCGCCAGCACCAGGCCCTCCGCCACCACCGCGCCCTGCCCGATGTCCAGCGCCCCGGTCGCGCGCGCCACATCCAGCGCCTTCGTCACGTCCTCGAGCTGCGCCTTGTCGGGGATCACGCCCCCAAGGGCGCCGGGCTCAAGCACCCGACCCAGCAAGGCGTCCGGCCCGACCACCTCGAACCCTGCGTCCTCGAACACCTTCAGCATGGCCCGCAGCAGGGCGTCGTCGCCCTGACGCCCGGCCGCGATCAGGCCCGGCAGGACGCTCATGCCCTTGAGGTCAGGGACCAGGCTGGCGAAGTCCGGACGGCTGACATTGCCGCAGAAGCAGACCTGGCGACATCCGGCCTTCTGAAGCGCGGCGATGCACTTGCCGAACTCGGCCAGCCCCACCTCGACGCCGGCGTCCGCCCGCAAATCCGGCTCGGTGAACCCTTTCAGGGCCACGATGAACACCGGCCGTCCTGCGGCCTCGCAGGCGCGCAGCACCGCACCCGGCAGATCGCCGCCGCCGCTGACCAGTCCCAGCCGACCCGGCTCGCTCATGGGCGGCAAAGGGGTCGCGACCCGCCGTCGCGGATGAATGTGATGATCTCTCGGGCCTCATCGAGGTCGGCGTACTCCGCCTCGGCCCGGGCCAGCCGATCCTCGAACAGTCCCTCGCCGTGGAACAGCGCATCGAACAGCTTCAGCATGCGGCGGATCCTGGCCTTGTCAAAGCCGCGCCGCTTCAGCCCCACCATGTTCAGCCCTTCCAGCCGCGCATGGTTGCCCCAGGCCGAACCGAAGGGGATGACATCGCGTGTGGCGACGGCCCCGCCGCCCAGGATCGCGCCCTTGCCGACCCGGCACCACTGGTGGACCGCCGACTGGCCGCCCAGAAAGGCGCCGTCGCCCACCTGGACATGGCCGCCGATCACCGCGTTGTTGGCGAAGGTGACGCCGTCGCCCACCATGCAGTCATGGGCGATATGAGCGCCGACCATGAACAGGCAGCCCTCGCCAACCCTTGTCAGGCCGCCGCCCTGAACCGTGCCGCGGTGCAGGGTCGCGTGTTCGCGGATGATGTTGCGGGCGCCGATGACCAGCCGCGTCGGCTCACCCTTGTAACCGCCATGCTGCGGCGCGCCCCCCAGGACGGCGAAGGGGTGCACGACCGTGCCTTCGCCGATGTCCGTATGGCTGTGCACCACGACGCTGGACGCCAGCTCGACCCCGGCGGCCAGGCGGGCGCCGGCCTCGACGCGGCACCAGGGGCCGACGACGGCCCCATCCCCGATCTCCGCGCCCGGATCGACAAGGGCGGTGGGGTGGATGGTCACGGTCAGGCGCCTTCTTCGACCGTCACGGCCATGGCCATGAATTCGGCTTCGGCCGCCAGCTTTCCGTCGATGAAGGTTTCGCCCCGGAACTTGTAGGCGTCGCCCCGCGCGCGCGTGACCTCGACCTTCATGCGCAGCTGGTCGCCCGGCCTGGCGGGCCTGCGGAACCGCACCCCGTCGATCGACATGAACATGATCACCTTGTTCGACACGTCCACATCCAGCGACTTGGACATGAGCAGGGCGCCGGTCTGGGCCATGGCCTCGACGATCAGAACGCCGGGCATGACCGGATCAATCGGGAAGTGGCCCGGGAAGAACGGCTCGTTGAAGCTGACGTTCTTGATGCCCGTGATGGAGGTCCGGGCGATGAAGTCCTCGGCCCGGTCGACCAGCAGGAAAGGGTAACGGTGCGGAATGCGCCGCATCACCTCGGCGTAATCGATGGCCGTGCCCGCGCTTCCCTCGTCACTCGCCATGATCGTCGCCACCCTTCTTCTTTCCTGCGGCCTGTTTGGCCAACCAGGCCGTCTCACGCAAGAACTGGCGCACCGGACGGGCCGGATAGCCGGACCAGACCTCACCGGCCGGCACGCTTCTCAGCACCGCCGCCGCGGCCGCGATCTGGGCGCCGTCGCCGACGGTCATGTGATCCACGACGCCGGCGCGGCCGCCGAAGGCCGCCCTGTCCCCCACCACCACCGAACCCGACAGACCCGTATGCGCCGCGATCAGGCAGTGGCGGCCGATCCGCACGTTGTGGGCGATCTGGCACAGGTTATCGATCTTGGTCCCCTCGCCGACCACGGTGTCCTCAAAAGCGCCGCGGTCGATGCAGGTGTTGGCCCCCACGGACACGTCGTCCTGCAGGATGACCCGGCCCAGCTGTGGCATGGCGACGGTTCCGTTGCGCCCGGCGGCGACGCCGAAGCCCGCTTCGCCGATCACCGCCCCCGCGCCGATGGTGACCCGATCGCCGATCAGGGCGAAGCCCACCACGGCGCCCGCGCCGATGCGGCCATCGCGGCCGATGCAGACGCCCGGCCCCACCACGGCGTTGGGCTCCAGCACCGTGCCTCGGCCGATCCGCGCGCCGGGACCGACCACGGCGCCCGGGGACAGCACCACGCCGTCTTCCAGCTGGGCCGTTCCGTGCACGGGCTCGGTCCCGTCGAATAGACGCCCGGGATGCAGCGCCGCCGCCGTCAGGGCCCAGGCCACGGCGGGTTCAGGCGTGATCAGGGGGATCGCGCCTTCGCGGATCGCGCCCGCGTCGCCCTCGCGCACGAAGACATAGGACGCCTGGCTGCGGGCCAGCCGGTCGCGATACCGACGATCCGACAGAAAGGCGGCGTCGCCCGGTCCCGCACGGTCGAGCGTCGCGGCGCCAGAAACGGAAACGGCCGCCCCTTCCGGGACGGCCGCTCCTGTCAGCTTCGCCAGGGAGGGGCCATCCAGCGCCGCGCGCCTCTGGAAGAAGCGCGGATCCGGCGCCGCGTCTGGCCTGGCCCCCATCGTAGGCGGATTAGGACTGCGCCGGTTGCTGCTGCTGCGGCAGCGGCATGCGGTCGAAGGTCACGGTCGGCAGCGTGGTGTTCAGCTGCTGGATGACCTGGGGCGTCACGTCCATGGCCGGGTTGGCCGCCAGGATGCCGGACGCGTCCAGCAGAAGGCTGCAGCCGCGCGCCTGATAGACCTGGGTCAGGATCGGGTTGACGGTCTGGGCGATGCGCAGCCGCTGCGACTGCTCGGTGTACTGCAGTTCAGCCAGTCGGGTCTGGCGCAGGGTCTCGAAGGTCTGGGCGCGCTGGCCCAGGGCCTGGCGGCGCTGGTTGAACTGGTCGGCCGGCAGGCTGGCCTGCTGGCTCTGCAGGGTGCGCAGCTCGGTGTCGATGGCGTTGGCCTCGGGCTGCAGCTCGGCTTCCACCTGCTGCATCAGCTGCTGCAGGCGCGTATTGACCGCCTGGCCGGCGGTGGAGGTCTGCATCAGGGCCGGGCCGTTGTAGATGCACACGCCGGTGATGGCCGGGCCGTGGTTCAGCGGCGCTTGGGCGGGCTGCTGCTGAGCGGAGACCGTCCCAGCGGCGGCCAGGGCGGCCGCCGAGGCGGCGATCAGGAAAAGCTTGTTCATCTGGTGTTTCCTAGAAGGGCGTGGTGCTCGAGAACCGGAAGGTTTCCGTGCGGTCGTAGTCTTCCTTCGCCAGGATCTGGCTGAAGTCGAAGCGGATGGGACCCATGGGCGAACGCCAGGAGACGCTCAGGCCCGCGGCGGCCCGCAGGCCCAGATTGTCCACGATGTTCGGGTCGGGCATGCCGTTCGACAGCAGCTTGTAGCGGTCGTCCAGCAGGCCGGCGGTGCCGACGTCGAGGAACAGGGACGTTCTCACTCCATATTCTTCCGGCAGACCGTTGGGCACGGTCAGCTCGGTGGTCAGCTGAGAATAGAAGTTGGCGCCCAGGGAGTCTCGCGTCAGAAGGTCACGCGGTCCCATGCCCGCGGTCTCGAAGCCGCGGAAGTTGCTGCCGCCGCGGAAGAAGCGGTCGTTGATCCGCACGGGATCGCCGCTCCAGCCCGCCACATAGCCCAGCGAGCCTTCCACGCTGAGCACGAAGTTCTCGGTGAAGCCGTGATAGAAGTTGGCCTCGATCTCGGTGCGGATCGAATGGACGTCGCCGCCCAGGCCGGCGAAGTCCTGGCGCAGGGCGCCTGACCAGCCGCGCGTCGGCCGCACCGGGTTGTTCGTGGCGTTGAAGGCCAGCGTGTAGCCCGGCGCCGAGGTGATGACGCTGCCCAGCTGCTCGCACAGCGCCTGCGAGCCCAGGCCGCTGGCGTCGCAGTAGCCATCCGGAACCGTCACCTCGTCCTGCCGCAGCGAATAGCGCGTCGACAGGGTCGAGATGCCGTTCAGCGGCCAGCTGAGGCGGACCGCACCACCGGTGGACTGCCAGTTGAACGAAGAAAAGTCCGAATAATCATACCGGTAGTGGTACAAATCAAAGCCGGCCCTCAAGTCGCGGCCCAGGAACTTCGGCTCGGTGAAGCGGAAATCGATCTGCTGGCGCAGCGATCCGTAGGACACGCGCGCCACCAGGTTCTGACCCCGGCCGCGGAAGTTGCGCTCGGTCACGCTGACGTCGATGACGAACGATTCCAGCGAGCTGAAGCCGGCGCCGAAGGACAGTTCGCCCGTCGGCTGCTCCTGGACCTGGACCTGGACGACCGTGCGGTCCGGCGCCGAGCCCGGCACGTTCTCGATGCTCGACTCGGCGAAGAAGCCCAGTCCCTGAAGGTTCAGTTCGGAACGGTTGACCAGCACCTGGTTGAAGGCGTCGCCCTCGGCCAGCATGATTTCGCGCCGGATCACGGGGTCCAGGGTGCGGGTGTTGCCGACGATGTCGATCCGCTCGACATAGACGCGCTGGCCCTCGCTGACATGGAACACCACGTCGATCGTGTTGTTCTCGCGGTTCGGCGTGTACTCCGGCCGCACGTCCACGAAGGCGTAGCCCGCCGACCCGGCCGCGAAGGTCAGGGAGTCCACCGCCTCTTCGATGCGGTCGACCTGATAGAGGTCGCCTTCACGGATCGGCAGCAGCGCCTGAAGGAACTCGGGATTCAGGCGCTCGTTCGCGGTCTCGACCGTGACGCGGCCGAAGTTGAACTGAGCGCCCTCGTCCACCGTCATGGTGACGGCGAAGTCCTCACGGTCGGGGGACAGCTCGGCCACCGCCGAGACGATGCGGAAGTCGAAATAGCCGTTGTTGCGATAGTGCTTGGTGATCTGCTCGCGGTCGTATTCGAGGCGATCCGGGTCGTAGACGTCGTTGGACGAGAACAGCCGCCACAGCCGCGAGGTCTTGGTGACCATGATGTCGCGCAGGTCGCGGTCCGAGAAGGCTTCGTTGCCCAGGATGTTGATGCTGCGGATGCCGGTGGCGACGCCTTCATCGATCTCGAACACCAGGTCGACGCGGTTCTGCGACAGCTGCACGATCTTGGGCGTGATGGTCGCCGTGATGCGGCCCGAGCGGCGGTACAGCTCGACCAGGCGCTGCACGTCCTGGAGAACCCGGGCGCGCGTGTAGACGCCGCGAGGCCGAATCTGCACTTCCTCGCGCAGCTTCTCCTCGGTGATGGCCTCATTGCCCTCGAAGGTCACTTGGTTGATGACCGGATTCTCCACCACCTCGACGACCAGGTCGGCGCCCTCGGCGAAGATCTGCACGTCCGAGAACAGGTCCGTGCGGTAGAGCGTACGAAGCGCCACATCCAGGGTCGCCGGATCCACCGTGTCGCCCGGCTGGATCGGCAGGTACGAGGCGATCGTCTGGGTATCGATGCGCTGATTGCCCCGCACCACGACCCGAGCCACCGTCACCGTGGGGCTGGGCGGTGCCTGGGGCGCGGCTTCGGCCTGGGGCTGGGGTTCAGCCTCGGCCGCCGGGGCGGGGGCTTCCTGGGCCAGGGCGCCCGATGCCAGACCGGCGGCGATGACGAGCGCGCCCAGGCTGGCGCCCACGCGGCTCACGGCGGCGCGGTTCGACCCAAGGCGGGGAAAGGACAAAGGCATGGAGCGGACCATTGGGGCGTCAGACACCGATTCTTACGAGATGGACCCGCCCAGCGAGCGGAACAGGCTGAACTTCTGTACGTCGTTCCAGGTGGCGAACAATATCAAACCGACCAGCAACACAAGACCGACGCGGTATCCTAGCTCCTGAATCCGCGCGTCGAGGGGACGCCGGGCAACAGCTTCGTAGGCATAGAACACCAGTCTCCCCCCGTCGAGGATCGGCACAGGCAGCAGATTAAGGAAGCCAACTCCGACAGAAAGAAGGCCGGTCAGCAACAAAAGCGAAGCCGTGACGCGCCAGACCCCGTCCCCGAGGTTCTCGGCGCCGGTCGCCGCGCCGGACGCCACCGTGCCCGAGGCGCGGGCGATGCCCAGCGGGCCGCTCAGCTGGTCGCCCGACTCGCGGCCCGTCACCACTCGCCGAAGATAGGTCAGCGTGGTGTCCAGGACGGTCGCCGTCATGCGAACCCCCTCGCCCAAGGCCGTGACGGGATTCAGCGCGCGGCGCTCGATCGTCTCGGGCGTGGGGTTGAAGGCGATCCCCAGCACCCCTTGGGTCACGGGCTGGCCGTCGATCTCCAGGGTGCGCGCACGCGGCGTGGCCGTCAGCTCAAGCGTCTGGCCCGCGCGCTCCACGTCGAAGCGGATGGGCTCGCCGGCCCGGAACTGCACCATCTGGGCCACGTCGGACCAGTCGTCGATGGCGCGGCCGTTGGCGCGAGTGATCAGGTCGCCGGGCCGGAACCCGGCCTCCGCCGCCGCGCCGCCGGCGGAGACCTCTCCCACCACGGGCTTGATCCGCACGACCTCTCCGGCCGCCATGGCCAGGCTGGCGAAGATCAGCACCGCCAGCACGAAGTTCGCGAAGGGCCCTGCGAAAACGATCAGCGCCCTCTGCCAGACGGGTTTGAAGTCGAAATAGGCCCGCTCCGCGCCCGCCCCCTCGGCAGCGACGATCTGTTGGCGCGCAGCATCCAGGGTCTTGGCGTCGGGCGCCCCGTCCAGGTCGCCGGCAAACTTCACATAGCCGCCCAGCGGCAGCCAGCCGATGCGCCATTCCACGCCGCGCTTGTCGCGATGGCTGATGAGAGCCCGCCCGAAGCCCAGCGAAAAGCGCTCTGTCTTCACCCCGAACAGTCGGCCGGCCCAGTAGTGTCCCAGTTCGTGAAAGGTGATGACGATCGACAGCACCACGATGAACGAGGCGATCGCCAGGAGAGTGCTTGTCAGCGCGTCGAGCATGGTCTCATTCGTCTCCGCCCCGATCAGGCGGCGTTCGCCCGACGTTCAATTACATCCTGCGCGCCCCGCCGGGCCCGCCGGTCGGCGGCCATGACGCCTTCCAGAACGCCGTTCCCCGCTCCTTGATGGGACTGGCCGTGGCCCATCCCCTCAAGAACCTCCTCCACGACGGCGGCAATATCCGAAAAGCCGATGCGCCGGTCAAGAAAAGCCCGAACCGCCGCCTCATTGGCGCCGTTCAGCACCGCAGGCGCCTCGCCGCCCGCGGCCAGCGCCTCGCGCGCCAGCCGAAGGGCCGGAAAGCGCGTCAGGTCCGGCGCCTCGAAGGTCAGCGGCCCGCAGGTCGTCAGGTCGAGGGCGGGCGCCGGCCAGGCCGTCCGGTCCGGCCAGGCCAAGGCGACGGCGATGGGCGTGCGCATGTCGGGCGGGCCCAGCTGAGCCAGGCTGGAGCCGTCGGCGTAGCGGACCAGGCTGTGGATCACCGACTGAGGGTGGATGACCACGTCCAGCTGATCGGGCCTCAGTCCGAACAGATAGGCGGCCTCGATCGTCTCCAGCCCCTTGTTCATCAGGGTGGCGCTGTCCACCGAGATCTTGGCGCCCATGCTCCAGTTCGGGTGGGCGACCGCCTCTTGCGGCGTAGCCCGGGCGATCCGCGCGGCGCTCCAGTCGCGGAACGGCCCGCCCGAGGCCGTGAGGGTCACGCAGGCCACCTGGGCTGCATTCCGCACCTCGAAGACCTGCAGGATGGCCGAGTGTTCCGAATCCACCGGCAGCACCCTGCCGCCATGTTCCTCGGCCCGATGCATCAGGGCCGGTCCGCAGCAGACCAGGCTCTCCTTGTTGGCAAGGGCGATCACGGCCCCCGTCCCCGCCGCGGCCCAGGTCGGCGGCAGGCCGGCGGCGCCGACGATAGCCGACATGACCCAGTCCACGGGGCGCAGGGCGGCCTCGACGAGGGCCGCCTCGCCAGCCGCCGCCTCCACGCCTGTACCGGCCAGTCCCTCGCGCAGCCGAGGCAGGGTCCCCTCGTCCGCCGTCACCGCCAGCGCCGGGCGCCAGCGGCGCGCCTGCTCGATCAGCCGATCGACGTTGCGGCCGGCAGCCAGCACTTCGATAGCGCCGCCGAAGCCCGCCTTTTCAAGCAGGTCCAGCGTCGAACAGCCGATGGAGCCGGTCGAACCCAGAATGGAAATGCGCTCAGGCAGCCGCATCTAAAGCGCGCCTCCTGCCAGGACGCGCGCGCCCGCCACTACCACTGCAGCGAACAGCAGGCCGTCCACCCGGTCCAGAAGCCCCCCGTGCCCCGGAATGATGTCGCCGGAATCCTTCACGCCGTAACGGCGCTTCAGGGCGGATTCGAATAGGTCGCCGCTCATGGTGGCCAGCGCGCCCGCCAGGCCCACCAGCGCGGCCCAGAGCACCGGCAGGCCCGTGATCCGCCACTCGGGCCCCGCCATGGCGAAGCTCAGCGTGACCAGGGCGGCGACCGCCGACCCGGCGACCAGTCCCGCGATGAAGCCAGCCCAGGTCTTGTTGGGCGACAGGCGCGGCGCCAGTTTCGCGCCCCCGATGGCGCTGCCGGCCAGATAGGCTGCGATGTCCGCGCCCCAGGTGATCGCGAACAACAGGATCGTCCATCGGCCGCCCTCATCCTGAAGCCTCAGCCAGACCATCAGCACGATGGGGACGGCAAGGTAGAGCACGCCGAACCACGCGCGCCCGGCCCAGCCGCCGCCGGTCCGCGCCACGACGGCCAGGATAAGGGCGCCGATCGCGCACACGGCCCAGGCCAACGGCAGCTCGTCCGCATAGGCGCCGATGCAGCCCGCGACGATCGTCACGGTGAGCAGGAAGGTCAGCGGCCCCTTGCGCCTGGACTGGCTCATCTGGGTCCATTCGAAGGCCAGGAAAGCCGTCGAGACCGCGATCATAAGCATGAAGGGCAGACCGCCCAGATACAGGGCCGCGATGGCGGCGGGCGCCAGCACCGCCGTAGAGGCTGCTCTAAGACCGATACCCTGCAGCTTCACGCGCCCGACGCCTCCGCCAGCGGCCGGGCCAGGGCGCCGAACCGCCGGTCGCGCAGGCGATACTCCTCGATGGCCGCCGCCAGCGCCCGGGGGCCGTAATCGGGCCACAGGATGTCCTGGAACACCAACTCGGCGTAGGCCGCCTCCCACAACAGGAAGTTCGACAGCCGCCGCTCGCCCGAGGTGCGCACGACCATGTCCAGGGGCGGCGCCTCGCCGGTGGACAGCAGCGCGCCGAACCTCTCTTCGGTCAGGGCTTCGGGTTCCACCGTCCCGGCCTTGACCTGCTCGGCGAAGCGGCGCGCCGCCCGCACGATGTCGGACCGGCCGCCATAGTTGAACGCCACCTGCAGAAGGAAACGGTCGTTGTGGGCCGTGCGGCTCTCGGCGCGCTCGACGATGCCGCGGATGTCCGGGGACAGGTCCTCGCGGGCGCCAAGGATGCGCAGGCGCACCCCGCCCTTGCGCAGGCGCTCCAGATCCGCCTCCACATAGGCCTTCACCAGGCCCATCAGCTCCGAGACCTCCTCGGCGGGCCGGCGCCAGTTCTCGGTCGAGAAGCCGAACACGGTCAGGCACTCGACGCCCAGGTCGCCCGCGCCTTGCACCGTGCGTTTAAGGGCCTCGACGCCCGCCTTGTGACCGGCTGTGCGCGGCAGGCCGCGCGCCTTGGCCCAGCGGCCGTTGCCGTCCATGATCAGGGCGACGTGGCGCGGCCCGCCGTCGCGGGCGGTTAGGTCACTCTCAGCCGTGGGGGCCGACGCCATACTCAGGGATCCTCATGCAGGTCAGACCTGCATGATCTCCTGTTCCTTGACCTTCAAGGCCTCGTCGATGCGCTTGATAGCCGCGTCCGTCTCCTTCTGGACGTCGCCCTCCAGGCGCTTCTGCTCGTCCTGGCTGATCTCGCCGTCCTTTTCCGCCTTCTTCAGGTCGTCATTGGCGTCGCGCCGCACGTTGCGCACGGCGATGCGCTGCTGCTCGGCGTACTTGCCGGCCAGCTTGACCAGATCCTTGCGCCGCTCCTCGGTGAGGGGCGGGATCGGGATGCGCAGGGTCTGACCGTCGACGACAGGGTTCAGGCCCAGGCCCGCGGCGCGGATGGCCTTCTCGACCGAGACCACCATGCCCCGATCCCAGACGCTGACGCTGATCATGCGCGCCTCGGGCACGCTGATGGCCGCCACCGTGTTCAGCGGCGCGGTGGCGCCATAGGCCTCGACCATCACCGGTTCGAGCAGGCCTGCCGAGGCGCGGCCCGTCCGCAGGCCCGCGAACTCCTCCTTCAGCGCCGTGACCGCCTTGTCCATGCGGGCGGCGTAGGATTTGATGTCTGGCTTGGCCATGATCGTATCTCCGGACTTGGTTCTCTTTAGGCCAGTTCTTCTTAGACTTGCCCGCTGATGACCGTGAAGGGGCCTTCGCCGTTCAGAACGCGCCGCAGCGAGCCTTCGCCGCGGATCGAGAAGACCACGATGGGAATGCCCGCGTCCCGCATCATGGCGATGGCCGAGGCGTCCATGACCCGCAGGTCCTTGGCCAGCACGTCCTGATAGGTCAGCCGTTCATAGCGCGTGGCGCTGGCGTCCTTCTTCGGATCGGCGGTGTAAACCCCGTCCACGCTGGTGCCCTTCAGCAGGGCGTCGCAGCCCATCTCGGCGGCGCGCAGGGCGGCGCCGGAATCCGTCGTGAAGAAGGGCGCGCCCACCCCGGCGGCGAAAATCACCACACGGCCCTTCTCCAGGTGCCGCAGGGCGCGACGCCGGATGTAGGGCTCGGCCACGGCGTTCATGGTCAGGGCGCTCTGCACCCGCGTCTGTACGCCGATCTTCTCCAGCGCCGCCTGCATGGCCAGGGCGTTCATCACGGTCGCCAGCATGCCCATGTGGTCGGCTGTGGCCCGGTCCATGTCGCCGGCCGCCTTCGACAGCCCCCGGAAGATGTTGCCCCCGCCGATGACCAGGCACATCTGCACGCCGCTCTCGACGGCGCGCTTGATGGCCGCGGCCACGGTGTCCACCGTCTTCATGTCGATGCCGTAGCCCTGTTCGCCCATCAGCACTTCGCCGGACACCTTCAGCAGGATGCGGCGGTATTTCGTCGGGTCGGCGGGCGGTTCAGCGGGCATGGCTTGGGGCCTGTCTCGGGAAGGGTAATGACTGGCGCCGGAATCGGCGGGCCACCATAGACGAAGGGCGCGGCGGCCGTCCAAGCCGCCGCGCCCCTGATCGGCGCAATTTATCCGTAATCGGTTTAGCCGCCGGTCATCGAGGCGACTTCCGAAGCGAAGTCGGGCCCCTCGACCTTCTCGACACCCTCGCCCAGCGCCAGGCGGACAAAGCCGCCGATGTGCAGGTTCGGGTTGCCCATCGCCTTGCCCTCTTCAGCCACCAGCTGCTCGATGGTGCGGTCCGGGTCCATGACGAAGTTCTGCTTGGTCAGCACCACTTCCTTCTGGAACTTGGCGATCTGACCCGAGACGATCTTCTCGATCATGTTCTCGGGGCGGCCTTCCTCGCGCGCCTTCTCGGTCAGGACGGCGCGCTCCTTCTCGACGGCGGCGGGGTCCAGATCGTCGGTGTTCAGCGACAGGGGCGCGGTCGCCGCCACGTGCATGGCGATCTTGCGGCCCAGTTCACGCAGCTTGGCCTTGTCGCCGGCGCCGTGCAGGGCGACCAGCACGCCGATCCGGCCGAGGCCCGGCGACACCGCGTTGTGCACGTAAGAGGCGACGACGCCCTCGTCGACCGACAGGCGGGCGGCGCGGCGCAGCTGCATGTTCTCGCCGACCGTGGCGATCAGGTTGGTGACCTCGTCCTGAACCGTCTTGCCGGTTTCCAGCTCGGCGCCGTGCAGGCCCTCGACCGTGGCGTGCTCCAGGCCCAGCTCGGCGAAGCGCTTGGCCGCGTTCTGGAACAGCTCGTTGCGCGCGACGAAGTCCGTCTCGGCGTTGAACTCGATAGCCGCGCCGATCTCGCCGGCGCCGACTTCCTTCGAAGCCACGGCGACCAGGCCCTCGGCCGCCACGCGGTCAGCCTTCTTGGCGGCCTTGGACAGGCCCTTGGCGCGCAGCCAGTCGATGGCGGCCTCGATGTCGCCGTTCGTTTCCTGCAGGGCCTTCTTGCAGTCCATCATGCCGACGCCGGAGCGCTCGCGCAGGTCCTTCACCAATGCGGCCGTGATCTCCGCCATGGGTCTGTCTCCAATCCTTAGGGGTGCGGCCGCCCCCACGTGGGCGGGGCGGCCATCCAAATCAAGTACGGTTCAGTCTCGCCGCGAATTGCGACGGGCGTTCAAAGCTCGGCTCAGACGGCGCCCGGCTCTTCCGGCACGGCGTCCAGGGCCTCAGTGGTGGCTTCCTGGGCCTCAGCGGGGGCTTCAGCGGGGGCCTCAGCCGCAGCCTCGGGGGCGTCGGCAGGCTGTTCCGCCTTCTGGGCCATGGCCTCGTCCTCGGCGGCCAGCGGCGTGGCCTCGGCGGCCGGAGCGGCCTCACGCAGGGCCGGCTCCACCGGAGCGACCGAAGCGCCCAGGTCCACGCCCATGGCCGCCTGGCCCGAGGCCAGACCGTCCAGCACCGTGTCGGCCACCAGATCGCAGTACATCTGGATGGCGCGCGCCGCGTCGTCGTTGCCCGGCACCGGGAAGGTGATGCCGTCCGGATCGCTGTTGGTGTCCAGGATCGCCACGACCGGGATGCCCAGCTTGCGGGCTTCCTTGATGGCGATGGCTTCCTTGTTGGTGTCGATCACGAACATGATGTCGGGCAGGCCGCCCATGTCCTTGATCCCGCCCAGGCTCAGCTCCAGCTTGTCGCGCTCGCGCTGCAGGTTCAGCAGCTCCTTCTTCACGCGGCCGCCGCCTTCGCCCGACAGCACCTCTTCCAGCTCGCGCAGGCGCGCGATCGAGCCCGACACGGTGCGCCAGTTGGTCAGGGTGCCGCCCAGCCAGCGGTGGTTCACATAGTACTGGGCGCAGCGCTTGGCGGCGGTGGCCACCGGCTCGGAGGCCTGGCGCTTGGTGCCGACGAACAGCACGCGGCCGCCCTTGGCCGCCACGTTGCGGATCTCGTTCAGCGCCTGGTGCAGCAGCGGCACCGTCTGCGACAGGTCGAGGATGTGGATGTTCGAGCGCGAGCCGAAGATGTAGCGCTCCATCTTCGGGTTCCAGCGGTGGGTCTGGTGGCCGAAGTGGGCGCCGGCCTCAAGCAGGCCACGCATGGAGAATTCAGGCAGAGCCATGTGATCGTCGTCCTTCTTCCGATCGGTCCTGGCGCAGGCGGTAAACCTTCCCGTGAAGGAGGGCTCGGAACGGAGCGGGCGGGATGTCTCCCCGGCCGCGCCACGCCTTGCGCTGTGAAGTGGGCGGGCCTTTACGCGGGAACAGCTGGAAAGGCAAGGGCTGGGTCTTGTTGTCTCTTCCCCGCTCGGCGGGGAGACGGCACTCGCGGAGTGCAACGGAGGCGTGGTGCGGCAAGCCGTTCGGTAACCTACCCCTCCAACACTCCGTGGTCGCCCTCCCCGTCAAGGAGACTGGCGTCACACCCGACTCCTCACAACCCCGTGAACCAAATTTGAGATCGGGACGTTCTGCCCTCCACGAGCGGAGCGGTTTCCGCTCATCACCGGAGGGACTATCCATGATCCGTTACGCCCTGGCGGCCGTCGCCGCCCTGAGCCTCGCCGCCTGCGAAAGCCAGGCCGACCGCGCCGCCGAGCAGCAGGCCGACGCCATCGAGGACACCACCGAGGCCCGGGCCGACGCGCTGGAGTCCCAGGCCGCGGCCACCTCGAACGAGGCCCAGGAAACGGCCCTCAACAACCAGGCCGACCAGATCGAGCAACAAGGCGACGAAGCCGCCGACCAGGTCGAGCAGAACGCCGGCCAGCAGGGCTAAGCGCCCTCGCCTTTCCGCTGGGCGGCTTGCCAAAGGCCGCCCAGCACCGGCGGGATCAGGTCCGGCAAATCCTCGGCGATCAGGCCCGGTCCGAACCGCCCAGCCGCCTGGGCGTGGATCCAGACCGCCGCCCGAGCCGCGTCGAAGGCGTCCATTTTCTGCGCCAGCAGGCCGCCGATCATCCCCGCCAGCACATCGCCCGTCCCCGCCGTGGCCAGCCAGGCCGGCGCAGGCGCGCTGACCTCCACCCGCCCGTCGGGGGAGGCGATGACGGTCTGATTGCCCTTCAGCACCACCACACAGCCCGCCCTTTCAGCGGCCCGTCGCGCCAGGTCGGCCCGATGCCCGCCGCCCATCAGGTCGGGGAACAGGCGATCGAACTCGCCCAGGTGCGGCGTCAGCACGTCGTTCGGCGACAGTCTGTCGAACAGGGCCTCCGGCCATTGGCTGAACAGGCTCAGGGCGTCCGCGTCCAGCACCAGGGCCGCCGCTCCCGCCAATACAGTCTCCACCATGGCCAGATGCTCCGGCCGGCGGCCCAGGGCGGGACCTATGACCATGGCGTCCAGCCGTTCGGCGGGCTCCGCCAGCTCAGCCGCGTCGCCGAAGGGCCGCAGCAGCGCCGCCTCCAGCACCGGCGCCAGCACCGGGGCGGCCGCCTCGGGCGCCCAGACCTCGACCCATCCGGCGCCGATCCTCTGGCCGGCCCGCGACGCCAGGCGCGCGGCGCCCGTGGCCCACGGCCCTCCGCTCACCACGCCCAACCGCCCGCGGCTGTGCTTGTGCGTCTCAGCGCCCGGCCACGGGAACCGATCCAGCCAGTCCGGAGTCTGCTTGACGTCCATCACCGAGCCCTCCGCCGCCGGATCGCTTCAGCCCGAGATTTTTTGCGCCGGGGTCTTGCGATTTGCTGCAATGCACCGTCCCTTTGCGGCCCGGGTATCGCCCCCGGGAATCCGATGAAAAAGATCGAAGCCGTCATCAAGCCCTTCAAGCTCGACGAGGTGAAGGAAGCTCTCCAGGACGTGGGCGTCCAGGGCATGACGGTGCTGGAAGCCAAGGGCTACGGGCGCCAGAAGGGTCATTCCGAACTCTATCGCGGCGCCGAGTACGTCGTCGACTTCCTCCCCAAGATGAAGATCGAGGTGGTCGTGCCCGACGACCTGGTCGCCGCCTGCCTCGAGGCCATCCAGACCGCCGCCCGCACCGGCAAGATCGGCGATGGCAAGATCTTCGTCACCGACGTGCTCGACGTCATCCGCATCCGCACCGGCGAGTCCGGCCCCCACGCCATCTAGACCGCCCTCTTCTCTCCGCCTCCCCAAGCCGCCAAGGACCGACGATGAAAGCCTCCAAAATCCTCCAGGACATCAAGGAAAAGGATGTCCGCTTCGTCGACCTGCGCTTCACCGACACGCGGGGCAAGCTCCAGCACGTCACCCTCGACATCAACATGGTCGATGAGGAGCTGCTCGAGGAAGGGACCATGTTCGACGGCTCGTCCATCGCCGGATGGAAGGCCATCAACGAAAGCGACATGCTGCTGAAGCCGGACCTGAAGACGGCGATCATCGATCCCTTCTACCAGCAGACCACCCTTGCCCTGTTCTGCGACGTGCTGAACCCCGATACGGGCGAGCCCTACAACCGCGACAGCCGCTCCATGGCCAAGAAGGCCCTGACCTACGTGCAGTCGCTGGGCGTGGGCGACACCGTCTTCTTCGGGCCCGAGGCCGAGTTCTTCGTCTTTGACGATGTGCGCTGGTCCACCGCGTCGCACGACACCGGCTTCTCGTTCGACTCCATCGAGCTGCCCTCCAACACCAACCGCGCCTACCCCGAAGGCAACATGGGCCACCGGCCCGGCGCCAAGGGGGGCTACTTCCCGGTCAACCCGGTGGACTCGGCCCAGGACCTGCGCGGCGAGATGCTGGCCGTCATGGGCGAGCTGGGCATGGATCCCGAAAAGCACCACCACGAGGTGGCCCCAGCCCAGCACGAACTGGGGCTCAAGTTCTCCGATCTGCTCACCATGGCCGACCGGATGCAGCTCTATAAGTACGTCATCCACAACGTGGCGGCGGCCTACGGCAAGACGGCCACCTTCATGGCCAAGCCCATGTTCGGCGACAACGGCTCGGGCATGCACGTGCACCAGTCGATCTGGAAGGGCGGCAAGCCGCTGTTCGCGGGCGACAAGTACGCCGGCCTGTCGGAAATGGCCCTCTGGTACATCGGCGGCGTCATCAAGCACGCCAAGGCCATCAACGCCTTCTCGAACTCGACCACCAATTCCTACAAGCGCCTGGTGCCCGGCTATGAGGCCCCGGTGAAGCTGGCCTATTCCAGCCGCAACCGCTCCGCCTCGATCCGTATTCCGTGGGTGTCCTCGCCCAAGGCCAAGCGCCTGGAGGTCCGCTTCCCCGACCCCATGGGCAACCCCTACCTGACCTTCGTGGCCCTCTTGATGGCCGGGCTCGACGGCATCGAGAACCGCATCGATCCGGGGCAGGCCATGGACAAGAACCTCTACGACCTGCCCCCGCAGGAGCGCGCCAACGTGCCCGAGGTCTGCGGATCGCTGCGTGAAGCCCTCGAGAACCTCGATAAGGACCGCGCCTTCCTCAAGAAGGGCGGCGTCATGGATGACGACTTCATCGACAGCTACATCGAACTGAAGATGGAGGAGGTGATGCGCCTCCAGCTCCACCCGCACCCGGTGGAATTCGATATGTACTACAAGTGCTGATGGGCGCTTGCTGAGGTGAAATATGAGGGCCGGGCGAGCGATCGTCCGGCCCTTTCGCTATTCTGGCCGCCGCCGCACCACGCCCCCGAAGAAGGCCGGCATGGTCCAGCCGAAGCGCAGGGCCGAGGCGCGGATGCCCAGGCCCACGACGAAGCCCGCCGCGCCGGCGATCTCGCGATAGCCCAGCGCCTCGACGACCACGAACACCGCCGCCCCGGCCATGGCGGCGGTGATGTAGATTTCCCGGCGCAGCAGCACGGACGGCTCTCCGGCCATGACGTCGCGGATGATCCCCCCGGCGGTGGCCGTCATCACGCCCATGACCACGGCCACGAGGGCCGGCGCGCCCAGGGCCACGGCCTTGGCCGCCCCCAGCACCGCGAAGGCCGCCAGGCCTATGGCGTCCAGCCACAGCAGCAGCCGCCCCGAGAATGGCCTGACCCCGATCAGCCAGACCAGGGCGCCCACCGCCACGCACACGGCCAGCTGGGCGGGATCGGCGATCCAGAACACCGGCGTATCCAGCATCACGTCCCTCAGGGTGCCGCCGCCCACCCCGGTGATGGCCGCGAAAAAGGCGAAGGTGATGACGTCGTGCTTGCGCGCCGCCGCCGCCAGGGCGCCGCTGGCCGCGAACACCGCCACCCCGCCATAGGTCAGCAGCAGATAGATGACGCCAAGCTCATAGGTCATGGGGCTGGTCCTCCAGGCGCTTCGCGCCTCCATAGCAGGACTGCGCCGCATCGCCGCCTTGTGAAGCCCCGCCGTCGGGCCCATACCGCCCGCCCGGCCGCGAATCGCGCCAAACCGAGTGCAATGTCCAAGCCTGCGCCTTCCGACGATCTGTTCAGCCTGATGGCCTCGCCTCAGGAGCCCGCCAGGCCAGAGCCCGTGCCTGCGCCGGCGCCCGCGCCTGCGCCTGCCGCCAAGCCGGCGGCCGTGAAAGCCGAACCCGCCGCGCCCGCGCCCTCCTCCGGCGACTATTCGGCCGCCTCCATCGAGGTGCTTGAGGGGCTGGAGCCGGTGCGCAAGCGGCCGGGCATGTACATCGGCGGCACTGACGAGCGGGCCCTGCACCACCTCTTCGCCGAGGTGCTGGACAACTCGATGGACGAGGCCGTGGCCGGCTTCGCCAAGACCATCCGGGTCGAGCTGGACCAGGACGGCTTCCTGACCGTGTTCGACGACGGCCGGGGCATCCCGGTCGATCCGCACCCCCGCCACCCCGGCAAGAGCGCGCTGGAGGTGGTGATGACCGTCCTCCACTCGGGCGGCAAATTCTCCGGCAAGGTCTATGAGACCTCGGGCGGGCTGCACGGCGTGGGCGTCTCGGTCGTCAACGCGTTGTCCGATTGGCTGGACGTCACCGTCTGGCGCGAAGGCCAGGAATGGCGCCAGCAGTTCTCGCGCGGCCAGCCCCAGGGTCCGATCGAGCTGATCGGCCCGACGAAGAAGCGCGGCACGCAGATCCGCTTCCGCCCCGATCCCGAGATCTTCGGCGACGCCGCCGCCTTCAAGCCCTCGCGCCTGTACCGCATGGCGCGCTCCAAGGCCTATCTGTTCCGGGGCGTGCACATCCGCTGGAAGTGCGATCCGGCGCGCATCACCGACCCGAACACGCCCACCGAGGCGGACCTGCACTTTCCCAACGGACTGGCCGACTTCCTGGCCGAACGCGTGGGCTCGCAGGAGACCGTCACCCCCACCTTCTCCGGTCGCGTCGAGCGCAAGGGCGAGGCCGGCGCCGTCGAATGGGCCGTGACCTGGAGCCCGGCGGGCTTCGGCGACGCCGACGGCTTCATCCAGTCCTACTGCAACACCGTGCCGACGCCGGACGGCGGCACGCACGAGGCGGGGTTCCGCGCCACCCTCACCCGGGGCCTCAAGGCCTATGCGGAGTTGGTGGGCGAAAAGCGGGGCGGCCTCATCACCGCTGAGGACGTCATCGCCAATGCGGGCGCCCTCGTCTCGGTCTTCATCAAGAACCCCGAGTTCCAGGGCCAGACCAAGGACCGCCTGTCGTCGGCCTCGGCGACGCGCCTCGTCGAGGGCATCCTGCGCGACCCCTTCGATCACTGGCTCACCGAAAGCCCCAAGCAGGCCAACGCCCTGCTCGCCTTCGTCATCGAGCGCGCCGAAGAGCGCCTCAAGCGGCGCAAGGACAAGGAGGTCCAGCGCGCCTCGGCCACCCGCAAGCTGCGCCTGCCGGGCAAGCTGGCCGACTGTTCCCAGCAGTCCTCGGATGGGGCCGAGCTGTTCCTGGTGGAGGGCGACTCCGCCGGCGGCTCCGCCAAGCAGGCCCGCAACCGCGCCAACCAGGCCATCCTGCCCCTGCGCGGCAAGATCCTGAACGTGGCCTCGGCGGCCGCTGACAAGCTGCGCCAGAACCAGGAGCTGTCGGACCTTATGCTGGCCCTGGGCGCCCAGCCGCACCCACGCTTCCGCGTCGAGGACCTGCGCTACGAGCGCATCGTCATCATGACCGACGCCGACGTGGACGGGGCCCACATCGCCAGCCTGCTCATCACCTTCTTCTACCGCACCATGCCCGAGCTGATCCGTTCGGGCCGCCTCTATCTGGCCCAGCCGCCGCTTTACCGCATCACCTCGGGCAAGGAGAGCGCCTACGCCCGGGACGACGCCCATAAGGACGAGCTGCTGGCCGGGCCCTTCAAGGGCAAGAAGGTGGAGATCGGCCGCTTCAAGGGCTTGGGCGAAATGATGCCGGCCCAGCTGAAGGAAACCACCATGGACCCGTCCAAGCGCACCCTGGCGCGGGTCACGCTGCCCCAGAGCGAGGACGAGATCGAGGATCTGGTCGAACGCCTGATGGGCAAGAAGGCCGAGGCCCGCTTCCGCTTCATCCAGGACAACGCCGCCTTCATGACGGCCGAGGAACTGGACGTTTAGCGCGCCGCCGGCGCCAGCGGCTGGTAAAGGCCCATGGCGCGGGACTCGAACGCGGTCACCAGCTTGCCCACGGCCCGGTCCAGGTTCGCCCGGGCCATCATGTCGAGCAGGCGCGACTTGAACTCAAAGTCCACCTCCAGCCGCATGCGCGAGCCGGTCGGCGTCTCTTCAAACGTCCACTGGCCCTTCAGCCGGCGGAACGGACCGGAGATCAGGTCCATGTCCACGCGGCAGGCGTTGGCGTCGGTGCGCACCCGCGTCGAGAAGCGCTCCGACAGCATGGAAAAGCCCACCACCACCTCGGCGTCGCGCGTGGTCACGCCCGGTTCCAGCTCGCCCTCGTTCCAGACGCGCAAGGACGTGATCCAGGGGATGAACTCAGGATAGGCGCGGATGTCCGTCACCAGCGCCATCATCTGGGCCGTGGAATAGGGAACTGAACGCTCGACGACCTGACGGGGCAGGGCTCAGGCTCCAGCAAGCTGGGCGTCGCGCGCCGCGCGCAGCCGGGCGAAATCCTCGCCGGCGTGGTGCGAGCTGCGCGTCAGCGGGCTGCACGAGGCCATCAGGAAGCCCTTGGCCCGGGCGATGGCCTCATAGGCCTTGAACTCTTCCGGCGTCACGAACCGCTCCACCGCCGCGTGCTTGCGCGTCGGCTGCAGGTACTGGCCGATGGTGATGAAATCGACGCCGGCGGACCGCATGTCGTCCATCACCTGCATGACCTCTTCCTTGGTCTCGCCAAGACCGACCATCAGGCCCGACTTGGTGAACTGGGAGGGGTCGCGCTCCTTCACGCGCTCGAGCAGGCGCAGCGAGTGGTAGTACCGCGCGCCCGGCCGAATCTTCAGGTAGAGGCGCGGCGTCGTCTCCAGATTGTGGTTGAAGACGTCTGGCCTGGCGTCGATCACGGCCTCGGCCGCGCCCGGCTTTCTCAGGAAATCCGGCGTCAGGATCTCGATGGTGGTCTGCGGCGCCTGGCGGCGGATTTCGGCGATCGTCCGGGCGAAGTGTTCGGCCCCGCCGTCGGCCAAGTCGTCGCGATCGACCGAGGTGACCACCACGTGCTTAAGGCCCATGCGCGCGGTCGCCTCGCCGACCCGGCGCGGCTCGTCCAGGTCCAGGCTCTCGGGCAGGCCGGTGCGGACGTTGCAGAAGGCGCAGGCCCGCGTGCAGGTGTCGCCCATGATCATGAAGGTGGCGTGCTTGACGCTCCAGCACTCGCCGATGTTGGGACAGGCCGCCTCTTCGCAGACCGTCACCAGACCGCCCTCGCGCACGATGTCGCGCGTCTCGCGATAACCGGCCGAGCCGGGCGCGCGCACGCGCAGCCAGTCGGGCTTTCTCAGCACCTCGGTGTCGGGCCGGTGCGCCTTCTCGGGGTGCCTCAGCTGCCGCCGGTCCAGGGCCAGGGTGTCGATGACGGTCGCCATGGCGGGCTATGTCGTCCGGACGCCCCGGATAATCAAGCCTGAACGCGCCTCTGGACGATGCTCCGTATTCGGATCACCCTGCGAATGGGATCGAACTTCACCGATCATGTCCGATCTTTTCAAGAAACCGCCGCAGCGGTAACTTCGCCTGCAATCACAATAACGGAACAGGCCAAGTTCCGGGGTGGAGAGAACCGCTTGCCCAATGCCTTTGACCCGACCACGGCCGCCCGGCCGGTGTTCGACGCCCTCATCGAGGCTCGCGCCCGTTTCGGCGACAAGCCCATCATCGAGGACCAGGACCGCAAGCCCCTCACCTATACCGGGCTGATCCGCGCGGCCTTCGTGTTGGGCCGCAAGATCGCCGCCATGACCGAACCGGGAGAACGCGTCGGCGTGCTCCTGCCCTCCAGCATGGGCTCGGCCATCGTCTTCTTCGGGCTGCACGCCTACGGCCGCGTGCCGGTGATGCTCAACTTCACCTCGGGCGCCCGCAACGTGAAGGGCGCGTGCAAGGCCGCGGGCGTGAAGCGCGTGCTCAGCGCCAAGCGCTTCGTCAACCTGGCCAAGCTCGACGACCTCATGGACGAGGTGGCCAAGGCGGCCGAAATCGTCTGGCTCGACGACGTGCGCAAGACGATCAGCCTGGGCGACAAGCTGTTCGGCCTCGCCGCCGGCGCCGCGCCCAAGCGCTTCCGCACCGAGACGCGCGCTGAGGACCCCGGCGTCATCCTCTTCACCTCGGGCAGCTTCGGCACGCCCAAGGGGGTCATGCTGACCCAGGGCAACCTGACCGCCAACGTGGCCCAGGTGGCGGCCCACATCGACCTTGACCCCAATTGGGTGCTGTTCAATCCGCTGCCGACCTTCCACTGCTTCGGCCTGACCGGCGGCATCCTCCTGCCCCTGCTCACGGGCATGAAGGCGTTCGAGTACCCCTCGCCCCTGCACGCGCGTCAGATCACGCCCCTGCTGAAAGAGGTGAAGGCCTCGCTGCTGCTGGCGACGGACACCTTCATCAACCAGTACGCCCGCGTGGCCGAGCCCGGCGACTTCGACAGCCTGGAGTTCATCGTCTGCGGCGCCGAGAAGGTCCGGGACGAGACCCACAACCTGTTCGACGCCCAGTTCGGCGGCATCCCGGTGCTCGAGGGCTTCGGCGCCACCGAGGCGGCCCCCGTCGTCGCCGTGAACCAGCCCGGCGCCAACCGTCGCGGCACGGTGGGCAAGCTCCTGCCCGGCATGGAGGCCAAGCTCGAGCCCGTGCCCGGCATCGAGCGGGGCCAGCGCCTCTACCTGCGGGGCCCCAATGTCATGGCCGGCTATCTGGCTGAGGGCGATCCCACCCAGGTCGAGCCGCCGGTCGACGGCTGGCACGACACGGGCGACATCGTCGAGATCGACGACGACGGCTACGTCTCCATCCTCGGGCGCGTAAAGCGCTTCGCCAAGATCGGCGGGGAGATGGTCTCCCTGGCCGCCGTCGAGGGCTTGGCTGAGGCCGTCTGGCCCGACGGCCGCCACGCCGTGGTCTCGGTGCCCGACCCCAAGAAGGGCGAGCGCCTGGTCCTGGTCACCGACCGCCGCGACGCCGAGGTGGCCTCGCTCGCCGCCTTCGCCCGCACCAACGGCGCGCCCGAGCTGGCGGTGCCCAAGAAGATCCTCAAGGTCCCGGAAGTGCCGGTGCTCGGCACCGGCAAGACCGACTATGTGGCCATCCAGCGCCTGGCCGAGGCGGCCTAGCCCTCGATCTCGACCACCTCGACGCGGGTTCGGTTCAGCACCAGGGCGATCTCGCCGCGCTTCAGCTTCAGGGCGTCCTCGCCGAACAGCTCGCGGCGCCAGCCCTTCAGCGCGTCTACGTCGGCGTTGTCGTCCAGCGCGATCTGCTCGAGATCCGAAACGTTGGCCACCAGCTTGGCGGCCACGTCGCCCCGTTCGCACTTGGCCTTCAGCAGCACCTTCAGCAGCTCCACCACCGAAGGCGGCGCCGGCTGCTTGTGCGGCGGGCGCTCCAGCTTGGGCGCATGGGCCTCCGGGTCGGCCAGCACCGCCTTCAGCGCCTCGATCAGCTCCTGCCCCAGGCGGGACGACCCGAACCCCTTGGGCACGCTGCGCAGGCGGTTGAAGCCTTCCGGGTCCGTCGGGGCCTGGGTGGCCACCTCGTCGATGGCCTCGTCCTTGAGGATGCGTCCGCGCGGCTGGTCGCGTTCCTGCGCCGCCCGTTCGCGCCAGGCCGCCGTGGCCTGGAACGCCGCCAGATACTTCGCCGAGTAACGCTTGGGCTTCAGCCGCTTCCAGGCATTTTCGGGGCTCGTGTCGTAAAGCGCTGGATCGGTCAGCGCCTTCATTTCCTCGGACACCCAGCCCAGCCGGCCTTCCTTTTCCAGCTGCGCCCGCAGCTTGGGATAAAGGTCCGCCAAGTGCGTCACGTCGCCAAGGGCATAGTCATACTGCGCCTCGGACAGGGGCCGCCGCGCCCAGTCGGTGAATCGGCTGGCCTTGTCCACGTCGCGCTTCAGCATCTGGCGCACGAGCGAGTCGTAGGACACCTGGTCCCCCATCCCCGCCGCCATGCCCGCCACCTGGGTGTCGAACAGCGGCACGGGCATGGCTCCCAGACGCTGGAAAATCTCCACGTCCTGGCGCGCCGCGTGGAAGACCTTGACGATCTTCGGGTCGCGCAACAGGTCCAGGAACGGCTCCAGGTCCAGGTGGTCGGCCAGGGGGTCGATGCAGGCGGCCTCCTCAGGCGTCGCGGCCTGAATCAGGCACAGCTTGGGCCAGTAGGTGGTCTCGCGCATGAACTCGGTGTCCACGGCGATGAAGGGCGCGCCCTTCAGTTTGTCACAGAAAACTCGAAGGTCGGCGCTGTTGGTGATCGGCTTCATGGGCGCTAGCTATAGCCTCGCGCCGCGCCGCCGTGGCAAGAGCGCGCGCGAGATTCCCACCGGCTTTTCAGGCGCCCGATGACGAAAGATCACGATCCCACCGCCAACGGCCTGACCTACGCCGACGCCGGCGTGGACATCGACGCGGGCGAAGCCCTGGTCGAGGCCATCAAGCCGCTGGCCAAATCCACCCGCCGTCCGGGGGCCGAGGCCTCGCTGGGCGGGTTCGGCGCCCTCTTTGATCTCAAGGCCGCGGGCTATGACGATCCGCTGATCGTCACCACCACCGACGGGGTCGGCACCAAGCTGCGCATCGCCATCGAGACCGGCCGCCACGACGGCGTCGGCATCGACCTGGTGGCCATGTGCGTTAACGACCTCCTGGCCCAGGGGGCCGAGCCCCTGATGTTCCTGGACTACTACGCCACGGCAAAGCTCGAGGTGGACGTGGCGCGCCGCGTGGTGGCCGGCATCGCCGAGGGCTGCCGCCAGGCGGGCTGCGCTCTGGTGGGTGGTGAGACGGCCGAAATGCCCGGCATGTACGAGGGCGGCGACTACGACCTGGCGGGCTTTTCCGTGGGCGCGGTCAATCGCGACGGCGTCCTGCCGCGCCTCGACGCGCAGAGGGCCGGCGACCTGATCATCGGCGTGGGCTCCTCGGGGCCGCATTCCAACGGCTACTCCCTGATCCGCAAGATCGTGGAGCGTTCGGGCCTCGCCTGGGGCGCCGACGCCCCCTTCGCCAAGGACCAGAGCCTGGCGCAGGCGCTGATGACCCCCACCCGCATCTATGTGAAGAGCATCCTGCCCCTCATGCAGGCGGGCAAGGTGTCGGGCGGCGCCCACATCACCGGCGGCGGCCTGATCGAGAACCCGGGCCGCGCCATCGCGCCGGGGCTTGCGGCCCGCTTCGACTGGGACGCCCTGCCCCTGCCGCCGCTGTTCGACTGGCTGCAGCGCGAGGGCGGCGTTTCCGACCACGAGATGCGCCGCACCTTCAACTGCGGCGTCGGCTTCGTCCTCTACGCATCGCCTGACGAGGCCCCCGGCGTCGTCTCGGCCCTGATCGAGGCGGGCGAGGACGCGGTCATCTGCGGCGAGCTGGCCGCGGCATGAGCCGCGCGCGCGTCGCCGTCCTCATCTCCGGCGGCGGCTCGAACATGGCCGCCCTGATCCGCGCCGCTCAGGACCCCGCCTACCCGGCGGAAATCGCGCTGGTGCTGTCGAACAATGCCGAGGCGGGCGGCCTCGAAAAGGCGCGCGCCGCGGGCGTGCCGACCCTCGTCATCGACCACCGCCCCTTCGGCAAGGACCGCCAGGCCCACGAGGCGGCGATCCATCTGGCCCTGACCGACCACGGCATCGAGGTCGTGGCCCTGGCGGGCTACATGCGCCTTTTGACCCCCTGGCTGGTGGGGCGCTGGTCCGGCCGGATGCTGAACATCCACCCCAGCCTGCTTCCGAAATATCCCGGGCTGCACACCCACGCCCGCGCCCTTGAGGCCGGCGACCCTGAGGCCGGCTGCACCGTCCATCTGGTCATCGACGAGGTCGACGCCGGAGAAATCCTCGGCCAGGCCCGCGTGCCGGTGCTCGACGGCGACACGCCCGAGACCCTCGCCGCCCGCGTGCTGGAGCAGGAGCACAGGCTCTATCCTGCGGTGCTGGCGGACTTCGTGCGGACGCTTCCGGCATGAAAAAGACCCCCAGGATCGCTCCCGAGGGCCTCATTCATTTCACAATCGAAACCGGCGCTTAGCCGACGATCTGATCATCCGTGAAGAATTGGGCGATCTCGATCTTGGCGTTCTCGGCCGAGTCCGAACCGTGCACCGAGTTCTCGCCGACGTTCTTGGCGAACAGCTTGCGGATGGTGCCGTCGGCGGCCTGTTCCGGATTGGTGGCGCCCATGACTTCGCGGTAGCGGGCCACGGCGTTGTCGCCTTCCAGCACCTGAACCACGACGGGTCCGGAGGTCATGAATTCGACCAGCTCGCCGTAGAAGGGGCGCTCGGCGTGGACCTCATAGAACTTCTTGGCTTGGGCGTCCGTCATGCGGATGCGGCGCTGGGCGACGATGCGCAGGCCGGCGTCCTCGATGACGGCGTTGATCTTGCCGGTCAGGTTCCGCTCGGTGGCGTCGGGCTTGATGATGGAGAAGGTGCGTTCGGTCATGGAAAAGGATCACCAGCGGTTTGGCGGTTTCGGGGTCGCGGGCTTATAGCGGCGCCCTCTCCCGTTTCCAACACCCGTAACGATTGATGCTCCAGATCAGGGATCTCACCTTCGACGCCTGGGGCCGACGCTTCTTCGAAAAGGCGTCGGCGGCGATCCCGCCTGGCGCCAAGGTGGGCGTGGTCGGTCGCAATGGCGTCGGCAAGTCCACCCTGTTCAGCCTGATCCTGGGCAAGCTTCAGGCCGGGGGTGACGACGAGATCAGCCTGCCCAAGACCGCCCGCGTCGCCTCGGTGGATCAGGAGCATCCGGCCACGCCCGTCTGCCTGCTCGACACCGTGCTCGAGGCCGACGCCGAGCGCCACGGCCTGCTCACCCGGCTGGAGACCGCCGCGCCCGAGGAGATGGGCGAGATCTGGAGCCGCCTGATCGAGATCGACGCCGACGCCGCTCCCTCGCGCGCGGCCGAAATCCTCGTAGGCCTGGGCTTTTCCCAGGACGACCTGGCCCGCCCCATGGCCGAGTTCTCGGGCGGCTGGCGCATGCGCGTGGCCCTGGCGGCCGCCCTGTTCGCCGAGCCCGACCTGCTGCTGCTGGACGAGCCGACCAACTTTCTCGACCTCGAGGGCGCCCTGTGGCTCGAGGCGCGCCTTCGCAAGTACCCGCACACCGCCCTGATCATCAGCCACGACCGCGAGCTGCTGAACGCCTCGTGCACCCACATCCTGCACCTGGCGAACCGCAGGATGGAGCTCTACACCGGCGGCTACGACGCCTTCGAGAAGGCCCGCGCCGAGAAGCTGCGCCTGCTGGAGGCCACGCGCACTAAGCAGGAGGCCGAGCGGGCCCACCTGCAGTCCTTCATCGACCGCTTCAAGGCCAAGGCCTCCAAGGCCGCCCAGGCGCAGTCGCGCGTGAAACGTCTGGAGAAGATGCAGCGCATCGAGCTGCCGCCGGAGGAGCGCGTCGCCCCCTTCACCCTGCCCTCGCCCCAGCGCCCCCTGGCCCCGCCCCTGATCCGTCTGGAGCGAGCGTCCGTCGGCTATGGCGGTGCGCCGGTTCTGCGCCGCCTCAACCTGCGCATGGACGTGGACGACCGCATCGGCCTTCTGGGCGTCAACGGCGCGGGCAAGTCCACCTTCGCCAAGATGATCGCCGGCGCCCTCAAGGTGTCCGAGGGCGAGCTCCACCGCGACGGCAAGATGCGGGTGGGCTGGTTCCACCAGCACCAGATCGAGGCCATGGACCCGGACGACACGCCGCTGATCATCGTGCGGCGCGCCATGCCCGACGCCTCCGAGAGCAGCCGCCGCTCGCGTCTGGCCCAGTGGGGTTTGCCCTTCGAGAAGCAGGAGACCCGCGTCGAGGATCTGTCCGGCGGCGAACGCGCGCGCCTGCTGCTCAACCTCGTGGCCATGGAGGCGCCCCACGTCCTGATCCTGGACGAGCCCACCAACCACCTGGACATCGACAGCCGCCGGGCCCTGCTGGATGCGTTGAACGACTACACCGGCGCGGTCATCCTGATCACCCACGACCGCAGCCTGATGGAGCTGGTCGCCGACCGCCTGTGGCTGGCGGCGGACGGAACCGTGCAGCCCTTCGAGGGCGACATGGACGACTACGCCCGCTTCGTCATCGAACGCGCCCGCGCCGCCGGCAGCCGCCCTCGCCAGGTCGTGGAGGAGGCGCCGCCCCCTGCGGCCGCGGCGACCCCCGGCCCTTCGCCCAGTCGACCGGCCGGTCCGCAGAAATCCAAGTCCACCCTGCGCCACGCCGCCGAAAAGGCCGAAAGGCGGATGGCTCAGCTGGCGGCCGATCTTGCCCATCTCGATGCAGAGCTGGTCGAGGCGGCGCGGAAAGACGCCGGGCGCCTGCCCGACCTGACGCGCCGCCGCCAGGCCGCCGCGGACGCTCTCGCCGCCGCCGAGACCGACTGGATGGCCGCCGAGGAGGCCCTGGCGGAAATGGCCTAGGCCGCCGCGCCAACCTCGCGCATTGACAAACGTCCGCCGTAAAGGTTGGTCCAACCTTGTGCTGCCGCATCCGGCGACGGGGGAATCGCGGCATCTTTTCAGGTCAGCCGTCTGGAGACGTCCATGAACGCCCTTCTTCGCCGCACCTTCATCGCCGCCGCCGCCGTGACCGGCGCCCTGGCGCTGGCCGCCTGCAACGGCAACGGGGGCGCCGCCGCCTCGGCCGAGGGCGACATGACGCTCGGCAACGACAACGCCGCCGTCACCGTGGTGGAGTACGCCTCGGTCACCTGCGGCCACTGCGCCGCCTGGAATGAGACCGTCTGGCCCGAGTTCAAGCGCAAGTACGTGGACACCGGCAAGGTGAAGTACGTCTTCCGCGAGTTCCCCACCGCCCCGGCCCCCGTGGCCGCCGCCGGCTTCCTGCTGGCGCGCTGCGCGGGCGAGGAGCGTTACTTCGAGGTGGTGGACGCCATCTTCCGCAGCCAGGCCGACTGGCAGGCCGGGACCAACCCGCGCGACTCGCTGCTGAACATCGCCCGCTCGGTGGGTATGAACGAGCAGGAGTTCCAGCGCTGCGTCAGCGACGAGGACGCCATTGCGGCGTTCGAAGAGCGGACCCAGGCCGCCATCGCCGCCGGGGTCACCGGCACGCCCGCCTTCTACGTCAACGGCGAAGCGGTGCAGGACTCATCCATGGCGAACCTCGAGCGGGTCATTGATCCGCTTCTGGCTCAGCAGGGCTAAGGCGGGACATGCTGCGGCGCGCCCTTCTCAGTCTTGCGCTCGCCGCGGGGCTGACGCTGGGCCTGGGCGGCGACGCCCTGGCCCAGGCCTCGGCCATCCGAAGCGACGACCGCGTGCTGGGCCGCGCGGATGCGCCGGTGACCGTGATCGAGTACGCCTCGGTCACCTGCCCGCACTGCGCCAACTGGCACAACCAGGTCTTCCCGGCCTTCAAGGCCCGCTACATCGACACCGGCCGGGTTCGCTTCGTGTATCGCGAGTTCCTGACGGATCCCGGCGATATGTCCGCGGCGGGCGCCCTGGTGGCGCGCTGCGCTCCGGCCGAGCGCTATTTCGACGTCATCGGCAGTCTGTTCCGGGGCCAGGCGGCCTATTACGCCTCCGGCTCCGCCGGGCCGTGGCTGATCGGCGCGGGGGCCGCGGGCGGCTTGTCCGAGGCCCAGGTGCGCGCCTGCGTGGACGACCAGGCTCAGATCCGCGCCCTGGTGGGCCGGCTGGAAGCCGCCGAGGCGGCCGGAATTCTCAGCACTCCCACTTTCGTCATCAACGGGCGCACCCTGGAGGGTGAGCAGTCCCTCGCGCAGCTGGCCGCCGTGATCGACCCCCTGCTGCGGGGCCGCTGACGCCCAGATGGACTTCCTCCGGCTGCGTCTGTCGGGCTTCAAGTCCTTCGTCGATCCGACGGAGTTCCTGATCGAACCCGGTCTGACGGGCGTGGTGGGGCCGAACGGCTGCGGCAAGTCCAACGTGCTGGAAGGCCTGCGCTGGGTCATGGGGGCCAACAGCGCCAAGGCCCTGCGCGGCCAGGGCATGGACGACGTGATCTTCGCCGGCGCGTCGCAACGCCCCGCGCGCAGCCACGCCGAGGTCATCCTGACCATCGACAACGCCCGCCATCGGGCGCCCCAACCCTTCACTGACGCGCCGGTGCTTGAGGTCTCGCGCCGCATCGACCGGGGCCAGGGCTCCACCTACCGCGTCAACGGCAAGGAGGTGCGCTTACGCGACGTCCAGCTGCTGTTTGCCGACGCCTCCACCGGGGCCAACTCGCCCGCCCTGGTGCGTCAGGGCCAGATCAGCGAGCTGATCGCCGCCAAGCCTCAGAACCGGCGCCGCATCCTGGAAGAGGCCGGCGGCGTGTCCGGCCTGCACACCCGCAGGCACGAGGCCGAGCTGCGTCTGCGGGCCGCCGAGACCAACCTGTCGCGGCTGGACGACATCGCCGGCGAGCTGGAAAGCCAGCTGTCGCGCCTCAAGCGCGAGGGACGTCACGCTGAACGCTATCGGCGCATATCCGCCGAGATCAGGGGCCTGCAATCGGCGCTCGTCTACGCGCGCTGGGCCGACGCCGCACAGGCGCTGGAGACCGCTCGCGCCGAGCTGGATCAGGCCACGCGCGAGGTGGAGCAGACCGCCGCCGCCTCGGCCAAAGCCGCCGCGGCCGCCATCACGGCCTCCGAGGCGCTCAAGCCCGCGCGCGAGGAGGACGCCGTCGCCACCGCCCTGCTCAACCGCGCCATCATCGAGCGAGATCGCCTGGCCATGGACGAGGCCCAGGCCCAGGCCGAACTTGACCGGCTTGCCGCCGACAAGGCCCGCATCGCCTCGGACCTTGAGCGCGAGACCGCCGCCGACGAGGACGCCTCCTCCCAGGTGGAGCGCCTTGCCCGACTGATCGACCAGCTCGAGCAGGAGATCGCCGCCGCGCCCGACAACGCGCCGCGCCTCCAGACCGCCGCAGAGGACGCCGCCAGGGCTTCGACCGAAGCTGACCGGGCGCTGGAGGCCGCCACCGTCGCCTTGGCCGAGGCCCGCGCCACCCGTCAGGCGGCCCTGGCCCAGGCTGAGCAGATTCGCCGCCGCGCCGAGCAGGCCCGCGCCGCCGCCGACCGCGCCGCGGCCGAGCGCCGCAATCTGGGCGAGGCGGACGCCGAGGCCCTCACCCCGCATCAGCAGCGCGCCGAGGCCGCCGACCAGGCGCTGGCGGCCGCGCGCGCCGCCGCCGAAGCGGCCGAACAGGCCCTGATCTCCGCCCGACAGCACGAGGCTGAGGCCCGTCAGGCCGCCCGATCCGCCGAAGACCAGCTGAACGGCCTCCAGGCCGAGGCCCGCGGCCTGGCTCAGTTGCTGTCCCGCCCCGCTGGCGAGGCGGCGCCCGTGCTGGACCAGCTCAAGCCCGGCAAGGGGTATGAGGCCGCCCTCGCCGCCGCTCTGGGCGATGATGTGGACGCCGGGCTGGATTCTGCAGCGCCCCTGCACTGGGCCGGCGCCCAGGTTCAGCCCTGCCCCTTCCCCGCCGGCGTCGAACCCCTGTCGGCCCATGTGCAGGCCCCGACGCAGCTGGCGGCGCGCCTGGCCTGGGTCGGGGTGGCGGACGCGGCCCAGGCGCCTTCCCTCGCCCGGTCCCTGCCGGTCGGCGCCCGGCTGGTCACGATGCAGGGCGACCTCTTCCGCTGGGACGGCTTCGTCGCCCGCGCCGAGGCCCCGCGTCCCGCCGCCGTACGCCTGGCCCAGCGCACCCGGCTGGAGGAGCTGGAGACCCGTATTGATGCGCTGAAGCCCGCGCTCGACGACGCCCGCCGCACCCAGGCCGAAGCGGCCCAGGCCCTGCAAATCGCCGAAGCCGCCGTGCGCGACGCCCGCCGCGCCCTGCCCGACGCTGAACGCAGCGCCGCTCAGGCCCGCCGCGATCTCGACGCCGCCGCGGTCGCCCAGGATCGCCTGCTGGCCCGCATCCAGGCCGCCGACGACCTGCTGGCCCGCCTCGCAGCCGAGGCCGAGGAGGCAGGCGCCGCCGCCGACGCCCTGGGCGACATCGATGCGGGCGACGAGGCGCTGGAGCCGCTGATCCGCGCCCAGGACGAGGCCCGCGCCGCCGCGGCCGAGGCGCGGCAGGCCGCCCAGACCGCGCGAAACCAGCTGGAGGACGAACGCCGCGAAGCCGCCGCCCGCGAGCGCCGCCTGACCTCGCTGAAGCACGACCACGCCGACTGGACCCGCCGCCGCCAGACCGCCCGCGCCCGCATCGAGGGGCTGGAGCGCGATCTGGAGAAGGCCGCCGCGGCCCATCTGGAAGCCGCTTCGCGCCCCGACGCCTTCGAGGCGCGCCGCCAGGCCCTGCTGGATGGGCTCAGCCAGGCCGAGGCGCGCAAGCAGGCCGCCGCCGACGCCGTGTCCGTGGCTGAGACCGCCGCGGGCGACGCCGACCGATCGGCCCGCGCCGCCGAAGCCGCCGCCTCGGCCGCCCGTGAGAGCCGCGCGGGGATCGCCGCCCGCGCCGAGGCCGAGGAACAGCGCCTGGAACAGGTGGAGCGGGCCCTGCGCGACACTGTGCAGATGAGCCCCGACGCCCTCCGCCAGAAACTCGACGCCGAAGCCATCGCCGCCCCGCCCGACGCCGACGCCGCCGAGACCCTGCTGCGCTCGCTGGAGCGGGATCGCGAGGCGCTGGGGCCGGTGAACCTTCGCGCCGAGGAGGAGTCCGCCGAGTACCAGACCCGCCTTCAGGCCATGCGCGAGGAGCGGTCCGACCTGACCGGCGCCATCGCCAAGCTGCGCGACGCCATCGACGAGCTGAACGCCGAGGGCCGCCAGCGACTGGTGGCCGCCTTCGACGTGATCAACGCCAACTTCCAGAGCCTGTTCGGGGCCCTGTTCGGCGGCGGCCAGGCCGAGCTCAAGCTGGTCGAGAGCGACGATCCGCTGGAAGCCGGGCTCGAGATCTACGCCTGCCCGCCCGGCAAGCGTCTCGCGGTCATGAGCCTCATGTCCGGCGGCGAGCAGGCCCTGACCGCCACCGCCCTGATCTTCGCCGTCTTCCTGGCCAATCCGGCCCCCGTTTGCGTGCTGGACGAGGTGGACGCCCCGCTCGACGACGCCAACGTGGACCGTTTCTGCCGCATGCTGGAGGAGATGCGCGAGCGCACCGACACGCGCTTCATCGTCATAACCCACAACCCCGTGACCATGAGCCGGATGGACCGCCTCTACGGCGTCACCATGCCCGAGCGGGGCGTCTCACAACTGGTCAGCGTCGACCTGCGTCAGGCAGAGGCCCTGGCGGCCGAATGAGACTCCCGCCTCGTCGGTGTTAAGAGGGCCGCCCATGGCCGAGCCCTTCGATCCCGCCGCTGATCTGGCCGACGCGCCGCGCACCGCCGCCCGCCTCAGGCCCAAGGACGCCGCCACCCTGATCCTGGTGCGCCGGGGTAAGCATCCCGCGGTGCTGATGGGTCGACGCGCAGCCGGACACGTCTTCATGGCCTCCAAGTGGGTCTTCCCCGGCGGGCGTCTTGATCGCTCCGATTTTCGCTGCCCGCACGCCGGCGATCCCGACCCGGCCTCGCTCGCCCTGCTGTCGTCGGAGGTCCCGCCGCACCGAGCCCGCGCCCTCATGCTGGCCGCCGTGCGCGAGACGTGGGAGGAGACGGGCCTGCTCCTGGCCCGCAAGGCCCCGCCCGCCGTCGTCGCCGGGCCCTGGCGCGGCTTCCGCGCCCTGGGCGCCCTGCCCCACCTCCAACCTCTGCGGTACGTCGCCAGGGCCATCACCCCGCCGGGCCGCACCCGTCGCTTCGACGCCCGCTTCTTCATGGCCGACGCCGGGAGCCTGCTTGACGACGCGCCCACCCAGGGCGCCGGAGAGCTGGACGAGATCGCCTGGGTTCCTCTCGACCAGACCGGCGAGCTGGACCTGCCGGCCATCACCCGCTTCGTCATCGGCGAGGTGCGCGAGCGGCTGAGCCAGCCGGACCGCGCCGTTCCCTTCGTTCGCTTCGTGCGCGGCCGCCATCAGATGAGCTGGAGCGGCGATGCGCCCGTTTGACCGGCTGAGGGCCCGCCGATAACAGTCCTGTCTCATCCTCGGGGGAAGACACCGGCGTGAAGCTCAAGGCGCCCTTCATCAAGCTGCCCTTCCGGTTCGACGCCGCGCGTCTGGCCGAAGAGGCCGCGAGCGCGCCCGCCGACGCCTGGGCCGAGCACCCCAACCAGATTCCGGGCAACAGCGCCCTGCGCCTGATCACGGTTGACGGCCAGGAGAACGACGGCTTCGCCGGGCCCATGGCGCCCACCCCCCACCTGGCCCGGATGCCCTATGTGCGCCAGATCCTGGCGCAGTTCAGCGTCGTCTGGGGCCGCTCGCGCCTCATGCGGCTGGCGCCCGGCTCGACGGTGCCGCCGCACACGGACATCAATTACCACTGGTTCCAGCGCGTCCGCCTGCACGTCCCCATCGTCACCGACCCCGGCGTACGCTTCTTCATCGCCGACGAGGAGGCGCACATGGCGCCTGGCGAGGCCTGGCTGATCGACAACTGGAGCATGCACCGGGTGGAGAACCGCTCGGACGTGCTGCGGGTGCATCTGGTCGCCGACACCACCGGCGGCGCCGACTTCTGGGCCATGGCCGAGGCGGCCCGAACCGGACAGGCGCCCGAGCGCTTCATTCCCTTCGACCCGGCCAAGGACGCCCAGGTCCTGACCGAGCGCTTCAACATCGCCCGCGTCCTGTCGCCCGCCGACATGTTCGAGGTGCTGCACGATCTGGAGCAGGAGGCGGCGTCGAAGAAACTCGGCGACGCCGGCGCCCAGCAGGTCGCCCGCTTCAGCCAGGTGGTCGCCGGCTACTGTCAGGACTGGCGCCGGCTGTGGTCGCTCTACGGCGACACCGATGAGGGCGTCCCCCACTACCGCCAGCGCGTCCAGCGCCTGGTGTCCCAGGTGGAGGCTCTTGGCGACGGCCTTTACGTTCGGGCCAACGGCTCGCCCATGGCCCGCGTCGTCGCCCGCCGCGTGGCCGCCTCCGCCGTCAACATCGGCCCTGACGGGCCGTTCCAGCGCATCAACGCCTGATCCTTCCGTTTTCGCATGACCGACACCGCCCTCGCCGCCCCGCGCCTGCCCGTCTTTAGGCGGCCCATCTTCATCATGGCCGCCCCTCGCTCGGGCAGTACGGCCCTGTTCGAGACCCTAGCCGTGACGCCCCAGGTGGCCACCGTCGGCGGAGAGGCGCACTGGCTGGTCGAGGGCCTGCCGCCGCTTCGCCCCGGCGCGCCCGGCGTCGAGTCCAACCGCCTCACGCGCAAACAGGCCACGCCCGAGATTCAGGGCCTGATCCGCAAGGGGCTCGCTGAAAAACTGGTCCTGCCCGGCGGTCTTCCGCCCAAGCCGGGCGCCGAGGTGCGCCTGCTCGAAAAGACGCCCAAGAACGCCCTGCGCATCCCGTTTTTCAACGCCGTCTTCTCCGACGCCCTGTTCATCTATCTGTGGCGCCGGCCGGAGGAGAACATCTCCAGCATCATGGACGCCTGGCGGGCCGGCCGCTGGGTCACCTACCGCACCCTGCAAGGCTGGGACGGCCCGTGGTCGCTCCTGCTGCCCCCGGGGTGGAAGACGCTGCGCGGCCGCCCCCTGGCCGAGATCGCCGCCTTCCAGTGGGCCGCCACCAACACGGTCATCATGGACGACCTGGCCAAGATCGACGGCCGCCGCAAGCTGACGGTCGAGTACGACGCCTTCGTCGAGGACCCGGCCATGGTGGTGCAGAAGATCTGCGACTTCGCCGGCCTCGCCTACGATTCCGCCCTGTTCAACCGCACCACGGGGCCCCTGCCCAACTCGCGCTACACGCTGAGCGCCCCGGACAGGGACAAGTGGCTGAAGAACAAGGACGAGATCGACGGCGTCCTGCCCGCCATGCGGAGCGTTCTGGAGCGGGCCCAGGACTACGCCTGAGGCCGCCCCATGCCCCCGGCGCGCGAACGGGGGCGACAGCCGGGCGCTGATCGCGTTAACCTTCCCCATCATCAAACTTGGGGAGGGCTGCGCAGATGGTCAGCTGGTGGTGGGCGATCCCGATCGTCACGGGCCTGATCGGCGTATGGGTTCTGCTGGCCGGCCTGGGGCGTCTTTTCCGGGGCCGGGGGCTCAGCGGCCTCCTCGGCGTGGTCGGCGGCGGCGGTTTCCTGGCCGCGGCGGCCGTGGTCGCCCTCACGGGCATGAACGTCCAGACCTATCACCGCCTGACCTATGAACGGCCCGTGGCCACCATCCAGGTCGAGCAGCGTGGGCCGCGCCTCTACACCGTCACCCTGACCGAGCCGGCCACCCGCGCCTATCCCGAGGGCTACAGCCGGGACTACGAGGTCCAGGGCGACGAGTGGCGGCTCGAGGCCCGGGTCCTGAAATGGAAGCCCTGGGCCAACGTGCTGGGGCTGGACAGCCAGTATCGGCTGGACCGCCTGTCCGGCCGCTATGAGGATGTGGAGTCCGAACGCTCCGCCCCGCGCAGCGTCCATGATCTGGGCGGCGCGCCGGGACGCATCGATGTCTGGAAGCTCTCGCGCGAGGGCGGCCGCATGAGCCGCGCCGTCGACGCCCTCTACGGCGGCGGGGTGTTCATGCCCATGGCCGACGGCGCCCGCTATGAGGTCTGGATCACCCAGTCGGGCCTGGTGGCCCGGCCCGCCAACCCCATCGCCGAACAGGCGGGCGGCGAAGGCTGGCGCTGACGGCCTATTCCGCCACCGGCCGCGTCAGGTCGAACTCCACGCGGAAGAAGCGCCCGCCCGGCCGGCGCAGCTCATAGGCGAACACCTCCCCCGGCTCGACCTCCATGGCCCAGACATTGGTCGTCGAGACCTGGGCGTCCCAGGCGTTGAACAGCTCGATGGACCAGTCATCCACCGGGAACTCCTGGCGGCGGTCGGTCCCCGGGGTTTCCGTGTTCCCGCCGTACCAGTGCAGCCCCTCGGGCCGCCCCTCCGGGTTGCGGTGGTCGTGCTTCAGACGTAGCCCCGCGTCCGTTCGCGTGATCACCCAGGTGCGCGACCGGTCCTCGCCGACCCAGAAAGGAACGCGCACCTCCTCGGCCGAACAGTCGCGCACATGCATCAGCAGGCGCTGACTGGCGAAGCCCTCGTCGGCCGGATCATCTGAGACCACCCGCCCCTCAAACCTCTGGCCGCACAGGCTGTTCAGCCGCTCCATGAAGGCGTCCTGCGCCGGTTCGGTCGCCTGGGCCAGGCTCGGCGGGGTCAGGATCAGGGCGAGGCAAAGGGCGAGCTTTTTCATGCGGGGACCATAGCCGTTCACCGCCGCGACGGCCAAGACGGTCCAAAGCCCGCGCCGCCGTTGACTTCCGGGCTTTCCTGAGTATGTTCCGCCGCTCCTGATTTCGCGGCTTCACGGCCGCCGCCAAAGGTATGTGCGATGGCCAAGCCGGCTTCCATCAAGATCCGCCTGAACTCGACCGCGGACACGGGCTACTTCTACGTCACCAAGAAGAACGCCCGCACCAAGACCGAGAAGATGGTGCTGAAGAAGTACGATCCCGTCGTGCGCAAGCACGTCGAGTTCAAGGAAGGCAAGATCAAGTAAGGCGGCTTCCGCCTCACTGACGGTCTGAACGCGCCCGGCTCACCGCCGGGCGTTTTCGTTTGGGCCGTTATGCACGCCCTCCCGACTGGCCCTATCCTGACGTTCGCCCCCGCTTCGGATAAGGGGGTACCCAGGTCTTTGACATCCTTTATCGGACGCTTCGGACGCTTCGGACGCTTCGGACGCTTCGGACGATGTTTTGCAGTCCGGATCGGCCGGTCGAGGCCTTCCTGCTCCCCTTGTTGGAAGGATTCTCGGATGAATGGCGCGATCTGGCAGGGTTTGGCACGGTTTGGCGGTCCGGTTCCGGGCCGGCGCCCTGCCGACCTCGGGATCAGGCGGCCCGCGCCACCACCCGGTTGCGGCCCGTGGTCTTGGCTTCGTAGAGGGCCTGGTCCGCCCGCTTCATCAGGGCCTCGGGCGTGTCGCCCTCGCCCAGGGTCGCCGCCACGCCGATGGAGATGGTCACCGGGATCGAGCGGCCGTCCCTGACCGTGAAGGGCGCGGCCGAGACGTGCAGCCGGATGCGTTCGGCCACCCGCTCGGCGTCGGTCATGGAGGCGCCCGGCATGATGACCACGAACTCCTCCCCGCCGTACCGACAGGGCAGGTCAATGGCCCGCACATTGGTGGCCAGGCGCACGGCGAACTCCACCAGCACCTCATCGCCCACATCGTGGCCGAAGGTGTCGTTGATCGACTTGAAGTGATCGATGTCCAGCAACAGGGCCGAAACCGCGTCTCCGCCCCGGGCCGCCCGCGCCACCAGCGCCTCGGCCTGGCTGGTCATGTAGCGGCGATTGTGCAGGCCCGTCAGCGGATCGGTCACAGCCATTTCCAGGCTCTGGTCCAGCCGGTTGCGCAGGAAGTCCGTATAGCGCTTCCGCCGCACCTGGGTGCGCACCCGCGCCGCCAGCTCCTGCGGGTCCACGGGCCGCGGCAGCAGGTCGTTCACGCCGATCTCCAGCGCCTTGACCATGCGGGGCCGGTCGTCCGCATCCACCACGGCCAGTATGGGGACCGTGCGCCCCTGTTCGGTCGAGCGCACCTGGGCCGCGAAGCGCAGGCCGTCAAAGCTGCGCGAGGCGGCGTTGATGATCACCAGGTCCACCGGGCCCCGCGCCGTCAGCAGCGCCTTGTCCAGATCGTGCTCGACCACGGGGCGATGCTCGATGCGCAGCTCGGCGGCGATGCGTTCGGCCTGACGCTCGTGGTCGTCCACGATCAGCACCCGGCCGCCGCCGCCGTTCAAGCGCGCCCCGCCGTCCAGCAGCCCCAGCTTGCGGCCGGACTCTTCGCGCTGGCGCAGCTCGTCCATGACCGTCTTCAGCCGGGTCAGGGAGCGCACCCGGGCCATCAGTATGACGTCGTCCAGCGGCTTGGTCAGAAAGTCGTCGGCGCCCGCCTCCAGGCCCGTGACCCGGTCCTGCCGCCCGTCCAGCGCCGTCACCAGCACCACCGGGATGTGCCGGGTGTCCGAGGCCTCCTTCAGCCGCCGGCACACCTCGAACCCGTCCATGC
This sequence comes from Peiella sedimenti, assembly GCF_030504955.1. Classification (GTDB taxonomy): domain Bacteria; phylum Pseudomonadota; class Alphaproteobacteria; order Caulobacterales; family Caulobacteraceae; genus Brevundimonas; species Brevundimonas sedimenti. The sequence goes on along the minus strand of NZ_JAUKTR010000004.1, from coordinate 215,505 downwards.
CGGGCATCATCACGTCCAGCAGGATCAGATCGGGGCGCTCGACCGCCGCCAGCTCCAGCGCCGTCAGGCCGTCGTGGGCGGTCAGCACCTCGTAGTAGTCGGCCGTCAGCTTGGCTTCGAGCAGCCGGACGTTCGCGTCCACGTCATCGACAACCAGGATGCGTGCGCTCATCGCCCTGCCCTCATCCCGCCTCGGCGCCGACGCCGATATGCTTGCGCACGGTGTCGAGGAAGTGCGTCACCGAGATGGGCTTGGAGATATAGGCTTCACAGCCGCCCTGGCGGATGCGCTCCTCGTCGCCCTTCATGGCGAAGGCGGTCACGGCGACCACCGGAATGTGGGCCAGCTCCTCGTCTTCCTTCAGCCATTTGGTGACCTCCAGCCCCGAGATCTCGGGCAGCTGGATGTCCATCAGAATCAGGTCGGGGCGGTGCTCGCGGGCCAGGGTCAACGCCTGGAGACCCTCGCGCGTCTGCAGGGTCTCGTACCCTTGCGAGTCCAGCAGGTCGTGGAAGAGCTTCATGTTCAGCTCGTTATCCTCGACGATGAGGACTTTCTTGGGCATGGTCGCCGAACCGCTCCTGGCGCGGGGAACGGCTGTTCGTCCACCTCGCTTCTCAGCATGACTATGATCCGGCAACCTTAAGGCGGGGTAAGCGTCCCATGCGCATGGGCATCGACCTGGGCGGCACCAAGATCGAGGCGGCGGCGCTCGATGCGGAGGGCCGCGTGGTGGATCGCCAGCGGACCCCGACCCCGGGCGACTACGACAGCCTGCTTGAGGCCATCGGCGGCCTGGTTCGTGAGCTTGAGGCCCGCACCCAGCCCATGCCCCGGCTGGGCGTCTGCCATCCGGGCTCCATTTCTCCGCAGACCGGCCTGATCCGCAACGCCAACTCGGTCTGGCTGAACGGCCGCGATCTGCACGCGGATCTGGAACGGGCGCTTAAGCGTCCCGTCCGCATGGCCAACGACGCCAACTGCCTGGCTCTATCGGAAGCCACTGACGGGGCTGGAGCGGGCTTCGGGGTCGTGTTCGCCGCCATTTTGGGCACGGGCTGCGGCGGAGGCGTCGTGGTGGACGGCCGCCTCCTCGAGGGCCGCAACGGCATGGCCGCCGAGTGGGGCCACAATCCCCTGCCCTGGGCTCGCCCCGAAGAGTATCCCGGCCAGGCCTGCTGGTGCGGCCGCATCGGGTGTCTTGAGACCTGGATCAGCGGACCGGGGCTCGAGGGTGACTTCGCCCGCGCCACCGGCCGCAAGCTCCGCGCGCCCGAGATTCAGGCGCTGTCTGACAACGGCGACGCCCAGGCGGCCGCCGCGCTGGACCGCCACGCCGACCGCACGGCCCGCGCCCTGGCTCACCTGTGCCACATCATCGACCCTGATGTGATCGTGCTGGGTGGAGGCGCCTCGAACCTGCCGGGCCTGGCCGAGGGCCTGACCGACCGCATTCGCCCCTACGCCTTCTCCGACGTGTTCGACACGCCGGTCAGGCGCGCGGTCCACGGCGACAGCTCGGGCGTCCGGGGCGCCGCCTGGCTGTGGCCGCCGGACTGACCGTGACCCGGGCCCTCTGCCGCGACTGCGTCTCGCGCTTCGAACCCGTGGAGGGCCGCCCGCGCTGCCCTCAATGTGGTTCGCCGCGCGTCCTGCGCCATGCCGAGCTGGACCGCCTGTCCATCGCCCACATGGACTGCGACGCCTTCTACGCCTCGGTGGAGAAACGCGACCGGCCCGAGCTGCGCGACCGGCCTGTCATAGTCGGCGGCGGCAAGCGCGGGGTCGCCGCCACCTGCTGCTACATCGCGCGTCAGTACGGCGTGCGCTCGGCCATGCCCATGTTCAAGGCGCTGAAACTGTGCCCGGACGCCGTGGTCATCAAGCCGGACTTCGCCCGCTACAAGACCGCCAGCCGGGCCATCATGGGCATGGTCGAACAGATGACCCCCCTGGTGCAGACCCTGTCGCTGGACGAGGCCTGGATGGACCTGTCGGGGACCGAACGCCTGGCCGGCGCCCCGCCCGTGGTTCAGCTTGTGCGACTGCAACAGCGCATTGAGGCCGAGGTGGGACTGACCGTCTCCATCGGCCTGGCCCCCAACAAATTCCTGGCCAAGATCGCCTCGGACCTGGACAAGCCGCGCGGCTTTTCGGTCATCGGCGCGGAGGAGGCGCAAGCCTTCCTCGCCCCCCGCCCCGTCGAGATTCTGCCCGGCGTCGGGCCCGTCTTCGCCAAAACCCAGCGCCGCGACGGCATCTCGACCGTCGGCGACATCGCCCGCACGGACCTGAAACGCCTGGCGGACCGTTACGGCGAATGGGGCCTGCGCCTGCACGAACTGGCCCACGGGCGCGACACACGCCGCGTCAATCCCGAGGACGACCGCAGGGGCATGAGCGCCGAGACCACCTTCGATCAGGACCTCAGCGCGGCGGCCGATCTTGAGGATCGGCTCTGGCCGCTGTGCGACAAGCTGGCCGCCAAGGCCCGGCGCGAGGGCGTCGCCTCTCGCACGGTCATCCTCAAGCTGCGGCGCACCGACTTCCGCCTGGTCACGCGCAGGCGGACCTTGCCTGAGCCGACCCAGACCGCGCGCACCCTGTTCAATGTGGGGCGCGAGCTGCTTCAGCGCGAGCTGGGCCGCCCCTATCGCCTGATCGGCATCGGCCTGGCCGACGTCTTCGAGGCCGAGGACGCGCCCGCTGATCTGTTCGAAAGCCGTGAGAGCAAGACCCTCAAGGCCGAGCGGGCCCTCGACAGGCTTCGGGACAGGTTCGGCCGCGCCGCCGTCATTTCGGGCCGGGCGCTGAGGCGTACGGATTAGCCGTGCAGCTTCTTCGCCGTCTCGGCCACCCAGCGGCCCTGCCAGCGCGCGCCCTCCAGTTCGTTGTCGCTGGGGAAACGGCTGCCGTCGCCGCCGGTGATGGTCGTCGCGCCATAGGGGCTGCCGCCGGTGATTTCGTCCATGCGCGACTGGCCGGCCCAGGCGTAAGGCAGGCCCGCCACGACCATGCCGTGGTGCAGCAGGGTCTGGATCAGCCCTATCAGCGTCACCTCCTGACCGCCGTGCTGGGTGGCGGTCGAGGTGAAGGCCGAGCCCACCTTGCCGACCAGCGCGCCCTTGGCCCACAGCGGCCCGGTCTGGTCCAGGAAGTTCCGCATCTGCGAGGCCGCCGTGCCGTAACGGGTGCCCGCGCCGATGATGATGGCGTCATAGTCCGCCAGCTCTCCCACCGTGGCGATGGGCGCGGCCTGATCCATCTTGTAGCCCGACTTGCGCGCCACCTCTTCCGGAACCAGTTCGGGCACGCGCTTGATGACGGCCTCAGCGCCATCCACCTGGCGAACGCCATCTGCGACCGCCTCGGCCATCTTTTCGATGTGGCCATAGGTCGAGTGGTACAGGATCAGGATCTTGGTCATGAGGTGCGCTCCATCGCCGGCGGGACATCTGCAACTGTCTTGATTGCGGATATGGGGAGCGGGTGATGGGCCGCAAGCCCCGACCCTCAACCTTGCGGGCGCGGGGTTGTTTCCGTCATGCTGCGATCGGAGGCTCCGATGAAGCACGCCCTGATCCTGGCAAATCCCAAGCCGCGCTCGTTCAGCCGCATGATGGCGGACGCCTATGCCGACGCCGCGACCGCAGCCGGACACGAGGTCGTCCTGCGAGACCTCTACGCCCTAGGCTTCGATCCGCGCCTGATGGCTGACGAGGTTCCCACCGAGCCCAGCGCACAGCCTCGCCCCGATGCGCTTGCCGAGCGCGAGGCCTTGCAGGACGCGGACGTCTTCGTCTTCGTCTATCCGATCTGGTTCGGCGGCCCGCCGGCCATCCTCAAGGGCTATGTGGAGCGCGTCTTTGGCCAGGGCTTCGGCTACCGCTCCGTCAAGGCCGGAGGCATGGAGCCCCTCCTGCGGGGCAAGAAGCTGATCAGCTTCACCTCCACCGGCTCTGAGAACGCCTGGCTGGTGGACAGCGGCGGCTGGGACGCCGTGCGAAAGGTCTTCGACCAGCGCATCGCCCAGGCCTGTGGCCTTCAGGCCCTGGACCACGTCAACTTCGGCGGTGTCGACAACGATCTGCCCCCCGCCCGCGTGGACGAGGCCCGCGAGGGCGTGAAGCGCGTCTTCAACGAAGTCTTCGGCTAGATGTGCAGGACGCGCCCGTAGGCGTCCAGCGCCGCCTCGTGCATGGCCTCGGACATGGTCGGGTGCGGATAGACGATGCCGTGGATGTCCTCTTCGGTCGCTTCCATGGTGATGGCGGTGACGTAGCCCTGGATCATCTCGGTCACCTCGGCGCCGATCAGGTGCGCGCCGATGAGGGCCCCCGTCTTGGCGTCGAAGATGGTCTTGACGAAGCCCTCGGTCTCGCCCGCCGCGATGGCCTTGCCGTTCACGCGGAACGGGAAGCGGCCGATCTTCACCTCGCGCTTGGCCTCGCGGCACGCCTGTTCGGTCAAGCCCACCGAAGCCACCTGCGGCTGGGCGTAGGTGCAGCCGGCGATGGGCGAATGAACGTTGGGCGTCTTGAAGCCGGCGATGTGCTCAGCGGCGTGGATGCCCTCGTGCGAGGCCTTATGCGCCAGCCAGGGCGCGCCGGTGCAGTCGCCGATGGCGTACAGCCCCTTCACGTTCGTCTTGCCGTGGGCGTCCGTCTTGATGTGGCCCCGGTCCAGCTCCACGCCCAGCGCCTCGAGCCCAATGCCGTCGGTGTTGGCGGTGATGCCGACCGCCGAGATGCAGACCTCGGCCTCGAGCGTTTCGGCCTCGCCCCCCGCCTCGATGGCCACCTGAACGCCGGACTTTGACTTGCTGACCTTGGTCACCTTGGCGCCGGTGCGGAACTTCATGCCGCGCTTCTCGAACGCTTTCTGGGCGGCCTTGGAGACCTCCTCGTCCTCGACCGGCATGATGCGGTCCACGGCCTCCACGACCGTCACCTCGCAGCCGAGCGCGCGATAGAAGCTGCCGAACTCGATGCCGATGGCGCCTGAGCCGATCACCACCAGGGTCTTGGGCAGGAACTTGGGCGCCATGGCTTCGCGATAGGCCCAGATGCGCTCGCCATCGGCCTCCAGCCCGATCTGCGGCAGGGCGCGCGCACGGGCGCCCACCGCCAGCATCACCGACTTCGCCGACACGGCCCGCTCGCCGCCGGCGTTCAGCTTGACGACGACCTTGGGCGCGGGATCGCCCTTCTCCAGGCGCGCCGTCCCCTCGATGACCTCGATCTTGTGCTTCTTCATCAGGTAGCCGACGCCTTGATTCAGCTGCCTGGCCACGCCTCGCGAGCGCTGAATGATGGCGTTGAAGTCGAAGCCGACCTTGTCGGCCGACAGGCCGTAATCCTTCAGGTGCGACAGGGCCTCGTACTTCTCGCCCGACTTCAGCAGCGCCTTGGTGGGGATGCAGCCCCAGTTCAGGCAGATGCCGCCCAGGTTCTCGCGCTCGACGATGGCGGTCTTCAGGCCCAGCTGGCTGGCGCGGATGGCCGCCACATAGCCGCCGGGTCCGGAGCCGATGACGATGAGATCGAAGTCAGCCATTGGCGGAGCCTCCTGAAGCACTGGATGCGGCGGCGGCCTGGCGCGCGGACCAGCCGGGCGCGTGCACCTCGGCGCCGCCGTCGATGAAGCTGTAGTCGTCCCCCAGCCACAGGTCGATACTGATGCGGCCGTTGGCGTAGATGCCCGCGAAGATCATCAGCGCGACCAGGACGATGGTTCCGTAGAGCGTCAAATGGCCCAGCCCCTTCAGAAGGGCCGACCACCAGGGCGTCTGATAAAATCGGCTGGCGGCGAAGGTGAAGAGCCCAAGATAGACCGGGAACAGCAGCCACCCCGGCGCCCCCACCGGGCTCATGTTCAGGCCCGCCAAGGCCATGAAGATCACGAACACCGCGCTGTGCGCCCAGATGGTGACCAGGAAGTGCTCGGCCAGATGCCGCCGGGTGAAGAACACGCCCAGCAGCACGGCGTAGATGGGCATCAGGAGCCACAGGAGGCGTGGAATCCAGTCCGTCAGCCACTGGTTCAGGTCCACCCAGGCGGCGTTGTAGTCGCGATAGGCCTGAATGGCCTGACGCTGGCCCGGCGTCGCCCGCGCCTCGGCGGCCGCAAGCGCGCGCGTCTCCTCCGGCAGGGCCAGCGTAGCATCGATGGGGTGCAGGAAGATGTCGTTGTACTGCACGCCCAGGACGCGGACGCCCTCCTCGATCAGCTCGACCCGCACGGGGCCGTCGGTGCGCACCGGAAGGAACTGGTAGATGGCCACGTTGGTCCATTCCAGGAACAGGAACAGCGCCGCCGACATGACCAGGAACAGCTTGAACGGCGAGAAGTAGGCGTCGCCCACGCCCAGCTTGTACGAGTCGAGCAGCTTGCCCGGCCGGACGAACATGTCGCGCAGGGTGTGGAGGGTCTTGCCCTCCAGCGACAGCGCCTCGGCGAAGGCGTCCTTGGCCAGAAAGCCCATGCCGCGCTGCTCGGGCGCGTTGTTCTGGCCGCAGGCGTGGCAGTAGGGTCCGTGAAGAGGCTGAACGCCGCAGGCCATGCAGTCGTCACGCGGCGGCGCGGCCGCCTGGGCGGTGGGCTCGGGCCCGACTGCGCTCGCCGCGTCGTTCACGCCTGCGCGACGCTTAGGCCAGCATGGTCACGGGATCTTCCAGCAGGGTCTTGAACGCCTGCAGGAAGCGCGCGCCGACGGCCCCGTCCACCACGCGGTGGTCACAGGTCAGGGTCACGGTCATCACCGTGGCTACGGTCAGCTGACCGTTCTTCACGACCGGGCGCTGTTCCCCGGCGCCGACGCTCATGATCGCGCCCTGCGGCTCGTTGATGATCGAGGCGAAGGCCTTGATGCCGAACATGCCCAGGTTGGAGACGCTGAAGGTGCCGCCCTGGAATTCCTCCGGCTTGAGTTTCCGCTCGCGGGCGCGCTTGGCCAGGTCCTTGGCTTCGACCGCGATCTGACGCAGCGACTTGGTCTCGGCCTTGCGGATGATGGGCGTGATCAGCCCGCCCTCGATGGCCACGGCCATGGAGATGTCGGCGTGGTGATGCATGGCCAGCCCCTCGGGCGTGTAGCTGGCGTTGGCCTCGGGCTCCAGCTTCAGGGCCATGGCGGCGGCCTTGATGACGAAGTCGTTGACCGAGACCTTGACGCCATCCTTCTCCAGCAGGGCGTTGACCTTGGACCGCGCCGCCAGCAACCCGTCGATCTCGCAGTCGATGGTCAGCGGGAAGTGCGGCACGTCGCGGAAGCTGTCAGTGAGACGCCGCGCGATGGCCTTGCGCATGCCGTCCAGCGGCACGAGGTCGTAGGAGCCGGGCGCGATGCCCTGCTGCTCCAGCGACAGAACCTGACGCGGCTCGGCCCGCGCCGCCTGGGCGGCCGGAGCGGCTGGCGCCCCCGGCTTGCCGGACATGGCCTCGATGTCCGCCTTGACGATGCGGCCCTTGGGACCGGTGCCCTTGATGGCGTTCAGATCCAGCCCGGCCTGCGCGGCCATGCGGCGCGCCAGGGGCGAGGCGAAGACGCGGTCGCCGTCAGACTTCTGAGCGGGCGCCGGAGTCGCCGCCTTGGGCGGCTCAACCTTGACCGGCGCGGGCGTTTCCGATTTCGCCGGTTCAGGCTTCTCGGCGGACTTCGGCGACGGCGCGGCCGTTCCGCCCTCGCCCTTCAGGCGGGCGATCGGCGCATTGACCTTCACGCCCTCGGTCCCCTCGGCGACCAGGATTTCCAGCACCTCGCCCTCGTCGACCGCCTCGACCTCCATGGTGGCCTTGTCGGTCTCGATCTCGGCGATGACGTCGCCGGCCTTCACCACGTCGCCCGCCTTGACGTGCCACTTGGACAGCGTGCCCTCCTCCATGGTGGGCGACAGGGCGGGCATGAGGATGTCGGTCATGGCGTTATCAGTTTCCGCGCTGGGGCTTTTCCATGGCGGTCTTCATCTCGACCTTCTGGCCGTCTTCCCAGCCCTGGAGGATGGCCTCCATGGCGGCCTCGGGGGTCATGCCACGGGTCTCGGCGTAGACGTTCGACAGGTGGCGCGAGGCCTCAGCCAGCAGGAAGCCGAAGGCGCGCGGGTCGGAGAACACCGGCCGGAAGGTCATCTGGGCGCGCTCGCCCATCCACCAGGCGCGCATGACTTCGATCGCCTGCGGATTGTCCTGATAGTTCGGCGGCGGCGAGATTTCCTGATCGAAGGCGGGGTTTTCCTGTTCAGTCTTGGACATAGGTCACCTTCTTCACAGCCTGCACGATCTTCTCGACCGAAGGCAGGGACAGGGCTTCGAGGTTGGCCGCATAGGGCATGGGCACGTCTTCCTGGTGCACGCGCAGTGGCGGCGCATCCAGGTAGTCGAAGGCGTGCTCCACCACGCGGGCGCAGATTTCGGCGCCCACGCCCATGGGGCCCCAGCCCTCCTCGACCGAAACCAGACGGTTGGTCTTCTTCACGCTCTCGAGGATGGTCTCGTGGTCCAGCGGACGCAGGGTGCGCAGGTCCACCACCTCGGCTTCGATGCCTTGGGCGGCCAGTTCCTCGGCCGCCTTCAGCGCCAGTCCCACCATGCGGCTGTGCGCGGTGATGGTCACATCGCCGCCCTCGCGCCGGACCTTGGCCTTGCCGATGGGGACGATCCAGTCCTCCACGTCGGGCACGTCGAACTCGACGCCGTACATCATCTCGTGCTCGAGGAAGACCACGGGGTTCGGATCGCGGATGGCCGCCTTCAGCAGGCCCTTGGCGTCCGCCGCGTCATAGGGCGCGATCACCTTCAGGCCGGGGATCTGGGCATACCAGGCCGAGTAGTCCTGACTGTGCTGGGCCGCCACGCGGGCCGCCGCGCCGTTGGGCCCGCGGAACACGATCGGGCAACGGATCTGCCCGCCCGACATGTACAGCGTCTTGGCCGCCGAGTTGATGATGTGGTCGATCGCCTGCATGGCGAAGTTGAAGGTCATGAACTCGACGATGGGCTTCAGACCCGCCATCGAGGCGCCTACCCCCAGCCCCGCGAAGCCGTATTCAGTGATCGGGGTGTCCACCACGCGGCGGTCGCCGAACTCCTGCAGCAACTCGCGCGACACCTTGTAGGCGCCCTGATACTGGGCGACTTCCTCGCCCATCAGGAACACGCTCTCGTCGCGGCGCATCTCCTCGGCCATGGCGTCGCGCAGGGCGTCGCGCACGGTCGTCTTGACCAGCTTGGCTCCGGCCGGAACCTCGGGATCTTTCAGCTCGGCCTTTGGCGTGACCGGTGCAGGGCCTTCCCCCTCAGGCTCGGGAGCGGCCGCTTCGGGCGCCGTCTTCTCGGGATCTCCAGAGGCTTGCGGAGCCGCCTGCTGCGGAGCCGGAGCGGCCCCGCCGCCCTCACCCTTCAGGCGCGCGATCGGCGTGTTGACCTTCACGCCCTCGGAGCCCTCGGCCACCAGGATTTCGGCCACCTCGCCCTCGTCGACGGCCTCGACCTCCATGGTCGCCTTGTCGGTCTCGATCTCGGCGATGACGTCGCCGGCCTTGACCGTGTCGCCCGCCTTGATGTGCCACTTGGTAAGGGTCCCCTCCTCCATGGTCGGGGACAGGGCCGGCATCAGGATGTCGGTCAATGTCTTAGTCTCCGGCTAGTCTTGCCGAGGTCTGTCGGCGACTCGAGCTCCGCATCCCAACCAGCGCGTATGCGCCGCAGAGCATCATCACGTGTGCAGGAACCTTCGCTTTCAAAAGCGCGTGATAGATGCCTTGCGATGTCGACAAGCAGGAGCCCCCAGACGTCGGGCTTATCCCACACTGGTTTCAAGGCCACATGCAACCGACCGTTCTCCGCTATCACCGTGCGAAGAATCTCCACGCCATCTTCTACGGGTGGTTCTAGCTCGCTAAGCCTCACCCTCACGCCTCCTGATACACGTCGGTGTAGAGCTCGGACGGATCGGGCTCGGGGCTTTCCTGGGCGAACTGGACCGCCTCGGCGACGATGACCTTAACCTCGTCCTCGATGGGCTTGAGGTCCGCCTCCGTGGCGCCCGCACGGTCCAGCAGCATCTTCACATGCTCGATGGGATCGCGGGTCTTCTTGACCTCGTCCACCTCTTCCTTGGTGCGGTATTTGGCCGGGTCGCTCATGGAGTGGCCGCGATAGCGGTAGGTCTTCACCTCCAGGATGAAGGGGCCCTCGCCCGCCCGCGCCCGCGCCACGGCGCGCTCGGCCGCATCGCGCACCGCCAGCACGTCCATGCCGTCCACCTGCTCGCCCGGAATGCCGAAGCTGGCGCCGCGCTGGCTCAGATCGGTGGTCGCCGAGGACCGCTCGATCGAGGTGCCCATGGCGTACTGGTTGTTCTCGATGATGAAGATGACCGGCAGCTTCCACAGCTGGGCCATGTTGAAGGCTTCGTACACCTGGCCCTGATTGGCCGCGCCGTCGCCGAAATAGGTGAAGCTGACGTTGTCCGTGCCGCGATACTTGTTGGCGAAGGCCAGGCCCGCGCCCAGCGGCACCTGGGCGCCGACGATGCCGTGCCCGCCGTAGAAGCCGGTGGCCACGTCGAACATGTGCATCGAGCCGCCCTTGCCCTTGGACGAGCCGCCGATACGCCCGGTCAGCTCGGCCATGACCTCCTTCGGATCCATGCCGGCCGCCAGCATGTGGCCGTGATCGCGATAGCCGGTGATGACCTGGTCGCCCTGCTTGAAGGTCGCCTGCAGCCCCACGGCCACGGCCTCCTGGCCGATATAGAGGTGGCAGAAGCCGCCGATCAGGCCCATGCCGTACAGCTGACCGGCGCGCTCCTCGAAGCGGCGGATCAGCAGCATCTCGCGATAGAAGCGAAGCAGCTCTTCCTTGGATGCCTGGGGCGCGCCCTTGCCTGGCGCCGCCTTCTTGGCCGCGGCTTTCGCCATCCGGCTGTCCTCCCGAACTGGGGCCTGTCGTAACGGAAAGGGGCCTTTAGCAGCCTTCGCCGCGAAGCCAAAGCCGCAAGAGCCTGGTCGGCTGGGGCGAATTTCCGCCGATGCCGTGAATCAGGCTCTCACTCATAATCGGGACCGAAATCTGAGCCCCCGGACTGCGTCCAGGTGAACCGATTTCGGTCTAGAGGATCAAGATTCAGTGGGCTGTCGCTCGTCCGGCAAACGCACGATCACGTCGCGCGGATCGGCGAATCCGAGCAGCGCCCGGGCCCGCTCCTCCAGTAGGTCAGCCGACAGATTGTCGGTGCGCAGAAGCCGGACCCGGGCCCGCAGATCGTTGCGCTGCGCCTCCAGCCGGGTCAGCTCCAGGCGCCGCTCCGCCAGGGTCTCCGCCCGCGCCTTACTGGCCAGCAGGCCGCGCTCGCCGATCAGGCCCTGAACGCCGAAATAGACGATCAGAAGGCCCAGCACGATCGAGGGTATGAAGGGGCGGACCTGGGGGGGCAAAGGCGGCGGGCTCGTGCGAGGCGGAATCGCTCACACCTTCAATCGCCTGGACGTGCTTAATGAAGCGTAGCTTGACCTTAGGTGACGGTTGCGCCGCCCGCGGAACCAGCCAGTCTTAGAACGGGATGTCGTCGTCCATGTCGAAGGACTGCTTCGGCCCCGAGCCGCGCGCCTGGCCGCCGCCGGAGAAGCCGTAGTCGTCCGAGCCGCCGCCCCCGCCGGAGCCGCCGCCCTCATTGCGGCCGTCCAGCATGGTCAGCTCGCCGCGGAACTTCTGCAGCACGACCTCGGTGGAATACCTGTCCTGGCCCTGCTGGTCCTGCCACTTGCGGGTCTGCAGCGAGCCTTCGACGTAAACCTTCGAGCCCTTCTTCAGGTAGTTCTCGGCCACCTTGACGATGTTCTCGTTGAAGATGGTGACCGTGTGCCACTCGGTCTTTTCCTTGCGCTCGCCCGTGGCCTTGTCGCGCCAGGTTTCCGACGTGGCGATGCGCAGATTGGCGACGCGGTCGCCCGAGCCGAGGCTGCGGATTTCGGGATCCTTGCCCAGGTTGCCGATCAGAATGACCTTGTTGACGCTGCCCGCCATGACGTTTCCTTCCGCCGCTATACCGGCCTGATCCTAGCGGCGCCTAAGCGCGCCGCCAAGAGAATGTTCTAAGTTTGTTCCGCTCAATCCCCAGGCGGATCAGCCCGCCGGGGCCTGGGCCGCGTCCATGTCGCGCTGGATCGCGCCAGGAATCGCCAGCCGCCCGTCGCCGGTGCGGGCCAATGAGAAGTAGCGCACGCCCTCCCAGCCCTCGGACACCGAGACGCCGCGCGGGCTGACCCAGATGAAGCGACCTTGGTACGCGCCGGTGACCTCGCGCCGGTTGCCGCCCTGGCGCAGGAAACGCACGCGCATCTCCTCCAGGCGGGCGGCGCAATACTCTAGGGACTGCTGGTCGCGGGCGACCACGTGGAACCTGGCGGTCCCGTCCTCCTGCGGCACCACGTAGTAGCAGACCCCCCGGTCCATCGGGGCCACGATCTTGGGCTGCTCGCAGGCGCTCAGCGCCACGGCGGCGGCGGTCAATGCGAGGGCGGCGCTCAGACGCATCAGCGGATCTCCGGAATGCCGCAGTTGCGGGTCTGCTCAACCAGGGTGACGAAGCGGCGGTTGTCGAAGGACTGCTCCACCCGCCGCGGCACCAGACGCAGGGTGACCTCGCCCCATCGTCCGTAAGAGGCCCCGCCCGGCCGCTGGCACTCGCCGGCGAACAGGGCCTGGACGCAAGCGTTCAGGCTCATGTTCGGGGACAGCTGCGTCCAGCTGGAGCCGTTGAAGCGCAGGCAGGCCGAGCCGCTGGGCGCCGGCTGCGGCGCGGGTTCAGGCTGGCTGGTCTCCACGGGCTTGGGTTCCGGCTCTTCCACCAGAGGCGGCAGCTCGGGCGGCGGCGCCAGGGAGGCGGTCGGGGCCGCCACCAGCGCGCCGCTTTCATCGAGACCCACGTCCAGGGCCTGGGCGGCCACGCCGTTGCGCTCGGCGCAGACCGACAGGGTCGCCATGCCGACGAACTGACCGTCGACGAAGCAGCGCAGCTCGCGATCCGGGTCCAGGGTCGGGGCCTCGGCCACGTCCAGTTGCAGCCCCGAGGGCGGCAGAGGCTCGGCCTTCTTTTCCTCGCCGCCGCCGCGCGTCAGCAGCACGCCGGCCACCACCGCCACGGCCACCGCGGCCAGGGCGCCGCCGATCAGGACGGTCTTGCCGCCACGTCCGTCGTCAGGAGAACTCATCAGGGCCTCGCGAACCAGTCGGCGCAATAACGCGCGAGCCGGGGTTCAGGTCAACCGCCCTTAGAAGCCGCCCGTCAGACGCGAGAGGGCCGCCTGATAATTGGCCAGCTGATTGGTCAGATAGGCGGGCGCCTGGCCGGTGATCGCCCCCGGCCCCGTCGGCAGGTTCAACGAGCGGTATGCCGCCCGCACCTGGGTCATGGCGTCCTGGAGCGCCGCGCCGGCCCGCTTGGCCGCATCGGGCGTCGCGAGGCTGAGGTCCGAGGCCAGCATCAGGCCGAAGGTCTTGGGCCCGTCCGGATCGGCGTCCTTAATCAGGGCCTCGGACAGTCCCAGGGCGCGCAGCGCGTCCTTGCCCGCGGGGCCGGCCAGAATCTCGACCGCATCCCGGCCCTCGCGCGCCTCGACCTTCAGCCGCTCGCGCCCCTCTTCGCGATAGGTTCCGGCGCTCAGGCGTCCGTTCGAAGCGATCTGAATCTTGCGCGCCAGGCTGGCCAGGGTCTCATTCGCCTCAATGGTCACGGACCGACGCGAGACGCCGCTGCGGATGACGAACTGATCCCCCGCGCGCAGGGCGGTGGCGTCCACCAGCTTCTGCGACGGCGTGTAGTCGATGGTCCCCTGCGGCAGACCCAGTCGGTCCAGCACGCTGGCCCCGCCCGCCGAAAACGCCAGACCCAGGGGCGCCGAGACGCCCGTGCGGGTGGCGATCTCGCGTTCGTATTCGGCCGCGCCGGTCGCGGCGTCCAGACGCATCAGATAGCCCGCGCCAGACGCTGGAATCGAGCCGTCGCGCGACTGCTGCACCACATCGGTGCGGCCGGTCAGCCAGAGCTTGCCGCCGCGCACGGCCAGGCCCGTGACGGCGTCCTCTCCGGCGCCGCCATGGAAGAACAGCCGATCCGAGGCGTCGGCGCTGAGCGAGGCGTCCACCGACAGGACAAAGCCGTCCTGCCCGCCGCCATGCGTGCCTGCAGGCGTCACGCCGCCAAGGCTGGCGTTGCGGGTGCTTCCAGCGACGTAGAGGCGTCCGGCGTCCAGCGTCATGGCCGCCACGCCGCCGCCGATCTGACCGAGGTCGCGCACGCCGGCTTCTGCGCCGTTGTTGGCCAGGTCAAAGCCGCGCAGCACTGCGCTGTCCCCCCCGGCGCCCGCCACGATCAGGCGATCGCCCTCGACGGCGATGGCCTGCACCGCGTCGTCGCCCGACGTGCCGAACTGGCGCGTGAAGCCGGCCGCGCCCGTAGAGGTGAAGGCCTGGACATAGCCATCCCAGCCGCCCACAGGGGCCCCGCCCGTCATGGCCGATTTGGCCTTGCCGCCCACATAGACCGAGCCGTCGGCGCCGAAGGCCACCGCCGTGGCCTGGTCCTCCAGCCGCGCCGCGCGCCGCTTGGTCCAAAGCTCGCCGCCGTCAGCGTCGAAGACCGTGACGAAGCTGTCCAGATCACCCTGCGCGCCAGGCGCCGAGCCCGCGCCGGTCAGTCCGCCCCTGACCGAACCGGCGACCGCCACCTTGCCGTCGGCCGAGACGGCCAGCGCGAAGCCCTGGGCCGAGTCCGCCGCGCCCAGCGCCCTCACCTGCACCAGTCGGCCGGCGGAATCGTACTTCAGCAAGGCCACGTCGCGCTCGCCGCGCACGGCCTGCCCCTCCACTGTGCCGGCCACATCGGCGACGACATAGACCGAGCCGTCAGGTCCCGAGGCCATGGCGCGGCTGGCCTTGATCTGGCCGGGCAGGTCGACGGCGAAGGCGCGGTCCTCGACCCAGTGCGTCTCGCCCGCGCGGGCGATGGCCGCAGGCGCGCCGGCGCCCGTCTGAAACTTCAACAGCTGGGCCGCATCTCCGTCGTCAGGCCGCTGCAGCACGTAGACAGCGTCGGCCTGGGCGGCCTCGAATCTGAGCGTCTCCAACGAGCTGCCCGCGATCTTCAGGGCCCAGCCGTCCTGGCCGGTCGGCAGATTCACCGGCTTTCCGCCCACATCAATGGTGCGCGGCGGCGCCTTGATCCGCTCGGTGGCGAAGCGGGTCTGCACGCCCGCCGCCTCCAGCTGCTGATTTATGTAGCTGACCACGTTGGATATGGAGCGGGTCTGGCCGCCCATGCCGGCCAGGTCGATGACCACGCTCTTGTCGCCCGCCAGCCCCGAGACCTTGAGCGTAAAGGCCACATCGCCCTGGAAGGCGGCCACCGCTTCATCAGCGGCGCCGTAATGCAGCGGCGGGGTCCGGTACTCATTGGCCGGCCGCTGCACCCCGCCTGTGGAGCGGGCCGTCTCCAGCGCCTGCGCCCGCGCCAGGTCCACGCCCTTGAAGTCGGTTTTGGCGATGAAGTCGCCGATCTCGGCCAGCCCCTTGGCGAAGGTCGTGTTCAGCCGGTCGATCTCGAAGCTCGACACGCCCTTGGCCGCCGCCCGGTTGGCCAGAGCGTTCAGCAGGGTCAGCCCCTGATAGAGGGCGAAGAGATTGCGGTAGTCCTCCGAGGCCCCTGCCACGTCCAGCTGGGCGGCCTTGGGATTGACGAACTGGCGCGTCGACAGCGCGGTGCGCAACAGCTCCGAGGGCGGCGGCGCCGAGGCGCGGCTGTCCCACGGCGGCGTCGGCTGGCGTTTGGAAGCGCCCAGCCCCAGGCCTCCGCCGCCGAAGGCGGGCGTGTAGCTCTGGCCGAACAGGCCCAACAGATAGCTGCTGTCGATCACGCGGGACTCCCGGCCGTAGAGTGCGGCCGCCGCGGCTTAAGAGCTGTTAACGCCCGAGCGCTCCGCGCCGCGATCCGACCGCTTCTGGCGAAGCATCGCCCTAGCAGGGGAACCGTAGCCCGCCCTCGCCGGTTATCCGGGGTCGGCAACGATTGGGGAGACCCGTCATGCGCGCCCTGAAGCATCTGTGGGAGACGTTCCTGGCCATGTACGGCCTGGGCCGGCGGGCCCACCACTCGCGCCGCCGCTCGGGCGGGCGAATGATCCACGCCCGCTGAACCCGGCTTAGCCGCCGCGGAACAGCGACAGGATGATCTGCGGCGCCTGGTTGGCGATCGACAGCGCCTGCGCGCCCAGCTGCTGCTGCACCTGAAGGGCCTGAAGCCGCGCGCTTTCTCTGGCCAGGTCTGCGTCCACCAGATTGCCGATCCCCGCCTCCAGCGTGTCGGTCAGCAGGCTGACGAACTTGTTGTGCGTCTCGATCTGCTTGGCCTGGGAACCGATCTGGCCCAGCGCCGCATTGGTGTTGGCGATCGAGGCTTCGAGCTGGGTGAGGACCGAGGTGGCCAGCGTCACCGTCGAGATCGACGCCGTCGCCGCCATGGTGATGATCGAGCCGCCCAGGCTCAGGTTCTTGGCCTGAAGGGTGATGAAGGAGTCCGCGTCCGCGTTGGCGATGAAGCGGATGTCCGTGCCGTTGTTCAGGATGTTGCCGCCATCGAACTCGGCATTGTTCACCGTGTCGGTGATGGCCTTGAGGATGGCGCGGAAGTCCGAGTTCAGGGCCGCCCGCGACTGGGTGTTCAGCGAGTTGTCCTTGGCCGCGACCACCTTTTCCTTCAGCTGGTTCAGCAGGTCCGAGACGGTCGTGCCCGCCGCGAGCGCCACGTCAGCGATCGAGGTGGCGCGGTCCAGGCTCATCTTCACGGCGCCCAGGGCGCCCACATCAGCCCGCTGCCCCTGGGCGATGGCCCATACCGAGGCGTTGTCCTTGGCGCCCTGAACCCTCAGGCCCGTGTTGACGCGGTTCTGCACGTCGGCGAGGCGGTCGTTGGTGGCATTGAGGTTCTGCAGGGCCACCAGGGCCGAGGCGTTGGTATGGACGCTCGTGGTCATCGGATTTCTTCCCCTCCGAGGGCTCTCGGAAGGGAAGCTAGGCATGAGTCGTGTTCGTATGGTTAACGGATGTAAACGCCAAAAGCCGCGCCGGGGGGCTCCCCTGCGCGTCGTCTATCGATATTCAGCGCGGATCCGGCTGGATCAGGCGGAGGTGTCGATCACCGAGCCGCTTGAATAGTCCGGACTGTCTTGCAGCCTCAGCAGCTCCTCACGGGGAAACTGGCTGACCACCTCACCGGTGGTGCGGTCCAGCGTCTTGTAGACGTACCCGTGTCCGCCCGGTCCCTGCTCGATGATGAGCTTGTAACGGGCCAGCCGGTCCGCTTCGGCCTGAGCTTGGCCTCGGCGATCCGAGAGACTGGAACGCCCCGACGAGGTCGTGGGGCTGATGGCTGCGTCGAACTCTACCGCACTGATGCTCCCGACATTCGTTTTCATCTCCTCATCGCCGCCTTCGCGGCGCCTCTAGGTCCCCGGCCTTTTCGGCCGAAGGTGGGGACGGCCCCCGAGGGCCGCCCCCGTCGTCCGGTTAGCGGAACAGGCCCAGCAGGCTGCTGGTCGAGGAGTTGGCGATCGCCAACGCCTGGATGCCCAGCTGTTGCTTGGTCTGCAGCGCCTGCAGGCGGGCGCTTTCCTTGGCCAGGTCGGCGTCCACCAGGTTGCCCACGCCGGCTTCCAGCGTGTCCTGCAGCTTCGAGACGAAGCCCAGGTGGGTGTTCAGCGACTTGGAGCCCGTGCCGAGACGCGCCAGCGAGGCCGACACGTTGGCGATGGAGGCGTCCAGCTTGGTCAGCACCGCCGTAGCCGTGGTCACGGTGTTGATGACGTCCGAGGTCGTCACCGTCACGACCGCGCCCGACAGGGCCATGATCTCGGCGCGCACGGTCAGCACCGACGAACCGTCGGCATTGGCCAGGGCGGCGAAGTTCGTGGCGCCGGTCTTCAGCAGGTTGGTGCCGTTGAACGAAGCGTTCGACACGACCTTGGCGATCTGATCGCGGATGGACTTGAAGTCTTCGTTCAGCGCGTTGCGCGAGGCGGTGCTGAGCGAGGTGTCCTTGGCGGCCAGCGCCTTCTCCTTGAGGGAGATGAGCAGGTCAGACACGGATTCACCGGCCGCGATGGCGACGTCGGTGGCCGACTGACCGCGCTGCAGGGAGTCCTTCACGGCGTTCAGCGAAGCGATTTCGCTGCGCTGCGACTGAGCGATGGCCCAGATCGCGCCGTTGTCCTTGGCCGAGCCGATCTTCTTGCCGGTGTTGATGCGGCTTTGAACGGTGGCCAGTTCGGAGTTGGTGACGGAGAGGTTCTGCAGGGCGACCATCGCCCCGGCGTTCGTGTTAACGCTGTTCAGCGCCATGGCACGTGTTCCTTCTTTCAAGGTGTCCGACGCCGTTTTGGCTGTCGGGAGCATTTTGCTCGGAAGGACTTGCAGCAAGGGCCGGGCCAACGACAGGGCCGAAGATTTCCCCTTAGTGTGCTGATTTTATAGCGTTATAGGTCCGTTTACCGCGTTCCCGGCCCGGCAAGTACTGCCGGTCGCCGGCCGGGTCGGCAAAATCTGCCGGGTCGGACGCGCGTTTCTTGCCGCCGGGGGCCGCCCCCGCGGACAGGCGCCGCCGACCCGCATTGCTGTCCGCGCCGAGTCGTGGAAGCGTGGCTGTGATGGCTAGGGGCGCAACCGCATGACCAGGCTTAAACCCGCGCTGTGGACCGCGCTGACCTTCCTTCTGGTGGGGCCATTGTTCGGCCTGCTGGGGTTCGCCGTGCTGGCCTACGGATTCGCAGGCGCTTCGGCCGAGGACGGCCCGGTCGGGCTGGCCTTTCTGTGGATGACGCCCTTCGCCTATCTGTTCGGCGCGATCCCGGCGGTGCTGACGGGCCTCGTGACGGGCGCCCTGCTCTCGCCCCGCCGCGCGGTCGTCTATGTGATTGGCGCGGCGGTCATCGGGGCGGCCGTGACGGCGCTTGTCACCCTGCTCGACGGCCCCGGCGATGACGAGGGGCTGAGAAACCTGATCCTGATCGGCGCCCTGGCCGGCCTGGGCTCTGGCCTGGTCAGCCTGTTTCTGGCGCGCCGGCGGACGAGCACGGCCCCATAAGAAAAGGGCCGGCCCCCTTTCGAGAGCCGGCCCTTCCCGTCTTCATCCAACGGGGCTGTCGGAACGCTACCCCTGGAACAGGCTGAGGATGCTGCGCGGCGCCTGGTTGGCGATGCCCAGCGCCTGGATGCCCAGCTGCTGCTTCGTCTGCAGAGCCTGGAGCTTGGCGCTTTCCTTGGCCAGGTCCGCGTCCACCAGGTTGCCCACACCCGCCTCGAGCGTGTCCTGAAGCTTGGACACGAAGGTCTGGTGGGTGCCCAGGGCCTTGGACTTGGTGCCGAGGCGGGCCAGCGACGCCGACACGTTCGAGATCGAGGCGTCCACCTTGGTCAGGACAGCCGTGGCCGTCGTGACGGTGTTGATGACGTCCGTCGTCGTGATGGTGACGACGGCGCCGCTCAGCGCCAGGATCTCCGCGCCGACCGTCAGGACCGACGAGCCGTCCGCATTGGCCAGGGCCTGGAACGCCACGGCGCCCGTCTTCAACAGGTTGACCCCGTTGAAGGTGGCGTTCGAGACGGTCTTGGCGATCTGGTCGCGGATGGCCTTGAAGTCCTCGTTCAACGCGTTGCGCGAGGCCGTGCTGAGGGACGAGTCCTTGGCGGCCAGAGCCTTCTCTTTCAGCTGAATGAGGAGGTCCGACACGCTTTCGCCCGCAGCAATGGCCACATCCGTCGCGGCGATGCCGCGGTCCAGCGACTGGCGAACCGCGCCCAGCGCCATGATGTCCGAGCGCTGGGACTGTGCGATGGCCCAGATGGCCCCGTTGTCCTTGGCGCTCGCCACCTTCTTGCCGGTGTTGATGCGGTTTTGCGTCGTCGCGAGGTCCACGTTCGTCGCGTTCAGGTTCTGGAGCGCGATCATCGCGCCCACGTTGGTGTTTACCGAGTTGCCGAGCATTCGGTCGTTCCTTCCATTCTGGTCGGGGTTGGCGGCGCTTCTGGCCGCTGAGCGGTTTTTGCTCTGCCCTGCGCATGGCAAGCCGCGCGCCACGGCGCACTCCCGCGCGCGCGATCATTTACCTGCGATTTTCGGGAGATAGCGAAGAGACGGTCGGCCGATAGCGGACGGCGGGCAGGAACTGCCCGGCAAAAGCAGTGCGCGCGGTAAAGCTTACGCCGCCTGGGGCGCGCCCGAGGTCTGGGTCGGGGCCTGAGTCGGGGCCTGGGGCTGGGGGGCCAGGCCCTGCATCATGATGCGGTTGATCTCGACCAGGGGCTCGATCTCCTCCTCGCGCCGCATGACGGCCGAGGTGTGCTTGGAGACCCAGAGGCTGAGCGAGATGATCTGGGCGCGGGCGGCCTCGGGCAGAGCGTTGTCCGGATCGGCGCAGGCCGTGGCCAGGGCCGACCAGACGCGCCGGTTCCAGTCCAGGGCGTCGATGCGCTTGGCGAAGTCGGAGGGATCGGCCTTGTCGGCCTCGAGCAGGGCGTGCGTGACCTGGCCGAACAGACGGTATTCGGCCTCGCGCGGGCTCTCGGCCCGGGCGGCGGCGGTTCTATACGCCTGAACCGACATTCTTGCCCAACCTCTCGTCCTCGTAGTCGACGACCCGCCGCGTGGTCATCAGCGCCTTGTAGTACTCGCGGTCCATGACCTGCTTCGAGGCCCCGACGCAGTCCGCCAGGACCTGAGGGTTCTTCACCACCTGCATGAACTCGGTCAGGCGGCGCACGAACTCGTCGTAGTACCGGTCGGCGTTGGCCTCATCGAGGTACATCATCATGACCGGGAAATAGATGCGGCGGGCCGGGGTGTTGGCCTCGTCCGCCTGCATGATGTCCTTCTCGCGCAGGACCGAGGCCTTGTTCTGCAGCACCAGCGAGGCGCGCCGGTCGCCATTCTGCACGACCGCGCCGTTCAGCACGAAGCGTTCGCCAGGCTTGAGCGACAGTTTCAGCGGCATCGGGCCCATCTCCCTCCCCGCCACGCTAGGGAGCGGCGGGTTAACGCCCCCTTATGGCCGGGATCATGGTTAGCGTGGGCTTAATGGGGGGCCGACGGCTGAGGCTCTTCTGGAGGCGTCATGTCGATGCCGAGGTTTTCGCAAGCCTGCACACGAGCGCGGTGAAAAACCTCTGTACGGTCAGGCCGACCCATATCGGAAACACCTAGAAGCCAACGCTGACCGTCATCAGCCAAGTTGAAACCGTATGACGTCACCTCCCCTGTGGGCAGGCGCAGATAGCCGCACCAATAGGCATGGCCTCGCCGCTCCCGCCCCATTGTGAGAACTTCGGCGCCACGAATTCTTTCCGGCTTGGCGGCGATAGCCTGAACTAGCTGCTGGCGCGCCATGGCGTCGGTGATGTCAGTGCGAGGCTGAGGCGTATCGGTAGCGGCACGGCTGGGCGCCTGTCCGCAGCCGAGCAGAAGGCCGAGGCCGAAAATGATAGAAACCAGGTTTCTCATAGCAGCCATCCTGAGACCGAAGAGACGTTGCCGCTAAGATAAGCTTGGAAATCAGCCAGGCCATCCCCGTCCGTATCCAGACCCAGCGCCGTACGGTTGTTGACTGCGTCGTAGGTGAGCACAGCCTGCCCCGCCGCGCCTGTGAAAGATGAGACGAATGAAAAAGCTTGGCCAACCCAGCGTTCGCATCGATACGGCTGAGGTCGATCCGGTCGATCCCGGCCTGGAAATCCATGATGCGGTCCACACCGCCAGAGCTGTCGTCGCCGCAGCTGAAGTCCGTGGGCGCGCCGTTGATCGGAGTGTCGCGCGTCACGGTGGCGAGCGTGGCTTGCAGCGTCCGTTCGGCCGCCCGCCCGGCGCTCAGCTGGGCCGCGTCCTCGCCCGCGCGCCGCTGCAACCGCGCCCCCACATGCACTGCCTGTGACAGGCCCGCCAGAGCCAAACCAAGCATGGCCATGGACGCGATCAGATCGGCCAGGCCATAGCCGTTCGGCTTGCGAGGAAAGCGGTCAGGACGCGGAGCCGGCATCGGCACAGCGCAGCGTTTGGATCAGGGCGTGCTCGCGCCCGCCGGTCGAGCGCACCACACGGCGGCGCTCACACAGGCCGGCCCGGTCAGCCAGGGGCGTGAGGGTTTCAGTTAAGCGGACTTGGGAGCCGCCGGTCTCGCTCGTAATCAGCAGCCGCGCCTCGGCCATCATCTCGGCGCGGTGGGTCAGCCTCTGCGCCTGGGACAACGCCTGGAGCGCCAGCGCCACTCCAGCCGCCAAGATGGTCAGCCCGATCAGAGCGTCCACCGAAGCGAAGCCGGAGTCCATTAGCCTGCCGCGGTCCCGGACCTTGGCATTCCTCAACTCTGAGGATTCGGGGATGACAAGCACTGCGTTCTCAGCACATATTGATTTTTACAAAGGCCTCACAGTCCAAGAGCTTTTTGCGCAAAACGCGCTTCCTCTATATTTATCTCAATCGGGGATGAGACCAATATTCTCAGCCGGTCAACCGTAAGCGCTTCAAGCTTGTCGATGAACCGCTTCGAATTTGATACAACCTCTCCAGAATGGAATAATATTCCAAGGGCATCTATCGCAGCATTGTAAATCATGGGAATATTACTTTCTTCAAACTGCTGAGAAACCTCATCTGCAAGATCGAACATATCGTGCGACTCACCGCGGGACGCCAAAATCCATCTTTCTAAGACTTCTTGCACTATCTCAGTAAGAGTTTGCATCTTTTAATCACCGCGAGGGCGTCCGTCCGGCCAGTATGATCTATATGATCTACCGTTTTCCCAAGCAGATCTAGAATCCCATCGTTTCCATTGTACTCCGCCGTGACCGCGTTCGCCAGCTCGGTCTCGCTGCCACAAGGAACCATCCTGACGGTTCAGATACCCTTGTCGGCCTGGAAGTCGGATGAAAGCGTCAGGGTTTTGAGAGGGTGTTGTTCGTACTAACGCCTCAAGCCGTGCAGCTTCCGCATTAAGCCGCGCTGATTGCTCAGGGGGCGGAGGCCGATTGGGATCCGTCACGGTTTGGTAGTTCGGATTCACCCGCAACATGCGCTCAAGGGCACGCTGATACATCTGCCAGTGCAGTTCCTGTTGAGGCGACCATGCGCGGCCTGCTCTTCCCCGATTTCCCCTTTGTGAGGCAGTTACAATGACTGGCTCCACCTCCGTTACGTCGCTCGGCTTCGCATCCGGAGCTTCGTCAGGCTTTTGCTCCGGCTCCGGTTTATGAGTGGCCAAACCGCTGGAGTCGACACCATTCGTCGGCCCGTTGCCGACGTAGGCATAGAGGTTCGGCCCATCGACCCAGAGGGCGGGGTCGGGCTGGAGGAACCGGCCAAGGGTCGGTGAATAGACGCGGGCCTTGTAGTCGTAGAGGCCGGTCCAGGGATCGAGCCTCTGGCCGGTGTAGCGGAAGGCGTAGCCGGTGGGGCCCTGGCCGCCCTCGCCGAAGGGGCTGTAGCTGAACCGCTCGGTGGCCGCGCCGTTTCGGCTGAGCGCGATGGTCGAGCCGCGCTTGTCCGTGTGCGGGTAAAAGGCCTGGTTCTGGTGATCGATATAGATCAGCCGCTCGTCGGGGTTCGGGCCCAGCACGTAGAAGTGCGTGCCGTCATGGGCCCACGCCCCGCCTTCGGGCCGCGAGTGGCGGTTCTCGGCGATGATCTCCGGCCTCAGGCCGTCGATGGCCCGGAAGCTGAAGGCGCACGCTCGCCGCAGCGACACGGAGCGCGACGTCCTAGGCTGCGTCGTCGGCAGCCGCGAGGCGCAGCGGCCTGGCCGGATTGTTCTGTCTCGAGCTGCGAGGGCCATTCACAACTCCCGACGTTCAAGCCTGACAGTAGGGCAGCCGCCGCCCCGCATGGCAAGGTCTGGACGGGCGCGGCCTCACCAGCCATCATGGTTAGCGACGCCTTAACGGTCGGCGCGCGACGGTGGATCATCCCGTCTGACCCTTGGGTGATTCCATGACCGCTCGTCCGGCCGCCGCTGATGACCTCGCCCCGCTCGCCGCCCAGGCTGGACTGGCCAAGGGCCCCATGGGCGACGCCGGTTCGGGCGATGCGGTGGCCCGACTCAAGGCGGCCATCCAGGATCTGAAGGCCCACGCCGTCACGCCCCTGCTGCATCAGGCCGTGGCGGCCATGCGTGAGGCGCGCTGGGCCGACGGAACCGCCGCCATCCTGAAGGCGCTGGAGGCCGACGAGACGAATGGTCTGGCCTGGCACCTCCTGGCCATCTGCCTGGAGAAGTCCGGCGACGTCGCCTCCGCGCTCGACGCCTATGAGACCGCGCTCAAGCTGCGCCCCGAGGAGCACGGCATCGCCAACGACCTGGGCCGGCTGGCCCACCGGCTGGGCCACAATGAGCTGGCCGAAAAGCTGTTTCACCACTTCCTGCTGCGCGAGCCGGGCCATGTGGAGGCGGTCAACAATCTCGCCTGCGCGCTCAGGGACATGGACCGTCAGGGCGAGGCGATCGAGCTTCTGCGCACGGTCATTCAGGCCAGGCCCGAGCATCCGGTGCTGTGGAACACCCTGGCCACGGTGCTGTCGGAAAAGGGCGACATGGAGGGCTCACTGCCCTTCTTCGACGAGGCGTTGCGGCTGGACCCCGGCTTCGCCAAGGCCCGCTACAACCGCGCCAACGCCATCCTGGCCCTGGGCCGTTCCGAGGAGGCGCTGGCCGAGCTGGAGGCCGCCCTGCCCGGCGCGCAACCCGGCTATGAGACCGACATGATGCGCCTGGCGCGCGCCTTCGCGCTGCTGCGCGTCGGCCGCCTCAAGGAGGGCTTCGACGAGTACGAGGTGCGCTTCTCGAAGGAGGCCTTGGACACGGTCCACTTCGCCACCGACCTGCCGCGCTGGTCCCCGGACGACGACCTGACGGGCAAGTCCCTGCTGGTCAGCGCCGAACAGGGCCTGGGCGACGAGGTGCTGTTCATGAACGTCATTCCCGATCTGCTGGAGGCGCTGGGCCCGGAGGGCCGTCTGCACCTGGCGGTCGAGCGGCGGCTGGTCCCGCTGGTGCAGCGCAGCTTCCCTGGCGTGACCGTGGCCGCGCACAAGACCCTGAACGTCAGCGGCAAGGTCGTCCGGTTCCTGCCCTGGCCGGACGACCAGGGCTTCGACCTGTTCACGCCGATCGCCTCGCTGTGGCGGCGCTTCCGCTCGCGGCCCGAGGCATTCCCGCAGCGGCCCGCCTTCCTGACCGCCGAGCCGGCGCGCGTCGCCCACTGGAAGGCCCAGCTCGACGCCCTCGGCCCCGGCTACAAGGTCGGCCTCCTGTGGAAGAGCCTCAAGACCGCCGGCGCCCGCTCGCGCCACTACTCCGCCTTCGAGCAGTGGCGCCCGGTGCTGGAGACGCCCGGCGCGGTGATGGTCAATCTGCAGTACGGCGACTGCTCGGACGAGCTGGCCCAGGCCCGCAAGCTGGGCGTCGACGTCTGGAGCCCGCCCGGGATCGACCTCAAGGACGACCTGGACGAGGTGGCCGCCCTGTCCTGCGCGCTCGACCTGGTCATGGGACCGGCCAACGCCACCCAGAACATCGCGGCGGCCTCCGGCGCCAATGTCTGGATGATGGCCTCGCCCGAGGCCTGGACGGTGTTCGGCGCCGAAAACTGCCCCGCCTATCCGGTAATGCGCGTCTTCCACGCGCCCACCTTCCGCGAGTGGGATGTGGTCATCGGAGAAATGGCCGCGGCCCTGCGGGCGGAGATCGGCTAGGCTTCCTCCGGCTCCGGTCCCAGGAAGCGCCGGATCCCCGGCCAGATCTTGGCCCAGGCCGACAGGAAGCCCACGACCGTCGAGACCCACTGGAACAGACTCCACAGCCAGTCCAGCCACCCGCCCGAACCCAGCCATTCCGCCAGCGGGTACAGCAGGTTCGAAACCGCGATGCGAAAGGCGGCGTACGCCTGGGAGTATTCGATCGACCGGTCGGCGACATAGGCCGCCACCACCGCCGACAACACCGGCGCCCAGAGCAGCGGCAGCAGCATCAGCAGCGCCAGGGCCACGACGAGCAGCTTGGTCCCCAGCGTCTCCTTCGAGATCAGGGTGATTACGACACCGCCGCCGTACGCCGCTCCCGTGAGCAGCAGCAGGGGCGGCAGAACCCAGTCGACGGCCTCGATCAGGTCGCCCAGCACCCAGCTGAGCACGGCTATGGCGATCAGACCCAGCAGGAAGCCGCCCAGCCACAGGGCCGCGTACTGCCCCAGCCGCCGCTTCAGGTGCGCCGCGCT
This sequence comes from Peiella sedimenti, assembly GCF_030504955.1. Classification (GTDB taxonomy): domain Bacteria; phylum Pseudomonadota; class Alphaproteobacteria; order Caulobacterales; family Caulobacteraceae; genus Brevundimonas; species Brevundimonas sedimenti. Next base: position 189,197 of record NZ_JAUKTR010000004.1, on the reverse strand, counting down.
GATGATTGATGAGCCTTTCATGTTGAGCCCCATGCAGAACCACGTTCGCCCGCTTGGCAACTGACAAGAGCGCGAGCCGTCGACGGGTTGCATCGTCCTTGGTAGAGCAGGGCCGATCACGCCTAGGAGAGCTTCGCCATGCGCCTCATCGCCGCCGCCGTTCTGATCTTGGGGCTGGCCGCCTGTGGAGCGGGTGAGGACTCTGGGTCCGACACCGGGTCCAACACCGACATTCCGGCCGCGCCGCCCGCTCCGGCCCCGACGGTCCAGCCGCTCGACCCTGCCGCGGTCCAGACGGCGCTGGCGACGCTGCCGGTCGCCTATGCCGAGGCCGACCTGGAGAACGGCCAGCGCGTCTTCGCCCGCTGCCGGTCCTGCCACACCCTGCCCGAGGGCGGACCCGACGCGGTGGGCCCCAACCTTTACGGCCTGTTCGGCCGGCCTGCCGCGACCCACGGCGCCTACCGCTATTCCGATGCACTCAAGGCTTCAGGATGGATCTGGACCGCCGAAACGCTCGACCCCTGGATCGAGAATCCGCGCCAGGCCCTGCCCGGCAACAAGATGACCTTCGCAGGCATCCGCGACGCCGAGGACCGCCGCGACCTCATCGCCTACCTGCGCGTGGCCGCTGGGGCGACAGCCTAGAAGCGCCGCCACAGCGCGATCACCGGACCGGAAGAGGCCGGCGTTTCACGCCCTGACAGCGCCGTGCGCCACCCCGCCTGCAGGCGCCAGGCCCCGGCGCGCCGCAGCACGGATATCTCGTGGTTCACTCAGCGGGGACCGAACTCGCCATCGCCCTGACCGGCGAAGACCTGGCTCATCAGGCTCCAGTTTTCAGAGATGTCGACGCCCACGGTGGCGTCCAGCCTCGTCTCGTCCGGCAGCCCGGCCCTGAAACGACGCGCGGCCTGCAGTTCGGCGAAGACCGGCGCCCCCCGCCACAGGCGTTTCATCTGGCCTGAGCGGCCGGCCAGAAGCCGTATCTCCCAGTCGCCCTCGCCCTCCCCTGGCGCGGCGTAGCCGGCGTTGCGCCCCTCACCCGGCGCCGCATAGACGCCCTGGACCGCCACGCTCGTCCTTTCATCGCGCCAGGCCGTGTAGCGCAGGCCGATCTCGCTCGGTCCCCGCCCGGAATAGTCGGCGAACTGGTCCTCGCCGCTCTGCCACTCGGTGCGGCCCACCAGGGTCAGCCGGTCCGTCAGGCCGTACTCGCCATACAGCGACAGCGCCTCGTCCTCGCGCGGAACCGCCAGGTCCACCAGCAGGCCGTCGGGATCGAAGGCCTGGTCGGCCTGCATCCGCTCCCACTTCATGATGACCTGGGCGTCGCCGCGCGGCTGCGGCCAGGCGCCGGCCAGGGCGGGGGCGCACGCGGCGCCCCAGGCCGCCAGGGCGAAAGCAGCCGACCTCAAACGTCGTAGCCGGGGTTCTGCCGGTCCAGCTGGCGCAGCACGCCGGGCCAGGCCAGTCCGGCGACCATGCCCAGCGCCCCGCCCTGTCCGTGGTTGCGGGCCACCGCCTCGTCCGGCGCCGTCAGCACGTTGTCCCGCCCGGCGGACAGGGCCGCCACCTGCTGGCGGCAGGCGCGCTCCAGGAAGAACATGCCGATCCAGGCCTCGCCCGCCGACCGGCCCACCGCCAGCGTTCCGTGGTTGCGCAGGATCATCAGGTTCTTCTGACCCAGATTGGCCACCAGCCGCTCGCGCTCCTCGTGCTCCAGCGCCAGGCCCTCATAGCCGTGATAGGCCACCTGATCGGCGATTAGCGTGGCGTTCTGGCTGATCGGCAGCAAACCCTCTTTCTGCGCCGCCACGCCCACGCCGGCGTCGGTGTGCAGGTGCATGACGAAATGGGCGTCGGGCCTGGCCGCATGCACGGCCGAGTGGATGGTGAAGCCCGCCGGATTGATGAAGTAGGGGGTCTCGCTGACGATGTTCGCGTCCAGGTCCACCTTGACCAGCATGGACGCCGTCATCTCCTCGAAGAAAAAGCCGTAGGGGTTGATGAGAAAGTGCGTCTCGGACCCCGGCACGCGCGCCGAGATGTGGGTGAAGATCATGTCGTCCCACCCGTGCAGCGCCACCAGCCGGTAGAGGGCGGCCAGTTCGACCCGCGTCTTCCACTCCTCGGGTGAGACCTGGTCCTTGATCGACGCCGCAGCCATGACCGCTTCCCTGACGTTGCCTTGCTCCTCGCGAAACTGTCCCGGGCGGGGCGCGGGCGTCAATGATTAGCGCGCGCGATTCTTCGACCTCACGATTTCAACTGCATAGGCTGTGTCTTCTCCAGAAGGATGCAGCCGTCCACGGGCGGCTCGCCGTTGTTCGGCGGCCAGCTGGTGCGCACGCTGGACAGGGCGTGCAGGCCCGCCCGCCCGGCGAAGTGCAGCATCATCGGTTCGGAGAAGAAACTGCGCCAGCGGGGATGGTCGCGGTAGGAGCCCACGGGGCGGCTGTCGTCCGTCGAGTAGTGCAGCAGCGCCCGGCCGCCCGGCCGAAGCACGCGCGCGATCTCGCCCAGATAGCGGATCGTGTCCGTGGCCTCGAAATGCACCATGGCGTCATAGCTGAACACGGCGGTGAATTCGCCGTCGCGGCAGCCTGACAGGTCGCGCCCGTTGTTGCGCCGGACGCTGACGTTGCGGCGGCGGGCGTGACGGCGGCGGCAGGCTTCGACGTTGGCCTTGAGCGGGTCGATCAGAACCACCTTGCCCGCCCGGTCGGCGAACTGTTCGGCGTGGCGGCCGCGCCCGCAGGCCAGCTCCATGACGCTGGACAGATCCAGCTGTCGGAACCCGTCGAGGAAGATCGACGGCTCGGACCAGAAGATGCCGACCCAGACCGGGTCCTCGGCCTGGTCGTAATAGGGGGTGTCCTGGTGGTCGGCGATGAGGCCGGCGCGGACGGCGTCCACGCGGGAGGATGAGCGCATGAGCATGGACACAGCCTAGCACGGGCGCTGCGCGTCAGAGACCGCGTGCTGGGCATAGGCTCGGACGGCCCCGTCAATGATTAGCGCGCGGTTAACCGTGCCTTTACGCGACGCCCTGTAGCAGGAAACGGCTAAGTTCCCTGTCCCGAGGATCGCCCGTGAGCCTGGCTTTCGCCGATGACGGCGCCCCAAACGGCCCAGAGCCGGCCGCGGACAATCTGGTCAGCCTCGCGCGCAGTCGCGCGGTCAGCGACCGCGAGCGCCTGCTGCTGGGCATTGTCGACCTCTGCGAAGCCGCCCCGGCCGAAGCCCGGGCCCAGGCCGACACCGTCGCCACCGACGTCTTCCTGACCCTCGTCGCCCAGGCCGAAAAGCGGATTCGCGCCGCCCTGGCCCAGCGTCTCGCCGACGCCGACTGGGCGCCCCGCGCGCTCGTCAACATGCTCGCCCTGGACGACATCGAGATCGCCCGGCCGATCATCGCTCGCAGCCCCGTTCTCCAGGACCGTGACCTTCTGCGCGTGCTGGTGGACGCGACCATCGACCATCACATCGAGGTGGCCCGCAGGCCCAACCTGGGCGGCGCGGTGGTGGACGCGGTGCTGGACCGGGCCGAGCCTGCCGTCCTGATCGCCCTGGCCGGCAACACCACCGCCCAGATCGACGACGTCGGAATGAAGCGTCTGGTCGACCAGTCCAAACGCCTGGCCGCCCTGCGCGCGCCCCTGACCCGCCATCCGCGCCTGACGCCGGTCATGGCCGAACAGCTCTACCTCCTCGTCGGCGAGGCCCTGAAGCAGGCCATCTGCGAACGTTTCGTCATCGACGAGGCGATCCTGGCGGCCGCCGTGGATCAGGCGGTCGCCGACGCGCGCCCGTCAACGCAACCCCGCAAGGGCCCGCCCCCGGTCGAGCCCGAGCGCGACGAGATGGAGCGCCGTCTTGTGGCCAAGCTGCGCGCCGCAGGCCAGCTGAAGCACGGTTACCTGGTCCGCGTGGCCATGGAGGGCCGGCTGGGCCTGTTCGAGAACGGTCTGGCCATGCTCGGCGATTTCCCCGTCGAAGCGGTGCGCCTGGCCGTTCGCTCCACGTCTCTGCGGCCCCTGGCCCTGGCCTGCGCCGCCGTCGGCATCGACCGGGCCGTCTTCCCCCGCCTGATCGAAGACCTGCGCAAGTGCACCGGCGGCCTGCCAGGCGACGGCGATCTGCTGCCGTCCGACCTGACGCCCTTCCGCGAAGCGGCTGTGCTGGCCGGACGCGCCTTCCGGGCGGAAATCGCCGAAATCGCTCAGAGCTGACGCAAAGCCTTTGACAGGGCGCTCCGCTGGGCTGGAATAGGGCCATGCCCGGCGCCCATCGCCCCCTGCCCCGCCTGATGTTTGCGGCTTCGGATCGCCCCGAGGCGCAGGAGGCCATGGCCGAGCTCGTGACGCGCTACGGCCAATCCTCGCCCGACGAGGCCGATGTGGTGGTGGCCCTGGGCGGCGACGGCTTCATGCTCGAGCGCCTGCACGAGGGGCTGAAGACCCGCCCCCTGCCTATCTTCGGCATGAACCGGGGCTCGGTCGGCTTTCTGATGAACGACTTCGGCCTGGACAGCCTGCCCCAGCGCGTCGCCCACGCCGAGCAGGCGGTCATCCACCCGCTGGAGATGACGGCGACCACCGTCAACGGCGAGACGGCGCAAGGCCTGGCCATCAACGAGGTCTCGCTGCTGCGCCAGACCCGCCAGAGCGCCAAGATCCGCATCACCGTCGACGGCAAGGTGCGCCTGGACGAACTGATCTGCGACGGCGTCATGGTGGCCACCCCGGCTGGGTCAACCGCCTATAACCTGTCGGCGCACGGGCCGATCATTCCGTTGGAGGCGCGCATCCTGGCCCTGACGCCCATCAGCGCCTTTCGCCCCCGGCGCTGGCGCGGCGCGCTCCTGCCGCACACGGCCCGCGTCGGCTTCGAGGTGCTCGAGGCGGACAAGCGTCCGGTCAGCGCGGTGGCCGACAGCCTGGAGGTGCGCCGCGTCCACCGGGTCGAGGCGCGTGAGCGGCGCGACATCTCCCTGACCATGCTCTTCGACGCCGGCCGCTCCTTTGAGGAGCGCGTCCTGGCCGAACAGTTCGCGTCCTGAGGGCCGGTCACGGGATATTAAACCGCCTGCCTCATGCTCCCGGGGATCAGACGCGGAGCTATGACGTGACCAAGCCCAGCCCGGCCCAGGTGATCCAGCCCCCCAACACCTTGAAGCTCAAGGTGGGCGCCGGCGGCTTCGGCGGCATCGACCTGGCCGCCGTGGCCAAGGCCGAAGAGGCCCTGCGCGGCCTGTCGGCCCAGTTCGGCGAGTGGCTGCAGGACGAGCTCAACAAGATGGACGCCGCCCGCGACGCCATCCGCACGGCGGGGTACACGCCCGCCACGTCCGAACAGCTCTACATGCGCGCCCACGACCTCAAGGGTCTTGGGGGCACCTACCAGTATCCGCTGGTGACCCGCATGGCGGCTTCGCTCTGCCGCATCACCGACACGGCCGAGCGCCGGGCCGACGCGCCCCTGTTCCTGATCGACGCCCATATCGACGCCATCAAGGCGGTGGTGCGCGACGGCATCCAGACCGACGACCATCCGGTGGGCCGCGCCCTGGCTGAGGAGCTGGAGCGCCAGGTGGCCCAGCACATGGGCGGCTAGGCCGCCCGACAGCCTGCCAACGCCGGGCGCCCGCCCGGCTTCACCGCATCGGGACGCTCATAGGGCGGCCCGCCTCTTGCGCCGGACGGGGTCATGGACCCCCGTCTGTTCCATCCTGAGACAAACCGGATGATCCGGGCCTGGCTCGACGCTAGGGGCGCCGACGCCGCGCCGACCCTGCGCGACTTCCCCCTCCCCGCCCTGTCCCAGGCCGCCGACCGGCTGATGGTGCTGGGGCGCGAGATCGGCGGAGGCTGGCGCCTGCGTCTGGCCGGCGAGTTCGTGCTTGAGCGGCATGGGCGCGGCCACGCCCGTTTCAGCGATCTGTTTCACGACGGCGACTGGGCCCGCCGCGCCGCGCTAGAGGCGGTGCGCGCCGGCGCGCCCGTTGTGCTCGACCTGCTGGCGGCCCGCCCCGGCCGCCGGGTCGCCGTCGAGATGACCCTGGCGCCGTGTCGGGGTCCGTCCGGCGCCCTCGACAGGCTGGTCGCGCTTCACCGTCCTCTGGCCGAAATGCTGGACGACGGCTGGGCGCTGCAGGGCCAGGGACTACACGCCGTACTCAGGGCCGCGCCGCCCACCCCTCGTCTGGCCGCCGTCGATGGTCGCCTGACGGCCTAGACGGAAATCGGCGTCAGCTCGCGCGCGTGTCGCTTCCAGTTCTCCACATAGTGGGCCGCCGACAGCTTCAGAAACTCGATCTCCACGTCGCTGAGGGCGCGGGCGACCTTGCCCGGCGCGCCGATGACCAGGCTGCCATCGGGTATCTCCTTGCCCTCAGGGATCAGGGCGTGCGCGCCGATGATGCAGTTCTTCCCGATCTTGGTGCGCCCCAGCACCGTGGCGCCGATGCCGATCAGCGTGTTGTCGCCTATCTCGCAGCTGTGCAGCATGGCCATGTGCCCGACGGTCACGCCCGCGCCGATGGTCAGGGGCAGGCCCTCGTCCGAATGCAGCACCGATCCGTCCTGGATGTTGGTGTCCTCGCCGATGGTGATGGGGTCGTTGTCGCCGCGCAGAACCGCGCCGTACCAGACGCTGGCGCCGGGCTTCAGAATCACGTCTCCTACGATCATTGCCGTCGGCGCCACCCAGTATTCGCCCTGGGGAGGCAGCTGCGGTTTCTTTGCGCCCAGCGCATAAATATTCATCCGAACACCTCGTAACGCTGCGTTTTTCTTGGGTTTAACGATCCGGAAACCACGCTAGCATCATTCTCAGTTCAACGATTCGAGGCGGCGTTCCGCCCCGATTCCTCGCCGGAGCTCAGGCTCCGGTCAACGCGGAGACGGCCCTGTGTCGCGTTCGGTTCCCCGGCGGGAGGCCCCGCCCATCGAACCTCTCCCCGAGCCGGGCTCGGGCGGCGTGCAACCGCTTCGCTATTCCAGCTTTCCCCAGGGCGGGCCCATCCGGGTTCGCCTTTTTTCATGCCCTGGAGGCTGTCTATGACCAAGCGTGCGCTGAAGCGTCAGGCCCGTGAAGGCGTCTTTGACACGGACCACTACGCCCAGGAATCCAAGGTGCGCCGGCTGCCCGACCGCGGCGGCTGGTCCCCCATCAGCGCCAACGACGGTCGTGACCAGAGCTACCTGAAAACCCTCAAACCGAAATCCGAGGGCCAGGCGCGCCTGCTCGAGGCCATTGACGAGCATAATCTCGTCCTGGCCCTCGGGCCCGCGGGGACCGGCAAGACCTATCTGGCCGTGGCCAAGGCGGTTGAGGCGCTGGAGGCCGGCAAGGTGGGGCGCATCGTCCTGTCCCGCCCCGCCGTCGAGGCCGGCGAGTCCATCGGCTACCTGCCGGGCGACATGGAGGACAAGCTGGCCCCCTATCTGAGGCCGCTCTACGACGCCCTGTCCGACCGCCTCAGCATGAAGCGGGTCAAGGCGCTCATGTCCGAAGGCCTGATCGAGATCGCGCCGGTGGGCTACATGCGCGGACGCACCCTCAACAACGCCTTCATCGTGGTCGACGAGGCCCAGAACTGCACCTACGTCCAGCTCAAGATGCTGCTGACCCGCCTGGGCTGGCACTCCACCATGGTGGTGACGGGCGACCCGAACCAGTCGGACCTGCTGCCTGAGCTGTCCGGCCTCGCGCCGGTGGCCCAGCGGCTAGAGCAGGTGCCCGACATCGGCGTCGTGCGCCTGGCCGAGCAGGACATCGTGCGCCACCCGCTGGTGGCCTCGATGATCGGCGTGCTTTAGCGCAGCTTCCCCGCCAGGGCCTTCGCCATCTCCATGAAGGCCTTGGCGGCCTCGCCGTCCGGCTGATCCGCGACCACCGGCCGGCCGCTATCGCCGCCCTGACGCAGGGACGCGTCCAGGCTGACCTCGCCCAGGAACGCCGCGCCCAGCCTCTCGGCTTCCGCCCTCGTGCCGCCGCGGCCGAAGATCTCGCCGCTCATGTTCTCCACCAGCCCCCAGACAGGCGTGCCGGTTTTCTGGAACAGGGCGTGGGCGCGTCGCGCATCCGCCAGCGCCGCCTCCTGCGGGGTCGATACGATCACCGCCCCGTCGATGGGGGTCTTCTGCACCAGGGTCAGTTGAACGTCCCCCGTGCCGGGCGGCAGGTCGACCACCAGCACGTCCAGCGGCTCGTCCGCCGTGCCCCAGGCGCCCTGGGTCAGCATCTGGGTCAGGGCCTGGGAAGCCATCGGTCCGCGCCAGATCAGCGCCTGATCGGCGTCTACCAGCAGTCCCACCGACAGCGCCTTCACGCCCCAGGCCTCCAGCGGGATCAGCTTGCCGTCGCGATGCTCGGGCGCCTCCGTCAGCCCCAGCATCAGCGGGATCGAGGGGCCATAGACGTCCGCATCCAGCAGCCCGGCGCGCAGACCCAGCCGCGCGAAGGCGCAGGCCAGGTTCACCGCTACCGTCGACTTGCCGACGCCGCCCTTGCCGCTGGCCACCGCCAGCACGGCCCTGACGTGCTCGGGCCGCGCCGCGGGGACCGGCGCCGCACGTCGCGTCTGCTCCGTCGCCGCCTCCGACAGCCGCGCCCTTTTGGGCGGACGGGTTCTGGCCGCGGCGGTCAGCACCACCCGCGCCTCCTTCACCCCCGGCGCCGCCTCCAGGGCCGCCTTGATGGCCGGAACCAGCGCGGAGAAGGCCGCCGCGCCCTCCGCCGGGGCCTCGACGACGCAGTCGATCCGCCCCCGTTTCTCCGTCAGGCCGACGATACGGCCGTTGGCCACCAGGCCGCCCGCGCCTGCGGGATCCGGGATGGCGTCGAGCCTCTGGCCCAGTTCGTTGAGAAGCGCCTCGTCCATGCGGGGGGCGATAGGCGCATGCGGCGATCCGTGCAAGGAAGCGCCGCATGGGCGAACCCCTTATCACCCTGCTGGCCGGGCCGACCGCCTCGGGCAAGTCCGCCCTGGCGTTGGAATGGGCCGAGCGTTCGGGCGCGGTTATTCTCAACGCCGATTCCCAACAGCTGTACGCCGACCTGCGCGTGCTGACGGCTCGCCCATCTCCCGAGGACGAGGCGCGAGCCGAGCATCGTCTCTACGGCGTCGCCGATGCCGCCGAGGCCTGGTCGGTCGGCCGCTGGGCGCGGGCCGTGACGCCTGAGCTGGCGGCGCTTCGAACCGAGGGCCGACCCGCCATCGTGGTCGGCGGCACAGGCCTTTACTTCACCGCGCTGACGAGAGGCCTTGCGGAGGTGCCGCCCGTTCCCGACGCCGTGCGCGATGCGATCTCCGACCGCTTCGCCGCCGAGGGAGAGGCCGCCTTCCGCGCCCGGCTGAGCCAGGTCGATCCAGAGGCCGAAGCCCGCATCCTGCCGGGCGATCGTCAGCGCCTGCTGCGCGCCCTTTCCGTTTTCGAGGCCAGCGGGCGATCGCTCAGCGCCTGGCAGGGGGACACCCGCCCGCTGCTGCCCCAGGACAGCTATGACGCCCGCCTGCTGCTGCCGGACCGCGCCGATCTCTACGCCCGGTGCGATGCGCGCGCCGCGGTCATGCTGGAGCGCGGCGCTCCGGAGGAGGTGGAGGCGCTGCTAACGCGCCGCCTTGATCCGGCGCTGCCGTGCATGAAGGCCGTCGGCGTCCGTGAAATCGGCGATTTCCTGGGCGGCCGGGCCACCCGCGTCGAGGCGCTGGATCGGCTCGCGCAAGCGACGCGAAACTACGCCAAACGCCAGTATACGTGGTTCAGGAACGTGCAGTCCGGCCTCTGGCGCCCTGCGGCCTGACGCCGCCGCGACAACCGTTTCATCCTACATTACGGTAAGTTCACCGCAGAACGCATTGCCACCTATGGCGCCTGTGGCATGCTTTCCCCTCCCCCTTCGCCGGAGTTCCTTCATGTTGCTGATTTCCATGCTCGCGGCCACGGTCGCCTTCGCCCAGGCGGCGCCCGCCCCCGCCCCGGCCACGACCCCCGCCGATCAGGTCGCCACCGCCTCGTCGGAGCGCGCCGCGCTGGAGGAGCGTGACGAGCGCGATCCCGACCGCGTCATCTGCCGCCGCGAGCATGTGGTCGGCTCCAACCGTCCCCAGCGGATCTGCCGCACCGTGCGTCAGATGGAAATCGACCGCGACCTGTCCGAACAGGCGCTTCGCGAGCGTGGCGCGGTTGAGCAACAGTCCGGCGGCGCTGCGGTGGGCGGCTGACGCCTTTAAATCCGACGCCTTTCGTCCTATATTTCCTGTGTCGGGCTTCGGCCCGACTATGGAGATAAACGCGCGCATAATAAGCGAACTGGACCCGGGTGCGATTCCCGGCGGCTCCACCAATCTTTTCCGCGCTATCGGCGGGACTGCATGGGGCCGATCAGCATCGACAGGCGTGTAAAGGCGTTGCTTTCTCTCGGCATGGCTCCACCGTCATCGGGCCATTGACTAACTGCGAACGATAACTTCGCTGGAGAAGTTCGTCTGGCTGCGTAAGCGGTCAGCCGTTTCTCATCTAAGCCCTGGGGGTTCAGATCCTCAGGCGGGGCCCCGGGGGCGCCTGGCAACAGAAGCCCCCGACTTTTCCCGACTGGCTGAGGCGCCCCCTCAATCATCCTTGCGAGCGCCTGGCGCCAGAAGCCCCCGACTTTCTCCACATTTCCAGCGCCGCCCGCTTCCCAGCCTTCGTGCGCCGCGATAGGTTCGCGCGCCCTTTAGCCAGGGCCTCCAGGGACGGAGAACGGACGATGGCGGAAGACGGCGCGCCCAGCGATCTGATCGACTATCAGGCCATGGCGCAGGAGGCCCTGCGGGGCGTGGTGCGAATGGCCCTGCGCCGCGCCGGCGAGCCCGACGGCCTGCCGGGCGAGCACAGCCTCTACATCACCTTCGACACCCGGGCCGCGGGCGTCAGCCTGCCTGAGGATCTGGCCGCCCAGTATCCTGAGGAGATGACCATCGTCCTGCAGCACCAATTCTGGGATCTGGCGCCGGGCGAGACCTTCTTTTCGGTGGTGCTCAGGTTCAAGGGCGTGCCGCGCAAGCTGTCCATTCCCTACGCCGCCATCACCCGCTTCCTCGACCCGGCGGCCCAGTTCGGCCTCCAGTTCGATCCCCCCGCCCTGCCCGAGGCGCCCGAGCCGCCGGCCGCGTCCGAGACCCCGCCCGAGCCAGACGACGACGGCCCCAAGGTGGTCTCGCTGGAGCAGTTCCGGAAGAAGTAGCCCCCTTCACAGCCGGGCATTCGCCGCGATAGCCTGCCCCACGGGGAGGTCATCGCATGCCGCACCGGTTGTTGCCGCTTCTCGCATCGCTGCTGATCCTGTTCGCCGGCCCGGCGGCCGCGCGCACCGAGGCGCCGACCGACTTTTCCGACTGGGCGGTGGCCATCGTGGCCGGCGACTGGCGCTCCAGCCGCGGCCAGCCCATTCAAGCCTTCGACAACGCCGTGCGCGATCTGAAGTCGGGCTTCATCGCCGCCGGCTTCCGCCCCGCCAACATCGACGCCTTCACCCTGCGCCCGGATGTGCCGACGCCGGTCACGCCCCAGCAGGCCGCCCAGCGCCTCCAGTCCGTGGCCGCCCGCGCCACGGGGGGGTGCCTACTCTACTTCACCTCCCACGGCTCGCCCCAGGGCATCGTCTTCGGCACGGGCGGGGTCGACCCGCGCACCATGGCCGCCGTGGTCCAGTCCCTGTGCGGCCAGCGCCCCACGGTGGTGGTGGTCTCGGCCTGCTTCTCGGGGGTGTTCATCGACTCGCTGGCCGCGCCCAACCGCATGGTGATGACCGCCGCGCGTCGGGACCGCTCCTCCTTCGGCTGCAGCGAGGACGCCACCCATCCCTATTTCGACGGCTGCATCATCCAGTCCCTGCCCCAGTCGGGAGACTTCCTCGACCTGGCCGCGCGCGCCCGGCGCTGCGTGGCCGAACGCGAAACCGCCGAGGGCCTGTCGCCGCCGTCCGAGCCGCAGCTGCGCGTCGGCGCCGAAGCCCAGCTGCTGCTGCCCTTCCTCCGCTTCAGCCGGGCCGCCGCCTAAGGTCGGCCCAGCAGCGGCGAGGCCGGATCAACCCAGCCGCCGCGCCGTGATCAGGATTCGCTCACGCTCGCCTTCGCGCCGCTCCACCAGCAGCCGCGCCACCTGCCGGTCGTCGTGGAAGGCGTAGCCCTTGATGGCGTCCAGAAGGGCCTTGGCCAGGTTGTCCAGGTCGATCCACGGCGGCTCGCCCACGTGCTCCATGACGATCTCGACCGCGAAGTCGCCCCAGGCGGGCCGCGCGCCGCGCCACTCCTTGCGGAAGAACTCGTAGCAGAGCGGCTTGTAGTACTTGGCCTGGGTGGTCAGGCCGTCGATGACGATCTCCACCTGGCCGTCCGCCTCCCGAGCGCGAACCTTGCCGACGCCGGTCCAGCCGCTCACCCCCGGCACCGGGCCGGAATGTCGGTCAGCAAGGCCACCGTCTCGATCCGCACCGGCTGGTCCAGCTGCTCGTCCGTCGCGGGCATGGCGTGGATGGCGCGCACCACATCCATGCCGTCGAGCACGCGGCCGAAGGCGGCGAAGCCCTGGCCGTCGGGGTGGCGGTCGCCGCCGAAATCCAGATTGCCGGTGTCCTCCACCACGATGAAGAAGCTGGAGGTGGCCGTGTCCGGCTCGCCCCGCGCCATGGAGATCGCGCCTGAAACGTGCCTGAGGCCGGTGTCCCGCGTGCGCTCCAGCGGGATCGGCCCGAACCCGGGGTCATCGCTTCCCGCCGGCGTGGCGGCCTGAACCACATCGATCTGCGAGGGGTTTGCGTCGGTCTCGAACACCACCGTGCGGAAAAAGGCGCCGCCGTCATAGGCGCCCGCCGCCGCATAGCGCAGGAAGTTGCAGGTCGTGCCCGGGGCCCGCTCCACATCCAGCCCGACGACGATTTCGCCCGCACTGGTGCGGATCACCGCCGCCGGTGCGTCGGACGGCGGCGTCAGCAAAAGGCCGAGGACCAGAGCGATCATGGCGGCCGAGCCTCGCGGCCCTTAGCCGCCCGCGGCCGTTCCCGCCGCCGTCTGGGCGCTCTGCTCGGCCTGAGCCGCGGCGCCCTCGTTGGACGCCAGCGAAACCGCCGGCGGACCGAACTCGACGGGCAGCACCGCGCCCGCCGCGTTCATCACGCACTGGCCGGTGTCCATCAGACCATGTTGGGCCAGACAGAAGACGTCCTCGAAGTTCGGGCGCGAGACCGCCAGGCACTGGAACAGGTTCAGCTTGGCCATGTTCATGCAGAACGGGCTGTCCGTATCCACCAGCAGGGCGTCGACGAGGGCCTGGTTGCTCTCGCCCGCCTCGCCCAGCGCCGCCAGCGCCGCCAGGGCCAGGCCCCGCGCCACGACCGGCGTATAGGGCGCGCCGGTGCGGCCCGGAACGACAGACAGGCCCAGGCCCGAATGCGCCGCCTGATAGAGCCGCGCCGACTCCTGGGCGTCCGGAGCCATGGACCGGGCGGACAGGGCCTTGGTGCGATCCAGCCGCTCCTGCAGGCCCTCGACCGGGCGACGCGCCCAGCGGTGGCGCGGGTCCGAGTTGCGCTGGATGTCATAGGCGTCCTGCTTGACCGCCTGGCCAGCGCGCAGCACGGCCTGGCCATCGGCGTTCAGCTGAGCCACCACCAGCCCCGCGGCCGAGGCGGCGCCTGGCAGCTGCGCCGCATAGGCCGGGTCGGCCGCCAGCTGGCGCACCATCTCGGCGCGCACGGTGGGGTCGCGGCCCAACTCGCGCACGGCCTGGACGAACTCGCGGTCCTGCAGGGCCAGCACGGCGGCGTAGGCGATGACGCCGCGCGACATCTGGCCCGGCTCGTACGACGCCGAGACCTGCAGGGTGTTCTGGATGGCTTGGGCGTCCTGGAAGCCGGGGGCCTGGGCCGCCGCCTGGCGCATATAGGTCAGATAGGCCGAGGCCGCGTCGGTCACCGACGAGCTCAGCGCCACGGTCGGAAGCGGCGGCGGGGGCGGGGGCGGCGGGGGCGCCTCGGGGGCGGGGGTCTCACATGCGGCGAGCGCCAACAGGGACACACAGGCTCCGGCCAAGGCCAGACGGCGCAGGACTACCGAGGTCATTTCGCTTCTTCGCTCCCCAGGTGCGAACACGGCCGGGTCCCTCACGGACCATGACCGGAAAGCATCATAACGCCGCTGCTTTCCTTATTCGACGCTTAATCCCCACAGGCGAGTGCGACGATTCGACAGTGCCGATTCTCGCTCGGCCCTTGAACACAGCTCGAAAAAGCGAACGACCCAGGCCGAACGGCGTTGCTTTCTCTGTTAAGCTTATCGCGCCCCGACGGGAGGATGACGCGCCATGCCCGAGTTCGACTGGCCCCAATGGATGCAGTTCATGGACTGGACCGCCGCCGCTAACCAGGCCGGAGAGGCCGCCGGCCCGCTCCAGGTCTGGATCCTGCCGATTCTGCTGGGCCTGGGCCTGGCCAGCGCCACGGGCTTTCGCACCTTCCTGCCCATGCTGCTGCTGGGCGTGGCGGCCAGGTTCGAGCTGTTCGGCATCCGGTTGAACGAACAGGCCGAATGGCTGGTGTCGGACATCGCCCTGTTTGGCTTGGGTGCGGCGGCGGTGCTCGAGTTCGCCGCGGACAAGATCCCGGTTCTGGATCACGGCCTGAACGCCGTCGGCCTGGTCGCCCGGCCCATCGCGGCCGCCATCGCCGTGGGCGGGGTTTTCTGGGCGCTGGACCCGGGGGCCGCGGCTCTGGCGGGCGTCATTGTCGGGGCCCCCACCGCCCTCGCCTTCGCCGGGGTCCAGGGCGGCGCCCGCATGGCCTCCTCCGGCGCCAGCGCCGGCCTGGCCAACCCGCTCGTCAGCGTCCTGGAGGACGTCCTGACCGTCATGGTCGTGCTGCTGGCCTTCCTGGCGCCGGTGCTGATCCCGGTGGTCCTGATCGCCCTGGCCGTGGTGGTGTTCCGCATCTCCCGCGCCCTGCGCCGCCGGGCCCGCCGCAAACGCGAAGAAGCCGGCCGGTCGGCCCCGGCCGGAAGCGCGGCGTAAACGACCCGCTGCCCCTGCCCCCCTGGAGAGAAGCAGATTTGCGCCCGCATCGCCGCCCGCCAACCTCCTGAATTGCAGCGCGTCGCGCCGCGCTTGGCCTCAACTTGCGCACGCCGCTGCGGGCGCCTCCATGCTGTGCGTGTCCCCCGCCGCATGGGGAGGCGCCTTAGGATCCAGGGCCTGACGCGGCGGCGGGGGCCGGTCGTGCGGGGTAAGCGGACCGGGCGATGGGGTGACCCTTGGGCGGCTGCATGACGGCTGCGCCTTGCGGCGGCGAACCCAGGTCCCTGTCCGTGGACCAGGAGCGAAACTCCTGGCTCCGGGTCTTCTGGAAGGCCCGGCCCGCCGTGGGCTGAGATGTCCGGGAAAGGCTGAACCGGGTTGAGCAAACCGGGGCGCGCAAGTGATCGGCGCCCCCGGTCCCGGCGGAAGAAGCCGACACACGGATCGCTCGCGTCCAAACGGCCGGGGCGGCGCCGATCCGGCGGCCGAAAACACATCCGGAGCCTGCACCGAAAGGATGGCTCCACCCCACGGTTCCGGGCCTCCGGCCCAGCGCCGCCCATCCTCCCCATACCTCCAGGCCCAAAGGCCGTGGAGCGGTTGCGCGCGCCCGCATTGCCCCTGGGCCCACCCGGCGCTAGACCCGGCGCCATGACCAAGACGCCTCAAAAGACCCGCACCGAAACCGACACCTTCGGCCCCATCGAAGTGGCCGCCGACCGCTATTGGGGCGCCCAGGCCCAGCGCAGCCTCGGCAACTTCAAGATCGGCTGGGAGACCCAGCCCCTGCCGGTGGTCCGGGCCCTGGGGATCGTCAAGCGCGCCGCGGCCGAGACCAATATGGCGCTGGGCAAGCTGGACCCCACGATCGGTCAGGCCATCGTCAGGGCCGCCGATGAGGTCATCGAGGGCAAGCTCAACGACCACTTCCCGCTGGTGGTCTGGCAGACCGGCTCGGGCACCCAGTCCAACATGAACGCCAACGAGGTGATCTCGAACCGCGCCATCGAGATGCTGGGCGGCCAGATGGGCTCCAAGTCGCCGGTCCACCCGAACGACCACGTGAACATGAGCCAGTCGTCCAACGACACCTATCCCACGGCCATGCACATCGCCTGCGCCGAGGAGGTGACCCACCGCCTGCTGCCGGCCCTGCAAAAGCTCGGCAATGCGCTGAATGACAAGGCCGAGGCCTGGAAGGACATTATCAAGATCGGCCGGACCCACACCCAGGACGCGACCCCCCTGACCCTCGGCCAGGAGTTCTCCGGCTACGTCCAGCAGGTGCGCAAAGGGATCGAGCGGATCGAAAGCACCCTGCCCGACCTGATGCAGCTGGCCCAGGGCGGCACCGCCGTGGGCACGGGCCTCAACGCTCCCAAGGGCTTCGCCGAGGGGGTCGCCGACCGCATCGCGGCCATCACCGGCCTGAAGTTCACCACCGCCCCCAACAAGTTCGAGGCCCTGGCCGCCCACGACGCCATGGTCATGAGCCACGGCGCCATCAACACCGTGGCCGCCTCGCTCTTCAAGATCGCCAACGACATCCGGTTCCTGGGCTCGGGCCCCCGCTCGGGCCTGGGCGAGCTGGCCCTGCCGGAAAACGAGCCCGGCTCCTCCATCATGCCCGGCAAGGTCAACCCGACCCAGTGCGAGGCGCTGACCCAGGTCTGCGTGCAGGTGTTCGGCAACCACGCCGCCCTGACCTTCGCCGGCAGCCAGGGCCACTTCGAGCTGAACGTCTTCAACCCGGTCATGGCCTACAACTTCCTGCAGTCGGTGCGCCTGATGGCCGACGCAGCGGTCAGCTTCACCGACAACTGCGTGGTGGGCATCGAGCCGCGCCGCGACAACATCCAGCGCGGCCTCGAGAACAGCCTGATGCTGGTCACGGCCCTGAACGGAAAGCTCGGCTACGACGCCTGCGCCAAGATCGCCAAGACCGCCCACAAGAACGGCACGACCCTGCGCGAAGAGGCCGTCGGCGGCGGCTATCTGACCAACGAAGAGTTCGACGAGTGGGTGCGCCCCGAGCGCATGATCGGGCCGGAGTAGTCGTCCTTCAGCCTCGCGCCAGCACCATCAGGTCGGCGTCGATGAACAGGGGCGTCGGGCTCGTCTCGGCGGCGGCGTACGCCTCCAGCGCCGCCTGACCGGCCAGGATTTCGGCCTCGTCCAGGTGCTCGAAGGTCGAGATCGGCCGCAGCTTCATGCGCGCCGCCGTTTCGGCCCAGCTTTCGGAGATCTGCTCGCGGTGGCGCTCCAGCGCCATAGGTCGCAGACCCGCCTGGGCGAAGGCGGTCTCCACCTGGTCCGTCGTGGGGAACATGGCCCGTTCAACAGCGTCCGCGCTGGGGAAGAAGCGGTGCCAGTCGATCACCGGCATGCGGTCGCTGAACACGCTACGGATGCACAGCCGGCCGTCCGGCTTGAGCACACGGGCGATCTCCTGGGCGGCCGCCGCCCTGTCGCGTACGTGGTGGTAGGACAGCATCATCAGAACAAGATCGACGGAAGCGTCGGCCAGCGGGATGGCCTCGGCCCGGCCAGCCAGATAATGCACGCGAGGGTGGAAGTTCTCACGACCAGCCGCCTCTCGCATTCGCTCAGAGGGTTCGATGCCCGTGACGCTGCCGAACACTTCGGCCAGCATCGGACTGAACCTGCCCGTGCCGCATCCGAGATCAAGCACGTGCAGCGGGCGGCGGTCCGGCGCGTGGGCGGCCAAGGCGTGCATCCACATGTCGGCGGCAGTGGCGTGCAAGGGTCTGCCGCGTGCATAGTTGCGATGCTGGCTGTCGTCGTAGTCGATGGGCTTCAGGGTCATGCCGCAGTCTAGCGCGCCCCTCTGCAAAGGTCAGTCCCCGCCGCTCAGCCCCGCTCCAACGTCTCCACGAACCGGCAGGGCCGGCCGTGGGCGGCCTCGGCCAGCTCCCCGTCGCGCATGACCACCTTGCCGCGCACGATCGTGGCCATGGGCCAGCCGGTGACCTCCATGCCGTCGAACGGCGTCCAGCCTGCCTTGTTGGCCTGATCGGCATGGCGGATGGTCCGCTTGGCCTTCAGGTCGACGATGGTCAGGTCGGCGTCATAACCCCGCGCCATCCGGCCCTTTCCGGCCAGACCGAACACACGCTGGGCGCCGGCGGAGGTAAGATCGACGAAGCGCTCCAGCGTCAGGCGGCCTTCGGCGACATGGTTGAGCAGGATCGGAACCAGAGTCTGCACCCCAGGCATGCCCGACGGCGAGGCCGGATAAGGCTTGGCCTTTTCCTCCAGCGTGTGGGGCGCGTGGTCCGATCCGATCACGTCCACCACGCCCTGCTGAACCCCCGCCCACAGGCCGTCGCGGTGGCGCGCCTCGCGGATCGGCGGGTTCATCTGGGCCAGGCCCTTCAGCCGCTCGTAGCAGTCCGGGCTCGTCAGGGTCAGGTGCTGGGGCGTGGTCTCGACCGTGGCGATGTCCTTGTGTTGGGCCAGCAGGTCGATCTCCTCGGCCGTGGTGATGTGCAGCACGTGGATGCGTTTGCCCGCCGCCCGCGCCAGCCGCAGCAGCCGCTGGGTGCACAGGATGGCCGCCTCGGCGTCGCGAACCTCCGGGTGGCTGGTCCAGTCGCCCTCGCGCGCCAGGCCTTTCAGCGACTTCAGGCGGTTCTCGTCCTCGGAGTGGACAGCCACGCGCCGATTGATGTGGCGCAGCACCTCGGCCAAGCCGGCGTCCTCCGAGACCAGCAGGCTGCCCGTGGACGCCCCCATGAAGATCTTGACCCCGCAGCAGCCGGGCATGCGCTCCATTTCGGCCAGCACCTTGGGATTGGCCTCGGTGGCGCCGGCATAGAAGGCGTGGTCGCACCACATGCGGTTCAGCGCCCGGTCCAGCTTGTCCTGCAGGGCGTCGGGATCGGTGGTGCCGGGATTGGTGTTGGGCATCTCGAAGACGGCGGTGACGCCGCCCAGAACCGCGCCGCGGCTGCCGCTCTCCAGGTCTTCCTTCCACTCGAGCCCTGGCTCCCGGAAATGGACCTGGGTGTCGATGACGCCCGGCAGCACCGTCAGGCCTGTCGCGTCGAACACTTCCCCGGCGCTGGCCTGAGACAGGTCGCCGACGAAGACGATCTTGCCATCGCGCACGCCCACATCGGCTCGTCCGCGGCCCTGGTGGTTCACCACCTCGCCGCCGCGCACGATCAGGTCATAGGTCTCAGCCATGGGGCGGCTCCATAACGGGCTCGGTGCGAGCGTGAAGGTCGAGGGCGGCGTCCAGCACCGGCTCCATCGGCACGTCCATCATGTGGTTGATGGCCTGGTTCAGACCAGGGTCGATGCGGCGATAGTCGGCCAGCCCCCGCGGCCCCCTCACGGCCCTCCCGAGCCATGGGCCGACGACGGCCTCGTCCGAGGGGCCGTAGACGCCGACCGAAGGAACGCCCGCCGCCACGGCCAGCTGGGTCCAGACCGAGTCCGCGCCCAGGAACAGCCGGGCCCGCCTCAAGGCTGCGCAGGTCTGCAGCAGGTCCAGCTTGCCCTGCAGCTCGATGACCCGCTCGCGCGCCACGGCGAAGCGGATCGTGTAGGCCGCATCGCGCTCGGCTTCGCCGCCCACGATCATCAGCCGTCCGCCGCACATGGGGCCGTCCCCGCCCAGCAGGTGCGTCGCCACCTTGGTGAAGCGCTCAAAGGGCCATTGCCGCCCGATCCACTGGACGCCTGGCCCCACCGCCATGATCGGGTCGCCGGCTTCGCCGATCAGCTCGTCGACAAGGTTTTGCGTCTCCTCCGAAACGAACAGATGCGGCGCCGGGGGATCGTCCTCCAACCCCAGGGCCCGCGCCGCTCGGATAACCGCGTGCTCGGATTCGGCGCCCTGGACCGTCGGCTTCTTGACCGCGCGCTTCTCGCGCTGAAGCGTCGAGGAGATCTTCGAGCCGCGCAGATCGACCACCAGGAACCAGCGGCGGTCCTTCACCTGGCCCCACAGCTTCAGCCATTCGGCCTTGGTCTCCCGCGGCAGCACCAGCAGGCGCTCCAAGCGAGGCACATCACGGAACAGGGGCGCGCTCTCGGGCGAGCCCACCACGGTGAAGCTGGCCTTGGGCATCTCGTCATGCAGGCGCTTAAGCAGCCCCGATGAGAGGATGGCCTCGGCGGGATCTGCCTCGGCGATGTAGAGAATCGGATAGGCGGCCGCCATGGCCTGCTTATACATCAGCCTGTCCCGACCCATATGGACCGCATGAGCCGCAAGATCGCCCATTTGCCGGACCGCGCCCTGGTCCGTGTCGCCGGCCCGGATCGTGAGGCCTTTCTCCACGGTCTGCTCAGCCAGTCGACCCTCGGCATGGCCCCTGGAGAGCTGCGTTTCGGCGCCCTGCTGCAGCCCCAGGGGCGACTGCTGTTCGACCTTTTCATCCTGGCGGAGCCGGAGGCGCTCGTTCTCGACGTGGCGGCCGACCGGCGCGAGGCCCTGATCCAGCGCCTGTCCTTGTATCGCCTGCGCTCGCGGGTGGAGATCGCGCCCGATCCGCGGCCTGTTTTCGCCACCTGGGGTGAAGGGGCGGAAGGCGTCCTCGATCCGCGCCTGCCGGGTCTGGGTGGACGCATCTATGGCGACGCCGCGAACAACGCCGGTCCAGAGGACTACGCCCGCCATCGCCTGAGCCTGGGAGTCCCCGATCCGGGGCGCGACGCCGACGACAAGACCTATCCCATCGAGGCGAACTTCGACCTCCTGAACGGCATCGACTTCCAGAAGGGCTGCTTCATCGGTCAGGAGACCACGTCCCGCATGAAGCGGCGCGGCCAGGTGAAGTCGCGCATGCTGCCGATCACCTTCGAAGGGCCGCCTCCGCCTTTCGGCAGTGAAGTTCTATCAGGAGAGCTGCGCGCCGGTCAGGTGTTGAACGGCGTGGACGGGTCGGCCATGGCCCTGCTTCGCCTGGATCGGCTGGAGGACCTTTGCGCCTGTGAGCAACCCGTTCGCGCCCTGATTCCGCAAGGGATGGCGAGCCTCCTTGCCCTCGCCGCGCCCTAGCCGAAAATCATTCGCCTGACCGAACGGCGGTTTTGCCGACCGAGCCTCGCGTTCATCGCCGGCCTCTCGGCTCTCGAGGCATGGGCGTGGACAGACGGTCATTTCAACGGTGAAATCAATTCATCATCTGACCACCGCGCCGCATGGAGATTTCCCAATGACGCGCTGCCTCTCTGTCTTCGCTATCCTGGCGGCCTTGGCCCCTGCTGGCGGCGTCGCGGCCCAACAGCTTCCGACCTATGACCAGGTTGGGCTTCAATGGCAGCGCATGCCCTCCCTGCGCCACATGCAGCGCCTGTACGGGCGCAACGTCGCCGGGCGGGTGGCCGCCAGCGCCAGCCTGAACCGCTATTCCGTCGAGCTGGCCTGTACGCCAGACGCTCGTGGCGAACTGGACTGCACCGTGCTGAACGCTGCCGAGCTCGAGCCCCGGTGGGTTTCTGCAGGGGAGCAGCTGATGGAGCGCGCCAGTGTTCGCGCTGTCGACGGCGGCTCACCCGCGGGCCGAACCTTTGGTTACACGGTTCGGTTCGGGAACTGGACCTCGAGAGCCTTGCCTGACCGTTTCCATCCAGTCGAAGCCGGTCTGCGCTGGACGCGTCGTCCGGAGATGTCCGAACGCTGGGGCATGCTCGGCCAGCCCGCCGGAGCCACCTACGCCGCCAACTTCACCTGCGCGACGAATGCCGACGGTGGACTGCAATGCCAGCTTCGAGGCCTCGAAGGCGGAGCCACAGCCGAGTTCGGTGAGGCCGCGGCCGAAGCCATGGCCGAGGCCCGCGTGACCAGCGCCGACCGTCGTCCGGTCGAAGGACGACAGTTCGACTGGACCGTCGCCATCATGCGTCAGGGCAACTGCGGCGCGGGCGCCGCCAGCGGCTACGGCCGGTTCGTGTCAGGCGACGATCAGAACCGCGGCAACGTCTTCACCGATGGGGGGGCAGGCCCAGTGCAGGCCGTGGGGGCGAGCGGCAGCCTGCCGGACTATCGTGTGGGCGGCGATCCGCGCTGCCAGCCGGTCATGCTGACGGTGAACCAGCCCGCAGCGGGCCCGCGATCGGACGACTAGCAGTCAAAGCCTGGCAGAAAAACGGAGGGCTCTCATGCTGATCGTATCCGCCGCCGTCATGAGCCTGATCGGAGCCGCCGCCCAGCCGGCCGCCGCCGAACTTCCGACCTACGATCGGGTCGGGCTTGAGTGGCGGCGCATGCCATCTCTTCGGCACATGCAGCGCCTCTTCGGGCGCAACGTGGCTGGGCGCGTGGCTCTGAACGCTCCATTGGGCCGGGAAAGCGTCGACCTTGCCTGCACGCCGGACGAGCGGGGCGCTCTCGACTGTACGGCGCTGAACGCCGCTGATCTCGAGGCCCGCTGGGTTACGGCCGGCGAGCAGCTGTTGGAGCGGGCCAGCGTCCGCGCGGTGGACGGCGGCTCGCCCGCCGGCCGGACGTTCCGCTACACCGTTCGCTTCGGCAACTGGGCGGGGCGGGTTCTGCCCGACCGCTACCAGCCGAGCGAGGCCGGCCTGCGGTGGGTGCGTCGCCCGGAGATGTCCGAGCGTTGGGACATGTCCGGCCAGCCGCAGGGTGCGACCTTCGCCGCCAGCTTCAGCTGCATGGCTCAGGCCGACGGCGACCTGGACTGCCAGCTGCGCAACCTCGACGGCGGCGCTACCGAACGCTTCGCCGAAGCGGCGAACGAGGCCATGGCTGAGGCTCGCGTCGCCAGCGCGAACGGTCAGCCCCTGGAGGGTCGCCGCTTCGACTGGACGGTCGCAATCCTCAGGCAGAGCGGTTGCGGCCGCCGAGGCAGCGGCACTGGCGGCGTTGGAACCGTTCCCGACCTCGGCGCGGTCGGCGCCATCCCCGCAACCCAGGGGCAAGGTAACGGAGCGGCCCAGCCGAGTGGGAAGTACTATGGCGCTGATCCGCGCTGCCAACCGGTCATGCTGACGGTGAACCGCGCCGCCGCGGGCCCCCAGTCGGACGACTAGGCGCCGAGCAGCGCCTTCGCCGCCGCACGAGCTGCATCGGTGACTTCCGCGCCGGAGAGCATCCGCGCCAACTCCTCAAGGCGCGCCTCGCCCTCGAGCGACTGGACGTCGGTGCGCACCTGGTCGCTGGCCAGGCGTTTCACGACCTTCAGGTGGCTTGCTCCCCGGGCCGCAACCTGGGGCGAATGGGTCACCACCAGCACCTGGCCGCCCTCGGCCAGCCGGTCGAGACGGCGGCCCACCGCGTCGGCGACGGCGCCGCCCACCCCCTGATCGACCTCGTCGAAAATCATCACCGGCGATGCGGCCGTCCGGCCCGCCATGGCCGCCTTGAGCGCCAGCGCCACACGCGCCAGTTCTCCCCCGGACGCCACGGCGTTCAGGGGACCGAACGGAGCGCCGGGGTTCGCCGCGATCTCGAACAGCACCTGATCCGCGCCGAACGCGCCGCGCCGCTCCTCAGGCAGGGGGCTGACGACCGCCCTGAAGCGCGCCTTGTCGAGCTTCAGGGGGCCCAGTTCGGCGGCTACGGCCTCGTGGAGGCGGGCGGCCGCGGCACGTCGGCCCATCGTCAATGCGGCCGCCGCCGCGTCGTAGGCGACAGTAGCCCTTTCGAGGGCCTCCTCGGCGGCCTTCATAGCCTGTGCGCTGTCTTCGACCAGATTGAGCAAATGGGCAATCCTGGCGCGCTCGTCAGGCAGGGCCTCGACGCCGACCCCCAGTCGCCGGGCCATGGCCCGCAGGGCGAAAAGGCGCTCCTCGGCTGTCTCAAGCCGCGCCGGATCAATGTCGAAGGCCGCCGCGGCCTCGTCCACGAGCGCTGAAGCCTCCTGGGCTTCGATGAGCGTCCGATCCACCGCCTCGGCCGCCGAGGCCAAAGCCTTCAGCGCGCGATGATCCTCTCCGGCGCCGGCCTGTAACGCCCTCTCCCGCCCCCGCTCCAGGGCCCTAAGCGCCTGGGCCAGGCTGTGCGCAAGCCGATCGCCGCCCAGCAGATCTCGCGCCTGGCTGACCTCAGCCAGAGCCTTTTCGCCGGCCGCCAGCAAGGCGCGCTCCTCCGCCAGGGCCTGTTCTTCGCCCGCACGCGGCGCCAGCCGATCCAGTTCGGCCAGTTGCTCGGCCAGGGTCTCACGCTGAGCCTCGGCGTTGGTGGCCTCGCGCGATAGGCGCTCCAGCTCGCCCCGCGCGGCCTTCAGCGCCGAATGCGCCTCGCCGACTGCCGCCACCTGCCGTTCCAGGCCGCCGAAGTCGTCGAGCAATCCACGATGGGTGCGAGCGTCCAGGAGGCCCACGGTTTCATGCTGGCCGTGCACCTCGACCAGATGTTCTCCGACGCTCTTCAGCACACCGACGCCGACCGGCTGATCGTTGACGAAGGCGCGGCTGCGGCCGTCGGCGCCTACGGTTCGGCGTAGCAGAAGCGTCCCATCTTCCGGAGCTTCAATGCCTGCCTCGTCCAGAGCGCTCAGCACCTGATGGCCGGCGGGCGGTGCGAACACTGCGGTGACGCTGGCCTGCTTCGCGCCGGGCCGCACGAGACCGGGATCGCCCCTGGCGCCCAACGCAAGACCCAAGGCGTCGAGGATGATTGACTTGCCCGCGCCGGTCTCGCCGGTCAGCACTGTCAGGCCCGGCCGTATCTCCAGGTCCAGCGCTTCGACAAGAACGATGTCCCTTATGGACAGGGCCGTCAGCATTATCCCGCCTTAGCGGGATTCGTCTGCGCCCTCTTGGGCCGAATCACGGGCGTCGTTCTCCTGCTCGGAGCCGCCCTGCATGATGCCGCGCACGAGCTCCTGGCGCTGTTGCTCACGCGACGCTTGCCCAAAGTTGCGGTCCTGCTCGCGCTCACGCACGCCCGGGATGAAGCGCCGCCAGCCGCGCGCGGGGGCCTGGGGCTCCACATCCGGTCGGGCGCCTTCGCGCGCCAGTAGGCGGTAGGCGTCCGCGTACCAGACGCTGCCCGGGTAGTTGAAGCCCAGCACCGAGCCGTTGCGGATCGCTTCCTCGCGCAGGCCCATGGTCAGATAGACCTCCACCAGGCGATACAGCGCTTCGGGCGTATGCGACGTGGTCTGGTACTGATCGATCACGTGCTTGTAGCGGCCCGCGGCGGCCAGCAACTGGTTCTGGCTCTGGTACCAGCGGCCCACGGCCATTTCCTTGCCGGCCAGCTGGTCGGCGACCATGTCCAGCTTCAAGCGAGCGTCGGCGGCATACGCCGTATTGGGATAGCGGCGCACCACATCCTGCAACGCCGTGCGCGCCTGCACCGTGACGCCCTGGTCCCGGCCCACGTCGACGATCTGCTCGAAGTAGCAGATGGCCTTCATATAGAAGGCGTATGGGGCCGAGCTGCTGCCGGGATAGAGCCGGATGAACCGGTCCGCCGCGGCGATGGCTTCCTCGTAGTTATTGCCCTGATAGTGGGCATAAACCTGCATCAGAATGGCCCGGCGCGACCACTCCGAATAGGGATGCTGGCGCTCCACCTCTTCGAAGAAGGTCGTCGCTTCATCCCACCGGCGGCTCTCCAGTCGGCTCACGCCCGTGCCGTACAGCAGCTCTACGGCCCGCTCCTGATACTGGAGCCGTGGACGGCGGCGCTCGCCTGCGCAAGCGCTGACCAGCAGAGCGGCCGCCAAAGCTACAACGACGCTCGTGACGCCCGCCTTATGCCAATTGGAACGCACCGATCAGACCTCGACTTTGATGGACCGGACGCGACGCCTTTTACGTCCGGGCGGAAACCGGCTTCTACACGACCGCCGGGACAGCGCCAATCCAGCTTTGCGAAAGGGCGGGAGCCCCTTGTTCCCCCGCCTCCCTTTGCTAGAAGGGCGCGCACCTGCGGCGAAAGGATGGCGGACCGATGAAGCTCCTGGCGGGCAATGCGAACCCCACTTTGGCCCAGGCCATCGCGGATCATCTCGGTCAGCCCCTGACCCTGGCCCAGGTCCGGCGCTTCGCCGACAACGAGGTCTTCGTCACCATCGACGAGAATGTGCGCGGCGAGGACGTGTTCGTCCTGCAGCCCACCAGCTATCCCGCCAACGACAACCTGATGGAGTTGTTGATCTGCATCGACGCCCTGGTCAGGGCCTCGGCGCGGCGCGTCACCGCGGTCATGCCCTATTTCGGCTACGCCCGGCAGGACCGGAAGACCGAGGGCCGCACGCCCATCTCGGCCAAGCTGGTGGCCAACATGATCACCCGCGCCGGCGCTGATCGGGTCCTGACCATGGATCTGCACGCCGGCCAGATTCAGGGCTTCTTCGACATCCCCACGGACAATCTGGTCGCCCTGCCCGTGCTCGCGGCCGACGTGCAGCGCCACTACAAGCAGACCGGCGACCTGGTCATCGTCTCACCCGACGTGGGTGGGGTGGTGCGGGCCCGGGCGCTGGCCAAGCGGCTCAACGCCGATCTGGCCATCGTCGACAAGCGCCGCCCTCGCGCCGGGGAAAGCGAGGTCATGAACATCATCGGCGAGGTGGACGGACGCCGCTGCATCCTCTTTGACGACATCGTGGATTCGGCCGGCACCCTCGTGAACGCCGCCAAGGCGCTCAAGGAACGGGGCGCCACCCAGGTGTCGGCCTATGTCAGCCACGGCGTGCTCTCCGGCCCGGCTGTGGATCGCGTCACCAAGTCCGAACTCAAGGAGCTGGTGGTCACCGATTCCATCGGACCCCGGCACGAGGTGGCGGCCTGCGACCGGATCCGCGTCGTTCCCATCGCCCCCCTGATCGGCGAGGCCATTCGGCGCATCGCCAACGAGGAATCGGTCTCCAAACTGTTCGACTGACGGCCGATCCCGTAATCCCTGTCGGCTTTAGCGCCTCCAGCCTAAGGCGTGCGAGGAACGCTATTTTCCGTGGCTTTCCGCACCAAAGCGGTTCAAGCGACGGATCACAGAAGGTGTGGCGCCGGCGTAAGCCTTCAATTCTCGGATCATGTGGCTTTGGTCAGAATAGCCTAGATCAGCCGCCAATTCCGCCAGCGGAACTTCTGATTCCTTCAGCAGTCGAACAGCGCGCAAAGCGCGTGTCGTCGCCCGATAATCGACTGGGCGCCAACCTGTGTAACGCCTGAAGGCGCGCGAGAAATGCTCCCGGCTCATGCGAGCCGACCGGGCCAGGACGGCGATGCTCCGCGACGACTGCCCGTCGGCGATTAGGCGTCGCGCATCCTCGACCCATAATGGAACCGGTCCCATTTCCTCCGCGTGAACGATCCCGTGGATTCCCGCCAATGCCTCACGAACGATAAGACTTGCCTCGGCCTTGCCGCCGCTGGTCATGGCCAGATTGGCGGCCGCGCAGATTCGATCATGGATATTCGGTTCAGCGATGAAATGACTGTCGCCCCGATCCGGTCCTGGACCGAATACGCCCATCATCCATGCGGCCGGCAGACTCAGTATGGCGCAGGTCATACCGCTGGACGCCACGGCGATCTCATGTGAGGCGCCCGGCCTGGACAAGCGAAGCGCGCCAACCGGTAGTGAAAAAATACGCTTGCCTACCGCCTCTTCGAAGGCGCCCGCGGTGATGGCGACAAGGTGCCACCCAGCATGGGCGTGGCCCCGCATGTGCAGCGCACCGTCCACCGAAGCTGTCTCGACGCTGAAATGCACGCTCAGTTCCTCACCAACTCTAGCCTATGCGAGGCGGCAAACAGGACCAGTGACAAATTATTCACTGGTCTGGAGCGCGAAGCCGACGGGTCACATTTCTCCAAGATAACATCTGCGGTTCCTGATTTAGGGCGGGTTGGCTGGGCTCCTGTGCGGCCCTAGGGATCGGAACAATGACAGTACGGATTGCGGCCTTCGCATTGGCGGCTACGATTTTGGGCGTCACAGATAGTCGCGCGCAGGACCACGGCTCGACGACATCAGTGGGGGTGACATCAGTCGATGAAGCGGCGGCATTCCACGCGCAATACTTCTCCCGCCCCAGAACCTATACGCTCACGAACGGGCAAACGCTTATCATTGGGCCGTTCCAGGGTGTTGAAGGCAGTGGAGAATCTCTCGTCGTATTCGATACCGCTTCAGGGCGGATGATTGGGGTAGGCAGCCCTTCGCTGGATACCCTTGCAGGACAATCGGACACCTTTGTTCTCAAGGCGCACGGCGCCCAAATCGAGTGGACACCCCGTGGTCGCCCTCCAGTGACAGGAGCGCAGGATCCGGAGCTTGCATACGAAGACATTCGGTTTGGAGCGAACGGCATTTCCGGTCGACTGACCGCGCTGCCAGGAGATGATCGGCGTCCCGTGGTGGTCTTGTCGCCCGGCAGCGGCCCGGCGAGCATCAATTTTACCTATTTCCCTGCCTTGGCCGCTCATCTGGCGCGCAACGGCTTTCGCGTCCTTACCTATGACAAGCCAGGGGCCGGGCCCGCGGGCGCGCCGTACCGCGACCGCGTGGTCTCCGAACTCGCTGAGGATATCAATGCGGCGGTCGCAGCCCTTCGAATGCGGTCCGATGTCGATGCAGCCAACATAGGCGTTGTGGGCATTAGTCAGGCGGGATGGAGCGCGCCGCTCGCCGCAGTTGATGGCGGAGGCATAGCGTTCATGGCGTTGGTCTCAGCTCCCCCCGTCAGCAGCTGGGAGCAAGAGTTCGATTCACTGACCCATGACCTCGCCGGATTCGACCTCACCGACGCCCAGCGACAAGAGGCCCGGCGCGCGATGCAGTTGATGTTCGAGGCGGCGCGCGCAGGAAGGGTGACGGAGGCGTTGTCCCAAGCGGTGTCCCGCATTCGAGATGAAGCGTGGTTTCCGCGGACCAGCATTAGCGATCAGCCCCAGGACATCGCCGCCTGGTCGAGGGGCTATTTCGATCCGAAGATGACGATCGAGCGGCTGAATCTGCCTGTTTTTTTGGCCTTTGGCGGGTCGGATAGGATCACGCCTTACGCGCCCTATATCCCAGTGTGGCGTGAGCGCCTGGCGGTCGCGGGAGCGAACGATGTCACGATCAAAGTGTACCCTGGATATGGTCACGGCCTTGTGAATCCCGTTGGTCCCGACCGGCTGGTGGCGCCGCAGTTTCTTTCGGCCCTGACAACTTGGCTGCGCGGCAGGGCGGGGATCGAGGCGGTCCACGAGGGCGTCTCGGATGCCGGGGCGTTGAGCCAAGCCGACGCCATGATGAGGGTGCAAGACCTGGTCGGGAACTACATCGTCGGCGGTAAAACCGTGGCCTTGATGTCCGTCCCGCGCGGCCTGCTCATCCAGGATCTGGCCAGCGGTCGTATTGGGTTTCTTCAGCCGGATGCGGAATCCTCAACCCGCTTTCGCCTCGTCTCGCCCGATGGCTGGGCGGTGGCCTCCCCCCAAACCGTAAGCTTCAGGCTCACTGAGGATGGACCTTCACTGATCCTGGCCGAGGGCAATCGTCAGCCTCAGACAGCCGTCAGATCGGCGGCCATAGAGGAGGCCGTCTCTTACATCACCGGCGACGGCCTTGAGCAGCACGGCATCCTCTTCAGGCCGCCGGGGCCGGGACCGCATCCCGTCGTAGTCTTCCAGGGCGGGGCCGGACCCAGCACGCGTGAAAATTTCCGGGCCTGGGCGCACATGTTCGCCGCAAATGGAATCGCTGCATTGGGTGTAGACAAGCGGGGCTATGGCCTCTCGCCAGGCGACGGCCCCTCGGCCACCTTGGCCATAAACGCTGCGGACGCCTCCGCCGCGGTCGATTATCTAGCGAGCAGGGACGACATTCGCAGTGATCGCATCGGCCTGATCGGATCAAGCCGGGGCGGCTGGACTGCAGCCATGGCAGCCGGCGTCAATCCAAAGATAGCATTCCTAGTGATGTCCTCAAGCGGACCGACATCTCCTAGAGTACAGGAACGTTACGCACGGATTCTTCGTGTGGAAAGTGCTGGACATCCCGCCGAGACGGTTGATCTGGCGGACCGCATTTTGAGCGACTATTTCGCTTATCTGGCATCCGGACGGACTGAATCAGCGGCTCGTGTTTCCGAGAATTGGCGTCTATACGGTCAAGAACCTTGGTACGGCCTGCTGCGGCTTCCACCTGCCGACCCTACTACCGGAACCCTGTCGAGCGGACTTCAGGTCTTCTCTGACGATCTCCGTTTTGACGCCCGATCCGCATTTGACATTCTGAATATACCCGTCTTGTTTTTGTTGGGCGAGATGGACGAAGCGTTCCCCAACTCGGAGAATGTCCGCTTAATTGAGGACATGGCCCAAAATCATCAAAACTGGACCATTAGACTTTTCGATGGTGGGAACCACAACCTGATGCTCGAAGCTCCTCCAGGAGACGTCCAGCGAACGGCGCCAGGCTATTATGATGCAATGGTCGATTGGGTAGTTCAGCAGACCAGAGACTGACATAATATGCGTCGAGCGCGGGCCCCCTCGCGAAACGGCCAGAACTTCGGCTTTCCTATCCGACGCATCGCCAACGAGGAATCGGTCTCCAAACTGTTCGACTGAACCCAACGGGCGAAGCCGGTCACACCCGATCGAAGCGCCCCCACGGCGCGGAACTTGCGGCCCCGCTCGCCCGCGCCTGGATGGCGCCGGGCGCAGCCCCTGCGCGGTTTACCGCCGTGGATCGCACCCATTCCGCCGATTTGCCGTCATTTCGCCGCAAACTGATTAGGGCCGACCGCGCCGCTGATGGACTCGACCATCGCGCATGACACGATGGCGTCATGAGCGGTGTGCGTGGCCGGGGCGCCACGAACGAGACAGCAGGAAGACCTTATATGAGACTTTCGACCTCCATGATCCCGCTGGCGCTAGCGGCGCTTGGCGCGGTGGGACCGTCCATGGCCCAGAGCGGCCTTCCGACCTATGCCGAACAAGGGCTTCGGTGGGTGCGCGAGCCTTCCTTGCGCGAGATGCAACGGCTCTATGGCGTGAACGCTCGCTGGGATCTTCCCCGGGTCACGGTTGAAGTGTCCTGCACGCCGACGGCCAACGGCCGCCTGAACTGCTCCGTCCTGAATGCGGACGATCTTGACCGCCGCTGGGTCCGCGCTGGCGAACAGCTGATGGAAAGCGCCACGGTCGCCTCGGTGGACGGCGGATCGCCAGAGGGCCGAACGTTCGGTTTCACCCTGCGTTGGGGCAACACCACGGCGCGGCATCTGCCGGACCGGTTCCATCCCCTGGACCAGAACCTGCGCTGGGTGCGGCGCCCCGAGATGGGTCAGCACTGGGATATGCGCGGCCAACGCCCGGATCAGATCTACACCGCCAACTTCTCCTGCATCGCGCGGGTATCGGGCACGCTGAACTGCCAGATGACCGGGCTGGGCGGGGGAGCGCCGCGCGCCTTCGGTCAGGCGGCCGGTCAGGCCATGGCCCAGGCTCGGGTCGAGCGCGCGGATGGCGGCTCGCCGGAGGGCATGCGCCTGAACTGGACCGTGGCCATCCAGCGCCAGAGCAGCTGCGGCGGCGGCGCCACAAGCGGTTATGGCCGCTTCGCGTCCGGCGACGACCAGAACAGGGGCAACGTCTATACCAACGGGGGGGACGGGGGCAGCTTCGCTGGCCCCACCCAACAAGCCGTGGGCAAGTCCGGTCAGCTGCCCGGCTACATTGTCGGCGGTGACCCCGTCTGCCAGCCGGTGATGCTGACGGTGAATACGGCGCAGGGGGCGGGTCCGTCGACCGAGGCCTCGTCACGCTGATCTGCTGCTGAGGCAGGGAAGAAGGCCCGGAGGTTCGCCTCCGGGCCCGTCTGCATTCAGCCGCGCCCACGATAGGGCGGCACGCCCTGGTCGGGCAGCCACAGGCCCTCTGGCGGCGCGCCCGTCTGCCAGAAGACGTCGATGGGAATGCCGCCGCGCGGATACCAGTAGCCGCCGATGCGCAGCCAGCGCGGGTCCAACAGGTCCGCCAGCCGCTTGCCCACATGGACGGTGCAATCCTCGTGGAAGGCGCCGTGGTTGCGGAAGCTGGTCAGGAACAGCTTCAGACTCTTCGACTCTACCAGCCAGTCGCCGGGCGCGTAATCGATCACCAGGTGGGCGAAGTCGGGCTGGCCCGTCACCGGGCACAGGCTGGTGAACTCGGGCGCGGTAAAGCGCGCCAGATAGAGCGTGTCCGGATGCGGGTTGGGCACGCGCTCCAGCACCGCCTTGTCCGGGCTGTCGAAGCCCCGGACGGCGCCGCCGAGCTGGGTCAGGCCTGAGGTGTCGGTCGTCATGGCCGACGCTCTAGCACGCTAGCCACGTCCGCCAAGCCTCGCTATCGGTTTCCAATCGGAACGGAGAGGACGGACCATGGCCATTCCCCCCAGCCTGCAGACGAACCTGGCCCTGCCGGTGATCGCGGCGCCCATGTTCCTGGTCTCGGGGCCGGACCTGGTGGTGGAGACCTGCAACGCGGGCATGATCGGGACCTTCCCGTCGCTCAACCAGCGCACCACCGAGGGCTATCGGGACTGGCTGCAGGAGATCAAAGGGCGGCAGAGCCCCCAGGCGGCAGCCTTCGGCGTCAACCACATCGTCCATCCGACCAACCCGCGCCTGATCGCCGACCTGACCGTGTCGGTGGAGGAGAAGGTCCCTCTGATCATCACCTCGCTGGGCGCGGTGCGCGACGTGGTGGACGCCGTTCACGGCTATGGCGGGGTGGTCTTCCACGACATCGCCAACATCCGCCATGCTCGCAAGGCGGCCGAGGCGGGCGTCGACGGCCTGATCCTGGTGGCCAACGGCGCGGGCGGCCACGCGGGCGTGATCAATCCCTTCGCCCTGGTGGGCGAGGTCAGACGCTTCTTCGAGGGGACGATCATCCTGTCCGGCTGCCTGTCCACGGGCTCTGACGTGGCCGCAGCGCTGATGATGGGCGCCGACTTCGCCTATATGGGCACGCGCTTCATCGCCACGCGCGAAAGCTTGGCCGACCCGGCCTACAAGCAGATGGTCGTGGATGCGGGCGCGTCTGACATCACCTACACGCCCGCCGTCTCGGGCATTCCCGCCAACTTCATGACGCCGTCCCTGATCGCCAACGGCATCGATCCCAAGACCCTGCCGGAGCACAAGCTGGACATGGGCGAGGAGGCCAAGGCCTGGAAGACCGTCTGGTCCGCCGGCCAGGGCGCGGGCAACGTCCAAGATATCCCGGGCGTGGCGGATCTTTGCGCGCGGCTGAAGGCCGAGTTCGCGGAAGCGCGGCAGAAGTTTCAGGAACGCGTCGCCTAACTGTCACCTTATCGGTCGTGAAATGTCATGAGGCTGTAGCGGTGGTTTCACGGACTCCGGGTTTAAGCGCCGCCGTCACTACACTGCTTGAACCCACAGGATGACGACCTTGGCCAGACCGATCGCCCTCGCCGCCGCAGCGGCCTTGCTCTTTACCGCCCTCCCCGCCGTTGCGCAGGAATCGCCGGCTGTCGGCGAGGTTCCGGGGGCTTTCGGTGGCGGCTCCTGGTCGTTCCAGGCCGGCGCCTTCTCCGACTACCGCTCCAAGGGCGCGTCCAAGACGGGCGGCGATCCCTACGCCTATGGCGCGGTCGAGTGGGCTTCAGCTTCTGATGTCTTCTACGCCGGCGCCGAGGTGTCGAACATCGAGAGCTCCACGGGCGCGGACACGGAGATCGAGTTGGCCGTGGGCTATCGCCCGGAGGCCTTCGGCTACAACTGGGACTTCAACGCCGCCCACAAGTCCTATCTGGGCGCGCGCCCGGGCCAGGAGGATCAGGCCTGGGAGTTCACCTCGGACGTGTCGCGCTCCATCGGCCCGGCGTCCGGCCGCCTGCGCTTCCAGTACTCGCCCGACAGCGCCGGCTCCACGCGCAGCTGGACCTGGGTCGAGGCCCGCGCCGGGTGGAAGTTCACGCCCGACTTCCGCACCACCGCCGCCATCGGCCGCCGCGAGCAGGTGAACGGCGTCGACTATACGGCCTGGAACATCGGCGCGACCTATCGGGTCAATGACAACCTGGATTTCGACGTGCGCTGGTACGACACCAGCGAGGACGGCCGTTCGCCCACCTATGACAGCCAGCTGGTGGCGGGCTTCAACGTCTACTTCTGATCGGCGAGGAGGGCGGCGATTTCGTCCGCCGCCCGCTCGCGCTCGGCCTCGCCGAGATCAGCCAAGGGGATAACCGACAGGGGCGCGGCGGGTCCGCGCCCCTGTTTCGCATAGGCCGGGTCGTAGTGGCGCTCGATCAGGTCGGCGGCCAGCGCCGTCCAATCGCCGGCGTCGGCCATCTCGCCCCAGGTCTTGCGGAGGGCGCGGCCGCCCTGGACCGGCAGGCGGGCCAGCACCGCGTTGAGCGCGGCGCGGTCACGGGTCCACTCGCCATACGCTTCGGCGGAATAGGCGGCGCGGGCCGCAAGCGGGACCGACAGCTCGATGCGCGGCGCGCCTGTCATGGCGGCCCACAGGGCGGGCGGGATCATGCGCTCGCCCACCTTGCTGGACTCGGCCTCCAGGACGAGTGGACGGGCGGGATCGACGGCGGCGAGGGCCATATGCAACCGGCTTTCGAAGAGCTTCTGGCTGGGCTGGGCCGCGCCGGGCAGGCCGCCGAAGAGGGAGCCGCGATGCTCGGCCAGCCCCTCCAGGTCCAGGGTCTGCACGCCGCGCACCGCCAGCCTGTTCAGAATGTCGGTCTTGGCCGAGCCCGTGCCGCCGTCCAGCAGGATGACCCGCCAGCGCGGCTCACCCTCATAGAGCGCCTCGACGATGCCGCGCCGCCAGGTTCGATAGCCGCCTTGGAGCAGGGTCACCGGCCAGCCCACCTGATCCAGCACCGTGGCCATGGCGTGGGACCGCTGACCGCCGCGCCAGCAATAGACCAGCGGCCGAAAGCCGCCGGGCCGGTCGGCCAGTGCGGTCTCCAGGTGCCTGGCGATGTTGCGCGCCACCAGGGCGGCGCCGATCCGGCGGGCCAGGAACTTGGACTGCTGGACGTAGATGGTCCCCACCTCGGCCCGCTCCGCGTCGGACAGGACCGGCAGGTTCATCGCGCCCGGCACATGATCCTCGGCGAACTCTGACGGGCTGCGCACGTCGATCACGGCGTCGAAGCCGTCGAGGTCTGCGGGCGCGAGGCGGTCCACGGTGCGGATCATCGCCCTTTGCTATAGAGCGCCGGAGTGGAGGCCAACATGCGCGACGACGAACCCAGACTGACCAGCCTGGCCCACGGGGGCGGGTGCGGCTGCAAGATCGCGCCGGGCCTGCTGACCGACATCCTGAAGGGCATGCCCCAGGCGGCGGCCTTCCCGGATTTGCTGGTGGGGCGCGAGACCTCTGACGACGCGGCGGTGTGGCGGCTGAACGAGACCCAGGCGCTGGTGGCGACCACGGACTTCTTCATGCCAGTGGTGGACGATCCGCGCGACTTCGGGCGCATCGCCGCGACCAATGCGCTCTCGGACATCTATGCGATGGGCGGGCGGCCCATCTTCGCCCTGGCTATCGTCGGCATGCCCATAGGCAAGCTGAGCCCGGAGACCATCGGCGCCATCCTGGCGGGCGGGGCGGAGGTCTGCGCGACCGCCGGCGTTCCGGTGGCCGGGGGGCATTCGATCGACAGCTTCGAGCCGATCTACGGCCTCGTGGCGCTGGGACTGGCGCATCCGGATCGGGTGCTGACCAACCGGGGCGCGAAGCCGGGCGACGTGCTGATCCTGACCAAGGCGCTGGGTGTGGGGGTGTTGTCGGCGGCCTTCAAGCGGGGTCAGCTAGAGGAGGCGGGGTATCAGGCGCTGATCGGCTCCACCACGCGGCTGAACACGGTGGGCGCCGATCTGGTCGAGCAGGCGGGCGTCCACGCCATGACCGATGTGACCGGCTTTGGCCTGCTGGGCCACGCGCTGGAGATGGCGCGCGGGTCGGGTGTCCGGATGGAGATCGATGCGCAGGCCGCGCCGGTCCTGCCGGGCGTCGAAGCCATGATCGCGGCCGGGATCCGCACCGGCGCCTCTGACCGCAACTGGGCCAGCTATGGCGCGGAGGTTTCGGGCTGTGACGATCCGGCCTTGCGCACCCTGCTGACCGATCCCCAGACCAGCGGCGGGCTGCTGGTCTCCCTGGCGGCCGACCGGGCCGAGGCGGCGCTGGCGATGATCCGCAGCTCAGGCTTCGACCACGCGGCGGTGGTGGGCCGGGTGTTGGAGGGTCGAGGGGTCAGGGTGCTCTAGGCTGCCTACCTCAACGCTCGCTCATCCCCGCGACCCGAAGGGCGGCGCGCAGCGGCCAAAGCGGGGATCCAGTTCTGTCCAGAGGACTCCACACGCCACGGGATTCTGCCAAAGGCTGCGCCAAGCTGGAAAGGTCTGGGCCCCCGCTTTCGCGGGGGTGAGCGGACGAAATATCTAGGCCAGCGCCTGATCCAGGTCCGCGATCAGGTCGTCCAGATCCTCCACCCCCACGGACAGGCGGATCAGGTTGTCGGTGACGCCGCCCTTCTCGCGGACCTCTTTCGGCACCGAGGCGTGGGTCATGATGGCCGGGTGGTTGACCAGGCTTTCGACGCCGCCCAGCGACTCCGCCAGGGTGAAGACCTGCACCCGCTCCAGAACTTGTCTCGTCCGCGCGAGGTCGCCGTCGATGCGCACCGAGATCATACCGCCGAAGGCCCGCATCTGCCGCTTGGCCAGCTCGTGCTGCGGATGGCTTTCCAGGCCCGGATGGAAGACCTCGGCCACGCCCTTGCGGCCCTCCAGCCAGCGCGCGATGGCCAGGGCGTTTTCGCAGTGGGCCTTCATGCGCACGCCCAGCGTCTTGAGCCCCCGGTTGGCCAGGAAGGCGTCGAACGGGCTCATGATCCCGCCGATGGAGTTCTGCAGAAACTTCAGCTGGGCGGCCAGATCCGCGTTCCCCGTCACCAGCGCGCCGCCGATGATGTCGGAATGGCCGTTCAGATATTTCGTCACCGAGTGCATGACGATGTCGGCGCCCAGGTCCAGAGGCGTCTGGCACCAGGGCGTGGCGAAGGTGTTGTCGGCCACGAACAGCAGGCCGTGCTCTTTGGCGATTGTGGACAAGGCTCGCAGGTCCGCCAGCTTCATCAGCGGATTGGTTGGGGTCTCAACCCAAAGCATCCTCGTCTTGGGCGTGATCGCCGCGCGCACCGCGTCCAGGTCGGTCAGGTCCACATAGGCGAAATCAAGTCCCATAGACCGGCGCCGCACGCGCTCGAACAGTCGATAAGTCCCGCCATACAGATCGTCGCCCGTGATGATGTGGCTGCCGGCATCCAGCAGCTCCAGCGCCGTGGCCGTCGCCGCCATGCCCGAGCCGAACCCGAAGCCGTGGGTGCCGCCCTCCAGATCGGCCAGGCACGCCTCGAAGGCCTCGCGCGTCGGGTTCTTGCCGCGCGCGTATTCATAGCCTTTGTTCACGCCCGGGCTTTCCTGGGCGTAGGTGGAGGTGGCGTAGATCGGAACCATCACCGCGCCCGTGGTCGGATCGGGGCGCTGGCCGGCGTGGATAGCGCGGGTCGAGAAACCCTGGCGGTTCTTCAGGTCGGCCATGTCAGCGGTTCAGGCTCAGGTGGTTGATCAGGTCGGTCCGCGTGATCAGGCCGACGAACTTTTCGCCGTCCAGCACGATGGCCACGCGGTCGCGGTCAAACAGGGGGATCAGGGCGTCCAGCGCCTCGTTCACCTGAACCGTGTCCAGGTCGCGGGTCATCACCTCGCCCACCGTACGCTTGAAGCGGGCGTCGCGGGGGATGTCGTCGGTGTCCAGGGTGTGGACGATGTCGCTCTCGTCCAGGATGCCCACCAGACGGCCCTCGCGCATGACGGGCAGCTGGCTGACATCGGCCGAGCGCATGCGCTTGAAGGCGGTGTCCAGCGTGTCGTCCGGGCCGATGACGATGACGTCGCCGTTCTCGTACTTGCGGGTGATCAGGTCGGACAGGTCGCCGTGGATTTCGCGGGCCTTCAGGCCCTGATCCGCCAGCCAGGCGTCGTTATAGACCTTGGACAGGTACTTGGCGCCCGTGTCGCAGACCAGGGTGACGCAGGTCTTGGCTTCGGTCTGCTCGCGGCACCAGCGCAGGGCCGCCGCGATCAGGGTGCCCGAGGACGACCCCGCCAGGATGCCTTCCTTCAGCAGCAGCTCGCGCACCGTGGCGATGGCCTCGGCGTCAGGGATCGAATAGGCCTTGTCGATCAGGTCCATGTGCGCCGTGTCGGGCACGAAGTTCTGGCCGATCCCCTCGACCGTGTAGCTGCCCTCGGGGCCCGGCACGCCCTCGTTGACGATGCCGGCCAGGGTCGAACCCACGGGATCCGCCAGGATGATCTCGGCCTTGGAGCCTTGCGCCTTCAGGAACTGGGCGACGCCGGTGATGGTGCCGCCTGAGCCGATGCCGGCCACGAAGGCGTCCACATGGCCGCCTGTCTGGGCCCAGATCTCGGGCGCCGTGGTGTGGTAGTGGGCGGCCGAGTTGGCGTCGTTGGCGAACTGATTGACGTAGTAGCCCCCCGGAATTCCCTGAGCCAGACGCTCCGCCATGTCGGTGTAGTACTCGGGGTGGCCGTGCGGCACGTCCGACCGGGTCAGGCGCACATCGGCGCCCATGGCGCGCAGGTGCTGGATCTTCTCCTTGGACATCTTGTCCGGGATCACCAGCAGGACCTTGTAGCCCTTGGCCTGACCGACCAGCGTCAAGGCCAGGCCGGTGTTGCCCGCCGTCGCCTCGACGATGGTGCCGCCGGGCTTCAGCCACCCTTCCTTCTCGGCGGCCTCGATCATCGACAGAGCGATGCGGTCCTTGATGGAGCCGCCCGGGTTCTGGCTCTCCAGCTTGAGAAACAGCCGGCAGGGCCCGGTGTCGAACCGCGTCACCTCCACCATCGGCGTGTTGCCGATCAGGTCGAGCAGGCTCGTCGCCGGACGCGTCAACGGAGGCTTGGCGGGCAGGTCGGCCATGGCGGATGATCTCTCATGCGGGGCGAAAAAGGCGGGCGGAAAGTGGTCCGCTCCCCTGCCGAGGTCAACCCGCCTTGGCGGCTCTGCGCGGCCGGCCGCCCAATGGCGCATGGGCCAGCCGCAAAAGGTTCGCGGCCCCCGGCGCGCCGAAGGGCGTCCCCGCCAGAATCAGGATGCGCTGTCCAGGCTTGGCGAAGCCGGCCTCGACCGCCTGCTCCACGGCCAGGTCGGTGACGTCTTCCAGCGTCTCGGGCTGGGCGGCCAGGCGGGGCTCCAGCCCCCAGACCAGCGACAGGCGCCGGGCGGTTTCCGGCTTGGGCGTCAGGGCGATGACGGGCTGAAGCGGCCGCTCGCGCGCCATGCGGCGCGCCGTCCCGCCCAGGGTCGTGAACACGGCGATGCAGGCGGTGGAGCTGGCGTCGGCGGCCTTGCGCGCGGCGGCCACCAGGGCGTCGGCGTCGGCGTCGTCCATGCCTGCGTGCTCGGCGTCCATCAGGCTGGGCCAGACAGGATCGGCCTCGACCCGCTCCATGATCCGGTTCATCACCGAGACCGCCTCTAGCGGATACTGGCCCGAGGCGGTCTCGGCCGACAGCATCACGGCGTCCGCGCCCTCATAGACGGCGTTGGCGACATCCGACGCCTCGGCGCGGGTCGGCGTCGGCTGGGTGGTCATGCTCTCAAGCATCTGGGTGGCGACGATGGCCGGCACGCCCCGGTTCCGCGCCGCACGCAGGATCTGCTTCTGGGCCACCGGAACTTCTTCGGGCGCGCACTCCACGCCCAGATCGCCACGCGCCACCATGACCCCGTCGCAGTAGTTGAGGATCGCCTCCAGGTCCTGGAGCGCCGAGGGCTTCTCGATCTTGGCCAGGCACGCGGCGCGGCCGGCCACCAGCTTCCTCAGCTCGGCCATGTCCTCCGCCCGTTGCACGAAGGACAGCGCCACCCAGTCGACGCCGATGCGCAGGGCGAACTGAAGGTCGCGGTGATCCTTCTCGGTCAGCGCCGACAGGGGAATGACGGCGTCCGGCACGGCCACGCCCTTGCGGTCGGATAGCGCCTTGCCCGCAACCACCTCGACCAGGGCGTTGTCCTTGGCGGCTTCGACGACCTTCAGGCGGACGCGGCCGTCGTCGATCAGCAGCGCCATCCCCGGCCGGAGCGCCGCGAAAATCTCCGGATGCGGCATCGACACGCGATCCGGCCCGCCGGGCGTCGGGTCGAGGTCAAAGACCATGCGATGGCCGGGCGTCACCTCGATCTTGCCGTCGGCGAAGGTCCCCAGGCGCAACTTGGGGCCCTGCAGGTCCGCCAGAACGCCCAGCGGCCGTTGCAGAGCAAGCTCGGCGCCGCGTACGGCCTTCAGCGCGGCGGCGTGATCCTCGTGGCTGCCATGACTGAAGTTCAGGCGAAAGACATCGGCCCCCGCCTTGGCCAGGGCCTTGACCATGCCCGGCTCGCGGCTGGCCGGTCCGAGCGTGGCGACGATGCGCGCGCGACGGGCGCGGTTCATGGGCGGCCTGTGCGGCTAGGGGTGATCACACGGGGGAGACTGGACGATTCCTGAGGCTGGCGTAAGGCGGACCTTGGCCGCCTGGTGCGGACGGTGGGACTCGAACCCACACTCCCAGGGGGAAGCGGATTTTAAGTCCGCTGCGTCTACCATTCCGCCACGTCCGCGCCGTCGCCAGCGTTAGCCGCATCCGGCGGGCGCGTGAAGCCGCCCCTCGCCACGGGCGGCATCCGTGCTACCCATGGGTCTCGTTGAGTCCGGGAGGGGAGCCCATGGCCGGCATTCTGAAGGCGCCGCTGCACATCAAGATGATGATCGGTTTCGCGGTCGGCTTGCTGGCCGGCCTGGCCGTCAACCTCGGCGTCGGCGCCGACGCCGCCTGGGTCGAGTGGTTGACCAGCAACGTCACCGGCCCAATCGGTCAGCTGTTCCTCAAGCTGCTGTTCATGCTGGTCATTCCGCTGCTGTTCTCGGCCCTGGCCGTGGGCGTGGCCGAGATGAAGGACCTGCCCAGCCTGGGCCGCGTCGGCTGGAAGACCCTCGCCTACACCGTGATCGTATCGACCATCGCGGTCATCATCGGCCTCGTTCTGGTCAATGTGTTCCAGCCGGGCCGGGGCGTGGACCCTGCCGTGGCGCAGAGCCTCCTGGCCCAGGGCCGCGAGGGCGCCGGCGAGATCATCGCCCGGGCCCCGCCCTCGGTCGGGGGCCCCTCCTTCTTCCTCGACATCGTACCGTCCAACGTCATCACCGCGGCGGCCGAGAACGCCATCCTGCCGGTGATGTTCTTCTCGCTCATCTTCGGCATCGGTCTGGTCCTGACCCGTCACGAGAGCGCGGGGCGGCTGAAGGAGGCGTTGGAGGGTCTGTTCCACGTCTCCATGACTCTGATCGACCTGGTCATCAGGGCCGCGCCCATCGCCATCGCCTGCCTGATGTTCAACCTGGCGGCCCTGTTCGGCTGGGACCTGCTGACGCGGCTGGCGGCCTTCGTCGGCGTCGTGCTGCTGGCCCTGGGCCTGCACATGTTCGTGGTCTATTCCGCCTCGGTGAAGGTGCTGGGCGGCATGAGCCCCATCGCCTTCTTCCGCGCCGTGCGAGCGCCCATGCTGGTCGCCTTCTCGACCGCCTCGTCCAACGCCACCCTGCCCACGGCCCTTCTGGCCGCCGAGAGCAACCTCCAGCTGCCGCGCCGCGTCTCGCGCTTCGTCCTGACGATCGGCGCCACCGCCAACCAGAACGGCACGGCCCTGTTCGAGGGCGTCACAGTCCTGTTCCTGGCTCAGTTCTTCGGCATTGAGCTCAACCTGATGCAGCAGATCACCGTGATGCTGGTCTGTATCCTGGGCGGCATCGGCACGGCGGGCGTGCCGGCCGGGTCGCTGCCGGTGGTGGCGCTGATCCTCGGCATGGTGGGGGTCCCGGTCGAGGGGATCGGGCTGATCCTCGGTGTCGACCGTCTGCTCGACATGTGCCGCACCACGGTCAACGTGACGGGCGACCTGGCCGCCGCCGTCGTGGTGGGCCGGGGCGAACCCATGGGCCCGGAGGACGC
Organism: Peiella sedimenti; assembly: GCF_030504955.1. GTDB lineage: Bacteria > Pseudomonadota > Alphaproteobacteria > Caulobacterales > Caulobacteraceae > Brevundimonas > Brevundimonas sedimenti. The sequence continues at coordinate 147,130 of NZ_JAUKTR010000004.1, read as the reverse complement.
CGAACCCATGGAGCCGCTGATCGATCCTCCCCTGAGGGCCTGAGCCTGAGGACCTGAGCCTGAAGGCCTAACTGGCCGGCCGCAGCGACACCTCGCTGTCGGCCATCAGCCACAGCACCGCAGCCCAGGCGGCGACGTTCTGGTCCAGATCCTCGGGCTCGATCCGGTCGATGACGTCGTCCACCGTGTGGTGCGTGTCGAAATAGTCCGAGCCGTCCTGGTTCAGGCGGAAGGTCGGCACCCCAGCCGTAGCCATGGGAATGATGTCCGGCCCGCCGCCCTGGTTGGGCGCCGGCGAGACGTTCACGCCGATGGGCGTCAGCACCCGGCGCGCGGCGGCCAGGAAGGTCTGATCCGAGAATCCCGCCGGCAGGGCCAGGCTGTAGATCGGCCGCGCTCCGAAGTCGCTCTCGCTGGCCGCCACGTGCCGGTCGAAAGTCTCGCGGTGCCGCGTGACGTAGTCCCGCCCACCGGCCAGGCCCGTGCCGCCCGGCTGGCTGACCTCCTCGGCGCCGAACCAGACGACGCGGATGGTGCGACGCGGCCGCTCAGGCAGATCGGCGATTAGGCGCGCCGCGCGCGTAACGATGGCGATGCCCGCCGCATCGTCGATGGCGCCGGTCCCCAGGTCCCAGCTGTCCATGTGTGCGCCGATGACGATCACCTCCTCCGGCGCCTCGCGTCCCCGCACCTCGGCGATGACGTTCTGCGACCGCCCCTCCAGCACGCGGCCGGCGCCGGAATGCAGACGCAGCCTCAGCGGCCGGTTCGACAGGGCCGCGATGCGGGCCAGTTGCTCAGCGTCAGGCGGCGACAGGGCGAAGGACGGGATCGGCTCGTCCAGCCACCGTGTGGCGCCCGTATGCGCGAACCGGTGATCGTGCGTGCCCAGCGATCGCAGCAGGAAGCCGACGGCGCCACGCCGCGCCGCCTCTTCCGGGCCCTGCCCGCGAATGGTTGAGGTGACGCCATAGCCGGAGCCGTCCTGCATGCGCACCGTCTCCTGCAGCACCACCGCGATCTTGCCCCGCAGCGCGCCCTCCGGCGCGTCCAGCATCTGCTGATAGGTCTCGAAGATGACCGCCTCGGCCTCGACACCGCCCTCGGCGGTCGCGCCGGAACCGCCCAACGCAACCACGGACAGCGGCTGCGCGTGGTCGCCGACGATCTCAGCCCGGTCGATCCCGCGCGTCCAGACCGCTAGCGGGAAGGTCTCCTGACGTACGTTCTGGAAGCCCTCGCGCCGCAGATAGGCCTCGCCCCAGGCGGCGGCCCTCTGCTCGGCCTCGGTGCCGGCCAGGCGCGGCCCGAAACGGGTGGTGATCTCCTCCACCACTGCGTAGGCGCCCGAGCCTTGCATCGCCCGGTCGCGCAGCTGTTCCGCCGTGCGGATGGCCTCGGCGTCCTGGGCGGCCGCCGCGCCGGCGGAAAGCACGGCGGCGATCACGGCGAGAGAAGCGAAACGGCGCATGGCGGACTCCTTGGTGGCGGGTGACCCTCGCGGTGTCGGCCGGCCATTTCAAGCCCCGCCTTGACCTTGACGCAATCAGCCCCCACCTTTGCCGCATCGCACAAGGCGATGTCCGGCGCGCTCCAGCGCGTGTGGCCTCCAGACCAACGGGGGCTTGTCTGTCGAAGCGGCCGGGTCACCACAGATTATTTCGCTGCCCATGACACGCGGGGCGGCGCCACCCGCTCCCCATGACGCCCAGACGGGCGGGGAGCCGACGGCGCTGAACCCTTGCCGGTGAATCCGGCCGCGCGCCGTCGTTCATGCGAAAGACGCTTTGACGTGACTGACTTCCAATCCATGGGCCTCAACCCGGCCCTGCTTCAGGCCCTCAAGTCCTCGGGCTATGAGAAGCCCACCCCTATCCAGGCCCAGGCCATTCCGCACCTGCTGAAGGGCAAGGACCTGCTGGGCATCGCCCAGACGGGCACCGGCAAGACGGCGGCCTTCGCCCTGCCGATCCTGCACAGGCTGGCCGAAAACCGCGTTGCGCCGATGCCGCGCACCACGCGCTGCCTGGTGCTGTCGCCGACGCGCGAGCTGGCCACCCAGATCGCCGAGAGCTTCAAGACCTACGGCGCCCATCTGGGCTTCCGCGTCGCCACCGTCTTCGGCGGGGTGAAGTACGGACCCCAGGAGCGCGCCCTGCAGCAGGGTCTCGACGTCCTGGTGGCCGCGCCCGGCCGTCTGCTGGACCACATGCAGCAGAAGACCATCGACCTGTCGGCCACCGAGATCTTCGTGCTCGACGAGGCCGACCAGATGCTGGACCTGGGCTTCATCAAGCCCATCCGCCAGGTGGTCGCCAAGCTGCCCTTCAAGCGGCAGAACCTGTTCTTCTCGGCCACCATGCCGGGCGAGATCGGCAAGCTGGCCGGGGAGCTGCTGAAGGACCCCGCAAAGGTCCAGGTGACCCCCCAGGCCACCACGGTCGAGCGCATCAAGCAGTCCGTGGTCTGGGTCGAACAGGGCCGCAAGCGCGCCCTGCTGACCGAGCTGTTCTCGGACCCCAAGTTCACCCGCGTCCTGGTCTTCACCAAGACCAAGCACGGCGCCGACAAGGTGGCCGCCTACCTCGAGACCGGCGGGGTCGAGGCCGGGGCCATCCACGGCAACAAGAGCCAGCCGCAGCGCGAGCGCACGCTCGCCGCCTTCAAGGCCGGCAAGCTGAAGGTGCTGGTGGCCACTGACATCGCCGCGCGCGGCATCGACATCGACGGCGTCACCCATGTGGTGAACTACGAGCTGCCCTTCGTGCCCGAGGCCTACGTCCACCGCATCGGCCGCACGGCCCGCGCGGGCGCGGACGGCACGGCCATCAGCTTCGTCGCCGGCGACGAGATGAAGCTGCTCAAGGACATCGAGAAGGTCACGCGCCAGAAGATCCCGGCCATCGACCGCCGCAACGACAGGCAACTGGGCGCGCTCGACGCCTCAATCCTGGCCGCCGGCGTGGCCAAGAAACCGACGATGCCCGAGTCCGACGAGCGGCCCCGCAGTGAAGGTCCGCGCAACCGCCGCCGAGGCCACCGCCCGCCCGAGGGCGGCCAGCCGCACCGTCCCCGCAAGGGCGAGGGCCGCGAACGCGCTCATCGCGAAGCGCAGCCCAAGCCCAATTACGATCCCATGGCTGTCGAGCGCTCCGGGACGCCTGAGCCCAAGCCGGTCGATCAGCTTAAGCGCCGGCCGCGCCGCCGCCGCCCGTCGAACGGCGGCAAGGGTTGGGGCCAGAGGGCCGCCAACTAGTCCTCCCGCCGCCCAATCCCCTCTTGCGTCGGGGCTTAAAGCTCTTCATTTCCCGAGGCATGAGGGCCAGGCGGCGGGCCCTTATCCCCGCCGTGGCCGGCGGACCTAGGCTGGTCGGATGGATCTGGATTCGTCCTCGCCCCCCGCCACCTGCCGGCCGCTCCGCTTGCCGGCCGCGAACTGGCGCGATTTGGCGCGGTTTGGCACGGTTTGGCCCCCCTTTTTTGGGCTGGCGCCCTGCCAGAGCCGGGCGCGGGATCGAGGCTCAGCCCTCAAGAACCGCCTCGATCCCCAGAGCCTTCAGTCCCGCCAGCAAATTGGTGGCGGCCTCCTGCAAGGCCGCTTCATCCCGGCCTCGGACCACCAGATTGGTCCCAACCTCGCCCACGCTTCCGTGACCGAAGGGATAGCTGCCGAAGCTGAGGTCGCGCCTGGCCTGCGCCGCCGCGGTCAGCAGGTCGGCGATGGCCCCCTCCCCCACGCCGGCCACCCGCACCGTGCGGCTGTGCACCACCGCGCCGCTTCTCAGGCGTGGGGCCACGTCCTCGAGCATCGCCGTCATGATCTTGGGCACCCCCGCCATCACGAAGACATTTCCGATCTGAAAGCCCGGCGCGTCCGTGACCGGGTTGGCGATCAGCACGCCGCCCTCGGGGATGCGCGCCATGCGCCGCCGGGCGGCGTTGAACGCCTCGCCATAGCGGCGCTCCAGAATGGCCAAGGCCTCCGGATGCTCGGGCAGGGCGACGCCAAAGGCCTCAGCCACACACTCGGCGGTGATGTCGTCATGGGTCGGTCCGATGCCGCCCGTCGTAAAGACGTAGTCGTGGCCGCCGCGCAGGGCGTTCAGCGCCGCGATGATCTGTTCGCGCCGGTCGCCGACCGTCCGCGCCTCCATAAGGTCGATGCCCATCGCCGCCAGGAAGCGGGCGATCGTGTTCAGGTTGGTGTCTTGGGTGCGGCCGGACAGCACCTCGTCCCCGATGATGAGAACGGCGGCCGTGGGGGATGCGTCGGTCATGGCGGGACATTAGAGAGGGCGCCATGCGCTTCAAGTCGCCCCTGATCCCCGCCGTGCTGGAGCGGCGCTACAAGCGCTTTTTCGCAGACGTGCGGCTGGAGGACGGGCGGCCGATGACCGTCCATGTGCCGAACACGGGCGCCATGCTGGGCCTGACCGAGCCGGGGCTGAGGGTATGGCTGTCCCAGGCCGACAACCCGAACCGCAAGCTGTCCCACACGCTGGAGCTGGTGGAGGCCCGGACCGGCATGGCCGGGGTCAACACCCATCTGCCCAACAGGCTGGTGGAGGAGGCGATCATCGGCGGCGTCATTCCCGAGCTGGCCGGCTATCCGACCCTGCGCCGCGAGGTCCGCTACGACGACGGCAGCCGGATCGATCTGCTGCTCGAAGCCGAGGGCCGCCTGCCCGCCTATGTCGAAGTGAAGAACGTCCACCTGGCGCGAACGTCAGGCCTCGCGGAGTTTCCAGACTGCCGCACCGAGCGAGGGCTGAAGCACCTGGGCGCACTGGAGCGGGTGGTGGAGGCCGGCGGCCGCGCCGTCATGGTCTTCGCTATCCAGCAGGCGGGCATCAACGCCTTCGACACGGCCGACGACCTGGACGCGGCCTACGGTCCGGCGCTGAGGCGGGCGGCCGAGCGCGGTGTTGAGGTTCTGTGCTATGCTGCCCAACTATCGCCCGAAGAGATTGTGCTAAAGCGCCGCGTGCCCTGGCGCGCCCTGGAGACCTGATGGAAACGATCGACGCCCTGTCCGACCCCTATGTGCGCACCCGCGCCATCAAGCTGCACCGGCCCGAGGACTTCGAGGGCATGCGCGCGGCCGGACGGCTGGCCGCCGAGTGCCTGGACATGCTGACTGAGCATGTGACGCCGGGCGTCTCCACCGGCTATCTGGACGACCTGGCCCGCGAGTTCATTCTGGACAACGGCGGCCAGCCCGCCTGCCTTGGCTACAAGGGCTACACCAGGACCACCTGCATCTCGCCCAACCATGTCGTCTGCCACGGCATCCCCGGCGACAAGGCGCTGAAGGACGGCGACATCGCCAACATCGACGTGACCGTGATCGTCGACGGCTGGCATGGCGACACCAGCCGCATGTACCCGGTCGGCCAGATCAACGCCCGCGCCCGCCGATTGGTGGAGACCACCTATGACGCGCTCGAGGCGGGTCTGAAGATGGTCAAGCCGGGAAACACCTTCGGCGACATCGGCTGGGCCATCCAGCAGGTGGCCGAGAAGAACCGCATGAGCATCGTTCAGGACTTCTGCGGTCACGGCGTGGGCCGCGTCTTCCACGACAATCCGAACGTGCTGCACTTCGGCCGTCGGGGTCAGGGCGCCGAGCTGAAGCCCGGTATGTTCTTCACCGTCGAACCCATGCTGAACCTGGGCAAATCGCACGTGAAGGTTCTGTCCGACGGCTGGACGGCGGTGACCCGCGACAAATCCCTCTCGGCCCAGTGTGAACACTCCGTCGGCGTCACCGAGGGCGGCGTGGAGATCTTCACCGCCAGCCCTGCGGGAATGTTCCGCCCGAAGTTCTAACGGCGCCACAGCGAGGGTCTTTGATCCCGGCCGAGGCGAAGCTAGCCTGTGCCGACCCGTAGGCCGCCTGAAGGATTCGTCGCCTCGTGAACGGCCCCTACCGCTTTGGCGACTTTGTGCTTGATCCCGCCCAGCGGCGGCTGAGCCGTGACGGCCGGACGGTGGATCTGAACGCGCGCTATCTCGACGCTTTGATCCTGATGGTGCGCGAGGCGGGGCGGCTGGTCGCCAAGGACCGCTTCATGGATGAGGTGTGGCGAGGCGTTCCAGTCACGGACGAGGCGCTGACCCAGTGCATCCGCACCCTCCGCCGTCTGCTGGGGGATGAGGCGGCCCAGCCTCGCTTCATCGAGACCGTCCCCAAGCACGGCTATCGCTTTATCGCGCTTGTCAAAGCGGCGGAAACCCCACCGTCCGCCCAGGCCGCCGCGGCCCCTCCACAAGGCTGGATCGAGGCGCTCTGGCTGGGCGCCGCCGCCATGGCCGGAGGCGGGGTCGCCGGTTTCCTTGGCGGTATGCTTTACGCCGTGCTTGGCGTGACCCAACCGCCTGAGCCTGGGATGGGGGCGGGCTCCATCCTGATGGTGCTGGTCTGCGTCACCATGGTGGTGGGCCTGATAGGCGGCGCGGGCGTCGGATTCGGCGTGGCGGCGGCGCGGCTGATCTCGGGGCGGCTCGGTCCCTGGAGCGTCCTGGGCGGGGCCGCCGGCGGCCTGATCGTGGGCGCCTTCGTCAAGCTCGTGGCCAGCGACGGCTTCGTCCTTCTGCTGGGGCGGGCGCCCGGCGAGGTGACGGGCGGACCGGAGGGGTTTGTGCTCGGCGCGGGCGTGGGCCTGGGTGCGTGGCTGGGCGCGAGGCTGGCGGGGCCAGGGTCGCTGCTGCGCGCCAGCGCCGTCGGCGGGCTGGGCGGCGCGCTGGCGGGCCTTGTGATCACGCTGATGGGCGGCCAGCTGATGGCCGCCAGCCTTGAGGCTCTGGCCCAGATGTTCCCGGATTCGCGCCTCGATCTGACGCCGCTCGGCGCCCTCTTCGGTGAAGCCGGTTTCGGCCCTGTCAGCCATGTCGGCGTGGCCATGCTGGAGGGCCTGCTGTTCGCCGGCTGCGTGGTGGCGGCCATGATCCTGACCGGGCGACAGTTGAGGCAGGTCTAGACGTTCTCTTTTCGTTCTGGCAAGGTCGGGGCGTATATGTAGTTGACAAACCCACGGGGCCAGCTATCCTAGGCGCATAAGGAGATTGCGCCGTGTCTGTTCTGTCCAAGCCCTACTTTCACGATGAAGCCGAAGCCTTCCGCTTTGTGGAGGGCATCATCTGGGGCGGCTCGCCTGTGTGCCCGCATTGCGGCTGCTCTGGCCGGACGTATGAGCTTAAGGGCGTTCGCTCCAAGCCTTCCAAGAAGAACCCGGAAGGCGTGGTCCGCCACGGCCTGAAGAAGTGCGGCGACTGCCGTCAGCAGTTCACCGTGCGCGTCGGCACCATCTTTGAGGAAAGCCACCTGCCGCTTCATAAGTGGCTGCAGGCGGTCTACCTCATGTGCGCCAGCAAGAAGGGCGTCTCCGCTAAGCAGCTGGAGCGCACTCTGGAGGTCACCTACAAGACCGCGTGGTTCCTGGCCCATCGCATCCGCGAGGCCATGCGCTCTGGCGAGCTTGACCCGTTCGGCACGAACGGCGGCGGCGTCGAGGTCGATGAAACCTACATCGGCATCGACCCTGACAACGCCCCGTGGGGCCGCCAGAAGGTCCGCACCCCGCAAAAGATGAAGGTGCTGACCCTCGTTGACCGCAACACGGGCCGCGCCCGCTCTACCGTGCTGGACGATGCGACCATCGCTCAGATCAAGCCGGTTCTAGAGGCCAACCTTGCCCGTGAGGCCGTGCTGCTGACGGACGATCACGTTCTCTATCGCCGTATCGGCCAGAAGTTCGCCGCCCATGGCGTCGTGAACCATAGCCGGAAGGAATACGTGCACCCCGAGAACCCGTTCATCCACACCAACACCATCGAAGGCTATTTCAGCATCTTCAAGCGCGGCATGAAGGGCATCTATCAGCACTGCGCCAAGAAGCACCTGCACCGCTACATGGCGGAGTTTGACTTCCGCTACAGCAACCGCTCCGCGACCGGCTGTGAGGATGTTGAGCGGATGCAGCGTGCGGTGGCGGGTGTGGTCGGCAAGCGCCTGACTTACCGGCCAACTCACATCTGAGCGGCGGCGATCCTATAAATCGAACGGCTAGCCACTTGCGGTTTTGATAGAATGGGTTTATGGATGATTTGTCCGGGCGGCGCGGCGATAGCGCCTTGGGGGCGAAAGCCCCCACCCGGCGGCACTACTTGGGCCAGTGCACAACGCCATAGCCATCGATCCCCTTGATAGGGTGCGCCCGGATGTTGCTGCGGAGCATTTCAAGCCAGTACGGCTCGTCTTTCGTGTAAGACCGACACAGCGCCCCGGCGCAAAGATCGGCGAGCTGCACGCCTACGCTGTGCTGACTGTCCGTGAGCATCACGCGTTCAACTAGGTGTTTGAAGTCTGACGTGAACGTAGATAATCGCTCGGTCACTTCGGCGTGGTAATCACGAAGTATGCGATCTTCATCCCTGCCCCGATGATCGCATATCACCATTCCGCGCTGCTCCGCGCCGTTTATGCGGGATATATCCTGAAGGAAATACTCGAATCGCTCCAGTGTTTGTTTGTATGTGAAATGGTATAGGTCCGCCTTGTTTTTCACGTATGGCAACTCCCAAGCCCTGGCGGTATCTGATTTAGTTGCCACAATCCGGCAAGATCGCCGCTTTGTTATAAGGGAGAGAAGCGCCAAGCGTAACGCATTCCGTTTGGCAATAGGAAGGTGCAGCAGCGGATTTCGCGCGTCGTTATTGTCAGGACCAAAGTAGCGCCACTTGATTTCGCCTTCGACGCGATAGCCCGGGAGGGCCTTGATGCGTTCGAACTCGGCGGCAATTTCCTTCCACTGCGCATCAGGTATGATTAGGCCCGCGATCAGGAAGTAGGGGAACTTGTGAGCCTTCCCCGCAGCGGGGACGTGAGAAGACTCGTCCATAAAGCAAAGGTGCATTCGCGCATGAACGGGCATCCGACAGAAAAGAGTCAACCTAACAAGTTCCGCGACCTCGCGCGCCAGCTAGAGTGCGACGAGGATGAAACGCGCTTTGAGGAAGCGGTGAAGAAGGTGGCTAAGCCGCCGGAGCCCGTTAAACCGTCTAAGCCGCGTTGAGCGACCGCGAACCAAACCACGGCTTCCCATGGCCTCCAGCGCCCTGGAGGCGGCCAAGAGCCTTTGCCGAGTGGTGCATGGGCCTGATCGGCTTTCTAGCCATCGGCCTGCTGATCTTGATGCTTACGCCGTTCAGCGGGGCACTGCTGGCGTTGCTAGCCCGCTGATTTGCTGGCGGCAGCCCGGCGCCGTGGCTTTGGCTTTGGCTTTTCGGGAGGCGGGCCAACATGTTCGATTTCACAGTCCCCCATGGTCCCGCCGCCTTTCAGCCGCTCCACCTTCCCGACAATGGTTATAGAGTCGCCCTTGTTGAGTGCAGCGAGCTGCTGGTTAGCTTGCTTACCGAAGCAGGCAAGCACAGATCCGTATGAGCGGGAGTTTAGTCTTATGTCTACCCCGCACAAATCGCCATAGATTCTCTTTACGTCATAGACGGTGCCGCTGACCCGCATCCACTTTCCGGCGTAGGTCTTGTTAAGCGCCTCGACCTGTAGGCTGGTCCTCCCCTCGACCTTCTTTGACAGAACATCCCACGTGATATCGGGGTCTAGGAACTCTCGGGGCGGTGTCGGAGCCATCGCGTTGATCGCTGCGCGAGGTGCGGTGCGGAGCATATACATAAGTCCCGCCGCACCACCCAGCAGGGCAATCCATCCGACGCTGAGCAGATAGGGGGTATACGCCGTCGCCGTAGTGCTAAGCGCCGTCACGACCGCACCGCCCCCAAGCGTGATTGCGGCCAGCAGCCCAGAGTTGATGATCTCTCGACGCCCCATATCGCTGTCATATCAGCGGGCCGTCGATTCTGGAATGGGTTTGTCAAAGGCATATACGCCAAGGTCGGATCGGGTTTGGAGGACGGCGGCATGAGCGGACAGTCCCAGTTGGCCGAGGCGCGGGTGCTGGCCTTTCCAGACATGTTCGCCCCCGAGCCTGCCCCGCCTCCACAGCCCAAGGCGAAATCGGCCCAGGCCAGACCGCATCACGCCGGGCACCGCGAACGCTTGCGGGACAGGGCCAGGAACGGCGGCGTTGAGGCTCTGCCCGACTATGAACTGCTCGAGCTGTTCCTGTTCCGCTCCATTCCCCAGCGCGACGTGAAGCCCTTGGCCAAGGCGCTGCTCGAGCGGTTCGGATCCCTCGCGGCGGCGCTGGCGGCCTCCCATGACGAGCTGCTGACCGTTTCGGCCGTCGACGCCAGGGGCAAGGCGCTCAGGGTCGGCCCCGAAACCGCGCTCGACCTGCGCCTGCTGCACGAGGTCACGCGTCGCGCGACGGCCGAGCCGGTGAAGAAGCGGACCGTCATCTCTTCGTGGAGCGCCCTGCTCGCCTATGTCCGCGTCAGCCTCCAGCACGAACCGCGCGAGCAGTTCCGGGTCCTGTTCCTCGACCGCAAGCGTGCGCCAAGCGGAATATTCACCCCGACTTGCCAGCGGTGGAAAACTGCTTAAGCGTTCGCTCCCGCGCAACCAGCGGTTCCGGCCCCCATGGATATCTTTTCCTTCATTTCGGAAGACGAACTCGACCGGCTCCCCGATGATCCGCAAGAGGCGTTTATCGAGATGTCGCGGATCGCCTATCGCAGCCTTGGTGACCGCCTAGGGAATCTAGACCTTTCCAACGACAGCAACGATTGGGAGTATATCAACGAGGCTCGGCTGGCCTTTATGAACGTGATGGCTGCCGCTGCATCGCGGTATGAGATCGATGGCATGTCAGCTTACGCGCTGCCGTCGGTGCGGGACTTTCAGACCGCCGACTATCGGCAGTTCAAGTCAGACCTAGATCATTGCGTAACCCAATTGACGATCTCGCGTTCGCTACGCCGTCGGTCGCGCATTGTTCGGGTTTCGGGGAAGGTAAGAGATCGGCTCACCCAGCATGTAGATGCGCTTCGCGGTGAGGTCGAAAAGAGCAACCTACCTGAAGCTCAGGCGAAGGCTCTCCTAAGACGGCTCGACGATTTCGAACGCGAGTTGGACAAGCGCAGAATCCCAATCTTCGAGCTAGCGTGGCTGGCGGTGGAGATTGCGTGCGCACCCGGCGATCTTTGGAGCAGTCAGCAGCTTGTGTCTGGTCTGATGCAGAACGTCTATGAGGCAGTGGCTGAAGCCCGAAGCGAGGAAGAGCGGGCGAAGGCGCTATTGGGCCAGGAGCCCCAGAAAGCCATCGCGCCGCCCAACCGCAAGGCTTCACCGACGAAGCCGACCTTCGACATGGACGACGACATCCCATTCTGATGCGGAGCTAGACCAGCGATGTCCCTGCGATTTACCGGTGCATCGGGCAGCAGCCCTGCATTCGAACTCCTGTTAGAAGCCTACGATGGCGAGAAGCGGGTAATGGTCATCACCACTAGAGAGGCTATTGATGACCACGGCTTGGCCGCCGTTCAGCATCGCGCATCCGAAAAGTATGCGGCGAAGCAGCTTGAGGGTGACGGCAGGGTCCGGGTGTTCACTACGGACCTTTGACGTTCAATCCGTCCCGCTGCCACTATCTCCCCATGTGCGGACGCTATGACACCACGGGCCGCTTCACCTGGGCCGAAATCCATCGCGCCCTCTCGACCTATGGCGAGGTCGCCACGGCTCCCCTGAACTTGGAGCCAAACGATGATGTGAGGCCGACGACCCGGCAGGCCACGGCCCGCCTCGACGGCGGTGCCTTTCACGTCGAGCCGATGCGGTGGGGGTTCATTCCGTTCTGGGCGAACGGCAAGACCCTCGATGCGGCCTGCCGGGGCCGCGATGGTCGCACGATGAGCACCTTCAACGCGCGCACCGATGTGAGCCCGATGTTCAAGGCCGCGCTCAAGTCTCAACGGTGTGTGGTGCCAGCGTCGGCTTGGTTCGAATGGACCGGCGAGAAGGGCGCGAAGACGAAGCATCGCTTCCAGCGCGCTGATGGCGACCTGATCTGGTTCGCGGGCCTCTGGTCGAGGGTCAACCTGAGCGACGTGGGTGAGACCGCCACCTTCACAATCTTCACCGGTCCGTCAGATGGCTTCCTCGCCGACTATCACGACCGGCAGCCGGTCATTTTGGAGCCGGATGAAATCACGGCGTGGCTCGACTGCGCTAACGATCCTCAGCCGTTCTTTGAAGCGCGGCGGCCTGAGCGGTTTGTTCGCGCATAGGATTTGGGGGAGCCGATGTCGGTCACCAAGGCGATCTTTGATTTCATGTTCGGTCCCGCGCCCAACGTTGAGAAGCCGCGAATGCCGCCGGAAGAGTCATCGAGCCGGGCTGAAGAAGATCGAGAGTTCGACCCTCAGGTGATCGATATGGTCGAGCAAGCTCGCGATGCCGTTCGCCGTGATTTCGATCAGTCGAAAGAGGCGTTCGAACGTGAGCATGACATCGAAGGCAAGAAAGCCCGCCTGGAGCGCGCCCGCGCATTTCTGGCAAAGGCTAAGGCCGACCGTATTCTCAACGATCTCCTACGCGAGACCCGCTACTGGCCCAGTCATTTTGGGCTGGGGGCGCTAGATCATCTGCCCCGACATGGGATCGATATTCGAGGGGTCGAGCCGCCGACACCAGAGGGGCACGACGGCAAGCGGCAGAGCTACACCGTGAGCATTTCGGGCTCCCGACCCTACAAAATCGAGGTTCTCGACAAAGGCTATAGCTGGTCGCCGGTCGGCGATGACAACCACAAGTTCGGAACCTTGACCATCAGCGACGATCAAAAGCCGCTATTTGCTGCGTCTATCAGCGAGACCCCATCCGATTGGTCGAACTGGCAGGTCAACCTGTTCGGCATCGATATCTTGAGTGAAGTTGCGTGGCTTCCCGACATCGCGCGTTTTGCGGAGACCCTTGTGCAGGTGAACCAAGAACGCAACCGCGCACGGAACGCCGAGCTTATAATCGCCAAGGCGGCAAAGGTGATCGACCCAACCTAGGGCGCTACCACCCCACCGCCTTGGCGAGGAATGGCGAGAGGTCAGGGCTGTCTCTGATGATGATGGGACGAATAGCAGCGACCTCATCAGCAAGGCCGCGATGGATTGTGATTTCGACGTGGAAGTCGGGGCCATATAGCTCGACCGATTTCCCGTCGCCGCTGCCACCCGCCCATACGCTTCGCTGCATCAGGTGCGCGAAGTAGCCTTCGCCAGGGTTCGGTGTGAACCATTCTACCCCGTTCGAGGTCGTGCCTCGTTCCGAGCTAGCGGCCCGGACATCGTCTGACGGAACAATACCGCCATCCTGATCGAAATAGACCGCTAGCTGGTCCGCAGTGCCGTAGGGCTCAAAATGGCGCACCGCCAGAGCGACGATCCTAGAGTTGTCAGTGGTGGGCATCAGCCAGCCTTCCTTCTGCCCTTGGCCGGACCCTTCGGCTTCCTACCGCCCCGCCCCAGCCCCAGGCTCTTCGCGAGGTCGGAACGCGCCTTTGAATAGTCGGGTGCGGTCATCGGATAATCCGATGGCAGGCCCCACTTGGCCCGATATTCAGCAGGGGTCATGCCCCGGCTGGTGAGGTGCCGCTTCAGGGCGGCGTATGGCTTCCCATCCTCGAAGCTGATGAGACGGCTGCCTTGGATGCTCCTACGGATTTGCGCAGCCGTTGGCTTCGCGACCGGTTCTTCCTGGGGCTCATCGGCCTTGCCCGTGGCGATGCCATCGAGCGTCCCATGGATGGAAGCGATGAGCCCGGCGATCTCCCCCGCCGAGACCTTGTTATGGCTGACATAGGCTTCCGCGATAGCCGCCGTCAGTTCAATCAGGTTGGAATTGGTCTCAGTCATTGGGAGCCCCAGCTAGTGACTTGGCGAGCATAAATACGAATATGCTCACGTCTACACATGCCGCCGTCGAACTCCACTACGAACTTTACGGCGACTATCCCAGACAGGCCACGACTGAAGAGTTGGTCGCCGCCTCTGAGGCGCGCAACGAGACGGTCTATCAGGTCAACGTTCCGCCTGAGGTGCTGAAACAGGTCCGGGCATGGCTCACTGATCGAGCCGCTATGCTGGTCACGTCGAGCGAGCCGCTCTCACCGTTCGAGGAAGCCTTCGCTGTAGCGTTCTACCGGTCTGAGGATGCAGAGGCGTTCGGCGAATGGTTCGAAGCCAAGCGGCTCGCACATCTGAGCGGCGGCCATGGGTTCACGCCAGCACCGCCGATGAACCGGCAGCAGAGACGGGCCGCCGCCCGGAAGGCGCAGCCGCTGTGAAACCCGCGCTGGTGTCATTCCTCGCCGGGTTGTTTTCTGATCGGCAATTCCTCGAAGGGCGGCTCATAGCCCCGCTCTCGATAGGTGGCCTCCGGCAGCACCATCTCCGCCTTGTCATAGGCGACAGTGACGGTAGCTGGCCCGCCTTCAGTAGGTAGGTGGCGATAAATTCCTCTAGCCATGCGCGCATTATATCGCGGAGACCGGCCACATTAAACGGACGAGGTAGTCATCCGCCCCGCTGAATAAGCGCCCACACCGCCATGCCTATCGCGGACAGCACGCCCATCACGCCTGACCAAAAGGTCTTACGGATGGGGTCGAATTCGTCGCGGCTGACCTTTGACTCCAATTCCTTTTTCAGCGCGGCCACGGTCAGGTCGGCGTTCGCTTTCGAGTGACGAAGCTCCGCCCTCAGGTCCTCATCGACGGCGGTAATGCGCGTTTCGATGGATGCGAGTTTGTCGTTGAGGGTGGTCTGGATGAGGTCGAGCTTGGTCGAAAGAACGGCTAGCTGAACCTTGATATCGGTTTGATCGGAAGCGGTGGGCACGGTCGCGCGGGGCATCCCGTATTTATCGATTATCCTTCGCCGGGCGGTGCCTCGAAGGCCAACTCGGGGATGATGGGCCAGACCACATCAGCGGGCGTGTAGAAGTCGATGGTGACGCGGTGAAGCTCGCCGATCATGGCGGCGAAGGCGGCCTGGCATTCCTGGGTGAGCGGCGACCCCGGCGAGACCGCCCACAGGGCCTCGTTGATGCGCCGGTTCCGCTCGACCTTCACCGCCGACCAATCCGCCTCCGCATCGGCATCAGCCTCAGCGGCGGCGATTTCGGCCCGTTCGGCATCCCTAAGACAGGTCGAGCAAACGTAGTCGTGCTCGAACCGGTCATCCTCGTGGGTGGCGGCGAACATGAAGGGCGGCCCCCGGCGCAGACATAGGGGGCAGGCATATTCAGCCTCAGGCGTGAGGCTGTCAGCCAGGAGGTGGTCTTCGAGGTTCATCATGTGCGCGGCCTCACCGTGACTGTGGTGGTTTGGCCGCTTGGCGTTGCCGTTCGAGTGCCGGAGCCGCTGCCGGGTGAGGTCCAGGCCACCGAGTTGAAATCCGTCAGGCTCGCGCTGCTGCCGCCGCTTCGGCTGGCGTAGCTGACCCCGAACGCCTGGATGTTCGACGGCAGGGTCATCGTCTCAGAGACGGTGAAATTCTCGGTCGCTGAGACCGTCGAGCCCATGTTGCCGGTGCCGAAGGTCAGGCCGTCGATTTGTGCGGTGATGGTGCCGACTTGGGACCAAACGCCCCCCACCTTCACCCAAACGGAAAAGGTGACAGAGCCGCTGTATTCGATGGTCTGCCCCATGCCCTGGTCGGGAAGATTCCAGCTTTGCTGGCCTGACACTGTGAGGGTGTAGATGCCGCCCGTGGCATCGGGGTTGGCCCCCTTGTCGATTTGCCGCGTCGGCCCTGAGCCCGGCGTGGTGTCGGTGGTGAGATTGTAGCTCGACGGCGAGCCGGGCGTGTTGATCTTCAGGCGGGCCGTGAAGCCGGTGCTGGTCAGGCTATCCGCATAGAGGTTGTAGGTTTCGCCCGAAGACAGGGCGGCCAAGCCCAGGGTCGAGAATGACAGGGCGGGGATTTGGCCCAGGTCGGTGCCAAAACTGACAACGGTGCCATCGGTGACCACGAAATCCTTGGAGGCCAAGGCGACCGGCCAGGAGCCCGAACCCACGCTGATGCTGGTTCCGGCATTGAGACGGCCCGCGAAGGTCGCGTTGCCACCGCTCACGGTGAGCGCGGGGAGCCACTCATCGCCGACCTGATTGTAAAGCTGGATGGCTCGCGCACCGATGGCGACGTTTGATGTGGGGGCCGCACCGGGGGTGGTTTCGGCCTGGGCCGTAATGAAGGCGGCTGAGCCGGGAACGGAGGTGCCGATGGACCAGCGCGCCATGGTGCGCCCGGTCAGGTCGGAGATCGCCGTTTCGGAGGTTGAGACCCGAGCAACGGTCGTCGTGAGTGTCGAGGCTTCGTTATAGGTGGTGGGCTGACTGCCGACCTCCAGCTTCACGTTCCATAGGCCGAACTGGCAATAGGTCGGATTACCGGTCCCGGCGTAGTAGAAGATGACCCGGACATAGGCGGTCGCGGGATCGGTCGGGTAGACTGTGAGTGACCCGCGCCTTCCGGATCGCCCATGATCTTCGGGCTGCCCTGCCTGAACCCCCGCGACCGCATCACTGTAAGTCTCGCCCGCCGCGTTCTTGAAGCGCGAGAGGACCGCAGATTTGTCAGCAGGAATCGGTTGCAGCGAGACATTGAAGTAGCCGGTGAAGCCGCCAAAAATTTCGGCATTCCAGCTTAACGCGTATGGCGTGTAAGCCACCGCAGGCACGTCGTAATAGAAGTAGCCGTCCCCGGTGACCCCGGTCAGCGTGGTGAAGAACCACAGCGGGGCGACAGAGCTATAGGTCGAGGTTCCCCAGTAGTAGCCGGGCTTGTAGGTCCAAAGGTGTAGGCCGTTCTGACCGGATGGGTTGGCGATCAGATTGCCCTGCGCCTGTAGGCTGGCCTCAAGGGTCGTGGTCCGGTTGGCCAGGGCGACTACGTTCGAGGCCCAGGCCGTAGCGTTGGACGCGATGTAGCTGAGGGCGTTGGTCGAGTTGGTGTCGGCGCGCTGAGCCGCGATCTCAGCAGATGTGGCCGCCCGAACCGCACAACGGTGCCAGTCGATGGAGTTGGCCGCCGTGGTGCTGCCCAGGGCGCTCCAATGGCTCATCGCATAGATGACCAGTTGGAAGGCGCTTGAGGCGGTGACCTGGAATAGGCGACGGAATCGATATGTGCGGCCCGTGGTGCCCGCGCCTGGAGCCGCATCAGAGATGTCGGGCGTGGTCGAGAATGGGAAGCTGAAGCTCTGAGCGACGGCGCTACCGGCAGCATTCCAGGCTTCGACGTAGACACCCGCCCCGGTCAGCGCGCCGCTAACAAGCGTCACGTCGGCTTCGGCGATATACCAGCCGGGTTGGATCGCGAGGGACGACCCCGCGTCGGTGGAACTCTGTTGGATTCCGACATCGAAGCCCGCCGCGCCAATGAGGCGGATGGCGTATGGGCTGATCTGACCCGCGACCCGCGAATGGTAGGTCGCGGGCATGGACCACGCGCCCCACTTCGCCGGATATCCGGATGCTGGGTAATCCGCGAAGACCGGGTTCTTGTTGATCGAGGCAGCACCGACAGATGCAGCCACCGTCGCGCTCGTGCTGGCTGCGGCGGAGTTGGCTGAGGCGTATCCGGCCTGGGTAGTAGCGATGGCCGCATTGGCGGCGGCCCAGCCGCTATGACTGGCGGAGAGGTTCGCGCTGGCGCTGGCAGCGGCAGCGTTCGAACTTGCAAACCCAGCCTGATTGGCGGCGATCATCGCATTCGCCGACGACTGGTCTCTGTAGGTCGCTGAGAGGTTCGACGAGTTCAGCGCGCCTGCCGCGTTGGCGGCGGCATAACCAGCCTGATTGGCCGCAATGACGGCGTTCGACTGAGCCTGATTTCGATAGGTGGCGGAGAGGTTCGCGTTCGAGACGGCGGTCGCCGAGTTGGCCGCCGCGTAGGCAGCCTGAGTGGTCGCGATCCCTGCCTGATTGGCTGCTGTTACGGCGTTCGACTGGGCCTGATCGCGGTATGTCGCGCTTAGAAGGGCAGCGTTGGCGGCGAGGGCGGCGTTGGCATTCGAGTGAACGGCGGAAGCTGACGCGGCATTCGCGAAGCCATAGGCGGAGGTGGCGTTGGCCGAAGACCAACCGGCAGCCAGTAAGGCCGCATTCGCCGCCGACAGGGCTTGATTGGCCGCAACATTCAGGCCGGACTCAATGTCGGTGATTTCACCCTGGATGGCGGCGATATCGTCGTTCGCCGCGTCCAGAAGGTTCGAGACGATCTCCGCCCCGTGAAGGATATGATTGGCCGTCAGCAGGCCATTGGCGGTCGTTGTGAGGCCGACCGGCACGTTGACGATGGTATTGCCGGTCCAGTCGATGCCCCCCGGCATGACCCCACCGGAGATCGAGGCTCCGGTCGTGGCCGACCCCACCACGAGGCGCGGCGTGACCAGCCCCTCGCGGGTTCGATACCGGATGCCCAGGTCGTAGGCGGTTTGCGGGTTGAGGCCGGTGACCTCGAACCGGGTCGTGGTCGGCGGCCCCTCAGAGAAGGCAGACCAGACGGACGCGGAATTCTCTCGAAACTCACAGATGACGGACGTGGCGAACGGATTGTCGCTGACCGCGTTCGCTGATGCCTCGACGATCAGGGCTGGCTGCGATTGGCCGTCCAGGGTCGAGAGATCGGTCGCGGTGATCGACCATACCGCCGCGTTCGGCGCTTCAAGGGCGGTCGGGTCGTATCGGTTGAGGGTCGGTGAAGACGGCGCATCCTGGGTGCGGCCCAGGGCGAAGTCGTGCTTGCCGTCCGTCTCTGAGCGGAGGGCCAGCTTCACCGTCATTGAAGCGGGGTCGAAGTCGCGGCTCTCGACCACGCACTTGAGGTCGGTCGCCCCTAGCTCCGGCAGATTGACGGTGATGCAATCTCCGGCCCTGACCGTCAGCAGTTTCGGCTTGGCGGTGAGGCTGAAGCTGAGGAACTCGCGCCCATTGACGAGTTCGTAGGCGGCGAGTTGAGCGGCCTGGGTCGCCGACTGAACGAACGGCAGATGGATTTCAGCGGTGCGTTCCTCGCCGCCGTCTTCGGCGACGTAATCGGCCTCAGTGACCGCGTTGCCCGCGATGATCTCCCAAGCCGCGTTCGGCTCGCGGTATTGGGGAACGATGCGGTTCTTGCGGTCGCGCCATTGCGGCGAGTTGGCGACTTCAACGTCGCCAACAATGTCGTCGGGCCGGAGGGTGAAGACGGAGGTCTTGGGCGCATTGATGCGGCAGGAAAGCTGAGCGCCCCGCGCAATGGCGGCCCCGCCGCCCGCCTGAAGGATCGTGTTTAAGACGGCGAACTTGTCATCGGTCGTGGTGACGACACCGCCGACCTTCCATTCGTTCGCATCCGCGATGTTGGCCGCCGCGACGTAGGCATCCCAGTCGATTTCAGCGGCCTGGGCACCGATGCCCCAGACCTTCTTGCCGTTCTCGAAGCGGCCCAGAATCCAGGCTAGGGCCGCGATGTAGGGGTTTTCGGTGAAGGCCCAGGTGGTGGGGTCGTCGAGCCGATGAGGCCCCTCGCCGCCTGGGTAGGTGTCATCGAGCCTAGGGTCGTAACACTTGACCCCCTTGAGCACCCAAAGATGCTTCGGCACCCCTTGAGGAAATGCATCCTGATCGTGCTCACAAACGACCAGGGCGTGGGCCAAGCCGGAGAGCTTGAAGCTCCCGTCGATGCCCGGAAGGTAGCCGCCAAGCTGACTGGCATATGTGGCGAGCGAGGTCGCCTCAGGCGTGTCGCCCCGCCGCCAAACCGTCTTGAGCTTATTCCGGTAGAGCTTCGACCCAGCCGTCGAGGGCGTGATCGATGCGGCGGTGCCCACCCCGGTTGCTGGGTTGCCGCTGAAGTTCACGGTGTAGTCGGAGGCGCGGTAGGTCTCGATGCCTTCGATGGGGCCGCCCGCTGACAGCACCATGACTTGGCCGAGGTATTTGTTCTTCGAGCCCCAGGAGTCCTGATAGACCATGGTGCCGCCGGTCGCGGTTCGACCGAACGCCACCGGCACCCCAGCACCGGGATCGAGCTTGGTGTCGAGTTGCTGACCGGTGCTCTCTGGGAGCGGCAGCTTGCGCAACAGGAAGAGACCGGCGACCGATAGGACCGCGAGGCCAATCTTGGCCACGGTGGCTATCGACATCGCCGCGAGCGTCTTGATGGCGACGACCGCAGCGACCTTCACCGCCGTGAAGGCCGCAGCCGCAAACGCTGCAACGGGGGGCACTTAGATGGCCCTCCAAGCCGCCGTCGCGGCCTTCAGAGAACCCCACGTGCATTGACCTTCAGGCGAGAAGGCCAGAACCCGCCCATCGCCGATGGCCACGCCAAGTGCGACCCAACGGTCATCATCGGCGGGCATGGCGACGATATCGGCTGGCAGGGCGCGAGCCGGAGCGATGCGTTCGAGGCCCAGTGCCTCAATCGCTTCGATTAGATTGGCGCGGCCTTGCTTTTTGAGGGCGCGAACCGCCCCTAGCTCAGTCGAGTAGCTCCCGAACGGGATAAGCGGGTCGTCACGCCCAAGTTCTTTCAGCGCGTAACCGGCAAGCCGGGCGCAGTCGTATTCTCCCCACGAAAAGGTCTTGTCTAGGAAGGCATTTATTGTTGCTTGAGCCGCCGCAACTCGTCTTGTGAGCACCATGCTCGTATTTATCGAGCGGTCTCATTCGCCTTGCGGAAGTGGGCTTAGAACTGTTCCGGGCCGATGCCGGTGCGACCGGTCAGCGTGGTCCAGGACGTGTCGGTCCATGCGGGTCTTCCGGGGCCGCCACCCGTGGTCGAACCGCCTGTGGTGCCGGTCGTGGTTCGGGAGACGCTTCGTCCGCTGATGACGGTTGGGCGCGCCGCATCCATGCCCCAGGGGACGTTCAGCGTGGCCTCAATGACCCGGCTTAGGCCGGTTTCACCGGGCCATATGGATTGATGCCAGAGGTCGTTCAGGCGGCATGCCTCTTCGGTCGGAAAGAGCCGGTCGAAAACAGTCGATACGTCGAGTTCAACCGCCCTGACCCCAACCCCGGTCGTGACCTTCACGGTATCGAGCCGACCGAACCAGATGAGTTCCGGCACCCCGATGGCTTGGCCGGTGATCTCATTGATGAGGCCGAACCACAGCTTCACGAGGCTCCCTTGGTTTTGAACCGCTGCAAGGGTGCCCAGCCCTTCCGTGCCGGGCGGCAGCAGGGTGACCGTCAGGCGCGGGGCCTCTGTCGCCACGGCCTCTGTGATCGTCGAGAGGTTGGCCAGTGTGCCGAACGTCTCGTTGCGGCCCGTGAAGGTGACCGTCTCACCATCGACGTTGAAGCTGACAAAGCCAGAGCCGTCGATGAGATTGATGTCGCCGCCGTCGATGAGTTCGACGCGAAGGGCGTGAAAGACGCGAAGATGGCTCGCGTCCATTCCAGCCATCAGGGTCGTGTCGAGGGCCACTACGCGGCCTCCGTCACGGCGAAGCTGAGGCCGACGTTCTCAACCAGCCCGATGGTCCAAGCCTGCCGATTGCCCTGTAGGAAGCCTTCGAGCTTGGGGGCCGCGAACTCCAACGTGGCGTTGTCAGACGGGCTGACCTTGAGCATCGGATAGATGCTCAGTTCGACCTCTCCGGAGCCGTTGGCGGTGGCCGCGTCGGTGACTTGATGGAGGTAGCGTTGGCCGCCCTGAACGAGGCTGAAGTATTGGCCCGCCTGGATGACGTAGCCGGGTGTGAAGCCGTCGGCCTGTAAGGTGCGCCCGCTCTGACCGGCTCCCTTCAGGAGGGGTGTTCCGGGGTTGCCGATTTCGAGGCCCGGCTGAGGGATAGCGACTAGGACGCGCTCAGCGAGACCCTGGATGAGCTTGGCGATGAACCCCGCCGCTTGCGCGTAACGCATCGGGCGGCAGGTGACTTCGATGGTCCAGCGGTCGCCTAGTCGAGACGTGCGCTGCGATGGCCCGCCAAAGGTGGCGAGCAAGTCGATTGCGTTCGATTGGATCGAGATATTGGTTTGTGACCCAAGCGGTAGGGTCGGCAGCACTACAGTCATCGACTGTATTTATTTGCCGACCCCCTGCGCTAGCGGAGTAGCGACCGGTTCGCTCTTCCGCCTTGGTCCTTAGCCACCATAGCGCGGGCGTGTTGCACAGCTTGGATGTTCGCCTCGACGATCCAGGACTTCACCGTCGAGGTGAGAACCGCGTCATTGGCGACGACCGTGGTGTGGACGTGAATGTCACCGCCGCGCCCTTGGATGGGCTGCCCCGAAAGGGCTGAGCGAATGGTCGAATAAGGCGTGATGTTCGCGCCTGAAGGCAGGTTGAGAAGCTCAGGCCCCTTCTCCCCCACCATGGTGAGGCCGCCGCGCCAATTGCCGGTGCCGCTGGCGTTGTTGCCGATGCGGGGGGCCGAACCAGAGGCGTTGCTGATCGAGATGCCGCCACCTCTGCCGCCGACCGGCTTCAAGCCCAGCATCGCCGCACCTAGGCCCTTGTAGCCGAACGCCATGCCGATGCCTTCCCAGATGAGGAATTGCATCCCGATACGGAGCATCTGAGCGAGCATTTCGCGGGCAAGATCGGCGAGGGCCTCACCCATCGACTTCGAGCCGTCGATGACTTCGAGCATCCCGTCGATGAGGCCGTTGATGCCGTTATCGGCGAGGTTCTGAAGCGACCGGTTGAGCGCGTCCGCATCCATGCGGTTCGAGCGCGCCCATTCGCCCCAGGAACCTCGGTCGCGGGCTTCCTGCTGACTGAGGTTGAAGCCTTGTTCGCGGCTCGCCTCGGTGCGGTTGAAGGCGGCTCGCCGATCAGCGAGGCGGCGGCTGATCTCTTCCTCTGACAGGCGGAGATCGCGAAGGCTGAGTTCATAACGGCGAAGGTCGGCCTCGTGCTGAAGGCGGGTCAGCCTTTGCTCTTCGGCGAACGCTTGGGCCTCGATACGAAGTCGTGCCTCGCGGTCGCGCGTGTGATCGGCCTCGATGTGGAGTTGCTCAAGCCGTTCCTGGGCTAGGGCAGTCTCATGGTCGGCAACTGAATCTTGGAGCGCATAAGCCTCAGCGCGGACCTCATTGGCCCGGTCTTCGGCGGCTGCCGCGTCCAGGACGGCGCGCGTTTGTTCGTTGAGAGCGTTGAGGCGATCTCGCGTAGCCGCATCGAAATCGTCATTGCTGGCGATCTCGCGGGCTTGAGCCTCGTAGTCTGACTGGATGCGCGCCCGCGTGGCATCTGACCGCTCGACCGCCGTTCGGGCTTGAGCCCAGATGGCTTCGTCATAGGCGCGCTCAGCTTGCTCGATGGCCTGTGTGCGAGCTTCAGCCCGGCGTTCAGCGTCATCGGCCCCGCCTCGTCTGCCACCGCCTGTATTGGTGTTGGTTGCCGGAGGCCGATTGCGGCGTGGGTCCCATTCCCAGGTCGAGGTGTTCGGGTTTTCGGCGCGAACTCGCTCATTGAACGCCTGCCTATAGGCTTCGCGATATCCAGCGGTGGCGCGCTGTGCGGCGGCGATACGGGAGTCTTGGGCCGTCGCCGCTTCAACGGTCTGCCGATAGCCACGTGGCACGCCCTGACGGCCATCACCCGAGACGGTCGGCCCCATGCGCTGACGAACAATGCGCTCTCTGACGGCTGCCTCATCACGCTGGGCGCGCATGAAGTTGTGGCGGGTCTGGGTCTCGCGAAGCTGGGCCTCAGCTATGGCCTGGGCGCGGGCCGCCGCCGCCGCCCTGAAATGGGCATCGGCTAGCAGGTGCGTTTCACCCGACAGGGCCGCCGCCGCCGTAGCCCCTTCCATCTGTTCCGGGGTCAGGTCGCCGGTTTCGCGCCTCGCGCGGGCGGCGGCTTCGGCCTGCTGATCGAACCCTTCAGCGAGTTCGATACCGGCCTCGCGGAACGACCGGGCTTCGGCTTCGGCCCGGATCATGCGGTCTGCGAGGAAGCCGACCCCGATGGTGGTCAGGGTGATGGCCGCCCCCAGAGGCCCCCCGAAGAGAGCCGTCACACCGCGCATGGCCCCCGCGTAAAGGCCGCCCACGCGGGTGCCCATCGCCATCGAGGCGTTCATGCCTTGTTGGAAAAATGCGAGACGCTGAGCGTCTGTGGCCGCCGCCCGCATGGCCGCGCCCAAACCGAAGGTCGCGGTGCCCATGTTGGCGAAGCCTTGGGCCATCCGCCCGATCTTCATGGCGGCCCAGACGGTCGCCAGGATGATGAGCGCGTCGGCTACCAAGTCGATGTTTTCGGCGAGGAGCACGAGGGCTCCGGCTAGCCGGTCGGTGGCCCCGAACTCTTCGTTCTGTTGCCCTAGGAATTGGCCGAGGGCGTTCCTGACCTTCTGGATCGCTTGGGCGACCGTGGTCGATGCGTTCTGAGCCCGCGCTTCGAGTTGGCCGGAACCAGCGAGGAAGGCGTTGAAGAACTCCCTCGAAGAGACCGTGCCCTTGCGGACCTCAGCGCCCAGCTTCGAGACGGACCCGCCGAAGCGGTCGGAGCCAGCCGCCACCGCCTCAAGGATGGGCCGCGCACCTTCGTTGACGGAGTTGTATTCCTCCGCCCGGACGGTGCCCCCCGCGAGCGCCTGGGAAAGCTGTAGGAGCGCGCCTGACGCTTGTTCGGTAGACGCCCCCTGAATCAGGAGCGCGTTCGTCACCCCAGACGTGAACTGGAGAAGTTCAGCTTGACCCGCGCCCAACTCGACGGCGGCGGCTGAGGCCCGCCCGTAAAGCTGACCCAGCGGCTCTAGCGCGGTGCCGGTGCGCTGAGCCTGATCGAATAGGGACTGCTGAACCGTCGCGAGGTCTTCGCCTTGGAGGCCAGCCACCCGAAGGGCGTTGGTAAAGCGGGTGTAGGAGTCGGTGAGACCGACGATCTGGTTCGCGCCGAAAGCCGCGATGAAGGCTCCGGCCATGGCGCGCGCCTGGGTCTGAATCCCAGAGACGGCGCGGCCCATCGAAGCTTGGATCGCCTTATCGACCTTGGCCTGTTCCCAGGCGCGGGCGGTGTCGCGGGCGGCGGTTCGATGTGCGCGCGTTACGCGGTCAGTCGATTGGGAAGTGACGCGCTGCATGCGGCGCATCGCTTCCTCGAACTTTATGATGTCGGCTTCGAAACGGGTAGTAAGGGTGTCTAATCTGGCCACCGACTATTTAGCCGGAGGCCGAATAGGGCCGGTTCAGCCCCCGTATTGTTCGATTGCCGCCATTAGATCGGCTTCCGTCGGCGGTGCGGTTTTCTCATCCACCCCCTGAGCCTTGGCCCAACCGCTGCTGAGGCAACGGAACTCCCAAAGGCTCATTTCTTTGATTTGCTGGGGCGTATAGTTCGCGGCTCCGGCGAACTGGAAATAGGAACTCCAACGGACGAGTTCTCTTCTGTCGGCTCCGGCACTGTCGCCGGAGCCTGAGGCTCCCCCTCGATGGGGTCATCCTCAACCCCGGCTAGCGCCGCATAGAGGGCCATCAGGGCGACCGTCTGATATTGGATGAGATAGCCCTCGCGGACGTTTCGCGTCACGAGGTCGAAGGCTTCCTTCTGACCCAGGCCCCCGCCGATCAGCGCGAGCCGGATGGTCTCAGTGATGTCGCCGATGCGCCAATCACCGGATTGCAGTCGGCCTAGAATGGCGGAGGGGCCGCTATCGAGCTTCTCCTGCAACTGGATGAGTTCGCCAATGCGAAGGCGGAGATCGAAATAGCCCTCGCCGACGAAGCAATGAACCTTCGCCGAACGAGGGCTGATTTCGGGCTGATGATCGAACATCAGGCGGTGGCGGCGTAGGTCAGCGCCCCGGCTTGTTCGAGCGTGATCTGGCATTCAGCCGACTTCACGCGCTCAGCGTCGATCTGGAATCCGGTCAGAACGAACGGACCCGTGATGGTGAAGCCGCCCGATGCGCCCGCGCCGGTCTTGGTGACCTTTACATTCTTGACTTCGCCGCTCAGCGACCAAGCCACCCACTCGTTGAGAGCCGGGCCATGGATGAGCCCGGAACCGTCTACCTTCAGATCAGTGGAGCGAACGCGGCGAACGGTCTGAGCCGGAGCCGACTGATCGGAAATATCGACGAGTTCGTCGCTCTCGACGTTGGTAGAAAAGTTTATGCTGCGCTTGGTGTTGATAAGGGCGGGATGAGCGAAAACTTCGGTCTCCGCACCGTCGCCAATCTGGATTAGGAAGGTTTCACCAAGAACGTTCTGAATAGTTGCCATATATAATACTCCGAATGGGGCTTCGGAGTATTTATCTTTGCGGCCTCGGCAGCCGGTCTCAGGCGAGGGGTTGCACGAGGTATTCGAACGTGAGCACGGCGTGCTCTGTCAGGCCGTCCGGGTCGGTGAAATAGCGGCTGCCGGTGAAGCGAGCCTCCGCCATGGCGAAGCTGTCTAGACTGAGGGCCTGATCGAGCGCGGCGCGGACGGCGGACGTGATCGTCTTCAGTTCGGGTTTGCCTACGGCGCGGCTGTAGACGTGAACCGTCACATCACACTCGGTGAAGTCGGCCCCCAGGTCATAGGCTTCGCTGAAGCTGTCATTGCCAATCTGCACGAATGGGAACGTCACCGGGGTAGGCACCCGGTCATAGACGCGCCCAGCGCAGACCCCCGCCCCCTTGAGGGCGACGACCACGGCCTTCTGAAGGGCGTAGGCGGGCTCGCTCACTTCGGGCCGTCCTTGAGGGCCTTGCGGACCTCTCTGGCGATGCGCGAGCGGTGCCGCTTTCGCACCACTTTCACGGCGGGATAGAAAACCGGCTGGGCCGGAACGTGCGAGCCGTCCGGGGCCATGTGGCCGAACTCAAGAGGGGCCGCGTATGGGGCTTCCTCCGACCCCATGACGACATCTATCGACAGGTCTGAGCGGCCCGGCTCAGCGCGAACCGTGTCGCGGATATGCGGCGCATCGGGATGAGTGGCGACGTTGCGCTGGATGAGGCTGACCGCCTCGTCGGTGCTCTTTTCGAGGGCCTGGCGCGCCGCCGTTCTTACGTGATCCGGCAAGGCGTCGATGCGCCGCTGAAACTCCGCCAAGCCCTTCCATGTGCTGCCGGAGGCCATCAGTCGGCCCCTCCGGCTTCAGCCAGGATGGTGATGAACCGGCCTCGTTCGTCGAGGCATCCCGCCCACTTGATGTTGAACGACCGCCCTGACCGTTCATCGACGAGACGGTCAGCCGGGCCGATGGCATTGGTGGCGGAAGTCGCTCGAACCGTGATGTCGAACGCGGATAGGCCAGCTAGGCGGCCCGCCTGAACTCCCTCACCGCCCTTGGTGGGAGCGATGCGAGCCGGAATGCCGGTCGCCTGGGGAGCCCACGCCGCGACCTCATTGCCCATATCGTCAGGCGCGGCTGAGCGGCGTTCAATGCGAACGCGCTCTCTCAGGGCTCCGGCTGACGGTGGGAGATAGGCCATCGCCAGTATTTATCTGGCTTGGCCATTTCCCTACTTCGAGCAATGGCTAAGGTGCGCGACGAAGAAGGCCATCGCTGTCGGAGAAGCGCGGTGCTCAATGATGTTACCCGGATCAAGTTCGAGTGGGAGCCAGGGCGGCCCCAGTTGCTCGCCTTGCAGGAAGTGGTGCGCCTCACCGAGTCGATGGAGAGCCTCTATATTCTGGCCTGTGACGATCAGTTCGGGAAAGGTGAGCACCACGCACTGATGTATTTGGTGACCAGCCCAAAGCGTGGCTCCATTGAACTCACCTTTGCTGTCGATGTTGCCGTGCATCTCACCAATAGAATGGGGTCGCTTGGGATCGACTGGGAGATGGCGGGCGGAGCCGCTGGCATCGGCGCGTTTGTGTGGCAGGTCGTGTTTGGCAAACCATTCTGGGAATTACTGCCCCTGAAGGGCGGCAGGCGGCCCCGCCCTGATGATCTGCCCATCGATGTTTTGTTCAGTTTCGACAAAATTACACCGAAGACCGAACAAGCTGCTATTCGCTTGCTCAAAACGGCAAGGGATATGGGGGCACAGCGGATTTCCATCACTGTGCGAGACCAGCCATCTCTCGAATTACCATTAGATCGCATCCCTCCAAGCCCCGGTTTCAGATCAGTGCGCGCAAAACCCACATTTGGTGCGTCGATACGGACTGAAGGTGACCCGCGACTCTCAAAGGCTAAGCGGAATAGCCTGAGGAAGAGACGGCGCTCTAGCCCACCGGCAGCGCCCGATACCGGCTCAGGATAGCCTCAACCCCCATCGGCACCTCGGACAGGGCCACGGCGGCGGTCGCCTCACGGTTCTCATAGAGGTGGCCGACCAGCATCAACGCGGCATGTTTAAGGTCGGCTGGCACGTCTGAGGCATCACCGTATCCGGTCGTGAAGGTCACCTTGACCGACCCAGGCGCTAGCCGCGCCGCTGGCCAGGAAGCTTGATAGGCAGGCCAGACCTTCCCTGGCTGAACGTCAGCGTCGAAGGCGTAGGCAGCGAGGGTGCGGCTCTCACCGGCCTCATCGGTATAGGTGATCGCCTCGACCGCCTGAACCGGGCTAAGCGGCAGCGTGATCGGCCCGGCTGGAAAGCCATCCAGGGAGAGCCGCCACGTTTGAGTTAGCGGCGCGAGCCCGCATCCATTCGGCCCTTCAATGAAGGCGGTGGCCGTCGAGATCAGGCCATCGATCAGCGCGTCATCCTCATCATGGGTCACGCGTAGCTGAGCCTTGGCCTCAGCGGTCGTCAGGAGCGGCTCAGCCGGGGCTTCGACGCGGGTTAGTCTGTTCCACATGCCGGTATTTATCCGGTAGGGTTCAGGCCATGGACCGGGGGGAAGCCAAACTGAAGGTCGGCGCGATTTGCGCGCTCTTCGGCCTGGGCGTTCTATCGACGTGCGCAAGGGACGCGCCTAGCACCAGCCAGGACTTTGGGTTCACTGCCCAAGAAAGGCAGGCTGCAAACTTCGGCTTCACGCCTGAAAGGGAGAGCCCTCGCCTTCCGCCCATTGCTGAGACGCAAGCGGACCGACCCCGCCTTCAGCCCTTGCCTGAAAGCCGCCGCCTTCAGATTGAACGCGCGCGAAGCCTCCCCGCGCTCTGCGCTGAGAACGGCTCCTGCTATGGCGATATCAGCGAGGCCACCGGCAGGCCGAAGACCGTCGCGGTCGCGGGCTATTACCGCAGCGATGGCACCTATGTGCGCGGCCACTATCGCAGCCGCCCTTCCTCTTAGCGAGCAAGCAAAAGGCCCCGGCGTGAACCGGGGCCTCTCAGGTCAAGCGGCGACATCACTTCTCTGGGTTTTATTGCTTGACCTTCTTTGGTGCGCGGCGAGCGGTGGCCGTCTCGAAGGCTGCCTCAGACGTAGCCGTCTCGAAGGCGGTATCCGTCACAGGCACCGCTAGACCGGCCTCGCACAGGCGAACGGCCTCATCGCCTTCGATGACGGTGCCGATCTCGCGGACGAGATCAGCACCCACCATGCAAACGATCAGCCGGGCCTTCATTAGGAGGCCGCCTGGGTCAGAGCCTTGACCGCGCGGGCATCCATCAGTTCGCCGTCGTAGCGGGCGAAGCCGATGAAGCCGACTTGGCCGTAGTCGGCGTAGCGTTCGGTGAGACGCACGATCTCGAACGGCAGCACCTGCCGCACGTAGTAGCGGCTGAAGTCGCCGAAGAGCACCGACTTAGTGCCCGCGCCAATCGCGGCCATATCGGAGTTCACATAGAACTTGTGGCCGAGGATGGTGGCGGCTTCACCGGCAACGAGGCCGGGCTGCCAGATGTAGCGGCCTTCAGAGTCCTTCAGCTTACGAAGGGCGTTGAGGGTCGAATCCGCGAACATGAAGGAGGCGCGGCCACGATAGGCCGGGTCAACCGAATGGATGAGATCGATCAGTTCGTCAGCCGCGATGGCGGAAGTCGAAGCGGCGGTCTTGCCGTTGGCGGCAGCGGTGACAATCCCGTTCGGGTCGCCGGAGCCGTCGCCGGTCGTCATCACCTCGTTGATAATGCGCCCCATGCGTTCCGCCATTGCGGCGGTGACGATGGCCGACACGTCGAAGGATGCGTCTTGCAGCAATTCCTTCGAAACCAGGACGGCACCGGTCGTGTATTTGTAAGCATCGAGCGCCTTGGTGCCGAAGGCGACGGAGGCCGACGAGACCTGGGTATTCTCACCAATCTTCGACCCCTTGTTCGAGGTGTCGTCGAGGGTCGGGAAGTTGATGGGAGCGCCGGTAGCGGTGCGAACGTAAGAAACCACGCCATCGTTGTTGAGCGGACCGTAAGCCTTCATGCCCACGATGAGTTCGTTGGCCAGGATGGTCGGAACGAGGTAGCCGCCTTCAGAGGCGGTGCCGACGGATTGGGCGCGAAGCTCCTGGGTGTCGCCGGACTTCAGATAGGTGCGGAAGGCATCGGCTTGACGCTCTTCCAGGCTCTTTGACCCGCGAGCCTCGACGGAGCGATCTTCGACAGGGCGGCGGACATCCGCCGCTTCCCAGGCCGCTTCGCGGGCTTCGAGGTCTTCAATGCGCTTGGCGCGAGCCTCTAGGGCATCCGCCTCAGCGATCATCTTGTCGAAAGTGGCCTCGACCTCAGCGGCGTTCGAGTTGTCTTCCTTGATCTCGTTGAGCTTCGCACGGGCCTCGTGCGCGATCTTCTGCGCCTTTGCGCGAAGTTCAGTTACATTCATTCCAATAACTCCAATCAGACCGGGAGTGGTCGTCTCGGAGTTATTTATCTTTGCGGGTCCGTTACTCGCCGCGATTGATCTTGTATTCAGCGAACCGCTTGAGTAGACGCGTGCGTAGTTCTTGGAACTCTTTTGTCTGATCGGCGCGAACCTTCGGCTCCGGCTTCGATTCCGCTGATCGCCACTCATCAAGCGACCTCAGGGCCGCCGATGTGTCGGGATAGGCGGGGCTGATGACCGGGCTGACCTCAAAAAGGTCAACGTCAACTAGGGTGCGAAGCGGGAGCCCGTCTTCACCTTCGGTCCATTCGTCATGCCGAACGGAGAAGCCGAAGCTCATGCGGAGTTCGCCGTCGCGGGCCGCGTCCAGTTGGGCCGGGGTCATCCGGGCCACGTCGAGGGAGAACCTCAGGCCCTTTTCATCGGCCTCCAGGCTTAGCTTTCCGCCGCCCGTCGAACCCAACGGCTGCGAGCTATCGTGCGCCCAGAGCGCGAAGATGTTCGACTCGCCTTCGGCGGCAGCCTTGAGGGAGCGGGTAAAGGCGGTTGGCGCGACCCGTTCGATGAAACCGCCCAGGTTCACGGATGGGCTATCGAAGACGCTGGCGTAACCGGTCAGGGTTCGGGCTTCGCCCTCCCCCTGGGTCTCGCGGACCTCAACGTCGGTGAGTTCGAACGAACGGATTTCTTTGGTCATGCCCCTATTTATCTGAGGGCTCATTGAACCAGCGCAGCCACGGCCAGTATCGCGCGCCTTTGGCTAAGTTGAGGTCGGCACGCATGGCGATGAGGTTGTCTTGGTGGTGTAATCCTCCGCGCGACAACGGAACGATATGGTCAACGTGCCAAGGATGGCCGGTCAGTTCGGTCATCCTTTGAGCTTGTCGGTATATCGCCGTGATGGCCGCCAAGTCCGCGTTCGGCGGCGTGGCCCTCCGCCGCGCTTTTCGGCCCGACCGTCCGGTTGCCTTGGCCTCCAACGTGCAACACGCGCGGCAGAGGTATTGCCGCGCCGCTCGCCGCCCTTCGGTGAGGTATTCCCCAAGAATGAGTTGAATGCCGCATTGCCGACAGGGGCGATCCACCGCCTTGCGCCGAACCTTTTGGCGATACGCGCGACGAGCGTCCGCGCTGTCATAGCGAGCCCGCTTCTCCGCTTCGCACGGTCGGCAGAGGTAAACCCCTACTCGCGCCGCACTAAGATTCCAGTTTGCTTCGAGCGTCAGAGCGTCCGCACAAGCCCTACAAGAGCGGCCTGTCGTCTTTTCCTCAAACGTCTTCGTCTTTCTCTTTCCCGATAGCGGGTATCCCTTCGGCATCACTCTCCTGTTTCATTGCGCCAACTGTATTTAGTTTTACAGTCGCGCCCTGGATAAGCAGATCGTCGCCGCCCTCCTTGGCCGGGCGGTTCTCGATGGCTCTGGCTTCGTTCGGGGTGAGCACCGCCGCGTTCACGGCCTGGGCATAGGCGGTCATGCGGGTGGCGAGGTCGCCGCGAAGCATGCCGTCTAGGTTGAATTCGACGAAGTTGGTGCGGTTCTTGTCGCTGAAAAGCTTGGCGTTTAGCTCTTGCTCGATCAGTTCGAGCCACGGCGTGAGCGTGTGTTTGACGAAGGCGAGGTCTTGTTGCTCCGTATTGGAGTAGGTGCCCGTCGAGAGGTCTTGCAGGAAGGCCGGGGGAATGTTGAAGACCCGAGCAACCTCGGTGATCTGGAACTTCCGAAGCTCCAACATCTGAGCCTTCATGGGCTCGAACCCGATCGGCTTCAGGTCGTAGCCTGTCGGCGTGATGAGCACGTTCCGCTTTTCGTCGCGGGTTGCCTTCAAGGCCGCTGCGATATCGCCAGAGGCGCGCGCCGCCGCCTGAGGCGACATCGTGGGGCCGTTCAGCGCGAGTGGCGGGATGCCGCCATTCTCGAACATGATGCTGGCGTAGCGTTCGGCGGCGATGGCTAGGCCGATGGCGTTGCGGTTTCGGTCGAGTGGATTGACGTGACTGATGCCATCCGCGCCCGGCATCCAAACGAGATCGATGATCTCACCGGCACCGTATTCGACCGTGCGCCCGTCGTGTCGGCGATAGCGGTAGACGCGGCGGCCATCGCGCACCTCGATAGCCATGCGCGAGCTATCGAGGGGCCATAGGTTGGTGACCCGCCCGTGGCCGCCGCGCTCGATGAAGGTGAAGGCACGGCCCGTCAGCAGCAGCCGGGTGACGAGCCACTTCCTCCACGCGAAGCTGGTGAGGTAGTCGCTGTTGACCTGATCGTGGACGATGCGGTCTAGCGGGTCGGCTTCCGCCCGCTGACGGCCTTCAGGTGAACGCTTGTAGAGATGAAGGGGCAGGCTCGCGATGGAGCCAGCGATGACATTGACGGCGGTCCATACGGCGGGAACGCCCAGGGCCGCGTCTTCCGTCACCAGTTCACCGGAGAAGGCCGCGCCGCCGCCAAAGAGCGACCGCCACGCCGACGCATCGGTCAGCGAGATTGACGGATTTTCGAGAGAGCGGTCTTCTCTGGGCTGGGGGCTGCCGAAAATGCTGCCAAGGAAACTCATGGCAGTATTTAGCTGAGCGGGTCAGGCGGGCCGCCGAATAGATCAGCCAACGGGGGGCACGGTCATGGGAGAAGTGCGGCAAGCGCGCTGGAAACGCTACCGTGAGCCGGTAGTGTTTGTGGCTGAGATTTCCGCCCTTATGAGCGGCGTGGCCTTCTTTTTCTCCGCCGTGGCGAACAGCATCATATTCATGTATTGGGGGGTCCCATACCTACAGGTAGCAAGTCCATCAGATGTCCTGATGGGCGGAATTCAACTACTTTGCTTATTGTCATTTTTCTCCGCGTCGATTGCCGTAGGGAGATGGATGTCAGGTCGATTGAAGTCCGACTGGCCAGTTGCCACACTAATGTTACTCACTTTAATCATCCCATTAGTCATAATTAGGTTCCGCCTGTTCCATCACACGCATTATACGCTTGTATTGTTTGGGCTTGGCGCGATAGCCATGTTCGGTGCTGGATTTGCCTTTCTCAAAAAATCGGAGACTACTCGCACTCCAAAGCTAAGATTATTTGCCGCATGCCTCACTGGCTTTATGTTGCTGGGCCTATCATTCACCCTGGTGATGGACAGGGGATACGTGGGGGACCAAGGGCAAATGATTGTAGGTGATGAGTCTTGTGATGTTTTGTGGATTGGGAGTCAGAATGTGCTGGTGGAGTGCGATAGTGGCCGCGCTATCGTTCGAAGTGAGGAGTTTCGGATTATTTTCACGCCACCTGAATCGAGAACTCAGGGTCTTCCCACGGACTCACCGCAACAGCCGTCTGCCGGTCCCGTGCCTTCAGCCCCAGCGCCATAGCCAAGGCCACTGCACCGTCGATGCGGAAGCGGCTCTTCGCCTTGTCGAGTTTCCGGTTCCCTGCCGCGTCTGAAACCGCGAGCGCATTCATCACACAGAACGTCAGCAGCGGATGGCCGTCATGTTGGAGGTCACCCTCAAGGACGGCATGCTCGAACGCGTCGATGGCCGGAGCCATATCTCCGAAGCCCTGCCCCCAGCGGACGAGACGGAGCCCCGCGCCTTCGCCCTCCTGGGCCTCTAGGCCGATAGCGTCGAGACAACGGAGGAACTCGTCTATTCGCCACCGGTCATAGGCGAGGCCGCGCACGTCATACCGGCCAACGAGATCGGCGACACGCAACGCCACGGCCTGGGGATCAATAGAGCGGCCCTCAGGTGCAAAGAGAAGGTTGTTGGCCGCGAAGAGATCATACCGAACGCGGTCGCGCGTGGTGTGTTCGTCGAGATAGTCGCCCGGCTTCCAAAACCACGCCTTGACCCGGCTGCCGTCGAGGGCGGACACCGCCACCAGGGCTGTTAGGTCGGTGCGAACCGACATATCGAGGCCCAGGTAGATTGGCTCGCCGGGCTCGAACTCGAACGATGCTTCGCACGCCTTCCAATCCGCCGCTGTGATGAGGCTAGCGTGCTGGCTGACCCGCTGGTTCAGGTAGAGAAGGCGGAAGTTCTGCTCTGCCGTCGGGAGCGCCTTGGCTTCCTTGGCGAGAGTCCTGATTTCGTGAATGTCGCGAAAGTCACCCAATGCCGGATTGGCCGCGCGCCAAGCCTCTTCATCGAGAAGGTCGCAACCCTCCGGAGCCGCATAGAGATGGCAGACAGTCGTTGGGTCTTTGCCCGAAAGCCCGAAGTCGATGAGTTCGGACATGACGCTAGACGGGTCATTCGACTGAGTGGAGATGGCTAGAAAGAGGGGCTCGGCCCTCGCGCCTTGGGAGGTCCGAAGAGTGTCGTAGAGTTCGCGGTTTTTGGATTGAGCTAGCTCATCGTAGACAACGAGCGATGCGTTCAGGCCGTGCTTAGTGCCCGCGTCCGCCGACAAGGCGCGAAACTTCGAGCCCGCCGCCTTCACGTCCGACCGCTTTACGAAGACGGTCTTCGTGGACGGCACGACAGTTAGGTATTCGCGAAGCCCCGGCGATAGGTCGATGAACTTCCGAACAACGTCGAAAACGAAACCTGCTTGCTCGCGGTCATTGGCGGCGGAATAGATTTGGCCCCGGTATTCGGCCTCCGGACCGATCAAATGGGCAAGGATGATGGCGGCGGCGATCTCCGTCTTGCCGTTCTTGCGAGCCACACTGAAAACGGCGCGGCGGGTTCTCCGTTTGCCGGGGCGCTCAGGGTCGATTGGCTCGTAAATGTCGCGGATGAACTTCCGCTGCCATTCGCGAAGCTTGAAAGGCACGCCCGGTGCGAGGCTGAGCTTCTCAATGAAGTCGATGACCCGCTGGGCGCGCCCGGCATTCCGGGCCACCTCCGCCACGGGTCACTGGATGAGACCGCCGAACTCGTCAGGGGTCTCATCGGGGGCTTGGAGTTGAAGGCTCGACCGGGCGGCGGGGTCGAGGCCAAGGCGCGCGCCGATCGCAGTGATAAGGCGGGCCTGATCGGATTTGATTTTCACCCACGGGCTGACCGTGAGTTGGCCAGTCGATCCTGTCGTCACCGCGCCCTGAGCGGCCACTTCAGCCGTGGCGCGGCGATGCAAGGCGACGGCCTCACAATAGGCGGCGAGCAAGCCTTCGTCGGCGACCGTGTAAACGCCTTCCGGCATCGAGCCGATCAGTCGCTTCCAGGCCGCTAGGGCATCCCGGCTTAGGGTTTTGGGTGCGACCGCGCCACCGGTCGGCTTGGGTTCGCGGCGGTTGATGGGTCGCTTACCGGGGTTTCCGGCCAGTTCTTTCAGGCGTGTCGGCGTGGGGGGTCTTCCTCCTGGCATGCCTGTATTTATGCTTGAGACAAAGGAGGCGCGGGTTTGACCCGCGCCTCCTACCGTCCAGAGAGAAACAACAAACTCTCGTAAGCAACACCGGAGCGATATGGGAGATAGTCGCCCCGGCAGTTCTATTTATACATCAGCCGCATCTTCCGCGTCATTATTCTCGAACTTACCGTCGAGCCACCCCGAACTTATGAGGCAGCCATAGAACTCGCCGTGGGCTGTTTCATCGGCAAGGGTCACCTTCAGCGTTTCGTCGAGGTGGCACCGCGCCTGAGGGGCGGCCTCTGCGACCCAGGCCAGGAACGGTTCAAGCTCCGGCTCATCGAGACGGAAGGTCCAAATGAAAGGTGCGCGGCCTGGGATCGTAGTCAGCATCCGGCCTCCGCTTGAAGCCGTTGACAGGCGATCTCGAAATATTCGGGATCACGCTCGATGCCGATGAAGCTCAATCCCTCTTTGAGGGCGGCGATGCCGGTGCTGCCCGAGCCCATAAACGGGTCAAGGACGGTGCCTCCAGGGGGCGTGACCAACCGGCAGAGATAGGCCATCAACGCGGTCGGCTTCACGGTGGGGTGAAGGTTCCCGTCGCCACGGTCCTTTCGGCTCGCCTTAGCGCAATAGAAGAAGCGGGCGGCTGATCCTGAGTCGCCAATGCGGAAACCGCGCCCCCCTGGGGATAGCGGCACGGGGCCACGAGATGGCGAGTTGGCCTTATCTAGGTTGAGCGTTTGAGCCCCAGCAGAGTGCATGCCTACCCGCGCCGATTGGGTCTCTAATTCCGCCATCACCTCATCCGACCCGTCATGGATGACGTTCGCGGGCCAGCGACCGCCATGGATAGGTTGGCCGCGACGTGCGTTCAGGAACCCGCCGACGCTGCATGTCTCAGACTTGCGGGCCGACCGCGCCTTCCGTGTCCCTCCGGCCTTCCCAACCCGGCAGCCGTCGATATTGAGCGCACCTACCCCGTGCTCTCGCATGTTGGCAGCGACGGTCGCCTTGAACGGCTTTCGCGCGAGGCAGATTGGTTCGTGGGCTGGTTTGAGGGCGGTGCCCCACCCCTGCCACTCGCCGTCCAGGTTCCGGCTCTTGGGGAAGCCTGAGCCATAGAGCCACATGATCTGATCTCTGATGTCGAAGCCCGCGTCTTCAATCTCGACCACGCCCCGGTGATACGTCCGGCTGGCGAAGAAGCTCACGAGGTGGCCGCCCGGCTTGAGCGCACTGAAGGCATGCCGCCAAAGGTCGGCTTGAGGGACTTCATAGTCCCACGCCTGCCCCATGAAGCTCAGGCCGTAGGGCGGGTCAGTGACGACTGCGTCGATGCCGCTCAGGCCGGGTAGAATGTCTTTGCTATCGGCGAGATAAAGGGTCGCCCTCCCTATGGTTTCACATCGCACCTATTATTTAGGCAAGGTGCGAAGTCATCGTCTTTCTAGTGCGATGAACGGCTCCACAGCGGGCGACGGTCAAACTCTTCTGAGTGACTTTCTCACATTGAGAGATAGACTTTCACGCGAGAGTCGGCCAAAAAGCGAACGGGCGGCCCGGAGACCGCCCGCCCGCCTTCCTCAACAAGAGGGTGGGTCGCCAAATGCAGGGGCTCCACCCCCTGCCTGGCTCCCCACTCTGACGCATCTGCATCAGAGTTCTCCTTTCATCTAACGGGCGTGACAGCGCCCGGAGATTGACCACGGAGGCCCTCGGCTCGCGCCGGGGGCCTTTTGCCAGACGATGACTCGCCAGGCACCTCCAGAGCTAGACTGACCCAATGGGGCAGGCAAGACCTTTTTTTCAAGATATCCAGTAGAAAATGTATGCAAACTGCATCCGGTCGTGCGCTACGCACGATTGATAGTGCCCGTCGCATAGATGCGAGTGGTGGTCGGCACCACCTTTCACTACACCGGAGGTTCGCAGGTTGCGAACTTGAGTAGGATTTTTCCTACGCAGAATGCGAAGCGGATTTCGATGACCGCGTTTTGAGCGTCGGTTTCTCCCGACTGCGATCTGAAAGCTTCATATTTCGATGCTCATATCTGAGCGCGTAATCCAAGCAGTGAATTCGTCGGCTTCGGAAATGACTTCGCGGAATGCGTTCGCGAACGGCGTTCGCGTCGAGTTCGGAAATGACTTCGCGAACGCGGTTCGCGCACGGCGTGCGCGAGCGCCGCCCCCATCCATAAATAAAGATCCGATGGCCGAAGGGCCGATCACCAAAATGGGGCTGAGATATGCGGGATTTTGCGTCGTATCCCGCGCCGGTCAGCAGGCCGCGAGGCGGTGGTCTTCGACCCACCCCCTCTATGCATTCCTATTTATCATCCAGCTTGCAGCAGCATGACGACCACGGTCGCTACGCCAATGGGGACACCGATAGCCGCTGCATACATTGCATAACGTTGGAGCTTGATCGTTAGCTGCCGCTCCTTCAGCGCCAGCCATTCTTGCACGCAAGGCTTCTCCCTCGCGCTCCAATGCCCAGCCAGGAGTGAGGCGCGAACCTTCTCTGGCCCGATAAGGGCTAAGTGATCTCGAATGCGATCCTGCCGCATTGTCTTACGTCCAAGGGGTTCGGGCAAGCCTGCCCATTAAGCTTCGAGCAAATTCCAACACCAGGGCGGCTCGTCGCCCCAAACGCCCACCATACGTAACCATAACGTTCGATGTGCCTGACGGTTTACAACGCGCGCATGGTTCGGAGGCTTGCTGGGGTTCATCACCCAAACATTACACCCGCTCGCAGAGAGGGTGGGTTCAATGGATTAAACGAGTCTAATTCGTGCACTTGAGTGCAACGGTGACGCTCAATCCCAGCAGGGTAAGGGCGATCAGGGCTCGATGAGCCCACACCTGGGCTTCGCCGCTGAGCCTGAACGCGACGAAATAGGTGCATAGCCAGAGCGCGGCCACGATCAGAACGGCAGCTTGCAATGCCATCTCGACACCCCTTGATGCCGCAGCTTAGCCGTTAGAGGCTGGTGGTATGTCCGAACCCCTTTACCGCACAATATTGGCACGACTCACTGCGATCCGCATGAGCCAGTGGCTCGAACTCGTGGGCATCGTGGGTGCGTTTTCATTCATCGGTAGCTCCTTGGTTGGGAGCTTCGTCTTCGCCCGCTGGGGCCTATCGTTCACAGCCGTAGCCAGTCCGGACGATATAATCACTAGCGGCATCACCTATTTCTCATCTTATCTTATCGCGCTTTCACTAGCGACGATCCTAGCGCTCGCTCAGCACGTCGGTAGCGACATCGCTATAAAGATCACGCGCTGGAAATGGGCGTTCGTGATTTGGCAGACACTACTTCTTGTTGCTGTGGTGTATATTCTCTCAAGGGCAAATGCCGCAGGTCCGATTTTATACACTTTTGCAGTATGTGTCCCATTCCTCGGAATCATGATGGACTATACATTTTTCGGCTCTCATCAGCGCGCACCAAAGATAGCCCGGCCCATGATGTTGACTGCGCTGATCGGCGCGGGCTTGGCGACTCTGGCCGCACCCGCCGTGATCTACGTTGCTGATGGCTTTTTGCCTCGGCCTTCCTACATCGACGCTCAGCCCAACTGCCCTCGCGCCAGGGTGATGTGGATTGGCTCTGAGAACCTCGTGGCGCGGTGCGACCCTGATCGCTTCATCATCATGCGGCGCGAGAACTTCGACATCGTGGTGGATCGTATACGATAACACTTGCGGCGGAGCCGCGCGGGCGTATTTTTCGCTTCGCAGGGGAATTATTCGCCTGACGCGCGAATAATTCGTTTTTTTGGTGCGCGGGAAAGGCGAACTAACTTTACAATACGGTTAATATGCACTTCATGGTCTGTCACCTGAGGTGACACATGGGCTTCTACCAACCCCACGACCCCCAACGCTTCTTCGACCGGCTTGGCACGGCTTATGTGCAGCGAGCCATCGTTCGAGGTGAGTTCAAAGGCGATCTGCTGGCACGAGCCAACACGTGGCTAGCGTTCCGCACCCGGCAGCTTGATGCCCTCCGCACCCGCTACCTCGCCTGGGGAGCCGCTGCCATCGGAGCGGGCGCAACGATCATTGGGGCCGTCATGGGCGGATGACGGCCCGGCAATGAGACCGCTAAGCTTCTTCGAGATCGAAATAGAGTTCGCACACCTCCGCCGGGGCCGTAGCTGATAGGATGGCGAGCGCCTCATCCGGCGTGAGCTTGTAAATAGTATTCCATCGATCAGCCGCTAGGAACCAGTTGCCGTTAGGAGTTCTGTATAATGTAGGGTGGCCATTTATATGCAAAAACTCGGGGGGTGTTCTGCCTAGAATGTCCTTGAGGCGATCCATTGTTTCCCATCTGAATTTGATAGCTGTCTCGGTGTCATAAATCTTGCCGTCGATGACTTTTCGCATTTGCGTTCCTCCGGGCGTGAGTGTGCGTGGGTTAGCACTATTGGACGACCCACAGATCAACGAAATGTCATACTTCTTCGTTTCGTCAACAACAATCATTTTTACTTGACCACTTTCATTTTTTACTTGACGACGACCCTCTCAGAAGCCCGCTGAGGGGCCTCTCGCTCGAAGCGGGTGTCGGAGAGCGGGTTTTCAGCCGATGGCCCTCAGCGGCCCGGAAAATGGCCTTAGCGGCGATTTGCGGGGTGGTGGGGGTCCAGCGGGTAGCCCTGGAGATCGGCGGCACAGTCATAGCCGCCGCGCTCGATGCGT
The DNA here is from genome assembly GCF_030504955.1 of Peiella sedimenti. GTDB lineage: Bacteria > Pseudomonadota > Alphaproteobacteria > Caulobacterales > Caulobacteraceae > Brevundimonas > Brevundimonas sedimenti. Next base: position 106,542 of record NZ_JAUKTR010000004.1, on the reverse strand, counting down.
TGCTTGGCCGCGTTGTGATGGGTCGCACAAAGGCTCTGCAAGTCACCGAACCAAAACAGGTCCGGGTCGCCTCGATGCTCGATCACATGGTCGGCGACCGTGGCCTGAACGATCTCACCGACTTCGAGGCAAAAGCGGCAAAGAGGTTCGCGCGTCAGTTGCTCCCTCCGCCGCTCCCGCCATCGAGCGGTCCCATACAGCTTCCGATAGGCACGGGCCTCAGCCGACCGATTATCGCGTCGGCGGCTCATCAGAGAGTTGGTTGGAGAAACGGAGCTTAAAGCGGGCCGCATCGGTGTCGCGGCGGAAGGTCACCCGATGGTGGCCGGGGCGAACGTCGATGTTGCAACCGCCAAGACGGTTCGCCTCGAAGCCGACGTGCACGGTGACCAACTCGTAGGTCGCATCGCCCAGCGCATTGTCGTTGAGCCAATCTATGACGCCGCCGACGTTAGAGCGGACATAATAGGTCCAAGGCCCCTCGCTCATCGCTTCAGCCCCGCCCGGATGGCCAGCGCGCCTAGGCCCCACGCCAAGGCCGCCACGGCGCTGCCGAAGATCGCCATCACCCAAAGGCTAGCCTCGACGAACCCCGAGGCCGGTATCTCGATGAGAAGGGCCGCCGCGATCAGCAGCAGGTTGCCCACAAAGATCGCCAGAAGGCCGCCACCGATGTCTTTGGCGCGCTCATTGAGGGTCATGACGACCCTCCAGGCGAGCGGCCCTACGCCGGGCAAAGCTTGCTCGCACCCTAGCGGCCTGCGCCTCGCGGTTGGCTTGCTGCCATAGTCGCACACGTGGCCCCATGATGGCCCGGTGGCAGCCCTTACAAATATAATTGCAACCTTTGGCCTGCGACTCGTAGTGGTTTAAACCCACAACGAGTTCCGCGCCGCACTTCCTGCACATCTTCATGTGCGTATTTATGCTTTGGACAAATATATCGACGCGGCAAAGCGCCATCTTGCATAAATATTATTGCGAGAGGCGGTCGGGGGGTCATGTCCCCGACTTCGGTGATTACAGCCCCACCCAGCCTCTCGCGCTCCATTTGGGCTGAGGGCTATTCAATGATCCATCCACTCAACGACCCCGCATTCCGGGAGCTACTCGAAGACCGCATCATCCGAATGCAGCTACGGGAGGTGCTCGACCAATATGACGCTGCATCCCCCGCATGGGAGCCGCGCTTCGCCGGTATCCCTCCGACCGGCGACCTTCGCCTGCTCCAGGTGACGCTTTGGGATAATAGCCTGACGAAGAAGCTGAAGCCGACCCAGAACCGGTATGGCCTGACCATCGAGTTCTTCGCTGAGCCCATCCCCGATCAGGGCTTCACCCTGAAGAAGCTCGCTAAGAACAAGGTCAACGTCGCCCTATGGACGAATGACCAATTCAAGCGCCGCCTGAAGCGTATGCGGGTCAAGGCTGAGGCCGAAACCTGGAAGGCGGATATGGAGGCGATGCGGGAAGATGCTGAGGGAACGGACTTCCTATTCGGGCCGGTCCAATCCGCCAGGGGCTATCGGCCACATCAGATGGTAATCCTCGACATCGAGGCGGGAAGCCCACGTCAGTTCATCCTGGCCACGCACACCGCCCATGCGCCGCTCGCGCTGAAAGGGTGGACCGACCGGCTCGTGAATGGCGACCCGTTGGTGGCCGGGGCCGTGGCTCAACTCCGCTACGCCGCCGTTCCGTTCGCCGCTGGCAAGTGGGCCTCTTAGTTCGACGGCGGCATCATCGATGCTGCACGCTTAGTAACTATGTATGTAAGAAGTATTCCAGTTATAAACTTTAGTTACTAAGCGTGCAACGTCTCCGGCCTTCGGCCTTCGACGCGCAATCCCTTATAACTAAAGCGACTCATGTCGCGAAGAAGAAAGTGATCGCCTCTGTCGAGGCGCAAGAATGACTGGATATGCGCGCTTAGCTAAGCGTGCAACGCGGACTTAGCGCGATATCGGAAAATGACCCATTGGTCACATCTCGCTTCGCTCGACTAACACGCCTTCGGCCTGCGGCCTCGACGTGAACTAAAAGGGGCTGTCGCCTCTCGATACAAAAGAGAAAAGAGAAATGGGGGAAAAGAAAAAGCGCGCCGCCGGGTAAACGCCGGACAGAACCCGATTTGGACCGCGCATAAATAAGGAAGAGCGGGAACGAAACCCGCCAATGGGAGCACCACATGCATATCGCAGTCACACCTGAACCCCGACTTGAGGGGCCGCTGACGATCCTGGAGTTCGAGGCTCCAAAGGCGGTCATGGAGGAAATCGTGGAATGGCTCGATGAGGCGGCGGGGCGCTACGAGCTAGAGCGGGTCAGCGCCCCAGCCGGAACCTGCAAGTCGCCGCACGAAATCCTCACCCGGCTCTTCGAGGGCGTTCATCGCTACCGGCTCAGCCTGCCCAGCCTGCCCATCGCGGTGATGTTCAAGCTCAGGTGGTCGGAGTGGGTGACGGCGGTCGAGGCCGCACCGCTCGACTGAGACGCTGCAAGGGGGCTGGGTTGAAGGAACGGCGAAGCTTCTTACATAACTGGGCATGACATACGCCGTGCGTTTCAAGGCTACTCCAGAACAGCTAGCCGAGGTCCGCGCCCTTCGCGAAACCCTCAAGCTCAAGAAGCCGCGAGAGTTCGCCGAGCGGCTGAATCCAGGGCAGCCGAACCCTGAGTGGGCCTACACCTTCGAGTTCACCGACGTGAATCAGGCGACTTTTTTCGGCTTGGCGGTCGCGCCTCGCGTTACGCGGCTCGACTAGGCCCCGTCCGCCGAAGGTCCATACGTCCCCTTGCGGGTCTTCATTTGCACCCAGCGGCGGAATCCATAGTTGGCCGTGGCCGCGACCTGAGCCCCCAGGGCCGCCGCAAGCTCTGCCGACGAAGGGTTCTTGATCGCCATGAAGATGGTCAGGCACAGGGTCGCCCACATCGAGAGCTTCGAGATCGACAGGACGGGGTAGCCGACATCCGGCTCCAAGATGTTGAGCAACCGGCATAGGAAGCGGAGGGCGGCGAGTAAGCGGCGGGGCATGCCGTATTTAGCCGGTGCCTCTGTGACCGCTTCAGTCGATCATTTCGCTCAGGTTCAGTTCCGGGCCAAAGATGGCGGCGGAGTTTGCGAGGAACTCGTCGATGGCCTTGAGCGCGTCGTCCTTCTTCGCCTGCGCCGTGGCCAGTTCGGGCTCACGGCCCTTTCGTTCGGCTTGCTTGATCTCGCGCCACATTTCCCTATCGGCCTTCTCAAGCTCGCGGCCCGCGCGCTGAAGGGCTGAAAGTCGGTCATATATCTTCGAGCTAAAGAGGTGACGTGATCTCGCTACTCCGTCGCGGAACCGTCGCGCCGTGGCCGCTTCTTCAGGCCCTAAGGGATCATCGATATGGACCCGTTTAAAGCGGCGCGGTGGTCGGCCCTCCATGACGGTGGCGATCAGCCAGTCGTTGGTGGCATCCTCGATCTCAACCCGCCTTTCATAGAGCGACGCTCTGATCTTCAGGGCTTCGAGGTTGGCGAGCCTTGCCTGAAGTTCAATCTGCCGCGTAGCGATTTCGACTTGGCGGCGGCCAACATACAGAGCCGCGCCAACCGCCAGAACACCGCTCAAAAGAATGGCGGCGGCTTCCCATGTTGGCGGAGCCAGTTCCCATTCCATCCGTAACCCCTGGACCCTCATCCCGAGCTTACCCCGGCAAGGGCGCTTCAGAAACATTTTGTGATAGTCCTGGGGATAAGAAATTTCGAAGAAAAATATTCACAGTGACAGTGGGTTACAGGAGACCCATCATACCGGCAGCGGCTGTCATCAAGTTGTCACATAAGTGTCTCTCTAGAGTGGCGAAGGTCGCCATTGAATAATTCCTCTTCCCCCTACGGAACCAGCAAAAGTCTTTATGCTGAGGAATCCGTAGTGTTTGGTCGTGGCCCCAAAAAGGATCGGTCGCACCTCTCTATCGAGTGGGATGGGGCGCAAGCCGATGCCCAATCGCTTGTGGCGGTGCGAGAAATTGTTATCGCGCTGCGGTTTCTGGTCAGAAACCTCACGTGGTTTGCTGGGGTCGTTTTTATCGGCTTGATCGCGCTCAACCTCGTTTCATGATGCGAGGTATGCGGTTCGCCCTATCAGCCCTCGCACTTGGGTTCATCGCCATAGCCGGTGCGGCGCATGCCGACCCCTGTGAGGCTCCCCTTCCAAGTCCAGGTCAGACCTTCAGCGGCCCGGTCAGATACGTAGGTGACGGCGATATGGTCTGTGTCGAGGTCAGCGGTCGCTCGAACGGCGCAACTTGGGTCGAAGTCCGCCTTGCCGATTTCAACGCCCCTGAACTGAGCGAGCCTACCGGCCCCCAGGCCCGCGATACTCTCCGCCGCCTCGTGATGGGCCGCCAAGTCGCCTGTCTCGCAGGCCGCCGCTCCTATGACCGCGTTGTCGCCACCTGCCGCCTGAACGGAGCAACTCTGGGCTCGATGATGCGCCGCGCCGGGGTCCGCGAGGGCGGTCGCTAGCCGGTCAAGCCGCAGACGGCTTCTTCAGTAGCAGCGGAAGACCGGCAAGAAGGTGGCTGTAAAACACCAAGCTCCCGCATCCAAACATCACCTTCCCGAGGGTTGATCTGACTGAACCTCCCCAGGGGGCAATCATCCGGTATGCGTCCCCATCGAGGCGCGATGCTAACTCACCCAACGACATATAGATGCCGACGGAGATGCCTCCGGCACCGAAGAACGCGAGGCCAAATAGGATCATGAGCGGCCCGTGCACTTTGGCATATGCCTCTGGATGGGCGTAAGCCAACCATGCCATGCCCGTCAGTAGGGGAACGCCGAAGCCGACGATGTAGGTTTCCATACAGGGCCGCCAAAGTTGAGCTTCCAAGGCTAAGCTGAATCCCCTAGCGCGCAAGGGCGCTAGGCACGTGTGTAAGGCCGCCGATCCTTCGGCACCTCATCCCGAACGCTGACCGCCATCGCGCCACCGCACCGGCAGCGGGCCTGAGACCTCACGTCATCGACTGTCGCGGATGCGCCGAAGATCGCGGCGGACTCTTTTCCCGTGGCCCAGGTCTCGACCCAACACCCCAAGCATCGCAGCATCAGCCCGCCGGGCAGAAAAGCGACGAATGGCGAGGCTCCGTCTTCGCTGTCAGCTAGGGCCACCCAAGGCTTTCGGCGATTGCAGGCGCGGCAACGGAGTTTCGAGCGAAGGACAGAGAAATCGGTCTCACCGCCGAACCGCTTTACGGCTTGGGCTGGCGTGAAATGGACGGTGTGGCCGCACTGACAGGCCACGGCGAGCGCGCGCTTAAGCTGAACCGTGTCCCCAATCCGCATGGTTCGGAGTCATCGCATGTGTTCTATCTTTGTTCCACCCGAGAACCGGTCCACCGTGACGCGATACCAGCGCGCGCCGATCTGCCTGTTGTAGAATGCAGCAGACCCGTCCGGCAGCACCGCCGCGAGAACGTCGCGCCGCCAAAGCTCTCGCTCTTCCGCGAAGTCCGTTTCGGCCCGCGTTGCGTGAAGTGAGAGAATTCGCCGCTCGAAGGCAGCCTTCCCGAAACGCTTGAGGTCCAAAGCGAGGGCCTCGCTCGATCCCCAATAAATGCGCCAATTCGACTCGACCGTCCGCCCGTTGCGTCGGGCCTGGAGATACTTCCGACCGATATATGCGCGCCCCGTGGCGCGGTGCCGGATTTCATAGATGAAACCAGCAAACTCGCTGATGCGGGTCTCGTCGAACTCCAACGGGAATACCCAGTCTGTCACCGGGTATTTAGCGGGACACGTCTCCTGTAAGCTTGGCTTCAGGGTCTGGCACGGAGCACATGGATGACCGGCGCGCTGCGGTTTCGCGTCTTGACCGGCCTGGCGTTCGCAGTCGCCGCCTTTGGAGCATCCTCTGCCCACGCGTCATCCCAGCCGCTTGTGAGCGTCCTTCCAGAAGCAGACGGGGGTGGCGAATGGGTCAGCGCAATCGTCAGTGGTCTGATCGGTATCATCGGCGCGATCTTGGGTGCCGCCGTCGCTGTGTGGGGCACCGAACGCGTAGCTCACAAGAACCGTCAGCGGGAAAGGGCGGAGCGTGTCAAAGCTCTGGCCTTCGCGATTTTCCAGAAGGCCACCTACATCTACTCGGACGCTTCCTCCCTGCGAGACACGCTTCGACAGGCCAAGGAGGGATTGGCGCGGGAAGTTGCGGAGGCCGAGGCCGGACCTGAGCTAGAGCCGCACGTTCGGGTTATTCACGCGTTGTGCATGCGCGTGATGCCTTGGGGGAACCTGCCAGAACGCCTCAGCTTCACAACGGATGAGGTTTGGGCCGCGAAGGAGATCGTGGGCGATAGCCTCCTGAACGCGGTGATGAACCTTGATCGGCAGCACAGCGCCTTGTTGAAATCGGCAGACCGGTATTCCCTAGAGCGCGAGCGGTTCCAGGAAACGCTTGAGGTAAGAGAGGTCGAGGGCCTAGTAGTCCAAGCGGGCTTTGATGCCGACAATGCCGCGCGCAGTCTCGCGACCATCAATCGCCTAGATGACCTTCTCCGCCACATCGATGAGGCGGCCAACGAACTCGCTCGTGATGCCTTCGAAGCTTTGCGCTCGCTCGCGGAAGCGGAAAGCCGCCCGCTGGGGGACGCGACCGTATTCGCGGTGCGTGGACCCGATGGCGATGAGGTGATTTTGCGCGCGAAAGAGCGGCCAAAGAAATCCCTGAAGGCCCCCTATCGCATCATGGGTCTCCGCTAGTCGGGCTCTAGGCCGCGCTCAGCTTCTCAATGCGGTCGATGAGCGGTCTTAGGTCGTTTTGGGCCTCCGGAGGCAGGAACGCCCACAGAGGCTGCCCTGCCGCATCACTAAGGGCCTTCACCAAGTTACCACGGTCGTCAATTCGGAAGGCCATCACGCCGCCCTTCAGGATGACCGTGAAGACCTTTCGACCTTCGACGGGCTCGATATCCACGGCCATGACGATGGTTGAGAGGGCGACCCTGAGCCGTCCCCGTGCTTGCTCCCGCTCGTTTGCATCCTCAGACATAGCGGCGGCCCTGATATCGTTGACGCGCTTAAGGTGCTCGATCCCACTGACCTGACCCGATGCCCGCGCGACCTCTAGCTTGGCCGTTTCGAGTTCCGCATTGAGCGCATCCAGGTCGGCCTTCGCCTGAGCGATCATATCGGCCAACTGGTCGTCGCCCGCTGCAAACAGGCTCAGTAGCCGCGCCCGTGCGGCAGCCTTCGTCTCGATGGCTTTTTCGACTTCCGCCACCCGAACGCGCGCCGCCTTCAGTTCACCTGTAGCGGCGAAGACTCGATCATCGAGCGCGAGGTCGATAATGAGGTCCAGAGTGGACCGTTCGAACGCCGGATAGGCATAACCTGCGCGGTTGGAGCAACGCCCCTCCTGGGCTGCCTCGCATTTAACGTAGCTGTAGCGGCGACCCTTCTTCACCCCGGAGGTGAGGAAGGCCCGCCGACCGCACTCGCCGCATTTCATAAGACCCGCGAAGAGATTGGTCGTGCCTTGTCTCGCGCCCTGACCCTTCACGGTGGCGCGAGAGGCGAGGTTTGCCCGCGCCCTCGCAACCACGTCTGCATCGACAACGCGGGGATAGAACTCGGTGATAATGCGCCCAGCGTAGGGGCCGCTGTGAGGTCGAAAATCGCCTTCAACGGTTGTCGAGGTCAGGAGTTGTCGAACCCCTGAGCGGCTCCATTGATAAGGCCGCCCCTCATACACTGTGGGTGCGGCGAAGGGTTTGAGCCCCCGCTGGTTCAAGAGATTGGCGATGGTGATCACACCCAGACCGTCAGCCGATAACTCGTAAACCTCGCGGACGATGGCGGCTCGTTCTTCGATCACGTCGAAGCCGCTCGCATCGGGCCGCCGCACCAGCCACCCTGGAATCTTCCCCGCGAGATTGGCCCAAGGCCCGGTCTTGGTCTCAGCGAGCCGCCATAGACGCTCCCGCGCCTTCAGGGTTTGCTCCGACTTTTTCCGGGATTCCTCGTGGCCGGTGGCTGCCCTGATAGCCGTGGTGAGGAAGGTGCCCAGGTCAACGCTAGCGCCATAGACCTCATCGACATCGGCCACGGCCACCGTGATGCCGAACGTGGTCATGGCGTGAATCCACGCCATGACCTCAGGCACCGGGCGGCGCGAGAGACGGTCGAGACGTTCGACCAACAGCACCGTCCCTGGCGCGACCTCTCCCGCCCGAACCTTGGCTTCAAACGCGCCCAGTTCACCATCGCGGAGGTGTTCGCCCTTGAAGGCCGACTTGCCCCGGTCGGTTAGCGTCTCGACGACCGTCCAGCCCCGCGCCTCCGCCATCGCGGAGCATCGCTCAGCTTGGCGGGCCAGCGTGTCGCCTGACCCATGCTCTTGTTCGTCAGTGGAATAGCGGCGGTAGATGACGGCGTTCGGCATAGGGCGGCCCATAAAGATCAAATCGATTTCTGCAAGCCGCATCTTAGCGGGACCGCAAGAACCAGTTGATCGCCGACGAGCTCATGAACCGGGGCACGGTGGACCAGGCCGCCGTCTACCCGCGTGAGGTGGTGCGCCGGGCGCTGGAGCTGTCCTCAAGCGCACTCATCCTGGTGCACAACCATCCCTCGGGCGACCCGACGCCCAGCCGCGCCGACATCGACATGACCCGCCAGATCGTCGACGCGGGCCGGCTGCTCAAGGTCGAGGTGCATGACCATCTGGTCGTCGGCCGCGAGGGCGTGGTCAGCTTCAAGGCCCAGGGGCTTGTCTAGCGAGACTAAAGCCAGCCCGAACGTTTGAAACGCGCATAGAGATAGAGGCAGACGGCCCCGATCAACGCCAGCACCGCGAAGTAGCCGTAACGCCACTCCAGTTCGGGCATGATTTCGAAGTTCATGCCGTAGACACCCGCTATGGCCGTCGGCACGGCCAGGATCGCCGCCCAGGCGGCCAGCCGCCGAGTGATTGCGCCCTGACGTTGCTGCTCCAGCAACAGACTGGCCTCAAAGACCGAAGCCAGCACCTCGCTCAGGGCCTCCAGCATGGCCTCGACCCGGCGCACATGGTCGCCCACATCACGGAAGTAGGGACGCACCTCGGCGTCGACGCAGGGCAGCTCCAGATGCTCCAGCCGGGCGCAGACCTCGTTGGTCGGGTCCAGCAGTCGCTGAAAGCGCCGCACCTCGCGCCTGAGCGCGAAGATACGCGTGACCTCGGCCCGGCCGAGGAAGGCGTCCAGTGCCCGACGCTCCATCTCATCGACCTCGGCCTCGATGGCCTCGACCACCGGCAGATAGCCATCGACGATAAAGTCCAGGACGGCGTGCAGCACATAGTCGATGCCGTGTCGCAAAAGGCTGGGCGCCGCCTCCAGCTGTTCGCGCAGCTGAGTATGGGCGCGCGTCGAGCCATGGCGCACCGTGATGATGAAGCCCTGCCCCATGAAGACGGCGGTCTCGCCGTAGTCGATCAGCCCGCCGGGCTGGAAGTGGGCGGTGCGCAGCACCACGAACAGCTGGTCGCCGAACACCTCGGCCTTGGGGAGCTGGTGCGCCTTGAGCGCATCTTCGACGGCCAGGGGATGCAAACGAAACCGCGCCTGAAGCGTGCGCAGTTCGCCTTCAGTCGGTTCAACCAGCCCGATCCAAACGAACTCATCGTCGCCAAGGGCGATGTCATCGTCGAGGGTCAGGGTGCGAACGCGCTGACCCTGCCGATATACCGCCGCCGCGACCAGGCTCATGCGCCAACCCTACAATGAATGATCCAGCGGCTTCGCCTCCCGCTCCCACTCCAGGAAATCCGGCTGGGCCAGCAGGGTCTGCGCATAGACGACCGCGGTCTCATCGTCGCCGTAGTCGGCCAGATCGACGCCGTGGCGGCGGAAGCGCGTCGCCACGGGCGTGAAGAAGGCGTCCGCGACCGACCACTCGCCAAACAGGTAGGGACCGCCGGCCCCGAACCGGCCGCGCATCTCGCGCCACATGGCCACGATCCGGCGCACGTCGGCCGCGGCGGCCTCCGTCACCTCGGTGCGGCGGCCGTCGGAGGGCCCCACCATCGGGAACTGCGGACCCATGCCCAAATCGTTGCGCATGCCCATGAAGCCCGAATGCATCTCGCATACGACCGAGCGGCACAGGGCCCGAGCGACCGGGTCCCTGGGCCAGACCGGCGCTTCGGGGGCGGCCTCGGCGATCCACAGCACGATGGCCAGGGAGTCCCAGATGGTCTCGCCGTCCGCCTTCAGCACGGGCACGCGGCGGCTGGGGCTGTGCACCGCCAGCTTGGCGTCCGAGCTGGGGCCATAGAGCGGGATTTCCGTGACGCTGAACTCCAGCCCCGTCTTCTTCAGCACAAGCCAGGGCCTCAGGGACCAGGTGGAGAACATGCGGTCGCCCACGATCAGCTCGATCATCGAATCCCTCCTTGGCTGGAAGGTGGCTGATACGCCCGCCAGCGCGTCCCGCAAAGCCGGCCAATCTTGACTCGTCTCCCCGTCGGGCCGACACGCACGGCCCATGATCAGCCGCTATGCCCGCCCCCAAGCCGTCGACATCTGGTCCCAGGAGACCAAGTATCGGATCTGGTTCGAGATCGAGGCTCACGCCGCCACCAAGATGGCCGAGCTGGGCGTGATTCCGGCCGAGGCGGCCCGGGCCATCTGGGCCAAGGGCAAGGACGCCGTCTTCGACGCCGACCGCATCGACGAGATCGAACGCACCACCAAGCACGACGTCATCGCCTTCCTGACGCACGTGGCCGAGATCGTCGGCGAGGAGGCGCGCTTCCTGCACCAGGGCATGACCAGCTCCGACGTGCTGGACACCTGCTTCGCCGTGCAGCTGGCGCGCGCGGCCGACCTGCTGATCGAGGGCGTCGACCGCGTGCTGGCGGCCCTGGAGACCCGCGCCTTCGAGCACAAGCTGACCCCGTGCGTCGGGCGCAGCCACGGCATCCACGCCGAACCCGTGACCTTCGGCCTCAAGCTGGCCGGCTATCACGCCGAGTTCCAGCGCGCGCGCCGCCGCCTGGTCGCGGCCCGGGAGGAGATCGCCACCTGCGCCATCTCCGGCGCCGTGGGCACCTTCGCCAATGTGGACCCGGCCGTTGAGCAATACGTCGCTGACCAGATGGGCCTGTCCGTCGAGCCGGTCTCGACCCAGGTCATCCCGCGCGACCGGCACGCGGCCTTCTTCGCGGCCCTGGCGGTCGTCGCCAGCTCGGTCGAGCGGCTGGCGGTCGAGATCCGGCACCTGCAGCGCACCGAGGTGCTGGAGGCCGAGGAGTTCTTCGACAAGGGCCAGAAGGGCAGCTCGGCCATGCCCCACAAGCGCAACCCGATCCTGACCGAGAACCTGACCGGCCTCGCCCGCCTCGTGCGGTCGGCCGTGGTCCCGGCGCTGGAGAACGTCGCCCTGTGGCATGAGCGGGACATCAGCCATTCGGCGGTCGAGCGCGGCATCGGCCCGGACGCCACGATCCACCTCGACTTCGCCCTGCACCGGCTCGCCGGCGTGGTCGAGCGGCTGAACGTCTATCCCGAGAACATGCAGAAGAACCTCGACCGCCTGGGCGGGCTGGTGAACAGCCAGCGGGTCATGCTGGCCCTGACCCAGGCCGGGGTCTCGCGCGAAGACGCCTACGCCGCGGTTCAGGAGAACGCCATGAAGGTCTGGCGCGGCGAGGGTCGGTTCCTCGAATTCCTCAAGGCCGATGAGCGGGTCGTGCTGTCCGACGCCGAGCTCGAGGCCCTGTTCGACCTGGGGTACCACACCAAGCACGTGGACACCGTGTTCCAGCGGGTGTTTGGAAGGAGCTAAGTCCGCAAGGCCTGACGCTCGCGTGCAGGAGCTCGCGAGCCGAAAGTCCCCAAAATGTCAGCGGATCATCGCCGAAGCGATGGGAATCACTCGCCCGCGCGGATCTCGTCCCGGGCGCGGCCCATCAGCTCGTCCATCTTGGAGCGCACCTCGCCCTCCGAGATGGTCAGGCCAGAGGCCTTGAAGTCGCCCATGATCTTGCGCAGCACGTCCTCGTCGCCCGGCTGCTCGAAATCGGCGCGCACGACGGCCTTGGCGTATTCGTCGGCCGAGGCTTGGTTCAGGCCCATCTTCTCGGCCGCCCACAGGCCCAGGGCCTTGTTGCGGCGGGCGGCGGCCTTGAATTCCTGCTCCTGGTCGAGAGCATATTTGCCCTCGAAGGCCTTTTCGCGATCGTCAAAGGTGGTCATGGGTCTTTCGGGCGGGTTACGCAATCGGAAGGCGTGTCTATAGCCGGGCTGACGGCCAAGGCAATCAAGATCGGCCTTTGCGATACGTTCTTAAGGAGGGGTTGGTTCAATGACGCAGGATGAAGCCCAGATCGGCGCCCTGATCGACGAGATGTATGCGCTCATCTCGGGACCGGCCGGTCCGCGCGACTGGAGCCGCCAGAGGGCCGTCTTCGCGTCCGACGCGCGCCAGACCCGCACCTGGCTGGACGATCAGGGCCGGGCCCAGCGGCTGACCATGGGGCTGGAGGCGTACGCAAGGAACGTGCAGCCCTTCTTCGACGCCAACCCCTTCTACGAGGTGGAGATCGGCCGGCGCATCGACGTGTTCGGCAACATCGCCCACGCCTGGAGCCTGTATGAGGCGAAGCGGGACCCGTCGGACAGCGCGCCCGAGCGGCGGGGGATCAACTCGATCCAGCTGCTGAAGGACCCGGACGGCGCCTGGCGCATCCACAACATGGTCTGGGACAACGAGCGCGAGGGGCTGGTTCTGCCGTCGCTGTGAGTCACGGCGCCAGGACCTAAGCGGGCGCCAAACCGCGCCAGATCGCGCCAAATGAAACACCGTCTAATCCGTCTGATCCGTCTGATAGACAGCCATGAGAAAGACCGGCGCCTGGCAAGGGCGCGGCTAAGCAGCATGGGAGTCGGAGCCGGAGCGTGCGCAAATTCCCTCGCCGTCTGGCGCTCGGCCTTTGCACCCTCAGGAGCGGCGGCCTGAGCAGTGAGGGGGTATCGGGCAAGATAAGGCGGAAAGCGCCGCATTCCCGCATCTCGCTTCCGTCGCGCCTTCACCTTTTCTTACGCCGGGAACGTTCGGCCTGTTCGTCGCCCAGGCTCGGCCTTGACTTGTCGGGCAGCATGGCGCGCGCCAATCGACTCAGCGGCCATAAACGGCTAAGTTGAGGCTTGCCTATCCGCGGAGGCGGGCAATGAAAAACTCCGCACTATTGGCGCTCAAGGGGGGTGAAGCCGCACTAAAGGTCGATGTTTTGGCGCTTATCGCCGATTCAGTGATCTGTACCGATGAAGACGGATGCGTCCTGGTATTCAATCCGGCCGCCGAGAAATCATTTGGCTATAGCGCGGGCGAGGTAATCGGCCGCCACGTCGAAATGCTGCTTCCGCTGCGCCACCGCGCCGAACACGCGCGTCAGGTCCGCGAGTTCGGGAGTGAAGGGAACTCCACCCACCGACTTATGGGCCCACGCCGGGAGGTCTGGGGCCGCCGCAAAAACGGGGACGAGTTCCCCGCCGAGGCCATGGTCTCGCGCCAGATTATCGACGGCCAGACGATCTTGACCGTTGTGCATCGTGACATCACTGCGCGGAAGGAACTGGAAGACCTGCGCGAGGCGATGGCGCGCGAAATGGATCACCGGATGCGCAACGTGCTCTCCGTGGTTCATTCCCTTGTCTCCATCAGCGCGGCGGATGCGTCGAACGTGGAAGAGTTCAGGGACTCGCTGGTCGGACGGCTCAAGGCCCTGGCCGCCAGCCAGGGCGCTCTGCGCTTTGGCGAAGAAAAACACACCAGCCTGAATGAGGTCTTTCTGGCGGAACTGGCCCAGTACCAGACGCAGGGCGGGGCGAATGTGGCGATTGACGGCCCTTCCGTGTCAGTGGGACCAAAGGCCGCCCAGCTACTGGCGCTGGCGGTCCACGAACTTGCGACGAACTCGGCGAAGTATGGCGCGCTGAGCAGCCCCACGGGACGAGTCATTGTGGCTACGGCCTTCAAGGACATCGGTGGAGAACCCCTGTTTCTCATCGAGTGGCGTGAGGAAGGCGGGCCGCCCGTGAAACGCCCTGAACGCCAGGGCTTTGGAACCAGCCTCATCAAGCAGGTCGTGGCCAGAGCCCTTCGAGCCGATGTGGCCCTAGATTATCGTTCCGACGGTCTGATCTGCCGGATGACCATGCCCCATGCCGCGCTGGAAGCGGATCAATAGGCGCTGACGCGGACCGCCAGGTCCGTAGGGGACGCGGCTGGCCCCTTCGCCTCTCGCCGTTTGCCCCGCGCCGCGCAAACGCCTATGTTCCACCGCATCGCAGCGACTCTGAACGCGCGCCGCCGGACGGCATTTCCGGCCCGCGCGTTTTTAGTTTGCCGCCCCTCCCTTTCGGGACAGACCATGACCCGCCGCAAGAAGCTCTACGAAGGCAAGGCCAAGATCCTCTACGAGGGGCCTGAGCCGGGCACCATCATCCAGTACTTCAAGGACGACGCCACCGCCTTCAACGCCCAGAAGAAGGCGACGCTGGAAGGCAAGGGCGTGCTGAACAACAAGATCAGCGAGTTCATCATGACCCGGCTGGGCGCCATCGGCGTGACCAACCACTTCATTCGCCGGCTATCCCTGCGCGAACAGCTGGTCCGCGAGGTCGAGATCATTCCGCTGGAGGTGGTGTGCCGCAACATCGTGGCCGGCTCGCTGGCCACGCGCCTGGGCCAGGAAGAGGGCGCGCCCCTGCCCCGCTCGATCGTCGAGTTCTATCTGAAGGACGATAAGCTGGGCGACCCGATGGTCACCGAAGAGCACATCACGGCCTTCAACTGGGCCACCACCCAGGAGATCGACGACATCCTGGCCATGACGCTGCGCATCAACGACTTCCTGTCTGGCATGTTCGGCGCGGTCGGCATCACCCTGGTGGACTTCAAGATTGAGTTCGGCCGAGTCTGGGAGGGCGAGTTCAGCCGCGTCATCCTGGCCGACGAGATCAGCCCCGACAGCTGCCGCCTTTGGGACACGGCCACCGGCAACAAGCTGGACAAGGACCGCTTCCGCCGCGACCTCGGCGACGTCATCGAGTCCTATGCCGAGGTGGCGCGGCGCCTGGGGATCATGAAGGATATGCCCACCGTCATTCAGGGAGGCCTGCACTGATGGCCAAGGTGAAGGTTCACGTCTTCCTCAAGCCCGGCGTGCTGGAC
Source organism: Peiella sedimenti (assembly GCF_030504955.1). GTDB lineage: Bacteria > Pseudomonadota > Alphaproteobacteria > Caulobacterales > Caulobacteraceae > Brevundimonas > Brevundimonas sedimenti. The sequence continues at coordinate 91,337 of NZ_JAUKTR010000004.1, read as the reverse complement.
GTCCAGGGCAAGGCCGTCGAGGGCGCCCTGAAGGGCCTGGGCTGGTCCGGCGTGTCGGACGTGCGCGTCGGCAAGCTGATCGAGTTCGACTTCGAAGGGGCCGACGCTGAGGCCGAGGCGAAGCGCATGTGCGAGACCCTGCTGGCCAACACGGTAATCGAGAGCTACCGGGTAGAGGTGGCCTAGCGCCCCGCGCCGTCGCAGCGCTTCATCGTGAAGATGTTGGTCATGGTCTCGTCCTCGATCGGCGTGAACGGTCCCCCGTAGGACTCGCCCATCACCCGCGCCTCGCCGTCGCGCACCACGAACCTCAGGGTCGCCTCCTGGCCCAGTTCCTCGCGCCCGCCCGGCGTCTGGCCGCGCGGCCGGACCTTCAGGTCCACCATGCCCGGCGACTCGGTGAAACCCGTGACCTGCGCGATCCAGTCCTCGGCGCGCCCGGCCCGATAATAGATGCGCTCAGGTCGGAAGGTGACCACCCGGCCCTCGGTGGTGCAGCTGTTGGTCGAGATGGGCGTCCACTCGCCTGCCAGCTGGGACTCCGGCGCCGCCTCAGCACAGGCGGCCAAGGCAAGGGCGAGAAGCAAGACGAAACGCATGGCGGCGATCCCTACTGATCGCTTCGGATTGCCATGCGTTGACTGAGAACCCATGAATCGCGCGACGAATTCAGAAGAAGGGAGCCCCCATGACCCTGACCCTCACCTCTAGCGACTTCAAGGAGGGCGACCGGCTGCCTGACGCCCAGGTCCACGACAAAGGCAACCGCTCGCCGCACCTGGCCTGGTCCGGCGCGCCCGAGGGGACGAAGAGCTTCGCCATCACCTGTTACGACCCTGACGCGCCCACCGGCTCAGGTTTCTGGCACTGGACGGTGGCCAACATCCCCGCCGACGTGACCGAGATCGCCGCCGGCGGCCCCTTGCCCAAGGGCGCCGTCGAGGGTCGCACCGACTTCGGCGAGCCCGGCTATGGCGGAGCCGCTCCGCCCCCCGGCCACGGGCCGCACCGCTACATCTTCACCGTCTTCACCGTGGATGTGGAGGAGCTGCCGGTCACGAGAGAGGATTCCGGCGCCAAGTACGGCTTCAACCTGCACTTCCACACGCTGGAAAAAGCGTCGATCACCGCGATCTACGAGCGGTAGGTCGCTCCCGCCGCCGACTTACGCACGCCCCTTCGGGCCCCGCCTAGCCTCGTCTCGATCCCATCGAGACGAGGTTTTCATGTCCGTCCTTCAGCTTCAGGCCGCCCTTCTGACCCACGGCTTCGATCCGGGACCGCTGGACGGCGCGCTTGGGCCGCGCACGCGGGCGGCGATCCGGGCGTTCCAGACGGCCGCGGGCCTGCAGCCCGATGGCGTGGCGGGTCCCCTGACCCTGGGGGCGCTGGGCCTGGCGACGGATGAACCGCTCTGGCTGGCCGAGGCGCGGCGGCTGGAAGGCCTGACCGAGCGGCCGGGAAAGTCCTCGAACCCCGCCATCCTCGACTGGGCCGAACGGCTGGACCTGAACTACGCCTCTGACGACGTGCCCTGGTGCGGCCTGTTCGTGGGCCACTGCATCGCCGCCGCCCTGCCGGACGAACCCCTGCCGCAGGGACTGCTGTCGGCCCGGACGTGGATGAAGTTCGGCCGGGTCAGCGAACCGGGCCTGGGCGCGGTGCTGGTCTTCTGGCGCGGCAGCCGCGCGGGCTGGCGGGGGCACGTGGGCTTTTGTGTGGGCGCCGACGTCGAAGCTTTCCACGTGCTGGGCGGCAATCAGGGCGACCGCGTCTGCGTCGCGCGCCTGTCCAAAGGCCGCCTGCTGGGCGCGCGCTGGCCGCTGAGCGGCGGCGAGCCGCCGTCGCGAGCCGTGGCGTTCACGGGTTTGGCCGGCACGCCGCTCTCACGCAACGAAGCCTGACGGAACGGCTCGCGCCGCGGCCGGTTTGCTGAAGCATGGACGCCTCGGTTTTCTTCCAAAGCTGGAGCGGGGTTCTGCGGGTCGTCGTGGTCGGCGTGCTGGCCTACGCCTCGCTCATCGTCGTGCTGCGCCTGACCGGCAAGCGCACCCTATCCAAGCTGAACGCCTTCGACCTGATCGTCACTGTGGCGCTGGGCTCGACCCTGTCCTCGATCCTGGTTTCCGAGAGCGTAGCCCTGGTCGAGGGAGTGGTCGCCCTGGGCCTTCTGGTGCTGCTGCAGTTCGCCGTCACCTGGACGACCGTGCGCTGGCCCACCCTTCGCGACGTGGTGACGGCCGACCCCTCGCTGCTGCTCAGCGACGGGGCGCCGTGCCGCCGAACCCTGCGCCGCGAGCGGGTGTCCGAAAGCGAGGTGCTGCAGGCCATCCGCGACAAGGGCGGGCAGGCCCTACAGGACGCCGAGGCCGTGATCCTGCAAAGCGACGGCAGCATGGCCGTGATCCTCAAGGGCGGCTGATCCCCGCCTCGCAAACGCCGCCGAACGGTGCTAGAGGCGCGGCCATGAAAGCCGCCGTCATCGTCTTCCCCGGATCCAACTGCGACCGTGACTGCAAGGTGGCGGTCGAACGCTCGACCGGCGCCCAGGTGGGCATGGTCTGGCACGCCGAGACCACCCTGCCCGACCGGCTGGACCTGATCGTCATTCCCGGCGGCTTCTCCTATGGCGACTATCTGCGCTCGGGGGCCATGGCCGCGCTTGCGCCGGCCATGAAGGCGGTGCGCGAACAGGCCGAGCGCGGCGTGGCCGTGGTCGGCATCTGCAACGGTTTCCAGATCCTGTGCGAGGCCGACATGCTGCCCGGCGCCCTTATGAAGAACGCGGGGCTGAAGTATGTCTGCAAGCCCATCGATCTGACCGTCTCCAACGGCCAGACCCGATTCACCTCCGGCTATCAGGGCCGGCGCACGGTGACGATGACCCAGGGCAACGGCGACGGAAACTACTTCTGCGACGCCGACACGCTGGAGCGCATCGAGGGCGAAGGCCAGGTGGTGTTCCGCTACGTCGACAACCCCAACGGCTCGGTCAACGATATCGCCGGTTTGCAGAACGAACGCGGCAACGTGCTGGGCATGATGCCCCACCCCGACCGCGCCTTCGAGCCCGAGCTGGGCTCGGCCGACGGCGCGATCCTGTTCCAGAGCGTGCTTAACGCGGCCTATGCATGAGCCAGGAGCTGTCTGACCGGCTTCGCATCCTGGTCGACGCGCTTCCTCTGAAGACCGGCATGCGGGTCCTGGAGATCGGCTGCGGCCCGGGCGCCGCGGCCCGCGAAGTGGCGCGTCGGATCGAAGAGGGTCAGGTGCTGGCCATCGATCGCTCGGCCGCCGCGGTGCGCCAAGCCCAGGCGGGCGGCGATGTCGGTGGAAAGCTGAGCGTGCGGCAGGCTAGCGCCGAGACCTTTGAACTCGAAGACGGCGAAGCGCCCTTTGACCTGGCCTTCGCCTTCCGGGTCGGCGCCCTGGACGGCCGGCATCCCAAGGCGGGCGAAGCGGCGCGGGCAAGAATCAGGGCGGCACTGAAGCCGGGCGGGCGCCTGTTCATCGACGGCGGCGACCCGCTGCGGGAAATCGACCTGGGGGATTAGCCCCCCGCGCCGGTCACTGGTAGCCAGGGTCGCCGGGCTCGAGCCGCTCAACCACGCCGTCGTCCTCGCCCTGGCCGGGGTCGACCGCCTCGGGGTAGTCGATGGCGTCCTCGGCCGCGTTCTGGATGGCCAGGTCCTCGGCGCCCACGCCCAGGCCCTGTTCGCGGCCGCGAATAACCTCCTCCTGGGTCGGCTCGTATTCGCGGGGATATTCGCCCGCGGGCGCTTCCGGCGTGGGATCGGCCATGGTCAGGCTCCTGTGCTGATGCTCCAGGGAAAGCGGTCGTCCGCGCCCCCGGTTCCGCAACTTGAGTGAACCATCGGGGTCGGCGGGCGTATTGTCCCTGGAACGCTCAAGCTGTCGGAGAGACGCCATGCGCCGCATCCTCGTGCTTATCGCCGCGCTGATCATGCTGGTGCTGCCAGTGCTGGACGCCATCGTGCGCATCGGCCTGACCCAGGCGCAGTTCGCGGAACAGGGCAACGAGACCCTGCGCGCGGCGGGCTACGCCTTCACGATCTGGAGCGTGATCTATGTCTGGATCGCGGCTTACGCCGTCTATCAGGTCTGGCCCAGGACGCCGGAGACGCCGCTCCTGAGGACGCTGGGCTGGGCCTCGGTGGTCGGGATGACGGCCACAGGGCTCTGGATACCGGCGGCGGCCTTCAACTGGCGCTGGGCGACCGTGGGGCTGATCAGCCTGGCGGCCCTGTCCATCGTCGGCGGGCTGGTGAGCAGCAACCTGGCGGCGGCCGGGCGCAAGGAGCGCGGTCTGGTCCTGTGGCCGCTCGGACTGCTCGGAGGCTGGCTGACCATCGCCACAGCCCTGAACCTGCTGACCGTCATGACCGCCGAGGGAATCATTACGCCCGACATGCAGGCCGGGTGGGCGTTGGCGGGCATCGGCGTGGTGCTGCTGGTGGGCATGGCCGTGACCTTCCGCACCGAGCTGGCGGCCTATCCGCTGCCCATCGTCTGGGGGCTGGTGGCCGTCTATGTGGCCATGTCGGCCGATCAGGAGCCGACCCTCGCGGCCGCGGCCCTGATCGCCGCGGTCGTGCTGGCGGCCTTCGCCGGCTGGGTCGTCTGGCGCAGCCGGCGTGAGCCGCGCCCCGCCTAGTGCTCGACCAGGCGGGCTTCGGTTTCGAGCTCCTCCTGCTTCTGCTTGCGCTCGGCCATGGCGGAGGCGCCGGCGTCGTCGGCGGCGATGTCAGGCGCGGCCTCGTCCTCGGGCGTGGCGGCCGGTGAGATGGGCTGGTCGGTCATGTGACTCTCCTTTCCCCTAGGAGACGCCCGAGGCGGCCCGCCGTTCCCGCCCTAGTCCCCTCAGCCTGAATCCGCTATCGGGTCCGGCCATGAGCGCGCCCGAGAAGACCATGGCCGAAAAGGCCGCCGACTATGGCCTCAAGCCTGAGGAATACGCCGTCGTCCTTGACCGGCTGGGCCGCGAGCCCACCGATGTGGAGCTGGGCGTCTTTTCGGTCATGTGGTCAGAGCACTGCTCGTACAAGTCCAGCCGCATCCACCTGAAGAAGTTTCCCACCACCGGCCCGCGGGTGATCTGCGGCCCCGGCGAGAACGCCGGCGTCATCGACATCGGCGACGGGGACGCCTGCATCTTCAAGATGGAGAGCCACAACCACCCCAGCTTCATCGAGCCTTACCAGGGGGCGGCGACCGGCGTGGGCGGCATCATGCGCGACGTCTTCACCATGGGAGCGCGGCCCGTGGCGCTGCTAAACGCGCTGCGCTTCGGCGATCCCGAGCATCCCAAGACGCGCCGCCTGGTGGACGGCGTGGTCGCCGGCATCGGCGGCTACGGCAATTGCGTCGGCGTGCCGACCGTCGGGGGCGAGACCAACTTCCACCCAGGCTACAACGGCAACATCCTGGTCAACGCCATGTGCGTGGGCCTGGCCAAGGCGGACGCCATCTTCTATTCGGCCGCGCCCGCGGCGGGCCTGCCCGTGGTCTATTTCGGCTCCAAGACCGGGCGTGACGGCATCCACGGCGCCACCATGTCCTCGGCCGAGTTCAGCGAGGGCGACGAGGAGAAGCGCCCCACGGTCCAGGTCGGCGATCCTTTCGCCGAGAAGCTGCTGATCGAGGCGACGCTGGAGTTGATGGCCACCGGCGCGGTCGCCGCCATCCAGGACATGGGCGCGGCGGGCCTGACCTCATCCTCCGTCGAGATGGCGGGCAAGGGCGGCGTCGGCATCGAGCTGGACCTCGACATGGTGCCCCAGCGCGAAACCGGCATGACCGCCTACGAAATGATGCTGTCCGAGAGCCAGGAGCGCATGCTGGCGATCCTGAAGCCCGGCCGCGAGGAAGAGGGCCACGCCATCTTCCGCAAGTGGGGCCTGGACGCCGCCGTCATCGGTCGCACCACCGACACCGGCCGGCTGGTCCTGAAGCACAAGGGCCAGGTCGAGTGCGACGTGCCGCTGGCGCCCCTGTTCGACGACGCTCCGCTGTACGACCGCCCCTGGGATCCGCCGGTCCCGCCCGAGCGGCTGGATCCCGGCCAGGTTCCCGCGCCCATCGACTGGACCGCCGCGGTGCTGAAAGTGATGGGCTGCCCCGACGTGGCCTCCAAGCGCTGGCTGTGGGAGCAGTACGACCGCCACGTCATGGCCGACACCCTGGCCGACAGCGCCACGGGCGCAGACGCCGGCGTGGTGCGGGTGCACGGCTCGTCCAAGGCCCTGGCCGTGACCAGCGACGTGACGCCCCGCTACGTTCAGGCCGACCCTTATGAAGGGGGCAAGCAGGCCGTGGCCGAGGCGTGGCGGAATCTGACCGCCGTGGGCGCCGACCCCATCGCCGTCACCGACAACCTGAACTTCGGCAATCCCGAAAAGCCCGCCATCATGGGCCAGATCGTGCGGGCCACCGACGGCATGGCCGAGGCCTGCCGAGCACTCGATTTCCCCGTCGTGAGCGGCAATGTCAGCCTCTACAACGAGACCGACGGGGTCGCCATTCCGCCGACGCCGACCGTCGGCGCGGTGGGTCTGCTGCCGGACTATGACCTGCTGGCGGGCTATGCCGGACTGGCCGAAGGGGACGCGCTGGTCCTGATCGGCGAATGCCACGGCGAGCTGGGTCAGAGCCTCTACCTGCGCGAAGTCCTGGGCCGTGAGGACGGGGCGCCCCCGCCGGTCGATCTGGCCGCTGAAAAGCGCAACGGTGACTTCGTGCGCGGCCTGATCCGCGAGGGGTTTGTCACCGTCTGCCACGATCTTTCGGACGGCGGCCTCCTGGTCGCGGCGGCCGAGATGGCGCTGGCCTCGGACGTGGGCGTGACCCTGAACGCCACCAGCCCGACGCACGCCCACCCCTACCTCTTCGGCGAGGATCAGGCGCGCTACCTGATCGCCGTGCCCGGCGATGCAGCCGATCTGCTGGCCCAGGCGCAGGCGGCCGGCGTGCACGCCATGGTGGCCGGTCAGGCGGGCGGCGGGCGGTTCGCCTCGCCGGGCCTGTTCGACATCGCGCTTGCGGACCTGCGGGCGGTGCACGAGGGCTGGATGCCGGGGTGGATCAGCCGCCGCCCCATGGCCAACACCTGAGGGTTGCAGCCACGCAACACTCCACAGGCCCGGACAGCTTAAGCGGAACAGCTCGGCAGCGGCGGCATTGAAACTCTGGAGTATCCCGTCTGGAGTTGAACCATGCCGGCCTCGAAAAGCCGCCCTGACAAGCCGAAACCGCAGTTGCGGGTGGTTGGAGAGCCCGTCGACCTGGGCCCCGAAGAGCCCCTGCCCTACGCCCTGGACCGCAAGCCGGAAACGGTCGCGGAGCGCGTAAAGCGCCTGCAGGCCGAGGCGCGCCTGCTGGCGAAGGAGGAGCTGGAAGGTCTCCAGTTGGCCCTGCATGAGGCGGCCCGCCGCGCCGCGGAGGTGGCCCAGGGCGGCGAAGCCTATCCCGTGGGGGCCCGCGAGATCGCCCGCCAGCTGGAGGAAGACCTCAAGGCCAAGGCGGCCAGCCTGAAGCTGCTGGCGGCCCGCGCCTAGCGTTCATTCCGCAACGGGCGTGAGTGGGCCAGCACCCCGGCCGCTTCAGGATGGCGGCGGAACCAGGCCGCCGCATAGCCGCAGACCGGGCGCAGCTTCAGGCCTTCGTCGCGGGCCTCGTTCACCAGGCTTTGCATGAAGCGTCCGGCCGCACCGCCGCCGCGCAAGGCGGGGTCGGCCTCCACATGCAGGATGGCCAGGGTTTCGCCCTGGCGCGCATAGTCCGCGAAGACCAGCAGCGGCTGTCCGTTAGGGCCTTCGAACTCCTGTTCGAAGCGATGCGCTTCCGGATCGTGTCGGATGGGTTTCATGACCTGCAAAACCTCCGGATGGACGGCGTCGTTCCCGGCCCCTTGTGGGTCCGCGCCATAGAGATAGGGTGTCGACAGCCCAGCTTGGAGAGGCCGCCATGCACTCGCGTCTGATCGTCGCCGCCGCCGTTTCCGGCATCGCCCTGTCGGCCTGTCAGCGCCAGGAGGAGGCGCCGGCCGCCGAGGACAGCGCCGCGCCGGCCGCCGAGGCTGGATCTCCCGCCGCGCCGCCCACCCTGCAGCGCAAGCCGGGCCTCTGGCGCATGGCCATGTCCATGGAAGGCGTCGACTTCGTCCAGACGACCCGCGTCTGCATCGACGAGGCCACCGAGCGTGAGATGAGCGTCTGGGGCGCCCAGACCACCAGAGACATGTGCAGCGAGCATCGCGTGACGCGCCAGCCGGACGGCGGCTGGGCCTTCCGTTCGGTGTGCTCCATGGGCTCTGGCGGCGTCACCACCACCGAAGGGGTGGCCACCGGCGATTTCCAGAGCCGCTATCAGGTTCGCGCGACGACCACGACCTCCGGCGCGGCGACGCCTCAGATGAACCGCTCGGGCACGATGACCATCCAGGCGTCGTGGGAAGGGCCCTGCCCCGAGGGCTGGCGCCCCGGCGACATGGAAGTCCCCGGCGGCGGCCGCATCAATCTGGCTCGGTAACGCACGGCCGAGGCCGCTAGCCCGCCATGGACATGCCCGCCGCCGCAGCCGGACGGGCCTTCATGGCCTCGCGCCAGCGGTTCAGGTGCACAAGGTCTTTCGACGGCCGGTATTTCACGAGCCTGCCGAAGTCGATGCCCGTATAGGCGACAATGTCCGCCAGACTGAACCGCCCCGCAGCGATCCACTCCTGATCGGCCAGGCGGCGGTCCAGCGACTTCATCATCCGCTCGGCTGTGGCTCGATTATAGGCGCCGACCTCGGGGTTGGGCGGCTCCAGCGCCGACAGCGCCGGGTGCTCGAAGCGCACAGAGATCATCATCGGATTGGCCAGGTAGAGCTCGGCCCGGCGGGTCCACATCTCGATCTCGGCCGTCTCGCGCGGATCACGGCCCAAGAGGTTGGGCTCGGGATAGAGGCTCTCGAGATAGCGGCAGATGGCCAGGCTCTCGGCGATACAGCCGCCGTCGTCGAACTCCAGCACCGGCACATGGGCCGAGCCCGCCTTGGCCCTGTAGTCAGGCGTGCGGTGTTCGCCGGTCAGCAGGTTGACGGTGACGACCTCGATATCGTCCACGCCCTTTTCGGCCAACAGCCAGGCGACGCGGCGCGGGTTGGGCGCCATGGGCGTGGTGTAGAGCTTCATGGACCGATCTCCGTTTCGAAACGGAACCTACCCGCTGAATACGCCGCCCGGCAAGGCGCCGACGATGGACGCGGTCATGACCGTGGCCAGGAAGCCGGCCAGCAACGCCTTCCACACCAGGGCCAGCACCTCCTGACGCCGCTCGGGCATCAGGATCGACAGCCCGGTGACGGTGATCCCAACGGAGCCGATGTTGGCGAAGCCGCACAGGGCGTAGGTCAGCAGCATGCGGGTGCGCTCGGTCATCTCGGCCTCCGGAACCTGGGCCAGGCGGATGTAGGCTACGAACTCGGTGAGGGTCAGCTTGACCCCCAGCATGCGCCCGGCGATCCCGGCCTCGCCCGCGGAGACGCCCATGATCCAGGCCAGGGGCGTGAACAGAACGCCGAGGATGCGTTCGACCGACAAGGGCTCGCCGCCCACCTCGACGCCGCCGATCATCAGGTTCAGCAGGGACACCAGGGCCACGAACACGATCAGCACCGCCGAGATGTTCAGAACCACCGACAGGCCGTCGCCCGTGCCGCGCACGATGGCGTCGATCGAGCTGTCGTACTTCAGCGCGGAGTCGTAGTCGGCGTAGGCGCCGCCCTGGCCGGGCGCCTCGGGGATCATGATGCGCGCCAGCAGCACGCCCGCCGGGGCCGAGATGATCGACGCCACCAGCACGTGGCCGCCGGCGTTGGGCAGGACCGGCGCCAGGATCGTGGCGTAGGCCACCATGGTCGAGCCAGCCACCGTGGCCAGGCCCACCACCATCATCAGGAAGAGTTCGGAGCGGGTCAGCTTGTCCAGATAGGCGCGGATGACGATGGGGCTCTCGATCATGCCCAGGAAGATGTTGGCGGCCACGGCCAGGGCCGAGGCTCCGCCCAGCCCCATGGTCTTCTGGAACAGGAATCCGAAGCCGCGCGTGATCCACTTCAGGATGAGCCAGTGCCAGAGCAGGGCTGACAGGGCCGAGATCACCAGGATCAGCGGCAGCACCTCGAAGGCGAAGACGAACAGCGCCGGCTGATTGGTGACCTGATAGGGCTGATCGCCGCCCGCCAGATAGCCGAAGATGAACTGGGCCCCCGTGCGCGTGGCCGCCGCCAGGCCGTCGATGGCGCCGCTGATGCCCGTCAGCACGGCCTGGGAGCCGGGCAGACCGAATAGCAGCAGGACAAGGGCGGTCTGGATCGCCACGGCCCCGAGCGCCAGTCGCCAGGGAAAGACCTTCCTGTTCTCGGACAGCAGCCAGCAGACCGCCAGCACCACGATCACGCCCAGGAGGCTGCGCGCATTATCCAGTCCGTACATCCATGTCCCCCAACCCACTCCGCCTCTTAGAGCCGGGCGGAACCCCGCTTGGCAAGCGGCCTAGGCCCGGCCGTGGACCAGGTCGTCGTAGGCGGTGAGGAGCCGTCGCGTCAGCTCGCCCGGCCGGAAGCGGTATTCGCCGACCTCGGCCACAGCGGTCACCTCGGCTGCGGTGCCGACGATGAAGCACTCCGAGAAGGTCGACAGCTCTCCAGGGCGGATGTGCCGGACCACGACCTCGATCCCCATGCCATCGGCGAGGGAAAGAATCGTCCGGCGCGTGATGCCGTTCAGGATCGCGTCCACCGGAGGGGTGTGCAGCACGCCGTCCTGGACGAAGAAGACGTTGGCGGCCGTGGCCTCGGCCACATAGCCGCGCCAGTCCAGCATCATGGCGTCGTCATAGCCGGCGCGCTCGGCGTGGTGCCGCGACAGGGTGCAGATCATGTAGAGGCCGGCCGCCTTGGCCGTGACCGGCGCCGTGTCCGGAGACGGCCGCCGCCAGGGCGCCCAGCACAGCCGCACGCCTTTCATCCTCGTGTCCGGATTGAAGTAGCTGGGCCATTCCCAGACCGCGATCATGGTGTGAATGCGGTTGGCGCGGGCCGAGACGCCCATCTGCTCCGAGCCGCGCCAGACCAGGGGACGCACGTAGCAGTCCTCAAGCCCCATGCGCTCGCAGGTCGCCTTGCAGGCCGCGTCGATCTCGGCCACGCTGAACGGCATCTGGAGATCCAGGAGGTTCGCCGAGTCGTGGAGCCGCTGGCTGTGATCCGTCAACCGAAAGATCGAGCCGCCGTACATGCGCTCGCCCTCGAAAACCGACGAGCCGTGATGCAGGGCGTGGGTCAGAACATGGACTTGGGCTTCGCGCCACGGGATGAACTCGCCGTCCATCCAGATCCAGCCGTCGCGGTCATGGATCGGTATCAAGCTCATGGCGTCAGCCCCCTGCTGCCTGAGCGGTTTAGACCGCGCGAGCCTTCGAGGGTCAACGTGCGCAAGGGGGAACGCCGCGGATGAGTGCGCGCGACGGACTGGACGCCGATGAGCGGCATCTTCTGGTCGTGGATGACGACGACCGGATCAGGGACCTGCTGAAGAAATACCTCAGCCGCGCCGGATTCCGGGTCACCGCCGCCGCTGACGCGGGCCAGGCCCGCAAGCTGATGTCCATGCTCGACTTCGACCTGATGATCCTGGACGTGATGATGCCGGGCGAGGACGGTTTCTCGCTAACCAAGTCTATCCGGGCTCGGCCGGGCCGGCAGACGCCGGTGCTGATCCTGACGGCGCGGGGCCTGCCTGACGACCGGATCGAAGGCCTGGCCCTCGGCGCTGACGACTATCTGGCCAAGCCCTTCGAGCCCCAGGAACTGTTGCTGCGCGTCGAGGCCATCCTGCGCCGGGCCGGGCCGCGCCCCGTCGTCCAGCGCAGGCTGTCGCTGGGCCCCTGCACCTTCGACGTGGAGCGCGGCGAGCTCAGCCGCGACGGCAAGCCGGTGCGCATCACCGAGGCCGAGGCGCAGCTGCTGCGCACCCTGGCCAAGGCCGCCCACGCGCCGGTCGATCGGCTGGCCCTGGCGCCGGACGCCACCGACGCCACCGGTCGCGCCGTGGACGTGCAGGTGACGCGCCTGCGCCGCAAGATCGAGGCCGATCCCAAGAACCCGCGCTATCTCCAGACCGTGCGAGGGGTCGGCTACATGCTGGCCCCCGACGAGTGAGGCGGGGCCCATGAAGATCCGGCCCGGCCGCGTCTGGGCGCGTCTGCTCAAGCGGCGGCTGCCCACCTCGCTGTGGGGCCGGGCGCTGCTGATCATCGTTCTGCCGGTGGCGGTGATGCAGATGGCCGTGACCTGGGCCTTCTTCGAGGCGCACTGGGAGACGGTGACGGCGCGCCTGTCCGAAGGCCTGGCCGGAGACGTGGCCTGGGCCGTGGAGAGCTATCTGGATGAGCCGACGCCAGAAAACCTCGCCGTCATCGCCGATCGGGCCGAACGGTCCATGCAGCTCTCGATCGCTCTCAGGCCCGGCGCCTCGCTGCCGACCAGGCGGCGACCAGCCTTTTTCGCGGCGCTGGACCGGTCCATGGAGCGGGCGCTCGACGCCCGACTGGACCAGCCCTTCTGGTTCGACACCACGCGCTACCCCGCCTATGTGGACATCCAGGTCCAGGCCCCGGGCGGCGTGCTGCGCATCATCGCGCCGCGCGACCGGGCCTTCGCCACGCGTGGGCACATCTTCGTCCTGTGGCTGGGCGGGGCGACCCTGCTGCTGACGACCGTGGCCATCCTTTTCATCCGCAACCAGGTCCGCGCCATCGAGCGGCTTTCGGAGGCGGCCGAGGCCTTCGGCAAGGGTGAGGAAGGCGCGCCCTTCAAGCCCTATGGCGCGCGCGAAGTGCGCGCGGCGGCCCACGCCTTCATCGACATGCGGGAGCGCATACAGCGCCAGATCGAACAGCGCACGGCTCTGCTGGCCTCGGTCAGCCATGACCTGCGAACGCCGCTGACCCGGCTGAAGCTGGAGCTGGCCATGATGGACGGGGCCGAGACGGCCGCCATGCGCGCCGACCTCGACGAGATGGAGCACACCATCGACGAGTACCTGGCCTTCGCGCGCGGCGAGGCCGGCGAGCCTTCCGAAGCTTTGGCCGTGCGTCCGCTGCTGGAGGGCCTGGCCGAGGCCGTTCAGCGGCGCGGGCGCGAGCTGCAGATCGAGGTGCCGGAGACGCTGGAGATCACGGCGCGGCCGAACGCCCTGCGCCGGGCGCTCAACAACCTGATCGACAACGCCTTGGCCCATGCCCAGACAGTGCGCCTGTCGGCCCAGAGACTGCGCACCGGCGAGGTGGAGCTGGCCGTGGATGACGACGGGCCCGGCATCGCGCCGGAGGCCTACGAGGACGCCTTCAAGCCATTCGCGCGCCTCGACCCGGCCCGAAACCAGAACCTGAAGGGCGTCGGACTGGGCCTGGCCATCGCCCGCGACGTGGCGCGCGGCCACGGCGGCGAAGTGATCCTTGACCGGTCTGAGCTGGGCGGGTTGAGGGCAGCGGTCCGATTGCCCGCTTAGGCCCCCAATTCGCGGCTGCGTCTTGCGGCGGCGGCGACGGCCAGCCCGGCGGCCTGCTCGAGCGCCTCGGCCAGGGCGTCGAGCCCGGCGCGCGTCGTTCCGCCCGGAGAGGCGATGCGACCGATCAGATCGTCCAGCGGAGTATCCCCCCCGGCGACTGAGGCGGCGGAAAGAAGGGCGCCCCGGGCCAGCGCCTCGGCGTCCGCCGTTCGGAGTCCGTTGGCGGCCCCCGCCCGGCCCAGGGCCTGGACCAGCGCCAGGAAGAAGGCCGGGGCCGAGCCGGACACGCCCACGGCCGCGTGCATCAGGTCCTCGTCGGCCAAAGGGATCAACTTAGCGATGGGCGAGAACACGGTTTCAGCCGCGATCCTCGACGCCTCGCCGTCAGCCCAGAAGGCCGCGACGCCCGCCCCCGTCGCCACCGCCGTCGTGGGCATCAGCCGGGCCAGGCGCCGCCGCCCAAAGGCCTCACGCAAGGCCGTCGAGGCGACCCCCGCCATCACGGACAGCACGGCGGCGTCTTGCGGAATCGCCGGAATGAGCGGATCGGCCGCAGCCCTCCACGCCGCAGGCTTCACCGCCAGCACCACGGCGCCGACGCCGGTCAGGGCGTCGAGCGGCGGATTGATCCGGGCGCCCAGCGCCGCCGCCTGATCGGCGACGGCCTTTGACGAGGGCGTCAGAATGATGAGGCGGTGCGGTTCAAGGGCTCCGGTCGCAAGCCAGCCCTGGACGATGGCCGAACCCAGCCGGCCGCAGCCGACCAGAAGGACGTCGCCCGTGAGGCTCAAGCCCGGCCGACCGTCTCGAACATGCAGGCGTCGATGGCCTCGGCGGGCGACTTGGCGCCGCGCACCAGGAAATCGAAGGCCGGGAAAAAGCGGTCGGCGGCCTCCATCGCCGCGTCAATCATTGACGCCGCCTGGGCCAGGGTGGGTCGCTCGCCGTGCGGCAGGGCCAGGGCGTGGCGGAAGACGATTTCGCCCTCCTCCGGCCAGACTTCGAAATGGCCCAGCCAGACCCTCTGATTGATCATGCTGATCAGCTCGTGAGAGGCGGCGCGCTGTTCGGTGTTGGCCTGTAGGTCCAGCGAGCAGCACAGCTGCAGGCAGTCGCCCTCGGGCCGCCAGGCGAACCACAGCTCGTAATCGCGCCAGTCGCCGGCCATGGAGAAGGCCAGGTCGCCGTCATCCGTCCTGTCGAAGGGCAGGTTCTCGGCGTTCAGCACGTGTTCGACGACATCCAGGGGATCGGCGGTCAGATCCATGTCGTCGGCGCGGGTTTCCATAAGCGGTCCTCTGAGGGCGACTCGCCCCCTCGGCTGGAGACTAGGGGTGTTCGCGGATTCGCCTCAACCGGCGTCGTCCTTCGGGCGAGTGGTTCGTGTGGAAGTTCTCGCGGCGGGCTTGGCCGCGGGGGCCTTGAGGTGGGCGATTTCGGCCCGCAGCGCGGCGATCTCGGCCTTGAGGGCGTCGATTTCGTCGCGGCGCACCAGGTCCATGTCGGCCACGAAGCGGTCGGCCTGGGCGCGCATGGCGGCCTTGGCTTCCTCGCCGGCGGCCTGGGCCAGGCCCACGGCGCCGGTGGTCAGCTTGGCGAACTCATCGAGGAAGGGATTGCGGGTGTGCATGGCTGTCTCTCACGTGAGGGTCGACCCAATATGGTGAACGAAATCCAAATGGCGACGGCGGCGTTTCGTCTTGTTAGAACGGCTGAGGTCCGACCGCGCTCCCTTGGAGAGATTCGCCCTTGCCGTTCCCCGAATTCGATCCGGTCCTGATCCAGCTGGGCCCTCTGGCCATTCGCTGGTACGCCCTGGCCTATGTGGCGGGCATCCTGCTGGGCTGGCGCTACGCCCTGATCCTTGCGCGCAACGAGGCCATCTGGGCGCCCCGCTCGCCGGCGGCCGACAGCCGTCAGATCGACGATCTGGTCCTATGGATCACGCTGGGCGTCATCCTCGGCGGCCGGGCCGGATACGTTCTCTTCTACGGCTCCATGCAGGATCCGCCCCTGTGGACCGATCCCCTGGCCATCCTGCGCGTGTGGGAGGGCGGCATGTCCTTCCACGGCGGGGCGCTGGGCGTGATCCTGGCCATTGTGGTGTTCGCGCGGGCCAATCGCCTGAACCTTCTGTCGCTGGGCGACCTGATCGCGCCGGTGGTGCCCATCGGCCTCTTCTTCGGGCGGGTGGCCAACTTCATCAACGGCGAGCTCTGGGGCCGCGTCACGGACGTCCCCTGGGCCGTCAACTTCTGCAACGCCCGCATGCAGAGCCTGCACGGCCCGCTGTGCGACCTCTACGGAGGGCCCGGGCCGTTCGCGCGCCACCCCAGCCAGCTCTACGAGGCGGCGCTGGAGGGCGTTGCGCTGTTCATTCTCCTGCGCCTGGCCACGCACCGCTTCGGCCTTTTGGCCAAGCCGGGCTACGTTTCGGGTCTGTTCCTGCTCGGCTACGGCCTGGTCCGGGCGCTGCTGGAGACGGTGCGCGAACCCGACGCCTTCATGCCCGAGCTGTTCGGCGGCATGACCATGGGCATGCTGCTGTCGATCCCGATGATCCTCTTCGGCGGCTGGCTGATCTGGCGCGCATGGAGCCGGCCGGCGAAGGCGACGGACTGAAGCGTGGGCCTGACCCACCGGCTGATCCACGAGATCCAGACCACGGGGCCGATCACGGTCGCCGACTTCATGAGCCGTTGCCTGTTCGATCCCCTGCACGGCTATTACGCCACGCGCCCGGCGCTGGGCGCTGACGGTGACTTCATCACCGCCCCGCTGGTCAGCCAGATGTTTGGCGAGATGCTGGCCGTCTGGGCCATCCAGGCCTGGCGCGACCTGGGCGAACCGGCCCGCTTCACCCTCTGCGAGGCCGGCCCCGGCGACGGGACCTTGATGGACGACCTGTTGCGCGCCGCTCGGGTCGCGCCGGTCTTCCTCGCGGCGGCCCAGGTGCGCCTGGTCGAGCCCAGCGCCCCCCTGCGTCATCGTCAAGCAGAACGGCTCAAGGACCATCACCCTGACCTGGAATGGGTGCGCGGCATGGCTGACCTGTTCGGGCGGGGGCCGGTGCTGATCATCGCCAACGAAGTTCTCGACTGCCTGCCGGCGCGTCAGTTCGTGCGGCGCGAAGACGGTTGGGCTGAGCGTCGGGTGGGCGTGCGGGACGGGCGCCTGGTCTTCGGCCTGGAAGCCGCCGCCGGTTTCATCGCGCCGGACCTCGAGGTTCAGCCCGGCCAGGTGGTCGAGCAGTCCGCCGCCCAGGCCCGCTTCGCCACTGAGGTGGCTGAGGCCGTGGCGAGGCGGGGCGGCCACGCCCTGCTGATCGACTACGGTCGCGACCGGCCCGAAGCGGGCGACACCCTCCAGGCCCTTAAGCGGCACCAGAAGGTCGATGTGCTGGAGACGGCGGGCCAGGCGGACCTGACCGTCTGGGCGGATTTCCCCGCTGTCGCGGAGGCGGCGGCCGAGGCCGGCGCGCGACCCTCGCCGATCATCCCCCAGGGCGCGTTGCTGCGAGCGCTCGGCATCGAAATGCGCGCCGCCCGGTTGGCCCAGTCGCGGCCAGATCATGCACAGGCCATCCACAGTCAGCTTCAACGGTTGATCGATCCGGAGGAGATGGGCGTCCTGTTCAAGGCGCTATGCCTCAGCCATCCGAAAGCGCCGCCGCCGCCGGGATTTCCGAACCCATGACCCCACCCTTCATCACCTCGGAGCTTCTTGCCGCGGCGGGCGTGCGCCACGCCTTCTTCACCCGTGAAGGCGGTGTCTCGCAGGGGCTCTACGCCAGCCTCAATGTGGGCGTCGGCTCCAGCGACGATCCGGCCGCCGTGGCGGAGAACCGCGCGCGATGCGCCCAGGCCCTGGGCGTGACGCCGGAGCGGCTGGCGGGGCTCTATCAGATCCATTCCCCCGACTGCCTGACCCTGGATCACGCTCAGCAGGCCGCCGAGCGTCCCAAGGCCGACGCCTGGGCCACCGCCCTGCCCGGCGTGGCGCTGGCGGTGCTGACGGCGGATTGCGCGCCGGTGCTTCTGGCCGATCCTCAGGCCGGGGTCGTGGCCGCCGCCCACGCGGGCTGGAAGGGCGCCCTGGCGGGCGTGACGGATGCGACCCTGGAGCGGATGGAGGCGCTGGGCGCGCGGCGGGATCGCATCGTCGCCGCCATCGGCCCCTGCATCGGCCCCGACAGCTACGAGGTGGATGAGAGTTTCGAGGCCCGCTTCCTCGACGAGAGCCGCGAGGCCGCCCGCTTCTTCCGGCCGGGGGAAGCGGCGGACAGGCGCTGGTTCGACCTGCCCGCCTACGTCCTGTGGCGGCTGAGCCGCGCGGGCGTGACGCAGGCCGAGTGGACCGGTCAGGACACCTGCGCGGACGAGGCGCGCTTCTTCTCGAACCGCAGAGCGTTCAAACGGGGTGACCCCGACTTCGGCCGGATGATGAGCGCGATCCGGCTCTAGGCCGTCAGGCCCAGCTGGGGCGCGCGGGTGACTTCACGCCAAGCGTTCGGGCGCGCCAGCAGCTCCCGCACCAGCAGGTTGTTGAGCGCGTGGCCGCCGCGGCGGGTCTCGAACCTGGCCAGCAACGGACGGCCCAGTACGTAGAGATCGCCCACGGCGTCCATGGCCTTGTGCCGCACGAACTCGCGCTCCATGCGCAGGCCGTCGGGGTTCAGCACCCGATCGCCGTCGATAACCACGGCGTTCTCCAGGCTGCCGCCGCGCGCCAGACCCATGGCCCGCAGCGCCTCGACCTCCTCTACGAAGCCGAAGGTGCGCGCGGCCGCCAGCTCCTCGCGGAAGCTGTCCTCGGTCACCACCAGATCGACGCTCTGACGGCCGATCAGGGGCGTAGCGTATTCCAGCTCGAAGAAGACCTCGAAGCGGTCACAGGGCAGCAGGGCCGCCATCTTGCCCGGCTGCTCGACCATGATGGGCTCAAGCACTTCGATGAACGAGCGCGGCGTCTCCTGGGGCCGGAAGCCGGCGCGGTCCAGCAACTGGACGAACGGCAGGGCCGAACCGTCCATGATCGGCACCTCGGGCCCGTCCACCTCGATCAGGGCGTTCGATACGCCCAGGGCCGACAGCGCCGCCATCAGGTGCTCGATGGTCGAAACGGTGACGCCCGCGGCGTTCCCGATCTCGGTATTCAGCTGGGTGCGCACCACCGCCTCGCCTGACACGGGGATGCGGTTGTCGCGGTCGGTGACGTCCGTGCGCACGAAGACGATGCCGTGACCGGACGCGGCCGGGCGGATGGACATGCGCACGCGGCGGCCCGAGTGGACCCCCACCCCGGCGCAGATCGCCGGGGCGATCGTCGTCCGCTGTCTATGATCAGGCTGCGCGTGCACGCGAAAACATTCCCACCGACTGTCTGGGCAAGCGCCCAGGCTCGGACAGGTAACGGCGACAGGGCCAGGGACAAAGTGAAGACGGGTTTCACTTTGTTTCGCGAAACCCGTCCGGATAGGTCAGCTTGTGAAAGGCCTCGCCTGCGGGGCGAGCGCCTTCAGTTCGCGAGGCGGCGCAGGAAGGCGGGGATCTCCAGATCCTCGTCCACCGCTTCCGGCTCAGTCTGGGCGACAGGCTGGGCCTGCTGGGTGGCGCGCATCTGCTGGGCGGACGGCTGGGGTTGGGCCGGCGGCGTATAGTCACGGCGGCGGCCGCCGAACAGGCTCCAGCGGCGCGGCTGCTCTTCCTGACCCATGGGCGCGAACATGCCGCTCGGGCGCTCGGGCGCGCGGGCGGCGGGGCGGGCAGGCTCCGGCTGGGGCGTGAGGTAGAGATCGCCCTGATCGTAGCCTTCCGCCTCCATCTCCTCGACGGCGGGATCGACGATCTTGGCCAGGATGCGGGGCTCCTCGCGCACCTCGGGCTCGGCGTCGAAGATGCGCAGTTCGGGCTCGGGCTGGGCCTCGGCATGCATGGTCGGGGCCGCGGCCGGCTGGGGCGCGTCGATGCGCTGGCCGAAGACGGGCGTGCGCACCGGTTCGGCCTGGCGGGCCGGTTCGCGAGCGGCGGGGGCGACGAAGATCTCCTCGTGCGCCGCGGGCTGCGGCTGGGCCGGCGCCGCAGGACGCGAGACCGCCGCCGCAGGCCGCGCGGGGGCCTGGGGCTCGATCTTGGCCATGGCGGCCTCGTCCATGCCGGTGGCGACCACCGAGACCCGCAAGCGGCCTTCCAGCGCCGGATCGAAGGCGGCCCCGAAGATGATGTTGGCTTCCGGATCAACCTCGGCGGAGATGGCGTTGGCGGCTTCGTCCACCTCCAGCAGGGTCATGTCCATGCCGCCGGTGATGTTCACCAGCACGGCCTTGGCGCCCTTGAGGCTGGTCTCGTCCAGCAGCGGGTTGGCGATGGCGTTCTGGGCGGCGGTCAGGGCGCGGTCCTCGCCCTCGGCCTCGCCGGTGCCCATCATGGCCTTGCCCATATCGGCCATGACCGAGCGCACGTCGGCGAAGTCCAGATTGATCAGGCCCGGCAGGATCATCAGGTCGGTGATGGAGCGCACGCCCGAGTGCAGCACTTGGTCCGCCATGCCGAAGGCGTCGGCGAAGGTGGTCCGCTCGTTGGCGACCCGGAACAGGTTCTGGTTCGGAATGACGATCAGCGTGTCCACGTGGCGCTGCAGCTCGGCGATGCCGGCGTCGGCCAGACGCATGCGGTGGCGGCCCTCGAAGGTGAAGGGCTTGGTCACGACCCCCACGGTCAGAATGCCGCGGTCACGCGCGCAGCGGGCGATGACGGGCGCGGCGCCCGTGCCGGTGCCGCCGCCCATGCCGGCGGTGATGAAGACCATATGGGCGCCTTCCAGGTGCGCCTTGATCTCGTCTGAAGATTCCTCGGCGGCGTTCATGCCGACCTCAGGGTGGGCGCCCGCGCCCAGGCCTTCGGTGATGGTCTGGCCCAGCTGAATGCGGCGGTCGGTCTTGGCGAAACCCAGGTGCTGGGCGTCCGTATTGGCCACGACGAAGTCGACGCCCTGCAGGCCCGCCTCGATCATGTTGTTGACGGCGTTGCCGCCTGCGCCGCCGACGCCGAACACGACGATACGGGGCTTCAATTCCGTAGCTTCCGGACGCACCAGAGAAAGAGACATTCGCCGACCTCCACCCGATCCGGTAGTCATTCGGAGGAGCACACGCCGCGCTCACGTTCCGCGCCCGGACTAGGGTTAATGAAAAGCCACCAAGATTAAGAGACGGTTACCGCGATAGCGTGAGTCGCGGATTTTCGAGGGGATTTGTTAACCTTCACCGTAGCCCGACGGCGCCCTGCGGCGACGTATCCAGGCGAATCGGATTGCGCAAACGCGGTCCTGCCGCTTCTATCGCTCCAGGATCAGCAGTTTACGGCCCTGGGGGACCAATAATGCGTTCAATCAAGTGGGGGGCGGCCGCCCTCGCCTTAGCTGTGGCCTTGTCCGGGCCCGCTCTCGCCCTGTCGCAGCAGCCCGCCGCTCCGGCGGCGCAGAGCCAGCTGCGTATCCCGACGATCGAGCAGCTGGCCGCCCATCCGGTGATGAGCAGTTTCGCCGTGTCGCCGAACGGACGCTACATCGCCGCCCTGCAATCCGAAGGCGACACGCGCGTGGTGCGGGTCTGGGATACGCAGAACTTCACGGCTGAGCCGCGCACCTTCAACTCGACCGGCCCGCAGCTTCAGGGCGTCGGTTTTGTTTCCGACGGCGTGATCGCCATCTCGGCCTTCGAGCCGTTCGACTCCGGCACCTTCCATTCGTTCCGCGGCAAGCTGTTCTTCGTCAATATCGACGGATCGGGCGGCTGGCGCGACCCTCTGACCTCCATCCGCGCCCGGTCCCAGGCCGAAGAGCAGATGCTGCGCCTGTCCAGCGCCCAGATCATCGATGATCTGCCGCGCGACCCGGACAACGTGCTGATGCAGGTCGGCGCCGACGTCTATCTGTACAACGTCAACAACGGCCGCATCGAGCGCCTGCTGCGCGGCGGCGAAGACATCATCAGCTACGACACCGATCATACCGGCGCCATCCGGGCCCGGTCGCTGGTCGGCCGCGATGGCGAGGGTCTCTACATCGCCACCGAGTTCCGCAGTGGCGACGGCGACTGGCAGGAGCACATCCGCACCCGTCCTCGCGACCGCGAGGTGTTCTCCGTGGCGGCCTTCTCCAGCGATCCGAACGTCGCCTTCGTGATCTCCAACCGCAACCGCGATAAGGCGGCCATCTTCGAGTACGACATCGCGGCGCGCCGTTTGGCCGATGAGCCGGCTTTCGCCCATCCCCTGTTCGAAGCGCAGGGCGTCAGCATCTGGGACGCGCCCGGCCCCGACCAGGGCGAGGTGGCGTCCTTCACCTTCGCGGGGCCGCGCTCCACCGAATTCCCGATCCTGCCTCAGTACGAGGCGCTGCTTGCCGGCATCAACCAGGCCCTCAACATCGAGGAGCAGGTGACGCCGGTGACGGATCCCGCCACCGGCCGCACCGCGCGCATCCGCTTTGCGGCGGACCGGTACGCCCAGGTGGTGTCGGCGTCTGACGACCTCAACACCGCCGTCGTCTGGGTCGGCGGTCCGAACGATCCCGGCGCCTACTACCTGTTGCAGGACAAGTCGCGCCTCCAGCTTCTGTCCCGTCCCCATCCCGATCTGGATCCGGCGGTGCTGGGGCGCACCACCTTTACGTCCTACGAGGCGCGCGACGGGCTCGATATTCCGGCCTTCGTCACGCGACCCTCAGAGGCCCTGTACGGCCCCGGGCCCTACCCGACCGTGATCCTGCCGCATGGCGGCCCCTGGTCCCGCGACAACCTGGAATGGGACTGGTCCCTGTGGCCGCAGATGCTGGCCTCGCGCGGATATGCGGTGATCCAGCCGCAGTTCCGCGGCTCGGACGGCTGGGGCAAGCGGCTGTGGATGGCCGGCGACAATCAATGGGGCCAGACCATGCAGGACGATCTGGACGACGCGGTCGGCTGGGCCGTCGAGCAGGGCATCGCCCAGCGCGAGCGGGTGGCCATGTTCGGCTTCTCATACGGCGGCTACGCCGCGATGGCGGCTGCCGTGCGGCCCAACGGTCTGTACAAGTGCGCCATCTCGGGCGCGGGGGTTTCGGATCTGACCCGCATCCGCAACGCTCTGTTTAGGAACCCCTACCAGCGGGAGGCGCAGCGCGACACAGTCAGCGGCCTCAGCCCCCTGACCCAGGCGGCGAACATCTCAATCCCGATCCTCGTCTATCATGGCGTCCGGGACCAGACGGTGCCGATCGAGCAGTCGGTGATGTTCTATGAGCGCGCCCGGGCCGCCGGACGCGACATCCGCTACGAAGAACTGCCGGACTTCGCCCACGGCCAGGCCTACACGCGCGAGGTCAATCAGCGTCAGCTACGCCTGATCGAAGAGTACCTTCGCACCGGGTGCGGCGGCTCGGGCCTGTAAGGCCCGGCGCGAGCCTGCTCAGAGGCCCGGTCGGAGCAATCCGGTCGGGCCTTTTTCTTGGCTAGAGGTTTTCCCGGAGCCAGCCGGCGGCGCGCGCCAGCAGCGGGCCGCGCTGGACCTGGGGCGCATCCTTCGGCGTCAGGCGCGCGCTCATCAGCTTGCGCGTCGAGACGGCCTCGCGCGGGCCGTAGGCAGCGCGCAGCAGAACGCCCGCCGCCGCGCAGAACGCCGGACCCGCCGCCGCGTCGGCCAGGTGCGGCGCCCGCTTGGGCCGGCCCAGGCGCACGGGGCGGTCGAAGACCCGCACGGCCAGCTCACGCACGCCCGCCAGCTGGCTGGCGCCGCCGGTCAGCACGATGCCCGCGCCGGGATCCAGCGGCGCGCCCGAGGCTTTCAGTCGGTCGCGGACCAGCTCCAGCGTCTCCTCGACGCGCGGCGCGATGACATTCTTGAGAATGCCGCGCGCCACGACCACCGGCCCTGCGCCCGGGTCGTCGCCACGCGGCGGAGCCTCGACCATTTCGCGGTCCTCGTTGGACGAGGCGATGGCCGAACCGTGCAGGGTTTTCAGCCGCTCGGCGCCCGCTTTTGAGGTCGAAAGACCGCGCGCCACATCCGCCGTCACGTGCTCGCCGCCCACCGGCAGGCTGTCCAGATGCAGCAGCGAGCCGCCCCCGAACACGGCGGTCGAGGTCGAGCCGCCGCCCATGTCGATGCAGGCGCAGCCCAGGTCCAGCTCATCCGGCTCCAGCGCCGCCAGACCCGACACGTATGGCGCGGCGGCCACGCCCTGGAAATCCAGGTGAGCCAGCTCCAGGCAGTGGGACAGATTGGCGAAGGCAGGCTCGGCCATGCTGACGATCAGCATCTCGAGCGACAGCACGCGGCCGCACATGTTGCGGGGGTCGCGCACGGGAATCTGGCCGTCCACCGACCAGGCGATGGGCAGCAGGTGGATGGGGCGGCGGTTGGGCTGGTGGCTCTGGGCCAGGGCGGCGGCGATGCAGCGGGCCAGTTCGGCGTCGCCCACCGGACGGGTCCCCAGCGAGATTTCGGCCCGGACCCGGCGGCTGGACATCTGGCCGCCCGCGCTGGTCACCACCACGCCCGAAACGCCGACGCCCGCGGCCCGCTCGGCCCGGTCCACCGCCTGGGCCACGGCCTGAGCCGCGGCGTCCATGTCGATGATGCCGCCGCCGCGCACGCCGCGCGACTGGACATAGCCGGCCCCCGCCACCCGGATGGTGTGATCGGCCCGGCGCACGCCGTCGGCCGTCATGATGAAACAGGCGATCTTGGACGCGCCGAGGTCAAGAGCCGCGACGGCGGTCTGCCGACCGCCCTCCTTAAGCCCCGACAAGGACACGCCTCCCGCCATGGCGCCCAGTGTCTTCTTCACCGACCGAACTCCCTACCCCGCAAGGCGCACGGCCACCGCTTCTGGCAGCCGCAGATCAATTCTCGAAAAACCAAGGTCCAGCAGGCGCTGGCGCTGATCCAGGGCGTCCAGCCGGATCAGGGCGCCCTCCTCGTCGACGGCGGGCAGCTGGATCAGCGCCCCGTCCTTAAGCCTCAGGTCCCAGCGCCGATTGTCCACGCGCACCAGAGCGTCCAGCCGCGCGGCCAGGCGCGGGCGTGACCGGATCATGGGCAGCAGCGCCGGGGCCGCGTCAGCCGCGCCCTCGCCCACCACCAGGGGCAGCTGGGCGAACCGGCCGGGGTCCGCGCCGGGAATCGGCTCGCCGGCTGCATCGATCACCTGGACCACGCCGCCCGTCTGCCAGACGGCGGCGGCGGTGCGCTGGGTCACGGCGATGACCAGGGTGTCGGGCAGCAGACGCACGACGCGCACGTCCTTCACCCAGCCCACCTGCTCCACCTGGGTGCGGACCGTGTCCAGATCCATCAGCGCCAGGGGCTGGCCGGATCGGAGATTGAGGACCCGCTGGATCTCCAGCTGCGCCTCCGGGGTGGCGCCCTGGATATTGATCCGGCGCAGTTTGAAGCCCAGCGCCGCCATGCGTCCGTCGGCCCAGCCGCGCAGGGACTCGCCGATGACCGCGCCGCGCTCGCCGCTGAATAAGGCGACGCCCAGCACCAGGGCCGCCGCCGCCGCGCCGCCCAGGATCACGCCCTGGGGCAGGCTGGCGCGCGAGGGGGCGGGAGCGGCCGCGCGTCCCGTGCGCGAGCCCTGGGCCGCACGCGCCTGACCACGCGGCGCGGCGCCCTGGCGTCGGCCGCCGCGCACTACCGCCGGCATGAGGCGTCCTCCACCATCCAGCGCATCAGCTCTTCAAAGCTCGTCCCGACGAACGACGCCTGCTCGGGGACCAGGGAGGTCGGCGTCATGCCTGGCTGGGTGTTGACCTCCAGCAGGACCAGCACGCCGGTGTCGGCGTCGTAGCGGAAATCGGAGCGGCTGACGCCCCGGCAGCCCAGCGCCGTGTGGGCCGCCTCGGCCTCGCGCAGACAGCGCTCGAAGACCGCCGGGGGCAGCGCGGCGGGCAGCTCGTGCTTCGAGCCGCCTGGGGCGTACTTCGCCTCGTAGTCGTAGAACCCCTTGGCCGGGGTGATGTCGGTGACGGTCAGGGCCCGGGGACCGGCCGCCTCGCCGATCACGGTGACGCACAGCTCCTTGCCGGCCACATAGGGCTCGACCATGACTTCGTCGCCATAGGCCCAGTCAGGCGCGCCAACCTCGGCCACGAAGCCGTTGGCGCCCTCGCGCACCAGATAGACGCCGACGGACGAGCCCTCGGCGTTCGGCTTGATCACATAGGGCGGCTCGATGACGTGGCGGCGCGCCACCTCATGCCGGTCGTAGAGGCCGCCGCCAGGGACAGACACGCCCGCCGCCTTCAGCACCGCCTTGGACTTGGCCTTGTCCATGGCCAGGGCCGAGGCCAGCACGCCGGAATGGGTGTAGGGAATGGCCAGGGTCTCAAGCACCCCCTGGATGGTCCCATCCTCGCCCCAGACGCCGTGCAGCGCGTTGAAGGCCACGTCGGGCTTCAGCCGGGACAGGACCTCGGCCACGTCGCGGCCGGCGTCGACCTCGGTTACGCGGTAGCCGACGCGGCGCAGGGCCGCAGCGCACTCGCGGCCCGAAACCAGCGATACTTCGCGCTCCGACGACAGCCCGCCAAGCAGGACGGCGACGTGGGTTTCAGACGGCTCACGGGACATGGACCACTCAGGGACGGGGCGCGAGCGACCAAGGTGAGCAACCTTGGTTTACGTCCGGTTTACCAGACGGATTTTTCGGAGTGATTTAGCGGGCCCGGCCGATCCGCTTGATTTCCCAGTGCAGCTGGACGCCGGTCTTCTCCAGGACGTCGGCGCGCACGGCCTCGCCCAGGCCCTCGATGTCCGCCGCGGTGGCCTCGCCGGGATTGATCATGAAGTTGGCGTGCAGCTCGCTGAACTTGGCGCCGCCGCCGGTCACGCTGAACAGCTTGCCGCGCCAGCCGGCCTTATCGACCAGCTTCCACGACGAAGTCCCCTCGGGGTTCTTGAAGGTTGAGCCGCCCGTTTTCTCGCGAATGGGCTGGGTCTGCTCGCGGCGCGAGGTGATCTCGGCGATGCGCGCCTTGATGGCCTCGGGCTGGTCCGGCCGGCCCCGGAAGGTCGCCGACAGCACGATCTGGCCGTGCAGCGGCCCATCCTCGTGCAGAGCGCTGTGGCGATAGCTGTAGGCCAGCTCCTCGGCCGCGACGTCCCGCGCGCGGCCCTGGCGGTCCATCAGCCGCGCCGAGGTCAGCACCTCGCAGGTCTCGGCTCCGTAGCATCCGGCGTTCATCACCACGGCTCCACCGACCGAGCCGGGCACCCCGGCATAGAATTCCAGCCCCGCGATGCCCGCATCGGCCGCCTTGCGCGCCAGCACCGCGTCGGGCACCGCCGCCCCGGCGACCAGCGTGGTCTCGGCGACCGTCACGCCGTTGAAGCCCCGGCCCAGGCGGATCACCACGCCCTCGACTCCGCCATCGCGGACAATGACATTCGAGCCGATGCCCAGCACCGTGACCGGCACGGCCGGGTCCAGTCCGGCCAGGAAGGCAGACAGGTCCGCCTCGTCCTCGGGCACGAACAGCACCTCGGCCGGCCCGCCCACGCGAAACCAGGTGAAGGGGCCCAGCGGCTCGTCACGCAACAGCTTGCCGCGCACGGCAGGGAGATTGTCGCGCCAGTCGGTCAATTGAGCGCCTCCAACTGCTCCGGCAGGGCGTAGGCCCACTGGGTGATGTCTCCGGCGCCCAGACAGACCACCAGATCGCCCTCGCCCGCCTCGGCGGCGACCAGCCCGGCCAGGTCGGCGGGGCTGTCCAGCGTCAGGACACGGCGGTGCCCATGGCGGCGCGCCTCCTCGGCCAGGGCCTCCTTGCCGATCCCCTCGATGGGCTCCTCGCCCGCCGCATAGACGTCGGCGATGATCGCCGTGTCGGCATCGTTCAGGCACGAGGCGAAGTCGCTCATCAGGTCGCGCAGGCGCGTGTAGCGGTGCGGCTGGACCACGGCGATGACCTTGCCGCGCGTCACCTGGCGGGCCGCCCGCAGCACGGCGGCGATCTCGACCGGGTGATGGCCGTAGTCGTCGATGATGCGCACCCCGCCCACCTCGCCGGTGGTGGTGAAGCGCCGCCTGACGCCGCCGAAGCCGGCCAGGCCCTCTCGCATGGCGCTGGGGCTGACGCCCAGCTCGCGCGCCACGGCCACGGCGGCCAGGGCGTTGGAGACGTTGTGCCAGCCCGGCATGGGCAGGCGCAGGTCCGTGATCTCGATGGGCTCACCCCCGCGCGGGGTGATCATGACGTCGAACTGGCCCCCGTCCGCGTCCATCCGCACGCGCGTGGCGCGCACCTCGGCCTGAGGGTTGACGCCATAGGTGACCAGTCGCCGGTTCTCGATGCGGGCCACCAGGTTCTGCACCTCGGGATGATCGATGCACACCGCCGCGAAGCCGTAGAAGGGGATGTTCTCGACGAAGTCGCAGAAGCCCTTCTTGACCGCCTCGAAGTCCTTCCAGTGCTCCAGGTGCTCGGCGTCGATATTGGTGACGATGGCCACCGTGGATTTCAGGCGCAGGAAGCTGCCGTCGCTCTCATCGGCCTCGACCACGATCCAGTCGCCGTCGCCCACCTTGGCGTTGGTGCCATAGGCGTTGATGATCCCGCCATTGACCACCGTCGGGTCCAGCCCGCCCGCATCCAGCAGGGCCGCCACCATGGACGTCGTGGTCGTCTTTCCGTGGGTCCCGCCGACGGCGATCGAGAACTGCAGGCGCATCAGCTCGGCCAGCATCTCGGCCCGGCGCACCAGGGGGATGCGGCGCTCGCGCGCCACCGCCATCTCGGGATTGTCGGACTTGACCGCCGTCGAATAGACGACGGCCGAAACGCCCTCGCCCACATTCTCGGCGGCGTGGCCGATGAAGACCCGGGCGCCCAGCTTCTCCAGCCGCTCGGTATTGGCGCTGGCCTTGGCGTCAGAGCCCTGCACCTGATAGCCGATCTTCAGCATGATTTCGGCGATGCCGCTCATGCCGATGCCGCCGATGCCCACGAAGTGGACGGGGCCGAGTTCAAAGGGTGTCGGGCGCAGCCTGCGGATCATTGCCGCGTAATAGCGGGCTCTTCCCCGCTTTGCACCCGCCGGCCTGTGGATTCCCGCTCCAGCTCGATGCGGTCGCGCGGCAGGGCCTCGGGCTGGTGGTCACGCAGCCAGGCGGCCAGCTTCTCACGGATTTCGCAGCGCAGATCCCAGGCCCTGCCCCCGTCAGACGCGCTGGCCAGACAACGCGCCTTCAGCGTCCGCTCCGTGGCGTCGATGACCTGGAGCGCCGCCGTCTTGCCGTCCCATAGGGCCGAAGCCTTCACCATCTCCATGAAGGCGGCGCGCATGGCGTCGATGTCGGCGCGGTAGTCGACCCACAGCTCGACGGCCCCGATCAGCTCGGCGCTCTCGCGCGTCCAGTTCTGGAACGGCTTGGAGGTGAAATAGGTCAGGGGCACCACCAGACGGCGCAGGTCCCAGATGCGAACGACCACATAGGTCGAGCCGATCTCTTCGATATTGCCCCACTCCCCCTCCACGATGACCGCGTCATCCACCCGGATCGGCTGGGTCAGGGCGATCTGGATGCCGGCCACCAGATTGGTCAGGAAAGGCTGCAACGCCAGGCCCGCCACCAGACCCACGACACCTGCCGAGGCCAAGAGGCTCATGCCCCACTGTCGGAAGCCCGGAATGGTCATCAGCGCCAGCCCCAGCGCCAACAGCCAGATGGCCGCGGCCGCGACGCGCTGCAGGATGCGGACCTGCGTCACGTGCTTGCGCGCGATCAGGTTGTCCGGCGCGTTGATGTTGAAGCGCCGCATGTAGACCACCGCCCACATGTCCATGGCCCCCTGGACCACCGACGCCGCCACCAGGATGAAGCCGAACAGCAGGGTGCGGCGGGCGATATCGGACGTCACCGGGTCGGTGGGGGAAACGGTGATCCCCAGCGCGACGACCACGATCAGCATGGCCAGGCGCAGCTTCTTGCGCGCTCGCTGGACCACGCCGCGCCAGAACACGTCGCGGTTCCGCACCGCCCATCGCAACACGGCGAACAGCAGCTCGTGCGCAGCCAGCCCCAGGGCGATCAGCAGCAGGACCAGGATCGCCGTCGCGCCCCAGTCGGGAAGCCAGCCGATCTGGCGCCACAGGCCGATCACCTGGCGCGTGGGTTCTCGCAGAAACTCGGGCACGCGGGGAAAAGCCCTTCGCGCGCCATCCGTTCCCGCAAAGCTTAAAGTCGGCGGGCGGTCGCCTCGACCAGGTCAGCCAGACGGGCGGCGGCGTCGGGCATGGCCACGGAACGGGCGGCGGCGGCGCGGCGCTCAAGCCCGCCAGGCTCGGCCAGCAGGTTCTGGATGGCGGCGGCCAGGCTGTCGACGGTGACGTCGTCCTCCTTCAGCACCACCGCGGCGCCCGCGTCGACTAGGTGTTTGGCGTTCAGCGTCTGGTGGTCGTCCGAGGCGATCTTCAGCGGCACGAGCAGGGCCGGACGCCCGGCCACGGCCAGTTCTGAACAGGTGGAGGCGCCCGCCCGGCCGATCACCAGGTGCGTCTCGGCGAGACGCGCGGCCATGTCCCGGAAGAAGGGCGCGACCTGGGCCTCGATGGCGGCGTCGGCATAGACGGCGCGGGCGGCGTCCAGGCTTTCCTGCCGCGCCTGCTGGCGCACTGACAGGCGCGCGCGGATCGGCTCGGCGATCTGGGCCAGGGCCCGCGGCACGGTCTCGGACAGAATGCGGGCGCCCTGGCTGCCCCCCGTCACCAGGATGCGCAGCCGTCCGTCGGTGGCCGGATACGCCTGACCGTAGAGGGCGCCGATGTCGGGCCGCACCGGGTTGCCGACCACCACGGCGCGCGCCTTGGTCCTGGAGTCTGCGCGCTCAAGCGTCGGGAAGGCGCAGGCCACCGCTGTCATGCGCCGCGCCAGAAAGCGGTTCGACCGGCCCAACACCGCATTCTGCTCATGAATGACGGTCGGCACGCCGCGCATGGAGGCGGCGATCAGGCCCGGCAGGCTGGGATAGCCGCCAAACCCCACCGCCACCCGCGGCTTCAGCTTGCCGATGGCGGCCGCCGCCTGCCCCACTCCCGTCGATATGGCGAACACGGCCCGCGCGATGGCCAGCGGACTGGAGGACTTGGCCGTCGCCGCCGACAGGGCGATGCGGCTCTCTGCGGGAAAGTCGTGGGCGTACTGGGCGCCCCGCGCGTCGGTGGCCAGCACCACGCGCCAGCCCCGTGCGATCAGTTCGCGCGCCAGGGCCTCGGCCGGGAACATGTGCCCGCCGGTGCCTCCGGCGGCCAGGAGGGCCACGCCCTTGTCGGTACTGCTCATGGGGTCGTTCTAGCCGTCTTGCCGCTCAAGCCCAAAGCCGCGATCCGCGCCCGAGCCGGGCTGATAGGCGCCGGGCCTGCGCCGCGTCAGCGCCAGGGCCAGCCCCGCCGTCAGACACATGGCCAGCATGGACGAGCCGCCATAGCTGATGAAGGGCAGGGTCATCCCCTTGGTGGGGATCAGGTTCAGGTTCACGGCGATGTTGATGGCGGCCTGCAGTCCGATCAGCACGAACAGCCCCGCCGCCGCCGTCTGCTCGAAGGGGTCGGTCAGGCGCATGGCCCGGCTCATGCCGCGGCCCAGCAGCACGGCGAACATCCCGATGAGCAGCAGCGAGAAGACAAGGCCGAACTCCTCGGCCGCGACCGAATAGATGAAGTCAGTATGCAGGTCCGGCACGTGGCGCTTCATCACCCCTTCGCCCACGCCGCTGCCGAACAGGCCGCCCGCCGCGATGGCTTCGGAGGCGCGGTCGATCTGGTGCGTATCGGCGGCCTCGGGCGACAGGAAGGTGTTCACCCGGTCATGCACGTGCGGGAAGATGAAGTAGGTCGAGACCGCCCCGGTCACGGCCAGTGCGCCCAGTATGCCGATCCAGCGGATGGGCACGCCCGCCATGAAGAAGACGGCCATGAAGACCGCCGTGATCAGTATGGTCTGGCCGATATCCGGCTGGATCAGCAGCAGGCCCGCCGTCAGCGCATAGAGGCCGAAGGCGATCGACACGCCGGGCACGCCCTGGCCCTTCTGGCCTTCGGCGAACATCCAGGCGGCCATGATGATCAGGGCCGGCTTGGCGAACTCCGACGGCTGCAGGCCGAAGGGGCCCAGATTGATCCAGCGGGCGGCGCCCTTGGCCGAATGGCCGATGAAGGGCAGCAGCGCCATCACCGCTATGGCGCCCAGGAGGGTGAAGAAGGCCAATCGCCTGACGCCCCGGGGCGACAGCAGGGACGTGGTCAGCAGAATGACCAGACCCGCGCCCGCGAACACGCACATGCGGATGGCGTAATGGAAGGGCGCCGACAGGTTCTCGTCCCGCGCCACCGCCGCGGGGCTGGAGGCGAAGGACAGGGCCACCCCCAGGGCGATCAGGGCCAGCACCGCCGCCAGGGCCACCCGGTCGATGGTCCACCACCACTGGCCCAGCAGCGAGCGGTCCGAGCGGGCGAAGGGATGGGCGGGATAGGCGGTCATGCGGCCCCCACTTGCGCCTGGGGCTCCAGGGCCTGCACCGCGGCGCGGAAGGCCTCGCCGCGCGCCTCGAAGTCCGGATACTGATCGAACGAGGCGCAGGCCGGCGACAGCAGCACCACCTGCTCGCCGGGCTGCGCGGCGGCGTCCTTTGCCGCGGCGGCGACGGCGGCGACCATTTCGCGCACGACCGTCCAGGGCGCTGCGTGGCCGATGGTGCGGGCGAAATCCTCGGCCGCCTCGCCGATCAGATAGGCCTTGGCCACGCGCGGAAAGAGGTCGGCCAGGTCTGCGATGCCGCCGTCCTTGGCGCGCCCCCCGGCGATCCACCAGACACGGCCGTAGCTGGACAGGGCCTGACGCGCCGCGTCGGCGTTGGTGGCCTTGGAGTCGTTGATGAAACGGATCATTCCGCCATCGGCCTTGGCCAATCGGCCCACCTCCTCCATCCGGTGCGCCAGCCCGGGGAAGGTCAGCAGGCCCTCGACCGCCTCGTCCACGCTCAGGCCCAGGGCCCGCACGGCGGCGTAGGCCGCGGCGGCGTTCTGGCCGTTGTGCCGCCCGGGCAGCGACCGGGCCTGGCTCAGGTCCGCCACCTTGCGCGTCGCGCCGTTCGTGGCGTCGTAGAGGACGCCGTCCAGCGCATACACGCCGCCGGGGGTCACGCGCGTGGCCGAAATGGGAACGACGCGCTGCGCCTTCCTGGTCATCAACTCGGTGCAGGTCGCCTGGCCCCAGGCGTCGTCGACGCCGACCACGGCGGTCTGTCCGGCCCCCTGATTGGCGAAGATGCGGCGCTTGGCGGCCACATAGCCGTCCATGCCCCCGTGACGGTCCAGATGATCCGGCGAAATGTTCATCCACACCGCTACGTCCGGCGCGAAACGGTGCGTCAGATCCAGCTGGTAGGACGAGCACTCAAGCACATAGGTCCCGGCGCTCTGCGGCGGCTCCAGCGCCAGGGCGCCGACGCCGATGTTGCCGCCCACCTGGGCCGCGCGGCCCGCGTGTTTCAGCATCCAGCCGATCAGGGCCGTGGTGGTGGACTTGCCGTTGGTGCCGGTGATGGCCACGACCTTGGGCCGGTCCGCCGCCGGGATCATCTCCAGCGTCCGGTGCAGAAGTTCGATGTCGCCCAGAATCTCCGCGTCCGCGGCGCGTGCCTTGGCCACGGTCCAATGCGGCTTGGGGTGCGTCAGCGGCGCCCCCGGCGACAGCATCAGGGCGGCGATGTCCGACCAGTCGCGCGCGCTCAGATCCTCGACGGCGAAGCCCTCGGCGGCGGCCCGTTCGCGCCCCGGCCCGTTGTCGTCCCAGATGATGACTGCGGCGCCCCCCGCCCGCAACGCTTCCGCGGCGGACAGGCCTGAGCGGCCCGCCCCGAAGACGGCCACCGTCCTGCCCTCGAAGCCGCGGACCGGGATCATCTCAGCTTCAGCGTCGACAGGCCGATCAGGGCCAGCATGGCGGCCACGATCCAGAAGCGGATGACGATGGTGGGCTCGGACAGGCCCATCTTTTCGAAGTGATGGTGGATCGGCGCCATCAGGAAGACGCGCTTCTTGGTGGCCTTGAAGTAGGCCACCTGGATCATCACCGACAGGGCCTCGACCACGAACAGGCCGCCGATGATGCCCAGCACCAGCTCATGCTTGGTGGAGACGGCCACCACGCCCAGCGCCCCGCCCAGGGCGAGCGAGCCCGTATCCCCCATGAAGATGCGGGCCGGCGGAGCGTTGTACCAGAGGAAGCCCATGCCCCCGCCGATGATGGCGGCGCAGAAGACGCCCAGTTCGCCCACGCCCGGCGCGTGGTGCACTTGAAGGTAGTTGGCGAAGATGAAGTTGCCGACCAGGTACGAGATCAGGCCGAAGGCCGCCGCCGCCATCATCACCGGCACGATGGCCAGGCCGTCCAGCCCGTCCGTCAGATTCACCGCGTTCGAGAAGCCCGCGATGGTGAAGGCGACGAAGGCCACATAGAACCAGCCCAGGTTCAGCAGCACTTCCTTGAAGAAGGGAAATGCGATCGATGTCTCCAGCCCGGGCGAGGTGGGCGAGGGCGTCGAAAAGGCCACCAGCAGCGCGCCCGCGATGGCGGCGACGGCGAACTGGGCGACAAGCTTCTGCCGGCTGGTCAGGCCCGCCGAGGTCTGTTTCTTGACCTTGGCGTAGTCGTCGAGGAAGCCCAGCACCCCATAGGCTCCGGTGACGAACAGCGCCGCCCAGACATGGATGTTGGTCAGGTCGCCCCACAGCAGGGTTGCGACCATCACGCCCGCCAGAATCATCAGTCCGCCCATGGTGGGCGTGCCCTGCTTGGTCAGCAGGTGCCCCTCGGGGCCGTCGGTGCGGATCGGCTGGCCCCGTCCCTGCTTCACGCGCATCCAGCCGATGAAACGGCTGCCCATGCCCACCGCCACGGCCAGGGCCGTGACCAGGGCCAGGCCGATGCGCACGGTCTGGTACTGGAGCAGGTTCAGAAGCGGGTAGTCCGAGGCCAGGCCGGCGAACTTCAGATAGAGCAGGTAGAACATCAGCCGTCCCCGTGAAGCCCCTTCAGCGCCGCCGCGATCAGCGACGCCTTCGAGCCGTTCGATCCCTTGACCATGACCAGGTCGCCCGCCCTGACCGCCGCCGTCGCCAGGGGCGCCAGCTCGGCCGCCGTCTCGGCCCAGCCGCCGCGCCGCGACTCCGGCAGGGCCTCGTGCAGATGCCGCATCAGCGGCCCGGCCGTGAACACCAGATCGACGCCCAGCCGGTCCAGGTCCTCCGCCAGGCCCGCGTGCATGCCCGGCCCGTGCTCCCCCAGCTCCAACATGTCGGTCAGGGCCACGATGCGCCGTCCCGCCCCGGCGTCCAGAGCCGCCAGCGAGGCGAAGGCCGCGCGCATGGACATGGGATTGGCGTTGTAGCTCTCGTCGATCAGAGTGAAGCCGCCGCCCTCGATGGCGATGCGGCTCGTCTGGCCGCGTCCCGCCAGCGGCGCGTAGCCCGCCAGCGCCTCGATGGCCGTCTGCATCGGCACGTCCAGCTCGGCCAGGGCCAGCAACACCGCCAGGCTGTTCAGCCCCCAGTGCGCGCCCCGCTGCGCCAGGTCGAAGGCGTATTCCTGATCCAGGACGCGACCGGTTACGCGCGAGCCCCGTTCGGTCGCCCGATAGTCCAGCAGCTGTCCGTCGCAAAAGGGCTGCGACCCGAAGGCCGCCACCCGCGCCCCGCGATGCAGCGCCATCTCCTTCAGCGTCTCGAACCAGGGGTTGTCGGCGTTCAGGACCGCCAGGCCGCCCGGCGGCAGGCCCTCGACGATGGAGGCCTTCTCGCGTGCGATCCCGGCCTCCCCGTCGGCGAACGCCTCGATATGCACCGGGCCCACGGTGGTGATGACCGCCACGTGCGGCTGCACCAGGCGCGACAGGGGCGCGATCTCGCCCGGCGCGTTCATCCCGATCTCGAAGACCGCCCGCTCCGTGTCACGCGGCATGCGCGCCAGGGTCAGCGGCACCCCGATATGATTGTTGTACGACTTGACCGAGCCATGCGCCTTGCCCGCCGCGTCGACGCCGGCTCGGATCGCCTGGGTGACGCTGGTCTTGCCGACCGATCCGGTGACGGCGCAGCGCCGCGTCTGCGGCGCGCGTTCGCGGGCGAAGCGTCCCAGCTCGTTCAGCGCCTGAGTGGTGTCGCCGACCACAATTGCCGGGCCGCCCACCGGCCGCGACACCAGGGCGGCGGCCGCGCCCTTCTCGAAGGCCTGCGGCACGAAATCATGCCCGTCGCGCACGCCCTGCAGCGCGATGAACAGGTCGCCGGGCTGCACCTCTCGGCTGTCGAAGGTGACGCCGGTGATGTCGCGCGAGGGCCCCGCCAGGGTTCCGCCGGCGGCCTCGGCGACCTCGGCGGTCGTCCACAGCGGGTCGCTCATCCGGCGGCTCCGGCCAGCGCCTGGCGCACCTCGTCCGCGTCGTCGAAGGAGAAGGTCTGTCCGCCCACGATCTGTCCCTGCTCGTGTCCCTTGCCGGCCACGACCAGAACGTCGCCGGATTCGAGCAGGGATACGGCATGGCGGATCGCTTGGCGACGGTCGCCGATCTCGATCAGCCCGGTCAGATCGCCGCGCGCCTCGGCCCGGATGGCGGCAGGGTCCTCCGAGCGGGGATTGTCGTCCGTCAGTATCGCCACATCCGCCAGGTCATGGGCGATGCGGCCCATCAGGGGGCGCTTGCCCCGGTCGCGATCTCCGCCGCAGCCGAACACCACCAGAAGACGGCCCTCGGCGTGCGGCCGCAGAGCCCGCAGCACGGTCTCCAGTCCGTCCGGCGTGTGGGCGTAATCCACATAGACCGAGCCGGGCCCGGGGCCCTCGACACGCTCCAGCCGCCCTTCCGCGCCTTGCAGATGCTCCAGGGCGCCCAGCACCTCCTCGACCGCTTCGCCGCCGGCGATGCACAGGCCCGCCGCCACCAGGACGTTCGACGCCTGGAAGTCGCCCACCAGGGGCAGCATCACGTCATAGCTGCGGCCCTCGGCCTCGATGGTCAGGCGCTGGCCCTTCGGATCGGGCCGCCGCGCCACAAGCGTCAGGTCGCGGCCACGCTCGCCCACGCCCATCACCGACAGACCCGAGACGATGCCCGCCGAGGCGAAAACGCCATAGGCGTCGCTGTCGGCGTTCAGCACCGCCGTCTTGCCGCGCGCCAACAGGGTGTCGAAGAGGCGCAGCTTGGCCGCGCGATAGGCCTCCAGCGTGCCGTGATAGTCCAGGTGATCCTGGGTCAGGTTGGTGAAGGCCGCCGCGCTCAGCGACACCCCGTCCAGGCGCCGCTGATCCAGCCCGTGGGAAGAGGCCTCCAGCGCCGCGTGGGTGACGCCCAGGCGGGACAGCTCGTGCATCAGGCGCGCGGCGTCGGCGGCGTCGGGACTGGTCAGGCCGGGCCCGGTCAGCGCCATGTCGCCCGCCACCACGCCCAGCGTGCCCATGCTGGCGGCCTTGTGGCCCAGGCGCGTCCAGATCTGGCGGCAGAAGGCGGCGACTGAGGTCTTGCCGTTGGTCCCGGTCACGGCGACGCAGGTCTTGGGCTGGGCGCCGTAGAAGCTGCGCGCGGCCAGGGCATAGGCCCGGCGCACATCGCCCGAGCGCACCAGCAAGGGTGCGGCGCCCTCCGGCGTGTCCTGGGGCGCGAGGATGGCGGCGGCGCCCTTGGCCAGGGCCTGGGGAATGAAGGCGCGCCCGTCGGCCTGGGCGCCCGGCAGGGCGGCGAACAGGGTTCCGGCCTCGACCCGACGGCTGTCCGAGGTGACCCCCGTGATCACCGGATCGCTGGGCACGTCGCGGCGCAGGATATCCGACAGGCGCAGACCGTTCACCGGACGCCTCCCGTCGGTTCTTCGGCGACCGGCATGGGCGCGGGCGGAGCGATCTCCTCGCGGCGCTGCACGTTCACGAACGGGGCGATGCGGTCAATGACCCGGCCCGCGGCGGGCGCGGCGGTGAATCCGGCGGTGCGCAGACCGAAGCTCGCGGCGCTGCCGTGCGGCTCGTCCAGCAGGATCAGCACCACATAACGATCGGTGGTGGGCGGCCCGTCGGTGGGGAAGACGGCGGCGTAGGACGAGACGCCGCGCGTGCGATCATAGCGCCCGTTGATGACCTTCTCGGCCGAGCCGGTCTTGCCGCCCACGCGCAGGCCCGGCGGGTTGGCGCGTGTGCCCGAGCCCCTGAGGGCGTTGGCCCGCAGCAGGTCCAGCATCTGGCGCGAGGTGGTCTCGGCGATGACGCGGCGCCCTTCCGGGCCGCGATCCAGCCGGCGCAGAGTCAGCGGCACATAGACGCCGCCGTTGGCCACGGCGCCCATGGCGGCCACCACCTGCAGCGGCGAGACCATGATGGCGTGGCCGAAGCTGGCCGAGGCCAGGTTGCTGTCGTTCCACGCCCGCGGTAGCAGCGGCCGGGCCGACTCCGCCAGTTCGATGGGCGCGGCCTCAAGCAGGCCCAGGCGGCGGAAGTAGCCGACCATCACGTCCTCGCCCAGGGTCAGGGCCAGTCGCGCGGTGCCGATGTTGGACGAGTGGATGAACACGTCCTCCAGCGTCATGGCGCGGTTCTCGGCGTGGAAGTCGTGGATCAGACGGTTGCCCATGCGCAGGGGCTGGGTGGCGTCGAACACCGAGTCCGGCCGCGCTGCCCCAGCGTCGAGGCCCGCCGCGATGGTGAAGGTCTTGAAGGTCGAGCCCATCTCGAAGACGGACGCGGCGGCGCGGTTCAGGCGCGCCTCGGGCGGGCTCTCGCCGATATGGTTGGGGTCAAAGCTGGGCCAGCTGGCCATGGCCAGGATTTCACCGGTGCGGGCGTTGGTGACGATGCCCACGCCGCCGATGGCCTGCTGATCCATGGCGGCGGCGGCCAGCTCGGACTCCAGCACCGCCTGGATGCGCAGGTCGACCGAAAGGGGAAAGGCCTGGCCGTCGCGGCCTGCGGCGCGGATCTGCTCGTCAAAGGCCTTTTCGGCGCCGGCGAGGCCGCGCCCGCCCGTGTCGGAGAAGCCGATCAGGTGGGCGGCGGATTCGCCCAGGGGATAGGCCCGGCGCGGCTCCGGCTCGAAGGTGACGCCGCCCAGCGCCAGGGCGTGGACGCGCTCGCGCTCCTGGGGGGTCAGGCCGCCGATGACGAAGCCGCGGCGGCCGCCGGCCAGCACCCGGTCAAGCCGCTTCAGATCCTTGTCGGGCAGCGCCTGCACCAGGGCGCGGCGGACCTGGACCGCGTCCCACAGTTCGCCGGGATCGACGTAGAGGCCATAGTGGGTCAGGTCGCCGGCCAACAGCAGGCCGTTGCGGTCGACCAGATCGGCTCGTCCCGGCCCGGCCGCCAGGGCCGCCGACCGTCCCTCGCCCTCGCCCGAGAACAGCGCCGCCCGCGCGGCCCCCAGCGACAGCGCCACGAACACCGCGCAGAAGGCGGCCATGACGATGAAGATGCGGACGCGCGTGTCCTCTTCAGGCCGGTCGGCGGCCTTGGCCCGCTCGAAGGCGTGCTCCACCCGCCAGACGCGGTCGGTCAGCCAGTGAAAGCTGGGCAGGTTCAGGCGCGGCCGTGAATGGATGGGCGCCTTCATGCGCCGGCTCCGGGCGCGGGGGCGGGCGGCGGGGCCCGCAGGGCCGGCAGCTGTTCGACGGAGGCCTCGCGAGCGGCGGGCACGGGCTCCATGCCCAGATAGACGGCGGCCAGGCGCTCTATGCGGCCCGGCTGCTCCAGGTGGGCGGTCTCGGCGCGCAGCAGACGTATTTCGGCGTTCAGGGCACGGATGTCGGCCTCGGCGGCGGCGATCTCGGCCCGCTCGCGCCCGGCCTGGGCCTTCACCCCATAGACCCACATGACCAGGGCGATCAGCACGATGCCGCAGGCCAGCTCCAGGGTGCGGACCCCGGCCACGCGCCTGTGCAGCAGGAAGTGCGTGACGCTCATGCCGCCGCCCTCCAGGCCGGGGCATGGGTGCGGACGCCGACGCGCAGCTTTGCTGAGCGAGCGCGGGGATTGGCGGCCAGTTCGGCCTCGTCCGCCGCCACAGCCTTGTGCGACGGAAGGCTGAAGGTGGGCTCAGGCCCGCCCCTGGCCTGGGGCATGTGGCGCGAGCCGCCCGCCGTGCGTCCCGACCGCTCGGCCAGGAACGCCTTGACGATGCGATCCTCCAGCGAATGGAAGCTGACCACCGCCAGGCGGCCGCCGGGCTTCAGGATACGCTCCGCCGCCTCCAGCGCCGCCGACAGCTCGCCCAGCTCGTCGTTCACGGCGATGCGCAGGGCCTGAAAGGTGCGGGTGGCCGGATGGATGGGCGCGCCCCTGCGCCCGCCCAGCGCCTTCTCCACCACCTCGGCCAGATCAGCGGTGCGGGTGAAGGGCTCCACCTCTCGACGGCGCAGGATGGCGGTGGCGATGCGCCCCGATTGCCGCTCCTCGCCATAGACTTTCAGAATGTGGGCCAGCTCGCCGTGAGACAGGGTGTTGACCAGATCGGCCGCCGTTTGCCCGGTGGCCGCCATGCGCATATCCAGCGGACCGTCCCGCATGAAGGAAAAGCCGCGCTCGGCCTGGTCCAGCTGCATCGACGAGACGCCCACGTCCAGCACCACGGCGTCGCAGGCGTCCCAGCCCGCCTCGGCCATGGCCTCTTCCATTTCGGAGAAGGGCGTCTCGATCAGGCGAAAGCGCTCACCGAACTCGGCCTTGAGACGCTCGGCGTGCGGGCGCACGGTCGGGTCGCGGTCCAGGCCCAGCACCTCGGCGCCCGCCTCCAGCATGGCGCGCGAATAGCCGCCGGCGCCGAAGGTGCCGTCGATGACCCGCTCCCCGGGCCTCAGAGCCAGCCCCGCAATCACCTCGGTCAGCAGGACGGGGGCGTGCGGGCTCATCCCTGCCCTCCCCCCTGACCATTGCCCCCATGGGTCCGACGCAGGGCGGCGAACTGGGACAGGCCCTCGCGCGCGGCCCGGCGCTGTTCGTCGCGGCGCGTCTGCCACGCCTTGCGGCTCCAGATCTGGAAGCGGTCGCGCAGGCCGACGATGACCACTTCGTCGTCCAGCCCGAACTCCTGGCACAGGCCTTCGGGCAGGGTGATACGCCCAGCGGTGTCATAGGCCAGGCGGCGCTGCTCGCCGAAGACCATCCATTCCAGCGACGAGCGAAGCGGGTCGCCGAAGGGCAGGCTGTCGATCACCCGCTGGTACTGGTCGAACAGGGCCTGGCCGCCGGCCTCGATGCAATCGGCCTCGATGGAGGGAAAGCAGAAGACGCCCTGTTCGGCGCCCGTGGCGGCCGAGCGGAAGTCCTGGGGAACCACGAAGCGGCGCTTCGCGTCGAGCTGCTTCTCATAGGTCGAGAGAAACACCCGATTTGACCCGGATCGACCGATCCGCCCCCTGTTCCAATCCCGCGACCACGCCCAGCGCAGCCGCCCCTGCCGTCCATTGGGGTATCATGGGCCAGATTGGGACGCAATGACACTTGTTGACCTTTCATTCACCACGATGCGGCTGTGGCGGCCATGCGACAGCCCACAGCTCGGGCGGCGAGCGACCGTGACGCGAGCGGTAGCGGAAAGGACAATCCCCCGCTCAAGCAGCGAGCGACCGCGTCGCGAGCGGTAGCGGGAAGAGTAAATGCCAGACGGCCTGTAAGCCGGGTTCTGTCCCGCCCGAAGGCGGCGACGGTCATTCCTCTGGACCGCCCATTACTGAGCGGTTCTCGCGACCTACCCGGGCGTCTGGGCCGGTGAAGCCTGCGAACCGAAGCCCGCGCGACGCCCCTATTCGGTCTTGCTCCAGGCGGGGCTTGCCATGCCGTCCCTGTCGCCAGGAACGCGGTGGGCTCTTACCCCACCCTTTCACCCTTACCCTCCGAAGAGGGCGGTTTGCTTTCTGTGGCGCTTTCCCTCGGGTCGCCCCGGGCGGAGGTTATCCGCCGCCTTTTCACCGTGGAGCCCGGACTTTCCTCGACGGGACCGAAGCCCCGCCGCGACCGCCCGGCCGTCTGGCGAGGGGAAGATGGCCCTGCGCGACCAGGAAATCAAATGACGCCGGTGACGCTCTCGGCCTGGGCCAGTTGCAGCAGACCCACCAGACGCGCGCGGGTCTCGCCGTCGGCCACGCCGTCTACGCTGGCCTGTCGCCAGTGGCGCTGAAAGGCGGTGACCACCGCGGCCGTCAGCTCGTCATAGCGGCCGGTGATCTCGATCCCATAGCCCAGGCGGCGCAGGCCCGACTGCAGCACATGCACGCCCAGACCCTCGTCGCCGGGCTTCAGCGGCGGGCCCAGCGCGGCGATGCGCTCGGGCGCGGGCTCGAACCACAGGCCGTGGCCCGCGCGGGCCAGGTCCTTCCAGGGGAACAGCTCGCCCGGGTCCTCCTTGCGCGTGGGCGCCAGGTCCGAATGGCCGATGATGCGCCAGTCCGGCACGGTCCAGCGTTCGCGGATGTCGGAAACCAGGGCGATCACCGCCTGGACCTGCGCCTCCGGAAAGGCGCGATAGCCGAACTCGTGGCCGGGATTGACGATCTCTATGCCGATGGAGGCGGCGTTGCAGTCGGTCTCACCCTGCCAGGATCCCTTGCCCGCGTGCCAGGCGCGGCGCTCTTCGGAGATCAGCCGAAAGACGCGGCCGTCCTCCTCGACCACGTAATGGGCCGAGACGCGCGCCTCGGCGTCACGCAGCCGGGCGATGGCGGCCTCGCCGGTCTGCATGCCGGTATAGTGCAGCACGATCATGTCCGGCGGGGCGGACCTGGCGTCGAAATTGGGAGACGGCGCCTCGATGAACTCCAGCCGTCCGGATGTCACCGGCCGGCCTGATCCCAGCCGTAGGCGACCCAGCGATGGCCCATGCGGCGCGCTTCGATCACCCCGTCGGGGGCGTCGTCCGCCCGGCGCTGCGGCGGCTTGCGGCGGAAGGCGCCGGTCAGCCACATGATCCCGGCGGCGAAGGCGGCCAGCACGGCCACGACGGCGGCGGCCAGCAGGGCCAGCACGGCGCCGATGGCCACGGCCACGGTCGCCACGGCGGCGCCGATCAGCCAGACCAGACGGGCGAGAAAGCCCCGCCCCGCGGGCGGGGCGGGCGAAAGATGGAGGCGAAAGACGCGGCCGTTCTGCACGTTCATGCGGACACTGAAACCCGGCTGGATGGCCGCAAAAGGGCGGCCACGTCGCCCAATGTCGTTATCCGGGGCCGTCGCGTCAATGCACGGGTCCGTGTAGGCCGCTCAGACCGTCTCAAGGCGCCGCTCGCGCATGATCTCGTCAAAGGCGGCGTTCACGGCCGCAGCCTTGGCGGCGAAAACGCCCTCGAAGCTCGGCGGCAGGCCCCTCGCCTTCAGTCGGTCAGGGTGCGTGTCGGCTAGCAGCCGGCGCCTCGCCTGGGCCAGCTCGGCGTCGCTGACCTCGGGCCCCACGCCCATGATCACATAGGGGTCGTCGGCGTCGAGGCCGAAATAGACCGCCTTGAGGCGGCGGAAGACCAGCGGCTCCAGGCCGAAAAGCTCGCCCACGCGCTTCAGATAGTCCAGCTCGCTGGCGGTGGCGGCGCCGTCGGCGGCGGCCACGTGGAACAGGCCCTCAAGCACGCCTTCCAGCATGCGCGGGCAGCCGCCGTATCGCTTGTACAGCCGCCGGGCGTAGCTTTCGTACCCGGCGGTCGTCCTGCGGGCCAGGTCGTAGAGCCGACGCACGTCCTTCAGGTTGGCGGCTGACGGCTGGAAAGCCTCGGTGAAGGCCGCGAACTCTGCGGCGCCGGCCTCGCCGTCCGCGCCCGCCAGCTTGGCGCCCAGGGCCGTGACCGACGCGGTGAAGTCCCCGTCCCGCTCGGCGCAGCCCGGCGTCCGGCCATCCTTGCGGGGCTGGCCGCCCTTGGAGCCGACGATGCGCGATAACAGGCCCATGCTGCCGAAAGCCGAAACGGGGAGGAAGGGCCGAAGTGCCACAGAACGGCGTGATAAGTCCACTGCGAGAACCTGTTTGCGGCCTTCGGCGTTGCGCGTCTAATAAACGCCAGGATCGTGGGGCCGGATCACCCGGCCGCTTCTGGCGCAGTCTTTTCGCCTGACAATCTGGATCATTGCCCATGCTGAGCGTACTCGCCTTCGCCCTCGCC
Source organism: Peiella sedimenti (assembly GCF_030504955.1). Classification (GTDB taxonomy): domain Bacteria; phylum Pseudomonadota; class Alphaproteobacteria; order Caulobacterales; family Caulobacteraceae; genus Brevundimonas; species Brevundimonas sedimenti. The sequence goes on along the minus strand of NZ_JAUKTR010000004.1, from coordinate 47,607 downwards.
CTTTCCGCGCAGACTCCCGATGACGGCCCCATCGCCACGGCGGTGCAGGCCCCGCGCGAAACCCGCGAAGAGCTGAACCGTCGCGAAGCCATGGCCTATGCCTGGCCCCTGCCCGAGGGCGCGCCCAGCGAGGACTACGCCTTCGTCGGCTGGTGCGTGGGCCTGATCGACGGCCATGTCCGCATCGGCGAAAGCATTCCGGCGGACCAGTCCGACGCCGAGCTTCTGCGCCTGGGCCGCCTGGAGCGCACCGACTTCCAGTCCGCGCTGGACGAAGGCCGCTCGCGTCACACCGACGAACAGGTCGAGGCCGCCGAGGCGGGCCGCCAGGCCGCCCTGGCCCGCTGGGCGCCCTATCTCGAGAACGAAAGCGTCGAGGCCCGCACCGAGGCCTACAACACCTTCTTCGGCCTGCCGGGCCGCTGCGAGCACGCCGCGCGCCGCATCCGCCAGAACATCACCACCCCGCCGCTCAACCTGGTCGATGTAGGGCTGACCCGCGAAGAGGTCCTGCCGCCGGAACTGCTGAACCCGCAGCCCGATCCCGTGGCGGAACAGCCCGAGGTCTCGGCCGACGGTGAAACCGCCGAGGATCCCGCGCCCGAGCCCGCCCCCGCCGCTGCCGAGCCCGCCACGGGCTCGGTCACCGAGCGCCTGAACCGCCAGCCGGGCTGACGCCCCTCAGGCGTACGCCACCCAGCCGCGCCAGGACAGGCCGGCGTAGAACAGCTCGATTCCCTTGAACCCGGCCTCCGCCAGCAGCGCCTCGTTGCGCGCGGGCGGGACGGTGTGCAGCACCTCCTTCAGCCGGGTGCGGGTCGCCTCGACGTCATCCGCATCGGCGCCGGAGTTCAGGGCGAACCGGGCGTAGCGGTCACGCCGGTCGTCGTAATTGCTGGCCGCCTTATCCAGGCATAGGTCCACCAGCACCAGGGGCGCGCCCGGCTTCAGCCGACGGCGCAGGGCGCCGAGGGTCTCCAGCTTGCCGCCGTCGTCGGGGACGAAGTGCAGCGTCAGCAGGCAGGTCGCTCCGTCGAACGGACCGGCCGGGGCGTCCTGAATATAGCCTTCGGTCCATTCCGTGCGGCTGAGTACGGGGCCGCAGACCGTCTTGGCCAAGGCCAGCATCTCGGCAGACGGATCGACGCCATGAAAGCGCCAGTTCGGCTGAACCTGCGCGAGCGCCAGGGTCTCCAGTCCGCCGCCGGCGCCCAGCACCAGTATGTCGGCGCCCTCCGGCGCGCGCTCGGCGATCAGTTGCGCGGCCATCCGCTGCATCACGGCGTAGCCGGGCACGAACCGGCCAGGACCGTCCTCCACATAGTGGCGGGCGAAATCCGCGTCGTCGAAGTGCAGTGCCTTCATGCCGACCCTGTCCTGCTCACGCGGCGGCCCGCGCCTGATCGCGCGACCGGCGCGCGGTCCAGATCACCACCGTCAGGCCCTCGCCGTCCGGCTTGAGATAGACGGGCTTCTCCGGCGTCAGACCGGCCTGCTCCAGCCACACGTTCATTTCCTCGGCGGCGATGCCGAGCCGGCGATGCTGATGCTCGGTGCGCAGCCGCTCCAGGTCGTGCGGAGCGAAATCGACGATCAGCAGGCGGCCGCCCGGCATGAGCAGGCGCGCCGCCTCCTGCACCGCCGCCGCCGGATCGCTCAGGTAATGTAGCACCTGATGGGCCACCACCAGGTCGGCCGTGCCGCCCGGCAGACGCGTGCCGAATATGTCCCCGTGGCGCAGCTCCACATTGGGCAGGCCCTGTTCCGCCACGCGCGAGCGGGCGACGTTCAACATCTGCTGCGACAGATCCAGGCCGATGGAGACCTTGGCGCGCTTGCCCAGCAGGGTCAGCATCCGTCCCGAGCCGGTCCCCAGGTCCACCAGCCGCTCGAAGGGCCCGGGGCCCGCCGCGCGCTCCACCGCGGCCTCTACGGCGCTCTCGGCCACATAGAGCGAACGCATCTCGTCCCAGCGCGGGGCCACGCGCTCGAAATAGGCCTGGGCCTCTCGCTTGCGCTCGTCGCGCACGGCCTCCAGCGCCGCCAGGTCGCGGTCGGCTGCGGGGTCGTCCATCAGGTCGAGCAGCGCGTCGGTCAGGCGCCGGCCCGGCCCCTCCACGGGCAGGCGGTAGAAGACCCAGGCGCCATCGGGAAACCGTTCGATCAGCCCCGCGTCGGTCAGCAGCTTGAGGTGGCGCGACACGCGCGGCTGGCTCTGCTCCAGAATGCGCGCCAGCTCCATGACCGACAGCTCCTCCGACGCAAGCAGGGTCAGGATGCGCAGGCGGGTCGGCTCGCCCGCGGCGCGCAGCACGTCAACGGCCTGGTCGGCGCTCATCGTCATGAGAGACATAAGGATATGCGGATACGCTTATCGCAAGCCCGAACTGCCGAGCCGGCGCGCCAGGCTCACGGCGCTGGGTTCACGGCGCCGGCGTCGCCGGCCGTCCGGTCTCGAAATAGGCCGCCAGGTTCTTCAGCAGCAAACCCACCATCCCCTGCACCGCGCCGGTGGTCGCGCCGCCCGCATGGGGCGTCAGCACGGTGTTGGGCACGTCCCGCCAGCGCGCCGCCGGCGTCGGTTCGTCTTCGAAGACATCCAGCGCGGCGCCGCCCAGGCGGCCCGCCTTCAGAGCGGCGATCAGGGCGTCTTCGTCCACCAGCTTGCCGCGCGCCACATTGATGAGCAGGCCGGAGGGGCCCAGCGCCGCGATCACCTCGTCCGAGATCAGGCCCCGGTTGGTCTCGTCGGCCCGGCAGGCGACGATCAGGACATCGCTGGCCCGCGCCAGCTCCAGCAAGGATGCGGCTCGCGGCCAGGTCGCGTCCGGCTTGGGGTTCGGACCCCACCAGCTGACGCGCATGCCGAACGCCTCGCAGCGCCGGGCGATCGCCTGGCCGATGGCCCCCAGCCCCACAATGCCGACCCGGGCGCCGCCCACCGACTGAGAGATGGTTCGGGCGTTCGGATCCCAGCCGCCCTCGCGCACCTGGCGGTCTCCGGCGACGATGCCGCGCCGATGGGCCAGCAACAGGCCCAGCGCGTGGTCGGCCACGTCCTCATGATTGACCGCGGGCGCATGGCTGACCTGAAGACCCCGGCCTCGCGCCCAGGCCACGTCGATGCCGTCGTAGCCGGCGGTGAAACAGGCGATCAGGCCCAGGTTCGGCAGGCTCTCGACCAGCTTGCGGTCCAGCTCCTGCTCGCCCAGCACGACCAGGGCGCGGATCGTTGCGGCCGTGTCGGCCTGCGGCCCTTCCCACAGCCGATGAACCTCGGCCAGGCTCTCCAGCATGGGGGTCAGCACGCCCAGCTGGCGCGGCACGATCAGGACGGCGGGCTTGTCAGGCATGGGGCGAAGTTGGCCGCTCGGCGCCCGTCGGCGTCAAGCCCCGCCCGGGTCAGAGGATCCAGTCGTGCTCCAGTCGCTCCCACCAGACCGGCGTATGGAGGCGCTCCGGCTCAAGGGCGAGATCCGCTCCGTGCGGCCAGGCCGGCGCCTTGTCGAGCACGGGCGCCGCATCCGGCGCGGTCGCGGGGGGGAAGTCCGGCTCACCGCCGCCGGTCAGCTGAATGACCTGATCGGCGAACTCGATGCGCTCGACCCCGTGCAGACGATCGATCCCGTCCACTCCCACGACCCACCAGCAGCCGTCGGCCTGGAAGACCTTGTAGGACGAGCGGGCGCCGCCATAGGCGACGATATCAAGGCCCTCGCCGCCGATCATCAGGTCGTCACCCACCCCGCCATCGAAACGGTCGTCGCCTGAGCCGCCGTAGAGGATGTCGTCTCCGGCCCCGCCCCACAGTTCGTCCGCCCCGGCCCGTCCTTCCAGGCGGTTGTCCAGGTCGTTGCCGGTTATGGTGTCCAGGCCCAACCCGCCGACGGCGTTCTCTATCCAGGCTCCATAGGCGATCGAAACGTTCATCGTCAGGCCGCCCACGTCGGAAAAGGCGCCCTGATCCAGAGATATCCTCTGGTTCTCGGCATAGCCGGAACAATCAAGCGTATCTTCCCCGCCCGCATCCCAGATGCAAACGACGGGTCGTTTGGCGTGTAACGTGAAGTCGTAGGAAATGCGGTCTGCTGTGCTGTTGAAGCCATAGACCGTATCACCCGTGCGCGCCCTCATATTGACCCCATAGAGGGACTGAAGCGCCGCCACATCATGCAACAGTGGCGTCGATGCGGCGATGACAAAACCGATCGCACCCTCATAGAACACATGATTGGCGCCGCTTTCCGCGGCCGCGAAATATGACAGGACAGAATACTGTCTGGTGTCCTGAGCATACTCTGCATGCGCCGCATAGTTGCTTCCGGCGCCATTGTAATTCCCAGGGTGAGGAAACCCGAGCGTATGCATCAGCTCGTGGATCATGGTCCTCAGACTGCCGCCGCCAAGCGACCACGGGTATGAATGAACGTCAGCATTCATGAGAAGATGGGATTCCGTGATCACGCCATTGATGACGGAAGTCGCCGCAGCGCCGGAATACTGAGCGCCGGCATGCACGCCGACAAGATTAATGCGGCCTTCGGACGGCGCCTCCGGCGGCGTCTCCACAAAATCCAGCGAGGCGACGTCCGACAGCATGTCCATGGCGAGACGAAGCCAAGGCCGCCACATCTCGGAAAAGATGACCGCCTGTTCCTCAAATCCTTCGGGAAGTCCGAGCGCAAAACCGTACGGGATCGTCGCGGTCGGCCAGGCCCGGTCCAGCCGCAGAAAATTCTCCACGACCTGACCGATATCCCAACTAGGCTTATCAGCGGCCAGAAGCGTGTTCGCGGGGGGCTCGCAGACCTCGAACGCCAGGCTCAGGATCGGCCTGTATTCGCCATCGCCGCCAAAGCCCTCTGGACGCCGCGTATCCGCAATGTCGACTACCAGATCAGAGAACTCGATCCGCTCGACCCCGTGCAGACGATCGATCCCGTCCACTCCCACCACCCACCAGCAGCCGTCGGCCTGGAAGACCTTGTAGGACGAGCGGGCGCCGCCATAGGCGACGATATCGAGGCCCTCGCCGCCGATCACCAGGTCGTCGCCCACCCCGCCATCGAAGCGGTCGTCCCCTGAGCCGCCGTACAGGATGTCATCGCCCGCCCCGCCCCACAGCTCGTCCGCCCCGGCCCGTCCTTCCAGCCGGTTGTCCAGGTCGTTGCCGATCAGCTGATCCGCCAGGCTGCCGCCCACCGCATTCTCGATCCAGGCGCCCCAGGCGATGGCGACGTTGAACGTCAGGCCGCCCACATTGCTGAAGCTGCCGGGGCTGAGGTCGACGCGCTGCGTGGCGGCATAGCCCGAGCAGTCCAGGGTGTCCTGCCCGCCGGCGTCCCAGATGCACACCACCGGCAGCGGATTCAGGGTGAAGTCGTAGGGCCGCCGCCCGGCGGTGCTGTTGAAACCATAGACGGTGTCGCCCGTCCGCGTGGTCATGTTCGCCCCGTAGAGCGCCTGCAGGTACATGACGTCGTGCAGCAACGGCGTGCCCGCATAGCTGCCGCCGTGGAAGGCGCCCGTCTCGTGCGCGCCGAAATAGGACATGACCGTGTACTGGCCGCTGTCCTGGGCGTAGTCGGCGTGGGTGCCGTAGACGATCGCCTCGTTGGCGTTGCGGTTGTATTCGCCCGGGTGCGGTATCCCCAGCCCGTGGATGATCTCGTGCATCAGCACCGAAAAGGGCCGGAAGCCCGGCAGAAAGCTGCCGGACCAGTTGTTTCCGAAGACGGTGTCGCTGCCGTAGATCTGCTCGCGCCCGTCAATCAGGTTGTCGACCCCCACGCCCTGCGGGTTGGCCGCGGCGGTCGCCCAGTTCGGAAAGGTGGAGGACCGGATCAGGGTGATCCGCTGGTTGCTCAGCGAAAGCGCCTGCTGGTTGTCGGCCACCTCCACGAAGCTGATCGGGATGATGTCCCCCAGCAGCTGGAAAGCCAGATGCGCCGCCTCGCGCTGTTGCGCCGTGAAGGGCATGGCGCCCTGCCACCACTGCTGACCGCTCAGATAGCCGGGCAACTGCTCCAGGAAGGCATAGTTGATGACCGGCGTGTCCCAGCGCGCATTCCAGCGCAGCATCTGGGCGATCACCTGCTGGTTGCTGAACACGGGCAGCGCCGCCTGCGGTCCGTCGCCGCCCGAGAACGCCAGAGGCGACAGTCCGCCGCCCTCGCCCGCACAGATCCAGCACATGGGGCCGTCTCCCTCGCTGAAGGCAGACTAGGGCCGCTGGCGCTCAGCGCAACGACGATATGTGACGTTCGACCCCGCAAAACGGCCGCTCGTCGCATATGCGCGGCGATAAGCCCCCGAGGGACGCCGCCCTACCGCCCGAACTTCTGGAACTTGATGCGCTTGGGGATCAGGCTGTCGGCGCCCAGGCGGCGCTTCTTGTCCTCTTCATAGGCTTCGAAGTTGCCTTCGAACCACTCCACGTGGCTGTCGCCCTCGAAGGCCAGGATGTGGGTGCACAGCCGGTCCAGGAACCAGCGGTCGTGGCTGATGACCACGGCGCAGCCGGGGAAGTCCTCCAGCGCCGCCTCCAGCGCCTGAAGCGTCTCCACGTCCAGGTCGTTGGTGGGTTCGTCCAGCAGGATGACGTTGCCGCCGGTGGCCAGCGTCTTGGCCAGGTGCACGCGGTTGCGCTCGCCCCCCGACAGCAGGCCCACCTTCTTCTGCTGGTCGCCGCCCTTGAAGTTGAAGCTGCCTACATAGGCGCGCGAGTTGATCTCGCGCTTGCCCACCACCATCACGTCCAGCCCGCCCGAGATCTCCTCCCAGACGGTCTTCTTGCCGTCCAGGGCGTCGCGGCTCTGGTCCACGTAGGACAGCTGCACCGTCTCGCCCAGGCGGATGTCGCCGGCGTCGGGCTTTTCCTGGCCGGTGATCAGCTTGAACAGGGTCGACTTGCCCGCCCCGTTGGGGCCGATCACGCCGACGATGCCGTTGGGCGGCAGCTTGAAGGTCAGGTCCTTGAACAGGCACTTGTCGCCGTACGACTTGGCCAGGCCCTCGGCCTCGATCACCAGATTGCCCAGGCGCGGCCCCGGCGGGATCTGGATTTGGGCGAAGGTCTGGGCGCCGCGGGCGTTCTCCTGCTCGGTGACCATCTGGTCATAGGCGGCCAGACGCGCCTTGGACTTGGACCGGCGGGCCGAGGGGCTGGAGCGCACCCACTCCAGCTCGCGGGCGATGGCGCGCTGGCGGCCCTCGTTCTCGCGCTCCTCCTGGGCCGAGCGCTTGGCCTTCTGCTCCAGCCAGGCCGAGTAGTTGCCCTCGTACGGAATGCCCTTGCCGCGATCCAGCTCCAGCGTCCACTTGGTCACCTGGTCCAGGAAATAGCGGTCGTGGGTGACCAGGATCACGCAGCCGGGAAACTGCTCCAGGTGGTGCTGCAGCCAGGCCACGGACTCGGCGTCCAGGTGGTTGGTGGGCTCGTCCAGCAGCAGCATGTCGGGCTTGGACAGCAGCAGGCGCGCCAGGGCCACCCGGCGCTTCTCACCGCCCGATAGCTTGTCCACGGGCCAGTCGTTGGGCGGACAGCGCAGCGCGTCCATGGCCATTTCGATGCGGCTGTCGATGTCCCACAGGTCGCCGGCGTCCAGCTTTTCCTGAAGGGCGGTCATCTCCTCCATCAGCTCGTCGGTGTAGTTCTCGCCCAGCTCGCCGGCGACGGCGTTGAAGCGGTCGAAGGTCTTCTTCTCGTCGCACCAGGCGATGACGTTGCCCCACACATCCAGGGCCGGATCCAGCTGGGGCTCCTGCTCCAGATAGCCCATCTTGGTGCCGTCGGCGGCCCGCGCCTCGCCCGAGAACTCCTTGTCGATCCCCGCCATGATCTTGAGCAGGGTCGACTTGCCCGAGCCGTTGACGCCGACGACGCCGATCTTGGCGTCGGGATAGAAGCTCAGCCAGATGTTCTCGAAGACCTTCTTGCCGCCGGGATAGGCCTTGGTCAGGCCCTGCATCTGGAAGATGTACTGCTGCGCCATGGGTGCTCGCGCCGTCCGTTCAGGGAGTTGGGGGAGGTTCGGGCGCGGATTTAGCCGCTGCCGCGCCTGAGGGCTAGGGGCTGCGCCTTGCGAGCGCTCGTTGACGTGATGCCTGCCCGTCCGAATGTCCTGCGGCTGTGAGAGGACACCACCAATCCCTTCTCCTCTGGTGGGTGGAGAAGGCTCGTATACGAGCCGCCGACGGGTGGCGCGTAAGCGCCGGATGAGGGGGCCTAGACCTTCCTGTCTCCTCCCCATCGCCAGATGGGGAGGGGGACCCCCCGCAGGGGGTGGAGGGGTGGGCCGTCGCATGCCCGCTTCGACCCACTGGCGCACACCCGCGAAGCAGGCCTAGACCTTGGCCATGACCCATCCGCTGGACCGCCCCATCTGGAGCGCGCTGAACTCCCGCCAGGCGCCGCTGGCGATCCGGAGCGGAGGCGCGATCCGCTTCGCACCGGAATACACCCCCTTCGGCGCCTGCGACGACGCCGCGCCCGACAGCTTCGCGGCCCTCAAGGCCCTGGCCGCCCAGCACGGCGACATCATCGTGGTCGAGGCGGATCCGCTCCTGCCGCCAGGGATCGACGCCTTCGCCTACCCGGCCCTCGTGCAGATGATCTGGGCCGGCGGTCCTCCCCCGCCTGCGCCCGAATTCGCGTTCTCCGAACTGGACGACGCGGACGCCGATGAGATGCGCGAGCTGGCCCTGCTGACCAGGCCCGGCCCCTACTCCACCCGCACGCACCGCCTGGGCGGCTTCATCGGGGTGCGGCGCGAGGGGCGCCTGATCGCCATGTCGGGCGAGCGCATGAAGCCCGACGGCTTCACCGAGGTCTCCGGCGTCTGCACCCATCCCGACCACCGGGGTCAGGGCTTGGCCGCCGGCCTGATGGGCGAGGTGATCCGGCGCATCCTGGCGCGCGGCGAGACGCCGTTCCTGCACGCCTATGCCGAGAACACCGGCGCCATCGCCCTTTATGAGTCGCTTGGCTTGGCCATCAGGCGTCCTATGGTGATGCTGGGGATCACGGGATGACCACGATGCACCTTCGCCACAGGCTGACCGCCGCCGCCGCGCCCTGGGCGGCGCTGTTCCTGCTTTCGGGCTGCATCTCGGTCGAGGTCACCGCGCCCATCTCGGCCACGGTCGAGGGTGTTCGCGCCGTCCCGGTCACGGCGGTTGAGCGCGACATCGACGCTCTGCGCGCGGGTCAGGCCGAAGGCGGGCTCAGCGCGGCCGCCATCCTTGATCAGGCCATGGGCCGCTTCGAGGCCGTTGACGAGCGGGGACCCCGCATCAACAGCGTGCTGGCGCTCAATCCCAATGCCGAACTCGAGGCCGCCCGCCTGGATAGCGCCCGCGAGGCGGGCCGCGCGCTGGGGCCGCTGCATGGCGTCCCGATCCTGATCAAGGACAACATCGAGACCTCGGATCAGCCGACCACCGCCGGGTCCCTCGCGCTGATCGACAACAGGACCGAACGCGACGCGCCGCTGGTGGCCCGCCTGCGCCAGGCGGGCGCCGTGATTTTCGGCAAGGCCAATCTGTCCGAATGGGCCAACATCCGCTCGTCCCACTCGATCAGCGGATGGAGCGCCGTGGGCGGTCTGACCCGCAACCCCTACGCGCTGGAGCGCACCGCCTGCGGCTCGTCCTCCGGCTCGGGTGCGGCCGTCGCGGCGGGCATCGTACCGGTGGCGATCGGCACCGAGACGGACGGCTCCATTACCTGTCCCGCGGCGGTCAACGGCGTCGTGGGCCTGAAGCCCACCGTCGGCCTGGTCAGCCGCACCCACATCGTGCCCATCAGCCACAGCCAGGACACCGCCGGACCGATGACCCGCACGGTCCGGGACGCGGCCATCGTGCTGAACGCCATCGCCGGGTCCGACCCCGCCGACCCCGCTACGGCCGAGGCGGACCGGCGCCGCACCGATTACGTCGCCGCCCTCGATCCGCACGCCCTTCGAGGCGCCCGCATCGGCGTCATGCGCTTCGCCACCGGCTACAGCCAGGGGACGGACGCGGCCTTCGAACAGGCGCTGGCGGACCTGCGCGCCCAGGGCGCGGTGCTGGTCGACATCACCGAGGGGCCGGACCAGAGCATCGGCCGGGACGAGTTCCAGGTGCTGCTCTACGAGCTGAAGGCCGACCTCGCCGCCTATCTGGCCGCCACCGATCCCGTCGAGGTCCCGACGCGCACCCTGGCTGACGTCATCGCCTTCAACGCCCGCACGCCCGCCGAACTGGCCCTGTTCGACCAGGACATCTTCGAGGCCGCCCAGGCCAAGGGCCCTCTCACCGACGCCGCCTATCGCGAGGCGCGCGAGCGCTCCTTCCGCCTGGCGGGGCCCGAGGGGATCGACCGGATGCTGCGCGACAACGACGTGATCGCCCTGGTCGCGCCGACCACCGGCCCCGGCTGGGTCATCGACCTGGTGAACGGCGACAATCACGCGGGTTCGGCCAGCCGTCTGGCGGCGGTCTCGGGCTATCCGCACCTGACCGTGCCCATGGGCCAGGTCCGCGGTCTGCCGGTGGGGCTGTCCTTCATCGGCCCCGCCTGGTCCGAGGCCAGGCTGCTGGCCCTGGGCTACGCCTACGAGCAGGCGACCCACCGCCGCCGGCCGCCCCAGTTCCTGCCCGGCGTGGCCCAGGAGCCGTCCGTGGAGCCCGCCCTGGCCGGTGTGCGTTAAGCCCCGGCCTTCACGGAGATTGCATGCACCGCCTCTTCACCCACCTCTCCACGGCGGTGGCCCGCTGGGCGGGCCGGCCCCTGGCCTTCGTCCTGTGCCTGACCATCATCGCCGTGTGGGCCCTGACGGGACCGATCTTCGACTTCAACGACACCTGGCAGCTGGTCATCAACACCGGCACGACCATCGTCACCTTCCTGATGGTGTTCCTGATCCAGAACACCCAGAACCGGGACAACGCCGCCCTGCACGCCAAGCTGGACGAACTCCTCCACGCCGTGCGGGCCGCCGACGAGCGCTTCGTCGGCATCGAGCACCTGACCGACAAGGAACTGGAACAGGTGCTGGAGGAGGTGGAAGCCCGGGCCCAGCGCCTGCACCGTGGCCCCCTGTTCGGCAAGCTGCCCGAGGTTCAGACCCGGGCCGAGGAACGCGAGGACGACATCAAGTCCGAGGCCAAAGGCGAGCGCCGCCGCACCCAGACGAAGCCGAAGAAGGCTCCGGCGCGCCCATGACCGGCTCCATGAACGGGATCGTCGTCGTGATCGGCACGCTCGCGGCCCTGTGCACGATCACCAGCTTCGTGCCCCAGATCTGGAAGATCCTGAAAGAGCGCGACGCCTCGTCGGTCTCGCTGCGCATGTACGCCCTGACGGTGTCGGCCTTCACCCTGTGGACCATCTACGGCGTGATGCTGAAGGCCTGGCCTCTGGTTCTGGCCAACAGCGTCTCCCTGCTGCTCGCCGGAACGGCCCTGGCGTGCAAATGGCGTTTCCGGAACGGAGAGCCGGACGCCTAGCCGGCCGCAAACACCTTGCGCATCAGGCGCTCCAGCGCGGCCTGGTCCACCTCGTCGAAGGCGCCGAACTCGGTGGAGTCCACGTCGAAGACCGCGATCAGCCGGCCGCTCTCATCGATGACGGGCACGACGATCTCGCTGTTCGAGCGGCTGTCACAGGCGATGTGACCGGGGAAGGCATGAACGTCCTTGACCAGCTGGGTTCGCCCCGTCGCCGCCGCCGCGCCGCAGACGCCGCGACCGAAGGCGATGCGCAGGCAACCGAGGGTCCCCTGATAGGGGCCCACGACCAGTTCGTCCCTCTTATCCGGATCGACCACATAGAAGCCGGTCCAGAAGTAGGTCTCGAACGCATCGTTCAGCAGGCAGGCCACCGTCGCCATGCGCGCCGTCAGGTTCGGCTCGCCCTCCAGCACAGCCAGGATTTCCTGCTCGACCTCGAGGTAGCGTTCGGCCTTGTCGGCCGGGCGGTCGGATTTGACCACATGCATTCAGGCGTCTCCTGCCCTGCGGGCGACGATATAGGCTTCCGAGTTCAGCCACACCGGCAGCGCCGCCAGCGGGCTGCCCGCCACCTGCTCCACCCGAAACAGGGGCGCCAGCCGACGGATCAGCGGCCGGTGGTCGAAGCCGATGTGGTGCGGAAAATAGGCGCGGCCGGGCGCGATCCAATCCCGGAAGCGGCTTTTCTTCGGCCTACCCGCCATTGCGGCCAGGACAGGGCCAGGGCGGGCGTCCTCGTCGCCCCAGCGCCTCAGCATGCGGAAAAGGCCCTTTGCCGCCGCTGGAGGGCCCACCTCGACCGGGACGCCGATCACCACTCGCCCGTCCGGCGACAGGATTCTGTGGATTTCCCGCAACGCGGTTTCGGTTTCCGCATCCGGCAGGTGCTCGAACACCTCCGTGCAGAAGACCACATCGGCCCAGGCTTCGGGCAGCTGCGCCTCGGCCTCAACATAGCGGACACCCTCGATCCCTGCGGCTGTCGCCTGCGCCCGCAGCTCCGCCGCCGGCTCGAATCCCACCACCTCGCAGCCCGGCCAGCGCTGCGCCGCGCGGCGGCAAAGCTCCCCGTCTCCGCAACCGAAATCGACGATCCGGCTGGGTTCGCCACGCCTTTCCGCCCAACGAAGAGCGTCCTCCAACCGCCGCCCTTGAACCCATCTTTTCAGGGGGTTGGGGTCCCGGTGAGTGCGTTCCGCATAGCCAGCGTGACCATTAGCGGAACCGTTAACCTTGGCCATGAGTTTTCCCTTGGGAGGGGTGGCGCGACTGCGATCCGCCCTACACAGGCGTAACTTGACAGTACCGGGGGGCGGCGGTCACCGTCCCGGTTCATTTATGGTTAACCGTCGTTCGGCGGGGCGAACAGATGCGCGAGGAACACTCTTCCGACCGGCGACGCAACCTCCCCGCCCTTGGCGCGGCGGGGGCCATCGCCGTCGTCTTGGCCGGAGCCCTGGCTCTGGCCAGCTGCGATTTCGAAGGCTCCGGCGATTCGCGGCCCTTCTGGGTGAAGGCTGATCGCGTCTCGGCCGAACGCTGTCCGCGCCCGGCTTCCGTGACCGGCGCCGGTATGAACGACCAGGAGCGGGAAATCCGCCACCTGCGCCGCCTCGCTTTCCAGGGCGACTTCTTCGCCCAACTGGCCCTGGCCGAACGCTACGCGGCCGCGCGCGAGACCGACCGCAATCTGCTCGATCCCATCGAATCCTCGGTCTGGTACGCCATCGCCCTGGCCAATGACGAGGGATACGCCCCCATCAACGGCGAGGAGCGCCGCGGCATGTGGGGCCGGCGTCGCGCCGTCTCTCGGTACGACGATTGCCGCTCGGGCGAGCGCCGCCGCGCTTACGAGGTGCTGGACCGGCTGCTGTCGCGTATGACCCGCGAGGAACAGGAGGAGGTGCGCGACCGCGTCATCTACATCCTGTCGACCCAGGACGCCGAGGGCTTCCGCACCCTGGCCCGCCTGCACGACAGCCTCTACGCCCCCTTCGGCGAGCCCGTGGACAATGACGAGGCGCGCCGCTTCCTGCGCCGCGACCGCCGGGCGCGCGAGGATGTGCATCCGGTCCTGAACCTGTTCCCGCGCAACGACGCCGACGCCTATCTCTACAACTATCTGGCGGTTCAGACCGGCGACGTGGGCGCCTATGTGCTGCTGCGCGATTTCGAGAGCAGCTCGCGCCAGCGCCGCGAGGCCGGCGCCTTCGTCGAGGCCAAGGCGCGCCGCTGGACCCCCCCCTTCGAGTTCTACCCGCCCGAGGCGCCGAGGTCCGGCGTGCCCCACTCCGACGAGAGCCGGCCGCGCGGCGACGCCTGGGAATACGCGCTGCAGCGCATGGACCAGCTGCCCTTCGTCCATGTGGGTCGCGCCCTGCGCTACCTCGGCGTGACTGAGACAGTGGCCATGCGCCCGACCGACCTCTCCAAGCGTCAGGTGGAAACGCTGGAGGCCATGCTGGGCCACGAGATGGTCGGGCGGCTGTCCTACCTTGAACAGGTGCGGGCCATTCAACTGGCCTCCGAACGCGGCTCGTCCGAGGCGCAGCTCGCCCTGGCCGTGATGTACGCTGAAGGCATCGGCGTGCCGGCCGACTACGCCCGCTCATACCGCTGGTTCAGCGAGGCCGCCCGCCAGGGCAGTCCCGAGGCCAACTTCGCCATGTCCACCTACTTCGCCCTGGGCGTGGCCGGGGTGGCCGATCAGGACAAGGCCCAGGCGGTCGCCTACCGCCTGGAGTCGGCGCTGCTGGGCTTCCGGCCCTCCACCGCCCGCCTGCAGGCCATTCTCGCCCAAGTCTCACGCGCCCAAAGCCGATAAGGCCGGAGAGCAGCCATGCGTAAGTCCTTCCTCCCCTCCCTCCTCGGCGCCCTCGGCGTCGGCGCCGTGCTCCTGGGCGCGCTCGCCCTCGATGGCGGCGCCAACGCCCAGGTCGCGGCCAAGGTCGAAAGCCAGACGCGGCCGAACTTCGGCCTGCTGCTCGATCCGCCCGTGCGCCAGGGCCGACGCTACCGGCCCCACTACGGACGCGGCTCAGACTGGCGCGGTCACAGCCGGCCCGGCTGGTGGAACCCGCACGACTACCGCTGGAACGGCCCCCTCGAGGACGTGGCCTTCGTCGACTGCAGCCAGGCGCGCGATCCGAACGAAGTGAACCGCGCCATCGCCAGGCTGCGGCCGGGCGGCACGCTGATCATCCGCGGCCAGGGCGCGCCCTGCCTGGACTCGATCTACATCGACAAGCCCCTGACCATTCAGGCCGACGGCGGCCGCCCCCTGCGCGACCATCGCGGGTGGCCCGAGGACGTGAACTTCCCGGTCACCCTGCGCACCCAGCCGGGCCGCCGCTGCATCGAGGTGGGGCCCATCGCCAACGGCGAGGTGGTGCTGCGCAACCTGGTCATCGACGCGACCCAGGCGGGCGATGAGACCTGCATCTATTCCGACGGCGGTCACATCCGCCTGGAAAGCGTGGTCATCCGCTACGCCGGCGACGGCTCAGCCATCTACATGGACGGCGGTTCGCTGACGGCGGTGGAGGACACTCGCATCATCGCCGACACCTACTACGCCGCCATCCAGGCCGAGGACGGCTGGGTCGACCTGGACGATGTGCGCATCACCAACGCCGCCATCGGTCTGCAGATCTCGCCTAACGGCGCGCGCGACAGCCACCTGCGCGACGTCACCCTGCTCAGCCCGCCGCAGTCGCCGGTGTTCGGCACGGCCTCGGCCGGCATCGTCGTTCCCGGCTCGCGTACGACGGGCCGGCTGTTCATCGAACGCTCCCGCATCTGTGGTTACAATATCGGCCTGTGGATCCAGGGGCCCAACGTGGTGGATGTGGAGCGCACCCACATCTGCCGCGCGGCCAAGGGCGTCGGCGCCTATGGCGGCCAACTGACCATTTCCGACAGCGCCATCGGCGCCTCCATCTATGGCGTGCAGATCGGCTCCACCTTCCCGGTCAGGATCGAGAACACCACCATCTATGGCGCGCGCGAATACGACGTCTTCGCCGAGCCAGGCGCGGCCCGTCCGGTCGGCGGCTCGAACCACTTCTACAGCCACCGCAACCGCACCTGCTATGGCGAGCCGGCCCCCTACGACAGCCCCGTGTGGGCCGATGATCGGCCGCGCCGCCGGTGGGGCCGCCGCGACCACGACGGGCCCCCGCGCTACGTGATGCCGCACTGGCGGGACGACTTCTATCAGTGCGAGGACCCGGGTCCGTTCCTGGGCAGCGAGTACATCCGCGCCGAGGAGGAGTACGGCTGGACCAATCCGCGCGACTTCTACGCCATGGAGCCGTGGGACAATTACTGGTCCCAGCGGGATAACCGGTTCTATCCGGACGGAAGCTGGTACCGCCGCTAGACCCGGGTCGCCCAGACCAGCCATTCCTGATTGCCGTCCGCCCCTTGCGTCTCGCAGGGGGCGGTCTGGTTTACGCGCCAGCCTTCCACCTGCAGGAAGGCGATCGCGTCGTTCAGAGCCCGCTCACGAACGGTCGCATCTCGCACCACCCCGCCCTTGCCGACCGCGTCGGGTCCCGCCTCGAACTGCGGCTTGACCAGGGCGACCAGGTCAGCGCCGGATCCGGCCAGGCGCAGCGCCGCCGGCAGCACCTTGGCCAGGCCGATGAAGCTGGCGTCGCAAACCACCAGCTGCGGCGCTTCGTCGATCAGATCATGCGTCAACGTCCGGGCGTCGGTGCGCTCCAGGCTGGTCACGCGGGGATCGGCCGCCAGGCGAGGGTGCAACTGCCCATGACCGACGTCGACGGCGAACACGCGCCGTGCGCCGCGTTGCAGGCAGGCCTCGGTGAAGCCGCCGGTCGAGGCGCCCACATCCAGCACGACCCGTCCCTCGACCCGCACGGGCCAGGCGTCCAGCGCCTGGACCAGTTTCAGCGCCGCCCGGCTGACATAGGGGTGCGCTGCCTCGGCCGTGATCTCGGCGCCGTCGG
Organism: Peiella sedimenti; assembly: GCF_030504955.1. GTDB lineage: Bacteria > Pseudomonadota > Alphaproteobacteria > Caulobacterales > Caulobacteraceae > Brevundimonas > Brevundimonas sedimenti. The sequence goes on along the minus strand of NZ_JAUKTR010000004.1, from coordinate 31,138 downwards.
GCACGGCTTCGGAGGCCTTCTTCGCCGTGCGTCCGTCCACCCTGACCCCGCCTGCCTCGATGGCCGCGCGCGCGCGGGCGCGGCTGTCGAAAAGCCCGCGCTCGACCAGCAGCTGGTCGAGGCGGCGGCGCGTCACGCCAGCCCTTCCAGCCGCTGCACGGCGGCCGACAGCTTGGCGTGAGCCGCCTCGGCCTCGGCCAGGCGACCGCGGGTCTCCTCGACCACCTCGGGCTTGGCGCGGGCGATGAAGTCGGCGTTGTCCAGCTTCTTGCGGGTCTTCTCGACCGTATCCTGGAGGGCCGCCAGCTCCTTCATCAGCCGTGCGCTTTCGGCGGCCACGTCGATGAACTCGGCCACCGGCAACGCCAGAGCCGCGCCCGTCAGCACGATGGGCGCCGAGCCTTGCGGCGCGGCCTCGAAGCGCACCGCGCCCACGCGAAGCATCTGGCTGATGACGGCGGCGTTGGCCGCCAGCACCTCGCGCGCCCGGTCCGACGTCTCGGTCACATAAAGGTCCGGCTTGGCCGACAGGGGCACGCCCAGCTCGGAGCGCACCGAGCGGCCTTCCGACACGGCGGCGATGACCAGCCCCATGTCGGCGTCGGCCTCGGCGTCCAGGTAGCTGTCGGGCAGCTGCGGCCACGGCGCGGAGATGAGCAGGGTCTCGCGCGTCACGCCCGAGAAGGCCGCCGTCTGGGCCCAAAGCTCTTCGGTCAGGAAGGGCATGACGGGGTGGAGCAGCTTCAAGGTCTGGTCCAGCACCCAGGCGGTCATGGCGCGGGTCTCGGCCTTGGCGGCCTCATCGGCGCCTTGGAACACCGGCTTGGCCAGCTCCAGATGCCAGTCGCAGAAGACGTTCCAGATGAAGCGGTAAAGGGCGTTCGCCGCCTCGTCGAAGCGCCCGGCGTCCAACGCCGCCGACACCTCTCGCGCCGCGCGCACGGTCTCGCCTCTGATCCACCGGTTCAAGGCCAGCTTCGCGCCCGCCGGATCGAACGCCGGATCCAGCCGGCACTCGTTCATCTGGCAGAAGCGCGCGGCGTTCCAGAGCTTGGTGCCGAAGTTGCGATAGCCCTCGATGCGCTGCTTCGACAGCTTGATGTCCCGCGTGCCCGACAGGATGGCCATCGTGAAGCGCAAGGGGTCGGCGCCCAGCTCGTCCACCACCTCCAGAGGGTCGATGACGTTGCCCTTGGACTTCGACATCTTCTGGCCCTTCTCGTCGCGGACCAGGCCGTTGATGACCACGCGGCGGAAGGGGACCTCGCCCATGAAGTGGACGCCCATCATCATCATCCGGGCCACCCAGAAGAAGATAATGTCGAACCCGGTGACCAGGTCGCTGGTCGGATAGAAGCGCTTCAGGTCGGCCGTTTCCTCCGGCCAGCCCATGGTCGAGAAGGGCCACAGGGCCGAGGAGAACCAGGTGTCGAGGACGTCCTCGTCCTGGATCAGCGGCAGATCGCCGGCCTGGGCCCGCGCCTCCGCCTCGGTCTCGGCGACGAAGATCTCGCCGTTCGGCCCGTACCAGGCCGGGATGCGGTGGCCCCACCACAACTGGCGGCTGATGCACCAGGGCTCGATGTTCCTCAGCCACTCGAAATAGATCTTCTCGTAGCTCTTCGGCTCGAAGACGGTCGAGCCGTCTTCCACGGCCTTCAGCGCCGGCTGGGCCAGCACCTTGGCGTCGACGTACCACTGGTCCGTCAGCCACGGCTCGATGACCACGCCCGAGCGGTCGCCGTGCGGCACCATGTGGCGGGTCTTCTCGACCTCTTTCAGCCAGCCCTCTTCCTCGGCGCGGGCGACGATGGCCTTGCGGGCGGCGAAGCGGTCCATGCCCTCATAGTCCGCCGGCACTTCCGGCGCGTCCGCCGCCGTGATCCGCCCGAAGGCGTCCATGACGTTGATGGCTGCGAGACCCGCGCGCTTCCCGACGCCGAAGTCGTTGAAGTCGTGCGCCGGGGTGATCTTCACCGCGCCCGAGCCCTTTTCCGGATCAGCGTACTCGTCGGCCACGATGGGGATGCGCCGCCCGGTGATGGGCAGGATCACCGCCTTGCCCACCAGACCCGCGTACCGCTCGTCGTCCGGATGCACGGCCACGCCGGTGTCGCCCAGCATGGTCTCGGGCCGGGTGGTGGCCACGACGATGTAGTTCCGCGTCTCCCACCCGGTCGCCTTGCCGTCCTCGTCGAAGGCGATGGGATGCTCATAGGTCACGCCGTCGGCCAGCGGATAGGCGAAGTGCCAATAGGCGCCGTCCACCTCCTTCTGCTCCACCTCCAGGTCCGAGATGGCGGTCTGGAAGTGGGGGTCCCAGTTCACCAGCCGCTTGTCGCGGTAGATCAGACCCTCCCTGTAGAGCTGCACGAACACCTTGCGCACGGCCGCCGACAGGCCCTCGTCCAGGGTGAAGCGCTCGCGCGACCAGTCGCAGCTGGCACCCAGCCGGCGCAGCTGGCGCACGATCTGTCCACCGCTCTCGGCCTTCCACTTCCAGACCGTGTCGACAAAGGCCTCGCGGCCCATATCGCGGCGGCTGATGTTGCCCTCCGCCGCGAGCTTGCGCTCCACCACCATCTGGGTGGCGATGCCCGCGTGGTCCGTGCCCGGTAGCCACAGCACCGCCTCGCCCTTCATTCGGTGATAGCGGGCCAGGATGTCCTGCAGGGTGTTGTTCAGCGCATGGCCGATGTGCAGCGAGCCGGTCACGTTCGGCGGCGGGATCACGATGGAATAGGCGGGCGCGTCCGCGGGCGCGGCGTCGGGCGAAAAGGCGCCGGAGGTCTCCCACGCGTCGTACAGGCGGGGCTCAACGGATTTGGGATCGAAGGTTTTCTCGAGCATGACGGTCTGGCTGATAAGGGCGTAAGCGGAAAAGCGAAAGGGCGACCCCTCTCAGGGCCGCCCTCCAATGACGCCGCGCGCGTGGGCCGCGGCGCTTAACGGAATACGCTGTTCAGCTTTTCGCGCAGGATGTCGCGGAGCAGGGAGTCGAGGTTCTGTTCAAGCCAGGCGCGGACCTGGGGCTCGACGATCGAGCGCACCAGCTCCTCTACCGTGACGCCGCCGGCCATCGAGGCTGTCGCGGCGGCGGCCAGGGGCGCGACCGGCTCGCGCTGCGGCGCCGCGGGCGGCGGCGCGGGCTCGGGCGTCCGCTCAGGCTCGGGCGCGCGCGGGCTCACGTCCAGGTCGCCGATGGACTCGGTCGCCGGGAAGGGCTCTGGCTCGTCATAGGTTTCGGTCAGGTCCAGCACCTCGTCCTCCTGCTCGGCCTCCGCCTCGACGGGCTCAGGCGCGAGCTCGGGCGCATGCTCAGGCGCGGGCTCAGCTTCATGGGCGGGTTCAGGCGCTGCCTGCGCCGTCTCGGCGGGCGCGTCGTCTTCCGAGATGATCCGCCGGATCGAGGCGAGGATCTCCTCCATCGTCGGTTCCTGGGCGGACTGATCGGTCATGGCGCTCCCATCCGGTCGTGGCTCGGAGGACGTCGCACAGTCCCCCCTTCCTTTTCGTGGCATTCAACGGCGGGCAAATCAACGCGCCATTTCGCGCCACGGGCGAAATCTATTGCGGCGCGGTCCGCACGATCTCCGACGGCTTCAGCGCCGCATCCACCGGAGCGTCCGGCTGATCGGGCGTTTCGCGCACGGGCGGGGCGCCGATGCGGTCGATGGCCTCCACGACCGGATCCCACGGCAGACCGCCGCGATTACGCACGCGGTCGAAGTTGGCCGACGGATCATAGATGGGCGCATCCACCGCCAGATCGCGGCCGCTCAGGCGGCCCATGGCGGCCAGCAACAGGGCCTGGGCCACATACTGATTGCGTTCGGCCGAGGCGAGATTGACCTCGGCGTTACGCAGCTCCAGTTCCTGGTTGAGCACGTCCAGCGTCGTACGCAGGCCGACCTGGGCTTCCTGGCGCACGCCCTCGGCGGCGATGCGGGCGGCGCGCACCTGTTCGCGGCTGGCCTCCAGCTGGGCCGTGGATGAGGTCACCTGAGCGTAAGCGGACGACACGCTGCGCAGCACGTCGCGGCGGGCGCCTTCCACCTGGGCCTGAGCGGCGTTGGCCTGCTCCAGCGCCTCGGCCACCTGCGAGCGGTTGAGGCCGCCCGTGAACAGCGGGACGGAGACGCCGACGCGCGCGTTCAGGCTGTTCTGCTGGGTCAGGTCGAAGCCATCCAGATCATCACTGGACCCATAGGTCGACGACAGCGACACGGACGGACGATAGGCGGCGCGCGCGCGCGCCACGTTCGCCTCGGCCACATCCTGATTGAAGACCGCTGCGCCCAGGTTCGGATTGAACTCCAGCGCGGTGTCCAATGCCTGCTCGAACTCGGACGGCAGATTGGGCAGAGGCGGCGGCGGCTCCAGGTCGGTCGGCGTCTGGCCGACTGTCGCGGCATAGGCCGCGCGGCTGAGCGTCAGCTGCGCCTGGGCGTTGGACAGATCCGAGCGGGCCTGGGCCAGTCGGGCCTCGGCCTGGGCCACATCGGTGCGCGTGATCTCACCCACCTCGAAGCGGGCGCTGGCTTCCTCCAGCTGGCGCTGCAGGACGCCGATGTTTTCGCTGCGGATGCGCAGGATCTCGATGTCGCGGCGCACATCCATATAGGCCTGGATGACGTTGGACAGGACCTGCTGCTCGATATCGCGAAGGTTCTCGCGCCCGCGCAGGACCGCAGACCTGGCCGCGCGAATGCCGTGGCTGATGCGGCCGCCGGAATAGAGGGTCTGGGACAGGGACAGGCCGACCGATCCGACCTCGGCCTCCGTGATGTTCGAGTTCGGCGGCTGTTCGAACATATCGTCGAAATCGCCGTCATCGTTCAGATCCACGCCCGCAAAGTCCGGCGCGTCGTCGCGCTGGTAGGTGACGGACGCCGTGGCGTCCACGGTGGGCCGCAAAGCCGTGCGGGCCTGAACAAAAGTCTCGTCCAGCGCACGCTGCTGAGCGCGCTGAGCCTGCAACGTCGGATTGGTCTGATAGGCCAGGGCGATGGCGTCGCTCAGCGGCTCGGCTGAGACCGGGCCGAATCCCAGACCCAGCGCAAGGCTGAGGGCCGCCGTGGATAGAAGGGCGCCTCGGCGCTTCAACATAGTCGCATCCCCTGACATCCGCCGCAGCGGTGGACACTCTTTGCCCAATCCGCCTAGCAGCGGCCAGTTAAGCTTCTTTCACAACCGGGGCGAAAATCGTTCGCCGCCCCCCGGCTACAACTGGAATGTAGGACGCTTTTCGAAACCCGCCAGCGTCTGCGGCGTCGCATCGAACAGTTCGCGGTGCGAAACGCCGTGCGCGGTCTTCAGGAACAGGCGCGCCTTGCCCACCGGCCCGTTGCGCTCGACAACGCCGAGGCGACCGCCCTCGCCCAGGGCGTCGATCCAGGCCTGCGGCGTCTCGGACACGGCGCCTTCCACGATGATCAGGTCAAAGCCCTGGCCGGCGGGCTGGTTCAGCGGCGCCTCGGTGATGGCGACGCCCGCCTCGCTCAACGGGCCGCGCGCGAACCCCGGCACATGGCCGTCAGGCTCCTGCGCCGTCACCGACAGGCCCATCTCGGCAAGGACGGCCGCGGCATAGGGCGCCGCGATGGCCAGGGCCTTCTCCCCGCTCTGGGGCGCCATGGCCTGCAGCAGCTTGCCCAGGTCGCGCGGGGCAAGCAGCACCCGCCCCGGGCCGATGGGGACTTCCCGGTCGGAATAGGCGGCGAAGGCGCGATCCGCCGGGACCAGCCGCTCGCGGTGGACCGTGCGCATGGCGCGGTGGATGGCGGTGTCGGTGACGTCGGCGGTCCGCACCTGGCTATCGACCATGTTCAGGCGTGCGGAGACGAAATCCATCGGACTGCTCTGTGTTCGGCTTAGCGTACCCGGCTCTATAACCCTCTTCGCCCGCAATTGAAGCCGCGCCCTGCAATAGGGTCTCCGGCGCCGTGAGATCGCTCGCCGGAGAGGACGACGAAATGACACGCAAGACGCTTTGGGACTGGGGTTTCGCCTCTGTTCCTCTACTGGTGAGCGTCGGCTTGCTGATCGACGACCTGCGTGACGGGCCGGTCTCGCAATACGCTTGGGGGCTTCTCCTGCTGGGCGTCTTCATCCTTGTCGTGCGGTGGGCGCGGCGCTTCCGGGAATCCGATTAGGAGTTCGTTGCGGAGGCCAAGGCGATCTGATAGCCACACGCCTCTTCTCCCCGGCCTGATGGCGGAGTGGTTACGCAGCGGACTGCAAATCCGTGTACGCCGGTTCGATTCCGGCTCAGGCCTCCACCCTTCCCGACAAGTGATGCAGCGCCACGGCCGCCGCCGTCGCGACGTTCAGCGAATCAACGCCGGGCGCCATCTCGATGCGCACGGTCTCGGCGCGGCTCATGACCGCATCCGACAGGCCTGGACCCTCGGCGCCCAACAACAGCGCCACGCGTCCCGCGGGCCTCACCTGTCTCAGGCTCGACCGGCCCGCCGGGCTGAGCGCCAGCAGCCGGAAACCCGCCGACTTCAGACCCGCGATGAGATCGAGCTCGTCCTCCACCACCGCATGGGGCGTCGTCAGGGCTGCGCCGGCCGAGACCCGGATAGCCTTCCGGTAGAAGGGGTCGCCGCAGCGCCCGTCCAGCAGCACCGCATGGGCGCCGAAGGCCGCGGCGTTGCGGAACAGCCCGCCGATATTGTCGTGGTTTGACAGGCCGAATGCACAGGCGACCACCGCATCCGCGGGCGCGGTCCCAAGCAGGTCGGCGGCGGAGACGGGCTCAGGCTTGCGGCAGAGGGCCAGAACGCCGCGATGCAACGGAAAGCCGGCGATGCCGTCGAGGGTCTGTTGCCCCGCCAGATAGACCGGAGCCGCCGTCGCGGCCTGGACAGCGGCGCCCAACCGCTGCTCGTGCCGCTCGGCCAGCAGCACCGCCTGGATCAGAAACGAACTACGTTGCAGCAGGCCGGTCAGCACCACCTCGCCCTCGGCGATGAAGCAACCGTCCCGACTCGTCAGGTCGCGCTCGCGGATTCGGGTGAAGGCGGCGACCCGCGGATCGTCCGCCGCGTCGATGCGGATCATCGATGACGCATGATCTCATCCAGCGCCGCCAGCAGCTCGTCGGAGCCGAACGGCTTTCGCAGCAACGGCAGATCGTGACCCACGCCCGTCTCTGCGATCTTTTCAAAGCCCGTGATCAGCAGGACCGGCAGATCCGGCTGGGCGTCCCGCGCCTGAACCGCCGTTTCCGCACCGTTCATCCCCGCCATGGCGTAGTCCAAGATGGCGGCATCGACGATGCCCGTCTTGATGTGCTCCAGGGCCGCCTCGCCGGCGTCAAACGCTTCGACCCGATGCCCCGCCTCCGACAAGGTCGCCACGACGAACTCGCGTACGGCCGGGTCGTCGTCACAGACCACGAGATTGAGCACGGCCGGAGCCTTGCGCTTGCGCGCCGGCGCTTTGGGCTGCTCGACCGGCGCCTGCGGCGGGCACTGGGGCAGGAACAGATGGAATTGGGCGCCTTTCCCCGGCGAAGTCTGTATCTCCACGGCGCCGCCGCACTGGCGAGCCACGCCGAAGACCTGGGCCAGGCCCAGTCCGGTGCCCTTGCCGATCGGCTTGGTGGTGAAAAAGGGCTCGAACGCCCGGGCCGCCACCTCCGGGGTCATTCCCTCGCCCGTGTCGGCCACGGTTAGGCGCACATACTCGCCCTCGGGCAGGGTCGGGGGCGCTGCCTGGTCCTTGCGCACACGAATGGTGACCATGCCGCCGTCGGGCATGGCGTCGCGGGCGTTGACGACCAGGTTCAGGATGGCCAGCTCTAGCTGGTCACGGTGGGTCGTGACCCAGGCAGGGCGGTCGAAGACGTCGAGATTGACGTAGACGTCCGCGCCCACCGATCTTTCCAGCAGCGGCTTCAGCTCCTCGATAAGCGCCGGGAGATCGACGGGGCCGAGGGTGATCTGGCGTCCCCTCGAGAAGGCCAGCATGTGCGTCGTCAGCTTGGCTCCCCGGCGCGCGGCTTCGATCGCATTGTCGGCCAGCATAAGGGACTTGTCGTCCAACTGCGCCCGCTTCTTGAGCAGGTCGATGCTGCCCAGTATGGCCGTGAGCAGGTTGTTGAAGTCGTGAGCGATGCCGCCTGTCAGCTGGCCCAGCGCCTCCATCTTCTGCGCCTGCTGCATGCGCTCGTCGACCGCACGGCGGCGCAGTTGATCCCGTTGCGCCAGCCAGACCAACATCAGCGCCAGGCCCACGGTGGCCAGGGCCGCAATGACCATGGCCGCGCCGGACCACCAGGAAGGCGCCGAGATCAGATGCGAGGCGACGGCCACATGCGCCGACCAGCCGCTGCGGGGCGAGGTCCAGTAGGCCGTGTAGTTCTTGAACCCTTCATAGGTGGTGCCCTGGTAAACGCCCGACTCCTCGCTGGCGATGGCGTCACGCACGTATGACGTGGCTAGGCCGCCCACGCGCTCCGGATAGCCGACGGTCCTGGCGATGAAGCGGCCGGACCTGTCCACAACCGCGCTGACCGATCCCTCCGGGGTCTGGTCGACCAGGATGTTCTGAAAGCCCTGGGTTGAGAGCAGTCCTTCGAGGACGACGCCTTCCCCCCGCCCCCGCACTGGTGCTTCCAGCCGCACACAGGGACAGCCCTCTCCTTCACGGACGATGCCTGACGCTGAGCGGTTCGCCGGCAGTGCGGGCCCAGGGGGCGCCGCCCGCCCGGCGCGCGTATCCCACAGCACGCGGCCGGCGCCTCGGTCCACCAGACGCATGGCCACCCAATCGTCCGGCTCGGCCGCCACGATACGGCGGGCCCGATCCAGAATGTCGGTCTGATCCGCCGCCAGTATGGAGGGGCTGGTCGAAAGCAGGTTCAGCAGCCGCCGATCCGCATCGATCCTGCTGTCGATCAGCATGACGACGCGCTCGGCCCGGCTGAGGGCCATGGCCTCGACGGCGCGGCGTTCCGACTGCTGCGAGAAGGCGGCGCTCAGCGCCATGAACAGGACAAGCGGAGCCAGCGCCGCGGCCGCAGCAGGCAGGGCCGACTTGGACAACAGCCGTCTCAATCCCCCTTGGCCTCCCCTTCAGCCGACCCGCCGGACATCGCCGGGGTCAACAGCAACGCCTGACTGCCCGATTGGCTCCATTCCGCCAAGGCGAAAGCGGCGTTAACGTCTCGATAACCAAACCCACCCCAAATGAAGGCGTCTTCTGTCTCGGAGACACCCCACCATCTTGACCTTCAGCCCGGCTCCGCGCCGGGCTTTTTTTCTTGGGGACCGGCGCTTGCGCAGCGCGCCGAACGCTTGCTATAGCCCGCGCCTTCCAGAGCGACTGTTCCGCGGTAGCTCAGTGGTAGAGCAGCCGGCTGTTAACCGGCTGGTCGTAGGTTCGAATCCTACCCGCGGAGCCACTCGCCCTTATGGGGCGGCCCTTTCCACCAGTATGACCGTGGCCTGTGCGCCGCCGCCGGGCGTGGCCCAGTCGATGCGCACGCCTTCGCCCTCGTGCGGGGCTTGGCTGACCAGGCCCTCGGGCCGCGGCGAACCCAGAGTGACGGTGTGGGCCCTGTCCGCTCCCCCCTCCCACCGAGCGCGGAAGGTGTGGCTCTGTTGGCTCAGGGGGCGAGGCAGCTTGATATCGAAACGACCCTCGCCATCGGCAATCCCCGCCGCCCCGATGCGGCCGTCCACCTCGATGTCGACCCTAGCGCCAGGCGCCGCGCGGCCCGATAGGGACACGCCGCCGCTGCTGTCGAAGTCCACCGCCTTCAGGCCACGACCCTCGGCCAGCACCCTGGCCCCGGCGCCCGCCTGCACGATCGCGGGCGCCGCGTCGTTCGCGCCGAGCAGGAGCCAGCCGTCCACGGGCGACGCCCCCTCTCCGGCGCCCGAACTCAGCTCGAACAGCGCCAGGCCGCTGGGCACGGCCAGGTGAAAACGCCCATCGCCGGCGGCGTTGACGCCATAGGTCTGGCCGGTGGACGAGGCCGCCCGCACTCGGTCGCCGGGCGGGGCTCGGCCGATGATCACCCATCCGCCCACATCGGGCTGCACGGAGTGGATCCTGGGTCCTTCGGCCCACGCGTCGACCTGGGCTGCATCAGGAGTCTCCCCCCGCTCCGGCGCACAGCCGGCGAGCGTCGCCGCCAGGGCGAGGACGAGGCTGGCGAAGGCGGCGGTTTGGCTCATCGCATTCCTGATAGCGCGCTGGTGGGTTTCTGCTAGACCCCGCCTTATGACGAACCAGCTTCCCAGCCCCCACCAGATCGATTCCGTCTGCCTGTTCTGCGGCTCCTCCAACGGCGCGGACCCTGCCTATGTGGAGGCTGCGCGTGAGCTTGGGGCCGGGCTCGCGGCCGCCGGTCTGCGCCTCGTCTATGGCGGCGGCGGCGTGGGCCTGATGGGCGCCGCGGCTGAGGCGGCTCACGCGGCCGGGGGCCGTGTGCTGGGCGTCATGCCCTCCTTCCTCCGCTCGCGCGAACGCCTGTTCGACGTGGTCGAGACCGTCGTCGTCGAGACCATGCACGAGCGCAAGGCCATGATGTATGACGCCTCCGACGCCTTCGTGGTGGCGCCAGGCGGCATCGGTACGCTTGAGGAGGCGGTCGAGCTGCTGTCCTGGAAGCGGCTGGACCTGCACGCCAAGCCGGTGGTCTTCCTCAACCTCAACGGCTTCTGGGAGCCGTTCTTCGCGCTCGTCCGCCACAATGTCGGCCAGGGAATGACGCCAGACTGGTTCCTTGACGCCTTCGTCTCTGCCGACAGCGTCGACGAAGCCTTGCGGATGCTCGGTGACAGCTAGTGCATCTTTTTTGAAAACGCGCCTTGACGCCATCGCAGGGGCGGCGTAGTCCGCAGTCAGTTTGCTTTAGCAACTGACAGAGGGAACCCGCCATGCGCACATTCACCGCCTTTGCCGCCTCCGCGATCCTGCTCGGCCTCGCCGGCGCTGCGGGCGCCGCCGGAACCACCAGCCTGACCTTCCGTGACGGCCAGCCCGCCGATCGTTTCGTACTGGACGGGGCCAGCTGGCGCTGCGCCGAAAACGTCTGCATCGCCACGGGCGGCATGTCCCAGCCGGCCATGCGCGCCTGCCGCCGCATCGTCGCCGAGCACGGCCCGGTGTCGACCTTCACCTGGCGCGGTGAAGCCTTCGACGCTCAGCGGCTGGCCCAGTGCAACGCGGCTGCGGCCTAAATCTGATCAGGCCGTTTCGCCGGCCAATCGCTTGAGGATGCGCTCGCGCCCGATCAGGGGTGCGAGCGCCGCCAATTCAGGACCGTGGTCGTCCCCAGTGAGGGCCTGGCGCAGCGGCATGAAAAGACCCTTGCCCTTGGCGCCGGTCGCTTCTTTGACAGTGGCGGTCCAGGCGCCCCAGCTGGTTTCGTCCAGCGTCTGAGGCAACAGCTCGGCCGCCTTGGCCGCGAAGGCGGCGTCCTCGATCTTCGGCGTCACCGGCCCGCGCACGATGCGCGCCAGCTCGGCGACGTCGGAGAACCTGTTCAGGTTCGGCCGCACCGTCTGCCAGAAGGTCTCGCCAAGGTCCGCGTCCATGGCCGTCAGGCGCGGCCGGGCCGCCTCGTAGGTCATGGCGTGCAGCACCGCGGCGTTCAACCGGTCCAGGTCGGCCGTGTCATAGCGCGCAGGCGCCCGTCCCAGCTTGCCGAAGTCGAAGCCCGACGCCAGGGCCTCCAGCGAGTCCGAAGCCTCGAGATTGTCGCTGGTGCCGATGCGGCCCAGATGGCTGACCACCGCCAGCGGCTCGTAGCCGTCCTCTCGCATCTGGGCGATCGACAGCGAACCCAGCCGCTTGGACAGGGCTTGGCCGTCCTCGCCCACCAGCAGCGACATGTGCGCAAAGCCCGGCGCCTTGGCGCCCAGCGCCTCGAACAGCTCAATCTGGGCGCCGGTGTTGGTGACGTGGTCCTCGCCCCGGATGACGTGGGTGATGCCCATGTCGATGTCGTCCACCACCGACGGCAGCGTGTACAGGAACAGACCGTCCTCGCGGATCAACACGGGGTCTGACATGGAGGCGGTGTCCACCTCGGCGGCCCCGCGAACCAGGTCGTTCCAGGTGACCCGGCGGCCATCCAGCCTGAAGCGCCAGTGAGGCCGACGGCCTTCCGCCTCCAGCGCGCGCTTCTCCTCATCCGTCAGCTTCAGGGCGGCCCGATCGTAGATGGGCGGCAGACCGCGCGACAGCTGCACCTTGCGGCGGCGGTCCAGCTCTTCGGCGGTTTCGTAACAGGCGTAGAGCCGTCCGGCCGCCTTCAGCTTCGCCGCCGCGGCTTCATAGGACGCAAAGCGCTTCGACTGATTGTGGCGCTCGTCCCACTCAAGTCCGAGCCACTTCAGATCGGTCTCGATGCCGGTCTCGAACTCGGCCGTCGAACGCGCCAGATCCGTGTCATCGATGCGCAGGACGAATTGACCGCCCTGGCCCTTGGCGAACAGCCAGTTGACCAGCGCCGTGCGGACATTGCCCACATGCAGACGGCCGGTCGGCGACGGGGCGAAGCGAACCTTGACGGACATTGAGGGACCCATGCGGAAAGCCCGCGTAGGTCGTCCAGCCGCCGCCCCCTGTCAAGCGAGGGCTTGAGGCCTCAGGCCTGGCGTTCGTCGCGATGAACGCGCTCGCGCCGCTCGTGCAGCTCCTGCGCCTCGAGGCTCAAGGTCGCTGTGGGGCGGGCCTCCAGCCGGGCCAGGCCGATCGGCTCGCCCGTCTCTTCGCAATAGCCGTAGCTGCCGTCCTCGATCCGCCTCAGCGCCTCGTCGATCTTGGCGATCAGCTTGCGCTGACGGTCGCGGGTGCGCAGCTCCAGCGCCCGATCGGTCTCGGAACTGGCCCGGTCGACGAGGTCCGGATGGTTCTCGGTCTCGGCCTGCAGGTTGACTACGGTGCCCTTGGCCTCGCGAAGAATGTCGTCCTTCCAGGCCAATAGCTTCTTCCGGAAGTAGTCCAGCTGCCGCTCATTCATGAACGGCTCGTCCTCGCTTGGACGATAGGCCTCGTCGACGACGACAGACGCCATAGCGTTCATCGGTCCCTCACGCCTCACAGCACACCCCCCTGGGTACGCGGAACGCCGTATAGCCGATGCTGCGGATTCGCATCAATCGAATGCAATGCCGCAGGGGAAATGGAATGAATTCCCTCAACCAGCGTGGTTTTCCCGCCGCAGCGAAACGCTGATGCTAAACGAGGCGCGCCTTGGCCAGCTCGACCGCCGCCCGGATCTCGATCTGATTGAGCAGTTGGTTGAGCCCCTGATCCTCGTCCCCGACGCGTTCCTCGCGCACCGCGCGGGCCAGTCCGGACAAGGCCGCCTCGCCTCGCCCGCCCTCCAGAAGCGCCAGCTTCACCTCTTCCAGCCGGTCGAGAATGCCGGAGGCGCGGCGCATGGCGCGGCGACGGCGCTCGGTGGCCGTCTCGGCGCCCTGCAGGGCCATCAGGGCTCCGACGGAGGCTACGCCCATCACGCCTGCGGCGCTGGCGGCCGGCGCTGCCGCGGCAGGCGCCCCGGCCCCGCCCAGGCTGAAACCCGCGGCTCCCGCCCGTCCGCTGGACGGCGTGGTGGCGGTGGGGCTCGCTCCAGTGCGTTCGATGCGCATGGCGGCAGGTTTGCCGCGTCCGGGTCACCGAACTCTTAACGGACGGCAGAATTTGCCGGTCGGCGAGATCGCCGGATCATTAACCAGATAGACCCTTGATCTATCTCGACTTTTGGCGCGACGGGGCTGGCATGGAAGCTGCATCGCCTGGCGCATCATGCTTAACGGGACCACCGTCATGTCGCGTCTGTGCCTGCTGATCGTCCTTGTCGCCGCCGCTCTCGGCGTCGCCGCCGCGCCTGCGGCCGCCACGTCTCGGATCAAGGACATCGTGTCCATCGAAGGGGTCAGGTCTAACCAGCTGATGGGCTACGGCCTGGTGGTGGGCCTGAACGGCACCGGCGACAGCCTTCGCAACTCCCCCATGACTCGTCAGAGCCTGGAGGCGCTGCTCGAGCGCCAGGGCGTCAACATCCGCGACGCCAACGCCAACACCAAGAACGTGGCCGCCGTCATGGTCACGGCCGAGCTGCCGCCCTTCGCCACGCCGGGCTCCCGCATCGACGTGACGGTCTCGACCACGGGCGACGCCCGCAACCTGATGGGCGGCACGCTCCTGGTCACGTCGCTGATGGGGGCCGACGGCCAGGTCTACGCCGTGGCGCAGGGCGCCGTGCAGACGGGCGGCGTGTCCGCCTCAGGCGCTTCGGGTTCATCAGTGACGCGGGGCGTGCCGACCGCCGGGCGCATCGCCGCCGGCGGCGTCGTGGAGCGCGAGACCGGCTTTGACCTTTCGACCATGCCCATCGTGCGCCTGACCCTGCGCAACCCGGACTTCACCACGGCCCAGCGCATCGCCGGGGTCATCAACCAGCACTTCCCCAACACCGCCTACGCCGAGAACGGCACCGTGGTCGCCGTACGCGCGCCCGCGGGCCAGGACATGAGTCGCTACCTGTCGCAGATCGAGCTGCTCAACGTCGATGTGGACGCGCCGGCCAAGGTGGTCATCGACGAGGCCAACGGCGTCATCGTCATGGGCGAGGCCGTGCGGGTCTCCACCGTGGCGGTGGCCCAGGGCAACCTGACCGTCAGCGTGCAGGAGACGCCCCAGGTCAGCCAGCCTGCGCCTTTCTCACGCGGCCAGACGGCGGTGGTCCCCCAGTCCGATGTCACGGTCGAGGAAACCGGCACGCAGCTCCATGTCATGGGGGGCGGCGCCTCGCTCTCCAGCGTGGTCAGCGGGCTCAACGCCCTGGGCGTCTCACCCCGCGACATGATCTCCATCCTTCAGGCCATCCGCGCCGCGGGCGCCCTGCAAGCCGACATCGAGGTGATCTGATGAGCGGTCCTGTCTCCCTGCCCACCGACGTCCTGCGTCCGACAGTCCAGGCCCCGGCGGGCGTCCACGACGTGGCCCGGGCCCGCGAGGCGGCCGTCCAGTTCGAGACGGCCTTCCTTTCTTCCATGCTGCAGCCTGTGTTCGCGGGCGTATCCTCTCAGGACTCCATGTTCGGCGGCGGAGCCGGTGAAGAGGCTTTCCGCTCCTTCATGGTCGACGCCGTCGCCAGACAGGCCGCGCGCTCCGGCGGGATCGGCCTGGCCGACCGGGTGCAGGCGGAACTACTGCGCGCTCAGGGCCTGGAACTTCCGTCGCAGGGAGCGTCCTGATGGCCCTCGCCGCCCACGACGCCGCCGACCGCGCCCGCCAGCTGACCACCGTGGCCGAGCTGCTGACCGAGCGCCTGACCGTGGAAGCCGCGGCCTTCGAGGCGCGACGTCCGCAGGACGTGGCCGCCGGGGTGGCCGAAACCCAGCGCCTGGCCAACCTCTACCGCCATGAAGCCGTACGCATCAAAACCGATCCCGCTCTGATCGAACCCGCGCCCCTGGCCGACAAGGCGGCCTTGGCTGAGGTCGTGAAACGGCTGGATCAGGTGCTTCGCCGCCATGCGCGCGCGCTCGAGGCCGCCAAGACCCTGACCGAAGGGCTGGTGCACGCCATCGCCAGCGAGGTGGCGCAGGGCCGCGCGCCCTCCGCCTATGGCGCTCAAGGCGTGGCCGCCGCCGGCGACGCCCGCGCCGTCACCCTGAACCGCCAGGCCTGAGCGCCAGGGTCCGCTCTACGCCGATCGCATCCAGGAACTCGGGATCGTGGCTGACCACGACCAGGGCGCCCCGCCAGGCCGCCAGGGCCGCCTCGACGGCCGCCAGAGAGTCCAGGTCCAGATGGTTCGTCGGCTCATCCAGGATCAGCAACTGCGGTGGCTGCACGGCCGTCATGACGCAGGCCAGGGCCGCCCGCAGGCGTTCGCCGCCTGAAAGGACGCCCACCGTCTTCTGCGCGGCGCTGTTGCGGAACAGGAACCGCGCCAGGGCGGCGTGCGCCTGATTGGGCGTCGTCTCTGGGTTCAGGCGCCGATAGGCCTCCATCAGGGTCTCGCGAGGCCGCAGGAGAGCCGCGTCCTGATCCAGGAGGGCGGAGCGGACTGGACGCTGAACGGTCCCTTCGGCCGGCTCCAACTCGCCGGCCATCAGCTTCAGCAGCGTCGACTTTCCCGCGCCATTGGGCCCAGTCACAGCCACGCGCTCGGGGCCCGTGAGCTGCATCGAAATGGGCCCGACCACGACCCTGCCGTCCGGCGCCCGCCAAGCCGCATTCTCAAGGGTCAGCACCGTGCGCCCCCTCGCCAGGTCTGGCGAGGGCAGAGGGATATCGAGCAGGCGCACCTGCTCCACCCGCTCGCGCGCGGCCGTCAGCTTCGCCGACGCGGCCTCCGCGCGGCGCTGGGCCAGCCAGTCTTCCCGCCCACCCGAGTTCTCCGCCCGCTCGGCCATGGCGCCCAGCAGGATCTTCGGCTCCGAGCGCCTCATGGCGAAGGCGCGGCCCGCGCGGTCACGCCGCGCCTTGCGCTCGGCCGCTCTCTGGCTGTCGCGCGCCGCGCGCTCCACTTCCCGCTCGGCCACCGACAGGTCGTGCTCGGCCGCGGCGCGTTCGGCCGCCTTGCGCTCGGCATAGGCGTCGTAGCCGCCCCCGAAGACGGCGGCGCCCAGGTCGGACAGCTCGACGATGCGGTCCATCCGCCGCAACAGGGCGCGGTCATGACTGGCCACGACCACGCCGCCCGGCCAGCGCGCCAGCAGGTCGGCGACTTGGGCCCGACCCTCGGCGTCCATGTGGTTTGTGGGCTCATCCAACAGCAGCAGGTCAGGAGGAGCGAGGCGCAGAGCCGCCAGCCTCAGACGCGTCTGTTCGCCGCCGCTCAGGGTGGCGACCCTCCGGCATAGATCGAGGCCGGCCAGTCCGGCGTCCGCCATCACGGCGGCGATCCGCGTCTCCAGGGTCCAATCCGCCTCGGCCAGGTCCTGGGGACTTCCATCGCCCGCCAGCACCCGCGCGACAGTCGCCAGGGCTTCGGCCACGCCCAGGGCGTCGGCCACGGTCTCGGCCGGCTCGGGCTCCCGCCTTTGGGCCAGCCACGCCACGGAGCCAGATCGGGCGACCAGGCCCTCCGAGGGCTCGGCCAGCCCCGCGATCAGACGCAGCAGGGTGGTCTTCCCCGACCCGTTGCGGCCCACCAGCCCCGTGCGCTCGTGCGCAAGAGCCAGGCTCAGATTGTCGAAAAGTATGCGGCCGTCAGGCGTGCGGGCGCCGACGCGGTCGAGCGTTGCGTACGCGGATGCGGACGGGCTTGGGTGAGGATTTCGAGAGGACATAGGCGAACACGAGCAGCGGTGCGGAAAGGGCGAATGCGATTTCCACCAGGCTGATCATCTTCGTCGGGGCTCCTCGGACGTTCCTGCGAACGGACCGAATGTGAGAGGCGCGCGGCCGGCGCGCAAGCCTTTTCCAAGGCGGCGCCCCCGATGGGTCATGCGGATCGCCATTGGCCTGATGGCCCTTGAGGCCTACATCACGCCCATGCAGCCTCCCCCGACCGGCCAGAGCTTCGTCAGCCGCCGCGACGAGCTCACGGCCCAGATCCGCGCCGAAACCGGCATCGACGAGGCGATGATCGCCGCCCTGGTCGAGACCTTCTACGCCAAGGTGCGGGCCGATCCGCTGCTGGGGCCGGTATTCGCCGCGAAGATCAGCGACTGGGCCCCGCATCTGGAACAGATGAAGCTGTTCTGGTCGTCCGTCGCCCTGATGACAGGCGTCTATCACGGCCGCCCCATGCCCAAGCACATCCCCCTCCCGATCGAAGCCGCCCATTTCGACCGCTGGCTTGAGCTGTTCGAGGAAACCGCGCACGAGGTCTGCCCGCTACCGGCCGCGGACCATTTCATCGAGCGCGCCCGCCGCATCGCCGAGAGCCTTGAGCTGGGCGTCGCCTCGGCCAACGGTGTGCTGCTCAATCGCGGCGAGCGGTACCGAAGGGCCGAGTGACGCAGGCGCTGGTTCCGGCTTTGTTCTTGCTGTAATCAGCGAGTCAGTGCCCATATGACACCGTCCAGCGGGAGCGCGTCTCTCGCCCCAGCGTTCTCAGCGACAGCATGGCCGACACCCACGACTTCATCCGCGTGCGCGGCGCGCGTGAGCACAATCTGAAGAGCGTCGACGTGGACATTCCGCGCGGCAAGCTGGTCGTCATGACCGGCCTGTCCGGCTCGGGCAAATCCTCGCTCGCCTTCGACACCATCTACGCCGAGGGCCAGCGCCGCTATGTCGAGAGCCTGTCGGCCTATGCGCGCCAGTTCCTGGAGCTGATGGGCAAGCCGGACGTGGACCTGATCGAGGGCCTGTCGCCGGCCATCTCCATCGAACAGAAGACCACGTCCAAGAACCCGCGCTCGACCGTGGGCACGGTGACCGAGATCCACGACTACATGCGCCTGCTGTGGGCGCGGGTCGGCGTCCCCTATTCGCCCGCCACCGGCCTGCCGATCCAGAGCCAGACCGTCAGCCAGATGGTCGACAAGCTGAACGCCCTGCCCGACGGCGAGCGCATCCTGTTGCTGGCCCCCGTCGTCCGCGACCGCAAGGGCGAGTACAAAAAGGAGATCGCCGAGTGGCGCCGGCAGGGCTACCAGCGGCTGAAGATCGACGGGGAGTTCTATCCCATCGAGGACGCGCCGGTCCTGGACAAGAAATTCAAGCACGACATCGACATCGTCGTGGACCGCCTCGTCACCAAGCCGGGGCTGGAGGGCCGCTACGCCGACAGCCTGCAGACGGCCCTGGGCCTGGCCGACGGCCTGGCCGTGGCCGAATGGGCCGATGTGAAGGAGGGCGAGACCGAGCCCCAACGCATGCTCTTCTCCGAGCGCTTCGCCTGTCCGGTCTCGGGCTTCACCATCGCCGAGATCGAGCCGCGCCTGTTCAGCTTCAACAACCCGGCCGGCGCCTGTCCGGCCTGCGACGGTCTGGGCGTGAAGCTGGCCTTCGACGCCGACCTGGTCATCCCCGACCGCGACAAGACCCTGCACAAGGGCGCCGTCGCGCCTTGGTCGCGCGGTCCCTCGCCCCTCTACACCCAGACGCTGCAGGCCCTGGCGCGCCACTACGGCTTCTCCATGGACAAGCCCTGGCGCGACCTGCCCGATCAGGCCAAGGCCGTGGTCCTGCACGGCTCGGACGGCGAGAAGATCAAGTTCGTCTATGACGACGACGCCCGGAAGTACGAGGTCTCCAAGGCCTTCGAGGGCGTGCTGCCGAACCTGGAGCGCCGCTGGCGCGAGACGGACAGCGCCTGGGTCCGCGAGGAGCTCGGCCGCTATCAGTCCGAGACTCCGTGCGAGGCCTGCTCCGGCTATCGCCTCAAGCCAGAGGCCCTGTCGGTGCGCGTCGGCGGCGAGCACATCGGCCACGTCTCCAACCTGTCGATCAAGAACGCCCACGAGTGGTTCACCGCGCTCGACGACCGGCTGACCGACAAGGAGCAGGAGATCGGCCGCCGCATCCTGAAGGAGATCAACGACCGCCTGCGCTTCCTCAACAATGTGGGGCTGGACTACCTCAACCTGTCGCGCAGCTCCGGCACCCTGTCCGGCGGCGAAAGCCAGCGCATCCGCCTGGCCAGCCAGATCGGCTCAGGCCTGACGGGCGTGCTCTACGTGCTGGACGAGCCCTCCATCGGCCTGCACCAGCGCGACAACACCCGCCTGCTCGAAAGCCTGCGGGGCCTGCGCGACCTCGGCAACTCGGTGCTGGTGGTCGAGCACGACGAGGAGGCGATCCTGACCGCCGACCACGTCATCGACATGGGCCCCCGCGCCGGAGTCCACGGCGGCGAGGTGGTGGCGCAAGGGACCCCGTCCGAAGTGCTGGCCAACCCCAGGTCCCTGACCGGCCGCTACCTGACCGGCGCGGAGGAGATTCCCCTGCCGCCCGACGGCCGCCGTCCCCGCGACAAGAAGAAGGTGCTGCGCGTCGTCGGCGCCCAGGGCAACAACCTCAAGGACGTGACCGGCGAGATCCCCGTCGGCCTGTTCACCTGCATCACCGGCGTGTCGGGCGGGGGCAAGTCCACCTTCACCATCGAGACGCTCTACAAGGCCGCCGCGCGCCGCCTGAACAACGCCACCGCCGCGCCCGCCACCTTTGACCGCATCGAGGGGCTGGAGCACTTCGACAAGGTGGTGGACATCGACCAGAGCCCCATCGGGCGCACGCCGCGCTCGAACCCGGCCACCTATACCGGCGCCTTCGGTCCCATCCGCGACTGGTACGCCGCCCTGCCCGAAGCCAAGGCGCGCGGCTATGGCCCGGGGCGCTTCAGCTTCAACGTCAAGGGCGGGCGGTGCGAGGCCTGCCAGGGCGACGGCGTCATCAAGATCGAGATGCACTTCCTGCCCGACGTCTACGTCACCTGCGACGTCTGCAAGGGCCGGCGCTACAACCGCGAAACGCTGGAGATCGTCTTCAAGGGCAAGTCCATCGCCGACGTGCTGGACATGACCGTCGAGGAGGCGGCCCAGTTCTTCAAGGCCGTCCCCTCAATCCGCGAGAAGATGAAAACGCTGGAGCGGGTGGGACTGGGCTACGTCAAGGTGGGCCAGCAGGCGACCACTCTCTCAGGCGGCGAGGCGCAACGGGTCAAGCTGTCCAAGGAGCTGTCGCGCCGGGCCACCGGCAAGACCCTCTACATCCTGGACGAGCCCACCACGGGCCTGCACTTCGACGACACGAAGAAGCTGCTCGAGGTGCTGCACGAGCTGGTCGAGAACGGCAACACCGTCATCGTCATCGAGCACAATCTGGACGTGGTGAAGACCGCCGACTGGATTCTGGACTTCGGACCCGAGGGCGGCGACGGCGGCGGCGAGATCGTGGCCCAGGGCACGCCCGAGCAGGTGGCGGCCGACAAGGACAGCTGGACCGGCCGCTACCTGGCCGAAACGCTGCAGCGACACGCCGAGCGGCGCAAGGCCGCCCGGCGCGCCTGAGGCGTCAGGCCGCCTGCACCCCGTGATCGCGGCTGCGGCCGCGCATGGCCAGAACCACCGATCCGATCAGCAGGACGGCGGTGGTGACGATGCTCCCTTCGGGACCAAAGGCGGCGCCCGTGACCCACCAGGGCAGGGTCTCGCGCGTCGTCAGGTCCACGACCAGCGGCGTGACCTCGATGTTCAAGCCCGAAACCTCCAGGCCGAAGCCCAGGCCCAGCAGCCAGTTCCACGCCGCGTGCCAGCCGCAGGCGCCCCACAGCGAGCCCTCTCGCGCGGCGTAAAGACCGATGAAAACGCCGAACAGAATGACATTGGTCACGCCCATGGCCAGTTCAGGGGACGGGTCGATATTGGCCGCGTGCAGCAGTCCGAAGAGGACCGAGCTGAGACCGATGCCCCAGGCCAGGCCGTGACGCGAGGCGATGACCTGCATCAGCCAGCCGCGCGTGACGATCTCCTCGGTCGATCCCTGCACGATGAAGCCCAGCAGCAGGATGAGGATCGGGACCAGCGCCGTCATCAGATCGGCGCCGCCGAAGGCGCCCGGCCCCTCGACGCCATAACCGCCCACGCCCCAAATGACCCCGACGATGACGACCAGGAACAGCAGGCCAACGCCATAGCCGCGCAGGAAGCGCTTCAGACCTTGGCCATTGAAGCCGATCTCGCGCAGACCGCGCCGCTCGAAGAACCTGACCCAGGCCAGCGTCACCAGGGCGATGAATACGAAGCCGAACAGGGTGTAGGCCGTGCCCTGCCAGCCGATTGAGGCGCCTTGCGGCGTCAGAAAGCCCAGCGCCAGGCCGGGGAAGGCCGCCAGGACGGAGCCCAGAAGCATGAACACAAGCGCCAGCGGCAGAGCCGCCGCCGTCCAGGTGCGCCGGTGCCGCGGCTTTCGCGGCGCGTAGAGTTCAATGCCCGCCATGCGCCTACTCCCGACCCGACAGCTGCTGATAGGCGCTGGCCCAGGGGGCCATCAGGATCGCGTACTGCAGCGCCTGCAGGATCGCGCCAAAGGCCAGATAGCCGATGAACAGCGGCGCCATGGTGCGAAGCAGACTCTGAATGTCGTTCTCGGGCAGGCTGGCGATCTGCTCGAAGGCGCCCATGCCGCCCCCGATGGCCATGGCCAGCGGCACGCCCACGAGGCTGAGGAGGATCTGGACGACCAGGGCCAGGATGAAGGCCAGAATGCCCATGCCCAGCAGGCTCCAGAAACGGCCCTTGGTCACGCCCCAGGAATCGAAGATGCGGATGCGCCGCTCAGCCACCGTCATGGGAACGGCGAGGCCGAGACGAACGGCGATCCAGATGATCGCGCACACCAGGACCAGCATGAGCAGGATGGCCACGCCCGCGGCCGCGCCTTCATTGGTCTGGCCCAGCACGCCCGCGGCTACGCCGATGACGATGCCCCCCACGATGCCGACGCCGATGAAGACCAGCAGGAGGACCAGATTGACGACGAAGACGCGCAACTCGTCCCCACCAAGCCGCAGATAACCAAACGCCTTCTCGGAAGGGCGCAGAACGGCCCGGCTGACCGCCGCGCTCATGACGACGTTCAGGATTATACCGATGGGGAAAGCCGCCGCGGCGAAGCGGCCATAGGCTGCGAAGAAGTCGCCCATCACGGCGATGTCAGGGTCGCCGCCGGAGCTTGCGGCCTCCATGGCCTCGGCGGCTTGCATGAGGTCGCCGAGCGCCCCGCCCATGGCGGCGAACATGATCATGCTGCCCACGAAATAGACCAGCGCCCAAAGCGCGATGGCCAGCGGCGCGCGCCGCGTCAGGCGAAAGCCTTCGAACGCGCTGTCAGAAGCCGAGAATGACATCGGGTAGGTCCCCATCCAATCCGCGGCCTTGGGCCGCCCCCTGATTGGAGACTAGGCCGCTGCCGGGTCTCTCGCCAGTCCCGCCGTCGTTAAACCTGCGTAAGCCGGCCTCAGGCTTCGGGCGTCGGGTTCTGGAGCGCGCGAGCGTAGGGCGCGACCATCATCAGCTGGCTTAACCCCTGCATCCAGCAGACGATCAGCAGCAAGACGCCGCCCCCGCCCCACAGCAGGGCCGGATTGGCCATGGCGCCCTCCAGCCAGGCGTCAAAGGACGGCGCATCCCCGACGCCGAGCGCCGCCCCAGCTGCTACCGCGACGCCGATAAGGACGCCCCAGACGATCAGGCTGACCACCACACCGATGATCCAGCTAAGCAGCAGCATCAGGAACAGCCGCAAGGTCTGGCCGCGGCCCGCCTTCCAGCCCGGCTCGAAGGCCAGGGTCTTTGAGCGCACCGTCGCGGGCGCGATCAGCGCCAGCCTGCCCCACAACAGCAGCAGGCCGACCACATAGGCCGCGCCCATCAGCACGTAGGCCGGAATTTTCACGCCCTCGGGCAGGCCCCACATCAGGGCGCCCAAGCCCACGAGCAGCAGCCCAACCAGCACCGCCGCCACGAACAGGCCCACCGCCACGGCGATCAGGACGATCAGGACGTAGAGCTCGGTCATGCCGATGCGCAGGAAGAGGGCTCGGTCGCGGCCGCGTCCGGCGAACACCGCCCGTATCATGGCGGCTGACACGACGGCGGCGAAGACGACCTGAAGCAGCTGAGCCAGCTGCGCCCACAGCTGCACGCCCAGGCTCTGGGCCATCAGCGCCTCATGAAGCCCCTCGGGGTCGCTGGCATGGGCGATCATGGTCCTGAACATTTCCACCGTCGCCCCGCCCATCAGGGCCAGCGGCGCCAGCAGGACAAGGCCCCAGACGAAGGTGCTCAGGGGCCGGCCAAAGGCCAGCCTGAACGGCTCCAGCGCCGCATCGCCGATGGAAAATGTCTTCATGTCAGAGCCCCCTCTTTCGGCCGGACGCTAGCCCGAAACGGCCGGGATGGCTATGCAGCCGCCCATGACATCCCCTGCTCCCATCCACGTCATCGGCGGCGGCCTGGCCGGCTCCGAGGCCGCCTGGCAGATCGCGTCGGCCGGCGTGCCCGTCATCCTGCACGAGATGCGCGGCGTGCCGGGCGTGAAGACCGACGCCCATCACACCGACGGCCTGGCCGAGCTGGTCTGCTCCAACTCCTTCCGCTCGGACGACTGGGAGTACAACGCCGTCGGCCTGCTGCACGCCGAGATGCGCCGCCTCGACAGCCTGATCATGGCCTGCGGCGACGCCAATCAGGTGCCGGCCGGCGGCGCGCTGGCGGTCGACCGCGAGGGCTTCTCCCAGGCCGTGACGGCCAGGCTGGAAGCCCATCCGCTGGTCACCATCGTCCGCGAGGAGATCGCCGGCCTGCCGCCCGCGGCCAATGAGAGCAATGGGTGGGACAGCGTCATCGTCGCCACCGGGCCGCTGACCTCCCCCGCCCTGGCCGACGCCGTCCTTCAGCTGACCGGCGAGGAGAGCCTTTCCTTCTTCGACGCCATCGCCCCCATCGTCCACGCCGACAGCATCGACTTCGACATCGCCTGGCGTCAGTCGCGCTACGACAAGGAAGGCCCCGGCGGCGACAAGGCCGCCTACGTCAACTGCCCCATGACGAAGGACCAGTACGAGGCCTTCATTGACGCCCTGCTGGCCGGTCCCAAGACCGAGTTCAAGGAGTGGGAGAACGTCCCCTATTTCGACGGCTGCCTGCCCATCGAGGTGATGGCCGAGCGCGGCCGCGAGACCCTGCGCCACGGCCCCATGAAGCCCGTCGGCCTGACCAATCCGCGCGATCCGACTGTCAAGCCCCACGCCATCGTTCAACTGCGCCAGGACAATGCGCTGGGCACCCTGTTCAACATGGTCGGCTTCCAGACCAAGCTGAAATACGGCGCCCAGACTGACATCTTCCGCATGATCCCGGGGCTGGAAAACGCTCAGTTCGCCCGGCTGGGGGGGCTGCACCGCAACACCTTCCTGAACAGCCCCAAGCTGCTGGACGGACAACTGCGCCTGAAGGCCGATCCGCGCCTGCGCTTCGCTGGTCAGGTGACGGGCGTGGAGGGCTATGTGGAATCGGCCGCCATGGGCCTTTTGACCGGCCGCCTTGCCGCCGCCGAGCGGCTGGGCAAGCCCCTCGATCCGCCCCCACCCGAAACGGCCCTGGGCGCCCTTGTCGCCCACATCACCGGCGGTCACCTGGAAGGCGCCAAGTTCCAGCCCATGAACATCAACTACGGCCTGCTGCCGCCGCTGGAGGCGCCACGCCAGGACGCCGAGGGCAAGCGCATCCCGCCCAAGGATCGCGGCCGGGCCAAGAAGCGGCTGATGAGTCTGCGCGCCCTCGACGCGCTGGAGCGATGGCGGGCCGGCTGACGTCCGCCGCAGTTCAGACCACCGTCCCGAACAGCCGCCCGATGCCGGCCGTCACGGCCATGGCCAGGGCGCCCCAGAACACGACGCGGACCACCGAGCGGATGAGAGGCGCCCCGCCCGCCCGCGCGCCCATCAGGCCGAGCGCCGCCAGCCCGATCAGGGTCGCCGCCACCACCCAGATCAGGATCGCCGGAACCGGCGCCACCACCGCCACCAACAGGGGCAGGGCCGCGCCCGCCGAGAAGGTCAGGGCCGAGGTGATCGCGGCCTGGATCGGCCGCGCCGTCGTGATCTCCGATATGCCCAGTTCGTCGCGGGCGTGCGCGCCCAGCGCGTCCTTCTCCATCAGCTGCAGGGCCACCTCGCGCGCCAGGTCGGGCTTGAGTCCTCTGCGCACATAGATGCCGGTCAGCTCCTCAACCTCGGCAGGGCGGTCGGTCGCCAGCTCGACCGTCTCGCGCGCCAGGTCGGCCTTTTCGGTGTCGGACTGCGAGCTGACCGAAACGTACTCGCCCGCCGCCATGGACATGGCGCCCGCGACCAGCCCCGCCACACCGGCAATGAGGATGCCCCCGCGCGAGGCCTCGGCCGCCGCCACCCCCGCCACCAGGCTGGCCGTTGAGACCAGGCCGTCGTTGGCGCCCAGCACGGCGGCTCGCAGCCAGCCGATACGGGCCACCATGTGCCATTCGGAATGCGCCTTCATGCGTGTCATCGCGGCCTCCGTCGCCGGGGCTCAGCGAACGCCGTTTCCAGACTCGCCGCAAGCAAGGGGAAATCCTGATGTCTGGTTCGGGCCCCTGCGATAAACCGACGCCATGATCCGCCCCCCAGTCTCCCGCCCGCCAGTCTCCCGCCCCCCAGTCTCCCGGTCCATCCAAGCGATGGTGCGCCGCCGCGTCACCGCCGTCTTCAACGACGCCGAGCGTGGCGAGCGCCCGGTGCTGAGGCGCGACGACGCCCTGTTCCCGCCCGACTCCGTCGCCTGGCGGGTCAACGGCGACGTGGTCACCATGATGATCGGCGGGGTGGCGGGCCTGCTGCTGCAGATGCTGCACCCGGCGGTGCTGGCGGGCGTATGGGATCACTCCGACTTCCGCGCCGACATGCACGGGCGCCTGCGTCGCACGGCCAAGTTCATCGCCATCACCACCTATGACCACGCCGAGGCGGGCCGCGAGGCCATCGCGCGGGTCCGGCGCATCCACAACAAGCTGGGCGGGACCCTGCCGGACGGGACGGCCTATCGCGTCTCGGATCCGCGCCTGCTGGCCTGGGTGCACGTCACCGAGGTCTCTAGCTTTCTCGACGCCTGGATGCGCTACGCCGAGCCGCGCATGAGCCTGGCCGATCAGGACGCCTATTTCGCCGAGATGGCCCGCATCGCCGAGGCCCTGGGCGCTGATCCCATTCCCCACACCCGGGGCGAGGCCGACGCCCTGATCCAGAGCTTCCGTTCCGAACTGCGCTCTGATGCGCGCACCAAGGAGGTGGCCTCCCTCGTCCTGCGTCAGACCGTGGGCCAACCCGCCGTCGACCTCGCCGCCCGCATCATCATGCAGGCGGGTCTGGACCTTCTGCCGCCGTGGGCGCGGACCATGCACCGCCAGCCAACCCCGTTGCCCAAGCCGCTGGTGCGCGCCGGCGCGGCCACGACAGCCGGCTTCATCCGCTGGGCCTTCGAGGGCTCGCCCAATCGCCGGGTGTGGCCGGCTGAGACGACGACGTTTCCAGACGCCAGCGACTAACCGTCTACATCCTTGAGCATCAGCATCTGGCCAACCAGGCGCTCACGATCGTCGCGAAAGCCACACTCGACCCAACCGCTCCTGGGATTGCGCCAAGTGCCGAACATCATATCCCATAGGGGCAAACCGTAGTTGTTGCGGTGCGCCCCGCGCTCGTGATGCAGGCGGTGCATCTCCGGCCGCTGTACGAGCAGACCCAGCCACCAGGGAGTGCGCATATCGGCATGGGCGATCAGATTGAGCAGGGTGACGTACAACAGCGCCAGCGCAGCTGAAAACGGCCCAGCGCCGAGCAATACATAGGCGATTACTGCATTGAGCAGCGTGGCCAGAAGAGCGTCGAAGGGGTGAACGTAGAAGGCTGTCAGCGCCTCAATCCGTGTCGGGCTGTGATGCAGCTGGTGCACCCACCGCCAAAGTCTATCAGACGCATGAATCGCACGGTGGTAGCCGTAGGCTACGAGACTAGCGACAAGGAAGGTGACAACGCTGGCGGACACCGGATCCAAACGCTCGGCCAGATGGAAGAGGGCATGCCCACTGATCCAGCGCTCAAAGATGACGCCAGCAGCCACCACGGCCACGAGATTCACTACATTCAAGGCGCCTGCATAGAAGCGCCAGCGCTTGTCGCAGCTCGCTCTTGATGCCGGAGCGATCACCTCGCGAGTGAAGATCACGCAGAAGGCCGCCAATGTCAGGAAGTACACTACGAACAGCATCGCCCCCCCGCTAGCTATACGTACTGACTGACTTACCACAGAACGCGCGGTGAGGTGAGCCGGCGCTCTAAACCCCCGGCTCCAGGTCCGGCGCGCTCTTGGGCGTCGGGTTCTGCTCCAACTCAGCGATCAGGGCGTTCATCTCGGCGATCTCCCGCTCCTGCGCGGCGATGATCTGGTCGGCCAGCTCGCGCACGCGCGGGTCTTTGATGTGGGCCCGACGGCTGGTCATGATGGCGATGGAGTGGTGCGGGATCATGGCCTTCATGTAGCTGACCTGGTCCACGGTGGCCTGGCTGCGCACCAGCCACAGCGCGCCCGCGAACACCACCGCCGCGCCCGCGAAGATGGCCAGGTTCAACCGCCGGTTCTTGTACATGCCCATCATGAAGCCGAGCATGACCACGGCCATCGTCGCCCCCATCAGCAGGGCCATGTAGAGCCGCGTCTCGCTGAAGCGGGCGTGCTCGATCGCATAGGTGTTCAGATACATCAGGCCGAACATGACCACCGTCGAGGCAGCGATCATGGCGGCGAAGCGGCGATAGCTCATGGGCGGGCCCTCCTTTGGGGAGCGCAACCGCTCAGCTCGGGCTTTGTTGCGCCACGCCGGGCTGGTCAGGGATGGGCACGGGTCCGTCTGGCAGCAGCTCTTCCGGGTCCGGCAGGTCCGGCCGCGCCACCTCCACCTCGGTGGCGCGCAGGTCGGCCATCTTCTGGCGCGAGACGAAAAAGCCGATCACAGCCAGCCCTATCACCGCCAGCACGATGACCCAGACCCAGGCGGGTCCAGCACTTCGTCGCCGCATCGCAAAGCCCCCTACACGGATGGCCGGGCGCTGCGTCAGCCCGGCGGGTCGACAACGGAACTGTGCGCCTTATGTTCCGCCCCGTCCATGCCCCACACCGACTCACAGCCCCCCGCCCCTAAGCCTCCTGGCCCGCGCATCTCCGACCTCGCCCGCGCCGACGGCGGTCCGGGCGATTATCTGGCCGGCCTCAATCCCGAGCAGCGCGAGGCCGTGCTGGCCATCGACGGTCCGGTTCTGGTGCTTGCCGGGGCCGGCACCGGCAAGACGCGCGTCCTGACGACGCGCCTGGCCCACATCCTGGCCCTGGGCCGCGCCAGGCCGTGGGAGCTGCTGGCCGTCACTTTCACCAACAAGGCCGCGCGTGAGATGCGCGAGCGCATCACCCACATCATCGGCCCCTCCGCCGAGGGGCTGCGCTGGCTGGGGACCTTTCACTCGATCTCGGCCCAGATCCTGCGCCGTCACGCCGAGCTGGTCGGGCTGAAGTCCACCTTCACCATCCTGGACACGGACGATCAGGAGCGGCTGCTGAAGCAGATCCTGGAAGCCGAGAACATCGACACCAAGCGCTGGACGCCGCGCACCCTGGCCTCTCTGGTCGACCAGTGGAAGAACAAGGGCTGGACGCCGCAGAAACTTCCCGCGTCGGAGGACTTCGCGCAGGGGCGGGCTCAGAAGCTTTACGCCCTCTATCAGGACCGGCTGAAGACGTTGAACGCCTGCGATTTCGGCGACCTGCTGCTGCACGTCATCACCATCCTGTCGCAGCATGAGGACGTGCTGGGCGAGTACCGCCGCCGCTTCCGCTACATCCTGGTGGACGAGTACCAGGACACGAACACGGCCCAGTACCTGTGGCTGCGCCTGCTGTCCTCGGCGGACGGAAATGTCTGCGTGGTGGGTGACGACGACCAGTCCATCTACGGCTGGCGCGGCGCCGAGGTGGACAACATCCTGCGCTTCGAGCGTGACTTTCCGGGCGCCAAGGTCGTCCGCCTGGAACGAAACTATCGCTCGACCAAACACATCCTGGGCGCGGCCTCAGGCCTGATCAGCGCCAACAAGGGCCGGCTGGGCAAGACTCTGTGGACCGAGGCCGACGGCGGCGACAAGGTCCAGGTGCGCGGCGTCTGGGACGGCGAGGCCGAAAGTCGCCTGATCGCCGACGAAATCGAACGCTGGCGCAAGGACCAGCCCGGCCGCCGCTGGAAGGACTGCGCCGTTCTGGTGCGCGCCTCGTTCCAGATGCGCGCCTTCGAAGAGCGGTTCGTCCTGCTGCAGATTCCCTACACCGTCGTCGGGGGTCCGCGCTTCTTCGAGCGGGCCGAAATCCGCGACGCCCACGCCTACCTGCGCCTGATCCAGTCCGAAGACGACGACCTCGCCTTCGAACGCATCGTCAACACGCCCAAGCGCGGCATCGGCGACACTTCGGTCTCCAAGCTCCTGACCATCGCCCGGACCATGGGCGTCTCGGCCGTGGCGGCGACGCGCCAGATCATCAACTCCGATGAGCTTCAGGCCCGGACACGCACGGCCCTGTCCCTGTTCCTGCGCGACCTCGACCGCTGGCGGACCCTGGCCGGCCAGGTCAAGCACTGGGAGCTCACCGAGACCGTATTGGAGGAGAGCGGCTACACTGACATGCAGCGGGCGGACCGCGCCTCGGGCCCCGCCCGCCTCGACAACCTCAAGGAGCTGGTCCAGGCCATGCAGGCCTTCGACAGCCTCGGCGCCTATCTGGAGCACGTCTCCCTCGTGATGGACCTGGATCAGGGCGCGGGCGACGACGCGGTTCAGGTCATGACCCTGCACGCCGCCAAGGGGCTGGAGTTTCCGCTCGTCTTCTTGCCGGGCTGGGAGGAAGGCGTCTTTCCCAGCCAGCGCAGCATCGACGAAAAGGGCGAAAAGGGCCTCGAAGAGGAACGGCGCCTCGCCTATGTCGGCGTGACCCGCGCGCGTGAGCAGGCGCGCATCTCCTTCGCCGCCAACCGCCGGGTCTATGGCCGCTGGACCACCCAGCTGCCCAGCCGCTTCGTCGACGAGCTCCCCATCGAGCATGTCGAGGCGGCCTCGGACACGGGCTATTACGGCGGCGCGCCGGGCCTCAGGGAAGCGAAGTCGCGCTGGGACGACGCGCCCAGCTTCGGCGCCGGCTATTCCTCGCCCGGCTGGCGCAGGGCCCAGGTGAACACGGCCGGCTCGCCCGCCGCGCCACGCTGGCAGCGCCCGGGCGTCATCGAGGGCGAGGGCCGGCTGGTGGCCACAGCCACGTCTTCATCTTCCGCCTACGGGATCGGCGACCGCGTCTTTCACCAGAAGTTCGGCTACGGGAAGGTCCGCGCCATCGAGGGCAACAAGCTGGTCGTCGCCTTCGACAAGGCCGGCGAGAAGAAGGTCATCGACACCTTCGTCGAGAAGGGGTGAGCCTTTTCCCCCCCGGCCGGGCGGACATTCAGCTGGGATGACGCCGTAGAATCCTTCTCCTCTGGTGGGTGGAGAAGGCTCGTATACGAGCCGCCGACGGGTGGCGCGTAAGCGCCGGATGAGGGGGCCTAGACCTTCCTGTCTCCTCCCCATCGCCAGATGGGGAGGGGGACC
>NZ_JAUKTR010000003.1 GCF_030504955.1 Peiella sedimenti | reverse complement strand
GCGGCGGCCCCAGCCGAACCCGGTACCACCTATAACGAGACCACCGGGCGAAGGCCCGGCGCTCCGCCGCCTCTCCACCCCAACTCCGCAGCCAAAGGCGCGGGGGCGATCAGCCGTGTCTCGTCCCTGCCGAAGGCGGGGAGGGGCTGCTCAGTCGTCGGTCCGGTAACGGCGGCAGTCCTCGCGCGAGCCGTCGCGGACGCGGCGCTCGCAGGCGCGGCGCTCCTTGCGCATGGTCTCGGCGTCCGATGTGGTGACGGCGTCAACGCCCGCGCCCACCACCGCGCCGGTGGCGCTGACCCCCGCCCCTACGACGGCCCCGGCCACGCCGGCGGCGGCGCCCACCAGGCACCCTGAAAGCGCGGGGGTCATGGCCATGAGAGCGGCGGCGATGGCGAGGCGGCGGGCGGTCGGCGTCATGATCAGGTCTCCGGTCCCGCCTGTGCTAGCGGGGGAAGGTTAACCGGACCATGACGCCAAACCGCGCAGGGGCGCGTCCCCGCCTAGCGGCAGTCCACCATGACCAACTCAGCATCCTCAAGGGCGCGGACGGTTATGTGGTCGACCTCGGCGATGGCCGCGCCGTCGCGAGCGTTCGCCCTGACGCCG
This sequence comes from Peiella sedimenti, assembly GCF_030504955.1. Lineage (GTDB taxonomy): Bacteria > Pseudomonadota > Alphaproteobacteria > Caulobacterales > Caulobacteraceae > Brevundimonas > Brevundimonas sedimenti. The sequence continues at coordinate 446,305 of NZ_JAUKTR010000003.1, read as the reverse complement.
TTGATCTCGACCGCGCCGGTCGCCGGCACCAGATAACCACGGCGGCCGGTCAGGTCGTAGTCCAGGCTCTCGCCGGCCTTAAGCGTCGCGCCCAGCACGCGGGCGTCGGTGTTGATGGGCAGGGCGCCGTCGTCACCTTTGGCATCGCCATCCCGGCCGCTGGCCAGGATCGCCCAAGCGCCGGAGCGGTCGGCCTTGGGGAAGGGCTTCGCGCCCCACGAGGGTTGCGCGCCCGGCCGGTCCGTCTGGATCCAGATCTGGAACAGGGTCGTCGTCTCGTCCTCGAGATTGTACTCGGCGTGGCGCACGCCAGTGCCCGCGCTCATCACCTGGACGTCGCCGGCGCCGGTGCGGCCCTGGTTGCCCATGGAGTCCTGGTGGGTGATGGCCCCCGTGCGGACATAGGTGATGATCTCCATGTCGGCGTGCGGGTGCGGAGGAAAGCCGGACTTGGCCGCGATCTCGTCGTCGTTCCAGACGCGCAATGCGCCCCAGCCCATGCGGCTGGGGTCATGGTAGTTGGCGAAGGAGAAGTGGTGCTTCGCCTTCAGCCAGCCGTGGTCGGCGCCGCCGAGGCTGTTGAAGGGCCGGATGTCGATCATGGGTGTCTCCCTGAGGATTTCGCCTCAGATAGGCATGCGATCTGGTAATGCAACAGACTCGGTTACGGTCATCCCATTTGACCCCGGTGGCGCAGCTTGGCGTCAGCCAGCACGCACAGGGCCATGGCCTCCACCACCGGCACGGCGCGGATGCCCACGCAGGGGTCGTGGCGGCCCTTGGTGCGCAGCTCCACCTCCTTGCCCCCCGCATCGATGGAGCGGCGCGGCGTCAGGATCGACGAGGTGGGCTTGAAGGCCACGCGCGCCGTCAGGGGCTGACCCGTCGATACCCCGCCCAGCACGCCGCCAGCATGGTTGGAGAGGAAGACCGGCCGCCCGTCCTCGCCTATCCGGATCTCGTCGGCGTTCTCTTCGCCACACAGTTCCGCCGCGCCGAAGCCGGCCCCGATCTCCACCCCCTTGGCGGCGTTGATGGACATCAGCGCGGCGGCCAGTTCAGCGTCCAGCTTGCCATAGACCGGCGCGCCCCAGCCCGCAGGCACACCGTCCACAGAAAGGTCGACCACCGCCCCCAGCGACGAGCCCGCCTTGCGCGTCTGATCCAGCAGCGCTTCCCAGCCCTTCGCCGTCTCCGCATCGGCGCAGAAGAAGGGATTGCGGCTGATCTCCCGGGCGTCGAACCGCGCCGGGTCGATGCGGCTGGACCCGATCTGGGTCACCGAGGCGATCGCCCGGACATCCGGTCCCAACACCATCTGGGCCACGGCGCCCGCCGCCACGCGCGCGGCGGTCTCCCGCGCCGAGGAGCGTCCGCCGCCCCGCCAGTCGCGCACCCCGTACTTGGCCTGCCAGGCAAAGTCCGCGTGGCCGGGCCGAAAGGCCCCCGCGATCTCATCATAGTCCTTCGACCGCGCGTCCTCATTTCGGATCAGGATCGAGATGGGATGGCCGGTGGTCACCCCCTCGAACACGCCCGACAGCACCTCGGCCGCATCGCTTTCGCGGCGCTGGGTGACGAAGCGCGAACCGCCAGGTTTCCTGCGGTCCAGGGCGCTCTGAAGCGCCTCGGCGTCGAACGTCAGCCCCGGTGGACACCCGTCGATGACGCAGCCGATGGCCGGGCCGTGGCTCTCGCCCCAGGTGGTGACGCGGAACAGGTGGCCGAAGGTGTTGTGCGACATGGCCGCATCGATAGCCCGGCCCCGGCGCTGGGGCTAGGCGGCGGCCCAGGTCTGGCGGAAGGCGTGCAGACGGGCGCGGCTGACCGGCGCGCGCTCTTGGGCGGGGTCTGCCTCGATGACGGCCATCAAGTCGCCCTGGGGCCGGGCGCCAGCGGCGGGCAGGCCGAGCCCCGGCAGGCGCAGGCGAGCGGCGTCGCCCTCCGTGGGTGGGACCCAGACCTCACGCGGACCAAAGGGGGTAATCAGGCGGCGGCGGCCGCCGCGCGCCAGCTCGGAAGGCGCGGCGCTGGTGACCAGCCACAGGTCATCGCCCAGCACCCACAGGCCGTCCTCGGCGATGATGCGCACCGGCAGCACCGAGCCTTTCAACCGCACCCGATCGCCCTGGCGCAGGCCGGGCGGCAGCCCCAGGTCTGCATCGCCGAAGAGGGCCTGGCGCGGGCTGAGGCTGAGAATCTCGACAGGCTGCTCCGCAATGGGCGCCGAGGCGGCCAGGAGAAGGCGATAGGCCTCGACCATGCGGTGGAAATCGGCCGGATCGCCCCCGGCGTCGGGATGGACCCGCTTGACCGCCAGACGGAAGGCGCGCGCCAGGTCTTCGGGCGTCGCGGCGCCGTCCACGCCCAGCCGGGCGCGGGCGTCGTTGAGGAGGTCAGGCGCCGCGAGCATGGCCCCAGCTTCACCGCAGCGAGGGTCAAGACGGGGTTAATCGCGGCTTCACCACAAAAATCTTCGCGGAATTGTCGGGCCGCCGAGCCGCTGTTCGACCTTGGGGCGCAGGGCCGATAAACAACGGCTGGAAGGAAGAGGAGATAAGACTCATGCGCGTCATGGTGATCATGGAAGGCAACCGTCACACCGAGTCCGAGGCCCAGCCCTCGGAGGCGCTGATGCGCGAGATGATGGCCTTCAACGAAGAGCTGACCCGGGCCGGCGTCATGCTGGCGGGCGAGGGCCTGAAACCGACCAAGTACGGCAAGCGCGTGCTGTTCGACGGCGACAAGGCGCCCATGGTGGTCGACGGACCCTTCACCGAGGCCAAGGAGATCGTGGCGGGCTTCTGGATCTGGCAGGTCGACAGCGTCGAACAGGCTGTGGAGTGGGCCAAGCGGGTGCCCAACACCGATGGCTTCCACACCGGCGTTCAGATCAGGCCCATCTTCGGCATGGAGGATTTCGAGAACATCACGCCCGAGATCATCGAGCAGGTGAACCGGCTGAGCGCCGAGACCGGCAACTACGCCGCTGAAAAAGCCTGACCCGAGCCTGACGCCAGGCCCGCTGGGCGCTATAGGCGGGGTCATGGTCAAGTCCGTGATCCCGCCCAGCCCCTCGGCCGATGACTATGCCAAGGCGCACGACGCCAACGCCGACGAAGCGATCTTCGGCCGCGACGATCCGATGGGGCTGTTCGTCGAATGGCTGGCCGAGGCGCGCCGGACCGAGCCGAACGACCCTAACGCCATGGCCCTGGCCACCAGCGGCGCCGACGGCCTGCCGGACTGCCGCATGGTGCTGCTGAAGAACGTGGATCCGGCGGGCTTCGTCTTCTACTCCAACGCCGAGAGCGCCAAGGGCCTGCAGCTGGCCGTCAATGCTCAGGCGGCCCTGCTCTTTCACTGGAAGTCGCTGCGCCGCCAGGTGCGGGTGCGCGGACCCGTCGAGCCGGTGACGCCGGAGGAGGCCGACGCCTATTTCGCCGAGCGGGCGCGGGACAGCCGCATCGGCGCCTGGGCGTCCGACCAGTCGCGCCCGCTGGAGGGCCGTTTCGAGCTGGAGCGACGCATCGCCAGGTACGCGGCCAAATACCTGACGGGCGACGTGCCCCGACCCCCGCAGTGGACAGGCTGGCGTATCCGCCCCCTGCAGATGGAGTTCTGGCGCGACCGGCCCTTCCGCCTGCACGACCGGCTGCAGTTCACGCGCGAAGGGCTGGACAGGCCCTGGACCCGGCGGCGGCTCTATCCCTGAGGCGTGGCGTAGCGCGCCAGGAAGGTCTCGGCCGCCTCGTCGCAGATGTCCTCGACCGCGCGCGTCGAGCGCCCCCCCTCTCCCACGACCAACGGCACGAAGAACAGCGGGTGTTCGATCATGCCGAGCAGCTGCCCTGCCGCCCAGGAGGGCTTTGGCGTCTTCAACTGACCCGACGCCTCCAGCTCTTTGATGGCGCGCACCAAGGCGCTGCCGATGCGCGCGCGACCTCGCTCGTAATAATGCGCCGCCATGCCGTCGAAGCGGGGGCGCTCGGCCACCACAAGCCGGAAAATGGACAGAACGAAGGGGTCGCCCATGAACCGGCCGTACAGTCGCGCGAAATGGGTGATGCGCGCGCCCGCGTCTCCGTCCAGCGCCTGAACCGCATTCATGCGCTCTTCGAACTCGAGCGCGGCGTCCTCGATGACGGCCTGGAAGAGATCCGCCTTGCTGGCGAAGAACTGGTAGAGGGTGGCGGTCGAGACAGAGGCGTCCCTGGCGATCGCCTCCATGCCGGTGGCGCCGTAGCCTTCGTGCGTGAATTTGCGCCGCGCCGTGCGCAGGATGTCCTGGCGCCGGACGTCCTCGAAGGCGGCGTGGGCGGTCATGGGAGGGAGGATGCGACGGTCAGCTGATCGTTAAAACGGCGTAATGTTACTTAGGAGTCCGAGGTACAGACAAGCCGTTCTCAATCCAGACCCACCTTGCCCGCCACCAGTGGATGCGCCAGCACGGCGGCCAACAGCGCGTCCACATGGGCGGGGTCTGGGAATCGTACGCTGTTCCCTTTGTCGTGGATCACGACGTCCGTCAGATTTCGACAGGGCTCTATCTGGCGCAGATAGGCGGGCCGGACCGTCTCCAGATACTGCTCGGTTACGGATTGGACCGAGCGGCCGCGCTCAGCCTGGTCCCGCAAGAGGCGCCGGATGAAGCGGATGTCCGCCGGAGCGTCCACAAACACCCTAAGGTCGAACAGGTCCGCTACCTCTGGCGTGCACAGCAGGTGCAACCCCTCGACGATAATGACCTCGGCCGGAGCGATCTCGTCGCTCCAGGGCAGACGGCGATGGTGGACGAAGTCGTAGCGCGGAGCCTGGATGGTCTCTCCGGCCTTCAGCCGTCCGAGATCGGCGGCAAGCCTCGCGTGATCCCGCGTCTTCACGTCGTCGAAGTCCCAATGGGCGGGGTCCACGCCCTCGGGCAGGTCGAAATAATAGGCGTCCTCGCCCAGCACCGCGGCTCGGGAGCCCAGGCGCGCGGCCAGGCGCCGCGCCAGGGTGGTCTTGCCCGAGCCGGAGCCGCCGACGATGCCGATGAGCAGGTGCTGCATGGGGCGGGCTTGTGGCCCAGCCGGTCTTCTGCGTCAAAGCTGACGTTACGGCGCCGTTTCCAAAAAGCGATCCCCGGCATAGGTTTGTCAGCGGGGGCGGAACGCATGGAGAAATGAGGGCGCGCATGCAGGGTTTGATGCAGGACTGGCCGCTTACGGTCGACCGGATCCTAGACCACGCCAAACGCTGGAACGGCGCGCGTGAGGTGGTGACGCGCTCGGTCGAAGGACCGCTGGTGCGCACGACCTATGCGGAGATCCACGACAGGGCCAAGCGCGTGTCGAACGTGCTGAAGGGTTGGGGGATCAAGACCGGCGATCGCATCGCCACCCTGGCCTGGAACACCGGCCGCCACATGGAGGCCTGGTACGGCATCATGGGCATCGGCGCGGTCTGTCACACGCTGAACCCACGCCTGTTCCCCGAGCAACTGGCCTACATCATCAACCACGCCGAGGACCGGGTCATCTTCACCGATCTGACCTTCGTGCCTCTGCTCGAGGCGGTTCTGCCCCACTGCCCGACCGTCGAGCGGGTCGTGGTGATGACGGACGAACTGACCATGCCGGTCTGCAAGCTGCCGCGCGCCGAGTGCTACGAGGCCCTGCTGGCCGACGCTTCGGCGGACTGCGCCTGGGGCGGCTTCTCAGAGGAGACAGCCTGCGGGCTCTGCTACACCTCTGGCACGACCGGCGATCCCAAGGGTGTCCTGTACTCGCACCGGTCGAACTTTCTGCACACGCTAATCACCTTGCAGGCCGACGTCATGGGCGCCTCCAGCAAGGATGTGATCCTGGCGGTGGTGCCGATGTTCCACGCCAATGCCTGGGGTCTGGCTTTCAGCGCCCCGGCCGTCGGCGCCAAGCTGGTCATGCCGGGCGCCAGGATGGACGGCGCCTCGATCCACGAACTGCTGGAGACCGAGGGCGTCACCTATTCCGCGGCGGTGCCGACGGTCTGGCAAGGCCTATTGCTGCACCTCCGCCAGACCGGCGCCAAGCTTTCGACCCTGAAGAAGGTCCTGATCGGCGGCTCCGCCGTGCCCGAGGCCATGATCCGCATTTTCCATGACGAGTACGGCGTCGAGGTGGTGCAGGGCTGGGGCATGACCGAGACCTCGCCCGTCGGCACCATCGGCAACATGAACCACGAGTACGCACACCTGCCGTTCGAGGAGCAGGTGCAGCACCGCGTCAAGCAGGGCCGCCCACCCCTGGGCATCGACCTGAAGCTGAAGAACGATGAGGGCCAGACCCTGCCGCATGACGGCCAGACCTTCGGCCGGCTGATGGTGAAGGGTCCAACCGTGGCCGCGCGCTACTTCAAGAACGTGGGCGGCGACATCCTTGATAACGAAGGCTATTTTGACACCGGCGACGTGGCCACCATCGACGGCCGCGGGTACATGCAGATCACCGACCGCGCCAAGGACGTCATCAAGTCCGGCGGCGAGTGGATCAGCTCCATCGACATCGAGAACATCGCCGTCGGCCACCCCAAGGTGGCGCTGGCGGCCGTGATCGGCGCCCCGCATCCGAAGTGGGACGAGCGGCCCCTGCTGCTGGTCAAGCTGCACGAAGGTCAGACGGCTCAGCCGCAGGAGTTCCTGGACCACCTACAGGGTAAGATCGCCAAGTGGTGGATGCCGGACGCTGTTGAGTTCGTGGACGAAATTCCGCTGGGCGCCACAGGCAAGATCGACAAGAAGATTCTGCGCGAACGTTTCAAGGACTACCGATTCCAGGGCTAGAGGGCTCGCAGATGCCGAAGCCGGAACAGAGCTCAGGACCGCTGCCGCTGCTGGCGGCGCTGGCCGCATTGTCGCCGCTGATCGTGGCGGTGGCGGTCGTGGCGGTGCGCATGGGCGCCCTGGATTGGCGAACGGCCTGGGAGTTGTGGGTGTGGACCGCCGCCTGGTGGCTGTCCTGGCTGGGCGCGGCGGCAGCCGTTGTGGCCGTGATCCTGATGCTGAAGGCGCCGCGGGCTCGATGGGGCTGGGCTCTGGTGGCCTTTGGGCTGGCGGCTGCGACGCTGGTTGTGTTCGTCCAGGGTTGGCGCGCGCGGCAGTCGCTGCCGCCGGTGCATGAAGCCGCTACCGACTGGGATGAACCGCCGCAGCCTTCGTCGTTGATCCAGCGGGAACGCGGCAGCGCCTCCACGCCGGTGGAGAATGACCCCGTGATCGGCGCCGAGTTCGGCGCGCCCTGGGCTGGAAGGCGCGTGGCCGAAGTGGACGCCGAGACCTGTCGTGGGCCACGGCCGGTGATGAGCCAGCTCGCTCCCGAAAGCGCCGCCGGCGCCCTGCGGGATGCCGGGGTCCGTGTCGTGTCCTCCGCCCCCTGGCGGGTGGAGGGGATCAAGGAAGGCATGTGGTTCGGCTTCACCCGGGATGTGATCGTCCGTATCCGGCCAGGCCGCACGGATGTTCGCGTCATCGGCCGCGAGGACCGTCACGATCAGGGCGACGCCTGCCGCCTGCTGACGCGGGTGACCCGCGAACTAGCCGAGCGGGCGGAAGCGGGCGGCTAGGGACAGCTTTCCGTCGCAAGCGGCCTGGTTCAGCTCCGTGAGCCGCTTGAGGTGAGCCAGCACGGAGAGGGATGCGGCCGGCCAAAGACGCCGGTCCACCTGGGCATAGAGAACGGGCACCATCTCGGCGACGGTGGCGTCTCCGGCGTGCAGGCGCTCTAGAACCTGGGTCTCCCGCGTAAGCCGGTGATCCAGATAGGCCTTCAGGAAAGGTTGAACCTCGCGGACCGGAGGACCGTGTGTGGGCCAGAGGGTTTCGAACCCCTTGGCCATGACCCGCTCGAGACTGGAGATGTAGGCGCCCATGTCGCCGTCGGGCGGCGCCACGACGGTCGTGGACCATCCCATGATGTGATCGCCGCTGAAGAGGGCGTTCTCCTCCTCCAGGGCGAAGCACAGGTGGTTCGAGGCGTGGCCTGGCGTCGCCAGCGTGCGCAGGGTCCAGCCTGGGCCCGACACGCGGTCGCCGTCCTCAAGCAACTGATCTGGCTGGAAGGCCTCGTCATAGGCCTCCTCGGCGCTGGCCAGGTCATGACCTTGGGGCGGCGGCGCGGCCAGCACGGGCGCGCCAGTGGCCCGGGCGAGGGGCCGAGCCAGGGGCGAGTGATCAAGATGGGTGTGGGTGATCAGGATATGGCTGACGCGCCGGCCCTCCAGCGCCCTCAGAAGCGCCGCAAGATGCGCCGGATCAGGTGGGCCCGGATCGAGGACCGCCACCGTATCGCCGCCGACGATGTAGGTCCCCGTGCCGGTGTACGTAAACGGTCCGGGGTTGCGGCAGGTGACGCGACCGATCAGGGGCGAGAGGGTCTCTAGCACCCCATAGGGAAGCTCGTCGCGACGGACGAAGGGGATGCTCACGGCTGTGCCGCCTGAGCGGCGCGGCCCTTGCGCCGTGGGCTCAAGAGTTCGCCCGGAGTCCCGATCATGGCCATTTCCACCGCCCTTTTCGTCTCAAAACGGCTCCAGCCCGTCGCCGTGGCGATCCTGTGTCTCATGGCAGCGCAGCTGGTCGTCGCCTCCTGCACGCCCGAGCCGGTCCCCTACGCCGCCCGCATCGCCATCGACCGCTAGAGGACGGCTGACAGGTCGTAACCGCACTGGGCCGCCTCGGCCAGGACGGCGTCGCGATGGCGGCCCGCGGCGATCTGGACGCCCGCCCAGGCCATGGTCGAGCGGGTGCCAGTGCGGCAGAAGCCCAATACAGGCCCCTCGGCGCCTTCGAGCAGCACGGCGACAGCCTGGACCTGGTCTGGGGTGGGTCGGCCGGTGATGGGCACGGCGGCATAGTCGAGTCCGGCTGCGCGCGCCGCCTCCTCGATCTCGGCGCCCGGCGGTTGGTCCGGAGACTCGCCCTCGGGGCGATTGTTGATGATCAGCACCGCGCCTTGTCGAGCGATTTCCGCAAGATCGGACGGAGACAACTGGGGCGCGGCCCAGAAATGGTCGGTGATGCGGCGGATATCGGCCATGGGCCTCTCCTTACGTTGACACCTGACAGGTGCAGTGGAAGGGTCCGGCGTGCAAGCCCGCCGCAGTTGTGCGGCGTATCGCGGATGGGCCGATGCCGAGTTTCGCCGGATGCTGAGATTCCTGTTCCGACGCCTGCTGGTGGCCATTCCCACCCTGCTGGTGGTCATCACCCTGGCCTTCTTCCTGATGCGCGCGGCGCCGGGCGGCCCGTTCGACACCGACCGCATCCTGCCCCCGGAAGTGGTGGCTGCTATGGAGGCGCGCTTCGGTCTCGATAAGCCGCTGCCGGTTCAATACGTCGAATACCTGGGCAATGTGGTCACCGGCGATTTCGGCCCGTCCATGAAGTACCAGGACAAGACGGTTCTGGACTTCATCAAGGAAGGCTTCCCCGTCTCGCTGAAGATCGGCCTGTCGGCCCTGATTCTGGCGATGGGGGTGGGCGTCACCCTGGGCAGCCTGGCGGCGCTTCGCCAGAACACGCCGGCGGACTATTCCGTGACGGCCATAGCGATCCTCGGCGTATGCGTGCCCACCTTCGTCACCGCGCCCCTGCTGTTGCTGTTGGGCAAGGCGGTGGACTGGGGTCTGCCCTCGGGCGGCTGGAATGACGGCGCCCTGCCCAACATGGTGCTGCCGGTCATCGTGCTGTCCCTGCCGCAGATCGCCATCATCTCGCGCCTCACGCGGGCCGGCATGGTCGAGGTGCTGAGGTCGAACTATGTGCGGACGGCAAGGGCCAAGGGTCTGTCGGAATGGACCATCGTCACCCGCCACGCCCTGCGGGGGGCGATCCTGCCGCTGGTTGCCTATCTGGGGCCGGCCTGCGCGGGGGTGATCACCGGTTCGCTGGTGATCGAGGAAATCTTTCAGCTGCCGGGCCTCGGCCGCTCGTTCATCATCGGCGCGCTGCAGCGCGACTATCCGGTCGTGATGGGGGTGGTGATCCTCTACGGCGCGCTGATCATCGTGCTGAACCTTGTGGCGGACCTTCTGACCGCCCTGCTTGATCCCAGGGTGCGCCTGTCATGACGGCACGCAAATACGCCATCGGGTCCGACGCCAACGCCCGCGCCATGGAGGCGGTGAAGGGCCGGAGCCTGTGGGATGACGCGCGCCGCCGCCTGTTCCGCAATAAGGCCGCCGTGACCGGCATGATCATCCTGGCGGTCATGGTGCTGGCCGCCCTGATCGGCCCCTATCTGCTGCCGAACGACTACAGCCACCTGAATCGCGACAACGTCTGGGCCTCGCCCGGCGAAGCCGGTTTCGTGTTGGGCACCGACTCGCTGGGGCGGGATCTACTGGCGCGCCTGCTGATCGGCCTGCGGGTCTCGCTGGCGGTGGGCGTGGTGGCCACGGCCGTGTCCCTGGTCATCGGGGTCATCTGGGGCGCCGTGGCGGGCTATGCCGGCGGCAAGGTTGACGAGCTGATGATGCGCTTCGTCGACGTGCTCTACTCCCTGCCCTTCATCTTCTTCGTCATCCTCCTGATGGTGACCTTCGGGCGCAGCTTCATACTGATCTTCGCCGCCATCGGGGCGGTCGAGTGGCTGACCATGGCGCGCATCGTGCGCGGCCAGACCATGTCCCTGAAACAGAAGGAGTTCGTCGAGGCGGCGCGGGCGGCGGGCCTCGGCCCCATGGCCATCATCGCACGGCACATCGTGCCCAACCTGCTGGGTCCGGTGGTGGTCTATGTGACCCTGACCATTCCCACCGTGATCCTGGTGGAGAGCTTCCTCAGCTTCCTCGGCATGGGCGTGCAGGAGCCGCTGACGTCCCTGGGCACCCTGATCAGTCAGGGCGCGCGCGACATGGAGATCGCCTGGTGGAGCCTGGTCTTCCCGGCGGGGGCGATGATCCTGACGCTCATGAGCTTCAACTTCATCGGCGACGGCCTGCGCGACGCCATCGACCCCAAGGACCGCTAGGCGCCGGCTCAGCGGATGCGCTCGACCCGCAAGGCCCGCTGGTCGTTTACATTGAGGAAGTAGCTGCCGAAGCCGGCGCGGCGCACGCGGATCGTATCACCCTGGCGCGGCGTGGTGCGAAGGCGCTCGTTGTCGATCTGGCGCCAGACCGAAGCGTCCTCCAGCGTGAAGACCCAATCGTCCTGGCCGTTGCGCGCCGCCGAGACGAGGGCCGAGGTGATCTCGGTCAGCTGCTCCGGCTCCGGCGCGCCCTCGCGTCGAAAGATGGAGCCCACATCCACCGACAGGCCGAACAGCCGCCGGTTCGTTTCCTGGATACGGGCCCGATCCATGACCACCACCTCGCCAGACTGGGTGGCGGCGCTGAGCGAGGCGGCGGCGGCGTCGAAACAGGCGAGCCGCTGCACCGGATCCATAACCTGACGGCAGCGCTCGATCTCGATGACGATGGCCGCTTCGGGCGAGGCAGGCGCCGACTGAGCAAGGGCGGGCGACGCCCCAATGAGCGCGATAAGCCCGATCGCCTTTGACGGAAGGTGCATCTGTGTCATGCCTCAAGAAGCCAAGAAGTGTAGCGGCCGCCCGCCGGCCGCGCGTGTCGCATTGAATGAGAGGCCGGCGTGTTGCGCAATCTCCTTCTCACCCTTTCCGTTCTGATGGTCATTTCCGGCTGCGCCCGCGAAGACGGGGCGCCCGCGCGTCCGGCCTGCCCGCAAGGCCAGCTGTGCCTTCACCGCGGCAACGGGGCCGAGCCGGTCTCGCTGGACCCGCATCGCAGTTCCGGCACCTGGGAGAACCGGATCATCAGCGACATGATCCAGGGGATGTTCGACTATTCGGCGGCGGGCGAGACCATCCCCGGCATGGCGGAAAGCTGGACCACCTCGGCCGACGGCCTGACCTGGACCTTCCGCCTGCGCGACGCCCAATGGTCGGACGGTCAGTCGGTGACCGCCGAAGACTTCGTCTACGCATTTCAGCGTATCCTGAAGCCTGAGATCGCGTCCCAGTATTCATACCTGCTGTACTTGATCCAGAACGGACGCGAGGTGAACGAAGGGACCGCGCCGCCGGAGAGCCTCGGCGCGCGGGCGCTTGACGCACGGACGCTGGAGCTGCGCCTGATCAACCCGGCGCCCTACCTGCCCGAGCTGATGACCCACTACACCTTCTATCCGGTGCCCAGCCACAAGGTGCGCGAGCTGGGCGACGCCTGGGTGCAGCCCGGCAACTACGTCGGCAACGGCGCCTACACCCTGGCCGAGTGGCGGCTGGGCGACCATGTGCGGCTGGTCAAGAATCCGCGATTCTGGGATGCCGAGAACGTCTGCTTCGATCAGGTCTACTTCTACCCCACGAACGACGCCACGGCGGCGGAGCGGCGCGTGTTCCGCGGCGAGTTGGACATGAACGCCGACATCCAGTCGAACCGGATCCAGTATTTGCTGGCTGATCCCGAAACGCGGCCGTTCGTTCATACTCACACCTACCTCGGCACCGCCTATCTGGCCTTCAACCAGGGCCCCCAGGTGCGCACCCCTGCCCTGCGCGACCGGCGGGTGCGCCAGGCTCTCGCCATGGCCGTGGATCGCGACTTCATCGCCAACCGCCTGCTCCGGGGCGGCCAGGTCCCGGCCTTCTCCTTCGTGCCGCCTGGCATGTCGAACTACGTGGAGAACGGCCCCAAGGCCTTCTATGCCGACTGGTCCCTGGAGCGCCGCCAGCGCGAGGCGCGCCGCCTGCTGGCCGAGGCGGGCTATGGCCCAGACAACCCGCTGCGCCTGGAGATCAAGCACCGCAATACGCCCGACCCCTCGCTGATGATGCCGGCCGTCCAGGCCGACTGGGCCGAGATCGGCGTACAGGTCCAATTGGTGCGCAACGAGGTGCAGATCGCCTATCAGTCCTATCGTTTGCGCGATTTCGACGTGGCCGACGCGGCCTGGGTGGCGGACTTCGACGACCCGAAAAGCTTCCTGGACCTACAATTGTCCACAACCGGTCAGCAGAACTACGGCGATTACGCAAATCCGGCCTATGACGCCCTGCTCCTGGCGGCGGATCGCGAACCCAATGAGGGCCGGCGCGCCCAGCTGCTGGCTCAGGCCGAGCAGATCATGCTCGACGATGCTCCGATTGTTCCGCTTTACTTCTATGTGAACAAGAACTTGGTCTCGCCCCGCATGACAGGCTTCGTTGACAATCTGGTCGACCAGCATCGCACGCGCTGGATGTGCCTGCGCAACCGAGGCCAGTAGCCGCTCGCCAGACCTTGCGGCGTTCGCACGACGCCGATGTGGCAAAGCTGTGACAGGGGTCGCGGAACCCGGTGAGCAAAAAGTAATGCGCATTGACCGGATTCGCGGTCCCTTCGTATCGTCAGAATAACCGTCAGTGCGGACTGGCGGTCGATTCTTGCTTCGGCGGGGGGAGGGACCCGGTGTCCTTCACGCCAGGCTCTGGAGGACTGGAACTTGAAAACCCAAACCGTTCGCGGGCGTCTGCTCGCTTCCACGATGATCGGCGGGGCGGCGCTGATGGCGCTGTCGTCCGCTCCGGCCTACGCTCAGGACGGACCGACGCAGGTCGAGGCCATCGTGGTCACCGGCTCGCGCATTGCCCGCCAGGACTACATCGCCAACAGCCCCGTCGCGACCGTCTCGGAAGAGCGCATCGAGGCGACCGGCACGGTGAACGTCGAGGCCATCCTGAACACCCTGCCCCAGGTGGTGCCGGGCTTCTCGGCCAACTCGAACAACCCTGCTGACGGCACGGCCACGGTCGACCTTCGCGGTCTGGGTCCGCAGCGCACCCTGGTGCTGCTGAACGGCCACCGCATGACCCCGGCCACCAAGGCCTTCTCGTCTCCCGACCTGAACACGATCCCCGCCTCGCTGATCGAGCGCGTGGAAGTGGTCACCGGCGGCGCCTCGGCCGTGTACGGCTCCGACGCCCTGGCCGGCGTCGTCAACTTCATCATGAAGGACGACTTCCAGGGCCTGGAGTTCCAGACCCAGTACGGCATGAGCTCGCGCGGCGACGGCGAGACCTTCACGCTGAACGCGCTGATGGGCGCCAACTTCGACGGCGGCCGCGGCAACCTGACCGCCTTCGCCGGCTACTATGACCGCGACGGCGTGCTGTCGACCGAACGCGACTGGGCGGCCGTGGCCACCAGCGCCAACGGCTCGCTGACCGGCCTGCGCGGCCGCTTCGACAACGTGGCGCTGAACCCGTTCACGTCGCAGCCCACCGTCGCGGGCTGCGCCAGCAGCGCCTCGTCGCCGAACATCACGTTCCGCAACAACGGCACGACCGCCTTCGGCTTCTGTAACGACCCGATCGCCGGCGACCCGGACAGCATCATTACGGACCGCTACAACTTCGCGCCGACCAACTATCTGTCGACGCCGGCCGAGCGTCTGAACCTGGCCTTCCTGGGCAACTACGACATCACCGACAATGTCGGCCTGCGCATGGAAGCCTTCTACACGGACAGCCGCAACGCCAACCAGCTGGCCCCGACGCCGCTGACCGCCGCCTTGATCCCGTTCGACAACATCTTCGTGACGCCGTCGATCGCGGCCGTCCTGGCCGGTCGTCCCAACCCGACGGCCGATGCGGTTTACCGCCGTCGTATGGCCGATGTGGGCGCGCGCCTGCAGACCCACAACAACAAGACCTTCGACTTCACGACCGGTCTTGATTGGGACATGGGCTCGGGCTGGAACGCGGATGCGACCTACACCTATGGCCGCAGCGAGTTCACCGACACCACCTTCAACGACATCTCGCGTTCGCGCTTCGCGGCGGCCACCGAGGGTCTGTCGGACGGCGCCGTGGCGCCGACTGTCGGCAACCCCAACGGCAGCTGTAGCGCGGCCACTCTGGCCATCTTCCCGGACTGCGTGCCCTACAATCCCTTCGGCGACGGCGCTCGTCCGCAGGCGGCTCTGGACTTCATCCGCCAGAACTTCACCGACAACACGATCTTCGAGCGTCATACCTTCAACGCCAACCTGACCGGCAGCGTCATGACCCTGCCGGCCGGCGACGTGGCGGTGGCGCTGGGCTTCGAGCGTCGTGAAGACAGCTTCTCGTTCAACCCCGACGCGGCCCATGCGGCCGGCGACATCTTCGGCTTCAACCAGGAACGCGCGGTGACCGGCTACTACGCCGTGACCGAGTGGTACGGTGAGGCCCTGGTGCCGCTGTTCCGGGACGTGCCGTTCGGCCAGTATGTGGGCCTGGAGCTGGGTGTCCGCTATTCGGACTACACCTCGATCGGCCCGGTCCGCAGCTACAAGTTCGGCGGCGAGTGGCAGTTCAACGACGACCTGCGCCTGCGCGGCATGTATCAGCGCGCCTCGCGCGCGCCGAACCTGTTCGAGCTGTTCCAGGCCGGCGACCAGGGCTTCCCGCCCATGACCGACCCCTGCTCGACCGTGATCGTGACCAACGGCAACCCGAACAACGGGCCCGGCACGGCGCTGGGCGATCCGGCGGTTCGCGCCTTCTGTACCGCCCAGATGGGCTTCGACC
This sequence comes from Peiella sedimenti, assembly GCF_030504955.1. Taxonomy (GTDB): domain Bacteria; phylum Pseudomonadota; class Alphaproteobacteria; order Caulobacterales; family Caulobacteraceae; genus Brevundimonas; species Brevundimonas sedimenti. The sequence goes on along the minus strand of NZ_JAUKTR010000003.1, from coordinate 430,775 downwards.
CTGTCACGGCCGGCTACGTCCAGCCGAACAGCCAGATCGAGTCGTTCTTCTACGGCAACCCCGATCTGAGCGAAGAAGTGTCGGACACCTACACCGCCGGCCTGGTGTGGAGCCCGTCGTTCATCGACAACCTCGACATCACCCTGGACTGGTACGACATCTCGGTTGAGGACTACATCGCCCCGCTCGCCGGCGGCGCGACCGGCACGATGCAGGCCTGCTTCGCCAGCCTGAACGCCGCCGGCCCCGAGTGCTTCAACTCGAACATCGGCGCCCTGGTCTATCGTGACGCCACGTCCGAGCTGAAGGTCCGCACCTACAACGTCAACGTCTCGCAGCTTGAGACGGACGGCGTCGACCTGACGGTCAACTATCGCGCGCCGATGGGTTGGCTGGCTGGCGACAGCGGCTTCTTCGGCGACACGCTGCGTATGAACCTGATGGTCAACTTCCTGGGCTCGTACGTCCTGGACGGCATCGACTACAAGGGCACGATCGGGGCGTACAACCTGAACATCGGCCTGCCGGATTGGAAGGCGAACCTGAGCCTGGGCTACGACTTCGGCCCGGTCGAGGTGAACTGGACCTCCATGTTCGTTCCGAGCATGGCTGACCAGGGCGATATCTTCGAGGGTGCCGGTTCCTACCCGGGCGTGGACTCCTACACGATCCACGAGCTGCAGGGCCGCTGGGCGATCAACGACACCGTCGAAATCTACGGCGGTATCCGGAACCTGTTCGACCAGGATCCGCACCTGATCACCAACGCGCCGGACGGCAACACCGACCCGAACCTGTACGATGTGCTGGGCCGGTACTTCTACATCGGCGGCCGCCTGCGCTACTAAGCGCCGGACGACTACCGGATAAGACGGAGCGGCGGGCCCTCGGGCCCGCCGTTTTCGTTTGAGCGCAGGAACGTCTCGGGACTGGGCGGGACTGGCTCAGCGCCGGAAGACGCCCACGACCTCCACATGGGCGGACCACAGGAACTGATCGACAGGCGTGACCTCATCCAGCCGGAACCCGGCCTCGATGAGCGCGCGGGCGTCGCGGGCGAAGGTCGAGGGATTGCAGCTGATCCCCACCACCGTGGGGATGTCCGACTTGCCGAGCTCCATTGCCTGGGCAAGACCTCCGGCGCGGGGCGGATCGAACAAGGCGCCGTCCACGCCCTTCAGCTCAAAGGCGGACAGCGGTTCGCGGAACAGATCCCGCGTCATAGCGCGGATGGGCTTCAGGCCCGAGGCGTGCGCGGCGCCCCGTTCCAGGGCGGCGATGCCCGGCGCCCAGCTATCGGCGGCCAGCACCTGACCGGTCTCGGCAAGGCGGAAGGCGAAGGCGCCCATGCCGCAGAAGAGATCGGCCGTTCGCCCGCAACCCTTGAGCGCCTGAACCGCCAGTTCAGCCATCGCCGTTTCGGCGGCCTCCACCGCCTGGAGGAACGCCCCTGGTGGCGGGGCGACCAGAGCCTGCCCAAAGCGCACGACTGGCTCTCGCGCCTGATAAAGCGCCTCCCCTCCCAGCGTCAGCCGGGCCAGATCGGCGGCGGCGGCGGCCGCCGCGGCGCGCACGCGGCCATCTCGGGACAGACCGCCGCTTTTGCGCTCCACCCCCGTCACCTCCACGTCCAGACCCGTCTCCGTCCAGGTCACATGCAGCGTGGGCGCGGACTTCGGATGCTCCAGGAAAGGCGCCGCCACCTCGCGCAAGGCCGGAAAGGCCGCCTCGATCTGACGGAGGGCGACGGGACACCGCTCCACCTCCACCAGCCGCCAGGACCGACGCGCCTTGAAGCCCAGCAGGACGCGACCGTTCTGCCCCCTGCGCGCGTGAAGCCCCAGACGCCGCCGCGAGCCGGGCCGACAGGGGATGGCCGGGCGCACCTCGGTCTCTATGCCCTCGCGCGCCAGTAGATGCCGCACGCGATCCGTCTTCCACTGCAGATAAGGCCCGGACGCCCAGTGCTGCAGCGAACAGCCGCCGCACTCACCGTAGTGAGGCGAGGCCGGGGTCTGTCGATCCGGGCTGGGACGCAGCACCTCGACCAACTGGCCGCGATCGCCCTCCACCTGGGCCAGCACCCGTTCGCCGGGCAGGGTCAGGGGCACGTGGATCCGGACGCCGCCCTGCATGATCGCCAGGCCGTCGCCCTGAGCGCCGAGGTCTGTGATCTCCAGATCTTCAAGGTCGGGGGCGGTCATGGCGTTGGGCTTTGGCCCCAATCCCGTCCTCGCGCAACATGAACGAATATGAACGCCCTGCTCAAAGGCCGTTCAGCTTCGCTCCTCTAGAAAGGTCAGCAACGGAGGAGATCGCCGGGCGTTACCGGGCCAGACCCTCCGCCAGACAGACGGGAGCTGAGACATGACCCTGCGTTCAAATCTTCTTAAGGGCGGCATGGCCGCCGTCATCGCCGCCGGCGCCCTGGCGGTTCCGGCCTTCGCCTCGGCCCAGAGCTATTACGGCGGGCAGACCTATCAGGGTCAGGCCTACTACGATCCCTGCACCCGCGACGCGCGCACCCGCGCCACGACGGGCGGTCTGGTCGGCGCGGCCATCGGCGCGGCGGCCGGGTCCTCCATCGCCAGCCGCGGCGCCCGCACCGAGGGCGGCGTCCTGGGCGCTGTGCTAGGCGCGGCCATCGGGTCCAGCGTCGGCCGTAACCAGGCCGCCTGCACGCCGGATCCGCGATACAGCGGCTACGACTACAACAACGGCTATTACAGCTCGACCAACCCCTACTACGACCGCTCGTCGAACTACGGCTACGGCTATGACCGGTACGGCCGCGACGATGACCGGTACGGCCGGGACTATGACCGCGGCTATCGCGTGAATGACCGCGGCTACGCCGACACCGATCAGTGCCGCCTGTCGGACAGCGTCATCCGCCTGCCCGACGGCCGCACCGAAACCCGTTACGTGCGCGTCTGCCCTGACGAGTACGGCCGCTATCGCGTCGTCGATTAAGTTTCAGCCCCCCTGTCGATCGACGACGTGATCGAAGCCCCCCGTGCGTATCTCGGGGGGCTTCTTTCGTTTCGACGGCTAGAGCCAGCGTCGCGGCAGCCCCCGGGCGATGACGTCCGCCAACCAGCCCAGAAGGTTCACCCGTCGCGGAGGCGCGGCCAGCCTCGCGCGGCGTCCTCGCCCCATGAACATCCGGACCACCATGGCCTCAGGGCACGCGATAGCGGCTGGCGAGGCAGATCAGCTGCTCGCGGCTCGAGACGCCCATCTTGGCGTAGATGCGCCTGATGTGGGTGCGGGCCGTCTCGATGGTGATCGACAGCGCCTGGGCCAGGCCGTCGGCCGTCAGGCCATCCATGAGACATCTGAGAACGCGCATCTCCGCAGGCGTCAGCTCATAGACATTGCGCAAGTCGGGCAGAAGGAAGCGCCCGGTGTCGCTGAGGCTGTATGCGGTGACGCCGAGCAGAACGGGTTCTCCCGGCGCCCGCATCGTTCGCCCTCTCAGCACCAAAGCCTCGCAGTCGCCAACGGGTGGCAGGACTATGGCGGTCCCAGAGGCCGCGGCGCCGAGTTCGTCCAGGCTACGCTGCCAACGTCGGTCGGCGCAGGCGAGACGGCCGCCGCTGAGCGCCAGCTGACGCCCCTGATCCAGCAGATCGCGGGCCGCGCTATTGGCCCAATGCAGCCGCAGCTCTCGCGGGGTGCAGAGGATAAAAGCCGTTTCCCACTGCCGAACGGACTCGGCGAGTGCGGCGGCCACGCCATGGTCGGTCAGACGGCCAGGCGCGGGCTCTTCCCCCCTGAACCTGACGGCGATCGTGCCCATGCCTCGTTCCCCCATTCCGCCGACGCCGGCTAGGCCGCCCGCAGAACGTCGATATACCTCGGGTTGAGTATGGAGTCACGCTATGGTGGCGTCATTGCCCGCTTGAGTTGTATTCCAGTCGCACTGTCAGAACGGCGGCCCCAGCCTCATCCCGCACCGTGACCTGACTGGCGTCCGCGTCTTCCGCGCCCATGTCGACGGCGTGTTCTGCGGCGGCGTGAATCGCGGCTCGCCGGACGTCGGGCCCGGGCTTCAACCGCAGTCCCGTCGCGTCCCGGCGCACTCGACCGCGCCAGATTAGATCAAAGAAGTAGCGCCGCTCCTGCTGCGGGCCGGCGCCGTGAGGTGGTTGAGCCATGGCGGATCACGCTGTGTCATGCCCAGTAGCGCATGCGGATTGGCTCTAGGGTAGCGGCCAGCCCTCTTCTCGCGAAGTACATATTCCATTTACCGCAACCGTCCGCCGTTTCTTAAGCCGGGACGGGTAAACCTCTGCGTGTGGAATGGAGAACTCCCATGCGAGCCCTTGCGATAGGATCGGCACTCGTCCTCGCGCTGTCCAGCGCGGCCCATGCCGACATTCGTATCAGCATTCGCGCCAACGTGGCCGTGCAATGTGGCGTGGCCGGCGTGCAGGCCAGCGGATCGCAGCTGATGATCCAGACCTTCTGCAACACGCCGAACTTCAGCGTGGTCCTGACAGGGCCTGACGGTCAGCCGATGATCGTCTCGGCCCAGTCGGCCCAAGCGCAGGTAGGCGTTGGCGCTGGGCAACTGAACGTCCAGCTGCAACAGCCCGGCTTTCAAAACATCGCCGTCACGCTTGAGGAACCGGCCGATGCGTCCCTGGTGGCGGTGGACCTGATCCCGGGCTGACGATCAGTAGGGCGTAAACGTCAGGGTCAGGGTGTCCCAGTAACGTCCCGCGTAAAGCCGCCGATGCGGCGGAACGCGAACCTCCAGCGTCTGGCTCTGTACGGTCAGGCGCGAGAATGGCAGATGCACCGGCGCCGCGCCGGTTGTCACGTCGAGCTCCTCACCCGCCACAAAGACCCGGTAGGACGCCGAGCCCACCGAAAGCCCGTCCTCATGGACCAGGCGCCCGCCATTCTCCGACGCGGCCGTGACGGCCAGATCCGCATTGGTGCGATAGAAGAAGCTGGTGCGCGTGACCGAGCCGTCGGTCAGTTCACCCAGGTCCATGGACTGCGCCCCGCCCGCCGAGGCGGCCTCGAACCGCATCACCGGCTGGACCACCGTCTCGACGGTGAAAGGCTGGACCGTGTCGCCCGCGCTGACTTCCAGCTGGGTGGTGTAGGCGCCGGCGCGGCGAAACTGGCCGCCCTCGATGTCGGCGAGCGGGACGGTGACGCTGCGGCCCTGGACCAGCTCGGCGCGGGCCGAGGCGGTGAGGACGAGGCTGCGGCCTGATCGGGTCACCACCCCTGAACTGACCAGCCTGGTGGTCAGGGCGCTGGCCCCGTTGCGCAGTCGTATGGGTGTGGGCTCGGTCGGAGCCGGCTCTATGATGACAGGCGTGTCTTCACAATCCGCGTCCAGCGCCCCAGCGCTTGAGCTGATGCGCAGCGACACCCGCTCATCGACGGGCGAAGCGGGATCGTACTCAAGGCCCTCGTCCTGAACGAGGCTGAGGGCGTAGCCGGGGCAGGAGCCTGGCGCGGCGGCCAGCACGGACAGGGCGACCAGGGTCCAGATCATGGCAGTCTCTCCAGTTCGATGACGCCCGCGTCCCGATACGCATCGTCATTCTCGCCCACGGTGAAGGTGAAGCCGGCGTTCATCCCCGGGAACACGACCCGGTACCGGCCGGGCGCCAGATTGCTGAAGGCGGCGCGGCCCACGCGGTTGGTGAAGACCACCTGCTCCACCCCCTCGGCATCTATGATGCGGCCGTACATCAAGGCGACGGGCCCGCCATCGTACATCAGGGTGGCGACCACGGATCGGTAGGCGTCGCTGCCGATGGTGACGCCGATGCCGGTCCGGGCGCCCGGCACGACGAGGTACCGGCCCGACCCGATGTCGTAACCGGCGGGCCCGCCGCTGACGCCGACACGAAGCTCCTCCGGACGATAGGGATTGCGCGCCGGCGCGATCGCCGGGCCCAAGGGGCCCGAGCGCGCCAGCGTCGTAGAGCCGGCGCCGCTTTGAATGGAGACTTCGGCCCCGTCGAGCGACGGGTGAGCCCGGAACAGATAGAAGCCGCGGCCCGGATCGCGCGCTATGCCGAAAGCGCCGTCCACGAACGCGATGCCGGACTGGAACCGGCCCCGGACAACCTGGCCCTGGCTGCCGACGGCGTTCGTTTCCAGCTGGCTGACCACGCCCAGATCGCCTTCGAAGCGCGTCGAGGTGTAGCCGACCTCGGCGTTCACTTCGGTGGCGCCGTCCTGGGTTATGGCGCCGACCCGATAGTTGTAGTCAGGCACCTCGAAGCCGCGGGCGCGCACATACTCCACGCGCCCCGTCTGGGTGATGCTGTCATAGGAGGCGCGCCCCGTCTGACGCAGGCCGAACGGCACGCTCAGCGAGAAGAACACGCCGCTTTCTTCACGCCCGTCGGCGTACTCCCCGACCCGCAGCACGCCGGTGGCGAGCACGCGGCCGAACTGGCGGCTGAGGCCCAGGTTCGCGAAACGGTCAGCGCCATCCCTGCCGTGCTGGGTGGCGTAGTAGCCGCCGACGGACATGGAGGTTCGAGGCGTCAGGTCGAAGCGGTAGTCAGCCGCCGCAATCCATTCCTGGCTGAGCAGGGAATTCGGATCGGCGAGGGTGGCGAAGTCCTCGGACGTGTAGTCGAGGCTGGCGGTCAGGTTGTCATTGCGCTCGACGCCGAGGAAGCCGCCGCCCCGGAAGTTCAGGCTCATGGCGTAGCCCTGACCGGCGAAGTCTGAGGTGCTGAAGCCGCTCTCGAAGGAGACGACGCCGGGTTCGACCGCGAAGGCGACGGCGCCGCCGGCGTTGATCAGCGCTTCAGACAGGGCGCCGTGGACGCCGTAGGTCAGGCTCTCGCTGAGACCCCGTGTGTAGAAGCCGGTCAGGGCCAGGTCGCTGCCGTATTCGTAGCCTGATCCGCTCTCGTCGCGCAGCGCGCCGAGCGCGAAGGAGAACTCCGACAGGCCAGGAGCGAGCAGGGTCAGATCGCTGGACAGTGAAAAGGCTTCCAGCTCGCGCCTGCCGAAGGCGTCCTCCACCACAATGGAGATGTTGTTGCTGACGTCGGCCAGCGGGATGTCGCCAATGTCGATAGGCCCGCCTTCGGACTGGAAGCGGCTGAGCAGGACGCCGTTGGCATACACCTCCACCGTGGCCGGGCGGTCCAGGAAGAAGGAGCGGCGACCGGTTGGGCGGATATTGCGGGTGGGGTCGAGCTCTTCGTAATTGCGCTCGAACGACAGGCCCAGCAGGCCGGCAGGTCCACCCAGACGCGGCAGGTACGGCGTCAGGTCGCCGGCCGAATAACGCAGGGACCGTTGCGGGTCGTCCTTGAAGACGACGATGGCGTCGCGGCGGAACTCGCTGTCATCGGCGCCAAAGTTGAAGGAGCCGCCGAAATCGACGTTCACGCCCGTCAGGCCGCCAAAGTTGGCGAAGCCGGCGAAGGCGAACTGGCCGAAGGGGTCGCGGTCGTCCTCAAGATTGTCGGTGACGAGCACAGCTCCAGTCACGCCGGCGGACACCCTGCCGGGATAGATGCGTTCTACACCTTCGTAGTTGCCGGGCGGCAGCAGGGAGACGCCCAGGGGAGGCCGGGCCGTCGGGGGCACGGTGACGACAACGCTGAGCGTGGTCGGATCAAGGCGCGCCGTCACCCCGGTTCCAGCCAGATCCTCGACCGGCCGCAGGCCCGGCCCAAGTTCGCGAAGGGCGATGTGGGTGCGCTCGTCGATCGTGGTCGTCAGAATCTCCGACAGAGCCGCCGGCGAAATCTCGATCAGCTGCGACACCGTCGTGCGCACGGCGACAGCGGGATAGCGGCGACCGTCCACGACCACCGGAAGGCTGGTGTCGATGACCGCGCTGTTGTCCGGCAGGGGGTTGGCGCCGCGCGCGGGCTGAGACGCGGCGGTCTCAGCAGCCGCGACAGGGGCGGCGGGACCTTCCAGAGCCGATGCGTCCCCGGCCTGATCAGCGGCCGCGACCGCGGGCCCGGCTTGGTCGCCGTCGGGGATGACGAGCCGAGCCCCCGCCATGATGAAATCGCGGCGGACGATGCCGTTGGCCTCGGCCAGGCGATCCAGGCTGACCTCATAGGCGCGGGCGATGCCGCTGAGCGTGTCGCCCGGCTTGATGAGATGCGTGCGGTCTGCGACCGAGGGCGTGGCGATGCTGAGCAGCACGACGGCCATGGCGGTCGATCCCGCCAGGGCTCCGCGAAACTTTCTTCGTCCCCCTGCCCTCATGCTGGTCGGCCTACTGCGCCGGGCCGAGATCGACGGTTACCGGCCCTTGCGGCAGTTCGCCCGCGGGGATCGTGAACAGGCGGGTCGACAGGGGAGGAACGATCGGGTTCTCGATGGCCGCCGCCAGATCCTCTGCCGCGATCTCGCGGCGTTGACCACCGGCGGCAACCGTCAGCGTCCTCTGCGCCAGGAAGCCGTAGTCGCGGCCGCTGTTCTCAACTTCGAAGGTGATGGAGTCGCCGTCGCGGCGCGCGTTGTGAACGGCCAGGTCCGCCTGGGCGCCCTGGGCCTGGACGTAGACCGCCACGCCGAAGTCATAGACGGTGATGATGCCGCTGAAGCCGTCGGGGATGACCGGCACTTCCTTGACCTGAAGCACGTAGGAGGCGCTCTGCGCCAGCGCGGGATCGCCGATGTACTGGAAGCGCACGGCCTGGCTCTGCTGCGGCTGCACCAGGGCCTGCGGCGGGAAGACGGTGAACTGATCCTCGGCGGGGGTGAACGTCTGGCTGCCGTCCGGCGCCACGTCGCGCCGGAGAACGCGAATCTCAAAGGGTAAGGGCGTCGTCCGGCTGTTCGACACGGTGACGACAGCCGAGGTCTGGCCGTTCTGCGGCTGCAGGAAGACCCGCATGGGCGAGACTTCGTGCGCTTGGAGGGCGGTCGCGGCGACCGATCCGGCCAGGATCAGGGCGGCGCCCAGGGCGCGCAGGCTGCGAAGCGGGCTGAACATCTGACTGAACCTGTGGGACGCTGCGCCCAGTGCGCGGAACGAGATTCCGGCGAGCGGCCGAAGCCGCCCGCCGGCGCTTCTCGGGGGGAGAAACGTTAGTTGGCGACGACCGCGATGGTCATCACGTCGGTGTAGTCGCCCGCGAACACGTTGGTGGTCGTGAACGACGAGTTGGCCGGCGACGGGATGCGGACGCCGTCGGCGCGCAGCGTCACGGTGCCGCCCTGGCCGTTCATCAGGGCCACGGAGCCCGGACGGACGGTCACGATCGGCGTGAACAGGGTGGACTCGGCGAAGTTCAGGCCCGAGCCGCCGCCGTGCTGGATGGTGTAGCGGACCTGGTTGGCCGCGCCGCCCGAGGTGCCCGTGCGCCACAGATAGCCGCCGTTGGCGGAGCTGATGGTGCGGGTCATGCCGGCGGCCGAGTTGCAGATGTAGGTGGCGTTGAAGCCGCCCAGCGGCACCTGCGCCGTGGCGTCGGTGTTGGCCAGCTGGCCGAAGTCCAGGTTCAGGACGCCGCCGGTGGCGCCGCTGTTGTAGGCGCCGCAGACGGTGGCGACGTTGCCCGTCAGGTTGACGGTCAGGTTTTGAGCCGAAGCGGCGCCGGCGGTCGCGGCGAGCGCGATGGCGGTAGCGGAAGCGATAAGCACTTTCTTCATGATCGAAGTCCTTGCATTATGCCCCTTGGCTAAGGGGCCTGGTGGAAGGTCAGCGATCACGTCGATCGCCCCTTGGTTTTCCCCGCGGACGGTTGCAGCCGCCGCGCGGAGCTTTGAGGCCCAGCGCATCCCCAAGGGTGCGCTGGGCCAATCTCTTTGGACTGGAAGGTTAGGACGCCCAGAGCCCGCGCCTTTCGGCGTTCGGTCGATTTGGACTTTGGTCTTCTAGCGCTCCCCTACGCTTGCGTCGTCCGATGGCCGCAAGATGAGCGTTAGGACTTTGTTAAGCATCCCCAACTTGGGGGACGCCGCGCACACTTTCGTAGTTAAGGGCCTTAGAAAGTTCAATTTTTCGCCAAACAGGCGAAAGGTGAAATGATTCGCCCTGTTGTGACTGCGATCCCGTCGCCGAGCTTGGCGGCCGTGGTAGGCCCGGAGGGACTCGAACCCCCAACCAGACCGTTATGAGCGGTCGGCTCTAACCATTGAGCTACGGGCCCCCGCGGGGGATGCTTTCCAGCTATCGCGAGCCGCCGCGCCCGTCAAAGGATGAACGTCGGCTGCCGGTTGGAACACCCGAGCCGTTCAGACGCTAATGGCCAAGGTTCCGCCCTAGCGGCCGTGTAGATGACCGGCCATGGATCCAGGAGAGACCCCATGAAATCCCTGCTTCGCTCGACCCCCCGTTGCTCGATCTTGGCCGCCGGCGCCCTGGCGCTGGCCTGCGCCGCCGCCGCCGCGCCGTCCGCCCTGGCCCAGACCATGGGCTCGGCGCCCATGCACGCCATGCATCACGCGCCCAGCCTGCATCTGGCCGCCCACGGCGAGGTGCGGGTGGCCCCCGACATGGCCACCATCATGACCGGCGTCCAGACCGAGGCCCCCACCGCCGAACAGGCGATGGCCGACAATCGGGCCCGCATGAACCGCGTCATCGCGGCCCTGCGCCAGCGCGGCGTGGCCGAGCGCGACATCCAGACCTCGGGCCTGAACCTCAACCCCGTGTACGATTATCGTGAGAACCAGCCGCCGCTGCTGCGCGGCTATCAGGCCTCCAACACGGTGACGGTGATCGTGCGCGACCTGGCCCGCGTGGGCCAGGTGGCCGACGCCGTGGTCGCCTCCGGCGCCAACCAGATCAACGGCATCAGCTTCGGTCTCGACAACCGCCAGGCGGCCGAGGACCAGGCCCGGGTCGCCGCCGTGCGTGCGCTGCAAGCCAAGGCGCAGCTCTATGCCCAGGCCCTGGGCCGGCCGCTGGGCGCGCTGCGCACCCTGAGCGAAGGCGTCAGCTATACGCCGACGCCGCCCATGCCCATGTACCGCATGGAGGCCGTGGCCAACGTGGCGGCGGACAACACGCCCGTCGCGCCGGGCGAGCTGCAGGTTCGCATCAATATCGAGGGCGTTTACGACCTGCCGCAGTAGCGCGGGTCAGGCCTTGGGCCGGTTGCCGTCGTCCAGCAGCACCACCGTGGGGTGGTGGGCGGCGGCTTCCTCCGGGCTCATCTGGGCGTAGGCCACGATGATCACCTTGTCGCCTGGCTGGGCCAGGCGCGCTGCGGCGCCGTTGATCCCGATCGTCTTGGACCCGGCTTCCGCCACGATGGCGTAGGTGGTGAAGCGCCCGCCGGTGTTGATGTTCAGCACATCCACCTGTTCGTTCGGCAGGATGCCCGCAGCGGCCATCAGCTCGCTGTCGATGGAGACCGAGCCTTCGTAGTGAAGGTCGGCGCGCGTCACCGTGGCGCGGTGCAGCTTGGCCTTCATCAGGGTCAGAAGCATCTCGGCTCCTTTCCGCCGGCGCCCGATCAGGGCCTCGATATAGCTTTCGCGCCTGCGTTTCGCAAATGCAGCATGACGAGGAAATGAGGGTTCGTCTGTTAAGGGGTCTTCATTTGACGCTTATCTCTCCCAGCTATAGCGCTTGAGTGTGTCGGTCACGCGGCGGACGCCGCGTTCTGTGGGGATGCCCGATGAAGCAGTTCTTCCTGACCCTGGCCGGCGTCTTCGCCGGCATGATGCTGTTCTTCGTGGGGCTGCCCGTGCTGCTGATCGTCAGCGCCATCGGCAGCGCCCAGCCCAGCGTCCCCGGCCGCGCCGTCCTCGAGTTGGATTTGCGGCAGGGGCTGACCGACCAGACGCCCGCTAATCCCTTCGCCGCCCTGGGCGGCGCCGTCTCGGTCATGGACGTGGTCGAGGCGCTGGACCGGGCCGAGGAGGACAGCCAGATCAAGGGCCTGTTCGTGCGCCTGCCCGAAGGCGGGATGACCCCCGCCGCCGCCGACGAGCTGCGCCACGCCTTCCGTCGTTTCCGCGCCGCCGGCAAGCCGATCGTGGCCCACAGCCAGGGCGTGATGGCCTCTGGCGCGGCGGTCTCGACCTATATGCTGGGCGCCTCCAGCGGCGACCTGTGGATGCAGTCTAACGCCACGCTCGAAGCGGTGGGTCTGGCCACCGAGGAAATATTCCTGGGCCGGGCCTTCGACCGCTACGGCGTCAACGCCCAGTTCGAGCAGCGCGAGGAATTCAAGAACGCCGTCAACGCCTTCACCCAGAGCGACTATACGCCCGCCCACCGCGAGGCGACGCTGTCGTGGATGAACGCCATCTATGAGGCGGCGGTTGGCAAAGCCGCCCAGGAGCGGCGTCGTACGCCCGACCAGCTGCGCGCCACGCTGGAGCAGGGTCCCTATCCGGCCGAGCGCGCCCGCCAGCTTGGGCTGATCGATCACGTGGGCGAGATGGAGCAGGCGCGCGACGCCATTCTGGAACGCGCCGGACGGGGCTCCCGCCTGGTGGACTTCGGCGAGTATGTCCGCGCCCATGTGCCTGGCGGCGGCGGGTCCATCGCCCTGGTCGAAGGCGAAGGCTCGATCATGACCGGCTATGGGACGATCGACCTGTTCGGCTCGGGCGACGGCATCTACTCGGACGACGTGGCCGAACAGCTGTACCGGGCCGCCGAGGATGACGATGTGAAGGCGGTGGTCTTCCGTGTGTCCTCGCCGGGCGGCTCACCCGTGGCGTCCGAGCAAATCCTGGCGGCGGTGCGCGCCGTACGCGCGGCCGGCAAGCCGGTGGTGGTCAGCATGGGGGCCTATGGGGCCTCAGGCGGCTACTGGATCGCCTCGGAGGCCGACGAGATCGTGGCCCAGCCCACCACCCTGACCGGCTCGATCGGCGTTTACTCGGGCAAGATGGCCCTGGGCGATGCGCTGGCCCGTTTCGGCGTCGACGTTCGCGGCCTGGCCGTGGGCGGCGCCTACGCCGACGCCTATGACGCCGGCGAGGGCTTCGACGCTCAGGATCGCGCGGTGCTCGCCCAACAGGTGGACCAGGTTTACGCGGACTTCATCACGCGGGTAGCGCGCGGTCGCGACCTGCCGCCCGAGCGGGTGCGCGAAATCGCCCGCGGCAGGGTCTGGACGGGCGCTCAGGCCCGAGAGCTGGGCCTGGTCGACCATCTGGGCGGCTATCACGAGGCCGTGGCGCGAGCCGCAGCTCTGGCAAATCTGGGCGACGCGGCGGACGTTCGGGTGAAGCGCTACGAGCGTGACCTGGGCCCGTTCGGCGGCCTGTTCCAGGCGCTCGGCGGCGCCTCCACTTCCTTGCGCGGCCTGATGGCGCTGGGAGCGGTGCTGTCCGACCCGGAAGCACGAGCCGCGCTGGCCCAGATCCGCGACGCCCAGACGTCCCAAGGCCGCGCCATGGTGCTCGCTGGACGCGGCGTAGGCTAACGCCTCAGAGATCGACCACGCAGCGCTCGTGGATGGTCGGACGGGAAACCGCCACGCGGCATAGGCCGGGCCATTCCGGGCGCAAACGGCGGGCGAACCACAGGCACAGGTGCTCCAGGCTGGGAAGCTCCAGGCCCGGCTTTTCGTTGAGCAGACCGTGATCCAGTTCGGCCGCCGCCGCCTTCAGCGCCGCCTCCAGCGCGCCCAGATCGGCGACCCAGCCGTGCGCCTCGTCCAGCGCCTCGCCCCGCACCGTGGCCTCGACCATGAAGGAATGGCCGTGCAACCCGCGGTAGGGGCTTCCCTCGGGCTCCGTGGGAAAGTGGTGGGCCGCATCAAAGGTGGCCGCCTTGGTGATCTCGAAACGTGGGGTCATTTCACGCCGATGTACTTGTGGGTCTGGACGCTGAGGCGCCAGCGTGGATGGGCGAGGCAGTAGGCGACGGCGGCGGCGGTGTTCGCCTCACGCGCCGGACCGTCCATGGGCTGCAGCCAGAACCGTTCGAAGGCGAGACCTTCGAAGGCTGCGGGGTCGACGCCGGCCTGGGGGAAGACCAGCTTCAGCTCCTGACCCCGGGTCTGCACGACGCGGTTCCGGCCCTTGGGACTGACACAGATCCAGTCGACGCCTTCCGGCGCCGCGATGGTGCCGTTGGTCTCGACCGCGATGGAGAACCCGCGCGCCTTGAGCGCCGTGATCAGAGGTGGATCGAGCTGCAACAGAGGCTCGCCGCCGGTGCAGACCACCAGCCGCTCGGACTTCCCGCCCTTCCAGAGGGCCGCCGCCGCGTCGGCCAACTCATCGGCCGAACCGAACTTGCCGCCCCCCTCCCCGTCGACGCCGACGAAATCCGTGTCGCAGAAGTCACAAGCCGCACTCGCCCGGTCCTGCTCGCGACCGCTCCATAGATTGCAGCCCGAAAAGCGCAGGAACACCGCCACGCGCCCGGCCTGGCCGCCTTCGCCCTGAACGGTCAGGAACAGCTCTTTCACCGCATAGGTCATCGGCGGGCCGTCCATTCCGCCCAACCGCGCGCGCGCAGCTCGCAGGCGGGGCAGGCTCCGCACCCATAGCCCCACGCATGACGCCGGCCCCGCTCGCCCAGATAGCAGGTATGGCTATCCTCGAGGACCAGATCGATCAGCGGGTCGCCGCCCAAATCATGGGCCAGGGCCCAGGTTTCGGCCTTGGTCAGGCGCATCAGGGGCGTCTCGATCCGCAGATCGCGGGCCAGTCCCAGCCGCAGCGCCCGCTCCATGGCGTCCAGCGTGTCGCGGCGGCAGTCCGGATAGCCCGAGAAGTCCGTCTCGCACATGCCGCCCACGAGGTTCACGATCCCCCGCCGGTCGGCCAGGGCCGACGCATAGGTGAAGAAGATCAGGTTCCGCCCCGGCACGAAGGTCGTCGGCAGGCCGCGCTCGTCGGTCTCAATGTGGCGGTCCGTGGTCATGGCCGTCTCGCCAATGGCGCCGAAGCCGCGCAGGTCCAGGACATGATCCGGCCCCAGCCGCTCCGCCCATTCCGGCTTGAGGTCCGCCATACCGTCACGGACCGCCAGGCGCGCGTCCATTTCCACGCCGTGCCTCTGGCCGTAGTCGAAGCCGACGGTCTCCACGCGCCCATACCGCTCCAGCGCCCAGGCCAGGCATACGGCGGAATCCTGGCCGCCCGAGAACAGGACCAGGGCAGAGCCGTTTTCGACAGGGGTTGACGGGGTTTCGCTCATGACGACCCTGCGGTCGGCCGCGGGCCGCGCGCATGGAAAGAGGTGCTGCAATGGATGACGAGGTGGTGCTGCTTTACACCACTTGGCCCAACGCCGAAACCGCTGAGGCTTTCGGGGCTCTCGCCGTGGCCGAGCGGCTGGCCGCCTGCGCCAACGTGATCTCGGGCATGCGCTCCATCTATCGCTGGGAAGGCGCCGTCGAACGCGCGGCCGAGACGGTGATGATCCTCAAGACGACGGCGGCGCTCAGCCCCAGCCTGACGGAGCGACTGATCGGCGAGCACCCCTACGACACCCCCTGCGCCGTGGCGTTGCCGGTCTCAACCGTCGGATCCAATCCGACGTTTCTAGGCTGGGTTGCAGCAAACGCGGCGCTTTAACGGTTCCGAAAAGGGGTTGTGGATAAGGTCAGGCTCCAAGACGAGGAGCTCGGCTTTAGTCATGCCGACCATCAGAGTACTGGCCGAACCCTGCGTACCCTTGGGTCCCGAGGCCACGGGCGCCGACGCCCTCGCTCGATTCCAATCAGAACCGAACTGTCTTGTGCTGCCCGTGGTTGATCACGGGCGGCCCTTGGGCCTGATCGAGCGCGACGCCTTTCTCGTGAAGGCCGCGGACGCTCAAACCGGCGCCCAACTGCTGGCCAGCCCGGCCGGCGGCCTGGTCGCGGACGAGCCGCTGATCGTCGAGGCCGACGTCCAGATGGCCGCCATCTCCAGCGGGGACTCCAGCCAGCGGCCGGAAGACCTGCGGCGCGGCTTCATCGTGACCGACAAGGGTTACTATCTGGGCGTCGGCTGCGGGCTTTCGCTGCTCATGTTCGCCTCGCGCCAGACGCGGCCGCAACCGCGCGGCCTGGATCTCAAGGCGATCAGCCAGGCGGTCGAGGAGGTGCGCACCCCGCTGGGTGGCATCATCGCGGTTGCCGACCTTCTCAAGCGCCAGCCCCTGAACGGCGACGCCCGCGCCTACGTGCAGACCATCGTCGACGCCGCGGAGAGCGCGCAGCGCATCGCCCTGAACAATCTTGATCTGGTCCGCATTCGGGCCGGCGATCTCAATCTCAAGCCGCAGATCACCGTCCTGCGCGAAGTCGTGGACGAGGTGCAGCAGGCGTGGAGAGCCGCCGCCGCCCGTGACAGCATCACTCTGATCGCCAGCTATGAAGGCGACACTGAGCTGGCCGCCGAGGTCGACAGCGCCCGCCTGCAGCAGGTGTTGAACTGCCTGGTGGCCGAAGCCTTGCGCTATGCTCGCGAGGGCGTGGTGGAGTGCGGCCTGCGCGCCTCGCTCACCGGCAAACAGGTCATCCTGCGCGCCAGCGTGCGTCACAACGGCGCCATGCCCGGCGAAGGACATCCGGATTCCTCCGGCGTCTCTCTCTCGCGGGAGATCATCGCGGCCATGGGGAGCCAGCTTCTCGTTGAGCGTCACCCCGGCAAGGGCGCCACCGTCGCTTTCGAGCTGGAGCTTCCCGCGGCCAAAGTGGAGGCTCAGCCGGCGGGCAACGTCGCAGCCCTCGCGGAACTGGAGCTCCAGTCCCAGCCACACATTCTGATCGTCGACGACAACGCCACCAACCGCGTCGTGGCCCAGGCCCTGTGCGAGATGTTCGGCTGCACCTCCGAATGCGCCGAGGACGGACAGGAGGCGCTCGAAATCGTGCAGTTGCGCGGCTTCGACCTGATCCTGATGGACATCAAGATGCCCCGCATGGACGGCGTTCAGGCGACACAGGCCATCCGCGCCCTGCCCGGCGCGGTGGGACGCACGCCGATCATCGCCCTGACGGCGAACGCCGACCCGGATGACGCAGCCCACTACCTGTCGGTCGGCATGGCCGCCGTGGTGGAAAAGCCGATCAAGCCTGAGCGGCTCCGTCAGGCCATGAACGCGGCGCTTCAGGCCCCTGAGGTCGCCCAGCAGCCCGCTGCGCGCAAGGCCGGATAATCGCTCCTAGCCCGTGCGGCTGTCGTTCGGATGATTCTGCGGATATTCCTGCAGGCGACGCGTGAGCTGTTGCGCCTCGCGCCGATTGCGTTCCCATTCCGCCGCGCTCAGGCAGACGATATGCCGATTGACTCGCGAGCCGGGCACGCGAAATCGCCGGCAAACTTCGCGGTTGGGATCCAGCCCGGGGCGAGCCGCCGAATCCGCTTCCTCTACTGCGCCTACTTGAGCTGGCGCCTGAGCCGCCTGATCGGGAACCTGTTCCACCGTCGCCGGGGCCGTCTGCAGCGCGACCGCTGCGATGAACCAAAGCATGTTTTCTCTCCTGCAGGCGACCCTCAACCCTCGGCTGCAGAACGGCTTTCGTCAATCCTCCTCGTCTTCGTACCCTGATAATCGCAAGGCCTGCGCCTTTCGCCCTTCCAACTCAGCCCAGCGCAGCAGCCCATCTTCGCGCCCATGGGTGATCCACAGCAGCGCCTCGGGAAGCTCTCGAAAGGTGCTGATCAATTCGTCCCAATCGGCGTGGTCGGACATGACCAAAGGCAGTTCGACGCCGCGCTGGCGGGCGCGGGCGCGCACGCTCATCCAGCCAGAAGCGAAGGCCGTGACGGGATCGGCGAACCGCCGTGACCATTTTTCCTGGAGAGCTGACGGCGGGCAGATCACGATCTCCCCGGCCAGATCACCGCCCCGCTCGGCCGTGGCGGGCTCGAGTGGGCCCAGTTCAACGCCCAGGTCTTCATACAGGGCGCACAGCCTCTGCATCGCGCCATGAATGTAGATGGGCCGCTCCCATCCCGCTTCGCGCAGCAGCCGGATCAACCTCTGCGCTTTTCCCAGGGCGTAGGCGCCGACCAGATGGGCCCGCTCAGGAAACTGGCGGACCGAGTGCAGCAGCCTGGCGATCTCTTCCGTGTCGGGCGGGTGGCGAAAGACGGGCAGGCCGAAGGTCGCCTCGCTCACGAACAGATCGCACTGGACAGGTTCGAAGCCCTTGCAGGTCGGGTCACGGCGGCGCTTGTAGTCGCCGGAAACCACGGCGGTGAAGCCGCGCCAGCGCAGCACCGCCTGGGCCGAACCCAGCACGTGCCCCGCCGGCGCCAGCGAAATTTCGACGCCGTCCCGGTCCACGCGCTCCCCGTAGGCCACCGGCTGCCGGCCCTGGGCGAAGTCGGCGCCGTAGCGTTCCGTCATTATGGCTAGGGTCTCTGGCGTCGCCAGCACGATGCCGTGGCCTGACCGCGCATGATCAGAATGGCCGTGGGTCACCACCGCCCGCGGCGTGGGACGCACCGGATCGATGTAGAAGTCGCCGGGCGAACAGTAGAGGCCCTCGGGCCTTGGCTGGAGCAGGTCCTGGGGCCGCATCACCCCCATATAAGCTCTCGGCCTTGCGATGCGATCCCGGGCTGCTTAAGCGCGGGTCATGGCCGATGTCTTTCTGCCCGCCAGCGCTGAGGAACTGCCCGCCCTGCTCGAGCGGCTGACCTCGGCGGCGCCGCACACCCAGGCCCTGGATCTGCGATTCGAAGGCGTGCGGGCGCGCGCGGTGCGCTTGCGCCTGCCCTGGCGCGAGGATCTTTGCGGTGGTCAGGACCGGATTCTGGCCGGCGGCGCCGTAACAGCCCTGCTGGACCATTGCGCGGGGCTGTCCGTCTGGGCCGACATGGGCGGCTACGCGCCCATCGCCACGCTCGATCTGCGCATCGACTATCTTCGGGCCGCCGACCCAGGCGGAGACCTCCTTGCGGAGGCGCTTTGCTACCGGCGCACACGGTCGATCGCCTTCGTGCGCGCCACGGCCTTCGCCAGCACGCCGGACGAGCCCGTCGCCGCCGTTCAGGCCGCCTTCGCCCTGGGCGCTGCAACCAGTCCCGACACGGCGGCGGATCGATCATGAGCGACCGCACTCTCGACGCCTTTGTGGATCAGACGCCCTACGCACGCTTTCTGGGCGTGACGTTCACTGAAGACGAGCAGGGCGTGCTCGGGCGGCTGCCGGTGGCGCCCCATCTGATCGGCAACCCAATGATTCCCGCTCTGCATGGCGGGGCCGTCTCTGCTTTCCTGGAGTTGACGGCGACGGCCCAGCTATGGCGGGCGGGCGCGGGCTCGCCCCGCCCCATCAACCTCACGGTGGCCTACCTGCGCGCCGGACGGGGCGGCCGCGAAGTTCTGGCCCGCGCCCACGTGAAGCGTTCCGGGCGGCGGATCGCAAACGTTCAGGTCGAGGCGTGGCAGGACAGCGCCTCCCGCCCAATCGCCCTGCTCCACGCCCACTTCATGGTCGATTGACGGACGGGTCGCCGACCCTGCGAAGTCCCACGGCGACGGGCTTTCAGACGGCGGCCTGACGCGGGCGGTGGGAATGAGTCTTATGGAAACTCAAGGGCCTAGATCGCAATACAGGCGGCTCGAGGCGTTAAGCTTCGATCTTAAGATTCCATCTACCAAAACCCAACCTGAGGTGTTAAGGATTCCTTAATGTTCACGTGTGGGGTGTCCGATGGACCGAGTTGAAGTTGTAAAGGCTGTTGCTGACGAGCTGTTCGCCACCGAACAGGCCGTCGACGCCGCGATCGTGCAGGCCACCGGCCTGGTGACCAAGATGATCGAGGGCCGCGCCGCTGCGAAGCTGTCGCCGGTCGTGGGCGCCGAAGCCCAGGCCAAGGTCATGGCGGCGGTCGCCGCTCTCGGCGAAGCCCGCGAGGCCGTCGTCGCCGCTCACGGCGAGCTGGCCAAGACGCACCGCAAGATGGGCCTCGGCGTGTTCGCGCTTGGTCCGCTCGACAAGCCGGATGATCACACCATCCCGGTGGGCGGCAGCGCCGATCGCGTCCTGCGGGTCGCCGCCTCGCGCTAAGGGAATTCTAGGGGCGCGCCGTCGGTGCGCCCCTATTCCCCCCGCCTTGCGAGGTCCTGGGGGATTAGGACTTCCTTGGTTAACTGATGGCAGGGTATCGCCGGTCTCGGCGGCGTGCGCCCCCGGGGTCCATCTCGGGGGCGATTCTGTGTTTGAAACACTCTACAGCCAACTCGGAGCGATAGCGGTCGTTTTGGTCTGCGGCTATGCCCTGTGGAAGGGCGGAGATCCGGAGAAGGCCGCAGCTGCAGGCTACTTCTTGATTTGGATCGCCTCCATGGTCCTCTCGTCGTACTCGGGATGGAGCAACCACCTCTACCCGGTGTTCGCCTTAGACGTGGTGGTCTTCGTCTTGTTGGTCGGCTTGTCGCTTCGGTACCGAATAGCTTGGCCAATGTGGGCTGCGGCATTCCAGTTGATTGGACTACTCGCCTATGTGTCAGTGTTCATCGGGATGACGCCGTCCGTCTTTAATTATCGCACCGCCCTCGCTGTCGCGAGTTACGGTGTCCTCGGCGCGCTGGCTGTAGGCGCCTTCTTGGCTAATGCTGAGAGGGACGCCAGCAAGGCTCAGTTTAGACTGTAGTATCCGATGCTTGAGACTTGGCCGGCGCGAATTGCGGCAGTCTTGGTGGCCGCAGTGCTGGCGCTCGCCTTCATAAGGGGCGATGCCAGGGTCAGAGCCGCTGCGCTGGCCTACGCCTTCGCCTGGGTCGGCTCAATTTTACTGCAAGACATCACACAGTTGTCGGGCATCCAAACGGGCGTTCTGTTGGTGGACGTGATTCTACTGCTAGCCCTCACCGGGCTATGCTGGGGGGCCAAGCACCCCTGGATTTATTTCGCCTCCGGCGCGCAGCTTGTCGGCGTGCTTTCCCACGTCTTCGCGGCGATAGATGATCGGATTGGGGTCGGCGCCTATTATTCCGCCTTTCAGCTCTGCACTTATTTGGTCGTGGGGATGATCGCCTGGGGCGCGTTGCGCTCACCGGATTAGGTTGATTTTCCTATTCCCTGGCCTATGGTCCTCGCCCTTAGCCGCGAGGGCCACATGAGTCTTAGCCACGGCCAGATATGGCGCGCCATCGACCGCCTCGCGGCGCGCTTCTCCATGAGCTCGTCGGGCCTGGCGCGCCTGGCCGGTCTGGACCCCACCAGCTTCAACCCGTCCAAGCGCGCCTCGACGGACCAGCCACCCCGTCGGCGCTGGCCGTCGAGCGAGAGCCTGGCCAAGGTGCTAGAGGCCACGGGCGTCAGCTTCGCCGAGTTCGCCAGCCTGGCTGAGGACGGGCCGCCCTCGCGCGGAGCGCCCCTCATCGGCCTGGCCCAGGCCGGGTCCGAAGGCTTCTTCGACGATGCCGGCTTCCCCGTGGGCGAGGGTTGGGATCGGGTCGAACTGCCCGGCGCGGGGCGCGAAGGCGTCTACGCCCTGGAGGTGACGGGGGAGTCGATGGCCCCCCTGTATCGCGACGGCGACCGTCTGCTGGTGGATCCCTCGGCCGAGGTGAGGAAGGGCGACCGGGTGGTGGTCAAGACCCGCGCAGGCGAGGTCATGGCCAAGGAGTTGGCGCGCCAGACCGCCAACCGTCTGGTCCTGCGCTCCCTGAACCCGGACTATCCCGACCGGACCCTGGACCGGAAGGACGTGCTGTGGGTCGCCCGGGTGCTGTGGGCCAGCCAGTAGAGGTCAGCCCGGCGCCAGGTCGCCCCGGGCTCCGCTCTCGATCAGCTCGATGGTTCGCGACAGGCCGTAGATGGCCGCGAACGAGCCGAAGCGTGGGCCCTGGGGCTGGCCCAACAGCACCTCATAAAGCGCGCCGAACCACGAGCGCAGGGGCTCGAAGCCGTGCTCTTTGCCGACGGCATAGACCTCGTTCTGGATGGTCTCGCCGTCCTTGAGGTCGCGGGGCAGGGCGCGCAGACGCGCGGCCAGGTCCTCGAACGCCGCCCTCTCCCTGGCGTCGGGCGCGCGATAGGCCTTCGCCGGCTTCACGAAGTCCTCGTAGTAATTAAGCGCGAAGCCCGCCATCTGGTCGAGCACCGGCTCGCTTTCGGGGGTGGCGCCGGGCAGATAGCGCGAGATGAAGCCCCACAGGTCGGCCTTGTCCTCGACGTTGGCCACCGCCGCCAGGTTCAGCATCAGCGCGAAAGTAACGGGCGAAGCCTTCACGGGCGGCGCGCCGCCGTGCACGTGCCAGACGGGGTTCTCGATCTGCTGGGCCGGCTCCTGGCGGTGGAAGGCCTCCAGTTGCTGGAGGTATTCGTCCGCGGCACGCGGCACCACATCGAAATAGAGCCGCTTGGCCGACTTGGGCGAGCCGAAGACGTAGTAGGCCAGGCTCTCGGGCGCGCCGTAGCGCAGCCACTCCTCCATGGTCAGGCCGTTGCCCTTGGACTTGGAGATCTTTTGTCCCTGCTCGTCCAGGAAGAGCTCGTAGTTGAAGCCTTCGGGCGGGGTTCCGCCCAGCACGCGACAGACCTGGGACGAGACCTTGACCGAGTCGATCAGGTCCTTGCCGGCCATCTCGTAGTCGACGCCCAGCGCCGTCCAGCGCATGGCCCAGTCGGGCTTCCACTGCAGCTTGACGTGGCCACCGGTAACCGGGACCTCGGCGCGCGAGCCGTCCTCGTCCTCGAAGACGATCGTGCCGCGCTCGACATGCCGCTCCAGCGTGGGGACCTGCAGCACACGGCCCGTCTTTGGGCTGATGGGCAGGAAGGGCGAATAGGTGGCGCGCCGCTCCGGCCCCAGAGTGGGCAGCATGATCTTCTGGATGTCGTCGAACCGCTCGAGCGCCCGGATCAGCACCGGGTCGAACTGGCCGGACCGGTAGCAGTCCGTGGCCGAGGCGAACTCGTAGTCGAACCCGTACTGATCCAGGAAGGCGCGCAGCCGCGCGTTGTTGTGGGCGCCGAAGCTGTCGTGTGTGCCGAAGGGGTCGCGCACCACCGTCAAGGGCTTGTGCAGGTCCTCCTCGAGCACACGCGGATCAGGAATGTTGTCCGGCACCTTGCGCAGGCCGTCCATGTCGTCCGAGAAGCAGACCAGCCTCGTCGGCCAGGCGTCGTCGGTCAGGGCGCGGAAGGCGTTGCGCACCATGGTGGTGCGCGCCACCTCCTGAAAGGTGCCGATGTGCGGCAGGCCCGAGGGGCCGTAGCCGGTCTCGAACAGTACGGGACGCGCCAGTTCGGGATGGCGCTTCAGCACCTCCGCCGTCTTCCCCGTGGCGATGTCGGCCAGGGCCGCGTCGCGGGCGGCGGGCTCGGTCAGGTGCAGCCGCAGCTGTCGCGCCAACAGGTTGCGGGCCTGTTCAAAAGGCCAGGCGCGGCCCGAATGGGCGAGGGAGGACAAACCAGACAGCATGGGGCGTGCGTTACGGGCGGTAATGGGCGCGGTCAATGCGCGAGCGCGGGTGGCGACCCCGGGGTGACTCGAACACCCGACCTACGGTTTAGGAAACCGCCGCTCTATCCTGCTGAGCTACGGGGCCACGCGAAGGGTTCCTTAGCGGGCGCCGGATCAGGACAAAAGCCCCGAGGCGGCGTCATGCTTTGGGGGAGCCCCCTCGGCCTGTGTGCGTTGAACGGCGACGCCTGGAGTTCGCCGCTTGAGTCTTTCCCTGCCCTCCCCGCCCTCGCCGGATGCGCTCAGCCGCGCACTGCATCGCCCGTGGCGTCGCCTGACACACCTAGTCCAGTCCCGGTGGCCGTGGGCGTCGCGCCTGCCGCCGCTGGCCAAGTGGGTCGAGTGGGCGGCCAGGGCGGGCTATGGCGGGCGCGGCTTCGTCTATCTGTCAGCCGGGGCGCTGTCCCTGCTCGCGGCCACGGATCACATCAGAGACGCGGCTGGATCCAGCGGCGCCGCGGGCTGGCTGGCGGGACAACCCTATGGCCAGGTCTGGCTGCTCGCCTTGGGGATCAGCCTTTGGGCCTTCGTCCTGTGGCGCGCCATCCAGGCCATCTTCGACCCTGATCGCCACGGGACGGGCGCCAAGGGGCTGGCCAAGCGCGGGGGCCAGGCCCTGTCCGGCGTTTTCTATGGGGTCCTGGCCGCCACCGTCTTCGAGTACCTAGACGAATACGGCGGGCGCACCGAGGCCGAGGACACGGCCGAGAACCAGCAGAAGGCGGCGGAGGTCCTGGCCCTGCCCTTCGGTGAGGCGCTGCTGATCCTGATCGGGCTGATCATCCTGGCCATCGGCCTGGGCAATCTGATCCGGGCCCTCCGTGAGGATTTCACCGAGGGTCTGGACTGCAGCGACCGGGCCCGCCGCTGGGCCGAACCCCTGGCCAGGGCCGGCTACGGGGCCAGGGGCCTGGCCTACCTGCCCCTGGCTGTCTTCGTTCTTCTGGCGGGACTGCGGGCAGAAGCCGGTTCCGTGACCAGCTTCGCCGGCGGGCTGGAGGCGCTGGAGCGCCAGCCGGGCGGCTCGATGGTGCTGGGCGCCCTGGCCGCCGGCCTGATGGCCTTCGGCGCCTTCGCCTTCGTCGAGGCCCGCTGGCGCCGCATCCGCGCCCCCAAGGAGCTGAGTTAGCGCCGGCGCTCGAAATCGCGAGCGTCGCGCAGTTCCGCGCGCTCCATGTCGATCTGATAGCCGTCCAGCCGATCATCAAAGGTGAGGTCGCGCCATTCGACGGGCCGCCAGGCCTCGCCGTGCAGCAGGCCGCCGCGGACGCGGACGACGGCGTATTCGACGCGACCGGACCGCTTGTCGACCATGAAGTTGGCCACCTCGCCCACGCGCCGTCCGTGCAGGTCGAAGACGGGGCTGCCCTCGACCTTGTCCGAGGCGATCAGGCGTTCCGTCTCCTCGCGCGGCAGGCGGCGGCGCGTGTCGTCCAGGCTGTAGCGGCGATCAGTGCGGCCGAAATCGAACTCGCGACGGCGACGCTCCTCCTCGTAGGCCGCCTCACGCCGGTCGTCGCCGCGATCATCGCGTCGCTCGTCGCGTCGGGCATAGTCCTGGCCCCAGGCCGGACCACCCACGGGCCCCTCGGGCCGAGCGTGGAAGTCCTCATGGTCGTGGCGGCGAGCATCAGGTTCGCCGTCGCGATCCCACGGCCCGCGCTCGTGGGCGCGGCGTTCATCGTACCGAAGTTCGTCGTAGCGATCCTCGCGCCACTCATCACGGTCGCGGCGGTGGGGGTCTCGGGCGGGATCGTGGAACATGCTAAGCCTCCTTCGCTTGTCCTGCGGACAACCGGAGGCGGCGCGCTAGGTTCCGGGCTTAAGGAGCGAGCAGCCCTTCCAGCTGGATGCTCTCCAGACGCTCATCCCCCAAATAGAGATGCAACGCCTTCGGCCGGCTGTGCAGCCGGGCCACACGCATGGCCTCCTCGCGGGCGGCCTCCAGTCCGTCGGCGGACAGGGCCTGGAGGTGCGGCACGGGACTGGTTTCGGTTTCGACGTAGCAGATATAGGACATGGCGCACTCTCTCGCGGTGACTAGGGCGGGAGTGCGCAGGCGGTTTAGGGCCCCTGTCTCTCAGTCACTGAAAACCCGAGGCTCTCGTCCAGCGATGGGGCATCCTAACATACGGAATCCAAACCGGATCGATTTTTCCCGCAAGATACGAAGATCGACATACCGATCAGGAATTTCGGACTTTTACGGTGCAGCCGAAACGATGCCGACGGCGCCGGGTTGTGCAGGCGCCATGACTGTGTCGGCCTACCTACAGAACGCCCGCACCTGCGAGCGACGCGCCCAGGAGGAGCGCAATCCCAGACGTCGCGAGACCTGGCTTCGCATGGCTCGCGACTGGCGCGAACGGGCCAGATCCGCCGGCGAGAAGGCGGACGAACTGAAGGAGGATCGCTAGGCCTCCACCGATGGCCCGCGTCGGCTACTCCACCATCTCGAGCAGCCAGAAGACGCCCAGGCCCGACAGCCAGACGACGAGGCCCAGCAGCAACGCCCAAAGTCCCGCCCTGAGCATCGGGGCCCGGCGGCGCAGGGCCGCGATGAGATAAATGGCGGCGTAGATCAGCGGCGATAGCTGAAAGAGCAGGAACGCCGCCACGTTCACGCCTGGAAACCACATGAAGGCGAACATCAGGGGCTTCATCAGCCCCAGCATGACCGCGCCGATCAGCCAGCGGACAGGGATGGGGTGCATGGGTTCCGCCCCTTATCCTCTCCCCTCGTGGGAAGTTTGGCTCGCGAAGCGACGGGTGGTCCCCCTCCCCATCGGAGAGATGGGGAGGAGACGCGGATGCTTAGATCAGCTTGGCCATCGCTAGGGCGGTGTCGCTCATGCGCGTGGCGAAACCCCACTCGTTGTCATACCAGCTGAGCACGCGGGCCAGCTTGCCCTCGATCACCTGGGTCTGCGGCAGGGCGGCGGTCGACGAAGCGGCGATGTGGTTCATGTCCATGGACACGACCGGATCGGTGGTGGTGGCCAGCACGCCTTTCATCGGGCCGTCGGCGGCGGCCTTCAGCGCCGCGTTGATCTCGTCCACCGAGGTGTCGCGGCCGGTCACGACCTTCAGGTCCACCACCGATACGTTCGGGGTCGGCACGCGGATCGAGGAGCCGTCCAGCTTGCCCTTCAGCTCGGGCAGGACCAGGCCCACCGCCTTGGCCGCGCCGGTCGAGGTGGGGATCATGGAAAGGGCCGCGGCGCGGGCGCGGTAGAGATCCTTGTGCATGGTGTCCAGCGTGGGCTGGTCGCCGGTGTAGGCGTGGATCGTGGTCATGTAGCCGCGCTCGATGCCCACCAGGTCGTGCAGCACCTTGGCGATCGGAGCCAGGCAGTTGGTGGTGCAGCTGGCGTTGGAGACCACCACGTCGTCACGGGTCAGCGTGTCGTGATTGACGCCATAGACGATGGTCTTGTCGGCGTTGTCGGCGGGGGCCGAGACCAGCACACGCTTGGCGCCGGCGTCCAGGTGCGCCGAGGCCTTATCCTTGGACGTGAAGATGCCGGTGCACTCAAAGGCGATATCGACGCCCAGCTCCTTGTGCGGCAGCTCGGCCGGGTTCTTGATGGCCGTGACGCGCATCTTGCCCATGCCGGCGTCGATCCAGTCGTCGCCCGCCGTCACCTCGCCCGGGAAGCGGCCGTGCACGCTGTCATAGCGCAGCAGGTGGGCGTTGGTGGCCACCGGACCCAGGTCGTTGATCGCCACCACCTCGATGTCGGTGCGGCCGTGCTCGACGATGGAGCGCAGGACCAGGCGGCCGATGCGGCCGAACCCGTTGATGGCGACGCGAACGGTCATGTCGGAAAACCTCGTCTGAAAGGGGGAATGAGTTGCGCGGCGTTGTGCCGCCAAGGTTCCCAAATCGCAAGCCCACGCGGGCTCACGTCCGGCGACGGATTGTGACCCATTCTGGCCTGTGGTGAGGTGGCCCCCATGATGTGGTTTTCAAAGCGGTTCCGCGCCCTTCTTCTGGCCTCGGCCCTCGTCGCCGGAGCCTGCGCCGGAGGCGGGCCCGGCCTTGAGCTGGCGCGCGAGGGCGTGCTGCCGCGCCCCATCATGGTCGAGGAAGCCTCGGCGGCGAGGCGGCGCGTCAATCTTGAGGTTTTTGACGCCGTCTGGCGGGCGGTGGACCGGGCCTATTACGACGCGCGGCTGCACGGGCTGGACTGGGATGCGGTGCGGCGCGAACACCGCCCGCGGGCCGAGCAGGCCACGAGCGAAGCCGAGCTCTACGCGGCCCTCAATCAGATGCTGGCCCTGCTCGACGACAACCACACGAACGTCACCTCGCCCTCGACCCGCGCCCGCGACGAGGTCATCCGCGTCGAAGGGGCCGTGGCCAGCTATGGCCTGCAGCTGCAGCGCCACGGCGAGGTCTGGATGGTCGAGCAGGTCTACCCCAACAGCCCCGCCGAAGCGGCGGGCGTGCTGGTGGGCTGGCGCATCGTCAGCGTCGACGGCGCCCCGTTCGGACGCCACGTCCTGGCCGCGGACGGGCGCGAGGACCAGGTGGTCTTCGAGGACGAGGACGGTCGCCGGATCGAGAAGGTGCTGCGCGGCGCCCTTCTGACGCCCCCGCCCCGGCGCGAGGCGCGCGTGCTGCCGGATGGCGGGCTCTATCTGCGCTTCGCGCGCTTCGACCAGAGCTCTCTGGTCTGGGTTCACCAGGCCATCAACCTGCGTGACGAGCCGCCGGCCTATCTGGTTCTGGACCTGCGCCATAACGGCGGCGGCCTGCTCAGCGTGCTGGGCCGCGTCGCGGGCCTGATCAGCGCTGAGCAGTCGACGCCCTACGCGGTTCTGCACGGCCGACTGTTCAACCAGCGCCTGATGACCGCGTCAGGTCAGGGCGGCTACCGCGGCCCACTGTACATCCTCATTGGGCCGGGCAGCGCCAGCGCCTCAGAGCTGCTGGCCGCCTGGGCCCAGGAGACCGACCGCGGCCTTGTCGTGGGCCAGCCCAGCCACGGCTCGGTCATCGCCTCGCAGGATTTCAACCTGCCCGACGGCGGCGAACTCAGCCTGTCGATCCGTGACATCCGCACCGGTCGCGGCGTGCGGCTGGAGAAGGTGGGCGTGACCCCCGATCTGGTCATCGCGCCCACCCTGGCCCAGCGCCGCGCGGGCGAGGATCCGGTCCTTCAGACCGTCATCGCCCGCGCGACGGGCGGCGGCTAGTCCACTCGCCGCGTACGCGCGGACGGACCGGACAGCGACAGGCGCTCCATGGCGATCACGCGGCCATCGCCGTCGCGTTCAAAGCGGTAGCGAACCGTGGGATCGTCGCTCAGGATGAACTGGTCCGGCTCCACCGGAATCAGCGTCAGCGGCGGGCGCCGGCCCGAGCGCAGCACCAGCCGATCGTCCTCAGCCACGGCCGTCGCCGGACCATAGGTTCCCTCATAGGGCCGCAGATCGAAGTTGACCGGGTTCAGCGCCGCCAGAGCCCAGCGCGCAGCCTCGGCCCGGCCTGGCGACGGGGCGGCGACGATAGTGCGCTCCAGCGCCGCGCGCTGGGCGGCGGTCAGGGCTTCGTCCTGGGGCGCGGCGATGTCGGGCTGCACGCCTGCGCCGCCCCAGTTGGTCCCCGTAAAGGGGTTCCGGGGCGTGCCGCGCGAGACAAAGACGGCGAAGCCTTCGCTCAAGGGAATGAACCCGCCGGGATTCGACGCGCCGCCGCTGGCCTCCCCGACGATCGTGGCCCGCCGCGCCGACTGGAGCGTGTAGGGGAAGCCCTCGGCCGCGGAGCCCGAGCGTCCGCTGATCAGGATATAGACGGGCACGTCCAGGCGCGGACGCGGGTACAAGACGCGAGGCCGCTCCACGCCCTCGCCGCGCCGGTTGATGAAGCGGTTATAAATGTCCTGCTCTCCCACGAAGGCGCTGGACAGGTACCCGACCATGGAGGGCGCGCCGCCGCCGTTGCCGCGCAGATCGAAGATCACCGCCTCGGTATTGCCCACAAGCGCCAGAGCCGCGTCGGCCGCCGCGCGGGCCGGGTCATTGGGATCGTCCCAGTTGATGTTGGCGAAGCGGCTCATGCGGATGTAGCCGAGATTGCCCGGCAGGATGCGCACCTCGGCGAAACCGTTGTTGTCGAAGGCCGCCGCTTCGGGCGGCGTCAGGCGCGTGGGCAGGCCCGGCGCTGGCACGCCCGCATGCCCCACCGGATCGTAGTTGACCTGGAAGTGCGGGTCTTCAGGTTTGAGGCGGCCGGTCAGCACCGTCGCCAGGTCGCGGGGATCCGTCTCGGCGTCGTAGGCGCCCCGGGCGGCCTCGGCCTCCAGCGCATCGGCGATGCGAGCGGCCGCGGCGGCGTCATAGAACTCGTGGCGGATCGCCTCGGCGATCTCCTGGACGGTCTCGCGCGGACCGGCTTCGGCGGGGATGGCGGCCAGCAGGGCGGTGGCGCAGGCGAAGGCCTTCAGCAGGTGGCGGCTCATGAATGCTCCTTGGGATGGGTCGTGGAGAGGATCAGCCGCGCCTCAAGCCCACGCGGCGAACGATTGGACAGGACGACACGGCCGCCGTGGGCGCGCGCCACCGACTGGGCGACGGCCAGGCCCAGGCCCACACCGCCGGTTTCGCGATTGCGGCTGGGATCGCCGCGCTGGAAGGGTTCAAGCGCCGCCTCGAGGGCGTCGTCCGGCAGGCCGGGCCCCTCGTCCTCGATGACGACGGCGATCTGGTCCGCTTCGGACGCCAGCCGCACCCGGCCCCGCCCGGCGAACTTGACCGCATTGTCGATCAGATTGGCCACGGCGCGGCGCAGAGCCACGGCGTCTCCAGGCACGACGGCCTCCGACACCAGGTCGGCCTGCACCTCGGCGCCGGTGTCGCGGAAGCCCTGCACGACGTCGCGCACGAGGGCGGCAAGGTCGACGGGCTGAAAGCTCTGGCGGGCCTGCTCGCCGCGCACGAAGGCCAGCACCTGGCCGATCATCTGGTCCATCTCGTCGATGTCGGCGGCCATCTTGTCGCGTACGCCGGGCCTGGCCTGCTCGGCGCGGAAGCGAAGCCGCGTCAGCGGCGTTCTCAGGTCGTGGGCGATGGCGGCCACCATGCGCGTGCGTCCCTGCACATAGGCCTGCAGCTTGGCCTGCATGTCGTTGAAGGCGCGGGCCGCCGAGCGCACTTCGGCCGGGCCGCTCAGCGCCAGAGGCGGGGCCGCCGGATCGGCGCCCAGCCGCTCGGCCGCCTCGGCGAAGACGCGGATCGGGCGGGTCAGGCGGCGGGCCACCCACCAGGCCAGCGGCCCCAGCAGCAGAGTCGTCAAAAGGAATCCCAGCCCCATGCGCACATGCCAGGGCGAGATCAGCGGCGGCCGCGGGCTGGCCGTCAGCCACTGGCCGTCCGGCCGCCGCACCGAGGCGGAGAGGCCCGAGATGCGAACGCCTGAGCGCACCAGCAGGGTCTCGGCCAGCCGGACCCGTTCGCCGATCACCTCGGGCGGCAGCGGCGGACGGGGCGGGGCGGGCGGCGGGGGTGGGAGGGCCCCGCCAGGGGCTGGAGCCGGCGGCGCCGGCGGCGGCGCTGGCGGCGTCAGGCGCACGCTCTCCGCCTGCATGACGATGACGTTGTGCACGTCGCCGACGCGGCGCTTAAAAGCAAAGCCGTGGCGGCCCGGCCCATCGGCGCTGCGCACGACCACCGAGGCGGGCGGCAGGTCCAGCTCTTCAGCCACCGCGCGGGCATAGGCGGCGCCCAGCGGATCGCGCGACCCGTTGTCCGGCGGAGGCTGGTCCGAGACGCTAAGGCGCATGTGCGGCCAGCGCCGGGCCCCGTCCAGCCCCGCGCTCAGGGCGGCGGCGACCTCTGGAACCGTGGCCCCCTGCGGCGGCGGCGGCGGCGCGAGGGTGACGATGGCGAAGGCCACGGCCTGACCCAACGCGACGCTGGCGGCCACTAGGGCCGCGACCTGGGCATAGGTCGGCCAGGCGGTGAAGCGCGGCCTCATGCGCCGCCCCTGACCTGGCGCACCTCGGCCTCGAACACGTAGCCCACGCCGCGAACCGTGCGGATCGGGTCCTGCCCGCCGTCCGCGGCCAGCTTCTTTCTCAGGCGGCTGATCTGCACGTCGATGGCGCGGTCAAAGGCATCGCAGGCGTCGCCGCGCGACAGATCGAGCAACTGGTCCCGCGTCAGCACCCGGCGCGGGCGTTCGGCCATGGTCTTGAGCAGGTTGAACTCACCGGTCGACAGCGGCGTGTCTCCCCGGGGGCCGCTGAGACGGCGGGCCATCAGGTCGAGCGTCCAGGCGCCGAAGGCCAGGCATGCCGGAGCGGCGAACACAGGCGGCGCAGAGCCGTCTGAGGAACCGGCGCGTCTACGCAGAACCGCCCGCACCCGCGCCAGCAGCTCGCGCGGATTGCACGGCTTGCCGAGGTAGTCGTCGGCGCCCAGCTCCAGTCCGACAATACGGTCCACGTCCTCGCCCATGGCGCTGAGCATGACCACCGGAACCCCGCGCGCGGACAGCCGCCGACAGATGGACAGGCCGTCCTCGCCCGGCAGCATCAGGTCCAGCACCACCAGATCGGCCTGGTCCAGCAGGGGCTCGGCCTGGCTTGCGTCGGCGGCGGTCATCACCTGAAAGCCGTGGCGGGCCAGATATTCGCTCAGCACCTCGCGGATGCCGGGATCGTCGTCGACGATGAGCAACCGCCCGACCGCTTCGGAGGAAGCGTCAGTCGTCGGATCGGCGGGGGCGGCGGACATGGCCATGGAATCCCTTTTGGCGCCCGCATCGCTCAGGCGGATTTCACGATTGAAATACCCAAAGGCAAAGATGGCAAAGGCGGGGCGGCCGCACCGAACGCTGAAATCTTTCTGCAATGCAGGATCGGTCTGATCCCGGCGCGGCCGATCTTTAGGCCCCTGCATTTTGGAGGAGAGCGACATGCGCCCCTTGATCTTGATCTCCCTGCTGGCCGTGGCCGGCCCCGTCCTGGCCGATACCGCCCAGGACGGACAAGAACGCCGCGTGGAGCGCGTCATCATCAACGGCGAGGAGGTCGACGGCGAGGCCAATCCGCTGGACGCCAACGGCGACGGCCGCATCACGCGAGACGAGTTCCTGGCCATGCACCAGCGCCGCTGGGACCAGCTGGACAGCGACCATGACGGCGCGGTCGACGCCGGCGCCCTGCGCGGCCATCGCATGCGCGTACCCGGACCGATGGCGCCCCGCGCGCCGATGATGTTCCGCCACCGCATGCCCGAGGGCGCGCCGGGCGAGCACAACGTCATCGTCATGCGTCACCGCGACGGCGACCCCGTGGTGATAGACGGCGACGGCCCTGGCCGCCACGACCTCCGGATCATCCGCCGCGGCCGCGAGGACATGGACGCGAACAACGACGGGCGTATCTCGCTGGAAGAGTTCACCGCCCCCATGCGCGAGCACTTCCAGGCCATGGACAGCGACAGCGACGGCTTCCTCGAGGAAGGCGAGCACATGGCTCCGCCCGCGCCGCCGGCCCCTCCGGCCCCTCCGGCGCCCCCCGCCCCGCCGCGCCCGCCGCGGGGCTAGGCCTCAGCGGCTCCCCCTGCCGCGCGGGAGGGGGAGCCGGCCCTTCACCGGGCCATCTTTTCGATCAGGGCCATGGCGGCGGCCGGGTTGCGCACCTTGGCGCCCGAGATGAAGTAGCAGAACACGTCCCCGTTCCCGGCCCAGCCGCGCGTGCGGGCCGCCACGGCGTCCAGGTCCTCATCGGTCAGGCCGGTCTCAAGATCCTCCCGGCTCGACATGATGCGGGCATAGGTGAAGTCTGTCGTTCGCCGGTCGATCCGCGGCCATTCGGGCGCCTCGTCGTCCTCGGCGTAGACGATGGCGCAGCCGTATTTTTCGGCCAGGGCGTAGAAGGCTTCGTCGCAGAAGCTGGGGTGACGCACCTCCAGCGCATGGCGCAGGCGAACACCGTCGCGCTCCGGCGGCAGCAGCTTGAGGAAGCCCTCGAAATCCACGGGATCGAACTTCTTCGTGCCCATGAACTGCCAGTTGATGGGCCCCAGCTTGTCGCCCAGCAGGGTCAGGCCCTGATCCAGGAAACGCCCCATGCTCTCGCCCATATCCGAGAGCGCCTTGCGGTTGGTGCAATAGCGGCTGGCCTTGACCGAAAAGACGAAGCCGTCGGGCGTCTCGTCGCGCCACTTCATCCAGCTGTCTGGCTTGAAGGTGGAATAATAGGTGCCGTTGATCTCGATGGAGGTCAGCTGCCGGCTGGCGAACTCCAGCTCGCGTTTCTGCGCCAGGCCCTCGGGGTAGAAGACCCCGCGCCAGGGCTCATAGGTCCAGCCGCCGACGCCGATATGAATCCTGCCGGTCATGGTTCCTCCACGCGCCGTCCCTTGATAGGCGACACGGGACCTTCGGCCTAGAGGACGACCATCGCGGACGTGTGAACTAGAGGGCCCTACTGGCGGCGGGGCGCGCGCTTCCGACAGGCCCCCACACCGACACCCGCGTGCCCGGTTTGCCGTCCGATAGCATTACTCGCGCCTGCAACTGGGCGGCCAGGGCCTGAACGATGCTGGTGCCCAGTCCCGCCTTGGCTTCATCGCCGCCGCCTGAGGCGGGCATGCCCACGCCGTTGTCGGCGACCGACAGGGTCCAGCCCTTGGGCGCGTCGTGATAAGCCACGGTGATCCGGCCTTTGCGCCGTCCGGGAAAGGCGTGCTTCAGGGCGTTGATGACCAGTTCGGTGACGATCAGCCCCAGGCTGACCGAGATTTCTGCGCTGGTCTCGCTGTCATCGACGTCCACGCCGATCGACAGCCGTCCGGGGTCCTGGATCATTGACGCGCCCAGACTCTTGCACAGCTGGGTGAAATAGGGCTGCAGTTCGACCTGGCCGGTCTGGGTCACGGCCAGCTGTTGCTGCACCGAGGCGATGGACATGACCCGGTTATGGGCGTCGCGCAGGTGAATGCGTGACTCTTCAGACTGCACCTTGCGGGCGCTCTGCATGAGCACGCTGGCGATGATCTGCAGGCTGTTGGCGACCCGGTGCTGAACCTCCTGAAGCAGGACGGCCTTTTCGCGCAGCAGTTCATCCTTCAGCCGGTCGGCCAGCCGCGCGTCGGTCACGTCCAGCACCGCCACGACCAGCCGCACATGATCAGCATCGCCATAGTCCAGCCGTTTGACGTTCAGGACCAGACGGCGGGTTTCGCGCCCGGCGCAAACCAGGTCCATCTCGTAGGCGTCGATGTCGGCGTCGCCCCTGGCGGTCGCCTCCAGGAGGGCGCGCAGTTGCGGCACGTCCCATTCGCCGCCACCCAGGGCGAACAGCTGCTGCCCGGCGACGCGGTCTGCGCCAGTGTCGAAGGACTCGCAGAACGACCGGCTGGCCGCGATCAGCGTCAGGTCGCCGTCCAGCAGCAGCAGGGGGGCGCTCGACGCCGCCACAAGGGCCAGCGACAGGTTCAGCGATGCATCAGGGTTCAGCGTAACAGGGGCAGCCATGGAAAGGCCGATCTTGAGAACCGGAGGCGCTCCGAAAGCGGAGGGCCATACCCGTTGGGCGTGGTTCAGGCGGCCCGTCCCCTACCCCGGCGAAGGACCAGGGCGCACCCTAGCACAATGGGGCGCGGGATGTGGATTATTCGGGTGGGGGATGGAGAGGGCCGCCTCGCTTTCGTCCCGTTCAGCGGCCAGACACCCCGCACTCCCGCCCGTGCGGGTCGCCACGGCGATGTAGATCCCGCCGGTCATGACGGCCTCCTGCTCCCCGTTGCCCTCGTGGACTGGCTAGCCCTGGAGCGGGTGGCGGGGAAGCGCGCCGCTAGTTCGGCCAGACGTCGATGGTCAACAAATCCTCGTACCGGCCGGACATCTGACCTTGGATCGGCCCGAGGGTGAAATCCAGCGGAAGCGAGACGCCGGCGAGGGTCCGCGGAGGATCGACCAGCCGCATCCAGTCCCGGGTCAGGTCGACCGGTTCACCGTCCAGCTCGAGCTGGTAGGCGACCTCGGTTCCCGCCTCTCCCATCTCCACGTGCCGCATGACGCCCCGATGCGCCGATCTGACGGACAGGGTGGATTCCGCATTGGCGCGAACCTGGACGAAGACCCGCTTCGTGGCCCCGCTTTCAGCCACGCCGAAGTCGACGGTCTCCACGGATGAACCTGACCCAAAGGCGCCGGCCGAGCCGGCGATGTTCACCTGGGCCCGCGGCATGGACTGCAGGATCAGGCGCAGCGGGAGCTGGGCGGCGGCGGCCGTTCCGTCACCCTCCAGAACCTCCAGACGCAGATCGGCCTGATGCTCGCCCGCAGGGACGATCCCTTCGCTGATGACCAAGGCGTCGATCTCTGCGCGAGCCGACTGGTTCCCTGGGACGCCCAGCAAGAAGACGCCGGGATCGAGGTCGCGCCGAAGCACGCCCGAGCTCTCGCGCGGCCGAAACTCCACCGTCGAGGGCCCGACCTCGACCGTCGGCCTGGTATCGCCGACCTCGTCTATGAACCGGAGACGAAGCTCGCAGGCCTCGTCCGAGCGGTTCTCGAACTGCACGTTCAAGGGACCGCTGGAGGGGCCTGGACCGAAAGGCTCATAGTCAATCCGAACCGCCTCAGGGGCTTGCACGACCAGATCACACGCCCCGGCCGGAGATAGACAGAGGCCAAGAGCCAGACCCACGGCTAGGCCCCCGATCCTAAGGGGTGGATGCGCGAATTTCGCCGACATTGACGACTCCTTCCTGATCCTCGCGAATGGTGAACTCCGCTATGGCCGCGCCCCGGACGATCAACCGGTAGCGGCCCGGCGCGAGGCCATCGCCCACGAAGCGTCCGGAGCGATTGGTGAAGAACGGGCGTGGCTCCTCGCCGGGGCTGGCGTCCACCGACTGAATCGCGCCGCTGATCAGCGCCATGGGTCCGTCCTGGTCAGTCAGGACCCCGATCACGGTGCGCGAGGCGTCGCTGCCGACCACCATGTGATAGCCGCTGCCGTAGCCCGGAAAGGCCGAGAGGACGCCCGCGCCCAGGTCGTAGCCCTGCGGCAGCGGCTCGACGGCGACCACAAACCGATTGACGCCGTAGGCCCGGCTGATCGGGGCCAGAGCCGGGCCGAACCAGCCGGCGCGGGCAATCGCCTGCCCGCCCCCATCGGTCAGGGCCAGGGACGACTCCTTGAGGGACGCGTGTCGGCTCGCAATGACGAAGCCTTCAGGAGACTGGCGGCCGAGCGCGAACGCGCCGCCGGCGTATCCGAAGAAGGACGAGATCCGCCAGAGGGACTCCTGCAGCGGCTCTCCCCCGGGCTCGTTGCGGACCAGGCGGTTGGTGACCAGCTGCGCGTCGAAGCGATTGTTGATGTAGCGGACGTCGGCGGAGAGCGACTGCTGCTTGCGGTCTTCCCCAAACCTCACCGTGCCGCTGATGTCGTTGAGCCGTCCGGTCGGCGCGCGGGACAGGCTGATCTCGCGGGCCCGGTCCTGGCGCTCGTATCGGGCCGCGCCGGTCCAGCGGCCGCCGAAGCGGGCCGTCAGCGACACCCCCACGCGCGTCTCGCTAGGCCGGTCATCGCTGAAGGCCCGCCATCCCAGGTTCAGGTTGACCGCGAAGCGTTCGAAGCTTCGCCCCAGGCCCAGCGTCAGGTCGGATTGGTGGGGATGACCGTCCCGCCCTCTGGCGTAGGCTGCGCCGAGATTGAGCGAATAGTCGCCACGGCGCAGCACGGACTGGGCCGCGGCGCGCCATCGTTCCCGGTTTGAGGGCCGATCCGCGAAGGGGGACTGAAAATCCCGGCTCTTGGCTTGCAGGGAGAGGATGAGGCGGGCGTCCACCTCGTCGAGGATCACCCCCTCGCGCAGATAATCGATCGACGCCGCAAGACCCGAACGGCCGTCCGGCCCTCCGTGGCTCGCTGCCGCGGCCACCTGCAACAGGCCCAGCGGAGCGCCCCAGGTGGCCAGGAAGCCGGCCTGAACCAGCTCGTCGGTCAGCTGTGCGTTGGCTCCCACCGTCAGGACGTCGCTGACCCCCTTGCGCACGAATCCCGACAAGCCAGGTGTGGAGCCGTACTCGAACGGGCCGCCCTCCTCCAGAACCCCCGCCGAGACCCCGAAATCGACCACGCCGGGATCCAGCAGGCCGGCCCCCCCGAAGAGATCGAAGACCGCGATCTCCCGGCGTCCGGAGTCGTCCTCGACGAGCAGGCGGACGAGATTGGGGCCCTGGGCGAACGGGAAATCCGCCAGGGAATAGGGGCCCGCGTCGAGCTGCAGCCGCTGGACGACCACGCCGTTCACCTCCACCTCCACGAAGGACGGACGATCGAGAATGAACTCCCGCCGACCCGACGGCCGAATGTTCTGGAAGGGGCGAATGGTCGAATAGGCGCGGGCCGCCGACACGCCGAGGAAGCGCCGCGATCCCTGGAAGCTCTCGATGGGGGGTGAGAACTCCCCGGCGGTTACACGCACGGCCGAGGCGAAGATATCCTTCGTCAATCGCACCTCCCTGCGCCGCCACCTGTCGTCTGGAGACGAGCCGTCGTAGTCGGCGCCGGCAGTGAGGGTGACGCCCTCGAATCCGCCCCAGTTGGCGAACATGTCCACCCCGGCCTGTAGGGGCGAGAAGGTGTCGCTCTGGTGCGAAAAGCGCTGGGAGAGGCTGAAGTTGGCGCCAGCGGCGAACTCCGCCGGCTGGTCGAAGCTGGCGGGGTCCACGACCTCGGGGTCGGAGAAGCTCACATGGCGGCGGGCCCGCGCCGTGGGCGCGAGCGTCGCGTTGAATGTCAGGGCCAAGGGGTCGAACGTCAGGTCAAAGGCCTCGGACCCGAGCTCCGCAAGGGCGATGCGGTCACGCCCAAGTATACGGGAGCGCAGATCGTCGAGGAGGCTGGGGCTCACCAGGGGCTCGAGCAGGGTCATCAGCCGGTCGGCGTCGACCACGCCGTCCCCATCGCCGCTCACCGCGCCACTGATGTCGCCGAGATAGCGCCTGTCCAGCAGGAGGGGGCCCTGGATGGGCGCCAGCACCGGGGTCGGCCGCGTAACAGGCGCCTGCGCCTGCGCCGCCGCCAGGGCCGGAGCCGTTCCCTCCAGCGGGGCGGCCATTGGGGCGTGATCGCCGCCCGCCGTGGTCATGGGCAGGTCGAAGGCGGGGATGTCCGAGACGGCGCAGAAGGCGGCCCCGGCCGAGGCTACCGCCAGACCGCCGCCGAGGCACAGGATCGCGCCCGTGCGGCGGCGGCTGGCGGCGCCCAGGCGGGCGCGGCGTCCAATTGGGGGGACAGACACAGCAACCGCCTAGCTCAACTCGATCGAGGCCGTGACCTCCTGGCCGATGCCGGGGACCAGCGCGGCGGGAACGCGGATGTTGCGCCGGGCGCCTCCGGGCAGTGCGCTCACCTGCCCCACATCGACGTCCTCGGCCCGGACCGGAAACTGCCGGCCGTCGGACGAGGTCAGCGCGTAGCGGGCCTCGCGCAGCGACGCGAAACCCACCCCCTGATTCTCAACGCTGATCAGCACGTCCCCGTTCTCCGCCTTTCGGGTCGAGAGGACGTGCAGGGACGGCCGCGCCCCCGCGGGCGCCAGAAGGACATGCGTATTGACGTTGAAGGCGACCTGGATCGCGGCGCCCGAGGCGCTGTTCTCTTCGGAAGAGAACGTGATCGGCAACTGCCCGACGCGCACCAGATACATGCGCGGCGTCGGGTCGGGCGGACCCACATAGCGCACCTGGACGACCTGCTCCCGGTTCGGCGGGATCACCGACTGGGGGGGGAAGATGGCCAGGTCATCGACCTCTTCACTTAGGGAACGCCGGCCGTTCTCATCGACCTCCATGAGGAAGGCCTGGATCTCCACCGTGATCGGTTGATCGTCGGTGTTCCGGACCCTGAGCCGGTAGCCGGAGCTCGCGCCGGATGGGGTGATGTGCTGGACCATCGGATTCACGTCGATGGCCGTAGCGGGCTGGACCGCGGACCAGCACAGGACGCTGGCGGCGGCGAAGGCGATCACTCGATTCTTGCGCATAATGTTTTCCCCCAATTGAGAACCATCTGGCCGGATCGGGCCGAAAAGCGGGGGCCGCTCCCCCGAGGGAGCGGCCCCTAAGCGCCCGGCGGTTAGGCCGGGTCGAGATCGAACTTGAAGGTCTCCGAGTAGGTGCCCGCCGGAGCTTCAGACGCACCGGGTCCCGAGGGAGCCGCAGCGCAGCCGCTCGATCCGGGGGTCGTGTCGCCAGCGGTGCCGCCCAGGCCAGGGCCGCCCGGGACGCCGTAGCAGAGGTTCAGGAACAGATCGGCGAAGATGCCGTCCGCCAGTTGCTCGCTATAGCCGCCCGAGTTCGTGACGACCTGCCAGTTGGTCGGGAAGGTGTCCTGGGGGGCGAACCCGAGGGCGGGGATCGCCGGGACCACCAGCTCCCAATCGTAGTTGATCAGGACGCCGCCGGCCGACTTCAGGTCGCCGTTGACCGCGGTCGAGGTCAGCCGCGCGCCGGTCGGCGCGTTGCAGGACATGCGCAGGGTGGTGACCTTCTGACGGACGCCGTTGGCGACGGCCACGTTGCTGCCGGCGACGTTGGCCAGACCGATCGAACAGTAGTTCTCGACCGTCGTGGTCACGACCAGCTGGGTGTCCTGAGCCTGAGCGGCGGCAGGGATGACCATGAGCGCGGCGGCCGCGGCGGCCGCACTGAGCATAAGATGACGCATTGAACCCTCCAGAGATTAAGCGGCACACCAAACCATTTTGATGCTTGCTCGCATCAGGCTTGTGCCTGATTTCTACTGGGTAACACGCCGACTTAGCGCCCTTCATCCCCTTCATTAGCAGTCATCTTTGCCCGTTAATATTGATTAACGGTGTTCTATAGGAACGTGCAGGACGTTCTGATCATTCCATTCAGGCCGCGAACGTTCATTTTCGCGTACAGATCTCTCAGATGCGCCCGCACCGTGTGCTCCGATATTCTCAGCGCCGTGGCTACGGATTTGGGGCACCCACCGGTCAGCAGGCCGTAGAGCACGTCGGTCTCTGATGTCGTCAGATGAAAGGCCGAGCCTATGGCCTCCATGGCCTCGACCGAGGGGCTCGCCTCCGCCTTCACGGACACGATGACGAGGCTTCCGTCCTGGACGCCGTGGAGGGTGGCGCCGACCCAACCGCCGTGTCGCTGACGCAAAACGAGGCGGGACTGGCCGCCCCTTCCCACGACCGCGCGGACGGCGGCGAGAAAGTCGGAATCACAGCCCGATGAACCGAAGCTGAGAACGCCTGAACCATTGGCGAGCAGTCGCCCGTCGTTGATCAGTTCAGTTCCCGCGGGATTGGCGCAGACCAGCCGCCCGCCTTCATCCACCACGAAAAGGGGTGTGGGATCCAGTGCGAACCAGCTGTCCGCCGGGCTGTTGATGTTCATTCGGCGCGCTGCGGCGACATCTTGAGGCGCCGCCTGGACCCTGGCGGTCCCCGTCGTCGGAAGGCGACCCGGCGCCGGCGCCACGGGTCGCCCGCGGGCCCGGAAGTTATCCACGCTCATCATGATGCCCCCCTTCATCGGGTTGAGCTCGACGCGGAACCAAGGCCACAGAAAAGGACCATTGTGGCCTATATTCAATCCCAGATTTAGTAGCCAATTCAGATAGGCCTTTGCATTGAAATGTTATTCTTAAGGCAGGCGAAAGGATCGACCCGCCACATTTCACAGGTGGTCAGGCCTTGCTCAAGATTTCCGCCCATGCTCCTTGCCACTGGATGCACTCTTCGCAGTTGATCAAAGTCAAAAATCACGATTTCAGAGGAAGATTTTTTCAGCAGTCGACCTGATCATTTGCACATCGGCCAATGGTCGCGAGTTAGTCGCTCGGGACGCGGCGGCGGTCATGCCGTCCCCGAGAGATCGACGGGCCAAAAAACCCCCCCGAATACAAGCTTTCGCCGGGCTGAGGCCAAGGACGACGATTTCAACCTGAAGTCGTTGAGCGGGGCGCCGGGCCTTCACGATCCGGCCTTGCCCGTGTGCGCCAATCGCGAGGCGTGTCCGGCGAGCCGGCACGGGCTCTGGGCGAAAGGCTCGCCTCGCTTTGGTCGGGATTTCGGGCTACAGACCCCGCCCCGCCCGTTTGGCGGAATGCGCGACGCCTGCGCCCTGGACCTGACTTCCCATGCCTTTTCCCGCCAGCCATCCCGCGCTCGACCGCGCGCTGTCCGAACGCGGCTATGCCGAGCCCACGCCCGTGCAGGCCGCGGTGCTGGAGGCCGAAAGCGGCCGCGACCTCCTGGTCAGCGCCCAGACCGGATCAGGCAAGACGGTGGCTTTCGGCCTGGCCCTGGCCGGCACCCTCCTGGGCGAGGCGGAGCGCGTCAGCGACAACGCCGCGCCCCAAGCCCTGATCATCGCCCCGACGCGGGAGCTGGCGCTGCAGGTCTCCAAGGAGCTGGAGTGGCTGTACGCCAAGGCCGGCGCCCGCATCGCCACCTGCGTCGGCGGTATGGACCCGCGCGCCGAACGCCGCAGCCTGGAACGCGGCGCCGCCATCGTGGTGGGCACGCCCGGGCGCCTGCGCGACCACATCACCCGCGACGCCCTGGACCTGTCCCAGCTGAAGGCCGTGGTGCTGGATGAGGCCGACGAGATGCTGGACATGGGCTTCGCCGAAGACCTGACCTTCATACTCGACGC
Organism: Peiella sedimenti; assembly: GCF_030504955.1. Taxonomy (GTDB): domain Bacteria; phylum Pseudomonadota; class Alphaproteobacteria; order Caulobacterales; family Caulobacteraceae; genus Brevundimonas; species Brevundimonas sedimenti. The sequence goes on along the minus strand of NZ_JAUKTR010000003.1, from coordinate 388,795 downwards.
CGCGCCCGCCGAGCGGCGCACCCTGCTGTTCTCGGCCACCATCGCCCCGGACATCGCCCGGCTGGCCAAGACCTATCAGCGCGACGCGGTTCGCATCGACACCACCCGGCGCGACCAGCCGCACGGCGACATCGAGTACCGCGCCATCCGCGTGGCCCCGCACGAGGTCGAACACGGCGTGGTCAATGTGCTGCGCTATTTCGAAAGCCCCGGCGCCCTCGTTTTCGCCAACACGCGTGAGCGGGTGAAGCACCTGACGGCCAGCTTGCGCGAGCGCGGCTTCTCGGTCGTCGGCCTGTCGGGCGAGCTGACGCAGGGCCAGAGGTCCGAGGCGCTGCAGGCCCTGCGCGACGGCCATGCGCGCGTGTGCGTGGCCACCGACGTGGCGGCGCGGGGGCTGGATCTGCCCGACCTGGGCCTGGTCATCCATGCCGAGATACCCGTGAACAAGGCGACCCTGCTGCACCGTTCGGGCCGCACCGGTCGGGCGGGCAAGAAGGGCGTGTCCGTCCTGATGGTCAGCCATACCCGCCGCCGCAAGGTGGAGCTGATGCTGCATTCGGCCGCCATCAAGGCCGAGTGGTCGGGCCCGCCCTCGGCGGACTCGATCCGGGCGAAGGACCGGGAGCGCATGCTGTCCGATCCCCTGCTGACCGCCCCCGCCGACGAGGAGGCGCTGGAGCTGGGCCGGGCCCTGCTTGAGCGCTCCACGCCGGAGCAGGTGGCCGCCGCCCTGATCCGGCTTTACCAGCAGAAGCTGCCGCCCCCCGAGGACGTGCAGGACGACGAGCGCATGGCCCGCGCCCAGGCGTCCGGCCGCAACGACAAGGGCCAGAGGGACGGGCCGCTGAGCGACTATGCGCGCGGCGGCGACATGGCCTGGTTCCAGATCAACATCGGCCGCGAGAAGAACGCCGATCCCAAGTGGCTGCTGCCGCTGATCTGCCGCCTGGGCCATGTGACCAAGCGCGACGTGGGCTCCATCAAGATCTTCGGACGCGAGACCAAGTTCGAGATCACGAAGGAGGCGGAAGGCAAGTTCCTGGCCGCCATCGCTCGCCCCAATGAAGACGGCGTGGTCATCACCTCGGCCGTCGCGCCGGCGCCGGGCGAGAAGAGCATGCGCCGCTGGGACAAGCCCGAGGGCAAGCCAAGGCCGCCATTCAAGGCTCGGCCGGACCAGCCGCGCGCCGAGAAGGCGCCCTTCAAGCCGCGGCCGGATCGGGACGATGCGCCCGCCCGCCCGAAGAAGCCTGGCTTCAAGCCACGCCCTGACCAGGCGGAAGCCAAGCCCTGGGCCAAGTCCGCTAAGCCGGATCGGCCCTCAAAGGGGCCCGGCAAGCCGGCGGGAAAGCCCTTCGCCAAGCCGAAATGGGCCAAGCGCAAGGCTGACAGCCGGTAGGTGTTCACCCTTCTAAAAACCGCCTCGGGGGTGGAGGCGGGCAAACTCGGCTGTTAGCCTCCGCCGCCATGGAAACCGCAGCGCTCATCTCCATCGGCATCTACTTCCTGGCCATGCTGGCCATCGGCCTGTTCTCGTACAGGACCGCCAACCAGGACCTGGCCGGCTATGTGCTGGGCGGGCGAAAGCTGGGCCCGGCGGTCACGGCCCTGTCGGCCGGCGCCTCGGACATGAGCGGCTGGCTGATGATGGGGCTTCCGGGCGCGCTCTATGCGTCGGGACTGTCCCAGGCGTGGATCGCCATCGGCCTGTTCGCCGGCGCCTTCGCCAACTATCGCCTCGTGGCGCCGCGCCTGCGCGTTCACACCGAGGTCGCGGACGACGCCGTCACCATCCCCGACTTCTTCGAGAAGCGCTTCAAGGATCGCTCGCGCCTGCTGCGCGTGATCTCGTCCTTGGTCATCGTTGTCTTCTTCACCCTCTACACCTCCAGCGGCCTGGTGGCGGGCGGCAAGCTGTTCGACAGCGCCTTCGGCATTCCCTACGCCTGGGGCCTGTGGGTCACGGCGGGCGTGGTGGTGGCCTACACCTTCGTCGGCGGCTTCATGGCCGTCAGCCTGACCGACTTCGTCCAGGGCTGCATCATGTTCCTGGCCCTGATCCTGGTGCCCATCGTGGCGCTCAGCCAGTCCGGCGGGGTCGGAGAGGCGACGGCGACCCTGAACGCGCTGAACCCCGAACTGCTCAACCTGTTCAGCGGGGCCACCGTGCTGGGCGTCATTTCGGCCCTGGCCTGGGGGCTGGGCTATTTCGGCCAGCCGCACATCATCGTGCGCTTCATGGCCCTGCGCTCGGTCAGGGACGTGCCCACGACCACCGCCATCGGCATGAGCTGGATGGGCGTCAGCCTCATCGGCGCCCTGGCCACGGGCCTGGCGGGCCTCGTCTATGCGACGAAGAACGGCCTGTCCGTCACGGACCCTGAGACCATCTTCATCATCCTGTCGGACGTGCTGTTCCACCCGCTGATCTCGGGCTTCCTACTGGCGGCCATCCTGGCGGCCATCATGAGCACCATCTCCTCGCAGCTTCTGGTGTCGTCCAGTTCGCTGACCGAGGACTTCTACGGGACCTTCCTGCGCCGCAGCGCCAGCCAGAAGGAGCTGGTGCTGGTCGGGCGTCTGTGCGTGGCCGTGGTCGCCCTCGTGGCGGGGTTCATGGCCATCGATCCGGAAAGCACCATCCTGGGCCTGGTCTCGAACGCCTGGGCCGGCTTCGGCGCCGCCTTCGGCCCCATCATCCTGCTCAGCCTGATGTGGCGCAGGCTGACGCGGAACGGCGCCCTGCTGGGCATGATCGCCGGGGCCGCCACGGTGCTGGTGTGGATCTACGCGCCGCTAGGTCCCGACGGCGGATCGCTGTCGCCGGTGCTGTACGAGATCGTGCCCGGGTTCCTGGCCTGCCTGATCGTGGCGGTCGTGGTCAGCCTGATCGACCGCAAGCCGTCAGAGATGGTGCTGGCCGATTTCGACCGCGCCCAGGAACTGCGAAGAGCCGGCTAGCGACCCTCAGATCGGCATGCGCATGATTTCCTGGTAGGCCTGGATCACCTGATCGCGCACGGCCATCACCGTCTCCAGCGAGGCCTCGGCCGAAGCCACTGAGGTGACCACGTCGATCAGCTCCGCGCGTCCGGCCGCATGCGCCTGCATCTGGGTCTCGGCGGCCCGGGTGGACTGGGCGGCCTGCTCCATGCCCGCCTTCAGCAGGTCGGCGAAGCCGCCCGCCTCTCCAGCAGGCGAGGCGCCGTTCGTGGGGGCCGCATTGCCCGCCGCGGCGGCGTAGGCGCGGGCGGCCATCAGGGCGTTCATCACCTAGCCTCCTATCGCTTGAGCAGGTCGAGGGTGCGCTGCTCCATGGCGCGCGCCGTCTCGACCACGTTGAGGTTGGCTTCGTAGGCGCGCTGCGCCTCGCGCATGTCCATGGACTCGATCAACGATTCCACGTTCGGCCTCAGCACATAGCCCTCGGCGTCCGCCGCCGGGTGCGAGGGGTCGTACTCGCGCTTGAAGTCCGAGGGGTCGGCCCGCACCTCGGCCAGGGCCACGCCGGTGGCGCCGTCGATCTGGCGGGTGGTCAGGACGGGCACCTGACGGCGGTAGGGATCGCCGCCCGGCGTGCGCGCGGTGGACTCGGCGTTGGCGATGTTCTCGGCGATCACCCGCATGCGTGACTGCTGGGCGCGCAGAGCGCTGGCGGCCACGGCCATGGCGGAGTTGCGGGGCGGAACGGGATCTGTCGGCATTCAGGCGTCCTTCCTCAGCGGCCCGGCGGGCGCGCCGCCATGCGCAGCATGGCCAGCGATTTCTGGTAGAAGCCGATGGCGGCGTCATAGGCCATGCGGCTCTCGGCCATGCGCAGCATCTGCTCTTCAAGCACCACCGAGTTGCCGTCGAGGGTGGTTTCCGAATCAGGCGTCCGCACCACCTCTGCCGCGGCCGCGGCAGGACGGCCCGCCGGGGCGATGTGGCTGGTCGAGGTGCGCGCCAGCGTTGTCCCCGCGCGGGGACCGTTCAGCATCTGGGCGAAGTCGCTGGGCCTGGCCAAGTCGCGCGCCGCATAGCCCGGGGTGTCGGCGTTGGCCACGTTCTCGGCCGTCACGCGCTGGCGCTGGTCCAGCCAGCTGAGGCGGTCGCGCAGCTGCGCGAACAGCGGAATGTCATCCAGGCGCACGGCGGCGATCCTTCCCTTCGGACTGGGAAGAAAATGCCGCCCGCATGGTTAACGGACCCTTGCCTCAACGCCGCGTTAACCGATGCCGTTAACCATGTTCACTGGACGCGAGGGTGCGTCCGCTGACCGCCGGCGCGTTTCCCATGAACTTCCTCACCCTGCTCCAGGCGGTGTTCAGTCTGGCCCTGACGCTGGGGATCATCCTGCTTGTGGCCTGGGGCATGCGCCGCTACGCGCCCGGGCTTCTGGCCCGCTTCCAGGCCGAACGCGGCGAGCGCCGACTGAAGGTGGTCGAGACCCTGGTGCTGGACCCCACCCGTCGCCTGGTGCTGGTCAAGGTCGACGATCAGGAGCGGCTGGTGCTGTTGGGCGAGGGCCGCGAACTCGATCCGGTCGAGGCGCCGCGCCGATGACCCGCCTGCTCAAGCTGCCCACCAAGGCCGAACTCAAGCGCGCCGCCCTTCTGTCGCTGGTCTGCGTCGTGGCCAGCTGGATCTTTCCCCTCGCCGCCTTCGCCCAGGATGCGGCCCAGGGCGCGGGCCCGGCCGTCAACATCAACCTGGGCACCGGCGCCGGCCTAACCGAGCGCGTGGTCCAGTTGGTCGGGCTGATGACGGTGCTGTCCCTGGCGCCGTCCATCGTCATCATGACCACCAGCTTCGTGCGCATCGTGGTGGTGCTGTCGTTGCTGCGCACGGCTCTCGGTCTGCAGCAGAGCCCGCCCAACGCGGTGCTGATCTCGCTGGCCCTGTTCCTGTCGGCCCTGGTCATGGCGCCGACCTGGCAGGACGCCTACGATTCGGGCGTGCGGCCCCTGCTCGACCAGCAGATGGAGCTGCCCCAGGCCTTCGACGCGGCGTCCGAGCCGGTCAAAACCTTCATGCTCAGCCAGGTGGGCGAGGCGGACCTGGCCCTGTTCACGCGGCTGGCCGACCTGGATCAGCAGCCCCAGTCGGCCCAGGACCTGCCCCTGCGCGTGGTCACGCCCGCCTTCATGATATCGGAGCTCAAACGCGCCTTCGAGATCGGCTTCTACCTGTTCCTGCCCTTCCTGGTGATCGACCTCGTGGTGGCCAGCGTGCTGATGAGCATGGGCATGATGATGCTGCCGCCGGTGGTGGTGTCCCTGCCCTTCAAGCTCATCTTCTTCGTCCTGGTGGACGGCTGGCGCCTGGTGGCCGGCTCCCTGGTCGAGAGCTTCCAGAGGGCGTCCGGCACAGGCTAGGCTCTTTAGACATGAGCCAGGTCCACATCGTTCTTCTGCGCGGCGTCAACGTGGGCGGGCGGCCCCTGCCCATGGCGGACCTCAGGGCCTGGGCCAAGGGTCTGGGCTTCAGCAACGCGCGCACCCTGATCGCCAGCGGCAACCTGATCATGGAGGGCGGCGCCTCATCCGGCGCCGATCTCGAGACCCTGCTGGAACGCGAGGCCGTGACCGGGCTGAATCTGAAGACGGCCTTCTTCGTGCGCACGCCCCAGGAATGGCGCGCCATGATCGAGACCAATCCCTTCCCGGCTGAAGCCGAAGAGCACCCCGCCAAGCTCATCGCCCACCTGACGAAGGAGACGGTCCCGGCCGCCGCCTTGAAGACCCTACGCGAGGCCATCACGGGCCCCGAGCGCGTCGAGGCCGGAAAGCGCGTCCTCTACATCGACTTCCCCGAGGGCCAGGGCCGCTCGACCCTCGACCGCGACTGGGCCAGGACAAAGGCCGCCCCGCTGGGCACCTCGCGCAACTGGAACACCGTGCTGAAGATTCTCAAGGCGGTGGAAGGCTAGGAGTCTCACCTGCTCACCCCCAGTTGCGCCGCTGGGGTGAACCGTGTATCTAGCCGCGCTCTTGATTTGACGGGTTCCCGTCCCGCCGCGCGCGGCGTTGCGCGGCGGTTTTTCTTTTGAGGCTAACGGACATGGCCGAGATCGTTCTGAACGTTGAAGTCCGCGACCGCGTCGGTGACGGCGGCGCTCGCGCGGCGCGCCGCGAAGGCAAGGTGCCCGGCATCCTGTACGGCGGCGACAAGGGCCCCGTGCCGATCGCCGTGAACGAGAAGGACTTCCGCAAGTCGCTCTACACCGGCAAGCTGCTGGGCCATCTCGTCACGCTGAAATACGGCGACGAGACCCAGCCGGTCATCGCCAAGGACGTGCAGTTCCATCCCGTGAGCGACACGCCGGTTCACTTCGACCTGATGCGCGTCGACGAGCACGCCCCGGTCAAGATTTCGATCCCGGTGCACTTCAAGAACCAGGACCAGTGCGGCGCCTTCCGCCAGGGCGGTTCGCTCGAGATCGTCCGTCACGAGGTCGAGATCATGGTCCCGGCCGACCACATCCCCGAGGAGCTGGTCGTCGATCTGGCCGGCCGCCAGCTGGGCGACACCCTGCGCATCTCGGACGTCCAGATGCCGAAGGACGCTCAGCCCACCATCACCGACCGCGACTTCGTGATCGCCTCGATCAAGGTGTCCTCGGCCGCCAAGGCCGACGCCGCTGACGAGGCCGCCGACGCCGCCGCCGCCGAAGAGGCCGCCGCCGCCGAAGAGGCCGCCGCGGACGAGGTTCCGGCCATTGAGCAGGCCGCCGCCGAAGAGCCTTCCGAGGGTTGATCCCCTTTCGCCCCATCGGGCATTGAAGCGGCCTCGCCTCTCCGGGCGGGGCCGTTTTCTTTTGGGCGTCCCATGCTGATCATCGCCGGCCTCGGCAATCCCGGTCCCCGCTATGCGGGCAACCGCCACAACATCGGCTTCATGGCCGCCGACGCCATCGCGGATCGCTGGCGCTTCGGCCCCGAGCGCGCGCGCTTCCAGAGCCTGGCCCGCGACGGCGAGGTGGAGACCGCCAAGGGGCCGGTCCGCGTCATCCTGCTCAAGCCCCAGACTTTCATGAACGAGAGCGGCCGCGCCATCGGCGAGGCCATGCGCTTCTTCAAGCTGACGTCCGCCGACGTGATCGTCTTCTATGACGAGATCGACCTGGCGCCCGGGCGCTTCCGCATGAAGACGGGCGGCGGCGCGGCGGGCCACAACGGCATCCGCTCGACCATCAGCCAGATCGGTCCCGACTTCCGCCGCGCCCGCATGGGCGTGGGCCATCCCGGCCAGAAGGAGCTGGTGCACGGCCACGTCCTGTCGGACTTCCACAAGGTGGAGCAGGGCTGGGTCGCCGATCTGTGCCGCGCCTGCGCCGACGCCCTGCCCTTCGCCTGCGCGGGCGAAGACGAGCGCTACCAGGCCGAGGTCATGCGCCTGGCCCCCGCCGAGAAGTTCAGTCCTAGACAGACGGGCCGCGACCCCCTTAGCTGACCCTGCAACCTGGGAGGGTAAATGATGCGCGCGGTGATCCTTGCGGCCTGCCTTGGCCTTATGTCCGGCCCCGCATTCGCCAGAGCGGAGCCGCCCCGGGAACCTTTCATCGCCGTGAGGGGCGAGGCCGCCGTGTCCCTTCCCGCCGACTACGCAACCCTGGTCATCGAGCTGAGGGGAGAGGGCGACGATAGGATAAGCGCATTGCGGCAGCTGGAGGAAACGCGGTCCCGGGTCATCGACGGCGTCTCCAGGCTCCAGGGCGCGCGCGCAGGCGTGACGTCGCGGCAGGCGGATGTCCAGCCGGCCTATGACCCGCAGTGCAATGACGGACGTTACGGCGGACGCCGGGCCACCGGCGCCTGCGCGCCTACGGGCTATATCGCCACAATGACGGTCTGGGCGGATATCTCACCCGCCGAAAGGATCGGAGCCGCAGCCTCCCTCGCCTCTGAGCTGGGCGCGTCGTCAGCTTCCTTCAGAACCGGCCGGCTGGCGGATCATCGGGCCGCCTACGCCGCCGCTCTTCAGGCCGCCTATGCAGACGCCCGACGCCAGGCCGAGGCCATGGCGCAGGCGTCAGGCATGCAGCTCGGCGAGATCATTCGATTGCAGGATGCGGACGTTCAGCTCGAAGACCCGGAAGATCAGCCTCAAGCGGCGGCAATCATGGTGACCGGGTCTCGAATCACCCGCCCGACCGTTGAGCTGCAGGCGGCTGTTCCGCCTGTGGCGGTGGAAGCGACGGTGACAGCAGTCTTCGCTATCCGCCCCCGCTAGACCGCTACCCACCTCAGCAGCGCCCCATAGGCTTCCCGCGTGAAGGCCTCCACGTCGTCAGGCGCGCGCAACTGCCCGGCCAGGTGGACCGAGTGAAACAGCCGCGCCGCCGCCCGCGCCCGGGCTTCATCCAGGACGTAGGCCGAGGCCATCAGCTGGGCCAGCACGGCCTCTCGGCGCTGGTCCGCCGCCTCGACCTCGGTCTCAAGGGCCGGCTGACCGATCGCGGCCCGGCGCACGGCCACGTCCAGCCGGTGATCCATGCGGCCCGTCAGCTTGCCGAGGGTCCGTAGCGCCAGCTCGGGTGTGCGCGCCGCCAGGGCGGCCTCCGCGATCCGGTCCGTGGCCCGCTCGCGCCAGCGGCCGATCACGGCGGCCAGGAATTCCGTGGCCGATCCGAAGTGGTGGTAGAAGGAGCCCTTGGTCCGGCCCGCCGCCTGACACATCCGCTCGATGGTCAGGGCTTCTGGCCCCTCGTCCCTCAGCCGCTCCAGACCTAGATCCAGCCAGGCCGCGCGCGTGAAGCGGCTCATGGCGTTGCCGGAAGAGCGAGGCCAAGCACGGCCAGGATCGTAATGACGGCGAACAGGATCACCGGGGGCAGCCGCCACGCAGGCAGCCTGCCCCGCCCCGCCGCATAGAGCGCCACCGCCAGGAAGCCGACGGCCTGGAAGGTCAGGAAAAGCGCCAGCACCGCGCCATCCTTGCGCCAGGCGGCCCAGCCGTAGCCGCCCGCCGTGAAGGCCAGGCTCATGCTGACCATGTGCCAGGTCATGAAGTTCAGCCAGCGGGGCACACGATCCAGTCCCGCCGCCTCCAGCAGCGGCCGGACCACCAGCCGCGAACCCAGGAACAGATGTACTCCCAAAGCGACTGCGGCCACGACCGCCGCCGCGACGAACCAGACGTTCATGGCGATCTCCATACCAGTTCGTATGGTTTGTGCTACCATTCGGCGTGGGACGCAAGCGTTTGGCGGCCCGGCCCGCCTGTGCTAGGCAGCGCGCCGCCGCCGCGCAGCGGGCGCGGCCCCATCACCTCCTAGGCGTCCATGGCCCTGAAAGTCGCGATCGTCGGCTTGCCCAATGTCGGCAAGTCCACCCTGTTCAATGCGCTCACCAAGACGGCGGCGGCCCAGGCGGCCAACTTCCCCTTCTGCACGATCGAGCCGAACACCGGCGACGTGGCCGTGCCCGAACCGCGCCTGGAAGTGCTGGCGAAGATCGCGGGCTCGAAGGAGATCATCCCCTCGCGGATCACCTTCGTGGATATCGCCGGCCTGGTGCGCGGCGCCTCCAAGGGCGAAGGGCTGGGCAATCAGTTCCTGGCCAACATCCGGGACTGCGACGCCATCGCCTTCGTGGCGCGCTGCTTCGTCAATGACGACATCACCCACGTCGAGAACCGCATCGACCCCATCGCCGACCTCGAGATCATCGAGACCGAGCTGATGCTGGCTGACCTCGACAGCCTGGAGCGCCGCATCGTCCAGGTCGAGAAGCGCGCCAAGGGCGGCGACAAGGAGGCCCAGGGGCAATTCAAGCTGATGAGCGCGGCGCTGGACCTGCTGCGCGCCGGCAAGCCCGCGCGCCTGGCTGAGGTGTCCAAGGAAGACCGCAAGGCCTGGGACATGCTGCAGCTCCTGACCGCTCTGCCGGCCCTTTACGTCGCCAACGTCGATGAAGGGTCAGCCGCCGAAGGGAACGACCTGTCCGCCCAGGTGGCCACGCGCGCCAAGGCCGACGGCGCCGAGACGGTCGTCATCTCGGCCCAGATCGAGTCCGAGATCGCCACCCTGGACGAGGCCGAGCAGGCCGAGTTTCTGGAGACGCTGGGCCTGACCGAGCCGGGCCTGAACCGCCTGATCCGCTCCGCCTATACCCTGCTCGGCCTTCAGACCTACTTCACCGTGGGCCCCAAGGAGGCCCGGGCCTGGACTATTCCCGTGGGCGCCACCGCGCCCCAGGCGGCGGGCGTCATCCATACGGACTTCGAGAAGGGCTTCATCCGCGCTGAAACCATTGCCTACGACGACTACGTCTCGCTGAACGGCGAGGCCAGGGCGCGCGAGGCCGGAAAGCTGCGGGCTGAAGGCAAGGCCTACGTCGTCAAGGACGGCGACGTGATGCACTTCCTGTTCAATACGTGACAATAGCCCTCCCCCTCGACGGGGTTGGGTGGGGGCGAGAACGCAGCGCTGCGGCCAGGGCGTATGAGGCGATCGCCGGCGTGCACTTGACGCGCTTCCGGCCCGCCAGGCTGACATGCGGTTGAAAGGGCGTTCGCGGCCAGGGCCCCGTCAGGCCGCTGCGCGTGCGGGAGCGGCTCCACCGGTCCGCTGGCGGAAGCGCTGCTTCTCCGCCGCCACCCACCCGGCGAAGGTTTCGGCCGAGGCCGCAACGCGGGTGACGGCCGCCAGATCCTCAGCGGCGGCCTCCGGCCCGGCCAGAGCGATGCGGACAGCGTCAGGCGCCCGCGCCCGCTCGGTGAAGCCCGCGAACCGGCCCGACAGCCTTGTGAGAGCCGCGCCGTCATTGGCCAGGGAATAGGCCACGCCGGCCCGCACCAGCCAGCTTTCCTCCTCTGGCGTCAGGGGCGTTTCGGCGTCGCGCCAACGCTCGCCGAGGCGACGTTCATAGATCGGCCCGGCCTGTGCCCAGGCCTGCTGGCGCCAGGCCGCCTCGCCGCGCACCAGCAGGGCCTCGGGCGACTGGTCATTGCCCAGCACCTCCAGGGCGTGTTCGTGGCGGCCCAGCGCGGCCAGGGCCCGCGCCTCGACCACGCGGCGTTCGGATTGCATGGCGGTGGGCAGAAGGGTGGTGCGCGAGTTCCAGATGGCCTGCAGCGCCTGCTCCGGCTTGCGGTTCATCAGGTGAATGCGCGCCAGGTCCGTGGCCACCGACGCCTTGGCCACGCCCTCCAGCCGGTTGTTGACCTGATAGTCCAGCAGCTCGGCCGCCTGATCCAGCAGGTCCACGTCCACCAGCCGCCGTGCCAGGCGGCGAACCATGTCGTCCCCCTCGGCCCCCACGGGCGTCAGGTCACGGAAGTCGTAGAACAGGGCCACCGCCTGGATCGGCTGAAGTCCGTCGGCCCGGCCTTCCAGGAACAGGGCGCGAAAGGCGGCGGACAGGTCGGCCTGCAGTTCGGTCGCCTCGGGCAGGCGAGCCAGCCGGTCGCCCGCGCCGCGCAGCACCTCCAGCGCCTCGCGATAGCGGCCCTGGCTCAGGTAGATGCCGCCCAGGGTGCGGATCAGCTTCAGCTCGGTGGCGTCGCCGCGCCAGCGCCAGCGCAAGGGCTCCAGCACCTCAATGGCCTGGGCCGTGGTGATCTGGCCGCTGTCCAGCTTGATGCGGGCCGCGTTCATGCGGGCCTCGGTGGCCAGGTCGTCCAGGGGCGCGCGGCCCACGGCCTCGAAGACGCGCACGGCGCGCGTCTTGTCGCCGCGCAGCTCGAACAGCTCGGCCTGGATCAGCCGCACCTTCAACTGCTCCTCGGCGTCGATGTGCTGGGACAGGGCGTAGCGGATCAGCGCCTCGGCGGCCTCAAGGTCTCCGGTCTTCATCGCCGCCAGGGCGTGGGCGGCGCCGAAGCGGGCGCGCCACTTGGGCGGGAAAGCGTCGATGGCGGGCGCGGCTTGCGTGAACTGACGGCGCGCCTCGTCCCACTCCTGCTGCTGAGCGGCGATGTAGCCCCGCCAGGCCGAGGCCGACGGGTCACTGGCCAGGGCGCCCACGGAGAAGTCCGCAAGGGCCTCGCCATAGCGGCCGACCATGGCCCGCGCCGCGCCGCGCAGGCCGCGCGCCTCGGGATCGGCCAGGCGGGCTTCGTTCTCGGCGGCCATCTGGTTGATGACGCCGATGGTCTCATAGGCCAGCTCGTTACCCATCAGGAAGCGCGCCAGGCCCAGACGGGCGCGGCTGGGGGCGCTGGGCCCCTCGAGGCCCTCCTGGGCGGCCATGTCCTCCAGCTGCCGACGGCGCGCCGAGTAGTCGGCCTCGCCCGTCGAGGCCCACCGCTCAAGGACAAGGGCCGGGCTGGGCGCCGCCTGGGGCAGCTCCAGGGCGGCGATGGCGGCGTCCTCGCCGGCTGCGGGCGGCGACAGGGTCAGGCCTCCCGGCCGGGACATGCGCACCAGGTCGCCCTCGACGGCCACGCTCAGGTCCGAGGCGATGGGCGCGAGGCCCAGGCCCTGGGCGCTCTCCAGCAGGGTCAGGTCGATGAGACGGCGGGACTGCCCCCAACCCTTGGCCGGGCCAAGGGCAGGCGTGACGAGGAAGCGGTCGCCCACCGCCGGGTCGCTCAGCCAGACCGGCTGGGCCGCGCCCGCCACGGCGGCCACCAGGGCGGTGGGGCCGGATTGATCGTCGCGGGACAGGGTCACCTGGCCCTCGGGCGGAACCGGCGCTCCACCCAGGGTGATGATCCAACGGTCGCCGTCGGCGCGAGCGGAGAAGGCGATGTCGTCCGGCGCCGACAGGCGCACGGCGGTGTGGGAGGGACCCGCCGTCCACTGCAGACCGGTGGCCGGCCCCAGATCCCGCGCCCGGCTGAGATCCAGGCGGAGCGGCGCGGCGAAGACGATCCACACGGCCGGGCCGCGCCGGACCACCGCCGCGGGCGTCGCCTGGCTGAATGGGAAGGTCAGGGTCAGGCGGCCGTTCTCCACCTGGCCCGCCACGGCCACGGTCCCCTGCGCCGCCGCGGGCGCTGGAGCTGCGGCTGCACCGTTCGGCCGGATGTTCAGAAAGGCCGCCCCGTCGGCGTGGCCCGAGACGATCGACGCGCCCTCGGCCAGGGTCAGGACGATCTCGACGCCGCGGTCCGCCGGCCGCACCTCGACCCCCGTCACGCCCGGCGGCGGGTTGACCCGCAGCTGCGATATGTCAGGCGCGGCGGTCATGCCCAGCCGGATAATGGCCTCGCGGCCCTCCTGGCGGATGCGCGCGCGCTGGCCGATCACCCCCGCGAACTCCACCCGTGTGAATTCGGTATTGCGGCCGACGCGCACCTCGACCGGGTCGAGGGCGCGCACGGGGGCCTCGGATGGGACGGCCATGGCCAGCATCGGCGCAGCGCCGACCGAGCCTGCCGTCAGCACGGCGAGGCCGGCGTTCAGAAGTCGCTGGCGGCGCGGGTTCCCCATCAGGCCGCACCTTCTTCCGCTGCGGTTGAGGCGCGGTTAACGAAGCGTCTATTCGACGGTCTGGCGCGGGCTGTTCTGCTGCCCCTGCGCCGCCCCTTGAGACGGCTGGTAGGGCTGGGGCGCGCTGGGCAGGGACGGCTGTTGGGCGGCCGGGCGCTGCGCGGCCTGTGCGGGCCGGTTGCGGTTCTGGGCGCCCGAGCGATTCTGCGCCGCAGGGCGGGGTCGCGGGCGCTGCGCTTGCGGCTGTGCCGCGGCAGGCTGCGCCTCGGGTTGAGTCGGCGCCTCAGCCCTGGCGGGATCATTGGCGGCCTGAACCGCCGCCTCGCTGCTGGTCCGGGGCGCACCATCGGTCGCGGCCTGGGTGCGCGCGCGCAGCTGCTGGGACTCGAAGCGGCGGGCCAGCTTTTCGGTGAGCTCGCGCGCCGCGGCGGGTTCCATCTGCGCCATGATGGCCGCCAGAGAGCGGGGCCGCATCGCCGCCGCCACCGGCAGGCGCACCTCGTCATCGAGCGTGGCCATTACGCGAGCCGCCTCGCGGGGCCGCATGGCGGAATAGACCTGCACCAGGCGGTTGGTCTCCTCCTGCTGGCGCGCGTCGGCCTGTCCCAGGAGCGCCTGCAGTTCGCCCTTGAGGCCGTTGAGTGTGTTGATGCGCTCGTCCAGCTTCTGTTCGGCCGCGGCCAGCAAAGGCAGCTGGGTGGCGAAGTCGGCGTCGCGGGCGTCCAGTTGGCCGCGCCTTTCGGACAGGCTCTGCAGAACACGCAGCTCGGCGGGCGACAACCCCGCTTGGCGCGCCAGCTCCTCGGGGCTCACGGCGCAGACGCCGGGCGCTGGACGGCTCGACGCCTCGGCGGGGGCCGCCTCCCCCTGGGCTTCGGCGGTCACCTCGGCGGCGAAGGCGCGCGCGCCCTGAAACAGGTCCGGCCCGGCCCCGATGGCGCGTACGGCCACCACGCCGCCGATGGCGACGGCGACGAGGGGAAGGATGCGGGGGATGCGGCTCATGGGGCTCTACTCAGGTCACAGAGCGCGCCGGGCGGGCGCCTCGAACAGGTCTTCGTCGGCAGGGGGACGAGGGCGCGACGGGGGAGTGCGCTCGCCCGCCTCGAAGCGGGTCTGCACCTCGCGCGCATTGGCCAGGGCCTGCAGGATGGTGGCGCGGTCGAGGCCAGGCGCGGGCGCGGCGGTCTCGGCCGGAGTCTGCCCTGCCGCTTCAGGGCGAGGGGCTGGCCGGGGTGACGGTTGGCTCGCGGCGGGGCGCGGCTGCACACCAAGGCGCTCGGCCCGCGCGATCAGGGTCTCCAGCTCCACCTTCAGCACGCGCGCGGCGGTGACGCGGCCGTGCAGCTCTTCGGTCTCGGCGGCCGCCTGCCGCAGAGCGCCCAGACCCTGCTCGGCCCGGATCGCGGCGCCGTTCAACTCCGCCACGGCCTTTGCGAAGCCGGTCTGGCCGTCGCGCAGCGCCTTGAGCTTCTTTTCCAGCTTCATTCCATAAACCAGCGCCATGACCAGCAACAGGATCAGCACGCCGTCCAGAAGCAATCCGACCTGGCTCATCTTTCCCCCCTGGCGGCGCGCTGCACGGCCTGGGCGCTGGGCGGCTGCTCGACCTTGAGGGCGATATGCTGGCCTCGACGTCCCATCCGGCCTTGGGTCAGGTTCACCGGTCCGCAACGCAGGGCGACGGGGCTATCGGGCCCCGCGTTCAACATCAGGGTGTCGCCCACCTTCAGGTTCAGCACCTGCCCCAGCGGGACCTGATGCTCGTCCAGCACGGCGCGCACCTCCAGCTGGGTCGTCCAGAGCTCCGTGGCCAGGTGCCCTTCCCAGATGTTGTCGCGGCCGAACTTCTCCCCCATGAACTGCTGCAGGAGCATCTTCCGGATGGGCTCCAGCGTGGCGTAGGGCAGCAACAGCTCAATGCGCCCGCCCCGATCCTCCATGTCGATACGCAGCTTGACCAGGATCGCCGCATTGGCGGGACGCGCGATGGCCGCGAAGCGAGGATTGGTCTCCAGGCGGTCGAGGTTGAAATGCACCGGCGTCAGGGGCTCGAAGGCGGCGCGGGCGTCGTTCAAGACCACCTCGACCATGCGCTGGACCAGGACCCGTTCGATCGTGGTGTAGGGCCGGCCCTCGATGCGCAGGGCCGCGGTGCCGCGGCGCCCGCCCAGCAGGACGTCCACGATCGAGTAGATCAGGTTGGAATCCACCGCCAGCAGGCCGTAGTTGTCCAACTCCTCGGCCCGAAAGACCGCCAGGATGGCCGGCAGCGGGATCGAGTTCAGGTAGTCGCCGAACCGGATCGACGAGATGTTGTCCAGGCTCACCTCGACGTTGTCGGAGGTGAAGTTGCGCAAGCTAGTCGTCATCAACCGCACCAGGCGGTCGAAGACGATTTCCAGCATCGGCAGACGCTCGTAGGACACCAGCGCCGAGTTGATGATGGCCCGGATGCCGGTGCGATCGGCGTCCTCATCGTCCGAAAGGTCGAAACCCAGAAGGCTGTCGATCTCCTCCTGGTTCAGGATGCGCTCTGCCGGGCCCCGCGCCTCGGGCATGTCGGCGGCCGCCTCGTCGTGCGTCGCCAGCGGGTCCATCTCGGCGAGCGCGGCGTCGGTCATTACTGCACCAACATCTCTTCGATCAGCACGGCGTCCACCCGGCCCGGCGCGGCGATCAGATTGACCCGGCGCAGTATTTCCTGACGCAGCGCGAAGCTGCCGGCCGATCCGGCCAGATCCGCCGGGCGCAGCTCGCGCAGGAAGCTCTGGAACATGTCCTGCATCCGGGGCGCCTCGGCCTGAAGCTGATGGGCCAGGTCGGCGTCGTGCATCTCAAGCGTGAGCTTCAGCTTCAGAAGGGCCGGGCGACCATCGTCGGACTGAATGTTCACCACCATGTCGGGCAGGGTGTAGAAGGTGACGCCGTCAGGCCCTTCGCGCACCAGGCCCAGAGAAGGGTCGCCGTCGCCGCCGCTGGCCTCGCCATGGCCGCCGCCACCCTTTTTCTTTTTCTTGGTGTCGTGGCCGCCGCCGCCATGATCGCCGGACGCCTCTTCGCCGTGCGCCGCCTCGGCAGGCTTGGGCTTCAAGAGAAAAAAGGCTGCGCCGCCGCCCCCGCCGCCCAGCAGGACGACGGCCGCGCCGATGATGACGAGAAGCGGGAGCTTCTTTTTCTGGGGCGCCTCATCTGCGCCCTCCGCACCCTCGGCGGGTGCGGGCGCCGCCTCGGCCTCGGCCGGAGCGTCCTTCGCCTTTTTCTTGAACAGCTTGAGCATGGACCGGCGCAGGTTGGAATTCGACGCCTTCAGGAATCGGCAGGTTTGGTTAACGAGGCGTTTCAAGCCCGGCAGATTCTGCCGATCCGGAGACGCTTTCCGACCGCGCCGGCCACGAGTTTCAGCTCGGAAAGCCTTACAGGCCTTGCGTTAACCATGTGGCCCGCCCCTTGCACCGTTCCAGGCGTCAAGGAGCCCACCCGTGGAAAACGCCGCCTATATCGGCCTGTCCCGTCAGATCACCCTGCGCCGCCAGCTCGATATCGTTGCGAACAACATCGCCAACGCCGAGACGACCGGCTTCAAGGTCGAGCAGCTGCTGGTCTCGGCCACGCCCGGCCGGGGGGCCGAGAACGACGGCGTGCGCCATTCGGCGACCTTTGTCATGGACAACGGCGTCGGGCGCGACTTCGCTCAGGGCCAGTTGCGCGCCACCCAGAACCCCTACGACCTGGCCATCGAGGGCGCCGACGCTTTCTTCCAGGTCGAGGGCGACCGCTTCACGCGGGCCGGGGCCTTCACCGTTGATGACCAGGGCCGCCTGACCACCGCCCAGGGGCTGCCCGTGCTGGACGCCGGCGGGGCCGAGATCACGCTGGACCGCCAGCGCGGCGCGCCGTCCATCGCCGCCGACGGCACCATCACCCAGGAGGGCCAGGCCGTGGGCCAGATCGGCCTCTACCGTTTCCCGGACCTGGGCGTGCTCGCCAAGGAGGGGGACGGCTTCTTCCGCAACACCTCCAACGCCCAGCCCGAGGCCGCCGAAGGCGCCCGCATCCGTCAGGGTTACCTGGAGGGCTCCAACGTCAACGTGCTGACCGAGATCACCGAACTGGTCGAGATCCAGCGCGCCTACGAGCGGATCACCCGCCTGATCGAACAGAACACCGACCTGTCCCGCCGCTCGGTCGAGCGGCTGGGCCGGGTGAGCTAGAAGGGAGGCTGAAGAGCCATGCGCGCGCTTCGCACCGCAGCCACGGGCATGTCGGCCCAGCAGCTGAACGTGGAGGTCATCTCCAACAACATCGCCAACATGAACACGGTGGGCTTCAAGCGTCAGCGCGCCGAGTTCCAGGACATGCTGTACCAGAACGTGGAGCGCATGGGGGCCCAGTCCTCGGCCCAGGGCACCGTGGTGCCGACGGGCATCCAGATCGGCTCGGGCGTACGCGCCGGCGGCGTCTACCGCATCACCGAGCAGGGCGCCCCCACCCAGACCGGCAACCGCTACGACATGGCCATCGACGGCCGCGGCTACTTCCAGGTGCTGATGCCGTCGGGCGAGACGGCCTTCACCCGCGCCGGCAACTTCGCCGTCAACGGCGAGGGCCAGCTGGTCACCGACGACGGCTATGTGGTCCAGCCCGAAATCAGCATCCCCCAGGACGCCCGCGACGTGATCGTCTCGGCCGACGGCCAGGTCCAGGTGGTCACGGCGGGGCAAACCGAGCCCCAGATCGTCGGTCAGCTGGAGCTGTCCATCTTCTTCAACGAGGGCGGGCTGGAAGCCATCGGCGACAACCTGTTCCTGCAGACCGCCGCCTCGGGCGAGCCGGCCACCGGAACCCCTGGCGACGTGGGCTACGGCACCCTGATGCAGGGCTATACCGAGGCCTCCAACGTGGACGCGGTCAGCGAGATCACGGCCCTGATCGTGGCCCAGCGCGCCTATGAGATGAACTCCAAGGTCATCTCCACCGCCGACGAGATGCTGTCCGTCACCGCCCAGGTGAAATCGTGATGCGTGCCCTGATCGCCGCCCTGGCCGCCCTGGCCTTCGCCGCTCCCGCCCTGGCGGGGCCGGTCCAACTGCGCGCCAGCCCCACCGACGGGGACGGACGCATTACGCTGGGCGAGCTGTTCGACGGCGCGGGCGCCGCCTCGGGCGTGCTGGCCGCCACCCGCACCGGCGAGACGGCGGTGCTGGACGCCGCCCAGCTGCAGCTGCTGGCGCGCCGCCACGGCCTGAGCTGGTCCAACCCCCAGGGTTTCCGCACCGTGCTGGTGAGCGCCGGAGCCGAAACCGCAGTCTCCACCACCGTCGCGAGCGCCAGCCGCACGGCCACGGTCGACATCCTGACCTATGCCCGCAACATTCCGGCCGGCGAAATCATCCAGCCGCAGGACGTGGTCTTCACCGCCGTCCAGGCTCACCAGGCTCCCGCCGACGGCGCCGACGA
The DNA here is from genome assembly GCF_030504955.1 of Peiella sedimenti. Lineage (GTDB taxonomy): Bacteria > Pseudomonadota > Alphaproteobacteria > Caulobacterales > Caulobacteraceae > Brevundimonas > Brevundimonas sedimenti. Next base: position 369,972 of record NZ_JAUKTR010000003.1, on the reverse strand, counting down.
TCCGGAGCGCGTCATCGGCCAGTCGGCCCGGCGGCCCCTGCGTTCCGGCGCGGCGGTGCGCGCCGCGGACCTGTCGTCCCCGGTCGTCGTGCGCCGGGGCGAGATGATCGAGGTCGCCTTCGAGACCGGCGGCGTCACCCTGACGCTCCAGGCCCGCGCGCTCCAGGACGGCGCGGTGGGCGAGCGCATCCGCGTGCTCAACACCCAGTCCGACCGCACCATTCAGGCCGTGGCCGCCGCCCCCGGGCGCGCCGTGGTCGGCCCCGCAGCCCAGGCCGCCGTCGCGCGCGGCTTCAACTAGGAACCGGACGTATGCGTAACATCCTCCTTCCCTGCGCCGCCGCCCTGATGCTGGGAGCCTGCTCCACCGCCGTCGAGGCCGTGCGTGGACCCGAGCTGGCCCCCATGGCCTATCCCTCCGCCCTGACCCCGGTTGAGCAGCAGATCGTCCACCCGCGCCCGCAGCCGGCCAGCGCCAACAGCCTGTGGCGGGCCGGAGCCCGCTCGTTCTTCAAGGATCCGCGCGCCGGCGAGGTGGGCGACATCCTGACCGTGAACATCGACATCGACGACCGCGCCCAGGTGCAGAACTCCACCACCCGCGACCGCTCCAACGAGATGAACGCGGGCGTGACCAACTTCTTCGGACTGGAGAACACGCTGGGCCGCCTGTTCCCCGGCGGATTCGATCCGGCCACCATGGTTTCGACCAGCGGCGGCTCCACCTCGTCCGGGTCGGGCAGCATCGCCCGGTCCGAGCGGGTCAACCTGACCGTGGCGGCCATCGTCACCGCCGTCCTGCCCAACGGCAACCTGGTCATTCAGGGCCGGCAGGAGGTGCGCACCAACCGCGAGGTGCGCGAGCTGACCGTGGCCGGCATCGTGCGGCCCGAGGACATTTCGAGCGCCAACACCATCGATCACACCCAGATCGCCGAGGCGCGCATCAGCTACGGCGGGCGGGGCGACGTCAGCCGCATCCAGGCCGCCCCGGCCGCCCAGTCCATCGCCGAGCGCTTCAGCCCGTTCTAGGGTGAGGGGATGAAGCCGCTTCATTCCCTCGTCCTGGCCGCCGCCCTCGCCCTGGCCCCCGCCGCAGTCGCCCGGGCGGACGAATCCACGTCGCCCGTCCAGGTGCGCGGATCCTTCTTCGCCCTGCAGGTGGCGGACGTGGAGGCCAGCGTGGCCTGGTGGCGCGATGTGTTCGGCCTCAGCCTGGCCATGAGCCCGCCCACCCGGAACGGCGTCACCATGCGGCTGATGGAGGGCGACGGCCTGATGGTCGAGCTGATCCAGGACGACAGCGCCCGCCCCTTGCGCGACCTGATCCCCGGCGGACGCGAGCGCCAGGGGCCCATCTGGGTGCATGGGGTCTTCAAGGGCGGGATCATCGTCGATGACTTTGACGGCGTGATCGCCCGCCTGCGCGAGCGCGGCGCGGACATCGCCATCGGCCCCTTCCCGGCCACGCGGGAGCAGCGCGCCAACGCCGTGATCCGCGACAACGAAGGCAACTATATCCAGGTGGTCAGCAGCCAGCCGCCGGTAAGTTGAGGCGGCGTCGGGTTTCTGTCTCCTCCCTGCCGCGTGAGCAGTGGGGAGGTGGCTGCGAGCCGCTGGCGAGCAGACGGAGGGGTATGGGGCGTCCCACCCCTCCACCACCCTGCGGGTGGTCCCCCTCCCCATCCGAGATGGGGAGGAGACAGGGGCCGGCGCCCCGCGCCGTGGCTGCGGAGTTAGGGTGGAGAGGCGGCGGAGCGCCGGGCCTTCGCCCGGTGGTCTCTTTGATGGTGGTACCGGGTTCGGCTGGGGCCGCCGCTGGGTTTTCCAGGCCCAGAAGCTGGTCAGCGCTCCGCGGTTCGTCAGGCTTGGCCGGCCTTCTGTTTAGGAAGGCGCTGTCGGAGCAGACCCGCCGGCGGGGCGGGCCCGTCGGGCCTGGGTATGCCAGAATGGGCCCGAAGCCCTCTCCCCCCCAAGCTGTGGCCAACCGGCGCGGCCAAACCGCCGGTCCCGATTTTTGCTCTCCGTTCGACCCAACGAAGCCCCAGGGCCGCACGAGCCGCCTGCGCATACGGCCTCTCCGCCCCGGAGCCCGCTTAGAGTGCGGGATACGCGAGGGGGTGTGCGCAAGTCGGACGCGGTTGGTGCGTGATGCGTTGTGGATCAGGAGGTTAGCGGCCCCGAGGCGGTGCGTATCCGGGCCCGTAATCAACCCCGCTCGGCCCGACAGGCCGCCAACAGGGCAGGGTCGCCCTGTCCTTTGAAGGCCAAAGCCACAACCCTGTCGCCGCTCATGGCCAGCGCGGAACTGGCGCGCCGACGCTCGTGGACCACGGCGGCGAAGTAGGGCCCCCTCTCCACCTGGCCACAGACCAGGCGGCGGCGAGCACCCGAATGGGCCCTCGGCACGCGATACCGGACCACGGTCTTCTCGAAGCGCGCCTGCGGGTCGCCCAGCCGCTCGCGCACCGCCGTCTCGGCCGCACGGGCCGGAGAGCTGGCGCTCCAGCCGTACCAGCTTATAGCGCCGATCAGACCCACCGTTGCGAGAATGGCCGCCCACCACGGATTGCGCACATCAGGCGCCAGGTCCGACACGATCTCAGGCAGGTGGCGCAGCAGGTGTAACATGCCGCTTGTTAACCTCATGAATTGAACAGGATGTTGCGGTCCGTCCGTTAGTCACATCGGGCAACACTCCGTTCAACGCGCCCGCTCATGCTTCGCGCCGGAGGAGTACGGTCAATGCCCGTTGAGCCATGGCGCGATCACGACGCGGCGGAAGCGCGGCTGCGGCGCCTGAACAGGCGGTTCGCCTCGGCATCCCGCCGGGCCGAACGGCGCGGGCCGCTGCGTCTGTCCGAGGCGGTGATCATCGGGGCCTTGGCGATAGCTGCGATGGCCTGGGCGCGGCCGGAGGCGGCGGCGGACGCGGTTCACCGTCTGGCCAAGATCAACCGGCAGCTGGTCTGGTATCCGAACTGCGCTTCGGCGCACGCGGGCGGCGTCTACAGTATCCGCGAGGGTGAGCCCGGCTATCGGCCCCGGCTGGACGCCGACACGGATGGCCTGGCCTGTGAGCCCCCGCCGCGGTGAGCGACGCCGCTGGCGCCCCTACGCCCTAAGCTCCACGCCGTTGCCGTCCGGATCGGCGAGGTAGATCGATACGGCCGAGCCCTTGGCGCCGTAGCGGACGCCCTCTTCACCCACCTCGACGCCGTGCGCCTGCAGATGACGGCGCACCTGGGCCGGGTCGAAGTCGGCGATCTGGAGGCAGAAGTGGTCGAGGTTGCGCGCGGTCTTGCCCGGCGCGGCGCCGCCCATGCGGCCCAGCTTGCCGTCCACCGGCACGAGGTCGATGAGCGAGGCGCCGGCGCGCAGCTGATAAAGGCCGATCTCTTCCTGCACCCGCTCGACCGTGCAGCCGATGACGTCACGGTAGAAGGCGAGCATGGCGTCCAGTCGCTCTGTGCGCAGGACGATGTGATCGATGCCGAGCGGCCGCATCAGTAGGCGTGGTCCCGGTAGAGGCGGCTGAGGTCGCCCTGCCACTCGCCGTGATACAGGGCCAGCAGGCGTTCGGCGGGGGTGACGCCGCTCTCGGCGATCTCTTCGGCCTCGGACAGATAGCCGGTCTCGTCCACCAGCCCGCCCGAGAAGCGCGCCCGGCGGCGAAGGCCGTGCCGGGCGATGGTCACCATGTCCTTGGCCACGTCCTGGACCGAGCGGCCCGAGACCTGGGCCTTGAGGCCCAGGCGCGTCACGTCGCGGCGCAGACGCTCGTGATCCTCGATATCCCAGTCCTTGCACAGGTCCCAGGCGGCGGTCAGGGCCGCGTCGTCGTAGAGGATGCCCGCCCACAGGGCCGGCAGGGCGCAGATGCGGGCCCAGGGGCCGCCGTCGGCCCCGCGCATCTCGAGGTAGCGCTTCAGCCGCACCTCGGGGAACAGGGTGGTCAGGTGATCCTGCCAGTCCTTGTAGGTCGGCCGCTCGCCCGGCAGGGCCGGCAGCTTGCCCTCCATGAAGTCGCGGAAGGACTGGCCCGAGGCGTCGATGTAACGGCCGTCGCGCTTGACGAAGTACATGGGCACGTCGAGCGCGTAGTCGGCATAGGCCTGGAACCCGAAACCGTCCCGGAAGACGAAGTCCAGCATGCCGGTGCGGTCGGGGTCCGTGTCGGTCCAGACGTTGGCGCGGGCCGAGAGGAAGCCGTTGGGCTTGCCCTCGGTGAAGGGACTGTTGGCGAACAGGGCCGTGGCGATGGGCTGGAGCGCCAGGGAGACGCGGAACTTGCGCACCATGTCCGCCTCGTCGGCGTAGTCCAGGTTCGCCTGGATGGTGCAGGTGCGCAGCATCATGTCGAGGCCCAGCGAGCCGCGCTTTGGCATGTAGGCGCGCATGATGTCGTAGCGGCCCTTGGGCATGATCGGAATCTCAGATCGCGCCCACAGCGGATCGAAGCCGACGCCCAGGAAGCCGAGGCCCAGCTCGTCGGCGACGGTCTTGACCTCTTCCAGGTGGCGGCCGGTCTCGTCACAGATCTGGTGGATGTCGTCGAGGGGCGCGCCGGACAGCTCGAACTGGCCGCCGGGCTCGAGGCTGACCGAGGCCATGGCGTGCTCCAGGGCGATGACCTTGCCGCCCTCCTCCACCGGTTTCCAGCCGAAGCGGGTCAGGCCCGTCAGCATGGCCTCGATGCCGGCGGGGCCGTCATAGGCGGGACGGCGGAGGTCGGCCTTGGCGAAGCCGAACTTCTCGTGTTCGGCGCCGATGCGCCACTGGGCCTTGGGCTTTGACCCCGCTTCGAATTCCGCGACCAGGGCGTCGTAGGTCAACGGTTCAGTCATGCGGGGCGCCCCTTCACTGACGGCCAAGCCGTGCGCGGGCAAATGGGCGAGCGAACGCGCCTGCGCAAGGGGCTTTAGTTGCGCCAGTCGCCGGCCGCCGCCTGCCACAGGGCAAGGGCCGCGATGGCGGCGGTGTCGGCCCTGAGAATGCGGGGGCCGAGAGACACGGCGACCGCGGCGGGATGGGCGCGCAGGCCGGCCCGCTCCTCAGGCGAAAAGCCGCCCTCGGGGCCAATGAGGATGGAGGCCGGGCCGAGGCGGCCCGCCGCCGCCTCGAGCAGGGGCGCGGCCTCGCCCGCCTCGTCGCAGAAGATCAGGGTGCGGCCCTCGGGCCAGTCGGCGATCAGCCGCTCCAGCTTTTCGGGGGGCGCGATTTCGGGGACGTCCAGGCGGCCCGTCTGTTCCGAGGCCTCGACGGCGATAGCCGACAAGCGGTCCACGCGCGTGTGGTCGGCGTTGGTGCGCCGCGTGACGGCCAGCCGCACGCGGCCGCAGCCCAGCTCGGCGGCCTTCTCGATGATGGTCTCCAGTCGGGTGCGCTTCACCAGGGCGATGACCAGCTCGAGGTCCGACGCGGGCGTCTGTTCACGGGTGCGCTCGACGGCCTCCAGCTCGCAGCCGCGTTTGGAGGCCGCCGTGATGCGGCAGCGCCATTCGCCGTCGCGGCCGTTGAAGCAAAGCAGCTCGTCGCCGACGGACTGGCGCATGACGGCCAGCAGATAGCGCGCCTGGTCCTCGCGCGGGGCGAAGCGCGCGGCCTCCTTGAGCTCGGCGTCGACGTAGAGGCGGATCATGGGCCTCAGCCTTCCACCGCCGCCTTGAGGGCCATGGAGATGCGTTCGAAGGCGGCGCGGCGGCGGGCGCGTTCACGTTTAGCGTCGAACTCGCCCAGGAAGCCGGACCAGATCTCGCCGTTGGCGAAGATGCAGCTGCCGCGATCCAGCTCCTCGATCTCGAAGTAGCGCACCGAGCGGGCCATGAGGCCACGGTTCATGGCCCAGATGATCTGCTCGCGCGGCACCCATTCGACCACCGAGGCGGACAGCATCTGTCCCTCACCCTCGCTCAGGCGCTCGCGCAGCATGAGGGGCGCGCCGATGCGAAGGGCGCCCTGAACCTCGGGGTGGACCGGGTTCCAGTGGGACCAGCGGGCGAAGTCGCCGAGCAGCTCCCAGATGTCGTCGCTGGCGGCCTGAATGCCGACGCGGCTCTCGATCTTGATGGGCATCAGCCGGCTCCCTTCATGCGCCAGGTCGCGCCCTGCGGCCCGTCCATGACGACCACGCCCAGGGCGTCCAGCTCGGCGCGGATGCGGTCGGCCTCGGGCCAGTCCTTGGCGGCGCGGGCGGCGGTGCGCTGTTCCAGCAGGGCCTCGACCCGGGCCTTCAAGTCCTCGTCGGCCCCGCCCTCGAACCAGGCGTCGGGGTCCTGCTGGAGAACGCCGAGGAGTGAAGCCAACTGAAGCAGTCGAGCCTTGGCGTCAGCCGCGGCGGCTTGGGCTGCATCGCCCTGCTTGTTCATCAAGGCTTCCAGCTCGTCGGCATAGGCTCGAAGACGTGCGAACGTCGCGGGGGTGTTGATGTCATCTAGAAGGGGTTGCGTAGGATCACGCCACTCTGACTCCTCCGCGTGCAACCACCTTGCCGCGATATGCCCAGATCTCTGGATCACCCCATACAACCGATCCAGGCTCTTGCGGCTCTGATCAAGCAGGCTCTGGGTCCAGTCCAGCGGCTGGCGGTAGTGGGCGGAAAGCAGGGCCCAGCGCACCACTTCGCCGGGGACCGTCTTCACCAGGTCGTGCAGCAGCAGCACATTGCCGACCGACTTGGACATCTTGTCCGCCTCGATGGTCAGAAAGCCGTTGTGCATCCAGTAGCGGGCGTAGGCTTCGGGGCCGTCGTGACCGTGGGCGCAGACCCCTTGGGCGATCTCGTTCTCGTGGTGCGGAAAGACCAGATCGATCCCGCCGCCATGGATGTCGATGGGGAAAGGCCCAAGGACCTCCTCGATCATGGCCGAGCACTCGATGTGCCAGCCGGGCCGGCCCGGGCCCCAGGGGGACGGCCATTCCGGCTCACCCGGCTTGGAGGGCTTCCACAGGACGAAGTCATGGGCGTTGCGCTTGTAGGGCGCGACCTCGACCCGGGCGCCGGCGATCATGTCGTCGAGCGAACGCTTCGACAGGGCGCCGTAGGCCGGATAGGCCCCCACGTCGAACAGCACATGGCCCTCGGCCGCATAGGCCGCGCCGCGCTCGACCAGGGCGCCGATCTGGCGCGTGATGGCCTCCATATGGTCGGTGACGTGGGGCGCGACGGTCGGCGGCAGGACGTTCAGGGCCGCCATATCGGCCAGATAGGCGGCCTCGTAGCGGGCCGTGATCTCGCCGATGGGCACGCCTTCCTTCGCGGCCTTGGCGTTGATCTTGTCGTCCACGTCGGTGACGTTGCGGGCATAGATCACATGCTCGGCCCCGTATTCGCGGCGCAGCAGCCGGTGCAGCACGTCGAACACCACCGCCGGGCGGGCGTTGCCGATGTGGGCGTAGTCATAGACCGTCGGCCCGCAGACATAGAGCGTCACCCGGTCCTTTCGGAGCGGCTTGAACTCCCGCTTCTCGCGGCTGAGCGTGTCGTAAAGGCGCAGGGTCATCGGCTGTCGAACGTTGCGGGGACGGGGTCCGGTCCCATATAGCCGTGAGGGCGTGTATTAGAACCGCCTTCTCTCCCCCGGACGCGAGAAATCATGGACGTGAAGCCCAGCCGGCCGGTCTTAGTGGCCAACCAGGATCGCCCGCGCCCCGACAAGGCCCGGGCGCTGGAGGCGGTGCGCACCCTGATCGAGTGGGCCGGGGACGATCCGGACCGCGCCGGCCTGGTCGACACGCCGGAACGCGTCTTGAAGGCCTATCGCGACTGGTTCAGCGGCTATGGCGAGGACGCCGCCGCCGAGCTGGGCCGCACCTTCGACGAGCTGGAGGCGGCGGGCGATTTCGTCATGCTGCGCGAGGTGGAGGTCGAGAGCCACTGCGAGCACCATCTGGCGCCGTTCCTGGGCCGGGCCAGCGTGGCCTATATCCCCGGCGAAAAGGTGGTCGGCATCTCCAAGCTGGCGCGGGTGGTCGAAATCTTCTCGCGGCGCCTGCAGAGCCAGGAAGCCCTGACCCGACAGATCGCCGACGTCATCGAAGAGGTGCTGAAACCCCAGGGCGTCGCCGTAATGATCGATGCGCGGCATCAGTGCATGACCACACGCGGGGTGCATCACCGCGACGTTTCGACCGTCACCACGCGGTTTACCGGCGCATTCCAGGACGATCCGTCGCTGCAGACGCGCTTTCTGTCGCTCGCCCGCCAGGGGTAAAGGCTGCGACGGAACCGGAAGGCGATTTAGACCGCTTTACAAACCGGTCGGATTCCGGCCAGAACGGCACGACAGCTTCGCCGGACGGATGCCCGCCGGCCATGGAGACAAGCGCGCATGGGTGCGAAACTGGGTGGGGCCTCCGGCGGCCAGACCATCGACCAAAACGCCGACATCAATGTCACGCCCTTCGTGGACGTGATGCTGGTGCTGCTCATCATTTTCATGGTGTCCGCCCCGCTGGCCACCGTGTCCATCAAGCTGGACCTGCCGCCGCCGGTCCCGCCGCCCCCGGGCACGCCGCAGGAAGATCCGGTCTACATCTCGATCCAGGAGGGCGGCGCCCTGTTCCTGGCCGACCGCGAGACCAACATCACCAACCTGGCCGCCGACGTCTGCTCGGCGCTGGGCGGCGGCCAGTGCCAGGAAGAGCGCGTCTTCGTCCGCGCCCAGCCGGAAGTCCGCTACAATCAGTTCATGGAAGTCATGAACACGCTGCAGGAAAACGGCTTCCTGAAGGTCGGCCTGCTGAACGAAGACATCACCTGATCGCCTGACGATCACGGTGCGAGTTCAGGGCCGGGCGGCGACGCCCGGCCCTTTCTCTTTTAGGGGTCAGGCCAGACGGCGGGGCGGCTGGCCGGGTCGGATTTCGAACCGGGCCACCTCGCGCGTCTCGAAGGCGCGGCTCTCCAGCGTGGAGACGCCCACGAAGCGCGCCTCGGCCCGCTCGGGAGTCAGGGTCACGTCAAGGAAGCCGCGCTCTCCGAAGTGGGCGAAGAGCACCTCGGGGTTCTGGGCCGTCATCGCCGCCGCCATGTCCATGCCTGGAACCAGGCGCGACAGGGAGGGCGGCGGGCTGGAGATGGCCGTGGCGCCCAGCTCAGTCCCGGCGCGGCGGCCGCCCGCGTCATGCAGGTCGTGGACCCAGTTGGCGTGGCTGTCGCCCGTCAGCACCACCAGATTCGCGCCTGCGCGCCCGGCGGCGGCGTAGAGCCGCTCGCGCTCGGCGGGATAGCCGCCCCAGTCGTCCGTGTTCTGGGGCAGGCCCTGCCGCTTGCGCAGGGCCATCTGCCGAATCCGGTTGCGCGCGAAGTTTGAGAGGCCCGCAAGGGTCTCGGGGGGCACGCTGTCGATCAGGTCGACGCCGGACTGGCGACCGATGGGCGTCTGCTGGCCCAGCAGCTGCCAGGCCACGGCGTCGCGCACAGCCTCGCCGAGGCCCGCCTCAAGCCAGGTCAGTTGTTCGGGTCCCAGCAGAGACCGCGCCGGACTCTCCAGCGCCTGGCGGAAAGCGGCGACCGCGGTCGCGTCGCCGGCGTCATCGGGAAACTCCAGCTGTTCGGATCGGGCCAGGAGCCGCGTCTCCAGCATGTGCAGGCTGGCGGTCCGTCCGAAGCGGAAGGCCCGCCGCGCGGCCAGGGCCAGGTTCGGGCCCCGGTCGCGGATGGGCATCCACTCGAACCAGGCCTGAAGGGCGGCGGCCTTGCGGGCCGCCCAGTCGCCCTCGTCCGGCTGATGGTTCTGGGCTCCGTCCGTCCAGGGATCGTTGGTGATCTCGTGGTCGTCGAAGGTGACGATCCAGGCGCAGCGGGCGTGGGCGGCCTGGGCCTGGGGGTCGGCCTTCACCTGGGCATGGCGGCGGCGATAGTCGGCCAGGGTCACCGTCTCGTGGGGCGGGTCGACCATGCGGCCCAGCTCGGCCGCCCGCGCCGCGCCGTAGTCGCGCGGCCCGCTGGCGTACTCGTAGATGTAGTCGCCAAGGTGCAGTACGGCGTGCACCTCGCCCAGGTTCGCGATGGCCTCATAGGCGTTGAAGTAGCCATGGCTGTAGAGGGCGCACGACGCCACCGCCAGGCGCACCGCCGACGCGTCGCCCGCCTCGGGCAGGGTCCGGGTCCGTCCCATCGGCGAGACCTGATCGCCGCAGCGGAACCGGTAGCGGTATTCACGACCGGGCCGGAGGCCGTCGACCTCGACCTTGACCGTATGATCCCGCGCGGCGGAGGCGACGGCGCGGCCACGCTTGAGAATTCGCGCGAAGCTGTCGTCCCCGCTGATCTCCCAGACCAGGTCAGCCTCCGGCGCGTCGGTGGTCAGGCGGGTCCACAGAAGGACGCCGTCGGTGGCGGGATCGCCGCTGGCCACGCCGTGAAGAAAGCGGCCCTCCGCCTGGAGCGGCCGCCCAGGCGCCGCGCAGGCCGCGGCGGTTCCGCCCAAAGCCCCACCCAGGGCCACGCCAAGCTGGCGCCGGTTCAGCGTCATCGCCATCGCCACCACTCCTTCTGGCGCTCTCCTTTAGCTCAGGATTGCGACAGCGGCTTGCACAAGCGGGGGGGAAGGTCCAACCCTAGCCCATGGAGTCCGCGCCGCTCGCCATCCTCGCCTTCACCGCCGCGGCGGCCCTGCTGACGGTGACGCCGGGCATGGACACGGCCCTGATCCTGAGAACCGCCCTGGTCGAGGGGCCGAGGCCCGCCTGGCGCGCGGCGCTGGGCATTCTGACCGGCTGCATGGTCTGGGCAGGGGCGGTGGGCCTGGGCCTGGGCGCCCTGTTGCTGGCGTCGGAGACGGCCTATCGCGTCGTGCAGGTCTGCGGGGCCGTCTATCTGGCCTGGCTGGGGCTGAAGCTGATCCTCAAGCCGCGCCGCGACTTCGCGGTGGAGGGACTGCGCCCGGCCACCGGCTTTCGACAAGGCCTTCTGACCAACCTGCTCAATCCGAAGGTGGGCGTGTTCTACATCTCGTTCCTGCCCCAGTTCATTCCTCACGGCGCGCCCGTGGCCGCCTGGGCCATCGGACTGGCGCTGATCCATGCCGTACTGGGCGCGCTCTGGTCCGGCGCCCTGATCGCCGCCACCCAACCCCTGGCGAAGGCGCTGAGACGGCCGGGCCTGATCGGCTGGCTGGACCGCGTGACCGGCGGGGTCTTCATCGCCTTTGGCCTGAAGCTGGGCCTTTCCGCCCGGTGATCCCCGAGGAGGAAGAGGGCTGGGACGAGGCCGGCGCGCGCCGGCTGGAGGTCACGCTGGCGCCCGGCGGGGCGAGCCGGCTGGACAAGGCCCTTCACGAGGCCCTGTCGGACCAGGCGCCGGAGCTGTCGCGGGCGCGCCTGCAGGCCCTGATGGCCGAGGGGGCCGTGACGCGGGACGGCCAGGCCGTCATGGCGGGGTCCGCAAGGGCGGCGCCTGGGCTCTACCTCATTGAGATTCCCGCCCCCGCGCCCGCTGAGCCGCAGGCCCAGGACATTCCGCTGACCATCCTGTTCGAGGACGCCCACCTGATCGTGCTGGACAAGCCCGCGGGCATGGCCGTGCATCCCGGGCCGGGGCGGACGGACGGCACACTCGTCAACGCCCTGCTGCATCATTGCGCGGGCAGCCTGTCCGGCGTCGGCGGGGTGGCGAGGCCCGGCATCGTGCACCGGCTGGACGCGGACACGTCTGGCGTCATGGTGGCGGCCAAGACGGATCAGGCGCACCAGGCCTTAAGCAAGCTGTTTGCAGCCCACGACATCGAGCGGGCCTACATCGCCCTGGTGCGGGGCGCGCCCCGGCCCGAGCGCGGCCGCGTCGAAACCCGCATCGGCCGCTCGCAGCACGACCGCAAGAAGATGGCCGTGCTGACCAACGGCGGCCGGGTGGCGATCACCGACTACGCGCTCGAAGGCGTCTGGGGTCCGCAGGAGCGGCCGCTGGCGGCCCGCGTGCGCTGCACCCTGCAGACCGGGCGCACGCACCAGATCCGGGTGCACATGGCCTCGCTGGGCTGTCCGGTGCTGGGCGATCCTGTCTACGGCTCTGGCGCCCCGGCGGGCGCTGTGCGCGAAGCCATGGCCGAGGCGGGGCTGGGCCGCCAAGCTCTGCACGCGACCGTGCTGGGCTTCGTCCATCCGGTCACGGGCGAGCGGCTGCGCTTCGAGTCCGCCCTGCCGGCGGATATGGCGGCGCTGCAACAGGCGCTCACCAAGAAGATCGCCTGAAGGTTGCATCTGTTCTGCAACGATTTCTGCGCTTAAGCTGTCCCCACTAGGGGGGCTCCAGCATGTGGAAGAACGCCGTACGCGCAGTGGTCGTGGCTGTCCTGGCCTTTGGGGCGGCGCCGCCCGCACTGGCGCGCACCCCCGTGCCGATCGACACCCTGACCGATGTTCCGGTCCTGACCAGCGCGACCCTGTCGCCCTCGGGCCGCTACGTCGCCTATCTGCGGCGGCAGGGGGCGGCCCACTTCCTGGCGGTGAAGGACCTGCAGACGGGGCAGGAGCGTGGCCTGATCTCGGCGCGCGCGACCCAGGTTTTCGGAGGCACCTCCATCCGCTGGATCGGCTGGAAGGACGGCGACCGCCTGCTGGCCTCGGTGCAGATGCTTGAGCTGACCCGCGACGGGCCCACGGTGCAGGACAACGTCACCGGCTATCGCGCCAGCGTAGCGACCTTCGCCATGAATCCGGACGGATCCGAGCGCGTGGAGCTGCGCGGCACCCAGTCGCGCAGTCGCTTCCCCGGCGAGGTGATCGACTTCCTGCCCAACGACCCGGACCATGTCCTGGTGGTGGTGCGCGACGCGGCGGATAACGCCGACGTGGTCCGCCTGAACATCCGCACGGGCCAGGGGACGCCGGTTCTGGACGGCGACCGCTCCGTGCTGGGCTATGTCACGGACCGCCACGGCCAGGTGATCGCCCGCTATGTGCGCGGCGCCCTGTCCAGCCGCGAGCGCTATCTGGAGGCTCGCCTGCCCGAGGGCGGCTGGCAGCGGGTCGCTGACGTCAGCTTCGATTCCATGTCGGGCGGGGCGGAGATGGAGATCATCGGACCCGCGCCGGAGAGCGGCCAGGTCTATGTCGTCGTTCCGCCGGAGCACGCCAACTCGGGGCTCGATGTGCAGGCGGTGCACATCTACGACTTCCGCACGCGCACCCTGGGCGCGCCGGTCTGGCGCCACGAGCGCTACGACGCCGCCAGCGCCGTGATCAACCCGCGCACGGGCGAGCTCGAGGCCGGCTGCTATGTGGCCGACGTGTTCCGCTGCGAGTACCTCGACCCGGCGCGCCAGGCGCTGCGCGCCGCCGTGGAAGGGGTGTTCGAGGGACGCTCAAGCGTTCGGGTGCAGGATCGGTCGGCCGACGGCCAGGCCTGGCTGCTGCACGTCTCAGGCTCGGACGACCCTGGCGGCTATTATCTGTTCGACACTCAGGCCCGCTCGATGACCGACCTGGGCCCCATCTATGCCGATCTGGTGGATGTGGGCCTGCGGCCTGCCGAGCGCGTTGACTACACGGCGGCGGACGGGACCCAGCTTCACGGCTATCTCACCCTGCCCGCGCCCCGCGCCGACGGCTCGGCCCCGCCCCTGGTCGTGCTGCCTCACGGGGGACCGGCGGTGCGGGACTCCATGGATTACAGTCCGTGGGTCCAGTTCCTGGCCACGCGGGGCTACGCGGTGTTCCAGCCCAACTTCCGCGGCTCAAAGGGCTTTGGCGCGGCCTTCGAGCACGCCGGCGACCGCCAGTGGGGGCGGCTGATGCAGTCCGACGTGGAGGATGGCGTGCAGAGCCTGATCAACGCCGGCCGCGTCGACGGCGGCCGCATGTGCATGATGGGAGCCAGCTATGGCGGCTACGTGGCCCTGTGGGCCGGCGCCTCTACGGGAGACCGCTACCGCTGCATCATCTCCATCGCCGGCGTCAGCGATCAGCGCGCCATCATGCGCTGGGAGCGGTCCACGGCGGGCGCCGAGTCGCGCCGCTACCGCTACTGGCTGCGCAACCAGGGCCACCCCGAGACGGACGCCGAATATCTGGACGAGACCTCGCCGATCCGGCGGGTGGCCGACTTCCAGGCGCCGGTGCTGATGTTCCATGGCGACCAGGACCCCATCGTGCCCTTCGAGCAGTCGCGGGACATGGATGCGGCGCTTCGCGGGGCGCGCAAGAACGTTCGGCTGATCAAGTTCGAGAACGAGGGGCACTCGGGCTGGTACACGGCCAACGAGCGGACCATGCTGCGCGAGGTCGAAGCCTTCCTGAACCAGCATCTGCCCGCGAACTGACCGCCCTATCGTTCGTCTTGAAAAAGGACGGACCTGCGCGCATATTCGCTCCAGGTCCACGGCGACGATTTTTTCGCGAAAGCTTGGCCGCGGGGTCTTTTCATGGGTGCAACCAACACCCAGCTATCCGGTTGAGGGGCCATGGGCCGGTCGCCTGAGCATAGGGGCCGCGCCGCTGAAGCGCCCGCTCGCTAGTTGAGGAAGGGGGAAGGCCAGATGGCTTCCAATTCGCTGATCGCCATGTCGCCGGAACAGGGCCTGTCCAGGTACCTGACGGAAATCCGCAAGTTCCCGATGCTCTCCAAGGACGAGGAGTACATGCTCGCCAAGCGCTGGATCGAGCATCAGGACACCGACGCCGCCCACAAGATGGTCACCAGCCACCTGCGGCTCGTGGCCAAGATCGCCATGGGCTATCGCGGCTATGGCCTGCCGATCGGGGAAGTGATCTCCGAGGGCAATGTGGGCCTGATGCAGTCGGTCAAGAAGTTCGACCCGGACAAGGGCTTCCGCCTGGCCACCTACGCCATGTGGTGGATCAGAGCCTCGATCCAGGAATACATCCTGCGCAGCTGGTCGCTGGTGAAGATGGGCACGACCGCCGCGCAGAAGAAGCTGTTCTTCAACCTGCGCAAGGCCAAGAGCGAGATCAGCGCCCTGGAAGAGGGCGACCTGCGGCCCGAGAACGTCGAGCATATCGCCACGCGCCTGGGCGTGACCAACGAAGAGGTCATCAGCATGAATCGCCGCCTGTCCGGCGGCGGCGACGCCTCGCTGAACGCGCCGCTGCGCGCGGACGGCGAAAGCGAATGGCAGGACTGGCTGGCCGACGACAACGCCGTCTCGCAGGAGACCCAGCTGGCCGAGAGCGAAGAGTTCAGCCTGCGCATGAGCCTGCTCCAGGAGGCCATGGAGGAGCTGACCGATCGCGAGAAGCACATCCTGACCGAGCGGCGGCTGACCGAGGAGCCCAAGACCCTCGAAGAGCTGGCCAGCCAGTACGGCGTCAGCCGCGAGCGCGTGCGCCAGATCGAGGTGCGCGCCTTCGAAAAGCTGCAGAAGGCGATGCGCGCCGCCGCCCGCGAGCGCAATCTCGATAGCGGCGACGGCGCGGGCGTTTAGGGGGCGGCCGGAGAGTCCAGCCGCCCTTCCTCCAGCAGGCTCAAGACCCAAGCCCTCAACCGTGGGTGATCCCAAGCGCCCGTGTAGGCGATATCGGGAGTGTATGCCTCCATGTCGCCACGGGCGCGACCGCGATAGACTTTCATGGAATGTTCCAGGCGCGCTCCGCCGGCAGGCAAGATCACGTCGCTGCGTTTCTCGATGTAGAGATTGTCGCCAGAGGTCGTCATGCCCAGGTGCGTCACACCGGGGCGAGTTAGGATACGGTCGGCAAAACCCAGGCAGGCGCTTGCGCACCGGTCGTCGCTGAGAAAGGCCACGCGCGCTGGGAAGGCCCCGGGGCCGCGAGGACGGCGCATCGTCAAGCCGCCCGATGGCCCCGTCTCGGCCGGACCCTGCCGCCAGTAGGGCCGGCCCGCTTCCAGGCTTTCGGCGATCCCCGTCTCCACGGCGGTGAGGAAGCGCACCACCTCATCCTGACCACCGGCGGACTGCATCTCCTCACGTGCCGTGCGGATGAAGGCCAGATTGTCCGAGGAGGCGCGCCAATCGACGGCGGAAGACGGGGTCACCGCATCCTCCGGCGAGGCGGGCCACAGGGCTTGGACGATGCGCGCACCCCAGGAGGTCGAGCCGCCGCCGTTGCCACGCACATCGAACACGATCAGCCGGGCCTGACGCAGCTCATCAGCCCGCGTCTCGATCTCGGCGACAAGGGCCAGCAACGCCTGCCGCTCCTGTCCGCCCGGACTGAAGGTCGGCAGGCCGATCCAGAACACGCCCGGCGCGATTTCCTCGATGCCCGTGACCGCCGGCTGGATGCCGATCGGCCCATAGAGGCGGGTGAAAGTGTCGGCGCCGTAGTCCCGCCAGCGCATCTGATAGCTTAGCGCCTGGCCGTCCGTCTCGAACTGACAGACGCGGGGCGGCGCGCGGAATGGATTGCCCGTGTCCACCAGGGTCCAGGTCACAGCCATGCGACGGTCGAAGTGTTTGCCCGCATGCCCCATCCACGACAGGGTCTCGGCCGCCATGTCCTGAGCGCTCACGCCGTCACAGCCGATAAGCCGCGCGCCCAGCGGCGGCGCATCTTCGCCCTCGCGGTCCACGACCACCGGCGCCACGTCATCACCGCCCGCCACGACCACACCGGCCCAGCGCGCATGCAGACGATTGTAGTCCGGCACAAAGACGGTGTGTGTGTCGCCCAGCGCCAGGACGAAACGGTTCAATCCAAAAGCGTAGCCCGGGTAGTCCCGAACTGGCAGGGCCTCAGCCTCAGCGTAGGCGGTGTCGAAACGCGCCGTAAATGCAGGGTTTTCGGGATCGACGGGACCGGGGTGGTTGGCTTCGATCTGCGCCCGCGCGAACGCCAGATCCCGCAGATAGGCCGCGCGCCAGTTCGTGGGTTCAGCGACCTGCGCCGACGAAAGGGCGAGCGCCATGGCGACTACGAGCATGCTGCTTTCTCCCGAGAGCAGACTAGCCAAGCTTCAAGAGAGGTCAGTTAAGGACGATCCCGGAGGCCTAAACCGCCCGCTGCTGGGGCGCGGCCGCGTCTTGCGGATAAAGCAGATCCAGAACCTTGGTCACCGGCGCGGTCAGGCTCATCTTGGTGGCCTGGGGATTGGTCAGCGCCACCTCCAGGCCGGCGACGGAAACCGCCGCGCGCGCCTCGCCGGCGCTGAGGGCCCAGGCCTTCAGCTGCTGGGCCTGCTCGCGCATGGCCCGCAGCGCCTGGTTGGGATCGCGGTCGAACTGATCCAGGGCCGCCCGCAGGATGCGGCACGGCTGCTCCACCGCCGTCAGGCGCGCCTGGGCCGCGTCGGTCATGCCCCCCGGCGTCGTGGCGGCGTCGGTCTTGCGTTTGCCCGCGCCCTTGAACTCGGCCGAGTTGAAGCGACGCCGGTCCGGACCGACATAGCCCACCGCCTCGATCCAGTTGCGGTCCTTCAGCGTGACCGCCTCGATGCGCTTCAGCAGGTCGCCCGCCGTGAAGGGCTTTCTCAGGAACTCGTGCACGCCGGAATCCCGCGCGGCCTTGATGCTGGTGGCGGTGGCCTCGGCCGTGACCATGATTACGGGCGCCTTGCGACAGGCCAGGTTCGAGCGGCGAAGCTTCTGGGTGAACATCTCGCCGCGCAGGCGGGGGCCCGCGTACTCGGTGAAGATGAGGGTCGGCTCGAAGTCGCGCGCGAGGTCCAGCGCCCGCCGTTCGTCCTGCTCGAAGACGGCCTCGCGCGTGCCCAGCCCCTTCATCAGGTCCGCGATCAGACGGCAGACCTGGGGGTTGGGATCGACCACCAGCACCCTTCGGGTGACGGGAGCGAACTTCTGCAACAGGCGTGGATCGGCGGCGAACACGGGCAAGACCTCACAGGGAGGCCGTCAGCCTAAACGCAGGCGGTAAACAGGCCCTTGAGCCTGCGGCGAAGCTTCAGCCGGCGAAGGGGTCGGTGACGAGGATGGTGTCGTCCCGCTGGGGGCTGGTGGAAACCAGGGCCGCCGGGGCCCCGACGAGCTCTTCGATGCGGCGCACATACTTCACCGCATTGGCCGGTAAGTCCTTCCAGGTGCGGGCGCCCTGGGTGCTCTCGCTCCAGCCCGGCAGGGTCTCATAGACCGGCTCCGCGCGGGCCTGATCCCCGGTCGCTGCGGGCAGGTGATCGACGACCTGATCGCCGATCCGGTATCCGGTGCAGATCTTCACCGTCTCGAAGCCGTCCAGCACGTCCAGCTTGGTCAGCGCCATGCCGGACATGCCGTTCACCGCCGCCGTCTGACGCACCAGCACGGCGTCGAACCAGCCGCAGCGGCGAGCCCGGCCGGTCACCGTGCCGAACTCATGGCCCCGCTCGCCCAGGCGCTGGCCGTCGGCGTCCTTGAGCTCCGACGGGAAGGGCCCCTCGCCCACCCGGGTCGTGTAGGCCTTGACGATGCCGAGGATGTAGCCGACCGCGCCGGGCCCCACGCCTGATCCCGCCGCCGCCTGGCCCGCCACCGTGTTGGACGAGGTGACGAAGGGATAGGTGCCGTGGTCGATGTCGAGCAGCGCGCCCTGCGCCCCCTCGAACAGGATGCGCTTGCCCTGGCGGCGCAGCTGATCCAGGTCGCGCCAGACCGGCCCGACGAAGGGCAAAATCCTCTCGGCAACCTCCATGAGATCACGGGTCAGGCGCTCGGCGTCCACGGGGGGCATGCCCAGTCCCTTGCGCAGGGCCTGGTGATGGGCCAGCAGGCGCGCCAGCCGCCCCTCAAGTTCGGACAGGTCGCGCAGGTCCGAGACCCGGATAGCCCGCCGCCCGACCTTGTCCTCATAGGCCGGACCGATGCCGCGGCCGGTGGTGCCGATGCGGGCCGAACCGGCAGCCTCCTCACGGGTCACGTCCAGGTCGCGGTGGATAGGCAGGATCAGGCAGGCGTTGTCCGCCAGGCGCAGCAGCTGGGGCGTGATCTTGAGCCCCTGCCCCTCGATGCGTTCGATTTCGCTCAGAAGGGCCCACGGATCGACCACCACGCCGTTGCCGATGATGGAGGTCTTGCCCTGCACCACGCCCGACGGCAGCAGGCTGAGCTTGTAGACCTTGTCGCCGACCACGAGCGTATGGCCGGCGTTGTGGCCGCCCTGGAAGCGCACGACCACGTCCGCCCGATCGGCCAGCCAATCGACGATCTTGCCCTTGCCCTCGTCGCCCCATTGGGCGCCGACAACCGCGACGTTGGTCAAATCAAAGCTCCGAAGGCGTAACTAGGCCGCTCAGCGGCCGAAGCGGTGCACCAGACGAATACCGACCTCGTCCAGGCCCTGGTTCTTGCCCTGGGCGAAGATCTGGCCGTTGGACAGGTGAACGTAGGACAGCTCGATCGAGGTGTTTTCAGACAGACGGGCGCCGAAGGCCAGTTCGGGTTCGAACAGCACCTTGGAGCCGAACTCGATGCGCTCGCTGCGCAGGGCGATGCGGCGGTCGCGTTCCTCGGTGGTGATGCCGGCCTCGTTCCAGTCGGGGAACTCGTCCCAGCCGTCATGATAGGCCAGGCCGAAGCCGGGGCGCAAATACCAGGTCCCGCTGTCGCCCAGCGGCACATGCCAGTTCAGGCCGACGGCTGCGTAGGAGGTGTCGCCTTCGGTGTTGGCCGAGATGAAGGCGTGCACGCGGGGTCCGCCCATCCAGTCAGGGGCGTTGTCCAGGCGCTCGGAGCGCCAGCCAAGGTGGATGTTGGCGCCGCCTTCCTTGCCGGCCGCGCCCAGGCCCAAGGTCTCGCCGACGAAGGTGACGTCGTGGGCATAGACGCCGACCCAGCCCTCGCTGGCGGCGGCGGCCCCCGCCGCACCCATGGCCAAGGCCGCCGCGGCGGCCGAAACGACTGCATGCTTCAAGGGACACCCCTCCGCTTGATCTGAACGTGCGACCCTTAGACCGATTGGCCGGTTCGCGAAAGCCGCGCTTCCAGGGCCGTATGGAAGGCCCAGTCCAGCCAGGACCCCAGCGCCTCGACGTCGGTCGTCTCCACGGTCGGCCCGCACCAGATGCGCAGACCCGCGGGCGCGGCGCGGTGGGAACCCACATCAAAGGCGGCCCCCTCGGCCTCCAGCAGGGCCGTCATTTCGCGCACGAAGGCATGCCGCTCGGCTTCGCTCAGCCCCGCCACGCGCGGCTCGGTGATCTTCAGGCAGATGGAGGTGGTCGAGCGCACCGCCGGATCATCGGGCAGATAGGCGGCCCAGCGGCTGGCCTGCACCCAGGCGCCCAGAGCCGCCGCGTTGCGGTTGGTGCGGGCGATCATCTCGCGCAGTCCCCCCGCCTGGCGGCACCAGTTCAGCGCCCAGACCCAATCCTCCAGGGTCAGGAAGGACGAGGTGTTGGTCACGATTCCCTCGAATATGGCCTCGTCCAGTCGGCCATCGGCGGTGGTCAGACGATGGGCCTTTGGAATGGGGCGCTGCCGTCCCGCCTCCAGCCGCTGGACCGCGCGGGGCGACAGGACCAGGACGCCCAGGCCCGCCTCGCCGCCCAGGGCCTTCTGGAAGGAGAAGGTGGTGGCGTCCAGCCTGTCCCAGTCCAACGGCATGGCGAAGGCGGCCGAGGTGGCGTCGCAGAAGGTCAGGCCCCCGCGTTCCTCGGGGATGAAATCCACGTTCGGCACACGCACGCCCGAGGTGGTGCCGTTCCAGGTGAAGACGATGTCCGCCTCGGGATCGACGCCGCTGACATCAGGAAAGCCGCCGAAAGCCGCGCGGCGCACCCTGGCCTTCAGGCCCAGCTGATCGGTCACGTCCTCGGCCCAGATGTTTCCGAAGGCCTCGAAGGCGATCACCTCGATCGGGCGCGGCCCCAGCAGGTTCCACAGGGCCGCCTCGAACGCGCCCGTGTCCGAGCCGGGCACGAACGCCAGGCGGTAATCCGCCGGTATTTCCAGCACTTCCCGGGTGAGCGCCAGAGCCTCGCGGAAGCGCGCATTGACCGGCTCGGCGCGGCTGGTGCGGCCGATAAGGGCGGTCGACAGGGCCTCGGGGCTCCACCCAAGCGGCTTGGCCGTGGGACCGCTGCTGAACCAGGGCCGATCGGGCCGCGCATTGGGTTTGGAGAGGCTCATGGGGCCCTTCTGCGCCTTGCCGAGCGCCGTCTCAAGATGAACCGAACCTTAAACG
Source organism: Peiella sedimenti (assembly GCF_030504955.1). Taxonomy (GTDB): domain Bacteria; phylum Pseudomonadota; class Alphaproteobacteria; order Caulobacterales; family Caulobacteraceae; genus Brevundimonas; species Brevundimonas sedimenti. The sequence goes on along the minus strand of NZ_JAUKTR010000003.1, from coordinate 348,936 downwards.
CGCCGTTCAGATCAGGCTCAGGCGCGGGGTGGTTATCTGCATCCCATGACGCCGCCGGATGGTCCGGCGACGCCGAACCGAAAGGACAAAGACCGATGAAAAAGGTTCTGATCCCCGTTCTGGCGGCCGCCGCTGTTGGTATGGCCGCCCCGGCCCTGGCGCAAAGCTCGGTCGGCTTCTCCATCTCGGTGGGCAATCCCGGCTACGGCTACGGCCATCGCGGCTATCATCGCGACTATGACCGCGGGTACGATCGCGACTGGGTGAACATCAACCAGCGTCAGGCCCAGCTGGACCGCCGCATCGACCAGGGCATCCGCAACGGCCAGATCACGCGCCAGGAAGCCTATCGCCTGCGCGCCGAGTTCCGCCAGATCGCCATGCTCGAGGCGCGCTATCGCCGCACGGGCCGTGGTCTGGACTACCGCGAGCGGGCGGACCTGGACTACCGCTTCGACCGTCTGGCGCAGCGCATCCGCTATGAGCGCCGCGACGGCGACCGCTACCGCGGCTACGGCCGCGGTTGGTAAGCCTGCTTACGGCTTACGACTCCTGGAAGACTGGGCGCGGACTCGACAAGGGTTCGCGCCCTTTTTCATGCGCGCAGGCGGGCCTCGATGACGGTCACCGCGCGGCCCCGCAACAGGACGCGGTCTCCCGCCAGCTCGCACTCCACCTCGCCGCCACGGCCAGGATAGGCCTGATGGCAACTGAGGGTGGTCTTGCCCAGCTTCTCAGCGAACAGGGGCGCCAGGATGCAGTGGGCCGAGCCGGTCACCGGATCTTCCGGGATGCCGAAGCCGGGCGCGAAGAAGCGGCTGACCACATCGAAATTCTGACCCTGGGCCGCCACGACCACGCTGCCGTGCTCCCAGGGGCCCCTGTCCATTCGCATGAGAGCCTCACCCCCCGGCGCGGCGGCGCGCACGGCGGTCTCGTCAGGCAGGACGGCGATCAGATAGGCGCCGGCCCACACCTCCACCGGCTCCACGCCCAGGGCCTCGGCCAGGCCCCGCGGCGGCTCGATGCGACGCGGCGGATCGGCCGGGAAGTCCATCTCGTAGCCGTCGCCCGAGCGGCGCACCCTCAACTCGCCGGACAGAGTCTGAAAGCTGAGCATGTCCGACGTCTCGCCCATCTCGGCCCATAGGGCGTGCGCCGCCGCCAGGGTGGCGTGTCCGCACAGGGGCGCCTCGCGCAGCGGCGTGAACCAGCGCAGGCCGTATCGACCGGGCTTGTCGCTCCTCAGCAGGAAGGCCGTTTCAGCCTGGTTGTTCTCCATGGCCAGGGCCTGCATCCAAGCCTCGTCCGGCCAGGCCTCGAAGGGTTCGACCACACAGGCCGGATTGCCCCGGAAGGGCTGGGAGGTGAAGGCGTCGATGGTCCACTGGCGCATGGCTGGGCAGATAGGCTAGGCCGTGGCGGCTTTCCAGCCGGAGCCGCCATGACGCCCGACATTCGCACCGATCTTACCGAGGACGATCTGCGCACGGCATGGCGCTGGATCAGCGAGGAGAGCTACTGGGCCAAGGGCATCCCGTGGCCGACGTTCGAGCGGGCGGCGAGGAATTCGCTCTGCTTCGGCGCTTATGTGGAAGACCAGCTGGCCGGCTTCGCCCGGGTGGTCACCGACCGGGCCACCTTCGGCTGGCTGTGCGACGTGTGGGTGGATGAGGCGCATCGCGGCCAGGGCCTGTCCAGGACGATGATGACGGCCATCAAGGCGCACCCGGATCTGCAGGGTTTCCGCCGCTTCCACCTGGCCACGGCGGACGCCCACGGGCTCTATCGCCGGTTCGGCTTCACCGACCTCACGGGGCCGGACCGCTGGATGGAGATCGTCGATCGGGACGTTTACGCGCGGGACCAGGCGCGCTCCACCACCTGACACTCAGGCCAACGCGCCTTTGCCGAGGCCGTGACCCGCTCCCAGCCCTTGGCCAGGGGGCGGTTGGGGTTTGGGCGCAGGACCATGCCGAACACATCGTCCAGGCCGAAGGGCGCCGCGATGGTCAGGCGGTCATCCGGCTCCAGCCGGATCCCCACGGAGAAGGCGGGGCAGACGAAGCGCTCCAACGCCTCGCCGGTTGAGGCGAGCGGCGAGTAGGGCTCGCCGAACCTGTCTTCAAACCAAAGGTGGACGCGGGCCTGATTGCGCAGCTCGACCTGGAACTTGAGCGGCTCGTCGAAGGCGTCGGCTACACGCTTGATCCAGACGTCCTCGGCGTCCCAGGACGTGTCAGGGTCGAAATAGCCGACGTCGTAATCCTTGAGCCCGTAATCCGGATCGCGGCCGGTCACGGCGTTCCAGACCGTCTGATAGACACCGCCGGAGAACAGCAGCCACTGGGGCGGCCCCACCTCACGGACGCCCCGCAGCACGCGCATCAGGGTCGGGCTGGCGCGGACGATCTGGTCGAGGCGACCTTCCAGGTCGCTCATCGGCGCATCGGCCAGGCATGGTCGAGCGGGCCGTGCCCCTTGCCGAGGCCCGGTGCGCGGCGGATCGCCTCGGCCACATAGGCCCAGGCGCGGGCGACCGCCGCCTCAAGCGTCAGGCCCTGGGCCAGTCCGGCCGCGCAGGCGCTGGCCAGGGTGCAGCCGGTGCCGTGGGTGCTGCGGGTGTCGATGCGGGCGCCTTCCAGCACGGTCTCACCCTGGGGCGTCAGCAGGAGGTCGACCACCGTCGGCCCCGGCACGTGCCCGCCCTTCATCAGCACGGCCCCGGCGCCCATGCGCAGCAGGGCCTCGCCCGCGCGGCGCTGGCCGTCCAGATCGCCGACCCCATGGCCGGTGAGCGCCTCGGCCTCGGGCGCGTTGGGCGTCAGCAGAGCCGCGCGCGGGACCATCAGGCGGCGCACCGCCTCGACGGCGCGATCCTTGAGCAGCGGAGCCCCGCCCTTGGCGACCATGACCGGATCCACCACGGCGGGCGCGCCGCCGGCCTCATCAATCAGGGCCGCCGCCGCCTCGACCACCTCCACCGAGCCCAGCATGCCGGTCTTGATGGCGTCGGCGCCGATGTCGGCCAGCACCACCCGCCCCTGGGCCAGGATGGTCTCCACCGGGATCGGGTGCACGCCATGAACGCCCAGCGTGTCCTGCACCGTGATTGCCGTCACCGCCGTGGCCGCATAGCCGCCCAGGGCAGTCACCGTCTTGATGTCGGCCTGAATGCCGGCGCCGCCGCCCGAGTCCGAGCCGGCAATGATGAGGACGCGTCCGAGGTGGGGCGACATGGGATCTCCAGCCAGAGGGGCCGCCTTGATACGGCGGGAGGCTGCGAACCGCCACCACGCGCGTATAAGTAAGCAGCCGTTCTGAGGAGCTCGCCATGAACGATGCGCCCGTCGCCAGCGCCGGAATGCTGATCCGCAAACCCGTGGACGAGGTCTTTGAGGCCTTCGTCGATCCCACGATCACCACGCGTTTCTGGTTCTCCAGGGGCTCCGGCCGGCTGGCGCCGGGCGCGGTCGTGCGCTGGGACTGGGAGATGTACGGCGCGGGCTCGGATGTGCGGGTCAAGGCCTTGGAGCCCGACCGGCGCATCCTGATCGACTGGGATCTGGACGCCCCAACCGAGGTCGAATGGCGGTTCGAGGCACGCGGCAAGCACACCTGGGTGACGGTGACCAACCGCGGCTTTCACGGCGAAGACCCGGTCGCCGAGGCGCTGGACTCCGCCGGCGGCTTCGCCCTCGTCCTGGCCGGGGCCAAGATCTGGCTGGAGCACGGGATCGCGCCGGGCTTCGTGGAGGATCGCCACCCGGACCATCTGAAGGCCGAATGGACGGACCGGTAGGGTTGGACCTGGGCTGGGTCAGCCTTCCAGCGCCGCCCAGACCTTCAGGGCCTGAACCGTCTCGCGCACGTCGTGGCAGCGGATCACGTCGGCGCCTCTGGAAGCCGCGAACAGGTGCAGGGCCAATGAGCCGCCCAGTCGGTCCAGCGGGTCGCTCGCCATCGGGTCGATGGCCTGGATAGTCCGTTTGCGGCTGGCGCCGACCAGCACCGGGAAGCCCAAGCCCTTCAGCCGAGGCAAGCCACGCAGAAGCTGGAGATTGTGGTGAGCCGTCTTGCCGAAGCCGAGGCCGGGATCGAGCCAGATCCGCTCGCGGGCCACGCCTGCGCCGATCACAGCCTCAGCGCGTTCGGCCAGCCAGGCGGCGACCTCTTCCACCACGTCGTCATAGGCGGGGTTCGCCTGCATGGTGCGCGGCGACCCCTGCATGTGCATCAGCACCACCTCGCAGCCGAGCGCCGCCGCCGTCTCAGTCGCGCCGTCAGCGCGCAGGCCGAACACGTCGTTCCAGATCGTCGCGCCCGCCGCCACGGCGGCGCGGGCCACCGCCGGCTTCATGGTGTCGATGCTGATGGGGCCGTCCCAGCGCGCCCGCACGCCCTCGACCACCGGCAGGACGCGGTCCAACTCCTCGGCCTCGCTGACGGGATCGGCGCCCGGGCGGGTGCTCTCGCCGCCGATGTCGAGAATGTCGGCGCCGGCTTCGATCAGGCGCAGGGCATGATCGACCGCGCCCTCGACCGAGGCCAGCCGCCCCCCGTCGGAAAAGCTGTCGGGCGTGACGTTGACGATGCCCATGACGCGGGCGCGCGCGCCGCTGCCGGTCTGCCCTGCCATCAGGGGTTCATGGGCGGCCCGCCCAGGGCCTGTTCCACGAGGGTCTTGGTCCGAATGAAGGCGTCCTGGTTCACGGTGACGCCGGACATGGCCACGCGCAGATCGGGGCTGTAGGCGACGAAGGTGCCCCAGAAGCCGGAATGCCAGTACCACCGACGGCCGTCCCGCTCGGCGACGAAGACACCCAGGCGATAATGGTCCGCGCGCTCATGCGAGCCCTGCCACAGCATCTCCTGCAGGGTCTCGGGGCGGTCAAAGACTCGCCCCTCCCATAGGGCGGCGAAGAAGGTGGCCAAGTCCTTTGCTGACATGACCAGGCCGCCGCCGCCGTACAGATCCATGGAGGCGTGGATATCGCGCGCATCGATGGAGCCCAGCGCCTGGGGCGCACGATCCTGGGCCGTCGCGGGCTGGCCCTCCATCACTTCCCACCACGAACCGTCGAGACCCAGACGGTCGAAACGCAGCTCGCGCCGCACGGCCTGGCCGAGATTGAGGCCGGTGATCCGCTCGATGATATCGCCCAGGAGGATGTAGCCACCGTCCGAGTAGCGCCAGCGCACGCCGGGCGGCGTGGGCGGATCGGCGTATTCCACCATCAGACCCAGAAGCTCGGCGCGGGTCCAGTGATGCTGGGGATCGGCCAGCACGGCCTGGATGAAACGCGGGTCCGAGCCGTGGTCGTAGAGGCCGCCTGAGTGGCTGAGCAGATGCCTGACCGTGATGGCCGACGTGTCGTAGCCGTCAGCGCGCAACAAGGCGCCCAGGTCCGGGCTGATCAGCGGCCCGATGGGCGCATCGAGGTCGATCCGCCCCTGCTCCCAAAGGCGCAGGACGGTGGCGGCCGTAAAGATCTTGGCGTTCGAGGCGATACGCAGCGGCGTATCGACGGTCATGGGCCGTCCAGCCTGCACATCCGCCAGCCCTGCGGCAGCGCCATACGGCTCGGCCACGCCTGCCCCGGCGATCCAGACCGCCGCCCCGCGGCCCGAAGCCGAGAGCGCCTGCTCAAGCTGGGCCGCGCCGGGCAGCGCGCCGCCCGCCTGCGCCCACGCCCCGCTGGTTGGAAGGACGGCGAGCCCAAGGCCCGCCGCCAGCACCGCGCGTCTATCCATGCCCCCTCCCCAAAGCCTGGATCAGGCCGTCGCGCCCGCCAGGCCCGGGCCGAAGTCAGGCGCTTCCTTGGGCGTGATCGGCACGGCCACGGACGGCCCGCTGGAGGGCGCGTCGGTCACGTCGCGGTTCGGCGGCAGGCCCTTTTCCAGCAGGTCGCGGATTTCGTCGCCCGACAGGGTTTCGTACTCCAGAAGCGCCTTGGCCAGGGTTTCAAGGTCGTCGCGGCGCTCGGTCAGGATGCGGCGAGCCTCGTCGTGGCCCTCGCCCACCAAGCGCTTGACCTCGGCGTCGATGATGCGCGCCGTCTCTTCGGAGACGTTCTGGGTGCGCGCCACCGAGTGGCCCAGGAACACCTCGTCCTGATTGTCGCCATAGGCCACATAGCCCAGCTTGTCCGAGAAACCCCAGCGGGTGACCATTGCGCGGGCCAGGTCCGTGGCGGCCTTGATGTCCGAGCTGGCGCCCGAGGTGATGTTGTCCTTGCCGAAGACGATCTCCTCGGCGACGCGGCCCGCCATCATGATGGCCAGGCGGCTGACCATCTGCTGGTACTTCATGGAGTAGCGGTCGCCCTCGGGCAGCTGCATGACCATGCCCAGGGCCCGGCCGCGAGGCACGATGGTGGCCTTGTGGACCGGATCGGTGGAGGGCACCGTCAGCGCCACCAGGGCGTGGCCGCCCTCATGATAGGCGGTCAGCTTCTTTTCCTCGTCGTTCATGGCCATGGAGCGCCGCTCGGCGCCCATGAGCACCTTGTCCTTGGCCTCTTCGAAGTCGCGGTGGGTGACCATCTTGCGGTTCTTGCGGGCGGCCAGCAGGGCCGCCTCGTTGACCAGATTGGCCAGGTCGGCGCCCGAGAAGCCAGGCGTGCCGCGGGCGATGACCTTAACGTTGACGTCGGCGGCCAGGGGCACGTTCTTCATGTGCACGCGCAGAATCTTCTCACGGCCCGACACGTCGGGGTTGGGCACCACCACCTGGCGGTCGAAGCGGCCGGGACGCAGCAGGGCCGGGTCCAGCACGTCGGGGCGGTTGGTGGCGGCGATCAGGATGATGCCTTCGTTGGACTCGAAGCCGTCCATCTCGACCAGCAGCTGGTTGAGGGTCTGCTCGCGCTCGTCGTTGCCGCCGCCCAGGCCCGCGCCGCGATGGCGACCGACCGCGTCGATCTCGTCGATAAAGACGATGCAGGGCGCGTTCTTCTTGGCCTGTTCGAACATGTCGCGCACGCGGCTGGCGCCGACGCCCACGAACATCTCGACGAAGTCCGAGCCGGAGATGGTGAAGAAGGGCACGCCCGCCTCGCCCGCAATGGCGCGGGCCAGCAGGGTCTTACCGGTGCCGGGAGGGCCCACCAGCAGAGCGCCCTTGGGGATCTTGCCGCCCAGGCGCTGGAACTTCTGCGGGTCCTTCAGGAACTCGACGATCTCGGCCAGTTCGTCCTTGGCCTCGTCGACGCCCGCCACATCGTCAAAGGTCTTGCGGCCCTTGTGTTCGGTCAGCAGCTTGGCCTTGGACTTGCCGAAGCCCATGGCCCCGCGCGCGCCGCCCTGGACGCGGTTCATCATCCAGAAGAACAGGCCGAAGACCAGCAGCAGGGGCAGCACGCCCAGCAGCAGGCTGACCCACAGCGACTGGCGCGTGGTCTGCAGCTGAACCTGAACGCCGGCCGCCTGCAGGGCCTCGATCAGGCCCTCATTGGGATAGGGGGTCGTGGCGCGGAAACGGCTGTCATCGGCGGCCACGCCCTGCAGGGTGTCGCCCTTGATCTGCACGGACTTGACCTGGCCGGCCTCAACCCGCTGCATCAGTTGGGAATAGCTGATTTCGCTGATCTGTCCCGGACGTTCAGCCGCGGCGCCGCTCTTGCCCGCGAAGCCGGGGCCCATGACGCCGTACAGCGCCACAAGGGCCATGATGATCAGGAGCCAGATGGCAAGGCTGCGCAGGATTTTCAAAGCTCGTCCTCGGATCGTCTGGGCCGCGCCGGCCCGTTCGCGTTCAAGATAGGGGTTGCGGGCCGTCCGCGCCATCGGCCCATGACGCCGCATCCCCCTCGGTTCCGATCCAGCCCAGCGCCGCCGCAAGGCGCCGCAGGACGAGGGGCCGGAGCCGTCCCGCAGCCTGTGCAAGAACCGGAGCAGTCTGCCCGTCCCGAAGAAGGACTGGAACTGCGCCGCGCATGGCGGGCGGCAACTTGGCAAGCTCGGCCCGGTCGGCGGCGCTGAGCCGGGCGCGCAAGCCCGCCGCAGGGACCAGGCGTCCGGGGTGGTCGGCCACGAAGGCGAAACGGCCGTCCCAGATGACCTCCGGCCCTGGGGCCACGGCCACGCTGGAAAGGCCCGTCCGGCCCGGCTCGCGGGCGACAAGGACCTGGTCTCGGACGGTCGCGATGCGGGCGCCGGCCAGGGTCCAGGCACCGTCTCCTGACGCCAGCCGCGCCTGAAGCGCCTCGATCCGCTCGCGGCGGGGCGGCGCCTCCCGTCCAGAGGCGCACAGGATCGCCGCCCTCAGCAGCCGGGACGAGGCGGCGGCGTCAGTCCGTCTCAGAATGAAGCCGCCGCCGACGGTCTGAACGGTGTAGAGCGGCGCGGGTCCGCCTTCCTCAGCGGCCGCAGGCGAGCCCGCTCCCCCGGCCCGCACGCGGGCGCGCAGCCAGCGCGGATCAACGTTGGCGGGATCCTCGATCCAGGTCGCGCCCTGCCCGGCCAGCCAGGCCTGAAGCTCGGCCCGGCGCGCATCCATTAAGGGCCGCAGCAGCATGACTTCGCGACCTTCGGGCCAGACTGGCGACGGTCCCCATTCGAGCGGATCGCCCACCGACGCCCCCGATGCGCGCATGGCGGCGGCCTCCGCCCGGTCGTCGGCGGTATGGCCCATCAGAACGACCCGCGCGCCCGCGTCTCGCGCCGCCTGAGCCAGCAAGGCGTGTCGCGCCCGTCGCGCGGCGGCCGGCAGGCCGGTGGTCGGCTTGGTCCCGGTCCAGGCCAGGGTCTGAAAATCCGCGCCGACCCGCTCCGCCAGCGCGCTGGCCGCCGCCGTCCATTGGCCGCTGTCCGAATGGAGCCCGTGATCGACGGTGAGGACAAGGAGGCGCCGTCCGGCCGCCCTCGCCCACTCGGCCGCCAACAGCAGCAAGGCGGTGGAGTCCGACCCGCCCGAGACCGCCACGGCCAGGGGCGCGGCGTCATTCCGGCTCAGCCGCCGGTCAAGGATCGCGGAGACCCTGGGAAAGGCGTTCAGGCGGCGCAGGCGGCGCGCGTCTTCAGCGCCGCCACCCTCTGGCGCAGGGCCTGGGGCGCCTGGGCGTAGCGGCGTTCGAATTCGCCGATGGCGGCGCAGGCCTGCTGGGTGCGGCCGCCGGCGTGAAGCGCGGTCGCCAGGTTCACCGTCGCCTCCGGCGCCCAGGACGTGCGCGGCCAGCCGCGCAGCGCGGCGGCATAGGCCTGGGCCGCGCCCGCCTGATCGCCCTGCCCGGCCCGGGCCTGGCCGAGGCGGAAATGGGCCTCCGGAATCTGGTCGGCGTCGGGCCAAACGGCGATGAAGGTGTCGAAGGCCGCCACGGCCGTCGCCCAGTCCTGGGCGCGCAGGGCCTGCATGGCGGCGGTGAAGTCGGCGCCCGGCTCGCCGGTGGGCGAGGTCGGGGCTGGCGGCTCGGCGTTGGCCTCCTTGAGGGCCGTCAGTTCGCTCTCCAGCTCGGCCGTGCGGGTGCGCAGGGCGTCGATGTCACGCTGACGCTCCACGGACTGACGCCGGGTCTGGACCAGTTCGGTCGTCAGGTCGTCTACCGAGCCGTTGACGCGGCGCAGAGCGCCTTCCAGGTCGCCGATGCGGCGGTCCATCAGCTCGACCCGCCCTTGCAGGGCGATGACCTCGGGATCCGGCTCCAGAATCAGCGGCTCGCCGGCGGCGTTGCGCTGGAACAGGGCCCGCTCGAGGCGGCGCACGTTGCGGTCCAGGCGATCGAGGCGGCGTTTGTCCCACTCGATCGGCTGCAGCTGCTCGGTCTGGGCCACCACGGTGGCGCCGATGAACAGAACCCCGGTCACGGTGGCGGCCAGCGTGCCCCACTGCACGGACTTCAGCTTGGACAGTCGGTTGAGCATGGCAGCCTGACCCGAAAAGAAGGCGGGAGCCGCCGGGGCGACGGCTCCCGTTACTCTACACTTATCGCGCGCCCGAGGTGATGGCCGTGTGGGCGTTGCGGTTGCGCGCCCAGGCCTCCTCGTTCGAGCCGTCGGCGATGGGACGCTCCTTGCCGTAGGAGATGGTGTCGATGCGCGACGGCGCGATGCCGCGCGCCACCAGGAAGCTGCGCACGGATTCAGCGCGACGTGCGCCCAGGGCCAGGTTGTATTCGCGGGTGCCGCGCTCGTCGGCGTTGCCCTCGATGCGCACGCGCACCTCCGGATAGCGGCGCAGCCAGGCGGCCTGGCCCTCGAGCCGCGGCTCGGCTTCGGCGCGGATCGCATAGCTGTCGAAGTCGAAATAGACGCGGTCGCCCACATTGACGACGAAGTCCTGAGTGCTGCCGGGCTGGATGGTTCCGGTGGGCTGCTGCGTCACCGGCGGCACGGGCTGGCCGCCCGTGCCCGGAGTGGTCCGCGGCTGCTCGGTGGGCGGGGGCGGGGGCCTGTCGGTGACAGGGCGACGGGCGCAGGCGGCGGCGGTCAGGGCGACGGCCAGAACCACGGCTCCGTTGCGCAGGGTGACGGCGTAACTCATTCGGTCCTCTCCTTCGTCAGGACGGGGACCGTCCGATCCCCAGGGCTGAAGCTTGGCTGTTGGTGGTACTGGCTACGGCCGAATACGCCAGCCGGATAACGTCAAGGTGAAGAGCAAAAGGCGGCTTTGTGTTCCCCCTCCGCTCATCGGGCCTGGCAGCGGCCCGAGCCGCCGAAGTCGCCGGCCGGCGGATCCAGCAGCGGCGACCACGCCGGGTCAGAGGCGGGCAGGTTGTAAGGCGCCGGACGCTCGATGCGGCCGGTCACATCCACCGTCCAAAGGCGCGGCGAGCCGCCGCCCGGCTGGCGGAAGAACATGATGTAGCGGCCGTTGGGCGCCCAGGTCGGGCCTTCCTGGAAGAAGCTGGACGACAGGATGCGCTCGCCCGAGCCATCCGGCGCCATGACGCCGATGTGGAAGCGTCCGCCCGCCTGCTTGGTGAAGGCGATCAGGTCGCCGCACGGGCTCCAGACCGGGGTGTGATAGTTGCCCGATCCCGTCGAGACGGGACGCTGACCCGAGCCGTCTGTGTTCATGATGTAGAGCCGCGGACGACCGGCGCGGTCCGAGTTGAAGACGATCTGGCGCCCGTCCGGCGAGAAACTGGGCGAGGTGTCGATGCCCGGATCGCTGGTCAGGCGCGAGATGCCTCGCGTCTGCAGGTTCATCACAAAGATGTCGGTGTTGCCGCCCCGCTCGATGGAGAAGGCGACGCGGCGGCCGTCCGGCGAGAAGCGCGGCGCGAACACCTGGCCGTCGAAGGAGCCCAGGCTCTCTCGGCGGCCGGTCTCCAGGTTGTGGACGTAGATGCGGGTGCTGTCCTCGCCCAGCACCATGTAGGTCACTTCCTGACCGGCGCCCGAAAAGCGCGGCGTCATCACAATGCCCTCGGCCTGGGTCAGATAGACGGGGTTGAAGCCGTCCTGGTCCATGACCGCCAGACGGGTGGCGCGACCCTGACCCCGACCCTGCTCGGCCACGAACACCACGCGGGTGTCGAAATAGCCCAGCTCGCCGGTCAGGCGCTGATAGACGGCGTCGGAAATCTTGTGGGCGATGCGGCGCCAGTTCTCGGGGGTGGCGGTGAACTGGAACCCCAGCAGCTGCTGCTCGGTCACCACGTCCCACAGGCGGAAGTTCACCCGCATGCGCCCCTGGGCGTCGATGCTGCTTTCGCCGACCACCAGCGCCTGGGCGCGGATGCGGCGCCAGGATTCGAACTGGGGCTGCACATCGACGCCGGGATTGGTCTCGATGAAGGCCGCCGGATCAATGGGGGCGAAGAAACCGGACCGCTCAAGGTTGGCCGTGATGACCTGCGAAATCCCTGCCCCATCCGGCCCGGCGAAGGGCGCGATGGCGATGGGCGTGGGGGCCACGACGCCCTGGTTGACCACCACTTCGCTCTGGGCGCGCGCGGCGCCCGGCAGGGCCAGGCCCGCCAGCAGCGCGGACATCAGGACGGCGATCAGGGTGCTCAGGCGCATCGAATACTCCGGCTGGAAGGACGCCATGACAACCAAGGCGGCCTTCCGAAGCAAGCGTCGCAGTGCATGAGGCCCCGCGAATGGGGCGACTTCACGGCATGTTTCAACGGCCGCGGCAGACGTCACGCAGCTCGAAGCGGAAGGTGATCTCCTGGGCGGCGAAGTCGTCCGGCACGGTGAAGGGCGCGGTGGCGCGGATGGCGCGTTCAGCGGACTCAGCAGCGGCCCGCCAGACCGGATCGCTGCGCCGGTTCAGCACCGTCGGGCCGGAGGTGATGCGGCCGTTGTCCGCCAAGCCCACGCGCACGCGGATGGTCAGGTCTTCGATGCCGGCCAGGTCACAGTTGAGCAGCCAGTTAGGAGGCACCTGACCCGCCAGGTCGGCCAGCTGTGGTCCCGTCGCCACCGGAGCGCGGCCCTGGCCCTGATCCCCCACCGGTGGGCGCTGCGGGCGGCGCGGCCCGGGCCGTGAGGGGCCGGAGGCGATGGCGTCCAGGTCCAGCGACGGCTGATCGCGCGGCGGCGATGGATTGGGGCGCGGGGGAGTCTGCGGCCGCTGCGGACCCTTCTGGGCCGGGTTCGGTTGCGGCGGCGTGGGGCGGGGTTGCGGCGGCGTCGGGCGAGTCTGGGACGGCGTGGGCGGTGCGGGCGTGGGTTCAGGCTCGGGCGTCTCGGTCAGCTCAGCCTCGGGCGCGACCTCGGCCTCGGGTTGGGGATTGTCGGCGGGCGCCGCCAGCTGGGTGACGCTGGAGACAATGGTCACCGGCACGGCCCCCTGCACAAGGGTGGACGGCCGCTTGGGCAGGGCGATGAAGAAGGCGCCGATCACCAGGGCATGCACCAGCACCGATCCGAGGATCGCGGGCAGTCTGCTCTGGCGCGGTTCGCGCGGCATGGGTGGGGCTCAGCCCTCCGCCGGGGCGGCGGCCTCGGCCGGGGCCGGGGCCGGTGCAGCCTGGCTCTGCGGCGCGGTGTCCGTGATCAGGTTCAGCTTGGTGAAGCCCTGGGTCGACAGGCGCGCCATCACCTGGGCCACGGTTTCGTAGGACGCCTGGCCGTCGGCGCGCACGAACACGGGCCGCTCGCCCGCCTCGCCGCCCGACATGGCCAGAAGACGCGGCGTCAGCTGATCCAGGGTGGCCGGGTCTTCCTGCACGAAGATGGAGCCGTCGCGGCGGATCGACACCGTGAGCGGCTCCTCAGCGTCGGCCACGGCGCCTGCGTCGGTCTTGGGCAGCTCCACCGGCACCCCCACCGTCAGCAGCGGCGCGGCCACCATGAAGATGATGAGCAGCACCAGCATCACATCCACCAGGGGCGTGACGTTGATCTCGGACAGGGCCGCGCGGCGGCCGCGCCTGCGCCCGCGTCCGGCTCCGCCCCGGCCTGATCCCGCCGTCAGCGCCATGTCAGCGGCGCTCGCCCAGGCGGCGCGCGATGGCGGCCTGCAGTTCGTCTGCGAAGGCGCCCAGCCGGTCGGTGAACTTGCCCGCGTCGATGGAGAACTTGTTGTAGGCGATGTAGGCGGGGATGGCCGCGGCCAGGCCGATGGCCGTGGCGAACAGGGCCTCGGCGATGGCGGGCGCCACCGTGGTCAGGTTGGTGTTGCCCTGGGCCGCGATGGCGTCAAAGGCGTGAAGGATGCCCCACACGGTCCCGAACAGGCCGATGAAGGGCGAGGAGGTCGCCACCACCGCCAGCACGCCCAGACCTTCCTCGGCATGGGCGCCCTCGCGCGCGATGACGGCGTCCAGGCTGCGGTCGATGCGGCTGACCAGCATGCCGGCCTGGCTGTCCGTCAGCGGCCCGGCGTTTCGCGCGTCGCGCCATTCGCGCAGGGCGATGACCAGCATGCGTGGCAGGGGGTGGGCCGGGTCGGGGCCTGCCTGGGCGGCGATGTCCTCCAGCGGACGGCCCGACGCCACCGCGGCCTCGAAGGACCTCGCCTGGCTCTTGAAGCGGGCGAACCGGGCGGCCTTGTCGAAGATCACCACCCACGACCAGATCGAGGCGATGGCCAGGCCGATCATGACGGCCTTAATGACCCAGTCGGCCTGGATGAACAGGTTGATGAGGTTCAAGGCCTCGGGATTGGCGCCCTCGGGCATGCGCTAATTCTCCAGCGGGATGTCGGCCATCCCCATGCAAGAAGGAAGCCGCGCACCCGTGTCGGCTTTATGGCGGTTTGGGCGCCCGGTCAGTCGGGCTTCAACCACGGTTTGAGGGTGGCGAACAAGGTCGCCGGCGGCTTTCTGGGCCGCCCCTTCAGGTCAATGCAGGCGGCCTGGACCTCGGCGGCGCAGAGAACATCGCCCTCGCGCTCCACCTGCTGGCGGATGTAAAGGCGCGGCCCCGCTATGCGCTCATAGGCCGTGCGGACCACCAGCGCGTCGTCGATCCGCGCAGGCTTCCGGAAGCTCAGGTTCATGGTCACGACGACAAAGGCCAGTGGGTCTTCGCGATCCAGAAGCTCGGCGTGACCCGCGGTGGTAAGGCGCAGGAAGTCTGACCGCCCCCGCTCGAAATAGCGAACATAGTTGGCGTGGTAGACAAGGCCGGTGAAGTCCGTGTCCTCATAATAGACGCGGATTGGCAGCAGGTGCTCGCGCCCCTCGAAACGCCCGGCGGTGGGTTGATCTGCGGTGCTCACGCGACCGGCGGTAGCGGCCGGATGAGGCCGGGGCAATAGGCCCGCCGCAGACGTTCGAACTCCTGGGGCAAGGGGTCCCTCTCCAGCAGCAGCCGGTTGGGCTGGGAGATGAAGGCCTGATCATCGCGCGCGCCCCGATGGGCCACATAGCCGCACAGCACGCCACCCTGCCCCCTCTCGAGCAGCCGCACCTCGGCGCGCGGGCCGAGACGCTCCTCGATCTGGTGCGACAGACGATCTTCATCGCCCATGTGCATGTGGATTCTCTGGCCGCGCCAGATGGATACGCCCGCCCAGATCGCCACCACGACGGCGATCAGCACGGCCAGGCTGGCCAGCCTCGACGGCTGGGTCCACGCCGCCAGCCTTGGCCGAGTCTCCCCCATGGAAGGCAGGATGCCCGCGAAGACCCCTCGCGTGAAGCCTTCCGCAAGCCGGGGTCCTTGGCCGCCCCCGGCCTTGACCCTAAGCTGACGGTTCAGAGGGAGATCTCTATGGCGCGCAAGCTCATCCTCGCGGCGGTTCTGACCGCGGCCCTGACCTCCGGCGCGCCGATCCTGGCCCAGGCTCAGCCAGCCACCACGGCCGCGCCTGCGGCCGAGTGGGACAGCGTCCTCGCCGGTCTGGATCAAAGCTTCGCCCAGTGGGCCGAGCAGGCCCACGCGCCGGGCGTGGTCTGGGGGGTCGTTCACCAGGGGCGGCTGGTCCACGTGGGCGTCTATGGGGTGCGCGACTTCGACGCCCGCCGCCCGGTGGACGCCGATAGCCTGTTCCGTATCGCCTCCATGTCCAAGGCCTTCACGGCGCTCGCCGTCCTGAAGCTGCGCGACGAGGGCCGCCTCTCACTCGACGCCCCCGCCGAGGACTACGTGCCTGAGCTGCGGGGCCTGGCCTATCCCACGGCGGATTCGCCGAAGATCCGCGTACGCGACCTGCTGAACCACACCGCCGGCTTCGTGGAGGACAATCCTTGGGGCGACCGCCAGCAGGTCATGAGCGAGGCCGAGCTCACCGCCCTGCTCCGCCAGGGCGTGCCCTTCGCCCATGTGCCGGGGACGCGATACGAATACTCCAACCTGGGCTACGCCCTGCTGGGGCGCATCATCACCAACGTCTCCGGCCGTCCGTACAAGGACTATATCGAGGCCGAGATCATGCACTCCCTCGGCATGGCGTCCAGCGGCTACGACATCTTCGAGTCCGACAACGCCCGCCGCGCCATCGGCTACCGCTGGGAGAACGACGCCCATCAGCGGGAGCCCGACCTGATCCACGGAACCTTCGGGGCCATGGGCGGGGTCCAGACCTCGGCCAACGACTATGCCCGCTGGATCGCCTTCCTGCTGTCGGCCTGGCCGCCCCGCGACGGGCCCGAGACCGGACCGGTGCGCCGCTCGACCGTGCGCGAGATGGCCCAGGGGCTGAACTTCGCCTCGCCCCGCTCGCGCCAGCGGCCCGACGGCACGCCGTGCCCGGGCAGCAGCGCCTACGGCATGGGCCTCTTCGCCATCCAGGACTGCGAGCTGGGCGCCTATCTGGCCCACAGCGGGGGTTATCCCGGCTACGGCTCGTACATGCTGGTCGTCCCCGACCGGGACCTCGGCCTCTTCGCCTTCTCCAGCCGCACCTACAACGCCCCGGTTCAGCCCCTGACCGAGGCCGCCCTGACGCTGGTGCGCTCAGGCCTGGCGCCCGTGCGCGACGAGCCGCCCACAGAGATGCTGGCTGCGGCTTACGCCGACGCCCAGGCCGTCTGGCGCGCCGGCGACATTCTGGCGGTCGAAGACCGGCTGGCCATGAACGTTCTGCTGGACCGCTCGGCGGAGAACTGGCGGACGATGCTGTCGGGTCTCAGGGATCAGGCGGGCGCGTGCGATCTCGGCTCAGCCGTGCGGCCCGCCGGACGCATGACAGGCCTGTTCACCTGGAGCTGCGAGCGCGGCGTGATCAACGGCCGCGTGAACCTGGCCCCGACTACGCCCGTCACGCTTCAGGCCATCACACTGCGCTTCACGCCGAACACGCCGGGGAGCTGAGGGCCCGCCTCAGTTCAGGTCCAGGTGCAGGATGGGCCGGGCCCAGGTCACCCGGCCCCCCGGCGGAGCCTCGCCGACCCGCCTCGCGCCCTGCCTCAGGTAAAAACTCTCCGCGGGCGGGTTGGAGACGATCAGCATGCGGACCCCGCCCATTCCCCTCGCCGCCCCCACCGCCGCCTGGAAGAGCTGACCGCCGAAGCCTTGGCCCTGGCGCGCGTCGGCCACGAACATCAGGTCCAGCTCCACGGGCTCGCCCGGGGTCAGGCTGAAGAAGCCAATCACGCCCTTGTCGTCCTCGGCCAACTCAAAGTGATCCCGCGCCAGCTGGTCGGCGCTGATCGCATAGCCCACCAGCATGGGCGCGTACTGGCCCTGATAGGCGCGGCTTTCTTTCAGGATGCGGTTCAGTGTCGGCAGGTCGCCGACCGTCGGCCGACGCAGCCTCATTTGCCGCCGAACAGGTCGCTGGCCCCCGGTGTCCTGGACGGCTCGGCCAGCCCCAGGTGGGCATAGGCCCGGGCGCAGGCCACTCGGCCGCGGGGGGTGCGCTGGATGAAGCCCTGCTGCAGCAGGTAGGGCTCGATGACGTCCTCCACCGCGTCGCGAGCCTCGGCGATGGCCGCGGCGAGGGTGTCCATGCCCACCGGCCCGCCGCCGTAGTTCTCGATCAGGGCCTTCAGGAACTTGCGGTCCAAGGCGTCCAGCCCCTGCTCGTCCACCTCCAGCCGCGCCAAGGCCTTGGCCGCCGTCAGCCGGTCGATCGCCTTGGCCCCATCGGCCATGGCGAAGTCACGGACCCGCCTCAGCAGCCGCCCCGCCACGCGCGGCGTGCCCCGGGACCGCGCCGCGATCTCGGTGGCGCCGTCGGCCGTCAGCTCCGCCCCCATGCGCCTCGCCGCGTGGTTCAGCACGCCCGACAGCTCTTCCGGCGAATAGAACTCCAGCCGGATCGGAATGCCGAACCGGTCCCGCAAGGGGGTGGCCAACAGGCCCGCCCGCGTCGTGGCGCCGACCAGGGTGAAAGGCGCCAGGTCGATCCGCACCGAGCGCGCCGCCGGACCCTCGCCTATCATCAGGTCCAGCACATGGTCCTCCATGGCCGGATAGAGGATCTCCTCCACCGCCGGATTCAGCCGGTGGATCTCGTCGATGAACAGGACATCGCGGGGCTCGAGATTGGTCAGGATCGCCGCCAGGTCGCCCGCCTTGGCCAGGATCGGGCCGGACGTGGCGCGGAAGTTCACGCCCAGCTCGCGCGCGATGATCTGGGCGAGCGTCGTCTTGCCCAGGCCCGGGGGGCCGAACAGCAGCACGTGATCCAGCGCCTCGGCCCGCTCGCGCGCGGCGTCGATAAAGACCTTCAGATTGGCCTTCGCTTGAGCTTGGCCCACGAACTCGGCCAGGGTCTGGGGCCTCAAGGCCCGGTCCTGGGGGTCGGGCGCGGCGCCGGAAACGAGACGATCGTCGGTCACCGCCCCAGCTCCTGCAGGGCCGCACGGATCACCGCCGAGACGTCCGCCTCCTCGCCCAGGCGGATCAGGGCCTGATCGACCGCCCTGCGCGCATTGGGTTCGGCCACGCCCAGGCCCAGAAGGGCCGAGACCGCCTCACCCGCTGTCGAAGGCTGAGGCGCGGCGGGGGCGGCGGCTACCGCGCCGGCCGGTGCGAAGCTCGCGTCGCCCAGGGCCTTGCCCTTCAGCTCCACCACGATGCGCTGGGCCAGCTTGGGACCAACCCCATTCGCGCGGGCCACCGCCGCCTTGTCCTCGCGCGCCACGGCCGCGGTCAGCTCTCCCGGCGGCAGCACGTCGAGCACGCTGAGGGCCGCCTTTGGCCCCACGCCCTGAATGGCAAGCAGGGCGGTAAAGGCCTTGCGTTCATCCTTGGTGAGAAAGCCGTAGAGCCGCGGACCCTGCTCCTGGGACCATTGGGTCTCCACATGCAAAAGGGCCTCGTCGCCCAGCGCCGGCAATCGCGACAGGGTGCGCGCGCCACAGGCCACGACGTAGCCGACGCCGCCGGCGTCGATCAGGCACTCGGCCTCGCCCACCTCGGCCAGCACACCACGCAGCCGCCCGATCACGCCGCGCTCCCAAGGGCGCGCGCGCGCCTCAGTTGGGCGTGGGCCACCGCCACGGCCAGGGCGTCGGCGGCGTCCGCCGTCACATGTCCGGCCTGGGGCATCAGCCGGCGGATCATGAAGGCCACCTGCGCCTTGTCCGCATGGCCGCCTCCGGTCACCGTCTTCTTGACCAGGTTGGGAGAATACTCCGCCACCGGCAGGCCGGCGCGCGCCGGCGCCAGCATGACCACCGCCCGGGCGTGGCCCAGCTTGAGCGTCGAGGCGCCGTTCATGTTCACGAACACCTCCTCGATGGCAGCCTCGTGGCAGGCGTGAGCCTCGGCCACCTCGGACACCGCCTCGAACAGCGCCCGCAGCCGCTCGGCGAAGGGGGCCTTCTCGGGCGGAGCGATGATCCCGTGGGCGATCCAGCTCAGGCGCGAGCCCTCGGCCGCCAGCACGCCCCAGCCGGTGCGGCGCAGCCCCGGATCGAGGCCCAGTATGCGGACAGGAGGAATCGCGGTGTTCGTCATTCGTTCGCAGTCATGCCCCAAACGAGGTTGACGAACAATGACCGGCTGCGGCTTGCGCTTTCTCCGGGGGGTGACGGAACCGGCCGGCCGCCGCTACGCTGAACCTGCATGAGCGTCGCCTTCACCCGCGAGGAAGATCTTGAGGCCACGGCGGCGGACCTGCCGGACCGGCCCATCTCGCCCCATCCCAATCTGGTCACAGCCGAGGGCCTCGCGGCCATCGAGCGCGAACTCGCATCGGCCAAGGCGGCCTATACGGCGGCCCGGGCGACGGGCGGCGTGGATCAGGACCGCACCGCCATGGCCCGCGCCACGCGCGACCTGCGCTACTGGTCGGCCCGGCGCGCTTCGGCCCTTCTGACCGAGACGGAGGCCGACGGCCGGGTCCGCTTCGGCGGCGCCGTCACCATCGAACGCGAAGACGGCCGGGTGCAGACCTGGCGCATCCTCGGCGAGGACGAGGCCGATCCGGCGAACGGCTCGGTCAGCCATGTCTCGCCGTTGGCGCGGGCTCTGCTCGGCAAGCGCGCGGGAGATGCCGCCGTCATCAACGGCCAGGAAGTCGAGGTCCTGGAGGCGACCTGAGGTTCACACGTCTCGTGGCGAGATTTCGAAGGCCGTGAGACGCGTTTCGCGCCGCAAAGCCCCGGCCAAGGATTCAATGTCGAAAGTCTGACGCGCCCGCAGCGCAAGCCGGCGGCGCACCATCCCCTTGGTGGTCAGGGCGTAGTCCAGCCGCGCCACCTTCAGGCCACAGCTCCCCATGATCGCTTCGAGATCGGCCCGGTCGGGGGCGGTGTCCGGTTCGGCCCAGACCGTCACGTCGATCATGGTGTGGGCCGCCAGGTAGCCCTCGATGATGCGCAGCAGCACCAAGACCACAATCACCGACACCGTGCCGAAAATCGCGAGCCCGTACAGCCCCGCTCCGAACAGCAGGCCGATGGCCGAGGTGGTCCACACGGAAGCGGCCGTCGTCAGCCCGTGAATGGAGAAACCTTCGCGGAAGATCACGCCTGCGCAGAGGAAGCCTATGCCCGTCAGCACCCCATGGGCCATGCGGGTGGGGTCCGCCACGACGTTGCCTTCCGGGAAGGGTGTGAAAATCCACTGCCCCTGCCTCGCGGCCGCCAGCATCAGCAAGCACGCCGCCAGGCACACCATGATGTGGGTTCGGAAGCCCGCGGGCCGCCCCCTATACTCCCGCTCCAGGCCAATGGCTCCGCCGGCGATGATCGAACCGGCGATGGCGAGCAGCATATCGTGGTCCAAGGCGTCTCCTCTCGAGGGCGGATTAGTTACGCCCTTCCGGATCGAAAGGTTCCGGTTTTCTGACCAGCGACACAAGCACCACGCTGATGATCATCAGCAGGAACCACGAGCCCAGCTTGGCCAGGGACACCGGCTCCCAGCCGTCCTCCTGCCCCGGATAGGCCCAGGCCCGGGCGAAGGTGCCGATGTTCTCGGCCGCCCAGATAAACAGCGCCACAAGGAAAAAGCCCAGCAGCACCGGCATCCAGCGCTGCGTGCGGTCCGGCATGAACCAGAACCGTGTCCGCCCGAACACCAGGGCCGTGGCCGCGAACAGCAGGAGCCTGATGTCCGGCAGCCAGTGGTGGGCGAAGAAATTGACGTAGATCGCCGCGGCCAGCAGCCACGTCCACCACAGCGGCGGATAATGGGTGAAGCGGATGTCGAAGATGCGCCAGATGCGCGCGATGTAGCTGCCCACCGCCGCGTACATGAAGCCCGAGAACAGCGGCACCGCGCCGATCCGCAGGTAGCTGTCCTCTGGATAGATCCACGAGCCGTGGGCCGTCTTGAACAGCTCCATGACCGTGCCCGCCACATGGAAGGCCAGGATCACCTTGGCCTCGTCCCAGCTCTCCAGCCGGAACGCCAGCATCCCCGCCTGGATCAAGATCGCCGCGATCACGAGGAAGTCGTAGCGCGCCAGCCAGGCCTCCTCCGGATAGAAGAAGGCGGTGCCCAGCAACAGGAGGAGCATCAAGGCGCCGAACAGGCAGGCCCAGCCCTGCTTCAGGCCGAACATCAGGAACTCGAAGGCCCAGCGGCCCAGTTGCGTCCGGTCGGCGCGGGCTTGAAGGCGTTCCAGAAGGTCGCGGCCCCACCGTTCGAGCGGCAGGCGGGGCTGGTGAGCGGGCGTCATGTTGAGCTTTCCAGGTGCTGCACCAGGATGTTGGTCCCGATGCCGATCAGTAAGAGGCCGCCCAGCGCCTCGGCGCGGGCTCCGAACCTGGCCCCTGCGGCCGCGCCCATCAGCCCGCCGATGCCCGAAAGCACAAAGGCCGTCAGTGCGATGACGCCGCACACGATCAGTCCGGACACGCTGAAGGCGGGTATCGCCACGCCCGCCGCCGCCGCATCGATGCTGGTGGCCATCGCCGCTCCGATCAGGCCGATCATGCCGGTGCCGATCTCCTCGGCCTCATCGTCGCCGGGCCGCAGAGCGCCCCACAGCATCCGCCCGCCGATCACGGCCAGCAGCCCGAAGGCGATCCAGTGATCCACCGCGGCGATCCAGCCTCCCACGCCGACGCCGAGGCGCCAGCCCAGCCAGGCCATCACCCCTTGCGCCAGCCCGAAGGCGCCGGCCGCCAGCAGGGCGTCCTGAACCCGCCTGCCGATATGCTCGGCGGCACGCGCCGCCCCGCGTCCCAGGGCCACCGCGAAGGCGTCCATGGCCAGGGCGACCGCCAGGATCAGAACGGCGGTCACGCCCCGATCAGCCCGCGTACTTTTCGGCGTCCTCGTCCGAGACGTCCTCGTTGGAATAGACCTGCTGCACGTCGTCCTCGGACTCCAGAGCGTCCAGCAGCTTGAACAGCGTCCCAACCTGGTCGCCCGACAGTTGAACCTCCGACTGGGGCTTCCAGACGATGGCGGTGGACTTGGGATCGCCCAGCACCTTGGACATGGCCTCGGCCACGTCGTTCAGATCTTCGAAGGCGGTCCAGATGGTGTGGCCCGGCGCGTCTTCGTAGATGTCGGGCTTGGTCAGGTCGCTTTCCACGTCCTGGGCGCCGGCCTCGATGGCGGCTTCCATGACCGCGTCCTCGCTGCCCGCCTCGGCCGGATAATGGATCTTGCCGACCCGGTCCCACATGAAGGTGACGCTGCCCGTCTCGCCCAGGGCGCCGCCGTTCTTGGCGAAGGCCGCCCGCACGGCCGAAGCGGCCCTGTTCCGATTGTCGGTCAGCACCTCGACGATGACCTGAACCCCGCCGGGGCCCCGGCCCTCGTAGCGGATCTCCTCCATGGCATCGACTTCGCCGCCCGAAGCCTTCTTGATGGCGCGGTCGATGTTCTCCTTCGGCATCGACTCGGCCTTGGCGTTGTTCACCGCCAGGCGCAGGCGCGGGTTCATGGCCGGATCGGGCAGGCCCTGCTTGGCCGCCACGGTGATCTCACGCGACAGGCGCGAGAACAGCTTGGAGCGGGCCGCGTCCTGGCGGCCCTTCTTGTGCATGATGTTCTTGAACTTTGAGTGGCCGGCCATGGGCGTCGTCGTTCCGCAGGTTCGATTGTCGAGCGAGGCGCCGCTTTAACCGACCGGCCCGGCCTTGTCATCCGGCGGAACAAGGCGTTCTGATTGGTGTTCCGCTAGCGAGTTCGCGGGAGCAGGCCATGAACGACGAAGTCGTCATCGAAGACGAAACACCCGAAGGCGAGCTGGTTCACTGGGGCGAGCCGCGCACCTGGCACGTCAAACCCTGGACAGGGGTCCTCAGCCTGGTCGGCGCCCTGAGCATCGGCATCGTTCTGGGCCTCGGGGTCGCCGCCCTGGTCGACGAAGTCTGGGACGATTAGCAATTCCGGCGCTTGGCGTCGGCGGCCGGGTTGAGCCAGACTGTTTCACTCTAGGCAGTGGAGGCTCAGATGCGCTGGCTTACCGACGAGGACATCGCCAAACTGACGCCCGCCGAACGCAGCGAGCCGCGCACGCCGCTGCCGGTGCGCATGGTCTCCAGCGAAGAGTACCACCCGGTCCCCCAGACCCGGAAGCAGGCCGAAACCCAGGCCCGCCTCTACGCCCTGGCCGATGAGATCGCCCCGAAGCTGGGCATGTCGCGCCGCCGCTTCTTCCAGACCTCGGCGGGCATGGCGGCGGGGTTCGCGGCGCTCAACGGGACGTTCGGGCCGATTTTCGACGCGTCCGTGGCCGAGGCCGCCACACCCGAGATGGCCGATGAACGCGCGGGCGCCCTGCGTGGCCAGTTCATCATGGACATGCACACCCACTTCCTGCGCGACGACACGCGGCTGCAGAACTTCGTCAATCTCAGGAACGCCGTGATCCAGGCGGGCTGGAACCCGCAGCTCAACGCCTCGGTCGGCGCCCAGTCTCTGGAAGACCTGAAGTTCGACAACTTCTTCAAGGAGATCTTCCTCGATTCCGACACCAAGATCGCCCTGATCTCGTCGGCCCCCTCGGACAATCCCGGCGACTGGTTCCTGACCAACCAGCAGATGGCCGACGCCCGCGCCCGCGTGAACGAACAGGCCGGCACGACCCGGCTGATGAGCCACGCCATCATGACCCCCGGCGCGCCCGGATGGCTCGACGATCTGGACGCCGCGCTCGCCCTGCGGCCGGATTCGGTGAAGGGCTATACGGTCGGCGACGCGCTGAGCCCCGGAACGGCGCGCCATCCCTGGCGCATGGACTCCGACGAGGCCTATCGCGGCTATGAGAAGATCCTGGCCGCCGGCGTCACCACCGTCTGCGTGCACAAGGGCCTGTGGGGCCGGGGCTCGGCCCAGCGGCTGCCGCACATGACGCCTCACGCCGCCGTGGGCGATGTGGCCCAGGCGGCCAAGGACTGGCCCCAGCTGAACTTCAACATCTACCACGCGGGCTATCGCCTGGATGACCCGAACTGGGCGCTTGAGGAGTTCGAGCGCACCGGCCGCATCGAGTGGGTCACGGACCTGGCCGAAATCCCCGCCCAGCACGGCGTCGCCAACGTCTATGCCGACGTGGGTCAGATCTTCGCCCAGACCCTGATCGCCCAGCCGCGCATCTGCGCCGCCATCATGGGGACCCTCATCAGGGGCCTGGGCGCCGACAAGGTGTGCTGGGGCTCCGACGCCGTCTGGACCGGCTCGCCCCAGTGGCAGATCGAGGGCCTGCGCCGTCTCGAAATCCCCGAGGACATGCAAACGGCCCACGGCTTCGCGCCGCTGGGCGCCGCCGACGGACCGGTCAAGAGCGCCATCTTCGGCGGCAACAACGCGCGGCTCTACGGCGTCGACATCCCGGCCCAGACGGCGGTGCTGGGCGACGACCGCTTCACCGCGCTGCGCTCGGAATATTTGGCGGGCGGCGCTCAGCCGTCCAACCGCCGCTACGGCTACGTGGCGAGGGGGTGAGCTTGACCACCGACCCGCGGCTTGAGCGCGTAAGAAACGGTCGCACCGACCTCGTTCTGGAGATGCTTGCCGAAGGGCTTCCCCCCGAGGAACGAGCGGACGACGGCGTGCCCCTGATCCGCTGGTGCGCCTATTATGGCGATGTTTCCGCCATCCGCGCCCTGCTTGCCACGGGCGCGCCGTTGAGCTCCCTCGGCGAGAACCTCGATCTGATGGGCGCGGCCTTTCATGGGCACTGGCGGCTGTGCGAGTTCCTCATCGAACAGGGAGCAGATCCAGACTGGGTGGATCCAACCACCGGAGAGACGGCCCTCCACGCCGCCTTGAGCCGGGTCAATCCGCCCCACCAGTCCCGCGTGGTCGCCGTGCTGCTGGCGGCCGGCGCGCAGGTCCAGGCTCGGACCCTGCGGGATGCGGAGACCGGCGCCTTCATGCGCGACGTCCGCACCCGGGGCGAAACGCCCCTGCATCGGGCCGCCGCCTTCGCGGATGCCGAGACGATCGAGCGGCTCCTGGAGGCGGGCGCAGATCGCACAGCCCGGGACGCGGCCGGAGATTCCCCCTTAAGCTGGGCCAGTTGGCATCTGAGGCCCGCTCATATCCTCAAGCTCCTGTGCTTCGGCGAGCATCGCATCAACCCGACCGCCGACTGGCGGGGTGATCATGGCGCGGGAACTAGCGGCATGGCGCTGCATCTGTGCGGAAAGCCAGCCGGTTTCGACAAAGCCGATTAGCGGGTTCAACCGGCGTCAGGAATGGCCTGGCTGAGCCGCCCGCCGACCCGGATCGGCTCGACCCGTGTCGCCAGGCCCGTGCGGTCATCCGTCTCCACATAGACCCCGCACACCGTCGCGGGGCCTGAGGCCGGCGCATATCGGCCGCCAGACAGGCGAGTGGTGAACCGCCTCAGCGGCTCTTCCTTGTCGTTGCCGATCACCGAGTCGTAGTCGCAGCACCCGCCCGCGTCGGTCTGATAGGCCGTCCCGCCCGGCAGCACCTGGGCGTCCGCCGTCGGCACATGAGTATGGGTCCCCACCACCAGCGAGGCCCGGCCGTCGCAGAAGTGGCCCATGGCCATCTTCTCGCTCGTCACCTCCGCGTGCATGTCCACGATCACCGCGTCGGCCACCACGCCCAGCGGCGCCTGGGACAGTTCGCGCTCCACCGCCGAGAAGGGGTCGTCCATGGGGTCCATGTGCACCCGCCCCAGCACGTTGATCACCAGCACGCGCCGGCCGTCATCCAGGATGAAGACGTTCGAGCCCAGCCCCGGCGCGTCCATCAGGGCCGGGAAGTTGGCCGGGCGGATAAGGCGCGGCTCGCGCACGATATAGGTCAGGGCCTCGCGCTGGTCCCAGGCGTGGTTGCCCAGGGTCAGGCAGTCGGCGCCCGCGTCGAACAGCTCGCGCGCCGTGTTCTCGGTGATGCCGAAGCCGCCGGCGGCGTTCTCGGCGTTCACGACCACGAAATCGAGCTTCAGATCCCGCCTCAGACCCGGCAAATGGTCGCTGATCCCGTCACGGCCCGACTTGCCGACCACATCTCCAAAAAAGGCCAGTCTCATTCTGCTTCCCGATCAAACCGGATCAGACCGTCCTCGGTCAGCACCGCGTCCAGCCGCTCGTCGTGGCCCTCGGCCTCCAGCCGCTCGACCCGCTGGCCCGCATAGGCCAGCCCTATGGCGCGAAAGGGGCGACCCTCGGCCCGCAGGGCCGCGAAGGTCCGGTCGTAATAGCCGCCCCCCTGACCCAGCCTGAAGCCCCGCCCATCGAAGCCCAATAGCGGCGTCACGATCAGGTCTGGAACCACCGCCTCGGCCAGATCGAGCGGCGCAGGGCACCCGGCCTGGTCCGGCTCCAGCGGCTCGCCCTCAGCCCAGCGCAGGAACGCCATCGCCTCCCCCACCGCATCGGCCCGGGGCGCGGCCAGCGCCACGCCGGCCTTGCTCAGGGCCCGCACCAGCGGTTCGCAGGACAGTTCCGACCCGATGGCGTGATAGACGGCGACGACCCCGCCCTCGCCCAGTCCGGCGATCAGTTCGCCCGCATGACCCGCCGCCCGTTCGGCCGCGTCCGGCCGTGCGGCCTTCAGCGCCTTTCGGACGCGGCGCATCTCGGCGCGGAGTTCGGCCTTGTTCGTCACAGGCCGCTTCATATCGGAGGTTGGCGGGCGCCGCGAGGACCGTGGGGCCGTTTCAATCCCCTCGGACCTGGATGACCAGGTGGGCGCCGTGTGCCTAGGCCCTCGGGCCAGAGCAGGGACAGCTCCCGATTGAGGCGATTAAGGTCCCCGGGATAGATGACCTTCACGAGAGCCGCAGCAGCCCGCCGTCGGTGAAATTAGGCGTCCATCGTGGCGGCGCCAAGGCGGCTGACGTCCGGCTGCATCCGTTTGTCGCGCACGGCCCCGTACCAGGCCCACAGCAGATGCGCCGCCGCCGACCGCTCAGGCGCCCAGGCCTCGGCCCGCTTCGCCGCCTGTCTGGCGTCCGGTCGCGCCTCCCGTGCATCGAACCAGCGCATGGCCTCCTGGAGCGCCACGTCGCCCGCCGGAAAGACGTCGCGCCGTCCCTCGCAGAACATCAGATAGATGTCCGCGGTCCACGGCCCGATGCCGCTGACGGCCAACAGCGCCCGCCGCGCCTCCGCCTCGTCCAGCGCCGCCAGCCGCTCGTGGGCCAGCCGACCGTCAGCGAAGGCCCTGGCGATCGAATGGGCGTGCCGGGCCTTGGGCCGCGACAGTCCCATGCCGCATAGGTCCTCTCCCGTCCGGCCCAGCACAGTCTCGGGCGTGATTTCACCCAAACCCGCCTCGCACCGGCTCCAGATCGCCGCCGCCGAGGCCAGCGAGACTTGCTGGCCCACCATGATCTTCAGCAGGCCCGCAAACCCGCCCGGCCAGCGCCGCCAGGGCACCGGCCCCACGGCCTGGGCCAAGCCCGCGAATGCGGCCTCACGCGCCGCCAACCTTTCGAGGGTGGCCGACTCGATTATTTCCACATGCCCGGTGGCTGGCGCCGTCATGCAAGCCGTGTAAGCGAGGCGGCATGGTCTTCACCACCCGTTTCGCGCCTTCGCCCACAGGCCGACTGCATCTGGGCCACGCCTTCTCGGCCCTGACGGCCGAGCGGGCCGCGCGCGAGGCGGGGGGCCGCTTCCTCCTGCGGATCGAGGACATCGACCCAACCCGGTGCAAGCCGGAGTTCGAGGCGGGAATCCTCGAAGACCTCGAATGGCTCGGCCTCAGCTGGGAGACGCCGGTCCGCCGCCAGTCCGATCACCTGGGCGACTACGCCGCCGTGCTGGATCGAATGCAGTCCGACGGCCTCATCTACCGCTGCTTCCTGACCCGCACCGAGGTGGCCGAGCGCATCGGCCAGGCTCCCCACGGCGCGCTCGAGGCCTATGTGGGCGCGCCCCTGCCGCCCGATGAGGAGGCCCAGAGGCTGGAGGCCGGCGACGCCTTCGCCTGGCGCCTGTCCCTCGCCGCGGCCCAGGTTCGGCTCGGCAGGCAGTGGGACTGCATGACCTTCACCGAGGAGGGGTCAGGCCCCGACGGCGAAACCGGCGCCCTCGCCGTGGATCCCGCGCGCGGCGGCGACGTGGTCCTGGCCCGCAAGGACGCCCAGGTGGCCTATCACCTGGCCTGCGTCCACGACGACGCAGCCCAGGGCGTGACCCACGTGATCCGGGGCCAGGATCTGTTCGAGGCCGTCCACGTCCAGCGCCTTTTGCAGGCGCTTTTGAACTTGCCCGAGCCGGTCTATCGCCACCACCGCCTCATCACCGACGAGACCGGCCGGCGCCTGGCCAAGCGTGACAAGGACCAGACTCTCAAGGCCCTGCGCGACAGCGGCGTCACCCCGACCGAAATCCGTGAAAGGCTGGGCCTGTGACCGCGCCCTCCGCCGCCGAGCGGCGCCTGGCCCTCATGGCGCTCACCGGCTGCGCCCTGCTGCTGGGATTGGCCCCCAATCTCGTGCGGCTGGCGGATGTGGGACCGGCGGCGGCCGGCTTCTGGCGTATGTTCCTGGCTGCGCCGATCCTGGCCCTGATCGTCCTCAGGCCGGGACGAGCGCGCGCGGCACTCAAGCCTCCAGGCCGCTTCGCCCTGCTGGCCGGCCTCTTCATCGGCTGCGACCTGGTTTTCTGGCACTACGGCATCCAGATGACCTCGGTGGCCAACGCCACCACCCTTTGCAACCTGACGCCGGTGGTGGTCACCGCCTTCGCCTGGATCGTGCTGGGCGAGCGGCCTGGCCGGCTCTTCCTCGCCGCCCTTGCGTTGGCGGTCATCGGGGCCTGGACCATGGCCGCGGGCGCGGACGGCGGCCAGGGGACCAACCCCCTGCTCGGAGACCTGTTCTCCCTGTCGGTTGCCGGTTGGTACGCGGGCTATTTCCTGGCCGTGCAACGGGCGCGGCGCACCATGGGCGCCCTGCCCGTCATGCTGTGGTCCACGCTCGCCGCCGTTCCCATTGCGCTCATCGCGGCGCTGGCCATGGGCGAGCCCCTGCTGCCCGCCAGTTCCGGCGGCTGGTGGGCGCTGGCGGGTCTGGCCCTGATGCACGTCACCGGCCAGGGCGGAGTGGCCTGGGCGCTCGGCCGCCTGCCGGCCTCCACCACGGCGGTGATCGTGCTTATCCAGCCGGTCTCGGCCGCTGTCATCGCCTGGCTCTGGCTGGGGGAGACCGTGACCCCGCTCCAGGTCCTGGGCGGGGCGGTGATCCTTTGCGCCGTGCTCCTGGCCCAGCGCGCCGCCACCGGGCCTGGCGGTGCAAATGAAAAGGGCGCGACGGCCTAGACCTTCGCGCCCTTCGCTTCAATCTGTTCCGAGCGGCCTAGAGCGGCTTCAGGTCCACGGCGGCCGTCTTGCCGCGCTCGTTCTGCAGCTCGTAGCTGACCTTGGCGCCTTCATCGAGGCCCTGCAGACCGGCGCGCTGAACCGCCGAGATGTGCACGAAGACGTCCTTGCCGCCATCGTCGGGTTGAATGAAGCCGTAGCCCTTCGTGGTATTGAACCACTTGACCGTACCGGTGGCCATTGTCGCGTCTCTCCTTGAACGCACTTATCCAGACAGGTCGCCCGACGGGAGACCCGGCGGCCATTTCCGGACAGCAGCTCGTTCAGCAGAAAGAGCGACCGCCGCCTCCCGGACGGGAAACGGCAAATCCATGGACCGCAGGGCAAAGCCTGACCACGCGAGGGCGGAACGGTCAATCAGAAATCGCGGTTTCTGCCGGGTTAGGCTTCACCGGCGGAGCGCCGCCGGAAGGGCCCACACCGCTCCGACAGCCGGTTGAGGGGTATCCGCAGATGGCCTAAGCGGCCGCAGCCTAGCGGAAGGCCTCTCCGGATTTCAGGCCAAGTCGTTTGAAGGCCATCGCGGCGGGGCAGAAGCCCGTGAACGCCGCCTGGATCATGTTCACGGCGGCGAGCACCGCCAGCCAGATCCAGGCCGGGTGGACCCACCGCGCCAGCGCGATACTGGCAAGAACGACAAGTCCCGCAAATACGAAGACGGCTCGATCAATGTTCATGGCCCGAGTTTCCCTGAAGCTTGGCGCCGCGCCGCAGCTTGGGCGCGCCGATCAGATCGAGCGCCAGGCGCTCGTAGATGGGCTGGCTTTGTCCGGTGCGGACCTTGTGTAGAAAGTACTTCTCGAAGGCGACCTTGGCCGCGTGGACCCAGCCGCCGCTGGCCGACCAGTTGATGTTGCGCGGCGGAATCTGCGGCTGGGCCATGAAGGCGACGCCGTCGTCGCCGAAATCGGCCAGGCAGATGGCGTTCCACGTCGCCTCGTGGGTCGGTTCTTCGCCCGCCAGCATCTGCTTCAGATTGGCCGCGACGGCCGTGACCATGCTCTCGATCATGAAGCCGGTCTTGGGCACCCCGACGGGCACCGGCGTCGGTCCGGTCGGCGGAATGGCGATGCAGACACCGACGCCGAACACGTTCGAATAGGTCGGGTTGCGCTGGTGCTTGTCCACGAGGATGAAGCCACGCGGGTTGGTAAGACCCTCGACGCCGCGCACCGCCTCTACGCCGCGAAAGGCCGGCAGCATCATGGAGAAGGCGAAGGGCAGGTCATGGCGGGCCTTAACCTCGCCCGTGTCAGCCACCTCCTCCACATGCATCTGGCCAGGCTCGATCGAGACGACCCGGGCATTGGTGATCCACTTGATGTGGCGTTGGCGCATCTCGCTTTCGAGCAGGCCCTTGGTGTCGCCCACCCCATCCAGGCCGAGATGGCCGATGTAGGGCTCCGATGTGACGAAGGTCATGGGCACGCGGTCGCGCACGCGCCGACGCCGCAACTCGGTCTCAAGCATCATGACGAACTCATAGGCCGGCCCGAAGCAGGAGGCGCCCTGCACCGCGCCCACGATCACGGGCCCCGGACTGGCCGTCAGCTTTTCGAAGGCTTCGCCGGCCTCCACCGCATGGCTGACGTGGCAGACGGACGTGGTGTGGCCCTCGGGCCCGAGACCCGGAATCTCGTCAAAGGCCAGTTCGGGACCGGTGGCGATGACCAGATAGTCGTAGGTGAGGGTCTCGCCGGTCTCCAGATCGATCTGGTTCTCAGCGGGGCGAAGCGCCTTGGCCGGAGCGTCGATGAAGCGAATCCCCTTCCTGGCCATGACATCCGGAAGCCGCACCTCGATCGCCTCGCGCTCTCGCCAGCCCACGCCGACCCAGGGATTGGACGGGGTGAAATGGAAGGTGTCGCCCTTGGACACCACGACCAGCTCGATGCGGTCCTTAAGCGTCTCGCGCAGTTCGAAGGCGGCGATGACGCCGCCGAGACCGGCTCCCAGGACGACGACGACGGGCTTGGGCATGACCCTCTCCTTCGGGAAACCCGGTCATTAGTCGCCCTGGCCGTGTGAACCGCCTTGATGTGGATCAAGGAGAAGGCCGCCGCTCCGCCGGAGATTGAACAAGATCCGGCTAATATTAGCTCTTGCTAATCAAGGAGCGCCCCGTGCGAAGCCCTCGGTCCTGCCTTGGCTTGATCTGTCTGGCCCTCGGCCTGGCGCCGCTGGCCAGCTGCGGCAGTGATGAGCAGGCGCCTGCGGCGGCGCCCGCGGCGGCTCAGGCCGGCCGCCTGGTCGTAACAACCGAGACGATCCCCGACGCCAAGTCGGTGTCCGCGGTCGTGGCGTCTCGCGACCTCGCCGAGGCGCGCGCCCGCATCAGCGGCGTTCTCGTCCGGCTGAACGTGCGCGAAGGCGATCAGGTGCGTTCGGGTCAGGTCATCGGCGTGGTCGCGGATGAGCGCATCGGCATGCAAACGGCGGCCCTGGACGCCCTGGTCGCGGCGGCCGAGTCTGAAGTTCGGCGGGCGCGAGCAGAACTGGCGCGCGTCCAGACGCTCTTTGATCGCGGAATCTACGCCCAGGCGCGCCTCGACCAGGCGCAGGCGGCCTACGAGGCGGCCGAGGGCCAGGCCCGCGCCGCGCGGGCCCAGCGAGAGGCTTCCGTCGAACTCGGCGCCCAGGGGCGCATCCTGGCCCCCGCCGCCGGCCGTGTGCTGACCGCAGACGTGCCGCAAGGCTCCATGGTCACCGCTGGACAGTCCATAGCGACGATCACCGCGGGCCCCGTGGTGCTGCGCATCGAAGTTCCTGAAGCCCAGGGCGGCGAGCTGCGCGTCGGCCAGACGGTTCAGGTGGACGGCCTCCCGCAGCCAGGGACCATCCGCCAGGTCTACCCGGCGGCGAGGGGCGGGCGCGTCATAGCCGACGTCTCGGTGGCGGGGCTGGAGGGTTGGAGCCTGGGGCGGCGGATCGACACGCGGATCACCCTGGGCGAGCGCGAGGCCATCGTCATTCCGCGCAGTTACGTCGCCACGCGGTTCGGCATCGATTACGTCCGCACCCTCGGCCCGGGCGACGTGGCGGTCGAGGCGCCGGTCCAGCTGGGCCCTGACCTGTCTGACGGACGGGTCGAGGTTCTCTCCGGCCTCGCCGAAGGCGATGTGGTCCTGCCGGCGGAGGCGCGCTGATGCGGTTGGGCCTGTCCGGTCGCCTGACTCAGGCGACCCTCAACTCTCCCCTGACGCCCCTGATGCTGCTGGCGGCCATCGCCGTGGGCCTGATGGCGCTGCTCAGCATACCCCGCGAGGAAGAGCCCCAGATCAGCGTACCCATGGTGGACGTGATGGTCGCCGCCCCCGGACTGAACGCGTCCGACGCGGTCGAGCTCGTGGCTGAACCGTTGGAGGCTATCGTCAACAGCATCGATGGGGTGGAGCACGTCTACACCCAGGCCGAGGACGACCGAGTCATGGTGACGGCCCGCTTCGAGGTGGGCTCGGACCCGGACGACGCCGCCGTGCGCGTGCACGAACGCATCCGGGCCAACTATGCCGACATTCCCGTGGGCGTCAGCGAGCCGATCATCACCACCCGGGGCATCGACGACGTCCCGGCCCTGGTCCTGACCCTCACGCCGTCTCCCGAAGCGGCGGGTCGCTGGAGCGATCAGGCCCTCTACGAGGTGGCGGTGCGCCTGCGCGCGGAGATCGCCAAGGTCGACAACGTCGGCCAGACCTTCATCGTCGGCGGACGGCCGTCGGAGATCCGGGTCGAGCCCGACCCCGCCCGCATGAACCTGCGCGGCGTCGCCCTGTCGTCCCTGCTCGAGACGGTCAGCCAGGCGAACCGCAGCTTCCCCGCCGGTGTGGTGCGCGAGGAGGGCTCGGCTACGGCCCTCAGGATCGGCGAGCGCCTGCGCACGCCCGAGGACGCCTCGCTGCTCACCGTCTCGTCCGTCTCGGGCCAGCCCGTCTACCTGCGCGACGTGGCCGATGTCGTCCTGGCGCCGCGCGAGGATCAGGCGCGCGTGGCGCACTATGCGCGCGGCGAAGAGGGGTGGAGCCGCGCGCCTGCTGTCAGTCTGGCCGTAGCCAAGCGGCCCGGCGCCAACGCCGTGGTTCTATCGCACGACCTGCACGCGCGGCTTGAGCAACTCGGCGGCTCGCTGATCCCCGAAGGGCTCGAAGTCGTGATCGCGCGCGACTACGGCGAGACGGCCAACGAGAAGGCCAACGAGCTGCTCTTCCACCTGGGCCTGGCCACCGTGTCGATCGTCGTCCTGATCGGCTTCGCCATCGGCTGGCGCGAGGCGGCGGTGACCGCCGTGGTCATCCCGACCACCATCCTGCTGACCCTCTTCGCCTCCAACCTGATGGGCTACACCATCAACCGGGTCAGCCTGTTCGCGCTGATCTTCTCGATCGGCATCCTGGTCGACGACGCCATCGTCATCATCGAGAACATCGCCCGCCACTGGGCCATGAACGACGGCCGCGGCCGAGCCGAGGCCACCGTCGAGGCCGTGGCCGAGGTCGGCAACCCGACCATCGTGGCGACCCTGACGGTGGTGGCTGCGCTGCTGCCGATGCTGTTCGTCTCGGGCCTGATGGGTCCCTACATGGCGCCGATCCCGGTGAACGCCTCGGCGGCCATGGTCTTTTCCTTTTTCGTGGCCGTGGTGCTGGCCCCGTGGCTGATGATCCGGCTGGCACGACGCGCGCTTGCCGCCGGGCACGGCCATGCGGAGGGCGAGGGCCGCATCGGCCGCCTCTATCGGTCCTGGGCGGGCAAGATCATCCGCACGCGCCGCAGCGCCTGGATGTTTCTCGGCGCCGTGGGGATCGCGACGCTATTGGCCATGTCGATGTTCGGCCTGCGCGCCGTGCCGGTGAAGCTGCTTCCCTTCGACAACAAGTCGGAACTGCAGGTCGTGCTCGACATGCCCGAGGGCACGAGCCTTGAGGTCACGGAGCGAACCCTGGCGGCGGCCGCGGCCCTGACCCAGTCGGTCCCTGAGGTCGTGGCCATCCAGAGCTATGCCGGAACCGCGGCGCCGTTCAACTTCAACGGTCTTGTCAGGCACTACTTCCTGCGCGAACGGCCCGAGCAGGGCGACCTGGCGGTGATGCTCAGCCATAAGGGCGAACGGGACCGCGCCAGCCACGCCATCGCCATCAACCTGCGCGAGCGGCTGGCTGAGCTGGTCTTGCCGGATGGGGCGTCGCTCAAGGTCGTGGAGGCCCCTCCGGGACCACCGGTGCTGGCCACCCTTCTGGCCGAGGTCTATGGCCCTGACGCCGAGACGCGCCGAGCCGTGGCCCGCCGCATCGAAGCGATCTTCCGGGCCGAGCCCTCGATCGTGGACGTGGACAACAGCTTCGGCGAACGGCGGCCAACGCTCCGGCTCACGCCGGTGCGCGAGCGGATCGAACGTTTCGGGCTCCAGGAACGCCAGGTTCACGACACGGTCGCGGCCCTGATGGGCGGCTCGACCCTGGGCTACGCCGCGCGCGACGAGGGACGCACGCCGGTCGAGATCGCCGTGCGCCTGCCCCAGTCCGGGCGCACCTGGAACGAGCACCTGGCCACCATGCCCGTGGCGGTGACCACGCTCGACGGCGCCCCCCGGCTGGTGGAGCTGGGCGAGGTGGTCGAGGCCCGCAGCGAGCTCGCCAGCTATCCGGTCTATCGCCGGGATGGACGGGACGCCGAGATGGTCATGGCCGAGCTGGCCGGCCGCTACGAGGCGCCGATCTACGGCATCCTGGCGGTGGGCGACGCCATCCGGGCCGAGGACTGGGGCGACCTGTCCGAGCCCGAGGTCCGCCTCAACGGCCAGCCCGACGACGAGAGCCGGCCGACCGTCCTGTGGGACGGCGAGTGGGAGATCACCTGGGTGACCTTCCGCGACATGGGCGCCGCCTTCGGGGTGGCGCTGGTCGGCATCTACATCCTGGTGGTGGCCCAGTTCCGCGACTTCCGCCTGCCGCTGGTGATCCTCACGCCCATCCCGCTGACCCTGATCGGCATCGTCATCGGCCACATGCTGTTCGGGGCGCCCTTCACCGCCACGTCGATGATCGGCTTCATCGCGCTTGCAGGGATTATCGTGCGCAACTCCATCCTGCTGGTCGACTTCATCGAACACGCCCGCAAGACCGGCCGGCCGTTGAAGGACGTGCTGCTCGAGGCGGGCGCCATCCGCTTCAAGCCCATCCTGCTGACGGCGCTGGCGGCCATGATCGGGGCGGCCGTGATCCTGTTCGACCCGATATTCCAGGGACTGGCGATTTCGCTGCTGTTCGGCCTGATGTCCTCCACGCTGCTGACGGTCCTGGTGATTCCGGCGATCTATGTGGCGCTGAAGGGGAGCGAGCCCGCAGCCGAGAACGGTGCATCGTGAGCCCCGCGATCCGGCAGGGTGCGCTCGCTCTGCTTGAGGCCCAGGCCTCTCAAGCCGCCAGGCTGATGGGCCTGTTCGCGAACAGGCAGAGGCTGGTCCTCCTGTGTCGGCTGAGCGCCGGAGAGGCCCGGGTGAACGAACTGGCCGCCTTTGCGGGGCTCTCGCAATCGGCCTGCTCGCAGCATCTGGCGCGGCTGCGCCAAGAGGGGGTCGTCAAGCGGCGCCGCCAAGCCCAGACGGCCTACTACAGCCTCGTCGACCCGACCGCGGCGCGCCTGGTCGGGGCTCTGTGCGACATCTTTGGAGGCGACGCGACCTAGCGGTGGTATGAGCTTGCTGCATCTTGAGAGAGCCGATCGTCGCATCCGACAGAGGCGCGCGAGCATGGGCTTGACCTTGTCATGACGTCAGGGTGCAAGGTCGGTCCATCTGCGACGGGCCCACGTATCTGCAGGGGTCCCGCCATCAAGAGAGCACTTAAGCCGTGACGAATATCAACCGGCGTCATCTCCTGCGCAGCGCGGTCGGAGGCGCGGGTCTGGCCGCCCTCTCCGGCCTACTTCCAGCGTGGGCTCAGACCGGAACGGGTGGTCTTCCGCCCGTGCTATCGGGCGAAGACATACGCCTTCGCGTCGGTCACAGCATCTACCGAGTTGGCGGCCGCGAGGGACATGCCATCACGATCAACGGGGTCTTGCCTGCTCCGCTGATCCGCCTGCGCGAGGGCCAGCGGGTGCGCCTGCACGTCGAGAACGGCCTCGACGAAGACACGTCGATCCACTGGCACGGCCTGATCCTGCCGTTCCACATGGATGGAGTGCCTGGCATCAGTTTCCCGGGCATCGCGCCAGGTGAGACCTTCACCTATGAGTTTCCCGTCCTTCAGAACGGGACCTACTGGTACCACTCGCATTCGGGGCTGCAGGAACAGCTCGGCCACTACGGCCCGCTGGTGATCGACCCGCAGGGCCAGGACCCGGTCGCCTATGATCGCGAGCACGTCATCGTCCTGTCGGACTGGACCTTCCTGCATCCGCACCAGGTGATCGGAAAGCTGAAGCAGGAGGGCGGCTATTTCAATCGGCAGCGCCTCGCCATGCTGGGCGACCCCGCGGAGAACACCATGTCGGCCGAGGACCGCCGCATGTGGGGGGCCATGCGGATGGACCCGACCGACATCGCGGACGTGACCGGCTCGACCTACACTTACCTGATCAACGGGCACGGGCCCGACGACAACTGGACAGCCCTTTTCCGACCCGGAGAGCGGGTCCGGCTGAGGATCATCAACGCCTCGGCCATGAGCATCTTCAATATCCGCATCCCCGGCCTGCCGGTCACGGTGGTGCAGGCGGACGGTCAGAACGTCCGGCCGGTCGAGGTCGACGAGTTCCAGATCTCGGTGGCCGAGACCTACGATGTGATCGTCAGTCCGCCTGACGACCGCGCGTACACCTTTGTGGCCGAAAGCATAGATCGCTCCGGTCTGGCGCGGGCCACGCTCGCGCCCCGCCTGGGTATGAGCGCGGAGGTCCCGCCGCTCCGCCCCAGGCCGCTGCTGTCGATGCGCGACATGGGCATGGGGGGCATGGACCACGGGGCGATGGGCCACGGCTCAGCCGCCGCGGCCAGTTGCCCGCCCGAGCACGCGGCCATGGGTCACTGCACGCCCGGTGATGCTGGCGCTGACGCCGAGCAAGCGATGTCCCACGATATGCGGGACCCCTCGCTCGTCCCGTCGACGGTCACGGTCGGCGTCGGCGTCGACATGATCGCCCCCATGCCCGTGGACCGGACCGGCGACCGGCCGCTTGGCCTGGAGGACGAGCCGC
Source organism: Peiella sedimenti (assembly GCF_030504955.1). Classification (GTDB taxonomy): domain Bacteria; phylum Pseudomonadota; class Alphaproteobacteria; order Caulobacterales; family Caulobacteraceae; genus Brevundimonas; species Brevundimonas sedimenti. The sequence goes on along the minus strand of NZ_JAUKTR010000003.1, from coordinate 311,238 downwards.
ACCGGGTCCTGACCTATCACGACCTCGCGCCCCTGACGCCCTTTCCGGATAAGCGCCCGCCGACGCGGAGCGTGGACATCCACCTGACGGGCAATATGGAGCGCTTCATGTGGTCCTTCGACGGGCGAACCCTGAACGAGGGGACCGAGCCCATCCGGTTTGCCCGAAACGAGCGGGTGCGGGTGAACCTGATCAACAACTCGATGATGAACCACCCCATCCACCTGCATGGGCACTTCTTCGAAGTGGTGACGGGCCAGGCGCACGGCGACCCGATCAAGCACACCGTGAACGTGATGCCGGGGGGGATCGCCAGCTTCAACCTGACGGCCGATGCGCCGGGCGACTGGGCCTTCCACTGCCACCTCCTTTACCACATGCACGCCGGGATGATGAACGTGGTCACGGTCCGTCCGCTCGACGGCGAGGGGCGGTGACATGCGGGCGCCATTGCTCCTAGCCGCCGCCCTCGGCCTGGCTACTCCGGTGCTCGCGCAGCACGCCGGCCATGGCGCGCCGCCGCCTGAGCCGCCGGCCGAGATCTCAACCTGCGAGCCCGAGCACGCCGCCATGGGGCACTGCTCCCTTGCGCCTACGGCCGATCCGGTCGATCCCAACTGTCCGCCCGAACACGCAGCGATGGGCCACTGCACACCCACCCGCGCCGACTCGGAAGACGCCCCGGGCGGCTCCGATCCCGTTCAGGCGCCTCCGGTCGCGCCACCGCCGGCCGAGGCGTTCAGCGGGCCGGCTCATGCGGCCGACGCCGTTTTCGGCGCCGCGACGATGGGGCGCGTACGTAGCGACGTTCTCATCGAAGAACACGGCGGCATGCGCACGGGGCGGGTTCTTATCGACCGGCTGGAAGTCTCCTACGGAGACGGTTCCGACGGCTACGCCTGGGAGGCCGACGCCTGGTACGGCAGCGACTACAACCGTCTTTGGTTCAAGACCGAGGGCGAAGGCGAGTTTGGCCACGACATTGAGGCCGCAGAGATCCAGCTGTTGTGGAGCCGGCCCGTCACGCCCTTCTTCGACCTCCAGGCGGGCGTTCGGCATGACATTGAGCCGGACACCGGACCGGCCCACCTCGTCTTGGGCATTCAAGGTCTGGCGCCCTACTGGTTCGAGGTCGATGCTGCGGCCTTCCTGTCGGACGAAGGCGATCTGACCGCCCGTTTCGAGGCGGAGTACGACGCCCGGATCACCAACCAGCTGATCCTCCAGCCGCACGCAGAGCTGGAACTCTCCGCTGGCGACATAGTGGAGCGAGAGATTGGCGGCGGCTTGTCCTCCGTCGAGTTGGGGCTGCGCCTTCGGTATCAGTTCGTGCCTGAGTTCGCGCCTTATGTCGGAGTGAGCTATGAGCGCAGCTTCGGCGGCACGGCGGATTACGCGCGGGCGCGCGGCGACGAGGTGGCGGCGTGGCGCGTCCTGGTCGGACTAAGGACCTGGTTCTAGGAGAGAATATGCGCATCGGACTTACTGTCATCGCCGCCCTCAGCCTGGCCGCCGCGAGCCTGCCGGCCGCTGCTCGTCACCCCGAGAATGGCCAGACGGCCCCAAGCGCCCTAGCCCTTCCTGCCGAGCTTGAAGCGCCGGCTCAGGTGGTCGATGGCTTCCACGCGGCCCTGGCGCGGGGCGACACCGAGGCCGCGCTCGGCTTCTTGGCTGAAGATGCGCTGATCTATGAGTCCGGTGGCGTCGAGCGCGGCAGGGCAGAGTACGCGGCCCACCACCTTGGCGCCGACGCTGCGTTTGCTCAGGCCGTGCCCAGTCGGGTCTTGCGCAGGACAGGCGCGCTCAGGGGCACGACCGCCTGGCTGGCCAGCGAGGGGCGGGTGACCGGCGCCTACAACGATCGCGCGCTGGACCACATCACCAACGAAACCATCATCCTGGAGCACGACGGCGCCGCCTGGCGCATCGTTCACATCCACTGGTCCTCAGCAGCCGCCCCCACCCGTTCCTGACCCAAGAGTACGGAGTATCCATGTATCACCGCCTCCTTCCCGTCGCCGCAGTCGTCACTCTGCTTTCCGCCGGCGCGGCCCAGGCTCACGCCCAGCTTGTGTCGGCCAACCCCGCGCCCAACAGCACGGTGAGCTCGGCGCCCGGCGTCTATGTGCTGACGTTCAACGAGCGGGTGCTGCCGCGCTTCGTCACTCTTGAGGTGACCGGACCGAACGGAAACGCCCTGCATGTGGCGGACGTCACGGTTGATCCGGAGAACCCGGCCCGCGTGCGAGCGCCGGTTCATGGCGGCGGCCAGCCGGGCGTATACCGCGTATCGTGGACCGCGGCCGGCCCCGACATGCATCGCATGAACGGCAGCTACACCTTCGCCGTCCGCCCGTGATCGACGCCGGGCTGATCGCGGCCCGATTCGTCCACTACCTGGCCCTGGCGATCGCGTTCGGTGCGGTCCTCTACGGCCATTACGGGCGCGGCGAAGGGCTCGAAGGCGTGCGCCGCCGGCTGGATAGGCTGTCGATGGTAGGCGCGCTCGGCGTCATGGCCGGCGCCGCCGCTTTGCTCATGCTCACCGTCGCGGGGATGGGCGGCGGTTTCGCCTCGCTCGGTGACGCGCCCCTTTGGCGGGCCGTGCTCCTCGAGACCGACTTTGGCCGGGTGTGGATCGCCCGCCTTGTCCTCGCGGGCGGGCTGGTCGGTGTGACCATGGGGCTCAGCGAGCGCCCCTCGCCGGCGCGACGCGTCGCCCTCGGCCTTGCCGGCCTCTTGCTCTTGAGTGTGGCCCTCACGGGCCACGCGACTTCGCACGACGGCCCGATGGGTCTGCTTCACCGCGCCACTGACGCTGTGCACCTGCTTGCGGCGGGGGTGTGGATCGGCGCCTTGCCGCCTCTGCTGTTCCTGTTAAGCGCCGCGCGGCGGGACGTGGGCGCATCGACCCATGCGGCGCGAAGGCTGCGGGAGTTCCACGGGATCGGCCTCATCGCCGTCGCCGCGCTGGTCGCGTCGGGACTCGTGAACAGTGCGCTGCTCGTCAGTGACTTCCCCGCCCTGATCGGATCGCCTTACGGGAGGGTGCTTGCCGTCAAGCTCTGTCTTTTTCTGGGGATGCTTGCCTTGGCGGCGTCGAACCGCTGGCGAGCGGCGCCGCGGCTGGACCATGCCGTGGATAAGGGCGGAGACATTCGAGCGCCGATCCACTTGTTGCGTCGTCAGATCAGGATGGAGCTCGTGATCAGCTTGCTGGTTCTGGGCGCGGTCGCCGTGCTGGGAACGTTGTCCCCGACGATGCCCTAGTTCGAGGTGGGGGACGGGAGCCGGCCGCCTAAGCCGGAAGCCGACACGCTCGTAGATTGCCTGACTTCTTGTCGACGAGCGCCACCCAGGCGCCCCCCAGGCTATGGGCGCCACACGCTTGAGGATCCAGGTCGATCCTTCTCACCCACTGGTCGACAGGCCGAGCGTATTGCCGCGCCCCGACATGCGCATTGGGACGATTTCGCCTGGGCAAAGGCCAATTATCCGCCGGCGGACACGGAGATCCCGCCAAGCAACTTTCGCCTCCCCGCGCCGGCGCGATGATCTCGAAAGGCGCCGGCGCCCGTTTTCTGCTGCAGCACTGTTGATCGCGCCTACCTGCTGCGGTGTACGTGGTTGCCGGCCCAGGAAATCTAAGTACCCCTCGGCCGCCGGAGCTCCCAAGGTCATGCGTGATTCTGGGCTACGGCTCCCGACTTCGTGACGTAGGCCTTCATTCTTGGCGGCGATCCTTCGCCTTTCGACCAACGTCCGGTCGTTCTTGCGAGCGGACGATCACCCTGGAGCCCTCATGATGGCCAAGACCCCCCGCTTGTCGGAGTGGCTCGAAGGCCTTCGCCTGGCCCGTACCGAACGAGGGCCGATGGTCGTAGGGCTCGATGGTCGCAGCGGCGTTGGCAAATCGACCCTTGCGCAAACCATCGCGGCCGAAGCTGCCGGAGTGGTCGTTGGCGGCGACGACTTCTTCGCCGGCGGCACGACCCTCGTGAACGGGCGTCCAGAGCAGTTGGCAGACCTCTGCATTGACCGTCTCCGACTTGCCCGAGTCCTCGAGGATCTGAGGGCAGGGAAGCCGGCCAGGTACCGCGCGTTCGATTGGGAAGCCTTCGATGGGCGGCTGGAAGTCCAGACCACACACCTGGAGCCAGCTGACCTAATCATCGTCGAAGGGGTCTACAGTTGCCATCCCGACCTCCACCACGTTCTGGATGCGAAGGTCTTGGCTACGGCGGCGTCCGACATCCGAGACAGCCGACTCCAAGCGCGGGAAGGAGAGATAGGTCCTTGGGAGCGCCAATGGCACGCGGCGGAGGACTGGTACTTCTCGGCAATGATGACCGAGGCGTCCTTCGATTGGGTCATCGACGCGTCAGACTGAACCGAGGCCACCCCTTGCGGAACGGAGAGCACTATGGCGCACAACGAGTTTCTGGAGAGTCTCTGGTGAGCGTCGGCGCGCTCGAACCGCCTAATTCATTGAAAAGAATGGTGGACGCGACAGGGATTGAACCTGTGACCCCTACGATGTCAACGGTCACATCGTCAATGATTTCAATAGCTTGAAATTATCCACAGGTCGGAAAATTAAAGGAAATCAGTGTCCCCGCCCACGTTTTGTGGGCATTCCATGGGCTTGACCACGGCTGATTGGACCATTCCTACAGGCAAACCAACAATCTGATTTTTATCAGCTTCTTCGACAGCGCCTTGTAACGAACACCCACAGCGGTCGAAGGTCAAGGCACACTTGCCGGACTGGGTCAGCCTGCCCTGGCGCGTCGCCCGCTTGGCAGCGCAGGCGGCGGAAGTGAGGACGCCTCCGGCTCCACGAAAAACTCGCCCAGAGGAACGCCCAGGACCTGAGCGAGCCGCTCTAAAAGGTCCACGGTTGCGTTGCCGCGGCCTCGCTCAAGCTCGCCGACGTAAGCTCGGTCCACGCCCGTATCGGCGGCCAGCTTCTCTTGCGAGATGCTCCGCTCCGTCCGCAATTTTCGCAGATTCCACGCCACCAGCGCGCGCCCGATGTGATCTGACATGCGGTGTGGCTCTATTTCCGCTTCTCGCTCAGCCTGCGGGATGTGGAGGAGTTGCTGGCTCAGCGTGGCATTGAGGTGCGCAGCGCATCACCACGGACGGCCTGGTGTCGTATCAATCCGTCCTGCCCGAACTTGGCCTGGAGGGACGTCACCCGCCGGGACGACTTCGGGGGAACAATCGGGCTGAGAATTCTTACCTGCCGATCCGGCGAAGGAGCCTCAGCCCAGCGCTTCCTCACCACCCACGCCGCCGTCTGTAACACTTTCTACACACAGCGACATCTGATCAGCCGCCCCACCCTTCGCCGCTTCTGCACCGGGGCCCGGACCGCATAGTCGGCCGCTGTCGCCTGAAGCTGCTGGGTTTGGGCTTGCCGCATGCCGGGGCCGTGAACCTGACAGCGGTTACGTATTACCCCTAGTTGACCGCGCTTCCGAGGAACCTAGGCTGGAACTTGGTGATCGGGTCTTCGTTGACCTGCGGTAGAGCTAGGCAGGGAGGGCCAGGCTTGGTCGAAGAACCCCACCCCACATCCGTGGTCGAGGATGATGACGGCCTGTCCCAATCCCAGATTGACGAGGCCATGCGCGAGACCCCCAAGGGCGCGTTCGCCCTGGCGGGCCTGACCGTCGGGCTGCTGATCGTGGCCTGGTTGGCCATCTACATCTTCGTCTTCCTTCCGCGCGGCACGGTGGGCTGAGCCATGTCCGGACCCGAGGGAGAGGAAAAGGTCGTCAAGTCCGAGTTGCGCTGGGCTCTGGCGGCGGGCGCCGTGGTGTTCATCATCTTCGCCGCCGTGCTGTGGGCGGCGATCACCATGCGCATGAACCCGCCCAGCAACATCGAGCACGCCGACCCCGCCACCCTGCATATGCAGGGGGAGTTCACCGAGTCGAACCTGGGCACGACGGTCGAGCCCGACGGCCGGGTGACGGTGCGCATGGTGGCGACCCAGTTCGCCTTCGTGCCTAACTGTCTGATGGTGCCACAGGGCCGCGAAGTCACCTTCCGCTTCGTCAGCCCGGACGTGATCCACGGCATTCTGATCACCGGCACCAACGTCAACACCATGATCGTGCCGGGCTATGTGGCCCAGGTTCACACGGTCTTCCGCCAGTCCGGCGACATGCTGATGCCCTGCCACGAGTTCTGCGGCCTGGGCCACAGTGAGATGATCGCGCGGGTCCAGGTGGTTCCGGCCGATCAGTTCCGCCCTGGACCCGACGGCCGCGCCCATTGCGAGGGCCAGACGCCGCTCGTGAACACCGCCGCGCCGGGCGTTCCGGCCGGCGATGTGGATGCGGGCGCTCAGGCCCAAGGCCCTCTGGTAAGCGGCGAGCCTTCGCCCGATCCGGCCCAGGCCACACAAGACGCGGTAGCGGCGGCCCAGCCCGCCACGGGGGAATGATCCGATGCTGACGACCCGCCGCCTTGTCCTGACCCATATGTGGGTGGCCTTCGCCACCTTCAGCGTCGCCATCATCCTGGGCGTCTGGCAGATGTGGGCCAGAAGCCCCCTGCGCGCACCCTTCCTGACCGCCGAGAACTATTTCAACTCGGTGACGATGCACGGCGTCTCCATGGGCTATGTGCTGACCACCTTCTTCATCATGGGCTTCGGCTATTTCGTCGCCGAGACCGCCCTGAAGCGTCCCCTGCCCGGCAAGACCTGGGCTTGGGCGGCCTTCTGGATGGGCATCCTCGGTGTCTTGATGGCGGTGCTGGCCATCGTCACCAACAACGCCACGGTCCTGTTCACCTTCTACCCGCCGCTGACCGGCAGCCCCTGGTTCTACATCGGCCTGGTTCTGGTCGTCGTGGCCTCGTGGATATGGTGCGGCCTGATGATTGTAGCCATGGCGCAGTGGAAGCGCGCCAATCTCGGCGAGCCCGTGCCCCTGGCCATGTTCGCCACCGTGGCCAATGCGGTCATGTGGCTGTGGACCACCATCGGCGTCGCGGCCGAGCTGTTGTTCCAGGTGATCCCGGCGGCCTTCGGCTGGATCCACACCGTCGACGTGGGCCTGTCGCGCACCCTGTTCAGCTGGACCCTGCACGCCATCGTCTATTTCTGGCTGATCCCCGCCTATATCGCCTTCTACACCATGGCCCCGCGCGAGGCGGGCGGGCGGCTCTATTCCGACACCATGGGGCGGCTGACCTTCGTGCTGTTCCTGCTCTACAGCCTGCCGGTCGGCATGCACCATCTGTTCATGGACCCGGAGCACTCAACCGGTTTCAAGTTCGTGCAGGCGGCCCTGACCTTCCTGGTCTCGGTGCCCACCTTCCTGACGGTCTTCACCATCTCGGCCTCGATGGAGCTGGCGGCGCGGCTGCGCGGTGGCACGGGGGTGTTCGGCTGGATAAAGGCCCTGCCCTGGAAGAACCCCATGACCCTGGCCACGGGCCTGGCCTTCTTCATGTTGTGGTTCGGCGGCGGCGGCGGCCTGATCAATATGAGCTACGGCATGAACGCCATGATCCACAACACCAGCTGGGTCACGGCGCACTTCCACCTGATCTTCGGCGGCACCGTGGTCATCATGTATTTCGCCATCGCCTATTCGATCTGGCCGCACCTGACCGGCTGGACCTTCCGCAGCCCAGGCCGCCTTCGGCTTCAGCTGTGGCTCTGGGCCGTCGGCATGATGGTGATGACCATCCCGTGGCACTATCTCGGCCTGCAAGGCCAGTGGCGGCGCGTGGCCACCTTCGACTATTCCGACCCGATGATCGCCGGCTGGGGTCCGTGGGTGATCGTCTCGCTGATCGGCGGGCTGATCCTGCTGGCCAGCGCGGCGCTGTTCATCGTCAACCTTCTGCCGCCGCATAGGAAATGGGCGCGACAGCCTGGCCCGACCGAGCCCTATCGCTACGCCTTGGCCGCTCATCCGCCGCGTCGGGTGCCCGAGGTTCTAAACGGCTTCACCCTGTGGAACCTGCTGGTGGCCCTGTTGATGCTGGCGGCCTACGGCTGGCCAATCCTGCAGTTCTTCCTTACGGATGCGCCTGAGGCCATCGTCCACCGGATCGGAGGCTGAGATGGCCTCGCCGGACCCTCACAACACGCCTGAGACAGAAGCTGAGCGCCGCGCCGGCCGCCTGTGGGCGCGCACCGCCGTCATGGTGGTAGTGGGCTTCGTCGCCGTCTTCGGAGTGCTAGGCTTCGTCATTATCCCAGTGGCCCAGGGCGCTCAGGCCGGCATCGATCCGTGGTCGGCAATCTGCCGCGCTGTCGGCGTCAGCCCCGGCTCGCCCGCCATGCGCCAGCCGGTCAGCGACACCCCCGCCCAACCCGTGTCGAACGTAGCGTGGACCCCTGCCATCCTGAACACGCTCAGCGGCGCCGACCGCGCCACGGGCCAGCGGCTGGCGCAGGAAGTCTGCTCGGCGTGTCACGGCGAGTCAGGAGTGTCGCCAAGCCCAAACTTCCCGCATCTGGCTGGTCAGTCAGCGGCGGCCATCTACAAGCAGCTGCACGACTATCGCTCCGGCGCCCGCTTCAATGAACAGATGACGCCAGTGGCCGAGGCCTTGAGCGAACAGGAGCTGGCCGCCATCGCCGCCTACTATGCCGAGGCCTCCGACGACCTGCGGCTGGGCACGCGCAATCCCCTGCCGGACGAGCGGCTGCAGCGCCTGGTCAGCGAGGGGGATCCTTCGCGCGGCATCCCCGCCTGCAACGCCTGTCATGCGCGTGGCGCCGGCGGCCCCATCGAGACGCCGATGATCAACGGCCAGCACGCCGCCTATCTGGAGGCCCAGCTGACCGCCTACGCCAACGGCGGGCGCCGCAACGACATCTACCAGCGCATGCGGACCATCTCAGCGGCCCTGACCGAACAGGAGCGGCGTGAGCTGGCGGCCTATTATCAGGGCACGCGCTAGACGGTTGGTGCGGGCAGCCGCTGGCTGCCTTGCGGCAATGTTTTGAATGCCTCCGGGGCGCGTGGACCCCGCTGGCCGCGCCGCTACAGGAAGGTTCTCCGGTGGAAGAATTCTACATCCAGATTCGCCACGTCCACATCGGCGCTGTCATCGCCAGCGGCAGCCTGTTCTTCCTCCGCGGAGCGGCGTTGAACCTGTTTAGACAAGGTTGGGCCATGGCCAGACCGCTGCGCTGGCTGAGCTACGCCATCGACACGGTGCTTCTGACAGCCGCCCTTATGCTGATGACGATCATACAACAGTACCCCTTTGCGGACGTCTGGCTGACGACGAAGGTGATGTTGCTGGTCGGTTATGTCGTGCTGGGCAGCTTCGCCCTCAAACGCGGGCGTACGCCTCGACAGCGCACGGTCGCTTGGGCGGCGGCCTTGGTCGTCTTCCTGTTTATCATCACCGTGGCGCGGGCGCACGATCCCCTGGGCGTTTTCGCGGCCCTGTAGAACCCCGTAGCGGACGATTGCGGAGGCCCGGTCTTGCGCCGGCTCAATCTCGTCAGGAGCCGGGACGGCGATAAGGGCGGGCGGCCAAGCCGGTCGCGACTCCGCCTGTGGTCCCGCCATGTTCCTCACCACCGTTTCAGCCCTTGCCCTGGCGACTGCGGCGCCCGCTCTCCTAGCTGCGGAGGCCGATGGCGCCCCCACGGTGGTGGAGGAGGTCGTGGTCACGGCGCAGAGCCTGCCTGGCGATCCTCTCGCGGCGCGGAGGGCGCGAGCAGAAGCCCAGAAGACGCCCGGCGCGGTCGCAGTGGTGGCGCGCGAAACTTACGAGGATCACCTCGCCACCCATCTGGGTGAGGCTCTGCACGCTGTGCCGGGCGTCTACGCCCAACGCCGCTGGGGCGAGGACGTGCGTCTGTCCATCCGAGGCTCCGGCGTCGGCAACGCCTCCCATAACCGTGGGGTCATCCTCGTCCAGGACGGCATCCCCTTCAATCAGGCGGACGGCTTTGGTGACTTTCAGGAGATCGACCTGCTCAGCGCCCGCTATATTGAGGTGTACAAGGGCGGCAACGCCCTGCGCTTCGGCGGCGCGACCATGGGCGGCGCCATCGAACTGAACACACCCACTGGCCGCAACGCCCCCGACCGCAACCAGCTGCGCCTTGAGGGGGGCTCCTTTGAAACCCGGCGTGTCCACGGCGAAGCGGCGCGCCGCCGGGGCGATTGGGACGCCTGGACGGGCATTACGCTCCTTTCCGCCGACGGGTGGCGAGACCACTCGGCTCAATCGTCGCAGCGCCTCAGCATTAGCGCCGGTCATGAGCTGGGAGGGGCTGGGGAAATCAGACTAGTCCTCAGCGTCGCTGACATCAGTAACGACATACCTGGCGCACTGACGCTGGACCAGGCGCTCATGGATCCGACCCAGGCCGCGCCGGGCGTGGTGGCGCGGGACTACCGCAGAGACATGACCTCTGTGCGCGGCGCGTTAGAGCTGAGCTTTCAATGGGCAGATGACTGGCGCTTCGAAGGCGGGCTCTATGCGGCGAGTAAGTCTCTGGACCACCCTATCTCCATCGTCATCGACCAAGCCAGTCTGAACCTGGGCGCCTTTGGCCGAGCGGCGTGGGAGGGCAGGATCGGCGGCCGCAACGCGGACCTACTGGTGGGCGCCTGGTTGCGCTCGGGCGGGCTGGATCAGCAGACCTTTGTCAATGCCGCGGGCGCGCGCGGGCCCCGGCTGGGTGACGGACGCCAGGAGGCGCTGGCGCTGGATGTGTTCGCCGAAGGCCGGCTGTTCGTCACCGACCGTCTCGCCATCGTGGGCGGGGCGACGGCCGGTCGAGCCACGCGTGACTATGCCGACCGCTTGAACCCGTTGCGCAGCGACGACGCCGAGTTTGCTTGGATCGCGCCTCGGCTCGGTCTCCTTTGGGAAGCTGAAGGCGGACAGCAGGTCTTCGCCAATGTCACGCGCAGCGTGGAGCCGCCGAACTTCTCCGCCTTGGTGCAGACGCCCGTGCCCGCCTTTGTTCCCGTCCGGATGCAGGAAGCCTGGACCTATGAGCTCGGAGCGCGCGGGCGCGCAGGCAGGCTCGCCTGGGATTGGGCGGCCTATCACATGACGGTCGAGAATGAGCTGCTCACCTTCGTGCCGGGTCCTGATATTCCTGCCGCCACCTTCAACGCCGGGCCGACCCTTCATTCGGGGGTCGAGGCTGGCCTGAACATGACGCTGGGGGAAGGAGACTTCGGCAAGCTGGAACTGAACCAGACCTATGCCTGGTCGAACTTCCGGTTCGATGGGGACGGCCGGTACGGGAGCAATCAGCTGCCGGTCGTTCCCGAGCATCATTATCACGCCGAACTGCGCTTCAGTCGCGCAGGCGTCTTCTCCGTGGCGCCGTCGCTAGAATGGGCGCCCGGCGACACCTGGGCCGACTACGCCAACACGATGAAGAGCCCAGGCTATCTGGTCTGGTCCCTGAACGGCTCGCTTGAGATTGGCGGGCATGTGACCGTGTTCTTGGACGCACGAAACCTGACCAATCAGGTCTATGTCTCCAATGCCAACGCCATAACCGACGCCCGCGTGGCCTCCAACGCCGTCTTCTGGCCGGGCGAAGGCCGCTCCGCCTTTGTCGGCCTGCGCGCCCGCTTCTGAGAAGGGAATGTCATGCGCCACACCTTTATGATCGCCGCCGCCCTGGCCATTGTCGCCTTTCCCGCGGGCGCTCACCCCGTCTTCGCGCAGCCCGAGGCCCGGGCCGGGGACTACTGGGTCGGAGAGCTGCGCGTCGGGCACGGCTGCAATGGCTCAGCGACCACTTCAATCCGGGTGGAGGTGCCCGAGGCTTTGATCGTGGCGCGGCCCCAGGCGAAGCCTGGCTGGATCGTGACTATCGAACACGCGTCGCTCGCCAGCCCTGTCGCCGGAGAAGGCGGCCGTATGTTGACGGAGCGGGTCAGCGCCGTGACTTGGACGGGTAGGTTGCCGGACAACCAGTTCGACACCTTCGGCCTGGCGGCGAAGTTGCCCCAACAGACTGGTGAGCTGACCTTCAATATCCTCCAAACCTGCGAACAGGGAGAGGTCAGCTGGAGCGAGAGCGCCGGGCCCGACGGCCATCGCCCCGCTCATCCGCCGGCGCGGCTGAGGGTCAGTCCTCCGGCGGACCACGCCCACCACTGAGGCGTCCTCAGCATGGTGCGATCAGGGACCCGGGCCGTCGGCCCGGGTCTTCTGTCCAATTGCGCCAACTCTCGCTCACCGAGCTCACAGTGGAACGGCATACGCAAATTTCCCATCGGGCTACTCCTCTGGTGAGATTGTTGGGGCGCAAAGTCTGGCCAGACCACCCGCTCTAGATCAGCTCCATCAGGGCCGCGTCAGGCCCGGGAGACTGAAAGATGAAACGCCTTACCCTTCTCGCCGGCGTCGCCCTGCTGAGCCTCAGCGCCGCCGCCGTTCGCGCCCAAGATGCCGCGCCTGCGGGTGATCCCGCGCCTGCCGCCGACATTATCCGCCGAGGCGATGATCTGCCGGGGCCGCTGGCGGCCCAGACCGGCCCGCGCCACCACGTCGTCGACCTGGAGACCACTGAGGTGATCGGCCAGCTTGAGGACGGTACGACCTACACCTACTGGACCTATAACGACCGGGTGCCTGGTCCGATGATCCGGGTGCGCGTCGGCGACACGGTCGAGGTGAACCTGCGCAACGCCGACACCAGCGCCATGATGCACAATGTGGACTTCCACGCCGTCACCGGTCCGGGCGGCGGAGCGGCGGCCACCAACGCCAATCCGGGCGAACGCCGCAGCTTCACCTTCCGCGCGGTGGCGCCGGGGCTCTACGTCTATCACTGCGCCACGCCCATGGTGGCCCAGCACATCGCCAACGGCATGTATGGGCTGATCCTGGTGGAGCCCGAAGGCGGCCTGCCGCCCGTGGACCATGAGTTCTACGTCATGCAGGGCGAAATCTACACCGAGCAGCCCCAAGGCACGCCCGGGCTGCTGACGGAGAGCATCGATAACCTGCTCAACGAACAGCCCACGTACTATGTGATGAATGGCGCCTTCAAAGCGCTGACCGGCCCCAACGCGCTGCAGGTTCGGGTCGGCGAGACCGCCCGCATCTACTTCGGTGTCGGCGGCCCCAACAAGACCTCGAGCTTCCATGTCATCGGCGAGATTTTCGACCACGTTTACAACATGGGATCGCTGACCAGCGCGACGGTGGACGATGTGCAGACCGTCTCCGTGCCGCCTGGCGGCGCCACCGTGGTGGATCTGACCTTCGAGGTGCCGGGCAGCTACATCATGGTCGATCATGCCCTCAGCCGCGTCGACCGTGGCGCAGCCGGGATCATCGAGGTCACGGGATCCCAGAACCCCGATCTCTTCCGGGGCGATGACGCGGCCCACAACCATATGGAGCACTAGGCGGCCCTTGTCCGACTAGGAACTGAACGGCCGCCGGAGCGATCCGGCGGCCTCTTTCTTCAGGAACCCTCATGCTAGCGTTGACCTTGGCCCTGCTGACCTCCGTCACGCCTGCACCTCAGGCCGCCGACGCCGCAACGGACGACGCCGCTGACCTCATTGTGGAGTTCCGCGCGAGGTCCGAGATCGTCTCGCAGACTGGACTGGAGGATGCTCACGCCCTGACGGTCCGCTCCCGACTGGGCTGGCGTTCCGAGCGCCGCCGAGGCCTACAGGCGCTTATCGAAGGCGAGGCGGTATCGGTCATCGATGACGACTTTTCCGCTCCGCTCTCGCCCGATCCCGCTCGTCCGACCATCAGCGACGGGGATTCGCTGGAGCTGAACCGAGCCCAGCTCAGCTGGCGGCCCAGCCCCGCCTTCGAAATCATCGCCGGTCGCCAGCGGGTCGTGCTGGGCGATGGCCGCTTTGTCGGCAACAGCGGATGGAGGCAGAATGAGCAGACCTTTGATGCTCTGCGGATCAACACCACCGTCGCTCGGGGCCTGAGCGTCACGTTCCTGCACGCCAAGAACGTGCGGCGCTTCCCGGGCGCGGACCATCCGCAGGGCGTATGGCGCGGAGCTGTCAACGCCCTGAGCGCCCAGGCCGAGACCCCTGCGGGACGCCTGTCGGGCCTCTATCTGACCAGCGATCTAGAAGGCCGCCCGGCCGAGTCCCTGCGGACTTGGGTGATCGCGGTCGAAGGTGAGCGGCGGGTGACGGGGCAGACAGAGGCGGCCTGGCGCCTCGACTATGGGCGTCAGTCGGCGTTCGGTCCCAACCACGGCGACTTCTCTGTGGCGTACGCACGCGCCGTGGTCGGCGTGAGACGGCAGGACTGGTCCGTTCAAGTGGGCCGGGAGTGGCTGGAGGGGGACGGCCCACACGCCTTCCAGACGCCCCTGGGCTCCAACCACGCCTTCCTCGGCTGGTCAGACGTCATCGGGGCCACGCCCAGCTATGGGCTGACCGACGATTTATTACGCGTACAGAGGGCCGGCGGCCGCTTTCGGCTCGCTGCCGAGGCCCACAGCTTCCAGGATGGCTCCGGCCGGAATGCCGTAGGTCGTGAATTCGACATCTCAGCCTCGGCGCCTCTGGGAGAGCGCCTGTCGATCGAGGCGAAGGCCGCCCGGTTCGAGAGCCGGCGGCTCGCGTTCGCCGACTTCAGCAAGGTCTGGCTGACGCTGGAGTATCGCTACTGACCCATCAGCCGCACTTGGAGTAGCCGCATTCAAAGCAGGTGTCGCAGCCCTCTTTGCGCACCATGCCGGCCGTGCCGCATCGGGGGCAGGACGGACCGGCGATAACCGCCGCAGGCTGCGCCTCAGCGTGGCTAACGCAGACCGCCTCGCGCCCGAGGTGCCGTTCGATGATTCCGCCGATGGCCGCAGGCAGCGAGGCCACATAACGGCCGTTCATCCAGCCGCCGCCCCGCGGATCGAACACCGCCTTCAGCTCCTCCGCCACGAAGCTGACGTCGCCGCCGCGCCGGAACACCGCCGAGACCATGCGGGTCAGGGCCAGGGTCCAGGCGTAGTGCTCCATGTTCTTCGAGTTGACGAAGATCTCGAAGGGCCGCGTCCCGTCGGGGTCTTCCACGTCGTTCAGGGTCACGTAGACCGCGTGAGGGCTGTCCGGCCAGCGCAGCTTGTAGGTGCTTCCAGACAGGGTTTCGGGCCGGTGCGCCAACGCGGGGTGGTTCTCGGCCGGTGGGGCTGCGGGCTTTGGCGGTTCGGCCGACAGCACCGATCCGGTCACGGCATTGGGCCGGTACGTGGTCAGACCCTTGCAGCCCATGGTCCAGCCTCGGACATAGACATCGGCGAAGTCGTCGAAGGCGATATCCTCTGGGCAGTTGACCGTCTTGGAGATGGAGCTGTCCACCTGGCCCTGCGCCGCCGCCTGCATCTTTAGGTGATGTTCAGGAGTCAGGGTCTGGGCGGTGGCGAAGGCGTGCTCGGGCGGTGGGGCGTCCCCGTGCAGCCGCTTCCATATCGTGAGAGCGTAGTCCTCGACGGCCTCCTCGCGCTTGGAGCCATCAGGCTGCAAGACCTTTCGCGTGTAGGCGTAGGCGAACACCGGCTCGATGCCGGAGGAGACGTTTCCTGCCAGCAGCGAGGTGGTCCCGGTCGGCGCGATCGAGGTCAGACAGCCGTTGCGCAGACCGTGCCGCGTGATGAGCTCGCGCGTTTCAGGGTCCAGACTTTTCAGGTTCGGTGTGTCGAGGATGGTGGGCTGGTAAAGCGGGAACACTCCCTTCTCGGCGGCGAGCTCAGCCGAGGCGCGGTAGGCCTCGCGCTTGATGACCGACAGCCAGCGGGTGGTCAGGGCAGCCGCCTCATCCTCGCCGTAGCGGACGCCGCAGAACACGAGTGCATCCGCCAAGCCGGTCACGCCCAGGCCGATCCGCCGCTTGGCCTTGGCCTCTTGTTCCTGTGCCGGCAGCGGATAGCGCGACACGTCGATGACGTCGTCGAGAAAACGGATCGCCGTTCGCGTCAGCTCGGCCAGCCTCTCCTCATCCAAGGCCGCGTCTTCAGCAAAGGGATGCGGGACTAGCCGCGCCAGATTGATCGATCCCAACAAACAGGCGCCGTAGGGCGGGAGCATCTGCTCGCCGCACGGGTTGCTGGCCGAAATCGTCTCGATGCCCGCCAGATTGTTCTGGCTGTTGACCCGGTCGATGAAGATTACGCCCGGCTCGGCGACGTCGTAGGTAGCCTGCATCAGCCTGCGCCACAGATCTCGGGCCGGCACGGTGCGATAGGTCTGCCCGCCGAAGACGAGTGGCCAGTGGTCTCCCGTCTTCAGCGCCTCCATGAAGTCGTCCGTGACCAGAACCGAGACGTTGAAGTTCCTCAGCCGTGTGGGGTCGCGCTTGGCGTCGATGAAGGCCTCGATGTCGGGGTGATCGATGCGCAGGCAGCCCATCATTGCGCCGCGCCTCTGCCCTGCTGACAGGATGGTGCGGCACATGGCGTCCCAAACGTCCATGAAGCTCAAAGGGCCGGAGGCGTCGGCGCCCACGCCCATAACTGGCGCGCCGGCGGGGCGAATGGTGGAGAAGTCCATGCCGACGCCACCGCCTTGTTGCATGGTTACGGCGGCCTCGCGCACGGCCTCGAATATGCCCGGCAGGTCGTCCGGCACCGTGCCCATGACGAAGCAGTTGAACAGGGTGACGCTGCGCCCCGTGCCGGCGCCAGCCAGGATTCGGCCCGCAGGCAGGAACTGAAAATCAGCCAGAGCCTCGCGGAAACGGTCGCGCCACTGGCGGCGCGCCTTGGGCGGCTCTGCCTCAGCGACGGCGGATGCGACGCGCGCCCAGGTCTGCTCGACCGACTCGTCGCCGCCGCCCCCGGGCGGATTAAAGCTGTATTTGCCGCGCCAAATCTCGGCGGCCAAGGGATTGTCGAACGCCATGGATGGTCCTCCTTCGGATCGCCCAGGCTGGATGATTCTTTTCGGCCCCTATTTGCGCGGGCTCAAACTCGGCGCCCGCTCCTGGGGACAGCCCTTCCGCGTTCCTACGGAGGCTTGAGCTTGTGCGCGCGCAAGGTTGCAGGGGCGGCGCGAGCCTAAAAGACGGCCACGACGCGGCAGGGGCCGCGCCGCTTGCTCAAGGTAGTCCGACAATGCTGAAACGCACCTTCCTCACCCTGGCTCTCGCGGGCGCCGCCCTGGCCATGGCGGGCGAAGCCGCCGCCGCCGAACACCGCGTGCAGATGCTGAACCGCGGCGAGGGCGGAAACATGGTCTTCGTCCCGGCTGTGGTCCGTGCCCGCCCAGGCGACACCATCCGCTATGTGCCGACCAATCCGGGGCACAACGCCGAGACCATCGCCGGCATGCTGCCGCCGGGCGTCCAGGTCACGCGCGGCGCCATGGGCCGCGAGTATGTGCTGCAGGTGACGCGCCCCGGGGTCTATGGCGTCAAGTGCGCGCCTCACTACGGCATGGGCATGGTCGGGCTGGTGGTCGTCGGCGACGGCGCCGCCAACCGTGCCGGAGCCCAACAGCACGCAACCACCGCGCCCGGCATCGCCCGGCGCCGTTTCGCCGAGATGTTCGGCCGGCTTTGATCCCTCTCTCTCGCCGGTCGAGCCGCGGGCCTGGAGCGCTGCTCCGGGCCCGCTTTGCGTTCGGAAGAAGCCTCAGTGATCGGCCATGGCCTGTAGCGCGGCACGATCGCGCACGATGACGCGGCGGCGGGCGCTGGCGGTCACACCGGCCTGGTCCCAGGCGGCCAGTGTCCGGCTGACCGTATGCAGGGTGGAGCCGGTCATCTCGGCCAGCTCCTGCCGGGTGATGGGAAAGTCGATTTCCGTACCTTGAGGCGTAGGCCGCCCGGCCTGTTCAGCCAAGCGCAGGACAGCCCTGGCGATGCGTTGCTCCACGCGTTCGGTACTGAGTTCACTGATCCGGTTCTGTAGATCGAACAGCCGTGTTCCCGCCGAGGCGGTGGAGCGTACGCCGATCTCCGGGTGGCGGCGCATGAGTTCGCGAAAGTTGGAGACGCCCCAGCGCAGTTCGACGGACTCCGTCACGGCTATGGCGTCGGCTGGAAAGGGCTGGTCCATCAAGGCCGCGACTGTGCCGTACATCTCGCCGGGACCGATGAAGCGAAGGACAGCCTGGGTTCCATCCGGCAAGGTCTGAACGATCTTGACTCGGCCTTCCATCAGGGTGTGGCAGGTCACCCCTGGATCGCCCTGAGCGAAGATGCGCTCCCCCGCCACCAGCCGCCTCGGCAAGCCTGCGGCGGCGATGTCGGCCAGCGCTTCCGTGGGCAGGCTCCCGAACATTTCCGCCCGGCGCAACAGGTTCAGGTCGGCTATCGGCATAAGGGGTCCACTCCACCCTCTGCCTAGGCCCGCGATGCCGGTGCTGGCCACTTGGGGAAACCCCGTAGGCGTAATCCCCAGGTGTCGGGGCGTCGCCGCCACCGATAGACATGGCGGCATGGATCGTCACATAACAAGGAGCCGCGCCATGGTCATGCAGCCGCTGAACACTGGCGCTGTCTCTTCGGCCCTTCCGCGCCCGACGACGCTACCCTGCGCTGTTTGTGACGCCTTCGACGAGGTCGCGCAGACCTCAGTCTTTCGCGCTGGCCAGGAGTTGTGCGCGCAAGGCGAGCCCAGCTACCGCGTCTTCCGGGTAAAGACCGGCGCCGTGGCGGCCTATCGCCTGTTCAGCGACGGGCGACGTCAGGTGATGAGCTTTCACCTGCCTGGAGACTTCATCGGCCTGGAGGCGGGCGTCAGCCACGGCTCGACCGCGGTCGCTCTGATCGAAACCACCGTCGAAGCGATGCGCCGCAGCGAGCTGTCTGACCTGGCGCTCAACGATGCGGACCTGGGCCGGGCGCTGTGGCAGGTGTCGATCCGCGCCTTCCATCGCAGCGAAGAGCATGCCCTGGTCCTGGCGCGTCACGGCGCGCTGGAGCGGATCGTGTCCTTCCTGCTGAACTTCGCCGACCGCGCCGGCGCCGCAGACGCCTTTGATCTGCCCATGTCGCGTCAGGACATGGCCGACTATCTGGGCCTCACCATTCACACCGTGTCGCGCACCCTGTCTCAACTGGAGGCGCAGGGCCTGGTCGAGGCGCGGGGCAGCCGTCAGGTGCGGCTGCTGCGCCGCGCGCGTCTGGAGGACATGCTGCCATGAGGGATGCGGTCCACGCCCAGATAGTGCTGGTCGACGACGACCCCGCCGTCACCCGCGCCATTGAATTCTCCTTCGGGCTCGAGGGCTTGACCGTATGGAGCTACGCCGACGGCGCCGGCGCCCTGTCCAGCGACCGCTTGGATGACGCCGGATGCCTCGTGCTGGATTATCAGCTGCCGGACATGGACGGACTTGAGCTGCTGCGCCGTCTGCGTGTCCAAGGCGTGTCGGCGCCGGCCATACTCATCACCTCCAACCCCAAACGGGATATGCGCCGCCGGGCCGAGGCGGCCGGAGCGCCCATTGTTGAGAAGCCGCTGCTGTCCGACGCGCTGCTGGAGTCCGTCCGCGAGGCGTTGGCTGAAGCCGCTTAACCGCCGGTCAGCAATCGCATGCGGACCAGCTCCGACAGGCTCCTGGCCTGCATCTTCGTCATCACATTGGCTCGGTAAACCTCAACGGTGCGCGGGCTGATGCCGAGGTCGTAGGCAATGACCTTGTTCGCCTTGCCCGCCACCAGCCCTTCAAGCACCTCGCCCTCGCGCTGCGACAGGGATTCCAGACGGCGGCGTATCTCGACCGTCTCGGCGTCTTCGGCCGCGGCGGAGGCGTGCTGAGTCATGGCGGCGCGTACCGAGGCGAGAAACGCCTCGTCATCGAACGGCTTTTCGATGAAGTCGATCACGCCGGCGCGGATAGCCTCGATGGCCAAGGGCACGTCGGCGTGCCCGGTCATCACGATGATCGGGTGACGGACGTCCATCTCCTTCAGCCGTCGCACGAGCTCGATGCCGTTCATTTCGGGCATGCGCACGTCGGTGACGATACACCCCGGCTTTAGGTCGCGGGCCAGGCTGAGCAGTTCAGGCGCGGAAGCATAGGTCGCCGCCTCCAACCCCGCCGCCCTCAGCAGAAAACGCAGCGAATTGCGAACGGCGGCGTCGTCATCGACGACATGCACCACGCCTTCAGTCGTCATGGTCCAGCTCCTCCTGATCGACCATATTCAGGGTAAAACAAAAGCGGGTGCCGCCGCCGGGGTTTGGCTCGGCCCAGATACGCCCGCCGTGCGCCTCGATGATGGTGCGCGAGATCGACAGGCCCACGCCCATCCCCGTGCGTTTGGTGGTGAAGAACGGCTGGAACAGCTGGCCGGCGGCCTCGGGCGTCAAGCCTATGCCTGTGTCGGAGACCGTGACCAACGCCTCGTGATCGCCGCCGGCGTCGATGCGCACCTCCAGCACTTTTCGCGAAGCGTTCTCCATGGCCTCAATGGCGTTGCGTATGAGGTTCAGGACCACCTGCTGAATCTGGACCTTATCCGCCAGCACCAGATCCACGGCGGGATCGAAGCGAAAGCTGACCCGCACGCCATGCTCCTTGGCGCCGACCAGGGCCAGGGCCCCGGCCTCTTCGATCAGCTTGTGCAGGCTTTCGACACGCCGTTCCGTCTCGCCCCTGGCCACGAAGTCGCGCAGGCGCCGAATGATTTCACCGGCCCGCAGCGCCTGTTCGCCCGCCAGCTCCAGCGCCTCCTTCAGCATGTCGCGTGGCACCTCCGCCGCATCCAGAAGGCGGCTGGAGCCCTTGAGATAGTTGGCCACGGCTGACAGCGGCTGGTTCAGTTCATGCGCCAGGGCGGAAGCCATCTCGCCCAGGGCGGTGAGGCGCGAAATATGCACCAGCTCGGTCTGCAGTTCCTGCAGCCGCGCCTCAGTTTTCTGACGCTCGGTCAGGTCGCGCACAAACCCCGTGAAGAAGCGCTGGGCGCCCGAGTGCATCTCGCCGACCGACAGCTCCATCGGAAAGGTGGAGCCGTCCTTGCGCTCGCCCACTACGATGCGGCCCATGCCAATGATGCGACGCTCGCCCGTGGCCAGGTAACGCGCCAGATAGCCGTCGTGCTGCTCGCGATAGGGCGATGGCATCAATACGCTGACATTACGGCCCAACGCCTCGTCCCGGGTCCACCCAAACAGACGCTCGGCCGCCTGGCTGAAGGAGTGCATGATCCCTCGCTCATCGATCACGATCATGGCGTCCGGCACGGTCGCGAGAATCGAGGTCAGGTGCGCTTCACGCGCCCGCAGGTCGGCGTTCACCGCGGCGGCGCGCCCCCGCATGGTCTGGAACATCTCACCGCCCACGGCGATGGCGACGCCGACGCCGCAGAAGACGACCGCGCTGGCGATGTCGCCGCCTGTTCGCTCGGCCCAGGTGATGACCATGCCCCCGACGCCGCCCAGCGCGGTGGCAAGAACGCCCGGCCAAAGGCCGCCCAAGGCGGCCGCTCCGACCACTGCAGGGATGAAAAACAAAAAGGCGACCCGGTCCTCAAGCCAGGGCGTAACAGACACGCGAACAACCAGCGCCAGCGCCGCGCCCACGAGGGCCACCGCGACGGCAAACCAGGTGCGCCGCTCGGAGAAGGCCCACGCCAGCAGGCCGGCCCCCAAAGGTGGGGCGGGGGTATTCAGCGTCGTACCGGGAGATTGCGTAGGTGAAAGACCCAAGTGTCCCTCGTGGAGCGTCGCGCCTAAGCACCCCGTGCCGAGGTGGAGATTCCCTCAAGTTCGTCCTGTTTGAGACCGGAGGCAACCATGGCCGGAGTGATGGCGCCGCATCGTGAGGACCTCACGGGGCCCTCCGCCGCCTGGCTTGCCGAGGCCGGCCGGACCTTGCCGCGTTACACCAGTTACCCCACGGCTCTCGCTTTCGAACCGGCTGACGGCGAGGTTGAAACGCGCGAGTGGCTGAGCGCGATCACGCCGGATCAGGCGCTGTCCGTTTATGTCCACGTGCCCTTCTGCAGGCGGCTGTGCTGGTACTGCGGCTGCCACACCAGCGTCTTCCACGAGTATGATCGCGTCGGCTCGTACTTCGACACGCTGAAACGCGAGGTCGACATATGGGCGGACCACCTCCCTGCCCATGCCGGAACCCAGCATCTGCACTTCGGCGGCGGAAGTCCTAACGCCCTGCTGCCGGAGCATTTCGCCGAACTCTTGGAGTTGTTGAAGCGGCGCTTCGCCGTGCGGCCGGATGCGGAGGTTGCCGCCGAGCTCGACCCAGGCCTTCTGACGCACGAGTTCGTCCACGCGGCGGCTGCGGCGGGCGTGACCCGCGTCAGCCTGGGCGTGCAGACCTTTGACCCCGAAGTGCAGGGCAAGGTGAACCGCACACAGCCGTTTGCTCATGTGGCGGGTGTGGTCGATCAGCTACGCGCCGCCGGGATCCAAGCGCTGAGCTTCGACCTCATGTACGGCTTGCCCGGGCAGACGCCAGAGAATGTGGCCGAAAGCGCGCGCCAGGCCGTGACCCTGTCGCCCGATCGCATCGCCGTATTTGGTTACGCCCACGTGCCCTGGATGAAGAAGCACCAGCGCATGATCCGAGATGAGGACCTGGCCGACGCGCGGGGTCGGTGGGCTCAGGCTGAGGCTGCCGACGCCACTCTGGTCGAAGCTGGCTATGTACGTATTGGGCTGGATCACTACGCCAAGCCCGATGACCCGCTGACGATCGCGACTGCCGAGGGGCGGCTGCGACGTAACTTCCAGGGCTATACGGATGATCCTGCCCCCGTGCTGATCCCCGTCGGGCCGTCCAGCATCGGCAGCCTGGGACCCGGATTTGTTCAGAACGCGGTCTTCACTAACCTTTGGGGCCAGGCCGTGGCCGAGGGGCGGCTGCCGGCTGCGAGGCGGTTGCCCATCACGTCGGAGGACCGGCTGCGCGCCGCGGTGATCGAGCGGCTGATGTGCGATCTCCACGTGGATGTGGGGGCGCTCTGCTTGGCGCATGGATGGCCGGTAGAAACGCTGGACGGCAGCTTCGATGACCTGGCGCGGCTGCACGTACTGGGGCTTTGCGAAGTGGTGGACCGCACCCTCCGGATTCCCGAAGCGGCGCGGCGCCTGATGCGCACCGTGGCTGCCTGTTTTGACGCGCGACTGCAGGCGGCCGAGAAGCGACACGCAACCGCCGTCTGAGGCAATTGCGGATCGCGGGTTTGCGCTGGCGCAACGTTCCGCTGAGCCTCGCGCATCAAAGCAAGTCCAATGGCTGGCGAGGGGGAGTCCCTACGGCCGGAGGACATTGAGAGATGACAACCAAGAGACTGTGGATCGTCCTCGCCCTGATAATGGCCGCGTCCTTCGCGGTGCTGGGGCTGATGGGACGCGAGATACACCGCCAGGCGCCGCCCATTCCGGCTCAGGTGGTCAGCACATCCGGCGAGGTGCTCTACACCCGCCAAGACATTCAGGACGGCCAGCTGGCCTGGCAATCCATGGGCGGGCAGCAGGTCGGCTCGGTCTGGGGCCACGGCGGCTATGTGGCGCCGGATTGGTCGGCGGACCAACTTCACCGTGAACTGCTCGCCCTGCTCGACATCTGGGCCCGACGTGAGCATGGCGTCGCCTACGCCCAGTTAGACGGTGAGACTCAGGCGGCGCTGCAGGCCCGCCTGCAACGGGAGTTTCGCACCAACACCCATGATCCGGAAACCGGAGTTATAATTGTCTCAAACGACCGAGCCGCCGCTATTCGCGAGGTGCGGAGCCATTACGAGGCCCTGCTCAGCGACGATGCGCGCCTGTCGGAACTGCGCGAGCAGTACGCCATCGCCGAGAACCCGGTTCCCGACGCCACGCGCCGGGGCGACATCGCCGCCTTCTGGTGGTGGTCGGGCTGGGCGGCGGGCACGAACCGCCCCGGCGACGACGTCACCTATACCTCCAACTGGCCGCATGAACCGCTGATCGGCAACACGCCCAGTTCTGCGAACATGTTCTGGTCGGCCGCCAGCATCCTGCTGCTGATCATCGGCGTCGCCGCGCTGATTTTGTGGCACGCGAAGTCCAAGCACGATGCGCCACATCCGGCGCCTGCAACCGATCCGCTGTTCAGCCTGAAGCCAACGCCTTCGATGAAGGCGACGGGCAAGTATTTCCTGACCGTCATTGGCCTTTTCCTGCTACAGATCGGCCTGGGCGCCATGACGGCGCACTACGCGGTCGAGGGTCAGGACTTCTACGGCTTCCCCCTGTCCGACTGGCTGCCTTATGCGGTGACCCGCACCTGGCACACCCAACTGGCCGTTTTCTGGATCGCCACCGCCTGGCTGGCCACGGGGCTCTATATCGCCCCCATGATCTCTGGGCAGGAGCCGCGCTTCCAGAAGCTCGGCGTCAACATCCTCTGGGTGGCCCTGGTTGTGGTGGTGCTCGGCTCGATGTTTGGCGAATGGCTCGGCGTTCAGCAGGTCTTCGACATCCACACCAACTTCTGGTTCGGACATCAGGGCTGGGAGTACGTCGACCTCGGCCGCTTTTGGCAAATCCTGCTCTTCGTCGGGCTGATGCTTTGGCTGGTGCTGGTGGGCAGGGCCCTGTGGCCGGCGCTCCGCTCTCCGTCTGAGAGCAAGCCGGTGCTGGCGATCCTCTTCATGTCGACGGTGGCCATCGGCTTGTTCTACGCAGCCGGCTTCATGTGGGGTAAGCACAGCCACATCTCGATGGTCGAGTATTGGCGCTGGTGGATTGTGCACCTGTGGGTCGAGGGCTTCTTCGAGGTCTTCGCTACGTCCGTGATCGCCCTGCTTTTCGTGAAACTAGGACTCGTGCGGGCGCAGACGGCCAATATGGCCGTCCTGTTCGGCACCATCATCTTCCTCTCGGGCGGCGTTCTGGGCACCGCGCACCACTGGTACTTCGCCGGCACCCCGGTGTCGGTGATCGCCATCGGCTCGGTGTTCTCTGCCCTTGAGGTGGTTCCGCTGGCCCTGGTCGGTTTCGAGGCCTTCGAGACCTGGCGGCACACCAAGGCCGCGCCCTGGGTGAAGACCTACAAGTGGCCGATCCTGTTCTTCGTTGCGGTCTCCTTCTGGAACCTGCTCGGCGCCGGGATCTTCGGCTTCATGATCAACCCGCCGCTCAGCCTTTACTATCTGCAAGGGCTGAACACGACGGCCACCCACGGTCACGCCGCCCTGTTCGGGGTGTATGGGATGCTCGGCATCGGCCTGATGCTGTTCTGCCTGCGCGGCCTAGCCCGGCGCGAGGCCTGGAGCGACAAGCTGCTGGCCGGCGTATTCTGGAGCCTCAACATCGGCCTAGCGATGATGGTGTTCCTGTCGCTGCTGCCCATGGGCGTGGTCCAGGGCCTGGCCAGCATCGACAAGGGCATGTGGTACGCCCGCTCGCCCGAGGTCATCCACTCGCCGCTCATCGAGCTGTTGGTCTGGATGCGGGTGCCCGGCGACACCGTGTTCAGCATCGGCGCCGTTCTGCTGGCCATCTTCGCCGGACGGCTGGTGATCGCGGCCCGCAAGCCCCGAGCCCTAGCCGAACCGGCGACCCTGCCCGCCGAGTAGAGGCAGGTCCGCGTAATGGGGCGGGAGGGGCCAGTCTCCTCCCGCCCCTCTCTTTATTGAGGTGAGTTTTGATGGGCGCCACCCGAGAGGCGATCAGGTCCTATGCGGGGCCGCCGCTGTTCAGTTGGGGATTCCGCCCCTTCTTCCTTTTTTCCGCAGTCTGGGCGGCGGCGGCGGTGCCGATCTGGCTCGCGGTCTTCTTTCATGGAGGCCGCATCGGCGGGTCCGAGGGTCTGCCGTGGCATATCCACGAAATGTTGTTCGGCTATGTCGGCGGAGTCATCGCGGGCTTCCTGCTGACAGCGGTGCCCAACTGGACCGGCCGTCTGCCGGTGACCGGAATGCCCCTGATCGGCTTGGTCGGGCTGTGGTTGGTTGGCCGAGCCTCCGGCTTCCTGCCTCCAAGCCTGTGGCCGCTTCCGGCTCTGCTGGACGGCGCCTTCCTGATCGTTTTCGCCGCCGTGGTCTGGCGCGAAATCCTGGCGGCAAAGAACCGCCGCAATCTGCCCGTCGCCCTGATGGTCTCGCTCCTGGCGCTGGCCAATCTTTTCTTCCACGCGCGCGGCTTCTGGCCCGATGCGGTGGCCGTTTCCGAGCGCGCCGCTGTCGCCGTCATTACCGCCCTGATCGCCCTCATCGGCGGCCGCATCGTACCTAGCTTCACCCAAAACTGGACCTTGGCCCGTGGCTTCGCGGCGAGACCAGCACCTTTCGGGCCCTTCGACCGGGCGGCCTTGGCCCTGGCAGTCACGGCCTTGGCGCTGTGGGTCGCCGATCCCCTGAGCACCATGTCCGGCGCGAGCCTCGGCCTAGCCGGTATCGTGCATTTCATCCGCCTCGTCCGCTGGCGGGGCTGGCTGGCCTGGCGCGAGTCGATGGTCTGGAGTCTCCACATCGGCTACACCTTCGTTCCGGTCGGCCTGCTTCTTCTGGGCGGCGCCGCGTTGGCGCCGTCGCTCTTCCCCTTCACCGCCGGCCTGCACGCTCTGACCGCGGGCGCCATGGGTGTCATGACCCTGGCCGTCATGACCCGGGCTAGCCGCGGTCACACCGGCCGCCCGCGGGCCTCGGATCCAGCGACCACCGGCATCTACATCCTGGCTGTACTCGCCGCGGCCGCGCGCATCGTCGCGCCCTTCTTGGCGGACTGGACCCCGCTGCTGCTCTCTGCCTCAGCTCTCCTCTGGATCTTGGCGTTCTCCGGCTTTGTCCTGGCCTATGGGCCGATGCTGCTGCGGCGATCCCTGTAGCCTGCGTTGCGCTGGCTCAAGGCGCGGCACCCCCGAACAGGTCACGCTGATCCCATGAGACCAGACACCCTGCCGATGGATTTGTGCGGATTTCACGAGTGCCAGGCGCAAGCGCCCGCGGGTGCGCCGGGCCGCCTATTGGTTCTGCGGGTACTGGGCACGGCCGCCGCAGGCGCGGCGCTGACTGGCGTCTTCCTACCGCTGCTGCCGACCACACCCTTCGCCCTGATTTCGGCTTGGGCCTTCGCGCGATCTTCGCCGCGCCTGGAGGCTTGGCTTCTGGATCATCCGCGGCTCGGGCCAGCCATAGGGGCTTGGCGCGACCGCCGCGCCATACCGCCTCAGGCCAAAGCTGTCGCCGCGCTGAGCCTCCCGATCAGTTGGAGCGCGTTGTGGGCCTCGGGCGTCAGCCCGCTGGCGCTCGCAGGCTCCGGCTTGGTGCTGGCCTCCGTTGCCGCCTGGATCTTAACCCGCCCCCACTGACCAAGGAGCGACCGCCCATGGACCATCAGCGTATGGCCGCCAATCTCGGCGACGCCGAAGCTATTCCCAGCGCATCGCAGATCGCGGCCTCGTATTTTCCCGGCTTGGGCTCCCAGAATGAAACCTGGATGCGGGCCGAGATCCAACGTCTGCTGGATCACTGGTTCGACTGGCGGCGTGACCTGTTTCCGCAGGACCGGCGAATCGCAGCCGCTGCGCCTCCAGCCGATCCAGTGGCGCGCCACCTCATTACCGAGCGGCTGGACGAGCTGGCCCGCGCTCTCACGGCTGAAACGCCTACCCACACGCCACGCTATATCGGGCACATGAAAGCGGAGGTATCTCTGCCTGCCCTGTTCGGCTGGCTGGCGGCGATGCTGCACAATCCGAACAATACTTCCCGCGAGGCCAGCCGTGTCGGAGCCGTCATCGAGAGCGAGGCCATCGCTATGCTCGCCCAGTTGCTGGGGTACGATCCCTCCAAGGCCGAAGGACATTTCACCTCGGGCGGTACGGTCGCCAACTTCGAGGCGGTCTGGCGCGCCCGCTATCGGCTGGACCACTGGCTCAGCCTGGGCCTGCACCTGTCCGAAAAGACGGGCTGGCCCCTGGATGTATTCGCCTGCGCCCATATGGGCTGGGGCCGCTTTGGCGAACTTCGGCGTGAGCACGGGCTCGACGACCAGACCCTGCGGCGGTGCAGCGCCGCAGCGGGTAATCCCACTGATGTCTATCGACGCATCTCGCGCGCCGCCGGACGCGACTACCTGGGCCCGGTGCTGCTGGTCGCGGGCAATAAGCACTACTCCTGGCTGAAGGCCGCCAATGTCTTCGGCCTGGGCGAGGAAGCCCTGTGGAGTATCGCCCTCGACGGCGAAGGGCGTCTGGATGTTGCCGATCTCGACCGGCTGATTAAGCGCGCTCGCGGCGACGGTCGCCCTGTGCTAATGGCTGTCGCCGTCGCAGGCACCACTGAGACTTGCGAGATCGATCCTGTTCACACCGTGCATGACCTGCTGGAGCGGTGGGAGCGCGAGCAGGGCCTGCATATCTGGCGGCACGTGGACGCGGCCTATGGCGGTTTCCTGGCCGGGATCGTGGGCGGACCTGACGAAGCGACTTTGTCGCCCGGCAGCGCCACAGCCCTCGGCGCGCTCGGCCGGGCGGACTCCCTCACCATCGACCCGCACAAGCTCGGCTATGTGCCCTACGCCTGCGGGGCTTTCCTCACGCGCGACCGCGCGCGTTATGCGGTCTCGGGCTTCGACGCGCCTTACCTCGACCGGTCGGAGCTCGGTCCCGACAAGTGGTCTTCGACGCTTGAGGGGTCGCGCTCGGCCGCGGGCGCAGCGGCCATATGGCTGACGGGCAAGGCGCTGGGGTTCGGGCCGGAAGGACTCGGCGCCCTTCTGGCCCAGAGCGTGCGCTCGGCGCGCGAGTTCGCGGGAGCGGTAATGACGGCGCACGATGACGTGCGTGTGTTAACCCCTATCGACGCCAACATCGTCTGCTTCTCTCTGGGCCGGCAGGGCGAGCCCCTCTCAAGCGCGAACCGGCGCACGGGCGCCCTCTTCGACGCGATCCACGCTTCGCCCGACCTCTCGGTCTCCAAGACCACCTTGGGGGAAGGCTATAGGCGGCTGATCGACCGCCATGCCGAAGGGTTCAGCGCCTTGCTGGACGAGCAGCGCTTAGTGTTGATCCGCTGCGTGTTCATGAATCCATATCTCAGCCAGCCCGAGGCCCGGAGCCGGCTATTCAATGAGTTTGGCAGGATGGTGCGGCTCCTGGCTGATGCGACACACTGACCATCCTTGCTTGAGAGGGCTTGAGGCGCCGCAGATTAGAGCTTTCGACGCCCAGGACACGGGTGCTGGTGTTGATCTCGCGCATCTCGTGCGCAGAAATTGGGCCGGGAGAGCGGATTCAGCGTTTCATGGGCAGTTCCTCGCCGAGGGTGCTCAGAAGCCAGCTAACTCATTGAAAAGAATGGTGGACGCGACAGGGATTGAACCTGTGACCCCTGCGATGTCAACGGTGACATCTTCAATGATTTCAATGGCTTGAAATTACCCACAGGCCGGAAAATTCAAGCAAATCAGGCACCCCGCCCACGTTTTGTGGGCATTTCATGGGCTCGGCCACGATTGGTTGGACCATTCCTGCGCGAAGTCCAACCATTTGATTTCCGTCTGCTTCTCCGACAGCGTCTTGAAACGGACACCCACAGCGCTCGAAGGTCAAGGCGCCTTCGCCTGGCCTAGCTGCGCGCCGCACCTACCAAGCTGAGCGCACTCGCAGCGGGATTCTGCTGTACGGCCAGCCGAAAACCCACTCGTACGCAGTAGGAGGGTCTACAGCGAAATGGTTGACGCCATGTTCGGTCGGCGTTATCTTCTGTAGAATGCCTTACAGAGGGATTCTCGATGCGCCTCGCTGACGCCTGCACCATCCACACCGGCTACACGGCACGCGGCAGACTGGAACCGGCGCCCGGGGGCGTGCTGGCAATTCAGTTGCGGGACATATCCCCCGAGGGCCTCGTCGATCCTGAGCAGCTCACCCGCGTCCAGTTGGACGGCCTTGCCGATCGGTATTTCGTCCGCACCGGCGACGTGGTGTTCCGCTCGCGCGGTGAGCGAAACACGGCCTCCGCCCTCGACGAACGCCTGCAAGAACCCGCCCTTGCGGTGCTCCCGCTGATGGTGCTGCGTCCGAAGCGTGAGGTGGTGACGCCGGAGTATCTGGCGTGGGCCATAAACCAGCCTCCCGCCCAGCGCCATTTCGACAGCGCGGCACGCGGCACCAACATCCGAATGATCCCGCGATCCAGCCTCGACGATCTCGAACTCGATGTCCCGGACATCGAAACTCAAGGAAAGATCGTCGTGGTCGATGCACTGGCTGAGCGGGAGCGGGAGCTCACCCGGCTCGCCGCCGACACACGAAGAAAGATGATCAGCCTGCTCCTCGTGGAACGAGCGAACAGCATACGCCCCAAGACGAGGCAGGAAAGGACGTCCAAATGACCGACCAACTCACTCAGCAGCAGGTCAACCAGACGGCCTGGGCCGCATGCGACACCTTCAGGGGCGTCGTCGATGCCGGACAGTACAAGGACTACATCCTGGTGATGTTGTTCCTGAAGTACATTTCTGACCACTGGAACGATCACCTCGAAACCTATCGCAAGCAGTATGGCGGGGATGAAACCCGGATCAGGCGCAGGCTGGAGCGCGAGCGCTTCGTCCTCCCCGAAGGCGCCAGCTTCTACGATCTCTACGAGGCGCGGAACGAGCCCAATATCGGCGAGCGGATCAACATCGCGCTGGAGCGGATCGAGGATGCCAACCGCGCGAAGCTTGAAGGCGTGTTTCGCAACATCGACTTCAACTCCGAAGCCAACCTCGGGCGCGTCAAGGACCGCAACCGTCGCCTCAAGAACGTGCTGGAGGATTTCGCCAAGCCCGCGCTTGATCTGCGCCCCAGCCGCGTGACCGAGGACATCATCGGCGAGTGCTACATCTACCTCATCTCGCGCTTTGCCTCCGACGCGGGCAAGAAGGCTGGCGAGTTCTACACGCCCTCCGCCGTCTCCCGCCTGCTCGCGAAACTCGCGGCGCCCAAGCCGGGTGACACGATCTGCGACCCGGCCTGCGGTTCCGGGTCGCTGCTGATCCGTGCGGCCGAGGAAGTCGGGTCCGAGAACTTCGCCCTCTACGGCCAGGAAGTGAACGGTGCGACCTGGGCGCTGGCCCGGATGAACATGTTCCTGCACGCTAAGGACGCCGCCCGCATTGAGTGGTGCGACACGCTCAACAGCCCCGCACTGGTCGAGGGCGACCACCTGATGAAGTTCGACGTGGTGGTGGCCAATCCGCCGTTCAGCCTCGACAAATGGGGCGCGGAGAATGCGGACACCGACCAGTTCAAGCGTTACTGGCGCGGCATCCCGCCGAAGTCCAAGGGCGACTACGGCTTCATCACCCACATGATCGAGATCGCCACGCGCCAGAGCGGCCGGGTGGCCGTCATCGTTCCGCATGGCGTGCTGTTCAGGGGCGGGGCCGAGGGGCGCATCCGTCAGGCGCTGATCGAGGAGAACCTGCTCGACGCAGTGGTGGGCCTGCCCGCCAACCTGTTCACGACCACGGGCATTCCGGTGGCCATCCTGGTCTTCGACCGCTCCCGCGAACAGGGCGGCGCGAACGAGGACCGCCGCGACGTCCTGTTCATTGACGCCAGCAAGGAGTTCACGCCGGGCAAGACCCAGAACGTGATGGACGAGGCGCATATCAACAAGGTGCTGGAAACCTACGCTGCGCGGGCGGAGATCGACAAATACTCCCACCGCGCCAGCCCGGAAGAGATCGCCGAGAACGACTTCAACCTCAACATCCCCCGCTACGTCGACACCTTCGAGCCGGAGGAGGAAATCGACGTGGCCGCCTTGCAGAAGCAGATCAACACGATCGAGGCCGAGCTCGCCGAGGTGCGGGGCAAGATGGCTGGCTACCTGAAGGAGCTGGGCGTCGATGTCTGAGGGCGAACTGATCCTTTACAGCACCGAGGACGGCGCCGCGACCATCGGCCTGCGGGCCATCGACGGCACAGTCTGGCTGACGCAGCTGGAGATGGCCGAGCTGTTCGACACCTCCAAGCAGAATGTCAGCCTGCACATCAACAACATCCTGTCCGAGGAGGAGCTGGCGGCAGAGTCAGTTGTCAAGGAATCCTTGACAACTGCCGCGGACGGCAAGGCCTACCGCACGAAGGTCTATAATCTGGACGCCATTCTGGCGGTCGGCTACCGCGTCCGCTCCCCGAGGGGCACCCAGTTCCGCCGTTGGGCCACAACGGTCCTGCGCGAATACCTGGTCAAGGGCTTCGCCATGGACGATGCCCGGCTGAAGCAGGCCGAGCAATGGGACTATTTCGACGAGTGGCTTGCCCGCATCCGGGACATCCGCGCCTCGGAGAAGCGCTTCTACCAGAAGGTCCGCGACCTCTACACGACCGCCATCGACTACGACAAGACGTCCGAGCAGGCGCAGGCCTTCTTCAAGAAGGTGCAGAACAAGATGCTCTGGGCAGTCACGGGCAAGACGGCCGCTGAGCTGATCGAGAACCGCAGCGATCCGAGCGCCCCCAACATGGGCCTGACCAGCTGGAAAGGCTCGGTCGTGCGCAAGGGCGATGTCGGCACGGCCAAGAACTACCTCAAGGCCGAGGAGGTCGAGGAACTCAACCGCATCGTCGTGATGTACCTCGACTACGCCGAGGACCAGGCAAGGCGCCGCCGCCCGGTCAGCATGGCCGAATGGGCCGACAAGCTGGACGCTTTCCTGTCCTTCAACGAGCGCGACGTGCTGACCCATGCCGGGCGGCTGCGGATGGACGTGGCCCAGAAGCTGGCCGTCGAGCGGTTCGAGGTGTTCGACGCCAACCGCCGCGCGACTGAGGCGCTGGCGGCGGACGAGGCCGATATTGCTCAGTTGGAGGAGATGGAGAAAGCCGCCAAGGAGCGGAAGAAGGGCGGCAGCGATGATTGAGGGATGGAAACAAAAGTCTGTCGACGAAATCTGCGAACGCGTAAGCGTCGGCATTGTTGTCAAGCCGTCACAATACTATGTCGATGAAGGCCAAGGCGTCCGCGCGTTTCGCTCTGCTAACGTAGCGGAGAATAGAATCGTTGATGAGAACTGGGTATACCTATCCCATGAAGGACATACCGCAAACGCCAAGTCGTGCTTGAGAACTGGCGACGTGCTTGTCGTTAGGTCTGGGGCTCCTGGAACAGCCTGTGTCGTCCCGCCGGAGTTCCACGGATCCAACTGCATCGACGTCGTGTTCGCACGTCCGAACCCTAAGGCGGTTCTCCCGGAGTACCTTGCCGAATATACCAACTCTGCTGTCGGCAAGCAGCATGTCGTTGGGAACAAGGGCGGACTCGCTCTTCAGCACTTCAATGTGGGCGCTTACAAGGAGATGCTCGTTCTCCTGCCCCCACTCCCCCAACAGCGCAAGATCGTCGAACTCCTGCGGACATGGGACGGGGCCATCGAGAAGCTGGAGGCGCTGCGGGCGGCGAAGCTTCGTCGGCATCGCGCGTTGACCCACTCTCTGGTCTTCGGCACGCGCCAACTGGATCGCTTCCGCACCACAGACGAAGTGGCCGCGCATCGCTGGTTCACGCTTCCCGCCACCTGGGGCATCAAGCCAATCGGCAAGCTTGCGCGCGAGATATCCGAACGGAACGGCGACGCAGAGCAGCATGAAGTCCTGTCCTGCTCGAAATATGACGGATTTGTCCGGTCGCTCGAATACTTCAAGAAGCAGGTCTTCAGCGCCGATCTGTCAGGCTACAAGAGAATCTGGCGCGGCGACTTCGGCTTTCCCAGCAACCATATCGAGGAAGGCTCTATCGGCCTTCAGAACCTGACAGACGTCGGCGTCGTCAGTCCCATCTACACGGTCTTCCGCTTCGCCCCGGAGAAGGTGGATGCCGACTACGCCTTTGCCGTGCTCAAGACCGGGCTCTATCGGCACATCTTCGAGGTCAGCACCAGCGCTTCCGTGGACAGGCGCGGCAGCCTGCGCTGGAGCGAATTCTCGAAACTGCCCTTCCCGCTTCCGTCGCTGGCCGAACAGAGGGCCATCGCAGAGGTGTTGGGTACGGCACAGACCGACCTCGACGCCCTCAATACCGAAATCGAAGCCCTCACCCGCCAGAAACGCGGCCTGATGCAGAAGCTGCTGACAGGCGAATGGAGGGTCAGCCCATGAAGTTCATCTACATCGACGAAAGCGGTGCACGCGATCAGGGCGATGTGTTCGTCATGGCGGGGCTGATGGTCGACGCCTACAAGCTACGCAAGAAGACCGAGGATTTTGACCGGCGGCTGGAAGCCCTCTTTGCGCTCCATCCCGGAAATCGCTCGGACTTCAAGACCAGCCGTTTCATCAACGGCAAGGGTGGTTGGCGGGAGGTTGATGCGGCCGAACGAAAGGCTTTCCTAAAGACCGTCTGCGAGCTGGCTGTCGAGAATGGCGGCAAGGTCTTCGGATACGCGCTTTCCTATGGCGCATTCGATGCGGCCGCGGCCGCTGGCCATGGGCAGCCTTTCGGCACAAACTACTGGCTGGCCTCATCTATGTTCACGGCGTGCCTCGTCCAGAAGAGGATGCAGGGCGTCAAGAACAGCAAGGGCCTCACCGTCGTCATCATGGACGACAACAAGAGCGAGATGCCGAAGCTGTCGGACGGGCTGTATCAGGGCGATGCCTGGTTCGATGGCCTCTATCAGACGCAAGGCAAGAAGCGTGGGAAAACGGTCTGGCTGGAGCGCAGCAAGAAGGATCGGTTCGACCACATCATCAACACCGCCTTCGCGATCAAGTCCGACCATTCCTCGATGGTGCAGGTGGCTGACGCCATCTCCTACGTCTATCGGCGGCATCTGGAATTGCAGGCCGTCGCGGAGGCGTGGGCAGGCGAGAAGGATTACTACGCCGAGCTTGTGGCCATTCTGGAGCCTGCGCGCGAGACACTGGGCCGCTGCCTGGATGCTCCCTGCGTGAAGTTCTACAAGGCGGCGAAGCATGCGGAGTGGAAGCCATGACCTTCGACGCCGCCGAGAAGCATCAGTCGCAAATCCCCGCCCTGCAGCTCCTTGTGGCGCTGGGGTTCACGCCGCTGTCCCAGGTCGATGCTGTGCGCCATCGTGGCGGCCGCCTGCGCAACGTGGTGCTCGACGACGTTCTTGCGGACCAGCTCCTGCGGATCAACAGCTTCACCTACCGGGGACGGGAATATCCCTTCGACCTCGAGGATGCTCACGAAGCCATTCGCCGTCTTAAGCCCACGCCTGACCGGCAGAAGGGCCTGCGTGGGACCAACCAGGACATCTACGATACCCTCGTCCTCGGAACGACCATCACCAAAACGATCCAGGGAGACTCGAAGTCCTATTCGTTCCGCTACGTCGATTGGGAGCGGCCTGCGAACAACGTCTATCATGTGACGGCCGAAGTCTCGGTTGAGCGGACTGCCAGCACCCAGACCAAGCGATGCGACATCGTCGCCTACGTGAACGGCATCCCGTTCCTCGTGATCGAGAACAAGCGGCCGACCGCGAGCCTGAAGAAGGCCGGCAGCCAGCTGATCGGCTACCAGAACGAAGACAACATCCCGCAGCTGTTCCACTTCGCGCAGCTTCTCATGGTGATGAACCGTGTCGAGGCGCGCTACGCCACCGTGGGCACGCCGCGGCAGTTCTGGCAGACGTGGCGGGACGAGGAAGACCGGGACGAGATCATCGATCCGCTGGCCAATCGGCCGCTAACGCCGTCTGAGGCCGACGCGGTCTTCTCGGGCGACTTCGCCTTTGCCCGCGCTCATTTCGATGCCCTGGCCGCCGAAGGTGCGCGCGCGATCACGGCGCAGGACCGCACAATTCATGCGATGTGCCGGCCGGAACGCCTGCTCGACCTGATCCGTCGCTTCACCGTGTTCGATGGCGGCGCACGCAAGGTGGCGCGCCATCAGCAGTTCTTCGGCATCCGGAAGGCTGTCGAACGCGTCCGCCAGTTCAATCTGGACGGCCGCCGCAAGGGTGGCGTGATCTGGCACACCCAAGGGTCGGGAAAGTCGCTGACCATGGTGATGCTGGGGCGCTCGCTCGCGCTCGACAGGGCCATCCCTAATCCGCGCATTCTGATCGTCACCGACCGCGACGATCTCGACAAGCAGATCAAGGACACGTTCAAGTCCTGCGAACTGGAACCTGTGCGGGCAACCAGCGGCGCCCATCTGATCGAGCTGATCCGAAACCGGACACCGCTCGTGACGACCATCATCAACAAGTTCGATACGGCCGCCAAAGCTGCGGAGGACGTCGACGAGGATGCCAACGTGTTCGTCCTGGTCGACGAGAGCCATCGCTCGCAGACCGGCCGCTATGGCGGTCACAGCCAGTTCGCCACGCGGATGCGCCGGCTGTTGCCGAAAGCCTGCTATCTCGGCTTCACCGGAACGCCGCTCCTGAAGAAGGAGAAGAATACGCTCTCGACCTTCGGCGGCCTGATCCACAAATACGCGATCGACGAGGCTGTCGCCGACGGGGCCGTTGTGCCGCTCCTCTATGAGGGACGGATTGTCGAGCAGCAGGTCAATGGCGGCGTGATCGACAAGTGGTTCGACAAGATCAGCGAGGGCTTGACCCCCAGCCAGAAGGCCGACCTGAAGCGCAAGTTCTCCCGCATGGACGCGCTGTCGAAGACGGGCCAGGCGATCCGGGCGAAAGCTTTCGATATCTCGGAGCACTTCCGCCAGCACTGGCAAGGCACGGGGTTCAAGGCGCAGCTTGTGGCGCCGTCCAAGGCAGCGGCCGTCCGCTTCAAGGAGGTGCTCGACGAGATCGGGCACGTCACCAGCGAAATCGTCATCTCGCCGCCCGATGACAACGAGGGCAACGAGGAGGTCGACAAGGAATCGAAGGACCTCGTGCGCGGGTTCTGGGCGCGGATGATGGCCCGGTACAAGACCGAGGACGAATACACCCGCCAGATCATCGACGCATTCAAGGGCTCGGGCGACCCGGAGATTCTTATCGTTGTGTCGAAGCTGCTCACCGGGTTCGATGCGCCGCGCAATACCGTGCTCTACGTGTGCAAGGCGCTGCGGGAACATAACCTGCTACAAGCTATCGCCCGCGTGAACCGGCTCTACGAAGACGGCGCGACCGAGAAGCAGTCCGGCTTCATCATCGACTACGAGGGGCTGCTCGGAGAACTCGACACGGCGCTGACGACCTACAGCGCCTTCGAGGGCTTCGACGCCGCCGATCTCGCTGGCACGGTCCACGATGTGCGCGAGGAAATCCGGAAGCTGCCCCAGCTCCACGATCAGCTCTGGGACCTGTTCAAGCCGGTCAAGAACAAGAAGGACATGGAGCAGTTCGAACAGTTCCTGGCCGATGAGGCGATCCGGCAGGAGTTCTATGAACGACTGAAGGCGTTCAGCCGCTGCCTCCACATCTCGCTGTCGTCGGACAAGCTCTTCGACGTCTTCGACGAGGCGAAGATCGACGTCATGAAGAAGGACTGGAAGCAGTTCTCCGAGCTGCGGCGCTCGGTCCAGCTTCGCTACCAGGAGACCGTCGACGTCAAGGAGTTTGAGCCAAAGATCCAGAAGCTGCTGGACGACCATGTGGTTGCCATGCCGGCCGAGACGATCATCGAGATGGTCAACATCAACGACCCGGACGCGCTGAAAGCGGTGGTGGAGGAGACGGGCGTCTCCGAGGCGTCGAGGGCGGACCGGATCGCCAGTGCGACGCGCCGGACCATCACCGAAAAGATGGACGAGGACCCGACCTTCTACCGCAGTTTCTCGGAACTGCTGGAGGAAACCATCCGCGACTATCGGGCCAAACGGATTTCCGAGCGCGATTACCTCAAGAACGTAGTCGATCTGGCCAGCAAGGTTGCCCGCAAGGACCGGGGGCGCGAGGTGCCGGATGCGATCAAGGGCAACGACGATGGGCAGGCGTTTTTCGGGGTCCTTGAAGGCGTGCTCGCGACTAACGACGGTAAACCGATCGCGGCAGATGAGGTTGCCGCCATTGCGCTCACGATCATCGACATCGTCAAGTCCCATCACATCGTCGACGTCTGGTCCAATGACATCGCTCAGAACAAGATGCGCAACGCCATCGACGATTACTTCTTTGATATCCTTCGCGATGAGCGGGGCATCGAACTGACCCTTGAGGTGATGGACGATCTTGAACTCAAGATCATGGACTTGGCCCGCGCACGGTTTCCTGGATGAACGCGGAACGACACAGCGTCCGATATGGTGAACACCGGATTGATTTCTCCATCGTGCGCCGCGATCGGACGACGCTGGAAATCGCCGTAGAGCCTGATGCCTCCGTTGTGGTCGCTGCTCCACAGGATGCTCCGCTGGTGGCTATCGAGGAGAAAGTGCGCAAGCGCGCCGCGTGGATCAGGCGCCAGCAGCGGTATTTCATCCAGTTCCTGCCGCGCACCCCGGATCGCCAGTATGTGGCAGGCGAGACCCATCTCTATCTCGGGCGGCAGTATCGATTGAAGGTAGTGCCCCACGTTCAGGCGACGGTGAAGCTCGTCCGTGGCTTCATTGTGGTCCAAACGCACAGGCCCGAACGGACCGAGGCCACCCGCGAACTTGTCGAAGGTTGGTATCGGCAGCGGGCCCATTCAAAATTTGCCGAGCGCCTCGAAGTCAATCTGCTGCGCTTCCCGGCCCCGGAAGACTTCCGCCCCAAAAGCCTGATCGTGCGCCAACTCCAGCAGCGGTGGGGTTCGATGTCCCCGGCATCGCGGCTGCTGCTTAATCGCCGCCTGATCGAGGCGCCAATCGACGCAATCGACTACGTTATCACGCACGAGCTCTGCCACGTCGCGGTGCCGCACCACGGTCCAGAGTTCTTCGAGCTCTTGGACCGCGTGTTACCCGATTGGGAAATGCGGAAGCGGCGACTAGAACAAAAGATGGCGTGAGAAAATGAACTCTACCCGTCAGTAGCCAAAGCCAAGCAGACTGCCGCTCGCATCCATGACCGCAGCCCAAAGACGGACTACTGTGGCCGCGTTAGCGGCAGAAACGGTTTCGCCGGATACGCCAGTTCGGCGCGCTTTGTGGCCACGCCCGTGCTCGCGGCGGTGCATGGGCACGCGGGCTTCGAGCGGCTCTATCGCGAGATATGCGAGGACCTCCCCATGGTGGGGCGCGTTCCGCATTCCTGGCCGTTTGCGCCCGTCAACGGGCCCAGGTTACGCGGCGCCCAACCCGCACCGGACGGTGCATCACTTGCAGCGTGGTTAACCATTGTCCCGAAAGGAAGCAGATATGGTTAGCCATCACACCGAAGCCGCCGACGTCGTCCAATTTGTTCACCCAGCGCAAGTGGCGGTTGGTCGAAGCCGCAAGGCGGCGTCTGTCGTCATCCTGAAGCGCTTGCGCCAGATTCTGGCCGAGACTGAGCTGCGCCCCTCGGATTGGGGGCAAATCGGCGACGCCGTTCACGGCGATCTTCACATCATGTTCAACCGTCACGAAGCGGGCGTGTGCTTCCGGATCGACGGGCCCCAGGGAGGCCCGCCGTTGATGTCGGGCTATATCGATCCGCGCCGGCCCGGCCAGTATGTGGGCGGAAAGCTGCACGTCATGAGCTGGCGCCGCGGCTGGGAACGCGCCCTGTTCTAGACGCCAACCGAGGTCTGCGGCTCGAAGGCCGCCTCTATCGCTCGCTACTCTTCGGTCGTCGGCGTGCTGCGCCGGATCTGCATCACAGCGGCTTCCGGGCCGCCAAGCCGGATGACGCCCAGCGGCGCCGCCACGGTCACCCCGGTCTCGGCGTCTCCGACCGCGGTCGGGCCGCTGGCCGTGCGCCGCTTGTGCCGGACGCGCCACTCGTGATCCTTGAGCGGGCGATCAGCCCACACCCAACCCCAGTCGTTCGCATCGCTGAGGCGGATCGAGCGGACCCACTTGCCCCGGCGGTACTGGGCCAGGCCGAGCCGCACGCGAGCTTGGTCGGACTCCAGCTCGGCCTCGTCAGGCTCTCGCCCCCGGTCGTTCACGGCGGCGACCATTTCACGGAAGAGGATCGGCCAGTCCGCATCGTCGAGCATACGGCCGATTAGGGCCACGTCGCGCCACAGCTGCTCCTCCTCGGGCGTCTGGGGCTGGAACAGATCGACGTAGAACCAGAAGGTGGCGATCGGAAGATTATGCACGTCCCCGGCACCTCGCTCGTGCATGATCTTCTTTTCGAGCGTGACGCGGTCGACCAGGCGGCTGATCTCCCCCTCGATGTAGACGCGCACGGCCTTGTTCCCCTTGCCGTCGGGGCGACCGCCCTCGCCATCGAAGGGTTCCACGGTCACCTTGGTGATCAAGCTGCGGACGATTTCGCGGGCACGCGCAGCGTCGCGCTCGTTCCCCTGGATCGCCTGCCCCAGATCCTCCAGCAGAGCCTCGAAGCGGCCAACCACGAAATCCGAGGTGAGCTCCACCGGCCGCGCGTTCTCGGTGCGCGCGGCCTCGCGCTCGAACTGGGCCTTCGAAGCGATGAGCGTCTCCAGGTCGTCGTTGAACATCTTGCGCGCGTGCACGCCGGGCTTGAGGCGAAGCTGCTCGCGGATCGAGTCGATCTCCTCGTTGATCTCGGCCAGCTTCTGAACGGCCCGTGCGCGGCGCTCGGCGGCCGCCTCGTTAGCCGGCCCGCGTTCGCGCAGATATTCCGGCATGAACCAGGAGATGACTTCGGGCTGAGCGAGCTGCTGCGTCAGCCCATCCAGCGCCGCCTTCTCCAGGTCCTGGCGACGGACGCGACGGTTGTTCGAGCACGCCTTCAAGCGATAGGCCGAACATCCCATCGTCTTGGAAACCTGCACGAAGGAGCCACCGCAGACACCGCATTTCACCAGCCCGCTGAAGGGGTAGGTGGGGCGGCGTCGATCAACCAGCTTCGAGGCGGGGCGAGCGGCAAGCCTGGCCTGATTGCGGTCCCATACGTCCTGGGGAACGATGCGCAGATCAGGGCGCTCGTGCTCGATCATGTCGGCGACGTCGCCCTTACGCTTCTTGAGTTCGCCGGTCTTCGGATCGCGCTCGTTCGTCACCTTCCCGTGGATGACGCGCCCGACGATGATCGGGTTACGCAGCAGGCCGGACATCGAGCGCTTCACGCCCACGATGGTGTTCGGATGCCAGATCGGACCACCCTCCGGGGTCGGTATGCCCTCCGCTGTAAGGGCGACGGCAATCTGGTGGGGGCTGAGGCCCGCGTCGAAGTCCTGGTTCACTCGAAGGACGTAGGGAGCAGTGGCGTCGTTCACAGCGATGTCTCGCACGGGGTGACCGCGGCTGTTCAGGATCGGCGAGCCGTCCGCCGCCTTCTGCTCGACCAGGCGGTAGCCATACGGCACGTCGCCCATAAACTTCCCGCGCGCCGCGGCGGCGCGGCGGCCGCGGGACGTGCGTTCGGCCATGCGCTCGCTCTCCATCTGCGCCATTTCGGCGTAGATGGCGAACTCGAACCGGGTCATGAAGCCCTTGTCGTGCGTGAAGATCATGACGTTGGCGTCTTGGAGCCGGTTGCGGGCGTCGTTGAGCTCCCGCGCGTCGCGGCCAAGACGGTCTAGCTGGAAGACGCCGATTACATCTGCTTCGCCCGCGGCGGCGGCCGCCATCATGTCCAGGTAACCAGTCCGGCGCTTGACCGAACGACCAGACTTTCCCTTGTCGGTGTAGGAGCCGACCACCACCCATCCGTGCCGCTGGCAGTCTTCGGCCAGGATGCGAAGCTGATCTTCAGCCCCAAGCGGGTTCTGTTGGTTGTCGGAGAAGCGCGCATAGAGCAGCACTCTGGAGCCGGGAGGCGGCACCGGGCCGCGATTAAACAGGCTCACACCAACGGCTCCTGGGTCTTGGCGTCGCGTTGGGCGGCCAGCCGGGCGAGGCTGAGCACCAGGGGCGCAAGGAGACGCTGCTCGGCGGTCAGCCCCTCAAGGAGGTCCTGCTCTCGGCGGTCCTGCGCGCGGCGCCACAGTTCGTAGTCCACGGTCCTATTCGAGGGCGGTGTCATCGGGGGCGGGTTCCCAGCGTCAGCGGTCAGCGATGGGCTTGCGGACCACGATGCTGTCCGCCGTGAATTCGTAGCGCTGGGGCGGCAGCTTCTCGTAGGAGCGCCCCTTAAGCAGGCCGAACGCCTCGATGGCGCCCTCGCCATTGATCAACGCGGCGCCGGCCACGCGGGGGCGGCTCTCGAGCTGGAAGCAGACCGGCGAGGCGACCACCAGGCTGCGACGGCTGGTCCTGGCCAACTGGACCTCAACGGGTTGATGTCCCGGGCACCCGAGAACCTGTCCATGGGCGCCGTCCACATCGGGCATCTTCGAGAGGAGGACCAACCAAAGAGCCGAGCTGAACCCGTTGGCGCGGGCGATAAGCGACGGCGCCATCTCCGCGGCGAAGGGGCCGTGGGGATGCTGATCGTAAGGCTGATGAAGGACCGGCTGGGGGCCGCCGGAGAGGCCGACGTTGGTCTGCATGATGGCTTCTACTGAGGGTGATGTGTGGACGAGCCCAGGCTCGGGTGATGTCGCTGGCGATCAGGCGGAGGCCGGCGTGGTCGCGAGGCTCAGCTTGCGCCGCGCCAGGCCGCGCTTCACCCGGTGGTTGTGCACTTCGGACCAGGCAGTGCTCATCTCGCGCCAGATCGCAAACGTCAGGCGCTCAACCACGCCGGCCTGCGCGGTCATCAGGACGACGCCCGTTTCGTCCATCGCCTCCGACAGGTAGGACTGCGCGCTGGCGCTGCGCGGAAGTCGGTCCAGGCTTTCCAAGATGATGACCTCGGCATGACCTCGGCGTGCGAGGTAGGCCATGCGCCCCAGGGCGGTGCGGCTGTCACCGCGGCCACGGCGGCGCCGGTTCGTATCGAGGAACTCGCCCTCGATCTCCCATTCGTGGCGACGGGCGATCTCGCGGCAAATATCTCGCTGCTGCTCGACCGGGCCCCACGGACGGTCATCCGAGCCGCTGATATAGATAAAGGCACGGCTCCCCGCGGAGGGAAGGGAGTTAGGCATCCGAATTCTCCTTTCTAAGAGTTGTCGTTGATCGGCGGGGTCATGGCCCGCGCCCGGCGTCGGCAGCGCGCTGTCATGAATCGGCGCCGGGTGACCGGCCGCACGGCCATGGCGATTGCGCCTAGCCGCCAGAGCTCAGGGAGCCGCCCTGGTCGGCCCAGGGGCCCATCTAGGGCCCGCCTCTAGTCGATATCGTGCGCCCTACCCCTCCGTGACGAGCTGGATGCGGTGGGCGGGGACCAGAACGCGGCCCAGGACCTCGCCGTCGTCGTTCGGCAGCGCGTCCCCAAGCAGGCCGCGCTCGCGGCGGAGGATGTCGGCGACATCTTCCAGGCCGTCGGCCTCCAAGCCGAGCCCCAGGCGACCCCCGCCGATCATGTGGATGGTGATGTTCATGTGCGAATGATGCCTGGCCCCGAACTGGAGTCAAGTATTTTTAAGTTCTCGTGGTCATGGTCCGAGTTGTAAAGGATGGAATTGCGTGACCTGTGTAAAGGAATGATTTGCGTAAGCTGATTCATTACTTGACGCGAGCGTCGCACGTGCGTATAGGGGTGTGGACGACGAAGGAGGAGCCCACCTCGGCGGGAATGGTCCCGGCGAGAAACCTCAATTTCGATTCGTCAAATGAAGAACAACGGAAACGAGCTGAACCACCCCGGCCAACCGCTGCCGGAGCCCGAAGTCCTCACCTTCCCCTGCCCGCCCGGCATCCACCCCGACACGCCGCTGCGCCTGTCCAAGGCGGTGGTGATCGCCTTCCCCGACGGGTCGCTGAAGCCCAGCACCCTGATGACCGAGCACCAGCGCGGGAACCTTGAACTGGAGAAGATCGGGGGCCGCTGGTTCGTCACCCTCCGCGCCATCAACGAAATGAGGAAGAAGTGCCGCGTCGTCGTGAACCGCCCCGGCTCTGGCTCCGAGAGCGAGCAGGTCGTCCGTCCGTATACGTCGTCCTCGACGGAGGCCGAGAGGTCGGCACGGGCTGCGGCCCTGATGCGCGCCGAGAGGCTGAAGAAGCGCTCGCGCGCTACCTAGCGGCCAAGCACGAGCCGGCCTTCGGCGACGGCGACCCACGCCGCATCCTCGTCGCGGACTGCGTGATCTACTACCTGGACAGCCTGGACGAGGACCATAGCGGGCCCGAAGCCACTCACGTGCCCTGGCTGATCGACCACTTCGGCGGCATGGCCTGCAGTCAGGTGAACATTGACACCTGCAAGGCCTACGTCGCCGCTCGCACCACCGGAGCGATCGGGCACAAGCCGGTCAAGCAGGCGACGGCGAAGCGCGAACTCGAGACGCTGTCGGCCGCGCTGAACCGGGCGTGGAAGGCGGGCAAGCTGGATCGCCCCATCGCCGTCTGGAAACCGGGCACGGACGAACAGGAGGCGCGGTGGCTCACCCGTGACGAGGCCGCGCGGCTGCTCCGGGGCGCGCTGGGCTTCACGCCGAACGGCTTCGACGCTGACGGGCGGGTGACCGCCTACGCACGGGTGGCCAAGCCGAACTACCATGTGGCCCGATTCATCCTGATCGCCCTCTACACCGCCACCCGCCACGCGGCGGTGCTGGGACTGCGGTGGGAGCGGAACGCGCACTCCGGATCGGTCGATCTGAAGGAGCATCGCATCTATCGCCGCGGCACCGAAGAGCGCGAGACGCGCAAGCGACGCCGCCCCTGCCCGATCCCCGATCGCCTGCTGCCGCATCTCCGGCGCTGGCGACGGCTGACGGTCACCGGCC
The DNA here is from genome assembly GCF_030504955.1 of Peiella sedimenti. GTDB lineage: Bacteria > Pseudomonadota > Alphaproteobacteria > Caulobacterales > Caulobacteraceae > Brevundimonas > Brevundimonas sedimenti. Next base: position 266,638 of record NZ_JAUKTR010000003.1, on the reverse strand, counting down.
CGACCGAATACGCGGGCGAGACCATTCAGCGGCAGAAAACCGGGTTCGACGCTGCGCGGCGGCTGGCGAAGCTGGGCGGCGACGTGACGCCGCACACTCTCAAGCACACGTGCATCACCTGGATGCTCCAGGCGGGCGTGCCGACATGGGAGGTCGCTGGCTTCACCTCGACCAGCGAGAACCTGATCCGCCGCCGCTACGGTCACCACTGCCCCGACCACATGGAGAACGCCCGCAAGGCTCTGAGCCGCAGAAGGGGCTGACGAGGGGGACACCATCTTCCACCGGGCCGTCGATAAGGCCAGGCGATCCTCACAGGCAGCAACTCGCTCCGGAGTTTACCTGGCCCGGGCGATAGGCACGACGCCAAGCAGCCTCTCGACCTCGGCGACGACATCATCGGCTAGCGGCAGATGCGCCCGCTCGGCTCGCCAGATGTCATGAAAGCGATCGACGGCTTCAGCGGCCGCATCGCGGGCCAGGGCCTCCGGCAACCCGGCTCTGGCGGCCATGTAGACCACCTCGTCGAGGCTGAACTCGTCCATCCGCTTCGTCCGGGCGTACTTCAGCGCCGCGTTCTCATCGGGAATGTAGACGGTCGTCGACAGGAAGTCGTAGCCGGGCGACAGCTCGGGCGTGCGGCCGTCGCGATAGATCAGCGACCAGTTCTTCAGGTGCATGTCGGTGTTGCCGATCAGGGTGTTGAACACCAGGCGCCGGATGAACTCGCGCACCCCGGGCTCCCCAGTCTCCAGCCAGAGCACCTTCGCCAGATAGCGATAGGATCCCTTGTCGTACTTATCGCCCGGATAGACCCCGAAGACCTGGGCGAAGTCCTCGATATGGATCCGTCCCCCGTCCGCCCGGCGATCGAACCGCCGGATGGCGAAGGCGTCCTCCTCGAACTTTCCGATTCCTTCCGGCAGCCCCTCGATTTGGTCGAGTGGCACGAGGTCCACGTCAGGGATTTCCATGCCCATGGCCTTGGCCAGGCGCATCATCGAGTACTCGTTGGCCGCGACGCCGCGAAAGTGGACCGACGGCAGTTTGATGATCCAGTCCCCACCTCGGCCGCTCGCGGGGATGGTCAGCCTCCCCTGCGCCTTTTCGACCGCCGAGAACTTCAGTTGCACGCCGGCCAGGGAGAACCTCAGGGGGCCCTGACCCGCGGCGCCGTCGTCGTGCTGATCATCATCATGATCTTCATCAACCGGGCCCTCTCCGACGGGGCGGACGGCGACGGCGCCTGGAAGGTCGGGACCAAGCGCCTCCAGCAACGGGTATTCCCGCATCGGCTTGAGGCCGGCCCGCTGGGCCAGGTAGTCCCTAAGCGCGCCTTCAGGCAGCAGGTTGGAAAAGACGGGCATCAGCCGCGTCTGGGTGGGCCGATGATTGCGCAGCAGTCCGCCGCGCTCCCCCTTGAAGGAGAGGCTGAGCGTCGGCCGATCGGGATCGTCCGCATAGTCGTCATCGAACGAGAAAATCGACTGATCCCCACCCAAGGCGGTGATCAGGCCGATCCTTCGACCATCGAGCAGGACTTCGAGCGCGTCGGCTGCCATCGTCAGTCCTCGTCATCCAGGCTGTAGGCCGGACGCTCCGCCTGCGGCGCGTGCAATAGTGCGCTTCGGAGGTTCTTCAACCAGGCGGCGGCGTCCCGATAGGTCTTGGGGCGGCTAGGGCGCTCCACCGGCGGATCACTCAGGAAGCCCTCAAGGTTGGCCCGCAGGCGCTCAAGATCGGCCGTCGGTGCGATCTTCCCCAGGCCTGGCGCGAGAGGCTCCAACTCCTGAAGGCTGGACGCGATGGACGCGATGTCCTCGCGCTCCGGAGCAGAGGCTCGCGCCGCCTCGGCAAGACGGCGAAGCTTGGTGAGCAACCTCCTTGCGCTTCGCTCCTCCGACCTTTCCCCCGCAGAGCGGACGGCGGCTTCCACGGCCGTGATCGCCGATCTCGGCACGAGTTGGAGGTCCAGATCGAGGGAGCGCGCCAGTTCGAGCAGGGTGGAGACCTGCGGGTCCACCTCGCCGTTCTCGATCCGGGAGATTTGGGCCTGGGTCAGGTGCGCGCGGGCGCTGAGGTCTCTCTGGCTCCAGCCTTTTTCGCGACGCGCCTGCCGTAGCGCGTCGACAAGCGGCTCCAAGCCATATCGTTTTGATATTTTATGCGACATCGCCGCCCCATACTGATGCCGCTTTATATATCACAACCCGCACGGGAAAGCCGCTAGATTTATTCTTATATATCGCCCCGACCGAATGATGTTGTTTTTTATATCATCCGGGCGGCCTGATCTTCCGACCTGGGCGGTTTCAAGGTTTCACACGCCGATCATGGCTGAGCTCGAAGCGGCGGCGACGAAGAAAGGGGAAGCGAGGACGCCAGACTTTCCAAGCCTTGGGTCAAAAGGCCGAACCCGTCGCCCCAGGAGTCCCCGGCCCGGAAGGTCGCCTCCGTGCGGGTTGGCGGCTTTCAGAGCTTCCGCCCTCGGGACATCCATTTGATGCAGGTCAACGCCGTTTCCCGAGCCACGGTGCACATATCGTCCAAATAGCCGACGCGGCCGGATGGCGGCGAAAGATATGGGGGACGGCATGATCCGCGGATTACTCTTGGCTTCGACGGCGCTGGCAGGCCTCGCGCTGGCGCTCCAGCCCGCCCGGGCTCAAACGGCGGATCAGCCCCCTCCGCAGTCACCGGCCCCGGTCGCCGCCCAACCGCGCCTCAACGTGGACGGCTCGATCTCAGTCTCGGCGGTTCATACCGACAATGTCTTTGTGACCACGAACAATCGCGTGGGCGATTTCATAACGCTGGTGGAGCCGTCGCTGTCGGCGACCCTGACCGGCAACAGGTACCAGGCCCGGCTGGGCGTGAGCGCGGATCTGGCCCGATATGCGGATCAGACCAACGAGAATTACGAGGACTATCTGATTGAATTGGAGGGGCGGCTCCAGCTCAATCCGGCGATCCTGCTTTTTGGCGGCGTTGACTATTCCGCCCTGCACGAGGGCCGCCAGTCCCCGGACGATGTCCAAGGCGTCAGGCCCACTGAGTATGATCAAGCCAGCGCCTTCGCCGGCTTTACCGGCAATTGGCGACCGTGGGCGGTGCGCTTCGGGGTCAACTTGATCGATCTGAACTACGACGCCGCTCACGACGGCATGGGCGGCGTCATCAACAACGACGATCGCGACCGGGCCAAGCTGGAGGTCGGGGGCCGCGTCAGCTACGCCTTGAGCCCGCAACGACAGGCCTTCGTTCAGGCCACGCTTGACCAGCGCGACTACGATCTGGCGGTGGACGACCTGGGATTCCAGCGATCGTCGTCAGGATATCGCCTGGCCGGCGGCATGCAGGGCGTCCTGGGACGGAATGTGACGGGCGAGGTCTATGCGGGCCTCATATCCCAGGATTACGACGATCCGCGGTTCAGCGACACGGCGGCCCTGGACTTCGGCGTGCGCGCCGATTGGGCGTACGCTCCCCGCTCGCGCATCAGCGCCTTCCTGGGTCGGACACTTGAGGAGACGACCCTTGGCGGCTCCCCCGGATACCTCAGAACCTCTGGCGGGATTTCGCTCAGCAGGCGGCTGAGCAACGAACTCCAGGTGCTCGCTCACCTCGAGCACCGAAAGGACGATTATCGGCTGCTCCACCGGGCCGACTACAGCCTCGAGTCGGGGGTGAGCCTTCGATACTTCTTCACCCGCCGCGCCTATCTGGACGCCGGCTACGCCTTCTCGGAACGGAACTCGAACCAGGCGGGCAACGACTTTAACGAGAACCGGATCACCCTGCGGCTGGGGGCCCAGCTAGACCCGGTGACGCGGGCTGAAGATTTCGATCCCGACGCCGCATTCGAACCGCTCGGCTTCTATGCCGGCGTCAATGCGGGCCATGGCGCCCTGGTCACCAATCTGACGGGCTCGCGCGGACCGGGGACCAATACTGCCGACTTCGGGTCGGACGGCGGCTCCTTCGGCGTCTTTATCGGACACGGCTGGACCGTCGACGAAGTCATCCATCTCGGTCTGGAGTTCGAAGCCGAGGACGTCGCCCAACAGTGGGACCACCGCGCAGGCCGCACCTTCGGAGTTCGCATCGACGACACCTATGGCGTCACGGCCCGCATCGGCCATCGTCTGCAGGGCGACGCCCTTGCCTACGCGAGGGCCGGAGTCGTCAGCACCGCCGTCCGCACGCCCTATCTGCATGACACCGAAATCCTCGACCGAAGCGAGCGCGAGACTGGATACCGGTACGGGGTCGGCGCCGACTTCCCAATGACGGAGCGGGTCTTCGGCCGCTTCGAATACGTGTTCACCACCTACGGCGATTACACGATCCAGTCGCCGCGAACGTCCGACAACTTCGCGGATGCGCAATCGCTCCTCCGGCTGGGCGCGGGCTACAGGTTCGGACGCTCCGCGCCAGCCGCACCCTCCGCGGTGGATTTCTCCGGCTTCTACATAGGCGCCCAGTTCGGTCACGGAGCCCTGACGAGCGAGAATGTCGGTCCTCGCCCCGGCCCCGACTTCATTCTGGATGCGGAGAGGTCCGGCTTCGGGGGCGCAACAGGTGTTTTCGCCGGATACGGCTTCGTAATGGCCGAACGCTTTTACCTGGGGCTGGAGGTTGAGGCGGGGGTTTCCAGCGAGGGCTGGAACATCGAGCGCGACCCTGAGGGCCGCGTGTATTCGGTCGAGACTGACGAGGAGCACGGCTTCGGGCTTCGCGCCGGCTACGTGCTCAATGGCGCCAGTCTTCTCTATGTGCGCGCCGGATCCGTACGCGCCCAGTTCCACACCGAGTACGAGGTCGGGCCAAACCAGCTCATCCAAGACGACCGGCGGGACGGGCTTCGCTACGGAGGAGGCGTCGAGATGGGCGCGGGGCCGCGCTACCGGTTCAGGGTTGAGTACACGCACACGGACTACGATGAGTATTCGGCCACGCCCAATTCCGTCACGGATGTCTTCGCAAACCGCGGAACCAGCTTCAGGGTAGGGTTCGCCTATCGATTTTAAAGTCGGAAGCGATGGGACATGATGCTGGCGTGTGTGCCCGCCGACATGAGATTTTGCGTCTCGTTATCCTTCTCACTCATTGCTACTTTCGAACCGTACGTCGTTGTGAACTTTCGAAAGTTTGACTGAGATCAAATACATTGGTTCGCACCCCTGAATAGATGGTTTTCAACCGCCGGACCTGCGGGTCGGGCAGGCAGTGAAAATCCATTTCATCTAAACTCACGGGGACGCATCACATGACCACCTATCGCAAGTTTCTCACCGGCGGCGCGGCCTTCGCCGCCCTCGCCTTCGCGGCCGTCGCCATCCCGGCGCCGGCGGCTTTCGCCTTCACCAAAGAGTCCGGCGCCGCCATCGTTCTAGACGCCAGTCAGCAGCGGGGCGGCTCGCGCGACCAGCAGCCCCGTGGTCAGGGTTCGCGTCCTGACAGCGATCGCGGCGGCCAGGGTCAGGGGCAGGGCGGGCGCTCGCTCGACGACATCTTCCGCGACATCGGCGGCGAAGGGGAAGAGGAAGACTCCGACCGTCCCGACTGGGCCGGAACCCCGGGCGGGGGATCGGACCACGGCGGGGGGCGCCCCTCCATGGCGGGCAGCAAGCGCGGCGATCTTTTCGGCGACCTGTGGGTGATCCTGCGGGACGAGAACGGCGTGCCGATCCTGACCCCGGAGGGTTGGGTCCAGCCCCTCGACGCCAACGGCAACCCCGTGCCCCTGGATGAAGAGGGGGCGCCCATCGACGAGACCCTGGTGCAGGAGGTCGAGTTGGGACGCCTGAACGTCGGGCGGGCGCCGAACAGCGTGCTGGACCGCCGTGCCGAAGAGGTGGTGACCCTGCTGAACGCCGCCACCGATCTCAGCACCGACGCCTCGGGCCGGCTTGTCATCACGACCGCCGACGGAACCAGCACGATCGACTCGCCGCTGGAGAACCTGGCCATCTATGTGGCGCTGCTCACCCAGGGCACGATCCCGGGCGTCAGCGACCTGCCTGGCACCGCCTATGATCACCTGGTCGACGGTGTGTTCACGGCGGCCGACCTGCAGGCCAGCGCGTCCTTCCTGGCGGCGGCTACGGACAAGACCAGCCCGTTCACCGCCGACGAGATCGCCTACATCAACGCGTTCCTGGGCATCAACACGGCGACGCGGGGCAGCGCCACCTGGTCGGTCATCGACTATTCGGACTTCACCTATGACCGCTCGGACGTCTACGGCTCCGCTACGGCCACGGTCCTGGTCCAGCAGGCGGACGGAACCTGGGTGGCCCAGACGGTGAATATCTACGAGGCCGTTTTCGGCAGCGTGGACGCGACCGTGTCCGGCAGCCTCGACGCCTACACCCGGGCCGCCGACGACGCCCGCACCGTCGTCAACTTCCTGCACGAGTACGAGGTGCCCGCCACGTCGCTGGACGACGTCGAGCACTGATCAGTCAGCAAGAGGCCCGCCGCGAACGGCGGCGGGCCGTCCCTCATGCAGCGCCGGGCGCGCCTGGCGCAGGAGAGCCCAGATGTCAGCGAAGCTTCTTCTCGCCACCTCGTCCGCCTTGGTGATCCTGACGGTCGGAGCGCCGCCGCTCCAGGCTGGGGGGCTGCTTTCAGCCGACGCATCGGCTCTTTTGCAGCACCGCGGTCAACCTCGAGGCGGCGATGACCATAATCCTGGCGGTCATGGGGACGATCACGGCGACGACCATGGGGACGACCATGGCGGAGATCATGGGTCCGAAGGCCGGGGCCGAGGCCGCGATTCCCATTCGACCTCAGGCGGGCATGGCCGATCCATCGATGACCGCGTCTTTCGTCGGGATACGGACACCGGCCACGGCGGCGGACGGAGCGGTCGCGGCGCCCTGTACGGCGACATGTACGTCGTCCTGCGCGACGCCAACGGCGTTCCGATCCTGAACGAGAATGGCTTTGTCCAGCCCGTCGACGCCAACGGCCAGCCCATACCGTTGGATGAAGAGGGCCGGCCCATCGACGAATCGCTGGCTGTTGAGGTCGAGCTCGGCCGCCTGAATGTGTCGCGCGCTCCCAGCCAGGTGCTCAACCGCAGGCTCGACGAAGTGGTCGGCCTGATCAACTCCGCCTCGGCCCTGTCGCTGGATCCCGCCGGTCGCCTGGTCCTGACCGTGGACGGGGAACAGCGCACCATCGACTCACCTCTTGAGAACCTGGCCATCTACCGTGCGCTGATGACCACCGGGTCTATCCCGGGCGTCACCCTGGACCCTGCGCTGATGAGCGGCCTGGGCCACATGGCGGACGGTCAGCTGACGCCTGAGGACTACGCCGCTGCAGCCCATTTCCTGGCCGGCGCCGCGGACAAGACCACCCCTATCTCGCTGGACGCGGTCATATATCTCAACGCCATGCTGGGCGTGACAGGCTCCATTGAGGGGCCGAACGGCCGCAGCTACGTGGATTACGCCAGCTTCGGCTACGACCGCAGCGACGCCTATTCAGGCCGCATGGTCGAGGTGCTGACGCCCGACGGCAACGGCGGCTGGGTTACGCAGACGGTGGACATCTTCCAGGCCGTCTTCGGCGGCCAGAACGCCAGCGCCCCGACCGGAGCCGGCGCCTGGACCCGGGCCGCGGACGATGCGCGGGCGGTCATCAACTACCTCCACCAGTTCGAGGAGCCGTCGCACGAGACGCACGACTGAAGCGCGCCTCGTCCCCGGAGGTGAGGCGCCCGGACTTCCACTGAAGGAGCAAGAAGATGAACCGTCGACACTTTGCCCTGACGCTCGTGGCGCTGACATCATCGGCGAGCGTCGCAGGCTGCAGCCACGGCTACGGTCCCGGCTACGGTCCCTGGGGCGGCACAGTCATATACGTGCGAACCGCTCCGCCGCCGCCGCCGCCCAGGATCATCATCCCACCCCGCCCTTCATCCACCGCCGTATGGATCGAGGGCTACTGGAACTGGACCGGTGTCACCTTCGTCTGGGTGGACGGCTTCTGGGAGCGCAGCCCGCCTCCCGGCCGCGTCTGGGCGCCAGGACGTTGGGTGCAGACCCCTAGGGGCTGGCGGCACGAGCCGGGCCGCTGGGTGGCACGCCGCCGACCCAGGTGATTGCCAGTATTTGGCGCGCACAAAAGTTAGCGCTGTGTGGTTCCAGGCCGCGCCTTTTGATTCAGGTCAATGCGAACCATCACACGCATGAATAGTATTGCTGTATTCGAGGTGCGAAGAGCCCGCCTTTACGCCAGAATTGTTCTTTCCACCACTCAATGCGGGCGGAGGTGTGTCATGGTTTCGAGACAGGTTTCCTCAGTTGTTTTGGTCGGAATTCTGCTGCTGGGCTCGTCGGGGCTCGCGCTGGCGCAACCGCGCGGCGGCTCGCGGCCCCAACCCCAAGCGACCCAGCCCGCGCCGGTCCAGCCGGACCGTGACCGAACCCGCGACCAGGATAGGGATCGCGTTCCGGATCAGGATCGCCTGCGCGACCGGGACCGCGACCGGCTCCTGGATCTTGACGGCGACGGGGTGCCGGATCGCGATCGCGATCGCGACCGGGATCGGGACTATCTCAACAGCGCCAGCAGCCTGGTGGCTTCCGGCCTGCTGACCGAGCAGGAGCGAAGCCAATTCCGGCTGCAAATGCAGCAGGCGTCTTCGGACGCGGATCGCGCGCGAATCCGCGCCGAACACCGCCAGCAGATCCGCGAGCGCGCCGAGCAGATCGGGATCAGTCTCGGCCCCGACGGCGTGCAGAGCCAGGGCCGCCACCGCTACATGCTGAGCCAGATGCTCACCGATCAGGAGCGCCTGCGCTTTCACGAGCAGATGCGTCAGGCGACGAGCCGTCAGGAACGGGACCGGCTGAGAGAGGAACTGCAGGAGCGCCTGCAGGAGCGCCTGCGGCAGTCGATGCAGGACGGCCAGTAGGCTTTGACGAGGGATCCCCGGACAGCCCCCCTCCCGGATCCCTCGGCAGGGCGGCTGCGAGGCTCTGGCGCCAGCCCGCCGGAGCCCCGCGGCCAGCCTCTGAACTCATGGGCCTCGCCGCCATTGAGAGATCAGGCAGCCGGTGAAAAGCGATGGCGCTTGAACGACAACAGCTTCACTGAAATGCTTCCTCCACAAGGGCCTCATTCCCTCCCGAGTGGAAGTTTGCGTTAGACTGACAGCACCGCCATCGCCGCGACTTAAGCCCGCTTCAGCCGGGCCAGCTGATCCCACAGGTGGGCGCGATACGCCTCAAAGCAGGCGGCGCCGGCCATCAGCCGCATGACCGCGCCCTCGGCCAGGCTGCGCACGCACTCGGGTCGCTCGGTCGCCAGCGGCAGCAGCACCTCCTCGTTCCAGGCCTTGGAGTGCTCCACGTCGAGCGTGGCGTGCAGGGCGTAGTACTTACGCTCGGCGCCGATCCCGAGCCGCTTCAGACCCGCCGCCACTTGTGCCGAACGCCACGGCGCCGTCAGCTCCACGGCCCCAAGCGCGCCCAAGGCGTGATAGGCGTAGCGGCGCGTGGTCGAGAAGGCGACGAGGATGTTCCCCAGGGCCAGCGACGGCCAGACCGTGCTTTCGATGGTCGGTTTCAGGTTCAGATGATCGGCCAACACCTTCAGCATCGGGCCATGCATGCCCTTGATGTTGCCGCGGCCCATCTCGTCCCAGTAGTTACGCGCCAGCTCCAGCTTGGGCCGGTCGGGCATCTTCACCTGGGCCATGGCGACCAGGTCCTCGAAGCCGGCCTCGCCGGCCACCTCCTGCTGCAGGAACCAGCGCATCTGCTCCAGATCGGCCTCTTCGGCCAGCCACGGGAACAGCGGATCGTTCTCGCCAGGACCGTGGCCCTTGAGCGCCTCGAACCAGGCTACGAACGCCTCGGGGTCGTTCTCGGGAAGGTCCGCCAGCCAGCCCTCCGCATCCTTGCGCAGGTGCTCGATGAAGGCACCCTCGATCAGCACCATCTCGGCGTCCTCCAGCGCGTAGGACATCCAGTCGTCCGTCGGCGTGGAGGGGGCCAGCCGCCGCGCGTTCCAGCGCGTCAGGCGCTGATGGAAGGCGTCGGGATTGGCGACCTCGGGCCTGAGGGCGGTGATCTTGGTTTGCGGCATGCGCGACTCCATGGACTGGGCCGGGAATACGCGCGCCAGGACCGGGAGTTCCTAAGTCGGCGACCCGACCGAAGGCTCAGTGAATGACGCCCATCCGACATAGGAACTGGGGCGCCGGCCCTAACGTTCCGGCGTCTCTCAGGAGGCGTAGAATGAAATCTGGATATGTCTGGTCCCTGAAACCCGAGGGCGAAGGCTGGCGCTGGCAGGCGCTCGGCCGCGAGGATCGCGCCCTGGTGGCGCAAGGATTGGCCCGCTCCAAGGCGGAGGCCGCCGCCTATCTGGTGCGCGCCCTGTCGCGCGGCATGGTCGCGGAAAAGGACGCCGCCTCAGCATGAGCCGCAGGGCGAATCCGACCATGCCGATGAGCGTGCTGGAGACAGGCGTCTATCGGGGCCCGCACCTCTACAGCGCCACGCCCATGATCCGCATCCAGCTGGACCTGGGGGCGCTGGAGGACCATCCCACGAACGCCCTGCCCGGCTTCGCGGAAGGGCTGCTCGAGCGGCTGCCGGGACTGGCCAACCACGGCTGTTCCAGGGGCGAGCCCGGCGGCCTGGTCGAGCGCCTGGATGAAGGCACCTGGCTGGGCCATGTCATCGAGCATGTGGCGCTGGAGCTGCAGAGCCTGGCCGGCGCCGCCGTGACGCGGGGCAAAACCCGATCGGTCAAGGGGCGGCCCGGCACCTATAATGTCATGTACGCCTATGAGGACGAGTCAGCCGGGCTGCTGGCCGGGCGCCTCGCCGTCCAGATCGTCGACGCCCTGTTGCCGGAACACCTGCGCGGCGCGCGGCGTCTGGACCGCATCACAGAGGCGCCGGAAGGCACTGAGGTTGAAGCGGCTGTGGAGCTGGTGCGAAACGCCCTTCGGCGCAACGCCCTTGGCCCCACCACGCGCGCCCTGGTCGAGGCGGCCAAGCGGCGCGGCGTTCCGGTGCAGCGGTTGAACGAGCACAGCCTGATCCAGCTGGGCTGGGGCGCCAATCAGCGCCGCATCCGCGCCAGCGTCACCGACCGCACGGGGCTGCTGGCGGCGGAATCGGCCGGGGACAAGGCCGAGACCAAGATGCTGCTGGACGCCATCGGCATTCCGGTCGCGCGCGGCGTCGTCGCCCGCTCCGCCGATGAGGCGCTGAGCCAATCGAAGCGTCTGAAGACGCCGCTGGTCATCAAGCCGCTGGACGGCAACCACGGTCGCGGCGTGACCACCGGCATCGTCGGCGAAGAGCCCTTCCGCGCCGCTTTCGCCGAGGCGCAGAAGATCAGCCGCCGCGTCGTGATTGAAGAGCAACTGCCCGGCCGCGACCACCGCATTCTCGTCGTCGACGGCAAGGTGGTCGCCGTAGCCGAGCGCGTGCCGCCGCACGTCATCGGTGACGGCGAACGCACGGTTCGCCAGCTCGTCGATGCGGTCAACGCCGATCCTCGCCGGGGCGAGGGCCACGAGTGCGTGCTGACCAGGATCAAGCTGGATCCGGCCGCGCTGGAGCTGCTGAGCCGTCAGGGCCTGGCGCCCGACGATGTGCCGGCCCAGGGCCGCGAGGTGCTGCTGAAGACGGCGGCCAACCTCTCCGCCGGCGGGACGGCCGTGGACCGCACCGACGAGATTCATCCGCACAACGCCGCCATCGCCCGCCGCGCCGCGCTGGCGATGGGGCTGGACGTGGCGGGGATCGACCTCCTCGCGCCGGACATCACGAAATCGATCCGCGAAACCGGCGGCGGCGTGGTCGAGGTCAATGCCGCGCCGGGTTTGCGCATGCATCTGGAACCCTCGGAGGGCCAGGCGCGCGACGTCGCCGAACCGATCATCGACATGATGTTCCAGCGCGGGGCCCGCGCCCGCATCCCCGTGCTGGCGGTCACTGGCACCAACGGAAAATCGACCGTGGGCCGCATGCTGACCCATATCTTCGCCCGTCAGGGCAAGTGCGTGGGCCTGACGAACACCAGCGGCGTCTATGTGGGCGAAGAACAGATCCTGTCCGGCGACGCCTCCGGCCCGAAGAGCGCCCGCATGGTGCTGCGCGACCCGACGGTCGAGGTGGCGGTGTTCGAGTGCGCGCGCGGCGGCATCTTGCGCGAGGGCCTGGCCTTCGACCGCTGCGATGTGGGTGCGGTGCTGAACGTCACCGAGGACCACCTCGGCCTCAAGGGCGTCGACACGCTGGACGACCTGGCTGCGGTCAAGTCGGTGGTGGTCGAGAGCGTCTCGCGCCGGGGCGTCAGCGTGCTTAACGCCGACGATCCCACGACCCTGCGCATGGCGCGCCATGCCGGCGGAAGGATCGGCTGGTTCTCCATGCGCGGCGACATGGAGGCGCCGGGCTTCCTGCTGAAGCACATCGCCGAAGGCGGCCTGGCGGTCCTTTATGATCCCGCCACCCAGCTGATCACCCTGCACGATCGCGGCCAGGCGCAGGTGGTCTGCGATGCCCGGAATATTCCCGCCACTTTGCGCGCCAGGGCCGCGTTCAACGTGCAGAACGCCATGGCGGCCATCGCCATGGCCCACGGGGCGGGCGTTTCCGTCCCAGCCATCGCCGAGGCCCTGTCCAGCTTCGCCTCGACCTACGAGCAGAACCCCGGCCGCATGAACGTCCATGACGAGCACGGATTCCGCGTGGTGCTGGATTACGCCCATAATCCCAACGCGGTGCGGGCGCTGGGCGAGACCATCGCCGCCATGCGCCGGCCGGGCGCCCGGGCCATCGGCATGCTGAGCGTGCCGGGCGACCGGCGCGAAGAGGAGATCCGCGGCGTCGGCGCGGCGGGGGCCGAGCACTTCGACGTGCTGGTCTTCCGCGAGACCCCCGACAACCGGGGCCGGCCCGCCGGAGACGTGATGCGCCTGATGACCGAAGGCGCGGTGGCGGCCGGGTTCAACCCGCGCTGCATCCATGAGGTGTACGAGGAGTCCGATGCCGCCGAACTGGCCCTGCGCCTGGCGGAGCCTGGCGACATCGTCGCCCTCACGCCCACGCGGATCGAGGCGGTGTGGCGGATCATCCAGGCGTTCCAGCCTCTGAGCACTCCGGCCGAAACGAAAGACCGACCAGAAGCGCCAGACGCGGTGCTGGAGCCCGCCCATGGCTGACGAGCAACAGGACCCGTGTCCGGGGCCGCTCCTCATCATCGGAGGACATGAGGACAAGGATGGCGAGCGGGCCATCCTCAAGGCGCTGGCCAGGCTGGTGGGCGAGCGCCGGCTGGTCATCGCCACCGTGGCCTCGCACGAGCCCGACGGCTACCTCGAAGCCTATCAGGACGCCTTCCGCGACCTGGGCGTCACGGATCTGGTCGAACTGTATGTCGAAGAGCGTGGCGACAGCGCGAGGGACGAAGCATTGCGCAAGCTGGACGGCGCCGGCGGGGTCTTCTTCACAGGCGGCGACCAGCTGCGCATTTCAAGCCAGATCGGAGACACCCCGCTTGAGCGCCGCATCCTGGAGCTGCACGCCCAGGGGCTGCCGATCGCCGGCACCTCGGCCGGCGCGGCGGTGATGAGCGAGACCATGCTGGTCAAGGGGCCCAACGCTACCTCGTACCGCATCGGCGAGCTGCACATGGCGCCGGGCCTGGGCCTCATGCGCGACGTCATCATCGACCAGCACTTCGCCGAGCGCGGCCGTTATGGGCGCCTTCTGGGCGCCGTGGCCCATAACCCGCGCCTACTGGGCGTCGGCATCGACGAGAACACCGCCCTGCTGGTCGAGAACGGCTGCGGCACGGTGCTGGGCGAGGGCGCGGTCTATGTGGTGGACGGCCATGGGGCCAGCCATTCCAACATCGCCGAGGAAGAGGCCGAGCGGGCCCTGTCCATCTTCGACGTGCGCATGCATGTGCTGTCCAGCGGCGATGAGTTCGACTTTGAGCGCCGCCGGCCGAAAAGCGGCAAGCACTGGGACGACCGCTAGGATCCGATCTGGACCGAAATCTGGGCTTCGTTGGGCGCGCCGGCCTCAACCGATTTCGGTCTGGAGCGGCAGGATGCCCAGCCGCTCGCCCCGCGCCCTCAGTGCCCGGTAGCATTCGCAGGCCCGCCGCTCGAGCCGGGACCGGTCGCGGATGTGGATGACCCCCCGCGCATAGGAGAGCCCAGCCTCCTCCTTGAGCCCGCTCATGGCGTCGAGGATCGTGGTGCGCTGGGCGCCGAGCAGTTCGGCCAGCTCCACCTGCGTGTAGGTGAGCGGCAGGCCGGGACTCAGGTCCGAGGCGAAAAGCAGCCACCTTGCCAGTCGCTGGGCGACCGGATGCTCGGCGTTGCAGGCGGCGGCCTGCACAGCCTGGACCTGGTAGAACAGCGTCAGTCGCTGAAGCGCGATGCGTAACGCGTAGCTCTTCTCCGCCCGTTCGAGAATGGCCTCGGTCGGAATGGCCCACGCCCGGCCTGGGCGCCGCACCCTCACTCGCCACGGGCAGGCCGACCGCGCCAGGAAGGGCGCGAGGCCGGAGACGCCCTCGCGGCCCACCACCGAGGTCTCCACAGCGGCCCCGTCCTTGAGCACCACCACGTTGCCGAACTCGGCGTCCACGGGGAAGTGGGCGGCCTCGACCAGGTCGTCCTGCTCGATCAGTACACGCCCCCGCTCCAGCTCGACAGGCTGCAGCGCAGGAGCCAGGGCCCGCTGATCCTCCGCGTCAAGCCGGTCGAGAAAGGCGTTGCCGAAGGGTTCCGGACTCATCCGCTCCGGCCGGAACAGCGTGACACCTCTTCGGCAAACCGGACGGTCAGCCGGGCCTGGTCGGGCGCATGTTCCTTCAGGTGGATGAACCAGCCGTTCTCCTCCTCGAACATGTGGGTCAGGACCGCGCCTTCGATATGTTCCCACTTGTCGGTCCAGGCCTTGGCGGCCGGATCGATGTTCTCCAGCTCGGACATCTGCATCTTGGTGGTCGTCTGCTCGCCGTAGGCCGCGCCGGCCTGCATCTTGTGGCCGTGCTGGGCCATGGCCGGATAGAGCACCACCTCCTCAGCGGCCGAATGCGGGTTCAACACGTCGGCCAGCGCCTTCATGGCCGCCAGACGCGCCTCGGGCGCGGTGGCTTCACGCCCCTCTCGGAAGCAACGGCGGATCTGGTCATGCTGATCCAGCGCCAGGGTTAGCCAGTCATTCGCCTCGGCGGCGGCGCGCGCCTTCTCAGTGGCCTCGGCGCGCCTTTCGTCCGAGGGTTGGGGCGTGACGGCGGCCAGCGCCCGGTCGATGATGGACATCTTCAGTCTCCCTCGGTTGTGGAAACGCCGGCGGGCGAGCCCTTGGGCGCGCCGGAGGCCTCCCCGGTCGAGACGGTCAGGTCCGAGACCTCGCGCGCGTCAGGACCATCTGGCCCGGCGGTGTGGCGCTCCCTGCGACCGGTGCGCATGGTTTCCTCGTGGTCAGCCACGCCCCATCGCTCGCCCAGCGGCTGGGCGTCGTTGGCGATGCGGCCCTTCTGATTCTGCTGATGTATGTCGCGCTGCATGCTGGGCTCCTTGAGGGCTCCTCAAGGCAACAACCTGCATGCACCTAGGTTCCGCCGCGCCGCCTCCCACGGGAAGCGGGGTAGTCGGGATCAGGCCCGGTCGCGCGTGGGGTTCATCTTGCTCTTGTCGGCATAGGTCAGGGCCAGGAAGACATCCTCCAGGTCTGGGTCTTCAGTGGCGATGTCGCGGATACGCACCCCGGCCGCGCGCACGGCCATCAGCACCTGCTCCACGCTGGACTGGCCGGTCTTGTAGGTGATGGAAAAGGCGCCGCCCGGCCACGCCTTGGCCTCGAAGCCGCTGATCTCGGGCGCCGTCTCCAGCGGCTCCTCGGGCGTAACCCACACGTTGCGGGTATCCAGGCGGCGCAGCAGTTCGGGCGTTGGGGCGTCCGCGACGATCTCGCCGTGATTGACGATGGCGATGCGGTCGCACAGCTCCTGGGCCTCCTCCAGATAGTGGGTGGTCAGAAGCACGGTCACGCCCTCAGCGTTGATGCGCCGCACATAGGCCCACAACTGACGGCGCAGCTCCACGTCCACGCCCGCGGTCGGCTCATCCAGGATCAGCACCGGCGGATTATGCACCAGGGCCTTGGCGATCATCAGGCGGCGCTTCATGCCGCCGGACAGCTGGCGCACATAGGCCTCGGCCTTGTCGGCCAAGCCCAGGGCCTCGAGCAGCTCGTCGGTGCGGCGCTCAGCCTTGGGCACGCCGTAGAAACCCGCCTGCACCTCCAGCGACTCCCGCGGAGTGAAGAAGACGTCGGCGGTGATCTCCTGGGCGACCACGCCCAGCGCGGCGCGGGCGTTCCGGGGCTCGCGGTCGATGTCGCGGCCCCAGATCGTCACCTGCCCTTCGGTCTTCACCGTCACCCCTCGCCGGCTTCACCTCGAAACCAGCGAGAGCCTGATCCGGCAGCGCTACGGCCACCACTGCCCGGATCACATGGAAAACGCCCGCAAGGCCCTGAGCCGCCGGCGGCGCGCCTAGCGCGACGCGCACGGGCAAGACTGCGCTGCGGACGGCCTGTTCCGCACAATCGCCGTCATCCCGATCGGGAAGATCGGAACCGCCGGGGGGCCTCCAGACGCCGAGTCTTCCTGATTGGGCAGATTCTGCGTTTCATGGGCCAATCATGGGCAGCCCCTCGCCGAGGGCGCTCACAGACCAGATAAGTGTTTGAAAAGAATGGTGGACGCGACAGGGATTGAACCTGTGACCCCTACGATGTCAACGTAGTGCTCTCCCGCTGAGCTACGCGTCCGCCGGGCGGTTCCGGGGGGCCGGAACGGGAAGGCGGCTCCTATAGCCCGCCCACGGCGGACCCCGCAAGGCCTTCGCGCCGCGCGACCCTCAAGTCTGCGCCAGGATCGCTTCCAGCCCCTCGCGATAGCTCGGATAGCGGGGCCGCCAGCCCAGAGCCGCCTTGGCCTTGCCGTTGCCGATGCGTTTGGAGTCCAGATAGAAGCGCCGCATTTCGGCGTTGACCGCCGGATCATCCAACTCGGTCCAGGGCGGCGGCTCCATACACAGGCGCAGGGCCGCCCACTCGGTCACCTCATGCGCCGGCGCCGGCGCATCGTCGGTCAGGTTGTAGGCCTGGCCCGCCTGGCCCCGCTCCAGCATCAAGATCAGCCCCTCGGCCGCGTCATCGACGTGGACCCGGTTGAAGACCTGGCCGGGCTTGCGCACCCGCTGGGCGTCGCCCGCGCGCAGGCGGTCTAGGACCGATCGGCCCGGGCCGTAGATGGCGGGCAGCCGGGCGATCATCACCTCGGCCCCCGCAGCCTGTCCCAACGCCAGCCAGCCGCGCTCGGCCGCCGCGCGGCGCGCGCCCTGGATCGTCGGCGCGTTCAGGGATCCCTCCTCGAGCACCCAGCGTCCGCCCCGGTCGCCGTAAACCCCCGTGGTCGAGACATAGACGATGCGGCGCGCCCGCCCGTCAGCGAGCAAACCCCGCGTGAGCGCAAGGACAGGACAGCCTTCCGAGCCCGGGGCGGCGGTGACGATCACGCCGTCCGCGGCGCCGACGACCTGGCTCAAGGCCGCCCCATCCATCGGGTCGAGGGCCGCCAGCCCCTCGCCCTGGAGCAGGCGCCGCCGCTCGGCGGCCCGCGCCGCCGCGTCCACCCTCGCCCCCCTGGCCCTCAGCCGCAGGGCGGCGATCCGGCCCAGATAGCCGGCGCCCAGAACCGCGATGCGCACCGCCGTCAGGTTCAAGCCGTCAGACCGCCTGGGCCTGGGGCGGCGCGTGAGGCGTCTCAGGCGCCTGGGCGGCAGCCGCGCGATCCCGGTTCCAGTGGGAGACGCAGGGGATCTTGCTCATATCGACGCGGTCGGCGTAGCGGCGGGCCACCTCAGTCACCTCCTCCATCAGGCCCTGGCGCAGGGTGATGGGGTTGAGACCCAGCTGACGGAACTGATCGTTGGCCACCACCAGCTCGTTCTCATCCGCCTCCTGACGCGGGTTGGGCATGTGGGCGATCTCGGCCCCGGTCATCTCGGCGATCATGCCGGCCAGGTCGCGTACGCGGCGGCTCTCGGTCATCTGGTTCAGGATCTTGACCCGCTCGCCGCGCGAGGGCGGGTTCTTCAGGGCCAGCTCGATGCAGCGCACCGTATCCTGGATGTGGATGAAGGCCCGCGTCTGCCCGCCCGAGCCGTGCACGGTCAGGGGGTGGCCGACGGCCGCCTGCATCAGGAAGCGGTTCAATACCGTGCCGTAATCGCCGTCATAGTCGAAGCGGTTGATCAGCCGCTCGTCGGCGCGGGTCTCGGCCGTCTGGGTGCCCCAGACGATGCCCTGGTGCAGGTCGGTGATCCGAAGGCCGTCGTTCTTGGCGTAGAACTGGAACAGCAGGGCGTCCTGGGTCTTGGTCATGTGGTAGATCGAGCCCGGGTTCGGCGGGAACAGGATTTCCTGCTCGGCCGGGCCGAAGTCGGTGTCCACAGTCACCCGCAGATAGCCCTCGGGGATGCGTAGCCCGGCGGTGGTGTAGCCATAGACTCCCATGGTCCCCAGGTGGGCCAGGTGCACGTCCAGACCGCTTTCCACGATCGCCGCCAAGAGGTGATTGGTGGCGTTCAGATTGTTGTCGACCGTGTACAGCTTGTGGCGCGCCGACTTCATAGAATAGGGCGCGGCCCGCTGCTCGGCGAAGTGGACGATGCTGGTCGGCTTCAGTTCACGGATCAGAGCGACCAGCCGGTCGAACTCCTTGCCGACCGTCATGTTGACGAAACCGATGGACTTGCCGCTGACCTCTTTCCAGGCGGCGATGCGCTCGCCCATGGGCCGGATGGGCGTCAGCGACTGCACCTCCAGCTCGTTGTCGATGGCGCGCCTGGACAAGTTGTCGACAACGGTCACCTCCCAGCCCAGGTGGGACAGATGCAGCGCCGTCGGCCAGCCGCAGAAGCCGTCGCCGCCCAGAATGATGACGCGATGGGTCAATGCCGTCTCCTGCTCAAAAACCTGGCCCCTCAGCGTTAGCCATGGAGGGCGCGCCGGGCAACCTTGGCGGTGGGGCTGAGGAGAACTTCCTCGCCGCTTGCCGGCCGTTCTCAGGGACGGCGCCCGGCCATTGCGGCCAAAGCCCGTTTGGCCCCCGGCGCGGCTTGCTCTAGTTGTGAGGACTTAACCTTCCCCGGCTAGGTCCGGGCGAAACGACGGAATACGACGGACGGGTCATGGGTCAGAGACGCTATTTCGGCACCGACGGCATTCGGGGCCGCGCCAACAGCCATCCCATGACGGCCGAAGTGGCCCTGCGAGTCGGCCTGGCGGCGGGCAAGCTGTTCATGTCGGCCGACGACCGCCGCCATCTTGTGGTGATCGGCAAGGATACGCGGCTGTCGGGCTATATGATCGAGCCGGCCCTGGTGGCGGGCTTCGCCTCGGTCGGCATGGACGTGCGACTGTTCGGTCCGCTGCCGACGCCCGGCGTGGCCATGATGACCCGCTCCATGCGCGCGGACCTGGGCGTGATGATCTCGGCCAGCCACAACAACTACGCCGACAACGGCATCAAGCTGTTCGGACCGGACGGCTACAAGCTGTCGGACGAGATGGAGCTGAAGATCGAGGCGCTGATGGACCAGGGCCTTGAGCAGGGTCTGGCCGCCTCCGACAAGCTGGGCCGCGTCAAACGCATCGACGACGCCCAGGCCCGCTATGTCGAGATCGCCAAGGCGACCTTCCCGCGCAATCTGAACCTGAACGGTCTGCGGGTGGTGATCGATTGCGCCAACGGCGCCGCCTACAAGGTCGCGCCCGTGGCCCTTTACGAACTGGGCGCCGAGGTCTTCCCCGTGGGTGTTGAGCCGGACGGGACGAACATCAACCAGAAGTGCGGCTCCACCGCCCCCGAGGCCATGGCCGAAGCGGTACGGACCTATCGCGCCGACATCGGCATTGCGCTGGACGGCGACGCCGACCGGCTAATCGTCTGTGATGAGAAGGGCGCCGTGGTCGATGGCGATCAGATCATGGCGCTGATCGCCAAAAGCTGGGCCAGGAAGGGCGTTTTGAGCGGCGGCGGCGTCGTGGCCACGGTCATGTCCAACCTGGGGCTGGAGCGGCGCCTGGAGGCCGACGGACTGAAGCTGATCCGCGCCAAGGTGGGCGACCGCTATGTCATGGAGCAGATGCGGCAGGGCGGCTTCAACCTGGGGGGCGAGCAATCCGGCCACATCATTCTGCGCGACCACGCCACCACGGGCGACGGCCTTCTGGCGGCGCTTCAGGTGCTGGCGGTGATGGTCGAGAGCGGCAAGCCCATGAGCGAGCTGGCGCGGCAGTTCGACCCCGTCCCCCAGGTGCTGGAGAATGTCCGCCACGCCGGCGGCAAGCCGCTGGAGGCCGCCGCGGTCAAGGACGCAATCGCAGCCGGCGAAGCGACCCTGAACGGGTCGGGCCGGGTGCTCGTGCGCGCGTCGGGCACCGAGCCCCTGATCCGCGTCATGGCCGAGGGAGACAACGCCGCCCTCGTGCGCCGGGTCGTCAAGGACATCGCCGCGGCGGTGAAGGCGGCGGGTTAAATCCCTCAGATTTCCTGATTGAAGTCGGTCACCCCGTGGCGGGCCAGGCGGGGTTTCACCTCCTCGCGAAAAAGGGCGCGCATATCGTCTTCGGAAGCCATGCTCTCGACCACCGTGACCAGCTCGGGCTTGTTGGAGCTGGCGCGGACCAGCACCCATGAGCCATCCTCCAGGTGCACGCGCGCGCCGTTGACGGTGATGACCTCGGTGATCTTGCGGCCCAGGATCGAGCCGCCCTCGGCGCCCATCTTCTCGTACTCGGCGACGATGCGGGCCAGGACCTCGTACTTCTCCTCGTCGGGGCAGTGCGGGCTCATGGTCAGCGAAGTGTAGGCCGTCGGCAGGGCAGCCTTGAGCCGGCTCAGCGACTTCTCCGGATTGCGGTCCAGCATCTGCAGGATGGCGGCCGCCGCCACCAGGCCGTCGTCATAGCCGCGCCCGATGGGGGCGTTGAAGAAGAAGTGGCCGGACTTCTCGAACCCGGCCAGGGCGCCCAGCTCGGCGGTTTTGCGCTTGATGTAGGAGTGGCCGGTCTTCCAGTAGACGGTCTGGGCCCCGTTGGCCTTCAGCACCTCGTCGGTGGCGTAGAGGCCGGTGGACTTCACATCGACCACGAAGGTGGCGTCCTTGTGCAGGGCCGACAGGTCCCGCGCCAGCATCAGCCCGATCTTGTCGGCGAAGATCTCTTCACCCGTCTCATCCACCACGCCGCAGCGGTCGCCGTCGCCGTCGAAGCCCAGGCAGAGGTCGGCGCCCTTTTCGCGCACGGCCTTGGCCATCTCCTTCAGCATATCGTGGTCTTCGGGATTGGGGTTGTAGCGCGGGAAGGTCCAGTCGAGATCGCAGTCCATCTCGATGACCTCGGCGCCCATGCGGCGGAGCGCCTCGGGCGCGAAGGCGCCGGCCGTGCCGTTGCCGCAGGCGGCGATAACGCGAAGCGGCCGGGTCAGCTTCACCCCGCCGGTCACCTCCTCCAGATAGCGCTCGCGGAAGTTCTCGACGCGGGTGACCGAACCGCCGGGCCGCTCCACACCCTTGCCGCCCAGCACGATGTCCTTGAGCGCGCCCATCTCCTCCGGGCCGAAGGTCAGCGGGGCCTGGGCGCCCATTTTCACCCCGGTCCAGCCGTTCTCGTTGTGGCTGGCCGTGACCATGGCCACGCAGGGGGCGTCCAGCGCGAACTGGGCGAAATAGGCCATGGGCGACAGCGCCAGGCCGATGTCCAGCACCTCGCATCCGCCCTGGATCAGGCCCAGGGTCAGGGCCTGCTTCACCGACAGGGAATAGCTGCGGAAGTCGTGGCCGACGACGATGCGGGGCGTCTTACCCAGATCATGGATGTAGGTGGCCAGCCCCAGGCCCAGCGCCTGAATGCCGAGGAGATTGATCTCCTTCTCCAGGACCCAGCGCGCGTCGTACTCGCGAAAGCCGGTCGCCTTGACCAGGGCCTGGGTCTCGTACTCGGGCGTGTTGGGCTTCAGGTCGGCGCGGGGCGTCGTCATGGCAGGTCCGTCGGCAAGGGGTGCAGAAACTGGTCAGATCACGCCGGCGCGCAGCAGGTCGTGCACGTGCAGAACGCCGACCGGGCGCCCTTGGTCTACGACGAACAGCACGGTGATGCGCGCATCGTTCATCACCTTCAGCGCATCGGCGGCCAGGTCGTCGGGGGAGACCGTCTTGGGCGAGGGGGTCATCACCTCGGCGGCGGCATGGCTCATCAGGCCGTCCATGTGGCGGCGCAGGTCGCCGTCCGTGATCAGGCCCGCCAGGGCGCCGTCATCACCCAGCACGCCGACACATCCGAAGCGCTTCTCGGTCATGGTCAGCAGCGCCTGGGGCATGGGCGTGCGTCCCTCGACCAGGGGCAGTTCCGGACCGCCATGCATCAGGTCGCCGACGGTCTTCAGCGCGGCGCCCAGCTTGCCGCCGGGGTGGTAGTTGCGGAAATCCTTCGCCGTAAAGCCCCGCCGCGCCATCAGGGCCACCGCCAGCGCATCGCCCAGCGCCATCTGCAGGGTGGTCGAGGTGGTGGGCGCGTCAACGCCCTGCGCCGCCTCGGGCGCATCGGGTAGCAGAAGCAGTACGTCAGCGGCGCGGCCGAGGGCGCTGTCAGCCCGTCCTGTCATACCGATGAGGGGAACGCCGAACCGCTTGGCGTAGGCGACCACGTCGGCCAGCTCCTTGGTCTCGCCCGACTTGGAGAGCGCCAGGATCAGGTCGCCCGAACCGATCATGCCGAGGTCCCCGTGACTGGCCTCGGTCGCATGGACGAACATGGCGGGCGCCCCGGTGGAGGCCAGGGTCGCAGCGATCTTGCGGCCCACATGGCCCGACTTGCCGACGCCGGTCAGGACGACGCGGCCCGTCACGGCCGCGCACAACTCCACGGCCCGCGTGAACGGCTGGCCCAGACCTTCACCCATCTGGATCAGCGCCTCGGCCTCGGTCCTCAGAACCTGGCGGGCGACGTCGAGATCATCACTCATGGGACAGAGGGCTCCGACGCGTCCGATTCAGCGGCCTGAGCCGTACGCGCCAACTCTTGCGCTCGCTCGGCCGCGCGGGCCTCTTCAGCCGCCTTGCGCTGCTCAAGAATGGCGTACTCCGGCAGGGTGACGGGCCGGCGGAACGGGCCCGGCGACGGCGCGCCCATGCCCTGCGGCCAGACGAGCGCCAGCGCGATCAGCCCCAGGGCGAACAACGCGGTCAGAAAGTAGAACAGGCGGTCCGAAAGCATTGTCCGGCCTATACCGCCTGGGCGGCCCCCGCGCCACCCGCGCTTGACCCCTCCCCTGAGCGGCGTTAGCCCAGCCGGACCGCGCCGGGCCGCTGCCCTGCCCTGTCGCGCGGCGGAGAGCCTTGATGCCCACCCTGATCCTGCTGCGCCATGGCCAGAGCCAGTGGAACCTGGAAAACCGCTTCACCGGCTGGGTCGATGTGGACCTGACGACTGAGGGCGAGGCCCAGGCCAGGCGCGGCGGCGAACTGATGGCCGAGCAGGGCTTGTTGCCGGATGAGGCCTTCACCTCGGTGCAGACGCGCGCCATCCGCACCTGCAACCTGGCCCTGGACGCCGCGAGGCGCAGCTGGATTCCGGTGACCAAGGACTGGCGGCTGAACGAGCGCCACTACGGGGGGCTGACCGGCCTCGACAAGACGGAAACCGCGCGCCTGCACGGCGAAGAGCAGGTCAAGGTCTGGCGCCGCAGCTATGACACGCCCCCGCCGCCCCTGGAGGCGGGCTCCGAGCACGACCTGTCGGGCGATCCGCGCTACGCCGGCGCGACCGTGCCCGCCACCGAAAGCCTGAAGCTGACGCTTGAGCGGGTGCTCCCGTACTGGACCTCGGCCATCGCGCCGCGGCTCAAGGCTGACAAGACAGTGTTGGTGGCGGCCCACGGCAACTCGCTGCGTGCGATCGTCAAACATCTGTTCCAGGTGGCTGACGACCGGATCGTGGGCGTGGAGATCCCCACAGGCAATCCGCTGGTGATTGAGCTGAATGCGGACCTGCAACCCGTCTCGGCCCGTTATCTGGATGAGGGCCGCGCCCAGGCCCTGCCGGAGATCGCCGCATGAGCGACGCCGATTTCATGGCCCGCGCCATCGAGCTGGCCCGGGGCCGCCTCGGCCGCAGCTTCCCCAACCCGCCGGTCGGTTGCGTCATCGCCCGTGACGGCCAGATCATCGCCGAGGCCGCCACGGCCGATGGCGGTCGCCCCCACGCCGAGGAGCAGGCCCTGCCCCAGGCCGGCGAGCGAGCCGACGGCGCCACCGCCTATGTGACGCTGGAGCCGTGCGGCGCCCGCTCTTCCGGACGCATCTCGTGCGCCCAGCACCTGATTGACGCGGGCGTCAGGCGCGTCGTCGTCGCCTGCGAAGACCCTTCGCCATTCGCGGCCGGGCGGGGCATCGAGAAGCTGCGCGCCGCGGGACTTCAGGTTGAAAGCGGCCTGCTCGCGGATCAGGCCATCGGCCTGGTCGAGGGCTATCTGCACCGGCTGAAAACGGGCCGCCCCCTGGTGGTCGTGACCGAAGACGCCGAGGGCTTCGACGCCCGCTTCGCGGCCAGTCCAAAGGCCGACCTCGAGGCCGAACTGACCCGCCTTGGCGAAGCCGGCTACACGCGCCTCTGGACCCCGCCCGGCCCCCTGGCCGACGCCTTGGCGGAACAGGGACTGCTGACCGGCTGAGCGCCGCGTTAAGCACATTTCTTTAACGGCGTTCGCCGATGCTGGCGCGATGGCGGCCAGCGCCCAGATACAACAACTGCACAAGAGGCTGACCCAAGCCGAAGCGGACGCCATCTGCGCCCGGCACGACCGCCTGTGGCAAGCCAGGCCCGGCGGCGCCCGCGCCGTCTTCGCCTGGTGCGATCTGTCGGGCCTGAATCTGGTGGGTCGCAACCTCGCCGACGCGGACCTGTCCGGCGCCATTCTGGCCGACTGCGATCTGAGCGGCGCTCGCCTGGACAGCGCCAACCTGTTCGGAGCCGACTTGCAGAACGCCATCCTGATCGAGGCCAGCCTGAGGCGCGCCGACCTGCGCGGCGCCTGCCTGCGCGGCGCGGATCTCTCAGGGGCCGACCTGTTCGAGGCCGACCTGCGTGAAGGCGTCATCGCCGCGGCCGACAAGGCCTCCGGCTTCAAGGTCTTCGCGGCCCAGACCCGCGCGGGCGAGGCCCAGGGCGCCATCCTGGCCGGCGCCAATCTGCAGCGCTCCAAGCTGTCGGGCGTCATCGCCGTGAAGGCCGACTTCTCGGACGCGGTGATGAAGGACTGCAAGCTGGTCCGCGCCAATCTGAAACAGGCGAACCTGAACGGCGCCGACCTGGCGGGAGCGGACATGTCCGGCGCCGACATCTCCGGCGCGGACCTCAGGAATGCGGTGCTGGTGGGCGCACGCACGGACCAGATGCGCAAGGACGGCGCTGATCTGCAGGGCGCCCTGACTGACGACGCGCCCGCGGGCGCGCGGCTGACCGACCTGCCGGCCGCCGAAATGCTGCGCGAGCACGCCCGCTGGTGCGAGACTGGCGGGGCCGAGGGCCAGCCGTCCAGGTTCGACGGCGTCGACCTGCGCCCGCTGAAGTCCGTCAAGGGCCTGAACCTGACGGCGCTCTCGGCCAAGGGCGCGGTCTGGTACGGGCTGGATATGCAGGGCGTTCAGCTCCAGGGCGCCCATCTGGAAGGGGCCGACCTGCGTGGGTGCGACCTGCGCCACGCCGATCTGCGCGGCGCCCGGTTGACCGGCGCGAAACTCAACGGCTCGGACCTGCGTGGCGCGGACCTGGGGCCTCTGATGATCACGGCGGATCGGCTGCTGCCGACTGACCTGACGCGCGCCGACCTGCGTGGGGCGGATCTTTCCGGCGCCGACCTCAGGCGCGTCGTGATGATGCTGGCGGACCTTTCACGGGCGGACTTCCACGGCGCCCGCATGGACGGCGCCGATACCACCGGCGCTCAGGCGCGCACAGCCAGGGGCCTGCCGCCGCCGGAATAGCAAAGGGGCGGCGCCTTTCAACGCCGCCCCGACAGGCTCACATGGATGGGGCGGATCAGGCCGCCTTGCCCTTGCCGGCCGGCTTGGCCGAGCCTTCGACCAGGGTGGGACGGGTCCGGGAGCCTTCGCCCGAGATCGGGATGGAGCGGGGCTTCAGCGCCTCGGGCAGTTCGCGGCGCAGGCTGATGGACAGCAGGCCGTTCTCCAGCGAGGCGTTGGTCACGACCACGTAGTCCGCAAGCTGGAAGCGGCGCTCGAAGTCGCGCTCGGCCAGCCCGCGGTGCAGGAAGCGGCGCTCTTCAGCTTCGTTGGCCTGCTTGCGGCCGGCGACCAGCAACAGGTTTTCCTTCACATCGACCGACAGCTCTTCGGCCCGGAAGCCTGCAACCGCCACTTCGATGCGGTACTCGTTCTCGGCGGTGGCCTCAATGTTGTAGGGCGGCCAGCCGTTCGCCTCTGACTTGGCGGCGGTCTCCAGCATATTCGCCAGGCGGTCGAAGCCGACCATGGAGCGATAGAGGGGGGACAGATCGTAGGTACGCATGACAATCCTCCTGCATGCAGCAAGGTTGACGCCGATCCGCGCGTTTGACCCGGACCGGCAGGGGCGAAGCGGTAGGACCCATCTGGCGTCCAAGGCTTCGGAAGACCCGCGATGGCGTCTTCGCAATCAGAGATGGTGTGCGGCTTTCCGGCCGCAAGAGGGTTCCCGGCCAAATCGCCGCACGGCTTTGACGAGGGGGGCGGCGCGGGCTAATCCCGGCGTGTCCGGGGCCTCCGGAAGGCGCTCGGAAGATGGGTGGCATGGCCGAAGCAGGGTTCAAAAATCCGGGCGCGAGGGGGGTGTGGACGCGCCGCGGCCTTCTGGCGGCCGCGGGGGGCGCAGCCCTCGTTCTGACCGGCTGCGGCGAGCGGGATTCCACCAAGGCCGAGGCGCGCCGGCCCGCCAGGGCGGATGGTCCGCCCGAGGGGTCCATGGCCTGGGCCGTCGCGGGCGACTGGCGCGGCGGCGATCGGGCGCGCGACGCGGCGCGCCACCCGGCCGAGACCCTGGAGTTCTTCGACCTGGCCGCCGGCAACGAGGTGGCTGAGTTCTGGCCGGGAGCGGGCTGGTGGACCGAGATCCTGGCCCCGTGGCTGGCGCGCAACCAGGGCAGGCTGCACGCCGCCAACTTCCAGCTCCAGCCCGGCGGCGATCCCGCCATGGCGCGCATCGTGGAGCGATTCCGCGAACGCTTCGGCGGCGACAGGCGGCTTTACGGCGACATCTCGATGGTGGAGTTCGGCCCCACCAGCGGGCCCGTCGCGCCGGCCGGTTCGCTCGATCTGGCCCTGTTCATGGACAATATCCACACCTGGATGGCGGCTGGGATCGCCGAGAAGGCCTTCGCGGACGCCTTCGCCGCGCTTAAGCCGGGCGGGCGCCTGGGCGTCGTCCAGGCCCGGGCCGATTCCGGCGAAGTGCAGGATCCCGCAGCCACCAGCGGCTATGTGCAGGAGGCCTTCGTCAAGCAGCTGGCCCAGGAGGCGGGGTTCGAGTTCGTCGCCGGCAGCGAGGTCAACGCCAATGCCGAGGACACCAAGGACCATCCCTTCGGCATCTGGACCCTGCCGCCGCACCGCCTTTCGGCCCCGCCAGGGCGTCCGGCCGATCCGACCTTTGATCACACTCCCTTCGACGCGATCGGCGAGGCCGACCGCATGACGCTCAAGTTTAGGAAACCCGCGTGAGTCGCGCCGCCGCCTTCGCCGCCAACGCCCCCTTGATGGGCATACCCGCAGCTCCCTCGCCCGCGGGCGGACAAGGCGAATGGGTGCGCGGGGCGGGCGGTCTGCGCCTGCGGGCCGCCTTCTGGACGCCCGACGCCTCAAGCGCCCCGCAAGGCCCGCGAGGCACGGTGATCCTGAGCCCCGGCCGCACCGAGCCCATCGAGAAGTACTTCGAACTGATCGGCGACTTCCTGGCGCGCGGATTCTGCGTGCTGGCCCACGACTGGCGCGGTCAGGGGCTGTCCGCCCGCCTGACTCCCGACCGCCTGAAGGGTCACGCCCGCGCGGTCGAAGAGTATCTCGATGATTTCAGCCGCCTGCTCGACGCCTTTGAAGGCCGCGCGCCCAGGCCGTGGATGATGGTCGGCCACTCCATGGGCGCCTGCCTGAATCTGCTGACGCTGGAAGACGGCGAGAGCCGCATCGGCGCGGCGCTGCTGTCCAGTCCCATGCTGCGCATCAAGACAGGCAAGCGGTCCCTGTGGTCGGTTCGCTTCGCGGCCCGCTGGAATGTGCGCAATGGCCGTGCGGCCGAGTACATCCTCGACAACACCGACGATCCCTTCGAGCACACCTTCGAACGGGACGGCCTGACCACCGACGCCCACCGCTACGAGCTGTGGCGCCAGCAGCTGTACGCCTGCCCGCACCTGGCCCTCGGCGGCCCCACCTGGGGCTGGCTGCTCATGGCGCTCGAAGCGGGCGAGCGGGCCCTCAAGCCCAAGGCGTTGAAGCGCGTACGCATCCCGGTCGTGGTGGTGCAGTCCGGCGAGGACGATCGCGTCTGGAAGCAGACCAATCGCTGGGCCGCCAAGCGGCTGGGCCGCGGCCGCTATGTGGAGATCCCCGGCGCCAAGCACGAGATCTTGATGGAGCGCGACGACCTGCGCGCCCTGGCCCTTCGCGAGTTCGATTCGCTCGCCGACTATCTCGCGCCTCGCAAGGAGGCGCTGACGGGTCTCGAACACGCACAAGCCGCAGGCGAAGCGACTTAAAAACGTGGCATGATCCCCGCTAGGATGGCTTCCGATAGTCAGGGAGCGTCCGGTTCCGGGACGCCGGGGGTAGAGTCGGGTGCGTGAGGACGAGGACGACACGCCGCGGGGATCGCGCTTCGGGTCTGGTCTGACCCTGGGCGTTCTCGGCGGCCTTGTGGCGGGCGTGGCGTTCGGCTGGTGGGCGGCCGGCGGCGCCCTGCCCTCCATGCCGCAACCGGCTCAGCCCCATCAGGCTCCCGCCGCCGGCGCGGCCCCGGTCCAGGCCGTGACCCCTTCGGTGGACCTGAACGCCCAGGCTCTGCAGGCCGCCGTGGCCGAGACCGACCCTATCGTCATCGGCGTGTTTGGCGACTCCATGGCCGACGGCCTGTGGGCCGGCCTCTACCGCCAGCTGCGCGATGAGCAGAACGTGCGGGTGGTGCGCTTCAGCCGGCCGTCCACCGGCCTGACCCGCTATGACTACGTGGACGTGGGCGCCCAGACCGCCGAGCAGCTGGCCGGTGAGCCCGTCGATATCGCCGTGTTCCTCATTGGCACAAACGACCGCCAGGCCCTTCAGGGCGACGGCCGCCAGGCCCTGACCTATGGCGAGGCCGAGTGGCGCGCCGCCTATGCGGGCCGGGTCGACGCCTTGGCTGATCAGGTGCGCGGCGCGGGCGCGGCCCTCTATTGGGTCGGCCTGCCGCGCATGCGTTCGGAACGGGCCGACGCGGGGGCCGAGCTGGTCAATGACATCTTCGCCGGGCGGGGCCGCGCCAAGGGCTTTCCCTTCATCGACACGACGGCCGCCACCAGCGATGAGAGCCGTCTCTATGCCGCCTATCTGCCGACAGGCCCCAACGGGCGCCTGCAGCTGGCTCGCGCCAATGACGGCATCCACATGACCATGAGCGGCTACCTGCGCATGGCCGAGCCCGTGGCGGCGCAGATCCGCGCCGACCTCTCCCGCGCCCGCGCCTCGACCCAGCCGCCGGCGCCGCCGGGGAGCATCGATCAGGCCCCCGTCGTGGACGGCGCGGCTTGATCGCGGCGCTGCTGGCCCTCGCCGTGACCATGGCCCAGCCGCCAGAGCGCCCCGCGGACTGCACACACCTTTGCGGCGGCGAGGCCTTGGCGCCGGTCGCCCGGACTCTGCACGATCCTGAACGACAGCGGCCGCTACGCATCCTCATTCTGGGCGACAGTCACAGCGCCGCCGACCACATCTCGGGCGCCCTGCGCGAGCGGTTGCAGGGCCGCTACGGGGAAGGCGGCCGCGGCGTCCTGCCCGCAGGCCTCGCCTTTCAGGGCTACTCCATTCGCCAGGGCGCGATCGAGGCCTCGGGCGTGCGTATGACCCGCACGGGCGATGACGGCCAGGCGGCCGGCCTGTCCGGCTTCGTCGCCACGGCGCAGGCGGGCGCCCGCCTCAGCCTCGCGGTCGAGGGCGTCGCCGCCTTTGACGAGCTGACGATCTGCTACCTGGCCGAGCCGGGGGCGGGCGTGCTGAGCATCACCGCCGGCGACGCCCGGCTGGAGCAGTCGGCCGCCGCGTCCGACCGCGCGCCGCGCTGTGTGACCCTGACTCCCTCCTCCCGCGCCTTCGAGGCGGCGGTGGAGGTGTCTGGCGCGCCGGTGCGGCTGTTCTCCTGGGCAGCCAGACGCACCACCGGCGGAGGCGTCGAGGTGTCGAACCTCGGCGTCATAGGAGCCCTCGCGACCTCGGTACTGAACCGGGACGCCGCTTTGCTGCAGGCTGAGCTTGAAGCCTATCGGCCCGACCTGATCATCGTCGCCTTCGGAACCAACGAGGGCTTTGAGCCTCAGCTCGACCTCGACGCCTACCACGCCGCCTACGCCGGGGTTCTGACCCGTCTGGCCTCGCTCGCGCCGCAGGCCCAGGTCGTGGCGCTCGGAGCCCCCGACGCCGCCACCGTCAGACCCGACCTCTACTACGACGGCAGGGACGAGGCGTTCGCCGTCTGCTCACCGCTCACCCCGGTGGAGCGCGCCGACTACGCGGCCCTCGTCGCCGCGCGCGACCCGGCCCTGGCCCGCTGGTACGCGCCCCCGATGCTGGGCCCGGTGCGCGAGGCGCAGCGCGACGTGGCGCGCAGTCAGGGCGTTCCCTTCTGGGACTGGGAAGCGGCCATGGGCGGTCCCTGCTCGATCCATCAGTTCTACCTGGCCGACCCGCCCATGGCGCGCGGCGACCACGTGCATTTCACCCGTTGGGGCGCGGACCTGATCGGCGGCAGGCTCGCCGACGACCTGATCGCCGCCTTCGAAGCGGCCCGTGAGGGGAGCGACTGATGCTGTTCCCCACTATGCAGTTCGGCCTTTTCTTCCTGGCCGTCTACGCCATCACCTGGAGTTTCGGGCGGGACAACGTCGCGCGCAAATGGTTCCTGCTGCTTGCCAGCTGGGCGTTCTACGCGGCCTGGGACTGGCGTTTCGTCGGCCTTCTCATCGCATCCGGCCTGCTCAACTGGTGGACGGCCGAGCGCATCGATGCGGCCCAGACCAGCCGCCGGCGCAAGGCCTGGGTGGCGCTGGGCGTCGCCATCAACCTGACCATCCTCGGCTTCTTCAAGTATTACGGCTTCTTCGTCGAGCAGCTGAGCGCGCTGCTGACCCAGGTGGGCTGGGAGCGGGACCTGCCCCTGCTCGAGATTATCCTGCCGGTCGGGATCTCCTTCTACACCTTCCAGGGCATCAGCTACGTCGTGGACGTGCATCGGCGCGTAACGCCCAAGGCGGATTCGGTCGGCGACGTGATGCTGCTGATGAGCTTCTTCCCGCACCTCGTGGCGGGCCCGATCGTGCGGGCCTCGCACCTGCTGCCTCAGTTCGAACGCACGCCGAAGCTGTCGCGCACCCTAGTCGCCCACGGCCTGGTCCTGATCGCCTGGGGGCTGGCCAAGAAGATGATCTTCGCCACCGAGTTGGCGACCCGGGTGGTCGACCCGGTCTTCTTCGACCCTTCCGCCTATGGGGCGGCGGACCTGGCGCTCGCGGCCTACGCCTATGCCGTGCAGATCTATTGCGACTTCTCGGCCTACAGCGACATCGCCGTGGGCGTGGCGGCGCTGCTCGGCTATCGGTTTCCGCGCAACTTCGACCAGCCCTATCGCGCCACCTCGCTGCAGGAGTTCTGGCGGCGCTGGCACATCAGCCTGTCCAGCTGGCTGCGCGACTATCTCTACATCCCGCTGGGCGGCGGCCGGGGTCCGGTCTGGCGCACCTGCATCAACCTGATGATCACCATGCTCTTGGGCGGCATCTGGCATGGGGCCGCCTGGACCTTCGTCGCCTGGGGCGCGCTGCATGGCGGCGTCTTGACCCTTGAGCGCCTGTGGAGGGCCGCACGCAAGGAAGCGGCCCGGCGGGCGCCGGCCATCATCGGGCTGCTCGTGACCTTCCATGTGGTGCTGCTCAGCTGGATCCTGTTCCGCTCGGAGAGCTTCGAGGCGGTCAGGCAGTACTTCGTCGCCTTCGCCAGCAACCCGGCGACGCCGACCCTGCTGACCCCATTTGTGTTGGTGCTCGTGGTCGGGGGCCTTGGCCTTCACGCCCTGCCGTCCAGGGCGGGGGAAGGCGCGGCGCGGCTCCTGGCGCGCCTGCCCTCGCCGGCGGCGGCTCTGGTCTTCGCCTTTGCCCTGCTGCTGATCGAAGCGGTTCGGCCCCAGGGCGTTGCGCCCTTCATCTACTTCCAGTTCTAGGGAGGGTCCGATGGGCATGCTGTTCGACGAAGACCCCGCCGACCTCGACATCGAGGCCTTCGGCTACGCCGCCCCGGACGAGACCGAGGCCAGGGCCGACACTGACCGCGGGTGGCTCAGCCGCATTCTTCTGATCACGACCATCCTTCTGGCCTTCACCAACGCCCAGTCGCTTGTGACCTGGTCTTCGACCCTGGAGCCGACCTGGACCGGCCGCACGGTTCGCGCCCTCTCCCAGGCCTGGGCTGATCAGATGTCCGAGCTCGGCCTCGACCGGTTCCGCAACGGGGTCTCCGACGTCTGGACGGCCTTCCAGGAGTTGCCCCGGCGCCAGGGCCCGCCGCGCATCGCGCCCGCCTCGGACCAGGTCGACCAATCGCCCTCGCCTTGATCTCGCCCGGACTGGGGCGCAGGCTCCCCCCATGACCCGGGTCTTCTCCCTTCTGGCCGCCTCAGCCCTCGCCCTTGTTCTGGGCTGCGCCCCCTCGCCGGTCCCCGCCGACGAAACGCCGATCCACAGCCTCTCGCCGGACGCCTGCGCCGCGCGCGGCGGCTCCATGATGGCGGCGGGAATGCTGGGCCGGGTGCAGTGCGTGGTCCCCTACTCCGACGCTGGCCGGCGCTGCACCGACGGCGCCCAATGCCAGGGCGATTGCCGCGCCGATCTCGAGGCGGGCCCCGAGGCGCGCGAAGGGCGCTGCCAGGCCGACAGCCGGCCCTTCGGCTGCTACGCCGTCATGGAGAACGGTCGGGCCGGACCGGCCCTCTGCGTGGACTAGAACCGGAGCGGTCGCCGCGCGTTAGCTGCGCATGACCCAATCCTCCTCTGACAAGCTGTCCGCCAGCGAAGTTTCCGAGTCCATAGCTGTCCAGGGCGGAGACGCCATGACGGGCTCAGGCGTCGGCTCCGACACCCGGGCCGGATCCCTTCAGGGCGGCGCCGCGCACGGCTCTGAAATCGATCCGGATCAGGACGCCATAGATCAGGATCTGAAGGCCCAGGGCGAGTCGGGCGCTGAGCCGAAAAGCTTCAAGGATGCCGGCGGCGACACCCGGAACAGTCGAGCGGCGGTCAACAATGTGGGACAGTCCAACCTCGGCCCCAAGGGCGATCCTGCGGAGGGCAAACGTGGCCTTTCCGACTCCGGCGGGGACGACGTCGACGCCGCCAGCGGCTGACCGATCGGTAACTTGACCGACGCCGGCCAAGCGCCGAGCCTGACGGCATGGTCCAGCATCGCGTCACAGTCTGCCTTCTCGCGCTCGTGCTCGTCTCAGGGTGCGCCACCCGTGACAGCTTCCCTGCTCCGCGGGCGGAAGCCCAGGCGCCGGCTGTCGCCGTCGCCTCAGACCCTAGGCGCAGCTACCTGCCGCCTGAGCAGCTGGCCCGCCTGGGCGCCGAGACGCCCCAGGCTCCCGCTCCGGGCTCAGCGGGTGAGGCCGCCGACCGCGCCTACTCCGAACGCCTGACGGGCTGGGCCGACACTCCCCGTTGGACACTGGCTCAGACGCACGCCGAGGTCTCGCCAGCCTTGGCGCTCGCTCACTTCGACTGCCCGCTTGGGACCCGCCTGTCGCAGGAGCCCCCGCCCGCTCTGGTCAGGCTGTTCACGCGGGCCCTGCGCGATGCCTCCATCGCCTCGACGGCGGCCAAGAACCGGGCCTTCCGAGCCCGGCCCTTCGCCGATGACCCCAGTCGCGCGACCTGCATCCGGACCGACGAATCCCTGCGTGGCAGCGCCTCGCATCCTTCCGGTCACGCCACGGTCGGCGCCCTCTACGGCATGATCATGGGCGACGTGGCCCCCGACGTAGCCGAGGAGATGTATCGGCGAGGTCGTGAAATCGGCTTCTCGCGCGCGGTCTGCGGTCTGCACTATCCCGCCGACGTCGATGCCGGCCAAGCGCTGGGCTACGAAATCTATCGTGCTCTCATGGACCTGCCCGAGTACCAGGCCGACCTGGCCGAGGCCCGGCGGGAGGTGGCTGAGGCGCGCACCAAGGCCTTGCGCAATCCGGGCTGCGCGGCTGAGCGCGCCGCCCTGGCGCAGGAGCTGTCCTAGGGCTGCGACGGCCTGGGGCTGACCAGTGATCCGTAGAGATCGGTTCGCCGATCCCGGAAGAAACCCCAGGCGGCCCGGTGCCGGTCGACATATTCCAGGTCGAAGGTGTGAACGAGCACGCCCTCCTCCGTGCGGCCGAAGCTCTCGACCAGATCGCCGCGATGGTCGGCGATGAACGAGCTGCCGTAGAAGGTCTGGCCCACCTCGATCGCATGCTCCGTACCGGTGCGGTTGGCCCCGACGACCGGGACGACGTTCGAGACGGCGTGGCCCTGCATGGCGCGCCGCCACGGCTCGGCGGTGTCCAGCTCCTTGTCGTGAGGCTCGGAGCCGATGGCGGTGGGGTACATCAGCACCTCGGCCCCCATCAGCATCATGGCGCGCGCGGTCTCCGGGTACCATTGGTCCCAGCAGATGCCGACCCCCACCTTGCCGAACCGCGTGTCCCAGACCCGGAAGCCCGTGTCGCCGGGCCGGAAGTAGTACTTCTCCATATAGCCCGGCCCGTCCGGGATATGGCTCTTGCGATAGACGCCCATGGGTCGGCCGTCCGCGTCCAGCATGACCAGGCTGTTGAAATAATGGGGCCCCTCGCGCTCGAAG
Source organism: Peiella sedimenti (assembly GCF_030504955.1). Classification (GTDB taxonomy): domain Bacteria; phylum Pseudomonadota; class Alphaproteobacteria; order Caulobacterales; family Caulobacteraceae; genus Brevundimonas; species Brevundimonas sedimenti. The sequence continues at coordinate 231,378 of NZ_JAUKTR010000003.1, read as the reverse complement.
ATCGAGACCGGAATGGCCACGCCCAGCTCGGCCGCCACGGGCGCGAGGGCGGTCACACACGGATGCTCGCGCCAGGCATATGCCGTTCCGAACCAGCGCTCCTCCTGGCTGACGCAGAAATAGGGCCCCTGAAACAGCTCGCTGGGCAGGATGACCTGCGCGCCCTTGCTCGCCGCTTCGCGAACAAGCTCCACCGTGCGGGCGATGTTCCGGTCGATATCCTCGGTCGGATAGCTGGCCTGGAGAGCGGCCACGGTCATGGTGCGCGCCATCAGGCGATCTCCTGCTGGGTGATGCAGTGAAACGAGCCGCCGCCGGTCAGGATGTGATCGCTGGGCAGGCGGACAATGCGGCGATCGGGGAACAGCGGCTTCAGCGCCTCAGCCATGTGGTCAGCCGGCGCCCCCTCGTATTCAGGCACGATCACCGCCCCGTTGGCGATGATGAAGTTCATGAACGAGGCCGGGACGATCACGTCGTCCTCGTCGGTCACGCGCCCGGGCGACGGGCAGCGCAGCACCTGAACGCCCTGGGCCTCCAGCGCTTCGGCGGCCGCCTCGTAGATGGCGAAGTTGGGATCCTGCATGCCCGTCCCCTGCGGGACCAGCACCGCGTTCTGCCCGACGAAGCGGGCCAGGTTGTCGACGTGCCCGTCGGTGTGGTCGTTGAGCAAGCCGTCCTGCAGCCAGATCACCCGCCGCGCGCCGAGCGCAGCCGCCAGGGCCGCCTCGGCCTCATCCGACGTCCAGCCTGTATTGCGGTTGCGGTTGAGCAGGCACTGGCGCGTGGTCAGGATCACGCCCTGGCCGTTGTGATCCACGGCCCCGCCCTCAAGGATAAAGCCGTGGCGGTCCAGAGGCGCGCCCGCATGGTCTGCGATCTGCTCGGCCACCTCGTCATCGCCTGGCAGTTCGTACTTGCCGCCCCAGCCGTTGAAACGGAACCCAGCAGCGCGCGGACCTTCCGGTCCATGCACGAAGATCGGTCCAGTGTCCCTCAGCCAGATGTCGCCGAAGCGGCCGGGCACAATCTCGACCCCCGAAACACCGCCCAGCAGCGCTTCCGCCCGGGCGCGAGCGTCCTCGCCGCAGACCAGTAACCGGACGCGCTCCTGACCAGGTCCCGCCAGGACGCGGGCCAGGGCGGCGACCTCCTCCTGGGCCGGCCCCAGATCTTCCAGCCAGAGGTCGGCCGCGCTGGGAAAGCCCAGCCACATGGCGGCGTGGGACTCCCACTCGGCGGGCGTGCGCAGGGCTGCGGGTGCGTTCAACTCAGGCTCCGGTCTCGATGAAGGCGCAGATAGCGTTGCGGCCGCCCCCTCACAAGCGCGGCCGCGCATGCGAAAGGGGCGGCCCGTCGCCGGACCGCCCCCTCGTCGTTTGGACTTGGCTGCCGCTTAGAAGGAGTAGCGGATGCCGAACTTGACCTGCCACAGCGAGGCGTTGTTGACGCCGAAGGGCCGGATGGCCTCGTCCGGGGTGCCGAACGCGGTCTGCAGGTTCGAGTAGGTGTAGGTGGCGCCCGGCGCCGCGCAGGCTCCGGCTCCGCCCGCGCCGCACTGCACCTGAACCACGGGGACGCCGCGGTAGAAGGTGTACTGCTCCAGCACGCCCCACTCGTCGTTCAGCAGATTGCCGAAGTTCTCGATGTCCAGATACAGGCGCAGCTTCGCGTAGGTCGGGAAGAAGGCCGGGATCTCCTGGCTGAAGCGCAGGTCCACCGTGAACACGTCGTCCGTGCGGAAGGCGTTCCGCGGGGCGATGCCGCCGGCGTAGTCGATCAGTCCCGTGTTGTGCAGGAAGTCGTTGAACGCCGAGACATCGAAGCCGCCGGCGTAGGTCACGCGGGCGTCAGAGCCCGCCGTGACGTTGCCGGAAGCGTCGGTCGCCGGGACGTAGAGCAGCGAGCTCGACGTGGCCTGGATGCCCGAGTAGCTCGAGGCGTACTGGCCGAAGTCGTTGTCGAAGTTGCCGCTGCGGCTGCTGTGGAAGGTGTAGGAGAAGGGCAGACCCGAACGGCGCTGGGCGAACAGGTTGATCGAGGTTTCGTTGTCCCCGAACAGCTCGCGCGTCCAGTTCACGTTCACCGCCAGACGGTGCGGGATTTCGTAGTCCGACGTGGCGATGGCGGGATCGTTGTGGTTCGAGCTGGCGAAGCGCGTGTAGCTCGAAGTGGCGATCGAACTGGTCATCGGATTGCGGTCGGTCGCGTCGGTGTAGGTGTAGGTGACGCGGGCCGACAGGCCGTCGAACAGACCCTCGTTCCAGTCCTTGGCCACCGTCAGGGCGTAGGCGTTGGAAGAGCCTCCGTCCTCAGCGTTGGTCAGCATCATGTCGGCCTGGTTTGCGCCGGTGACGCCGGTGGTCGACCGGGCGTAGACCGGGCGGCCGTCAGGCGCCGTACCGATCTGCTGAGCGCGCAGGTCGGTCCAGTACAGCGAGTTCTCGAAGCGGGTCAGCAGGATGTCGCCCTGGACGCGCCAGTCCGTACCCAGACCCCAATCGGACAGGTCGAAGTCGCGGCCGACGCTGAGGTTGAACTTCCAGGCGCTGGGGATCTTGAAGTTGGGATCCAGCAGGTTCACGTCGCCGTTGCCGGGGGTGAAGGTACAGCCGGCCGGAGCCGCCCGCAGGTCGACGTTGGTGTACGGACCGGCCGGGCAGACCGCCGTCACCTGACGCACGCCGTCGTTGGCGAACGGGTTGGAGATCCAGACGTTCAGGCCCTGGGTCGAGAAGCGGCCGACGCCTGCGGTGAAGTTCCAGTCGCCCGGCGTGTAGGACAGGCTCAGGCGCGGCAGCAGGATCGAGCGGCCGTCCAGGTTAGCGGTGTTGGCGAAGCCGTGACGCGAGACGAAGTTGTTGTTCAGCGTCGGCTGGTCGTCCATCACGAACCAGTCGTAGCGCAGGCCGAACAGCAGGGTCAGGTCGTCCTGGATGCGCCAGCTGTCTTCGCCGTACAGGGTGTTGACCACGTAGTCGAAGCGGGCCGCACCGTCGCGGGCGGTGCCGGGCGTCGCCGCCACGGTGCCGCCGTTCGGGTCCACCGCGCCGCGCAGGAAGTAGCCCGAGGCGATTCGGTTCTGGAAGTTGGCGTAGCTCGAGAAGGTGTACTCGCCGAACGAGTTCGAAACGAACACGTTCAGGATGTCCAGCATCTCGGTGCGGGCGCCGAACAGCAGGCTGTGCGCGCCCAGGTCCCAGCGACCGATGGCTTCGGCGTTGGTGGTCTCGACGTACAGGTAGTTGTCATTGCGGAACGAGTCCGCGCCGAAGCGGATCTGGGCCGAGCCCGGGCCCGCCAGAACGCCGGGCAGGTCGTTGACCGTGACCTGGGTCTGGCCGACTTCGAGGCCGCCCAGCGGGATCTGGGTGGTCTCGGTCTCCTTGTAGCCGAAGCGCAGTTCGGTCGAGAAATTCGAGGTCCAGTCCGAGTTCAGCTGCGCCGAGTACTGGGTCAGGCGCTCGTCCTTGTTGTACTGGAGCGACTCCAGACCGATGCGCGGCTGGGTGACGCTGTTGCCGGAGGCGAAGGAGGACGAAACCGAGCCGTTGAACGAGTTGCCGATCGTCTCCTGGAAGGTCAGGGCCAGACGGTGATCGTCGGTGATGTTCCAGTCGACGCGCGCCAGCATCTTTTCGTCGGCGACAGGCGGGGCGCCGTTCACCCACGAACCCGGATCATAGCCGTAGACGGACTGGGTCGTGGCGCGGAAGGTGTCGATGGCCCCGGCAGTGATGCGGGGAATCTCGGTGGAGCCGCCGCCACCCGCCGGAGTGTCGTCGAGCACGAAGGTGCTCTCGAACTTCTCGTAGTTCAGGAAGAAGAACAGGGTGTCGCGGATGATCGGGCCGCCCAGGCTCACGCCCCAGGTGGTCTCTTCGAAGGGCGCGTTCACGGCGATGGTGGCGCGCTGGCCGCGGGTCGGGCTGCCCGACCGGTTGTCCCAGCCGTAGTACTGGTCGCCGCGCCAGTCGTCCGAGGTGTACTCGTAGAAGGCCGCGCCGTGGAACTCGTTGGTGCCCGAACGGGTCACGGCGTTGATGGCGCCGCCGATGAAGCCGTTGTTGATGACGCTGAAGGGCGCGGCCGAGACGTTGATCGCCTGCAGCGCGTCCAGCGAGATCGGCGAACGCTGGGTGGGATAGCCGTTGTTGTTCAGGCCGAAGTCGTCCGACTGGCGGATGCCGTCGACGGTCAGCTGGTTGAAGCGGGTGTTGACGCCGCCGAAGGACAGCGAGTCCTGGTTGTCCGGGTCGTTGACGACCGCGAACGGATCGAGGCGGGCCACGTCCTTGAGGTCGCGGCTGATCGAGGGCAGCGACTGGATCTGGCGGGCGCCGAAGTTCGAGCTGGGGCCTTCACCGAAGGCGTTGGGCGCGCCGCGGCTGGCGGTCACGACCACTTCTTCAACGGCCGTGGCCGACGAGGAGAAGAGGATGAGGTCGACGTTCGAAGCATCGCCGACGCCGATGGCGCCGATGCGGGCGCTGTCCTGGCCGGTCTGGGTGGCCGCCGAAACGACGTACGGGCCGCCGACGCGCAGGCCGCGCGCCGAGTAGAAGCCGTTGGCGTCCGTCATGGTCGTGGAGGTCGTACCGGTCGGCTCGTGCGTGACCGTCACCGTGGCGTTGGCGACGGGCGCGCCGCCCTCGTCCGTCACCTGGCCGCGGATCGCGCCGGTGGTTTCCTGGGCGTGGACCGCGGAGGCGGTCGCCAGCATGAGCACGGCGGCTGAGGCCCCGTAGGCGAGCTTTCTGATAAACATCTCGGATTCATCCCCGTTGAGCGCCGCACCCTGCGACCGCGCCCGATGGGGCGGCGTCTATCCGTCTGATTGTAATCGAAGGCGACAGTTATGTGACAGCTGGATGACACCGGCTGGCCGTGGCCGGGGGGTCACGGTTCTGTGGATGGAATCGACCGCACAGGCTGACGCAAGGGCAAGCTTTACAAGCCGCGGCGGCGCAATCAGGCTCCGCCCATGCCGCCCGAACGCACCGACGCCGCCCCCATGTCAGATCCGCTCCGCTGGGGCGCCCTGCTGATATTGGGCCTGACCGCCGTCCGGCTGGTCGCCCTGTTCCTGTCGCCGCTCGAGTTGTATCCCGACGAGGCGCAGTACTGGCTGTGGTCGCGGGATCTGGCTTTTGGCTACTTCTCCAAGCCGCCCATGATCGCCTGGCTCATCGCCCTGACCACCGCCATCGCGGGCGACAGCGAGGCGGGCGTGCGCCTGTTCGCGCCGCTGCTGCACGCCGGAACGGCCTTCGTCCTCATGGCGGTCGCGCTGAGGCTGTCGGACCGCATCACCGCCTTCTGGGCGGCCCTGATCTACAGCCTGATGCCGGGGGTGCAGCTGTCCGCCGGCCTGGCCTCGACCGACGCGGCGCTGCTGTTCTTCCTGTCCCTGGCGCTGCTTGCCTACGTCGAGCTCGACCGCCGCCAAGGGCGCGAGGCGCTGGTCGCCGCGGCGGGGCTCGGAGCCGCGCTGGGCCTCGCCTTCCTCAGCAAGTACGCTGCGATCTATTTCCTGATCGGCGCGGCCCTGCACGCGGTTCTGTCGCATGGGGGCCGCGCGCGCTGGAGTTGGGCGAGGGGCAGCGTCGCGGCGGGGGCCCTGGCGGTCTTCATCGCGCCGAACCTGCTCTGGAATGCAGCCAACGACTTCGCCACCGTCAGCCATACCGCGGCCAACGCCAACCTAGGGGCCGATCTGTTCCATCCGGCGCAGGCGGCCGAGTTCGTCGCCAGCCAGCTGGGGGTTTTCGGACCAGTTCCCTTCGTGCTGCTGATCTGGGCCATGGTTCGCGCATTCCGTCGGCGAAGCGAGCCCGAGATCATGCTGGCGGCCCTGACCATACCGCCGCTGCTGATCGTCACGGTCGAGGCGTTCCTGTCGCGGGCCAACGCCAACTGGGCCGCCGCCGCCTATGTCCCGGGCTCGGTCCTCGCCGCCTTGATGCTGGTGAGCCTCGCGCGGGCCCGGCGCTGGTGGCAGGGCGGCGTCGCCCTGCCCCAGGGGGCGCTGGCCGCAGTGTTCCTGGTCGCCGCGATCAGCCCGGCCGCCGCCGACGCCCTGGGACTGTCCAACAGCTTCAAGCGCGCCAGGGGCTGGGAGGCCGCCTCGCGACTGATCATGGATGAGGCGCGGGACCAGGGCGTGGCGACCATCGCCACCGACGACCGTTTTCTGTTCAACAGCCTGGCCTTCTATGAGCGAGAGAGGTTGGCTCTGCCAGGCGCGCCCGTGCTGCGGATGTGGGTTCGGACCGGCCGCGCCGCGACCGAGGCCGAGCGCGCCGCGCCGTTGGACGCCGGAGCGCCAGGCCCGGTTCTCCTGGCCAGCCTCGAAGGCAAGTACGCCCCTGAGATGCAGCGCGACTTCGCCTCGACCGTCGCGCCGTCGACGGCCCGTGTTCGTCTGGACCGCAAGCGCGTCCGGCGCGTCGAGATGATGATCGCCCAAGGTTTCCGGCCCGGCCCCCGCGACGCCGAGGGCAAGCCCATCCCCCAGGCCGCCCCCTAAACCCAAAAAAGAAAGGGCCCGGCGTCGACGCCGGGCCCAGTTGCTCTGATCAGACTTGCGATCAGAAGCCGATGTTCACCGTCGCACGGCGGTTCAGCGGCTCCTTGACGCCGTCGCCGGTGGCCACAGCGGGCTGAGTCTCGCCACGCCAGTCGACCGACACGATGGAGCTGTTGACGCCGGCCCCGACCAGAGCGTCAGCCACGGTGCGGGCTCGGCGCTCGGACAGACGGACGTTGTAGGCGGCCGAACCGGAGGTGTCGGCGTGGCCGGTCACCGCCACGCGGGTCGGACGACCCGAACGAGCGTACGCGGCCGCCTGGCTGACCACCTGCTGGGCTTCCGTCGTCAAGGTGTACTGGTCGAAGGGGAAGTACACGATGAACTCACGCGCGACCGGCTGCGCCGGAGGAGGCGGCGGCGGGGGCGGCGGCGGGGGCGGAGGAGGCGGCGGAGGCGGCGGCGGGGGCGGCGGCGGGGGCGGCGGGGCCGCCTCAGCGCCGAAGGACCAGCGCAGGCCCACCGAAACCGAGCTGTCGGTGAAGCCGTCGTTGGAGAAGGCGCCCGGCTGCCAGGCGGGATTCGAAGCCGAGCCGACCGACTCAAACTCGACGCCGTTCGTCTTCAGCCAGCGGCCGGTCACGTCCAGCATGAGCCGCTCGCTGAGGGCCCAGCTGAAGCCCGCGATGGCCTGATAGGCGAAGGCGGTGTCGGAATCGTCCACGGCCAGGTTGGCGATCGGCCCACCGGGAGGGCTGGTCGAGAACTGCCCATAGGCGTCGACATTGACGCGGTTCACGCCGGCGCCGATGCCGATGAAGGGCCGGAACCGCGCGTCCCGATCTCCGAAATCGTGGATCAGGTTGGCCATCAGCGTCATCTGGGTGATGTCGCCGTCCGGGGCGCCGCAGGGATCGCTGGGGCCACGCGTCACGCCGGGGGTGCACAGGGACGAGCTGGCGGGCAGGGTGCGCGGATAGCCGCGGACGGCGTCAATCGTGCCGGGCCGCCAGCCGCCCTCAGCCTCGAGGCGCCAGTTCTCGTTGAATCGATAGCCGAGGCGGCCAAAGGCGGCCCACGTGTCCTCGGTGGCCCAGTTGAAGTTATACGGGCCGCCATCCGGAGCGTTGTTCTCCGAATAGGTGCCGATATCCTCCATCCAGTGGTAGCCGATGTCGCCGGCGACATACCAGCCGTCCGGATCAGCGGCGGCGCTTCCGGCGGCGAACAACGCCGCGGCGGACACGCCGGCAAGCAGCAGCTTGGTCTTCATGTGTCTAGGTCCCTCTGTCGTTCTCAGGAGAAGGCCGCCGGACACGGGGAGGACCGGCGCTTCTGGGGCAAGGAACCGCGAACCCCGCGCCTTGTTCCCGCCAAGCTGTCTGGAATCCCCGGCCCTGTTGCACGGACGCTACGCCCGCCGCAGTCTGGCCTCGCGATTCCGAAGGGAGACTCTGCGCATGGCGATTGATCTGAGAGGCCGCACGGCCATCGTCACCGGCGCGGGCCAGGGCCTGGGGCGCACTCACGCGCTGATGCTGGCGAGCCGCGGCGCGCGCGTCATGGTCAATGATTTCGGCGGCGCCCGCGACGGGACCGGCGGCGCGGAGGGTCCAGCCGCGGCTGTGGCGCGGGAGATTCGGGAGAGGGGCGGCGAGGCCCTTTGGGACGCCAGTTCGGTCACCGACATCGAAGGCGTCGCGGGCATGGTCGAGCGGGCGCGGCGCGAGTGGGGCTCGGTCGATATCCTGGTCGCCAACGCCGGCGTGCTGCGTGACAAGACCTTCGCCAAGATGACGCTGGAGGACTTCCGCTTCGTGCTGGACGTCCACCTGATGGGATCGGTGATCTGCGCCAAGGCGGTTTGGGACCTTATGCGCGAGCAGGCCTGGGGCCGCATTGTCTTCACCACCTCGTCCTCGGGCCTGTACGGCAACTTTGGTCAGTCGAACTACGGGGCGGCCAAGATGGGACTGGTGGGGTTGATGCAGACCCTGGCCCTGGAGGGGTCGAAGCATAATGTGCGGGTCAACTGTCTGGCCCCGACGGCCGCCACCCGCATGACCGAAGACCTGATGCCGCCCGAGGTGCTGGCCGAGCTGAAGCCCGAGCGGGTGTCGGACGGCCTGCTCGCCCTGGTGGGTGATGACGCGCCCACCCGCATGATCCTGTGCGCCGGGGCCGGCGGATTCGAGGCCGCTCATGTCACCCTGACCCAGGGCGTCCATGTGGCCGAAGGACCGGACGCGCCCGATGAGGTCGTGCGCCGGCTCGACGAGATCAGGGGCCGGGCCGGCGAGATGGTCCCGGACAGCGGCCAGGTTCAGGGCGCGCACGAGCTATCCAAGGCCGCCCAGTCAGGCCGAGGCTGACAGGTCTTTTAGAAAGGACCGTCGCCACGCGGTCACGTCGTCGGTCCGCACGCCGTGCGCCAGCGTCTCCCATCGCTTCAGGCGCTCTTGCTTGGGCATGGCGAGGGCTCTGCGAATGGCGTCGGCCAACTCGTCCGCGCTGTAGGGATTGATCAGCAGCGCGTCCTTCATTTGCTCGGCCGCCCCAGCGAACCGCGACAGGATTAGCACGCCCGGATCATCCGGATTCTGCGCCGCGACATACTCCTTGGCCACCAGGTTCATGCCATCGATCAGCGGCGTCACCAGCCCCACGTGGGCGGCGCGGTAGAGACCGGCCAGATGGTCTCGGCGGTGCTCGCGATTGACGTACCGCACCGGGGACCAGTCGAAGTCGGCATAGGCGCCGTTGATATGCCCGGCCAGGGCGTCGAGGCGCGCGCGGATCTGCTGGTAGCTCTCCACCTGCTCGCGGCTGAGGTTGGCGATCTGGACGAAGGTCACGCGCCGGTGTTGGTCGGGATTGTCGGCCAGGAACTGCTCGAAGCCGCGCAGACGGTCCTCCAGCCCCTTGGAATAGTCCAGACGATCGACGCCCAGCAGCACCTTGCGAAACGCGCACGAAGCCATCAGCCGGTCGTGGGCTCGCCCCGCCGCCGTGGTCTCCAGGGCCTTGGCGAAAGCCTCGGCGTCGATGCCGATGGGATAGACGCCGGTACGGGGCTGACGGCCTGTCTCGGCGGCGATCTCGGCGTCGTCTCGGGCCAGATAGTCCTCGAAGGCGCGTCGCCACTCCTCGGTCTGGAACCCGATCAGATCGTAGGCCAGCAGCTCACGCGCCCGGGCCCGGTGTTCCGGCAGGGCGCGGAAAATCTGGTGCGCCGGCCAGGGCGTGTGCAGGAAGAATCCGATGCGGCAGGTCACGCCCAGCTTGCGCAATTCCGACGCCAGCGGGATCAGGTGGTAGTCGTGCACCCAGACCTGGTCGTCGGGCTCGATCAGCGGCGCGAGCAGGGCCGCAAAGCGGGCGTTGACCGCCAGGTACCCCTTGGCCAGTTCGCGATCCGACGCCATCAGGTCGAGGCGCTGGTGCAGCAACGGCCAGAGCGTGCGGTTGGCGTACCCGTTGTAATAGGTCTCAAGCTCGTGCTCGGTCAGCGCGGCCGTGACGGTCTGGATTCCCCCGACCGTGCGGGTCTTGGGTGGTTCCGACTGGGCGTGCTCTGACGTCTCGCCGCTCCAGCCGAACCAGAGCCCCCCGTGATCCTGCAAGGCTGCGCGCAGAGCCATGGCCAACCCGCCCGAACTGGGCGCCGCGGCGTCGGTGGGGGCCGAGACCCGGTTGGAGACGACGATCAGGCGGGTCATCGCACCGCCGCCCAGGGCCGGCTGAGGAGCACGGCGCAGTTGATGATGCCCACCAGCGAATAGGTTTGCGGATAGTTGCCCCAGAGCTCGCCCGTCTCGACCTCGATGTCCTCGGACAGGAGCCCCGCGGAGGTCCGGCGCGCCAGCATGGCCTCAAAAAGCGATCGAGCCTCATCCTCGCGGCCGTTCAGGGCAAGGGCCTCGATGTACCAGAACGTACAGAAATTAAAGGCGGTTTCGGGTTCGCCGAAGTCATCGGGAATGACGTAGCGGAACAGGTGGTCGCCGCGGCGCAAGCCCTTTTCGATGGCGGCGAAGGTGGCCGCCTGACGCGGATCATCAGGGTCCAGGAAGCCCAGGTCGACCATCTGAAGCAGGCTGGCGTCCAGCTCCTCCCCGCCGAAGCTGGCCGCGTAGCGGCCTTCCCCCTCGACCAGCGCCTCGGTCTCGATCCGGGCGCGCACCGTCTCTGCGCGCTCGCGCCACACGGCGGCGCGCGAGGAGAGGCCAAGATGTTCGGCCGCCTTGGCCAGGCGGTCGCAGGCGGCCCAGCACATCAGGGCCGAATAAGTGTGCACCCGGGCGATGGTGCGCAGTTCCCAGAGGCCTGCGTCCGGCTTGTCGTACATGTGAAAGGCGCGCTCGCCGACCTTCTCCAGAGCATGGAAGTCGTCGAATGTCGCGGGCCGCAAAAGCCGGAGATCGTAGAAGGTCTGAGCCAGGGGCAGCACGATCTGTCCGTAGACGTCGTTCTGCACGTGCTCGTGGGCCTGGTTGCCGATGCGCACCGGTCCCATGCCGCGGAACCCGCTGAGGCCGGGCGCCTCGCGCTCGGTGATGGAGGGCTCCAGCCCCACGCCCCAGACGGGCTGGATGTGGGCCGGTCCTGAGTTCAGATTCGGTCCAGTCTCCGAGTTCAGATCGTACAGCGTCTGGTCGATCAGATTGCGCAGATAGGCCAGATAGCTCTCCAGCATGTCTGCGGCGCCCAGCCGGTTGAGGGCCCGCACCACGTAGTAGGCGTCCCGGATCCAGCAGTACCGGTAGTCCCAGTTGCGGCCGCTGTCCGCGAACTCGGGGACGGAGGTGGTCAGGGCCGCCACGATGGCGCCCGTCTCCTCATGCACGCACAGCTTGAGCGCGATGGCGGCGCGGATCACGGCCTCCTGCCAATCGAGCGGCAATGAAAGGGTGCGCACCCACTCGCGCCAGTACTTGCGCGTATGCTCCAGCGTCTCGGCGACGCCGAAGCCCACGTCCTGGGCGTAGACCTCGTCCGGCCCCAGGAAGAACGACAGCGGCCGCTCCAGCCGGAAGGTGCGCTCATCGGTGACGTGGCTGACCGCGCAGTCGGTGGTCAGACGCAGGGTCCCGTGATCACAGAGATAGCGGACGTGATTTGAGCCCGACGTATGGGCGGCGGCCCGCGCGCCCCAGTCTGCCGAGGGGCGGAGGCGGATCGTCACGCGCGGCGTGCCCTTCAGCGGCCGCAGCACCCGGCAATAGGCCAGCGGCCGATAGGTGCGGCCCAGCTTGGGGTGGCGCGGACAGAAATCGATGATCTCAAGCTCGGAGCCGTCCGCCGCCCGCTTCACCGTGCGCAGGATGGCCGTGTTGGTCCAATAGGCCTGTTCGACCGACACCTGCCCTTCGAGATCCACGGCCCAATAGCCATGATCCGGCAGGTCCGGCCCGTTCATCAGCGCCGAGAAGACGGGCGCGCCGTCCACGCGGGGAAGGCACGCCCAGACGAAGCGGCCCTGGCGATCGATCAGCGCCGAGGCGGCGCAGTTCCCGATGGGGAACAGATCGAGGCTCTGGCTGGCGGTGCTCATCACACGCGCTCCAGCCGGTCGGCCAGGCCCGCCAGCGCCGTCATCACAGCGTCCACATCAGCCAGGCCGTGGCGCGCGGCGCTGGGCTGGCGGTCGCCCACAAGCACGCCGAAGCCTCCGAGGCGCTGGGCGGCCTCAAAGGCGTGCTCGTCCGTCAGATCATCGCCGATCATGACCGGCACGCCCCCCTCGAACGGAGCCTCGGCCATGAAGGCGGCTAGAGCCGCACCCTTGTTCGCCCCCGGGGTTTTCAGTTCGAAGACCTGGTCTCCCGCCTGCAGCTCGAGGCCATAGGCCTTGGCCAACTCAGCGGCCATGGCCGCGGCTTCCTCGGCACGCGCCTGGGCCTGACGCACGTGCAGGGCCAAGGCGCCCGGCTTCACCTCCACCAGCACCCCAGGGTGAAGCGCGGCGTAGGCTTCCAGCACCGCCGTGACGGGCTTCAGGCCAGGGGCCGGGAAGGTTTCGATCACGTGCTCGCAGGCGTCGCGACGCTGCAGTCCATGCACGCCGGCCGCCGGCAGGCGAACCCCGCCGCAGATGCGATCAATTTCGCTCAGCGCCCGCCCGCTCAGGATCGCCATTCGCCCCTGCAGATGACCGTGCAGCCGCCGCAGGAGCGCGGTGCGGTCAGGGGTCGGCCCGACCGCGGCCGGATGGGGTGCGATGGGCGCCAGGGTGCCGTCGAGATCCAGAAACAGCGCCAGACGCTCAGGACGCGGCCAGGGAACGGCGTCCCGCTCCGCGGCCCTGCTGGTCGCGTTCTGTCGGATCTGATTCATGATTCTCCCGCGGGGAGGCCCCGGCTAGGCTTTGCACTTGGCCTCGCCGACCGGAACGCGCAACCCCGCGAAAGGTGTCAGGCGGCCAAGCTCAGGCTTTGCCGACCTTGATGTCGATGCGCCGAGCCGAGGCGTCAGGCCGCTTGGCGGCGGTCACCCGCAGGACGCCGTCCTTCAGCTCGGCGCTGATCTTGTCGGGATCGGCCCCGGGCAGACGCAGCGACCGGGAAAAGGAACCGTAGCGGCGCTCGGCGAAGCGATAGTTGCGGCCTTCCTTCTCCGTTTCGGATCGCTTCTCGCCGCTGATGGTGAGCAGGTCATCCTCGAAGCTGACCTTGACGTCCTTGTCCGTCATGCCGGGCGCTTCCGCCGTGATCTCATAGGCCTTCTCGGTCTCGGCCAGATCCACGCTGGGCGCGGGGCCGAAGAGGTCGAAATGATCCAGGCCGCGGCCGAAGTCGTCAAAGGCTCGATCGATCTCGCGCTGCAGCGGCGCGAAGAGGCTGGACGCCTGCCGGCCCAGATTGGCCAGCGGCTGCTGAGAGGGGTCCTTGGCCATGGCGCTTCTCCTTTGGCTTGGACGCGCGTCACAGGCTGACGCAGGGTCATGGTGCCCCCATCCGAGCTGTCCGGCCTTGCGCTGGATCAAGCTTTCAGATCAGGCCGTCACGCCTTGCGGCCTCGGTCAGGGCGGAACGGAAATCGGGATGGGCGACGCCGATGAGGGCCATGGCCCGCTCGGCTGTCGAACGCCCCCGAAGCTCGGCGACGCCGTGTTCGGTCACGACGAAGTGCACGTCGTTGCGCGGCGTCGTCACCGGTCCGTCCAGCCGAGCCGTGATCCGGGACACCTTGCCCTCCCCCGCCGTGGAGGGACAGCAGATGAAGGAGAGGCCGCCGCGTGAGGCCGCCGCTCCCCGCACAAAGTCCAGCTGTCCTCCGGCGCCGGAATACTGGGCGCCCGAGATATGCTCCGAGTTGCACGCGCCGGTCAGATCCACCTGAAGCGTCGCGTTGACTGACACCACCCGATCATTCTTGGCGATGTGGCGAGGGTCGTTGACCACATCCACCGGATGGCTGCTGATCCCTGGATTGTCGTCGATGAAGTCGTAGAGCGCCCGGTCGCCCATGGCGAAGGTGAAGACGCTGCGGCCGGGGAAGGTCGCCTTCTTACGGTTCGTCACAGCGCCCGAGCGCATCAGCTCGACCAGCCCCGGCGTCAGCAGCTCGGTGTGGACGCCCAGGTCGCTATGCCCCCTCAGCGCGCGCGCCACGGCGTCCGGCAGGCCGCCTATGCCCATCTGCAGACAGGCGCCGTCCGGGATCATGCCCGCGACAATGGCGGCGATGGCCTCGTCGGTGGCGCTGGGCGTGCGCACCCGGGCCTCCAGCAGCGGCGCCTCGTGCTCGACGATCGCATCCACCTCCGAGACGTGCAGCAGAGACTCGCCCATCACCCGCGGCATGTTCGGATTGACCTCGACGACCACCCGCCGGGCGACGCGCGCCACGCGGCTGACGTAGTCGTTGTTGGTCCCGAAGGTGAAATAGCCGTGCCGGTCCATCGGTGAGACGGCCGTGACCAAGGTGTCCATGCCCAGGTCCGCCAGCAGGCGGGGGGACCGGGAGAAGGCCGTGGGGATGAACTCGATGACGCGGCGGCCCTCCTCGCGGCCCCGGCGCATCAGCTCGCGCTCGATGCCGGTCAGGAACATGCAGTGCGGCCGGATGCGATCCAGCAGTTCGTAGCGCAGCACGGTCTGGGCGGCGTGCGGCTTGGACTCGAAGTAGTACAGACGCAGGTCGGCGATCTCGCCCGCCTCGGCGCGATCGGCGACGGCTTTCAGCAGCGCCGGCGGCTCGCCGATCGCCATGGCCATGCACAGCTTCTCGCCCGACGCGATGGACGCGACAGCCGTCTCAGGCGTCGTCAGCTTGGCCGCGTAGGCGTTTGCGAAACTCATTCGGCCCTCCCCGGCACCCTCCCATCAACCGCAGACCGTCCGCCCGGGCCTTGACCTCGATCAAGGCGGCGCTCTGGCGACCGGGTTCTGATGACCCGTCTCTGACGGCGGAGGATCATCGCCATGACCAGCGGACTGCCCGTATTCGACACCACGATACAGGAAACCAACGCTTGGCTGGCGGCGGTCGAGCACCGTCTGCCGCCATGCGATCGACAGCAGGCCTACGCGGCCACGCGCGCCGCCCTGCACACCCTGCGCGATCGCCTGCCCGAGCATGGCGTCCTGGCCCTGTCCGCCCAGCTGCCCATGCTGCTTCGGGGCGTCTATCTGGAGGGCTGGCGCGGCGGCCCGCCTGACGCCCCCCGCGATCTGCAGCCCTTCCTAGACAGGATCGCCGACCGCCTTCCGCCGGCCTATCCCAGAGACGCCAAGGGCGTGGCCGAGGCCGTGTTCGCCGTCATCGCCGACAGGGTGGACGCGCGCGAGGCGCGCAAGCTGGTCTCTCTTCTGCCCGAGGAGCTCCGCCCCCTGTGGCCGCCGATCCTATGGGTTCCCTGAGCGCGGAGGCGCCTTGAGGGCCTCGCGCCGCGCTTCCCAGCGGGCCTCCAGGCTGATCACTTCGCCATAGGGGATGAAGCTCTCATAGCGATGGTGGGGCGCCGCCGGCGGCGCGACGTGCTTGATGGGGCACCAGTACTGCTCGGTGCGCGCGGCGATCTCGCGCGCATAGGCCAGGACGCCGTTGGCGTAGGCGCAGTAGCCGCAGTTCATCTTCTGCATGGGGTTGAGGTACGGCAGCTCTGCGCGGGCGAAGCTGACATGATCCCGGCGGCGAACCTGGCCGATGCGCCACAGGCGGAAGCAGACGACCTGGTAGAGGCTGACCGCCGCGTCCAACACCGCCAGAGGCAGGGCCAGGCCATAGATGAAGGGCGCGGCCAGGATATTCCGCGCAATGCGTCCGACCGCGACGACGTCCGACTTCGACGGCAGGCTCAACGCCTCCAGAGTCATGACTGGCTCCCCCTCGCCGCCCTGTGCGGCCGAGCCTCTGTGCGGGAAGACGGGTGCGTCCGCCGTGATCTGGATCAAATGGAACGGGCGCCGATCAGGGCAGGATGTGGGGACCGTCCCGGAGGCCCTCATGCTCTTCCTGACCGTGACCCTTATTCTGATGCGCCTGTCCTTCGCCCAGCCGCACCCTCCGCCCGAGCCCGACCTGATCACCCTGGCGCGAGGCCAGGCCCTGGCGCGGGAGGCTTGCGGCGTCTGTCATGCGGTTGAGCGCAGCGGCGCCAGTCCCGATGTCGAGGCGCCGCCGCTGCGCGATCTGCAGCGCCTGGACCCGCTTTTGTTCGAGCCGCAGGGTCACACCCTGCGCATGACCGAAGGCCATCCGGTGATGCCGGACATTATCCTGAGCGAACAGCAGCGCGTCGATCTGATCGCCTACATTCGCGACCTGCAACAGACGGACGAAGACGCTTTTAGGTGAGCGCAATTCTTCCGGCAGCCTAGTCGAAGCGGCAACGCTTCGGCATGGTGGCGCCATGGATCGGCCAGGGGTCTCGCCCAAGGAAGCATTATGGCTGACGCTGGCCATCTGGGTCGGCGCCTTCCTGCTGTCCACGCTTGCGAACTGGATCGCCTATCCCAACGACTGGCGCTTTCTCTTCCCGCGCACGATCAACAGCCTTCTGGGCGCCCTGGTGTGTGGATTCATGTACCTGGCGCTGACGACGGTCAGGGACCGCAGCATGGCCCTGCAGATCGTCGTCGCCACCGCTCTCTCGATGATTGTCGCTGTAGCCTACGCCTGGGTCGTGCCCATCGTCCCGCGCCTGCTGTGGTCGCGCTGGGTGGATTTTCCAGCGGCCGCGCCGCTCCCCTACCGCCTGCGCAATCTGCCGGGGAACGCGCACTCCTTTTTCTGGAACTACTTCGCCTGGTGTTGCGGCTATTTCGCCCTGATGTACGGCAGCATGGCCCGCGCGCAGGCGCAGCGAACTCTGGAAGTTGAAGCGCTGCGGCGCGAAACCGAGAACCAGTTGCTGCGTAGCCAGATCAATCCCCACTTCCTGTTCAATGCTCTCAACACGATCTCAAGCCAGGTGCTGAACCGCAAGACGAGGGCGGCCGAGACTTCCATTCAGGCCCTGTCTCGACACTTGCGCCGCTCCCTTGACCAAACCCACCACGACTTCGTGACCCTCGCCATGGAGCTGGAGGGGCTGGAAGACCTGGCGGAGATCTATCGGGCCCGGTTCGGACCGCGCCTTATCGTGGAGCTGCGGCTCCCGGATGACCTGAAGACCGTCCTTGTCCCCGCCCAGATCAGCCA
Organism: Peiella sedimenti; assembly: GCF_030504955.1. GTDB lineage: Bacteria > Pseudomonadota > Alphaproteobacteria > Caulobacterales > Caulobacteraceae > Brevundimonas > Brevundimonas sedimenti. The sequence goes on along the minus strand of NZ_JAUKTR010000003.1, from coordinate 214,202 downwards.
ACCGCTGCTGGAGAACGCGCTCAAATTCGCCACGGCCGGAACGCCCGGACAGATTGAGGTGCAGGTCATCGCCGAGGCGGTGGGGGACCGGCTGCGTCTGACGGTGCGCGACAACGGAGAACCCTTCGGGACCTCGCCGCCGGGCCTCGGCAGCGGCCTCAGGACCGTGGAGCGGCGACTGGTCATCACCTATGGATCTGCGGCGTCCTTGACGCGTCAGGCCCTGCCTGGACGCGGCTTTGAGGCGATCATCGAAATCCCCCTCGAGCGCCCGGCATGAGCATCCTGACGCTTCTCGCGGTTGACGACGAGCCGGCGGCGCTGAACCGGCTGAAGAGCCTGTTGGCCGAGACCCCGGGGGTGACCCTGATCGGCGCCCTGAGCGACAGCCGCGAGGCCCTGGCGCGCATCAACCGCGAGCGTCCCGACGTACTGATCCTGGACATCAGCATGCCCGGTCTGAACGGCCTGGAGCTGATCGCCAACCTGGCCAAGGGCTACGCCCCCGCCGTCATATACGTCACCGCCTTTCAGAGCTTCGCCGTCGATGCTTTCGAGCGCGCCGCCGTGGACTATCTGGTCAAGCCCGCCTCGTCCGAGCGCCTGCGTATGGCTTTGGATCGAGCGCGGGAACGGCTCAACAACGCCACAGCCGCCCAACGGCTGAAGGCGCTCGAGACGCTGGGAGGCTCGCTGCCCGCCGAGTCCCTCCGCGAGCAGCATATCTGGGTGCCCGTACGCGGCGGCCGCACCCGGGTTTCAATCGCCGATGTCCGCTGGATCGAGGCGGAGCGGGAGTACGCCCGCATCCATGCCGGGCCCGACACGGGTCTGGTGCGAGCCAGCATGACCAGCCTCGAGGCCCGCTTCGGCTCGGAACGGATGGTGCGCGTCCATCGCTCGGCCATGGTCAACCTCGACCACGTCAGACGCTCGCACACTACGGCCTGGGGGGGCATGGCCCTGGAGACGAGCGATGGCGACATGATCAGCGTCGGGCCCTCCTACCGCTCGAACATAAAGCGCCTGCTTCGCGAACCTGAGCTACGAACCCCCTCCTAGGCGCCACGAACCGCCTCCCGCCGCGCGGGCCGCTGAGCCGAAACTCGGCCGGACGAGGGGCGCACCTGGAGACAATTTATGAAGTTCATGACCGCTGCCTGGGTCGCCCTGGCGCTGGGCGCCGCTCCCGCCATGGCGGCGCCGCGCACCTATGACCTGGACCCCGCCCACACCCAGGTGCTGTTCAGCGTCGGCCGCTTCGGCTTCAATTCGGTCTACGGCATCTTCGCCAACGCCCAGGGCGAGGTGGTTCTGGATGAGGCCGATCCCGGCCAGTCGCGCGTGACCGCCTCGGTCCGGGTGGCCGATCTCTGGACGGCTGACGCCACTCGCGACGAGCATGTACGTGGTCCGCGCTGGCTGAATGGGGCCGAGGCGCCGGAGCTTCGCTTCGTCTCGACATCCGTCCGGGTGATCGACGCGCGCACGGCGGACGTGACGGGCGACCTGACGATCGGGCGCGTGACGCGGCCCGAGACCTTCCGCGTGGTCCTGAACCGCCTGGGCCGCAATCCCGCCAGCCCCAGGCACACCGCCGGCTTCACCCTGGAGGGCCGGATCAAGCGGTCCGACTACGGCATCACGACCGCGCAACAGCTGATCGGCGATGAGGTCGCCATCCACATCGAGGCGCTGGCGCTGGAACGGGCTGAATAGGCGCCGCCTTGGTACCGCGAAGGTGAGATTCCCCCTCGGCGTCATTGTCCTGCACTGGCTGACCGCGGCTCTCATGGCGGCGACCGCCGGAGTCGGCCTGTGGGCGGCGAATGCATCGGGGCTGGACCGGCTGACCGCCTTTCAGTTGCACAAGTCTCTCGGACTGACCCTGCTCCTGATCGTTGCGGTCCGGCTGATCAATCGCATGGCGGGCGGACGGCGGCCGCCGCACGCCGGCTGGCGCGGGCGCCTGGCCGGAGCCGCGCAGACGGGGCTCTACGTGCTCATGGTCGCCGCGCCGATAACCGGATGGGCGGCGGCTTCCGCCAGTCCCCTGCCCTTTCCGGTCGCCTTCTGGAAGTGGGAAGCGCCGCGTCTGCCGCTTGACGTCGGTCAGGCCGCCTATGACCGCGCCGCGGACCTGCATCTGGGGGTGCTGATCGCGCTTGCGATTCTGCTGAGCCTCCACCTGGCCGGCGCCCTGGCGGCGCGGCTCAGCGGAGGCCCCGGAGCCCTCTTTCCCATGGGCCTGGGCCGCGCGCCCGGTCGCAAGCCGTGATCGGGCGCCGCGCTTTTCTGGTCGGCGCCGCGGCCTGGTCCGTCGCGCCCGACGTGAAGGCCCAGGCGGCGGCGCCGCGCTGGATCGTGGATCCCGGCCGCTCCCGCATCGGCTTTCAGGCCCAGGCCGCCGGCGAGTCCATCAGCGGCCACGTCGGCGCCTGGACCGCGGACCTGCGTTTAGACCCCGCCCAGCGGTCTCGGGGCGGCGTCACGCTCGTCCTCCAGACAGGCTCGATCCGCACCGGGGTCAGCGAAGCGGACGAGCTGCTCGGCCAGCCCGATCTGCTGCACACGGCCCGGCATCCGACGGCGCGGTTCGTCTCGCGCACCCTTGCGCCCCGCGGGGCCGATGGCGTGGACGTTGTGGGCGACCTGACGCTGAAGGGGGTGACGCGGCGGCTGCGCGTGCCGGCGAGCATCTCGGTTCAGCAGGATCGCGCCACCGCCACGGGGAGGCTGACGATCGACCGGACCCTGTTCGGCGTCGGTCAGGGCGCGTGGGGGGACCCGCAGCTGTTCGGACGCAACCTGCTGATCAACTTCCAGCTCAGCGCCCGGCGCTCGGCCTAGGGCGCCAGCCACCAGTGCTCGATCGGCCGTAATAGCAGCGTCTCGTTTTCCCACAGGCGAGCGAGTTCGAGGAAGGCTTCAGTCTGCGGCTGCAGGTTCGGCGGCAGCTCGGGGCCCTCGGGCGCCAGCGAGATATCCCCGTCCGCAAAGCGCAGCACCTGTCCCAGGGCATAGCCTGTTCCCCAGTTCGGGCCGAAAAGCGTGTAGGCGCCGTCAAGGGAGGTCCACCCCTCCGCTGTCGCCCCGCCGCGCACCCGGAATGAGACGCCAGTGGCGGATAAGGTGGTTGACGTGGCCAGAGTTATGACAGGGTTCTCCGGGCCGAGATTGACCCGCGCGTCCGGTACTTCTGTGAACGTCAGTCCGACGATATCGGATATGAGGGCGAAGGCTTCGCGTGCAGCTTCACGCTGGAGGTGGGTGAAGGGCTGCACGCCCAGCCAGTTTCCGTTTCCGGTCCATCGAGGCGGGATCGCCTCAAGGAAGCTGTAGGCAATCGTGGAGCGGATCCACACAAGATGGTCTCTCAGCAACTGATCGACGACCTGGGTGTCGCTGAGTATGGGCTTCGAGGCGGCGTCCGCACTTCCGTCCGCCCCGATGGATAACGGTAAGTCGACCGCTCCAACCATCTGGCGGCTCCAAGAAGAATGGCCCCCGCATCGCTGCGGGGGCCCTTGAAGGTCACGCCTTAGAAGCTGGCGCTTACGCGGAAGAAGGCGCGGCGGCCGATGTAGTCGTAGCCGTTCAGTGCCGCCGTGCCGGCTCGGAAGTTGCCGGTCGTGACGTTGGGCGGCAGGTCGTCGAAGACATTGGCCACGCCGATCTGAGCGCTCCAGTCGCCGAAGTTGCGACGCAGCGACACCGTATGGGTGGTGGTGAACTCGTTATGGATCTTCAGACCGACCCAGTTCGGAACCTGAGAGTTGGCGCCCGGCACAGTGTACCCCGGTAGGAGCGTACCCGTACCATCCGTGACCGAGGGACAGTCGACGAAGGTGGCTCCGCCGTCGTTGGAGCAGCGATAATATCGGCTGATGGCCCCCAGGTCGGCCGCGGCGGCGGCGCCGCCTGCCTGTTCGTAATCCGAGCCCTTGCCGATGATGTTGACGCCCCAGAAGGCCGTCCAGTCTCCGCGGTCGAAGCGGAAGTTCAGGTTGCCCGTGAAGTCGGGGCCATCATAGGCGAAGGTCGTGCCGTTGAAGTCCTGCTGCGGCGATCCTGGGAAAAGCGTCGTCACATCCTGAATCTGCCAGGTGAACTGACCATCGATCGTCAGATCCCCGAAGCCGAACTCGTGACCGTAGCGGAAGGTCATGTCGATGCCGCGGTTCTGCTGATCCGCAACGTTGACATAGGAGTCGTTGATCTGAGTGATGAAGTTCGTCCCGGCCTGGCGCGTGAACAGCGAACACAAGGGGTCCGTCGGGAAGGCCGATGAACGGTAGCACTGCCGAAGGATCGCAGCCGGCCCGATGCGCGTGATCTCATCGCTGATCTGGATGTCGAAGTAGTCGACCGCCACGTTCAGATCGATGAACGACGGGGTCCAGACAACACCGATCGTGTGAGCGTCGCCCGTTTCGGCTTCGAGCACGCCCGCGCCGCCGCCCGAGATAATGAGCGCGGAGGAGCTGCCGGCGGCCGTATAGCCCGCAGGAATGCCCGCCGCAGCGCAGTTCTGTTGGATGCGCTGATCGGGATCAAGCTCCCATTGAACGCAGGGATCCACGGCCGTCTGACCCTGGAAGCCGGTCTGGTTGGCCAGGAACAGCTCGTACAGCGCCGGGGCGCGGAACGAGGTGCCCCGCGTGGCGCGGATACGCCAGGACGGGTTGATCTGCCAGTTGATGCCCACCTTGTAGGTGTTGGTCGAGCCGTACGATTCATAGTCCGAGTAGCGGCCGGAGATGTTGGCCGTGAGGGAGTCGATGAAGCGGACGTCGCGGATCAGCGGCACTTCGAACTCGGCGAAGAATTCTTTGACGGTGTCCTCGCCCATGGTGCGTCCGGCCGACGAGAAGCCCCAGAGGTTGCCCGCCTGAGTCTGCGGGTCGGGCTGATCGTCGATCTCCTCCCGTCGCAGCTGGAAGCCGACGGCCGCAGCGATCGGGCCTGCAGGGAGCTCAAAGAGGTCGCCGCTGAAGACGCCTTCGATGTACTGATGGGTATACTCGGTGCTTCCCAGCGTATCGAACATCAGGAAGGCGCGCTCGGCGTCGGAGAAGCGCCCCTCCAGAACTTCACGGCTGGTCCAGTTGACACCGCCGGGCAGCATCGAACAGCTGTAGCCGGACAGATTGGTGACCAGAGGACCTTCGTAGCAGGGCGCTGCGCTGGTGAAGGTGGTCAGTCCCGGGTCCACGCCGGTGACGGCAGCCACACGGTCGGCATACAGGGCGTTGAAGCTGTACTCGCCGTCTGAACGAGACCATTGGGCGTAGATGTCGTAACCCCAGTTCCTGAGGAAGCCGAGCGAGAAGTCGCCGCGCACCCCGACCACAGCGCGGGTGTAGTCGATCAGCTGCTGACCATCGCTGTTCAGGGGAATGATCGGTAGGATCGTCGTCGCGGCGAACGGAGTCCCCGTATCCGGTCGTTGTGCGCCCGGAATAAAGCCGCTGGTGGTCGGGAAGAACTGGCGCGCTCCGTCCTGCTCTGACCTGCGGCGGTTCCACAGCAGTTCAGCGTAAAGCTCTGCGTTGGGCGCTAGGTCATAGTTTAAGTTAGAGAACAGCGTGTACCGGTCCATCTCCCCTAGTAGAGTCTGACGCCCATAGTAGTCGATCGGACCTTCGCCGTTGGAGCCGAACTGATAGTTCCCGTGCGCCCAGGTGGCCGGGAAGCCGCCACGGCCCTGGCGGATCATATTGGCGATCCAGACACTCGCCCCCTGTTGCGGTGTGGCGTAGGTGCGGCCGGCCACCGGATAGAAGAAATCCATGGTGCCGCCGCCGGCGTTGGCGCGCAGCACGCCCGCGAACAAGCCGTAGCACTTGGCTTCGCCGGTGAACGGATCCGTCAGATCCACCATCTGCGACGGATTGTTCTGATCGAACACATAATCCTGAGCGCAATCCAGATAGTCCCGCTGGCCGCGACGCAGGGGTTCCTGAGCGAAGTAGTCGAAGCCAACCGCGAAGCTGCCGCGATCAAATGTCGTGCCCCAGCTGCCTGAGAAACGATACTGCTCGCCGCCTTGCTCGGCAGGAACTGTGGCGAACGCATCGAACTGGAAACCGTCCAGGTCGGTTCGGGTGATGTAGTTGATGACGCCGGCGATGGCGTCGGAGCCGTAAACCGACGAGGCCGAGTCGTTCAGGATCTCGACCCGCTGGATCATGGATTGCGGTAGCACGTTCAGATCGAAGGCCTGGACCGTGCCGCTGACACCGGCTGGACCGGCGCGCTTGCCGTTGATCAGCGACAGGGTGCGGTTGGCGCCCAGGCCGCGCAGCGACACGCTGGAAGCGCCGCCGCCGCCCTGGGTGACGAAGCCCGTCAGGGTGTTGTTGGTCTGGAACGAACCGGAGGCGACCGACGACTGCTGCAGCAGCTCGGCGGTGTCGACGATGCCCTCCAGGGTCGCCTGCTCCGAGGTGATCACGGTGACCGGCGCGGCCGAGTTGAACTCGTTGCGGCGGATGCGCGAACCGGTGACGGTAATGGCTTCGACCTCGGTGGCCTCGTCCTCGTCCTCTTCGTCATCCTGGTTGGCGGTCTGGGGCTGCGTTTGCGCCATGGCCGACACCGGCGCGCCGGCGACGGCGGCCAGGGTGACGACGGCGGCGCCGCCCAACAACATTTTCTTGAAATCACGCATTACGATTCGATCCCCCTTGAGAGAATGGCATGCTCAGCACAGCGCAACGCCTGCGCCTTGCCGCGAGAAAGCCAAGATTTCTTCACTCGGGCGCCATTACTCAACATCAATATCGAAGATGGGATCACATCTGATCTTAACTGCGAAGCTTGGCGCAAGCCGCGACTTATGGGCCACACCCTACATTCGACGCGGATAAACTAGGATCATTTGTGATTTTATTCTACGGATGCTGGATGCGAACCGCGTCAATCACGGCCTCGTCCACCTGCTCACGCAGCGCGCGACCGGGTTCGGTCAGGTGGAGGGTGCGGCTGCGATAATCCGAAGGGTTGCGGCGCAGTTCGATCAGGCCGCCGCCGCCAGGCGCCGAAAGCGCTCTCGCTGCGCGCGACGCCGCCAGGGGAGGAATGGCGCACAGCTGCGCCAGCTCGCGCACGTTCACGCCCTCGTTTTCGCACACATATAGAAAGGCCAGGAGTTCGGTGAGGCCGCCCCGGGGCGCGGCGCGACGAAAGGCCTCAAGCGCCTGCAGGCATGTGCTGCGGCGCCGGCGACGCGGTTGATGCAGCATCAGTCCAGATACTCGTGCATGCGGCCCGTGTAGTGCACATAGCTTTCCGGCGCGGCGGCGGGAGAACGCGGTCGCCTGGGGGGGCGCAACCCGGCCAGCCGCAACCGCGCCGGTCCGTACTCGGCCTGCACGAGGGCCAGGATGGCCTCGGCCTTGCGCACGACTTCGGCCTGGGACTGATCCTGCGCCTCGAGGGGCAGTTCGATGATGATGCGCGTGCGCCCGCTCATCTGGCGTCTCCGCCAATGAGCTCCAGCGGCGCGGCCAGGCAGTACCCGTGCCCCCTGAGCGTGGAGATAAGGCGCGGAGCGGACCCGGTGATCTTCCGGCGCAGGCGGCTGATGATCCCGTCGACGTTGCGATCGCTGCCGCCCAGAGCGCCCAGCCTGGCGGCGAGCCGCGCGCGGGACGCCGAATGGCCGTCAGACCGCGACAACTCCATGAGGATGTCCGCCTCGTGGGAGGTGACGTTGTAAGTCTCGCCGCCGGGCGCGGTCAGCTGCCGCCGGGCGGGATGGAAGCTCCACGATGAGGACGAACGAGGCGCCGCCTGGCGACCGGATCGCCGCAACAACGCGCGTATCCTGGCCAGGCGCTCTCTCGGTCCCTGGCTCCAGAGCATGACTTCGTCGGCGCCCAGTTCGAGACTGAGCACGCGATCAACCTCGTCCGCCTCGTCACAGAGCACGGCGACGGCGGCTCCCCCGCTAACAGAGATGATGCGGGACAGGTCGATGGACTGGATGGAGTCGCAGACGAGCAGATTGACCCTTGCCGAAGAGCCCGCGTCGGCCCTCATGGCGGCGCCGCACGCAAGACCGCCGCGACGCAGTTGCAGCAACAGGTCGTCGATGCGCTCGTCCGGCCGGGAACACTGGACGGAGACGTCCGATTCAACCGACGGCTCTCGCAACTCGACGACGTATGCGGACACGAACCCCCTCCTGAACAGTTCACATCAGAGAGGACTTCAATAAAGCGGCGGCAAAGCCTTTATAGCGAGGCGCTTCGTTGCACGATTATGGCTGTTCGTGACGCATCAGATGCGGAAGTTTTGCATCAGGTGATCTGGTCCGGGTGGGACTGGGTGCCTGCGGGCATGGCGTCGGTCTGCTGATAGGGGTCGTCCACCTCCTCTATGCCCAGGATGTAGTCGCCCTCCGACATGGCGGCGACGGCGGCATCGCCGGCCTGGATGTCGGTCTTGGACGGCACCTGCAGGGTGCGGGGCTCCTCGCCGGGACGGCCCACCGTGACTCGATAGATACGCATGCTCATTAGCGGTGCTCCGCAGGAAGAACCCGCAAGAGCTAACTCGAGGAACCGCCCAGCGTTCCCTCGCAGGCGGGGTTGATCACGCCGCCAGCCCCACCTGCTGCATCAGGCCGCGCAGGGCCTGCAGGCTTTCCGGCGCCTCGGCCAGCCGCCCGCGGGTCTCAGGCGCCTTGAGCAGCCGGACGGCCTCGACCTTGGCGCGCTCGGCCACGGGGCCCAGCGGGGCCGCCTCGCCGGCCGCCAGGCGCAGCAGCGCCGACAGCTTCACCTGCACCGGCGCGGGCGAGCGCGCCAGCTGAGCGATCAGCCGGGCGTCCGCCTCGACCAGGTCGCCAACAGCGCCGATGGCGGCGAGAACGTCCTGTTCGTCCTTGTCCAGAAGGCCCGCTTCGCGCACCGAGCGTTGCAGGGCGGCCAGCCCCGCCAGGCGTTGCGCGGGGGTCTCGGCGCCGGCCCGCACCGACTTTTCGAACTTGAGGCTTGTGGCGGCCGCCGACAGCCAGCGGCCGGCCGCGCGCTTGGAGCCCGAGCCGGTGACGTTGTCGCAGAGCCGCACCAGGGCCGCGACCTCCTCCATGGGGTTTCGGTCGTCGCCCAGATAGGCCTGCACGAAATCAGCCGTGACCAGCGTTTTGGAACGTTCGATAAAGGCGGTCTGCACCTCCTCCAGGCTGAGAAGGCGCCCCGCGGCGGCCGTCAGGGCCATGGCCAGGGCGCGCAGCAGATCGATCTCGCCCCAGGCGTCGGCGGGCCTCAGCCGCCGGGGGCCGATCAGCTCGCGCAGGACGCGGCGGGTCAGGCTGGCCGCCAGCAGCTTGTAGTCCCCGGCCGCCAGGCGGGCGCCCAAGCGGGCCGCGGGACCGGTCAGGGCCGGCATGTGCGTCGGAATGTTCGGATCGATACGCTCCAGCTGCGTCAGCTCGGCCGAGGCGGCCAGGCGCACCATGGCCGCCAGCTGTCCGCCCAGATCCAGATCGGGGCCCAGCACCGACGCCACGGCGCGGCGGTCGGCGAACATCTCGCACAGCACCTGCTCAAGGGCCACCTGGACCAGGGCGCGCGGCTGGGGCTCGGCCGGCAGGGCGTCGGCCAGGTCCATCATGGCCTCCAGTCGCTCGGGCCACGAGCGCATGGGGGCCAGAAAGGCGCAGATGGCCCCGCCGATTCGGAAGGCGCGCTCAGGATCGGCGGCCAGCTTGTGCGCGACCGCGGCGACGCCCTGGGTCTTCAGATCGGGGAAGACGCCGCCGCGCCCGGCGCGGATGACGCGGTCGATCGCTTTCTGCACCAGAGCCTGATAGCTGCGGATCACCTCGTGGATGGGCTGGCCCGTGTCCTGGCTCTCGGGAATGGCCACCTTTTGAATGGCGTGCTGCAACTCGACGCCCGAGGCGTCCAGCTTCTCGATCAGATCGGGCCTGTGCAGCAGCTCGAAGGCGGTGGCGTTGTTGCGCGCCAGCCAGTCCTCCAGGACCCGGCCGATGGTCTCGCGGGCATGGGGCGTATAGAGGTCCTGGGGCGCGCTGCACACTTGCTGAGCGGCGGCGTCGCGGGGGCGAGCCTTGCGCTCGGGCTCCGGGAGCCCCTTCGTCACCAGGGTGACGCTCTGGAACTCCATGGTCTCGGGATCGAGGGTCTCCTTGCATACGCGCACGGAACAGGCGCGCTTGTCGGCCAGCAGGTCGTCGGCGGCGGTCATGGCCAGCTGGCGGTCTTCGGTGGCCAGTTCCAGCGCCCAGGGCGAGGCGGCGGTCTTGCGAATGAAGACCTCGAAGTGAACCTGCCCAGCCATACGCGCGTCCCACTCACTGCCGCCCGGAGACCCCGGGCCCTCTCAGGCTAGGCGAAAGGCTTTAAGGGCTGATTGAAACGTCCGCCTTGGCCCGGACGCGCCACGGCCCTAAGTTTGACGCAACCGGCGCGCGCTTTGCCGGCAGGAGACGAAGCGAAGATGGCGAACATCACCCTGGTGGATGACGACGAGAACATCGTCGCCTCCGTGTCCATGGCCCTCGAAAGCCACGGCCACAAGGTCAGCGCCTATCATGACGGCGCCTCGGGCCTGGAGGCGCTGCTGAACGATCCGCCGGACCTGGCCATACTGGACGTGAAGATGCCGCGCATGGACGGCATGGAGGTCCTGCGCCGGCTGCGCCAGACGTCCGGCCTGCCGGTCATCGTCCTGACCTCCAAGGACGAAGAGATCGACGAGATTCTCGGCTTCAACCTCGGCGCCGACGACTACATCCACAAGCCGTTCAGCCAGCGCCTGCTGATCGAGCGCGTCAAGGCCATCCTGCGCCGCGCGGGGCTGGAAAGCGAAGACCCGGGCGAGACGGGGGGCAAGGCCCTGCGCCGGGGCAAGCTGACCCTCGATCCCGCCCGGCACGAGTGCATGTGGGACGGCCGTCCGGTGAAGCTGACCGTCACCGAGTTCCTGCTGCTTCAGGCGCTGGCGCAGCGTCCGGGCTTCGTGAAGAGCCGCGACAACCTGATGGACGCCGCCTACGACGATCAGGTCTATGTCGATGACCGCACCATCGACAGCCACGTGAAGCGCATGCGCAAGAAGTTCCGGCAGGTGGACCCGGAGTTCGACGCGATCGAGACCCTGTATGGCGTCGGATACCGATACCGCGAGACCTGATCCCATAGAACGCTCCGCCAGACCGGCAGGGCCGCGCCGACGCCTTCCGGGCTTCGGCGGGTCCAAGCTTGGGCGCCTGATCCTGGCGCTGAACATGATCGGCCTGCTGATCCTGGTGGGCGGCGCCTTCGGTGTGAATGAGTGGCGCCGAGGCCTGGTGGACGCCCGGGTCGATTACCTTACCGCCCAGGCCGAGCTTGTGGCGGCCGTTCTGGCCGAGGCCTCGGCCACGCGGGGCGAGCCCATCCCCGAACTGGACCCTATCCGCGCCGCCCTGGTGCTGCGTGAGGACTACATCCCCGCGGGCCAGCGGGCGCGGCTGTTCGACGTCACCGGCCAGCTGATCGCCGACAGCTACACCGTCTCGGACGCGGTCACCGCGACGCCCCTCCCCCCGGCGCGCAAGCGCGGCGAGCCGGCCCCGCCGCCGCCCGACCCGGTGGCCGAAGCCCGCCGGCTGGAGGCGGCGCAAGCCGCGCTCACCGCCGAGGTCGAGGCGGCCCTGGACGGCGAGCCCCAGTGGGGCATCCGTCGCTCTGAGACGGGCGAGCGGGTGGTGTCGGTCTCGATCCCCGTACGCCACGTGGCGGCGGTGATCGGCGTCCTGACGCTGGAGGCCGGCGACTTCTCGGAAATCGTCGCCCGTCAGAGATGGGCCATGGCGCCCTTCGCCGTCGTGGCCTTCGGCGTGTCGGTCCTGTCGGCGATCCTGCTGCACCTGTTCGTGGTGCGCCCCGTCTTGAGGCTGTCGGCCGCCGCCGACCAGGTCAGGCTGCAGCGAGCGCGGGCCATCTCTCTTCCCGACCTTGAGGCGCGCGACGACGAAATCGGCGATCTGGCCCGATCGCTTGAGACCATGACGGCGACGCTGTCGGCGCGTCTGGACGCCATCGAACGCTTCGCCGCCGACGTGGCGCACGAGATCAAGAACCCGCTGACCTCCATCCGTTCCGCGGTGGAGACCCTAAACCTCGTGGACGATCCAGCGGCCAAGGCGCGGCTGACCGCGCTGCTGCAGCAGGATGTGCGGCGAATGGACCGGCTGATCACGGACATCTCCAACGCCTCGCGCCTTGACGCCGAACTGTCGCGGGACGCCCCGCACCCGGTCGATCTCGGCCGTCTCCTGGCCGACATCGTCGAGGCCGAGAACGCCACGGCCAAGGCCGGCTCGCCCGCCCTCAGCCTCAGCAACAGCGCCACGCCTCGGGGCGCGACCGTCACCGGCCGCGAGGGCGCGCTGGGCCAGGTGTTCCGCAACCTGATCGACAACGCCCGCTCCTTCAGCCCGCCGGACGGCCAGGTGCGGCTGACGCTCGAAACCGAGGGCGCCCTTGTCCGCGCCGTGGTCGAAGACGACGGCCCCGGCATTCCCCCCGAGAACCTGGAGACGGTGTTCGAGCGCTTCTACACCTCGCGCCCCAAGGGCCAGGCCTTCGGCGGCAACTCGGGACTGGGCCTGTCCATCGTGCGCCAGATCGTCACCGCCCACGGGGGCCGGGTCAGCGCCGCAAACCGCACCGGCGAGGAGGGCCAGGTTCTGGGCGCCCGCTTCACCGTCGAGCTGCCGAGGCTGCCCTCGTGAACGGGCCGCTTCTCTTGCACGCCACGGCGGCGGCCGTGCGCACCGGCGGCGACTGGGTCGCGGCCCTGATCAGCGGCCCCTCCGGCTCGGGCAAGAGCGACCTGGCCCTGCGCCTCATGGAGCGGGGCTGGCGGCTGGTGGCGGACGACTACGTCCAGGTCTGGGCCGATCAGGGGCGGCTGTGGTGCGCGGCGCCCCAGACCCTGCCCGAGGCCATCGAGGCCCGGGGCGTCGGCCTGATCAGCCAGCCCCTGTTGCGTCAGGCCCGCGTCGGCGCCTGGGTCGAACTGGAGGCCGATCCCGAACGCCTGCCCGAGGCCAGCCTGCATCAGCTGTGCGGCGTTTCCCTGCCCCGGCTGACCCTGACCGGGGTCGAGGCCTCGGCCCCCTATAAGCTGATGCGGGTCATCACGGCGGGCGGCAGGGCTTAAGGTCGCACTTGGAGGCTGGGCCGCATTCGACTAGACAGCGGCCTTTCGGCCTCAGCTGAGGCCGTGCGGGGAGCCCTCGGGGCGGCGGCAGATACACCCATGATCGGTCTGGTGATTGTCACCCACGGAGGCCTGGCCGTCGAGTTCGTGTCGGCGCTGGAGCACGTGGTCGGCCCCCAGCGGGGCCTCGCCGCTGTCTGTATCGGTGCCGAGGACGACATGGCCCGCCGCCGTCAGGATATTCTCGACGCCTGTCGCGCCGTCGATGAGGGCAAGGGCGTCATCCTCCTGACCGACATGTTCGGCGGCACGCCGTCCAACCTGGCCATCTCGGTCATGGAGCAGACGGGCGCGGAGGTGATCGCCGGGCTGAACCTGCCCATGCTGATCAAGCTGGCGGCCCTGCGCCAGAAGGAGACAATGGAGGTCTGCGTGGCCCGCGCCCAGGAGGCGGGACGCAAGTACATCTCGGTGGCCTCCTACGTGCTGGCGGGCGAAAAATAGCTGTGGCCGCCCGCGCCGAGGTCGACATCTGCAACGCCAGGGGCCTGCACGCGCGGGCCTCGGCCAAGTTCGTCAAGACGGCTTCGGGATTCGACGCCGAGGTGCGTGTCACCCGCGACGGTCAGACCGTGGACGCCCGCTCGATCATGGGGCTGCTCATGCTAGGCGCCGGCCAGGGCTGCCAGGTCCTCATCGAGGCCGAGGGCCCCGAGGCCGAGGCCGCCCTTGCGGCCCTGGTGGATCTGGTCGGCCGCCGTTTCGATGAGGACCAATAGACCTCAGACGGTCGCCTCGCAGCCGGTGGCGCGCAGGGCCGCCAGGCGCCCGAAGGCGATGGTCAGGGCCTTGCGGCGCGCGGGCGCCAAGGGCGTGACCACCGGCTCGCGCACCACCGCGCCGCCGAAACCATCGGCGACGATCAGGCCAGGATGCTCCGGCAGGATGACCTGCGGGAACTCAGGCGCCACGGCGAAATAAAAGGCGTCGCAGAAGGGCGCGTACTCGACCCATTTGCGATCGGTGGTGAAGTCCTCGCGGCTGGACTTGACCTCGCAGATGATCAGCTCGCCCTTGGCCCCCAACGCCATGACATCGGCCCGGCGGCCATTGGGCAGGCGCACCTCGGTCAGTGGGCCGTGGCCCATGGCGGCCAGCAACCGCGCGGCGCCGCGGGTCACCGCCTGGGTGACGTCGGGCCGGCGCACGGCGGTTTCCACGAAGGCCAGGGTGACAGAGGCGGCGGCGCTCATGCCGCGCACCATGTTCCCCTTTGGTTCCCAGCGTCAAGCGGGGGCGGAGGGCCTTACCCCACGCGCTCCAGGCGGCTGGTGTTGTAGCCCAGGGCCGCGATGCGGTTCATCAGCGCCTGGCGCACGCCCGCCGACGGATTGGCTGAGCGGGTCCAGCCCCAGACGTAGTTGCCGCCCGGCGTGCCCATGATGACCCACGAGTAGTCGTCGGCGCGGTCCAGGATCCAGTATTCCTGCGAGATCAGCGAGGCGATCCCGCCCGTCACGCGCATGTTGACCTTGGCGTTCGTCTCGCGGTCCACCACCGACATGCTGGCGTTGATGGTGCGCGGCTCGCCCTGGCTGCGCACGCAGGTCTGGGTCAGGCGCAGGTTCGGCGCGGACCCACTGATCTGCATCCGCGTGGCGACACAGGGCCGCTGGCGCGGGTTGGGCGTGCGCACCGCCTCGTGCCAGCTTCCGGTGAAGCGGCTGATGTCGATGCTGCGGCGCGGTTGGGGCGCATCGGCCAGCGCCGGCGCGGCGCTCAGGGTCAGGGCGGCGGCGAGAAGAAGGGCGCGCATCAAGAGCCTCACACGAAAAACGGAACCAGCGATCCTAGCGCACAACCCTACGGCCGTGGACCCGGTTCCGATCACCCGCAGGCGGCCACGGCGGCGATCAGCTCGTCCACCGCCGCCTCGGTGGTGGCCCAGGAGCAGACAAAGCGCACCGAGCCGTCGTCGAAGCGGTGGCAGGCCCAACCCATCTGGTTCAGCTTCTGGTGGGCCCTGGCGGGCATACGAACGAAGACGGCGTTGGCTTCAACCGGATGCGCCAGCACATAGCGGGTGCCGGCCATGACGCCCTCGGCCAGGCGCTGGGCCATCAGGTTGGCGTGGGCGGCATGCCCGACCCAGGCGCCGGACTCCAGCAAACCCAGGAAAGGCGCCGACAGGAAGCGCGCCTTGGACGCCACCTGGCCCGTCTGCTTCAGGCGGTTGTCGATGCGCCGCGCCAAGGCGCGGTCAAAGATCACGAGAGCCTCGGCGCAGGGCCCACCCGCCTTGGCCCCGCCCATCACCAGGATGTCGACCCCCAGGCGCGGAATGTCGGCGGGGTCGAACCCGGCCGCCACGGCGTTCGCCAGGCGCGCCCCGTCCAGATGTGTCCTCAGGCCCTTGGCCTGGGCCGGCTCGATCAGGCGTCGCAGCTCTTCGGACGTGTAGACCGCGCCGTATTCGGTCGACTGGGTCAGGGACAGGGCGCCCACCGGCTGGCGGTGACCCATAACCGGCTCGTCCAGCACGGCCAGCAGCGCCGTCTCGTCGATCTTGCCGCTCTCGCCCGGAAGACCCAGCATGCCGACGCCATGCCCGAAGAAGCCGGGCGCCCCCGCCTCATCCGTGCAGACATGGGCGGCCTGGTGGGCGGCGACGGCCTCGAACGGATCGGCCAGCATGGACAGGGCGATCGCGTTGCCGGCCGTGCCCGAAAAGACGAAGCGGATCTCGGCGTCGGCCTGGACCGTCTCGCGGATCAGGTCGGCGGCGCGGCGGCTGGTTTCGTCAGAACCGTAGGCCGAGGCGAACCCGGCGTTGGCGCGGGTCACGGCCTCCAGCGCCTCGGGCGCCATGCCGGCGGTGTTGTCGGAGGCGAAATCGAAACGCGGACTCACGAAGCTCTCCTGCGGCGCGAGGCGGGCTTGAGCACGGCCGGCTTGGGCGGCGGCGGCGCGGCCTTCTCCACGTGGACCTGGTGCGGATAGGGGATGACCACCCCCTCGCGGTCGAAGGCCTCCTTGATCTGGCGCATCAGGTCGGTGCGCGTGGGCCACCAGTCGTCCGATTTGACGAAGGCGTGCAGCGTCACCACCACGGCGCTGTCCGCCAGGTCCGTGACGCCGGCCCAGGGTTCGGGCGTCTTCAGCACCTTTTCGTGGGCCGCGGCGGTGGCCCTCATGATCTCGAAGACCTGGCCGAGGTCGCTGTCGTAATCGACGCCGATGGGCAGCTCGACGCGCCGCGTGCGCTGACCCGTCAGATTGACGATGACGTCGCCCAGCACCTTGGAGTTCGGCACGACGATCTTGTGATTGTTGGGATCCATCAGGACCGTGGTGAACAGGTCGAGCCGCGTGACCGAGCCGGTATGGTTGCCCACCGTGACCACGTGGCCGACCTTATAGGGCCGCAGCATCAGCAGCATGACGCCGGCCGCCACGTTCGACAGCGTCCCCTGCATGGCCAGGCCGATGGCCAGGGAGGCCGCGCCCAGCACCGCCAGGATCGAGGCCGTCTGCACCCCCAGCCGCTGCAGCACGGCGATCAGGCCTATGGCCAGCACCGCCACGCGAACCACCTGCACCAGAAAGCCTTGCAGCGTCTCGTCGTGCTTGGTGGCCTTCAGCCGCGCCAGCGCCCGCCGCACCCCGGCCGCGATCCAGCGCGCCGCCACGAAGGTGGCCACCAGGATCAGCACCGCCACCGTCAGATTGACGGCGAAGTCGCCGAGCATCCGCGTGGCTCGCTCGATCACCGCCCCGTCGAGGGCGACGGCCTGGCGGCCGGTCTCGATCATTTCGTCTAGCTGCATGGAAGGGGGTTTAGCCGCTTGGGCTCGCTTGTGAACCCCCGGCGGACCGGACGGTGCGCCCGCCCCCCGCCTCAATCCGGTCCAGCAGGTCCATCACCTCGTCCAGCGTGGCGGCCTCGCGCGGCGGCTTGTCCCAACGGATGCGGCTGATGCGGGGAAACCGCATGGCCACGCCCGACTTGTGCCGGGTCGAGCGCTGCAGCCCCTCGAAGGCGATCTCCAGCACCAGACCGAAGTCGCGCGTCGCCTTCACCTGGCGCACCGGGCCGAAGCGGTCGGTGGTGTGGTCGCGCACGAACTTGTCCAGCTGCTTCAGCTCAAGGTCGGTGAAGCCGAAATAGCTCTTGCCCACCGGGGTCAGGGCGCCCTCGTCCGTCCAGACGCCGAAGGTGAAGTCGGAATAGAAGCTGGAACGCTTACCCGAGCCCCGCTGGGCGTACATCAGCACCGCGTCGATCAGATGCGGATCGCGTTTCCACTTCCACCACAGCCCCTTGGGACGGCCGGCCTGGTAGTCGGAATCCAGGCGCTTGAGCATCAGGCCCTCGGCCGCCGCGCCCACCGGCGGGTCGGCGCGCAGGAGCGCCAGATCGTCCCAGGTCTCGAACGCCAGGCGCGGCGACAGGTGAAGGCGCGGGGAGGCCGTGCGGGCCACCAGCGCCTCCAGCCGCGCCCTCCGCTCCAGATACGGAAGGGGGCGCAGATCCTCGTCGTCCAGGGCCAGCAGGTCATAGGCGTAGA
The DNA here is from genome assembly GCF_030504955.1 of Peiella sedimenti. Lineage (GTDB taxonomy): Bacteria > Pseudomonadota > Alphaproteobacteria > Caulobacterales > Caulobacteraceae > Brevundimonas > Brevundimonas sedimenti. The sequence goes on along the minus strand of NZ_JAUKTR010000003.1, from coordinate 196,449 downwards.
TGGCCGCCGGATGACTGGCTGTCAGCTTCGGGTCGACGCTCTTGCGGTTCAGGCGCTGTTGCAGGTCGGCGAAAGGCGCCACCCGGCCCTCCCGCACCACCAGAAGCTCCCCGTCGATGACGCCCTGACAGTCCAGCGCCTCCATCAGGTCGGGAAAGGCGCCGGCGATCTCGTCTCCCGTGCGCGAGTACAACTTCTTGACCCCGCCCTCGCAGACGGCCTGGACGCGTATGCCGTCCCACTTCCATTCCGCGGCGTAGTCGGCCGGATTCAGCTTGGGGAAGTCGGTCACCTCGTCCACCGGATGGGCCAGCATGACCGGTCGGAAGCGGCCGGGCGCGTCGGCGTTGGGGCGAGGCGCGCGCCCTTCCAGCCAGGCGAACAGATCGCCGTAAGGGGGCTCCAGCGCGTGCCAGACCTCCTCGATCTCTGAGACGTCCACCGGCTCCAGCCCGTCCGGGCGGATCATGGCCGCCGCCGTCTTGGCCAGCCGCGCCGACAGGCCCACCCGCAGCGCCCCGGTGATCAGCTTCAGCAGCGCCCAGCGTCCGGCCGGGTCCAGCGCGTCCAGCCAGCGTTCGACGAGGCCGCGCACCTCGTGCCGCTTGGCGCGCGTCAGGGCCTCGACCACCTCGGACAGGTCCGGCTCACGGTTGGGCCGGTAGTCGGGATCGGGCGGCCAGATCAGGGCCACCGTCTCGGCCAGGTCGCCCACATAGTCGCGCGACAGATGCAGCAACACCGGATCGACACGCGCCTCCGCCGCCTCGCGGATCATGGCGGGCTTGGCCGCGTGAAAGCCGAGGTCGCCCGTCAGGGCCGCCAGGGCCCAGCCGCGCTCGGGGTCCGGCGCCGCGCGCAGATAGTCGCGCACCAGCACCAGCTTGGCGTTGCGCGAACTGGTGAAGGCCAGCCGGTCCAGCATGTCGGAGAAGGCGCGCACGGAAGAAGCCTAGCTCTGCCGGCAGCCGCGCCTCAAGCGACGGCGCGGCAGTTGACCGGCTCGGCGGCGGGGCGGGTCCAGACGGCGGTGTCGCCGCGTCCGCGCAGTTCGTGGGTGTCGCTGCGATACCAGATCCCGTCGGCCGCGCGCTCCTGGCGCAGGTCGACGGCCGTGCCGTCGCTCTTGCGGATGGTGGCCATCTCGCGGGCGTTGTCGAAGGTCACGTTCAGCGCCTGACCATCGACGCAGACGTACTGGGTACGGATCAGCCGAGTCACGGCCGCCTCCTGCCGCTCGGCCCCGGTGCGCGAATCGCGCTTCACGGCCAGGGCGCGCGCCTCCACCTCCCGCGCGGTCGGGGGCGCCTCCCGCGAACACGCCGCGATCATCAGGCCGACCAGGCCGAGCATCAGGAAGGCGAGGAGGACGTGGCGCACGGGCGCTGAACGCGCGCCGCGAACCCCCGTTCCAGCCTGTCCCGGCGCGGAGCCCGCGGGTTCTGACGACTCTTTAACTTGCGGACTTCCCGCGGGACGGGGCAGCTTGGCGCGCGAAATCGCCAGAGGCCCCGTCCCCATGCTGACCATCGAGAACCTGACCCACGTCTACGCCAACGGCACCAAGGCGCTGGACGACGTCACCCTGACCATTCCCACGGGGATGTTCGGCCTTCTGGGACCGAACGGAGCGGGCAAGTCCACGCTGATGCGCTCGATCGCCACCCTCCAGACGCCGACCTCAGGTTCGATCCGCTTCGACGACATCGACGTTATCAAGAACCCCGACGCCCTGCGCCGGACGCTGGGCTATCTGCCGCAGGACTTCGGGGTCTATCCGCGCGTGTCGGCCTACGACATGCTGGATCACATGGCCGTGCTGAAGGGGATTTCCGACGGCAAGGACCGCAAGGCCACGGTCGAGACCCTGCTGCACCAGGTCAATCTCTGGAACGTGCGCAAGAAGGCCCTGGCCGGCTTCTCAGGCGGCATGCGCCAGCGCTTCGGCATCGCCCAGGCCCTGATCGGCAATCCGCGCCTGATCATCGTCGACGAGCCTACCGCGGGCCTCGACCCGGAGGAGCGGAACCGCTTCCTCAATCTGCTGGCCGAGATCGGCGAGAACGTGGTGGTGATCCTGTCCACCCACATCGTCGAGGACGTCACCGACCTGTGCTCGCGCATGGCCATCCTAGCCGACGGCCGCGTGCAGATGGAGGGCGGGCCGCAGGAGCTTACCATGCGCATGAAGGGCCGCGTGTGGCGCAAGGCCATCGACAAGGATCAGCTGGAAGTCCACCGCGAGACCCATCAGGTGATCTCCACCCGCCTGCTCGGCGGCCGGACGATCATCCACGTGGTCGCGGACGAAAACCCCGGCCCCGGCTTCGAGCCGGTCAACGCCACTCTGGAGGACGTCTACTTCTCGACCCTCCGGTCGTCCAAGCGCGCCTAAGGGGGACGGCAGACCATGTTCGGCAAGGTCGCGGCCTTCGAGTTCCGCTATCAGGTCCGCCAGCCCATCTTCTGGGTGGCGATCATCATCTTCACCCTGCTGGCCTTCGGCCTAGTGGCCAGCGAGAACGTCAGCCTGGGCGGCGTCGGGCAGATCAAGGAGAACTCGCCCTACGCCCTGGGCCTGGCCCACATCGCCTTCTGTCAGTTCTATATGTTCGTCACCACGGCCTTCGTGGCCAACGTTGTGGTGCGCGACGACGAAACGGGCTTTGGGCCCATCATCCGAACGACCCGGATCGACAAGATCAGCTATCTGGGCGGGCGTTTCACCGGGGCCTTCCTGGCCTCGGCCCTGGCCTATCTGGCGATCCCGCTCGGCATCCTGATCGGCACCTTCATGCCTTGGGTCGATCCTGAGACGCTCGGGCCGAACCGGGTCTTGGACTATCTCTACGCCTGGGGCGTCCTGGGTCTGCCGACGGTGTTCCTGACCGCGGCGCTGTTCTTCGCCCTGGCCACGGCCACCCGGTCCATGATGGCCACCTACATCGGCGTGGTCGTCTTCCTGATCGGCTACATCATCGCCTCCAGCACGGCCGGCCAGCGTCCCGAGTGGGAAGAGACCGTCGCCTATCTGGAGCCCTTCGGCATCGCCGCCTTCCAGCTGGCCACCAAGTACTTCACGCCCATCGAGCGCAATACCCTCATGCCGGCCCTGGAAGGGGTCCTGCTGGTCAATCGCGTCGGCGTGATCGTGCTGGGCCTGGTGGTTCTGGGCGCGGCCATCGCGCTGTTCAGCCCCAGCAGCAAGGGCGCCAAGCCGGGCAAGGCCCAGAAGCTCAAGGTGCTGGCCGACAAGGGCGCGCCTCAGGCCGTCGCGGAAGGGCCGCTACCCGCCCCCCGCTTCGGCGCCGCCACGTCCATGGCTCAGCTGATGACGCGCACGCGCTTCGAGATGGCGCGCGTCTTCAAGAACCCGGCGTACGCCATCCTGGTGCTGCTGGGCGCCATGTTGGCCGTGGCCATCCTCTGGCAGGGCAATGAGGTCTTCGGGACCGCCACCTATCTGACCACGCGTAAGGTCATCGAGACGGTCCAGGGCGCCTTCGGCCTGTTCTTCATCATCATCGCCACCTACTACGCCGGCGAGCTGGTCTGGCGCGAACGGGACCGCAAGACGCACGAGATCATCGACGCCTCGGCGGCCCCCGACTGGACCTTCACCTTCCCCAAGGTGCTGGCGCTCGCGCTGGTGCTCGTCTCGACCGTCCTGGTCAGCGTGCTGGTCGGCATGGCCGTCCAGACGCTCAAGGGCTGGACTGACTACGAAATCGGCAAGTACCTGCTGTGGTACGTGCTGCCCACCAGCGTGGACATGATCCTGCTGGCCGTCCTGGCGGTCTTCCTGCAGGTCATCTCACCGCACAAGTTCGTCGGCTGGGGCCTGATGCTGATCTACCTCATCGCCACCCTGGTGATGAGCAACCTGGGCTTCCAGCACAACCTCTACCAGTACGGCGGCGTGCCCAGCGTACCGCTGTCGGACATGAACGGGCAGGGCTACTTCTGGATCGGCGCCACCTGGTTCCGCGTCTACTGGAGCGCCTTCGCCATCATCCTGCTGCTGCTGTCCTTCGGGCTGTGGCGGCGGGGGGCCGAGACCCGCTTCACCCCGCGCCTGCGCCGTCTGCCCGGACGGCTGAAGGGCGCCACGGGCGTCGTGGCGGCCCTGGCCCTGGTCACCCTGGTCGGCTCGGGCGTCTGGATCTACGTCAACACCGTCGTCTGGAACCCCTACCGGACCAGCCAGCAAAACGAGCGTTGGGCCGCGGATCTGGAGCGCACACTGCTGCGCTATGAGAATGTGGCGCGGCCGACCATCACCGACGTCCGTCTGGACGTGGACCTGTTCCCCCAGGAACACCGCGTCGTCACCGAAGGCGCCTATCAGCTGGAAAACCAGACCGGCGCGCCGCTGCAGCAGGTGCACGTCTACTTCCCGCGGGACCTGGAGGTGCAGCAGCTGACCCTGCCGGGCGCCCAGGTCGAGCGTGAGTTCGAGCGCTTCAACTATCGTATCCTGCGCCTGGAGCAGCCCATGGCGCCCGGCGAGCGTCGCACCCTCAGCTTCCGCACGCAGATCGCGCGCCGGGGCTTCACCAACAGTGGGCAGCTGGTTCCGGTGCTGAGCAACGGCACCTTCCTGAACCATCTGCAGGTCAGCCCGACCCTGGGCTTCAACCGCAGCGACCTGCTCGGCGATCCGACCCAGCGCCGTCGCCAGGGCCTGCCGGCCCAGCTGCGTCCCGCCAAGCTGGAGAACGAAAGCGCCCGCGCCTTCAATCAGCTGCGCGCCGACTTCGTGAACACGGACATCACCGTGACCACGGACGCCGACCAGACGCCCATCGCGACCGGCTATGTGGTGTCGGACGTCACCCATGACGGACGCCGCACGGCGCGCTTCCGCAGCGAAGCGCCGATCATGAACTTCCTCTCGATCCAGTCGGGCCGCTTCGCCAGGCGCGAGCGGATGCACAACGGGATCCAGATGGAGGTCTACTACCATCCCGACCACGACATGAACGTGGACCGCATGCTGCGCACCGGCGAGGTGTCGCTGGACTACTACCAGCAGGCCTTCGGCCCCTATCAGCTGCGCCAGTTCCGCTTCGTCGAGTTCCCCGAAATCTACGGCACCTTCGCCCAGGCCTACGCCGGCACCATGCCCTGGTCCGAGGGGATCGGCTTCATCGCCAACCTCGCCGAGCCCGACGAGATCGACTACGTCACCTATGTCGGCGCCCACGAGATCGGGCACCAGTGGTGGGCGCACCAGGTGGTCGGCGGCGACATGCAGGGCGCCACCGCCCTGACCGAGACCCTGGCCCAGTATTCGGCCCTCATGGTCATGGAGCGCATCTACGGCCCCGACAGCATCCGCCGCTTCCTGAAGCGCGAGCTGGACAACTACCTGCGCAGCCGCGCCGGCGAAGCCATCGAGGAGCTGCCGCTGGGCCGCGTCGAGAACCAGCAGTACATCCACTACCAGAAGGGTGGGCTGGCCATGTACCTGCTCAAGGACCAGATGGGCGAGGCGGCGGTGAACAACGCCCTGCGCTCTCTGGTGCAGCAGTTCGGCCGGCAGGGCGCGCCCTATCCGACCAGCCGCGATCTGGTGGCGGCCCTGCGCGCTCAGGCGACCACGCCTGAACACCAGCAGCTGATCACCGATCTGTTCGAGCGCATCACCCTGTGGAACGTGAAGACCACGGGCGTGCGGGTGAACCCGTTGGAGAACGGCCGCTTCGAGGTGCTGATGACCGTCGAGGCGCACAAGGTCTATGCCGACGGCCAGGGCCGCGAGACGCCCACGACCATGGACTCGGCGCCCTTCGACATCGGCCTGTTCTCCGCACGCCCCGGCGACGGCGCCTTCGACCGCGAGGACGTCATCCTGATGGAGCGGAGGCCCCTGCGCGACGGGACCCAGACCTTGCGGTTCGTGGTCGACCGGCGGCCGAGCTTCGGCGGGGCGGACCCGTACAACAAGCGCATCGACCGCGACAGCGACGACAACGTCGCCGCCGCGGAATGATCAGCGATCCGCCGCCGGGCGCCCGCACGGCCCCGGCGGCGGCCCGCAATCGCGGGCCCATCCTCCAGATATTGCGTCCACGCCTCGGCCCCGGCGATCGGGTGCTCGAAATCGCCTCGGGCTCAGGCGAGCACGCCGTCTTCCTGACCGAGGCCCTGCCCCGGATCGACTGGACGCCCAGCGACCCCGATCCCGAGGCGCTTCACAGCATCGCCGCCTGGCGCGCCGCCGCGGGCCGCGGCAATCTCAAGCAGCCCCTCGCCCTCGACGTGGCGGACCAGGGCTCCTGGCCTGAGGGGCCCTTCGACGCCCTCTTCTGCGCCAACATGATCCACATCAGCCCGTGGACGGCGACCGAAGCGCTTATGCGCGGCGCAGGTCGCGTGCTGCGGCCCGGCGGACGCCTGTTCCTCTATGGTCCTTTCCGCGAGGCGGATCGCCCCTTCGCGCCCTCGAACGCGGCCTTCGACGAAGGCCTCAGGGCCCGCGATCCCCGCTGGGGCGTGCGCGACCTCGACGCCGTGAAGGCCGAAGCGCTCGGCCAGGGGCTTATCCTGACCGAGCGCCTTGAGATGCCCGCCAACAATCTGACGGTCGTGTTCGAGAAGGCCTGAAGCCTAGCGGCGCCGACGCCGCTGACCCGCTTTGCCCTTGGGCCGGCTGAAGCGGACCACCTTGCGCGCGGTCTCCTCGGCCGACGTGCGCACCGTCGGGATCGAGCGAGGCGCCAGGCCGTAGAGCGACGCCATCGGCGCGTCCTCGACCACGGCGATCTCGTGCTCGCCATAGCCGTTGAAGCCCGTCGTCATGGCCACGCCGTACGCGCCAAGCATGCCGATCTCGATGAAGTCGCCTTCGCGCACATCGGCCGGCAGCCAGTAGGGTCCCGGCATCTGGTCGATCGAGTCGCAGGTCGGCCCATAGAAGCGGAAGGGCTTCAGCTCAGGCGAAGCCTCGGCGTCGCGAACCAGCTTGCACGGGAACGGCCAGCGCGAATGGGTGGCGTCGAACAGGGCGCCGTAGCTGCCGTCGTTCAGATAGAGCGCGTCGCCCTTGCGCAGGTCGACACGGCACAGCACCGACGAGCTCTCGGCCACCAGGGCGCGGCCCGGCTCGCACCACAGCTCGGTAGTTTCCGACACCGGCATCTCGGCGAAGCCACGGTGGATGGCCGCCGCGTACTCGCTCATGTCCGGCGGCACCATGCCCGGATAGACCGACGGGAAGCCGCCGCCCACATCGACGATGTCCACGAACACGCCCGCGCGGCTGATGGCCCGGCCCACCTGGGCCATGGCCGCCTCGTAGGCGGAGGGGCGCATGCACTGGCTGCCCACATGGAAGGACACGCCCATCAGCCCGTCCTTCACCGCCTGGCGCACGGCCAGAAGCAAGGCAGGCGCCTGGTCGGCCGAGACGCCGAACTTGCCCGACAGCGTGTAGGCCGCGCCGTCCGTCGAGACGGCCATGCGCACCACGAGGTTCAGGTCCGTGGCCTGTCCCGTGGCGTCCAGGATCTTGGCCAGCTCCTCCTGGCAGTCGAGCGAGAAGGTGCGCACGCCGTGGTCGAAATAGGCGCGCGTGATCGCCGCCCGGCTCTTGACCGGGTGCATGAAGGCCAGCCGGGCTTCGGGCAGGACCGAACGGACCAGCTCGATCTCGGCCAGCGAGGCCACGTCAAAGGCGGTGACGCCCGACGCCACGAGGGTTTCGATCACCCAGCGCGACGGGTTCGCCTTCACCGCATAGAAGACGTCGGCTTTCAGATTATCCTGGAACCAGCGCGCCGCTTGGGCCACCGCGTTCGGCCGCACTAGGGCGACGGGACGCTCCGGAGACCGCTCGCGGACCAGGTCCAGGGGAACATGGTACGTGTGCAACGCACGTAACCCCCTGTAGATTGTTGAACCCAGACCGGCGTTAGCAGCGCAGTTGGACACGGGGTCCGCCGGAACGCGCGATATGGGGAAAACGAGGCCGCCTGTAAAGGGAAAAACTTGCAGCCGGCGTCCTGTTCCCCCCTCCGGCCTCGCGATGCCGGCCATGCCGTCCAGCGCTGAACCGCCTCGCCGGCCGAGCGTTGCCTTAACCGGGCGGACCGATGCCGCCGGCTCCTAAGAGGCGACGGAATGAATCGCTGGCTGTTCTATTGGCGGCGCCTGAGCGGTCAGTTGTGGTTCAGGGCCTCCCTCTACGCTGGCCTTGCCGTGATCGCCGCCCTGGCCGCCGCGGGGCTTGGCCCCCTGGTGCCCGACGCCCTGGCCGAGCGCTTCGGCGGCGAGTCGGTGGAACAGATTCTCGGCGTGCTGGCCTCCAGCCTGCTGGCCGTGGCGACCTTCTCGCTGGGGGCCATGGTCACCGCCTACACCTCGATTTCCCAGGCCGCGACGCCGCGCGCGGCGATCCTGGTCACCAGCGACCGGGCGACCCAGCGCTCCCTGGCCACCTTCGTGGGGGCGTTCCTCTATGCGGTGGTGGGGCTGACCGCCATCAACGCTGGCCTCTACGGCAGCCACGGCCGCGCGATCATCTTCGGCTTCAGCCTGTTGGTGGTGGGACTGGTGGCCTTTCAGCTGCTGGCCTGGATCAACCGCCTGTCCAGCCTGGCGCGCGTGGGCCATGTCCTCGTCTTGATCGAGGAGAGGGCGAAGGACGCGCTGAAGAGCGAGCGGCGGCGGCCCCGCCTGGGCGGCGTCGCCGGCGACCTGCCCGCCGGCGCGCCGATCCCCGCTTCCCGGACCGGCCATGTGCAGAACATCGATATCAGCGGGCTCAAGGCCTGGATCAGGGACACCGGTCGCAAGGTTCAGGTGCTGGCCGCGCCCGGCGACTTCGTGCGCCGTGGCGAGGCTCTCGCCAGGATCGACGGCGCGGTCGAGACCGAGCAGCTCGCGAGCCTCACGGCCAACTTCTCCATCGGGCGCAGCCGCACCTTCGCTCACGACCCACGCCAGGGCCTGGCCATCCTGGGCGAGGCGGCGGCCAAGGCGCTGTCGCCGGGCGTGAACGACCCGGGCACCGCGATCGAGGCCATGGGGGCGGGCGTGCGGCTGATCGACGGTTGGGCGCGCAGCGAGATCGAGCCCGAAGCCGATCCAGAGCCCCGGCTGATGGCTCCAGCCCTTAAGGCCGACGCTCTGGTGGAGGCGGTCTTCGGCCCTGTCGCACGACATGGATCCGACAACGTCCTGGTGGCCGAGCGTCTGCAGCGAGCCCTATCGTCGCTGGAGGCTTTAGGCGGCGAGGTGGGCGCTGCGGCGGCCATCCTCCGCCGGGAAAGTCGGCGTCGCGCGCTGGAGCAACTGGCCTTCGCCCCCGACCGTCGCCGCCTGCGCGCCGCTTCGGACTGACGCGATGTGACCTCGACCGCAGTCCGGGTCGTTCGCCGCCAGGCGTGACTTGGCGCGGCGTTTTGGACATGGCGCCCTGACTCTCCACGGCTTGCGGCCCTGGGGGGCGGCGTGTCATTAAGCCTTCGCACGGGGCTGGCATCAGTCCGTGTCCGCATAACGCCACACGGAACAGCTTTTTTCTTTCGAATCATCGATGAGCCAGACCGCGCCCCTCCTAGTCGCGCGCGACGTCTCCAAGACCTTCGGCGCGCGTAAAGCCCTGGATGGGGTTTCCGTGACGGTCGGGGCCGGGGAGATGGTCGCCCTGATCGGCCCGTCCGGCTCGGGCAAGTCGACGCTGCTACGTTCCATTTCCGGCCTCCAGACCATCGACCCCGGCAAGGGCGAGATCGAGGTCTTCGGCCGCGCCGTGCAGAAGAACGGCCGCCTGGCCGGCGACGTGCGGCGCACCCGTGGGGGGCTGGGCATGATCTTCCAGCAGTTCAATCTGGTGGGCCGCCTGACCCTGTTCACCAACGTCATGCTGGGCGCGCTGGGCCGATTGAACCCCGCCGTCGCCCTGCTGGGCTGGTGGCCCGGCGCCGAAAAGAACAAGGCCATGGCGGCCCTGCACCGTGTCGGCGTGTCCGACTACGCCGGTCAGCGCGCCAACACCCTGTCCGGCGGTCAGCAGCAGCGCGGCGCCATCGCCCGCGCCATCCTGCAGGGCGCAAAGGCCATTCTGGCGGACGAGCCCGTGGCCTCGCTGGACCCCGTTTCCGCCCGCCGGGTCATGGACCTGCTGGTCGAGCTGAACAGCCGTGACGGCCTGGGCGTCATCGTGACCCTGCACCAGGTGGACTACGCGATCCGCTACTGCCGTCGGGTCATCGCCCTGAAGGCGGGCAAGGTCGTCTATGACGGCCCCGCCTCGGAACTGAACCGCGAACGTCTGATCGACATCTACGGCCCCGAGATCGAAGAGGCCTTCTGGGAAGGAGGAGCCCCCGCATGAGCCCGTTCCAGCTGGCCCGCCGCGGCCTGATCATCGGCGCCGCCGCGCTCGGCCTGACCCTCGCCTCCTGCAACCAGGGCGGTGAAAAGGCCGATGGCGCGCCCGAGACCATCACCTTCGCCATCCTGCCGGCCGAAAGTCAGGCCTCTTCCGAGCCCCTCTGGCGGCCGCTGATCGAAGACATGAGCCGCGAAACGGGCCTGAACGTCGAGATGCGCTTCGTCTCGAACTACGCCCTGCTGGTCCAGGCCATGCAGGCCGGTCAGGTGCAGGTGGGCTGGTTCTCGGCCCTGCCGGCGCTTGAGGCCACCGAACGCGCCAACGGCCAGGTCATCGGTCGCATCGTCGACCGCAACGGCAACGCCGATTACCAGTCGGTCCTGATCGTGCGAAAGGGCTCGGGCATCACGCTGGACGACGTGCTGGCCTGCGGCAAGCGCTATACCTTCGGGGCGGGCGACGCGCGCTCCACCTCGGGCACCCTCGCCCCCATGGCCTTCCTATTCGGGCCGCGCGGCATAGAGCCGTCCGAATGTTTCAGTCAGGTGCGCGCCGCCAACCACCAGGCCAATGCGCTGGGCGTCGCCAACGGCGTCGTCGACGTGGCCACCAACAACTCGGTCGGCCTGGTCTTCATGGCCCGCCAGTTCCCGCAGCAGGCCGAGCAGTTGGAAGTGATCTGGCGCTCGCCGCCCATCCCCGAAAGCTCGATCGTCGTGCGCCGCGACCTTGACCCGGCCATCACCGAGAAGATCCGCAGCTTCTTCCTCACCTACGGCACGGCCGAGGGCGCCGAGGGCGAACGTCAACGCGAAATCCTGCGCGGCCTTGAGTACGGCGGCTTCCGCGAGGCCGGCGACAGCTATCTCGACCCGATCCGTGAGATGGAGGCCTCGGTGGCCCTGGTTGAGGCTCGCCGGTCCGGCGACCAGGCCCGCATCGCCCAGGCCGAAGCCGAGTACGAAGCCATCCGCAACCGCACTGCGGTGACTGGAGCCGAGCGTCCGTGAGCCAGGCCGCCGCCATAGACGCCGTCCCCGCTCCGCCCAGCCGACCCCTGTCGGCGCGGGTGTTCGACCTGTTGCTCTGGGGCGGCCTGGCGCTCGCCCTGTGGGCCTCGTTCGAGCGCGCCGGCGTCAGCGGTCTGCCAGACCTGTTCCGCGGCTCGGAAAGCGCGGGCCAGCTGGCCGGCGCGCTGCTCGACCCGGATTTCAGCCGCCTGCCCTTCCTTTTGGGCAAGATGCTGGAGACCCTTCAGATCGCCCTGTGGGGCACCTTCCTGGCCGTCTTCTTCGCCGTTCCCCTGGGGCTTCTGGCGTCGCGGAACATCACGCCCTGGTACATCCAGCGGCCCATCCGCATGGTGCTGGACCTGCTGCGTTCAGCGCCCGATCTGGTCATCGGCCTGATCTTCGTCATCATCGTCGGCCTTGGCCCCCTGCCCGGCGTGCTGGCCCTGACCGTCAACACCGGCGGAGTCCTGGCCAAGCTGTTCTCGGAGGCCGTCGAGTCCATCGACAAGGGCCCGGTCGAAGGCGTGCGCGCCACCGGCGCCGGCAAGCTGCACGAGATCGTCTGGGGCGTGCTGCCCCAGGTCGCCCCCTTGTGGACCTCGTTCGCCCTCTATCGCTTCGAGTCCAACGCGCGGGCCGCGACCGTGCTGGGCATCATCGGCGCCGGCGGCATCGGCCAGGCCCTGATCGAGAGCTTCAACAGCTTCCAGTTCCGCGAGGTGTCGACCATCGCCATCATCGTGGTCGTCACCGTCAGCCTGATCGACCTGTTGTCCCAGGTGATGCGCAAGCGCCTGCTTTAGGCCGGGCGTCATGTAGCTGTTATGCGAACGTCACGGTCGGCGCGTAAGCGGGGCCATCCATTCAGGGAGACGGTTCGATGAAGAAGTTCTTCGCCCTGGCCGCTGCGGCGGCCCTGCTTGCGGCCTGCGGCGACGGAGGCGCTGGTGGCGCCGGCCAGAGCGGAGCGCGCGGCGTCTGGGCCGTGGGTTCCTCGACCGTCTTTCCCTTCACCACCCGCGTGGCCGAGACCTTCGCCCGCAAGTCCGGCGGTCAGCCGGGCCGCGTCGAGAGCCTGGGGACCGGCGGCGGCTTCCAGGCCTTCTGCGCCGGCGTCGGCGCCAACACGCCGGACGTGGCCAACGCCTCGCGCCCGATGAAGGCTTCCGAGTTCGATCTCTGCCAGCAGAACGGCGTCACGGACATCGTCGAGATCAAGGTCGGCTATGACGGCATCGTCATCGCCGATGCCCTGGGCGGCGCCGTCTACGACTTCCAGCTGCAGGATCTGGTTCTCGCGCTCGCAGCCCAGACTCCCTCTGGCTCGGGCTTCCAGCCCAACCCCTACACCAACTGGAGTCAGATTCGGCCGGGTCTCGCGGACGTCCGCATTCAGGTCTATGGCCCGCCGCCCACCTCCGGCACCCGCGACGCCTTTGTCGAGCTTGGCCTGACGCCCGGCGCCCGCGCCATTCCCGCCTACGCCGCGGTGCGCGAGCAGGACGAGGATCGCTTCGAGGCTCTGGCTCATACCCTGCGTGAAGACGGCGCCTGGATCGATGCGGGCGAGAATGACAACGCCATGGTTCAGACCCTGACCCGCACGCCGGGCGCCCTGGGCGTGTTCGGTTACTCGTTCCTCGAGAACAACCGCGACCAGGTGCAGGCCGCCCGCATCGCCGGCATCGCCCCCTCGGTCGAGACCATCGCCGACGGCTCGTATCCGCTGGCGCGCAGCCTCTACATCTACGTCAAGAAGGCCCATGTGGGCGTGACGCCAGGCCTGGCCGAGTTCGTCCAGGAATACATGTCCGACGCCTCTGCGGGCCGCGGCGGTTATCTCCAGGAGAGGGGCCTGATTCCACTGCCGGCCAATGAGCTGGCCGCCCAGCGGGCCATCGCTCAGGGCCTGACCCCGATGCAGCGCCCGGCCTCCTAGGCCGAGCCTCAGCAGACGCGCGAAGGGCGGCCCCTGAGGGCCGCCCTTTGTCGTTCAGGCGCTGACGCCCACGCCGATGGGGCAGACCACGCCCGTGCCGCCGATGCCGCAATAGCCGGCGGGGTTCTTGGCCAGATACCCCTGATGGTAGCCCTCGGCGAAATAGAAGGGCTCCGCCTCAGCCACCTCGGTGGTGATGCGGCCCAGGCCCTCGGCCTTGAGCGCGCGTTGATATTCGTCGCGCGACGCTTCCGCCGCCATGCGCTGCTCGTCGTTCAGCCAATAGACGGCCGAGCGGTACTGGGTGCCGACATCGCCGCCCTGGCGCATGCCCTGGGTCGGATCGTGGTTCTCCCAGAACAGCTTGAGCAGATCCTCGTACGAGGTCTCGGCCGAGTTGAAGACCACCATCACCGCCTCGGCGTGACCGGTGCGGCCGGTGCAGACCTCCTCATAGGTGGGGTTGGGCGTGAAGCCGCCCGTGTAACCCACTGCGGTGACCCATACGCCCGGCGCCTGCCAGAAGACGCGCTCGACGCCCCAGAAGCAGCCCATAGCGAAGACAGCGGTGTCGAATCCCTCGGGATGCGGTCCCTTGAGCGGGCGACCGTTGACGAAGTGCACCTCGTCGGTGGCCAGCGCCTCCGACCTGCCGGGCAGCGCCTGGTCGCGGGAGATCAGCGTCGTCTTTTCGGTCATGGGCGGCTCCTTTGGTCGCTTTCTCATGTAGGCGCCGAATGGCGTCTTGCCGAGAGCGGCCGCAACGGATATTCCCCGCCCCTCGCGTGGTGAGGTGGCCGAGTGGTTGAAGGCGCACGCCTGGAACGCGTGTATAGGGGAAACCCTATCGAGGGTTCGAATCCCTCTCTCACCGCCACCCCCTCTCGCAACCGTCCGGCGACATGCGCGGCCGACCACCCGTCTGATGGGGCGAGGCTGTCGTTACGGCGGGCGGGCTGATCTTCATCGCGGCGGCGACCGACGACCTCATCCGCGCCATCGATATCGAGACGGGAGAGACGGTCTGGTCCGACGTTCTTCCCGCCGGCGGACAGGCGGCGCCCATGGTCTACGAGGCCAATGGGCGGCAGTATCTCGTCATCATGACCGGCGGCCATCACTTCATGGAGACTCCCGCAGGCGATCAGGTCATCGCCTACGCCCTGCCTGAGGGACGTTCCTGATCATCGACGTCCAGGCGCCGCCCCCGCCCGAACAGCCGGTCGCCGTCGCTGAGGTGGTGATCACCGGCGCGCGCCTGCCGCCCGCACTGACGGAAGCCGGCTATTCAGTCGTGCGGCTGGACTCCGAGGAACTAAGCGAGGCGCGCCGACTGGATGAGGCGCTGACCTCTGTGCCCGCCGTATCGCTGTTCAGGCGCACCAGCAGTCTCTCGGCCAATCCCACCACCCAAGGCCTGTCCCTCCGGGCCATCGCCCCCTCCGGCGCGGGCCGGGCGCTCGTAACGCTGGATGGCGTGCCGCTGAATGATCCGTTCGGCGGCTGGGTCATCTGGAGCCAGCTTCCCGGCGAAGCCGTGGACCGCGCCGACATCGTGCGCGGCGGCGGCTCCGGTCCCTATGGCGCAGGCGCCCTGACGGGCGTTGTGGCCCTGAGGGAGCGAGACTCAGGCCCGGTGGTCGATCTTTCAGCCGCGGAATACGGCGGGAGGCGACTGGGCGCCTGGGGCGGGACAGACCTTCACGGCGCGCGCCTGACCGCCTCGGCGCTTCTGGAGCGCAGCTTGGGCTATGTGCCTGTTCGCGGCGTTGCGGCTGGGGCAGCGGACCAACCTCTGGACTTTGAAGCCGCGGGCGGCGCCCTGCGGCTCGATCTTCCTGCCGGCGACGGCTCCCTGTCATTGCGCGCATCGGCGTGGGAGGAGTCGCGAGGCTCCGGCCTCGAAGGCGCCCGCTCACGCGCCTCTGGCCAGCTGATCTCCGCCACCATCGCGGCGCCGCCCCTGGGCGATGGTTTCGGATGGCGGGTCCAGGGCTGGACGCACGGCAGCGACCTGTCCAACAGCTTCGTGGCCGTTGAGGATGATCGCTCGGCGACGCGCCGCGCCGCCAGTCAGGACGAGACTCCCGCCCGTGGCTGGGGCCTTAACGCCGCGCTCCGCCGTCGCATCGACCTCTGGGACGGCCAGGCGGAGTGGGAGCTCGGCGCCGACGCTCGCACCTTCGAAGGCGAGACGCGCGAGCGCTTCCGCTTCATGGGCGGCGACTTCACCCGCAGCCGCGTGGCGGGCGGCGAAGCCTCTGTTGTCGGCGCTTACGCCGAGGCGGCCTGGTCGGGTGGACCGTGGCTGGCCGCCGGGGGACTGCGCCTGGACGCCTGGCGTAACGCCGATGGCCGCAGGCTGGAGCGGGACCGAGCGACCGGCGCGCCCACGCTGGACCTGAGGCCGGTTGGCGGCTCTGGCGAGGTATTGAGCGGCCGGGCGGCCGGGCGGCGGACTTTCAACGGCTGGAGCCTGCGTGGCGCGGCCTATAGCGCCTTCCGCCCGGCCACGCTCAACGAACTGCATCGGCCATTCCGCGTCGGCAATGACATCACCGAGGCCAATCCGGGTCTGCGGCCAGAAAGGCTGAGAGGCGTCGACGCCGGCCTTGAGGGACGCCTTGGCGAGCTGTCATGGGCCGCAACGCTCTTCTGGAATGAGATCGACGACGCCATCGTCAACGTCACGATCGGCGAGGGACCGGGGGTCTTCCCGGTGGCGGGCTTCGTCCCTGCGGGCGGCGTTCTGCGGCAACGCATGAACGCGGGAACCATAGCGGCTGTGGGTCTTGAAACCGAAGCGGGCTGGCGCGCCGGCCCCCTGGAGTTGACGGCGGCCTTGTCCTGGACCGACGCAGAGGTGGACGGCGGCGCGGACGCGCCTCAACTGACCGGCTTGCGGCCCGCCCAGGCGCCGGAGCTCAGCGCCACGTTCGGGGCGGCGTGGGATGCGCATGAACGCTGGACACTGTCCGGGCGGGTCCGCTGGGAAAGCGACCGGTTCGATGACGACCTCAACAGCCGCGTCCTCGAGGCCGCCGCGACCGTGGACCTGCGCGCCGAGTGGCGGATGACGCCGCGCACCACCTTGTGGCTGGCCGCCGACAATCTGCTGAATGCGGACGTCGAGGTTTCCGAAACGGCTGACGGCGTCGCCGGCTTCGGGCCGCCGCGCACCCTTCGCCTCGGCCTTCGGTGGTCGGGATCTGGCGGCGGCGCTTAAACGTCGGAGCCGGGCCGCGCCTTGCCTTTGCCCTTGTTTTCCCCCATAAGCCGCCGCTTCCGGCGCAAGTAGACCTCGCGCCCTCCCTGGCCACGACCCCCTGACCATCAGGGACGAGGGTCAGGAGGCCTCCTGTCGGCGTGATCGCTCACAGGGGCCGAGGTTCCGTGCGCGATTGGGATGGATGATGTTCGAGGCCCTGAACGAGCGCCTGTCAGACGTTTTCGACCGGATCACCGGCCGGGGCGTGCTGACCGAAGCCGATGTCGACACGGCGCTGCGCGAGGTGCGCGTGGCCCTGCTCGAGGCCGACGTCGCCCTGCCGGTGGTCAAGGACTTCATCGCCCACGCCCGTGAGCGCGCTACTGGCGAAGAGGTCATCCGTTCGGTCAAGCCGGCCGATCAGGTCATCAAGATCGTCTACGACGGCCTGGTCGAGATGCTGGGCGGCGAGGAGCCGGTCCCCTTCAACCTGAACGCCAGCCCGCCCGTCGTGGTGCTGATGGCGGGCCTGCAGGGTTCGGGCAAGACCACCACCTCGGCCAAGCTGGCGCTGCGTCTGAGCAAGACCGAGCGCAAGAAGGTGCTGATGGCGTCGCTGGACACGCGACGCCCGGCGGCCATGGAGCAGCTGGCCACCCTGGGCCAACAGATCGAGGTCGCCACCCTGCCCATCGTCCAGGGCCAGTCGGCGGTGGAGATCACCCGCCGCGCGCTGCAGTCGGCCAAGCTGCAGGGATTTGACGTTCTGATCCTCGACACCGCCGGACGCACCACGGTCGATGAGGCCCTGATGGCCGAGGCGGCGGAGATCGCCTCGATCTCCAGACCGACCGAGACCTTGCTGGTCGCCGACAGCCTGACCGGTCAGGACGCGGTCCGCACGGCCAAGGCCTTCCACGAGCGCCTGCCCTTGACCGGCCTGATCCTGACGCGTGCGGACGGCGACGGCCGCGGCGGGGCCATCCTGTCCATGCGCTCCGTCACCGGCCTGCCGGTGAAGTTCCTCGGCTCGGGCGAAAAGATCGACGCGCTCGACGTCTTTGACGCCCGCCGCGTGGCCGGCCGCATCCTGGGCCAGGGCGACATCGTAGCCCTGGTCGAGAAGGCCGCCGAGGAGCTGGACCAGGCCAAGGCCGAAAAGATGGCGCGCAAGCTGGCGCGCGGCAAGTTCGACCTGGACGACCTGGCTGGCCAGTTGGAACAGATGAAGCGCATGGGCGGCCTGCAGGGCATCATGGGCCTGCTGCCCGGCGTCGGGAAGCTGAAGGGCCAGATGGCCGCCGCCGGCGTCGATGACCGCATGATCAGCCGCCAGCAGGCCATCATCAGCTCCATGACCAAGGCCGAGCGGGCCAAGCCGGAAATCCTCAACGCCTCGCGCAAGCGTCGCATCGCGGCCGGCGCCGGCGCCGACGTGGCCGAGATCAACCGCCTGCTCAAGCAGCACCGCCAGATGGCCGATGCGGTTAAGGCCATGAGCAAGGGCGGCGGCAAGGGCTTCGCCCAGATGGCCCGAATGATGGGCGGCATGGGCGGCGGCCCGGGCGGCATGGACCTGAACCGGCTGAAGAGCCTGGGCGCCAAGACCGATCCCGCCCAGCTCGAAGCCGAGCAGCAGAAGATGCAGGAGGCCCTCAGCCGTCTGCAAAGCCAGGGCGGGCTGCCGCCGGGGCTGAACCTTCCCTCCGGCGGCCTGCCCGGCCTGCCGGGTTTTCCACCCAAGAAGTCTTGAACCTCCCTGACCAAGGACCCCTGAAATGCTGAAGATCCGACTGGCCCGCGGCGGCGCCAAGAAGCGCCCCTACTACCACATCGTCGTGGCTGACAGCCGCGCTCCGCGCGACGGCCGCTTCCTGGAAAAGGTTGGCAGCTACAATCCCATGCTGCCCAAGGACGGCCCGACGCCTCGCGTGGCGCTGAAGACCGAGCGCATCGCCGAATGGCTGAAGAAGGGCGCCCAGCCCACCGACCGCGTGACCCGCTTCCTGAGCCAGGACGAGACCCTGGGCCAGACCGTGAAGTGGCAGGCCGGCAACAACCCGCAGAAGGCCCAGCCCGGCAAGAAGGCTCAGGAGCGCGCCGCCGAGCGCGAGCAGCGCGAAGCCGATCGCGCCGAGGCCGAAGCCGCGGCCAAGGCTGAGGCTGAAGCCGCCGCCGCCGCGCCCGCGGAAGAGGCTCCCGCCGCCGAAGAAGTGCCTGCTGAGGAAGCTCCGGCCGCTGAAACTGGGGCGGAAGAGGCCTCGACCGAGACCGCCGCCGAAGAGGCTCCGGCTGCTGAAGAGACTCCGGCCGCTGAGGAAGAAAAGACCGAGGCCTGATCGGTCGATTCCATAGAATGGCGCCGCGTTCGGGCTGACCGGGCGCGGCGTTTTTCGTATGCACGGTCTGATGAGCGACGAACGCGATCCCCTGATCCTGGTCGGCCGTGTGGCCGGCGCCTTCGGTGTGCGCGGGGAGGTCCGGCTATCGGCCTATACCGCCGATCCGCTGGCCGTCGCCGCCTATGGACCTCTGCTGAACGACGCGGGCCGGCCTGTCCTGACGCTTGAGAGTTCCCGCCGCCTCAAGGCCAATGAGGTCGCCGCCCGCGCCGCCGAGGTCGAGACCCGTGAGCAGGCCGAGGCCCTTCGGGGCCTGAACCTGCACGTGCGCCGCTCCACTCTGCCCCCGCCGGACGATGAGGACGAGTTCTACCTGGCCGACCTGATTGGGCTAGAGGCCCGCTCGCCCGAGGGCGAGGCGCTGGGCCAGGTGAAAGCGGTGCAGAACTTCGGGGCGGGCGACATTCTTGAGATCGCACCGGCCGAGGGTGGTCCCACCTGGTACCTGCCCTTCACGCGCGCCGCCGTGCCCGAGGTGCGGATCGCCGAGGGCTGGCTCACAGCCGTGCGGCCCGAGGAGTCCGAGTCCGGCCCGGCAGAGACGAGTTAGCGGCGGCCCAGCAGACGGTCGACCGCGTAGGGCCCCGAGCCGAACGCCGCGAACACCAGGCCAATGAAAATCAGCACCATCGGCGGATAGAGGTCGCGGAAGCTGGCGCCCGTCGGCTGGATCAGCGGAAAGGCGACCGCAAAATTGATCGCCAGCAGTACGCCGGCCCATCGCGTGAGCAGTCCGGCGATGAGACTGACGCCGATCAGGAACTGAGCCCAGACCGAGACGGGCGCGGCGAGGTTCGGCATCGGACAGTTAAGACTGCCGAGGAACTGCGCGAACTCGGCCATGCGGCTTGCGTCGGTGATGTTGTCCCAGACGCCGTAGATGAGAAAGGCCCCCAGGAAGAGGCGCAGGGCCAACAGGGCCAGCCCTTGGAATCGGCTGAAGCCGACAGGATCGATCCAGTTCATCGCGCCCTCCCCGGCGTGATTTGAGGCGGAGCATGGCCTGCGCCTCTTCGGGCGCCAAGTTAGGGTTTCGTCATGGAGCGGCGTCGTGGCGTCGGCGTTGATCGCAGATGCCTTCAAGCGTCATCCGCGACTGGACTTATGACAGTGACGCTCAGCGGCTGCGCATCACCTTCACCTTGGGCGAGGTCTACGACTACGAGGCTGTGCCGCCCGAAATCGATCAGGGGCTGAGGGACGCCCAGTCGAAGGGCCGTTTCTTCAGTCGCCATATTCGCGACCACTTTGTCTATCGGCGCGTGACCTAGCCCTGGCCCCCCGCCGGAAAGCCCCGGGGCGTAGAGTCCCGCCCGCGTCAGGCCTGGCCGCGCAGGCCGTCCTCTGACGCCGTGCGGCGCTCGGCGACCATGGCGTCGATGCGGGACTTCTGGGCGCGGAAGGCCGCCAGATCGGCTCCGGCCAGGACAGTGCCCTGCGGCACCCGGGCGCCGCGCGGATTGACCCGCTGGCCGTTGCGCCACAGCTCGTAGTGCAGGTGCGGCCCCGTCGAAGCGCCGGTGGAGCCGACATAGGCGATCACCTGTCCCTGGCGGACCCGCTGGCCCGCGCGAAGCCCGCGCGCATAACGCGACAGGTGCGCATAGCCGGTCTCCCAGCCGCCCGTATGGCGGATACGAACCCAGTTGCCATAGCCGCCCCAGCGGCGAGCCTCGACCACTACTCCGTCAGCGGCGGAGACGACCGGGGTGCCCATGCCCGCGGCGAAATCGATGCCCTGGTGCATGCGGCGATAGCCGGCGATCGGGTGTCGGCGCATGCCGAAGTTCGAGCTGATGCGGGCGCCGTCGATCGGGGTCTGCAGCAGGAAGCCGCGGATGTTCTTGCCCTGCTCGTCGAAGTACTGGACGCGGCCGTCGCGGCCCTCGAAGCGGTAGAACTTGACCCCCTTCACCTCGGCATAGAGCAGCTCGCCCGTGGCTACGGTCCGGCCGCTCTCGGTCACCTGGCGGTCGAAGATGAGGGTGAAAGGATCGCCCGCCTTGATGTCACGCGAGAAGTCCAGGCGGTGGGAGAAAAGCTTCACCACCTCGGCCGTGATGCGCGAGTTGGCGCCTAGGCGCGCGGCCGATTCGTAAAGGGAGCCGTGAATCTCGCCGTTGGCGACCGTGGTCTCGGAGGTGACGCGCTCCTCCAGGGAACGAACCTTCAGGGCGCCGTCGAAGCTGCGCGAAACAGTCAGCTGAGTCGCCGGCCCCGTCCGCATGGTCAGACCGACGAGACGGGCCGCGCCGCGGCCCGTGCGCGGGCGCGAAATGGCAGTGTCGAAGGTCAGGCCGGCGCGGATGTTCACCACGTCATAGGCCGAAGCCAGGGTGCGGGTGACGGCGCGCGCCTCTTCCGGATCGATGCCGGTGCGCGCCACGGCCTGTTCAAAGGTTTCGCCCGGACGCACCCGAACCTCAATCGGTTCCGGCTGAGTCATGCCGGCGGGGGCCGCGGCCGCGGAGAGGGCCTGGGACTCCAGGGCGGCCACCTGAGCGGCCGTCAGCGGCGGCGCCTCGTTGGCGGAAGCAGGCTGATTGATGCGCCAGGCCAAACCTGCGACCAGCACGGCGGCGACCGCCGTGAACAGGTGGGGCGCGAAGCGGATCGGTTGGCGGCGTGGATCGAATTGGGCCATCGGTCCCCGTCGAAGCAGGAAGGGCGCCGTCAAGTGCGACGAAGCCACATCGGACTACAAATCGGCGGCGACCGCTTGGGCCGTCCCCCCACTAAAATGCCATTTTGCCCCGCCGAAAGTATTAACCGCAAGGCTTTTCGCCTGTCGCGGGCCTGAGGCGGGGCGTCGCAGGCGAACAAAAGCGGCACAAAAATCCCCGAAGGGCGTGTCGTGACGGCCACGCCAGAAGCCGCTACGCCCAAACGAAAGGAGCGGCCCCGAAGGGCCGCTCCCACATCTCTGACGTTCGTGCGGCCTACTCGTCGTCGGCCGAGACTTCAGCCTCAGCGTCGCCCTGAGCCTCCGCCTCTACGACGGGCAGGCCCTGGACCTCGGTCGTGGTCAGGGTCGTGACAACCGCCCCGCCGCTGGCCGAAACCTTGTCCATGGGCAGAACGCGCTGCACGCCCTGGGCGTCGGCGATCAGCAGTCCGGCGGCGCCGTCAGCGGTGCGGCCCGCCGACACCAGCTGCCCCAGCACCTCGCCGGTAGCAGTCCTCACCTCGGCGCCGGGCGACACGGCGGTCGATCCCGAGGCGCTGGCATTCGCATTGGTCTCGGCGCCGTCCTCGTCGGCCGAAAGTCCGGCATTGGCGTTCGCATTGGCCTGAGCGGTCGCCGAGGGCTGAGCCCGACGGGCGTCACGTGCCTCTTCGCGGACGGTCTCACCCACCTGTCGGCGGGTATCTTCAGCCTGCTCACGCGCCTCGCGCGCCTCATCGACCGCCGTGCGAGCCGTGGTCGAGACATCGTTCATGGGTCGATCAAGGCTCGGGGTCCGCACCTGACCGGTCACGTTGCCTGTCACGCCGCCCACGACCTGGGCGGTGGCGGGCAGGGCCAGGGCGCCCAGGGCGGCGCCGAGCAGAAGGGTCTTAACGGGGGTTCGCATGGGGGAAGGTCCTTAGTTTCAGGATGCCGCCGCCGCGCCCCCCCGATGAGGGTCCGGCGCAGGTCTGGCGACCCCTGTCCAACCCCCTGATCGCGACGGGGTTTCCGGCGCCCCGAAATGACCTTGGCCTTGCCGAAATCCTGCCCGGCCAAGGCAGAGCTTGCCCCTAGTCTTCCCGCACGCGCTTCTTGCGGAAGGAGGGGTTCAGCACCTGTTTGCGCAGGCGGATGGACTTGGGCGTCACCTCCACCAGCTCGTCCTCCTCGATATAGGCGATGGCCTGCTCCAGCGACGGGCGGCGCGGTGGGGTCAGGCGCACGGCCTCGTCCTTGCCCGAGGCGCGCACGTTGGTCAGCTGCTTGGCCTTCATCGGATTGACGTCCAGGTCGTCCGAACGGCTGTTCTCACCGATGATCATGCCCTGATAGGTCTTCTCGCCGGCGCCCACGAACATGACGCCGCGCTCCTCCAGGTTCCACAGCGCGTAGGCCGCCGTCTCCCCATCGGAGTTGGAGACCAGCACGCCCTTCAGGCGACCCTCGATGGAGCCCTTGTGCGGCTCGTAGTGCGAGAAGACGCGGTTCAGGACGCCCGAGCCGCGCGTGTCGGTCAGGAACTCGCCCTGGTAGCCGATCAGCGAGCGCGAGGGGCAGGCCAGCTGGATGCGGGTCTTGCCGGCGCCGGACGGGCCCATGTCCTTGAGCTCCGCCTTGCGGGCCGACAACTTTTCGATGACCACGCCGGTGAACTCGTCGTCCACGTCGATGACCACGTCCTCGATGGGTTCCAGCCGCTCGCCGTTCTCGCCGGTCTGATAGACCACGCGGGGGCGCGAAATGCTGAGCTCAAAGCCCTCGCGGCGCATGTTCTCCACCAGCACGCCCAGCTGCAGTTCGCCGCGCCCGGCCACCTCGTAGGCGTCTGAGCCGGGGGTCTCCGTCACCCGGATGGCCACGTTGGCCTCGGCCTCCTTGAGCAGGCGGTCGCGGATGACGCGGCTTTGGACCTTGTCGCCCTCGCGGCCCGCCAGAGGGCTGTCGTTGACGGCCACGGTCATGGAGATGGTGGGCGGGTCGATGGGCTGGGCCGGCAGAGCCTCGTTCAGCTCCAGGGCGCACAGGGTGTCGGCCACAGTGGCCTTGGCCATGCCGGCGATGGCGACGATGTCACCGGCTTCGGCGCCCTCCTCCACCGGCTGACGCTTGAGGCCGCGGAAGGCCAGCACCTTGGTGATGCGGCCCTGCTCGATGGTCTTGCCATCGCGCGACAGGGCCTTGATGGGCATGCCGGGCACGGCCTTGCCGCTCTCGATGCGGCCGGTCAGCAGGCGGCCAAGGAACGGATCGCTCTCGATCAGCACGTTCAGCATCTGGAAGGGCTTGTCGGCGTTGGCCTGTTGCTTGGGCGCCGGCACGTGGCTGACGATCAGGTCGAACAGGGGCGCCAGGGTGTCCGACGGCTGGTTCAGGTCCAGCGTCGCCCAGCCGCTGCGGCCCGAGGCGTAGATGTGCGGGAAGTCCAGCTGCTCGTCCGTGGCGCCGATGGCGGCGAACAGGTCGATGGTCTCCAGGTGCACCCGGTCCGGATCGGCGTGGGCGCGGTCCACCTTGTTGATGCAGAGGATGGGTCGAAGGCCCATCTTCAGCGCCTTGGTCAGCACGAACTTGGTCTGGGGCATGACGCCTTCCTCGGCGTCGACCAGCAGGACGCAGCCGTCGACCATGCCCAGGATCCGCTCCACCTCGCCGCCGAAGTCGGCGTGGCCGGGCGTGTCGATGATGTTGACGCGCGTGTCCTTCCACACCACCGAGGTGGCCTTGGCCAGGATGGTGATGCCGCGCTCGCGCTCCTGATCATTGGAGTCCATGGCGCGTTCGGTGGTCGCCTCATTGGCGCGGAAGACGCCGGACTGGGCGAGCAGCTGGTCCACCAGGGTGGTCTTGCCGTGGTCGACGTGGGCGATGATGGCGACGTTGCGGAGGTTCATTTGCGAATATCACGATAGGGCGGCCGGAAGGGTCGGGCCGCGCCGGCAGGCGGGTTTCGGGGAAGGCGCGCGCCTCATACAGGGGTTAGGTCCAAAGCGCCATAGGCGCCGCCTTGCGCGGGGACGCTCCGGCGCCTAGCTTCAGTCTGCGGTACGGGCCCCTCTGGCGCGGCGGGTTTAATGATCCTCGCGTGATGTCGGACCGCTTCTCAACCTGACGGAGACGCGCCCATGCCCCTATTGATGTGCCCCAACGACAACGCACCTATGCAGACGCTGGAACGCTCCGGCGTGCAGTTCGACATGTGCCCCAGCTGTCGGGGCGTGTGGCTGGACCGGGGCGAACTGGAAAAGCTGATGGCCGCCGCCTCGGAGGACGGCCGCGCCCAGGCCGCTCCGGCGCCGCAGGCCGCGCCGACCTATACGCCTGCTCCGCAGCAACCCCAGTATCAGCAACCCCAGGGCTATTCGCCGCGCTACCGCGATGACGACGACTACAAGCGGTACAAGAAGCGCAAGCGCCTCGACATCTTCGACATCTTCGACTGAGGCGGGCCCGCCGCCTCAGTGGGCGTGGCTGTGCGCCTTGCCGCCACCGGTCAAAGCTGACTTCACTAGATAGAAGATGGCGATGACCACCGCGTAGCCGAGGAACAGGGCCACGAGGCTCATCCAGGTGGTCACGTCGAACACGTTCGGCAGCTGAAGCGCGCCGCCGTCGAGCACGGGCAGCAGCAGGTTGACCAGGGTGTGGACCAGGGCCGCGCCGAGCGCCATCGCCCACAAGCGTTTCCAGCCGCTCATCAGCAGAGCCGCGACGGCCGCGATGATCAGTCCCAGGACCTGGTTGACGCCCTGATAGCCGCCCTCGGCCAGATTGAGCACCCCTCCGAAAAAGGCGGCCGCCTGATCGACGAACCCTTCCATCCCGTCCTCCTGCGTCAGCGTGGCTGTTTAAGCTTAACCCTAACGCGGTTCTTCGAGGAAGGGTTGCCGGGGCTATCGCCCCGTCGACCCGAAGCCGCCGGCGCCGCGCGGGGTCTCGTCCAGATCGTCCGCCTCCTCGAAGGCCGCGCGCTCATGCCTGGCGATCACAAGCTGAGCGATTCGCTCGCCCCTGCGCACGACAAAAGGCTCCTGGCCCAGATTGGCGAGGATCACGCCGACCTCACCGCGATAGTCGGAATCGATAGTGCCAGGGCTGTTCAGGCAGGTGAGCCCATGTTTCAGGGCGAGGCCCGAGCGGGGCCGCACCTGCGCCTCGAAGCCTGGCGGCAGAGCGATCTTCAGCCCGGTCGGCGCGAGCACCCGGTCGCCGGGCATGAGGGTAAGGGGCGCATCCTCCGGGACGGCGGCGCGCAGGTCCATGCCCGCTGAACCATCGGTCTCGTATGCCGGCAGGGGCAGGCCCTCGGCGTGGGGCAGGCGCACCACCTTGACCGCGACATTCATTCAGTCGGCTCCGTTCAGATGTTGAGCGATACGGTCCGCCAGACGCGCCGCCACCTCGGCCTTTGAAAGAGAAGGCCAAGCCTCCTCGCGTTCGGCGGTGATCAGGGTCACTGCGTTGCCGTCCTGCCCGAACACACGGCCCTCCGAGACGTCGTTAGCGAGGATCCAGTCGCAATCCTTGCGCAGGCGCTTGTCGCGCGCGTTCTCCAGCAGGCCGTCCGTTTCGGCGGCGAAGCCCACGACCAGACGCGGACGGTTCGGTCCCGGCTGTGACAATCTCGCCAGAATGTCCGGCGTCCTCACCAGGGTCAGGGTCAGCCGGTCCTGACCCTCGGATTTCTTGAGCTTGCCGGGGGCCACGGCCTCGGCGCGCCAGTCGCCCACGGCGGCGGCCAGGACGGCCACATCGACCCGTCCAGCCGCCTCGCAGGCGCGGGCCATGTCCTCGGCGCTCTCGACGGCAATCGTTTGCACGCCTGTCGGCGGGTCAAGCGCCGTGGGACCGGACACCAGCGTCACCGCCGCGCCACGCGCCGCCAGGGCGGCGGCGATGGCGTAACCCTGCTTGCCGCTGGAACGATTGGTCAGACCCCGCACCGGGTCCAGCGCCTCGAAGGTCGGGCCGGCCGTGACCAGGGCGCGGCGGCCGGCCAAGGTCTGGCCCGGTCTGTCGAACTTAAGAATGGCCGAGAGGATAGCCTCAGGCTCGGCCAGGCGGCCAGGACCGTACTCTCCGCAAGCCATCTCCCCCTCGTCCGGTCCAACGAAGCGCACGCCGTCCGCCTTCAGCAGATCGAGGTTGCGCCGCGTGGCGGGGTGCTCCCACATGCGCACGTTCATGGCCGGCGCCATCATGACCGGCTTGTCCGTGGCCAGCAGCGCCGTCGTCGCCAGATCGTCGGCCAGCCCGTTCGCCGCCCGCGCCATCAGATTGGCGGTGGCCGGCGCGACGACCACCAGATCGGCCCATCGCGACAGCTCGATATGGCCCATCTCCGCCTCGTCCGTCAGCGACAGCAGCTCCGTGTGAACCGGGTTTCCCGACAGGGCCGCCAGCGACAGGGGCGTGACAAAGGCGGCTCCACCTTCGGTCAGGATGGCGCGCACCTCGACCCCGACCTTTCTTAGGCCGCGCACCAGCTCGAGCGTCTTGTAGGCGGCCACGCCGCCCCCCACGATCAGCAGGACGCGGCGGACCGGGCTGTTGTCCGAAGATGCCATGCCGCCGCTCTAGCAGGCCTCACGCGCCGGGCGAAGCCGGACAAGCTTGACCAAAAAAGAACATTGCAAGAACGCGCGTTCGAGGAGTAACGTTCTTTCGGGCCCTCGAGTGAGGGAAAAGGGAGGTCAGGATGAACAAGCGAATGGTGGGCGGCGTCGCCCTGGCGGCGATCTTGAGCCTGAGCGCGGCTCTGGCGGCCTGCGACAACGGCCCCTCGGCGGTCGAGTCGCGCGACCGTGGCGACCAGGTGCTGGAGCAGGCGGGCGAGGCGGCGGAGACCGCGGCCGAAGCGGTTGTGGGCGGCTCGGCCGAAGCCTCTATCGCCTGGGCCGAGAGCCGGCGCGGCACGCCGCAGGAAAACGCGGAGCGGGCCTTTGAACGTAACGGCCGCGACTTCGACGCCACGTCGGTCGAGGACTTCGCGCGCAAGGCCAACACCTTCATCAGCCGGCCGCCCGCGGGTACGGAGATCCTCCAGCGCAGCAATGGTGATCGGCTCTTCTATCACCCAGCCACCAACACCTTCGCCGTCGCCAACAGCGAGGGCCGCCCCCGGACCATGTTCAAGCCGGACGATGGGGCCGCCTATTGGGATGTGCAGAAGGCCCGGGTGATGGGCTCAAGCGCCAGCCAGGGCTAATCTCGGGCTAGAGGCGCGGCGGCCTGGCCTCGTGGCCGTCGGATCGTCGCGCCAGCCTCCCGGACCACAGCGCCGGCCCCGCTCTAGCGGGTGCAGTTGCGACGCGGCCGCCGGACTTCTCTCGCGTCAGGCGCGAGGAATACGCGCGCCCTGACCCGCGCTTTCATGGTGGGGATGGGGGTGGTGCCGCCTAGGTGACTCGAACACCTGACCTACGCATTACGAATGCGCCGCTCTACCGGCTGAGCTAAGGCGGCCCACGGCCCGGCCGCGGGGGCCGGAACGCAAGTGGCGGCCTCTTTAGCCGCCCTCGGCTTTGTTGCCAAGACGGCGCTGAAGGGTCTCAAGCAGCGCAGGCTCGGTCGGCGCGTCGGCCCAGGCGGGACTGAGACCCGCCCCCGCGAGTGGGTGGGCGGCGGCTTCCGAGATCCCCAGCAGGTGAGCCCGCTCCAAAGCCCGATGATCCGCCTGGCCGAGCAGAGCTTCGGCGGCTCGGGCCGAATGGATGAGCACGGCGGATAGACGGCCCTCCGACAGAGCGGCCAGCCCGGCGGGCCCCGGGCGGTCCACCGTGCGATAGACGGCGGCGTAGCGGGCCGGGACGCCGCGCGCCGCCAGCAGGGCGACAAGATCGCCGGCCAGGGTCTCGGCGCCGAGGTGCAGGACCTTGCCCGAAACCGGACGGTGGCGGTCAGCGATCAGCGCAGCAAGGGCGTGAACGTCTCCGTTGGCGGAATGAACGTTGGCGAGGCCCGCGATCCGCGCAGCCTGAGACGTCGAGTCGCCCACGCAGTAGACCGGCAGGTCCCGCGCGCCGGGCAGGGCGGCGGCGAAGGAAACGGCATGTCCGCTGGTCAGGGCTAGGGCGCTGACCCCGCTAAGGTCCGCCTGAGGGATCAACGGCTCCACGGCCAGCAGGGGATCGACCAGCGGATGGAGCCCAGCCGCTTCCAGACGGGCCGCCGTGCGCGCGGCGCCGGGCTCAGTCCGCGTCACCCAGACCAGAGGCCGGGTCACACCAGGTTCAGGCGGTCGCCCGCGAGCCCCTTCACTTCAAGACCCAGTTCGCGGCCGAAGGCGAAGGCCTGCCCGGAATCAGACTCGCTGGTCTCGCCCTCCGCCCGCCAGCGGGCCGAGCCGTCCGGGGCCAGCGCCTCGACGGTCAGGCGCAAACGGCTGCCGTCGAGCCGGGCATGAGCGCCGATGGCCGTGCGGCAGTTCCCCTCCAGCGCCTCGAGCGCGCCGCGCTCGGCGGCCACGGCGATCTCGGTGGGCCCGTGGTGCAGGACCTTCAACCAGGGCGCGTCGGCCAGCTCAAGACGGGTCTGCAGCGCGAGGGCGCCCTGTCCCGGCGCCGGCGGATTGGCGAGGGGGTCGATCAGGCTGCGGATCACCTCGGAACGGCCCAGCCGGTTCAGACCGGCCGCCGCCAGAAGGATGGCGTCAAACTCGCCCTCGTTCAGCTTTCTCAGGCGGGTGTCGACGTTGCCCCGCAACAGCTGCACGTCGAGGTCAGGCCGAACAGCCAGGGCCTGGGCCTTGCGCCTGAGGCTGGCGGTGCCCAGACGCGCGCCCTCAGGCAGATCCTCGAGCCGGTCCCAATCCAGGGAGACGAAGGCGTCGCGCGGGTCCTCGCGCACAGGCACGGCGGCGATGACCAACCCCTCGGGCTGGCCGGCGGGCACGTCCTTCATGGAGTGGACGGCCATGTCGATACGGCCCTCCAGCAGGGCCTCCTCGATCTCCTTGGTGAAGAGGGCCTTGCCGCCCAGGTCCGTCAGCGGTCCGGACAACTGGCGATCGCCGGTGGTCACGATCTCGACCAGGGGCGCGACCTCATCCGCCTGCTCAGGCGCGGCCCCAAGGGCGGCGGCTACCTGGCGCTGGACCCAGCCGGACTGGGTAAGGGCGAGAAGGGAGCGGCGGGTGCCGATGCGGACGAGCGGTTGCATGGGGTCCATCTGCGGACTACCGAGCGGGCGTGCAAGGACCGTCCGACTATCCCATGCCCGCGCCCCCGGCAAACCGGCCCCAAGAAAGCCGGTCCCTGACCGTGCTGGGGCTGGAGACCAGCTGCGACGAGACGGCGGCGGCCGTCGTGCGGTTGGACCCTGACGGGCGAGCTGAGGTGCTGTCCTCCATCGTCGCCAGCCAGCACGAGGCGCATCGGCCCTTCGGCGGGGTGGTGCCCGAGATCGCCGCCCGCAGCCATGTGGAGCGCATCGACGCCATCGCCGCGCGCGCCCTGACTGAGGCGGGGGTCGGCCCCGAGGCGCTGGACGGCGTCGCCGCCACAGCGGGGCCCGGCCTGATCGGTGGCGTCATGGTGGGCCTGTCCTTCGCCAAGGCCTTCGCCCTGGCGCGAGGGCTGCCGCTGGTGGCGGTCAACCATCTTGAAGGGCACGCCGTATCGGCCCGGCTGACAGCGCCCGCGCCCTACCCCTTCCTGCTGCTGCTGGTGTCCGGCGGTCACTGCCAGCTGCTGAGCGTCGAGGGCGTGGGCCTCTGCAAGCGCCTGGGCTCGACGCTGGACGATGCGGCCGGCGAGGCCTTTGACAAGATCGCCAAGACCCTGGGGCTGCCCTATCCGGGCGGGCCGGAACTGGAGCGGCTGGCCAGGGGCGGTGATGCGGCGCGCTTCACCCTGCCCCGGATGCTGGCGGGTCATAAGGGTTGCGACTTCTCCTTCTCGGGGCTGAAGACCGCCGCCGCGCGGCTGGCCGAAACCTGCGAGACGGATCAGGATCGCGCCGACCTGGCCGCCGCCGTCCAGGCCGCCATCGCCGCCCAACTGGCGGAACGGACGAGCGTCGCGATGCGGAGCTTTGCGCAGGCCCACGAGGCCCGGCTGTTCGTGGTGGCCGGGGGCGTGGCCGCCAACGCCCTGGTGCGTGAGCGGCTGAAGGCGACGGCGGATCAGCATGGCTTCACGTTCCTGGCCCCTCCCCTGGCCTACTGCACCGACAACGCGGCGATGATCGCCCTGGCCGGGGCGGAACGTCTGGCGCTGGGGATGACTTCAGGCTTGGATGCGGCCGCACGGCCGCGCTGGCCGCTGGACGAGGCGACCGCCGCCGCCTCGCCGCTGATGTCCACCGGCCGCAAGGGAGCCAAGGCATGACCCAGATCCGCACGGCAGGCGTCATCGGCGCAGGCGCCTGGGGCACGGCCCTGGCCCAGGTCTGCGCCCGCTCGGGCCTGAAGACCACGCTACAGGCGCGGGAGCCCGAGGTGGTCGAATCCATCGGCACGCGCGGCGTCAACGAGGCCTTCCTTCCAGGGGTTCGCCTGGACCCCGCCATCGAGATCACGGCCGAGCTGTCGGGCCTGGCCCACTGCGACATCGTCCTCGCCGTGCCGCCGGCCCAGCACGTGCGCTCGACCCTGACGGCGTTCGCCCCGTACGCGCGGCCGGGCCTGCCGGTGGTTCTGTGTTCCAAGGGGATCGAGCGCGGCTCGCTGAAGCTGATGACCGAGGTGCTGGCCGAGACCCTGCCGGAGGCGCGGGCGGCGGTGCTGTCGGGCCCTTCCTTCGCCGGCGAGGTGGCGCGCGGACTGCCCACCGCCGTCACCCTGGCCTGCGAGGACCAGACGCTGGCGGGCGAACTGGCTCAGGCGCTGGCCAACAGCCTGTTTCGGCCTTACTTGGCTGACGACCTGATCGGGGCCGAGGCGGGCGGCGCCCTGAAGAACGTTCTGGCCATCGCCTGCGGCATCTCGGAGGGCCGGGGCCTGGGCCGCAGCGCCCATGCGGCCCTGATCACGCGGGGCTTTTCGGAGATGACCCGGTTCGCCGTGGCCCTGGGCGGCAAGGCCGAGACCGTGGCGGGGCTGTGCGGCCTGGGCGACCTGGTTTTGACCTGCTCCTCGCCCCAGTCGCGCAACATGAGCGTCGGCCTGGCCCTGGGCCAGGGCCAGAGCCTGGAGCAGGCCCTCTCAGGCAAGCGCTCCGTGGCCGAAGGCGTGGAAAGCGCGCCCGCCGTGCGCGACCTGGCGCGACGTCTGGGCGTCGAGACCCCCATCTGCGAAGGCGTGGCCGCCATCCTGTCGGGCGAGGCCGGCGTCGACACGGTGATCGAAGGCCTGCTCAATCGGCCGCTCAAGAGCGAGCGCGAGGCGTGATCGAAGGCGAGCCGGACGAGACCGGTCTTGAGCCGCCCGTCGCGGACGATGTGGAGCACTATACCCCCGTCCGGCCACGCGTGTGGAAGACGCCGCCAGGGGTCCCGCTGTGCCGGCTGGAGGCCCTCGGCGAACCCGGCGCTCGAAACTTCGTCCTGCAGATCGGCGAGGCCTTCTTCCACGGCTTCGTGGTGCGCAAGGACGGGGCCGTGCACGGCTATGTGGACCGCTGCCCGCACGCGGGCTTTCCGCTGGCCCAGGAACTTGACCGCTACCTGACCGAGGACGGCGCCCTGATCCTGTGCGACTGGCACGGCGCCCTGTTCCGGCCCGAGGACGGGCTGTGCGTCGGCGGGCCCTGCGCCGGGCGCTCGCTGACGCCCTGGCCGGTCGAGGTAAAGGACGGGATCATCACCACCGCATAGAAAAACCGCGACGCCCATGAGGCGCCGCGGCTTCCATTCGGATCCTGATGGCCCTGCCGCTAGAGCGGCTTTCGCCCCCTGAACGCGCCCGCCACCAGCGAGACGACGAACAGGACCAGGAAGACGAAGAACAGAATCTTGGCGATATCCATCGCGCCACCGGCGATGCCGCCGAAGCCGAGCACCGCGGCCACGAGGGCGACCACCAGGAAAATCAAAGCCCAACGCAGCATGTTGCGGGTCTCCTCCAGAGGTCTTTCAGTCCTTGCCGCGACACCATGTCGCTGCCCCTGATGAACGCCGCCTGCCCGTGGCGGTTCCGCTTGGCGCTCAATCGCGCGCCCTGATGCAGCGCCTGCGGGGCGCCTCCCGCGAGGGGCGAAGGGGCGTTGGCCGCGGCTGTCCGGACGGTTCGGACTCAAAAAATACCGTCCGAAGCGTCCGAAGCGTCCGAAGCGTCCGAAGCGTCCGGATGAACCGACGATGTGAAAGACCCTAGCCGCAAGAGCCTACGACGACCGGCGGCGCTGGATAAGCAGGCCGCCCGCCTACTACGCCTGCGGGTACCGCCAGCCCGGCTCGCCCGCCTCGGCGGCGGCCAGCCGCTCGGCCACGAAGTCCCAGTTCACCAGCTGGTCGAACCAGGCATCGAGGAAGCCTTTCCGATCGTTCTTGAAATCCAGGTAGTAGGCGTGCTCCCACACGTCGCAGACCAGCAGCGGCGCGCACTGGGGCCGGGTGATGGCTGTGTCGGCGTCATGGGTGGAGATCACCTTCAGGCCGCCGCCCTCGCGCACCAGCCAGGCCCAGCCCGAGGCGAAGTGGGTCGCGCCCTCGGTGATGAAGGCTTCGCGGAATTGATCCAGCCCCCCGAAGCTGGAGGCGATCACATCCTTCAGCTCGCCCGAGGGCTTGGAGCCGCCCGGCTTCATGCACTGCCAGAAGAAGCCGTGGTTCCAGGCCTGGCCTGCGTTGTTGAACAGCTTGGAGCCAGGTTCGGCCGAGCGGACCACGTCCTCAAGGGGCCGGCTCTCCTCGTCGCCGACAAGCTGGTTCAGCACCTCGACGTACTTGGCGTGGTGCTTGCCGTGGTGGGTCTCGAGCGTGGTTTTGGAGATCACCGGCTCAAGGGCGTCGTGGGCGTAGGGCAGCGGCGTGAGCGGGTACATGCAAGACCTCCGGTGACTGAGTGCGGGGCGCGCGGAATGGCCCGCCGAAGCGGGTGCGCCCTATCTCAACGTACGGCGGCCGTTAGCGATCCGATCAGGGAAGAAGGTCAACCGGCAAGGTCTGACTGGCCAGGAGGGTCTCCATGGCGTCCCAGTGATCCGGGCCCTGGCGCTCGACCCAGGTCTGCACCGTGTCGCGGCCCAGCCCATAGTTGATGATGTAGCTGCGGTACGTATCGATAAAGCGCACGCGCTGGGCGGCGCGGGCCGGATCGGACAGCTGATACTCCTGGAGCAGGCGCTGGGCCTCGGCCCGGTCGATGCGGCCGGCCAGATAGGCGTCGGCGATGGTGTATTCCGCCCCGCCCAGCCGCCGCGTCAGGTCCAGCAGGCGCTGAAGTTCAGGCGCCATGGCCGGATCCAGGCCGGCAAGCGGATAGAGGACACGCTGCTCGAAGGCGGTCTTCTCCGGCCCCGGGAAGGCCAGGTCGATGCCGTAGTTGGCGCTGCCCTCGGCGATGAAGGACATGGGGCTGTAGAGCGGATAGACGCTCATCTCCAGCCAGCCGCGCTCGCGCACGAAGGCGCGTTCCAGCAGCGCGTTATAGACGTGGTGGCCGGGGTAGCCCTCGTGGCAGCCCAGATCCAGGGCCCGGTCGATGTAGATGGGCAGGTCGGTATTGATCTGGATCAGGCTCTGGGACCCGCCGCGGTACCAGTTGTAGCCGCTCCAGGGCTTGTCGGTGACGAACTCGAGCTCGAAGCTCTCGCCCGCCGGCAGGCCGATGCGGCGCTCGGTTCGGGCCTTGCACTCGGCGATCGCGGCTTCGAACATGGGCCGTAGCCGGTCCCGAGGAATGACGTAGCGGGCCTTGAAGGCGGCCACGCGCTGATAGAGCGGCCCGTCGCCCGGCAGCAGGGCGTCGATCTCGTTCAGGACGGGGCGATAGCTTTCCAGCGGGCGCAGCTCGGGTCTGACGCCGAACAGGGCGTGCGCCTCGTCGGCGAAGCTGAGCCGTTCGCCCGAGATCATGCGCAGGCGGGCCAGGGCGGCCGAGGCGTGCGCCTTCAGATAGGCCTGGCGCCGGCGCAGGTCGGGATCGGCGCCCGCGGTCTGATTATCCATGACCTCCAGCGCACGGATGACCGCCGCCGTATCCACCATCAGCTGATTGACCGAGCGGGGGTTGGCGCGAGCAGCCTCGCGCCACTCCGAAGGGCCGTAATAGGCGTCGACATAGCCCTCCTCGTGGGTGTCGATCTCGAGCATGAGCTTGACGTAGTCCTCAGCCACCGCGTTCAGGCGCGCCTCGAGAGGCGGCGGCGGAGGGGGTGACGGCGGAGCGCTGGCGCACGCGGCGATCACAAGCGTCAGGCAAAGCAGAACCGCGCGAACCATGAACCCTCTCCTCCTGCAGTGCGGCGGGGATTGAGGCGACCCCCAACCTGCTGTAAGCCCGCCGGCACGCACCCGTAGCTCAGATGGATAGAGCGTTGCCCTCCGAAGGCAAAGGTCACACGTTCGAGTCGTGTCGGGTGCGCCATTCGCCAGATTAGAGACTGACGACGCGCCCCCGCGCTGAACGGCTAGTGGATCAGGCTGAGCGGTCGTGTTTCGGCCGCCGGCTCGCGCGGCGTCTCCGGAGCCCCCTGTCCCGCGGCCTGCACCGACAGCGCGTGTCGCAGGCGCGCGATGTCGTTGAGAATCTCAAGGTCGTTGAGAACGTCGCCGGACGCGCGGGCCAGCATCGAGCGCACCGCGGTCTTCAGCCAGGGGCTCATGTCGGGGTGCTCGAGCACGAAGGACAGCCGGGCCTGGAGCGCGGCGTCGTCGGAGAGGCTGGTGACGGGCTTGGGCCAGGTCGGGCTCACGGTGAAATCTCCTCTGATCGATGCAAGGTCGCAGGCCGCTAGACGACGACCCTGAGGCGCGCCGGCGCCGCTGATGGCTGATCGGCGGGATTCATCGCGGTCCACTCGAGGTCGCGGGCATAACGCCAGGCCATGCGGCCCTGATCGTCCAGGGCGAACAGATGCAGCCAGCCGTTGTCGAACAGGGCGCGTACGCCCTCGTGTCGGCGCAGCACCTCGGTCATGGCCTGTCGCGGCGCCTCGATGCACACGGACAGGCGCAGGGGCTCGTGGACGAAGCGTTCGCCGTCGTGCACCGACTGCCAGGGCAGGCCCACGCGCAACGGGCCGCCGTTGCCCTCCACCACGCCCAGGCCGCCGACGACGTTGTGAAGCAACTTGTCCCCGCCGCCGAACACCGCTGGGGCCACGGTCGAGCCGTAGTATTGCAGGCTGATCCAGCTGGCCACGACCACGGGCGCGGTGAGGATCAGCTCCAGCACGCCGAAGCCGGCGTCCTGCTTCCAGTCGTAGTCGTGCAGGAAGGCCCGGCCTTCCAGGCTACGGCCGGCGGTGCGGGCGCGCGGAGCGGCGATGAAGGCCTGGCATCCGGCCAGAGCCCATTCGGGGCGCGTCTCGGCCCAGTCGCGGCTGCGGCGGGCGATGGCCGCTTCCGAGGCTGCGCGAGGCAGGCGTAGGGCGCGCTCGGCGCGGGTCAGCCGACCGGCGGCGGCGAGCCAGTCGCCCGCGCGCGCCAGGTCCATGGCGTGCTCCGAGGCGTCGTGATCCTGATCGTAGAGGGTCACCTGATCGGTGGTGGTGTCGTGCAGACCGCCGGCGAAGAGGGTGTCGGCGGGGATGGAGATGCCCGCCCCCGCGAGCTGGGCCCGCACCTCGGCGTCGTTGAGCAGCTGGGCCAGGAGCCGGGCGTTGACCTCGCCGGAATAGCCGCCGCAGGCGCCGCAATGCAGGGCGCTGGCGTGCGGATTGTTGACCACATTGGCGCCGTGGCCGAGCAGCAGCACCAGCCGCGCGAAGCCTGAGGTCAGCGACATGGCCCGCAGGATGGTCTCGGCCGCCTTGACCCGATCGGCCAGGCCCAGGGCCGGCTCCAGCCGCGGCGCGGGGTCATTCGGCGCAGACTGGCGCTTGAGGCCGAGGGCGTCGCCGATCAGCTTGCCCACGTAAACGGGGCCCGCCGCCTCGACGAAGGCGAAGGAGGAGACGGCGGCCAGCTTGAAGCGGCCCCAGGCGCGCTTGGCCCGGGCCTTCACGCGGGCGTCGTGGTCCGCCGCCGCCAGCTGGGGCGCGCCGGCGCGGGAACTGAGCCCCGGGTTCAGCAGCATCGGCAGGCGCAACTCGTCCACGTCTGAAGCGAAGCGGCGATGCGAGGTGGTCAGGCCGAAGAATCCGGCGAAGCCCAGGGTCTGGATGCGTGGGCTGATGCTCTCAAGCGCGCGGCGGAAGACCTCGGAGCGGACATCGATGCAGAAGGCCGCCTGCAGAGCCGGCCGCTCACGCGGAGCGGCGGGGGCCGGAGCGGCGAGCGTCTCGGCGAGTCGGCGCTGGGCCGCCCGCTCGCCGGCGAGTTGCAGGATGGCGTCGATCACCAGGTCGGCGGTGGGGGTCAACGGCTGGGCGTGGGCGGCGCGGACCTCGGTCCATCCATCCGCGATCTGGGACTGGTAACGGAGGAACAGCGCCTCCTCCCACAGCAGGCGGATGGCCAGGAAATCCGTCGTCGTGGCGTCGGCGCCGCCCGCCAGCTCCGCCTGCCACAGGCGGTGGCGCGCCGCCTGGGCCCAGCCGCCCAGGGTCATCAGCATCTGGTGAAAGTAGGTCTCCAGCGCTTCCTGTCCGAGGTCGAGGCGATCAACGATCCGCGCCATGAGGGCGGAGGCGCTGTCGGGCGCCTCGGAGACGTGCAGGGCGAAACCGGGCAGGCCGGCGATCTCGGGCGTCAGATCGTGGGAGGCGACGGCCTTCCAGGCCACATAGGCGCCCTTGCCGCGCGGCCCGGCCCACAGGGCCTGGCCCTCGTCGAAATAGGCGGCCGCCCAGGCGCCGAAGCGTTCGGCGATCAGGCCCGGCCAGTCGATGCCGGATACCCTCGCCGCCAGATCGGCGATGGTCGGCAGGGGCTGGGGGCCAGGCGCCTCCACGGCGGCGGCAGCCTTCAGGGCCGCGAGTCCGGCCGGGCGCAGATTTCGGTCCCCGTCGATCCAGGCCGCCAGGAGATCCTCGTCCGTGATGAGCCCCTCGGCGATCCTTGCGGCGTACCAGCTGCGCGGCAGGCTGACGGGGGCGCCGACGATCCGGGCCAGCCGGGCGCCGGCGACCTCGAGCGGCTCGCTCGCCTGGCCGAGGTAGGGGTTTACAGCGACGCTGGAAGCCAGGGGCCAGACCGGCGGAATGGCGCGGGCGGCGCGCTCGGCGGCGGCCTGAAGCCGTCCGGTGACGGACGCGGATGGAGGCGTGGACATGAGAAGCGCTCCGGTCAGGATGGGCGGCGGACGGACCAGCCGCCGATCAGGCGGTCGAACACCGCGTTGGCGTAGAAGCCGTTGGACAGATGCACGCGCAGGCCCGCGGCCGCGGGATGGTGCGCCCACAGCGGGAACATGGCCTGGACCACCGCGACGACGCCGAAGCTGAACACCGCCAGGACCATCAGGGCCCACTCCAGCCCGCCGGGCGCGGGCGTGGGCGGCAGCACGCCCGAGGTCAGCTGGACCGCCGCCATCTGCAAGGCGAAGTAGCCGGCGGAGGTGACGACCGCGTAGACCGCCGTACGGCGCGTCAGGGCCGCCGGGGCGGCGTCGGCGAAGCCCTGGGCCAGCATGTAGGCGACCCCGAAGATCAGGATCGCGCCCAGGGCCAGGGTCTGGGGCGACTTGTGGGTCAGGCCGAAGCCCAGGCCGATGACGACGTAGATGGCCAAGGCCGCCAGAAAGGCGCGCGCCACGGCCCCCGCGCCGGGGATGGCCACCGGTCCGGGGCGCCGAATCTGGGTCACACGTTCGACCGCGCCGCCCGAGGCGAGGAAGGAGTGCGCCTTGTAGAGCGAGTGGGCCAGGATGTGCAGCAGGGCCAGGGGGAAGAGGGCCAGGCCGCACTGGAGGATCATGAAGCCCATCTGGGCCACGGTGGACCAGGCCAGTGAGGTCTTCACTGCCGGCTGGGTCAGCATGACCAAGCTGCCGAACAGGGCCGTGAAGCCGCCGATCATGACCAGCACGGCCAGCACGCCGGGGGCCAGCAGCATGACGTCGGCGAAGCGGATGAGCAGGAAGCCGCCGGCGTTGATGACGCCCGCGTGCAGCAGGGCGGAGACGGGTGTCGGGGTCTCCATGACCTCGGTCAGCCAGCCGTGGAAGGGGAACTGGGCCGACTTCAGAAGGGCCGCCAGGGCGAGCAGACCGGCCGCCGCGACCGCCAGGCCCCCGCCCTCTCCTGCGCGCGCACTCTCCAGGATCAGACCGATGTCGGTCCCGCCGTAGGCCAGGGTCAGGCCCACCGCGCCGAGAGCGAGGGCGCCGTCGGCCAGGCGGCTGATGATCAAGTTCTTGCGCGCCGCGCGCTGGGCCGCGATCCGCTCGGGATGGAAGAGCAGGAGGCGCTGCAGGAACAGGCCGGCCGCCGCCCAGGCCAGGGCCAGCTGAATCAGATTGTTGGAGACCACCAGCAGCAGCACCGCCGCGAGGGTCAGGCACAGCCAGCCCATGAAGCGGCCCTGTCGCGCCTCGCCGTCCAGATAGGTTCCGGCGTACCGGACCACGACCCATCCGATGAAGGCGACTAGCACCAGCATGGCCGCGCTGACCGCGTCCAGCCGCGCCGAGAGACCGATCTCGCCCACCCCCAGAAGGGCGCTGGAGCCGCCGCCGGAGATCGCCAGACCGATGGCCGAAACCATGGCCAGGGCCAGCGACAGGAGGGTCGCGCCCTCGGCCAGCCCAACCGCCAGGCGGGGCCGGCGCCCCCGGCTGAGAAAGCTGACGCCCGCGCTCAGCAGCAGCGGGACCGGAGCCAGCAGGGGCAGCAGGAGGATCGACACGGGCGGTTCCCTTCGACGCGAGCTGGTCGGCAGGGGTACGCAAGCCCTATGATTTAGGAAAATACATTGTTATGTCGATATCGTTCGGTTTAATAGAACGATATGGCGGCGCTGAACTTCAACCACCTGCGATACTTCTGGGCGGTGGCGCACGAGGGAAACCTGACCCGGGCGGCGGCGAGGCTGAACCTGTCGCAGTCGGCCCTGTCCGTTCAGATTCAGAAGCTGGAGCATCAGATGGGCCACCCGCTGTTCGAGCGGGTGGGCAAGCGGCTGGTCCTGACCGAGGCGGGGCAAATCGCGCTCGACTACGCCGACACCGTGTTCAAGGCCGGCGACGAACTGATGAGCACGCTGGGCGGGCGGCCCGCCGACAGCCGACAGGTGTTGCGGGTCGGGGCCCTGACCACCCTGTCGAGAAACTTTCAGCTGGAGTTCCTGCGGCCCCTGGTGGGGCGACCGGACGTAGAGCTGATCGTCCGTTCAGGGAACATCCGCGATCTGTTGGCGCAGCTGGAGGCGCATGCGGTGGACGTGGTGCTGGCCAATAGCGCCGCGCCGCTGGACGCTCGTTCGTCCCTGCGCAACCACCTGCTCAACGAACAGCCGGTCAGCCTGGTGGGGCGGCCGCGCCTCGGCAGGCGCCGATTCCGCTTCCCCGAGGACCTGAGCACCGAACCGCTTCTGCTGCCCAGCCTGGACAGCGATATCCGCGTGGCCTTCGATCGGATGCTGGAGCTGGCGGGCATCCATCCAATCATCCTGGCGGAGGTGGACGACATGGCCATGCTGCGTCTGCTGGCCCGCGAGCGCGAGGGCGTGACCCTGGTCCCGCCGATCGTCGTGCGGGACGAACTGGCCAGCGGCGTGCTGGTGGAGCATTGCCGCATTCCGGGGGTGACCGAGCGCTTCTACGCCATCGTCAAGAAGCGGCGCTTCCCAAGCCAGCTTCTCCTGGAGGTGCTGCGCGGCGCGGGCGCGGGCGTTTAGGCCGGCTGCGCCTCAACCGCGTCCTACCCCATCCACAGCGTCGCCGGGTGCTCCAACAGACCCTTGATGCGCTGCACGAACACCGCCGCGTCGTGACCGTCGACAATCCGGTGATCGAAGCTGGAGGACAGGTTCATCATCTTGCGCACGACGAACTGGCCGTCCTTCAACACGACCCGCTCCTGGATCTTGTTGGGGCCGACGATGGCCACCTCGGGGTGGTTGATGATGGGCGTGTGAACCACGCCGCCCAGCGTGCCCAGCGAGGTGATGGTGATGGTGGAGCCCGACAGCTCCTCGCGCTTGGCCGAGCCGTCCTTGGCCGCGCCCGATACACGCGCGATTTCCAGCGCCGTATCGTAGGGATCGCGCGCCTCGGCGTGGCGGACCACCGGCACCATAAGGCCGTTCGGCGTCTGGGCGGCGATGCCCAGGTGCACGGCGTTGTGCTGGGTCAGCACGCCGGCCTCGTCGTCGTACCAGCTGTTGATCGTCGGCTGGTCCCTCAGCGCCACGACAATGGCGCGGGCGATGAAAGGCAGGACGTTCAGCTTGGGCTTGCCCGCGGCTTTCCCTTGGGCGTTGAGATGGGCGCGCAGCTCCTCCAGCGCCGTGACGTCGATCTCCTCGACGTAGGTGATGTGCGGGATGCGGCGCACGCTCTCGGCCATCTTCTCGGCGATCTTGCGCCGCAGGCCGATGATACGGACCTCGGTGGTCCCCTCAGCTTGAGCATACATGGAGCCGCCGCCCGACGAGGGCGCAGAGCCCCGGCCGCCGGAGGCGACGTAGGCGTCCAGGTCCTGGTGGGTGATACGGCCGGCGGGGCCCGAGCCCGGCACGAACTGCAGCTCGACGCCCAGTTCACGGGCGCGGGTGCGCACGGCCGGAGACGCCAAAGGTCGCTGCCCGGCGGTGCGGGTGGTGAAGGCTTCGGGCAGGGCTGCCCCCCCCGACTTCGGCGGCCTGGGCGCTTCCGGATCGGAAGCGGCCGCCGCAGGTTGCTTGGCCTTGGGTGAAGGGCTCTCCGTCTTCGAGGACGGAGCAGGCGCCGCAGCCTTCGCCGCGCCTTGCCTGTTGCCGGCGCCCTCCACCTGGAACTCCACGATCACCGAGCCCACAGCCACGGCCTTGCCGGGCTCGCCGTGCAGGGCGACCACCACGCCCGAGACCG
The DNA here is from genome assembly GCF_030504955.1 of Peiella sedimenti. Taxonomy (GTDB): domain Bacteria; phylum Pseudomonadota; class Alphaproteobacteria; order Caulobacterales; family Caulobacteraceae; genus Brevundimonas; species Brevundimonas sedimenti. The sequence continues at coordinate 154,881 of NZ_JAUKTR010000003.1, read as the reverse complement.
GGCTGGTCAGCTCGACCGTCGCCTTGTCGGTCATGACGTCGGCCAGCAGCTGGTCTTCCTCGACGCGGTCGCCCTTGGCCACGTGCCACTTGACCAGCTCGGCCTCGGCCGTGCCCTCGCCCACGTCCGGCAGCTTGAAGACGTAGTTGCCGCCGCCCATGGCGTCGGGCTCGGGCGTGCGGACCTCGGCCTCTGCCTCCATCTCGACCTCGGGCTGCGGTTCAGCCCTCGCGGCCGGAGCGGCCGTGGCCGGAGCCGGCGCGGCCTCGGCGGCGGCGTTGCCGGCGCCCTCGACCTCGAACACCACGAGGGGCGAGCCGACGGCGGCCATCTGGCCGGGCTCGCCGTGGGTCTCCAGCACCACGCCCGCGACGGGGCTGGTCATCTCGACGGTGGCCTTGTCGGTCATCACGTCACAGAGCAGCTGGTCCTCCTCGACGCGGTCGCCGACCTTGACGTGCCATTTGACCACCTCGGCCTCGGCGGTGCCCTCGCCCACGTCGGGCAGCTTGAAGACGTAGCGTCCCATGATCAGCCCTCCATCGCCCGCTTGATCGCCTCGGCCACCCGCTTGGGCCCGGGGAAGTATTCCCACTCGAAGGCGTGCGGATAGGGCGTATCCCAGCCCGTCACCCGCTCGATCGGCGCCTCCAGGTGATGGAAGCAGTGCTCCTGCACCAGGGCTGACAGCTCGGCCCCGAAGCCCGAGGTGCGCGGCGCCTCGTGCACGATGACGCAGCGGCCGGTCTTCTTCACGCTCTCGACAATGGCGTCGATGTCCAGCGGGACAAGCGTGCGCAGGTCGATGACCTCGGCGTCGACGCCCGCGTGCTCAGCGGCGGCCAGGCTGACCCAGACCATGGTGCCGTAGGCGAGCAAGGTGACGTCCGCGCCCTCGCGCATGAGGCGCGCCTTGCCCAGCGGCTCGGCGTAGCGGCCCTCGGGCACATCGGCCAGCGGGTGTCCGGCCCAGGGGCTGACGGGGCGATCGTGCCAGCCGTCGAAGGGGCCGTTGTAGAGGCGCTTGGGCTCGAAGAAGACCACCGGGTCGTCATCCTCGATCGAGGCGATGAGCAGGCCCTTGGCGTCATACGGGTTGGAGGGGATGACCACCTTCAGCCCGGCGATGTGGGTGAACAGACTTTCGGGCGACTGGCTGTGGGTCTGGCCGCCGAAGATGCCGCCGCCGTAGGGGCTGCGGATGGTGATCGGCACGGTGAACTCGCCGCCGGAGCGGTAACGGATCTTGGCCGCCTCCGAGACGATCTGGTCATAGGCCGGATAGATGTAGTCGGCGAACTGCATCTCGATGACCGGACGCAGGCCGTAGACGGCCATGCCGATGCCCGCCGCGGCGATGCCGCCCTCGGCGATGGGCGCGTCGAAGCTGCGCGTCAGCCCGTACTTCTGCTGCAGTTGGTCGGTGACGCGGAAGACGCCGCCGAAATAGCCGGCGTCCTCGCCGAAGCTGAGGACGTTCGGGTCCTCGGCCATCTTCGCGTCGAGCGCCGAGTTCAGCGCCTGGATCATGTTCATGGACGGCATGGCTTAGACCCCGACCTCCTGGCGCTGACGGATCAGGCGCCAGTCCGGCTCCTTGTAGACGTCCTCGAACATGGTCTTCACCGAAGGCCGCGACTGGCCGATCGTGCCGATGGCCTCGGCCTCCTTGCCGGCGGCGCGGACCTGTTCGACGGCGTCCTTCTCGGCGGCGGCGTGACGCTCCTCGTCCCATTCGCCCAGGGCGATCAGGTGCTGCTTCAGACGCTGGATGGGATCGCCCAGAGGCCAGTGGTCGTACTCGTCGCCGGGCCGGTAGCGGCTGGGATCGTCCGAAGTGGAGTGCTGGGCGGCGCGGTAGGTGAACAGCTCGATCACCGTCGCGCCCAGGTTCGAGCGGGCGCGCTCGGCGGCCCACTCCGTGGCGGCCCATACGGCCAGGAAGTCATTGCCGTCGACACGCAGGGACGGCAGGCCATAGCCGATGGCCTTGGACGCGAAGGTGGTCTCAAGCCCGCCCGCGATGCCCATGAAGGAGCTGATGGCCCACTGATTGTTGACGATGTTCAGAACCACGGGGGCCCGATACACGGCCGCGAAGGTCAGAGCGTTGTGGAAGTCGCCCTCGGCGGTGGCGCCGTCGCCGATCCAGGCGGCGGCGATCTTGTCGTCGCCCTTGTACGCGCTGGCCATGGCCCAGCCCACGGCCTGGGGGTACTGCGTCCCCAGATTGCCCGAAATGGTGAAGAACCCATAGGCCTTGTCCGAGTACATGATCGGCAGCTGGCGGCCTTTGATGGGGTCGGCGGCGTTCGAATAGATCTGGTTCATCATGGCCGCCAGCGGATAGCCGCGGCTGATGAGCAGGCCCTGCTGGCGATAGGTGGGGAAGCCCATGTCCTCGCGGCTGAAGACCTGCCCCTGGGCGCAGGCGATGGCCTCCTCGCCCGTGCACTTCATGTAGAAGCTGGTCTTTCCCTGGCGGTGGGCGCGGTGCATGCGGTCGTCGAACGTCCGCACAAGGATCATGTCCGTCAGGCCCTTACGCAGCTGGTCGGGGGTCAACTTCGGATCCCAGGGCCCTTGGGCGCGACCCTCGTCGTCGAGCACGCGGATCAGCTGGAAGGCCATGTCGCGCATGGAGGCCGGCGTCGCGGTCACGTCAGGCCGCGCCACGGCGCCCGCCTGGCCCACGTCGATGCTGCTGAAGTCCGGCTTGTCGCCGGGCCGGCACACCGGCTCGGGCACCCTCAGCGACAGGGGCGTGCGGTTCTTCTTCATCCATGGCCTCCCATCAGGTCACCGTTGGCCGATGATCCCGTAGCGGAGCGCGTCTTACCACGGCCCACGCGCATGTGTTTGCCAAATTTATGCCCCGCGGAACCCGATCCGGGGTAATCTTCGTTTGAAATACCGCTGGGTCAGGAGAAAAGCTTGTCCATTAGCCTCGACGCCATCGACCGCCGCATCCTGGATATCCTCCAGGCGGACGCCGGCCTGTCCGTGGCCGAGGTGGCCGAGCGCGTCGGCCTGTCCACCTCGCCGTGCTGGCGGCGCATCCGCCGGCTTGAGGAGGCGGGCGTGATCCGGCGTCGCGTGGCCATACTGGACCGCCAGCAGCTGGGCCTGGATTTCGAGGTCTACGCCATGGTCAAGCTGAGTCTGCCGTCCAAGGCCAATCTCGAGGCGTTCGAGGCCGCCGTCGCCAAGTGGCCCGAGGTGGCCCAATGCGCCATCGTGACCGGGCGTGAGGACTACATCCTGCGCATCATCACCCGCGACATGCGCGCCTTCGACGAGTTCCTGCGCGAGCGGCTGCTGGCGCTGGACCTGGTTTCAGACGTGGTCAGCCACATCGTGACCCGGCCGGTGAAGTGCGAGACGGCCCTGCCGCTGTCGGCGACCGACTAGGCCGCCTCCTACTTCCGCTGCCAGGCGCCCGAAGTATCGCGCCACCACTGACCGGCGGGGATGTCGCCGAAGCGCTCGTTGAACGAGGCGGCCCCGGCGGCGGCCGTCTGCACGCCCGTGCGCTGGGCGGCCTGGGCGTAGAGCTGGGCGCGGCCAGCGTTCATCTGCGCCACGGCGGCGCGAATCTCGGCGGTGGCCTGGGCCTCAAGACGGATGGCCACATAGCCGTCGGCGGCTTCGCCGACGATGCCCTGGGCCTTGGCCGCGTCGACCGTGGCCTTGGCGGCGTTGGCCGAGGCCGCCTGGGCGATGGCGTGGGCCGCGGCCGGCAGGGCTGCGACGGCAAGCGCGCCGCCCGTGAGGGCCGCGGCGATCATCAGGTTGCGAGACATAGCTTTCATCGGCTTTCGTCCCCTTAGAAGAGTTCAGGATTCTGCTGGATCAGGGCGCGCACCTCTTCATCGAGGCGGATGCGCACATCGGCGTCCAGCTTGGCGTAGATCGAAATGGGATCGACCTTGACCCGCACCGTGGGGGTGCAGGCCGCGCCCACGGTCACGGCGCCCATGACCAGGGCGATGGCGATGTCGGGCCTCTTCATGCGGCGCTCCTTGAATGGGGGCGGTTGAGGGTCACTCTAACGCTCCACGGGCTGAACGGGGGCTGAACGTGAAGGTTGCCCGGCGCGCGCCCTTTGCAGCTCGGCCAGGTCCTCCAGCAACTGATCCAGATTGAGCGTCACGTCCAGCGTCAGATCCACCGGCGTGTCCGACGGCAGCGGGAGGGTGCGGCCATTATCCAGGAAACGGCGCGAGATCAGCTCGCCCAGCGTCAGGCGGATCTCCTGGTGTTGCGGCGGGTCATGGCGGCCGTCCACGTCGAACAGCATCCGCAGGCGACCCTCGGGCAGGCTGTTCAGCTCGACAGACAGGGTGTCGAAGGCGAGGTTCTCCATGGCCTGATAGGCCATGTCCTGGATCGGCCCGATCTGCTGGGCCTCCTCGCCGCCGCCCTCGGCCGAGACAGAGGTCAGGGCTTCGCGCGCTATGGAGATGCGCCCGGGCTGATCCGCCGTGAGGTGACCGTCGATCAGGGTCAGGTCGCCCCGGTTCCAGATGAAGGGCGCGCGGCCGCTGACGACCGCGTCCATGCGCACCTTTTCGGCGAAGCTGGAGGCGGCGAACAGCTGACCCAACTGCACATGCTCGAAGCGCACCGCGCCCTGGATGGGCGTCGTCTCGGTCAGAGGGATCGACAGGGGCTCCACCTCGACCACGCCGTCGGCGGCGGCGAAACGGCCGCCCGACAGCTCCAGCGCCGTGGGCGTCAGGCGGAATCCGATCTCGACATTCTCCAGCGGCGCGGCGGCGGTGGTCACCTGGCGCGCGGTCAGGCTCTGGCCTGGCGCGGTGGACAGCGGAACCAGGCTGTCGAAGACCACCCGCCCCGACAGGCCGCTCACCCGTCCGGCGGGGCTGTCGAAGTCGAGGCTGGGGATGGTGAGGACGCCGTCGCTGGTGAGGCCCGAGGCCGACCAGCCTACGCGCCCATCGAAGCCGGCTTGGCCGTCCGCCTTGGAGACGGCGTTGGCCAAGGGCGACAGGTGGGCCGGCTGAAGCGCATCCTGGGCGAAGACGATCTCGGGCGCGTGGATGTCGAGGCCGCCCACGCCGCTCGCCCCCGCGTGGGTCAGGATCAGGGTGCCCAGCGGCTCAGGCCGCGCCTCGGCGCGGAAGTTCAGTTGCGCCCGCCAGTCGCCGTTGGTCATGGCCACGGGGCCGCTCAGACGCATGGGCCGGAACCGTTCGGCGGCGGCGCGGTCGTGGGCGGTGGCCACGAGGCTGGGCGCCTCCAGGCGGTTGTTGCGTCCCGCGCCCGAGGCGGTGAGCGCGCCCTCAACGCCGGTGAAGGCCATCTCAAGGAAGGGCGCCTCGGCCGCCCCGCCCTCAATGCGGCCGCCCACGCGCCAGCCGCCGCCCGCCAGGCGCAGGGCCGGTCCGCCCGAGGGGCAGAGGCGGCCGGACAGGGCGCGGACGTCGTTCTCGCCCAGTTCCAACCTCTCGACGGTGAAGGGCGCGCAGCCCGCCAGAGCGAAGCTGGTGACGCCGTTCGTCGCCGTGAGCCGGCCCCGCGCCTCCAGCGCCACGCCGCGCGCCAGGTCGAAGTCCCAGCCGATGCGGCCGTCGACATCCGCATCGAAGCCGCCGCCGCCCATGCGCCAACGGGTCACGCGGACATCGCCCTGGGGCAGCTCGCCGCCTTCCATCTGCAGGTTGAGCGCCCCGCCGGAGCGGGCGCTGTCATAGACCGGCCCGCCTGCCTGTGTGACGGTGACGCGGCCGCCACTGGCCGGCGACAGGATCAACGGCGCGCCGAGCGTGGCCGCCGTGCGGCCACCGGCGATGGTCAGGTTCAGACGCGGCGCCTCAAGGCCGAAGTCGCCCAGGGCCCGCTTCAGGGCCGCGATCTGGGCGATGTCTCCAGCCTCCGGCGGACCCATGGCGGTCCAGGCCCCGCGGCCGCTCCAGGCGCCCGACAGGCTGATGCGGTCGTTCGTCGCCGTCAGACGGGAAGTGGTGGCCGCGTTCCTGAGCGTCAGGTCGCCGGTGCGCCATAGGCCGGCCTGGGCACGGATGGGCCCGGTGAACCGCCAGGAGAGGTGATCGGCGGCGCGCGACAGCTGCAGCTCACCGCGACCGAAGTCGGCGGCAAGCGCGTTCATGCGCACATCGGGCGTGGTCAGGGCGTCCGCCGTGGCGTCGCCCGCCACGGTCAGGCTGAGATCAAGATCGGCCCAGCCGCCCCGCGCCTGTCCCTCGAACCGGATCAGGCTCTGCACCGTCTCAGCCGAGGCGCCGCCCAGAACGCCGCCCTCCGCGCGAAGGGCCAGGGATCCCGCCAGCGCCCCGTCGGCGGAGCGGCGCTCCAGATCGGGATAGGGCGCTTCAAGCTCCAGCGCAGCCTCGGCGCCGCGCAGCGACCCCAGGGGGCCGGTGAGCGAGGTGACCGTCCCCTCAAGCTCCACATCCAGCCGCTCGCCCTGTCGGCGCAGACGCAGGGACAGCGGGCCGGTTACAACGTCGGTCTCACCGAAATCGAGGCTGGCGGACCGCAGGCCGGCGGCCAGCCGATTCAGCCGCCCCTCGGCGAGACGCGCATCGAAGGTTCCCGTGATCGGGCCCCATTCCGTCAGCAGGCGTCCGCGACCGCCCTCCACGAGAATCTCGGGCTTCGGAGCCTCGGGATCGGACGGGCGGCTGGTCAGCTCTTCGATGAGCGGATCCAGCGAGCCGAAGCTGAGGCCCTGCTCCGTCAGCCGCGCCTTCACCTGGGGTCGGACCAGTCGGATGCGCTCGGGCGTCACAGAAAAGCCGCCGCGCGCCCAGGGCCAGGCGACGCCGTAGTCGATCTCGACCCGCTCGACACGCAACTCGGGATCGCGCGGATCGCCCACAAGGATCGAGCCGACGGCGCCGTCCAGCTCCAGCCGGTCGATCTCGACCTCGGCCTCGACGCCGTTCCTGGCCAGCCAGTCGGTGAGGGCGCGGTCCGCCGCGGCGCGACGCGCCAGCCAGGCCGTTCCCGCGATGGCCACGACCGCGATCCCGGCCAGCAGAAGGGCGCGTCCGGCCAGGCGCCCGCGCCTCGGCCTAGCGCGCCGCGTCGGTTCAGCCTGATCCGGAACGGGGGAGGCCGGTTCGTCCATACGCCGCCAATCTTTCACACGCGCACGGTCGCGCCAACGCCTGCAAACGCGCAAAGCCCAGCTTGGCTCATTACGCCTGCGAAGGGAGGTGCGGCACAGCCCTTGAAGCGTGACAGGCGAACCGTCCCGCAATGGGACGTATCGACAGCGGGGAGAAGCCCATGGCCACCGAGATCGACCTTCACCTGGGGCGCCGTCTGCGCCGCCGCCGCCGCCTGCTGGGCCTGACGCAGCAGCAGCTGGCCGAGCAGGTGGGCATCCGTTTCCAACAGATTCAGAAGTACGAATGCGGCGCCAACCGCATCTCGGCCGCGCGCCTGTGGCAGCTGGCCGAGGCGCTGGAATCGCCGATCAGCTATTTCTACGACGGCCTCGCCGAGGCGCTGGAGCGCCGTGAGCAGCCGGCCGAGAAGCGCGTCGAAATGTTCTCGCGCAAGGAAACGCTCGACCTGATCGACGCCTATTACCAACTGGGCGAGCGGCCGCGCCGGCGCCTGCTGGACCTGGCCAAGTCGCTGAACGTGGGGGCCGAGAGCGCGGAGGCCTGAACGGCCTCCACCCACAGCGTCTAGTGCGCAGCGGGCTTCTTGCGCAGGAAGAAGATGCCGCCCGCCACCAGCACGACCGTCGCCACAAGGGCCGCCATGAAGTCGCCGCGGGGGAACAACCACATGGTGAAGAACAGCACCGTGGCCGCGATCAGCAGCGAGCCCCACTTGGAGAAGGCCATGAACAGGTCCCAGGTCGACTCCTGCTCGGCGATCTCCATCTCGCCGCGGTGATAGTCGGCGTCGTGGGCGTGCGGGTCGGCCATGGGGTCGGTCCTGAGTTGGGCGGGTCGAAACGGCGCGGACTATAGCGGCCCGCGCCGTGGGCTCAAGAGGCGCTTCCCCAAAGGCTGAAAGCCGTGTCCTATGCGCCGGTCGAGGGGAGACCGGACATGAACGAGCCCGCGGCGGCGGCGGACGAGCGGGGCCGCTGGATCCTGTGGACGCGGCTGGCCGTGGGACTGGTTCAGGGCCTGCTGCTGTATTTCATTTCCCGCACGCTGGAGCCGGAGGTCTCGCGCGCCGAGTTCCTGGCGCTGATGGTCGTGGGTTTCACGCCCGTGGTGGTTCTGGGCGGGCTGGGCCGGGTCAGGACCGCCGGGCTGATCGCCTGGGCCGCCGCCGCCGCCGCCGTGGTGGCCGGCTTGAGCTGGTACGGGCTGTGGCGGGAGTCCGAAGGCGGCCTTTCCGCCCGCATCGACCTGGATAATCCGCTATTGCCTCTGGCCCTGGCGGTCTGGCTGTTCATCGCCCACCACCTGGTCATTCCGGCCCTGCGCAACCGGCGCCTGGTCGCGCCCTATCCCGAATATTTCGACCTGGCCTGGAAGGCCGCGGTGCAACTGGCCCTGTCGCTGGCCTTCACCGGCGCGGTGTGGCTGGCCCTACTGTTGGGTTCGGCCCTGTTCCATCTGATCGGCCTCAACTTCCTGCGCGACCTGATCCAGGAGCCCTGGTTCGCCCTGCCCGTCACCACGGTGGCGTTTGCCCTGGGCGTGGCCCTGACCGACGTGTCGGACCGGCTGATCCGGGGCGTCCGGACCATCGGGCTGACCCTGCTCTCGTGGCTGTCGCCGCTTCTGACCCTGTTGGCGGCGGGGTTCCTGATCGCCGTGCCCTTCGCCGGCATCGACAAGCTGTGGGCGGCGGGAAGCGCCACGGCCCTGGTGCTGGCGGCGGCGGCCGGGCTGATCATTCTGATCAACGCGGCCTATCAGGACGACACGGAAGAGACGCATCCGCCCATGTTCCTGCGCTGGACGCTGCGGGTGGCGGCGGTGCTGCTGGTTCCGCTGGTGCTGATCGCCGTCTGGGGCCTGTCGCTTCGCATCGGCCAGCACGGCCTGACGCCCGAGCGCATCATCGCCGCCTGCTGCGCCCTGATCGGCGCGGTCTATGCGGGCGGCTACGCCTTCGCCGCTGTCAGGCCCGGCGCGTGGATGCGGCCGCTGGAGAAGACGAACGTGGCCGCCGCCTGGCTGGTGCTGGCGGTGATCCTGGCGCTGTTCTCGCCCCTGGCGGATCCGGCGCGGCTGTCGGTCGCAGATCAGACGGCGCGGCTTCAGCGGGGCGCGGTCAGCGCGGCCGACTTCGACTACGCCTTCCTGCGCTTCCGCTCGGGCCGTTTCGGCGAGGCGGCGCTCGCGCGCCTGACCCGCTCGCCCAACGCCGAGATCGCCCGCCGCGCGCGGGAGGCGAAGGCGGCGGAGCAGCCCTATGACCTCGGTCCCATCGAAACGGAGGGGCTGCCCGTGCGGCTGACCCCCTGGCCCGAGGGCTCCGCGGTTCCCGAGGGATTGATCGAGGCCCTGCCCGGCTACATGGGCAACCAGTGCCGGGCCTCTGGAGACTGTCTGGTGCAGATGCGCGACTTGAATGGCGACGGCGGGGCCGAGGCGCTGCTCATCACCGCCCATGAGCTAAGCGCGTGGCGGCAGGGCCCTGACGGCTGGGACCGCGCGCTCTCCTATTCCAAACCCATGTGCGGCGACGAGGCCACGGCCGATCTGCGCGCGCGGCTGCAGGAGGGGGGACTGGCCACGGCCCCGCCCCTTTGGCCGGACCTAAGCCTCGGCGGACTGCGCCTGCGGCCGAACCCCATCGAGCCGTGCGACCGCGAGCCCCGTGGCGCTCCCGCCGAGGCCGTCGTCGCTCCGCCCGCCCCTTAAACCCGATCTTCACCGGTCGCGTCCTAGTCTGGGACAGATGGAGCCCGTCTCCGAGCCGCGCCCCGCTCAAGAAGGCGCGCCGGGCCGGGCGTGATGGTGAGGGTGAAGGCGCATGGCCAAGACCGTGCTGGTCGTCGATGACGATCCGACGCAACGCAGGCTGATCCAGGCGGTTCTGGACCGCGAAGGCCTGGCCGTCGTCCATGCCGAGAGCGGCGATCAGGCGCTGGACCGGCTGACCTCGGGCGGTGGGGCCGATGTGGTGCTGCTGGACCTGGTCATGCCGGACAAGTCGGGTCTCGACACCCTGAAGGAGGCGCGCGCGGCGGGCGTCGCCTGCCCCTTCATCGTGCTGACGGCGTCGGGCGGCATCGAGACCGTGGTCAAGGCGATGCAGGCCGGGGCCCAGGACTTTTTCGTAAAGCCGGCCTCTCCTGAGCGTATCCTGGTCGGCATCCGCAACGCTTTGCAGATGGGCGATCTGGTGGCGGAGGTGGGCCGCCTGAAGAAGCGGGCCACCGGCCGCACGGGCTTTGAGGACCTGATCGGGACCTCGCCCGCCATGCGTCAGGTCAAGGCGCTGGGGGAACGGGCTGCGCGCGCCTCGATCCCGGTCCTGATCCTGGGCGAAAGCGGCGTCGGCAAGGAGATGATCGCCCGCGCCGTCCACGGCGGCGGCGACCGCTCGGGCAAGCCCTTCGTGGCGGTCAACTGCGGCGCCCTGCCCGCCAATCTGGTGGAGTCGATCCTGTTCGGCCACGAGAAGGGCAGCTTCACCGGCGCCACGGACAAGCACCTGGGCAAGTTCCAGGAGGCCAACGGCGGCACCCTGTTCCTCGACGAGATCGGCGAGCTGCCGCTGGACATGCAGGTCAAGCTGTTGCGCGCCCTGCAGGAGGGCGAAATCGACCCCATCGGCGCCAAGCGGCCGGTGAAGGTGGACGTGCGCATCCTGTCGGCCACCAACCGCGACCTGGCCGATCAGGTGGCGCAGGGGCGCTTCCGCGAAGACCTGTTCTATCGTCTGAACGTCTATCCGATCGAGGCGCCCAGTTTGCGCGAACGCCGCGAGGACATCCCGGCCCTCGTCGATCACTTCATTCAACGGTTCAACGTGGAGGAGGGCCGCAAGGTCGCGGGCGCCTCGCCCCAGACCCTGGCCATGCTCCAGGCCTTCGACTGGCCGGGGAATGTTCGCCAGCTGGAGAACGCCGTCTATCGCGCCATCGTCCTGGCCGACGGACCCTGGCTGCAGCCGCACGACTTTCCGGCCATTTCAGGCGTCTCCGTTCCGCTTGAGCCCAGCACTGCGGCCGAACCTGAGCGCATGGCGGCGGCGGACCAAGCCGAGAGCCTCATCCCGGACTCGCCTGTGCGGTTCCTCGACGAGCGCGGCCACCTGCGCAAGCTGGAGGAGGTCGAACGCGACCTGATCCAGCACGCCATCGACGTCTATGCCGGGCACATGACCGAGGTGGCGCGCCGCCTGGGCATCGGCCGCTCGACCCTCTATCGCAAGGTGCGCGAACAGGGGCTGGAGGAGCACCTGAAGGCCGTGGGCTAGGGATCAGAAGCGGAGACCCAAAGTAAGCTTGAAAATCTCGGCTCGAGTCAGGCTGCTCAGATCTTCACCGTTCTCGTAACTGACGCCGACGCTGAAATTGGATCGCTTGCTAGGCAGGTACTCCAGCCTTATCCGCCCCACGGCGGCATCGCCCACGTCGTCCTGCAGCGGCTCCATGACCTCATAGTCGAAACTGACGCGTCCCCAGCCGCCGCTGGATAGCTCGCGCCCGTAGACCAACCGCGTCCAGGCCCCCAAGCGCCAGAACTGGTCCACCTTGGATAGGTCGATCTTGTCTCCAGGGTCGCCCACTTCGACGTAGTCGGTCCTGAAGCCCAAACGGCAGGTCAGATACTGATCCGCCCCTTCGCCGTAGCGAACCTGATCGCGGCAGAAGCTGAAGCTGGGCAGTTCCCAATCCAACTGGACCTGATACAGACCCGACTCGAACTCGTCGTCGGTCTCGTAGGCGAACCCCAACCGCAGCTCATGACCATAGGGCCGCCAAAGACCGGTCACGCCGAAGGTCAGATCATTGATTTCCTTAGCGACTTCGGTGCGACGCTGATAGCCGACATAGGGTATCCACTGTACCTGTCCGGACTCAAAAGCCCCCACGCCAAAGACGGCATTGATGTCGATGAACTCATTGTTCGACGCATGGTCATCCACGTAGCTAAGGGTCGCGAAGCCTCGATCTGACAGAGAGCCCTGGGTTAAATCATCGACACTGGCGCCCATCATCAGTCGCCGGTCGTAGGGCGCGGGCGTCGCGTTTCCGCCGCCGGGCGAGGGACAGGTGATGGTGAGAACCTCGAAGTCCCCTGACAGATAGGCTTCGGCCAAGGCAAAGGCTTGACCCTCCCGCGCCGTGGCGGTGACGCCATTCTCTGGGGCGCCGGGCCCCTGACCAATCAGATCCGCGGTCTTGTTGAGCAGTGCACGTCGAGGCCCCGCCTCGCCGGGCAAGGTGGCGAGGGTCGCACCGGACGAATTCCCATCGATCGTATTGGTGTAGGCGGTCATCACCTCAGGAGACCAGGGCACCCCGGCCGCGGTGAGAAGGACAGTCAGAACCCGCTGGGGCGACATGGCCCCTGCGCCAGAGGCCGCGCAGGGATCCTTGAACGCCGCCAACTCTCCAGCCGAAACGGGGCCCGCCAACAGAGCAAACGCAGCCAGACTGCACGATGTCATCTTCGACATTAGGAGCCCACCTTCTTTATTCTTTCGGCAAGGTCGCCATTCAGGTCCGCAACCAGCTTAATCTTGGGCGTGGGATATGCCGCCGGCAGCGTGATCGCCTTGTGGGGGACTGAGGCTTGCGTACGTTCAAGGATGCGGCGCGCAGCTTCTCTCACGGCCGTGGGCGTCATCATGTATCCCCCCGAGTCAGACCCTAACGGACGGTCGCGATCATAGGGCACGCCTCCATAGAGGTCGGTGAGAACATGTTCGGACGCCGCGTCCACGTGCGCGTCTATGCTTGCCTTGACCATCCGGATCTCCCCCCTTTTTGCACCGGCAAACATTCCGCAGGGGAAGGCGTTTGGCAACTCAGGATTGAGAGCCCAGAAACCGCTGGGTCCAGGCCCGGGTCGCGTTCAATTCGCGGGCGCCGTTCTCGTCAGAGGGTTCGATTTCGGAGCCCTCGTGCCACTCGTTCCATGAGTTGATCAGCACCCAATCCGGCTGGGCGGCCACGGCGGCCTGCCACAGCTCGTCATAGGTCTCGCCATTGCGCCGGGGCGTGACCGGGCGATCTCCGGCGCGCAGGTGGCGGTCATCGAAGCCCGGCAACACCGTGGCCGTGGTGACGGCGGCGTCTCCCTGCGCCTCGACCCAGCGCCGCATCCAGCGCCGCGCCTGAAAGCCGAGCAGCCAGCGCCAGCCGTCGGTCTTGAAGGTCAGCGAATAGATGTGCAGGGCGTCGAACAGCGGCGCGCGGCGGCGGACCTCCTCCGGGTCATTGGCCGGGCCGACGATGAAGAAGCCGGGGTTGGCGACGCGGCGCCAGCCCTCCTCTCCCAGTGTCTGCAGGACGCGATCGAACACGAACAGCACGGGGCGTTCGCCCACCCGCAGCCAGGCCGGATGCCGGGCCTTTCCGTAGAGGGCCGCCAGCTGGCGCGAGGCGGCCGCGGCCGTATCGGCCTGCTCCAGATAGGCCGTCGCCTTCAGGCCCCGCTCGGCCGCTGCGGGCAGCAGCAGGTCGAGATTGCGGTCGGTGCGGTCGCCCGGACCCCACCAGCTGGCGATCAGGCCGGTGATCCCCGCCTCGGCCATCTGGTCCAGCTGACGCGCCACCACAGCGGGATCAAGGCTGTCGTACAGCTCGCCGCCCAGGGGCTGGTTCAGGATCGGTTCGGCCGGGGGCCAGTGCGCCTGGGGTCCGTACCAGCCGTAATAGAAGGCCAGAACCCGACGGCCGGCGCCCTGCGCCCGCGCGCACCCGGTCAGCGCCATGGCGGCCGCACCCGCCGCCAGTGCGTGACGCCGCGTCCAGCTCATGCGCCGCCCACGGGCTTCCTGCGGCCCCAGCGCGGCTTGAGCGGCTGACCCTTGGCCTTGGCGGATATCTCCTTGAGCTTCTGACCCTGCATGGCCGACAGCGGCGCGCCCATGGCGCCCTTGTCCGGATCGGCGAAGGCGCGGCCATAGGTCTCGACGCGCTCGGACACCGAACCCAGAAACTCGTCCTCCCACTCGGACAACTCGACGCCGGTCTGCGCCGCCACCTTCTTCGCCCGCTTCAGCGCCCTCAGCGCACGTCGCCGCGCCGCCTCACGCGCGGCCTCGAACGGGTTTTCGGGCGGCTTGGACTTCATCGAGGTCGAGGGAAGCGGATGGGCGGGGACGTGTCCAGCCTCACCCGGCCTGCCGCTCCGCGCCATGGCCGCGCGCGAGGGGCAGGAGGATGTCGCGGTTCAGCGCCGCCACGACGTGGGGCGAGACGCCGTCGCCCACGAGTTTCAGCGCCGCCTGCTCACTGGCGGGAAGGCGGTAGGCGTCGGGCAGCCCCATGAGCCGCGCCGCCTCGCGGGCGGTGAGGAGCCGGGCCCGCACCCCGCCCTCTTCGATGACCAGAACGAACTGGCGCGATGAGCCCCCCGCGGGCGTGCGCAGGCAGCCCGCACGACCGTCGAAGCGGGCCTCGGCGCGCTGTACGCGCCGGCCGTCCTCGTGGCGCGTGCGGCGATAGACGGCGGCGGCGGTGCGCTGTCCGGACGCCAGGGCCTGGCCTAGCCGCTCGCGATGCAGGGGCGCCATCTGAGCGATGAGGCGGTCCGTGCGCTCAGACGTGAACCAGCGGCGGCCTGCGTCCGGCTCCAGCAGATCGATGAGGCGTTGAGCCGGCGGCGTCGGCTGGTTCAGTCGCCACCAGACCCAGGCTGTTTTGGCCACGGAGCCCAGACGGGCGTGGGCCGTGCGAATCCGGTCGCTGTGAAAGGGCGGCCCCGGATCCTCGACTGTCAGCCCCTTCGGATCGCCGCGCGTGGCGATGACGAAGACGCGCGGGCGGGACTGGGCCGACCACAGGGCGGCGTCCGCCTCCAGCGCGCCGACACGATAGCCGAGATCAGCCAGGGCCTCGCACAAGGCGGCGAAATCGGCCCCGCCGTTCGAGGTGAGCAGGCCTGTGACATTCTCGATGACCACGGTCGTGGGCGCGCGGCCCTGCCGGGAGAGCGCCTTGATCAGCCGGTGGAAGCCCCAGAAGGCGCCGGAGCGCCGGGCCGACAGGCCCGCCCGCTGGCCGGCGAGGCTCAGGTCCTGGCAAGGCGGCGAGGCCCAGGCCAGATCGACCGGGCTCGGCACGCTGTCCGGCCCGAGGCTCCAGACATCGGCCTGGACCAAGTGCCCGGCGCCGAAGTTCTCGGCATAGGCCCGCGCCTTCATGGGATCGAGGTCGTTGGCGTAGAGGCAACGCCAGCCCTCCAGCCCCAAGCGGGCCATGCCGCCCCCGGCGAAGAATTCCATGAAGGTGGGGGCCGGGGCCATGACCCTTCTAAGCATGAGTCGGGCGGCTCCCTGCGCTGGGCCTGAGCCATCCGACATGTGCGACCGGACTCCGAAACACCGTCTGATCCGCCAAAGCTCCCCTGAACCCTAACCGGCCCCGCGGGCGCGTGGATAAGCGCCACTCGAGGCGAAGCCGGCGCATCCCTTGACCGTTTCGCGCTTTTCCTATGCCAATGGCTTCACATCGACCCAAAGGAGACTCCTTCATGCGTCCCTTTCTGATGGTCCCGCCGCTGGCCCTCGCCTTGAGCCTTGGCCTAGCGGCCTGTTCGCCTGAAACCCCGACCCAGGAGCCCGAAGGACCGCCGGCCATGACGCCGGGCGGGCAGCCTCCCGCCGGGGAGGAGCCGGGGCCGGTGACGCCGCCTCCCCCGTCGGTGAACGGGGTCAACCTGACCACGGACATCAATCTGTTGGGCACGGAGCCCTTCTGGGCCGTGGAAATCCGGCGTGACCAGATCAAGTTGACCGGCGTCGACCGGCCCGAGGTGACCGCGCCCAACCGCGGCGTCGATGCGGGCGGCGACCGGGCCACCTGGACGACCGAGGCGGCGGACGGGACGCCCCTGGTGATCAACGTCACCGAGGGCCCGTGTTCCGACGGCATGAGCGACCGGCAGTATCCGCTGACGGCGGAGGTGCGCTTCGGTCAGGAGACGCTGCGGGGTTGCGGCGCCACCACCGCCTTCATCCTGGGAACCGACGAGCAGGGCCGGCCGCGCCAGGGCTGAGGCCGAACCTTTCCCTGACCGCTTGCATCGGCGGGCGCTTTGCCGTTCAAGGCGCGCGTCCGTCCTCCCCTGCCTGACCTGCAAGGACCCTTGATGCCCCGCTCCTCCGACTTCAAGCCCTCGAAGGTCGTGCTGGCCTATTCCGGCGGGCTGGACACTTCCATCATCCTGAAGTGGCTGCAGACCGAGTACGGCGCGGAGGTCGTGACCTTCACCGCCGACCTGGGCCAGGGCGAGGAACTGGCGCCGGCGCGGGAGAAGGCGCTGAAGCTGGGCCTCAAGCCCGAGAACATCTTCATCGACGATCTGAGGGAAGAGTTCGTTCGCGACTACGTCTTCCCCATGTTCAGGGCCAACGCCCTGTATGAAGGGCAATATCTGCTGGGCACATCCATCGCCCGGCCGCTGATCGCCAAGCGCCAGATCGAGATCGCCCGCCAGGTGGGCGCCGACGCCGTCTGTCACGGCGCCACGGGCAAGGGCAACGATCAGGTCCGCTTCGAGCTGGGCTACTACGCGCTGGAGCCCGACATCCACGTCATCGCCCCCTGGCGCGAGTGGGACTTCCGGAGCCGCGAGGCCCTGCTGGCCTTCGCCGAGGCGCACCAGATTCCCATCAGCAAGGACAAGCGTGGCGAGGCGCCCTTCAGCGTCGACGCCAACCTTCTGCACTCGTCTTCCGAGGGCAAGGTGCTGGAGGACCCGGCCGTGGCCGCGCCCGAGTTCGTCCACCAGCGCACGCTCAGCCCGCAGGACGCGCCCGACCGGGTGACCGAAATCACCATCGAGTTCCAGCATGGCGATCCCGTCGCCATCGACGGCGAGGCCATGAGTCCGGCGACGCTGCTGACCAAACTCAACCGGTTGGGCCACGACAACGGGATCGGGCGGCTGGACCTGGTGGAGAACCGTTTCGTCGGCATGAAGTCGCGCGGGGTCTATGAGACGCCGGGCGGAACCATCCTGCTGGCGGCGCACCGGGGTATCGAGAGCATCACTCTGGACCGGGGCGCCATGCACCTGAAGGACGAGCTGATGCCGAAGTACGCCAGCCTGATCTACAACGGCTTCTGGTTCAGCCCCGAGCGCGAGATGCTGCAGGCGGCCATCGACAAGAGCCAGGAGAAGGTCGCCGGGACCGTTCGGGTCCGGCTCTACAAGGGCAACGTCACCGTGGTGGGCCGCGAGAGCCCGCACAGCCTCTACGATCAGGAGTTGGTGACCTTCGAAGAAGGCGCCGTGGCCTATGATCACCGCGACGCCGAAGGCTTCATCAAGCTGAACGCCCTGCGCCTGCGGGTCCTGGCCAAGCGCGACCGGCGCGCCTGAGGCGAATCGTCTCTTGCCGCGAATTCACGTGCGCGGGGCGCGGGCCCGGGCGATTGTTGCGGCCCTGTTTCAACGCGCGGAGCCGCAACTGATGACTTTCAAGACCCGACTGCTGGCCAAGTCCACGGTGCTGGCCTGCGCCGGCGCCCTGATGCTGGCGGCGACCGCCGCCGCCCCGGCCATGGCCCAGGAGGCTGCGGCCGCCGTCGCCGCCCCGACCACCGACGCCGAGATGCAGGCGGCCGGCGAGGCCTTCGAGGCGCGCATGAACGCCATGGGCTCGGAGATCGAAGCCGCCGTGACCGCCAACGCCACGGACGCCGCCGCCCAGGCCGCCGCCGTCGATCAGGTGCTGGTGCGCTACGAGCCGGAGATCAACGCCTTCGCCGACACGCTGGACCGCTTCCTGGCCACCCGCATCGCCGCCTCGACCAATGAGCAGGAAGTGGCGGGCCTGACCCAGGCGCGCACGGCGGCCGTTCCGGCCATCCGCGGGATTCCCGCCCGGGTGCGCGCCAGCGTCGCCGGCGCGGCGGCCGCTTCGGCCCAGGCCCCGGCCCCGGCCCCGGTCCCGGCCGCGGCCGAGGGCGGTCACGGCGACCACGCCCACTAAGGATTGAAGGGCGGCCGGACCCCGCGTCGGGCCGCCCTTTACCAACCTTCGAAAACCGGCCTAGGCTCACCTCCGTCGCATCGGCAGGGAGAGTCGCTTGGCCGTCGCTATCGCCGTCACCCGCGAACGCCGCGAGGGCGAGACCCGCGCCGCCCTGACGCCCGAAACGGCGAAGAAGCTGATCGGCCTGGGCGCCACAGTCATCGTCGAGAGCGGGACGGGCCTCGGCTCCTCAATCCCCGACGCCGACTACGCCGCCGCCGGCGCCACTGTCGCCAAGGACCTGAAGACGGCCCTGGCCGGCGCCGACGTGCTGCTGAAAGTGCGCGCGCCAACCGCGCCTGAGATTCTGGCGCTGAAGCCCGGCGCGGTCGTCATCGGCCTGCTGGATCCCCACCGTGAAAAGGATGCGCTCAAGGCCCTGACCGAGGCCGGCGCTTCCGCCTACGCCATGGAGTTCGTGCCGCGCATCACACGCGCCCAGGCCATGGACGCCCTGTCCTCCCAGGCGAACCTGGCGGGCTATCGCGCCGTGATCGAGGCCGCGGCCGCCTACGGCCGGGGCTTCCCCATGATGATGACCGCGGCGGGCACGGTCGCGGCGGCCAAGGCCTTCATCATGGGCGCGGGGGTGGCCGGGCTTCAGGCCATCGCCACGGCGCGGCGGCTGGGGGCCGTGGTCACCGCCACCGACGTTCGCCCCGCCGCCAAGGAACAGGTGGAGAGCCTGGGGGCCAAGTTCATCGCGGTGGAGGACGAGGAGTTCAAGGCCGCCGAGACGGCCGGCGGCTACGCCAAGCAGATGTCGGCGGAATACCAGGCCAAGCAGGTCGAGCTGACCGCCGCCCACATCCTCAAGCAGGATGTGGTCATCACCACCGCCCTGATCCCTGGCCGGCCGGCGCCGCGCCTGCTGACAGCCGCCCACGTGGCGTCCATGAAGCCCGGCTCGGTCATCGTCGACCTGGCTGTGGAGGCTGGCGGCAATGTGGAGGGCTCGAAGCCGGGCGAGGTCGTGACCACCCCGAACGGGGTGCAGATCGTGGGCTGGTCAAACCTGCC
Source organism: Peiella sedimenti (assembly GCF_030504955.1). Lineage (GTDB taxonomy): Bacteria > Pseudomonadota > Alphaproteobacteria > Caulobacterales > Caulobacteraceae > Brevundimonas > Brevundimonas sedimenti. The sequence goes on along the minus strand of NZ_JAUKTR010000003.1, from coordinate 135,726 downwards.
GGGCCGCATCGCCGCGGACGCCACGGCGCTCTACGCCCGCAACCTGCACGCCTTCCTCGGCCTCATGCTCAGGGACGGCGCACTGGCGCCCGACCCGGACGACGAAATCCTGAAATCCGCCCTGATCGCCCAGGGCGGCCAGGTGGTGAACGAGGGGCTGACGGGATGAGCCGGCTTCTGAAGACGTTCCTCGGCGGCGTGGCGCATCTCTGCCTGATCGGCGGCCCGCTTCTGGGCGTGGTCGCGATTGCGGCGGCCTTCCTGCCGACCCCGGACTCGGCCCGGGTCACGGTCGGCTTGATGACGGGCGTCTATGTCACGTTCCTCGGGCTGTTGATCGGGGGCGTCCTTCGCCTCCTGCTCAGCATTGACGACCGCCTCGAGCGGCTGGAGCAGAATCGCTGATGGAACACGTCGATCCCACCGTCTTCCGCCTGGCTATCTTCGTGCTGGCGATCTTCGTCGGCTACTACGTAGTCTGGAGCGTCACGCCGGCCCTGCACACGCCGCTCATGGCCGTGACCAACGCCATCTCATCGGTGATCATCGTCGGCGCCCTGCTGGCGGCCGCGGCCAGCGGAACCGGGACAGCCGGGTGGATCTCCAAGGGCGCAGGGGCCTTCGCGGCCCTTCTGGCCAGCGTCAACATCTTCGGCGGGTTCCTGGTCACCCAGCGCATGCTGGCCATGTACAAGAAGAAGGACCGCGCGAAGTGAACGCCTCCATCGCGGCCCTGCTCTATCTTGTCGCGGGCGTCCTCTTCATCCTGAGCCTTCGGGGTCTTTCCAGCCCCGAGACCAGCCGCAAGGGCAATTTCTACGGCATGGCCGGCATGGCTCTGGCGGTGGGCGTGACGCTGATCACGCTGGGCGCCTCGGGCGCGCTGGACTGGATCACCCTGGCCATGGTCGGCGGCGGCGTGGCCGTAGGCGGCGTCATCGGGGCGGTCATCGCCCGGCGCGTGGCCATGACCTCCATGCCCCAGCTGGTGGCGGCCTTCCATTCGCTGGTGGGCCTGGCCGCCTGTCTGGTGGCCGTGGGGGCGGTCTATTCGCCCGGCGCCTTCGGCATCGCGGATGCGGACGGCACGGGGATCAAGCTGATCTCCATCATCGAGCTCAGCCTGGGCCTGGCCATCGGCGCCGTCACCTTCACCGGCTCGGTGATCGCCTTCGCCAAGCTGAACGGCAACATGTCGGGGGCGCCGATCCTGCTGCCCGCCCGGCACCTGATCAATATCGGCCTGGCCCTGGGCGTCATGCTGCTGATCGGGGTGCTGATCGGCTCGGGCGGCGCGGCCATATGGGCTTTCTGGGGCCTGTTCCTGCTGGCCCTGATCCTGGGCGTGACCCTGATCATCCCCATCGGGGGGGCCGACATGCCGGTCGTGGTCTCCATGCTGAACAGCTATTCGGGCTGGGCGGCGGCGGCCTTGGGCTTCACGCTGGAGAACATCGCCCTGATCATCACCGGCGCCCTGGTGGGCAGCTCGGGCGCGATCCTCAGCTACATCATGTGCAAGGGCATGAACCGCAGCTTCGTCTCGGTGATCCTGGGCGGCTTCGGAGCGGCGGATGGCGCTGCTGCGGGCGGCGGCGTGGCCGAGACCCGGCCGGTGAAGCAGGGCAGCGCCGACGACGCGGCCTTCATCATGAAGAACGCCTCCAAGGTGATCATCGTGCCGGGCTACGGCATGGCGGTGGCTCAGGCCCAGCACGCCCTTCGCGAAATGGCCGACCTGCTGAAGGCCGAGGGCGTGGACGTGAAGTACGCCATCCACCCCGTGGCGGGCCGTATGCCGGGCCACATGAACGTGCTGCTGGCCGAGGCAAACGTCCCCTATGACGAGGTGTTCGAGCTCGAGGACATCAACGCCGAGTTCGCCGCCTGCGACGTGGCCTTCGTCATCGGCGCCAACGACGTGACCAACCCGGCGGCCAAGACCGACCCGCAGTCGCCCATCTACGGCATGCCCATCCTTGAGGTTGACCGCGCGGGCACGGTCCTGTTCGTCAAGCGCGGCATGGGCTCGGGCTATGCGGGCGTCGAGAACGAGCTCTTCTTCCGCGACAACACCATGATGCTGTTCGGCGACGCCAAGAAGATGGTCGAAGGGATCGTGAAGGGGATGTGAAGCGGTGCGCTTCTTTATCCCTAGGTTGGATCCGAATGAGCCACTCAAATTCCTTCCGGGATTTGCAGTCGCGGCCAGCCTGTTCCTTTTTGGGCTGGCCGACCTGGCGGGGCTAGACCGGTTCGTGGCCAGTCTACGCGGCTTCGATGGCGAACCCTTGTTCTGGTGGCCGGCCGGCCGATCCTGGCTCCTTTACGCCGCCCCCGCGCTTGTGCTCGCCTATGTCTCCATCTGGCTGGCGATCATCGCACCGAAGCCTCGACTGGTCTTTCGCCTCGGCGCCGGACTCTGCGTCGCCCTGATCGGGGGGGCGTTCATCTGGAACGCGGGCCACAGGCTGGAGGTGTATGCGGACCGCGTGGTGGTTCGCGAAAGCTGGATCGCTGAGCCGCAGACTTACGCGCTTGAGCAGATGGTCAGCCTGCACGTTCACTGCGCCTTCGCAGGCGACGGCCGCCGCGGAGGAAGCTACGGCTATCATCCGTGGCGATCGCAGGCTGACCAAGCAGGCGAGCCCTGGCAACGCCGATGGTGGCACGGCAGCATGCCGGTCCTGGCCATGACCTTCTGGGATGGACGCGTGGTGGACCTGGGTTGGGGCTTCGAGCGCTTCGGGAATCGGGAGCGCTGGCTTCGGGCCGCCGAGCGCTTCGACGCCGTCGCCGCCAGCCAGAACCGGCGCCTGGTGCTCATGGATCAATACCGTCACCCGGTGAACGATCTGCGCTGCGTCAGGCGCATCGCCGACAATGTCCCGAGGCGGCTGTGGCCGCGGTTGTTCCGCCTCTATCGTTCGGCGGGCGCAAGTGAGATGGACCGGGAAATCCCAATGTAACCTCCTAGCGCCCTGCTGTAGGCGGCGCTAAATCCGCTCGCCCCCACCTCGCGGCGAGCCTGATCCGTGACCGAGACCACCGCCGCCACCCAGCCCCGATTCCTCGCCCTCGATGCGCTCCGGGGCGTGTTGGCCCTGCTAGTGGTGCTGTTCCATCTGCCCGTGGACAGCCATCTGCGGGACCTGCCTTTGGTCATGCACGGCTATCTGGCGGTCGACTATTTCTTCGTTCTGTCGGGCTTCGTCATCGCCCACTCCTATGGTCAGCGGATCAATGGCCTGGCGCAGGGGCGCGACTTCCTCATCAAGCGCGTGGCCAGGGTCTGGCCGCTGCACGCAGTCATGCTGGGCCTCTTCGTCCTCCTGGAAGTCGTGCGCGCCCTGACGCACTTCGATCCGGTCCCGCCCTTCACCGGCGATCGGGCCCCCGGCGGCATCGTCACCAACCTCTTGATGATCCACGCCCTCGGGACCGAGGACAGCCAGACCTGGAACGGCCCTGCCTGGGCCGTATCGGCCGAGATGCTCTGCTACGTGGTCTTCGCCGGGATCATGCTGTGGGCGCGGCGCTTCGGCATCGCCCTGTCGCTGATCCTGTCGCTGATACTGGCGGTTCTGGGCGCCGTCATCGTGGTCAGCCTGGCGCCGCGCTGGATGAACACCACCTGGGAATACGGCTGGGCCCGGGCGCTCTACGGCTTCTTCCTGGGCCTGATCGTCTATCGCGTCTTCAGCTGGCGGCGCGCGCCCGGAAAGGGCTGGCTGGAGGCCCTGCTGATCCTCGCGGCGCTGGCCTTCATCTGGGTCGCCACGGGGCCGTGGACGGTTCTGGCGTCGCTGGTCTTCGCCCCGGTGATCTGGGTGCTGGCGGGCGACCGGGGTCCGGTGGCGCGCGCCCTGACCTGGAAGCCGCTGGTCAAGCTGGGCGACGTCTCCTACGGCGTCTACCTGATCCATATGCTGCTGATCGTGCTGATGCTGATCGCGGCCCGAAAGCTCGGCCTGTTCCATGAGCGCCGCGTGGACTTGGGCTCGATGTGGCTGAACGACCTTTTGACGCTCGGCTTCCTGGCCCTGGTGATCGCCCTGGCCGTAGCGTCCTACCGCTACATCGAGACCCCGGCCCGCGACGCGGTCGGGGCTTGGCTCAGGCGCCGATCCGGCGTTTCATCGGCTCATGGCTGAGCTCAAGACCCGTCCCACCGACGCCTCGGTCGAGGCCTTCATTGACGCGGTGGAGCATCCCGGCCGCCGCGAGGACGCCCGCGCGCTGGACGCCCTGCTGCGCGAGGTCACCGGCAAGGCGCCGCAGATGTGGGGCCCCTCCATCGTCGGCTACGGCCGCTATACCTATGTGAACTCCACCAAGAAGCCGGCGGACTGGCCGGTCATCGGCTTTTCGCCGCGCAAGGCGAACATGACCCTCTACATCATGCCGGGTTTCAGCGAGCGCCCCGACCTGATGGCCCGCATCGGCAAGGCCAAGACCAGCGTCTCCTGTCTCTACTTCAACCGGCTGTCGGACCTCGATCCGGCGGCGCTGCGCGAACTGTGCGCCTGGTCTGTCGCAACCATGCGCGAACGGTATTCAACGGCCTAGGCCGCACGGGCGAAGCAGCCCGGCTCGGCCCATCCATGGCGGGCCTCAATCCAGTATTCGTCCGCCTCGTCGAAGGCGCAGCGGGCGCCGGCGGCGTAGGTCTCGAGAACCTGCTCCTCGCGCGGATCCCACAGGATGGCGCCGCCGCGGTCGTCGGGCACGATCATCAGGCCGTTGTCGAGCGTGGCGCCTTCGGTGCGCAGGGCTTGGGCGGTCAGCAGCTTGCGGGCCATGTCGGAAACTCCTTGGCGATGCGATGATCGCAAGTTAGGGTGCCGTTACGACAAAATCGGTCAGGAGAACAAATGCGGCACGACAAGGCGGCGATGGTGCTGGATCTGGCGCGGCGGCTGGCCGCCAGCGCCGAGGGGCTGACCCTGGATGAGATGGCCCGCGCCATGGAGGTGGGCCGCCGCACCGCTGAGCGCATGCGCGACGCCGTCTGGGCGCTGTATCCCCAGATGGAGGAGGTGCCCGATCCGCCCACAAAGCGCTGGCGCATCCGGGGCGGACTGTCGGCCTTCGAGCAGGCGCCCGACACCACCGAGCTGCTGGAGCTGACCAAGGCGGCCGAGGCCCTGCGCCGGGCTGGCGAGCCGGGGCGCGCCGCCGCCCTGGAGGCGCTGGAGCACAAGATCAAAGCCGCCATGCGCTCCACCACGCTGAACCGTCTGGCGCCGGACTTGGAGGCCCTGGTGCGGGCCGAGACGATCGCCGTGCAGGCCGGGCCTCGCCCCTTCGAGGATGAGGCGGTGCTGTCGGTGATCCGCCGCGCCATCATGGCCGGAACAGCTGTGGGGTTCGTCTATATGGGCGGCTCGACGCCTGGGCGGAAACGGCGCATCGCGCCCTTCGGCCTGATGTTCGGGCGGGCCAACTATCTGGTGGGCGGCGACCTGGACTCGGCCCAGCCGGAGGCGCCGCGCACCTTCCGCCTGGATCACATGGAGGGCGTGACGGCCCTGCCGGACCGCGCTTCGCCGCCCGCCGACTTCGACCTTCAGGCCTTCGCCTCGCGCTCGTTCGGAGTCTACCAGGGCGAACTGGAGGAGGTGGTCCTGCATATCGCCCCCGACAAGGCGGACGAGGCGCGCGCCTGGCGCTGGCATCCGACCCAGACCCTGACCAACCTGGCGGACGGGGGCGTCGAGGTGCGCTTCAACTCCAGCGGCATGCGCGAGCTGGCCTGGCACCTGTTCACCTGGGGCGAGGCCGTTCGCATCGCGGGACCCGACAGTCTGAAGGCCGAGATGAGACAGGCGCTGGAGGCCGCGGCGCGGGCCCACGGCGGCGCCTGAGGCGAGAAGGGCCCGGCGTGTGGCCCGGCCCTTGCGCCCCTCGTCCCAGCGGCCCAGCCGCCAGTGGACGAGGTCAATGTTTTTCAAGGACTTGCAGATCGGCGTCGCCAGTCTGACCGGGCAATATCGTCCGGCGGCTCTGCAATCCTTGCCGGGCGGAGGACTCTAGATGTCGCTCAGCCTGATCCTGAACACGGCCACCTCGGGCCTGCACACGGCCCAGACCCAGCTGCGCGTGGTCTCGGACAACGTCGCCAACGTCAACACGCCCGGCTATGTGCGCAAGATCGCCGACCAGGTGGCCGTCTCGAGCCAGGGGATCGGCGCTGGCGTCGATGTGGCGCGCGTGCGCCTGGCCACCGACCGCTTCCTGCAGGCCGCCAGCCTGACGGCGGGATCTGAATCCGGGCGCCAGACGGTGCGCGCCCAGCTCTTCGACCGCATCCAGGCCATGTTCGGCGATCCGGGATCGAGCAGCGGCTTCTTCGCCCAGATCGATTCCATGTTCGCCGCCTTCTCGGCCATCGCCGAGGACCCGGTCTCGACGCCGTTGCGCCAGGACGTCCTGTTCCGCATCCAGGGGCTGTTCGACGAGTCGGCGCGCATCTCGGGCCAGATCCAGGACATCCGCCAAGACGCCGACGGCCGCATCCAGAGCGCGGTCGAGCGGGTCAACGACCTGCTGAGCCAGATCGAGGCGCTGAACACCGAGATCGCCCGCGCCAACGTCACCGGGTCGGACGCCACGGGCGCCGAAAGCACCCAGGCGGCCCTGATCGCCAGCCTGGCCGAGTTCATGGACATCCGCACCTCGGTGCGGCCGGTGGGCGGGGTGTCGATCCGCACCAACGCCGGCCTGTTGCTGGCGGGCGACGGGGCGGCCAGCCTGTCCTACCAGAGGGCCGGGGCGGTCAACGCCGAGACCCAGTTCGGCGAGCTTTGGATCACCGAGCCGCGGGGCGAGAAGCGCGCCCTGCTCGACACCCTATCCAGCGGTCAGCTGAAGGGGCTGGTCGAGCTTCGCGACGTGGAGGCTCCGGCGGCGGCGGAACGTCTGGCCGAGCTGATGACGCGCATGGCCGATGAGCTGAACCGGGGGCACAACGCCGCCACGGCCACCCCGCCGCCGTCCAGCCTGACGGGCCGCAACACCGGGATGACCCTGGAGACGGCGCTGCAGGGCTTCACCGGGTCCACTTCAATCGTGGCGACGAGCGCCTCGGGCGCCATCGTCGGCCGCGCCGACGTGGTCTTCGGCCCACCCCTGACCGTGGGCGGGACGCCGTCGTCCGCGGCCACCTTCCTGGCCGACGTCAACGCCCAGCTGGGCGGAACGGCCACCCTGGCCTTCTCGAACGGCGTGCTCAGCCTGACCGGCGCCGGGAGCAACGGCGTCGCCGTGGCCGATCCCGCGGGGGCCGCCAGCGACAAGGCCGGGCGCGGCTTCTCGCACTTCTTCGGCTTGAATGATCTGGTCAGGGCGGACCGGCTTTCGCTCTATGACACCGGCCTTTCGGCCGCGTCAGCACACGGCTTTTCGACGGGCGAGACCGTCGCCTTCCGCTTCCGCAACGCCGGCGGCGCGCGGGTGCGCGACCTGACCTTCACCATTCCAGCCGGCGTCGCCACGGTCGGTCAGCTGGTCACAGCCCTCAACGATCCAGCCTCCGGCGTGGGGCGGTTCGGAACCTTCAGCCTGGGCGCGAACGGCGCCCTCAGCTTCACCGCCAACGCCGGATCGGGCGTCAGCATGTCGGTGCTGGAGGACCGCACGACCCAGGTTCCCTCCGGCGTCTCGTTCACTGAGCTGTTCGGCGTGGGCCAGGGTGTGCGCGCCTCGCGCGCCGACGCCTTCTCGGTCAGGGCCGACATCCTCGCCTCGCCGCGCCTGCTGGCGGCGGGCCAGCTGGATCTGACGGCCGCGGCGGGCGTGCCGGCCGTAGCCTCGGGCGACGGCCGCGGGGCGCTGAAGCTGGCTGATGCGGGTCAGCGCGCCGCCGCCTTCCAGGCCGCGGGCGGCTCGGCGGCCAACCAGATTTCCGTATCGCGCTACGCCGCCGAGTTCTCAGGCCACCTGGGCGGCCAGGCCGCCGCCGCCGAGGATCGTCGCGCCGCCGCCGAGGCCCTGCACGACGAGGCCGTCAACCGCCAGCTCAGCCAGGAGGGCGTCAACCTGGATGAGGAGCTGGTCAAGCTGACCACCTATCAGCAGGCCTTCGCCGCCTCGGCCCGGCTGATCCAGACGGCGGGCGATCTCTACGACGTGCTGCTGGGGATGATGCGATGAGCGTCCGCACCGCCACCTTCGCCAACTATCAGACGGCCCTGTCCGACCTGATGCGCGCCCAGCAACGCGGCCAGGAAGCCCAGACCCGCGTCTCGACCCAGAAGGTCGCCACCGACCTGAAGGGCTTCGGACGCGCCTCCGAGACGCTTACGGCGCTCCAGTCCACCCAGGCCCGGCTGAAGGGGTTCACCGAAACCTCGGAGGCCGTGGCGGCGCGCCTGTCCACCCAGGCCGTGGCGATCGACCGGGTCAAGGACGCCGCCCAGGGCGCGCGCCAGGCCATCGCCGACGCCCTGGCCTCGGGCCGGGTCGACGGGCTGATGCTCGATCTGCAGAGCGCCTTCCTGGCCGTGCAGGACGGGCTGAACACCAAGCACCAGGGACGTTACCTGTTCTCGGGCGGCCGAACCGAGGAGCCCTCCGTCTCGGTCCACACCATGGAGGAGCTGGCCGCCGCGCCGTCGGTGGCGGGCGTCTTCCAGAACGATCAGCTGCGCGCCACGTCACGCGTGGACGAGACCTCGACCCTGCAGACGGGCTTCCTCGCCAGCGAGCTGGGCCAGGATCTGTTCGACATCTTCAAGGCGCTGCAACAGTTCAACGACGGCGCCGACGGCCCCTTCACCGGCGCCCTTACGGACGCGCAGCGCGACTTCCTGGAGGACCAGCTGCCGCTGTTCGACGCCGCCCGCGAGACCGTAATCGCCGCCGGCGCCCGCAATGGTTCACTCCAGAATCGCGTCGACGCCATTCTGGAGTCGCACAAGGCCCAGGATCAGCTCCTCACTGGACTGATCGGCGACAAGACCGACGCCGACATGGCCAAGGCCATCACCGACCTGCAACTGTCCCAGGTGGCCATCCAGGCCTCGGCCCAGGTGCTGAACCAGCTGCGCCAGGTGTCGCTGCTGAACCTGCTCGGCCAGGGCTGATCGTCCGATCCTGCGCGGATTAGATGAGCGTTTGACAGGTGCGACTACATCTGTAATCGATAGATCAACTACGGGTGTAATCAATGCGCATCAGCTCCGCCGAAAGCCTTGTCATGGACGTCCTCTGGCGGGACGGTCCCCGCACAGCCGATCAGGTCTGCGCCGCCGTGGCCGCCGAGCAGAACTGGACAGCCGCGACCGTGAAGACGCTGCTCAGCCGCCTGCTGACCAAAGGCGCGCTCACAGCCGAACGGGATGGACGCCGCTATCTTTATCGTCCCGCGCTCAGCCGCGATGACTACGTCCATGGCGAAAGCCGGGGAGTCATCGAGCGCCTGTTCGGCGGTCAGGTGGCGCCGCTGGTGGCGCACTTTTCGGCGCGCGAGCGTCTCACGCCCGAGGACATCGCCGCCCTTAAGCGCCTGATAGAGGAGATGGACGATGGCCGCTGACCTCCTGGCCCTGCTGCTGAAGGCGGCGCTGGCTTCGGGCCTGGCCACCCTCGTGATCATCGCTCTTCGTAAGGCCGCCCGTCGGCTGGCCGGGGCTGAGGTCGCCTACACTCTGTGGCTGCTTGTCCCTCTCGCGGCCCTGGCCTTGCTGGTTCCGCCGCGCACGGTCCAAGTCGAAACCGCGCCAGAGCGCGCCGCGATATCCTCATCGCAAATTCAAACCCGGGCCACCGCCACGCTTGCTGTGACCTCGTCCCCAACCTCCACGACAAGCGCCCTGCCCGGCGTGACGGTTCTGGCGCTGACCATCTGGGGCGCGGGCGCCGCCGGGCTGATCGGCGTCCAGTTCTACCGCCAGAGGCGCTTCACCCGCCGCGCCGGACCCCTGTCGCCGGTCGAAGGCGGCGTCTGGCGCGCGGCCGGTCCCCAGGTCGGGCCCCTGCTGGTCGGCGTACTTCGCCCTCGCATCCTGGTCCCTTCCGATTTCGAGCGCCGCTTTTCACCCGAGGCGCGCGACCTGATCCTGCTGCACGAACACATTCACCGGCGCCGAGGAGACGTCGCGGTCAACGCGGCCGCGCTGCTGCTCCAGGGCCTGTTCTGGTTCAACCCCCTAATTCATCTGGGCGCGCGGCTCATGCGCCTGGACCAGGAGCTTGCCTGTGATGCGCGGGTAGCGGCGGAGCGGCCGGGTTCGCGCAAGGCTTACGCCGAAGCAATGCTCAAGGCCCAGGCTGACGGGACGACGCTCGCGGCGCCTCTGGCCTGCGCCTGGCCCGCCCGGAGCGCCTTGGCTGAACGCATCGCCTGGCTGAGCCGGGGCGCGCCCTCCAACACGGCGCGCAGGGCGGGCGCCGCCGCGGCTGTCCTGCTGGCGCTGAGCGGAAGCGTCGCGGCCTGGGCGGCCCAGCCGCCGCGCGAGGTGACGGCTGACCGCGATGCTGCAAGTCCCGCCGCGCGCGCCCTGGGCGGCGAATTGATCGACGCCCTCATCGAGGGCCGTTTCGATGAGGCGTATGCCCTCATCGGCCAGGGCGCGGACGTGAACAGGGCTCGCCTCGGCGACGGCTCGCCGTTGATCCTGTCGGCCCGCACCGGCCGGCCCGATCTGGTGCGCGCCCTTTTGGCGGCGGGCGCCGATCCGAACCTGGCCGTCAGCGGAGACGGCTCGCCCCTGATTCAGGCGGCGGCGGGCGGCGACCTGGATTCGGTCAATCTGCTCTTGGCGGCTGGGGCGGGGGTCGATCAGATCGTGCCCTCGGATGAGACGGCCCTCATCAATGCGGCCCGAGAAGGCAAGATGCCGGTCGTCCAGCGTCTGATCGAGGCCGGAGCCGACCCGAACCTCGCCGTCATGGCTCCACGTTTCAACGGCGACATGGAACGGCGAAGTCCGCTCTCCATGGCCGAACGCGAGGGCCACGCCGATGTCGCCGCTTATCTGAGAGCGCAAGGCGCCCGCGCCTAGACCTCCACCTTTCACGCTTAGACCCAAACCCGGAGAAGGCCATGCCTGTCGCCGACGCCCGATCCTTGCCTGACGCCACCCGGATTGAAGGCGATATCGTCATCATCGGCGGTGGCATCGCCGGACTGTCCATCGCCCACGAACTGGCCGGAACGAACGCCAGGGTCGTCTTGCTGGAAAGCGGCGGGCCTGAGCCTGACCGCGAGATACAAAGCCTCTATGACGGCGGATGCGTGATCTCTGGCCCCGGCAACCGGGATTGGAACTTCACGGAATATCTGGGCACTTCCCGCGTGCGCGCCCTGGGCGGCTCCGGCCATGTCTGGGGCGGCAAGTGCGGGCCGCTGGACGCCATCGACTTCGCCGAACGGTCCTGGAGACCGCTCAGCGGCTGGCCTTTCGGCCGCGCCGAGCTGAAGCCCTGGTATGACCGCGCTTGCGACCGATTGCGGCTGCCCCGCTTCCCCGCCGATGACGGCCTGCCCGAAGGTCAAGCCCTCGAGCCGGTCACGGATCATCAAGGCCCCCTACGCTCTTCGCCGCGCGCCTACAGCCCCGTCTCAGGCCGCGCCGACCCCGCCGCCTTCGCCGCGTTCCGGGATGCGCCCGGCCGGGCGGAGAACATCCATATTCACACCCACGCCAACGTCACCGGCATCCGGTTGAAGCCCGATGGGGCCGTGGACCATCTGGAGGTCCGCTGTCTGACTGGAACCCGTCACGTCGCATGCGGGCGGCTCTACATACTGGCGACAGGCGGCATCGAGAATGCCCGCCTCATGCTGGCGTCCAACGCCGACCGACCCGAAGGCGTCGGCAACGCCACCGGTTGGGTCGGACGCTGCTTCCAGGGGCATTGCACGATTTCGACCGCCGACGCCGATCCGCGCGGCGACGCCGAGGTAGCCTTCACCACGGACCGCGACCTGTCACTCTATGACAACCAGCCACGCGACCGGGCGCACGCGGTCTTTGTGCTCAGTCCAGAGGCGCAGCAGGGTCTCGGCGTCGGCAACTGCACCCTGACCCTATCTTTGCGCCCCAAGGCCGCGGCGGCGGCAGGCAGCACCCGCGCGGCGGTCGAGCAGACGGCGTCGGCCATTGAGGGGCCGGTCCCCCGCCGGCTCGACTACTTCTTCATGTCCGAGGAAGCGCCGAATCCCGACAGCCGCATCACTCTGTCGGAACGCACCGACGCGCTGGGGCAACCTCAGGCGCATCTGGAGTGGCGCTACACCCAGACGGACTGGGATTCGTTGACCGGCTCCGCCGCCGGTTTCGCCCGCGCTCTGGGCGCCCAGGGGCTGGGGCGATTGTGTTGGCCTGTGGAGCCGGAAACCCTCATCGCGGCCTTTGGCCCCTCGCGCCACCATATGGGCACGACCCGCATGAGCGTGGATCCCGCCAAGGGCGTAGTCGACGCCGACTGCCGGGTCCACGACACGCCCAATCTCTACATCGCCGGCAGCTCGGTCTTCCCGACGTCCGGCCTGGTCAATCCGACCCTGACCCTGACCGCCCTGGCCATTCGCCTGGCCGACCACCTGAAAAACCAGTTGGGGATCGCCCGATGAGCACGCTTCTCAGCAAACGAACCCTGCTACAGACCCTGGCCGGACTGGCCATCGCCTCGGCGGCGGGCCTGGCCCAGGCTCGAACCCCGGCCATCGCCGCCATCGACGCCGAAGGGGCCGCTGATATTGGACGCTCCTGGCTCGCTCAGCATCCGGAGACCGCCTCCGCCTTACGGGCCGATCTGGTCCCGCCGTCGGACGATGCCCCTCTTCGATTGAGGAGCCGAGTCCGCGACGACTTTCGCGCCGGACGGATGTTCATTCATCGAGGCTGGTACCTGTCAGAGACAGAAGCGCGGCTCTGCGCGCTCATCACGATCAGCTAGGCCAGCCGGCGCAACGCGGCGTCAGGATCGTCATAGGCCTTCAGCTCCACGATCCAGCCGTCTGGATCACGCAGGTAGAGCTTGTGCTGGACGCCGCCGGCCGCCGGTTCGGACAAGGGGCCGCGCACAACGCTGTCTGAGCCGTCGAGACGTTCGGCCAGCCCCTCCCACTCCGCCTTGTCCAGCGTCGCGCCGAAGTGGGTGCGGCCCATCTCCGGGGCGCGAGCCGCTAACGTCGGATTCTCGAAGAGGGTGATCTGGCCGCCGAAAACCCACACATCCGCCCAGTCGCTCGCGCGGCGGCCCGGGCCGCCGCCCAGGCCTTCATAGAAGCCAAGCGAACGATCCAGATCCGACACCGGGATGGACAGGTGGAGGAGCGGAAATGTCAGACCAGCCATGCTCACCTATTAGGCTGGGACGACTACAGACGCCACGCCGCCTCGAAATCGCGCCGCTTTGCCCCTAAATGGGCGCGATGACGCTGGCTGAGCCTCTTTGCCCGATCCCCGAGATCGCGCCCGCCGACATGGATGCGGCCATCAACGCCGCGCGCGCGGCGGTCGGTCTGCCCGTGGGCGCGCGGGTGGTGGCGGCCATGTCGGGCGGGGTGGACTCCACCGTGGTCGCGGCCCTGCTGCACAAGGCGGGCTATGAGGTCGTGGGCGTGACGCTGCAGCTCTACGACCACGGCGCGGCCCTCAAGAAGAAGGGCGCCTGCTGCGCCGGTCAGGACATCCACGACGCCCGCCTGGCGGCCGAGACCCTGGGCATTCCGCACTACGTGCTCGACTACGAAAGCCGCTTCCGCGAGGCGGTGATCGACCAGTTCGCCGACACCTATCTGCGCGGGCACACGCCGGTGCCCTGCATCCGCTGCAATCAGACGGTGAAGTTCCGCGACCTTCTGGACGTGGCCCGCGACCTGGGCGCCGTGGCCATGGCGACGGGCCACTATGTCCGCCGCGCCATCGGGCCGGACGGCCGGACCCAGATGCGCAAGGCCGTCGATCCCTCGCGCGACCAGTCCTACTTCCTGTTCGCCACCACCGCCGAGCAGCTCGACTATCTGCGCTTTCCCCTGGCCGATCTGGAAAAGCCCCAGGTGCGCGGCGTGGCCGCCGAGCTGGGTCTGAGGATCGCCGCCAAGCCCGACAGCCAGGACATCTGCTTCGTGCCCACGGGCGACTACCGCACCCTGATCGACCGCCTCCGGCCGCAGGGGCGCGCCGCGGGCGACATCGTGCATATGGACGGCCGCGTGCTGGGCCGCCACGAGGGCGTCACCGGCTTCACCATCGGCCAGCGCCGGGGCCTGAACGTGGCCGTGGGCGAGCCCCTGTTCGTGGTCCGGCTCGACCCCGAGGCCCAGCAAGTCATCGTCGGCCCGCGCGAGGCTCTGCTCACCGCCTCACTGACGCTGGAAGAAGCCAATTGGCTAGGCGACCAGCCCAGCCTGAAGGCCGCCGCCGAAGGCGGCGTGCCGGTGCTGGCGCGCGTCCGCTCCACCCGTGATCCGTCGCCGGCGCGGCTAGCCCTGTCAGGCGGCGACGTGACCGTCATCTTCGAGGCGGGCGAGGAGGGCGTGGCCCCCGGCCAGGCCTGCGTGCTTTACGACCCGGCCGACCCTGACCGCCTGCTGGGCGGCGGCTTCATTCGCGAGACGGCCGCGCTTGGCTGATCCGCTGGCCCTGTCGGCCAGGGCCGGCCTGCCTGAGGACATGCGCGTCCTGCTCACGGACGTTCCGCGTGATCGCTGGGATCAGAGCCTGCCGGAGATGGCGCGCTTCTGGCTGCAGATGCACCAGGGCTTTCGCCAGCATCACGCCCACATGGCGGCGCTGACCACTGCCTGGCGCCAGGGACAGCTGGACGTGCGCGGCCTGCATGACCGGCTGATCCCGGCGCTGCAGCAGTTCCTCCAGCACCTGGACGGCCATCACCGCATCGAGAGCGGCCAGTACTTCCCGGCCATGGCCAGGGTGGAGCCGCGCATCGCCACGGGGATCGCGCTGCTCGACCGCGACCACGAGACCATCCACCAGGTGCTCGAGAACCTGTTCAAGGCCGGCCTCGCCCTGCATCAGGGGCTGGCGGGACCGGATGCGGGCGACCGCGCCGCCCGCCTCGGCGATGTCATCGAACGGGCCCAGATGCCGCTGGCCCGCCACCTGGACGATGAGGAGGAGATCGTCATCCCCCTCATCGCGCTGAAGGGGGATCAGCTGGCGTGACGCACCGCCCCGAGGAGACCCTGAGCGCCCTTCAGGCCCGGCGCATCGCGCTGGCGGCGCAGGGTTTCGGCGCCCGCCGCTCCGCTAGCCCCGGCAAGGCCCAGCTGATGCGCGTGTTCGACCGGGTCGGCCTGATCCAGATCGACTCGGTCAATGTGCTGGCGCGCTCGCACTATCTGCCGCCCCTGGCGCGGCTGGGCGCCTATGACCGCGCGGACCTCGAAGCCTTGGCGTGGGGCCAGCGGCGCAAGCTGTTCGAGTACTGGGGCCACGAGGCCTCGCTGATCCCGCTGGAGCACCATCCCCTGTTCCGCTGGCGCATGGATCGCGCCCGCGCCGGGCACGGCATCTATGGCGGCCTGCGCCGCTTCGCCGCCGAGCGGACGGCCTTCATCGAGGGTGTGCTCGACGACATCCGACGGCGGGGCCCGCTGGGAGCCTCTGAAATCGAACAGGCCGGCAAGGCCAAGGGCGGCTGGTGGGGTTGGAGCGACGGCAAGCGCGCGGTCGAATGGCTGTTCTGGGCGGGGCTGGTCACCACCGCCACGCGGCGGGGCTTCGAGCGCCTCTACGACGTTCCCGAGCGCGCCCTGCCTGCCGCCGTGGTGGACGCGCCGACGCCGCGCGTGGAGGACGCCCAGCGCGAGCTGATCCGCCTGGCCGCTCGGGCCATGGGCGTCGCCACGGAACGCGACCTGCGCGACTACTACCGCATGGAGCCGGCCGAGACCCGCGCCCGCATCGATGAGCTTTTCGAGGACGGCGGCCTCATTCCGGTGGCGGTGAAGGGCTGGGACCGGCCGGCCTGGCTGCATCCCCAGGCCGCGCGGCCCCGGCGCATCGACGCGCGGGCCCTGCTTTCGCCGTTCGACAGCCTTGTGTGGCGGCGCGAGCGGGCCGAGCGCCTGTTCGGCTTCCACTACCGGATTGAGATCTACGTGCCCGCCCATCTGCGCAAGCACGGCTATTACGTCCTGCCCTTCCTACAGGGCGAGCGCCTGACCGCCCGGGTCGACCTGAAGGCCGATCGCCAGGCCGGCCTCCTGCGCGTCCAGGCCGCCCATCTGGAGGATCACGCCACCCCCGAGGAGGTGGCGCCGGACCTGGCCGCGTCCCTGTCCGAGATGGCGGGCTGGCTGGGCCTCTCGGACGTGGCGACCCCAGACACTGACTTTGGCCGCCGGATCGCCCAGGCCCTCGGTCAATAGGCCTGTCAAGCCGGTGATCTTTCGCCCGGAAGGGACTAGGATGACAGAATGTCGCAGTCTCCCCTGCCCGACGCGGCGCCCGCCAACTGGGTCGACGCCTATGCACCTGAGCCTCTCAAGCCCTGGCTGAAGCTGGGCCGCTTCGACCGGCCCATAGGCATCTGGCTGCTGCTGCTGCCGGGCTGGCAGGGCGTGGCCCTGGCCAAGTCCTACGCCGACCTGCCCATGACCGCCCGGTACTGGTGGTTCCTGTTCGCCTTCCTGGTGGGAGCGGCGCTGATGCGCGCCGCAGGCTGCGCCTACAACGACATCGTCGACCGCGACATCGACGCCAAGGTGGCCCGCACGGCGGGGCGCCCGATTCCCTCTGGTCAGCTCAGCGTCGCCCACGCCTGGGAGATGGTCATCGGCTTCTCGCTGCTGGCTCTTCTGGTGCTGCTGAGCCTGACCAAGGCGGCCATCCTCCTGGGCGTGGCCTCGCTGCTGCTGGTCGCCGTCTACCCCTTCATGAAGCGCATCACCTGGTGGCCCCAGGCGTGGCTAGGCCTGACCTTCAACTGGGGCGCCCTGATGGGCTTTGCGGCGGTTCTGGACGGGCTGGGATGGCCTGCGGCCCTGCTCTATCTGGGCGGCGTGTTCTGGACCCTTGGCTATGACACCATCTACGCGCTGCAGGACATCGAGGACGACGCGCTGGTGGGGGTGAAGTCCTCGGCGCGGCGCCTGGGCGGGAGGGCGGCGCAGGGGGTCATGATCTTCTACGTCCTAGCCGTAGCCTCCGTGGTCGGCGCGGGCGTTCTGGCTGGACTGCACTGGGCCTTCTATGTGGGCGTCGCCCTCTATGCCGCCCATCTGATCTGGCAGGTTCGCCGGCTGCGTCTTGACGATCCGGCGCTGGCGCTCAAGCTGTTCAAGTCCAATGCCTGGGCGGGCCTGATCCTGCTCGCCGCCCTCTTCGCAGGAGGATTCTGATGCGTCGTCTCGCCCTTGTCGCCCTCGCGGTTCTCGCCGCCGCCTCGTGCCGCCCGCGCGAGGCCGAGAAGGCGGAGACGCCGCCCGCGCCCCAGCCGGCGCCGGTCGAGCAGCCCCAACCGACCGCCATCCCGCTGACCTATGAGAGCAAGACGCCCTTCGCAGAGGTCAAGCTGACCCTGCCGCGCGAGATCGCCACCGTGCCGGACCTGCACCGCAAGGTGTTCGACGAGGCCGTGCGCGACCTGCGCCAGTTCAACGAGGGCGCCCAGGCTGATCGTACCGAATACGCCGGGCGCGAGGGCATGCCGCCCTATTCCCAGTTCCGCGACTGGACCCTGGCCGCCCAGACCCCTCGTCTGTTCAGCATGAAGGCGGCCGTGTCCGAGTACACGGGCGGAGCGCACCCGAATAACGGCTACGGCGCCGTTCTGTGGGACAAGGCGCAGAACCGCGAGCTGCAACCGGCGGCCCTGTTCCGCCAGGGCTTTGACCAGGCCGCCCTGAACCGCGCCCTGTGCGACGCCGTCACCCGCGCCAAACGCGAGCGCATCGGCGCCGACGCCCCGCCCTTCCCCAACGAAAGCTGGAAGTGCCCGGCCTGGACCGAGACGGCGATAGTGCTGGCGCCGTCCCGCACGCCCGGCAAGGCCGGCGGCCTCACCTTCCTGATCGGCCCGTATCTGGTCGGACCCTATGCCGAGGGCGGCTATGAGATCACCCTGCCAACGGCCACGATCCGGCCCTGGCTGGCGCCGGAATATGCCGATCAGTTCGCCTAGAAGCCTCTGAAATCGGGCCGGAACGGGCGGGGGCTCCAGCCCAGGTCGCGGCGCGCCTCGGCGTCGTCGAACACAAGATCGTCCTGCATGCGCGCGCCCATCTGCGCCCCTGCGCCCGGCAACAGCGGCCTGGCCAGGGTGAAGGCCGCGCGCCATGCCCAGGCCGGCAGCGGCACGATGCGGCGGCGAAGGCCCAGGGCGTCGAAGATGCGCCCGGCCATCTCGCGATAGGTCAGCGTCTCGCCCCCGGCCAGGTCATAGGCCTTGGAGCGTGCGGCGTTGCGCTCCAAGGCGTCGAGGCAGCCGCGCGCCAGATCGGCCGCGTGCACTGGCTGTCGAAGGCCTCGCCCGCCGCCAGCCAGGGGCAGGACGCGGGCCTTGCGGATCAGTCGCGCCAGACGCGTCACGTTGCCGTCCAGGCCTTCGTCATAGATCAGCGTGGGCCGCAGGATGGTCCACGCCACGCCGCGTTCCGCGCAGACCTCGCGCAGGCGGGCCTCGCCGGTCGCCAGGGCCTGGGCCACGGCGCGCTCGGCCGGATCGGGCGAATGGGCCTTGGTGAAGCGGCTGGTGGAAGATGTCGCCACGATGCGGCGTACGCCCTTCGCAGCCAGGCTCGGCACGGCGGCGGCGGCCGTCCAGACGGGCGAAAGGATCAGGGCGCGCTCGGCCTCCGGCAGGCCCCGCCCGAACCCGCCCTCCGTCAGGTCGGCGGTGATCCAGTCGGCGTAGCCGGGACGAGGCTCGCTTCGCCGCGAGACGCCGGCCAGCCGGAGGCTGCCGGCGGCCTCGGGGAGGCGACGGCCGATCAGGCTGGTGGCGCCCAGTACGATCAGGGTCTCAGACACGCCACAGGCTTGGGCGGGCGAACCGGCCCCGTCAAGCTAGTGAAGGGTGTGCGGCGTCGCGGACGAGGTCTGCTGCCCCTTGGGATCGGGGTTGGCCAGGGCCACCATCGAGCCGCTGTTGGGGGCCATCAGAGTGGCGGCCCGCTTGTCTAGCGGCCGGGCATGGAAGGCATAGGCGGCGGTGACGCCGGCCGTCACCATGGCCGCGCCGATCTGGCCGAACAGACGACGGGGCCGCAGCGCCATCCACACGGCCGTGACCGCCTCCAGCACGAACCACAGGCCCAGCGCTCGCGAACGCTCGGGCCCCTTTGGACTGTTCCAGACGCGCAGGGCTGAAAGGGTCGTGGCCGACAGCAGGGCGGGCGCCACGACCGCGGCCGGGTTGCGAGGCGCCTCCATCAGGCTGCGGCCACGGGGGCCCTTACGCAGGTGCCGCTCATCGACGATGCGCGCGCCCTGACCCGCCAGGGCATGGGCCAGCATGGCGACGCCCACCACAAGGCCCGCGCCCAGAAGCACGTGGCGCAGCGGTTGATCCTCTGCGTTGAGGAAGCTTTCGGCCTTTTCCTTCAGCAGTTCACGCAACGTCGGGCCTCCCTGGATGACCCAGGAAAAACCCCTCCTCGCGGCGACGGTTCCGGCGTGAGCTCTAACCGCCCTTGGCGGCGTCGTCCGGCTCGATCTCCTGCATGGCGCTCTGCAGGTAGTTCTGCTCGCCCAGATGGGCGATCAGGTTCATCTGAGTCTCGAGGAAATCGATGTGCGTCTCGGTGTCGGCCAGGATGTCCTGGAGGATCTGACGGCTGACATAATCGCCCGCCTGCTCGCACTGGCGCACGCCGTCGACCAGCAGCTGGCGTCCGCCCGTCTCGAGGGCCAGGTCCGCGCCGAGACACTCGGGCACGGTCTCGCCGATCTTCAGCTTGTGCAGGTCCTGAAGGTTGGGCAGCCCCTGTAGGAACAGGATGCGCTTCACCAGCCGGTCGGCGTGTTTCATCTCGCCGATCGATTCCTCGTAGACCACGTGGCCGAGGCGCCTGAAGCCCCAGTCCTCGAACATGCGGGCGTGCAGGAAGTACTGGTTGACCGCCGTCAGCTCGTTGGTGAGGACCGCATTCAACAGCCGGATGATCTGGGGATCGCCCTTCATGGCGCACGCCTTTCCTATTCGGCGGCGTGACGCAGAGCCTCCCGGCGGTCCTGAATCATCTGCCGCATCTCGCACACGCACTTAGCACACTGCGGCGCGCATTGGGTTCTTGCGAACACGTCGCGAGGACGCGCGGCGCCCGCCTCGACGGCGGCGGCGACGTCCCTCTCGCGGATGCCATTGCAGTTGCAGACGTACACGGGCGATTCTTGGGTCCAGCAGATGCGAACGCCTCGCATATACAGGCGCCTCTCGCCCTTGGCAATGCGAGTCAGTCTCAGGAGAGTCCCTTAGGGGGATGCTCTCACTGGCACAGGCTGAAGGTCGAGCCGTCCAGGTGCAGATGGTCGCGGTGCGCGGCGTTGTACTCCGGGCTGAGAACCGTGCCGAAGATGCGGCAGCCCTCGTCCCGGATGCGGCGCAGGAAGCGGCCCTCGGGGCCGGGCTCAGGCGGCGCCTCGGCCCGGACCGGCGTTCCCCCGGCCTCGAGGATGGCCTGCTCGGCCGCGCGAGCCGCGCGCGAGTTCGGATCGATCGCGCCCCAGTCCGAGGCCACAGAGATCGTGCGGCCGTCGCCTAGCCGGATGCTGAACACGTCCAACGCGTTGGCCCGGGCGTGCTCGCTGACGCGCGCTTCCGGCCCGGTGGCGTTGCCCACGGTGCGGCAGGCATAGGTGCCCGCGACCTCGACGCGCTCAACCTCGGCGCCCAGCACCTCGCGCGCGGCCGGTTGCAGCGCCTGGCGGTCCCAGATGGCGTAGCGGATGGCCAGGGGACAGGCCATGGGCTGCCCGCCCGGCGACAGGGGCGTCGTCCCGCCCGTAATGCGCACGCCGTTCCTGATGACGCAGAAGCCCTGTTCCTCGCGCGGATCGACCCGCTCCACCTGGACCCCGGCTTGTTCCAGCACGGCCAGGCAGCGCTCGAACTCAGCGTCCGCCAGGGACGGCTGCGGCACAGGCTGGAAGCGGGCGATCTTGATCGGCGTGGCGGCGCCCACGGGCCGATCGATCTCGAGCGGCGTCCAAGGCAGGTGCTGGGGCGGCGCGACCATGTCCACGGCCAGGAATCCGGCCAGCCCCGCCATGGCGGCGTTGCAGGCGAAGGACCACAGCGAGGCGAGGGCGCTACCGGGCATGACCCCAGCTTAACGCATTCAGGGCGCAGCCGTCCCCACCGCCTGGGCCACGCTAGAATAGCCGTCGGCCTGCAGCAGGGCGGCCAGGTCCTTCTGGATGCGCCCCACCAGGGACAGCCCGCCATAGATGAGGGCGCTGTAGACCTGGACGGCCGAGGCGCCGGCGCGGATGCGCGCATAGGCCTCGGCGCCGGAATCGACGCCGCCCGCCGCGATCAGCGGCATTCCGGCGTCCGCCGCGCGGAACCAGGCCAGCGCCTGACGCGCCCGGGCCTGCACCGGCAGGCCGGACAGCCCCCCCGCCTCGCCCTTGAAGCGTGATTTCAGCGTCGCCGGCCGATCCAGTGTTGTGTTGCTGACGATAACGCCGTCCAGACCGTGGCGTCGGCAGGCGGCGGCTATGTCGGCGCAATCCTTCGCCTCGAGATCAGGCGCCACCTTCAGGAAAAGCGGATAGTTCGCTCCGTCTGCGCTCAGCTCCGCCCGCGCCTCGGCCATCCGGCCAAGCAGCTCGTCCAGGGCCGCGCCGCTCTGCAGGCCCCTGAGGCCCGGGGTGTTGGGCGAGGAGATGTTGGCGGTGAAATAGTCCGCCAGCCCCCACAGGCGCTTCAGCCCCGTGACGTAGTCGCCGATGCGGTCCTCGGCCTCCTTGTTGGCGCCGATGTTGGCGCCGACGATCCCCGCGCGGCGGTCCCTGCGCGCCAGCCGCTGGGCGAAGGCCTCGACCCCGTCGTTGTTGAAGCCCATGCGATTGATGATGGCCTCGTCCTCGCTCAGCCGAAACAGGCGCGGCCTGGGATTGCCCGGCTGGGGCAACGGCGTGACGGTGCCGCACTCCACAAAGCCGAAGCCCGCCCGCAGCAGCGGCGCGAACACCCGCGCATCCTTGTCAAAACCGGCGGCCAGACCCACGCAGTTGGGCAGATCGAGGCCCGCCACGCGCGTCGCCAGGATCGGGTCGGCAGCGGGAACACGGGGGCCGAGGCCCGCTTCCAGCGCCGCGATGGCGAGGTGGTGCGCGGTCTCGGGATCGAGGCGGCGCAGGGCCGCCGCGGCCCAATCCTGAACCATACCGCCATCGAGACTCATTGGACCGCCAGAACATCAGGGCGGATCACTCGCTCCAGCCGGGCGCGCCCCCGCTCGTCCACCTCGAACACCGCCGCCGTGCCGGGCGGGAAGCCGCCCGCCAGCCGGTCTAGCGACGAGGGCAGCGCCTCGCCCTCGGTCACCAGCTCCACCGCCAGCTGATGCACGCCCGGATTATGGGCCACGATCAGCAGGGTCGCCGCGTCGGGATGCGCCGCGATCTCCTCGCGCAGGCGATCCGCCGAAGCGTTGTAGAGCCGCCGCGAATAGGCGGGCGTCGCCGACAGTGCGCCCAGCGCCTCGACGGTCTGGCGGGTTCTCACCGAGGCGGAGGCCAGGACCGCGTCGAAGCACAGGCCTGTCATCTCCAGGAAACTGCCCACCAGGGCCGCGTCAGAGCGCCCCGCATCCGTCAGGGCGCGGTCGTAGTCGTCGCCGGAGGCGGCCGACATCTCGGCTTCGGCGTGACGCATGAGAACGAGGTAGGCCATATCAGCCTGGACTTACGGCGACTCCCGGTTTGCGCCAAGACCGCTGCGGCCTGCGGGCTGTGGAGCCAGCACCGGCGCGGCCAGGACCGGCTTTCGCGCCTTGGCCACGCGCGCGGGGGCCAGATAGGGGCGCTTCACCGCCTCCATCAGCAGCACGCCCGCCAGGCCCGGGGCCAGGGCGGAGCCGACCTGCTCAATGCCCTCCGCCCAACCGGCCAGCCGGGTGACCGGCGGCATGTAGAGAGCCTGGGACCAGGCCGTCGGCTCAAGCTCCACGTCGCGCAGCAGGCGCTCCAGCTGCCGGCGGCTGAAAGGGCGGCCCGAGCCGAAGGGCGTCGCTTCGGACCGCGCCCAGAAGCCGCCGCGCGCCGCCGCCACGATCATCATCCGGCCCGCACCGCTCATCACGCGGCAGGCCTGGGCCAAAAGGGCGGCAGGATCCTCGCTGTCCTCCAGTGCGTGGACCAGCAGAACGCGGTCGAAGCTGGCGTCGGCGAAGGGCATGGCGGCGCCCTGGCCCAGGCAGACCCGGTTCTTGCCGCGCGCCGGCCAGGGATTGATCTCATCCACCCCGGTGGCCAGCCAGACCGAGCGGCGCGTCGCCACAAGGCCGTTCAGCAAAGGCCCGGCATAGCCGACCCCCAGCACGTCCAGGCCTGAGCAGGCGCCCCAGGCCTCGGCCAGCTTGCCGGACAGGATGGCGTTGGCCGATCGCCCCAGCGGGCCGGCGTAGAACTGGCGCAGGTCTCGGACATCGCGGGCCATGAGGGCTTATATAGCGGATACGGGCGCTCGCGCCGCGCCCAAGACGCCGCAGCCGCAAGGGAGGAGCCCATGGCCCTCGACATCCACCAGTTCCCCTGCCTGTCGGACAACTACGGCTATCTGATCCGCGACGGGGACACCGGCGTCGTGGCCAGCATCGACACGCCCGACGCCGAGGCCATTCTGGCGGAGCTCCACAGGCTGGGCTGGCGCCTGGACCTGATCCTCAACACCCACTGGCACCCCGACCACGCGGGCGGCAACCAGCGACTGAAGGACGAGACGGACTGCACGATCATAGGGCCGGAGGAGGCGCGCCGCATCGGCCCGGTCGATCAACTGGTCAAGGGCGGGCAGGAGGTCCGGCTGGGCGCAACACGGCTGCGGGTGCTGGACGCGCCGGGCCATACCCTGGGCCATATCGTTTACGTGGACGACGAGGGAGGAAACGCCTTCGTGGGCGACGTCATCTTCGCCATGGGCTGCGGACGGCTGTTTGAGGGCACCGCCCCGCAGATGTGGGGCAGCCTGTCGTCCCTGGCGGCCCTGCCGGACGAGACGCGCATCTGGTGCGCCCACGAGTACACCCTATCCAACGCCCGCTTCGCCCTGAGCGTTGACGACAGCCCGGCGCTCCGCGACCGCGCAGCCGAGGTTGAGCGCCTGCGCGCCGAGGGCCGGCCCACCGTGCCCACAACGATCGGCCTGGAGAAGGCCACCAACCCCTTCCTGCGTGCGCCCCTGCTGCGGCCGGGCCTTGAGCCCGCCGAGGCCTTCGCCCAGCTGCGTGCGGAAAAGGACGCCTTCAGGGGTTAGGCTAGGCGGCCTGGACGATGGCCCGGGTGATGCGCGCCGACGAGGGCCGTCCGGCCACGCCCAGAGCCGGATTGATGGTCACCAGGATCTGATTGCCGCGACGTTCCACGTCGGGTCGGTTGCCCTGCTCCACACGCACAGAGCGGACGCTGACCGCGCGGCTGCGGGTATTGGCTGCGCGCGCCGTGAAGGCCAGCGCCTCGCCGGCCAGGGTCAGGGCGTCAGCGGCCAGGGTTGCGGCGGTAGAGCTCTCTTCCACGTCCACGTGCAGGCTGACCGGATGGCCGAGCGCGCGCCGCACGCGCTCGCCCACACGCACCACCTGGCGGAACAGGTCCGCGTAGCTGACCACCTGGGGGCGCAGGGCCTCGCCCCGGCCCGCCGCCGCCACCGGCATGCCCGCCGGCTGGCCCGGCGTGTAGAGGGTCATGCCTCCGGTGCGGGACTGGCGCAGCACCGTCTGGCCGATGTCGTTCTTGTAGAAGACGTCGCCGCGCGGCCCGGCCTGGGGGGTCAGCGCCCAGATCTCACTGGAGCCTTCGAAGCGGATCAGCCGCCGCGAGCCGGCCTGATCCAGCACAAAACCCATGTCCGACTGGGTTTCGTAGCGCACGGGCTGCTGGGTCTCGGTGGTGCGGCGCTGCTGAAACAGCCGGTCTCTCAGCGAGTTCGACTGCCCCGCCTCGGCGAGCGCAGGCGTGCAGGCAAGCGCACACGCCAGGGCCACGAGGGCGCTGGCGCGGACCGGCCGTCCTTGCTGAGGAACCACATGCATCCGGGCTCAGATGACTCTGGCGCGCGGCGGATTTTGGGCGAACCGGTTTCAGCCGACCATGTACTGGCCGCCGTTCAGCGAAAGCGTGCAGCCTGTGACGTATCCGGCACGGTCCCCCGCCAGCCACGAGACCATGTCCGCGATCTCCTCGCCCTTGCCCAGGCGGCCTACCGGAATCTGGGCGATGATGCCGGCCAGCACCTTTTCGTCCATGGCGCCCACCATCTCGGTGTCGATGTATCCCGGCGCGATGCAGTTCACGGTCACGCCCTTGCGCGCATTCTCAAGGGCGAGGGCCTTGGTGAAGCCGATCATGCCGGCCTTGGCGGCTGAGTAGTTGGTCTGCCCCACCTGGCCCTTCTGGCCGTTGATGGAGCTGATGTTGATGATGCGGCCCCAGCCCCGGTCGCGCATGCCGCCGATCACCTGGCGCGTCATGTTGAAAACGCTGTCCATGTTCACGCGAATGACGTCGGACCACTGATCCTTGCTCATCTTGTGAAAGAAGCCGTCGCGGGTGATGCCGGCATTGTTGACCAGCACATCGACCGGGCCCAGTTCGGCCTCGACGGCCTGCACCGCGCGCTCGCAGTCCTCATAGCTGCCGACATTGCCCTTGATGACCATCACGCCTAGTTCGCGGGCCGTGGCCTGGGCGGCCTCCTCGTTGCCGGAATAGCCGGCCGCCACCTGCAGCCCGTCGGCCTTCAGCCGCTCCACGATGGACTTGCCGATGCCGCGCGTTCCGCCGGTGACAAGGGCCACTCTGGTCATCTGATGCATCCTCTCCCTGCGGCGCCCTCATTCGTGGAGCGCCTTGTTCCGCAACTATTAGGCAAGCCCCGCGCCCGCGTCACCCCGCCGCATCACCCGGAGGCGATTCACCTGATCCAAAGCTGTTAAGCCCAAGCTTGGTCGGAACCGGGGCCGCGGCGTCGCCGTTGGCCCTCCCATGAGAAAGGCCTGCGCCTACGTGCTGAAGCGCATCTGCACCCCGGACGAGCTCGACATGATCGAGCATTATCCCACCCGGGCCGAGCGGGTGGCGGACTCGTGGGTGCACGCCATCGGCCTGATGCTGGCGGGGGTGGGCGGCATCGTCCTGGCGGCCCTGTCGGCGACCACGGGCGGGCCCAGTCTGGTGCTGTCGACCGCCGTGTACGCCGTCTGCCTGATCGCCATGCTGGGGGCGTCGACGCTCTACAACCGCTCCAGACCCTGCGCGGCCCGGCCGATTCTGCGCCGGCTGGACGAAGCGGCCATCTTCCTGATGATCGCCGGCTCCTACACCCCCTTCACCACCCAGAGGTTCGAGGACCCGGCCTGGGCCATCGGCTTCACGGCCCTGGTCTGGACGCTTGGCATAGGCGGCGCCGTCGGCAAGATCTTCGCGCCCCGGCTGAACGACGCCTTCTGGGGCGTGGTCTACGCCCTGTTCGGGTGGGTCGCCGTGCTAGCCATCAAGCCGCTGACGGAGGGCCTGTCCCCCCTGGCCCTGACGTTGCTGGTCGCCGGCGGCCTCATCTACACGCTGGGCGTTCTGATCTTCATCCGTCAGGCCCTGCCGTTCCGGCGTGCGATCTGGCACGGCTTCGTGGTCGCCGGCGCCGGGGTGCACTACGCCGCCATCCTGTTGGGCGTCGTGCTGGTCACCTAGGCGCACAGCCGAAGCGGCCCCTTCAAATCGAACCGGACCCAAGCTCAGACAAGCTGTTTGGGCGTCCGTACGGCCATGCTAAGCCGTCTTCCGCAAGATCGGGAGAGACGACGCCATGACCCTTCGCACCACCCTCTTGGCCTGTGCGGCCTTCGCCCTGCTGCCGGCCGCAGCCTTCGCCCAGAGCGCGGATCAGAGCGCGGATCAGAGCGTGGCCCAGCGGGCCATGGAGGGCGTGCCAGAGGGACCGCATCCGTTCTCGATCCAGGACCTGGTTCGGCTGGACCGCGTGTCCGATCCACAGGTGTCCCCCGACGGCCGCTGGGTCGTCTATCAGGTGCGCGCCACCGACCTTGAGGCCAATCGTGGCGTGGTCAGCCTGTGGCGCGTTCCCGTGGCCGGCGGCGAGCCCCAGCGGCTGGCGGTATCGGACGGCGGAGCCAACACGGCCCGCTGGGCCTCGAACGGGCGGCTCTACTTCCTGTCCTCGCGCTCGGGCTCGTCGCAGGTGTGGGTCACGGACGCGGACGGCGCGACGGCCCGACAGGTGACGGACCTGCCGCTCGACGTCTCCACCTTCCGCATCGCGCCCGGCGGCCAGAACCTGGTCGTAGCGCTGGAGGTCTATCCCGCCTGCGAGGCGGATCTGGCCTGCACCGCCGCCGAGGTTGAGCACCGCGCCGCGCGCGTGGAGACCGGCCGCATCTATGACCGGGTCTTTGTGCGTCACTGGGATACCTGGGAAGACGGCCGCAAGAACCACCTGTTCAGCCTGGCCCTCAACGCCGATGGCATGGCCGAGGGCGCGGCGCGCCCGCTGATGCGCGGCTTCGACGGCGACGCGCCCAGCGTGCCCTTCGGCGACGACACGGAGTTCACCGTCAGCCCCGACGGCGCCCGCGTCGTCTTCGCCGCCCGCGAGGCCGGCCGGACGGAGCCCTGGAGCACGGACTTCGACCTCTACGAGACCGCCATCGACGGCTCAACGGGTCTGACCAACCTGACCGAGGACAACCCCGCCTGGGACACCGGCGCGGCCTTCTCGCCCGACGGCCGCCGGCTGGCCTGGCGGGCCATGAGCCGGCCAGGCTTCGAGGCCGACCGTTTCCGCATCATGCTGCGCGACCTGCGCACCGGCGCCACCCGCGAGGTTGCGCCGAACTGGGACCGTTCCGCCGACGCCATCGCCTGGTCGCGCGACGGCCGCTGGCTGTTCGCCGTGGCCCAGGACGTAGGATCGCACCGTGTGTTCCGCATCGACCCCCGGACTGGCGGCGTCACGCCGGTGACCGGCCCCGGGTCGGTCGGCTCCATCAGCGTGGCCGACGGCCGGGTGGTCTATGATCAGGCGCGCATGAACGCGCCGGCCGACGTCTGGGTCGCGCCCATCCTGACCCGCCAGGCGCCTATGCAGCTGACCCGGCACAACGCCGAACGCCTCGAAGGCGTGGCCATGGGCGACTACGAGCAGTTCAGCTTCGCCGGCTGGAACGGCGAGACCGTCCACGGATACGTGGTGAAGCCGGCCAACTACCAGCCGGGACGCCGCTATCCGGTGGCCTTCCTGGTGCACGGCGGGCCGCAGGGGTCGTTTGGCGACGCCTGGTCCTACCGCTGGAACCCGCAGACCTACGCCGGGGCCGGCTATGCGGTTGTGATGATCGATTTCCACGGCTCGGTCGGCTATGGCCAAGCCTTTACGGACTCGATCTCCCAGCACTGGGGCGACCGTCCGCTCGAGGACCTGCAAAAGGGCTGGGCCCACGTCCTGTCCACCTATGACTTCCTGGACGGTGACCGGGCCTGCGCGCTGGGCGCTTCTTACGGGGGCTACATGGTCAACTGGATGGCCGGCGTCTGGAACGAGCCCTGGAAGTGCTTCGTCAGCCACGACGGCATCTTCGACACCCGCGCCATGGGCCTGGAGACCGAGGAGCTGTGGTTCACCGAGTGGGAGAACGGCGGGACGCTGGCCGAGGCGGCGCGCAACTACGACCAGTTCAACCCCATCAACCACATCGCTAACTGGCGCGTGCCGACCCTGGTGGTCCACGGCGGGCGGGATTACCGCGTGCCCGAGACGCAGGGCCTGGCGGTGTTCAACGCCCTTCAGCGCCAGGGGGTCGAGAGCCGACTTCTCTACTTCCCCAACGAGAATCACTGGGTGCTGAAGCCGCGCAACAGCATCCAGTGGCATGACACGGTCGAGGACTGGCTGGATCGCTGGATTGGCGACTGAGCCCAGAGCCTTCCGGCCGGGCGACGCCGCCCTGGCCGCACTGCCCGTGATCTGGGCCGCGGCTGAGGCGTCGCTGTTCTTCATCGTGGCCGACGTGGCGATCGGCTGGATCGCGCTGAGGCGCGGCTGGCGGGCGGGCGTTCTGGCGGGGCTGGCGGCCGCCCTCGCCGCTGGGCTGGGCGGGGCGGGGCTCTATGCATGGAGCGCGCGCGAGCCGGCGCGCGTGGAACGCCTGATCGAAAGCCTGCCGGCCGTGCCGCAGGGCGCCGTCGCCGCGGCCGCCGCCGACCTGCAGTCCGACGACTGGCGCGACCGCATGCTGTTCGCGGCCTTTTCCGGCAAGCCCTACAAGCTGTACGCCGCCGCCGGCCCCCGGACCAACATCTCCGCAGCCGAGCTGGCGGCCGCCACGCCTGGCGCCCGGCTGCCCCGCTTCATGCTGATCGCGCTGGGCTTCGCCGTGCTGGGCGGCGCGCTGCGAGGCCGGCTGACCCCCCGCACCACATTGGGCCTCTATGTCGGAGGCTGGATCGGCTTCTACGCCGCCTTCTGGGCCCTGACCCCGGGCTGAGGCGGCGCGCCCCCTAGCCCCGCCCGCGCCCAGCCGCTAAGACCGCCGCCGACGACCGCGCGCCCTGAGTGAGCGCGCCCTGCTGGAGAGTTTCCCCGTGCGCGAGATCAACCACTTCATCGACGGCGCGTCCTTCACGGGCGCCTCGGGCCGCTTCGGCGACGTGTTCAACCCGAATACCGGCCAGGTTCAGGCCCGCGTGCAGCTGGCTGCCGAGAACGAGCTGGACCAGGCGGTCCAGGCCGCCCAGGCCGCCTTCGAGGACTGGTCGAACGTCAACCCGCAGCGCCGCGCCCGGGTCATGTTCGAGTTCAAGCGCCTGGTCGAGGCGAACATGAACGAGCTGGCCGAGTTGCTGTCCTCGGAGCACGGCAAGGTCATCGCCGACTCGAAGGGCGACATCCAGCGCGGCCTCGAGGTGATCGAGTTCGCCTGCGGCATCCCGCACGCTCTGAAGGGCGAGTACACCTATGGCGCGGGCCCGGGCATCGACGTCTATTCCATGCGCCAGCCGCTGGGCGTGGTGGCGGGCATCACCCCGTTCAACTTCCCCGCCATGATCCCGATGTGGATGTTCGGCGTGGCCATCGCGGTGGGGAACACCTTCATCCTGAAGCCGTCCGAGCGCGATCCGTCCGTGCCCGTGCGCCTGGCCGAGCTAATGCTGGAGGCCGGCGCGCCCAAGGGCGTGCTGAATGTGGTCCACGGCGACAAGACGGCGGTCGACGCCATCCTGACCCACCCGCTGGTGCGCGCGGTCAGCTTCGTCGGCAGCTCCGACATCGCCCACTACGTCTTCCGCATGGGCGCCGAGCACGGAAAGCGCGTCCAGGCCATGGGCGGAGCCAAGAACCACGGCATCGTCCTGCCCGACGCGGACATGGACCAGGTGATCAAGGACCTGACCGGCGCCGCCTATGGCTCAGCCGGCGAGCGCTGCATGGCGCTGCCGGTGGTCGTGCCCGTCGGTCAACGCACCGCCGATGAGCTGCGCGAGCGTCTGGTCTCAGAAATCCCGTCGCTGAAGGTGGGCGTCTCCACCGACGCCGAGGCCCACTACGGTCCGGTGGTCAACGCGGCCCACAAGGCGCGCGTCGAGGGCTGGATCCAAAAGGGCGTCGACGAAGGCGCCGAGCTGGTCGTCGACGGCCGCGGCTTCAAGCTTCAGGGCCACGAGGACGGCTACTTCATCGGCCCGTCGCTGTTCGACCACGTGACGCCGGAGATGGAGTCCTACCGCGAGGAGATCTTCGGCCCGGTGCTGCAGATCGTTCGCGCCGCCAGCTTCGAGGAGGCCCTCGCCCTGCCGTCGAAGCACCAGTACGGCAACGGCGTCGCCATCTTCACCCAGAACGGCCGCGCGGCGCGCGACTTCGCCGCCCGCGTCAACGTCGGCATGGTCGGCATCAACGTGCCGATCCCGGTGCCGGTGGCCTATCACACCTTCGGCGGCTGGAAGCGCTCGGCTTTCGGCGACATCAACCAGCACGGCATGGAAGGCGTCCGCTTCTGGACCAAGACCAAGACCGTCACCGCCCGCTGGCCCGACTCGGAGCTGGAGCACGCCGATTCCAGCTTCGTCATTCCGACCATGCGCTGAGGCGGCGGCGGTGGAGCCGCTAGAGATCAAGCCGGCGCGGCGCGTGCGGAACCCGTCGCGCCCGCTGGCCTTCTGGGCCGTTTATGGGCTGGCCGCCCTGACCCTGGTCACGGCGGTGTTGGCCTTGCTGGCGCTGGAGTAGGCTTAGGTCCTCAGCGCCCGTCGAGGCACTTCAAGGCCACTTCCAGGTTCTTCAGCCCGTCCTGACCGGTGACGGCGGGGGCGGCGCGACCCAGGCAAGCCTCGACAAAGGCCTCCAGCTCCTTCTTCAGGGGCTCGGACGGCCAGGCGTTGACCATGCGGGTGGAGTAGGAACCGTCCTTCTGGAAGCCGAAGTTCTCGGTCACCGTGCGGGTGATGAGGTCGGCCACCACGAACTTCTGCCGTGTCGCCACCTGGAGGATGCGCGCCTTGAAGGGCGTGACCCAGTTGGTGTTGATCTGGGCGATCACGCCGCTCTCGGTGCGGAACTGGAGCAGCGCCGTGTCCTCGCGATCAGCGTGGGTGCGGGCCAGCTGGGCCTGGACATCGACGATCTCGGACCCGGTCAGGTGACGGACGATGTCGATGTCGTGCACCGCCAGGTCGATGACCACGCCCACCTCTCCCATGCGCGGCGGGAAGGGGCCGACCCGGGTGATCTGGATGGAGATGATGTCGTCGTCGGCGATGGAGCGCTTGACCGCCTCGACCGCCGGGTTGAAGCGCTCGACGTGGCCCACCATCAGCACGGCGCCCGAGCGCTCGGCGGCCGCGATCAGGGCCTGGGCGCCCTCCAGGTCGGCGGCGATGGGCTTTTCCACCAGCACATGCACGCCGCGCTCCAGCAGGGCCACGCCCAGCTCGGCGTGGTGGCGGTTCGGCGTCGCCACGATGGCGGCCTCAATGCCCGACGACAGAAAAGCCTCGGCGTCCGTGAAAGCGTCCGCGCCATAGGCCTCGGCCACGCCCTGGGCCGTCGCGCCGTCCGGATCGAACACGGCGGTCAGGCGGCCCTCGCGCAGCTCGGACGCCACCCGGGCGTGGTTGCGGCCCATGACCCCGGCGCCGGCGACGCCGATCCTCAGGCGCTGATCCTCCATCAGAAGCTCCTCACGGCGTCGATGATCCGATCCTGGGTGGCTTCGTCCAAGTCGGCGTGCATGGGCAGGGCCAGGACCACATCCGCCTTCGCCTCCGTCACCGGCAGGCCGCCAGCGCCCACATGATCGCCCTTGAAGGCCGGCTGCTGATGCAGCGGAATCGGATAATAGACCGCCGTGGGCACGCCCTTTTCGCGCAGATGCGCCGCCAGACGGTCGCGCGCCTCATGCTCGATGACGTACTGGGCCCAGACCGAAACGCCGCCGTCGATCACCTGCGGCACGGCGGCCACGTGGGGCGCGAGCAGCTCGTTGTAGCGGGCGGCGATGCGGTTTCTCGCCTCGATCTCGTCGGCGAAGACGGCCAGCTTCTCGATCAGGACCGCGGCCTGGATGGTGTCCAGGCGCGAGTTCACGCCCACGCGCATGTTCAGATACTTGGGGTCGTGATCGAAGGTGCGGCCCTCCAGGTCGCGGGCGACCGCCTTGCCGTGCACGCGGCAGCTGTCGATCATCTGCGCCAGGTCGTCATCGTCGGTCAGCACCGCCCCGCCGTCGCCGTAGCAGCCCAGCGGCTTGGCCGGAAAGAAGCTGGTGGTGGTGATGTCAGCCCACTTCACCGGATGCGCGCCGTTCAGGGTGCAGCCGAAGCCTTGGGCGGAATCGGCGATCAGCTTCAGCCCGTGGCGGTCGCAAATCTCGCGAAGGCGGGGGTAGTCGGCCGGCTGGCCGAACAGGTCCACCGCGATGACCACGCGGGGCTTCAGCCGCCCCTCGGCCTTCACGGCGGCGATGGCCGCCTCCAGCTTGTCCGGGTCGATGTTGTAGGTGTCCGGCAGGATGTCGACGAAGACGTTGGTCGCGCCGAACCAGGGCGCCACCTCGGCCGTGGCGGCGAAGGTGAAGGAGGGGCAGAACACCGCATCGCCCGGCCCGATCCCCCAGGCGCGCAAAGGCAGGGCCAGGGCGTCGGTGCCATTGGCGCAGCCCAGGGCGTGCCTGGCTCGGCCAAAGTCCGCCAGTTTCTGTTCGAACTCGCGCACCTGCGGACCCATCACCCAGGCGCCGCCCTCGACGGCGGCCATGATGGCGTCGGTCATGCGCTGACCGATGCGGCGGCGCTGGGCCTGGAGGTCGATGAAGGCGATGCTCATGGTCGTCTTTGAATGCTCTGCGCCGATCCTGCGCGGGCGCTCTTTAACCACCGCCCGACAACCGCGCCACGCCCGCGGCGTTCACGCTTGGCGACGGCTTGTGTCGGAGGGTTCGGGAACCGCAACGCCTCCGCCGGGCTTAACGCATCGGTTTCGAAGGAAGAGTTCCATGCGGATCGTCTCAAGCCTCGTCCTGGCGGCCGCCCTCCTGACCGGCTGCGCCACAACGCCTTCGCCGGAGAGGCCCCCCAGCGAATACCGGCCCCAGCACACCGGCGCCGCTTCCGAGATTGTCTTCGTGGATTATCGCCGCGGCGAGTTCGCCGACGACCAACTCATCATCACCGTGACGGACGCGCGCGGGACGCGGCGCATCACAGAGCGAGACTTTCGCCCCCTGAACGAGGTCGTGAACGAAACTGGCTACTTCCCCACGGCTTCAGAGGGCTCGGTGCGGGTGCGGGCCGAACTGCGGCGCGGCGGGCGGCTCATCAGCCAGGCGGAACTGCAGCTGGAGGCTCGGCGCGACTGGTTCTGGGGCGTGGGCATCGACGTCTCCCCGAACCTGAACCGCCCGCCCCCCTGTATCGGCTGCATGGGCGAGGCCGCCGCGCCGATCGTCGGCTACGACGGGCCGGAGGAACTGCGCTTCCGTCTGACGTTCAGCGGCAACTCCATCTCGGCCCCGGGGGTCTACTGATTGCGCGGGCGCCGCGCCCGCTCCATAAGCTTAGCCGATTGGAGAAGCTCGCCATGACCCGCGCCAAGACCATGATCCTTCTGGGCCTCGCCGCCCTGGGCCTGACCGCCTGCAACACCATCGCCGGCATCGGCCGCGACATGCGCGCCGCCGGCCAGGCGGTGGAGGAAACTGCCGAGGACGTGCGCCGCTAGGGGCACGCGGCGGACCCTTTCGCGTTAGTGGCGCAAAGGAGGATTCCATATGCGCGCCTGCCTCACCTTCGTGGCGACGACCGCCTTGGCCGCCTGCGCCGCCACCCCGATGCCCGAACCGATGCCCGGACCCGGGCCCGGCGGCGGCGCTGAAATCCGTTCGACCGAACAGGACTGCGCCGTGATCGCGGCGGTGGCGCGCCAGCACTACGGCTATGGCGGAGAGAACGCCCCCCTGCCCCTGTGGAACCCGGTGGAGGAGAACGGCGCGACGTGGCGGCTGACCTGCGACTGGAGCCGTTATGGTCTGTCCTTCCCGCGCA
Organism: Peiella sedimenti; assembly: GCF_030504955.1. Lineage (GTDB taxonomy): Bacteria > Pseudomonadota > Alphaproteobacteria > Caulobacterales > Caulobacteraceae > Brevundimonas > Brevundimonas sedimenti. The sequence goes on along the minus strand of NZ_JAUKTR010000003.1, from coordinate 101,029 downwards.
CCTACCAGCCGACGCCGCCACGCCCGGGCGAAGGCTTCAAGCCCTGGGTCAAGTTCGAGCGGCCCCGCTACACCAGCCGGGGCGCCACGGTGGCCACAAGCTATCTGATGGGGCCGCTGGCCGGCGCCGGACAGGAATGCGAGTTGGTTTCCGGCGTGGCCGGCTGGACGGTGCGCGAGTGCCGGATGATGTGGATCTCCTGATTGGCCCCGCCGAACGACGTCAGGGTCAAGATCTGTGGGCTGTCCACGCCTGAGACGGTCAGCGCGGCGGTGGACGCCGGCGCCGACTGGCTGGGTTTCGTGCTGGTCCCCTCCAGCCCCAGGACCGTCTCGCCCGAGCAGGCGCGCCTCCTGGCCGAACCGGCGAGAGGGCGGGCCGGGATCGTCGCCCTGACCGCCGACGCCTCGCCCGACGAGCTGGCCGCCCTGGTCGAGAGGGTGCGGCCCGACGTGCTGCAACTGCACGGCCGGGAGAGCCCCGGGACCTGTCTGTTCGCGCAAGGCTTGGGCGTCGAAGTCTGGAAGGCGGTCGGCGTCGCCTCGCCTCAAGACCTGAGGCGGGCGGCGGCTTACTCGGCCGCCTGCGACGCGGTCCTGCTGGACGCCCGCCCGCCCAAGGGAACGGATCGCACCGGCGGTCACGGCCAGGCCTTCGACTGGTCGCTGCTGGAGGACTGGCGAGCCGGAGGGCCCTGGCTGCTGGCGGGCGGCCTGAGACCCGAAAACGTGGCCGAGGCGCTGCGCCGGACCCGGGCCCCGGCCGTGGACGTCTCCTCTGGCGTGGAGACGAGCCCCGGTGTTAAGGACCCCCGGCTGATCTCGGCGTTCATGAGCGCCGTAAAGAGCGCCTGAGGCGGCCCCTCCCCCTGGCCGCGAAGCCAGAAGAGACGAAGCGTGAGCGTCGCCGCATCCAACGCCTATGCCTGGCCCGATGAACGTGGCCGTTTCGGCCCCTTCGGCGGCAGATTCGTGCCCGAGACCCTGATGCCGCTGGTGCTGGAGCTGGACCAGGCGTACGCCGACGCCAAGGCTGACCCGTCCTTTCAGGAAGAGCTGGATGGTTTCCTGCGCGACTATGTGGGCCGGCCCAGCCCACTCTATTTCGCCGAGCGCCTGACGGACCACGTCGGGGCGGCGAACATCTGGTTCAAGCGCGACGAGCTGAACCACACCGGCGCGCACAAGATCAACAACTGCATGGGCCAGGTGCTGCTGGCCCGTCGCATGAAGAAGCCGCGCATCATCGCCGAAACGGGCGCCGGCCAGCACGGGGTGGCCACGGCCACGGTCTGCGCGCGCTTCGGCCTGCCCTGCACCATCTATATGGGCGCGACCGACGTGGAACGGCAGAAGCCCAATGTCTTCCGCATGAAGCTGCTGGGGGCCGAGGTCGTGCCGGTGACGGCGGGCCGCGCCACGCTGAAGGACGCCATGAACGAGGCCCTGCGCGACTGGGTCACCAACGTCCACGACACCTACTACATCATCGGCACGGCGGCGGGTCCGCACCCCTATCCGGCCATGGTGCGCGACTTCCAGAGCGTCATCGGACGCGAGGCCCGGGCCCAGTTGATGGAACGCACCGGCCGCCTGCCGGACGCGGTGGTGGCGGCCATCGGCGGCGGATCAAACGCCATCGGCCTGTTTCATCCCTTTATCGGCGATGAGGGCGTGCGCCTGATCGGCGTCGAGGCGGCCGGTCGGGGCCTGGACGGACCGGACCACGCCGCCAGCCTGCAGGGCGGGCGTCCGGGCGTGCTGCACGGCAACCGCACCTACCTTCTTCAGGACGACGACGGCCAGATCCTTGAAGGGCATTCCATTTCTGCCGGGCTGGACTATCCAGGCATCGGCCCCGAACACGCCTGGCTGCACGAGACCGGCCGGGCCGAATACCGCGCCGCGACGGATCAGGAGGCTCTGGAGGCCTTCCAGCTGTGCTCGAAGCTGGAGGGGATCATTCCGGCGCTGGAGCCCAGCCACGCCCTGGCGCGGATCGGCGAGATCTCCCGCGAGGTCGGCAAGGGCGGGAACGTGGTGATGAACCTGTGCGGCCGGGGCGATAAGGACATCTTCGCCGTGGCTCAGCACCTGGGGGTCAGGCTGTGAGCGCGCGCTCCCATACCGATCCCTGGCGGCTGAGCGGGCCCTTCGAGCGCAATCCCGACCGCGCCTGTCTGGTGGCCTACATCATGGCCGGGGACCCCGATCTTGAGACCACCTACCAGCTGATGACCACGGGCCTGGCGGGCGCCGACATTATCGAGCTGGGCATGCCTTTTTCGGACCCGATGGCCGAAGGCCCCAGCATCCAGCGGGCGGCGCAGCGGGCGCTGAAGGCGGGCACGACGCTAAAAGCCGTGCTGGGCCTGGTGCGGCGGTTCCGCGAGACGGACACGGTCACGCCCGTGGTGCTGATGGGTTATCTGAACCCGGTGGAGTCGTACGGTTACGAGGCCTTCGCGCGCGACGCGGCGGACGCGGGCGCCGACGCGGCCATCATCGTCGACTGCCCCCCCGAAGAGGCGAACGCCCTGGCCGACGCGCTGGAAGCCGCACGGCTGAGCCTGATCCCGCTGGCGACGCCGACGACCGACGCGCGCCGCCTGCCGATGGTGCTGAAGCGGGCTTCCGGTTTCATCTACTACGTGTCGGTGGCCGGGGTGACCGGCGTGAAGTCCGCCGACGCGGGCTCCGTCGCCGAGGCCGTGGCCCGGATCAAGGCCGCCTCCCGCCTGCCCGTCGCGGCCGGATTCGGCGTGCGCACGCCCGAGCGGGCGGCCGAGATGGCCCGCATCGCCGACGCCGTCGTGGTCGGCTCGGCCATCGTGAACGAAGTCGCGGCCGCCCTCGACGAGGGCGTCTCGCCGGTCGAGCGGGTCGAGACCGCGGTCTGGCGTCTGGCCGAGGCCGTGCGCAACGCCCGTCTCGCCTGATCCGTTCCGAAGCGTTAGAAGGCGCCCATGGCTGACCGGAACCCGAACGATCCCGACAAGCGCCAGCGCGGCGGCTGGCTGGCCCGCATCGCGCCCGGCGTACGCAAGATCGTCGCCCGGCGCGACACGCCCGACAACTTGTGGGTCAAGGACCCCGACACCGGCGACATGATCTGGCGGCCGGACCTGGAGGCGGCTCTTTGGGTCACGCCTTCGGGAAGGCATATGCGTATCGGCGCTTCCCAGCGTCTGAAGGTCACCTTCGATGACGGCGCCTACGAGCCGCTGGAGCTGCCGGAAGTCCCCGAAGATCCGCTGAAGTTCTCGGACGGCAAGCCCTATCGCGATCGCCTGGCCCAGGCCCGCAAGGCCCAGGGCATGCGCGACGCCATGGGCGGCGGCTTCGGCCGTATCCAGGGCGTGGAGGCCGTGGTCCTGGTGCAGGACTTCCACTTCATGGGCGGATCGCTGGGCATGGCGGCCGGCGAAGCCTTCGTCGCGGCCGCACGCGACGCGGTGCGGCGGGGCGTTCCCTTTGTCTGCTTCACGGCGGCCGGCGGCGCCCGCATGCAGGAGGGCGCCCTGTCCCTGATGCAGATGGCGCGCACCACCCTGGCCATCCAGGAGCTGAAGGCGGCGAAGCTGCCCTATCTGGTGGTGCTGACCGATCCGACCACCGGCGGCGTCACCGCCAGCTACGCCATGCTGGGCGACGTGCATCTGGCGGAGCCCGGCGCCCTGATCGGCTTCGCCGGTCCGCGCGTCATCGAACAGACCATTCGCGAGAAGCTGCCGCCGGGCTTCCAGCGCTCGGAGTACCTGGCCGAAAAGGGCATGGTGGACAAGGTGGTGCCGCGCGCCGAACTGCCCGAGACGCTGGCCCGGCTCCTCTCCATGCTCATGGACGCTCGGAGCGCCGCCTGACCGCCCGCGTCGACCAGGCGCTGGCGCGTCTGAAGGCCCTGCATCCCAAGCGCATCGACCTGTCGCTCGGCCGCATGCGCCGGGTGCTGGCGACGCTTGGGAATCCCGAGAGGCGCCTGCCGCCCGTGATCCACGTGGCCGGCACCAACGGCAAGGGCTCCACCTGCGCCTATCTGCGCGCCATGGCCGAGGCGGCGGGGATGGCGGTCCACGTCTACGCCTCGCCGCATCTGGTCCGTTTCAACGAACGCATCCGGCTGGCGGGCGATCTGATCAGCGACGACCAGCTGGCTGAGGCGCTTGACCGGGTCGAGGCCGCCAATGGCGATCAGCCCCTGACCTTCTTCGAGGCCACCACGGCGGCCGCCTTCCTCGCCTTTTCCGAGACGCCCGCGGACCTCCTGATCCTTGAGGTGGGACTGGGTGGGGTGCTGGACGCCACCAATGTCATCGAGGCGCCGCTGCTGTCGGTGATCACGCCGGTGGACTACGATCACGCCGAGTTCCTGGGGAACGAGCTTTCCGGCATCGCTCGCGAAAAGGCCGGGATTATGAAAGCCGGGCGGCCCGCCATCATCGCCCGCCAGGCTGAAGAGGCCCAAGGGGTCATCGAGACCGCGGCCGCCCGTGTGGGCGCGCCCCTGACGCAGATGGGCGTGGACGTGGACGCCTTTGCTGAGCGCGGACGACTGATCTTTCAGGGACGCGATCGCCTGCTCGACCTGCCGCTCCCGGCGCTGCCGGGGCCGCACCAGATCGACAACGCCGGCCTGGCCGTCGCCTGCGCGGTGGAGCTGGGTTGGCCCGAGGCCGCCATTGAGCAGGGGCTTACCTCAGTGAGTTGGCCCGGGCGCCTTCAGCGGCTGACCCTGGGGCTATATGGCCGTAGGGCGCAGGCGGCCGGGGCCGAGCTGTGGCTGGACGGCGGCCATAATCCCCACGCCGCCGAGGCCTTGGCGCGCACGCTTGAGCAGATGCAGGGGCGCGACCCGCAACCTCTGAGCCTCATCACCGGCATGCTCGCCAGCAAGGACGCGGGCGGCTTCTTCCGCGCTTTTCGACGACTCGATCCAACGGTGCTGACCATCGATTTCGGCGCGTCTGGAGAAGGCGGATCGGCCGCCGATCCCGCCGTGCTGGCCCATGCGGCCCGGGCCGAAGGCCTGAACGCCCGGTCTGCAACTGGCGTGAGCGACGCGCTCGATCAGGCGCAGGCTTCAGGCGCGCGACGCATCCTCATCTGCGGTTCGCTCTACCTGGCTGGAGAGGTGCTGGGGGCCGATCCGGAGACCTGGCCCCGCTAGCCTCACCGCTGCGAAGGTCCGCCCGCCGCGATCCAGGCGTCGACCCGCTGCTCCAGAAGGCTCAACGGCACCGGCCCTGAGGCCAGCACAACCTCGTGGAAGTCCCGGATGTCGAACCGGTCGCCCAGGGCCGCCTGGGCGCGGGCGCGCAGCTCGAAGATCTTCAGCTGGCCGATCATGTAGCAGGTCGCCTGACCGGGATTGGTGATGTAGCGATCGATTTCGCGCACCACATCGCCCTCGGACATGGCCATGTTGGTGCGGAACCAGTCCATGGCCTGATCCCGCGACCAGCCCTTGGAGTGGATGCCGGTGTCCACCACCAGGCGGCCCGCGCGCCACAGCTCCAGCGACAGGCGGCCGTACTCGGCCCACGGGTCCTGATAGTAGCCCATCTCCCTGGCCAGCTTCTCGGCGTACAGACCCCAGCCTTCGATGTAGGCGCCGTAGTAGGCGAAGCGCCGGAACAGGGGCAGGCCCTCCTGCTCGATGGCGCGGGCCAGCTGGAAGTGATGGCCCGGCGCGCCCTCGTGGTAGGCGGTGGCGTCCACCTCGGGCTTCAGCACCTGGGTCATGTCGCGCAGGTTCACGTAGTAGACGCCGGGCCTCGATCCGTCGGCCGTCGGCCGCTCGTAGAAGGCGGTCGAGGCGGTGTTCTCGCGGAAGGCTTCAACGGCTCGCACCTCCAGCGGCGCGCGCGGCAGGTGGTGGAAGAAGCGCGGCGCGTCGGCCATGGCCTGATTGATCAGGCGCGTGGAGTCGTCCAGGTACGCCTGCCGTCCCTCCGCCGTATTCGGATAGGTGAAGCGCGGATCGGTGCGGACGTGTTCGAAGAACTCCTGCAGGGTGCCTTCGAACCCGACGCGCTGCTTCAGCGCCTCGAATTCGCGGTGCAGGCGCTCCACCTCGCGCAGGCCGATGTCGTGAATCTGGTCGGCGGTCAGATCGGTGGTGGTGAAGAAGCGCAGCTGAGACTGATAGAATTCCTGTCCGTTCGGTTGGGCCCAGACGCCGTTATTGTCCGTCTTTTCGCGGGAGATGGTCTCCAGCGTCCCGATCATGCGCTCATAGCCGCGCCGGAACGGCCCTGAGAGAGCTTCGGCGGCCCCGGCCTTCAGGCGCGCCTTCTCCTCAGCCGGGATTTCCAGCGCGTCCACCTTGGTGGAGAAGTCGGCCAGAAGGACGCTGGGCTCGCCGTTGTCGAAGGGCGCCCCGCGCAGCTGGTTGCGGGCGTCGGTGATCACAGCCGGATAGACCAGGGCCGGCGCCGACAGGCCCTGGCGGTGGCGGTTCATCAGATCGGTCGAGACCTCGCCCATGACCCGCTCCACGTCGCGCAGGCGCGAGATGTAGGCCTCGGCGTCGGCCACGTTCGCCACCGGGTGGTTGTTCAGCAGCAGCACCGGAATGTTGCTGGTCGGCGCGCCGTTGTTGGTCACCAGATAGCTGTGCTCCCGCCAGCGCAGGAACATGCGCTGGTTGGCGACGCCGTCCTCGAACAGGGCCATCGAGATGCGGCCCTGCTCGGACAGACGGGCGGGGTCGAACTGGCGGCGCATCTCCGCGAGGTGGCGCTCGGCCAGGGCCAGGGATTGTTCGGAACCCGCTCGGGTATAGTCGTCGAGCCGGTCGTTGTGCTGTTTCGAACCGAACTGGCTGAGGCTTTCGGGGCTGAGCGCCAGCTGCTCGCGGAAGGCGGCGTCGAGGAAGGCGGTCAGTCGAGCGTCCTCGGCGGCCGCATCGGGCGCCGGGGTCTGGACGACGGCGGGCGCGGCGGGCGCGGCGGGCGCGGCCGCCATGTGCGCGCAGCCCGAGACGGCGACGGCGAGGGCGAGCACGCTGGCGGTGAGAAGGGCGCGGCGCATGGGCGGGTCTCCTGAAACAGCGGCGGCGAGAAGGCCATGCTAGAGCTGGGCTGTCACCTGAAAGATTGCTCATTCAGCAAGCCCGGTCCCGCCCCGGCTTGAGCCGGCGGCGCAACGCGGCTTAAGCATGCGGCATGAGCGCACCCACCGACAGCGACCGCGGCCTGACCTACGCCTCTTATCTGGCGCTGGACGAGCTGCTCCATTTGCAGCGCCCCCTAAGCGACCAGCACGACGAGATGCTGTTCGTCATCATCCACCAGACAAAGGAGCTGTGGCTCAAGCAGATCATTCACGAACTGGGCCTAGCCCAGTCGCTGATCGCGGCGGGCGATCTGGTCCCGGCCTACAAGTCCATGGCGCGGGTCTCGCGCATCCAGGCGGTGATGACCCAGTCGTGGGACATCCTGACCACCATGACGCCTGCGGACTATCTGAAGTTCCGGGATTCCCTGGGCACGTCGTCCGGCTTCCAGAGCGATCAGTTCCGCAGGCTGGAATACATGCTGGGGCTGAAGGATCGCGCCTTCCTCAAGTTCCATGAGGGCCGGCCAGACGCGCTGAAGGCGCTGGAGGCGGCGCTGGAGAGCCCGAGCCTCTACGACACCGTGCTGGCCCACGCGGCGGCGGCGGGACTGTCCGTTCCGGACGAGGTTCTGAAGCGTGACGTCACCCAGCCCTACGAGGCCCACCCCGGCGTCGAAGCCCTGTGGCTGACCGTCTATCGCGACACCGACCGCTGGTGGAGCCTCTATCAGCTGGCCGAAAAGCTGATGGATCTGGACGACGCCATGATCACCTGGCGGCACAAGCACGTCCTGACCGTGCAGCGCATCATCGGCGGAAAGCCCGGCACCGGCGGCACACCCGGCGTGGCCTACCTGATCAAGACCCTCGAGCGGCGCGCCTTTCCCGAGCTGTGGTCGCTGCGGACCCAACTGTAAGGCGGCCTATGTCCCACAAAGCCCTGTTCTCGCGCGCGTTCGAAGCGGCGCCCAAGAGGCTGCACTTCGCCGCCCACAGCCATCACCTGTGGCCCGACGCCAGCTATTTCGCCCACATGAAGGCCTGGGACCTGGCCGCCGCCATGGCCGACACCAAGTGGGATCCCATCTTCGCCGACGTCATCCCCGAGGCCCAGGACAGCGTGGCCAAGGAGCTGCGCCTGCCGTCAGGCGACTCCGTCGTCTTCGCGCCCAACACCCACGAGCTGCTGGTGCGGCTGGTCTCGGCGGTGCGCCGCAAGCCCGTGCGCATCCTGTCGACCGATGGCGAGTTCCACTCCTTCCGCCGACAGGCCGAGGCGTGGGAGGAGGCGGGCACGGCTCAGGTCACGCGGGTTCCGGTCCGGCCGTTCCACGACTTCGCCGAGCGCTTCCTCAAAGCGGCGCGCGAGGGGCGCTTCGACCTGATCCTGGTCAGCCAGGTCTTCTTCCGCACCGGCTGGGTGTTCGGACGCATGGCCGAGCTGGCCCAGCTGTCGACCCCGGCGGGACCGTGGGTGGTCATCGACGGCTACCATGGCTTCATGGCCGTCGACACCGACCTGTCCGCCATCGCCGACCGGGTCTTCTACATCGGCGGCGGCTACAAGTACGCCATGGCCGGCGAGGGCTGCGCTTTCATGCATGCGCCGGAGGGCTTCGGCGAGCGGCCCGAGATCACCGGCTGGTACGCCGAGTTCGGCGACCTGCAGGGGCCGCCAGGCGGCGTCGGTTATGCGCGGGACGCCGGTCGATTCTGGGGCGCCACCTTCGACCCGTCGGCGCTGTTCCGTTTCAACGGCGTCAGGCGCATGCTGGACGATCAGGGCCTGACGACGGCCGGGATCAGCGCCTGGTGCGAACCCCTGATGCAGCGTTTCGCCGCGGCCGCCGAGGCGGGGCGCGCCGGCCCCCTGAAGGAGGCCGTGCTGCTCAACCCCGTGACGCGGGGGCCGCGGGCGCGCTTCCTGGCCTTCCAACACCCCGAGGCGGCCAAGTGGCAGGCCATACTGGAAAACGCCAGCGTCATCACCGACGTGCGCGACGACGTCATCCGCTTCGGCTTTGGCCTGTATCACGATCCCGAGGACGTGGACCTGCTGGCTGAGGTGTGCGCCGACCTGCTGGCCGACTGATCAGTAGAAGACCGTGTCTTCGGTCTGCTGCGGCTGGGGCGCGGCGCGCGGCTCTGACGGAGTCTCGTCAGCGGGCTCCTCGGTCTGCTGCGGCTCGGCGCCCGGAGCCGGCTCGGGCGGCGGCAGATCAGGCAGGGCCAGAGGGTCGGGCCGCTGCGGCTCCGCCTCGGGCGTTTCGGCCGTCTCGGTCTGGCGATCCGCGCCCACGTCGTCCAGCAGGTAGCGGAAGGACCGCTCGTCGGAACAGGCGCAGGCCTTCATGTGACCTTCGGCGTCGCGCCAGATGACGATGGGATAGCCTCGTGACACGCCGGCCCCCGATAGCAGGCCCTCAAGCTGGGCGACGAAGCCGCGCGCCGTCTCGACCACGCCCGAGCGGGCCAGATTGCCGTCCGCCGGCTGCAGCCCCGCCGCCGTCCAGTTGCGCGACGGAGTCGCCGTCCAGCGCTGGTACAGGGCGGGATCGCGCGCCAGCCACAGCTCGGCCACCGTGGCGCGCTCGGCGGCGGTGGACTGGGCCATGCCCTCGCGGTCCGGACGGGCGAAGACGATCACGCGCGGCTGTCGGCCCGCGTCGCGCAGGGCCTCGAAGGTCTGGCGTTCGAAGGCGCGGCAGCTGGCGCAATCGCGGTAGGTGACCACCCAGACCGGATCGCCGCCCTCGCCCAGCGGCGCGATCCAGCTGGCGGATTCAAGCAGGCGCTGAATCTCGGCCTGGTTCTTGGCCAGGGTCACGGGGCGGTAGCGCGCGAAATAATTCCAGTAGGCCCAGTAGCCGCCGCCGGCCAGCAGCACGCCGATCACAGCGGCGATCAGGCTGAAGACGAGGAAGCGGCGCACCGGGTTGCGCCTGCGGGGCGTGGGGGCGTTGGGCTCGCTCATGCGCAGGACAGTAACACCGCTTCTCAGCCCCTGTCGCTAGGGACAACCCCCGGCCGAAATCGGCTGAGCCGGACGCACTCTGGCGAAGCTCAGATTTCGGCCCCAGTGTCTCAGCGGGACCTCATTCCGCCAGGGCCAGCTCGATGCGCGAGGCCTGGGCCTGGACCTGAGAATAGGGCGTGGCGGCCGACGGCTGCTCCGGCGCCGTCACCGAGGGCCATAGAGCCACAAAACGTTCGATGTCGGCGCGGGCGGGCGCGGCTTCGGCGCCCTTGGCGGCGTCGCGGGCGGCCAGGGCGGCGCCGTAGGCGTGCTGGTACTCGACCGGATCGACCGCATTCGCCTGGACGACGTGGCGATAGAGGCCGGCGGCGATGGAGGTCATGCCCTTGGCGACCTCGGCCCCGCTGCCGCCCGCGCGCTGCTGGGCCTGGTCAAGGGCGCGGATAGCGGCGTCCAGATCGGTCGGCGCGCCCGTCTCGGCGGCGCGGCGCAGCACGGCTTCGTCCACGCCCTCGAAGCGCGCCTTCTGCGGATCGTAAACCTCAAGCAGGCCTTGACCCACCAGAGCGGCGGCGGCCTCCGGACCCTCCACCCGGGCCGACTCCTTGGCCACCAGGAAGAAGCCCTTGAGATGGGCGATGCGCAGGGCCTGGCGGCTTTCCGGCGCCACCGCGGCATAGGCGGCCTGGGCGCCGGCTTCGCCCGCAGCGCCGCCTTCGGCACCGCCTTCGCCGCCCTCGCCCACAGGAGCGGAGGCGCCCCGTTCGGCCCCGCCCTCGCCGCCTTCGGCCGTAGCGCCCGGTTCACCCCCTTCGCCGCCGCAGGCCGCGAGGCCCGCGCTGAGGGTCAGGGCCAGGCCCAGGCGGGTCCAGGTCTTGGCGTGAAAAGTGGTCATGGCGGCCTCTCCGAACTATCGCCCGGACCCTAGCGCTCCGAACCGTTATTGCAAGCGGCTCGCAATAGCAGATCAGCCGTCCAGCCGGTCCGCCCGCCTCAGCGAGGGGAACATCCGGGCCCAGCCCACCGTGGCGGCCAGGGCCGCGCAGCCGCCGAACACCGCCGCGGTGATCGGTCCCAGCAGCCGCACCATCAGGCCCGAATAGGCTTCTCCCAGCTCGTTGGACGCGCCGATGAACAGCATGGACACCGAGCTGACCCGCCCCCGCATGTGATCGGGCGTGGCCAGCTGGATCAGGGTCTGGCGGATGTTGACGCTGATCATGTCGGCGGCCCCGCCGATGAACAGCAGCGCCGCGCTCAGCCAGGCGATCTTGGACAGGCCGAAGCCCAGGGTGCAGACGCCGAACACGGCCACCGCGGCGAACATCCAAGCCCCTCCTCGCCGCACGATGGGATAGCGCGACAGGTAGATGGCCATGCTGAGAGCCCCGACCCCGAAGGCCGCGCGCAACAGGCCGAAGCCTTCGGGGCCCACATGCAGGATGTCGCGCGCGAAGATGGGGGTCAGCAGCGCCACGCCGGCCAGCATGACCACCACCAGGTCGAGCGAGATGGCTCCCAGGACCAGCTTGGTGCGCCAGACATAGGCCAGCCCCTCGCGCACAGCCTCCAGACGGGGCTGGAGTCCGGCGTCCGGATCGGGCTTGCCCGAGGTGCGGATCAGCAGGAACAGGGCGAAGGCGGCGATGAACAGGGCCAGGGCCGTGGCGTAGGCGAAGGGCACCGAGACGCCCAGGATCAGCCCACCGGCGGCCGGTCCGGCGATGGCCCCGGTTTGAAAGGCGATGGACTGGGCGGCGATGGCGGGCGGCAGAGCCTTGCGCCCCACCACGCGCGGCAAGAAGGCCTGGCTGGCCGGCGCCAGGAAGGCCCGCGCCGCGCCGAACACCGTGGCCACCGCCAGCAGCCCCCACAGGGGCGGCTCGCCGTGCAAGGCCATCGCCAGATAGGCCAGGGCGCAGCCGCCCTCGACCAGGATCGACAGCATGACCGTCAGCTTGCGGTCGCGCCGGTCGGCCATGGCGCCCGCCGGCAGTGTGAAGGCCAGCAGGGGGATGAACTGCGCCAGGCCCACCAGGCCCAGATAGAGGCTGGCCTCCTCGATGGGATGGTCGCGCCGGGCGATCTCGTACACCTGCCACAACAGGGCCGCCGACTGGATCTGGATGGCCAGCACGGCCAGCACCCGCCCCAGCCACAGCAGGCGGAAGTCGCGGATCTTCCAGGGGCTCTCGTGGCCGCCGCCTGGTGTGGCGGGCTCGGGCGGGGCCGGCTGCGGGTTCTCGGGCGCGTCTATGGTCACGCGCTGCGCCGACCCTGGCTCGGATAGGGCGTTCCGTCCTTGTGGGTGAAGCCGCCAGGGCCGAACAGCATGTCGATGTCCGGATAGACGCCCTGGTCGCCGCCGGGCGTGCGCGTGCCGACCTCAAGCAGAACCGCCTCAGCGCCTGAGCGGTTCTCCAGCTTGTGGCCATTCTCCACGCCGGCCTTGAAGCCCGCGCAGTCCCCGGCCCGAAGGACGGTCTCTCCCTCGTCCTCCACCAGCACCACCTCGCCCTCCAGCACCCAGACGAACTCATCCTCGCCCTTGTGCCAGTGGCGCTGGCTGGACCAGCTTCCAGAGGGCAGGCGCAACAGGTTCACGCCGAACTGGCTGAGGCCTGCGGCGTCCCCCAGACGCCAACGCCTGCGCGCCAGGCAGGGCTCGGCGTGGGGATCGGGATAGCCGGTCCCGTGGCCGGTGGGGGCGGCGTCGATGTCGATCTTGGGCATGGGCTTCTTAATCGCGGCCAAGCGCCCTAAAGCAGGGCCATGGCCACGCCTTTCATCGACCCCGTTCTGCTGACCCGCGACCTGATCCGCAAGCCCTCGGTGACGCCGGTGAACGCCGGGGCGATCGAGGTGGTGGCCCAGACGCTTGAGAGCCTGGGCTTTACCTGCCGGCGCATGGATTTCGACGGCATCGTCAACCTCTACGCCCGGCTTGGGGCCGAGGGGCCGAACCTCTGCTTCGCCGGCCACACGGACGTGGTTCCCCCGGGGCCCGAGAGCGACTGGAGCCGCGGTCCATTTGAGGCCGAGGTGGTGGACGGCATGCTCTATGGACGGGGCGCGGTGGACATGAAGGGCGGCATCGCCGCCTGGATCGCGGCGGTCGCAGAGCGGCTGGCGAAGGGCGGCGTGCCCGGCTCGCTGTCCTTCCTCATCACCGGCGACGAAGAGGGCCGCGCCACCCACGGCACCAAGCTGGTGGTCCAGGCGCTGAAAGCCGAGGGCGAGCGCATCGACCACTGCATCGTCGGCGAGCCCTCGTCCCAGCAAAGGCTGGGCGACTGCATGAAGATCGGGCGGCGCGGCTCGCTGAATGTCTGGATCACGGCGCGCGGGCGTCAGGGCCACGTGGCCTATCCGGAGCGGGGGGCCAACCCGATCCCGGTGCTGGTGCGCCTGTTGAACCGGCTGGAGGAGACGCGGCTGGACGAGGGCTACGAGGCCTTCCAGCCCTCCAATCTGGAGCTGACCACCATCGATGTGGACAACCCCGCCACCAACGTCATCCCGGCGGTGGCGACCGCGCGCCTGAACATCCGGTTCAACCCGGCGCGCACCGGGGCCGACCTGATCGCCTGGCTTGAGGACGAGCTGCGCGCCGCCGAGGGCGGGGGCGTGACCCTGTCCATGGAGACGCTGCACTCCGGCGACGCCTTCCTGACCCCCGAGGGCGACTTCACCCACCTCGTTCAGGACGCCGTCGAGGCCGAGCTGGGCGTGCGGCCCACGGCCTCGACCACCGGCGGCACCTCGGACGCGCGCTTCATCAAGGACCTGTGTCCCGTTCTGGAACTGGGACTGGTCGGCCAGACCATGCACCAGATCGACGAGCGGGTGCCCGAGGCCGAGCTGCGCGCCCTCGCCGGGGCCTACGGCCGCGTCATCGACGCCTATTTCGCGCGCTTCTCGGGCTGAGTCAGAGAATAGCGACCACCACCACGCCGATGCAGGCGGCGGCCATCAGGGTCACAACCACATCGGCGACCATCTGGACGCGCATCTCGCCTGAACTCAGCACACGCGCGCCCCTGCGACGGGCGGGAATGCGCGACGGCGGCGGGGCGTGGGGGGGACGTTCGAATTCGGTCATTGGCTCACTCCGGGACAATCCGGATCCGAGGTGGCAGGGTTCGTGCCGCCCGCCCCTCCCCTTGTGTCCCCGCCCCTTGCGTCGCGCCTCGTAGCGGCGCATCTCACCGCCATGGATCAAGCCCACCTGGTCGAAACCCTGGCCGGCGGCCGCCCGCCGGTCCCCCGCACCTATTCAGGCCTGAATGGGAGAGGCCTGTGGACCCTCTACGTCCGCGAGGTTCGCCGCTTCTGGAAGGTGGGGATGCAGACCCTGGCCGCGCCGGTGGTCACCACCCTGCTCTATATGCTGGTCTTCGTGGTCGCCATGCAGGGCGTGCGCCCGCCCATCCACGGCGTCGGCTTCGCCGAGTTCGTGGCCCCCGGCCTGATCATGATGGCGATCCTCAACAACGCCTTCGCCAACTCATCCTCCAGCCTGATCCAGGCCAAGATCATGGGCACGGCTACGGACTTCCTGACGCCGCCGCTCAGCCCGCTTGAGCTGACCCTGGGCTTTACGCTGGGCGCCGCCACGCGTGGCGTCCTGGTGGGCTTCGTCACGGCGGTGTGCGTGGCGCCCTTCGCGGCGCTCAGCTTCCAGCACATCTGGGCCATCGTGCTGTTCGGCGCCGGCGCCTCGCTGGTCATGGGCCTGGTGGGTGTGCTGGCCGGCCTGTGGAGCGAGAAGTTCGATCACCTGGCGGCGGTGCAGAACTTTGTCGTCATGCCCATGACATTCCTGTCGGGCACCTTCTACAGCGTCGACCGCCTGCCCGAGCCCTTCGCCACGCTCAGCCACTTCAACCCGTTCTTCTATCTGATCGACGGCTACCGCTACGGCTTCGTCGGGGCCTCGGACGGGGATGTGCGCATCGGCGCGGCCCTGATCGTGGTGCTGACCCTGATCATGGGCTTCGCCGCCTATGAGGTCTTCCGTCGCGGCTGGCGGCTGAAGACCTGAGCCCCGGTGTTGACTAAGCCGGAGGCCGGGCCGACAAAGCCGCCGTCCTGAACGCGGTCCTGGCGCAGCCCGCCGGGGCCGTCGCCCTTTCTAGGAGGCCGCCTTGTCCACCGAACACCTGATGGGAGTCTACAACCGCGCGCCGATCGAGGTGGAGCGCGGCGAGGGCGCCCGCCTCTACGCCAAGGACGGGACCGCCTATCTGGATTGCGTGGCCGGCATCGCCACGACCGCCCTGGGCCACTGCCATCCGCGCCTGGTGCAGGCGGTCAAGGATCAGGCCGTGAAGCTGTGGCACGTCTCCAACATCTTCCGCATTCCAGGACAGGAGGCGCTGGCCGACCGGCTATGCGCCGAGAGCTTCGCCGACGTGGTCTTCTTCACCAACTCGGGCACCGAGGCCGTCGAGTGCGCCCTGAAGACGGCGCGCAAGTATCACTCCGCCAACGGCGACCCGGAGCGTACCGAGATCTTCGGCTTTGACGGCTCGTTCCACGGCCGCACCTACGCCGCCATCAACGCCGCGGGGAATCCCTCCTATGTCGAAGGCTTCGGCCCTCGCCTGCCCGGCTATGAACAGCTGAAGTTCGGAGACATGGCCGCGCTGGAGGCCGCCCTGGCCCGGCCCACGGCGGCCGCCATGATCATCGAGCCCGTCCAGGGCGAGGGCGGCGCCCGCGCCGTTCCGGACGAAGACCTGCGCCGCATGCGCGCGTTGTGCGACCAGCACGGCGTGCTGCTGATCTTTGACGAGGTGCAGTCCGGCATGGGCCGCACCGGCAAGATGTGGGCCTACGAATGGGCCGGAATCGCGCCGGACATCATGGCGGTGGCCAAGGCGCTCGGCGGCGGCTTCCCCATCGGCGCCTGCCTGGCGTCGGCCAAGGCGGCCAAGGGCATGACCGTGGGCGTGCACGGCTCGACCTTCGGCGGCAACCCGCTGGCCATGGCTGTCGGTCTGGCGGCGCTGGACGAGATCGCCAAGCCCGAGACGCTCGACAATGTGCGTGAGGTCTCCGGCTATCTGAAGCAGCAGCTGCATGGCC
This sequence comes from Peiella sedimenti, assembly GCF_030504955.1. Taxonomy (GTDB): domain Bacteria; phylum Pseudomonadota; class Alphaproteobacteria; order Caulobacterales; family Caulobacteraceae; genus Brevundimonas; species Brevundimonas sedimenti. Next base: position 84,904 of record NZ_JAUKTR010000003.1, on the reverse strand, counting down.
TGAAGGAGCGATTCCCCGACGTCATCGTCGATATCCGCGGCAAGGGTCTGCTGATCGGCGTCAAACTGATCCCGAACAATCGGGAGTTCATGGGTCTGGCCCGCGACCAGCAGCTGCTGGTGGCCGGCGGCGGCGACAACTGCGTGCGTCTGCTGCCCGCCCTGAACCTGAGCAGGGAAGAGGCCGCCGAGGCCATCGAGAAGTTCGAGCGCGCCTGCGAGGCGGCCCGCAAGGCCGCCGCGTGAGCCTCCGCCACTTCATCGACCTGTGGCGGCTGACCCCCGCCGACCTGCGCGCCATCCTGGACGAGGCGCATCGGCGCAAGGCTGCGCGCCAGGGCCGCCCCAAAGGTTTCGTCGACAACGACGCCCCCGCGCGGGACCGCGTGCTGGCCATGGTGTTCGAGAAGAACTCGACGCGCACCCGCTTCTCATTCGATGCGGCGATGCGGCAGTTGGGCGGCGCCTCCATCATCGCCACGGCGGCTGACATGCAGCTGGGCCGAGGCGAGACCATCGAGGACACCGCGCGCGTGCTGTCGCGCATGGTCGATGCGGTGATGATCCGGGCCAATCGCCATGACGACGTGGAGCGTTTCGCCGCCGCATCGAGCGTGCCGGTCATCAACGGCCTGACCGATAAGAGCCACCCGTGTCAGATCCTGGCCGACCTGTTGACGGTGGAGGAGCGCAAGGGCCCAGTCGAGGGCAAGACCATCGCCTGGATCGGCGACGGCAACAATGTCTGCGCCAGCTTCATCCACGCCGCGCCGCTGTTCGGGTTCGACCTGCGCATCGCCTGTCCCGGCGCGTATCATCCTGACCTTTACGACCTGGCGCGCGGCGCCGACCGGGTCTCGCTGGTGGATGGCCCGACCGAGGCGGTGCGCGGCGCCGACGTGGTCGTCACCGATACTTGGGTCTCCATGGGCGACACCGACTACGAAGCCCGGCTCGAGGCGTTCGAGGCCTACGCCGTGGACGAGCGGCTGATGGAGAATGCGCCGGACGCGGTCTTCCTGCACTGCCTGCCGGCCCACCGGGGCGAGGAGGTGTCGGACGCCGTGCTGGACGGGCCCCAGTCCGCCGTCTGGGACGAGGCCGAGAACCGAATCCACGCTCAGAAGGCCGTGCTGGCCTGGTGCTTCGGCGCGCTTTGAGCTTCACCGTACGCAATCTTCACGATTAGCGTTTACCGAAGTCACTCCAGTGTCGGAGTGCGTAATGCCGCTTGAGCGTTTGATTTACGTCAGCCGGGCCCGGGGTTCGGCCGCTGACGATCTTCTCACTGTTTCCGAAATCGTGGGGGCTTCGGCCGCCAACAACCGGCGCGATGACGTGACCGGCATCCTGCTGGCGCACCAGGGCCGGTTCCTTCAGGCTGTGGAGGGACGCGGCGCCGCGCTCGAGCGGCTGATGGCGCGCATCGAGGCCGATCCTCGGCACACTCAGATTGAAGTGCTTGAGCGCAGGGTCATTGCTGAGCGGCAGTTCCCTTATTGGGAGATGGCCCACGGCCATGCCCCCGAGGGCGCGCCCTCTTTCGACACCTTGGACGCCAAGGGCGCCTTCGCCGTGCTCAGCGCCGCGGCCGAACTGGCCGGGGCGCCCGAGTTTAGCTGACGCCCGCATCGTCAGGCGCTACGGAGGCGCATGAGCTTTTCCGACGCCGAGGTCGAACGCTATGCCCGCCATCTGGTGCTCGCCGAGATCGGCGGACCGGGCCAGCAGAGGCTGAAGGCCGCCTCGGTCGCCATCGTCGGCGCGGGCGGGGTCGGCTGTCCCGCCGCCCTTTATCTGACGGCCGCGGGCGTCGGGCGACTGACCCTGATCGATGACGATCACGTCGCCCTGTCCAACCTGCAGCGGCAGGTGCTGTTCGAGACCGGCGACATCGACCAACCGAAAGCGTCCACGGCCGTCCGTCGGCTGGCCAGCCTTAATCCGCATGTGGAGGTCCGGCCGCTGGACCGACGCCTGACCGCCCACACCGCTGCCGACATGCTGACGGGCCATGATCTGGTCCTGGACGGCACGGACAGTTTCGAAACCCGGCTGGCCGTTTCAGACGCCTGCGTGTCGCTGGGCCTGCCGCTGGTCAGCGCCGCCCTGGGGCGCTGGACGTGCCAGGTCGGCGTGTTCGAGGCACGGCCCTGCTATCGCTGCCTGACGCCCGCACCGCCGCCGGGGGCCGAGACCTGCGCCCGCGTCGGCGTGGTCGGCGCCCTGGCGGGCGTCGCCGGATCGCTGGCGGCGCTAGAGGCGATCAAGCTGATCACCGGGACGGGGGAGCCGCTGACCGGCCGCCTGCTGATCTTCGATGGCCTGCAGGGCGCCTCGCGCACTGTTCGGGTTCAGGCTGACCCGGACTGCCCCGCGTGCGGCCATGCTTAACCGAGCCTAAACACGGGGCCGGTGACAAGGGCCTCATGGTCCGCCGCCTTCCCGTCCTGATCGCTGTCTTGCTGCTGGCCGCCTGCGGCCGCGGCGCGGAGAAGGCGCCTGACACCCCGTCCGGACGGCCCGTGCCCCGCTGGATCTCCATCCGCTCCGAGCCGGTCAGCGCCCGGGCCGGCCCCGGCTTCGACTACGAGGTCCGCTTCCAGTACCAGGCGCGGGGCCTGCCGGTTCAGGTCGTCGAGGAGACCCGCGACTGGCGCAAGGTCTGCGACCCCAGGGGCCAGACCGCCTGGGTGCATCACACGCGCACCTCAGGCCGGCGCACGGCCTTCAACCGGGGCGCGGAGGCCCTGCCGCTGAGAGCTTCGCCGCGCGACGACGCCGAGGTGCGGGCCCTGCTGGCGCCCCAGTCCATCGCCGGACTGGACCGCTGTAAGGACGGCTGGTGTCGGCTGGAGGTGGACGGACAGAAGGGCTGGGTTCGCCAGAGCGCCGTCTTTGGCGGCTCTGAAGAGCCGGTCTGCGCGTTCAGACCCCGTCGGCGGTTGAACGCCGCTCCGCCAGCGGCTGGTTGAGGCCGCCGCGCCGGTCGTGTAACCGGCCAGTGTCTTAGTCAGCGAGGCCGCGCCATGTCCGCCCATCCCAACGCCTTCGACCTTGAGGGGCTGCTCGCCAGCGGCCGCGGCGAGCTGTTCGGGCCGGGAAATCCGCAGCTACCGGCGCCGCCGATGCTGATGTTCGACCGCATCACCACGATCACCGGCGACGGCGGCGATTTCGGCAAGGGCTTTGTGGAAGCCGAACTCGATATCCATCCCGGCCTCTGGTTCTTCCAGTGCCACTTTATCGGCGATCCGGTGATGCCGGGCTGCCTCGGCGTGGACGCCATGTGGCAGCTGGTCGGCTTCTTCCTGGGCTGGTCCGGCGGCCAGGGCCGCGGCCGCGCTTTGGGCGTGGGCGAGGTCAAGTTCACCGGCCAGGTTACGCCCGACATCAAGAAGGTGACCTATCGCGTGCACCTGAAGCGGGTCATCAACCGCCGCCTGGTTATGGGCATCGCCGACGCCAGCATGGAGGCGGACGGCCAAGTCATCTACACCGCAACCGATCTGCGCGTCGGCCTGTTCGGCGCAGGTCAAGCCGCCGCTACCGCCGAGGGTTGAACTGAATGCGTCGTGTCGTCGTCACGGGTCTGGGGATCGTCTCGTCCATCGGCAATGACGCCGATCAGGTAGCGCAGTCGCTGAAGGCGGCGCGCTCCGGGGTCAGCTTCGCGCCGGACTATGCCGAGCTGGGCTTCCGCTGCCAGGTGCGGGCTGTGCCCGACATCAACTGGGAAGAACATGTGGACCGCCGCGCCGCACGCTTCCTCGCGCCGGGGACCGCCTATGCCCACATCGCCTTCGAGCAGGCCATGAAGGACGCAGGCCTTGCCCAAGAGGCGATCAGCGACGAGCGCATCGGCCTGATCGTCGGCGACGGCGGCCCTTCCACCCGCACCATCGTCGATGCAGCCCAGATCACGCGCGACAAGGGACCCAAGCGCATCGGGCCCTTCGCCGTGCCTAAGGCCATGTCGTCCGGCCCGTCGGCGGTGCTGGCCACCTGGTTCCAGATCAAGGGCGTCAACTATTCGATCAGTTCGGCCTGCGCGACCAGCGCCCACTGCATCGGGGCCGCGGCCGAACAGATCGCCTGGGGCAAGCAGGACGTGGTCTTCGCCGGCGGCTGTGAGGAGGAGGACTGGACCCTGTCCAACCTTTTCGACGCCATGGGGGCCATGTCGACCAAGTACAACGACACTCCGACCAAGGCTTCGCGCGCCTATGACGTGGGCCGTGACGGTTTCGTCATCGCGGGCGGGGGCGGCATCGTCGTGCTTGAGGAATACGAGCGGGCCAAGGCGCGCGGCGCCAAGATCTACGCAGAGCTGGTGGGCTACGGCGCCAACTCCGACGGCTTCGACATGGTGGCCCCCTCTGGCGAGGGCGCCGAGCGCTGCATGAAGATCGCGCTGGATATGGCCGGCGGCCGCGGGATCGATTACCTGAACCCGCACGGCACCTCGACGCCCGTGGGCGACTCCAAGGAGATGGGCGCGGTGCGCCGCGTGTTCGGCGATCAGGCGCCGATGATCTCCTCGACCAAGTCGCTGACCGGCCACAGCCTGGGCGCCGCGGGCGTGCAGGAGGCGATTTACTGCCTTCTGATGATGCAGGGCGGCTTCGCCTGCGAAAGCGCCAACATCGAGGAACTGGACCCCGAGTTCGAGGGCCTGCCGATCCTGCGGGCGCGCCACGACGGCGAGATCACGACCGCCATGTCGAACAGCTTCGGCTTCGGCGGCACCAACGCCACGCTGATCTTCTCGAAGGTCTGAGGGGGCTACTGAGCCGCTTATTGCGCCGTCAGGCCGCCGTCGATCTTCAGCTCCGCGCCGGTGACGAAGCGGCTCTCGTCCGAGGCCAGATAGACGACCGCGTAGGCCACGTCGTCGGGCTCGCCGATGCGGCCCAGCGGTATGCCGCGCGACAGCTTCTGGTGCGCCGTCGTCTCATCGCCGCCCGCCATGGCCACGAAGGGGTCGAGGATGGGTGTCCGGATAAAGCAGGGGTGGACCGAGTTGGCGCGCACGTCGACGCCGTCCTTGGCGCATTCCAGCGCCACCGCCTTGGTGAACAGCCAGACCCCCGCCTTGGCGGCGTTGTAGGCGCCCAGGCCCGGCGCGGCGGCCAGGCCCGCGATGGACGAGATGTTCACGATCGACGCCGGTTGGCTGGCCTTCAGGTGCGGCAGGGCGTGCTTGCAGCCCAGCATGACCGAATCCAGGTCTATGGCCATGACCCGCCGCCATTCCTCCAGCGACTGGTCCTCGACCCGGGCCATGGCCCCGATCCCGGCGTTGTTCACCAGCACTGACAGTCCGCCCATCGCTTCAGCGGCCTGCCCGACCACCTCGGCCCAGCGCGCCTCGTCCGTGACGTCGTGCGGGAAGGACAGGGCGCGGCCGGGATGGGCGTCGTTCACGGCCTTCGCCAAGGCCTCGACCGCAGCCTCATCCAGATCGGTGAGCGCCACCATAGCGCCCTCGCGCGCCATCATGTGGGCCATGGCCCGGCCCAGACCGCCGGCCGCGCCGGTGATCAGCGCCTTCTTGCCTTGAAGACGTCCGCTCATGCGCCGGCGACCCTGAACGCCTCATCCATGAAGCGGGCCATGGCCACATCGCGGGCCGTGACGCCGTCGGCGTCGTGGGTGGTCAGCAGCACCTCCACCCGATTGTAAACATTGGACCATTCAGGGTGATGATCCATCTTCTCGGCCAGCAACGCGACGCGGCTCATGAAGCCGAAGGCGGCGTTGAAGTCCTTGAAAACAAAGGTCCGGCAGATGGCCTCGCGACCCGTGTCGGCGGCCCACTCGGGCAGGTCTTTCAGGGCTTCGGACAGCTCCAGTCGGGCGTCGGCCATGGGGGGTCTCCGGCGAGGGCGAGTTAAGAAGCTTGGCGGAACTACGGTGCAGCTTCCGGCGTTCCGGGCCGGACACAGCGTTACAGGAGCCGCCGCATGATCGGCAACCAGTGGATCGACAGCCTGCCGCCCGCCGACCGCGCCCGCCTCATCCCGGAGCTGGACGAGGTCGCCTTCGAGCGCGGGCGCATGATCTATGACTCGGGTCAGGACGTGGATCAGGTCTGGTTCCCGACCGCCGGCGTCGTATCGCTGATGACCATTCTGGACCGCGACCGCATGGTCGAAACCGCCGCTATCGGCCCGGAAGGCCTCGTGGGCGTCACCTGCGGTCCGCTGAACGGTCGCGCCTCCAGCCGCGCCATCGCTCAGACTTCGGGCCGGGCCGGTTGCCTTAAGGCCGAGACCTTCAGCCGAGCCATGGCTGAGAGCTCCGCCATCCGCGAGGCGCTGGCCCGCTATACGGAGGGCCTGTTCGCCCAGGTGCAGCAGGTCGCCGCCTGCAACGCCCAGCACAAGCTGGATGAACGCTTCGCCCGCTGGCTGCTGATGCTCCAGGATCGGGCCGGGACGCCGCGGCTCGAGCTGACCCAGGAATCCGTGGCCGAAATGCTGGGCGTGCGCCGGGCCACCGTCAGCGAGGTGGAAAGCCGCCTTGAGGATCGCGACCTGATCCGGCGCGGCCGCGGCGTGGTCGAAGTTCTGGACCGCAAGGGTCTCGAGCGCGCGTCCTGCGCCTGCTACGGGGCGATCCAGCGCATCGCCCGCGAACTGGACGTGGCGCCGACGGCCGGAGCCGCCTGACGCCGGCTCAATCGTAGGCGACGCCGATCAGGTAGAGGCCGTGCGCAGGCGCCACCGGGCCGCAGGCGGTGCGGTCGCGGGCCTCGAGCGCGGCGATAAGATCCTCCCGCCTCCAGCGACCGGCCCCTACCTCGGCCAGCGAGCCGGTCATGGAGCGCACCTGGCGGTGAAGGAAGCTGCGCGCCGCAAAATGCAGATGCACCTCCTCGCCGACCCGTTCGACGCGCGCCTCGTCGAGCGTGCGCAGGGGCGACTTGGCCTGACAGCCCACGTCGCGGAAGGTGGTGAAGTCGTGCGTGCCGATCAGCGCCTGCGCCGCCTCAAGCATGGCCCCCGTGTCCAGGGGTTTCTTCACGTACCAGACGCGCCCCTGATCCAGCGCGGGCGGCGCCCGCCGGTTCAGGATGCGATACAGATAGCGCCGCCCCGTCGCCGAGAAACGCGCATGCCAGTCTCCCTCGGCCACACTGGCCTCAAGGATCGCCACCGGCTGCGGGACCAGGTGCGCGTTCAGCGCCTCGGATACGGTGCGGGCGGGCCAGGTCTTCTGCAGGTCCGCATGCAGCACCTGGCCGGTGGCGTGCACCCCGGTGTCGGTGCGCCCCGCCGCCTGCAGCCGGATGCGCTCGCCGCTGAAGGCGAAGATGGCGTCCTCGATCGCCTCCTGCACCGAGGGCAGGCCCGCCTGGGCCTGATAGCCGTGAAAGGCCCGGCCGTCGTACTCGACCAACAGGCGATAGCGCGGCATCAGGCCGGGCCCGCCGCTGAGCCCAATACGGTTCCGGGCGACAGGGGAAAGCCCCGCAGGAACTCCTCGGCCGCCTGGGGCTTGCCCCCCGGGCGCTGCAAGGTGATCAGCCGGACCGCGCCCTCGCCGGCCGCCACGGTCAGGGCGGGACCATCAAGCACGGTCCCGGGCCGGCCAGAACCTTGGCCCAGCGCACTCATCAGCACCTTGATGCGCACGAGGCCCTGCGGCGTCTCCTGCTCGAACCAGGCGCCCGGCGCCGGCGACAGGCCGCGGACCAGCCGGTCCAGTTCGGCGGCCGAGCGACTGAAGTCAAGGCGGGCTTCGGCGGTGGTGATCTTCTTCGCATAGGCGGGCTCGCCCACCTGGGGCGTCTCGGCCGCTCCGCCCCGCTCGATGGCGGCCAAGGCCCGCGGCAGCAGATCCGCGCCCAGCTGGGCCAGCCGCTGGGCCAGGCTGCCGGTGGTGTCGTTCGGCCGGATCGGGGTCCGCTCGGACAGCAGCACCGGGCCTTCGTCCAGCCCCGCTGTCATTCGCATGATCTGCACGCCCGTCTCGGCGTCTCCGGCCATGATGGCGCGCTGGATCGGCGCGGCGCCACGCCAGCGCGGCAGCAGCGATCCATGCACGTTGAAGCTGCCCAGTCGGGGAGCGTCCAGCACCGCCTGGGGCAGAATCTGACCATAGGCCACCACCACCGCGGCGTCGGCGCCAAGCGCGCGCAGGGCCTCCAGCTCGGCCGGGTGCCGCATGGAGGCGGGGGTCCGCACCTCAAGGCCCAGCCCCTCGGCGAAGGCCTGGACCGGCGTGGGTCTCAGGGCCTGGCCCCGGCCCCGCGGGCGGGGCGGCTGGGTGTAGACGGCCGCGATCTCATGCCCTGCTGACACAAGGGCCGCGAGGGAGGGGACGGCGAACTCGGGGGCGCCCATGAAGACCAGTCGCATGGGCGGGCTTTAGACCGGGTAGAGGCGATGCGGAAGCGTCAGGAGGCGAACAGGTCGTCGTCCAGCCAATCCTCGCCGCCGGGATCCAGCGCGCCGTCGAGGTCGATCAGCCGGTCCAGCAGCAGGCCAGCCACGACGCCCAGCGCGGCCACGAGGAACAGGGCGCCCAGAGAGCCCGCGGCTACTCGGCCCCGGCGTCTGCGCCTCAGGTCGGGGGAAAGGCGGTTTCGGCTCATGAAAACCCTCCTTGCGGGTCGGCGTCAGGCCGCTTTGTCGCGCAGCGCCTTCTTCACCTTGGCCATGGCGCGCTCGCGCTTCAGCCGTGACAGGTGATCGATGAAGAGAACGCCTTCCAGGTGGTCCATCTCGTGCTGGATACAGACGGCGTAGAGGCCCTCGGCCTCCTCCTCGACGGACTCGCCGTCGCGGTTCAGATAACGCAGGCGCACACGGGCCGGGCGCTCCACCGCATCGTAGTACTCGGGAACCGACAGGCATCCCTCCTCGTAGGAGAACAGCTCGTCGGAGGTCCACACGATCTCGGGATTGACGAAGAAGCGCGGATTGCGGCGAGCCTCGTCGTCCTCGGCCGTGTCCTGCACGTCGCCTTCGACCTCGCGGTCGCCCAGATCCATGACGATGACCCGGATGGGCTCGCCCACCTGAACGGCGGCCAGCCCGATGCCGGGCGCCGCGTACATCGTCTCCAGCATGTCGTCCATGAGCGCGCGCAGGGGCGCGTCCACGCCCTCCACCGAGGTGGAGACGCGCTTCAGCACCGCCAGGTCAGCGGGATTGTCGCAGGTCAGAATGCGCCGGATCGCCATGGCCTTCGAGGTAGGCGGACCCCTCCGCCCCGTCAAGGCGAGCCGTCGCCGCAGGGCGCCCGCACGGAACCGCCAAGCCTGAGCGGGAGTTTCAACGGCCAAGCCCCGGACGGCGGGCCTATTTGGGAGAGGTTTCCATGGATCAGGAACGGGTTACGGAGCGCACCGACGGCGTCACCAACGAACGCACCGTCGAGCGCAATCATGACGGCGGCACGACGGTGGTCGAGCGCCGCGGCGGCGGCGCATCCGGTCTGCTGATCGGCCTGGGCGTTCTGCTGCTGGTCGTCATCGTCGGCTGGTTCCTGATCAACGCCAACCGCAACGACGCCATCGAGACCGCGGCCGTCTCTGACGCGGCCGAGAGCGTGGCGTCCAGCGCGGCGGGCGCGGCCGATGCGGTCGCCGACAGCGCCGCCACCGTGGCCGGCGACGCCGGTCAGGCGGTGGAGAACGCCGGCGAGGCCGCAGCGCCGGCCGAATAGAACTGCGATGTCAGGCTGGAGGCGTTTGCCCCGCCTCCGGCCGCTCCAGTTGAGGCGTGTCCGAGACGACCTCCAGCTTGGCTAGAGGCCGGACGGCGCGGTCCACCGCGTTCAATTCGGGCAGGTCGCGGCCCTCGTGATCCACCTTAAGCTCCTCGAAGCGGCGAGCCGTGGTCATTACATTGCGCTCCAGCGAGCCGACGAAGCGATTGTAGCCGTCCACCGCCCGCTCCAGCGCCTGACCGACCGAAGCGGCGTGACCGCCCATCACCGCCAGCCGCTGGTAGAGCTCCTTGCCCAGGCGCGCGACCTCTTCGGCGTTCCTGGTCTGCTCCTCGGCGCGCCAGCCGTAGGCCACGGCCTTGCACAGGGCGAAAAGGGTCGAGGGCGTCACGATCACCACCCGGCTGGTCATGGCCTCGGTCAGCAGGTCCGGCTCGTGATCCAGCGCCGCCGCCAGAAAGGCGTCTGACGGCACGAACATGGCCACGAAATCGGGGCTGGGCTTGAACTGGTCCTGATAGGCCTTTGACGCCAGTTGGCGCCAATGGGTCTTCAGGCTCTGAGCTGTGCGTAGCGACGCGGCGCGGACCCGCGCCTCCTCGTCGCCCTCGCCCTCGTCGGCGAAGGCCAGCGGAACCTTGGCGTCGATGACGAACTGGCCGCCGCCCGCCATCTTCACGATAAAATCCGGGCGCTGACGCCGCCCGTCATCATCGTTGGCGGTGGTCTGTTCGACGAAGTCAAACCGGCCCGCCATGCCGGCGGCCTCCAGCACATTGCGGCAGGTCTGCTCGCCCCAGCGGCCGCGGCGCCCCGTATTGCCCCGAAGAGCCTCGGTCAGCTTGCGCGCCTCGTCACGGGTCGCCGCCGAAGCCTGCATCAGGGCCGTCAGCTGCTCCTTCAGGCCGCCGGTCTCCTGGGCGCGCGCCTTCTCCAGCTCGGTCACCTGGGACTGGAACTTGGACAGGGTCTCGGCCACGGGCTTCAGCTGGGCCTCCAGCCGCTCGCGCGCCAGGCGGTCCTGGGCCTGAAACGTCTCGGACGCCCGCTGGACCAGCTGTTCGGCCACAGCCTGAGCGGATTGCGCCGCCTGGGCCTTCACCAGCTCGGCGGCGGCGTCGCGGCTTTCCTGCATCAGCTTCAGCCGCTCCTCGGCGCGGAACAGCTCGGCGCGCGCCTCGCCCTCCGCCCGGCGCGCCGCCCGTACGCGCAGGCTCATCCACAGAAAGCCCGCTCCCAGAAATAGGCAGATAATGGACAGCAGGATCAGGGTGGTGTTCATGCTCCGTTCCTTAGCCCGGTTCGGACGTGGGAGGAAGCCGCATGCTTGAGACACGCATTACCGCCGTCACCCTGGGGGTCGCTGACGTGGAACGATCTCTGGCCTTCTACGCTCGCCTGGGCTGGAAGCCCCGTGCCCAGTTTCCCGGCGTCGCCTTCATCAGCCTGAATGGCCTGGTGCTCTGCCTCTACGCTGATCTGGCGTCGGATTCGGGGACCAGCAGCCGCTCAGCTTCAGGCGGTCTTGTCGCCGTGGCCCACAACGTACGGAACAGGGATCAGGTGGACGAGGCGCTCACCCTGGCCGAAGAGGCGGGCGCAGCCATAACCCGGCCGGCGCACGACGCCGACTGGGGCGGGCGCTCGGGCTACTTCGCCGACCCGGACGGCCACCTGTGGGAGGTGGCCTGGAACCCGCATTGGCCCATGGACGAGCAGGGCCGCGTCAATCTGGGGGGCTGACAAAGCTAAGCCGTTGCGCCTCAATCCCATCAGTTGAAAGGGAGTTGAGCATGAAGCGCCGGATCGCCGCTGTCCTCTTGGCCATGGCCCTGGCGGCCCCTGGAGGGCTCGCCATCGCTCAAGCGGTCCCCGCCGCCGCGCCGGCCGACGCCGATGTGGCGGCGCTGGAGGCCCTCAACGCCCGCTGGCTGAACGCCTACATCTCGGACGACCGCGCCGCGCTGGACGCCATACTGGCCGAGGATTTCATGGTGATCCGGCCCAACGGCACCATGGGCGACCGAGACTCCGTCATCAACGCCGACCGCAGCGCCCTCAGGGCCGTGCGCTGGGAGAACCTGCAGATCCGCGTCCAGGGCGACATCGCCTACGTGGCGGCGCGCACCATATTCACTCGGGCCGAGCCAGACGGAACGGAGCGGGTCGTCTCAAACGACTATCTGGATGTCTATGCGCGCCGCGACGGCCAATGGAAGGCCATCGCCGCCTATGTGGTGCGGCGACCAATTAGTTGACACTGCGCCCAAGCAGGCTGGACCGGAATCGATCTGAATGGCCGGCACAGGGGGGCGTTCTGATGAGAGAATTCATTTGGGGAGGGGCGAATGACAGCTTTCGGGGCAACGCGTCGCGCTGCGCTGGCGGCGACGAGCGGCCTGATCGGCGCCTTGGCGACAGCGCCCGCGTCGGCGCGGCAGACTGAAGAGGCGATACCTTACAGGATGCCGTTCAGTCAGATTATTCGGCTGTCCTCGGCGGTAAATGGGATCGAGTATCTCCTCTATGTGCGCACGCCGCCGTCCTATGCCGACAATCCCGAGCGGCGCTACCGGATCGTGCTGACGCTGGATGCGGACTATTCCTTCCCCCTTTGCGCCATGCATCTGGAGCATCTGGCCGACCGCATGGACCAGGGGCCCGACGCCATACTGGTCTCGGTGGCGTACGCGGGCGCTTATCCGGACCGGGATCGCTATCGGGCTGAGCGAACGCGCGACTACACGCCGATAGCCTTTCCGACGGGCGGTTATGGACCTGAGTTCCAGCGCAACTCAGGCGGCGGTCCGCGCTTCCTTGATGTCCTGACCGACGAGGTTTTGCCGCTGATTGAGGCCCGTTTTCGCACGGCGCCCGGCCAACGCACCTTGGTGGGTCATTCCTACGGCGGTCTGTTCTGCTGCTGGGTGCTGCAGGAACGGCCCCATGCCTTTGATCAGTACCTCTCCGTCAGTCCCTCGCTCTGGTACGCCGACGAATGGCTGTTGGTCCGCGAGGCGGCGGGCGAACGCGCGGCGCTGACGCGGCCCACCCTGTTCTACCTGGGCGTCGGCTCCTGGGAGGAACAGCCCGAACGCAATCAGCGCATGGTCAGCCAGGCGCGAAGGTTCGGCGAGTTGCTGGCCGCGCGCGGCGACAGCAACCTCCAGCACGAGGTGCGCGTGTTCGAGGACGAGACCCACGCCAGCATCTTTCCGGCGGCCTTCTCCACCGGCATTCGCCACCTGCATTACGCAGCGCGAAACTCCGCCTAGCCGAAGGTGAAGGCGTAGGCGGATAGGCCTGGGTCCAGCGCCTCGATGCGGATCAGCCCGCCGTCCCGCCCCTGCGGCAAGCGGATCAGTTGATAGAGACGGTGACTGGTGACGGTCACGGTCCCGTCGGCGGCCACGTCGGCCCCGGCGGCGCGGCCCGGCGCCTGGCCGTCCAGGGTGATGCGCAGCCGCACAGGCCGTCCGTCCTCGGCGGGGGCCAGGACCAGATGCACATCGCGCCCCCGGAAGCGGTAGGCAATTGCGCCCGGCGCCTGATCCAGCACGATGCGCTCCGCCTCGCGGCGCCAGGTCCCGTCGAGCGTCCACTGGTCGGGGTCGAGTGCAGCGACATCGACGCCCGGCCGATAGTTCGCCGCCCGCGCCGTGCCCAGATAGGTTTCTGGCGAGCGCTCCCGGCCGCTGTGCGCAGCCAGGGCGCCTTGGGCTTCCAGCGTCCCTTCCTCCACCGGCGGCGGCAGGTTGCGGGCTCCGGCCTCAACCAGAAGGGCCCGGATGGTCGCCTCGGATTCTGCATAGGCACCCTCGCCGAAGTGGGCCTGGCGCATGTGGCCGCGCGCGTCGATGAAGTACTTGGCGGGCCAGTAGCGGTTCGAATAGGCGCGCCAGACGGCGAAGCGGTTGTCCAGCGCCACGGGCCAGGTCACGTCCAGATCGCGGACCGCGCGCCGCACATTGTCCGGATCGCGCTCGAAGGCGAACTCCGGCGCGTGCACGCCCACGATCACCAGCCCGTGCTCGGCATAGCGATCATGCCAAGCCTTCAGATGCGGCAGGGTACGCAGGCAGTTGATGCAGGAATAGGTCCAGAAATCGACCACCACCACCTTTCCGCGCAGGTCGGCGAGGCTCAGCGGCCCGCCCTGCAGCCACTGGGTGGCGCCGGTGATCTCGGGCGCGGGGCCGAAGTCGCGAAGCCTGCCGTCCGAGGCCATCTCCGCCGGCTGGCCCTGCATGCCGCCCAGCCTCAGCAGGCGGCTTTCCAGCGCGCCGGTGGACTCGGCGGACAGACGGGTCAGCACGCCCCGGTCCAGCCCCAGGGCGATGGCGGCCACGCCGATGAGGACAAGGACGCCGAGACCCCGGCGGATCGCCCGTTCATAGCGCAGATAACCCTTCATGGCCTTGAACACCCGGCCGCCGATCAGAAGAGCGGCGGCCAGCGAGGCCGCGGCCCCCAGCGCATAGGCCAGCAGCAGGAGGGAGGTGGAGGCGCTGGCGCCGTTCAGGGCCGCGCCGGTCAGGATCAGGCCCAGGATCGGCCCCGCGCACGGCGCCCACAAAAGACCGGTGGCCAGGCCCAGCGCCAGCGAGGCGCCGGCCTCGCCCCAACGGCCGCCCTCGCCGCCGCCGCCGCCGCCGAAGCGTTCATTGAGACTAGAGCCCCAGCGGGTCAGCGGGGCCATCGCCCGCTCGCCCAGACCAGGGAACAGCATCATCAGACCGAACACGGCCAACAGGATCAGGGCGACGGCCCGCCCGGCCTGATTGGCGTGCACGGCCCAGCCGCCGCCCACCGCAGCCAGGGTGGCCACAAGCGCGAAGGTCAGGACCAGGCCGGCCAGAAGCGGCAGGGTGCTGGTGACAAAGGGCCGCCCGGCGCGGGCGAAGACAAAGGGCAGGATGGGCAGGATGCAGGGGCTGAGTATGGTCAGTACGCCGCCCAGGAAGGCCAGAAGGAACACCAGCATCAGGCGGGCCTGAAGACGAGGGCGACGCCGTTGTTGCAGTAGCGCAGGCCCGTGGGCCTCGGGCCGTCCTCAAAGAGGTGGCCGTGGTGCCCCAGGCAGCGGGCGCAGTGATACTCGGTGCGCGGTATGCCGATGGCGAAGTCGCGCTTTGTGCCGACCGCGCCGTCGATCACACGATAGAAGCTGGGCCAGCCCGTGCCGCTGTCGAACTTCCACTCCGAGCGGAACAGGGCCAGGTCGCAACCGCGGCAATGGAAGACGCCGCGCCGGTGCTCGTCGTTCAAGGCGCTGGTGAAGGGCCGTTCCGTCGCCTCATGGCGCAGCACCTGATAGCTCAGGCCCGGCAGCCGCCGCCGCCACTCAGCGTCGCTGATCCTGCGGAAGGCCGAGTTGGCGTACCGGCTCTCCTGGGCCCCGCTCGGGGCCGGCGAGCAGGCCGTCAGAGCGACGGCGGCGCCGCTGAGAAGCAGATGACGGCGATGAAGTTGGCGGGCGGGCATCGGCGGAGCTCCGCTGTATGGGCGGCTCAGCCTTATACGCGAAATGGGCGGGATTAGGTCACGCGGGCCGCCGCGCCCGAAGGGCCTGGGCGATGGTGCCGTCATCCAGCCAGTCCAGCTCGCCGCCCACCGGCACGCCGCGGGCCAGCGACGTCACCTGGGTTCCGGCGGCTGAGACGCGCTCGGCCAGATAGTGGGCGGTGGTCTGGCCGTCGACCGTGGCCGGCAGGGCCAGGATCACCTCCTTGACCTCGCCGGGCTCCAGCCGCTCCACCAACGCCTTGATGCGCAGGGCGTCCGGCCCGCGCCCGTCCAGCGCCGACAGCAGCCCGCCCAGCAGGTGATAGCGCCCGCGAAACGCTCCCGCTCGCTCCATGGCCCACAGGGCGCCGGCGTCCTCGACCACGCAGATCAGGCTTTGGTCCCGATTAGGGTCCGAGCAGATGGAACAGGGATCGCGCGTGTCCGGCGCGCCGCACATCCGGCAGTTCACCACCCGATCGGCCACCTCGGCCAGGGACGCCGCCAGCGGCGACAGCAGCTGTTCGCGCCGCTTCAGCAGGGCCAGGGCGGCCCGGCGGGCCGAGCGCGGTCCCATGCCCGGCAGCTTGGACAACAGGCCGATCAGGCGCTCGATTTCGGGTCCGGCGAAGGCGGCCATGGGAGGGGCTTAGCACAGGCGGCCAGGGCCTACGCCAATGGAAATTCCATGATCGAGAGGATCAGTAAATCGGACTGAACCTCGACGAAAGGAGTGACGCCGATGGGTCGGGCACAACCCATCGGCGCGCGAACTCAGTAGTGCCAGGTAAAGCCGATGGACAGCGTGTCCAGTGACAGATCCTGGGAGAACGTCTCGGTATAGGCGGGCGAGGTGAAGGTGCTTCCCGGCCGATAGGTGGTTGCAAACTCGCCGTCTTCGTATTCCGTGCGCGTGTACTCGGCCCGCACGGACCAGTTGGGATTGAGGCGCCAGGCGCCGCCGAGACCCCAGGTCACGCCGCCCACGCTCTCACTGCTCTCGCCGATCTTGCTGTAGCCGCCGTTGCTGAGGATCTCGGCTCCGAAGGTGGCGTCGGCCCAGCTATAGCCCACGATCACATAGGCCATCAGAGGCTCAAAATCGTAACCGAGCCTGCCTCGCAGATTGAAGGCGCTGTTGATCTCGGCGCTGTTGCCCACCGAATAGGTGAGTGCCGGGAAGGTGCTGGTCGCCACGGTCTGGGGCGTTAGCCGGGAGGCTTCTGCATTGAGAAAGGCGTAGCTGGCCTCAAAGCCGATCACCATGCCCGACGACATCTCGTGATTGTAGCCGCCGAAGATGGCCCCGCCGAAGCCGTCAGGCTCCAGTTCCGTCGACCAGAGGGCGGTCACGCCATTCCGTAACGCAGCCGACTCTGACGACCACTGGCCGCCCAGAGTGACATCGGCTGAAGAATCGCCCTGGGCTCTGGTCGCCTCGGCGCCTAGGTAATAGCCTGTCCAGTCTTGGGCGGAAGCCGCAACGGGACTGAGGATCGCCGCAGCGGCGATCAGCACAGACTTAAGGTTCATTGTAGTGTTCCCCGATACGCCGTCTGGCATAACGGGGTGACGGCGCCCCCGGCACTGACGCCAGAAGTGTCGGATGCTTCCAGTGTGAAATCAAGCCGGCTTGGGCGGCCGCCTTACGACCGAAACGAACGCCGTGCTCAGAACAGCTTGGGCATGCCCGGCATGCCGCCCATCATGCCCGCCATGGGGCCGGCGGCTTCCTTCATCAGGGCCGTGTTCATCTCATCAAGCTTGCGCTTCGCGTCGGCGTGAGCCGCGAGGATCAGGTCGGCCAGCAGCTCACCCTCGCCGGGCGTGATGGCCTCGTCGTCTATCTGCACCGCCACCAGTTCGCCCGACCCCTTCAGCGTCAGGCGCACGGCGCCGCCGCCGGCCGAACCCTCGACCGTGGTTTCGGCCATGCGCCCCTGCGCCTCCTGCAGGCGGGCCTGCATGGCCTGGGCCTGACGCATCAGTCCGGAGATGTCCTTCATGCCTCGTCACTCTCGTCTTCGCTGTCGGGCGCCGTCTGGATGGGCGCGGGCGTCTCGGCCTCGCGCACGCTCACCAGCTCGGCGCCGGGAAAGGTGTGCATGACCGCCTGAACGAAGGGATCGGCCTCGATCTCGGCGCGGGCGGCGTCGCGCGCCTTTCTCATGCGTTCGATCTGGGTCTCGGCCCCGCCCGTGCCTTGCGCGGCCACCAGCCAGGTGCGGCCGGTCCATTCCTTGAGACGCGAGGCCAGCCGGCGGGCCAGGTTGTCAGGGCAGCCGGGCGCCGGCTCGAACTCGATGACGCCCGGACGGAACGCCACCAGCTTGACGAACCGGTCCACGTCCAGCTTCAGGCCGATGTCGCGGCGGGCCTCGATCAGGGCCAGGGTCTGATCAAAGGTCTGGAGTTGCGGCAGGCCAGGCGCCTCGGCGGCCCTGGCCTGGGCCATGGCGCCGCCCCCGGAAATAGGTCCGGCGCCCCCTCCGCCGCCCGAGGGCGCGGGCGCGGGGCTCTCGCCGGACTGCAGCCGGCGCAGGGCCTCCTCCGGCCCAGGCAGCTCGGCGGCGTAGGCCAGGCGCACCAGCGCCATCTCGGCGGCGGCCAGGGGATCGGGCGCGCGACGCACCTCGTCATAGGCCCTGAACAGCATCTGCCAGGTGCGCGAAAGCACCCCCGCCGACAGGCCGGCGCCCAAGGCCGCCAGCCGCATGGCCTGATCGTTCGGCAGGCGCGTCGCCGCCGCGCCCAGGGTCTTGGCCACCGTGGCGGCGTGGCTGTGCTCCAGGAGGTCGAGGATCACCTGGGCCGGCTCGGCGCCGTAGCCGTAGAGGCTGCGCAGCGTCTCGAGCGCTTCGGCCAGACGGCCGCCCATGAGGCTTTCGAGCAGGCCGATGGTCTGGGCCCGATCGGCCAGACCCAGCATGTCCTGGACGCCCGCGGCCTTCACCGCCTGGCCGGGGTCAGCCTGCAAAAGGGCCTGATCCAGCAGCGAGAGGGCGTCCCGCACCGAGCCTTCGGCGGCGCGCGCGATCAGAGCCAGGGCGTCCTGCTCGACCAGGAAACCTTCCTTCTGAGCCACCTTCTCCAGATGGGCCGACAGCACGTCCGGCTCCACGCGGCGCAGGTCGAAACGCTGGCAGCGCGACAGGATGGTCACCGGCACCTTGCGAATTTCGGTGGTGGCGAAGATGAACTTGGCGTGGGCCGGCGGCTCCTCCAGCGTCTTCAGCAGCGCGTTGAACGCCGCCGTCGACAGCATGTGGACCTCGTCGATGACATAGACCTTGTAGCGCGCCTCGACGGGCGCATACCGCACCCCGTCCAGCAGCTCGCGCATCTCGTCGACCTTGGTGCGGCTGGCGGCGTCCAGCTCCAGCACATCCATGTGCCGGCCCTCGATAATGGCGCGGCAGTGGCGGCCCTCTTCGGTCAGATCGACCGAGGGGCGGTCGACCGTATCGGTCTCGTAGTTCAGAGCCCGAGCCAGAAGGCGGGCCGTGGTCGTCTTTCCGACCCCGCGCACTCCGGTCAGCATGAAGGCGTGAGCGATGCGCCCGGTGGCGAAGGCGTTGGTCAGGGTCCTGACCATGGCCTCCTGGCCGATCAGGTCCTCGAAGGTGCGCGGCCGATACTTGCGCGCCAGGACCGTGTAGCCGGCGTCGTCCCCCGTCGGCGGGGGCGCGGGAGGGGCGGCGGCCGCGTCCTCGTCCCCACCCCCGAAGATGTCGGAGGTGTTCGGATCACGCTCTTCCAGCTGCGGTTCAGCAGCGTCGTCCGGCGCGGAATCGAGGTCGGGAGAGGCCATCGCCTCTGTTTAGCGGCTCGCCGCCCCCGGCGCTACGCCAGGGCCTTCAGGCGCTCCACCAGATCCGTGCGTTCCCAGGAGAAGCCGCCCTCGGCGTCGGGCTTGCGCCCGAAGTGACCGTAGGCGGTGGTGCGCGCATAGATGGGCGCGTTCAGGCCCAGGTGCTGGCGGATGGCGCGGGGGCTGGCCCCGCCGATCATGACGGGCAACTCGCGCTCCAGAACCTCCTCGCCGATGCGGCCCGTGCCGTGCAGGTCCACGTGGACGCTCAGCGGCTCGGCCACGCCGATGGCGTAGGAGAGCTGAATGGTGCAGCGCTCGGCCAGGCCCGCGGCCACCACGTTCTTGGCCAGGTAGCGCGCGGCGTAGGCGGCCGAACGGTCCACCTTCGTCGGGTCCTTGCCAGAGAAGGCGCCGCCGCCGTGCGGCGCGGCCCCGCCATAGGTGTCCACGATGATCTTGCGCCCGGTCAGGCCCGTGTCGCCGTCCGGGCCGCCAATGACGAATACGCCCGTCGGATTGATGTGCCAGACGGTTTCGTCGCTCAGAAGCTCCGCCGGAATAACCTGGCGCACGATCGGCTTGACGATGTCGGCCACGTCCGCCTGGCTCAGCCCCTCGCGGTGCTGGGTCGAGACCACGATGGCCGTCACTGCGGCCGGGCGTCCGTTCTCATAGCGCAGGGTCACCTGGCTCTTGGCGTCAGGCTCCAGCCCCAGGCCCGGATCGGCCCGGCGCGCCGCGGCCAGGGCGCGCAGGATGTTGTGGCTGTACTGCAGGGTCGCCGGCATCAGCTCAGGCGTCTCGTCCGACGCATAGCCGAACATGATGCCCTGATCGCCCGCGCCCTCGTCCTTATTGCCGGCCGCGTCCACGCCCACGGCGATGTCCGCCGACTGGGCGTGCAGATGGCAGGCGTATTCGGCCTTCTCCCAGTGGAAGCCGTCCTGCTCATAGCCGATGTCGCGCACCGCGGCGCGGACCAGCGGCTCGAGACCGTCGATGATCGATTGCGTGAACGCCTCGTTCTGCTCGCGCGTGTTGCCCGGCTGGGTCGCGCGCACTTCGCCGGCCAGAATGATGCGGTTGGTGGTGACCAGGGTTTCGCAGGCGACCCGCGCCTCGGGGTCCTTCGACAGGAAGGCGTCGACCACCGTGTCTGAAATACGGTCCGCCACCTTATCCGGATGGCCCTCCGACACGCTTTCAGAGGTGAACAGATAGCTCGAACGGCTCACGGGGCGGCTCCGGCGTTAGAGTGAACGGCCCGGCACATATAAAGAAGTCCTTATGTCCCGCAAGGCGCAAGGCGGCCTTCAGTCCTTCGCCACGTCCTCGACCATGGTGCGGATGAGCGCCAGAATCTGGCGGCGTTGGTCCGGCCTCAGCCTGGGAAACAGCTCCGACAGCTCGGTTCCTTCGCGCGTGGCGAGGAAATCATAGGTGAAGCGCGGCCCCTCCGGCTCCGCCATACCGGCCACGGCGCCGGCCGTAAGGCCCTCGAAAAAATAGTCGATCGGGGTCTCTAGAAAGCGGGCGATGTCCCACAGTTTCGAGGCCGAGATGCGGTTGGACCCCTTTTCGTACTTCTGAACCTGCTGGAAGGTCAGGCCCAGGGCGTCCGCCAGCCGTTGCTGACTGATCTGCTGGCGTCGCCGCAGAAGGCGCACCCGGTCTCCAACGTGAACATCAACAGGGTGAGGGCCGGCGTCTGGGGCGGGTTTGGCGGGCAAGGGATCAATCTTCCTCCGTGACGGGCCCCACCCCTTTGGGACCGGGTTGCATATGGCCATGCTCTACCCTTGGCCTGCGCAACACAAGCGGCGTCAGGCCAGAAACTATCAGTACAAGAAACATAAGGTCGCCGAAGCGGCTATAGGGGGTGGACGCTAGAGCCTCGGGCAAACGCGCGTCAATGACCCCGCTCTCGCCCGGATCCAGGCGCTGATCGTCGCGGATTCGGCCCCAGGGATCGATCACGGCGGAGGATCCAGTCGGGGTCGCCCGCACCATGGGCAGGCCCTGTTCAATAGCGCGATATGCGGCGAGATTCAGGTGCTGGAGGGGCCCGGAGGTGCGCCCGAACCAGGCGTCATTCGAGACGTTGACGATCCATTGCGGTCGTCCGGCGCGGCCGTCCGGAAGCCCCGCATACAGGCCCTCGTAGCAGATCAGGGGCTGCACCTGGCCCAGCTCGGGACCCAGGTCCAGGGGGCGGGGGCGGGGTCCGGCGCTGAAATCGCTCGGCATGTGCACCAGGCTGCGCAGCCCCGTGCGCGTCATCAGGCCCGCCAGCGGCAGGTACTCGCCGAACGGCACCAGCCGATGCTTGTCATAGACGGCCACGGGCTCGAGCAGGGGCGAGCCGTCGTCGCGCGCCGCGATCAGACTATTGAAGTAGACGTCCGGTCGCTCGCCCATGCGATAGCCGCCGAACAACAGGGTTTGGCCCGGCTCGAGCGCGCGGCCGATGGCCGGGGCCGTCCAGGACTCAGCCGCGAGCAGCTCATTGGCCTCGGCCGGCAGGGCGCCTTCTGGCCAGACGATGATGTCCGGCGTCAGGGCGCCGGTACGCGAGCTGAGATTGACGTAGCGCAGCACGATGGAGCGGAAGCGCTCGGGGCTCCACTTGGCCTCCTGCGGCACATCGGCCTGGACGATCCGGATGGACAGGTCTCGCGTCTGCACGTGCGCGTTCAACAGCCGCGCCTGGCCGCCGATATGCAGGGCCGCCAGCAGCACCACGCCGAGCACGGCGGCGCCCACGCGCCGCTTTCGCGAGCCGGGCGTGAGCAGCGGCGCGAAAGCCGTCAGTCCAGCCACGGTCAGGAAACTAAGCCCGTAGATTCCCACCACCGCGGCGGCCTGGGACGCGGGCGTCCCCGCCTCCCACGAGGCCCCGGCGGGGTTCCACGGAAAGCCGGTCAGCACATGACCGCGCAACCACTCAAGGCCGCAGAACAGCGCTGTGAAAACGAAGAAGCGCAGGACGCCCTGCGGTTTCAGCCAGCGATACAGCAGGCTCGCGAGCCCCCAGAAGATCGCCAGCCCCATGGGCAGGAGGGTGGCCGCGAAGGGGGCCATCCAGGCATGGGCGTCCGGATTGACGAGGAAGGCCTCCGCCACCCACCAGCATGAGATCAGGAAGTAGGCGAAGCCCGCGGCCCAGCCGACGGCGAAGGCGCCTCGACGCGTCCGGCGTCCCTCGCTCAACAGCATCAGCAGCGGGTAGCCGATCAACCCGATCCAGAAGCCGAAGGGAGGATGCGCCAGGGCCGCTCCCGCGCCAGCCGCCAGGGCGCCCGCCAGGGCAAGCGGAAACGGCCCTCGTCCCGGGTGGGAGGCGGGAGGTTGGTCTTCGGAAAGGCGGCCGGCGTCAGTGTCCTGTGTCATCCTGAGACGCGTAAGGATCCGGGACGCCCAGTCCTGCAAGGACCGTGCGTTCCAGCTGCTCCATGGTCTCGGCTTCGGCGTCATTTTGATGATCCATGCCAAGAAGGTGCAGCACTCCATGCACCACAAGGTGGCTGAGGTGATCAGCCGCGCGCTTGCCCTGCGCCTCTGCCTCTCGGCGGCAGACGCCCAAGGCTAGCGCCAGGTCTCCGAGATGGTCCCCCGCGCCTGGCCCCGCGGGAAACGATAGCACGTTTGTGGGCCCCGCCTTCCCCCGGAAGCGATGGTTCAGCTCGGCCACGTCCTCGTCCTCGCTCAGCAAGACCGTAATGGAGCCTGAAGTCCGATCCGGCGCCGCCGCCAGAGCTGCGCGGGCCGCGCGCTGCGTCACCGCTTCAACGTCAGCGATCCACTCGCGCCAAAGGCCTTCGATTTCGACCTCGACAGAGGCGTTCACCGCGCCTCGCCCCGGTCCCGGGCCGCGTCGGAATCGTAGGCGCGCACGATGCGCTCCACCAGGGCGTGGCGCACCACGTCCGAGGCGTCGAAGGTCTGCACGCCCACGCCCTTCACCCCATCCAGGATGCGGATAGCGTGCGCTAGGCCTGAGTCGCGTGGATTGAGCAGGTCCACCTGGCTGGGATCGCCCGTGACCACCATGCGCGCGCCCTCGCCCAGGCGCGTCAGCACCATCTTCATCTGCAGGCGGCTGGCGTTCTGGGCCTCGTCCACGATGATGTAGGCGTGGCTGAGGGTGCGGCCGCGCATAAAGGCCAGGGGCGCCACCTCGATCTCGCCCTTGTCGCGACGGCGGCGCAGGCCGTCCGCTCCCAGAATGTCGTCCAGCGCCTGCCAGATGGGGGCGAGATAGGGGTCCACCTTCTCGGTGAGATCGCCGGGCAGGAAGCCCAGCCGCTCACCGGCCTCCACCGCCGGGCGGGTGATGACCAGCCGGTCCACCTTGCCGCGCAGCAGCTGGGTGGCGCCGAACGCCACCGCCATGAAGGTCTTGCCGGTGCCGGCCGGCCCCACGCCGAAGGTCAGATCCTCGCTCTCCAGCAACTGGAGATAGCGCGCCTGGGCCGCGGTCTTGGGCGCGATAGGGCCGCGACGGCCGCGCGTCAGCCCGCCCTCGGCGGCCACGCCCTTGCCGGTGGAGACCGCGCCGATGGCGGCCCGCACGTCGGCCTCCTCCACATCGACGCCTGAGGCGGCGCGCGCGGCGATGATGTCGATGGCCGCCCGCGCCGCAAGCCGGTCCTTGGCTGCGCCGGCCACCTTGACCCCCCCGCCCGGCGTCTCGATCAGCACGCGGAAGGCGTCCTCCACCAAAGCCAGGTGACGGCTGGCGGGCCCCAGCACGGCGGGCAGCACGCGCTCGTCCAGAGCGACGAAGTCTTCCTGACGGCTCATGCGGGGCACAGCGCCCGCGCGTCCACTACGGTTCCGCTCAGCGCATTGGGCGTGGCCGCGTCGATGCGCACCTCGACGATCTGGCCCATCAGGCGGTCCGCGTCCTCGGCGAAGACGGACTGCAGATAGGGTGAGCGGCCGACCCCCTGGCCGGGCCTGCGGCCGGGCTTTTCGAACAGCACGGGAAGGGTCTTGCCCACCTGGATTTCACCGAAGGCCTGCTGCTGGTCGCGCAATAGGGCCTGCAACGCCTGAAGCCGCTCTTCGGCGACGCCCTGCTCCACCTGTCCCGGCATGGCGGCGGCGGGCGTGCCGGGTCGGGCGCTGTAGAGGAACGAGAAGGCCGAGGCGTAGTTCACCCGACGCACCAGCTCCATGGTCGCCTCGAAGTCCCTGTCGGTCTCGCCCGGGAAGCCGACGATGAAGTCGCCCGACAGGGCCAGGTCCGGGCGCGCCTCGCGCAGCCGCTCGATAAGCGCGATGTAGGCCGCCGACCCGTGCTTGCGGTTCATGGCCCGCAGGATCTTGTCCGATCCCGACTGCACCGGCAGGTGCAGATAGGGCATCAGCTGGGGCAGGTCGCGGTGAGCCGCGATCAGGTCTTCGCTGAAATCGTTGGGATGGCTGGTCGTATACCGGATGCGGTCCAGCCCCGGGATCTCGGCCAGGGCGAAGGCCAGCCGCGCCAGGGACCAGGGCTCGCCGCCAACACCTTCGCCCGCATAGGCGTTGACGTTCTGGCCCAGCAGGGTGACCTCGCGCACGCCACGCTCAGCCAGGGCCCGCGCCTCGGCCAGCACGGCCTCGGCCGGCCGGCTCCACTCGGCGCCGCGGGTATAGGGCACCACACAGAAGGTGCAGAACTTGTCGCAGCCCTCCTGGATGGTCAGGAAGGCGGTCGGCCCCGTGGCCTCGCGGGTCTTGGGCAGGGCGTCGAACTTGGCGTTCGGTTCAAACTCGGCGGCCACCCGCTCGCCCAACTGGCGGCCGGCCCGGGCGATCAGCTCGGGCAACTGGTGATAGGCCTGCGGGCCCACCACCATGTCCACGGCGGGCTGGCGACGCATGATCTCCTCGCCCTCCGCCTGGGCCACGCAGCCGGCCACGACGATCGTCGAGCGGGGCAGGCCCTGCTCGAGCCGCGCCTCGCGCAGCGCCTTCAGGCGACCCAGCTCGGAATAGACCTTCTCGGCCGCCTTCTCGCGGATGTGACAGGTGTTCAGCACCACCAGGTCCGCGTCCTCCGGACCGTCCGCCAACCCATAGCCCAGCGGGCGCAGCACATCGGCCATGCGCTCGCTGTCATAGACGTTCATCTGGCAGCCGTAGGTCTTGATGAACAGCCGCCGGGCGGGAAGGGCTCCGGTCATGGGCAGGCCTTATGACGCAAGGGGCGGCAAAGGAGCAAGGCGGCGTTGCGACGCCGGGGCGTCAGCCCTTCTCCGCCTCGTCCAGGGGCACGGCGTAAAGCTCCAGCTTGTGGCCGATCAGACGGTAGCCCAGGCGCTCGGCGATCTTGGTCTGCAGCGCCTCGATCTCGGCGTCATAGAACTCCACGACCTTGCCCGAGCGGGCGTCGATCAGGTGATCATGATGCTCGTCGCCCGCCTCTTCATAGCGGCTGCGGCCGTCGCCGAAGTCGTGACGCTCCACGACGCCGGCCTCTTCGAACAGGCGCACCGTGCGATAGACGGTGGCGATCGAGATATTCGGATCGACGGCCGAGGCGCGGCGGTACAACTCTTCCACGTCCGGGTGGTCCGTCGCGCCCGAGAGGACGCGTGCGATGGTGCGGCGCTGGTCGGTCATGCGCATGCCGCGCTCGACGCAGAGTTTCTCGATCCGGTCCATGGGCCGCAAACTAGGCCGGTCAGGCGCGGCTGTTAAGCCGTTCGCGTCACATCCAGCGCCAGAATGTGCGCGTCCGCCGCGGCGGCGTCAGCGCGCGGGTAATAGCGGGGGCGAAAGCCCACCTTCTCAAAGCCCAGTCCGGCATAGAGAGCCAGGGCCGCGGCGTTGTCGTCGGCCACCTCCAGGAACAGGCGTTCCGCGCCGATTTCCTCCAGCGCCGTACGGATAAGACCGCGCGCCAGGCCCTGGCGGCGTGCGGCGGTGCGAACCGCGAGGGTCAGGATTTCGGCCTCGCCCGCCGCTTCGCGGATGATCAGAAAGCCCGCCTCGCCCGAGCGCCAGGCCGAGACGCCGGGCTCGCCCAGCAAGCGCTCAAGATAGGCTGCGTCCCAGGGCCGATCGGGAAAGCTCTCGGCGTGGATGACCGCCAGCTGGGCCGCGTCAGCCGCTCGGGCGCGCTGAGGCGTCACGGCCGCGCCTTGGCTTGAGGGAGCTTGGCGTCCGGCGGGCGCAGATAGATGGGCGTCACTCCGCCGGGATGGGTTCGGGCCACCAGCCGCGCCAGGGCTTCGGGATCTGGCGCGCGGACCGGCTGAAACGGCAGCCCGGCGAAGCCCCCCGGCGCTTCACCCGCCAGATGTTCGATCCGCCAGTCGCGGCACAGGGCTTCGGCCTCGTCCCAGTTCGCCCAGCGCGGCGGGCCCAGCGGCGGCGCCTCTCCGTCGAACCCTTGAATGGCCGCGCCGTCGCGCGAAGGCAGCACCGTCGCCAGCCGTCCTTCGAAGCCGGCCGTGGCCGCCAGGGCCTCCAACGTGCCGACGCCGACCAGCGGCCTGTCCAGCGCCAGGGCCAACCCTTTGGCGAAGGCCAGCCCTACGCGCAGGCCGGTGAACGAGCCCGGCCCCAGGGTCACGCCGATCCGGTCCAGCTGCGTGAAGCCCTCACCCCACTCGGCCATGACCTCTTGGACAAGCGGCGCCAGCCGCTCCTGGTGACCGCGCGCCATTTCCTCGGTGCGGACGGCGGCCAGGCGCCCATCCGCCAGCACCACCGCCGTACAGGCCGACAGCGCCGTGTCGATGGCCAGCAGCTTCACGTGCGAGAGCCCCTAGGCCGCTTCGACCGAGCTGATCTCGGGCACGTAGGTCTTCATCATGGTCTCGATGCCGGCTTTCAGCGTCGCCGTCGAAGACGGGCAGCCGGCGCAGGCGCCGCGCATCTTCAGCGTCAGCACGCCGGTCTCCATGTCGAAGTGGTCGAACAGCACGTCGCCCCCGTCCTGCGCCACCGCCGGGCGGATGCGCGTGTCCAGCAGTTGGCGGATCTCCTCGACGATCTGGCCCGCCTCGCCCTCATAGACCGGCCCCTCCGGCAGGCTCTCGCCCTCGCCCAGCACCGCCGGGCGGCCCGACAGGTAGTGGTCCATGATGGCCGACAGCACCGGTGCCCTCAGCTGTTCCCAGCCAAGCGGACCGCCGCGCGTCACCGCGATGAAGTCCTCGCCCAGGAACACGCCGACGACGCCGTCGATCTCGAACAGGGCGGCGGCCAAGGGCGATCGCGCCGCCTCCTCCACGCTGGTGAAGTCGTGGGGACCGCCTGGCGAGACGTCTCGTCCCGGGAGAAACTTGACGGCGTCGGGATTTGGAGTCTGCTCGGTCTGGATGAACATGGGCCGTCACATGCGCCCGCGAGGGCTCCCGCGCAAGGCTTCGGGCCGGAACCGCGCCCCTGCCCAAGCGTTGCCGCGTTGATGGAGCCCCCCGTGACCGAGACGCCTGCCGCCCCGGCCCGCGGGTTGACCCCGCACTTCCCGCTGAAGCGCATCGAGATCGTCATCAACCCCCGCTCGGGCAGCGTGGGGGCCAAGGCCGCGCTCGAGGCCGAGGCCCTGATGCAGGGCTACGCCTGTGACTTCCGCATCGCCGAGCTGGACCCCGAGCGCATGGGCCCGACGCTGGACGACGCCTTCTCGGCCGAGCCGGACCTGATCGTGGTGCTGGCCGGCGACGGCACGGCCCGCACCGTGGCGGCGCGCGCGGGGCCGGACGGCCCGGCCATCGCCCCCCTGCCGGGCGGCACCATGAACATGCTGCCGCGCGCCCTGTACGGCACGACCGACTGGCGCCAGGCCCTGGAAAGCGCCCTGACCGAAGGCGTCGAACACACCGTCGCCGGGGGCGAGATCAACGGCGAGGCCTTCTATGTGGCCGCCATCCTGGGATCGCCCGCCCTGTGGGCGCCGGCGCGTGAGGCGGTGCGCACGGGCAAGCTGCGCCTGGCCTGGCTCTACGGACGGCGCGCCATGCGGCGGGCCTTCTCCCACCGCGCCCGTTTTCAGCTGGAGAACGATCCGTTCCGGCGCGGCGAAGCCCTGGTGCTGCTCAGCCCCATGATCTCAAAGGCGCTGGATCGCCCGGTCGGGCTGGAGGCGGCCCTGCTGGACCCTGCGGGCGCGCGCGAGGTCTTCCATCTGGCGGCCACGGCGGCCTTTTCGGACTGGCGTCACGACCCGTCGGTCAAGACCCGCACCATCACCCGCGCCAGGGCCATGGCGCGACGGCCCATCCCGGCCATCATCGACGGCGAGACCATGCACCTGGGTTCGGAACTTCAGGTGAAGTTCGTGCCTCGCGCCTTCCGCGCCCTGGCGCCCAAGCCTGAAGCCGCCGCCGATTCCGTGTAAGCCTTGGGCGTCATGGGTCGTATCCTGCACTATTCGGACATCCACTTCGGCGTCGAGAACCGCCCCGCCGTGGACGAAGCCATGCGCCTGGCGCACGAGAACCCGCCGGACCTGGTGCTGATTTCGGGCGACATCACCCAGCAGGGTTATCGCCGTGAGTTCGCCGCGGCGGCCGAATGGATCAACGCCATGCCCGAGCCGGTGTTCGTCATCATCGGCAATCACGACGTGCCCTACTGGGACCCCGTCGCGCGCATCTTGCATCCCTGGCGGCGGTTCGAGGAGATGGTGGGCCACCCGGCCCACGACCACCAATACCTTTCGGACAAGCTCATGGTCCGAGGCGTGGCCACGGCCCGCGGTTGGCAGGCTCGGCTGAACTGGTCCAAGGGCGTCATCGACCTGGATCAGACTCGCCGGGCGGCGGCGGCCCTGCGCACGGCGCCGGCCGGCGTGCTGCGCGTGCTGGCCTGTCACCACCCCCTGATCGAGATGATCGGCGCGCCCATGACCGGCGAGGTCAAGCGGGGGCGCGAGGCGGCCCAGATTTTCGCCGAGGCCGGCGTCGATCTGATCATGAGCGGTCACGTCCACGTGCCCTTCGCCCTGCCGGTGAAGATGGGCGAGCACTGCTCCTACGCCGTGGGCTGCGGCACGCTTTCCTTACGCGAGCGCGGCGCGCCCGTCGGCTACAACTGCATCGAGTGGGACGAGACCGGGATCGAGGTCACCGCCATGGGCTGGACCGGCTCCCACTTCGAGCCGCAGCGCACCTGGCACCTGGAGCGGATCAGGCGCTGAGGCCTGGCCCGCGCGGGGCCTAGACCTTGGCCGCGCGGCCGCGCACCCAGCGGTACATCAGCACGGTCACCGCGAAGAACACGACCACCCCGATCAGCATGGCGGGCCACGTCTCGGGCAGGCCGAAGACCGCGAAGGGCGCCTCATTCTCGGTCGCTCCGATAATCGCCGCGTTGAATACCCCAAACAGGCTCTCGCCGACGATCAGGCCCGACGCCATCAGGACGCCCATTCGGCGGCCCACCTCGGCGAAGCGAGTCTTGGCGATGCCCTTCTCGTACAGCCAGCCGCTGACCGCGCCGATGACCAGCGTCATGGTCACCGCCGCCGGCAGGTAGAAGCCGATGCCCACCGCCAGCGGCGGCAGCTTGATCCGCCCTTTGGTGGCCCCGCTCAGCACGGCGTCCAGCACGATGACCGCGACGCCGATCACGGCGCCCACGGCGATCAGATCCCAGCGCAGATCGCCGCCGATCACCCCTCTGGCGAGCGCCGAGATCAGCGTCGCCTGGGGCGCCGCTAGGGGCTCGGCGGCGATGCCCGCGGGACCGCCTTCGAAACCGAAGGCGCGGTTGAGCGCGTTCAGCACGTAGGGGATCACCACCGCGCCCGCCGCGACGCCGACGATCAGGGCGGTCTGCTGACGCCAGGGAGTGGCGGCGACCAGCTGACCGGTCTTGAGGTCCTGCAGGTTGTCGTTGGCGATCACCGCCACGGCGAAGACGATGGCCGTGACGATCAGGGCATAGGCGATGAAGGCCGGATCAGCCGGCACGCCCGCAACCGCCATAACCCCCAGCATCAGCAGCGACGAAATGACGATGGCCAGGATGCCCACGCCCGAGACCGGGCTGTTCGAGCTGCCGATCAGGCCGGCCATGTAGCCGCATACGGCGGCGACGGCGAAGCCGATCAGGATCACATAAAGGATGCCGCCTAGAACCAGTATGAGGCTGGAGCCCGCCAGCACCGGAGACGTGTTGGCGAACCAGGCCAAGAGGGCGGCGATGCCGGCCAGGGCCAGCACCGACAGACCGCCGACCAGATTGATCGGAATGTCTTGCTCAGTGATCTCCAGCGCTTGGCCGCCCTTGCGTCGGGCGTTGGCGGCGAGCGCCGAGGTCAGCCCGCCGATCAGGGGTCCGGCCAGCTTGACCAGCGTCCAGATGGCCGCCACGCCGATGACCCCGGCGCCCATGAAGCGCACCTCGTTGCGCCAGACATTGGTGGCCAGCTCTTCGGCGGGCGTACCTGCGGGCATGGTCGCGGCGACCGAAGGCAGGCCGTTGGCCGTCAGCCACGCCACCGTGTCGGGCGATGTCAGGATCGGCACGGCGATCAGCCAGGCGCACAACAGGCCAAACAGCTGGGCCAGACCTACGGTCAGGCCGATCAGGTGTCCCGCGCCCAGCAGCGCGAACTGCATGCCAAAGCCCAGGCCCGTCGCGCCGCCGCCCAGGGCGGCCGGCAGCTTGACGAATCGGGCGGCCTCGCCTGCGAATACGCGCGCCGCCGCCAGCCAGGCGAAGGCGGCCGAGACCACCGACGTCCAGACCACCAACCACAGGCCGATCTTGTTCTCGCGCACGGCGGCTTCGCACTGGTGGGCGCCGCGCGAGCCGACCTTCAGCACCTCGGCGGCGGCGACGCCTTCGGGATAGGGCAGCCCGCCGCCCACCACGAGGGCCCGGCGCAGCGGGATGGAGAAGGTCACGCCCAGCACCCCGCCCAGAATGCAGATGGCGATGGATTCCCAGATGGGGAAGTCGCGCCACCAGCCGATCATGACCAGGCCCGGCAGCACAAAGATGATGGAGCTCATGGCGCCGCCCACCGAGGCCACGGTCTGGACGGTCATATTCTCCCAGATGGTCGAGCTCTTGAACGCCCGCAACAGCGCCATGGAGATGACCGCCGCCGGAATCGCGGAGGCGAAGGTCAGGCCGACCCGCAGGCCCAGGTAGGTATTGGCCGCGGTGAAGACCACCGCCAGCAGGCAACCCAGAATAAGGGCGCGCAGGGTCAGTTCGATGCGGCGGCCCGATGCGGGCGCGGCCGGTGCGGCGTCTGTCATTGTGGGTTCTCCCTCCCCAGGCGCGGGAGGTAAGCTGAGAAATCGGCGCTCGGCAATCGGCCTTGTACGGATTGCACCCGGGCCCCTTCCGTCGCATCTGTCCCGCCAACTTTCAGGAGGGGCGAGTGCCCGAGCTTCCCGAGGTCGAGACGGTCCGGCGAGGTCTTGAACCGGTGCTGGCCGGCGCGCGGCTGAGCCATGTGCGCCAGAACCGGCCGGACTTGCGATTCCCATTCCCCGAGCGGTTCGCCGACCGGCTGGACGGAGCGGCGGTCGAGGCGGTGAACCGCCGGGCCAAGTACCTGCTCATGCCGTTGTCGATCGGCGAGACCTGGGTCACGCATCTGGGCATGACGGGGCGCTTTACGCTCGACGGCCGCCAGCTGGGCGAGTTCGAGGAACCCGCCCCCATCGGCGAGAAGCACGAACATATGAGCCTGTGCGCCACGGGGCCGACCGGCCGCACGCGGGTGGGCTTCGCCGATGCGCGGCGCTTCGGCTTCATGGGGCTGGTCCCGACGGATCGGGTTGAGGCCCATCCATGGTTCGCGGGCCTGGGCCCCGAGCCTCTCGGCAACGCCTTTTCGGCCGCCCACCTCAAGACCGCGTTCGAGGGCCGGCGCCAGAACATCAAGGTCAGCCTGCTGGACCAGCGCATCGTGGCGGGGCTGGGCAACATCTATGTGTGCGAAGCCCTTTGGCGGGCGAAGATTTCGCCGCTGAAGCCGGCAGGCAAGGTCTCGGCGGCCCGGCTGGAGACCCTGACGGCTGCGATCCGCGACGTGCTGACCGAGGCCATCGCCGCGGGCGGCTCCACCCTGAAGGATTTCGCCAATGCGGAGGGCGGCCAGGGCTATTTCCAGCACCGCTTCGACGCCTATGGTCGCGAGGGCGAGGCCTGCGGGCGTGAGGATGGGGGCGTGATCCGCCGCGTCGTGCAGGGCGGGCGGTCCACCTTCTACTGTCCGGCGTGTCAGCGAGCCTGAACGGCCGCAATGAATCCTTTCTGAGGCTGAGGCGTTCCCTTCGCAGGACCCCTGTGGAAGAGAGCCATGCGCCCCGCCCCTGTTGATCCCCGCCTCGTGGAGGAGGCGCAGCGCAAGCAGGCCGCCTATCACTTGAGCCGCCTGGCCTGGGCCGACGCGATCGGCCGCCCCTATCTCAAGCGCCGCCTGAGACGTCCGCCGCCGCCCGCGCGGCTGGACCTGGTGGACCACGAAGACGGGTGACGTCAAACCGGCTTGACGCCGTGTCTATTATTTTTTACATCGTGTCACCAATAGCAAACATTGGAGGCGCGACGTGTCCTATCGTGAAAAGTCGGTCTGGGCCGAGGTCCTCGTCACCGTCCTGGTCTGGGGCGTCTATTTCCTGAACCTGTCGGGCCACGTGCTGAACGGCGGCGGGCTGGAGGAGCCGGGCTTTGCCGGCGCCTGGGGCGGGCGCTTCGTGGAGACCCTGATCGCCGCCATCATCGCCCAGATCATCCTGACCTCCATCGTCGGCGCCCTGACGCCCAAGGCCGAGCGGCAGGCGCGCGACGAGCGCGAGCGCGCCTATCGCTGGAGGAGTCAGGCGGTGGGCTTCCACGCCCTGATCATTCTCCTGTTCAGTCTGGGCTTCTTCCTGTTCGCCGCCGGCGGACTGACCGGCGCCATGGGTCAGGAAGGCGGGACGCCCGCCTTGCAGACCTTGACCTCAAACAGTCTGGTGCTGGCCGCCAATGGTGTGGTGGCCGCCGTCATCCTGGCCGAGCTGGTCGCCTTTTCCATGGAGCTGTTCCTGCTGAGGCGCGGCCGCTGATGGGCAAGGCGCCTCCCATCGAAAACCGCATCCGCGAGCTGCGCTTTCACGCGGGCGAGATGACCCAGCAGCAGCTGGCCGAGGCCATCGGCATGACGCGTCAGACCATCGCGGCCATGGAGCAGAACCGCTATTCGCCGAGCCTGGAGGCGGCCTTCCGCATCGCCCAGGTCTTCGGCGTCGAGATCGGCGAGGTGTTCCAGTGGAAGGGGTAAGGACCGGAAATTGGGCCGCCGGGCTTTACGACACGGCCGCCATGGCCGATCACGGCCCGGCCTGAAGACCCGTCAAGGAGCCGCGCCATGACCGATGCCCCCAAGGACGCATACGAGAACCTGCTGATCGAGCGACACGCCGACGGCTATGCCGTGGTGACCCTGAACCGGCCGGAAGCGCTGAACGCGCTGAACTCAGCCCTGTTCAAGGATCTGGCCCACTTCCTGGACGCGGTCGAGGACGACGACGCGGTGCGCTGCCTGATCCTGACCGGCTCGGGCGACAAGGCCTTCGCGGCGGGCGCGGACATCAAGGAGATGGCCGACCAGACCTACGCCCAGATGTACAAGGCCAACTTCTTCTCGCTGGGCCATGACCGCATCACCCGGTTCAGAAAGCCGATCATTGCGGCGGTGAACGGCTTCGCCCTGGGCGGCGGGTGCGAGCTGGCCATGCTGTGCGACTTCATCGTCGCGTCAGAGAAGGCGAAGTTCGGCCAGCCCGAGATCAACCTGGGCGTGGCGCCGGGCATCGGCGGCTCCCAGCGCCTGACGCGGCTGGTGGGCAAATCCAAGGCCATGGACATGGTCCTGACCGCCCGGATGATGGACGCGGCTGAAGCGGAGCGCGCCGGCCTGGCGTCGCGGGTCTTCCCCCACGACCAGCTGATGGACGAGGCGCGCAAGATCGCCGCCAGGATCGCCGCCCAGAGCCCGCTGGCCGTCATGGCCAACAAGGAGATGGTCAACGCCGCCCTGGAGACGACCCTGACCCAGGGCGTCCAGTTCGAACGCCGCCTGTTCCACTCCCTCTTCGCCTTCGAGGACCAGAAGGAGGGCATGGCCGCCTTCGTCGAGAAGCGGAAGCCGGAGTTCAGGGGGAAGTAGGCATGAGGCATTAGGCGTTAGGCGCGACCCTCGAAGCCCTTGAGCTATTGCCTATTGCCTGACCCCTATTGCCTCCTCGAGCGCGTTGACCGCCCCAGGCCTTTCCGCTATAGGCCCGCGCTCTTGAGATTTCATCGCCGTGGGCAGGGGTCCGCGGCGCATTCGTTTTGAAGGCAGAGACCGGTCCATGGCCAACAACCCCGGCGCCAAGAAGGCGATCCGCAAGATCGAACGCCGCACTGAAGTGAACAAGGCGCGTCGTACGCGCGTCCGCACTTACCTGCGCAAGTTCGAAGAAGCGGCCGCCTCCGGCGACGCCGACGCGGCCAAGGAAGCCTTCGTCACCGCCCAGTCCGAACTGATGCGCGCGGTGTCCAAGGGCGTCGTTCACAAGAACACCGGCGCGCGCAAGGTGTCGCGCCTGGCGGCCCGCCTGAAGAAGGTCGCGGCGGCCTGATTTCATCCGGCCGTCACACGCCGGATTTCGAAAAAGCTAAGCTTAAACAACGCCGAAGTGGCATCCGCTCCTTCGGCGTTTCGTCGTGTGCGGATAAGTGAAGCTTCGCCAAAAAGGCGAGCTCAAAACTTTTTTCAGGGGATTCCTCAAGGCCCGAAAAGGGGTTGGGAGAGTCAACAGGAATATCCGCATGGGGGCTTGCGAATCATCGTTGACGCTCCCTTCGCCGACGCTAACGTTGGGGGACTAACGCACCTCGTCCGGCATCGGATCGAGGGGGCGATCAGGGGGGCGAACCCCCCGGACGCCGGCGGAAGGAGTCTGTGATCGAAAGGGGCGTCGCCCGCCGCGGAAACCTGCTGGTTCCGTGATCGGGAGAGGTCTGCCCTTCGCTCAGTCCGGCCGCTGGGAACTGGTGATGGATGGCGGCGGGCTTACGGGCGCGCCGTCTGGGAAGGGGACGGCGAGCATGACGGCGGCGGGGCGCTTGGAACGCGGGGATGTGGGTCAGGCCAACGGCGCGAGCCCCGACCAGATCTGGAGCGGGGTCGCGCGCATCCTTCGCGAGGAGCTGGGCGATGGCCCCTTCAGCTCCTACATCGCCCCTTCCGGCGTGCGCCAGAACGCCGCCGGCCAGGTTCACGTGGTGACCCCCACCGCCTACGCCCGCGACTGGATCCGCCGCCACGCCCTGCGCCGCATCAACGAACTGTGGGCCGCCCAGGACGGCCTGCGCCGCCGCCTCGACGCCAAGTGCCGGGCCGAGTACGAGGCCGAGAACCCCGCCCCGCCGCCGCTGGAGGCTGGCCGCCCCGTGTCCGCTACGGTCGCCTCGCCCGCCCCGGTTCAGACGCCGCAGCCGACCGTCGCCCCCGTCACAGACGGCCCCCGCGCCGCGCGCGCCGCGGGCCTGCAGGACCGGCTGACCTTCGACACCTTCGTGCCCGGCCAGGGCAACGAGTTCGCCCTCGCCGTCGCCCGCCAGGTCGCCGGCTGGACCGAGGGCTATTTCAACCCGATCTTCTTCTGCGGCCCCTACGGCTACGGCAAGACGCACCTGCTGAACGCCATCGCCTGGGAGGCTCAGCGCCTGAAGCCCGACGCCAAGGTGGTCTATCTGACCGCCGAGCGCTTCCTGGCCACCTTCGTCAAGGCGGTCCAGGACCGCCAGACCGCCGCCTTCAAGGACAGCCTGCGCAGCGCCGACCTGCTGCTGATCGACGACGTCCATTTCATCGGCGGCAAGACCTCCACCCAGGAGGAGCTGTTCCACACCCTGACGGCCCTGCTCGAGGACGGCCGCCGCGTGGTGCTGTCGGGCGACCGGCCGCCCACGGCCCTGTCCGAGGTGGAGCCTCGCCTGCGCAGCCATCTGGCCGCCGGCCTGACCTGCCCGGTGGAGCCCGCCGACCGCACCCTCAAGATGGCCGTGGCCGAGCGCAAGCTGGAAGCCCTGGCGGGGCTGGGTCTGGTGGACGGCAAGGCGTCCGAGGCGGTGCTGGCCCACATGATCGACCGCACGCCCGGCTCCATCCGCGAGCTGGAGGGCGCGCTGAACACCCTGGCCGCCGTGGCCGGACGCCGCCTGTCCAGCCTGTCGGTGGATGAGGTGCAGGCCCTTCTGGCCGCCACCCTGCGCACCGGGCCCGAGCGCCGCATCACGGTCGACGAGATTCAGAAGACCACCGCCGAATACTACGGCCTGAAGCAGCTGGATCTGCTGAGCGAGCGGCGCACCCGCTCCATCGCCCGCCCGCGCCAGGTGGCCATGTATCTGTGCAAGCACCACACGACGCGCAGCTATCCGGACATCGGCCGCCGCTTCGGCGGGCGGGACCATACGACCGTGCTTCACGGCGTGCGCCAGATCGAAAAGCTGATCACCGCCGACGCCCAGATCGCCAAGGATGTGGAAGCCCTGGTGCGCAAGCTGCGCGGCTGATCTCCTCAAGGGATCACATGGCTGTCAGTCTGAGTTGAGGGGCGGGGACCGCGCCGCTAGGGTGCGGCCGCTTCCACGCCCTCAGCAAAGGCCGCCATGCAGCAGGACAAGCCCACCTTCACCGACCAGGAAGCGCTCGATTTCCACCGGCTGCCCCAGCCGGGCAAGATTGCCGTGGCGCCGACCAAGCCCATGGCCACCCAGCGCGACCTCAGCCTGGCCTATTCGCCGGGCGTGGCGGTTCCAGTGCTGGAGATCGCTCGCGATATCGACCTGGCCTACGACTACACGTCCAAGGGCAATACGGTCGCGGTCATCTCGAACGGGACGGCGATCCTGGGGCTGGGCAACCTGGGGCCCATGGCCTCCAAGCCGGTGATGGAAGGCAAGGCGGTTCTGTTCAAGCGCTTCGCCGACGTGGACTCCATCGACGTGGAGGTCCAGGCCACCGACCCGGACGAGTTCGTCACCGTGGTCAAGAACATCGGCGCCACCTGGGGCGGCATCAATCTGGAGGACATCAAGTCCCCCGAGTGCTTCGAGATCGAGAGCCGGCTGCAGGACCTGCTCGACATCCCCGTCTTCCATGACGACCAGCACGGCACCGCCATCATCTCCGCCGCGGGCCTCATCAACGCCGCCGAGATCGCGGGCAAGAAGCTGGAGGACCTGAAGGTCGTCCTTTCCGGCGCCGGGGCGGCGGGCCTGTCCTCCATCGGGCTGATGAAGGCCATGGGCGTGCGCCACGAGAACACGGTCATTGTCGACCGCGACGGCGTGGTCTGGAAGGGCCGGCCCAACGTCGACCAGTGGAAGGGCGCCCACGCCACCGACACGCCCCACCGCACCCTGGCCGAGGCCATGGTCGGCGCCGACGTGGTCATCGGCCTGTCGGCCAAGGGCGCCATCACCCAGGAGATGGTCGCCTCCATGGCGCCCAATCCGATCATCTTCGCCATGGCCAATCCGGACCCTGAGATCACGCCCGAGGAGATCGAGGAGGTCCGCTCCGACGCCATCATCGCCACCGGGCGCTCGGACTACGCCAACCAGGTCAACAACGTCCTGGGCTTTCCCTACATCTTCCGCGGCGCCCTGGACGTGCGCGCCCGGCGCGTGAACCACGAGATGAAGATCGCGGCGGCCCGCGCCCTGGCCCAGCTGGCGCGCGAGGACGTGCCGGACGAGGTGGCCGCCGCCTACCGGGGGCGCAGGCTGAAGTTCGGGCGCGACTACATCATCCCCACGCCCTTCGATCCTCGGCTCATCTGGTACATCCCGCCCTTCGTGGCCCAGGCCGCCATGGACACCGGCGTGGCCCGCCGGCCCATCGAGGACATGGACGCCTATCGCGAGACGCTGCGGCGACGTCTCGACCCCTCGGCCGCCCTGATGCAGAAGGTCTCGGCCGCCGTGCGCGCCCGGCCGAACAAGCGGGTGGTCTTCGCCGAGGGCGAGGAGACCTCCGTCATCCGCGCCGCCTGGGCCTTCAAGCAGCAGGGACTGGGCACGCCCATCCTGTGCGGACGCGAACACCTCATCGAAAAGAACGCCGCCGAGGCGGGCCTGCCCTTTGACGAGCTGGGCATTGAGATCATCAACGCCCGCCTGTCCGACCGCAACGCCGAGTACGTCGACTATCTGTACCGCCGTTTGCAGCGGAAGGGCTTCCTTCGCCGCGACGTGCAGCGTCTGATCAACGTCGACCGCAACAGCTTCGCCGCCGCCATGGTGGCCCTGGGCCACGCCGACGCCATGGTGACCGGCGTCACACGCGCCTTCGACCAGGCGCTGGCCGACGTGCGCCGGGTCATCGACGCCAACGGCCGCGTGACAGGCCTGTCGGTGGTGCTGGCCAGGGGACGCACCCTGTTCGTGGCCGACACGGCCATCACCGAGTTCCCCACGGCGCGGCAGCTGGCCGATATCGCCATCCAGGCGGCGCAGACGGTGCGCACCCTGGGCATCACGCCGCGCGTGGCCTTCATGTCCTACTCCACCTTTGGCAACCCCCAGGGCGAACGGGGCGAGCGGGTGCGCGAGGCCGTGGGCCTGCTGGAGGACGAGGGCGTCGACTTCGAGTTCGAGGGCGAGATGCCGCCGGATCTGGCGCTGAACGAAGAGGCCCGCTCCGCCTATCCCTTCAGCCGGCTGACCGCCGACGCCAACGTGCTGGTCATGCCGGCGGTGCACTCGGCCTCGATCTCCACCCGCCTGGTCCAGGCCGTGGGCGGCGCCGCCGTGATCGGCCCGCTGCTGATCGGGCTGGAGAAGTCGGTCCAGATCGTGCCGCTGGGCGCCTCGGTCAGCCGCATCCTGACCGCCGCCACCTTCGCGGCCTACGACGGCGGCGCGGGCGAGGTCTGATCTTCGCTCTTCGCCGCCAGGGCCTGCACGGCGGGCTGGCGTCTGGCCACGTAGAAGGCCAGCAGAATGGCGAAGACGCCGATCACGGTCGAATAGAGGAAGAAGGTGAAATAGCCGGCGCCCAGCCCCTGGGGCGTGACGCCGCTTGTGGCCGCGCCCTGGGTCAGGGACCCCTGCGGCAGACCGTTGAACAGCCCCTTCAGCGGCGCCAGCACTCCGCCCTCATCGGCGGCGCGGGCCGAGCTCTCGATGATGCGGCCCGACTGGGTGGCGATGATCTTGCCAGGCAGGGCGTAGAGCGACGTGAACAGGGCGTACTGCGTCGCGGTAAACCCAATGGAGGTGAGACTGGACATGTAGGCGATCAGCGCTGTGCCCGCGATTCCGGTCGCCACGTTGTCCACGCCAATGGCCACGAACAGCGCCGACAGGTCATGACCTCTGGTCGCCAGCCAGGCGAAGATGAGGTTGGACAGCGGGCTCATGAAGGCGCCGATGACCATCGCCCGGATGAGGCCCAGGCGCGCCACCATCCAGCCGCCCACGAAGATGCCGACCGAGGTGGCGACGACCCCGAAAACCTTTCTCACCTCGGCGATCTCGATCTTGGAGAACCCCAGGTCCTGGTAGAAGGGGTTCATGATGTTGAGGACGAAATCCGCCAACCGGTAAAGGCAGATGAGCGCCAGGATCGGCAGCGCCAACTGGCCGAAGCGGACAAAGAAGTCCTTCAGCGGGGCTCCGAAGGAGCCGGCGAGATAGGCGCCGGGCCGGGTGCGGACGCCAGGCAACGGCCAGCAGGCGGCGGCCAGAAGCGCGAAGCCGCCGATCACGAAGGCGAACTGAATCAGAACCCCGGTCACGTCGCCGCTTTCGAAGCCGGCCGTCGCCGCCGCTCGGCCTCCTTCGCCGAGAAGGCCGCCGAACGCCCAGAGCAGGGCGTCGGCTGAGTCTGTGAGACCCGAGCCGATAACGATCGCGGCCACGGCGATAAGGATCAGCCGCACGATCCACTCGACCACTTCAAGGGCCGGTCGCGACGGCACGTCGCCCACCGGGATCGGGCGGATCACATGCTGTTTCTCGCGCGGCGCCATGAGGACGCCCACGACGCCCAACCCCATCAGGGCGGCCATGACCGCGTAGGAGAGGTTCCAATTGTAGAGCTCGGCCAGGACCAACGGAACGGCGCCGGCCACGATCATGGCGACGCGATAGCCGAGCTGATAGGCGGCCGCCATGGCGCCTTGTCTCTCGTCGTCGGAGACCTCGATGCGCCACGCGTCGATGGCGATGTCTTGGGTGGCGCCGAAGAAGCCCACGATCACCGCGAAGACGGCGATGGGCACGAGCCCCGATTGGGGATTGGCCCCCGAGATCAGCCAGAGTCCGAGAATAATCAGGAGCTGGGTCGCGAGCATCCACGAGCGGCGGTGCCCCAGCCACTTGGTCAGACCCGGTATGGCGGTGCGGTCCAGCAGGGGCGCCCATACGAACTTCAGCGCATAGGTCAGGGTGGCCAGGCCGAAGAAGGCGATGACCTCCAGGGTCACGCCGGCGTCTCTCAGCCAGGCGGTCAACGTGTCGAATATGAGCAGGTTGGGCAGGCCCGAAGCGAAGCCCAGGATCAGCATGACCAGACTGCGGCGCTCACCGTAAACGCGGAGGGAGTCCCACCAGCCCATGCGGGCCTCGCCAGCGGATTCGGACATCTAGGTGCGATCCCCTAAGGAGCGGCGGGGCGCCCCTCGCGCCCGGCTCAATCAGGAGGCCAGCTTTACCCGCCCGTCACGGTTCGTAAAGCGCGCCAGCGCCGCACGCAGCTGGTCGGCGTCCACCGGCTTGGTCAGGAAGTCGTCCATGCCGGCCTCCAGGCAGGCGCGCCGGTCTTCGACAAAGGCGTTCGCCGTCAGCGCCACGATGGGCGTCGTGTCATCCCGGGCGCGCAGGGCGCGGGACGCCGAGGGCCCGTCCAGGCCGGGCATGCGCATGTCCATCAGGATCAGGTCGAAGCGCGTGCGGGCGCAGGCGTCCAGCACCTCCTGCCCCGAGCCCGCCGTCTCGACGACGCACCCTTCGCGCCGCAACAGGGTCTTGGCCAGGAGGGCGTTGACGGGATTGTCCTCGGCCAGCAGCACCCTCAGACCCAGGCTGCGCTGGGGCGCGATGCGCTCATCCTCGCGCTCGCTCCGGGCGGCCGGACCCGAGCGGCCCAGCGCCGCCAGCACCCGCTCCGCCAGGGACGAGCGGCGCAGGGGTTTGATCAGATAGCCGTGGAAGCCTCGTCCCCGGTAGCGCACGATCAGGTCCCGGTCCTGCGGCTTCAGCAGGATCAGGGCGCGCGCGCCGCCCGCCGGCCGGTCGGCCAGCCGGCCTCCGCCGGGGTGGTCGATCAGCACCACGTCCGGCTCGCCCTCCAGGGCCGCGCCGCTGGCGAGCGCCTGGGCCTCGGCGGCCCCGGCGACCAGGGGATCATCGCCGATCACCGTGACTGTGATCCCCTCCAGGGGCTGTACCCGGGGGGCAGCGTCCGGACACGCGTCGAAGTCGGCCTCGAAGCGGAAGCGGGCCCCGCCGACCGGTGCGTCCTCCACCGCCAGTTCTCCGCCCATGGCCGCCGCCAGCTTACGCGCCACCGCCAGGCCCAGCCCCGTGCCGCCGTATCGGCTGGCGTCGGAGGGGTCCACGTGGCCGAATTCCTCGAAGATGCGCTT
Organism: Peiella sedimenti; assembly: GCF_030504955.1. GTDB lineage: Bacteria > Pseudomonadota > Alphaproteobacteria > Caulobacterales > Caulobacteraceae > Brevundimonas > Brevundimonas sedimenti. Next base: position 43,304 of record NZ_JAUKTR010000003.1, on the reverse strand, counting down.
GCGTGCCTCGGGCGGCACGCCGGGCCCCGTGTCATCGACGATGAAGGCCAGCCTCGGCCGCGCGTCCGAGCCGCCGGTGCGGATGACCGACAGGGCCACCCCGCCCATCGGCGTGAACTTCACCGCATTGCCGGCCAGGTTGAACAGGATCTGGCGTAGGCGGCCGTCGTCCGCCAGCACCACCGGCGCGGCTGGGTCGACCGCCCATACGATCTCCAGCCCCTTGTCGTGCGCCTTGGGGCTGAGCAGTTCGGCCACGCCCTGAAGCAGGCGCTCCAGATCGACGGGCGCCGGTTCGATGTCGAGGCAGCCCGCATCCAGCCGGGCGTAGTCAAGCAGATCGTTGACCAGCCCCAGCAGGTGTTCGGCCGACTCGCGCGCCGCCGACAGATAGGCCGTCTGGGCGCCGTCCAGTCGGGTTCGGGCCAGCAGGCCCAGCATGCCGATGACCCCGTTGAGCGGCGTCCGCATCTCGTGGCTCATCAGGCGCAGGAAGGCGTCCTGGCCCTCGCCCGGGGTGGATTTGCCCTTCGCCCGCTCCCGCTTCGCCATCCGGCCGCTCCCGCTCGCGAATCGAGGTTGGCCGCGATCCGTTAACGCCCGGTCAAATCTCGGAAGCGCCGCGCGGAAATCAGCGCCGGCGACCCAGGAACAGGCGATCCCGCGACGGATCAGCCGGTCCGCCTTGGGCCAACTGCCCCACATAGATGTCGGGCAGGCCGTCGCCGTTGAAGTCGGCCACCTCCACCGCGATGGACGATCCCGGCAGCTCGGCGTTGGTCATCACTTCACCCGTCACGTCGGTGAAGCGGCCCGTGCCGTCGTTGGCCCAGACCTTGAGCGAGCCGCCGTTGCCGCGCACCAGGTCAAGGTCGCCGTCGCCGTCCAGGTCATGGAACAGGGCGTCCAGCGTCAGCTCCGTCTCCTGGGGCAGCCGGTCGGTGGCGTTGGAGAAGCGGCCCGAACCGTCGTTCAGGTACAGGTGGTCCTGGGGAGCCCGGCCCTGCCAGGAAACGTGGGCGAAGAACAGGTCGAGATCGCCGTCCCCGTCGACGTCGCCCACCGTCACCTTGCGCGCCTCGACATTGCCGGGGACGGGCAGGCGCGCCCGGCTTTCATCGGCAAAGACGCCCCGGCCGTCGTTGATCCAGAGCGCGTGGCCGCCCTCGAGCCCGAGCACCAGGTCCAGATCGCCGTCACCGTCCGCGTCGAAGAACTCGCCGTCCTGGGCCGTCGCCGCCTCGCGCGGGATGCGGGTCTCGGTCTCGTCGCTGAAGCGCCCCCGGCCGTCGTTGATAAGCAGGCGGTCCTGCGATCCGCCGATCAGGGCCAGGTCCAGGTCGCCGTCTCCGTCCACGTCGGCGTGGGCCACGGCGTTTGCGACGGTGTCGGGCAGCTGGCCGTAGATGCGCTCATAGCCGTCGCCGGGGCGCCCGCGCAGATACTGGTGCACGTTGCTGCGGCCCAGCATGATGTCGTCCTCCACGACGATCATCAGGTCGGCCAGGCCGTCGCCGTCGAAGTCGGCGATGGACACGTCCTCGGAGTCCTTGTCGTTCAGCTGCGCCTGCACGTGCGGAGGCTTGACCAGCTCCTCGGCCGGGATGGGCGGAAACGGGGTCTCGGCCATCGTGAAGCGGCCCTGCCCGTCATTGATCATGATCTTGGACGGGGCCCACTCTCCCGGCAGCACGACGTCGAGATCGCCGTCGCCGTCCAGGTCGTGCGCTACGGCGTCCATGCTGCGCCGGGGCATGGCGTCCAGACCCGGCAGGTGCGTTTCGGTCACGTCCTCGAAACGGACCCCGAAACCCTCCGTCGCGGACTGCGCCTGACAGGCGCCGCCCATAAGCGCCAGCACCGACGCCGCCATCAGCAGCCGCGAAACCTTGGTCATGAAGTCCCCTCCCTTGGCGCGCGCTCGCGCATCGCCAAGGCAACAGCCGTCACAGCCGCACGGCAAGACCGCCGCGCATTACATTTCCGACAGGAAACCGCCTCTCAGCCTAGGCCTGCATGGTCCAGCCCTCGACGCCCATGGCCGCCTGGCGCAGGGCTTCGGAGCGGGTGGGATGCGGGTGGCAGATGCGCGCCAGATCCTCGGAAGCGCCCGAGAACGCCATCAGCACGCAGGCCTCGCCGATCATCTCGCCCGCCTGGGGCCCCATGACGTGCACGCCCAGAACCCGATCGGTCTTGGCGTCGGCCAGGAACTTCACGAAGCCGTCGGTCTCGTGATTGATCTTGGCGCGGCTGTTGGCGACGAAGGGGAACTTGCCGACCCGGTACTCGACGCCCGCGGCCTTGAGCTCCTCCTCGGTCTTGCCGACCCAGGCCACCTCGGGCGCGGTGTAGACGACGCTGGGCACCAGATCATAGTCCACATGTCCGGCCTTGCCCGCGATCAGCTCGATGCAGGCCACGGCGTCCTCTTCGGCCTTGTGCGCCAGCATGGGGCCGTAGGTGACGTCGCCGATGACCCAGACGCCCTCGGCCGAGGTCTTGAAGTGGTCGTTGGCGATGAAGCCCCGTTGATCGGGCGTGACGCCCACCGTCTCCAGCCCCAGGCCCGCCGTATAGGGGCGCCGCCCGATGGCCACCAGAACCACGTCGGCCTGCAGCGTCTCGGCCGCGCCCTCGCCCTTGGCGGGCTCCAGCGTCAGGGTGACGCCGTCCTTGTCGGCCTTGGCGGCCGTGACCTTGGTGCCCAGCTTGAAGGTCATGCCCTGCTTGGTCAGGGACCGCTGGAAGGTCTTGGCCACCTCGGCGTCCATCCCCGGCGTGATGCGGTCCAGGAACTCGATGACCGTCACCTGGGCGCCCAGGCGACGCCAGACCGAGCCCAGCTCCAGCCCGATAATGCCGGCGCCCACGACGGCGAGCGTCTTGGGGACGGCCTGCAGGTCCAACGCGCCGGTGGAGTCCACCACCTTGCCCTCGACGAACTCGACGCCGGGCAGCGGCGTGGGCTCAGACCCCGTGGCGATGACGATGTTCCGGGTCGAGAGCTCCGTCTGCCCCTCAGGGGTCTCCACCACGACCTTGCCGGGCCCGGCGATGCGGCCGCGCCCGCGCACCCAGTCGACCTTGTTCTTCTTGAACAGGAACTCGATGCCCTTGGTCAGGGCCCCCACGCTCTCGGCCTTGGCGGCCATCATCTGCGACAGGTTCAGGGACGGAGCGACCTCGATGCCGATCTTGGCGAACTCGCCGCCGGCGGCCTCGTACAGCTCGGACGCGTGCAGCAGGGCCTTCGACGGCATGCAGCCCACATTCAGGCAGGTCCCGCCCAGCGTGCCCCGCATCTCGACGCAGGCGGCCTTCAGGCCCAGCTGCCCGGCCCGGATCGCGGCGTTGTAGCCGCCCGGTCCGCCGCCGATGATCACCACGTCATAGGTCTGCTGGTCCGCCATGGTCGTCCGCCTGTCTGAAAAAGCGCGCGGACCATAAGCCCGGGCTTGCTCAGGTCAATGTAGGGACGATCAGGCTGGGTTTCAGGCTGTGTTTCAGGCCGTTTCGTAGAGCGAGCGGCGGCGCTTCCGGCGACGGCTCAGCGCGAAGACCAGCACGCCCACCACCGCCAGCCCGCCCAGGATCAGCCACAGGGGATCGACGCCGCTCTCGGCCACGGCGGTTGAGCGCATGGCCACGTCCGCCTGCGCCGCCGCGCTTCGGCCGTCCAAAGCGATCTTTAGGAAGGCGTCGGCGGCGAAGCCGAGCAGATAAGCCACGAAGGCCCTGGGATTGCCGTTGCCGAGGAGGAAGGCGCTAAGCGCATAGAGCGCCGCCGCTGCGATCCAGACGACGCCGAGGGGCAGATTGGCGCCCTTGTCGGACGCCTCGACGGCCGCGCGCTCTATGGCCATGTCCTGCCCGCCCAGCAGGGACGCCGCCAGGGGCCAGACCAGCCAGGCGGCATAGGCCAGCACCACCAGGGCCAGCAGCCAGCGTAACAGCTTCATGGCGTCGCCTCCGGGCTGTGTGGCGGCGAGGTTAACCCGGTTTCGCCGATCAGGCCACGTCGGCCACGCGCTCGCCGCCGCCGTCCGCCCGATCCGGCAGAGGCAGGTAGATGCGCGCCGTCGTTCCCTCGCCAGGGCGGCTGTTCAGAGTCAGGGCGCCGCCCGCCTGCCGGGCAAAGCCCAGCGCCTGGGACAGGCCAAGGCCCGCCGCCCCCTCGCGCGTGGTGAAGAAGGGCTCCTGGGCCCGGGCCAGCTCGTCGGCCGCCATGCCACGCCCGTCGTCGGCCACTGCGAGGCGAAGATACCGGCCCGCCGGCAGCCCCGCCGTCTCGCCGGCTTCCAGCGTCACCTCGTCCAGCCGCACCTCCACATGACCGCCACCGGGGTTCAGGGCCTGGGCGGCGTTGTCGACCAGAGCCTCAAGGGCGGCCTCCATCTGCACCGGATCCACGTGGGCGTTCAGCGGTCCGGCCACGGCCTGCACCCTGACCGAGGCGCCCGAGGCGCGGCGGCGCAGGGCCGGCTCAAGCCCGCGCACGACGGCGGCGGCGTCGATGGCCGGCGCGTCGGCGTCCTGGGCGCGGGAGAAGGCCAGCATTTCGCGGGTGACGCGCTCTCCCCGGCGCCCGGCGGCCAGGGCCGCCTCGGCCAGGCGGCGCACGCGGGCGGGATCGTCCGCCTGGCGCAGCAGGGTCTCCAGGGCGTCGACCACCACCTTCAGCATGTTGTGGAAGTCATGGGTCACGCCGCCCGCCAGGCGGCCCACCTGCTCCATGCGCTGCGACGCCTGCAGGGCCTCGTCGGCGCGGCGGCGCGCGGTCTCCATCTGGGCAAGGGCGGAGCGGGCCTCCTCGGCGGCGGCCGTGGCCGCGTCGCGCTCGGCCCGCACGGCCGTCAGGGTGCGGTTCAGCTCGTCCAGCTGGGCCAGGTGTTCGGGATCGGCCTCAGGCGCCTTCGCCTCGACCAGGGGATCGCCCGCCAGCAGCAGGGCGTCGACCGCTTCGGCGCCGTCCAGCTTCAGCGGCAGCACGCGCCAGGCGATCCCGTTGGCCTCCACCGCCTCGTCCAGACGCTGGCCCGACCGGGCCGCGGCCATCAGGGCGTCGCGCAGACGGCCCCCCGCCCCCGTGGCCTGGGCCATGTCCTTGCCGGTCCAGTCCTCCAGCTCTCCGCCCAGACGCTCCAGAGCCGTGCGGTTGATGTCGACGATTTCGCCCTCGAGCGTGACCACGGCCAGCAGGCTGGCGGCGGCGTCGAAAACGCGGCGTGTGGCGCTGGCCAGGTCGCCGCCGGTGGGGTGGGCCAGGCCTTCGATTTCGACCAGGGCCGCGGACGAGCCGATGATCTCGCCCTGGACGTTCTCGATGGGCTCGGCGGTGACCGAGACCAGCATTCTCTTACGCGTGTTGGGATTGGCCATGATCTGCTGAAAGCCCCGCACGGTCTGGCCGCGCAGAGCCCGGGCGTTCGGCAGCAGGTCCGGCGGAATCTGACGGCCGTCCGGATAGGTGATGCCCCACGTCGCCGAGTGGAATCTCAGGCCCAGAAGCTCGGCGTCGCGGCGGCCCAGGAGCTGCTGCGCGGCGCGGTTGGCGAAGGTGAACTTGCCCGAGGCGTCGGTCTCGACCAGGGCCACGGGAATGGCCTGCAAGGTTTCGGACAGGCGGCGCTCGGCGGTGTCGGCGCGGAAGGCGGCGTTCTCGGCGTCGCGCGTCGCATTACGGGACCGCGCGGCCCAGCGGCCCGCCGCCGCCATGGCCATCAGGCCCAGCACGCTCATCACCAAAGCGACCAGGCCGAATACGAGGGCCCAGTTCACCTCGCCTTGCAACAACATCGCTCAAACCTCGCGTCCAGGCCCTTGGCGCTGCAAGAGCCGGACCGGAGCGCCCCACTGGAAATGTTCCTAAATGAAACGGCGGCGCGAATCGAGATCGCCCGGGAGGCGAAGGCGCAAATGTCGCCGACGCGCTCAGGCCGCAAACGGCCGCGCCGCGAGCGGTAGCGCACGAAACCGCGCTCAAGCAGGGAGGCTCCGCGAGCCGACCGGTAGCGCCACTAATGAAGGGAAGTTCGACTGGAGCGGGCGAGGCGATTCGAACGCCCGACCCTCACCTTGGCAAGGTGATGCTCTACCCCTGAGCTACGCCCGCGCTTCAGTCGAGGGCGGGCGTATAGCGGAGGGGCTTGCGGTCCCGCAAGCCCCTTTTCGCTGGAATCAGCGCGGGGCCAGCCGGATCGCGCCGTCCAGCCGAATGCACTCGCCGTTGATGTAGACGTTCTCGGCCAGGTGCAGGGCCAGCGCCGCATAGTCCGCCGGCGTGCCCAGCCGCTTGGGGAAGGGGATCATGGCCGCCAGGGCGTCCTGAACCTTCTGGTCCATGCCGGCCATCATCGGCGTCCACATGATGCCGGGCAGGATCGTGTTGACCCGCACGCCGTCGTTCATCAGGTCGCGCGCCATGGGCAGGGTCATGGCGTAGACGCCGCCCTTCGAGGCCGAATAGGCCGCCTGGCCGATCTGACCGTCCTGGGCCGCGACCGAGGCGGTGTTGATGATCAGGCCGCGTTCGCCGTCCTCCATGGGATCAAGGGTCAGCATGCCCGCCGCCGACTGGCTGGCGACCCGAAAGGTGCCGAACAGGTTGACCCGCACGGTGCGCTCGAACTGGGCCATGTCGTGGGCCTTGATCTCGCCCGTGTCCTTCTTGCGGCTGGCGGTCTTCTGGCCCGTGGCGATCCCGGCGCAGTTGACGGTCAGGCGCTCCTGGCCGTGGGCGGCGCGGGCCTTCTCGAAGGCGGCGGCGACGGAGGCGTCGTCGGTCACGTCCACCTGGCAGAAGACCCCGCCGATCTCGCCGGCCACCTGCTCGCCGCGCTCGGCCTGCAGATCGAAGACGGCGACCTTCACGCCCCTGGCGGCCAGGGCCCGCGCCGTGCCCTCGCCCAGGCCCGAGGCGCCCCCCGTGACGACTGCGGCGATCGATCCATCGAGTTTCATGGCGGAAGTCCCTATGTTCGGCGGGGCGCTGGAGAGTTGCGCCTGAATAAGCTTCGGGGTGTTAGCCGCGATGACCGCTAAAGCCAAATCCCTCCATGAGGCGCTGGACCCCTCGCGGGCGCTGGTCCCGCACGTGCAGCGGGTCAACGAAGTGCGGGTCAAGTCCGGCTTCTGGCCCAAGCTGACCCGGAACCTGTCGCGCCTGCCCTTCGCCGACCGGCTGCTGTCGGTCTGGTACTGCGCGCGAGACCCTGAGACTCCCGCCCCCGCCAAGGGCGTGATGCTGGCGGCGCTGGCCTATTTCGTCCTGCCCGCCGACGCCATTCCCGACGTGCTGGCCGGTATCGGCTTTACCGACGACGCCGCCGTGATCGCGGCTCTCATGTCGGCCGTAGGCGCCTCGCTCAAGCCGCGCCACCGCGACCTGGCGCGTGAGGCCCTGCGCCGCTTGGGCGAGCCCTAGCCCCGCATCAGCGGCCCGAAGCGCACCCAGTTGCGGCGCAGATCCATCTCGACCGTGGAGAAGCCGCGAATGACGTCCGCGCCGAGGATCAGCGCGGGCCGGTCGGACATCTCCCACACATCGAAGGTGTGCAGATCGGCGAACAGCACGGGATGATCGACGAACTCCGCTGTTCCGATCCCAAGGCTGCGCACCACCGCCAGTCGGCCGGGCGCCGTCTGGCCCGTGGCGCCGATCAGGGGCACGTTGAACTCGCGGCGCTCAGGGTCGGGTCTGCGCGTATGGATCGCCTCGAGCAGGGCGCGATTGCCAATGGTGTACTGGCTGCCCGTATCGATGAAGGCTTCCGCCTCGACGCCGTCGATCCGCGCCGGGATGACCGTCAGCATGCCGAACTTCTGGCGGCCCTGGATCAGGCCCGGCGGCGGGATCCGGGTGCCGAAGCCGGATCCTCTCAGGACCCGCACGCCGCCGCCTCGCCCGTCGATCAGCAGCCGACCGTTCACGTGATCGAACACCAGCCGGTAGTAGCCCAGCACATCCAGTCCCAGCAGCCCGTCCGCCGCCAGCCGGGCCTGGGGAAAGGTCGGCGCCAGTATGTTGCGGAACAGGCCCTCGCCCAGCCTCAGACGGGCGATCAGCGCCGTCGGCGCGGCTTCGGCCGCGGCCAGCCCGTGCACCAGGGCTAGCGGCCCTTCAGGAAGGCGCAGCTGCAGCGCCAGCTGCTGCGAGATCGTCGTCCGGTTGGCGCCGGTATCGACCACGAACTGGAAGGGGCCGCGCCCGTTCAGCATGACCGCCGTGCTGAGGCGAGTCTCCACATTCGGAAGCAGGGCCAGCGCCTGATCCAGCTCGGAGGCCGGCTGATCAGCGGGCGGCGGGACGTCCTGCGCCGCGGCGACGCCTGCGACGCCCCACGCGCCCAAACCCAGCACCAGACCGCGTCTGGATAGCGCCGCCCGACAGGTCATCGGCCGCCCTTGCGAATATCGCCCCCTTTCCGGAGATTAACGGGACGGGGCGAAAAATACAGCCTAGCTCCTCGGCCTCGGTGAGGGGAGGCGAGCGTGCGCTGGGTAGCATCTGCAATCATTCTGGCGGCGCTGTTGACGTCCGCTCATCCTGCGTCGTCTGACGAGACTGGCGCCGTCGCGGTCTACGAGGCCGAGTGGTTCGCCGAGTTCCGGCCCGCCAACGCCTGGGACATGGCGCAGCGGGTGCCGGGCTTCGCGGTGCAGGACGGCGAGGCCGTTCGCGGCTTCGCAGGCGCTTCGGGCAATGTGGTCATCAACGGCAGGCGGCCCAGCAACAAGGCCGAAGCCCTGGAACTGGCTCTGCGCCGCATTCCCGCCGACCAGGTGGCCAGGATGGAGCTGCGCCCCGGCGCAGAGTTCGGCGCCGACCTTCAGGAATGGCCGCTCGTTCTGAACGTGGTGCTGTCGCGCGGCGAGAGCTCCACCTCCGGCTCGGCCGAGGTCTACCTCCAGCACGTCTACACCGGCGACGTGGGTGGCGGCGTGAACGTCTCCAGCCTGATGCGGCGCGGCGCCCACGCCTTCAACCTGTCCTTCCGCTACGACAACCGGCGCAACTCGGACGACGGCTACGACGAGTTCAGCCTGCCGGGCGGACCCCTGATCGAGCGCAAGTGGAAGACGAACGAGTACGACCGCCAGGAGGCGTCCCTCTCCGCGGACTGGGCGCTGACGGGGGGCGACGGCTCGACCTATCGGATCAACGGCAGGCTTTTCGGTTGGCGCCAGCCGCTGACCCACAACGCCTTGGTCAACCGCCCGGACCTGTCGGGCGATTTCCAGCCGATCCGGCGCGACGCCATCGACCAGGACTTCAGCTTTTCGGGCGCTGAGGCCGGAGGCGACCTGTCTCGCCCCGTCGGCGGCGGGACCCTGCGCTGGGTCGGCCTTGTCCGACGCGAACAGTATCTGGGTCCAGAGGCGTCGTACCGGCGAACACTGGGCGGCGCGCTCCTCGACGGCGTGGCCCAGGAAGTGGACAACCGCTCGTTGGAGGCGGTCGGCCGCGCCAGCTGGGCGCACACGGATCTGTTCGGCGGCGCCTTCGAGGCGGGCGGCGAACTGGCCTTCAACGGGCTGGACAGCGCCGTGGACCTGTTCCTGATCAACAGCTCCGGGACCCGGACGCCCGTCCCCCTGCCGGCCGCCGACGTGACGGTCGAAGAGCTGCGCGGCGAGGCCTTCGTCAGTGGCGGCCGGCGGCTGTCGCCGCGCCTCACGGCCGAATGGCGCCTGGCGGCGGAAACCTCGACCCTGACCGTCTCGGGCGGGGCGTCGGCGGAACGGACCCTGACCTTTTTCAAGCCCCGCGCGGCGCTGGAATGGCGGCCGAACGACCTGTGGCGCACGCGCGTGGCCGTCGAGCGCCAGGTCAGCCAGCTGAACTTCGACGACTTCGTCACCGTGGCCGAAATCGCCAACGACCGCGTCTCCACCGGCAACGCCGAAATCGAGCCGGAGCGCACCTGGCGGCTGTCTCTGATGGGCGAACGGCGCCTGTTCGAGCAGGGCAGCATCCGCGCCACGCTCAACCTGGATCACGTGCAGCGGGTGGTGGACCGGGTGCCGCTGGGACCCGGACAGGATGCGCCCGGCAACCTGGGCGACGGCCGCCGCATCGGACTTGACGTGCAGGCGGGCGTCCCGCTCGGGCCTTTGGGCATCCCGGGCGGCCGCTTCGACCTGCGATGGCTGGTGCAGGACTCGGACGTGACCGACCCCTACACGGGCCTTGACCGCTACTTCTCGTCCGAGGTTCCGTGGTTTCTGACGGCGCAGTTCCGCCAGGACCTGGCGGGCGGCGACTGGGCCTGGGGCGTCGACTACATCGCCGACGGCGCGAACGAGAGCTACCGGCGCAACGAGATCGACCGCTTCGACACGGACAACTACAACTTCGGCGCCTTCGTCGAACGCCGCCTGGGCCGCATCACGGTGAACTTCAGCGTCGACAACATGTTCAACCGGCCGATGGAGCGGCGCCGGCGCTTCTATGATCCGGACCGCTCGACGCCCGATCCCTTCCTGCGAGAGGACCGCGCCCGCTGGCAGGGCCGCACCTACTGGCTGTCGCTCAAGCGCACCTTCGGGTGACGCCTCACCCGTGCGGGTGGGCCGCGGCATAGGCCGCCAGCAGGCGCGCGGCGTCCACCTCGGTGTAGCGCTGGGTCGTGGACAGGCTGGCGTGACCCAGCAGCTCCTGGATGGCGCGCAGATCCGCCCCCGCGCCCAGCAGATGGGTGGCGAAGCTGTGCCTCAAGGCGTGCGGCGTCGCCGTCGAAGGCAGGCCCAGCCGCCCCCTCAACCGCTGCATGGCCGCCTGGACATGGCGCGGCGACAGCGGTCCGCCTCGGGTGGCGCGGAACAGGGGCTCTCCGCCCGTCAAGGGCCAGGGGCAGGCGGAGGCATAGGCGGCGATCGCCTCGCGCACGGCGGGCAGCACCGGGACCAGCCGCGTCTTGCCGCCCTTGCCAGTGATGCGAAGCGTCTCGGCCTCCAGCATGTCAGGCGTCAGCGACAGGGCTTCCGAAATCCGCAGGCCGCAGCCGTAGAGCAGGCTAAGGACCGCCTGGTCCCTTGATGCCAGCCAAGGCTCCTGGTCGGGATCGGCGGCGGGTTCGTTGAGGAGTCCCCGCGCCTGGTCTTCGGTGACGGGCCTGGGCAGCCCCGGCTGCAGCCGCGGGCCGCGCACCAGGGCGATGCCGGCGCAGGGCGTGTCCAGCCGGCGGTCAAGAAAGCGGTGAAAGGCGCGGATGGCCGCAAGGGTCTGGCTGATCGATCGGGCCGAGAGGCCGCCGTGTTCCGGCCTGCGCCGTTGGGCCAGATGGGCGCGCACCTCGGCCGCCGTGGTCTGGCCCAGCGTGGTCAGGCTGACGGGCTCGCCGCGATGCTGTTCAAGAAAAGCGAGGTAGAGCCGACCGATGCGGCCATAGGCCTCCACCGTGCGGGGCGAGGCGCGGCGCTCGTGGACCAGGCTGTCCAGAAAGGCCCTGAGCGCCTCGTCGCCGGTCATGCCGCGTCGGGGTCCAGGATCGGCCAGCGTTCGACCATGCGCTCGGCCACGCGGGCGAGGAAGGCCGCCAGCTCGCACCCCATATCCCGGGTGAAACCCTCCGGGTCCGACGAGCCGAAGGCCACCAGCGCCGGGCGCACCGGCGAATAGGGGGACAGACGCACCAGGGCGACGCTGCTCACCGCCTCCACCGTCTGGGGCGGGAACAGAACCTCGGGGCGCGGGACCGGACCCAGCCAGGTCAGGCCGTTTTCGCCCAGCAGGCCGTCCACGTCGCCCGACTCCAGGGGACGCCAGCCGAAGGGCACGCCGCCCGGTTTCTCGATCAGCAGGGTGGCGCCCGCCAGGCCGAAGCGGGCTTGGGCGGCGGCGTCGAGCCGGCGCGCCAGATCGGTGTGATTGCGCGCCTCCATCAGGTCCAGCGCCGCCACGTGGGTCTGGGCCTGCGCGGCGAAGTTGGCCCGGGCCACCTGCTCGATGGCCTTGCGCGCGGCGCCCTCCCGCTCGATCACGGCCTCCAGCCGCGACAGGGCGGCGGGCCCGAAGTCCACGACATTAGGGCCTGTGCGCTTGAGACCCAGCGTCTCCAGAAGGGCCCGGTCCGCCAGCAGATGCTCGGGCTCGACCTCAAGAAAGTGGCGCACCTCCGGCCACGCCGGTCCCCGCACGCTCTCAAACAGATCGCCCGCCGTCTTGCTCACGCTGAACGCCCCCAATCAGGGCGCGACCGCTCAGAGGATCGACTGCCCCGTCTTGGCCCAATCGGCCAAGAATTGATCAAGCCCCTTGTCGGTTAAGGGGTGTTTGACGAGGGCGCGGAAAACGTCGGGCGGCAGGGTGGCGGCGTCCGCGCCCGCCAGGGCCGCCTCCCGCACGTGCGCGCCATGGCGCAGCGAGGCGGCCAGCACCTCGGTCGCGAAATCATACCGGTCGTAGACCTCGCGGATGTCCTGGATCAGCTCGGCGCCGACCCCGCCGTGATCGTCGACCCGCCCCATGAAGGGCGAGACGAAGGTCGCCCCCGCCTTGGCCGCCATCAGCGCCTGGGCGACCGAGAAGCAAAGCGTCACGTTGGTCTTGATGTTCAGGTCCGCCAGGGCGCGCGTGGCGCGCAGGCCGTCCCAGGTCAGGGGCACCTTGACCACCACGTTGGGCGCGACGCCGGCCAGATGGCGGCCCTCGGCCAGCATGCTCTCGTAGTCGGTCGCGGCCACCTCGGCTGAGATCGGCCCCTCGACGAGGCGGCAAATCTCGGCGATGACCTCGGCCATGGGACGGCCGGACTTGGCGATCAGAGTGGGGTTGGTGGTGACGCCGTCGACCAGGCCGGTCTGCGCCAGCTCGGCGATGACGTTCACCTCGGCGGTATCGAGAAAGATCTTCATGGGGGGCGTTCTACTCCGCCAACCTCAATGCGGATAGCCGCCGTCCTGTTGCCCCTGCCGGTCCCGGAAGCGTTCGATTACGCCGTACCCGACGGCATGGCCCTGGCCGCCGGGGATCACGTGCACGTGCCGCTGGGGCCGCGCCTCGTGCGCGGCGTCGTCAGCGAGGTCCGCGAGCAGACCGGCTCGAACCGGCGGCTCAAGGCGGTGGCTGAGCGGCTGGACGAAACGCCCCTGCCCCCCTCCAGCCTCGAGTTCCTGGAGTGGGCGGCGCGCTGGACCCTGACCCCGCCCGGCGAGATGGCGCTGCTGGCCTGGCGGGGCCTGCGGCACGGCGCTCCGAGGGCCGAGCGGATCATCCGGCGGGTGGGGGGGCGGCAGCCCGCCCGGATGACGCCGGCCCGCCAGGCGGTTCTGGAAGCTGTCGGCGCGGGCGCCTCTACAGCGGTCGAGCTGGCGCGCCGGGCCGGCGTATCCACCGGCGTGGTCAAGGGGCTTATCGACGAGGGCGTGCTTGAGTCGGCGCTCGTTCCGCCGCCTCAACCCCAGCAGCCCGACCCGGATCGCCCGGGCGCGGCGCTGAACCCGGCCCAGGCGGCCGCCGCCGATGCGGTCGCCAGGCGCATTGAGGACCGGGCGTTCCGCCCCATCCTGCTGGACGGGGTCACCGGCTCGGGCAAGACCGAGGTCTATCTGGAGGCGGCGGCCCGGCTGCTGAAGGCCGAGCCGGGTGCGCAGGTTCTCATTCTGCTGCCGGAGATCGCCCTCACCCAGGCGGTGATCGGGCGCGTCGCCGCCCGTTTCGGCGCGACTCCCGGCGAATGGCACTCCGGCGTTCCCGGCCCGCAGAGACGCCTGCTGTGGGAGGCGGTCGCCTCGGGCGAGCAGAAGATCGTGGTCGGCGCGCGCTCGGCCCTTTTCCTGCCGTTCAAACGCTTGCGCCTGATCGTCGTCGACGAGGAACACGACGCCTCGTTCAAGCAGGAGGAGGGGCTGATCTATCACGCTCGCGACCTGGCGGTGGCGCGGGCGCGCATCGAGGGCTGCGTGGCGTTGCTCGCCTCGGCCACGCCCTCGCTTGAGACGCTGTGGAACGCCGAGAGCGGCCGCTACGACTGGCTCAGGCTGTCCGCCCGTCACGGCGTCGCGCGCCTGCCGGCGATGCGCCTGATCGACATGCGCAGCGACGGGCCCGAGCGCGGGCGCTGGCTGTCGCCGGCCTTGGTCGAGGCCATGGGCGAGACCTTCGCGGCGGGCGAACAGACCCTGCTGTTCCTGAACCGGCGCGGCTATGCGCCGGTGGTCCTGTGTCGCGCCTGCGGACAGCGGCTCACGGCCCCGGACACCGACAGCTGGCTGGTCGAGCACCGCTACACCGGCCGGCTGGTCTGTCACCTGACCGGCTTCTCCATGCCCAGGCCCAGGCATTGTCCCCATTGCGGCGCCGAGGACTCCCTGGTGTCCGTGGGCCCGGGCGTCGAACGCATCGAGGAGGAGGTGGCCGAGCGCTTTCCCGAGGCGCGCACGGCGGTCTTCTCCTCGGACACAGCCCCGGACGGCGCGGCCGCCCGGCAGCTTGTCGAACGGATGGCCAGGGGCGAGATCGACGTCCTCGTCGCCACCCAGGCCGCCGCCAAGGGGCACAACTTCCCCAATCTGACGTTGGTGGGCGTGGTGGACGCGGACCTGGGGCTGCGCGGCGGCGACCTGCGGGCCGGCGAGCGCACCTTTCAGCTGCTGGCCCAGGCGGCGGGCCGCGCGGGCCGGGCCGACAAGCCGGGCCGGGCCCTGATCCAGACCTTCATGCCCGAGCATCCCGTCATGCAGGCCCTGGAGCATCTGGACCGCGACGCCTTCATCGAGGCCGAGATGGCCGAACGGGCCCAGGCCCGCATGCCGCCGCACGGACGCCTGGCGGCCCTGGTCCTGTCGTCCGAGAACCCCCAGGCCCTGGAGGAGACCTGCCGCCAGCTGGCCGCCCAGGCCCTCAACGCCGAAGGCGCGGAGATTTACGGCCCCGCCGACGCGCCGCTGGCCCTGGTCCGCGGCCGCCGCCGCAAGCGGTTCCTGGTGCGGGCGGACCGGACCGTCGACGTCCAGGCCCTGGTCCGCGAGTGGCTGAGCCGGGTGAAGATTCCCGCCTCGGTTCGGCTGAACGTGGACGTGGATCCCTACAGCTTCCTCTAGGCTCCCGTCTGCGCGCCTTGTTCCGGCCGCCATATGGGCGCATAAGGAGGGCGTCGATCTCTTTGCGTAACGCCGCCGTCTCTCTTTGCTACGCGCTCTGAGGTCTAACGCCGCTCCATTCAGACCCGACAGCCGAGGTGGGATTTCCCCACCGGCAAACGCCAACAGGAGGTCTGAAAATGGCTACTGGCACCGTGAAATGGTACAATTCCACCAAGGGCTACGGCTTCATCCAGCCTGAGTCCGGCGGCAAGGACGTCTTCGTCCACGCCACTGCGCTCGAACGCGCCGGCCTGCGTCACCTCAATGAAGGTCAGCAGGTTACCTACGAACTCGAGCGCGACAGCCGCTCGGGCAAGGAATCGGCCGTCAATCTGCAGGCCAGCTGATCCCACGCCGGAATAAGGGGCGGGCCGCTCGGCCCGCCCCGACCCGCCCGCAAGGGCCCCCAACTTGGAGAAGACCCCATGGCTGAGGAAGGCTTCATCCAGATGTATGTGCGCGACTTCACCCTGATGGCCGCGCGCGCCGAAACCGGCCAGGACGTGGAGGCCGCGCTGACCCGCCGCGTGCGCGAGGCGCGCGACCATGCCGTGATCATGGACGCTCGCAAGACGCCGGGCCACCTCGACGCCGTCATCGAGCGCGTGCGCGAGGAGTCTCAGCGCAAGCTCTTCCCGGGGCGAGGCCCCGACACCCCCGAGGAGCGTCAGCGCCGCGGCGATTTCCTGACCCGCGTCGCGGAGATGCTGGGCGCCTAGACCGAAATCGGTTGAGTTGGACCCACTCAAACGAAACTCAGATTTCGGTCCAGTATGTTAGCGAGAGCCTGAGTCACGGCCCCGGCGGAACCGCGAAAGCGATTCCACCTCAACCGATCAGGCTCTAGCCTGCCAGCGCCGCTCCGAGGCGATCCGCCGTCTCCGACGGATTAAGCAGGGGAAAGAAGTGCCCCTGCCCCTCCAGAACCTCGACCTTCACCCCCGGCGAGCGCGCCACAAGGTCGGGTCGGCTGGTGGTCGAGCGCACGGACCCACAAATCACCGTCGCCGGAACCTGTAGCCGCCGCAGCGCGCGCCAGACGCGGTTGCCCTGAGCGGCGAAATTGGCCGCCTCCCAAGCCGGCGCGCACGCCAGTTCATAGGCCCCGCCGTCCGTCAGTCGAAGGCCGTCCTTCAGATAGTCCTTCAGCGTCTGATCGGCCCAGCCCTTGAAGGCCCCGCGACCCCGATAGGCGGCCAGGGCCTCGCCGGGCGAAGCGAACACGGACCTGCGCTTCAGCGCCCCCTTCACCACCGGCGCCTTTTCCGCGGCGCGGTCGAACAACGGCAGCGACAGCAGGAGGTCGCGCCGGGGCGTCCAGATCACCGGATCCAGCAAGACCAGGGCCCGCGCCAGATCGGGCCTTCGGCTGGCCGCCAGCAGACTGACCGTCCCGCCCATGGAGTGGCCGGCCAGGACCGGCGGCCGGGGACAGGCGGCTTCGACGAAGGCGATCAGATCATCGGCGTGGGTGCGCCAGGACCGCAACCGCCCATCGGGCAGGGGCAGTTCGGTGCGGCCATGCCCGCGCAAATCCACGGCCAGGATGCGGTGCGTCTTGGCCGGCGTCGCCAGCAGATTGCGGTAGGTCGAGGCGTTGAAGCCATTGGCGTGGACGAACACCAGGTCGGGGGCCCGGTCCCGAGGCCCGAAATCCAGACAGGCCATGCGGCCGTCCGGCAGATCGATGAACCTTTGAACGGGGCGCGGCGCGCGAACAACCATGACCGACAGCTAGGGCGCCGCCCATTCGCGGTCTAGTGGGTATCGAAAACGAACTCTCGGTTCAGCTCGCCAGCGGCAGATCGATCTCGGCCTTGAGAAGATCGCCCGCCTCGGCGCGCGCGCCTTCCAGGTCGGTTTCGATCAGCCGGGCGCGGGTCAGGTCGGCGCCCCTCAGGTCGGCCCGGCGCAGATTGGCCCGCGTAAGGTCGGCGCGCGTCAGCTTGCCCGCGCCGATCTCCAGTGGACCCAGCTTGGCGTTGCGCAGATTGGCCCGGGTGAGCTGAGCGCCCGTCAGCCGCGCGCCGCGCAGGTCAGCACCCTCCAGAACGGCGCCGCGCAGATCGGCGCCTTCCAGGTTGGCGCCCTGAAGCTGGGCGCCCTTCAGGTTCAGCTTGAAAAAGACGGCGCCCGGCGCATGGAGCGCCGTCAGCCGGCGAAAGGACAGGTCGCCCACCGTGCGCAGGTCCGCCTGGGCGATGCGCGCGGCGGCGCCCTCGACGCCCCCCGTGTCGCACCAGCGTTCGTGGGCGGTGATGATGTCGCCCAGCGGCTTGTCGTCGATGAAGACCGTGGGCGGCGGCGCGCGAAGGCAGCCCTCCAGGTCGGCGTCCTTGATGTCGGCGCCGGACAGGTCCGCCTCGGCCAGCATGGCCCGTTTCATCGAGGCGCCCACCAGATCGGCGCGGCTTAGGTTCGCGCCGGACAGGTCCGCCCCGTCTAGACAGGCGTTCTTCAGCTTGGCGCCGTTCAGCGCCGCGCCCGACAGGTCGGCGTCGCGGAAATCGGCGGCCACGGCCCGGGCGCCGCTCATCTGCGCGCCCTGCAGGTCGGCGCCCGAGAGAATGGCGTAGTCCAGCTCGCCGGGCTTCTTCTCGTGCTTCAGCAGCTGAAAGCCGTTCTTGTTGCTCTGAAGGGCGATGGCCCCTTCCCGCAGATCGCAGCCCACCAGCCGCGCGCCCGACAGGTTGGCGCCGCGCAGACAGGCGCCGCGTAGATCGGCCCGCTCCAGCGACGCCCCGCGCAGGTCCGCCTCGCGCAGGTCGGCTCCGAACAGATTGGCCCGGTCCAGGATCGCCTTTTTCAGCAGGGCGGATTGCAGGCGCGCGCCCGACAGGTCGGCCTCCGTCAGATCGGCGCCGTCTAGGTCGAAATTGCGCAGGTCCACATAGGACAGGTTGGCGCGCCGCCCTCCCGGCGCCCCTTTCAGAAATCGTGCGTGGGCCTGGACGACCTCCACCAGAACGGTGCGGTCGATCGGCTTGATCAGCGTCTGCTGAGTCATGAATCCCCTCAGAGCCGTCACTTTACGGCCCCGGGAGTTAAGCAACCGTTGGTCCGCGAAGGATCAGGCGGCGCAGGCGCCGCACAGGCCGTGCGCCTCGATCGTCGTGCGCTGGATGCGATAGCCCTGGCCCTCGGCCGCGCGCCGCATGGCCGCGGCGTCCGGCGGCGCGATCTCCACCGTGGCCCCGCAACAGTCGCAGATGAGGAATGCGGCCGCATGATCGGTCGCGTCGTGGGTGCAGGCCGTGTAGGCCGAGATGGAGGCGATGCGATGCGCCAGCCCCTGGCTCTCCAGGAACTCCAGGGCTCGATAGACCGTGGGCGGCTTGGCGGCGCCATCGGTCCCATAGGCGCCGATCAGGTCGTAGGCCTTGACCGGTCCGCCGGCCTTGAGCAGCAGCTCCAGGACGCGGCGGCGCGGAGCGGTCATGCGCTGGCCTACGGCCTCGCAGCGGGCGGCGGCGGCGGCCAGCGCCGCATCCAGGTCCCGCCCCGCCATTCCGGCGGGCCCGGCGTGATCATGGCCGCAGGTTTCGCT
This sequence comes from Peiella sedimenti, assembly GCF_030504955.1. GTDB lineage: Bacteria > Pseudomonadota > Alphaproteobacteria > Caulobacterales > Caulobacteraceae > Brevundimonas > Brevundimonas sedimenti. Next base: position 24,670 of record NZ_JAUKTR010000003.1, on the reverse strand, counting down.
CATGAGGTTCAGCTAATCGCCCTCGCCGCGCCCCGCAAGCGTGTCGCGTTGCCGGGGGAACCCGATTGGGATAGAAGGCCCGGCCTTTTTCAACCTCTGACCAGTCAAGGGTCTCCATGGAAACGACCACCCAGCCGAACGACGGCCTCGCCGGCTCTGTCCTGTTCTATACGCAGCCGGAGCCCCTGACCCCTGAGCAGCACGGCAACCTGGGCGTCAATCCGACCGCCACGCCCTTCCGCTTCGTGCGTCAGAGCCATGTGGTGCCGCTGACGGTGACCGAGTTCGCTCCGGCCTGCCTGTCCTACCCCATCATCTTCGTGGGCGAGGGCAAGACGCCGCTGGCGGTCATGGGCCTGCGCGAGAACGCCAACCTGTTCGTCGACGAGACCGGCGCCTTCCGCCCCGACGCCTATGTGCCGGCCTTCGTGCGCCGCTACCCCTTCGTCTTCGCCAACGACCCTCAGAACGACCGGCTGCTGCTGTGCATCGACCGCAACGCCGACTTCCTGACCGAGGACGGCCAGGTGAAGCTGTTCGAGGACGGCAAGCCCAGCGCCTATACCGAGCAGGCCATGAACTTCTGCCGCGACTTCGAGGGCGAGCGGCGCCGCACCGAGAGCTTCGTCGAACTGCTCAAGACCCATGACCTGTTCGACGTGCGCGAGGCCTTCTTCACCCCCACCAATCCCGATGGGACCCAGGGCCAGCCGCAGAAGATCGCCGACTATTTCGCGGTCTCCGAAGACAAGCTGAAGGCCCTGCCCGCCGAGACCCTGGTGGAGTTGCGCGACAACGGCGCCCTGGGCCAGATCTACGCCCACATGCTGTCGCTGCAGGGCTGGGACCGCCTGATCGCCCTGGCCATGGTCGAGGCCATGAACCAGCCGACGGCCGCCAACGCCTGATCCACACGGCGCCATCCTTCTCCCCTTGCGGGAGAAGGATGGGCGACTACGGCTCCTCTGACACCTTCACCAGCAGCTTGCCGTCGTGGCGGCCCGTGAACAGGCGCTTCAGGGCGTCGGGCGCGGTCTCGATGCCCTCTTCCACGTGGACCTTCCACTTCAGGCCGCCGGAGATGACCCAGGGGCCCATCTCGGCGGCCATCTCGGCCGCGCGGCCCACATAGTCCAGCACCAGGAACCCGCGCACGTTCAGCCGGTGCGTGATGATGCGGGCGAAGTTCGGTGCGCGCGGCGCCGATGTGGCGTTATAGGCCGAGATCAGGCCGCAGACCGCGATGCGTCCAAAGACGTTCATGCGGCTCCAGACGGCCGACATGATGTCGCCGCCGACATTCTCGAAGTCGATGTCGATCCCGTCCGGGCAAAGACGGTCCAGCGCCTGACCCACGTCCTCGTTCTTGTAGTCGACGGCGCCGTCGAAGCCGAGCTCGTCGGTCAGCCAGGCGCACTTATCGGGCCCGCCCGCGATGCCGATGACCCGCGCGCCGCGCTTCTTGGCGATCTGGCCGGCGATGGAGCCCACGGCCCCGGCCGCCGCCGAGATGACCATGGTCTCGCCCGCCTTGGGCCGGCACACGTCCGTGACGCCGAAATAGGCGGTCATGCCGGTCATGCCCAGGACGCTGAGATTGGCGGTCAGGGGCAGGTCGCCGAACTTCTGCGTCTTGCGCAGGCCCTTCTCCGGCACGACCGCCCACTCGGCCCACTGGCCGCTGACCGGCATCACCAGGTCGCCCGGCGAAAAGCGCTCTGACTTGGAATGCTCGACCACGCCCAGGGTCAGCCCGCGCATGGGATCGCCCAGGCCCACCGGCGGCAGATAGCCTTCGGTGTCGTTCATCCAGGTGCGGTTGGTGGGATCCAGCGACAGGTAGATTGTGCGGACCAGCACCTCGCCGGCCCCCGCTTCTGGGATCGGGCTCTCCACCAGCTCCAGATCGCCGTCCTTCAGATCGCCCACGGGGCGCTGGCGCAGGACCCAGGTGCGGTTGCGGTCGGCCATGGCGTTTGGTCTCCCAAGTCTTTTCTAGCAACGCGCACTCTCACGCGGCGGGTTGCGCTTGTCGAGCCCAAGGGTCTTTAAGGTGGCGCTTTGGCGTTCGCGGAGGGCGGCTTGATCCGGCTCTGGCTCCTGATCCTTCTGGTATTCGGTCTGGCGGCGGAGCCATCGCGCGCCCAGCCGGCCGGCGAGCTGCGCATGCGCGCCGACCTGGTCGCCCAGACCCGCACGGTCGCGCCCGGCGGCCTGGCCTGGATCGCCCTGCGCCAGAGACTCGAGCCCGGCTGGCACACCTACTGGCTTAATCCCGGCGATGCGGGCGGTCCCACCGAGATCAGCTGGGCGCCGGTCCCGGGCGCCGAGATCGGGCCGATCCAGTGGCCCAGGCCCCGTCGCCTGCTGGTCCAGGCCTATATGAACCACGTCTATGAGGGCGAGGTTCTGCTGCCAATTCCGGTGCAGGTCTCGCCCGACCTGCGCCCCGGCGACGTGCTGCGGCTGCGCGCCACCACCACCGCCTTCGTCTGCAGCGACACCCTGTGCGTGCCCCAGACGGACGAGGTTTCGCTCGACATCCCCGTTTCGGACGAGACGCCCCGCCTCACCTCTCACGGCGCGGCCGTGGGCGCGGCCATCGAGGCCCTGCCGACCTCGCCCGCGCTTCAGGCGACGCATGGCGCTCAGGGCGATCGGGTCCGGCTGAGCATCGCCGGGCCGGCCGTCGTCGAGGCCCTCGGCCAGGCGCGGCCCCGTGTCTGGTTCTTCGCCGAGCAGCCCGGGCGCATCGACCACGCGGCGGTTCAGGACGTTCAGAGCGGCCCTCAGGGCGTCACCCTCACCCTCAAGCCCGGCAACGGACCGCAGCCTGACCAGCCGCTCAGCGGACTCCTGACGATCGGAGATCGGGCCTTCCAGGTGACGGCGCGTCCGGGCGAGGCGCTGCCCGGCGCAAGGGGCCGGATTCTGACGCCGGCGCCTCTCGACGATACGGGCCAGGGGGCCGAGGGCGATCTCGGACTCTGGAAGGCGCTGCTGTTCGCCTTTCTCGGCGGCGTCATCCTGAACCTGATGCCGTGCGTGTTTCCGATCCTGTCCATGAAAGCCGCCGCCCTGACGGCCCTGGCGCAGGACCCCACCGCCGCACGGCGCGACGGCGTGGCCTTCCTCGCGGGCGTGATGGTGTCGTTCCTGGCCCTGGCCGGAGCTCTGATCGCGGCGCGGGCGGGCGGCCAGGCCGTGGGCTGGGGCTTCCAGCTGCAGTCCCCCGCCTTCACCGGCGCCCTGGCCCTGGTCATGCTGGCGGCCGGTCTGAATCTGGCCGGCCTCTATCACATGGGCGCCTCAGCCCCGCGCATCGGCTCCTTCGGACCCCTGCGCCGGTTGGGCGGAGCGGGCGGCGCCTTCCTGACGGGCGTACTGGCCGTGCTTCTGGCCGCGCCCTGCACCGGACCCTTCATGGCGGCGGCGGTGGGCTTCGGCCTGACCCTGCCCGCCGCCCAGGCCCTGGCTGTGTTCGCGGCCCTCGGCCTGGGCTTCGGTCTGCCCTTCGTGGCGGCGGCCTTCTCGCCGGGCCTGATCCGCCGTCTGCCGAGGCCTGGCCCGTGGATGGAGCGGCTGCGGCGCATTCTGGCCATCCCCATGTTCGCCACCGCCCTGTGGCTGGCCTGGGTGTTCCTGCGGCAGGGGGGATGGCCCGCCGCGATGGCGCTGCTTCTGGCCGCCATGGCGCTGGCGGCGGCTTTGGTGGTGTACGGCCGCGCCCAGCTGCGTTTGCTGGATTCGCGGCCGGCGCGGCCCCTGCTGATCGGCGCCTGGGCCGGACTACTGGCCGCCGTCATCCTGGTCGGCGTGGCTGTCCAGGCGGCGCGGGGAGCGTCGCGCCCTGCGCCCGCCGCCGCCTTCTCCGAGGCGGCCGTCGCCGCCGCCCAGAGCCAGGGCAAGGTGGTGTTCGTCAACGCCACCGCCGACTGGTGCCTGACCTGCAAGGTCAACGAGGCCGGGGCCCTGGCCGCCCCCGCCGTGCGCAGGGCTCTGGCCGATCCGGGCGTCGTCTATCTGGAGGCGGACTGGACGCGGCGGGATCCCACCATCGGGGCCTATCTGGCCCGGCATGGCCGGTCGGGCGTGCCGGTCTATCTGGTCTATGGCCCCCAGGCGTCCGAGCCGGTCCTGCTGCCCCAGCTCCTGACCGAGGACACGGTGCTCGAGGCGCTGCGCTCAGCTAGACCCGGTTCGTCCGCATCCAGCCGGTGACCGCCAGCCGAGGTTCGCCCGCGAAGGGCGCCACGATGCTGACCGAGTGCCACTGCGGCACGCGAAAGACGCTGAGGTGATTGTAGAAGGGGACCAGCCCCTCCTCGACCGTCCCATCCGGGCGGTGAAACTGTAGGAGCCCGCCCCAGTCCGCCCGCCAGCGCGGCGCCAGGTTCAACACATAGGCGAAGCGGCGCCCGTGCTCGTCGCGCTTGTCGTTGTGGCCGGTCAGGAAGTGGCCCGGCAGATAGCGCGTAGCCTGACAGTCGAGGAAGGCGATCTCCTCATCCCCCGTCAGCCGGCGGACCGTCTCCAGAAAATCCTCCCCGTTGAGCAGGTCGTCCAGCGCCGTGAACAGCGGCGGCAGGGCGGCTCCGGCGACCCGCCCCTCGGTGATGCGGACCCGGTCGAACAGGTACTGAAAGCCGTCCCGAGCCTCGGACCAGACGATGTCCAGGAGCCTTTGTTGCTCGCCCGGCGCCTGGGCGTCGAACTGGGTGACCGGCACGTCGGCCCCGCGCCCGCTGATCGAGATGGAGCGGGTCCAGGGCGCCGCGCCCTTCATCAGCTCGACCAGCCGGCGGGCGCTGTCCCCGGTCAGCACGTCCGGCAGCTGGGTCCGGCCCGTGCGGGCCAGGCGCTCGGCGGCCGGACCGACGTTCATCGCCGGGTTCAGGCGAAGCAGGGGCTCGGAGGTCACGGGCTCACCCCTTCGGGCGGGCGCGAGCGGATCCATCCGGTGACGGCATAGCGGCAGGCCGCCCCGGCCAGGTCCGTCACCTGGGTCACGGCATGCTTCTGCGGCACGCGAAACAGGTTCAGCGCGTTGAAGGCCGGCGTATAGCCCTCGGCCACGTGGCCATCGGCGTCGAGGAACAGCAACAGGCCGCCCCAGTCCGCCCGCCAGATGGGGGTGAAGTTCATCACGAAGGCGAACAGCCGGTCCTTGCCCTCGGCCTTGTCGTCATGGGCGCTGAGGAAATCGCCCTTGCGATAGCGCGTGCCCTGCGCGTCCGCATAGGCGCAGGCCGGCTCGCCCGTCAGTTCACGGATGAAGCCGAGGAAGGCGTCGCTGTTGACGAACCGCCACAGGTCCTCGGCGGCGTGGCCGCGCGGCTGACCCGCCTCCATGTGATCGCTGACCCGGTAGGCATCGAAGGCGTAGCGAAAGGCGTTGTGTCCCTCCTCGCGCGAGGCCTTCTCCAGCGCCGCCAGATTGTCCGGCCCCAGGGCGGCGAACTCCTCCTCCCCCAGATCCAGATAACGGCCGCCGACAGCGAGCGATCGCCGCCAGGGCGTCGCTTCTGACAGGGCCTGGTGCATGTGTCGCGCAAAGGCGTCGTCGAAGGCGCCGGGAATGTGCACCCGCCCGTGCCGGGCGAAGACGGGCGCCAGGTCACGGGCCTTCAGGTGCGATGCGAGGGAGGGCCTAGGGGCCATGGGTGCGCATCCATCCGGTCAGGGCGTAGCGGGGGGCGCCGGCGAAGGCGGCCACGGGCGTCACCGCATGGGTCTGCGGCACGCGGAAGACGTTTAGTGTGTTGAAGGCCGGCACGAAGGCCTCGGACACCTCGCCCTCCTCATCCAGAAAGGCCAGCCAGCCGCCCCACTCGGCGCGCCAGTCGGGGGTCAGGTTCAGCACATAGGCGTAGAGGCGGCCTGCCTGTTCGTGCTCGTCGCTGTGGCCGTTGAGGAAGTGGCCGGGCAGGTAGCGCGTCGCCTGGCAGTCCACATAGGCGATCCCCTCGTCCCCGGTCAGGGTCCGCGCGAAATCCAGGAACTCTGGGCTGTTCAACAGGGCGTAGGCGGCGGCCAAGGGCTTGGGCTGCGACAGGCCCGCCTCGGCGGCGACGCCCACCCGATGGCGGTCGAACAGAAACTGAAAGCCCTCCGTCGCCTCGGCGAAGATGCTCTCGATGACCGCCGCCTGTTCCTGCGGCGCTTGGGCGGCGAACACCTCGACCGGGACATCCAGCTTGGTGGGCGTCTCCCAGATGCGCCGCCAGGGCGTTTCGCGCATGGCGTCCGACAGGGCCCGGGCGAAGGCCGGCGTCAGGACCTCGCGCACCCGCGCTCGGCCCTGCTCGGCCAGGCGTCGGCGCGGGCCGTCCATATCCACTTCGGGGTTGAGCTGCGCGTCCACCTAGAGGGTCACCACGATCTTGCCTACCGCCTCGCGCGAGGCCAGCCGGGCGATGGCCTCCCCGCCCCGCTCCAGCGGATAGGTCTCGGTCACGCGCGGGCGGATGCGTCCCTGACCGAACAGCTCGAACAGCAGGCTCAGATTGTCGGCATGCAGATCAGGCTCGCGCGCCACATGGGCGCCCCAGAAGACGCCGACGATCTGGATCGACTTCAAGAGGGTCAGGTTCAGCGGAATCGACGGAATGCCGGCCGGGAAGCCCACGACAAGATACCGCCCTTCCCAGGCCATGGCCCGCAGCGCCGGCTCGGCATAGGCGCCGCCCACGCAGTCGATGACCACATCGGCCCCGTCGCCGCCCAGGGCCTGCTTGAACTGGCCAGCCAGCGCCTTCTGCCCGTCCCGGTCCAGATCGCGGCCATAGACCACGCCCCGGTCCGCGCCCAGCGCAAGGGCCGCGTCCACCTTTCCTTGCGTCGAGGCCGCCGCCACCACCTCGGCCCCCAGCGCCTTGCCCAGCTCCACCGCCGCCTGGCCGACGCCGCCGGCGGCGCCCAGCACCAGCAGGCGGTCGCCCGCCTTCAGCCCGGCGCGATCCTTCAACGCGTAGAGCGCCGTGCCATAGGTCATCAGCAGGGCCGCCGCCCTCTCGAAGTCCATTTCGTCGGGAATGGGCACGCAGCGATCCGCCGCCACCGCGATGCGCTCGGCCATCGCGCCCCAGCCGGTCAGGGCCAGCACCCGGTCTCCCGGCTTCAGCGCCGCGACCCCCTCGCCCACCGCCTCGATCACGCCCGCGCATTCGGCGCCGGGGGCGAAGGGACGCGGCGGCTTGAACTGGTACCTGTCCTCGATGATCAGCACGTCGGGGAAGTTTACGCCAACGGCGCGGACGGCCAGCACCGCCTCGCCCTTGCCGGGCGCGGGATCAGGCAGGTCGCGCAGGACCAGGGTCTCCGGTCCGCCGGGCGTTTCAGACAACAGGGCGCGCAAGGGTCGATCTCCTCCGACAGGGTAACGCTAGCTGGCGTGGCGGCCGGATGAAAGGGGCGCAACCGCTTGCCTTGGGGCGGCGTTGGCCTCACATGCCCCGCGTTGCTCAAGGAGGCGCCTGATGGCCCGTTTCGCCATGGTCCTGCACGGCGGCGCCGGCGCCAAGCCCGGCGTCGACTACAGCGCCGAAATCGCCCACATGCGCGAGCTGATCGAGCGCGGACGCGCGCGTCTGGCGGGCGGCGCGGCGGCCCTGGACGTGGCGGTCGAGACGGTGGCCGCACTGGAGGCCTCGGGCCTCTATGTGGCCGGGCGGGGGGCCTTTCCCAACAGCCTCGGCCGCTATGAGCTGGACGCCTCCGTCATGGACGGGGCGACGCGACAGGCGGGCGGGGTGACGCTTCTGGAAGGGTTCAAGAGCCCCATCGAGGTCGCTCGCCGCGTCATGGACAAGACCCCGCATGTGCTGCTGGGCGGCATGGGGGCGGCCGCCTTCGCCGAGACGGAAGGGTTGGAGCGGATCGAGGACCCCAAGGCCTGGTTCACCCACGCGGCCATGACGTCAGGCGGGAAGGATTCCGACGGTCTGTCGCACGGCACCGTCGGTTGCGTGGTGCTCGACGCGCAAGGACGGCTGGCCGCCGGCACCTCGACGGCGGGCGTGTTCGGCAAGCGACCCGGCCGCATCGGCGACACGCCCCTGCCCGCCGCCGGCACCTGGGCCGACGACCGCGTCGCCGTCTCCGGCACGGGCCTCGGCGAGTACTTCATCCGCACCGCCGCCTGCGCCCAGGTCTCCTGGCGGATGGCGGGGGGGCAAAGCCTGGATCAGGCCTGCCGGGGCGCCCTCGACGAAATCGCGGCCCTGGGCGGCGACGGGGGGCTGATCGCCGTGGCGGCCGACGGGTCCATCGCCCACCCCTGGAACTCCAAGGGCATGAAGCGGGCCTGGCTGACAGCCGAGGGCGAAATCGGCTCGGCGGCCTTCGCAGTCTGATCCCGCCCGCCTCATAATCGGCGGTTTCCGTGCTATAAGCCCCGCCCCGCCCCACACCCGGACCTCGCCTTGACCGCCGTCACGCTCGACATCAGCCGACCCGCGCGCTCCCCCGCGCCCGTGAAGCCGAACATCACCGGCCTCACGCGCGAGGGCCTGCGTCAGGCCCTGATCGAGGCCGAGGTCTGTCCGCCCGAGAAGGCGAAGATGCGCGCCAGCCAGGTGTGGCGCTGGATGCATCACTACGGCGTCACCGACTTCGCCCTGATGAGCGATGTGGCCAAGGAGACGCGGGCGAAGCTGGCCGACGCCTTCAGCCTGGACCGGCCCGAGATCGTTGAGCGCCAGGTGTCGAAGGACGGCACCCGCAAGTGGCTGATCCGCACCGCGCCGGGCATCGAGATCGAGACCGTCTACATCCCCGATGTGGGCCGGGCGGGGGCCCTTTGCGTCTCGTCCCAGGTGGGCTGCACCCTGAACTGCACCTTCTGCCACACGGGCACACAGAAGCTGGTCAGGAATCTGACGGCGGCCGAGATCATCGCCCAGGTGCAGGTGGCGCGCGACGATCTGGGCGAATGGCCGAGCCCCAAGGAAGACCGGCGGCTGTCCAACATCGTCTTCATGGGCATGGGCGAGCCGCTCTACAATCTGGACAACGTCGCCGACGCCATCGACGTGATCAGCGACAACGAAGGCATCGCCATTTCGCGGCGGCGCATCACGGTGTCGACGTCAGGCGTCGTGCCGATGATCCCGGCGCTGGGCGAGCGCACGGCCACCATGCTGGCCATCAGCCTGCACGCCACCAACGATCCCCTGCGCAACGAGCTGGTGCCGCTGAACAAGAAGTACCCGCTGGAGCAGCTGATGGCCGCCATCCGGGCCTATCCGGGCCTGGGCAATGCGCGGCGCGTGACGTTCGAATACGTCATGCTGAAGGGCGTCAACGACAGCCTGGACGAGGCGCGCGCCCTGGTGAAGCTGATCCAGGGCATCCCCGCCAAGATCAACCTGATCCCGTTCAATCCGTGGCCGGGCACGCAGTACGAGTGCTCGGACTGGAACACCATCGAAGCCTTCGCCGCCGTGCTGAACCGCGCCGGCTACGCCAGCCCGATCCGCACGCCGCGCGGCCGGGACATCCTGGCCGCCTGCGGCCAGCTCAAGTCCGAAAGCGAAAAGCTGCGCGCCTCGGCCCTCCGCGCCATGGCGGCCGCGGCGGTTGAGGATTCGGAAGACTAGGAAAGCCGTTCCGCCGTATGGCGGAAAGCCAGACCGCCCACGGCCCCTCCAAGGGCGGCCGCGCCATGCAGCGGCGCCAGTTCAGCCACGTTCATCAAGCCCAGCAGGAGGATGCTGGCGCCCCCAGCCTCCAAACCGGCGATGAATGCCGCCGCGATATACCCGTCGGCGTTCAGGCGCTTCAGAACCATGTAGGTGAGCGGCCCGAAGAGCACTGCGCCGACGCAGAACACGGCCAAGGCGCCTGCGAAGACCCAGGCAAACGCGAGCACGAGAGCGGCCGCCGACGAGAAGGTCCAGACGGCGGCCCCTGCTGTCATGACCAGAATGCCGAGAAACAGCGCCCCGGCGAAGGCGAGAGCGCTCCACACAGCACTCGCCGCGGCGGCAGGCAGTAGACTGAAGTAGCGTTTCATTATCGCGCCGCCTCCAGCCGGCCCATACGACCCTCCAGGGTCTCCGGCGTTCGCACATTCCAGGCGAGGCCCAGGCGCTCCAGCAGCTGGATGAACCGGAAGCCCCAGTCGCTCTGACCCGGATAGAGGCCGATCCGCGCCGAGCCGGGAAAGGCATGATGGTTATTGTGCCAGGCTTCGCCCATGGTCGGGATGGCGGCCCAGGGCACGTCGTGGGCCTGAACCCCCGCCTCGCGCACACGCCAGGTCTGCGGCCCGCGCCGGTGCGCCAGATGGCCCACGAACCAATGGCCCGTCACCGAGGCGGTCACGCGCACGCAGACGCCCCAGATGACGAAGCTCCACCCACCGAACAGATAGAGCGCGACCGCTATGGGCAGCTGCTGCAGCATCCATGTGCGTTCGAGGAAGCGATAGAAGCGATCCTGTCCGATCCGTCCCAGATCGAACGCCGGAGGGTGGTCGAGCTCCAGCCGGCAATGCATCTGCCAGACGGCGTCGATCAGCATCGGCCGCCGATGCGCCAGATAGTCGTGGCAGTCCGCCTGCCGCTGCGCCCAGTCCCGCAGGTCGTGGGTGCGGATCATCCAGAAGGGTCCGCTCATGCCGACAACGGCGCCGATCCAGACGAGGATGCGCTCCAGCCAGAGCGGGCACTCGAAGCTGCGGTGGATCAGACGGCGGTGAAAACCAACCGAATGGCCTAGCAACAGGCACCCGCCGGTCAGGATGACAAAGACGGCTACCGCGCCCCAGCTGAACGTCAGGGGCGCCAAAATGAGCGCGCCCAGCATCATGCCGCCGTTCCAAAGGGAATGCGCCGCGTCCCAGCGCACCTTGCCGGCCACCGGACTGCACCCTGGCGTCTCGGCTAGCGAGTTGATGGCGCAGGGATCGGACGCGGCGAGAGCCATGGCTGAAGCCTTCGGTATTTAGGCAATCACTTAAGCACCAATCATCGGGACTGGCAAGTGATTAGCAAATCGCTTAAATGTGTAGCCATGCAGCGCGTCTTCGAAGCCCTCTCCAGCCCCGTGCGGCGCAAGATTCTGGCCTATCTGGCTCATGCCGAACTTACGGCGGGCGAGATCGCCGCGCGCTTCGAGATCTCCAAGCCCGCCGTGTCCCAGCACCTGTCCGTGCTGGAAAACGCCGGATTGGTGAGCAGCGAGAAGCGCGGCCAGTTCGTCCATTACCGGCTGATGCCTGACGCGCTGGCCAACACGTTGAATGGCTATGTGCAGGAGGTTTGCCCGGTCTCCCGGCCCCTTAAGGCTGAAAGCGCGGCCATCGCCAAAAGTCGATCAAAGCCGGCCGAGGACTAGCGCCCCGCGATCAGGCCGCCGACGCCCGGAATGCTCTCCAGCGCCGGGCGCAGGGGCTCCTCGCCCGGCTGCTGGCGTGACCAGGCCTCCGCCGCCCTGGCCAGACGCTTCAGCGCGTCCTTGCCGACGCCCTGCTTTTCCAGCGCCTGCATCAGGCCCATGGCCTCCGACATCGCCCTGCCCGAGACGCCGCCGGCCGAACGCATGACGCCGCCGAAAAGTCCGCCGGCCTTCTTCGGCGCCGCCTCCGGCGATCGCGCCAGGGCCTCCACCTGTGGCCGCGCCGCAAACAGGTCCTTCACCCGCCCCGGCTCCGCGTGGCGCGCGATCAGCCCGGCCAAGCCCGCCAGAGCGGCCCTGGCCTCGGCGTCGGAAACGCCCGCCTCGCGGGCGGCGTAGGAGATCAGATCCTCGTCCATGACCTGGTTTAACGCTTCCTAGAGCGCTGGGCTGCATCATGGCGGACTTCGCCCGACAGGAAGACCGGATGACGCCTCCGCCCCTGGATCTGAAGCCCCTGACCAGCCTGCGCTTCCTCGCCGCTCTCTGGGTGGTGATGTTCCACTACTGGCCGCGCCTCGACGTGGGCTTCACGCCCAACCTGGTCAGCAAGGGCTATCTGGGCGTCGAGCTGTTCTTCGTCCTGTCTGGCTTCATCCTGTGCCACGTCTATCTGAACGCCTTCGGCGAGGGCCGATTCCGCTGGAAGAGCTTCATCTGGGCCCGCATCGCGCGGGTCTATCCGCTGCACCTGGCCACGTTGATCGGCGTCGGCCTGCTGGGCGCAGGGGCGCTGATGGCGGGCTTCAATATCGACGCCAACATTCTGGACTGGGCCTCGCTGCCGGCGAACCTTCTGATGGTGCACGCCTGGGGCCTGGCGCCGCAGGCCGCCTGGAACCACCCGTCCTGGTCCATCTCGGCGGAATGGTTCGCCTATCTGACCTTCCCCGTCTTCGCCTTCGCCGCCTGGCGGTTGCGCGAGCGGCCGGGCCTGGCGCTCAGCCTTTCGGCGGCGGCTCTCATGGCCCTCTACGCCGTCTTCGAGGCCCTGGCGGGCTTCTCCCTGACCCAGGCCACCATCTTCTGGGGCGCGCTGCGCATCGTCCCGTGCTTCGCGCTCGGCTGCGCCACATGGCTGGCCTGGCGCGCGGGCGGGCTGTCGCGGCCGCTGCTCAGCGCCCTGGCCTGCCTTGTCGCCATCCTCATCTCGGCTTCGGCCCAGGTCTGGGACGGCTTCATCGTCCTGGCCTTCGCCGGGCTGATCCTGTCCCTGGCGGGCCTGACCAACCGGGGCGGCTGGCTCGAGAGCCGGCCCGCCGTCTGGCTCGGCGAGGCCTCCTACGCCCTCTACATGGTCTGCGTGCCGTGGAAGCTGCTGGCCGTGAACGCCGCCGGCCGCCTGACGGGGTCCGAGCAGCTGCCCCTGGCCGTTTGGCTGGCCGTCGTCCTGATGCTGATCCCCATTTCGGGCCTGGCCCACCACCTTATCGAGCGGCCGGCGCGCGAGTGGCTGCGCCGCCGCGAACCGTCAAGCCTGCGACATAAGGCGCAGCTTCCGGCGGCCTGAGAATCCTGTAAGGCGAAATCCGTCGATCGGCGGGGGAGACGACCACGGCATGATGAAACGGTTCGGAGCCGCCCTGGCAGCCCTGACGCTGGCGATCAGCCTTGCGCCCGCCGCCCCCGCGACCTCAGCCGTCTACTGGCAGTGCGTGACCTTCGCGCGCGCCTTCTCCGGCCTTCAGATTTTCGGCGACGCCTGGACCTGGTGGCGTCAGGCCACCGACCGCAACCTGCGCACGGGCCGCGTGGCCGAGCCGGGCGCCGTGCTGGTCTTCCAGCCTCACGGGCGCATGACGCGCGGCCACGTCGCCGTGGTCAGCCAGGTGATGACCGAGCGGGTGGTCCAGGTGACCCACGCCAACTGGGGCGGCAGCCGCGGCCGCATCGAGCGCGACGTGACCATGGTGGACGTCTCGCCTGAGGGCGACTGGAGCCAGGTCAAGGTCTGGCACAACCCCACGGGCGATCTGGGGACCACCGTCTATCCGACCTACGGCTTCATCTATGGCGGCCAGCCCAACTATCTGCAGCTGGCCTCCCTGGAGGCCCAGAGCGGCCAGTCGGCCCAGGGCCAGCCCTAAGGGGCCGCGCCATCGCCTTCATCGGCCGAAGCCGCCGAAGCGATCCGTTTTTCAAAAGAAGGCCGGATGGTGGGTGTACAAGGACTCGAACCTTGGACCCGCTGATTAAGAGTCAGCTGCTCTACCAACTGAGCTATACACCCGCACCGGCCGGCGCCGGGCCGCAGGGCGAACCCCGCAGCGGAAGGCGGGTCAGTTAGTCCATAGGCGCCGCTTCCGCAAGCCCGCGTTCCGGCTATCCTTGTTTGGCCAGCGCGAATCGGAGGCTGAGCTATGGCCAGACGCGACCTGACCGGAGCCGTCGACTTCACCGTCCTTGAGCACTACGCCGGCGGAGACGTGGACGTCATGGACGAGGTGCTGGGCCTCTTCCAGCAGCAGAGCGCCAGCTGGGGCGGCCTTCTGGACGCCGCCGGCGAGGGTTGGCGCGACGCGGCCCACACCCTGCGCGGCTCGGCCGCCGGCATCGGGGCCCAGGGTCTGGCCGAATGCTGCCTCCTGGCCGAACAGGCCGGCGATGCCCAGGCTGGACCCGCCCTGGAGCGGGTCAAGGACGCCCTGGCCCTGACCCTGGCCGACGTCGCGGCCTTCCGTCACGAGCTGATGCTGCGTTCCCTGCGAGGCTAGGCCCGCGTCCTGTCCCAGACGCCGAACTCGTGGGCGATGCAGCGCTCGATCAGCTTGCGCCAGACCGGCTCGGCGATGTCCTTGGACAGGCCCTCGCGCTCGCAGGCCGCCAGAACCTTCGTCACCACGTCCTCGATGCGCCAGTCGTCGTGCACCACGTCGCGGCTGGGCTTGATGCGCGCGGCCGCCTCCATGTAGCGCTGCCGCTCGACCAGCATGCGCACCAGGGTGCGGTCCAGCGCGTCGACCCCCTCGCGCACCTCGGCCATCGTCTGGCAGTCCTCCGGCGCAGTGCGCGGATCGACGGAAAAGGCGGTGGGCGCTTCGCTCATGGCCGAGGCATAGGGGCTGAGGCGGCCTCGGTCTAGCCGACGAAGGCCCGCTCCAGCACGTAGTCGCCGGGCTCGGCGTTCGAGCCTTCCTTCAGGCCGCAGGCCTCGATCAGCTCGGCCGTCTCCTTGATCATCGCCATGGAGCCGCACAGCATCACCCGATCGCGGGCCGGGTCGAAACAGCCCTGCATGCCCAGGTCGCGGAACAGCTCGCCCGAGCGGATGCGTTCGGTGATTCTGCCCTGGGTGCGAAACGGCTCGCGCGTCACGGTCGGATAATAGACCAGCCGCCCCGGCGCCTCGTCACCCACCAGCGGATCGTCGGCCAGCCCGCTTTCGAACAGCTCGCGATAGGCCAGGTCGGCCACGTTGCGAACCGAATGCACCACGATGACCTGACCAAAGCGACTCCAGGTGTCCGGATCGCGCGCCACCGACAACCACGGCGCCAGACCCGTGCCCGAGCCGATCAGGAACAGCCGCTCGCCGCCCTTCAGCGCATCCAGCACCAGCGTGCCGGTCGGCTTCTTGCCCACCAGGATCTCGTCGCCGGGTTGGATCATCTGCAGCTTCGAGGTCAGCGGACCGTCCGGCACCTTGATGGAATAGAACTCCAGCTCCTCGGCCCACATCGGGCTGGCGATGGAATAGGCGCGCAGGATCGGCTTTTCCCCCTCCGCCGGCGGCAGGCCGATCATGACGAACTCGCCCGAGCGGAAGCGGAAGGCCTCGTTCCGCGTGGTGGCGAAGCTGAACAGGCTGTCGGTCCAGTGGCGCACCCACAGGACGCGCTCATGGAAGAAGGGGCTGGGCCGGGCGGCGGCGTCGGTCACGATAAGGGCGGCTCTGCTGAGAGAGGAGGATCAGGCGCGCCCCAGATAGGGGAGAAGGCGGGGACGCGGAACCCCCGCCGTCTTTCAGGCCTCGGTCGGCGGGCAGCCGCGGAAGCTGCCGATGCGCACCACCGACACGTTGCGGGTGTTCAGCGGCATGACCGGCTGCATCGAGGCGCGGCCGTGGCCCGTATAGAGGTCGATCTTGCCGCCGCGGATGGCGCCGCCGGTGTCCGAAGCGTACCAGACGCCGTCATGCACCGTGCCGTCCGGCAGGCGCAGGCCGTCCGTCTCGCGGATATAGACCACCGACCGGCGCGGAATCAGGTTCGGGTCAGTGGCGATGGTGCGCATGGGGACCGGGCGGCAACCCAGCGAATCGCGGGGGCCCGCGCCGCCGCCGCCGGCGTGATACAGGGTCACGCGCGGGCGCCACTGCGGCTCCAGCTCGGCCGCAGCCACGGCGGGCGCCGCTTCGGCCACGGTGGTGGCGACGGGCGTGCTCAGCGGAACGGCGCCGAGCGAGAAGGCGTTGAGGGACAGAGCGAATACGGCCGCCACGGCGGCCCACGTCCCCGAACCAGCGAGCATCATGGGGTCTCCCTTGCGATGACGGGTCGGCTTGCGCGAAAAGACGCGCGGGCGGCCTCTTCCTACGCCGGAATGTGGCCCAATGACGGCGGTTGGGGGAATCCATGGCGCGGCTGACGCTGTACGGCGATCCGAAATCGGGCAACTGCCTCAAGGTGAAGTGGGTGCTGGACCTATTGTCGCGCCCCTACGACTGGGTCGACGTCGACGTGACCAGGGGCGAAGCGCGTACACCGCGGATGCTGGCCATCAACCCGGCTGGTCAGGTGCCCTGCGTGGTGCTGGAGGACGGCCGCGCCCTGGCCCAGTCCGGCGCCATCCTCCTGCATCTGGCCGAGGACTCCCACCTGATTCCCGACGACGCCTACGACCGCGCCCGCATGCTGGAGTGGATGTTCTGGGAGCAGTACAGCCACGAGCCCTATATCGCCGTGCGCCGCTTCCAGAGGGCGTTCCTGAACCGGCCTGACGCCGAGATCGATCCCAAGCTCTATGAACGCGGCTCGGCGGCGCTCGAGCGGCTGGAGGCGGCGCTGCAGGCCGGGCCCTACCTCGTGGGGGACCGGATCAGCCTGGCCGATATAGCCCTGGTGGCCTACACGCGCGTCGCCGACGAGGGCGGCTTCGATCTGGCCAAGTACCCGTGCGTCGCCGCGTGGATCGTCAAGGTCGAGGCCGACCTGGGCATCGGGTCCTAGGATGCGCGACCATCCCGCCACGCCGCTGATTGGCTATCCGGCCGTTTCGGACGAGGAGATGATCCGCCGCGCCTCGGCCTTCCGCGAGCACATGGCGCGCCGCCGCACCGTGCGCGACTTCTCGGACCGTTCGGTCCCACGTCAGGTGGTGGAACAGGCCCTGCTGGCGGCCGGCTCGGCTCCCTCAGGCGCCAACCACCAGCCCTGGTTCTTCGTGGTCGTCGAAAGCCCTGAGGCCAAGGCCCGCATCCGCGCCGCCGCCGAGGTCGAGGAGCGCGAGTTCTACGCGAACAAGGCCCCCCAGGAGTGGCTGGACGCCCTGGCGCCGCTGGGCACCGACCCTGACAAGGCCTTCTTGGAGGTCGCGCCCGTGCTCATCGCCATCTTCGGCCAGAAGCGCGGCGGGCCCCGGCCCAGCGATGCGAAGAAGAACTACTACGTCACCGAAAGCGTGGGCATCGCCACGGGACTTCTGATCGCGGCGCTGCACGAGGCGGGTCTGGCGACCCTGACCCACACGCCGGCGCCCATGAGCTTCCTCAACGAGATCTGCGGCCGTCCCGCCGACGAAAAGCCCTTTCTCCTGCTCGTCGCCGGCCACCCGGCTGAAGGCGCCACGGTGCCGATCGCCGCACTCGACAAGAAGCCGCTCGACGCGCTGGCCCGCTGGCTCTAACCAGCGCCCGACGACGGAGGAACCGCCATGGCCCGACGCCCCCTGACCGCCCTTGTGGTCTCAGCCGCCCTCCTGGGCATGAGCGCCCAGCCCCAGCCCGCCGAGGCCTGGGGCAGCACCGGCCACCGCCTGGTGGGCGTGGCCGCCATGCGCGCCCTGCCCGACGACCTGCCAGCCTTCCTGCGCACGCCGGGCGCCGTGGCTGATGTGGGCGAGCTGTCGCGCGAGCCCGACCGCTGGAAGGGCGCGGGCCAGCCCCACGACCGCGAGCGCGACACGGCCCACTTCGTCGATCTGGACGAGAACGGCCGGGTCATGAACGCCTCGGGCCCCGCCATCGACGGGCTGCCGCGCCTGAAGTCCGAATACGACGCGGCCCTGATCGCAGCCGGCCTCAGCGTCAACGACGCCGGCTACCTGCCTTACGCCCTCATGGACGGTTGGCAGCAGCTGGTGCGCGACTTCGCCTACATCCGCGTGCTGAACGCCGCCGAGGCGCGCGAGACCAATCTGGAGCGCCGCGCCTGGTACCGCGTGGACCGCGAGCGCCGCGAGGCCCTGACCCTGCGCGACATCGGCGTCCTGGGTCACTATGTCGGCGACGGCTCTCAGCCCCACCACACCACCATCCACTACAACGGCTGGAACCGCGACACGCCGAACCCCGAGGGCTTCACCACCTCGCGCCAGACCCACGGCGATTTCGAGAACGCCTTCACCAGCCGCGTCGCCCGACTGGACGCCGTTGAGGCCGCCATGCCCGCCTTCAGCGACCGCCCGGTGGAGATGAACGGCCGCATCGCCGCCTATCTGCGCACGACGCTGAACGAGGTCACGCCCTTCTACCGGATGGAGAAGGCCGGAGCCTTCCGCGAGACCGACCCGCGCGGCGCGGCCTTCGTCAACGCCCGTCTGGGCGCCGGGGCGGCCGAGCTGCGCGACCTGATCATCCTGGCCTGGCGCGCCTCGGCCGACGCCTCCATCGGCTGGCCGGCCGTCAAGGTCGCCGACGTCGAGGCCGGGCGCGTCGATCCCTGGATCGCCATGGTCGGCGAGGATTGATGCGGCTGCGCTTCGGTCGCCAGGAACCCGGCGTCGACTATCGCGTCCGCCCCTGCGCCTTCGGCGTCATTGAACGCGAGGGCCGCATCGCTTGCGTACGGGTGACGCGTCAGGCGGGTCCCTATTACGACCTTCCGGGCGGCGCCATCGACGAGGGCGAGACCGAGGATCAGGCGCTGGCGCGCGAGTTCGTTGAGGAGACCGGCCTGACCATCGCCGCCGGGCGCCGATTCGCTGAGGCCGACCAGCTGTTCCGCAAGAGCGACGGCGAGCCGGTCGAGAACCGCTGCGCCTTCTTCACCGGCGCCGTGGCCGCCGAAAACCCGGCCGCCAAGATCGAGGATGATCACGCCCTCGTCTGGCTGACGCCGCTCGAGGCGATCAGCGGTCTGCGGCACGAGGCTCACGCCTGGGCCGTGGCGGTCTGGCTGCGCCTTCGGGAAGCTTGACCTTTCGGAACGGCGAAATCCGCTGATCGTTGAATCGGCTCCACATTCCAAAGGAGCAGACCATGACGGATCATGATCGAATCGAAGGCTCGGCCAAGCACATGAAGGGCGAGATGAAAGAAGGCGTCGGCAAGCTGACCGGCGACGAGAAGCTGAAGGCCGAAGGCCGCGCCGAGGAGTTCGAAGGCAAGGTCCAGAACACTGTCGGCGGCATCAAGGACGCGGTGAAGGACGACCGCCACTAAGGCGATCCTCTTGAGCGCTTGAGAAGGCCCGCTTCGGCGGGCCTTTTTTCACGCGTCAGTGCTCAGAGGTCGCCGAACTGGCCACGGATCGGCTTTTGCGGCACCGTGCCCAGATGGCCGAACAGGACGTGCAGACCCCTCGCCCAAGCGCGCTGCATCAGGCGGCGAACGGCAGCCTGCATCGGCCGATCTGGCGAGACCCCAGAGTGCATCGGTCGGTGTTTGGACGCCGCGCCCATGTGGCCTATGCGCTACTCGCCGTATTTATTGTGGTGCTGATTCTTGAGCCGTTCACAGGCGGCCTTCGCGGGTGGGGCCTTTCGGCCGATGCGCTGGACCAAGGCCGGTGGGAGGTGCTGGGCGCGCACATGGTGGCCCACGCGGGACTCTGGCATTTGAGCGGCAACGCGGCGGTCATGTTTGCCCTGACCTCGCCCCTTATGGCGCGGCTCGGACGCGGGGTCCTTGCCTGGGCTCGCTATCTTGCCCTCTTCGTAGGGTCGGGCCTCGCCGGCGCAGGGCTCTTTTTGCTGATGAACCCGACAGGCGATATTCCGGCGGTGGGCGCTTCCGGCGCCATAAGTGGCTTGTGGGCCGCCCACGCCCGGCTTGGTCAGAATGGGCGCTTTCTGCCGGTCCTCTCGCGCAAGGTGCTCATCAATGCCCGCGACTTCGCGTTGGCCAACCTCGTCCTGTTTTTCGCCCTGTTCCTGTTGGTGACGTTGCGCGGGGGCGAGGGCGGCCTCGCCTGGGAAGCGCACCTCGGCGGCTATCTCTTCGGCCTTCTGGCCATGCCTCTCATCGCGCCGCAAAGACCCCCGGCCGACTGGGAGCCGCATCGGCCTTCATCCTGGCTCCCCTAGCCCCTACCGGGCCAGCGCTCGCATGGCGTCGTCCAGGCCGCGCAGGGTCATTGGATACATGCGACCCTGCACCAGCTGCTGCATCAAGCCGACCGAGGGCGAATAGCTCCAGTACCGCTCAGGCGCGGGGTTCAGCCACGCAACCCGGTCGAACGTTTCGGTCAGGCGCCGCATCCACACGGCCCCAGCCTCCTCGTTCCAATGCTCGACCGAGCCGCCCGGCATGGTGATCTCATAGGGGCTCATGGTGGCGTCTCCGACCAGCACCACGCGCCAATCGCGCGGAAACTTCCTCAGCAGCTCCCAGGTCGGCGTCTTTTCGGTGTGACGGCGGCGATTGTCCTTCCACACCCCCTCGTAGAGGCAGTTGTGGAAGTAGAAGAACTCCAGGTTCCTGAACTCTGAGCGGGCGGCCGAGAACAGCTCCTCACAAAGCTTCACATGCCCGTCCATGCTGCCGCCCACGTCCAGCAACAGCAGCACCTTGACCGCGTTGCGCCGCTCAGGCCGCATCTGCACGTCCAGCCAGCCCTGGCGCGCCGTGGCGTCGATGGTCCCATCGATGTCCAGTTCGTCGGGCGAGCCCTGCCGCGCGAAGCGTCGCAGACGGCGCAAGGCGACCTTGATGTTGCGCACGCCCAGCTCGACCGTGTCGTCCAGGTTCCGGTACTCCCGCTTCTCCCAGACCTTGACCGCCCGGCCCTGCCGGCCCGGCCCGCCGATGCGCACACCCTCGGGATTGTAGCCGCCGTGGCCGAAGGGGCTGGTTCCACCCGTGCCGATCCACTTGGACCCGCCCTCGTGCCGGCCCTTCTGCTCCTCTAGCCGCTGGCGCAGCGTCTCCATCAGCTTGTCGAAGCCGCCCAGCGCCTCGATCTCGGCCTTCTGCTCTTCGGTCAGGTATTTTTCGTTCAGCAGCCGCAGCCAGTCCTCAGGAATTTCACCTGAGACCTCATCGGCGGCCGAGACCGTCTCCACGCCGTCGAACGCCTCGGCGAAGGCCCGGTCGAAGCGGTCGTAGAAGCGCTCGTCCTTGACCAGGATCGCCCGCGACAGGTGGTAAAAGTCCTCGACCCGGCGTGCGGCCAGGTTTGCCTCCATGGCCTGCATCAGGTGCAGCCACTCGGTCACCGAGACCGGAGCCCTGTGCCGTCGCAGCGCGTCGAAAAAGTGCAGAAGCATGACGGCCGACTATAGGCCGGGCGCCGTCCCGTCGAAAACGATCAGGCGCGGGCGCCGCCGCAGTGGTCGCTGAACTGGGCGATCAGAGCCTTTTCCTCGCGGTCGGCGGGCATGTCGAACGCGCCCGCATCGCCCGTCACGGTCAGGGCGCCGGTGCGGGTGAAGGCGCGCATGGCCGGGTCGCGCATCGAGACAACGGTCTCCATGGCGGGCTCGCCGGTCATGGCGTCGATCACCTCGCGCGGCTCAGCCCGCGTGGCCACGCCGTTGGCGGCCAGCACCACGCTCGAGGCCTGCGGCTCGACCGCGCCCCAGACATAGGCGGCGTCGCTGCCCGCATCGCAGGCCAGCATCAGCACCAACTGGTCCGAGTTGGCCACGCCGTAGGCCAGCTTGGCCACCGGGCCCTCATAGGTCAGGTGCCAGCCCATGGGCTGCGCTTCAGCGGCGCTGGGCGCGCGGGCGCCGACGGTGACGAGACCAAGCAGGCCGAGGGCGGGGATGATAACCTTGAACATGACGCCGATACTCCCTTGCCTGTCTGAACGCAGGCGAGGGAACTCGGTTCATCTTTTGTTAAGCTTTGCCGTACTGTTGCTTAACCACGGGCCAGCTTCAGGAATTCCTCGCGCGTCCGCGGATCGTCCCGCACCACGCCCTTCAGGCTGCTGGTCACAAGGCAGGTGCCGCGCGTGTTCACGCCCCTCAGCGTCATGCAGCTGTGCTCGGCCTCGATGACCACGCCGACCCCCTGGGGCTTCAGCACCTCTTCGATGGCCAGGGCGATCTCGGCGGTCATCTTCTCCTGGATCTGCAGGCGCCGGGCGAAGCCCTGCACCACCCGCGCCAGCTTCGAGATGCCCACCACGCGCTGGTTCGGCAGATAGCCCACATGGGCCTTGCCCACCACCGGCAGCATGTGGTGCTCGCAGGCGCTGACGAAGGGAATGTCCTTCAGCACCACCAGCTCGTCATAGCCGGCCACCTCCTCGAAGGTGCGCTCAAGATACTCGCGCGGGCACTCGTCATAGCCGGCGAACAGCTCGCGATAGCTGCGCGCCACCCGCGCCGGGGTGTCGATCAGCCCCTCGCGCGCCGGGTCGTCCCCGGCCCAGCGGATCAGGGTTCGGACGGCGGCCTCGGCCTCTTCCTTGGAGACGGGATTGGGCGGCGGGGGCGGTTTCATGGGCGCTACATAGGCTGTGCCGCCGCCCCTATCCAGTGCACATCGTCCGCCATTCCTTAGCCCGCCGTTAACCATGCGGGCGGCAGTTTCTGCCGGGTTGATGAGTGGCGGAGTGTTGCGATGAACGGCGCGGAAGTTCTGGACCTGGGGCGCGACGCCCTGTGGCTGACCATCCAGCTGTGCGCGCCCGTGCTCATCGTCGGCCTGGTGGTCGGCGTCGTCATCGGTCTGATGCAGGCCCTGACCCAGATTCAGGAAGCCACCCTGATCTACGCGCCCAAGATCATCGCCATCTTCGTGGCCCTCGTGCTGTTCCTGCCGCTCATGGGCGCCCTGCTCGGCGGCTTCATGCAGACCATCGCCGCGCGCATCTCGGGCATGTAGGCATGGAGCCCTACGCCACGGCCGACGAGCTCTGGGCCGGGGCTCTGGTCTTCGCCCGCGTGGGCGCGGTCGTCATGCTGATCCCCGGCGTGGGCGAGGCCTATGTGCCGCCGCGCATCCGGCTCAGCTTCGCCCTTTTGCTGTCGCTGGTGTTCACGCCGCTTGTGGCGCCCGGCCTGCCGCCCCTGCCCGATCAGCTCAGCGGCGTGGTCGGCTGGATGCTGCGCGAGACGCTCACGGGCCTCGCCCTCGGCATACTCATGCGCATGACCCTCTCGGCGCTGGGCGTGGCGGGCGAGGTGGTGTCCTTGCAGACCACCCTCAGCTTCGCCCAGACCGCCAATCCGCTTCAGGCCCAGCCCGGCACGACGCTGGCGGCCTTCCTGACGCTGCTGGGCGTGACCCTGATCTTCGCCACCAACCTGCACCACCTGTTCATCACCGCCATCAGCGACAGCTACCAGCTGATCGCCCCCCAGCGCCCCCTGCTGATCCAGGACTTCGCCGCCACGGCCGTGACCACGGCGGCCCAGGCCTTCAAGGTCGGCATCCAGATCGCCGCGCCGGTGATGGTCTTCGCCCTCATCTTCAACGTGGCGTCGGGCCTGGTGGGCCGGGTCATGCCCCAGTTCCAGATCTTCTTCGCCGCCGCGCCCCTGAACGTGCTTCTGGGCCTGTCGGTGTTCGCGCTCAGCCTCGGTGTGGGCGGCATGGTCTTCATCGAGGCCTACCGCCGCGCCCTGGCCGTGTTTTCGGGAGGCTAGGCCTTGGCCGAAGATCCCGAGAGCAAAACAGAAGAAGCCACCCCACGAAAACTCGAGGAAGCCAGGAAGAAGGGCGACGTCGCCAAGTCGCCGGACGTATCCTCCTGGCTGTCCCTGGCCGGCGCCACCGCCGTCATCGGCCTGGGCGGCCCCTTCTTCGTGACCCAGATGGCCGAAGGGATGATGCCCTTCATCGCCTCGCCCCACGCCTTCGTGGGGGCCCTGTCCTCAGGCGCCGGGCCCGAGCTGACCCTCCAGACCATCTGGCCGGTCCTGCCTTTCCTGGCCGCCATCGCCGGGGCCACCATCCTGGGCGGCGCGGGCGGCAGTCTGATCCAGTCGGGCCTGCTCTGGACGACGGAAAAGCTGAAGCCCGACCTCAAGCGTCTCAACCCCATCGAGGGCTTCAAGCGCCTGTTCGGCATCGATGGCCAGGTCCAGTTCCTCAAGACGCTGCTCAAGCTGATCGCCACCCTGGGCATCGCCTGGTGGGCGCTTGAGCCGTATGCCGCCGACCTGCCCAACCTGGCGGCCATGGACCCGGCGGCGCAGCTGCCCTTCGCGCAAGAGGTCTTCATCCGCCTGATCGCCGCCGTCCTGGTGCTTCTGGGCGTTCTGGCCGGCGCCGACTGGCTGTGGCAGCGTTTCCGCTTCGCCAAGAAGATGCGCATGAGCCGCGAGGAGCTGAAGGAGGACTTCAAGCAGTCCGAGGGCGACCCGCACGTCAAGGCCCGCCTGAAGCAGATCCGCGCCGAGCGCTCCCGCAAGCGCATGATGGCCAATGTGCCCAAGGCCACGGTGGTGATCACCAACCCGACCCACTACGCCGTGGCCCTGCGCTACGAGCCGGGCGAGGACGCGGCGCCCGTCTGCGTGGCCAAGGGCGTCGACACCCTGGCCCTGAAGATCCGCGAGGTGGCCGCCGCCCACGGCGTGCCCCTGGTCGAGGACGTGCCCCTGGCCCGCGCCCTCTACGCCGCCATCGACGTGGACGAGACCATTCCGCGCCAGCACTTCGAGGCCGTGGCCAAGATCATCGGCTTCGTCTTCGCCCGGAAGCAGGGGCGGCGGGCGGGCGGCTGAGAGATGAACCCCCAATCCCTTCCTCCCTCGCGGGAGAAGGGCAAGATACGCACCCCTTCTGCGCCGCTAACCCGCTGATCCGCAACACCTCACCCATCCCGCACGCAGAACTTACCCTCACCCCCTCGCGGATCCCGCACTCTAAGCGGGCTCCGGGGCGGAGAGGCCGTATGCGCAGGCGGCTCGTGCGGCCCTGGGGCTTCGTTGG
>NZ_JAUKTR010000002.1:323900-462319 GCF_030504955.1 Peiella sedimenti | reverse complement strand
GAACCCGGTACCACCTATAACGAGACCACCGGGCGAAGGCCCGGCGCTCCGCCGCCTCTCCACCCTAACTCCGCAGCCAAAGGCGCGGGGGCGATCAGCCGCGCCTCACCAACCCTCGGCGCGATAGACCACCTGGCCGTCCACCACCGTCAGCAGCGCCCGCCCCTGCGGGATGTCCTCGGGCGCAGCCGTCATCAGGTCCACGTCGAAGACCGTGAAATCCGCCCGCTTGCCCGCCGTGATCGAGCCCAGCTCGTCCTCGCGGAACGAAGCGTAGGCCGGCCACAGGGTGAACATCTTGAGCGCGTCGCTGCGACTGACCGCCTCCTGCGGGCGCCAGTCCGGCCCCTGATGGCCGTTCAGATCGTGCCGCCAGACGGCGGCGTAGAACTCGATCAGCGGATCGCCGCGCTCCACCGGCGCGTCCGAGCCGCCGACCACGGTCACGCCGGACTCGATCAGGCTGCGCCAGGCGTAGGCCCCGTCCAGCCGCTGATCGCCCAGGCGGGCCGGGGCGAAGTGCAGGTCGCCGATGGCGTGGCTGGGCTGCATGGAGGCGATGACGTTCATGCCTGCGAACATGGCGTAGTCGCCCGGCCGGACGATCTGGGCGTGCTCGATACGCCAGCGCGGCTCGCGCACGGCGCGCTCGCTCGGCGGGACGGCGGACATGGCGTCCATGTACCAGCCCAGCACCTCGGCGTTGCCGCGGTCGCCGATGGCGTGGGTCGCCACCTGGATGCCGCGGCGCAGGGCGCGCTCATAGACCGGCAGGATCTGCGCTTCGCTTGTCTGCATCAGGCCGCGGGTGTCGGGCCGGTCGTGATAGGCCTCGAACAGGGCCGCGCCGCGCGAGCCCAGGGCACCGTCGGCATAGACCTTGATGGCGCGGGTGATGATGCGGCCGTCGGCGGCCTCGCGCGGGCCGCTCTCGAACAGGGGACCGGCGCCGCTCATATCCACGGCGTTGTAGACGCGCAGGGGCGCGCGGCCCTCTTCGGCCATGCGCTCCATCAGGGGCACGTCGGCCATGGGCGCGCTCATGTAGTGCAGCCCCGTCCAGCCGTAGCGGGCATAGACGCTGAAGCCCTCCTGATAGATGCGCTCCAGGCGTTCGGGCGTCGGGCGCGGCATGAGGCTCGCGACCAGCTGCTCGGCGGCGTCGACCAGCAGGCCGGTCGGCTCGCCGCCCGCATCCTTGAGGATTTCGCCCCCCGACGGCGCCTGGGTCTCGCGGGTGATCCCGGCCGCCTCGAGCGCCGCCGAGGACACGGCCGTCGCATGGCCGTCGGCCCGGCCCAGCAGCACCACCCGTCCCGGCGCGGCGGCGTCCAGGTCCTGACGGGTCAGGAAGCGGGCCTCCGGCCAATGAGTCTCGATCCAGCCCCGGCCGACGATCGGCCCCGTGGGGTTCGCCTCGGCCCACGCGGACAGCCGCGCCATGGCCTCGGCGATGGAGGCCGAACCCTCCAGGTTCAAGGTCAGCTCGCGCTCGCCGATGCCGTTCAGGTGAGCGTGGGCGTCGGTAAAGCCGGGAAACAGCGCCGCGCCCCGCAGATCGATCTCTGCCGCATCGGCGTCCAGCGCCGCCCTCGCGGCTTCAAGGTCGCCCACATAGGCGATGCGGCCCTCGCGCACGGCCACGGCCTCGGCCTGGGGCCGCGCGTCCTCGGCCGTGTGGATGGGACCGCCGAAGATGATCAGATCGCCCGGACGCGCCAGGGCCGTCGGAGCGCTCAGCAGCACCGCGGCGGCGAAACCGCCGAGACCAAGAAGAACCCGGAACGTCATGACGCTTCCCTCCGCGTGCGGCGGATCGACCCTTACCGCGATTTTAGTTTCCCCCCTGGCCAATCATGCACATGGTAGGCGCTGGGGAGGACGAGGGTTCATGGTCGACCGTTTCGTGCATGTCAAAGGCGCCGCCCCTGGCGGTTGGGTGGCTCCATCCGACGGGCATGTCGTGCTCAGCGAGGTGGCCGACACCGTGCTGCCCCTCGCTCCTCGGGGCCTGTCCGTAAAGCTGTGCCTGCAGGGCGAGGAACACTACGACTTCGGCGGCCAGAAGCTGGTCCTGCGCTCCGGCCACATGATGGTGGTTCAGGGCGAAACGCCGGGCGTCGCCACCCTGCCGCGCTCCACTCCATCGCTGGGCATGTGCATCTACCTGCCGCCGGATCAGGTGGATGAGAGCCTGTTCCCCCGCATCGGCTCCCGCGCCTATGTCACGGCCGCGGGCGGCTCGCGCCTGGGCCGCCTCGCGCTGAGGACGGCCGCCCGTCTGCATCAGCGGCCCGAGCTGGGGCCCCACGCCGCGCCGCGCCTGCTGGCGGCGACCCTCGCCTCGCTGCCCCAGCTGCAGAGCGAGACCCTGCAACGGTTTGAGGCCCTCGACTGCTCCAAGGCCTCGACGCGCCGCGAGCTTCTGCGCCGGCTCGAGCTGGCGCGCGTGCACCTGCACGAGAATGTGGACCGGCTGGTCTCGCTGAGCGAGCTGTCCCAGCTCGTGAACGTCTCGGCCTTCCACCTGGCGCGCAGCTTCTCGGCGGCCTACGGCATGCCGCCGGCCGCCTATCACGCCGATATCCGCATGAAGGCCGCGCGCATCCGCCTCCTGCGGGAGGGCCGCCGGCCGTCCCAGGTCGCGCATGACCTGGGCTATTCCGACCTGCGCGCCTTCAGCCGTGCTTTCAAGCGCGCCGTGGGCAGCCCGCCCAGCCTCTACGTGCGCGGCGCCGCCTGACGCCGATATTCAGCAAGAGCGGATACCCACGGGCGCGGTGAGCCGCACTAGACTCGAGCGTGCCTGAGGGGAGCTGAAGCATGATCCGCCGCCTGACCCGCGCCGCGCCCGGCCTGTTCGCCGCCGCCGCCCTGACCTTCGCGGCTCTCGCGGCCTCGGGGGCGCACGCCGAACTGCGCCGCCACGCCTTCCTCGGGCTGGGCCTCGGCCCTGCGGCGGCGGCCGAGGGGCAGGCTCAGCCTGGCATGCCCGTGACGGCCGTCACGCCGAACGGAACGGCCGCGGCCGCCGGACTTCAGGTCGGCGATCGTCTGATCAGCCTGAACGGCCGCGCCATCAACCAGGGCGCCCACCTGACGCGAACGGCCGCCGGCCTCCGCGCCGGGGACGAGGCCCGCTTCGTGGTGCTGCGCAGCGGGACCGAGATGACATTGACCGCCCCGGCGGCCCCGCGTGCGCCAGAGGTCTTCGCCGGCGGAACGGTCGACGCCGGAGAAGTGCCCTTCGACGGCGGGCGTCTGCGCGACATGCTGGTCATGCCCTCCAACGCCACGGCTGAGACGCCGGTCCTGTACCTGATCCAGGGCCACACCTGCATGACCATGGATAACGGCGGCGGCTTCGGCCCGTACCGGGCCCTGATCGAGGGGCTGCTGGCGCGCGGCGTCGGCGTCTATCGCGTCGAAAAGCCCGGCATGGGCGACAGCGACAGCCCGCGCGACTGCTACAGCATCTCCTACGAAACCGAGACCGCGGGCTTCCAGGCCGCCTACGACGCGCTGGTCGAGCGGCGCGGGATCGCGCCAGAGCGCATCTTCATCCTGGGCCACTCCATGGGCGGCCTCCAGGCGCCGCAGCTGGCGGCGCGTCGCGCCCCGGCCGGAGTCGCCGTGTACGGCACGGTGCTGCGCAACTGGGCCGACTATCTGCAGGGGATCTACAGCTTCCAGGCCTGGCTGGCCGACCCCTCGGTTGATCCCGGCCAGAACTACGCGGAGGCCGAGGCCCTGCGCGCCGAGCAGATGGACTACTATTTCTCGGGGCGCGACCCGCGCGAAACCGTCCGCATGCGGCCCCAGGCCGAGGCGGCGCTCCGCAACCTGGGCTGGGACGGCGAGGACCAGGTCGACGGCCACCACTGGTCGTATTTCCAGAGCATCGCCCGCGTGAACCTGCCGGCCGCCTGGCGCGACACGCGCAGCCCCGTGCTGGCGGTGCACGGCTCTGACGACTGGATCGCCTATAGCCGCGAGGATCACGAACTGATCGCCCGCCTGGTCAATAACCAGCGGCCGGGGACGGCCCGCTTCGTCAGCCTGGAGGGATTGAACCACGGCATGGCCAGCGTGGCGGCGGGCCAGAACGGCCAGCGCGCCTACGATCCGGCCTTCACCGGTCTGATCGCCGACTGGATCGAGGAGATCAGCGCCGCGCGCTGAAGCCTGGTGCCCCGGGTCGGACTCGAACCAACACGACCTTGCGGCCAGCAGATTTTGAGTCTGCCGCGTCTACCATTTCGCCACCGGGGCTTCGCCCCAAGCGGGGGAAGGCGGCGCAACATAACGGCGGCCCCCGCAAAGAAAAGCCCCTGGCCAGGCCGGCCAGGGGCGAAGGTCGACGATCAACAGATCGCCTAGTTGGTGTTCCGGGAGGACGCAGACGCCCGCGTGGTGTTCGAGGTCGCGGCCGTACCCGAATATTCCGAGCTCAGGCGGCTCGAATAGCTGTCGTCGCGCTCCTTGATGCGCAGGTTGTTCTGTACGTGACGCACGCCCGAGCAGCCTTCGACCAGGTCTTCGGCGCGCCGCTTGTCCCAGCGGCTGTCGACGTGGCCGCTCAGGGTGACTTCGCCGCCCTTGACCTCCAGCTCGATGTCCGAGGCGTCGAGCGTCCAGTCGTCGGACAGGCGGTCCGAGACGTCGTCCCGGATACGGTCGTCCGAGCGGGTGTAGTTCTTGGGACCTCGCCCACGGTGGCCGCGATCCTCGTCGTCGGAGAACCAGGACTTCACCTCGTCGCCGGCCTTCTGGAACCAGTTCCGGTCATCGCCGCGCTCCCAGTAGGGGCGGCCTTCGTTGTAGCCCTGATAGCCGCCGGCATAGGCGCTGTCGCCGCGGCGCGCGTCCTCGTAGTGGGGCCGCATGGCCTGGCCGCCGTAGTCGCCGCGCCAGCTGGAGCCGCGCGCGTACTGGTCCGGACCCGCCGGGTAGCCGTAGCGCTCCTGGCCGTAGCGACGCTGGCCATAGCCCGAGCCGCCGCGCGGCGACCAGCCGTACCCTTCCGCCCCCCGCTCGTACCGGTCGGAACCATACTGGCCATAGGATTGAGCCTGGCCGCCATAGCCGCCGTAACCCTGGCCCGGCGTCCCGCGCTCCGAGGCGCCGTCGGACGAGCCATAGCCCGAGCCCTGATACTGTTCGTCACGCCCACTGCGCGTGTCGGACCAGCTGCGGCCCTCATAGCCGCGATTGGCCGAGGCGCTGGAGCCGCCGAACTCCGAACCCTGACGCCAGTAGTCGTCGCGGCCGCTGAAGCGAGCCTGGTCCGGATGCTGGCGGCCATAGGCGCGCTCCTCCGGCGACATGTTGCTGTCGTGGCGGCGCTGGCGCAGGTCGTGTTGGTAGCGATCAAAATCGGCCATGATCTGTCTCCTTCCGGTTGGATTGAACGTCTGGCGTGGGCGCGCTCGCCCCCGCCGCGTCCCGTCAACCGGAGGCGGGCCTGACCGTTCCCGGTCAGCTCAAGTTCGAAGTGCGACATGTCGCCCTGACAGGCGGAACGGCCTGCTAAACCAAGCTACAGCGAGCGTTCGGAGGCGATCAGGAACAGCAGGCCTGGCATCAGACGCATGGTGGGGTCCCCCCGTTACGGCTTCGCCACCGTCTGTTCGATGGCCCCGAAGATGGAGCGGCCGCGTGCATCCTTCATCTCGATGCGGACCTGATCGCCCCACTTGAGGAAGGGCGTCTCGGGCTTGCCGCGAAGGATGGTCTCGACCATGCGCACCTCGGCGATGCAGGAATAGCCGAGCCCGCCCTCGGCCACCGGACGTCCAGGCCCGCCGTCCGCGTCGCGGTTCGAGACCGTGCCCGAGCCGATGATGGAGCCGGCGCCCAGGGGCCGCGTCTTGGCCAGGTGAGCGATCAGCACCCCGAAGTCGAAGGTCATGTCCACGCCCGCGTCGGCGCGGCCGAAGTCCTGGCCGTTGACCTCGACCAGAAGCGCGCCGTGCAGCTTGCCGTCCTTCCAGGCGTCGCCGAGCGCATCGGGCGTCACGAACACCGGCGACAGGGCGCTGGACGGCTTGGACTGGACGAAGCCGAAGCCCTTGCCGAGCTCGGCCGGGATCAGATTGCGCAAGGAGACGTCGTTGACCAAGCCCACCAGCTGGATGTGGCCCCGCGCCTCTTCGGGCGAAACGCCCTGGGGCACGTCGCCGGTGACGACCACGATCTCGGCTTCCAGATCGCAGCCCCAGGCCTCGTCGGCCAGCGGGATGGGGTCGCGCGGACCCAGCATGCCGTCGGAACCGCCCTGGTACATCAGGGGATCGGTCCAGAAGCTCTCGGGCATCTCGGCGCCGCGCGCCTTACGCACCAGCTCCACGTGGTTCACATAGGCCGAGCCGTCGGCCCACTGATAGGCGCGCGGCAGGGGCGCGGCGGCCTGACGCTCGTGGAAGCGGCCGCGCGGCACGGCGTCGTGCTCAAGGCTTTCGGCCAGGGCGCGCAGCTCCGGCCCGCAGCGTTCCCAGTCGTCCAGCGCCGCCTGCAGCGTCGGGGCGATCAGAAAGGCGTCGGTGTACCAGTGCAGGTCGTCCGAAACGACCACGAGGCGGCCGTCACGGCCAGACTTGAGCGATGCGAGTTTCATGGCTTCCTCGCTACCGCCCCGGGCGGCCGATGGGAAGCCTTCAGCCCAGCTGGCGCCGCGCCGCCTTGAGCCGACGCAACCCCTCGCCAGAGTTCCAGAAGTCGGCCAGATGGTCGACGGCCAGGCGCACACGGTCGAGGTCCAGCCCGTGACGCGGCTCGTCATGGTCGTCATGGCCGCCGTAGTCCCCGCCGGAGGATCCGCCGTTCACGGTGACGTTGATGACGTGCGACGCGGCCGAGTGGCTGTGGCCCTGGGCGGCGCCCGCGCCGCCGTGTCCATGAGCCTCGCCGTGAGGCGCTCCATGCTCGCCATGCCCGTGGCCATGGCCATGGCCATGGCCGCCAAAGCCCAGCGCCTCTTCCAGCTCGGCGTTGAGCGGCGCGATCTTGTCTGAAAGGTCGAGCACCTCGCCCAACCGGTCGCGCAGCTCGCGGTGCAGCTCCGTCGCCGCGCCGATCAGCTGATGGCGGTCGGCCTGACGCGCGGCCGTGCACTTTTTCTTGATGGCGTCCGCGATCTCCTGGCAGCGGCCGTCGCCGCGTGCGGCGCCCTCGCCCTGCTTCATGCCCAGCCAGAACATCAGGGCGGCCAGCAAAACCGCCGCCGCCACGAAGGCCAGGAACAGGGTCGGATCAAAGACCGGCGCGGGGTCCTCGATGGGGAACTCGGTCAGCGGCACGGCCCTCTCCCTCCCTGCGACCGTTAATCTTGACCATGGCGCCGCGCGGGCGGCAAGTCCGGCGGCGACGGCCTCAGCCCTGGATGATCAGCGAGGCGCGGGCCGAGGGGCCGTCGTCCGAAAGCCGGGCCTCGACCTCGCAGTGAACGGCCCCGCCGGGCTCGCCCGCCCAGAGGTAGGCCCGCATGACTTCGGCCTCGCGCCCGCCGGGCGTCAGGGCCGTGTAGCTGTCGGCCCAGGGCGTCGTCTTGACCAGCTCGCGCCAGGGCAGGCCAGCCGCCATGGCCAGTTCCTCGTCGGCCAGCGCCTTCAGATCCGCCTCGACGTCATTCACAGCCAGCGCCTGACGCGGCCGCGATAGTCGAGATAGGCCTGTCCGAACTTGCCCTCGAGATAGCGCTCCTCGCGCAGGATCACGCCCCAGGTCATCACGAGCAGGCAGACGGGCAGAAGCAGCAGCGCCCACCGGCTGCCCAGGCCGATGGCGAGGCCGAGATAGGTGATGGTGAAGCCCACATACATGGGGTTGCGGCTGAACCGGTACGGCCCGTCAGTCACCAGGACGGTGGCGGGCTTGTAGGGGATCACATTGGTCCCGGCGCGGCGGAAGAACCCGCCCGCCCACATTTCGAGCAGCAGACCCAGGACGATCAGGCCGACGGCGGCGCCGTTTCGCACCGGCGTCTCGATCGGCAGGCCCAGCGAACCCAGGAGCCGGTCGATGGTCCATCCCGCCAGCAGAAAGGCCGCGAAGATCAGGGGCGGCGGCGCGATGACCCCGGGCGCGTCTTTCGTCTCCGTCGCCATCAGACCGTCTCCCCCACTGGCGCCGTGTACTCGGACGGGGGCGCATCCCCCGTATTGATCACGTCGGACGCCTCGAAGATCAGCACCTCGGCCTCCTCGTCGGCGGCGGTGCGGTGCTCGACCCCGCGCGGCACGACGATGAACTGCCCCGGCGAGAGCTCGCGGACCGCGTCGCGGAACTCGACCCGGAACGCGCCCTTCCAGACCAGGAACATCTCTTCCGCATCGGGATGGCTGTGCCAGGGGAAGACCCCCTTCACCTTCACCAGACGCACGTCCTGGCCGTTGAGCTTCGCCGCCACGCGGGGGCGCCAGTGCTCGTGGATCAGGCCGAACTTTTCGGCGAGGTCGATGGGGACCGGCGCGTTCATGGCGCAAGTCTGGCGCTGGGCGCCTCGCCTGTCGAGCCGCTTGCGTAAAACGGCGCCGCGCCGCTTAATCGGGATCAGAGTCGGGGACCGGGGACAGTTTATTCATGCGTATCGCCATTGTGGGCCTTGCGGCCGTGCTCGCCCTTGCGGCCGGAGCCTCGGCCGGGCGGGCGCCCCAAACCCCTTCCGATAAGCCGGTCGCCTTGGCGGCGCTCCTGCGCCAGGCGGCTGTCGCCAAGCCGGGCGCAAGGGGCGGGGGCGACGACAGCTGCCGCTGGGCCAATGACCGGGAATGCGACGAGCCGGGCGTGGGCACCGGGGCCTGCACCTCGGGCACGGACGCCTCGGACTGCCGCTGGCTGATCGGTGGCGAGGCCGACGCCTGCCAGTGGGCCCGCGATGGCGAGTGCGACGAGCCCGGCATCGGCACGGGGGCCTGCGTACAGGGTTCAGACCGCAGCGACTGCCCCGGCGTTTCGCGCCTGCGCTTCCGCAACGACTCGTGCGCCACGGCCTTTAACGGCGTCTGCAACGAGCCCAACCAGCCGGGCATCCAGGGCGATGGAAGCTGCGAGATCAGGACCGACCGCCGCGATTGCGTGGGGGCCGAGCGGCCGCTGACGCTGAACGATCACTTCTTCGGCCGAGACGATCGGATCTTCATGGACCGAAGCCAGGACCCCTGGCGGGTGATCGGCCAGATCCACATGGATGACGGCTCGGCCTGCACGGCCACGCTGGTGGGCGTGAACGTGCTGATCACCGCCGCCCACTGCATCCACACGGATGGCCGGATCGCAGCGGCGGGCCGGTTCGAGACGGGACCTGCCGGGCGCATGTCCGAGGCCAGGATCACTGCCTATCTGCTCGACCCGCGCTTCGACTACCGCCGCTTCGTCGGCGGCAACGATATCGACGGACTGGACTGGGCCCTGCTGCGCATCGACCGGCCGCTGGGCCGTCAGCTGGGCTGGCTGCCCATGCGCAATCTGACGGGCCAGGGCCAGGGCGCCTGGCGCGCCGCGCGGCTGGATCAGGCCGGCTACAGCTGGGACACGGGCGAGCACCTGTCGGGCAATATCGGCTGCCGTATGACCGAGGTCTTCCCGGACAACACCTTCGCCCACGAGTGCGACACCACGCGCGGCGATTCCGGCAGCCCCTTCATGATCCGCGACGGGGGCCGCTGGTACGTGGTCGGGGTAGACTCCAACTTCCGCTCCAACCCCAAGGGTCCGCGCACCTATATCGCCGTCAGCGCCGCGAGCTTCATTGAACACCTGAACGCCTTCAGCGCCGGCCGCACGGGCACGCCCGTGGGCGGGGCGACAGGCACGCGGCGGAAGTAGGCGTTACCCGGCCGCGGGCGCGGGTTCGGTTTGGGGCGCCTGAGGATCGATGAACTGGATCGGCAGCCGGATGCGGCGCAGCTGCAGAGGCCGCCCGTCGCTGGTCCAGGGGACCATCTTGAAACTGGGCGCGATACCCAGCGCCGCCTCGCCGAAACCGAGGCCCTGGGGGTCCTCGTCGCGCACGCGGCACTCGATGAGATCCCCGGCCGGCGTCACCTCGCACTGCACGGTCGCCTGCCCCTCGATGCGGCCCGCCGCGCGGGCGGCGGCGGGGAAGCTGGCGGCCAGCTGCTCAGGCGCGGGCAAGGCGCGCCACTGGGGCGCGATGCGCTCGCCAACCTCCGGATCGGTGCCGGGCTGGTCGAAGAAGAAGGGGACATAGACACGGGGCCGGACGTGTCCACGGTCCGGCTCCGCCTGGCGGGGGTCGAGGCGGAAGTGCTCGGTCAGGCGCAGGGCCGCGTCGCCGAAAGCGCGGGGCGTGGCGTCTCGGATCTCGCAGCGGCGCAGAGTTCCATCGCCTTGGACCTGACACATAAGCTGGGCCCGGCCGTCCCCGGTGGCGTTTCGAGGATAGGCCGCGTCCATCTGCTCCCGCGTCGGGGCCTGCAGCCATGCCGGCTGGCCGATGACACGGAACGAGCGCATGCCCACCTGACGGCCTTCCGGCGCGATGAGTCGCAGGGGGATATCTACCTGCGCGCCGGACACCGGCACGCCGTCGCGCAGTTGAGGACGCATGCGGAATGTCTGCGCCATTTGTAACACCGCCAGGCCGAAGCCATAGCCCGTGGGACTCTCTTCAATGACTGTGCAGTTCTGGAGGGCTCCGTCCGCCGAGACCGAGCAGCGGATCACGGCCTGGCCCGAAACGCCCTCAGCGAGCGCGCGGGCGGGGAATACGCTGGCGAGATCATCTTCCGACGGGCGGCGCACCCAGTCGGGATTGGTGATCATGACCGGCGCTTCGGCCTGAGCCTCTTGCGCATCTATTGCATTCAGGGCCGCCAGAACGGTCAGGATCACGAGCGCCTCCCTTGACTTGGGAGCACCACCCTAGGCTGTGGCGTCGCCACGCCGCAAGCTTGGCTATCGCGCGCCGGCTTCAGGCGCCTCGGGCGCCTCGGGCGCCTCGAAGCGGAGGGGAATGGTCACTACGGCGCCGGACCCTGGCCCGCCCCGCTCAGAACGGAAGCGAAACTGTGCTGCGGCGCGCAGGGCCGCCTCTCCGAAACCCATTCCGGCGGGGGACTCTTCGATCACTTCACAATGCTGAGCGCTGCCGTCGTGGATGACCCTGCACCGTAGGGTCACGCTTCCGGAACGAATGTTCCGGCGCAGCGCCTCGGCCGGAAAGCCTTCCGGTTCGCCCGTATCGACGGCGGTCGGTTCCTGCGCCAGCAGGGCGACGGCCAGGGCGGCTGTTACGAACATGCGGTTCTCCTCGACCTGAGACCCTGCCCTCAGAACGCCCTCTTCGCCAGCCGCACCTGCTCGGCGATGAACTCCGTGACGGCCCGGATGCGCGCCAGGCCGCGCATGTCGGCGTGGGTGACCAGCCACAGGGCGCGGGTCAGGCCCACCTGGCCGTCCAGCACCTTGACCAGGCCCGGCTCGGCCCGGCCGATGAAGTCGGGCAGCACGCACAGGCCAGCGCCGGCCAGGCAGGCCTGCAGCTGGGCGATGAGGTTCGAGCTCTTGAAGGCGACGCGGATTTCGGCGTCGGGCGCCTGCATGTAGTCGAGCTCCGGCGCGTAGAGCAGCTCTTCGATGTAGCCGATGAAGCGGTGGGCGCTCATGTCGGCGCGGGTTTCCAGCGGCGGCGCCGAGGAAAGGTAGGCCGGCGCGGCGTAGAGGCTAAGGCCGTAATCCACCAGCTTGCGCACCGCGAGGCGCCCCTCGCGCGGCGGACTGAGCGCGACGGCGATGTCGGCCTCGCGCTTGGACAGGCTGACCACCCCGGGGATGGCCACCAACTGCAGCTCCAGTTCCGGATGCTGTTCGGCCCAGGCGCCCATGCGCGGCGCCAGAAAGTAACTGCCGAAGCCCTCGGGCGCGCCGACCCGCACCACGCCGGACAGCTTCAGGTCCGCCTCGCCCAGCTGGGCCGCCGTGCGCAGGGCTAGGCTCTCCATGGCCTCGGCGTGGGGCATCAGGCGTTCGCCATGGGCCGTCAGGCTGTACCCCGTGGGGGCGCGGTGAAACAGCGCCGCCTTCAGGCCCCGCTCCAGCGCGGCGATGCGGCGCGAGACGGTGGCGTGATCCACCCCCATGCGCTGGGCCGCCGCCGTCAGCTTGCCCGTGCGCGCCACGGCCAGAAAGGCGCGCAGGTCGTTCCAGTCGAAGTCGGTCGCCGGCATTCTGGGGTATGCGTATTTCCGCACAAGGATAGCGCCGTTCTTCGCATGGATCAGGGAAAACCGCCAGCCTATAGGAGCGGGGCCAGCAAGGATCACCACCATGCCCTTCGACGCTTTCGACACCCCCGCCGCCGACGTTCTGCCCCAGGACACCGCCCAGCTGATCGCCGCCGCCGCCGACCCGGCCGCCGACATGGACGAGCAGCGCCTGCTGGCCTTCCTGTTCGTGGCCCCGCGCCCGTGCGAAGCCCTTGACCGGCTGCTGGACCTGGCCGCCTGATGACCGCCATGGATCGCAAGGGCGTCTTCTCCGCCACTCCCGCCGCCGCCGACCCCGCCGAGACGGCGCGGGTGCTGGCCGAGCTGGCGGCCAACGCCTCGAACGCGGTGCGCGCGGCCCATGCCCGGGCGCTGAGCCCCCAGCCCCTGCCCTACGATCCCTTCGCCCCCGCCAAGGCCTTCACCGCCTTCCAGATGGCGCTGATGAGCCGCCCGCTGGACGTGATGCAACGCCAGATGGACGCCGCCCAGGAGTGGGCCCAGCTGTGGACCTCGACCGCCTCGCGCGCTTTGGGTCTTGAGACCGAGCCGGTGGTCACGCCCCAGCGCG
Source organism: Peiella sedimenti (assembly GCF_030504955.1). Lineage (GTDB taxonomy): Bacteria > Pseudomonadota > Alphaproteobacteria > Caulobacterales > Caulobacteraceae > Brevundimonas > Brevundimonas sedimenti. Next base: position 449,521 of record NZ_JAUKTR010000002.1, on the reverse strand, counting down.
GCGACCGCCGCTTCTCCAGCCCCGCCTGGAGCGAGGAGCCGGCCTTCGACGCCTTGAAGCAGGCTTACCTGCTGGCGGCCCAGCAGCTGGCCGATCTGGTCGAGACGGCGGAACTGGACCCCGAAACACACGCGAAGGTCGACTTCTTCAGCCGCTCGCTGATGAACGCCCTGTCGCCCTCCAACAATCCGCTGACCAATCCCGACGCCGTCAGGAAAACCCTCGAGACGGGCGGGCTGAACCTGCTGCAGGGCCTGTCCAACCTGCTTGAGGACCTGGGCGGCGAGCGCGGCCTGGTGAAGCGCCGCGTGCAGGAGGCTTTCGAGCTGGGCGAGACCATCGCCGCCACGCCGGGCCAGGTCGTGTTCGAGAACGATCTGCTACAGCTGATCCAGTACGCGCCCTCGACCGAGCAGGTCTTCAAGCGCCCGCTGCTGTTCGTGCCGCCCCTCGTCAACAAGTACTACCTGTTCGACCTGACTCCCCGCTCCAGCTTCCTGAAGTGGCTGGTGGACGAGGGTCACACCGTCTTCGTGATCAGCTGGGCCAACCCGGACGAGACCCTGCGCGACAAGGGTCTGGACGCCTATGTGACCGAGGGCGTCATCGCCGCCATGGACGCGGTCCAGAAGGCCACGGGCGAGGCTGACCTGGACCTGGTCTCCTACTGCCTGGGCGGCACGCTGGTGGCCATCACCCTTGCCCTGCTGGCGGCGCGCGGAGAGGCCGGACGCGTGGCCTCCGCCACCCTGATCGCCTCGCTGGTGGACTTCTCCGAAATCGGCGAATGGTCCGCCTTCCGCGGCGAAGACGACCTCAGGGCCTTCGAGGCGCACCTGGACCATAAGGGCTATGTGGAGGCCCACGACCTGGCGCGCCTTTTCAGCGCCGTGCGCGCCAACGACCTGATCTGGGGCCCGGCCGTGTCGCACTATCTGTTGGCCGAGGAAGGCCGTCCGTCCGACCTGCTCTGGTGGTTCGATGACGCCGCCCGGATCCCGGCCCGATTCCTCAAGGACTATGGCCGCAAGGTGCTGCGCGAGAACCGCCTGACCGAAGGCGGACTGACCATCGACGGGACCACCATCGACCTGAAGGCGGTCAAGACGCCGGTCCACATCGTGGCCTTCAAGGACGACCACGTCTCCTCCTGGCGGCGCACCTTCGAGAACCTGAAGGCCTTCGGGGGCAAGACCCGTTTCATCCTGGGCGGCTCGGGCCACAACGCCGGCATGATCAACCCGCCCTCGGCGGGCAAGCACGGCTTCTGGACGGGCGACGACAAGGCCCCTGACGCCGACGCCTGGTTCGCGGGCGCCGCGAAGCACGAGGGCAGCTGGTGGCCCGCTTGGCGCGAGCGCCTTGCCGGCGCCAAGGCCGCCAAGGTGGACGCCCGCACGCCGGGCGAGGGCGGCCTGCCCGCCATCGAGCCCGCCCCCGGACGTTACGTGCGCGTGCGCTACTGAAATCGGGCCTGTAGGATTCCTCCCCGGCCGTTCGTCCTTACGGACGTACGCAACAGAGGAGGCGAGGATGCCCTACGTGGACGGTTTCGTGCTGGCGGTCCCGAAGGACCGGCTGGAGGACTACAAGGCCATGGCCCGGCTGGGCGGCGAGGTGTGGATGGGCCACGGCGCCCTGTCCTATGTCGAGTGCATCGCCGACGACGTGCCCTATGGCGAGCTAACCTCCTTCCCTCGCGCCGTTCAGGCCACAGAGGATGAGGTGGTGGTGTTCTCGTGGGTCACCTACGCCTCGCGCCAGGCCCGCGACGAGATCATGGCCAAGGTCATGGCCGACGAGCGGCTGAAGGACTACATGCAGAACATGCCCTTCGACGGCAAGCGCATGATCTTCGGCGGTTTCGAGGCCTTCGTTCAGCACGGCAGCTGAACCTAGCTTACGGCGCCGATTTCACCTCAAGCCGTCACGCTTTAGGCTCCTGCTGGTGTGAGGATGCGATGGACGGATTCCAGATTGGCGCGGCGTTCCTCGTCCTGGTGGCCGTCGTCGGCTGGTTGAACGTGCGATTCCTGCGCCTGCCGACGGCGGTGGCCATGATGACCGCCGGGCTTCTGGGTGCGGCGGCCCTGCTGCTCCTCAGCCGCCCCGATTCGTCTGTCCCGGCGGCGAGGGAGCTGCTGGATGTGCTGCGCGGGATCGACTTTTCCGAGACGGTGTTGGGCTACATGCTGGCCTTCCTGCTGTTCGCGGGGGCCATGCACGTGGACATGGCCGAGCTGCGCCGCCGCGGCCTGTCGGTACTGACCCTGTCGACGCTGGGTGTCCTGGCTTCGACCCTGATCGTGGGCTTCAGCCTGTGGTGGGCGGCGGGCCTTCTGGGCCTGCCTCTGCCCCTGCCGTGGGCGTTCGTCTTCGGGGCGCTGATCAGCCCAACCGATCCTATCGCCGTCCTGGCCGCCGCCCGGCAGGGCAAGCCCTCCGAACTGCTCAAGGCCGTGCTCCAGGGCGAGGCCTTGTTCAATGACGGAGTCGGCATCGTCGTCTTCGGCGCGGCCCTGACCTTCGCCGTGGGCGCCGAGACCCACGGCCCGCTGATCACGGCAGGGCATGCCCTGCTGGAGGCGGGCGGCGGCGGCGCCATCGGCGCGAGTCTGGCCCTGATCGCCATTCGCGCCCTGCGCTCCATCGACGACTATGCGGCCGAGGTGATCATCACCCTGGCGCTGGCGGCCGGCGCCTACGCCCTGGCCCAGGCCCTGCACTTCAGCGGCCCGATCGCTGGTGCGGTGGCGGGCCTGCTGGTCGGGACGCCGCATGCCGCCACGGCCATGAGCCAGTCGACGCAGCGGTATGTGCGCGGTTTCTGGGCGCTGGTGGATGAAATCCTGAACGCCCTGCTGTTCCTGTTCCTGGGCCTGGAGCTGGCGGTGCTGGGTATCGACGGCAGACATGCCGGACTGTGGCTGGCCGCCATCGTCCTGGTGCTGGCTTCAAGGCTGCTGGTCGTCTTGCCCTGGGGCTGGGGTCTACGCCGCCGCCATGCCGAAGCCGGGCTGACCCGCCTCCTGTGGTGGGGCGGCCTGAGGGGTGCGATTTCGCTGGCCCTGGCGCTGACCCTGCCGCAGGGCCCGGAGCGGGACCTGGTGCTCAGCGCCACCTTCGCCGTGGTGGCCTTCTCGGTTCTGGTCCAGGGGCTCAGCTTCCCGGCCCTGACGCGACGGCTGACCGATCATTCCTGAGCCGGTGAGGCTGCCTGGTTCTGGTGGGTGAAGCCCTCGACGCCGGCCATCGGCTTCAGGTCGCGCTCGATCTCCACGGGGCTGGCCGCATAGAGCAGCACCAGCCGCGCCAGCGAGGTCAGGGCGTTCATGTGGATGCGCTCATAGCCATGGCTGGCGTCGATACCGAAGGTCAGCAGGGCCGTTCGGATGTCGGCGCCGGACTCCAGGGCGGAGGCCGAGTCCGACCGGTAGTAGCGGAAGACGTCCTTCTGAAAGGGCACGCCGTGTTCGCGCGCCAGGCGCACCAGCTTGCGCGTCAGGTGCCAGTCGAAGGGGCCGGTCTGGTCGGCCATGGCGATGGTCACGCCGAACTCGCTGGAGTTCTGGCCGGGCGCCGTCGTGCCGTTGTCGATGGTCACCATGCTGGCCACGTCCGGAACCAGGACGGAGGAGGCGCCGGAGCCCACCTCCTCGGCGATGGTGAAAAGCCAGAAGACGTCCACGTCCGGCTTTAGCCTCGCGCGGGCCGCCGCCTCCATCGCCGCCAGCATGACGGCCACGCCGGCCTTGTCGTCGAGGTGGCGCGAGACGATGTAGCCGTTGTCCAGAAACTCGGGTTGCGGGTCGATGGCGACGATGTCTCCGATGTCGACGCCCAGCGCCCGCACGGCCTCGGCGTCCTCCACGTGGGCGTCGATGCGCAACTCCACGTGCCGCCAGCCGACCGGCTGGGTGTCCACCTCCTCGTTGAAGGTGTGGCCCGACGCCTTGAGCGGGAGGATCGTGCCCCGCCAGGCGCACGCCTCGCCGAAGACAGTGCAGCGCGCGCCCTCGGCGAAGCGGGCCGACCAGTGGCCGATGGGCACCACTTCGAGCCGACCGTTCTGCTTGATGCGCTTGACCTGGGCCCCCAGGGTGTCGAGGTGGGCCACCACCGCTCGCGCCGAGTTGGGCGAGCCGCCCTTGGTGTGCGCGCGGATGGCGCCCCGCCGGGTCAGCTCGTAGGCATAGCCCAGACGGTCCAGCTCGCGGCAAACCTCCCAGACGATCTCGTCCGTGTAGCCTGTGGGGCTGGCGATGCCGAGCAGACGGCCCAGCTGCTGCTTCAGGTAGTCGGCGTCTATGGCGGTGTCGGCGATGGGCAGGGTCACGGGGCGGCTCTCTGCACGGTCAGAGGAAAGAGCAGGTCGATAAAGCGCTCGGCGGTGGGCCGGGGTTCATGGTTCGCCAGACCGGGGCGCTCGTTGGCTTCGATGAAAACATAGTCGGGCCCGGACAGATCCGGGACCATCAGGTCGATGCCTGTCACGGGAATGTCGATGGCGCGGGCCGCGGCGATCCCGGCCTCCACCAGATCCGGATGCAGCTGATCGGTCACATCGTGGATGGTGCCGCCCGTGTGCAGGTTGGCGGCCTTGCGCACCTCCACGTCGCGGCCGTCAGGCGCGATGTCGTCCAGGGAGAAGCCCGCCTCGGCGAGGCAGCGCTCCGTCTCGGCGTCTATGGGGATGGACGATTCTCCGCCCGTGGCCGCCTCGCGCCGGCGGCTCTGGTGAGCGATGAGCTCGCGAAAGCTGCTGCGGCCGTCGCCGGTGACGCGGGGTGGGCGCCGGACGGCCGCGGCGACCAGCTGGAAATCGATGATGACCAGGCGCAGATCCACCCCGGTGGCCGCCTCCTCGACCAGCACGTCAGGGCACAGGCGACGGGCCGCCTCGAGCGCGGCCTCCACGGCGGTAAGGTCCGACAGGCCCACGGCCACGCCCTTGCCCTGCTCGCCGCGCGCCGGCTTGACCACGAGCGAGCCGTGCCGCTTGAGCGCCCCGGCGATGGCCTTGGCGTCGTCCGCGTCATAGGCCTGGGGCACGCGCACTCCGGCGGCCTCGACAATGCGGCGGGTGACGCGCTTGTCGTCGCAGATGGACAGGGCCACCGCCGTAGTCAGTTCGGACAGACTCTCGCGGCAACGGATGGAGCGACCGCCCCAGGTGAGGCGGAACAACCCGCCCTCGGCGTCGATCACCTCGGCCATGATGCCACGCCGTCGCGCCTCGTCGACAATGATGCGGGCGTAGGGGTTCAGCCGTTCGCCGTCGTCCGCGGGTCCGGTGAACAGGGCCTCATTGATTGTGTTTCGGCGCTTCACCGCGAAGAAGGGCACGCGCCGGAAGCCGAGCTTGCGATAGAGGGCGATGGCCTGCTCGTTGTCGTGGATGACCGACAGGTCCATGTAGGCCGCGCCGCGCGCCGTCATGTGTTCGGCCAGGGTGCGCACCAGCGCCTCGCCCACGCCCGGCTGGACCGCCTGGGGATCGACCGCGAGGCACCACAGGGACGAGCCGCACTCCGGATCCCCGAAGGCGCGGTGGTGGTTCACGCCGGTGACGCTGCCGATGATCTCGCCGCTGATCTCGTCCTCGGCCACCAGATAGGTCAGGGCGCGGTCGTCCCGGCGGCTCCAGATGAACTCGGGCGGGGCCGTCACCATGCGCCGGGAGGCATAGATGCGGTTGACCGCCTGAGCGTCGGCCTCGGTGGCCAGGCGCCGGACGTGAAATCCCTTGGGCCGGCGCCGCGCCGGGCGGTAGGTCGACAGGTCCAGCCGGAAGGTGTGGGAGGGATCGAGGAACACCTCCTGCGGAGCGCCGGCCATGATCACGTGTGGGTCGCGCACGTAGAAGGCGATGTCGCGCTGGTCAGGCCCCTCAGCGCGCAACGTCTCGATGAGGGGCTCGGCGGCCGTGAAAGTCTGGGCGAAGAGCAGGCGCCCCCACCCGCAGTCGAGGACGGCGTTCTCGACCCAGTCCTCGCCGGCGTCGCCGCGGACCATGGGCTTCAGCCCCTCGGTCCGTAGCCGCTTGAGCCGGTGCGCCTGACCCCGCGCCCGCTGCGCGCTTCGGGCTTCAGAGGCCATGGGACTGCAGCCAAAGCTCGAGCAGGGCCGCCTGCCACAGCTCTGAGCCGTTCAGGGGCGTGATGTGCTCGGTCGGGCGGTCGAACAGGTCGTCCAGCCAGGCCTTCTGGAACAGCCCCCGCTCGCGCGCCGCTTGGGAGGTCAGGGCGTCCCGGGTCATGTCCAGATAGGGGCCCTGGATGTATTTCAGCGCGGGGACGGGGAAGTAGCCCTTCTTGCGGTCGATGACCTCGGAGGGGACGACCTTGCGGGCGGCCGCCTTCAGCACGCCCTTGCCGCCGTCGGCCAGCTTGTGTTCGGGCGGGATGCGACCGGCCAGCTCGACCAGTTCGTGGTCGAGGAAGGGCACGCGGGCCTCCAGGCCCCAGGCCATGGTCATATTGTCCACCCGCTTGACCGGGTCGTCGACCAGCATGACCTGGGTGTCGAGCCGGAGCGCCTTGTCGACGGGCGTCTCGGCGCCGGCCTCTGCGAAATGGGCTTCCACAAGGGCGCGGCTGGCGTCCTGATCGATCATCCAGTCGGGGGACAGCTGGCGGCCCAGCGCCTCATGGCTGCGGTCGAAGAAGGCCTGGGCGTAGTCGCCCACCGGGTCGGATGAACCCACCAGCGGAGGGTACCAGTGGTATCCCGCGAACACCTCGTCGGCCCCCTGGCCCGACTGGACGACCTTGATGTGCTTCGAGACCTCCTGGCTGAGCAGGTAGAAGCCGACGTTGTCGTAGGAGACCATCGGCTCGCTCATGGCGTGGATGGCGCCGGGCAGGGCCTCCATCAGCCGCTCGTGGGGCACGAAGATCTTGTGGTGCCGCGTGCCGAAACGTTCGGCGATCAGGTCGGAATAGACGAACTCGTCGCCCTTCTCGCCGTTGGCCTCCTCGAAGCCGACCGAAAAGGTCATCAGGTCGGTCTGACCCAGCTCGGCCAGGAGGCCGGTGATGACGCTGGAATCGACGCCGCCGGACAGCAGCACGCCCACCGGCACATCGGCCACCATGCGCCGCTTGACCGCCAGGCGCAGGGCGTCGAGGACCAGGTCGCGCCATTCCTCGAAGGGACGCTCGGCGTCGCCCGCCTGGCGCTGCAGCACCGGACGCCAGTAGCGATGGTCCTCGAACCGCCCGTCGGGCTCATAGACGCGGATCGTCGCGGGCGGGAACTTCGTCACGCCCTTCAGAATGGTGTGCGGCGGGGGCACGACCGCGTGGAACGTCATGTAGTGGTGCAGACCAACCGGATCGATGCTGCGGTCCACGTCGCCGGCGGCCAGCAGGCACGGCAGGCTGGAGGCGAAGCGCAGGCGCTTGCCCTGCTCGGCCAGATAAAGCGGCTTGATGCCGAAGCGGTCGCGCGCCAGCACCAGCCGGCCGCCGTCGCGCTCGTGAATTGCGAAGGCGAACATGCCATGCATGCGCGAGGGCGCCTCGACGCCCCACTGGGCCCATGCCTTCAACACGACCTCGGTGTCGCCGTCCGAGAAGAAGGTGTGGCCCAGGTTGATCAGCTCGGCCCGCAGTTCCGGATAGTTGTAGATACAGCCGTTGAAGACGACGCTGAGACCAAGTCCGGGGTCGACCATCGGCTGCTGGGCGCGTTCGGACAGGTCGATGATCTTCAGGCGGCGATGGCCCAGTCCCACGGGTCCGCGCAGCAGGACGCCCTGGCCGTCCGGCCCTCTGGGCGCAAGACTGTCCGTCATCCGCGCCAGCGCCGAGGCGTCGGCGGGCCGTCCGTCGAAATTGATCTCGCCGCTAAGGCCGCACATGCGTCATCCTTGTTGTTCGGAATGTGTGGACACAAATAGTTTGCACACTAAGGAATGCAACCATCGTGACCGCCGAAGCCCCCTCAGACGCTCCTGAACCCCCGAGGCACGAAATCGATCCGGCCCAGGCCATGCTGGGCTCGATGCGGCGGATCGCCCAGGCCATCGACATCCGCTCGCGCGAAATCTCACGCCAGACGGGCCTGACCATTCCGCAGCTTCTGGTCCTCCAGGCGATACGTTCGCTGGGGCAGGTGACGACCCAGGCCCTGTCGCGCGAAGCCTCCATGTCCGCGGCGACCGTTGTGGCCGTCATGGACAAGCTGGAGGCGCGCGGCCTGATCGAGCGCTATCGCTCGGCCACAGATCGGCGCGTGGTTCACGCCCGTTTGACGGACGTCGGACATTCGGCCCTCGCCCAAGCCCCGGGCCTTCTGGGACAGCGGTTCCGGGACCGGCTCGCGGCCCTGCCCGAGGAGGATAAGCGCCGTCTCGCCGAAGCGCTGCGCACCGTCGCCGGCCTGATGGCCGACCCTGACGCGTCTCAGGCGTAGGTTCTGCGTCTGTAAGGACCGGCTAACCACGTCCGTGCACCGATCCTTGGCCTGCCCCGGCTAGGCTGGCGCCATGCTGGATACGGCTGCCCCTTCAATTCTGGAGCAGGCGCGCGAACGCCGCGCCGCCAAACGTCGGCCCTTCCGCCGCGCCCGGCGCACGGCCGAGCGCATCCGCCTGATGGGCGAAGCCATGGATCTGGTGCGCCCCGAAGAGGTCATGCACCATGTCGAGGCGGCCGTGTCGGAGCGCCGCCGCTTCCTGGTGGCCAATCACAACCTGCATAGCCTTTACCTGCTGGACCGCACGCCGGGCCTGCGCGCCTTCTACGATAAGGCCGACCTGATCGAGGTGGACTCCACGCCCCTGATCGCCTTCAGCCGCCTGACCGGGGTGAACGGCAAGGGTTTTCACCGCTGCACCTATCTGGACTGGCGGCCGCACTTCTGGAGCGTCGCCAACCGTCTCGGGTGGCGCGTTTTCTATCTGGGCGGCGCGCCCGGGGTGGCGGACGAGGCGGCGCGGCGGTTGAAGGCGCAGTATCCCGGCGCGGAAATCCGCTGTCGCAACGGCTATTTCGACGCCAAGCCGGGCTCGGCCGAGAATGCGGTGCTGCTGGATCAGATTACGGCCTTCGATCCGCACATCCTGTTCGTGGGCATGGGCATGCCCCGTCAAGAATTGTGGATCGTAGAGAACCTCAAGGCCCTGCCGACCTGCGCCATCTTCTCCGTCGGCGCCGCCTTTGACTACGAGGCGGGCGTGCAGAAGGCCGCCCCGCGCTGGATGGGCCGTCTTGGGCTGGAATGGTTGTTCCGTCTGACAGCCGATCCCCGGCGGCTGTTCGCGCGCTACTGCGTCGAGCCCTGGTTCCTGATCCCGCGCGCCCTGAGCGACCTGAGGGCCGCCGGAAAGTAGAACGCCCGGACCTGCGCCCGGGCGTTCTTTGGCCATTCGGCCCCAGCCGGAGGACAGGCCGGGACGTGGACGGCCGTTGCGGATCAGAAGACGGCGCGAATGCCCAGCACGAAGTTGCGGCCCCGCAGCGGCGCCACGTTCGTCAGGTACGACGCGTGGTTGAGCGCCACCTCGTCGAGCAGGTTCGTACCCCGGACATAAGCCTGAACCCCATAACCGCCCAGGTTGAAGTCATAGGCCACCGTGGCGTTCAGCATGCTGTAGCCGGGCGTCTCGTCCTCGAAGTCAGCGACGCGCCGCTGGTCCGAGACGCGGTAGAACTCGACGTCCCCGGACCAGTCGTCGATCACGTACTCCGCCCTGACGCCCAGACGGGCCGCCGGGATGCGCGGGGCGTTGTCGTCATCCTCCAGCTTCCCGCGCACATAGTCGGCGAACAGCTCGCCGGTCAGCCAGGGCGTGATCTCCTGGGACAGTTCGAACTCGAAGCCTTTGAAGTCGGCGTCCGTCTGGGTGTAGCGAATCAGGCGGAAGTCCTCGTAGCGGTCGAGGGTCTCGGCGAAGATGTAGCCGTCGTAGCGGTAGGTGTAGACGCTGGCCGAGAAGGTGGTCGGTCCCTCGGTCCGCCGCAGCGATAGCTCCAGCGCGGTCGCTGTCTCCACGTCCAGCGTCGGAACGCCGATCTCGTAGGTGTTGGTCGCCAGGTGCACGCCGCGGGCGTGCAGCTCCTGGGCCGTGGGCGCGCGCTGCGAGCGCGACAGGGACACCGCGGTCGACCAGCCGGGCGCCATGTCCCAGGCAAGGCCGCCGGACAGCGACAGGGGATCGTGGCTTACGCTCGGGCGGCCCACCGCCTCGGCATCCTGCCACTCCTGTCGCGCCGCCATTTCGAAGCGCAGGTTTCCGGCCTGGAACTCTTCGAGCACGAATATGGCGCGCGAGGTGGTCTGGCTTTCGGGCAGGTAGGCCTCGTCGCCCAGGGCCGCGAAGTCGCTGTGCGAGCTCTGGACGCCGACGACGCCCCGGAAACCACCGATGGGCGCATGCTCCAGCTCGACGCGCGCGTCGTAGCCCTCGGTGGTGAAGGTGGTCGCCACGGCGCCGTCCTCCACCTCATCGTGCTGGTAGTCCGTGAAGCCGCCCCTGAAACTCAGGCGCTCAACGCCGGCGAAGGGCTGACGAAGCTCGCCCCGCAGATCAATGCGCTGGCTGCGCAGGTTGATGACCGGAACGCCATGCTCTTCGTCCTCGTGGTCATGATCGTCGTCTTCATCGTCGTCATGGCCGTGGCCGCCGCAATGCAGGGTCGTGCCGTGCGGGTGGCAATCCTCGTACTCGTGACCGTGACCGGGGAGTCCATAGTCGCTGGTCTGCTCGGTGAAGGCGGCGCCGAGATAACCCCGGCTCCCGACCCAGGAACCGCCGAGACTGAGGGTGCGGGTGTCATTGAATGAGCCCTCAAGGCGCTTGAACGGCCCTTCATCCTCGTGATCGTCGTGATCATCCTCGTCGTGGTCGTCCTCATGGTCCTCATGATGAGGCGGCTCGTAGGACGGCACGGCGTAATCGCCGGTGCTTCGGTCAAGCGCCTCCAGCCGGACAGCGAACCCGCCGAAGCCGACCGTCAGGCCGACGACGGCCGTGGCTTCGTCATCGGCCGTTCCGCCGCGCACTTCGATCGCGCCGCTGAGGCCGTCCACCGGCCGGGTGGGAATACGCTTGTCCACCACATTGACGGCCCCGCCGATGGCGCCGCCGCCGTACAGAAGGGTCGAAGGCCCGCGCAGAATCTCGATCCCGTCCACCAGCAGCGGCTCGACGCTGACGGCGTGATCGGGGGAGACCTCCGAGGCGTCCAGAAGGGCCGCGCCATTGCTGAGCACCCGGACGCGCGGAGAGGTCTGACCCCGGATGACCGGCCGGCTCGCGCCGCCGCCGAAGGTGTCGGAGCTTACGCCGGGGATGCCGCTGAGCGTCTCGCCCAAAGTCGCCTGGCGTCGATGCACAAGCTCGTCCCCGGTCAACACGGCCACGCTCGAGACCACATCATCGGGGCCACGGCCCAGGGGCAGGGCGGTCACGACGATCTCATCGACGCGGGTGGGCTGATCCCGCTCCTGGGGTTGGATCTCGTTCTGAGCCGCGGCCGATCCAGCCGTGACCGCGAAGCCGCTCGCGGCGGCGAGAAGAAAGGTTCTGAAGCGCATGGCCGTCCGTTCCACTCAAAACAGGCCCGGTCGGCATATGTTATAATGTAACTCGCCACAAGCGTGGCCGATCATCCTGTCCAAGAATTAATCATCGACGAGGCGCCGGGTTCATCCGCGCCTGGCCCTGGCTTCAGGAGCCCGCCAGTTCGCGGGCCGCCTCCAGATCAACGGGATTGTCCACGGAGAGGGGCGCGGCGTCGCACACCACGGCGTGGATGCTGAGCCCCAGCTCCAGAGCGCGCAGCTGCTCCAGCTTTTCGCGGCGCTCAAGCGGCGACGGCGGAGCGGCGCAGAACCGCTCCAGCGCCCGGCGCCGATAGCCATAGATGCCGATGTGCCGCCACACCGGGCCGTCGCCGTAAAGCGTCGAACGGGTGAAGTAGAGGGCGCGGCCCTCCCATTCTCCGTTCACCATGGTCAGGATCGCCTTGACCACGTCGGGGTTGCCGCGGTCTGCCGGCGAGGCCTCGGCGGCGACGGCGGTGGCGATATCGCAGCCCGTACGCGCCATCAGGTCGGCCGTGCGCGCCAGCACCTCGGGCTCTACGAAGGGCATGTCGCCCTGAAGGTTGATCACGACGTCATGGGCGCCTTGCGGGTCCACCGCCTCCAGCGCCGCCAGCACCCGATCGGACCCTGACGGAAGGTCGGGATCCGTCAGCACGGCCCGTCCGCCCGCGGTCTCGACGGCCTCAATGATTTCGGCGTCGCCGGCGGCGACCACCACCGGTCCGGCCTTGGCCGCTTCGGCCTGGCGAAGGGCGCGCACGATCATGGGCAGACCTCCGATGTCCGCCAGCGGTTTACCCGGAAGACGCGTGGCCGCCATGCGGGCGGGGATGACGATGATCGGGTTCATGCGGTATCCACGCGGGATCGGTTGCGCCTTCGGCGATAGGGTGTAAGAGAGCCGCACGCAACAAGACAGGTTTCTGAGCGGAATCCATGAGCGGCGATCTGAAGGTCAACAAGATCCTGGGCGCGGGCCTGGCGACGGTGTTCGTCATCCTGATCGTGAACGAGGGCGCATCGCGCATCTACGGCGGCGGCGAGGCCCCCGAGAAGATGGGCTACGCCATCGAGGTCCAGGAAGAGACCGAGAGCGGCGCCGAGGCGGAACTGCTGCCCGACTGGGGCACCGTCCTGCCGATCGCCGACCTGGCCGCTGGGGAGCGCGCCTATGCCCGCTGCTCGGCCTGCCACACCATCAATGCCGGCGGCGCCAACGGCATTGGACCGAACCTTTACGGCGTCGTCGGTCGTCGCCCGGGCGGCCACGCCGGCTTCGCCTATTCCGAGGCCATGGTCGCCCACGCAGCCGAAGCTCCGGCCTGGACCTATGACGAGCTGGACGCCTTCATCACCGCTCCGGCGCGCCACGTGCCCGGCACCAAGATGTCGTTCGCGGGCCTGAAAGACACGGACACGCGCGTGGCCCTGATCGCCTATCTGCGCGCCCAGGGCTCGGGCGGCTATCCGATCCCCGCGCCGGACCCCTCGCGCCAGCCCGGCGCGGCCGAGGCCGCCCCTGGCGCCGAAGGCGTCGACGCCACTCAGGCCGGCGGCCCCGACCAGAACGCGCCCTTCACCGATCCGGCCGCCGAAGCGCCGCTCGACGCGGCGACCGCGGGCAATACAGGCGGGTCGGGCGAAACCGCGCCGATGCAGTGATCCTCATCCGCGCTTGCGGAAGAGGGCTTTGATGAAAGCTTTAGGCGGGCTTCGGCCCGCCTTTTCTTTATGCTGGGGGATCACAAGGAGGCCCCCATGCGCCTGACCTGCCTTCTGGCCGCGCTGCTGATCGCCGTAGCGCCCCCTGCCGTCGCCCAGCAACGCGCCGACGATCAGGCGGACGTGTCGGTGGCGGCCCCATGGTTCCAGAGCGGCCAGGGCCCCGTCGTCCTGATCGATGAGGGACACGCCAACTTCCACACCCTCGACGGGCGTTACGCCCCCTTCGCGGCTGTCTTGGCCAACGACGGCTTTCAGGTGCGGCCGCATCAAGGACCGCTGACGGCCGAGGGTCTGGCCGACGCGCGCGTCCTCGTCATCGCCAACGCCCTGCACCCCCGCAACGCCGAGGATTGGTCCCTGCCCACGCCCGACGCCTTCTCAGAGGAAGAGGTCGCCGTGCTGCGCCGCTGGGTCGAGGAGGGCGGCTCGCTGTGGCTGATGGCGGATCACATGCCCTTTCCCGGCGCCGTGGAGCGCCTCGCGGGGGCCTTCGGCGTGACCTTCTCTAACGGCTTTGTCGTCCCAACCCAGGCCCAGCCCGATCCGCCGGATCTGTTCTCGCGCGACGCAGGAACGCTCGGCGATCATCCGATCACGCGCGGCTTCCGGTCCGGCGAACAGATCGATCAGATCGGAACCTTTACCGGAAGCGGCTTTCGGGCGCCGGATGCGCACGTCCTGATCCGCTTTCCCGATGGCGCCTTTCAGTCGCTGGAGCCCAGCGAGGCCTGGCAGTTCAGTGATACCACGCCCAAGCGGTCCATGGACGGCTGGCTTCAGGGCGCGACGATGCAAGTGGGTCGCGGCCGGGTTGCTGTTTTCGGCGAAGCGGCGATGTTCACGGCCCAGCGCGCCGGGGGCGGTTTCATGGGCTTCGCCAGCCCCGAGGTTCCGCAAAACAAGCAGTTTCTGCTGAACGTCGCACGGTGGCTGGCGGGCGTGGACGGCTAAGATTCGGGACCGAAATCTGAGCCCGTCTGGAGCCCGGTCAGCCGGACCGATTTTGGTCTAGACCGACGGTTGGGGCGGGGCCGTGATGACGGCTGCGTTGTCGTCGAGCAGGTAGGCCAGCTCGGACAGGGCGTCGGCGCGAGCGCGGGCGTCGGCGGCCTGCTCGACCGCTTCGACGCGTCGCGGGATGTCTTCAGACAGGCCGCGCAGGATGCACTTCAGATCGCCGTCGATGTTGCGCTCCCGCAGGTCCACGTGCCCCTGCATGTCCAGCCGGGACAGGGCTTCGGCCTGCTCGCGGAAGGCCGTCCAGTCGGCGCGTTGGGCAAAGGCGGCGTCGGCGCCGGCCTGATCGGCGATCCAGCGGTCGACCATGGCTTTCATCCCGATCGAGCGGCTGACGATATCGGCGTAGAAGGGCTCGACCGCCAGGCTCGCGCTGGGCGGTACGGCGGGCGGCGGCGTGGCCGTCTCGACAGCGGTCATGTTCAGGGTCGCGGCCGCGGCGAGGGCGGCCAGAACGGAGCAGCTCACGGTCGGCCTCCCTTTCTGCCTGATCCTGGATGAACCGCGCCGGTTAATGCGCCGTTAGGACCCGGGCCGCGACCTGTCCGATCCTTGCTCAGATCCGCGGATCAGCCACAGAATGGAGACCGGATGACCCGCAAGCCCACCGATCTTTTCGCCCTTCGCGCCGCCGCCCAGAACGACACGGCCGTGCGGATCGTGGAGCGCTTCGCGAGCGAGCCGGCGCGGCTGAAGTCCATGACCGTTGAGGCAACCGGGCTTCACATCGACCTGTCGCGGCAGCCCTGGTCCATGACCACGCTCAACCTGGCGCTGGACCTGGCCGAGGCTCGGGGCGTGGCCCAGGCGCGCGCGGCCCTGTTCGATGGGGAAACGGTCAACCGGTCCGAGGGGCGAGCCGTGTTGCATCCCGCCCTGCGCGCGGGCGAGGGCGCTGCATACGCCGCCGGGGGCGGGCCGGTCTCCGGCGAGGTGGAGGCCATGCGGGCGCGGATGCGGGCCTTCGCCCAGGCCGTCCGATCAGGTGAGATCACGGGCGCGACAGGGCAACGATTCGAGGCCGTGCTGCACATCGGCATCGGCGGTTCGGACCTGGGCCCCCGCCTGGTCTGGCAGGCGCTGAGGCCGCGGGGCGAGCGACCCGTCGAACTGCGCTTCGCCGCCAACGTGGACCCTGAAGAGTTCGCCGAGGCGATCCGGGGGCTGGACCCGGCGTCGACCCTGGTGGTCGTGGTCTCGAAGACCTTCACCACCCAGGAGACCCTCGCCAACGCCGAGCTGGCGCGCGGGTGGCTGCGAGACGCCCTGGGCGGAGACGGCGATGCTCATCTCTGCGCGGTTTCTGCGGCGCCGGCGCGGGCCGAGGCCTTCGGGGTCCGGCCGGACCGGGTCTTCGCCTTCTGGGACTGGGTGGGGGGTCGCTTCTCCCTCTGGTCGGCGGTGGGGCTGTCCTGCGCCGTGGCGCTGGGCTGGGAAGCGTTCGAGGCGCTGCTGGCGGGCGCCGAGGCCATGGACCGCCACTTCCTGGAGGCCCCGGCGGGCCGCAACGCCCCGATCCTGATGGCCCTGGCCCAGGTGCTGAACGTCAACGGCCTGGACCGCCATGCGCGGGCCGTCATCCCCTACGCCCAGCGCCTGGAGCTGTTGCCGGCCTTCCTTCAGCAGCTGGAGATGGAGTCCAACGGCAAGGCGGTGGGCGCCGATGGCCAGGTCCTGGCGCACGCCACCTGCCCGGTGGTCTTCGGAGAGCCGGGGACGAACGGTCAGCACGCTTTCTTCCAGCTGTTGCATCAGGGGCCTCAGGTGATTCCGGTGGACTTCATCCTGGTCAGGCGGGGATCAGGCGAGGCCGCTTCGCACCATAAGCTGCTGGCCAACGGCGTGGCCCAGGCCGAGGCCCTGCTGGTCGGGCGCGACCCGGCCGCCGTGCGCGCAGAGCTGGCGGACCATGCCGAGCGGGATGTGCTGGCGCCGCAGAAGGATTTCCCCGGCGACCGGCCCTCGACGGTCATCACCCTGCCCGAGCTGTCGCCCCGGGCCTTGGGCGCCCTCATCGCGCTTTATGAGCACAAGACCTTCGTCGAAGGCGTGATCTGGGGCCTGAACAGCTTTGACCAGTGGGGCGTCGAGCTGGGCAAGGCGCTGGCCAGGGGCGTCCTCTCAGAACTCGAGGGCGGGCAGGTCCAGCCCCACGACCCGGCCACCGCCGCCCTGATCGCGCGTCTCAGGACCTAGACGCCCGGCGTCTTCTGATCCGCCGCATCACCGGGCTTGTGGCAGACGGCCTCGATGTTGTGACCGTCAGGATCCAGCACGAAGGCCCCGTAATAGTTGGGATGGTAGATGGCCCGGACGCCCGGCGGGCCGTTGTCTGTCCCGCCGGCGGCCATGGCGGCGCGGTAGAAGGCGTCGACCTGATCCCGCGTCTCGGCGGTGAAGGCGACATGCAGCTTGTTGCCCAGTTGCGGATCGTCGCCGAACCAGAAGAAGGGCTTCCCGTCCTTGCCGTAGCCCAGATAGGTCGGGCCGCCGGTCTGATCGGGGCCGACCTCCATGATCAGGCCGACGCCCAGGGGCTTCAGCGCCGCCTCATAGAAGGCGCGCGAGGCCTTCACGTCCGAACAGTTGAAGCCGATGTGGTCGAGCATGGGCGGCCCCCGTTTCAGGAGCCCGGATTGTAGCGCGCGTGACGGCCCGCGTCTTGACTCCAGAGGGCCGCGATCCTACTTGCGCGGCGCGCTGGCACTCACCGGGGGAGACTGCCAACAACCTCCCCTGCGAGGGCCGGCCAGACCCATATATGACCGACTGATCGGAGAGAACTCAGATGGCGTTTCGTCCCCTCGGCGACCGCGTGCTGGTGAAGCGCGTGGAGGAAGAAGAGAAGACCAAGGGTGGGATCATCATCCCCGACACGGCCAAGGAGAAGCCCCAGGAAGGCGAAGTGATCGCCGTGGGCCCCGGCGCCCGCGACGAAGACGGCGACTACATCAAGATGGACGTCAAAGCCGGCGACCGCATCCTGTTCGGCAAGTGGTCGGGCACCGAGGTCAAGATCGACGGCCAGGACCTCATCATCATGAAGGAAAGCGACATCCTGGGCGTCGTCAGCTGACGACCGGCCCGCGTCCGCCTTTCCGTTTCACGACACACTGATCAAGGGAGCAGCCTCACATGGCCGCCAAACAAGTCCTCTTCTCCACTGACGCGCGCGAAAAGATGCTGCGCGGCGTCAACGTCCTCGCCAACGCGGTGAAGGTCACCCTGGGCCCCAAGGGCCGCAACGTCGTCATCGAGAAGTCCTTCGGCGCGCCGCGCTCGACCAAGGACGGCGTCTCGGTCGCCAAGGAAATCGAACTGGAAGACAAGTTCGAGAACATGGGCGCCCAGATGATCCGCGAAGTGGCGTCCAAGACCAACGACAAGGCCGGCGACGGCACCACCACCGCCACGGTCCTGGCTCAGGCCATCGTCGTCGAGGGCATGAAGTCCGTCGCCGCGGGCATGAACCCGATGGATCTGAAGCGCGGCGTCGACAAGGCCGTCCAGGTCGTGGTCGCCGGCATCAAGGACTCCTCCAAGAAGGTCAGCGCCAACAGCGAGATCGCCCAGGTGGGCACCATCTCGGCCAACGGCGACCAGGAGGTCGGCGACATGATCGCCCGCGCCATGGAGAAGGTCGGCAACGAGGGCGTCATCACGGTTGAAGAGGCCAAGACCGCCGAGACCGAACTCGACGTCGTCGAAGGCATGCAGTTCGACCGCGGCTACCTGAGCCCCTACTTCATCACCAACGCCGACAAGATGGAGGCGGTCCTCGAAGAGCCGCTGATCCTGCTGCACGAGAAGAAGCTGTCCAGCCTGCAGCCCATGCTGCCGGTGCTGGAGGCCGTGGTTCAGTCGGGCCGTCCGCTGCTGATCATCGCCGAGGACATCGAAGGCGAAGCCCTGGCCACCCTGGTGGTCAACAAGCTGCGCGGCGGCCTGCGCGTCGCCGCCGTCAAGGCGCCGGGCTTCGGCGACCGCCGCAAGGCCATGCTGGAGGACATCGCCGTCCTGACCGGCGGCCAGGTCATCTCCGAAGACCTGGGCATCAAGCTCGAGAACGTCACGCTCGACATGCTGGGCAAGGCCAAGAAGGTCACCATCACCAAGGACGACACCACCATCGTCGACGGCTCGGGCGCCAAGGAGGCGATCGAGGGCCGCGTTTCGCAGATCAAGCGTCAGATCGAGGACACCACCTCGGACTACGACCGCGAGAAGCTGCAGGAGCGTCTGGCCAAGCTGGCCGGCGGCGTCGCGGTCATCCGCGTCGGCGGCTCGACCGAGATCGAGGTGAAGGAGCGCAAGGACCGCGTCGACGACGCCCTGAACGCCACCCGCGCGGCGGTGGAAGAAGGCATCGTCCCCGGCGGCGGCATCGCCCTGCTGAAGGCGTCGAAGGCGCTTGAAGGCCTGACCGGCGACAACGCCGACCAGAACGCCGGCATCGCCATCGTCCGCCGCGCTCTGCAGGCCCCGATCCGTCAGATCGCCGAGAACGCCGGCGTCGAAGGTTCGATCGTGGTCGGCAAGGTGCTGGAGTCCAAGGACGCGGCCTTCGGCTTCAACGCCCAGACGGAAGAGTACGGCGACCTGGTGAAGATGGGCGTCATCGACCCGGCCAAGGTCGTGCGCACCGCCCTTCAGGACGCGGCCTCCGTCGCGGGCATCCTGATCACCACCGAAGCGGCCGTGGCCGACGCGCCCAAGAAGGCCTCGGCCGGCGGCGCCGGCGGCGGCATGCCCGGCGGCATGGGCGGCATGGGCGACATGGACTTCTAAGTCCGGCCCTCAGACGTCTGAAACAAAGGAACCCCCGGCTGGCGACAGCCGGGGGTTTTCTTTTAGGCCAGCGCCGGCTCCGGCTGGGGCGCGGCGGCCGCGCGGCCGCGCAGGGGCTTCAGCGCCGTCTGGGCGCGGATCTTCGGCCAGTCCAGGATCTCCAGCCGGCCGTCCATGTGCTCGACCAGGGCCGTGCAGCTCTCCACCCAGTCGCCGTCGTTGATGTATTCGATCCCGTCGATCAGGCGCATCTCGGCCTTGTGGATGTGGCCGCAGACCACGCCGTCCACCCCGTGCTCGCGTGCGGCGCGGGCCACGGCCTCCTCGAAGTTCTCGATGAACTGCAGCGCCTCCTTCACCCGCACCTTGAGGAAGGCCGAGAAGCTCCAGTAGTCCATGCCCAGCGCATGGCGGGCGCGGTTCAGCCAGGTGTTCGAGGCGAGCATGGCGCGGTAGGCCCAGTCGCCTAAGAAGGCCAGCCACTTGGCGTGCTGGACCACGCCGTCGAACTCGTCGCCGTGAATGACCAGGTAGCGCTTGCCCGTGGCGGTGACGTGGATGGCCTCGCGCATGACCTCGACGCCGCCGAAATGGGCGCCGCAGAAGTCGCGCACCCGGTCGTCGTGGTTGCCGGGCACGTAGATCACCTTGGCCCCCTTGCGGGCCAGGCGCAGCATCTTCTGGACCACGTCGTTGTGGCTCTGGGGCCACCGGAAGCCGCCCGCCTTCATGCGCCAGCCGTCGACGATATCGCCCACCAGATAGAGGGTCTCGCACTCCATGCCGCGCAGGAAGTCGAGCAGCAGCTCGGCCTGGCAGCCGCGGGTCCCCAGATGTATGTCGGACAGAAAGACCGTGCGGTAGCGGCGCGTGACCGTCTGGGCGTCCATGAGCCTGTTCCCCCCATTGTCTCAGGGGCGGCTAAGGCGCTTCGTGAACGGCCCTGCGACAGGACGGCGAAGTTTCCGCGACGGTCTTTAAGGGGTGCGCTACCAGCCGCTTTCGGCTGCGGCCGAGAGGATACAGCCGGCGGCGGCCGAGCGGTCCTCTTCCCAGGGGCGAATGCCCCGGTCGTCCCAGCGAATGGGTTCAAGCCCGATCCGCTGACGATCCGGCCGCTCCCGCGCCACATCGACGCCCACGCAGCGCCAGGACAGGGCGTACCCGCGCGAGGTGGCCAGGATGACGACCAGGGGCGGCCCGGGCTGTCGCGCCTGGGCCGACAGCACGGCGCGCGCGCAGTCCGCGGCCGAGGCTCCGGCGCAATCAGTGAAATCGGCGGCGCTCAGGGACGCGGGGGCGAGCGTCAGCCACCCGCCCCGCTCGGATGTGGCCGAGTCCACGCTCCGCAGGAGTGCGGCGCTATCGCCGGCGGCCTCCGCATCGGCGGGGACCAGCACCACGGCCACGGGAGGCGGCGGCGGAACCATCATAAGCGCGGCGACGAGGAGGGAGGCGGACATGACGCTTTACCTTGGATGGATCAGCCGCCAGCTTGGCGGGCGCCGCCGTCCCGTGCAAGCGCCGGACCCCAAGGCGGGGCCCAAGCGTTACAGCCGCGGCCTATCCCGGAGCCGCCGCCGTCTTGACCGCCGATCCCTACATCCTGTTCCTGCTGGGCCTCGGGCTCGTGATTCTGCTGGTGTCCTGGGGACCCAAGGGGCTCAAGCGCGCCCCCCTATCCCTGGCCATCGCCTGTGTGGGCATAGGCTGGACCGTCTTCGGCATGGGCGTGCTGGCCTTCAATCCCGACCCGCGCACCTACGACACCATCACCGAGCGCCTGTCCGAGCTGGTGGTCATCATCGCCCTGATGGGCGCGGGGCTGAAGCTGGACCGGCCGTTGGGCTGGCGCGCCTGGACCGTGACCTGGCGGCTCTTGGCCATCGCCATGCCCCTGACCATCGCGGCGGTGGCCTGGCTGGGCGTGGCTGGCCTGGGCTTCAGCCTGCCCATGGCGCTGCTGCTCGGCGCGGCCCTGGCCCCCACCGATCCGGTCCTGGCCTCCGACGTCCAGACCGGCCCGCCCCGCTCAGGCGAGAACGACGAGGTGCGCTTCGGCCTGACCTCGGAGGCCGGCCTCAACGACGCCCTGGCCTTCCCCTTCGTGAACCTGGCCATTCTGGCCGCGGCGGGCGGCCTGTTCAGCCTTCAGGGTCTGGGGCAATGGGCGCTGGTGGACGTGCTGTGGAAGCTGGGCGCCGGCGCCGCCGTGGGCTGGCTGGCCGGGCGGTTCTTCGGCTGGCTCGTGTTCCGGTTCGTGGGCGGCCTGCACCGGGCGGCGGACGGCCTGGTGGCCCTGGCGGCCACGCTGACGGCCTATGCGCTCACCGAACTGGCCCACGGCTACGGCTTCCTGGCGGTGTTTGTCTGCGCCCTGACCCTGCGCGGGGCCGAGCGGGATCACGATTTCCACGGCGAGATGCACGACTTCACCGACCAGATCGAACGGCTGCTGATGATGTTGCTGCTGGTGCTGTTCGGCGGGGCCCTGGCCAACGGCCTGCTGGACGCCCTGACCTGGACCGATGCGGCCATCGGCCTAGTCATCCTGCTGATCGTCAGACCCGTGGCGGGCTGGCTGTCGCTGATGGGCTCGCCGCTGGACCGGCGCGAGCGAGGCCTGCTGGCCTTCCTGGGCATCCGCGGCGTGGGCACGGTCTATTACGTGGCCTACGGGCTCAACCACGGCGGCTTCGGGGTCAGCGAGCGGTTATGGGCCATAACCGGCTTCGTCATCCTGGCCTCGATCCTGATCCACGGTGTGACGGCGACGCCGCTTCTGGAGCGGCTGACGCGATGGCGCGAGCGGGGCGCCTCTACGTCTGGTTCCTAGCAAGGCGTCTCCGGCTCACGGGCTTGGCGCCTGCAACCGTTGCGCTAATGTACGCTTGCCGACATTCGGGGGGAGCGGGCATGGCTGGAATTCGGGCGGCGCTGTTCGTCGGATGCGCTCTGGTGGTCGTCGGCTGCGGCCCGTCGGCCGAGGAACGCGAGCGCGCCATGCATACCGCGTGCGTCGGCCGGGTGTTGGCCTCCACGATGGCCGACGACCTTTACCTCAACACAGCCGCCCTGGCTGAGAGAGAGCAGTTGGTCCAGGCGGTCGACATGACCGGATGTCCGGCTGAATTCATGGCCTCATTCGCGGCGTACAGCGGTGCGATCACCACGGCGCGGCTGGCCTCTGCGCGTTACGCCGAGCATCAGGCCGGGCGCGAACAGGCGCAGTCCAGCAGTGTCGGCGTCGGTCTGCTGGAATGGGCCACGGGCGGCTCAACCGGAGCCACGCCGATGCGTGACTGGAACGCGCGAAACGTCCAGCTCCGGGCGGAGCTGGACGAGGCGGGCGCGGCGGTCACAAGGGCGGACGCCGCCCTGATGACGACGGCGGGCTATTTCGGAGTCTATCGCCAGACTCCCGCGCCCGACACGGCTTCGGCGCCCGCCGGCTGACGCCTTCCGCTTGCCGCACGGCGCGCGCTCGTCCAGAAACGCGCCGAACAACCGGAGACTTTGCCGATGGCCGCTGCATCCAGCTGGAACATGCCCAAGGGCGAACTCATGAAGGGCAAGAAGGGCCTGGTCATGGGGGTCGCCAACAGCAACTCCATCGCCTGGGGGATCGCCTCGCAGCTGGCCGCCCAAGGCGCCGAGATGGCCTTCACCTATCTGGGCGAGGGGCTGGAGCGCCGGGTTCGCCCCCTGGCCGAGAGCATCGGGGTCAAGCACCTGATCCCCGCGGACGTCACCGATGACGCCTCCATGGACGCCGCCTTCGACCAGATCGAACAGGCCTTCGGCCAGCTGGACTTCGTGGTCCACTCGGTCGCCTTCGCCAACAAGGATGAGCTGAAGGGATCCTTCGTCGACAACACCAGCCGCGACAGCTTCTTGCTGGCCATGAACATCAGCTGCTTCAGCTTCGTGGACGTGGCCCGCCGCGCCGCGCGCCTGATGCCGAACGGCGGCAGCCTGGTGACCATGACCTATCTGGGCTCCGAGCGGGCCATCCCCAACTACAACACCATGGGCGTGGCCAAGGCCGCGCTGGAAGCGGCGACCCGCTACATCGCCCGCGACCTCGGTCCCAAGGGCATTCGGGTCAACGCCATCTCGGCCGGCGCCATGCGCACCCTGTCCCTGGCCGGCATTTCGGGCGGGAGGGGCATGCTGGCGCAAGGGCGCGCCTTCTCGGCCATGAAGGAGGACACCTCCATGGAGGGCGTGGCCGGCTGTGCGCTGTGGCTGTGCTCGGACCTGGGCCTGTCCACCACGGGCGAGGTCGTCCACGTGGACGCCGGCTTCCACATGATGGGTCTGCCCGACGGCGGCGACGAGGGCTGAAGGCCCTAGCGGCCCGGCCGGGCCGTGGGCGAGCGCGGCCCCGTATCCTCAGAGCGGGCCAGCCGCCAGTCGGCGACCGTATGGCCTTCCTCGGCCAGACAGCGGGTCATGGCGTCGCGCACGATGCGCTCGTTGTGGCCGCGCTTGGCCGCGCTCATTCCGATGATGGCGATAGGCGCCACAAGGATCAGGCCGGTGGCCAGGCCCGCGCCCGCGGCCACCCCGCCCAGCATCCCCGCGCCCGAGGCCGCCGAGGCCCCGGCGACGACGCCCGCCGCGGCTCCGAGAGCGGTTCCACCCGCCACGGCGCCGCCCCTGCCCTCGCGGAAGTTCTGGGTGCGGCCCGCCGCCACCTCCTGGCTGCACTGATTGAAGGCGGCCTCGAAGGCGGCCTGGTCCGCGGGCGCGGCGGCCATGACCGGCGAATAGGCGCGCGGCGTGGTGGAGCAGGCGGAGGCGGCGAGCGCCCCGCATGCGACGAGGGCGACGGCCCCGCGAGACGATCCCATGAAACCTACTCCCCAGCCCCTCCCGGGGGCGACGACGCCAGTATGGCCGAACCATAACCCCTGGCTAGAGGTATCAGAGGGTTAGAGCTGAGCCGACGTTGCGTCGGGTGGAGGCGAGCGCTGGTAGCCCAGTTCGACAAGTGCGGCGTTGAGTTGGGACCAGTCCACCTCGACGCGTGTGAAGTCCGAGCCTGGCCGCATCTCGGGATAATACGGCGCAGCGGCCTCACCTTCGCCGGCCGAAACGCTCGCCGTCTCACAGACTTCGACCAAGGCCACGCGCCCGACTGAGGCCCCATCTTGGCTGTAGTTCAGTTCAACATAGGGGCCCGAGCAGGATAGCCGCTGGTTGGCCCCGACGTAGCTGGCGATCGAGAGCGCACCTTCAATGGCCCTGCGCTGCTGGATTGACAGTCGGCGGTTGGCGGGCGGCAGAATCATGTGGCGTGAGCCATCGCGCGAGAGCTGGTTGTCCTGAACCGTGAGGTAGACGGCTTCAGCGTCGGCGAACAGGTCAAACGGACGACGATCGGCAAGCACTGGCGGCGCATCGAGCGAGTCCATCAGGGCGTCGATCTCTGCGTCTTGGGCCTCTCGCGAGACATTCTCGGCGGTTCGCTCCGATCGAACGTCGCAGCCCGCGAGAAGCAAGACCGCTATTAGCGCCCCGCCCCTCATCAGATGTGGATCGCGTGACCCAGGGCGCGCAGGGACGCCTCGTGGAAGGCCTCGCCCAGGGTCGGGTGGACGTGGATGACCCCGGCCACGTCCTCAAGCACGGCGCCCATCTCCAGCATCTGGGCGAAGCTGTTCGACAGCTCCGACACGTGCTGGCCGACGGCCTGGATCCCCAGCAGGCGGTGGTCGGTCTTCGAGGCGATCACGCGCACGAAGCCGCCGTCCTCGCCCGCCTCGATGGCCAGGGCGCGGCCGATGGCCATGAGCGGGAACTGGGCGGTGATGACGTCGTCGCGGCCCTTCACATCGTCGAGGCCCAGGCCCGCCGAAACGATCTCGGGCTCGGTGAAGCAAACGGCGGCGATGGTCACGGGATCAAAGACCCGGTCATGACCCGCGATGATCTCGGCCACCACCTCGCCCTGGGCGCTGCCCTTGTGGGCCAGCATGGGCTCGCCCGTCAGGTCGCCGATGGCCCAGACGTTCTTCATGGAGGTGGCGCAGCGCTGGTCGATCTTGACGAAAGGCCCGGCCATGTCGACGCCCATGTTCTCGAGCCCCCAGCCCTTGGTGCGCGGGCGGCGGCCCACCGTGACCAGCACTTTGTCCGCCTTGAGCTTAAGCGCCTTGCCGTCCTTGTCGGTGACGCCCAGCGCGCCCTTCTCGAACGACCCCGCCTTGGCGCCCAGATGCAGCTGAACCCCGTGCTTCTCAAGCCACTTGGTCACCGGATCGGTCAGCTGCTTGTCGTAGAGTGGCAGCAGGCGATCGGCCATTTCGACGATGGCCACCTCCGCGCCGAGCTTGCGGAAGGCGATGCCGAGCTCCAGCCCGATATAGCCGCCGCCCACGACCACCAGCCTGCCCGGAACCTTGTCCAGCGACAGCGCCTCGGTGGAGGAGATGACGTCGCCGCCGAAGGGCAGGAAGGGCAGCTCGACCGGCTCGGACCCCGTGGCCAGGATTACGTGCTCGGCGGTGATGGTCAGGTCGCCCTCGGCCGTTTTGACCGTACAGGTCTTGGCGTCGGAGAAGGTCGCCCAGCCCTTGATGACGCGGACCTTGGCCTTTTTCAGCAGGCCGGCCACGCCCTGGTTCAGCTTTTTGACGATCCCGTTCTTCCATTCGACCGTTTGCCTCAGGTCGATGGCGGGCTTGGCGGCGGTGATGCCCAGCGTGCCGCCGCCCGCGGCCTTGGCCACGGTCTCGAACTTGGTGGCCGCGTGGATGATGGCCTTGGAGGGGATGCAGCCGACGTTGAGGCACGTTCCGCCCAACCCGTCGCCGCCGTCCACCAGCACGGTGTCCAGCCCCAGCTGGCCGCAGCGGATGCCGGCCACATAGCCGCCCGTGCCCGCGCCGATGATGAGGACTTTGGTCGAGATGGTTTGGGTCATTGGCGGCCGTTATTCAGCAGGTCAAGAAGATGGATGGCACGGGGATCATCCGCTCGGATCACGTCGATAATCGCAGTGAAATCAGCGCCACCGGTCCCCAACACTAGCACCTGGTCCCCTACGCCGACCTGCGTAAAGGGGGAAGACGTGCGTGCGGCATCGCATGTTGAGAATACGACCTCGCGGGCGGCCAAGGCTTGTTCGGCTGGTCCTCGCAACGTCCGCTCCGGGCGGACCCGTAGCGTGAGCCGGCCGCCCTCTCCTTGCACGTCAGTGAGGGCGCCCAAGGCCACAAACCCCGAAGTGCGCAGGTTCAACTCGTCGGTGTCTTGCTGCGAGTAGTCAGAACGGCGGACCTGGCACGCCTCCGCGCTCGTCGCCGTGCCCAGGGCGGCCACGGCGAAAAGAACGGCGATCAACGCCCTGGCTCTGATCTGCTCAGCCATGGGCCGCTTCTAGCGGGCTTGGGCCCGGGGGCAAAGTGGCAGGGCGCCGGCTGAAAACGGGGCGCCAACCCGTGCCAAACCGTGCCAGATCGCGCCACGCAGGCCTAATGCGGTTAAGAGAGTGGGTTGGTTCATCGCCTTCAGTCTAGGCCCAGCCCTCGCGGCGGGGACAAGCAAGGGCGGCGCAACAGCGATCCCTTTGCGACGCAGGCCTCAGCGAACCTGCCGCGCGTGGGGATCGGGCCGGAACCCGGCCCCTCAGGCGGCGGTTTTAAGGGTGCGACCAATCGGAGCAGTTCGGCCCTATTCAGTTGATCCCCCTGTTGCGTCTTTCCTAGGCTGGGCTGTCCTGAAAACCGATCTCTGGTTGCGCGGCTGATCCTGCGGCCGCCCCTCGACATCCCGTTCGTCATCACAAGGAGTTCCCTATGCGTCTTGCCCTGACCGTGTCCGCGGCCGTTATGGCCCTGTCCGTTCCCGCCCTGGCGCAGGAGGCCGCCGCGCCCGCCGCCCAGGCGCAAGTCCAGGCCCAGGCTCCGATGGCGGGGCAGTTCACGCGCGCCGAGCTGACCACCTTTCACGCGGCCATGGAGCGGGTGACGCCCATCGCCCAGGCGGCGAACGGGGCCCCGAGCGCCGATCAGCAGGCCCAGATGGCCGCGGCCATCGAGGCCGAGGGCCTGACGGTGGACCGCTTCAACGCCATCAGCGCCGCCGTCGCGGGCGACCCGGTCCTGCAGGCCCGTCTGGCCGTGATCGCCGCGCCCGCCCCGGCGGCCGGCAGCCCCGCCGCCTCGGTGACCGACCAGGAGGTTCAGGCCGCCGCCCGCGCCACGGCCCAGATCCGCGACCTGGGCATCCAGGGAACGCCGACGGCCGAGCAGGCCGAGGCCATGGGCGCCGCCGTGCAGTCAGCCGGCCTGACCATTGAGCGCTTCAACGAGATCGCCACCGCCGCCCGTTCGGCCGATCAGCTGCGCGCGCGCCTGGCCCTGGCCGAGGCGCGGATGAGCGCCTCTGAGGGCTGATGCGACAGGGGGCGCGGCGGGCCGGGCGACCGGCGCCGCGCCCCAACCTTTCCCAGATTTAATCTGCGCCCTCTTCCGGACACGATCCGGCTGGGGCCTATTGGCGGAAACGTTTAAGCTGGGGACGCTTCCGCCATGATCCGCTCGACCCGCCACGCCCTGATGGGCGCCTCCGCCGCCGCCCTTATCCTCGCCCTGGGGGCGCCGCCCGCCCTGGCTCGCACCGACGCCGCCGCAGCGGTCGCCATGGCCCAGGCGGCCGAGGCCCGGCCCGCCTCCATCGACGAGCTGCTCGCCGGGGTGGACATTCCCTATGAGCGCTTCACCCTCGACAACGGCCTGACGGTGCTGGTCCACGAGGACCGCAAGACCCCGATCGTCGGCATCGCGGCCTGGTACAATGTGGGCTCCAAGGACGAGCCCGAGGGCAAGACCGGCTTCGCCCACCTGTTCGAGCACATCATGCTGTTCAACGGCACCGAGCACGTGCCAAACCTGATCGAGCCCCTGCGCGACATGGGCGCGACCAACTGGAACGGCACCACCTGGTTCGACCGCACCAACTACTTCCAGACCGTGCCGACCCCGGCGCTTGAGCGCGGCCTCTACATCGAAAGCGAGCGCATGGGCTACATCCTGGGCGCCCTGACCCAGGAGCGTCTCGACGCCCAGCGGGGCATCGTCCAGAACGAGAAGCGCCAGGGCGACAACCAGCCCTATGGCCTGACCTTCTATCGGATGCTCGAGGCCCTGTTCCCCGAGGGCCACCCCTATCGGCACTCGACCATCGGCTCCATGGCGGACCTGGACTCGGCCAGCCTGGAGGACGTGCGCCAGTGGTTCCGCGATAACTACGGACCCAACAACGCCGTGCTGATCCTGTCCGGCGACATCAGCGTCGCCGAGGCCCGGCCGCTGGTCGAGCGCTACTTCGGCCAGATCCCGCGCGGCCCCGACAATATCCCGGCGGAGGCCGACGTGCCGACCCTGGCGGCGCCCATCTCCGAGGTCATGCAGGACCGTGTGGCCAATACGCGCCTGTATCGCGTCTGGGCCGTCCCGGGCCTCGCGCACGAGGACCAGGTGGAGCTGGACGTGGCGGCCCAGGTGCTGGGCGGCCTGGCCTCGTCGCGGCTGGACTCGGCCTTTGTGCGCGGCGACCAGTCGGCGGTGTCGGTGTCGGCCAGCGTGCTGCCCTTCCAGCGGCTGAGCCTGTTCTTCGTCACGGTGGACGTGAAGCCGGGACAGGACGCCGACGCGGTGTCGCGCAATCTGGACCAGCTGATCGCCGACTTCAGCCGCACCGGGCCGACCGCCGATGAGGTCCAGCGCGTGGCCGCCCGCGAGGTCGCCGGCGCCATGGCCAATATCGAGCAGGTCGCCGGCTACGTGGGCAAGACCCAGCTGCTGGGCAACGGCGCGATCATTGCGGGCGACCCGGGCTTCTTCCGCCGCAACATCGTGGAGTACGGCGAGGTGACCCCCGCCGCCGTTCAGGCCGCGGCCGAGCGCTGGCTGAGCCGGCCGGTCTATTCCCTGCGCGTCGATCCGGGCGCCCGCGAACCCTATCAGGAGGCGCAGGCCACCAACCGTCCGGAGCCGGACAATACGCCGTTCCAGGCCACGCCGCGCGACCCCATGCCGCCCATGGGCGAGATCGCAGACCTGGACTTCCCCGACGTGGAGCGCGCCCGCCTGTCCAACGGGGTGGAGGTGATCTACGCCCAGCGTGACGCCGTGCCCCTGACGCAGCTCGCCGTCTCGTTCGACGCGGGCGTGGCGGCGGACCCGGCCGATGCGCTGGGTACGCAACGCCTGATGGCCGCCCTGATGACGCAAGGCGCCGACGGGCGCAGCGCGCTGGAGATCGCCGAACAGCAGGAGCGGCTGGGCGCCACGATCTCGGCCAACAGCGGCCTTGACCGCACCACCGTCACCCTGGGCGTGCCCAGCGCCAACCTGGCCCCGGCCCTGGACCTGCTGTCCGATGTGGTGGCGCGCCCGGACTTCACCGCCTCGGAGGTCAACCGCCTGCGCGACCAGCAGCTGGCCCTGATCGCCCAGGAAGGCACCAACCCCGTCGGCATCGCCGGACGCGTCTTCCCCCGCATCGCCTACGGTGAGGCGCATCCCTACGGCCGGCCGGTCTCGGGACTGGGGACCGCGGACGGCGTGCGCGCCATCGACCGGGACGACCTGGTGGCCTTCCACCGCGCCTGGATCCGGCCGGAGACGGCCAAGGTGTTCGTGGTCTCGGACCGGCCGCTTGCCGAGGTCACCGCGCTGCTGGAGGCGCAGCTGGGCGCCTGGCGCGGCGAGGCTGGATCGCCCGTGGGCCGTAAGGTCTTCTCCGCGCCCATCCCCGAGGCGCGGCCCCGCATCGTGCTGGTCGACCGGCCGCAGTCGCCGCAGTCGGTGATCTACGCCGGACAGGTGCTGCCGGTTTCGGGTTCGGACGACACCCTGACCCTATTCGCGGCCAACGAGTCCATCGGCTCGGGCTTCCTGTCGCGCATCAACACCGACATCCGCGAGCGGCGGGGCTGGTCCTATGGCCTGTCGGGCAACGTGTTCCTGCGCGAGGGCCGTGCCCCCTACGTCATCAACGCGCCGGTCCAGGCCGACCGCACGGGCGATTCCATCCGCGTGCTGATGGAACAGTACGCCGCCTTCGCTGGAGACCAGGGCGTGACGCCTGCCGAGCGGGACCGGGCCGTCAACGGCAACATCCGCCAGCTGCCCGGCCAGTTCGAGACGGCAGGCGCGATCCTGGGCGCGTTGATGACCAACGAGCTGTACGACCGCCCCGATAATTACTGGGAGCAGGTGGCCAGCCGCTATCGCGCCATGACGCCCGAAGCGATGGACGCCGCCGCGCGCGCGGCCATCGACCACAACCGCTTCGTCTGGGTGGTGGTGGGCGACGCCTCGGTGGTTCGGCCCCAGCTTGAGGGGCTGGGCCTGGACGTCGAGGTCGTTCCGGCGACCTAGACCGAAATCGGTTTAGCGGGCCGCACGCCTGCGAAGCTCAGATTTCGATCCAGTATTCTAGCGAGAGCCTGATTCACGGCATCGGCGGAATCGCGAAGCGATTCCACCTCAACCGATCAGGCTCTAGGCTCTGAGGTCCACCGACGCCTTATCCTTCGGCCCCAGGCGCGCCTGGGGCCGGACCCGGCCGTCCTTGAGCGAGTAGACCCAGGCGTGCAGGGTCAGGTCCGCGCCCTCGGCCCAGGCGTGGCGCACGGTCGAGGTCTGGGCCACGCGCTCCATGCCGGCCACGGCGTTGAGCTCACAGAGACGGTCCTCGAGCGCCTCGCCGGACAGGGCGTCCAGTTCAGCCGCATGACGATCACGCACGTCTCGGATGTGCTCCAGCCAGTTGTCGATGAGACCGTGGTCGGCCGTCTCCAGCGCCGCGCGCACGCCCCCGCAGCCGTAGTGCCCGCAGACCACCACGTCCTTCACCTTCAGAACCTGGACCGCATACTGCAGCACCGACAGGCAGTTCAGGTCGGTGGGGACGACCACATTGGCGATGTTGCGGTGGACGAACACCTCGCCGGGCAGGGCGCCGATGACCTGGTTGGCGGGCACGCGGCTGTCGGAGCAGCCGATCCACATCAGGTCGGGGTTCTGCTGACCGGCCAGGCGGCTGAAGAAGGCGGGATCCTGGCGCGTCGTCTCGTCCGCCCAGCGGCGGTTGTTCTCCAGCGCCTTTGACAGATCGCTCATCCAGCGGCCCTCTTTAGATGACGGAGTGGTTTAGCCGTCCGTCGCCGGGGCCGAAACCCACCCTGGCGCGTTCAGGAGGCATGATGACGACGAGAACGCTTTCTATCCTGGCTTTGTTGCTGCCCGCCCTCGCCGCCTGCGAGCCCGCCGCGGAGGCCCCCGCGCCGGCGCCCGAGGCGCCCGCCGACCCCGCACCAGTGGAGCAATGGGAACTGGTCGCGTCCGGCGAGGGCGTGGGGCTGTTCCTGCTGGGGCCGGGAGGGCGGCCGCAGCTGGCGCTCAGCTGCCTGGAGGGCGGCGTGCTGCGCGCCGTGGCGCCCGGCTTCACCGTCATCGGCAGCGAGGAGCGCTTCACCCTGGGCGTCGGCGACGAGGCCTTCACCCTTGTGGCGCAGGTAATGGACGCGCCGCCCGGAGGCGTCACGGCGGAAGGCCCCGCCGATCCTGGCCTGCTGCGGCGATTGGAGGCGGGCGGCGAGGTGAGCGCGCTCTACGGCACGCAGCAGGTGGGCCCGACGCCTGGCCCCGACAGCGAAACGGCGCGGGCGTTCGCGGAAGGCTGCCGCGCCTAGGGCTGCGGCATCAGCATCAGGACCGCCGCCGTCGCCCCGCCCGCCGCGATCACGGTCGCGACCAGCCAAACGACCAGCGCGCCGCCCCGGCGACGCTTCCTGGCGTAGCTTCGCAGAAAGATGCGCGGACGACGGCCAAAGACTTCGCTGCCGACGATGTTGTGGCGGGACATGTACGCCTCCCCTGAAACTGACCTGGCCAATGACCCAGCGGATGTGGCGAAATCCGGGCAAGGCCTGGCTGAAGGCGGCCATGACCCTGCGACCTTTGTGCGCTGGCGTATCGACAGGGCGCTGTCGCGTGATACCGCTGGGCGATGTCTGTTGGTCCCGTGCTCGGCGCGTTGCGATCCGCGACCGGTCCGCTGCACGACGCGCTTGAGGCCCGGACGCAGGCGCTGTCACGTCTGCTCTGCCGAGAGGGGCGGGCCGGCTATGTGGCGGCGCTGCATAGCGCCTACGCTCCCCTGGAGGCCGCGCTTGAGCCCTGGCTGATCGATGAGGCGGGCCTGGATTTCGCCGGACGGCGCAAGCTTTCCTTCCTCGCCGAGGACCTTGAAGCCCTGGGCCGGGCTGCGCCGCAGGACGCCGATCTGACGGAACTCCACCTGTCAGCGCCGCGCGCCCTGGGTCTGCAGTACGTGCTGGAAGGGGCGACGCTGGGCGCCCGCGTGCTGGCGCGCGAGGTGCGTTCGGCGGGCGGCGACCTGCGCGGCCTGAGCTTTTTCAACTGTTACGGAGCCGAGGCGGGCGCGCGCTTCCGTGCATTCTGCGATGTCCTTGAGGGGCGGCCGGACGAGACCGACGAAATCATCGCCGGCGCCGTCCTGGGCTTTCAGATCATGGACGCCGCCCTAGCGCCGGAGGGCGCACTCCAATGACCACGCCCGACCTGACCGATTGCGACCGCGAGCCGATCCATGTGCCGGGGGCCATCCAGCCGCACGGGGTACTGTTAGCCTTCGAGCCCGCCACCTGGGCGATCCATGTCGCGGCGGGGCCCACGGAGGCGATGCTGGGCGGCCGGCCCGAGGACCTGCTGGGCCGCGCCGTCGACGAAATCTTCCCGGCGGCCAGGTTCCTGCTGGAAGAGGGCGAAGGCTATGTGGGCCTGATGCAGGGAGCTGGCGGCGAACCGTTCGACGCCACCGTGCACGCCTCTGGCGGCCTGACCCTGCTTGAGCTTGAGCCCTCCAACGGAGCCGGCGACAGCGGCATGGCCCTGCTGGCCGCGCTTGAGCGCGCCGATGCGGCCATGGAGGCGGCGGCCGACATGGAGGGCCTCTGTGATCGCGCCGCCCAGGCCCTGCGCCGCCTGACCGGCTTTGAACGGGTGATGATCTATCGCTTCCTCGACGACGGCGCGGGGCGAGTGGTGGCCGAGGCGCGCGATCCGGAGGCGCGCGCCTTTCTGCATCATCACTTCCCGGCCACGGACATTCCGCGTCAGGCGCGGGCCCTGTACTTGCGCAATCGCATTCGGGTCATTCCCGACGCGGGTTATACGCCCTGGCCCCTCGTCAGCGCCGAGGGGCCCGAGGCCGCGGCCGCCTTCGACCTGTCGGACAGTGTTCTGCGCAGCGTTTCGCCCATCCATCTGGCCTATTTGAAGAACATGGGCGTCGGGGCTTCGGCCTCGGTCTCCATCGTCAGGGACGGCGCCCTGTGGGGTCTGGCGGCCTTCCACCATCCGGAGCCGCGCCTCATGCCGCATGGCGTGCGAGCCGTCTGCCGATCCATCGCCGCCAGCCTGTCGCGGCGGCTGCGGGCTCTGGAGGAGACCGTCTACCACCGGGACCGCGCGCGCCTGCGCAACCGGCAGGACGCCATCCTGGCCCGCGCCGAAGCCGAACCCCATCAGGGTGCAGCGCTGCTGGAAGGCCTGGAGGAGCTGCTGGGGGCCGTCGACGCCCACGGCGTCGCGGTGCGGATCGGCGATCGCATGGCGGCCCAAGGCATGACGCCGCCGGCCGAAGCGCTGCCGCCACTATTTGACTGGCTGAAGGGCGAAGCCGGCAAGGGCGTCTTCACCTCGCACCGGCTCGGCGCCGAGTATGAGCCCGCCCAGGCCTGGACAGGCAAGGCCTCGGGCGTCGCGGCGGTCAGCATGGGCGGCGACGCTCCCGCTCAGATCGCCTGGTTCCGCGCCGAACGCCTGCAGGAAGTCATCTGGGCCGGCGATCCGCACAAGGCCATGAACGCCGAATCTGGAATGCTGACGCCGCGCGCCTCCTTCGCTGAGTGGGCCCAAACCGTGCGCGGCCAGGCCAAGCCCTTCAGCCACGCCGAGGTGGAGGCGGTGCGCTCGCTGGCCGAACAGCTGCAGGAGCTGCATCGCCGCCGCGCTGTGCAGGACATGAACCGACGTCTGGCCGCAGCGGTGGCCGACCGTGACGAGCAGCTGGCGCAGAAGGATTTTCTGCTGCGTGAGGTCAACCACCGGGTCCAGAACAACCTGCAGCTGGTCTCGAGCTTCCTGGGCGTGCAGCGCCGCCAGACCATCGACCCCGTGGCGCGCGCCCAGTTGGAGGAGGCCGCGCGACGGATGCGCGCGGTCGGCCTGCTGCACCGGCGCCTCTATCAGAGCGACGAGGTCCGGGCCGTGGACATGGACCGTTACCTGGATGAGCTGGCGCGGGATCTGCTCGGGACGGTCGATGCTCAGTGGGCGAATAATCTGCGTATCGTCGCGGCGCCGGTGCGCCTGCCCACGGATCGGGCCGTGACCATCGGGCTGGTCGTCACCGAGCTGATGCTGAACGCCATCAAGTACGCCTATGAGGGGCGCGCGGGGCCCATCGAGGTCTCGCTCGACCTGGAGAGCGAAGCGGTCCGGGTGGCGGTCTCGGATCAGGGCGTCGGACGCGGCGAGGGCGTTTCGGACCAGGGCGGTTTCGGCTCCCAGGTGCTGCACGCCCTGGTGCGTCAGCTGGGCGGACGGCTGGCCTATCTCGACAATGGTCCCGGCACGCGGGCCCTGCTGACGGTGCCGGCGCGCTAGGTATCCGTGCTGAAGCGGGTCGAGGCCCTGAGCGCGCGTAGAGGCCGGTTGCGGCCCTCAGGCGCCGCCTCCTGGAACAGCTTGCGGAACTGCTCGCGCCGCTCGTGGATGGAGGCCAGCACCAGGCCCATGGGCACGCCCAGATCCACCAGGGTGTTCTCGGCCAGCTGCAGGCTGGATTCGGTGGTCTCGGGCACGGCGTCGGTGACGCCCAGGCGGTAAAGCCGCGCGGCGTGCTTCTCGTCGCGGGCGCGGGCGATGACGATCATCTCCGGCGCCTGGGCGCGCACGGCGGCCGCCACGGCGTCGACCTTGCCCGGCTGATCCATGGTGATGACAAGCGCCCGGGCCTCGTCGATGCCGCAGGCCGCCAGCAGGGCGGGGTTGGACGCATCGCCGAACCACACGTCGGGCCGCGCCTGACGCGCCGCGGACACCACTTCGGGGTCGCTGTCGATGATGGTGTAGGCGATGCCGTGCGCGTCCAGCATCTCGCCCACCAGCCGTCCGACCCGCCCGTAGCCGACGATGAGCACCCCGCCGGGCGCGGCCTTGTCGGGATTGGCGATGACGGTTCCTCCCGCCCGCTCGCGCCGCTCCTGGCGACGGCTGAAACGCACCCCCAGCGCGCCCAGGAGCGGAATGGCGAACAGGCTGAGCGTGGCCGACAGCAGAAGGCCCTGGCCGAAGCCGCGCGGGACAAGCCCCTCGCCGATGGCCTGGCCGATGATGACGAAGGCGAACTCCCCCGCCGGACCCAGCAGCAGCGCGGTCTCGAGCGCCGGCCCCCTGGGCACGCCGTTGAAGCGCGCCAGGGCGAAGACGATGGCCACCTTGATGGCGATGAGGGTCACGGCCAGCAGCCCCACCGTGGCGGGGGCGGCGGCCACGGCGTCCAGGTCCAGCCCTACGCCCACGGAGACGAAGAACAGGCCCAGCAGAAGGCCCTGGAAGGGCTGGATCAGCACCTCCACCTCGCGCCCGTATTCGGTTTCCGCCAGCAGGATGCCCGCCACCAGCGCGCCCAGCGACATGGATAGGCCGGCGGCCTGGGACGCCAGACCCACCGCCAGCACCACGAACAGGCAGGCGGCCAGGAACATCTCGCGCCGGCCCGCCTTGGCCACCGAGCGGAACATGGGCCGCAGCAGCAGCCGCCCCAGAAGGACGATCACTCCCAGCCCCACGGCCGCGGGAATGAGGCTGAGCAGACCCTGAGCCAGGGCGCCGCCGTTCAGTTCACCTGCGGCGCCGGCGCCGGCCGCCAGCACCGTAACGGCCACCAGAATGGGCGCCACGGCCACGTCCTGGGCCAGCAGCACCGAAAAGGACGCCCGCCCCGTCGCCGTGCGCATGCGCCCCGCGTCCGAGAGCACCGGCATGACGATGGCCGTGGAGGACAGGGCGATGCCCAGGCCCAGGACGATGGCCGAGGCGAGGGTCTGGCCCATGGCGAAGAACAGGCCTGACAGGGCCAGGGCGCAAAGGGCGATCTGCGCCACACCCAGGCTGACGATGAAGCGGCGCATGGCCTTGAGCCGCTCCCACGACAGCTCCAGTCCGATCATGAACAGCAGGAAGACCACCCCGAACTCGGCCAGGACGGCGATCTGCTCCTGGTCCGTGATGGTCATCACGCTGAGCCACGGGAAGTCGCCCGCGAGGCGGCCCAGGCCGTCCGGCCCCAGGGCGACCCCAGCCACGAGGAAGCCCAGGACCGGGCTGATGCGGAACCGCCGGAAGATCGGCGCGACGATGCCCGCCGCCGCCAGGAAGACGACGATGTCCTTGTATTCCTCGCCCGTGGCCGGTCCCGCCATCCGCCCGCCCTATGTGTCGAACGCCCATCTTAGGCGACGTCCGCCCGCTCCGTCGCCGTGGGTGTGACATTTTTTTCATGTGGCGCTGCGCCGGGAACGCCTATGTTTGGAGCAAGACCGGTCAACCTGGCCGAAGCTGAAAGAAGGACGTTTCGACGGATGAAGTCCCTGCTCCTACGCGCCGCCTGCGCCGCCGCCCTGATGCTCCCCGCCGCCGCCCAGGCCGGAGAGGAACACCAGCACGCCGGCTGCCTGGATGAGATCTGCTCCATGGAAGCGCTGTTCCAAAGCGGCGCCGCCGCCGGCGCCTCGACCGGCGCGCCCGCCGAGTTCACCGGCACCGACGCCCTGCGCCTCGGAACCTGGGGCTTCGACATCGCCGGCATGGACCGGTCCGTGAGTCCGGGCGACGACTTCTTCCGCTACGCCAACGGCCTTTATCTGGACGCCACCGAGATCCCCTCGGACCGGACGCGCTGGGGCTCCTTCGACATGCTGGCCCAGCTGTCGGAGAACCGGCTGCAGACCCTGATCCATGACATCTCGGCCGGTCAGCATGCCGAGGGCAGCGACGAGGCCAAGATCGCCGCCCTCTACACCAGCTTCCTGGATGAGGCGCGCGTCAACGCCCTGGGCGCCCAGCCGCTGATGCCGCTGATCGAGCAGATCCGCGCCGCGGACACGCGTGAGGCCCTGGCCGCCTATCAGGGCCGTACCGCCGGCGGCTTCGGCCGCAGCCTGACGGGCACGGCCGTGTTCGGCGACTCCCGCAACCCCGACGTCTACGCGGCCTATCTGTTCCAGGGCGGAATCGGCCTGCCCGACCGCGACTACTACCTGTCGGACCGCTACGCCGAGCAGAAGGCCGCCTATGAGGCCTATGTGGGTCGCATCCTCAGCCTGATCGGCTGGGACAATCCGGCCGAGGCCGCCGCCGACATCGTGGCCTACGAAACGCGCCTAGCCGAGGCCCAGTGGACCCGCGTCGAAAGCCGCGACCGCGACAAGACCTACAACCCCATGACCCGCGCCGAGCTGGTCGCCCAGGCGCCCGGCTTCGACTGGGAAGCCTTCTTCGATGCGGCCAGCCTGGACCACGTGGACCGTTTCGTGGTGACCCAGAACACGGCCTTCCCGCGCCTGGCGGCCATCTACGCCGAGACGCCGGTGGAGACGCTGCAGGCCTGGCAGGCCTTCCACACGGCCGATCAGGCCGCGCCCTACCTGTCGCAGGACTTCGTCGACGCCAACTGGGAGTTCCGCTCGCGCACCCTGGCCGGCCAGCCCGAGCCGCGCAGCCGCGAGAAGCGCGCCATCGCCTTCGCCGACGGGGCCATGGGCGAGGCCCTGGGCCGTCTCTATGTGGCCCGCTGGTTCCCGCCCGAATCCAAGGCCCAGATGGAGACGCTGGTCGCCAACCTGCGCGAGGCCATGGCCAACCGGATCCGCGGCCTGGAGTGGATGAGCGACGAGACCAAGCAGCGCGCGCTCGAGAAGCTGGAGAAGTTCGGCGTCAAGATCGGCTATCCGGACCGCTGGCGTGATTACTCTCCGTTGGAGGTGCGGGCCGACGACCTGTTCGGCAACCAGACCCGCTCGATGGCCTATGAGTGGGAGCGTCAGGCCGCCCGCGTCGGCCAGCCCATCGATGAGGTTGAGTGGGGTATGACGCCCCAGACGGTGAACGCCTACTACTCGCCGGTGCAGAACGAGATCGTCTTCCCGGCGGCCATTCTGCAGCCCCCCTTCTTCGATCCGGAGGCGGACCCGGCCGTGAACTACGGCGGCATCGGCGGAGTCATCGGCCACGAGATCGGCCACGGCTTCGACGACCAGGGCCGCAAGTCCAACGGCGACGGCCTGCTGCAGGAGTGGTGGACCGAGGAGGACGAGGCCCGCTTCGAGGCCCAGGCCCAGCGCCTGGGGGCCCAGTTTGACGCCTATGAACCGCTGCCCGGCTATAATGTGCAGGGCGGCCTGACCATGGGCGAGAACATCGGCGACCTCGCCGGCGTCACCCTGGCGCTGGAGGGCTATCGCATCTCGCTGGACGGCCGGGATTCGCCCGTGCTGGACGGCTTCACGGGCGATCAGCGCGTCATGCTGGGCTGGGCCCAGGTCTGGCGCGGCAAGTACCGTGACGCAGCCATGCAGCAGATGGTGGCGACCAACCCGCACTCGCCGCCGCAGTTCCGGGTCATCGGCCCGCTGCGCAATATCGACGCCTGGTACGAAGCCTTCGGCGTGCAGCCGGGCGAGCGGTACTATGTGCCGCCGGCCGAGCGCGTGCGCATCTGGTAGATCGAGTGAAGTCTCCTCCCCGCCCTGGGCGGGGAGGGGCTTCATACGGACACGAAAAAGCCCGCCGCGGGGATGCTCGCGGCGGGCTTCTCGCTCTTTAGAGCAGGCGCTTCCTCCCCGAAACGCCGGGAGGGTCGAGCGGCGAACCGCGACCTTCCGCACGGGCAAGATGGCGGACCTTGGGCGCGGGAGTCAACACAACTCCCGTCTCAGGCGTCGACGATCCCATTCACGACCTCGACCAGGTGCACGCGGGGCACGGTCTGCTGGCCGGGGCGCTCGGACTTCCAGGTGTCGTGGTCGCTGACCCCCGCCGCGAGGGCGCGACCCAGATCCAGATCCTTGATGGTCACCTGGCCCGAGGCCCGCTCGTCCCCGCCCAGGATGACCACGGCGGGCGCCAGCCGCCGGTCGGCGTACTTCATCTGGGCCTTCATGCCCGAGCCGCCCAGATAGACCTCGGC
This sequence comes from Peiella sedimenti, assembly GCF_030504955.1. GTDB lineage: Bacteria > Pseudomonadota > Alphaproteobacteria > Caulobacterales > Caulobacteraceae > Brevundimonas > Brevundimonas sedimenti. Next base: position 410,137 of record NZ_JAUKTR010000002.1, on the reverse strand, counting down.
GGCGATGCCGGCGGCGCGGAGCTCGGCGGCGGCGGCGAAGAAGTCGGCCATGCCCTCGGCGTCCAGGGCCAGCACCACCACCGGGCCGCGCGGCGCCTTGCCGGCCCCGGCCCACTCCATGGCCTGCAGGGCCACGGTCAGGCGGCTGACCCCGAAGGAGAAGCCGGTGGCCGGCGTGCGCTCGCCCGTGAAGCGGGCCACCAGATCGTCGTAGCGGCCGCCGCCGCCCACCGAGCCCAGGCGCAGCGGCTGGCCCTTGGCGTCCGTGGCGACAAGCTCGGCCTCGAAGACCGCGCCGGTATAGTACTCGAGGCCGCGCACCACGGCCGGGTCGAAGCGGGCCTGGGCGTCGGTCACGCCCATGGCCGTCAGCGCCTGATCGATGCGCTCCAGGTCGGACAGGCCCTGATCGCGCGTGGCGCTGGCCTTGCCGTCGGCCAGTGCCTTGAGCACGGCCTGGCGCGAGAGCCCTTGCGCCGCCGCGTTGAGGAACACTTCGATGTCGTTGACGGCCCCCTGGGCCAGGCCCGCGCCCCGCGTGAAGTCGCCGGATTCGTCCAGCCGCCCCTTGCCCAGCAGGTCGCGCACGCCCGCCCAGCCGAGACGGTCGAACTTGTCTATGGCGCGCAGGGTGGTCAGGCGCTGGGCCTGATCGACGATGCCGTGCGCCTCCATCAGCCCGTCCAGCAGCTTGCGGGTGCTGATCTTCATGACCGCCGCGCCCGCAGGGACTCCCGCCGCGGCCAGGCCCTCCACGGCCAAGGCCACCATCTCGGCGTCGGCTTCGGGCCGGTCCGAGCCGACCGTGTCGGCGTCGCACTGGGTGAACTGGCGGAAGCGGCCGGGGCCGGGCTTCTCGTTGCGCCAGACCGAGCCATAGGCCCAGCGGCGATAGGGCTTGGCGAGGGTCTGCCAGTTCTCGGCGGCGAAGCGGGCGAGGGGCGCGGTCAGGTCGTAGCGCAGCGCCATCCACTGCTCGTCATCGTCCCGGAGGGCGAACACGCCCTCGTTCGGGCGGTCCGCATCGGGCAGGAACTTGCCCAGGGCGTCGGCGTACTCGAAGGCCGGGGTGTCCAGCGGCTCGAAGCCATAGCGTTCATAGACGCCGGCTAGGGCCGCGATCAGGCGCCGCTCGCCCGCCAGATCGGCGCCGCGCCGGTCGGGAAAGCCGCGCGGGGCGCGGGGCTCGGGGCGAGGAGCGAAGGTGTCGTCGGCGGGGGAGGTCATGGGGCGCACCTTTAGAGCCTGATCGGTTGAGGTGGAATCGCTTTCGCCATTCCACCCATGCCGTGAATCACGCTCCCGCTAGGATTCTGGACCGAAATCTCAGCCCGGCTGGAGCAGCGACCCGCGGGATCGATTTCGGTCTGGAAGGCCCGCCCTGCTACGCCTCAAGCCGTCCGGCGGATCAGCGAAGCAGCGGCACCGGCCCCTTGTAGCTGAGGCGGCGCCAGACCCACTCCAGCGGGCCCATGTAGAAGCGCGACAGCCACAGCGGCGACCAGACCAGCTGGACGAGCCAGACGGCGCCGATCACAACCCACAGCTCGGCCAGGCTCATGGAGCCGAACCAGCCCAGGCCCCGGCCGCCGTAGAACAGCGTGGTCATGATCACGGTCTGGGTCAGATAGTTGGTGAAGGCCATGCGCCCCGCCGCCGAAAGGGGCTTGAGCAGGGCCCCCACGCCCATCTTGAGCAGCAGGAACAGCACGCTGGCGTAGCCCAGGCCGATCAGGGGTGCGAAGGCCGCGCTGATGGGCCGGCCAGAGGCCTCGGCGAAGCTGATGCCGCCCTCGAGCGCGCGGGTGGATTCGCCCGCCGTCAGCCAAAGGCCTACCCCCGCCAGGGCGATGACCAGCAGGTAGACGATCGGGTGGGAACGCCCGGCCAGGAAGCCCGTCTTGAACAGACCAAGGCCCACCATCATCAGGCCGCCCAAGGCGGGAACCATCACCCAGGCGCTGCCCCAGTACATCGCCAGGACGCGCAGATTGCCGAAGAAGGAGCCCTCAAGGGTGCGATAGGCGTCCACCGTGGCGGAGGTAGCCGCCGGATCGACGGTCCAGCCCATCTGGCTCTTTATCTGGGCGAGTGCTTCGGGGGGCATGAGCCCAAGCGCCAGGGTCGCCAGCATGGGCAGGACGAAGAAGACCAGATAGAGCGCCAGCCCCGCAGCGATCAACGGCAGGGGCCGCCAGGTCCGCGCCCACATGACCAGGAAGCCCGCGATGGCGTAGGTCAGCAGGATGTCGCCGAACCAGAAGAGGGTCGCATGCAGCAGGCCGAAGACGCCGAGCCACAGCAGGCGCCGCTGAAGCACGCCGTTCCTGGCCTCGTCGGTCTTGTCGCCGCCGACCAGGAAGATGGACACGCCGAACAGCATGGAAAAAAGGCTGATGAACTTGAATCGGAAGAAGGTCTCGCCGATCCACCAGGCCTGCTGCGAGGCGGCGTCGAACGGCTGCGGCGAGGCGACCGGGTTCATCATGGCCGTGAAGGGCAGGGCGAAGGTCGGCGCGTTGACGGCCAGGATGCCGAGGATGGCCAGGCCGCGAACGACGTCCAGCGCGGCGATGCGCGCCTTCGGTTCGACCGGACGCGGCTGGTCCGGCGCGGTTTCGGCCATGGCCCGTGCGGTCATTGGAGCGCCCCCCCGCTTGATGACGAGGGGACTATGGCGCGGAGCTATTGCGCCCCGCAAGTTAGCTATTCGTCATCCAGGAGGCCGAGCCTCGAGCGCACCCGCTCGGGCTTGGGCGTGAAGGCCAGAAGGCTGACCGCCAGCCCCGCCCAGGCGGCGTAGCTGGCCCCCACGAGCATGGCGAAGGGCAGGAAGCCCACCCCATAGAGCAGGACGGCGGTCTCGGCGCCGGAGGCCGCCCGCAACAGGTCGCCGATACCGATGAAGCGGTTGACGATCATCACCAGGGTCAGGATCAGCTCGCCGATGACGCTGCCCACCGCGCCGAACAGGACGAAGCGCCAGACGATCCCCAGCCGCGTCAGGGGCGCGACGCCCCGCCGCCGCTCGCGGTCGATCAGGGCGATGCCGAAGGGCACGCCGATCAGGCCCACCACCATGGCGGTCAGGCGCCAGTCCGACCCCAGAGCCACGCCCAGCTCCTGGGGCGGGAACAGCAGAAGGGTGATGACCAGGGGCGGCCAGGCCACGGCCAGCAGCCAGGCGGCCAGGGTCCAGGGGCCGCGCGGCTCCCGCCAGATGAGGGGCTTGAGCCCCGGTATGCCGCGACGTCCGCTCATCGGGTCGGGACCGGCGTCTCACCGCGATAGTCGTAGAAGCCGCGGCCCGTCTTGCGGCCCAGCCAGCCGGCCTCAACATACTTCACCAGCAGCGGACAGGGCCGGTACTTGCTGTCGGCCAGGCCGTCATAGAGCACGTTCATGATGGCCAGCACGGTGTCCAGGCCCATGAAGTCGGCCAGCTCCAGCGGACCCATGGGGTGGTTGGCGCCCAGCTTCAGGGCCGTATCGATGGACTGCACCGTGCCGACGCCCTCGTAGAGGGTGTAGATCGCCTCGTTGATCATCGGCACTAGGATGCGGTTGACGATGAAGGCCGGGAAATCCTCGGCGTCGGTGACCGTCTTGCCCAGCGACTCGGCGAAGGCGGCCGCCGCGTCATAGGTCGCCTGGTCGGTGGCGATGCCGCGGATGATCTCCACCAGACGCATGACCGGGGCGGGCTTCATGAAGTGCAGGCCGATGAAGCGGGCGGGCCGGTCCGTGGCCGAGGCCAGGCGCGTGATCGAGATGGACGAGGTGTTGCTGGCCAGGATGGCGCCCTCCGCCAGGTGCGGCGTCACGGCGGCGAAGACGGCCTTCTTGGTGGGTTCGTGCTCGGTGGCCGCCTCGATGACCAGCTGGGCCTCCTTCATCATCGCCAGGTCGCCTTCGAAACGGATGCGGCCAAGGGCGGCGTCGGCGTCGGCCTGGGTGGCGAGCCCCTTCTCGACCCTGCGGGCCAGGCTCTGGGCGATGGCGGCCTTGGCCTGTTCCAGCTGCCCCACGTCCACGTCGTGGAGGATGACCTGATAGCCGCCGCTGGCGCAGGTCTGGGCGATGCCCGATCCCATCTGCCCTGCACCGATCACGCCGACGGTCTTGATGTCGCTCATTCGAAGGCTGGCTGTCCGCTGATTGTCACGCCACCCTTAGCACACCGCGGCGGGCAAGCGAGCCTCACGGGCGGTGAAGCAGGGCGAGGCGTGGCCCTGGGGCCTCAGCAGGGGCATTCAACGACCGGCGGGCGCCACCCGGATCAGCCGACCGTCGTCCTCGTCGGTGACGATGTAGAGGGCGCCGTCGCGGCCCACCTGCACGTCGCGCACCCGCTGGCCGCCCGAGACGTCCAGCCGCTCCTCGCCGACAACGCGCTCGCCCTCCAGCACCAGCCGCACCAGCGCCCTGGTCCTGAGGCCCGAAATGAACAGGTCGCCGCGCCAGGCGGGCGCCAGGTCGCCCGTGTAGAAGGCCGCGCCGCCGGGCGCGATCACCGGGTCGAAATAATAGGCAGGCTGCTCCAGGCCCTCTGCCGCCGTGCGGCCCTCGCCGATGGCGCCGCCGCGGTACTCGATTCCATAGGCGATCACCGGCCAGCCGTAGTTGCGCCCGGCCCGCACCACATTGACCTCGTCGCCGCCGCGCGCGCCATGCTCGATGGCCCACAGCTCGCCGGTCTCGGGATGCAGGGCCGCGCCCTGGACGTTGCGGTGCCCCAGAGACCAGACCTCAGGGCGTGCGCCCTCCCGGTTCACGAACGGGTTGTCCGTGGGCACGGAGCCGTCGGCGTTGATGCGGACGATCTTGCCGAAATGGCTGTCCAGATCCTGGGCCTGGGACCGCGTGGCCATGTCCGAGCGCTCGCCCAGGGTGACGTAGAGCCGCCCTTCCCGGTCGAAGACCAGGCGCGAACCGTAGTGCATGGCGTTCGAGTAGGACGGCAGGGCGCGGAAGATGACCTGCACGTCCTCGACGCGGCTGAGGTCCTCTGACAGGCGCCCGCGCGCCACCGCCGTGCCGTTCCCGCCCTCGCGCGGCTCGGCATAGCTCCAGTAGAGCGTCCGATCGCTTTCGAAGTCCGGCGAGAGGGCGATGTCCAGAAGGCCGCCCTGGCCGCGCGCCATGATCTCGGGCAGGCCCCGCACCGGCGCGGAGAGAGCGCCGTCGGCCCCCACCACGCGAAGGCGGCCCGGCCGCTCGGTCACCAGCCAGCGGCCGTCGGGCAGTTGGGCCAGCGCCCAGGGGTGGGCCAATCCCGACGCGATGGTCCGGCTTTCCAGCTGCACGTCCGACGAGACCGCCGGGGCGCGGGTCTGACCGGGGAAGGCCGGCTGTTGCCCGGGGGCTTCGGGCGGGCCCTGCTCCACGGGCTGACCGGCGGCCGGCGGCGCCTGGTCCTGAGCGTTGCCGATATTGCAGGCCATCAGCAGGAAGGCCGAGGCGAGCGTTCCGATGGAGGCGATGGCGACAGCGCGCATGGCAGGGTCTCCGGCAGACTCGAAGGAGGGGACGGCGACAGAACCGCCCCCTGGCTAGACCGTTCCCAGAACCGCGCGCAACGCCTGGGCGCGATCCATCCCCAGGACATGGATGTTGAACCACACCGCATAGAACAGCAGCGGCCAGCGCGCCGAGACGGCCTCATCCCCCTCGAATACGGCGCGCACCGCATCCGGATCGCAGACCTGATTGAGGCCCTCGTGGGACGGCAGGGTGCGGGCCAGATCGGCCGCGCGCGGCGCGATCCAGGCGGCCACCGGCACGGTGAAGCCCTTCTTCTTCGCCCAGGGTTCGGCGGCGGGACAGTGGCGCTCCAACCACTTGCGCAGCAGCCACTTGCCGTAGCGGCCGCGCACCTTCATGCGGTCGGGCAGGTGGAAGGCGAAGGCCGCCACCTCGCGGTCCAGGAACGGGGTGCGCCCCTCCAGTCCGTGAGCCATCAGGGTGCGGTCCAGCTTGAGCAACAGGTCGTTGGGCAGCCAGGTGGCGATGTCGGCGGCTTGGGCTCGCTGAAGCGGGCTCATCCAGGGCTGGGCGGCCGCTTTCTCCCTGTAACTCCACTGGAGAAGGGCGCTGTTGGGTTTGAGAACACCTACGAGGGCTGGCTGTGGCGCCGCTGGCCGACCCCCCAGCCAGCGGGGGCGTAAGGCCCGGCGATAGCGGCCGTAGCCGGCGAACAGCTCGTCGCCGCCCTCGCCGGACAGCACGACGGTCAGCGTGCCCTTGGCGGCCTCGGCCAGCTTCCAGGTGGGCAGGGTGGCGTAGTCGGTGGTGGGGTCGTCCAGACACCAGGCCACCTCGGGCAGGATGTGCCAGAAGTCCTCTTCGCCGAAAGCCGTCTCGCGCCAGTCGAGGTTCAGCGCCTTGGCCACCCGCTCAGCCGCAGCCCGTTCGTCGCGGGCGCCCGGCGCGTCGAAGCCGCAGGTGAAGGCGGTGACTGGCCGTTCGTTCAGGCGGCTCATCAGGGTGGCGATGGTGGAGCTGTCGATGCCGCCGGACAGGAACAGGCCATACGGCACATCCGAGCGCTGATGGACGCGGACGCTGTCCTCGAGCACGGCATCGAGCTGAACCAAGGCGTGGGCGACCTCGCCCACATACTCTCCGGTCGGCGAGAGCCAAGGGAGGATGCGCCGCTCGCGCGGGACGCTGCTCAACTCGGCCTTCGCATGCCCGTATCCTGGGCGCAGGGTCGCTCGACCATCGAACACTTGGGCGACCTCGCCGGGTTCAATCCGCCTGACGTGTTCCTGAATGTCATGAATTGAGTAGTTCAGCTCCAGCACTTCGTTGATTGCTTCTGGCCGAACGCGCCGGCCGGAAAGAGACCTAGTCTCAGACGCGAAGCGGAGCTCGTCCCGCTCCTGGCGGACATAAAGCGGCTTGATGCCGAAGGGGTCGCGCACCAGCCAGGTGCGGCCGTCGCCGCCGATCAGGCAGAAGGCGTACATGCCGCGAAGGCGCGAAAAGGCCTTCTCGCCCTCGCGCGCATAGAGGTGCAGCAGGGGCTCGAAGTCCGAGCCGGTCTTGAGTTGGTCCTTGAGCCCGAACTCCTCGATCAGCTCGATGTAGTTGTAGATCTCGCCGTTGCCGATGATGGTGGAGCCCGCCGCGTGCAGGGGCTGCCAGCCCCCCTCCAGATCGATGATCGACAGGCGCGCGTGGGCCACCGCCCAGCCGGGGCCGCTCTCGACGCGAATGCCGTCCGGCCCCCGGTGCTGGAGGCGCTCGATCATCTCGCGCACCGCCTGTTCCGGCGGCTGGTCCGCGCCCAGAATGCCCGCGATCCCGCACATCAGACCGGCCTCAGCTCATCGAACAGGGCCGCCCACTGGGGCAGGACCGCCGCCCTGGAGAACTCGGCGGTCACGCGCGCCAGCCCCGCCTGCGCCATCGCCGTGCGCGCGTCCGATGCGGCCAACAGCGAGCGGATGGCCGCGGCCAGGGCGCCGGCGTCATCGATGGGGACCAGCACGCCGTCCTCCCCGTCGCGGATCAGCGCCTCGGGTCCCGCCGCGCGGGCGGCCACCACGGGCGCGCCGTGGGCCCAGGCCTGAATCACCACATTACCCAGCGGCTCGTAGCGTGAGGGAAAGACCACCAGGTCCGCCGCTCGATAAAGCGCCGAGGCGTCATTGCGCCAGCCCAGCCAGCGCACCCGCCCGGCCACGCCCAGTTCGTCCGCCAGCGCCTTGAGCTCGCGCTCCAGCGGCCCTGACCCCGCGATCCACAGGACGGCCTCGGGAATATCCGCCAACGCCTTCAGCGCCACGTCATGGGCCTTGGCCGGGTGCAACCGCCCCATGGACAGCAGCGCCGGAACCCCCTCTGGCGTCGCCAGAGCCGCGCGGTCGGCGGGCGCCATGTCCTGCGGTTCGGCGAAGTTGGGGATGTGGCGCGCCTTGTCCGCCGGCCAGCCCTGCTCGACCATCCAGTCGCGGATGCTGACGGTGTTGCCCACCAGCAGATCGAAGCCGCGATAGTTCTTGAGCTTGTAATAGCCGCCCAGCCGCCCGACTCGCGCCCAGGGGCCGACGGGCGTGTGGCGCGCGGCCCGGTTCATCCAGGCGATCAGCACCCGGGCGTCGATGGCGCGCGCGCAGCCCTCGATGCGAGGCCTTGTAGTGAAATCGAGCAGGCCGCCGAACCGGAAGACCGTCGCCGCCACGCCCGCCTCCCTCAGCGCCGCCTCGCGCGAAGGGTGAACCCGAACCCCCGCATGCAGGGCCAGGCCCGAGGCGTGCTGGGCCCGGACCAGGTCGGTGAAATAGGTTTCGGCGCCCCCGTCGCCGCCGGAGCCGAGAAGATGCAAGACGGGCCTTTGAGGGGTCATCGGGGCGCGAACCTAGCCGTGCGGACCGCCGTGCGATACCCCCGGCCGCGCGGGGCTGCAGGCGCCGTCTTGAACGGCGGCGTTCGCCCCTATATACGCCTCGCTTCCCGATCCCGGCTGTGGCCGGCGATGACCCATGGCTGGGTAGCTCAGCTGGTTAGAGCGGTGGATTCATAACCCACAGGTCGGCGGTTCGAGCCCGCCCCCAGCCACCATCCACCTCTGTCGAGTGGCGAGGGCCGCCAAGCGGGTCCATATAGGGTCATGACCTCCCGCCCGACCGCCCTCGAAAGAGCTTTCGCCCTGGCCTCCAGCGGCGCCTGCGCCAGCACCAACGAGATCAGGCTGGCCCTGAAGCGCGAAGGCTATTCGCCCGACCAGCTGTTCGGGCGCTCGCTGATCCGCCAGCTGGCGGCACTGTGCGCGGCCTCGCGACGCCCCGACGACGACGCAGGGTCGGCGTCCGCGAGCTAGACCTCGCCCCACATACGCAGCAGGGTGCCGATGGCCTTGTCCGCCGTCAGCCGCGCCTCGCCGTCGGGCAGGGACGCGCGCAGCCGCTCCAGGTCGAACAGCACCTCGCGCTCATCTGCGCGGCGCACCTGGCTTTCGATCCAGCCCACGCAGGCCAGCCGCTCACCCTTTGTCACCGGCGTCACCTGATGCAGGGCGCCCGTGGCGTAGATCACCGCTGATCCCGCCTCGGGGCGCGCCTGGCGCGCGCCCTCCGGCCCATGAACCTCGAGCGCGCCGCCCTGATAGGTCTCTACGGGCGACAGGAAGAGGGTGAAGGACAGATCGGTGCGCAGGCGCCCGCCGCCCTCGGCCTCCATGAAGGGCGCGTCCGTGTGCAGACCATAGGCGTCGCCGGGCGCGTATCGGGAGAAGATCAGGTTCGACCAGCGCGCGGGCCTGGCCCAGGCCATGAAGACCGGATGCCGTTCCAGCGCCTGGCGCACGAAGCGGGCGAGGGCCTGGGTTCCCGCCTCGCTCGCCTGGGTCTGCCGGTTCGACTTCACCTGCCGGGCGGACCCCAGGGCCGTGGCGCGGCCGTCGCGGAAGGTCAGGTTCGCCAACCCCTCTCGCACACGCCGGACGTCGTCCTGCGGCAACACGTCGCTTAAGGTCAGCACGGTTTCGCCCTCCTGCCGCGCAACGAATCCCAGCCTTTCGCCGTTGTGCGCCCAATGAGCAAGGCCGGGAGGAAGCCTATGTCCGTATCCGAAGCCGCCAAGGGCCGCCCGTGGCTGTCCATCGTCGCCGCCACCGCCCTGACCCTGGGTGGTCTGGCCGCCTGCAGCCAGCCGCAGCAGGACGAGGCCCAGGCCGAGATGAACGAGGCAGGTAACGACGCCGAGGCCGCCGTCGACGGCGTCAACACCGCAGAGGTGCGCGAAGAAGCCGCCCAGCTGGGCACGGCCATCGAGGCGGGCGCCCGCGAAGTGGCCCAGGAAATCGACCAGGGCACCGACCGTCTGGCCGCCGAGGCCGAGGAGCAGCGCGCCGAAACCCACGCCGAGGGCGTGGCGACCAACTAGTCTCTCAGTCCCTGAGCAGTTCGTTGACGCCGGTCTTGGCCCGGGTCTGGGCGTCCACCCGCTTGACGATGACGGCGCAGTAGAGGCTGGGCCCACCCTTTGGGTCGGGCAGGCTTCCGGGGACCACGACCGAATAGGCGGGCACTTCGCCGCGCAGCACCTCGCCCGTGGCGCGGTCGACGATCTTGGTCGAGGCCGACAGATAGACCCCCATGGCCAGGACCGCGCCCTCGCGCACGATCACGCCCTCGGCCACCTCGGCGCGGGCGCCGATGAAGCAGCCGTCCTCGATGATGGTCGGGCTGGCCTGAAGCGGCTCAAGCACGCCGCCGATGCCCGCGCCGCCGGACAGATGCACGTTCTTGCCGATCTGGGCGCAGGAGCCGACCGTCGCCCAGGCGTCGACCATGGAGCCTTCGTCAACAAAGGCGCCGATGTTCACGAAGCTGGGCATGAGGACGACGTTGCGTCCGATGTGGGCGCCGCGCCGCACGATGGCGCCGGGCACGGCGCGGAAGCCGTGCCTGTCGAAGTCGGCCGCCTTCCACCCCGAAAACTTGTTGGGGACCTTGTCCCACCAGGGGCCGACGCCCAGCGGCTCGTGCCGGCCGTTGTGCATGATCTCGTTGGGGTGCAGGCGGAAGGACAGCAGGACCGCCTTCTTCAGCCACTCCGACGTCTTCCACTCGCCGGTCTCGACCACGCGCTCGGCGACGCGGAAGCGGCCCTCGTCCAGGAGTTGGAGGGCGTGGTCCACGGCGTCGCGATAGCGGCCCTTGGTGGCGGCGCTGATCTCGGCGCGGCGCTCCCAGGCCTCTTCCACGTCGATCTTCACGGCAGCCAGGTCGATCATCGGGGCTCTCCGAAGGTCAGGGCGTTGAGGAACGGCGGCAGCCGCTCGGTGCGGTGATCGACATAGGGCGGCGCGTCGGTCAAGGCGCGCGGCCCCACGAGGATGGTAGTCATGCCCAGCTGGGCCGCCGGCTCGAGATTCCTCGCGGTGTCCTCAAAGAAGGCGGCGGCGCGCGGCTCCACGCCGTGGCGGCGGATGAGGCCGTGGAAGGCGCGGGGGTCGGGCTTTGGGATCAGGTCGGCGGCCTCGATGTGAAAGACGTCCTCGAACAGGTCGGCCAGGGCCATCTTTTCCAACACCCGCTCGGCGTGGCGGGCCGAGCCGTTGGTGAAGACCAGCCGGCGTCCCGGCAGGCGCAGCAGGCCTTCGCGCAGGACGGGATCCGGCATGAGTTTGTCCAGCGAGACCTCGTGCACCTCGTCCAGGAACGCGCGGGGATCCACCCGATGGTTCAGCATCAGACCGGCCAGGGTCGTCCCGTGATCGGTCAGATACCGCTTCTGCAGGGTCCGCGCGGCCTCCGGCTCAAGCCCACAGGCGCGGATCATGAAGTCGTTGATGCGCCCCTGCACCAGCGCCATGACCGCCGCCTCGGGCGGATAGAGGGTGTCGTCCAGGTCGAAGACCCAGTGCTGGACGTGCTGCAGGATCGGGCCGGATGCGGATGGAGGGCTCACGCCTGGATGAGCGTCCCCGCGCCGTGTTCCGTGAACAGCTCGACCAGCATGGCGTGGCTGCGCCGACCGTCCAGGATGACCACGGCCTCGACGCCCGCCTCGACCGCCTTGATGGCCGTCTCCAGCTTGGGGATCATGCCCCCGGTGGCCACGCCCGAGGCGATCAGGCCGCGCGCCTCGGCCACCGACATCTGGCGGATCAGCTCGCCCTTCTCGTCCAGCACCCCGGCCACGTCCGTCAGCAGCAGCATGCGCTTGGCCTTCAGCGAGCCGGCCACCGCGCCGGCCACCGTATCGGCGTTGACGTTGAAGGTGCGGCCGTCCTCGCTGACGCCGATGGGAGCGATGACCGGCACCCAGTCGCTCTCGGATTCGATCAGGCCCCGGATCAGCTTGGGATCGACGCGGGTGGGCTCGCCCACGAACCCAAGATCCACCTCGTGCTCGATCAGGCTGTCGGGATCACGGCGGGTGCGGGTGGTCTTCTCGACGGTCAGCAGGCCGGCGTCCTTGCCGGACAGGCCCACGCCGCGCACGTCGGCCTCGCGTCCGGCCAGGCTGATCCAGTTGGCGATCTCCTTGTTGACCGCGCCGGACAGGACCATCTCGGCGATCTCCATGGTCGCCTCGTCCGTGACGCGCAGGCCGTCGACGAAGGTGGACCTGACCCCCGCGCGGTCCAGCATGGCGCTGATCTGGGGTCCGCCGCCGTGAACGACCACGGGGTTCACGCCCATCAGCTTCAGCAGCACCACGTCGGCGGCGAACTGGCGCGCCACCGCCTCCTCGCCCATGGCGTGGCCGCCGTATTTGATGACGACCGTCTCACGGTCATAGATCTGGATGTAGGGCAGGGCCTCGGCCAGGGTCCGGGCAGTGACCCAGCCCTTGCCTTCCTGGGCCTCGAGGCCGCTCAGATCGGGGGTCTTGCTCATGGCGGGCGCGATACCGGAACCGGGCTCTGCTGTCACGGCGAAACCGGCGGCCCGCTGGGCCGTTCCTGATCCATGCGCGAGCACGAGATCGACGATCACGGCCCCGAGGCGGCCGAACCCCCAGCGGAGGCGGTGAACCCGGCCCTGTGCCCGGAATGCCAGGGCGCCGGTCAGTTGGGCTCGGGCGAGGTCTGCCCCGTCTGCGAAGGCTCGGGCAAGGCCCTGAACTACCGCCCCGGCGGCGGCTAGGTTTCGCAGGCCAGCAGCACCTCGGCGCGCAGCTCCGGAATGCCGAAGCCCTTCTCCGAGGAGGTCAGCACGAGGCGGGGAAAGGCGGCAGGGCGCTTGGACACGGCCTTGAGCGTCGCTTCGGCCACGCGCTGCCGCTCCTGGGGCCCGATCTTGTCGGCCTTGGTCAGGACGATCTGATAGCTGACGGCGGCCAGATCCAGGGCGTCCAGCGCTTCGATGTCCGGCGCCTTTACGCCGTGACGCGCGTCGATCAGCAGATAGACCCGCTTGAGGTTCACGCGTCCGCGCAGGTAGTCGCGGCCCAGGTTCTGGAACTTCCTCGTCTCAACCTTTGACGCCTTGGCCCAGCCATACCCCGGCAGGTCGACCAGGCGAATCCGCTCGTCCACCAGGAAGAAATTCACCTCGCGGGTGCGGCCGGGCTCGTTTGAGGCGCGCGCCAGGCCCTTCTGCCCGGTCAGGGCGTTGATCAGGCTGGACTTGCCCACGTTGGAGCGGCCGGCGAAGGCCACCTCGGGCAGGTCGGGCTCGGGCAGCTGCTCGATCTTGGCGGCGCCCTGCAGGAAGACGGCGGGCCGGGCGAAGGCCAGTCGCGCCGCCTCGATCTGTTCGGGCGTGAAGTCCGTCACGTGGCTGCTTTCATCGGGCCGCTTTCATGGGGCCGCTTTGCCGCCGCCACGCAGGCGGGCGATGGCGCCGTCGATGGGGTTCTCGACGCCGTTCCGGTGCATGATCACGTACTGCTGCAGGATCGACAGGATGTTGTTCCACACCCAGTAGACCAGAAGGCCCACGGCGAAGGGCGCCATGATGAAGGTGAACAGGATCGGCATCAGGCCGAAGATCTGGCGCTGGACGGGATCGGGCGCCGGCGGGTTCATCGAGGTCATCAGCCACATGGTGAAGCCGTAAAGCAGCACCACGGGGCCCAGGTGCAGCGGCCCGTTCAGAATGCCGCCGATGAAGCCGCCCATGGCCGCCGGATCCCAGGGGAACAGGCCAAAGGCGTTCCAGATCGACAGCGGATCGCGCGCCGACAGGTCCTGAATCCATCCGAAGAAGGGCGCGTGGCGCATCTCGATGGTGACGAACAGCACCTTGTAGAGGGCGTAGAAAACCGGAATCTGCACCAGCAGCGGCAGGCAGCCGGCCACCGGGTTGATCTTCTCGCGCTGGTACAGGGCCAGCGTCTCCTGCTGCATCTTGGCCGGATCGTCCTTGTGGCGCTTCTTGATCTCCTCCATCTGCGGGGCGAGCTTCTTCATCTTCGACATGGACTCGAAGCTCTTGTTGGCCAGGGGGAAGAAGACGATCTTCACCACCACGGTCAGCAGCAGGATGGCGACGCCGAAGTTGCCCACCAGGCCGTAGAACCATTCGAGCAGCAGGAAGATCGGCCGGGTCAGGAACCAGAACATGCCCCAGTCGATGGCGTTATCCAGGTCGGGCACGCCCAGGCTCTGGGAGTAGCCGCGCAGCACCTCGGCCCGCTTGGCCCCCGCGAACAGGCGCGTGGTGTTGGTCACGGTCGCGCCCGGGGCCACCGTCATCGCCTCGCCCAGGAAGTTGGCCTGATAGGTCGGGTTCTCCTCGCCGCCGGTGACGCGGAACTCGGCCTCGACCGGGCGCCGCTGGTCCGGGATGAGGGCCGCCATCCAGTACTTGTCGCTGACGCCCAGCCAACCGCCGGTGGTCTCGCGCACGATGCGGCCTTCCTTGCGCCAGTCCTTGTACTTTTCCAGCACCAGCCGGTCGTCGAGCACGCCCACGGCGCCCTCGTGGGAGATCATGTCACGGCCCGCGCCGTCGGGCAGGCCGATGCGGCGGATGGATCCGAAGGGCGCCAGCGTCAACGCCTGGCCCGTCCGGTTCACCACCGTATCGGCGATGGTGAACATGTACTGATCGTCCACCGAGATGGTGCGGGTAAAGACCAGGCCCTGGCCGTTGTCGTAGGTCAGCACCACCGGATTGCCGGGGCTGAGCGGCCCTTGCGAGGTCTGGGTCCACAGCGTGTCGGGGCCGGGCAGGCCCGGCACGTTCTGGCCCGTCCAGCCGGAGGTGGCGAAGTAGGCGCCCTCGGCGCCCACGGGGCGCAGCAGCTCGACGTTGGCGTCGCTTTCCAGGGTCTCGCGGTACTGGGTCAGATAAAGGTCATCGATGCGCGCGCCGCGCAGCGAGATCGAGCCCCTCAGCGAGGGCGTCTGGATGGCCACGCGCGGCGAGGCCGAGACGGCCTGGCGGCGATCCACATGAACCACGCCCTCGGTCGGAGCGGTCAGGCCTGCGCCGGGATTGGCGTCGGGGTTCTGCACCTGCTCGGCGCGGGCGTTCTCCTGGGCGGCGCGGCGGCGCTCGGCGGCCGGGCCGAGCACCAGGACCTGGTAGCCGATCAGCAGTGTGACGGCCAACACGAAGAAGATGATCGTGTTGCGCGCGTTGTTGTCGTCGTTCATGGGCGCTTTCGACTGATCGGAGATGGGGCCGTGGATGAGGGCTCTGGCGGGCCGGGCCTTGGCGTCTGGGGCTCGGCGGGGTCGCGCGCGAGCCTTATCAGCGCGGTTTTCACATCGTCAAGCAAACGGTCCCAGGGCCGCCCGGCCGTGCCCATGCGCGCCACGAAGACGTAGTCGCACCCGGGCCGGCCCAACTCCGGCAGCAGACGCCGCGCGGCCTCGCGCAGGCGGCGCTTGGCGCGGTTGCGCACCACGGCCCCGCCAATCTTTCGCGTGGCGGTGAAGCCCTCGCCGATATGGGCCGAGCCGTCGGCGCGCTCGAGCATCTGGACCATGACCGCGCCCTGGGCGCAGGAACGGCCTTTGGCGGCCGCCAGGAACTGGGGCCGCTTCTTCAGGCGCTTCAGCTGCTGAGACTCCGACATGCGCGATCCCTTTGCGGACGCGCGGAGGGGCTGGCCCCTCTTAGGCGGTCAGGCGCTTACGGCCCTTGGCGCGGCGGCGCGCGATGATGCGGCGGCCGTTCTTGGTGGCCATGCGCGCGCGGAAGCCGTGACGGCGCTTGCGCACGAGTCGGGACGGCTGATAGGTCCGCTTCACGATAAGGCTCCGGCTTAAACACGAGGCAAGCGCCCCAAGGCTTGGTGGCGCTCGTGCAAGAAGGGCGGGCGTATAAGCCCAAGACCCAGGTCTGTCAACGCGGGGACGCCACGTGACGTTCGATCAGCATCGGCCAGGCCTGCTGCGGTTCGTCCCGCTGATCCTGCTCGTGGGCCTGGCCGGGCTGGCCATAGCCAACGGGTGGCACCGCCATCTGTCGCTGGAGACCCTGCGTGTGCACGGGGACGCCCTGCGCGCCATGGTCGCGGAACACCCCGTGGAGAGCCTGATCGTCTATTTCATCGTCTATGCGCTGGTCACGGCCAGCGCCATGCCCGGCGCCGTGTTCGTAACCCTGACGGGCGGCTATCTTTTCGGAACCTGGATCGGCGGGATAACCACCACGGCGGCCGCGACGGCGGGCGCCATGTTCATCTATCTGGCCCTGAGGACGGCGCTGGGCGACTGGCTGCGCGCGCGGTTTCGCGATCGCGGCGGGTGGATGAACCGCATGTGCGAGGGCATGGAGCGAGACGCCTTCTGGTATCTTCTGACCGTGCGCATCACGCCCATGGCTCCGTTCATCCTGATCAACATCGTCGCCGGTCTGGTGGCGGCGCCCGTGCGGGCCTATGCGGGGGCCACCTTCCTGGGTGTCTTGCCGGCCTTCCTCATCTATTCCTCCATCGGCGCGGGTCTGGGCGACCTGTTGCACACGGAGCCGACCCTGGAGCTGACCGATCTGATCGAGCCGCGTTTCATCTGGGCCATGGCGGGCGTGGGCCTGCTGTCGCTGGCCGCTCCGGTGGCGCTGCATTGGTTCCGGCGCGGGCGAGGCGCGGCATGAGGGTGTTCGGACGCAGCGTATGGCCGCCCCAGGGCCTGTCGGCCCGCATGCTACTGCTGACGGCGGGCTTCACCGTGGCGGTGGAACTGCTGATCCTGGCTCCGTCTGCGGCCAGCTTCCATGAGCGATGGCTGCTGGACCGGGTGCGCGCCGCCGAGGTGGCCTCCATCGGCGTCGACGCCCTGCCCTATGATCTGGTCGAGGACGACGTGGGCCGCCAGCTGCTCGAGGGCGCGGGGGTGGCCGCGGTGGCCGTAGGCGAGGAGGGCGTCCGCCGCCTTCTGCTGCGGGCGCCCGAGATGGAGGAGGCGCCGGACTTCATCGACCTGCGCCGCACGGACTATCTGGCTCGCCTGACCGCCCCCTGGGAGACCCTGTTCGGGGCGCCGGACCGCATGATCCGCATCAATGCGCGGCCTCGTTTCCGGCAAGGCGATTTCGTCGAGGTGGTGGTGCCCGCCGTGCCCCTGCAGCGGGAGCTGCGTGTGTACCTGCTGCAGATCCTGGGGGTGTCGGCGCTCATTTCGCTGACCGCGGGCGCCCTGCTCTATCTGGCGCTATCGGCCCTGATCCTGCGGCCCGTGCAGCGCCTGACCGAATCCATCGAGCGCTTCCGCGCCGACCCCGAGGCGCCCGCCCCCGCCGTGGTCGAGCCGCGCCAGGACGAGATCGGCCGTGTCGAGATGGAGCTGGACCGCATGCGCGAGGAGGTGCGTCAGGCCCTGCGCTCGCGCGCGCGTCTCGCCGCCCTGGGCGCCGCCGTGGCCAAGATCAGCCACGACCTCAGAAACATGCTCAGCGCCGCCCAGATCGCCTCGGAGCGCCTGGCCGACAGCGCCGACCCCCGGGTGGCCAAGGCCCTGCCCAGGCTGGAGCGGGCGCTGGACCGGGCCCTGACCCTGTCGGAGAACGTGCTGGACTACGGCAAGACCGAGGAGCCGGCGCCCCAGCTGCACCGCCTCCGCCTGGCCGGCGTCGTGCGCGCCGCGGCCGAGGACGCCGGGCTTGACGATCAGCGCGTGCGCCTGACCTGGAAGGGGCCGGCGCGGCTGCAGGTCCAGGCCGACCCGGATCATCTGCATCGCATACTGGTCAATCTGATGCGCAACGCTCGTCAGGCGATCGAGCAGGATCGCCCGGGGGGCGAGGGCCGGGTGGCGGTGTCGGCGCGGCGCGAGCCGGGCTGGGTGCTGATCCGGCTGAGCGATGACGGGCCGGGCCTGCCCGAACGCATACGCCAGCGGTTGTTTCAGCCCTTCTCGGGCGCGCGCCCCGGCGGGGCCGGCCTGGGACTGGCCATCTCGCGCGAGTTGGCCGAGGCCCACGGGGGCCGGCTGGAGCTGCTCGACAGCGGTCCCACCGGCGCGGTGTTCGAGATCGCCCTGCCGGATCCGGAAAGCCCCATCAGCGCGTAAGCGCTACGCCTTCTCGGCGGGGGTCGGCGGCGCCAAGGGGTCGTCCGTCGCGGAAGATGACCGCGTGCAGGCCCGAGTTCTCGGTGGCGTTCTCCTGCAGGATCAGGCCCCGCTCGGCCATGTCCTCGCGGACGATGTCGGGGAATAGGGCGGTATCGGCCCCCACGCCGGCCCCGCGCGCCACCAGATTCGGCAGATTGACGGCCGCCTGGGGCTCCAGACCCCAATCCAGCATGCCGATCAGCGTCTTGAGATTGTAGGCCAGGATGGACGAGCCCCCGGGGGATCCCAGGGCCCCGACGAAGCGCCCCTGACGGTCAAGGATGATCACCGGGCTCATGGACGAGCGGGGACGCTTGCGCGGCCCCGGCGCGTTCGCCGCCGGCCCTCTGGCTTGATCCACGGGCCCCCACGAGAAATCGGTCAGCTGGTTATTGAGGAAGTAGCCGTTGGCCATCCGGCCCGAGCCGAACACGCTCTCGACCGTGGCGGTCATGCTGACGGCGTCGCCCTCGGCGTCCACGACGACGAAGTGGGACGTTCCGGCCGGCTCGGTGGTGGCGTCCGCGGCCCGGGACGAAGCGCCCGGCGGCGTTCCCGCCTCTGGCGGAGCGGCCTCAAAGACGCCGTCTATGCCGCGAGCGCGGTCGATCACATAGGCCGGGTCCAGCAGGCCGCCTACCGGGACGCCCACGAAGGCCGGATCGGCGACGTAACGGTCGCGGTCCGCGTACATCAGGCGCTGGGCCTCGGCGAAGCGCGTCCAGGCTTCGCCGGACTGAGGCGGCGCGGCCTCGAAGTCCGATGCGTCCAGAAGCGCCAGGGCCTGCAACAAGGAAACCCCGCTCGACGGCGGCGGGGCGGTGCAGATCAGGTACAGGCGGTAGGGCCGGCACAGGGGCTCGCGGCGCTCGATCCGATAGGCCGCCAGGTCGTCGACGGTCAGGGCGCCCGGCCTCGGCCCGGCCCGCACGGCCGTTACGATGCGTTCAGCGGCCTGGCCCCGATAGAAGGGCGCGGCGCCCTCGGCCGCCAGCAGGCGCAGGCTGGCGCCGTAGGCGGGGTTCGACAGCCGGTCGCCCGCGCGATAGCGGGTCCCGTCCGGCTTTGTGAAGTAGGCCTCAGCCCATTCCGTGTGCGCCTGGGGCGCGCGACTGTTGATGAAACCCGACAGGCGCGGGCTGACGATGAAGCCGTCCTCCGCCAGACGAATGGCGTCGCCGAACAGGCTGCTCCAGGGCAGGCGGCCATGGGCCCGCTGCGCCGTTTCCAGGAGGGCCGGGACGCCCGGCGCCCCGGTCGAGCGGCCTGAGAGCACGGCGTCCCTGAAGGAGAGAGGGCGGCCATCCTCCTCGAACAGGTTCGGCCCGGCCGCGGCTGGAGCGGTCTCACGCGCATCGTAGACGTTCAGGTCGCCGGTCGCCGCCTCAAAGACCAGCATGAAGGCGCCGCCTCCGAGGCCCGAGCTCTGCGGCTCCACCAGTCCCAGGACGGCCTGGATGGCCACCGCGGCGTCCACGGCCGATCCGCCCCGGCGCAGCACCGCCATGCCGGCCTCGGCGGCCAGCGGATTGGCCGCGGCGACGAAGGGCCCCCGGTTGATGGAGGCCTGGCTTGCCGCAGATGTTGGATCTGCCCGGCCGCCCGGCGTGTTGAGGGAAGGCAGGCCCAGCGGAGGCAGGGCGCAGCCGGTCGCCATCAGCAGGGCCAGCCCCAGGGCCAGGGCGCGGCCCGCGAGCGCAGAGGCGGGATTTTGGGATGGACGCAAGGCGAAGGCTCCACTCACGGCCGCCTGACATAGGGCAGGCGCGGAGCTTCTCCAAACGCCGGGCGGCCTGGGCCGACAGCGCCTGAAAAAGCACGCTGTCCCCGCTTGCATCCGGGCGGGTTCGGGGCTAGGTGTCGCGCCCTTCGCCGGGCCACCTCAAAGCGCCCGGCCAGCGCGCCCGTAGCTCAGCTGGATAGAGCATCAGACTACGAATCTGAGGGTCGGACGTTCGAATCGTTCCGGGCGCGCCATTTTCTCCCTAAAAGCAAAACCCTAAACCGCTGCGGGCGTTGGTCGGCGAGGCCTGGCCGCCAGCAAAAAGCCCCGCCGGGTTGACCGGCGGGGCTTCTCGTTCGTCAGGGCTCCGAAGGATCAGTCGCGGCGCGGACGGCGCGACCGGCCACGATCGCCGCCTTCGCGACGACCGCCCTTGGGTCCGCCGTCGTCATCGATGGGGGGCTCGCCCCGCTCGGCCCGTTCGGCATTCAGCTTCTCGGTGATGTCCTCACCGGTCTCCTGATCGACCACCTTCATGGACAGCTTGGTCTTGCCCCGGTCGTCATAGCCTAGGAACTTGACCTTCACCTCGTCGCCTTCGTTCACCACGTCGGTGGTCTGGGCCACCTTGCGGTTGGCCAGCTGGCTGATGTGGACCAGGCCGTCCTTGGCGCCGAAGAAGTTCACAAAGGCGCCGAAGTCCACGACCTTGACCACCTTGCCGGTGTAGATCGTGCCGATCTCGGGCTCCGAGGCGATGGACTTGATCCAGTCGCGGGCGGCGTCGATCTTGGACTGCTCCGAAGCGGCGATCTTGATGGTGCCGTCGTCGCCGATGTCGACCTTGGCGCCGGTCTTTTCGACGATCTCGCGGATCACCTTGCCGCCCGAGCCGATCACTTCGCGGATCTTGTCCACGGCGATCTTGATGGTCTCGATCTTCGGCGCGAACTCGCCCAGCTCGGCGCGGGGCGCCTCCATGGCCTTGTTCATCTCGTCGAGGATGTGCAGGCGGCCGGCCGACGCCTGGGCGATGGCCTTGCGCATGATCTCCTCGGTGATGCCGGGGACCTTGATGTCCATCTGCAGGCTGGTGATGCCGTCACGGGTGCCGGCCACCTTGAAGTCCATGTCGCCCAGGTGATCTTCATCGCCCAGGATGTCCGACAGGATGGCGAACTCGCCCGAGGGCTCAAGGATCAGGCCCATGGCGATGCCCGAGACCGGCGCCTTCAGCGGCACGCCCGCATCCATCAGGGCCAGCGAGGAGCCGCAGACCGTGGCCATGGAGGAGGAGCCGTTGGACTCGGTGATCTCCGAGACCAGGCGGATGGTGTAGGGGAAGTCCTCCTTGGACGGCAGCATCGGACGGATGGCCCGCCAGGCCAGCTTGCCGTGGCCGATCTCGCGGCGGCCAGGGCTGCCCATGCGGCCCGCTTCACCGACCGAATAGGGCGGGAAGTTGTAGTGCAGCAGGAAGCTTTCCTTGTAGGTGCCCTGCAGGCTGTCGATGTACTGCTCGTCCTCGCCGGTGCCCAGGGTGGCGACCACCAGGGCCTGGGTCTCGCCGCGGGTGAACAGGGCCGAGCCGTGGGTCCGGGGCAGGACGCCCACTTCCGAGACGATCGGGCGCACCTTGTCCAGCGGGCGGCCGTCCACGCGGCGGCCGTGCTCGATGATGTCGCGGCGCAGAACCTCGGCCTCGCACTCCTTGAAGGCCGCGCCGAACTTGGTGGCGTCGACGCCGTCCGGGTTGGTTTCCGAAGCCAGCAGAGCCTCGGCGGCCTTCTTCTTGGCCGCGCCCACGGCTTCGTGGCGGTCGTACTTCTTGGTCAGCGAATAGGCCTTTCGGATGTCCTCCCCGACCAGGCCCTTGATCCGGTCGACCACGCCCGACACGTCGTCCGGCTGGAAATCGAAGGGCTCCTTGGCGGCGTGCTCGGCCAACTCGATGATGGCCTCGATGACCGGCTGCATGGACTTGTGAGCGAACACCAGCGCGTTCAGCATCACGTCGTCGGGCAGTTCCTTGGCCTCGGACTCCACCATCATCAGGGCGTCCTGGGTTCCGGCGACCACCAGGTCGAGGTCGGAGGACTCCATCTGGTCAACGGCGGGGTTCAGGACGTACTCGCCGTCTATATAACCCACGCGCGCGGCGCCGATGGGGCCCATGAAGGGCACGCCCGACAGCGTCAGGGCGGCCGAGGCCGCGACCATGCCGACGATGTCGGGGTCGTTCTCCATGTCGTGCTGCAGCACGGTCACGACGACCTGCGTCTCGTGCTTGAAGCCCTTGACGAACAGGGGGCGGATCGGGCGGTCGATGAGGCGGGAGACCAGGGTCTCCTTCTCGGTCGGACGGCCTTCACGCTTGAAGTAGCCGCCCGGGATCTTGCCGGCGGCGAAGGTCTTTTCCTGGTAGTTGACCGTCAGCGGGAAGAAGTCGATCCCGGCCTTGGGGGACTTGTTGAAGACGGCGGTGGCCAGCACCACGGTCTCGCCGTAGGTGGCCAGAACCGAGCCGTCCGCCTGGCGGGCGATACGGCCCGTCTCGAGGGTCAGGCTGCGGCCGCCCCACTCGATGGTCTTGCGTTTGATATCGAACATTTCGTGTCTTTCTTCATCCCTCAGGCCGGATTGCCTGCGGGGGCGGACGGTCGGGATCGGGTTTCTCTTCTCAGTCCTTCGGTCCATCAGCCGGCGCCGCGCCATCGCGGGCCGGGTAGCGGTGAGGACCGGATTTCAGCCCTCGCGGTTGCGGGTCTCCAGATGCGCGAACCGAGGCGAAGGCGTTGCGCCCGCGCCTCGGTCACGAACCGGAAGCCCTTATAAGGCCTCCGCCCTTAGCGGCGCAGGCCCAGCTTTTCGATCAGCGCCTGGTAGCGGCCCTGGTCGGTCTTCTTCAGGTAATCCAGCAGACGCCGGCGCTGAGACACCATCTTCAGCAAGCCGCGGCGGCTGTGGTTGTCCTTCTTGTGGGTCTTGAAGTGCTCTGTCAGGTTGGAGATGCGTTCCGACAGGATCGCGACCTGCACCTCGGGAGAACCGGTGTCGCCCTCGGAGCGGGCGTTGCCGGAAATGACTTCGGCCTTGCGTTCGACCGTAATCGACATCGGAGTTCCCTTTCTGGCCCTGCCGCTCGGCTCGCTGAGCCTCGCTGCTTGAGGGCGTTGGGTGTTCTGCTCGGCGCTGTGGCCGCTCAGGACAGGTTGAAAACGCGGTCCGGTTCAAGCCGGCCGGCCCGCAAGCTGCACAGAGCGATGGGATCCCCCGCCTTCGTCAGCGCCGATACCGTGCGGGCGCCGGGGGTGAGCCGGGCCTTGAGGTCTTCGACCTGACGGGGAAGCAGAACGATCGGCCGTCCCTGCCGCAACCGGAAGGCGTCTTCGTCGGTCATGGCCAGGTCCGGGATGTCGTCCAGAGCGGTCGTGACCGGAAGCAGGGCTTCCTGGGCGGCGTCCCTATGCACCAACTCGGCCAGGGAATCCAGTTGAATCGCGGTTTCCAGGCTGAACGGCCCGACCGCCTCGCGGCGCAGCTCGCTCACATGACCCTCGGCGCCCAGCGCCTCGGCCAGGTCGCGGGCCAGCGAGCGCACATAGAAGCCCTTGCCCGTCTGGATGCGGATTTCCACCGAATCCGGGGCGCCGGCGTCGGTGATCTCCGCCGCGTGCAGCACGACAGGCCGGGCCGGAATTTCGACCTCGACCCCCTCGCGCGCCAGGTCATAGGCCCTCTGCCCGTCGATGCGGATGGCGGAGAAGCGCGGCGGCGCCTGCTGGATTTCGCCCAGGAAGGACTTCAGGGCCTCGGCCACGGCTTCGGACGAGGGCCTGACGTCAGAGGCGGCCACGGTCTCGCCCTCGGCGTCCAGCGTCGTGGTCGAACGGCCCCAGGCGATGCGGAAACGATAGGTCTTTCCCGCGTCCATGAGAAACGGGACCGTCTTGGTCGCCTCGCCCAGGGCGATGGGCAGAATGCCGCTGGCCAAGGGGTCCAGGGTCCCGGAGTGGCCCGCCTTCTGGGCGTTGAAGGCCCGACGCACGCGCGTGACGGCCTCCGTCGAGGTCATGCCGAGGGGCTTGTCCAGATTGACCCAGCCGTGGACCGCCAGCCCCTTCTTGCGGCGGGGCATCAGTCCTCCGTGTCCTCATGGTCGAGGTCCTGACGGACGCGCGGATCGTCGAACAGCCGCTCGATGCGGCTGGCTTCGTCGAAGCTTTCGTCGTGACGGAAGCGCAGGTCCGGCGTGAATTTCATGTCGATGTGCCGGCCCAGCTGGCCGCGCAGGAAGCGAGCGTGGCGGTTCAGGGCCTCGGTCACCGGCCGCCACTCCTCAACGCTGGATCCGGCGCCGAGGGGCTGAACATAGGCCGTCGCGTGCTTCAGGTCCGGACTCAGGCGCACCTCGGACACCGTGACGGAGACCCCCGCGAGGTCCTCGTCGTGGATCTCCTCCTCGCGCAGAATCTCCACCAGGGCATGTCGGATCAGCTCACCGGCGCGCAGTTGGCGCTGGGAGGGGCCCTGGGGGGCGGAACGGCGCCCCGACTGCTGTCCAGCATGACGGCTCATCACTGACCTCCCATGCGCGACAGGGCGCCGGGCTGGCGCGCGGGGTCCACCGCCTGCCGCGGTGTGCGCCACTCCCCGCGCCAGCGGTATTCCAGCGTGGCGCACAGAACCGGGTCGGCGTCGCGCACCTGCCCCACGGCGTGCAGAGTCATGTCACGCACAGCCCGGATTCGCCCGGCCACCAGCCAGACCCGATCCGCGCCCGGACACAGGGCGCGGCCCAGGGCGGCGCCGTCGCCTTCCGGGTCGATGCGGTACACGTTGGTCTCGTCAGCCCCTTCGGGCAGGGCGCGCAGGACCCGGTCCTCGGACACCGGCTCCAGGCCGGCGGAAGCTCGGCCGCGGGTAGAGAACAGCCGCTCAAGACGCCAGGGCCCGATCAGCCCCTTCCTCGCCTCCAGCGTGATCCCCTGGGTCAGGCGCCGGGCCAGGTCGTTGTCGGGGTCGTAGGCGTGCAGGCGCGTATCGGCGCGCGCCGCCGCGGGCGCGGCCAGGGCCGCCAGCAGGCTGATGAGGGTCAGGCCACGGAACATGGGTCTCCTCCTGCCGCACAAAGGCGGCGAGAATGGAGCGGGCGCGGATCCATCAAGGATGGATCAATCCAGCGTCCGCTTGACCTCCTCGACGGTGAAGCACTCCACCAGGTCGCCCTTCTTGATGTCCTGGAAGCCCTGGAAGGCCATGCCGCATTCCTGGCCCGACTGGACCTCGTTGACCTCGTCCTTGAAGCGCTTGAGCGTCTGCAGGACGCCGAGCTCCAGAACCACCACGTCGTCGCGCACGATACGGACGCGGGCGCCCTTGCGCACGACGCCTTCGGTGACGCGGCAGCCTGCGACCTTGCCGATCTTGGAGATGTCGAACACCTCCAGCACCTCGGCGTTGCCGAGGAAGGTTTCGCGCTGGATCGGGGCCAGCAGGCCCGACAGCACGCCCTTCATGTCGTCGATCAGGTCGTAGATGATCGCGTAGTAGCGGATTTCCACGCCCTCGCGCTCGGCCAGATCGCGGGCCTGCTTGGAGGCGCGGACGTTGAAGCCCAGGATCGGGGCGCCCGCCGACTTGGCCAGCATGACGTCGCTCTCGGTGACGCCGCCGACGCCGGACAGGATGACCCGGGCGCGCACCTCGTCGGTGGACATCTTGTCCAGCGAACCGACGATGGCTTCGGCCGAGCCCTGCACGTCCGCCTTGATGACGACCGGCAGCTCGGAGATCTTCTTGTCCTGAAGCTTGGACATCATGTCCGACAGGGACACGGCCTGGGTCGGCGTGGTGGCCATCTCGCGGCGCTTGCGCTCGCGGTACTCGGTGATCTCCCGGGCGCGGGCCTCATCCTCGACCACAGCGAAGGGCTCGCCCGGCTCGGGCGCGCCATCCAGGCCCAGGATTTCGACCGGCACGGCCGGACCCGCTTCCGAAAGCTGCTCGTTGCGCTCGTTGAGCAGAGCGCGAACCCGACCCCACTGCGAACCGGCCACCACGATGTCGCCGCGCGTGAGGGTGCCGCGCTTGACCAGCACGGTCGCGACAGGGCCGCGACCCTTGTCCAGCTTGGATTCGATGACCACGCCGTCAGCCGAGCGTTCGGGGTTGGCCTTCAGGTCGAGGATCTCGGCCTGCAGCAGGATGGCCTCGATCAGATCGTCCAGGCCGGTCTTCTTCAGGGCCGAAACCTCGACGGCCTGGACGTCGCCGCCCAGGCTCTCCAGCACCACCTCGTGCTGCAGCAGGTCATTGACCACGCGGGTCGGATTGGCGTCCGGCTTGTCGATCTTGTTGATGGCCACGATCATCGGAGCGCCGGCCGCCTTGGCGTGCTGGATGGCCTCGATGGTCTGGGGCATGACGCCATCGTCCGCCGCCACCACCAGGATGACGATGTCGGTGACGTTGGCGCCGCGCGCCCGCATGGCCGAGAAGGCCGCGTGGCCGGGCGTATCCAGGAAGGTCACGCGCTGGCCGCTCTCCAGCCGCACCTGATAGGCGCCGATGTGCTGGGTGATGCCGCCGGCCTCGCCCGCCGCCACGTCGGTGGCGCGCAGGGCGTCGAGCAGGCTGGTCTTGCCGTGGTCGACGTGGCCCATGACGGCCACCACCGGCGGACGGAGCGGGAAGTCGCCCTCCTCCTCGGTGGTGTCGATGAAGCCGGTCTCCACGTCCGCTTCCGATACGCGGATCACGTTGTGGCCGAACTCGGTGGCCACCAGCTCGGCGGTGTCGTTGTCGATGACGTCGTTGATCTTCAGCATCACGCCCTGACGCATCAGGAACTTGATGATCTCGACGCCGCGCGTGGCCATGCGGTTGGCCAGCTCCTGCACCGTGATGACGTCGGGGATGACCACGTCGCGCACGATCTTGGGCGTGTCGACCGCGCCGCCGCGGCGCTTTTCCTTTTCCCGTTCGCGGGCCCGGCGGACCGAGGCCAGGGAGCGCATGCGCTCGGCGGCGTCCTCGTCCCCGGCCACGGCCTGGATGGTCAGGCGGCCTTCGCGGCGCTTGGGCTCGCCGCGCGTGCGGCTGACGGCCTTGCCCGGACCGGCGTCGGAGAAGCGGCGGTCGTCGTCGCGACGGTCGGGCCGTCCAGCGGCGCTCGCCCCGGCGACACGGGCCGGACGGGTGAATTCAGGCGCGGCGGGCGCGGCGCCGGGTCCGGGACGCGGACCGCTGGAGCGGGGGCCGCCGCCGTCGCGCGGACCCGAGGGGCGCGGCGGAGCCACGGCCGAGTAGCGGACGGTGCCGCCGGGCGCCGGGCGCTGCCCGCCTTCGGAGCGACCTTCGCGGAAGTCACGACCGCCGCCGCCGCCGGGGCGGGGTCCGGACGGACGAGGACGATCGCCCTGCTCGCGGGGCGCGCGGGCCCCGTAGTTCACCGTCGGGCGCGGCGCACGCGCGGGAGCGGCGGGGCGCGGTGTTTCGGCGCGAGGCGCGGGCGCTTCGGCGCGAGGCGCAGGAGCCTCTGCGCGCGGCTCGGCGGCGGCAGGCGCAGGGGGCGCGGCGGCGGGCTGCGGAGCAGGTGACGAGGGCTGGGCCTGGACGGCGCGGGCGGCGGCCTCCTTGCGGCGGCGCTCCTCCTCGGCGCGGCGCTCGGCGTCGCGACGTTCACGCTCGGCGTTGGCCAGGGCGATGGCGCGGCGGCGCGCCTCCATTTCCTCGGCGGACAGGCCGCCGGTATCGGCCGGAGCCGGCGCCGGGCGCGGCGCCTCAGGCGCGGCCGGACGTGGGCGCGCGGCGACGTCGAACGCCTGACGCTTCTCGGCCGGCGAGGGGCCGCCCTCGGCGCGGCGGCGCTTGGTCTCGACGACCACGGTCTTGGAGCGGCCGTGGCTGAAGCTCTGCCGCACCACGCCCGAAGACACCGAGCCCGCCTGACGCGGACGCAGGCTCAGGGGCGCGCGCGGGCCCGTCTTCGGTTCGCCAGTCTTGTCGTCGTCGCTCATCCAGCTCGCTTCACTTGCGCCGGGACCGAAAGACCCGGCTGGTCATCAGAAACAACAAAACGCGACGGGGCGTGATGCCGCGCCCCGCCCGTTTAGCCTTGGTCGCGCCTCTCCGGTGGGAGGATCGGGCGAAATCCCGAGAGCCGGCGAACCTCGTCCGCCCAGCGCAAGGCTCGGGGGCCCACGGGAAGGACGTGGTGTATCGCATTTTCGAGGCCCAAGGCCAAACCCAAATCTTCCGCGGTGAAGGCCGCGCAGACCTGGGGTGGCGGGTTCTGAGCCTCGGCCTGCGCCGCCACCGCGCCGATGACGCGTCGGCGCCCGTCCTCCGAGCCGTCACGGGCCTCGATGACCCAGGCGGCGCGGCCAGATCGGATGGCGGCCAGCGTCTTCTCGAGGCCCGAGATAAGCACGCCCTCGCGCCGGGCAAGCCCCAGCTGGTCCAGGCAGCGCCGAACGAGCAGGCGCTCGACCAGGTCCGCCAGGCCGTCGGGCGCCTTGAGCGGCGCCTTGGCGGCGCGCGCGAAGAGGCCCTTCTTCGCGGCCATCTCGATGGAGGCGCGATCCGCCGCGACCCACAGGCCGCGACCCGGCAGGCGGCGCGCCAGATCGGGCGCCACATAGCCGTCAGGCCCGGCCACGAAGCGGATCAGCTCCGCCTCCGGTCGGGTCTGGCCCGAGACCAAGTCGCGGCGCTCCCGCCCGTCCTGATCGCCCATGTCAGCCTGCGCCCTGCGCAACGGCGTGCCCGCTCGGCCGTCAGGCGTCGCGGGACTCTCCTTCCGCTTCAGAGTCGGCTTCGGACTCGCCTTCGGACTCGGCTTCGGGAGCCGCTTCCGGAGCGTCGCCGAAGACGCGCTCGGCCTCGTCCATCTCGTAGGCCTCGTCGTCGTACTCGGGCTCAGGCTGGGCGATCTCGGAGGCGTCGATCCAGCCGGCCGCCACGCGGGCGCGCAGGATCAGCATCTCGGCGTCTTCCTGGGCCAGAGAGAAGCTCTCCAGGACGCCGGGGATGCGCACACGCTCGCCGCCGCGGGCTTCAAACCCGCCACGGATTTCGTCGGTCGCCAGATCGGCCAGATCCTCGACCGTCTTCACGCCGCCCTCGCCCAGGGCCACGGCCATGGCCAGGGTCACGCCCTCGATCTCAAGCACGCCGTCCTCGACGCCCAGCTCCTTGCGCTTGGCGTCCAGCTCGGCCGCCTGGCGGTCGAGGAACTCTCGGGCGCGGGTCTGCAGCTCCTGGGCGGTGTCCTCGTCGAAGCCCTCGATCTCGGCGATCTCGTACTCCTCGACAAAGGCCACGTCCTCGACGGTGGCGAAGCCTTCGGTGACCAGCAGCTGGGCGATGACCTCGTCCACGTCCAGCGCCTGCTGGAACAGCTCGGTGCGCTCGGCGAACTCCTTCTGACGGCGCTCCGAGTCCTGGGTCTCGGTGATGATGTCGATCTGCCAGCCGGTCAGCTGGCTGGCCAGACGCACGTTCTGGCCGCGGCGGCCGATGGCCAGGGACAGCTGCTCGTCGGGCACCACGACCTCGACGCGCTCGTCCTCCTCGTCCAGCACCACCTTGGACACCTCGGCCGGAGCCAGGGCGTTGACGATGAAGGTGGGCTCGTCGGGGTTCCACTGGATGATGTCGATCTTCTCGCCTTGCAGTTCGGCCACGACCGCCTGGACGCGGCTGCCGCGCATGCCGACGCAGGCGCCGACCGGATCGATGGAGCTGTCGTTGGAGACCACGGCCATCTTGGCGCGCGAGCCGGCGTCGCGGGCGGCGGCGCGGATTTCGATCACGCCGTCATAGACCTCGGGCACCTCCTGGGCGAACAGCTTGGCCATGAAGCCCGGGTGGGCGCGGCTCAGCATGATCTGCGGGCCCTTGGTCTCGCGCCGCACGTCGTAGATGTAGCTGCGGATGCGGTCGCCGATGTTGAAGATCTCCCGCGGGATGGACTGGTCGCGGCGCATGACGCCTTCGCCCCGGCCCAGATCGACGATGACGTTGCCGTACTCGACGCGCTTGACCGTGCCGTTGACGATCTCGCCGACGCGATCCTTGAATTCCTCGTACTGACGCTCGCGCTCGGCCTCGCGCACCTTATGCATGACCACCTGGCGGGCCATCTGGGTCTGGACGCGGCCGAACTCGAAGGGCGGCAGGGTCTCGACATACTCCTTGCCGACCTCGGCCTCGGCGTCGGTGCGGCGGGCGTCGGACAGGCGCAGCAGGGCGTAGTCGTTGAAGGCCTCGCCTTCCTCGGGCTCGTAGTCGTCGGCCACCACGGTCACGTGGCGGGTCAGGGCCAGCTCGCCCGTCTTCGGGTCGATCTTGGCGCGGATGTCGTGATCGGCGCCGTAACGCGAGCGGGCGCCCTTCTGGATCGCCTCCTCGATGGCCTCGATGACGATCTCCTTCTCGATCGACTTCTCGCGCGCGACGGCGTCGGCGATCTGGAGCAGCTCAAGACGGTTGGCGGAAATGCCGGTGACGGCCATCGGCGTCAGTCCTCTTCCTTGGGAGTATCGGTATTGGATTGGACGCGGCGGGCGCCGCGCTTCAGAAGTTCGTCGGTCAGCACCAGCTTGGCCTCAGCCAGCCAGGCGAAGGGAATAAGAGCGGTGTCGGCCTCGCCCTCCAGGTCGATGGCGACGTTCTCGCCCTCGGTTCCGGCCAGCACACCTCGAAAGCGCTTGCGGCCTTCAACCAGCCGATCCGTCTCCAGCCGGGCCTCAAGGCCTTCATAGAGGTCGAAATCGGCCAGACGCGTCAGCGGCCGGTCGACGCCCGGCGAGGACACCTCCAGCAGGTACTCGCCGGCGATGGGATCCGCGGCGTCCAGCACCTCGGACACGGCGCGCGACAGCTGGGCGCACTGCTCCACGTCGATCTCGTGATCCGCGGGGCGTTCGGCCATGATCTGCAGACGCCGGCGCTGGGTCCCGCCCATCAGGCGCAGGCGCACGATCTGAAGCCCTTGCGCCTCGGCGACGGGCTGCAGCAGCTCCAGCAGACGGCGGTCCTCCGCGGTCTTGGCGCGCAAGGGATAACTCCAAAAACAAAGGCGGCGGGCCTTCCGGCCGCCGCCTCTCCGAGGCGCCGTCCGACGCCCCGTCGATAACGATGTAGGCGGGCATATAGCGTCAGGCGCGACGCTTGTCAGCCCCTTACTTCTTCAGGTTGGTCCAGGTGGAGACGGCGAACAGGGTCACGCCGAAGAAGGTGAAGCCGGCGATGACGCCGATCAGATAGATGTTCGAAAAGTCCATGAAACCCTCCCTAGGTCTGAGAGGAGAATGAGCGGCGGCTTATGGCCACGCCTTGATCGGGATCAAATCGCACCCTTGCGGCGGCGTCGCGGTCATGATGCTGGTGGCGCATGAGACAAGCGATCTTCAGCGCCGCCGCGATCATCGCTTTCGTCCTGCTGACAGTGCTGTGCGCGCGGATCGCCGTACCCATGGTTCCGGTGCCGATGACGCTGCAAACCTTCGCAGTGCTGCTGGCCGGAGCGGTGCTCGGCCCGTGGCGCGGGGGCGGCGCGGTCTTGCTCTATCTGACGGCGGCCGCGACCGGTTTGCCGGTGCTCTCGGACGGCGCGTCCGGCCTCCAGCCCTTCAGCGGGCCGACCGCGGGCTACCTTGTCGCATTTCCGGTGGCGGCGGCCTTGGCTGGGCTGGCCGCCCGGCGAGGATGGCTGAGCCGGCCGCTCACGGGGCTCGCCGTCCTGTTCGGACTGCACCTGCTGATCCTCGGCGTCGGGTCGGTCTGGCTGGCTGCTCGAATGGGCCCTGGCGACGCCATGGCCGTGGGGTTCACGCCTTTCCTGATCGGGGCCGCAGTGAAGTCCGCTTTAGTGCTGCTGGCCGAACGGCCCTTGAGGCGGCTACCCCTGTAACCCGCGCTATGCCCGCTCGAACTCCAGGAAAATGGGCGCCGTGTCGCCCAGCCGCTTTTCCTCATAGCGCGTGGTGACGTGATCCGCGGGCGGCGTGCGCCAGTCCTCGGCCGCCTCGGCCAGCCAGACCAGCCCCTCCGTGCGGGCCAGCCGCTCCAGCGCCCAGGCGGCATAGTCCTTCCAGTCGGTCACGAAGCGCAAGCGCCCGCCGGGTTTGAGCAGTCGCGCGATCTCGAGGGCCGTATCGTCCTGGATCAGCCGGCGCTTGTTGTGCCGCGCCTTGGGCCACGGATCGGGGAACAGGATCATCACCCGGTCCAGGCAGGCGTCCGGCATCGCGCCCATGACGGCCCGGGCGTCCCCCGCATGCAGCCGGACGTTTGCGAGTCCCCGCTCCTCGATGTGGCGCAACGCTGAACCCACCCCGTTCAGGAAGGGCTCACAGCCGATCATCAGCGCCTCAGGGTGGCGGGCGGCCTGGGCGGCCAGGTGTTCGCCGCCGCCGAAGCCGATCTCGAGCCAGACCTCGCGGGCGCCGGGCATGAGCGAGGCCGGATCTATCGGACCGGCCTCCGGATCGGGCACGGCGATCTTCGGCAACAGGGTGTCGAACAGGGCCGCCTGGCGGGGCTTGAGGGTGCGCGACCTGATACGCCCGAACGAGCGGGTGGGGCCCCAGCTGGGGGGCGGTGCGGAGGGCGGCTGACCGGTCATGGGGCGGCCAGTAGCGCCTTTAGGCCAGCCACACCATCATGCGCGCCTCGGCCGCCTCGCCCCGGGCGCGACTGAGCAGCCGGTGGCGCTCTCCGGTGTAGAGAAATCCGGCCTTTTCGAGCACCCGACCCGAGGCGGGATTGTCGGCGAAGTGTCCCGCCATCACCGCCCGCCGGCCCCAACGGCGCCTGGCCCAGGCAAGCGCGCCCTCCAACGCCTCCGTGGCGAAGCCTCGCCCCCAGAACGGCCGGCCGATCCAGTATCCTACCTCGGGGGCCGCGTCCCCATCGGGATGGGTGAAGCCGACGCCGCCCACCAGGCCATGGTCCTCGTGCTCGATGGCGAAGCGCGCCTGACGGCGCGGATCTCCGGCGGCGGCGGCCGCGATGAAGGCGTCGGCGTCGGCGAGGGTGAAGGGATGAGGCACGCTGCAGGTCATGCGCGCCACCCCCGCATCGGCCAGGAAGGCAGCCATGACCGGCGCGTCCTGAGGGAGGAGCGGACGCAGCCTGAGGCGCCGCGTTTCGAACTGTCTTTGAGGCTCGAGAAGGCCCATGGCCCTGATCTCCAAACCTCCAGCGGAAATGAAAAACGGGAGCCCGGCGACCCGGACTCCCGCTGGAGACTTTAGTCCTTCATCCGGATCGCCCTTGCGGCGGAGGTCCGGACGGAGAGCTTGTCTGGACCTGTTATTCGGCAGCCTCTTTGGCCTGCATCGGCATGACCGATACGAAACAGCGGTTCCCGGCTTTGCGCTGGAACGCCACCTGACCTTCGGTCAGGGCGAACAGGGTGTGGTCGCGGCCCATGCCGACATTCACGCCCGGATGGTACTGGGTGCCGCGCTGACGCACGATGATGTTGCCGCCGAGCACGCGCTCGCCGCCGAACTTCTTCACGCCAAGGCGCTTGGACTCGGAGTCGCGGCCGTTGCGCGACGAGCCGCCGGATTTCTTGTGAGCCATGGGTCTGGGTCCTGAACTCTAAGCGTCTTCTAGATCAGGCCTCGTCGGCCTTCTTGGCTGCGGCCTTCTTCGGCGCGGCCTTCTTGGTTTCGGTCTTGGCCTCAGCCTTGGGCGCGGCGGCCTTCTTGGCCGGAGCCTTCTTGGCCGGAGCCGCTTCAGCCGCCGGAGCAGCCTCAGCCTTCGGCGCCTTGGCGCCCTTGGCCGGAGCGGCCTCAACGCGCGGAGCCAGGCCGCGGGCGCGGGCGTCCAGCTCGGCCTTGGTCGTCAGGTCCACCTGACCGTCCCACTTGGCCGACTTGCCAAGGCCTTCAAGGGCGGTGACGCGCACCACGCTCTCCGGCTGGCGATGGCCGCGCGTACGGCGATAGCCCTGGCGACGGATCTTCTTGAAGATCTTGACCTTCTCGCCCTTGCGGGTTTCGACCAGCACGCCCGAGACGACCGCGCCGTCCACCGTCGGCGCGCCGACGGTCGAACCCTTGTCGTCGCCCATCATCAGGACGGAGTCGAAGCGCACCTCGGCGCCGGCTTCGCCATCCAGCTTCTCGACCACGAGCAGGTCGCCCGGTTGAACCCGGTATTGTTTGCCGCCGGTCTTGATCACCGCGTACATGGGAGCCAGAGCCTCACGCAAAAAAGTTTGCGCCCGCGAGCGGACCCGCGGGCGAAGAGCGGCGACTTATACGGATCGGCGTCCGCGAGTCAACGCAAAGACGGCGGGAAATCACGCCTCGACTGTTATTCTGTAACACGCTATAGGCCCGGCTCCTATAGATGAGCTTCGCTTGAGCGACTTGTTTCCCCCTTTCCTGACCGTGCCCGCCTTTCTGGCGGCCTTTCTGCACGCCCTGTTGCCGACGCACTGGCTGCCCTTCGTGCTGGTGGGCCGGGCGCAGGGGTGGGGCATGGGCAAGGTCATGGCCGTCGTCATCACGGCGGCGGTGGCGCATATGGCGTCCACCGGCCTTATCGGCGCGCTGGTGGCGGCGGCCGGCGCCGCGGCGGAAGCCTGGGTGAAGGGGGCGCTCCCCGTGGGAGCGGGGCTGGTGCTGCTGGCCTTCGGCGCCTGGTACCTGTGGCGATCCCACGTTGGACGGCGCGAGATGGAGGCCATGGCCCGGCCCAGGGTCTCTGACGCCGCCGCCTTTTGGGGGCTGGTCGGCCTTTTGGCGCTGTCGCCGGGGGAAGCGCTGCTGCCCCTCTATCTGACGGCGGCGCCCTACGGCGCGGCGGGCGTCGCGATCCTGACCATGATGCTGTTGCTCGGCACGGTCGGCGGCATGGCGCTGTTCGCGGGTCTAGCCCAGGCCGGGGTCGAGCGGCTCAAGCTGGCGCGCCTGGCCCCCTGGGATCGTGCGGTTCTGGGGCTGGCCCTAGCCGGGCTCGGCCTTTACGTCTTGATCGACGCCCTCGCCTGACGGACACCCTCGTGGCCCACGATCACCACGGCCATCACCATCACGGCCATCATGGCCACCACCATGGTCCGGGTCATGGCCATGGAGGGCACAGCCACGCGCCGGTCGGCGCGCCGGTGCGACTCTATCTTATAGGCATCGGTCTGAATCTGACCTTCGTGGCGGCGGAGTTCGCCGCCGGCCTCTGGGCAGGCTCCACGGCGCTGCTGGCCGACGCGGGGCACAACCTGTCGGATGTGCTGTCGCTTGCCCTGGCGGGCGGCGCGGCCTGGCTGGCGAAGCAGAGCGCCTCGGGACGGCGCACCTATGGATTTGGCAAGGCGACCATCCTGGCGTCCCTGGCCAACGCCCTCCTGCTGGTCTTTGTGGCGGGGGCCGTGGCGGTCGAGGCGCTGCGCAGGCTGTCCGCGCCGGAAGCGCCCGAGCCCGGGATCGTCGCCGCCGTGGCGGCCCTGGGCGTGGTCATCAATCTGGGCACGGCCCTGATGTTCATGGGCGCCGCCAAGGACGACCTGAACGCCAAGGGCGCCTTTCTGCACATGGCCGCCGACGCCGCCGTGTCCCTTGGAGTGGTGGCGAGCGCCGGGCTGATCGCCGTCAGCGGCGCCGGCTGGATCGATCCCTTGGTGGGACTGGTCATCGTCGCCGTGATCCTTTGGGGCACCTGGGGGCTGCTGAAGGACTCCCTGAACCTGGCGCTCGACGCCGCCCCCGCGCACATCGACATGACGGCGCTTGAGGTCTGGCTGGCCGAGCAGCCGGGCGTCACGGGTGTGCACCACCTCCACGTCTGGAGCCTATCGACCACCCGTACGGCCCTGACCGTCCATCTGGTCAGACCCCAGGGGGCGGACCGCGCCTTCCTCGCGGCGCTCAGCGCCGGGCTCAAGTCCCGCTTCGGCATCGATCACGCCACCGTTCAGGTGGAGGCGGATGCCGAGGATCACTGCATCGACTGCTGAGACGGTTGATTCCCCCAAAGGGCCGGTCCATCTGGCGGGAATGACCGACAAAACTCCCGTCACCGTGCTGACCGGCTATCTCGGCGCGGGCAAGACCACGCTGCTCAACCGCATCCTCAGCGAGGATCACGGCAAGCGGTACGCCGTCATCGTCAACGAGTTCGGCGAGATCGGCATCGACAATGACCTCATCGTCGGCGCCGACGAAGAGGTCTTCGAGATGAACAACGGCTGCGTCTGCTGCACGGTGCGAGGGGACCTGATCCGGGTGGTCTCTGGCCTGATGAAACGGAAGGGCGGCTTCGACGCCATCATCGTCGAAACCACCGGCCTGGCCGATCCCGGCCCGGTGGCCCAGACCTTCTTCGTGGATGAGGACGTGCGGGAGAAGACGCGCCTGGACAGCGTGGTGGCCCTGGTCGACGCGCGCCATATCCACGAGCAGCTGGACCGCTCGAGAGAGGCCCGCGAGCAGGTGGCCTTCGCCGACCGGCTGATCCTGAACAAGACCGACCTTGTGGACGAGGCGGCCCTGGCCGAGGTGGAGGCGCGGTTGCGCGCCCTGAACCCCCTGGCGCCGATCACTCGGGCCGAGCGCTCACGCGTGCCGCTGGAGCAAATCCTGGGGGTCGGCGGCTTTGACCTGGACCGCGTCGCCGAACGCCTGCCGGCGGACAATCCGGGCCACGGGGAGCCCGGTCACGTCCACGACGAAAACTGCGGCCACGATCATCACAGCCCCGACCACGGCCATGATCACCACCATGGTCCGCGCGGCCACGCCCACCAGGACGATGTGAAGGGCGTCTCCCTGTCGCTGGAGCGCCCCCTGGACGGCCAAGCCTTCACGCGCTGGCTGGACAGGCTGCTGGCCGAACAGGGCCCCGACATCCTGCGCGCCAAGGGCGTCATCGACGTGAAGGGCGAGGACCGGCGCCTGGTCTTCCAGGCCGTGCACATGATCCTTGAGGGCGAGCTGGAGCGCCCCTGGAGGCCGGACGAACGGCGTTGGAGCCGCGCCGTTTTCATCGGCCGCAATCTGGACGAGGCGGCGCTGAGGGCGGGCTTCGAGGCCTGCGCGGCATGATCCCGTTCGAGGCGCCCGTCACCGCCGCCCTGTTCGATGGCGCGGGCCAGGCCATGTTCGCCGGGGGCGATGGGCGGGTCCGTTTCGAGGGCGGCGCGGAAACAGAGGCCCACGAGGGCGCGGTCCTTTGCGCCGCCGCCCATCCCTCAGGCGAGGGGCTGGTCACGGGCGGCGACGACGGGCGCATCGTCTGGTCACGGCCTGACGAGGAGCCGCAGGTGCTGGCCGACCTCAAGGGCAAGTGGATCGACGCTCTGGCCGCCAGCCCGGAGAGCGGCCTGATCGCCGCCGCGGCCGGTCGCCAGGCCCTGGTGCTGGACGCGGGCGACCCGCACTTCCGAAGGACCTTCGAGCATGAGCGGTCGGTGTCCGACCTGGCCTTCGACGCCAAGGGCCGCCGGCTGGCCTGCGCCACCTATGGCGGGGTCGCGCTGTGGTTCGCCCGCATTGAGACCCAGAAGCCGATACAGCTGAAATGGGCGGGGTCGCACACGCTTGTCGCGCTGTCGCCGGACGGCCGCTTCTGCGTGACGGCCATGCAGGACAACCAGCTGCACGGCTGGACCCTGCCCCAGGGCAAGGATCTGCGCATGGGCGGGTATCCGGCCAAGATCCGTTCGCTGTCTTTCTGCGCGAGGGGCGCGGTGCTGGCCACCTCTGGCGCCCATGGCGTGGTCTGCTGGCCCTTCACCGGCGGCGGGCCCGGGGGCAAGGAGGCGGCCGAGATCGGCCATGACGACAGCGCCCTTGTCGTTCGTTGCGCGGGGGCGGCGGATCAGCCCCGCATCGCCGCCGGATTGAACGACGGCCGCGTCTGGGCGGCGGACCTGCGCGCCGTCGGCCTGAAGCCCCTTCGGGCCGAGAAGGGCGCTGCGATCTCCGCCCTGGCCATGACCTCCAACGGCGCGCGCGTCGCCTGGGGCGACGAGGATGGCCTGGCCGGCGTGGGCGAGGTTCCCGCTTGAGGCTGGCGGGTGCGCCCTTGAAGCGTCACAGTGGGGGCCATGAGCGACGATCCCGCTCCTGAAGAAACGGCGGCCTCCGCGCCGGACCGGCGCCGCTGGGGCCGTTGGCTGCTGGTCGCTCTGGTCTCCGCCATTCTGGCGCCGCCGCTGAGCGTCCTGACCTATCGGCTGCTGCCGCCGCCGCCCAATCTGCTCATGGTGAACCGCCTCTTCGCGGGAGACGGCCTCGACTATCGCTGGCGCGGTCTGTCGGACATTTCGCCCAATCTGGTGCGCGCGGTCATCGCCTCGGAAGACGCCCGCTTCTGCCGCCACCATGGCTTCGACCTGGAGGCCATCCGCAAGGCCCAGGCGCACAACAAACGGCGGCCGAACCGGCTGCGCGGCGCCTCGACCATCAGCCAGCAGGCGGCGAAGAACGTCTTTCTGTGGCCGGGCCGAGGCTGGGTCCGCAAGGGTCTGGAGGCGGGCTACACCATCCTGCTGGAGGCGCTGTGGGGCAAGCGCCGCATCATGGAGGTCTATCTGAACGTGGCCGAGTTCGCGCCGGGCGTTTACGGCGCCGAGGCCGCGGCCCGGCGGTTGTTCGGCAAGGGCGCCGATGAGCTGACGCCGCGCGAGGCCGCAAGGCTTGCGGCCGTCCTGCCTTCGCCGCGCCGCTACAGCGCCGAGGCCCCCGGCCCCTATGTCCGACGGCGGGCGCGCACCATCCAGGCCCAGATGGGGACCGTGCGCGCCGACGGGCTGGACGCCTGCGTCCTGCGATAGCGCTTCCGCCGCAACGGCCAAGGTTGACGTATACGGCCGCGCTAGGGTTCATGGGGCCCAAAATCGCAAGGCCGGTCCACCGGCCGCCGTCAGGAAGGACGCCCCATGAAGAACCTCCTCCTCACCGCCTGCGCCGCCGGCGCCCTGGCGATCAGCCTGTCCGGCTGCCAGTCCATGATGGGCGGCGAAGCTGTCGCGGCCCCCGCGGCCTCCGCCAGCGCCGAGTCCAGCCAGTTCCCGGCGACGGCCGAGGGCGCTCGAGCCTTCATCGCCGACGCCGAGACGCGGCTGAAGGCCCTGTCCGAGGAGGCCAGCCGCATCGCCTGGACGCGGGCGACCAACATCACCTTCGACACCATGTGGCTGGAGAGCCGCGCCAACGCCGAGTACACCGAACTGGGCGTCCAGCTGGCCAACGAGGCCGCGCGCTTCAATGACGTTCAGGTGGACCCGGTCACACGCCGCAAGCTGAACCTGCTGCGGCAGGGGCTGGTCCTGCCGGCGCCGAACCGCCCGGGCGCGGCGGACGAGCTGTCCGAGATTTCGACACGGCTGGATTCCACCTACGCCACCGGCCGTTTCGAGCACCAGGGCCGCCAGATCACCCTGGACGAGGCCAGCCGGATGCTCGCCGCCTCGCGCGATCCCAGCGAGACCGAAGCGCTCTACGAGGGCTGGCGCACCATCGCGCCCCCGATGCGGGACGACTACGCCCGCCTGGTCGAGCTGGCCAACGAGGGCAGCCGCGAGCTGGGCTATGCTGACACGGGCGCCCTGTGGCGCTCGGGTTACGACATGACCGCCGACGAATTCGCCGCCGAGACCGAGCGGCTGTGGCAGCAGGTCAAGCCCTTCTATGAGAACCTGCACTGCTACGTGCGGGCGCGCCTGAACGAGCGCTATGGCGACGCGGTGCAACCGGCGACCGGCCCGATCCGCGCCGACCTGCTGGGCAACATGTGGTCGCAGCAGTGGGGCAACATCTACGACGTGGTGGCGCCCACCAACATCCCGGCGTCCAGCTACAGCCTCGACAACCTGCTGACCGAGGCCAACTACGACGCCGAGCGCATGGTCCGCACGGGCGAGGGCTTCTACACCTCGCTGGGCCTGGCGCCCCTGCCCCAGACCTTCTGGGAGCGGTCGATGATCACCCGGCCGCAGGACCGCGAAGTGGTTTGCCACGCCTCGGCCTGGAACCTCGACGGCGCCGACGACATCCGCATCAAGATGTGCACAAACGTCAACGCGGAGGACTTCCAGACCGTCCACCACGAGCTGGGCCACAACTATTATCAACGGGCGTACAAGAACCAGCCTTTCCTGTTCCAGAACGGAGCCAATGACGGCTTCCACGAGGCCATCGGCGACTTCGTGGCCCTGTCGGCCTCAACACCCACCTATCTGAACCAGATCGGGCTGCTGGATCAGGTGCCGCAGGGCGACGCCGAGGACATCCCCTTCCTGCTGAAGATGGCGCTGGACAAGATCGCCTTCCTGCCCTTCGGCCTGATGGTGGACCGCTGGCGCTGGGACGTCTTCTCCGGCGAGGTGTCGCCGGCCGAGTACAACGAGGCCTGGACGGCGAACATGCTGCGCTATCAGGGTCTGGTGCCGCCGGGGCCGCGCCCGGCCAACGCCTTCGACCCGGGCGCCAAGTACCACGTGCCGGGCAACACGCCGTACACCCGCTATTTCCTGGCCCACATCTACCAGTTCCAGTTCCAGCGCGCGGCCTGCCGCCAGGCCGGCTGGACCGGACCGCTGCACCGTTGCTCGATCTACGGCAACGGGGAGGTGGGCCGACGCTTCAACGCCATGATGGAGATGGGCCAGTCCCGCCCGTGGCCCGAGGCCTTGGAGGCCTTTACCGGCGAACGCCAGACCGACGCCTCGGCCGTGGCGGACTATTTCGCCCCGCTGAACGCCTGGCTGACCGAGCAGAACCGCGGCAAGAACTGCGGCTGGGAAGCCTAAAGGCGTTAACCCTTGCCGTGGGGCGGTTCGTTTACCCGAGCCGCCCCATCATCCTCGCGCCCGGCGTGCGTCCGGGCGTGGGGATATGGCGATGCGTCTGCGAAACCATCTGAAGGCGTTCGGCGCGGCCCGCCACGGCGGCGTCGCCATGATGTTCGCCCTGGCCATGCCGGTCGTCTCCGTCATGGCCGTGGCGGGGGTGGACATCCACCGCGCTTCGACCGTGCGCATGAATCTGCAGGACGCCCTGGACGCCGCGGCCCTGGCGGCGGCGCGCTCGGATGAAACGACCTCGGGCGGGATCCGCCGGGTCGGCATGCAGGCCCTGCGGGCCAATCTGGCCAACTATCCGGACACCAGCCTGATCGAGGCCGCCACGGACACCGATTTCGTGCTCAACGCCGACGGCTCGGTGGTGGCCAAGGCCAAAGCCAATGTGACGACCCTGATCGCCGACATGTTCCTGGGCGACAACATCAAGGTGGCCGCCGATACGACCGTCTTCCGCTCCAACTACCGCATCGAAGTGGCGATGGTGCTGGACAATACGGGATCCATGGCCGGCTCCAAGCTGACCAACACCAAGGCGGCCGCCCGAAACCTGGTTGAGCGCCTGGCGGCGGCGGCCGAGCGCAGCACCGAAGACGACGCCGTGAAGATCAGCCTGGTGCCCTTCTCCATGACGGTGCGCATCGGCAGCGAGTACGCCAACGCCAACTGGATGGACAACAGCGCCCAGGCCACGGGCAACGACGAGCTGTTCGCCACGGGCGCCAACCGGCTGGCCCTGTTCAACCAGATGAACCTGGACTGGGCCGGCTGCGTCGAGAGCCGTCCCTATCCGTATGATATCCGCGACACCGCTCCGCACCCGAGCGACCGCGAGACCATGTTCGTCCACTATTTCGCTCCCGACGAGCCGGACGTGGACCTCTACGATAATCATTGGCAGTGGGAGGATTATCGCGTCGACAACGACTATCTGCCCGACGGCCTGAACGCCAACAGCTCAAACCGCGACTGGTGGAAGCGCCTGAAGCGCACCCAGAAGTACGGAACGAGCGGCCTGTCCACGAGCAACGGCAAGGGCCCGAACCGCGGCTGCACCCTCCAGCCCCTGGTGCGCCTGACCACCGACTATGACGACGTTCTGGACGCCATCGACGACATGACTGCGTCGGGCAACACTAACGTGCCCATGGGCATGATGTGGGGCTGGCACACCCTGTCGCCCAACCGTCCTTTCGCGGACGGGGCCGCCTACGGGACCGACCGGCTGCAGAAGATCGTCATCCTGATGACCGACGGCGAGAACGTGAACTCGACCTTCTCCAACCCGAACAACTCGGTCTATTCGGGCGTCGGCTACATCTTCCAGAACCGGCTGGGCGTGGGCGTGAACTCGTCAGGCTCCGACCGCCGGGCGGCCATGGACAATCGTCTGGATTCGGCCACCCCTGGCCAGGAAGACCTGTGCGGCAACATGAAGGCCCAGGGCATCATCATCTATACGGTGGGCGTTCAGGTCGACACCGGCACTCAGGCTATGCTGGCCCGCTGCGCCACCTCGTCGGACCACTATTTCAACGTCACCAGCAGCGCCGCGATCGGCGAGGCTTTCGACCGCATCGCCGGCTCCATCGAGAACCTTCGCATCGCAAGGTAAGGCCGCCTCATCGGCGGCCATCCTCGATGGCGTGGATGTCGTCGTCGGAGAGGCCGAAATGGTGGCCGATCTCGTGGATCAGCACATGCTCCACGAGGCGCCCCAGACCGATGTCGCCGCGCCCGGCCCACTCGGCCAGTATGGGTCTGCGGTAGAGGAAGATCTCGGACGGCTCTGGCAGCGGATCAAGGATGGACCGGCGGGTCAGGTCGACGCCTGAATAAAGGCCGGACAGGTCCCATGGGTCGTCCATGCCCAGGTCGGCCAGCACCTCGGGCTCGGCGAAATCGGTGACGCGGATCGCGACCGCACCCACGGCCAGGCGGAAGGGCTCGGGCAGGCGCTCGAAAGCCTCGCGCGCCAGTTGGGCCAGATCGTCGTTGCTGGGCTCGCGTCCGTAGAGGTTCATGGCCGCCATATCGTGACGGTTTCCACGCCCGGCAAGCCGCCGTGCATGAGAGACGGTTTCTGTTAGTCTGGCCGTGATTCGGATCAGCCATATGCCCGTCAACGACGTCGCCTTCGCCGCCTCGGTCGGCGCCATCGGCCTGTCGCTCTCGGCAGCGGCCTGGGCGTGGCGTTTCCGCCGCCGCGCCTTGGGCGCCCTGGCGCGCGCCGAGGCGGAAGCCCAGGGCCTGCGCGAAGACATGCTGGCCTTGAAAGGCGGGGCGGACGCCTTCGACACCTGTCTCATCAGCCTGGACCCCGAGCGCATCCGCGCCGTGTCGGGCGGCTGGACCCTGTCGGCCTGCGCCCGCGCGCTGCAGGTCGACGAGGCGCGGCTGAGCCAAGACCCTGATGGGGCCGCCGAGGAGATGGTCAGCGCCATCGCCGCCTCATCGCCGGAACATGCGGAGCGCATCGCCGCCCTGATCCAGGAAGGCGAGCCCTGCCGCTTCAACGCCGCCGGGCTGGAGGTGGACGGTCGCGCCACCGGCGGCGTGGCCTGGCTGCGCCTGCGGCCCGTCGGCGCGCAGGGCGGCCTGTCGGAAAACGGCGCTTCCGGCGGCGATGTGGCCGAGCGTCTGCCCATGCCGGCCTGGCGGCTGGACGCGGCCGACGCGCTGACCTGGGCCAATCCGGCCTTCCTGGCCGCGTCCGAGCAGCCGGATCTTGAGGCGGTGCGCGCCAACGGCGGCTTCGGGCGCAACGCCGAGGCCCTGGCGGCCGAGGCGCGCCGATCGGGCGAACCGCGCCAGGGTTTCCGCTGGATCACGGTGGGCGGCAAGCGCAAGGCCTGGAGGCTGGGCGTGCAGCCCCTTGAGGCGGGCGAGGTTCTGGCCTGGGCCGAGGACGTCACCGAGGCCGAGGAAATCCGCGAGACCCTTAAACGTCAGGTCAAGGCGCACGACGAGACCCTGGACCGACTTGACGACGCGGTCCTGATCTTCGGGCCCGGCAAGCGCCTGGTGTTCCACAACCGCGCCTTCCAGCAGAGCTTCGGCCTTGAGGCCGCCTGGCTGGACGAGCGGCCGACCCACGGGGAGATTCTTGACCGCCTGCGCCAGCGCCGCCGCCTGCCCGAGGTGGCCGACTACGGCGCGTGGAAGGCTGCGGAGCTGGACCTCTATGGCGCCTCAGGACCGTTCGCCGACGAAACCTGGACCCTGCCCGACGGCCGCACGCTGCGCCTGGCGCGCCAGCCGGATCCGCGCGGCGGCCTCGTTCTGCTGTTCTCGGACATCACCGATGAGTTGAAGCTGCGCGCCCAGTACAACGCCCTGATCCAGGTTCAGCGCGCCACCCTGGACAAGCTGAACGACGCCGTCGCCGTGTTCGGCTCGGACGGTCGGCTGCGCCTGCACAACGAGGCTTTCGAGCGGTTCTGGCGCGCCGGCGGGCCCGAGCTGTCCGAGGCGGCTGATTTCGAAGGCGTCTCGGCCCTGTGCCGTCGGCTGCTGCCGGAGCCCACCCTGTGGGCCGAACTCAAGGGCCGGGTCGCCGACCCCGACCCGCACGCGCGGGTGCCCGTCTCGGGCGAGGCGCGCACCAATGACCGCCGCACGGTCGCCTGGCAGACCCGGCCGCTGCCCGACGGCGCGACCCTGGTCGCCTTCTC
Organism: Peiella sedimenti; assembly: GCF_030504955.1. Classification (GTDB taxonomy): domain Bacteria; phylum Pseudomonadota; class Alphaproteobacteria; order Caulobacterales; family Caulobacteraceae; genus Brevundimonas; species Brevundimonas sedimenti. Next base: position 365,945 of record NZ_JAUKTR010000002.1, on the reverse strand, counting down.
CGACATCACAGCCACGCGCGAGCTGGAGAAGGCCCTGGCCCAGCGCGAGGCCGCCCTGTCCGAGGCCGAGACCCTGAAGCGGGAGTTCGTGGGCAACGTCTCGTACGAGCTGCGCACGCCCCTGACGACCATCATCGGCTACGCCGAGTTGATGGAAAGCCAGGGGGAGGCCCTGCCGGAGCGGACGCGCCCCCACGTGGCGGCCATCAAGTCGGCGGCGATGCAGCTGGCGCGCTCGGTGGATGACGTGCTGGACATGGCCCAGATCGACGCCGGGGAGATGGCGCTGTCCCTGGGCGACGTGAGTGTCGAGGAGTTGATCGCGGGAGCCGCTCGGCGGCTGGCGGACCGCGCCCAGGCGAAAGCCGTGACGGTCTTTGTGACCTGTGCGCCGGATTGCGGCCTGATCCGCGCCGACGCCCTGCGGCTTGGTCAGGCGCTGGATCAGTTGGGCGACAACGCCCTTCGCGCCGCCCCCCAGGGATCGCAGATCGAACTGGCGGCCGAGCGGACCCAGGGCGAGGTCCGCATCCATGTGAAGGACCGCGGACGGGGCATCCCGTTCCACGTGCAGGCGCACATCTTCGACCGCTTCACGGCGCGCGAGCGGGGCGGGCCTGGTCTTGGCCTTGCTTTGGTCAAGGCGCTGGTGGAAATGCACGGCGGCTGGGTCGCCCTGGAGAGCGAGCCCGGCCATGGCGCGGTCTTCACCCTACACCTGCCGGAACAGGCGGCTCAGGGGGCGGCCGAGCCCGAACTGGACCTGCCTGCCGCCGGAGCCCGTGCGTGAGCCTGAAGAAAACCGCCCTGATCTACGACTTCGACGGGACGCTGGCCCGGGGCAACATGCAGGAGGTGACCTTCATCCCCTCCGTCGGCATGGGGATCGGCGACTTCTGGGGCGAGGCGGACCGGCTGACGCGCGAGTCCGACGGCGACAACATCCTGATGTACATGCAGCTGATGCTGCAGCGGGCGCGCGAAAACGGCTCGCCCATTACCCGGCGGCTGCTGCGCGAGCACGGCCAGGATGTGAAGCTGTTCGACGGCCTCAAGTCCGACCTGACCGGGCCGGGCTGGTTCGACCGCATCAATCTGTTCGCCGCCCAGTACGGGCTGGAGCTGGAGCATTACATCATCTCGGCCGGGCTGGAGGAGATGATCGACGGGTGCCCGATCCGCGACGCCTTCCGCCACGTCTTCGCATCCAAGTTCGTCTATGACCCGGACGGCGTCGCCGTGTGGCCGGCCGTGGGGGTGAACTACACCACCAAGACCCAGTACCTGTTCCGCATCAACAAGGGCGTGCTGAACCACTTCGAGCACGAGCGCATCAACCGCTTCATTCCCGATGATGAGCGGCCGGTGCCCTTCAGCCGCATGATCTTCCTGGGCGACGGCGACACCGACGTGCCGACCATGAAGATGATGCACACCAAGGGCGGCTTCTCGATCGCGGTGTACGACCCCCGCAATTCCGAGCGGGACCAGGACAAGATCTACAGCCTGATCTCGGAAGACCGGGTGAACTTCGTGGCGGCGGCCGACTACCGGGAGGGGTCGGCACTGGACCTGATCGTCAAGGGGCTGATCGGCCGCATCGCCATCAATGAAGGCGTCATGCCCGCCGCCTGAGAGTCCGATCGGTTGAGGTGGAACTGCTTCCGCGGTTCCGCCGATATCGTGGATCCGGCTCTCACTAGGCGTCTGGACCAAAATCCGAGCCTCTCAGGGCGCACAGCCCGCTGAGCCGACTTCGCTCTAGACCGCGTTCAGCGGCAGCCTGAGGTAGCGGCGGCCCTGCCTGTCCGGCGGCGGCAGATCGCCGGCGCGCAGATTGACCTGGAGCGACGGCAGGATCAGCGCCGGCATGCCCAACGTCTTGTCCCGGGCCGTGCGCATGGCGACGAAGTCCGCTTCGGATACGCCGCCGCCGACATGGATATTGGCCGCCTTTTCCTGACCCACCGTGGTCTCCCAGGCGAAGGCCTTGCGTCCGTCCTTGGGCAGATAGTCGTGGCCGACGAACAGCCGCGTCTCGGCCGGCAGCGCGAAGAGGCGCTGGATGGAGCGATAGAGGGTGGCCGCATCGCCGCCGGGAAAGTCGCAGCGGGCCGTGCCGTAGTCGGGCATGAACAGGGTGTCGCCGACGAACACCGCATCGCCGATGAGGTAGCTGACGCAGGCGGGGGTGTGACCCGGCGTATGCAGAACCTCGATGTCCAGCTCGCCCAGCGTCAGACGCTCGCCGTCTTCGAACAGGTGGTCGAACACCGCCGGATTGGGCATGTCGGGCATGTCGAACAGGGGCCCGAAGCCCTCCTGAACGCGGATAATGTTCTCGCCGATGGCGATCTTCGCGCCCGTGCGGTCGCGGAGGTGGGTCGCCGCCGTCAGATGGTCGGCGTGGGCGTGGGTCTCCAGAACCCAATCCAGCTTGAGGCCCAGCTCGGCTATGCGCGCCAGCAGGCGGTCCGCCGAAGCGGTCGAGGTGCGGCCCGCCGCGGCGTCGAAGTCCAGCACGGGATCGATGACCGCCGCCGCGCCCGTGGCCGGGTCGCTGACCAGATAGGTGATGGTGTGGGTGGCGGGGTCGAAGACGCCTTCCACGTCGGGACGGTTGGCCACTGGAGTGTCTCCCAAAGGGCTGATGAGGCTGCTCATATATTAGTTATTGCTTATTTAGCAAGGGCGAATATATAGGCGTCATGTCCAAGTCGATTTCTCCACCACCGATGGACCCCGACGCCTTTCGCGGCAAGGCCGCAGAGGCGGCGGAGCTGCTCAAGGCCTTGAGCCATGACGGCAGGCTGCTGATCCTTTGCGCCCTGGCCGGGGGAGAGACGCCGGCGGGCGCCCTGATGCCCGTAACGGGCCTGTCGCAATCGGCCCTGTCCCAGCACCTGGCGCGCCTGCGTGAGCAGGGACTGGTCCGGGCGCGACGGGAGGGCGTCGTCATCCACTACAGCATCGCCGACACCGCGGCGCTGAGGGTCGTCGGCCTGCTGGCTGAGATCTTCTGCGCGGAAAAGGAAAACCAGCAGCCATGACCGCCGTGCTCACCGCCGTCACACCTGCCGATGCGGCGCGCCGCATCGCCTCCGGCCAGGCTCGCCTGGTCGATGTCCGCGAACCGGACGAGCACGCCCGCGAACACATCGCCGGCGCCGTCCTCGCCCCCCTCTCCATCTTCGAAGAGGCGCACCTGCAGATCTCAAGCGGTGAAGACGTCATATTCATGTGCCGCTCCGGCGCCCGCACCCAGGCCAACTGCGCGCGTTTGGCCGCGCGGGTCGAGGGACAGGCCTTCGTGCTGGAGGGCGGGCTGAACGGCTGGAAGGCCGCCGGTCTGCCGGTCGAGGCCGACCGCAAGGCCCCGATGGAGCTGATGCGTCAGGTGCAGATCGCCGCCGGAGGGCTGGTCCTGCTGGGCGCGGTTCTCGGCTGGCTGGTGCATCCCGGCTTCTGGGGTCTCAGCGCCTTCGTCGGGGCGGGTCTGTTCACCGCGGGGCTGACGGGCTTCTGCGGCATGGCCCGGCTGCTGACCCTGGCGCCCTGGAACCGCGCCTTCAGGGCCGTGCGCGGATGAGCCTTCTTCAGGTCGGACTGACCCTGCTGACTGGCGGCATCGTCGCCTTTCTGCTCACCCTGTTCGGGGGCGGGGGTTCGGTCCTGGCCGTGCCGCTGCTGCTTTACATGGTGGGGGTGCGCGAGCCGCACGTGGCCATCGGGGCCTCGGCGGCGGGCGTGGCGCTCAACGCCGCCACGGCGCTGGTCGGGCATGCCGCTAAAGGGCGGGTGCGCTGGCGCATCGCCGGACTGTTCGCGGCCTTCGGCGCCCTGGGCGCCCTGGCCGGATCAACCGTGGCCAAGAGCATTGATGGGCATCAGCTGCTGCTCTTCTTCGCCCTGGCCATGGCGGCGGTGGGCCTGGCCATGCTTCGGCCGAACGCCCCTCAGGGCAGCGCCGAGGCAAGCCTGTCGCGCGCCAACGGCCCCGCGGTCGCCGGCATGGGGACGGCGGTGGGCGCAGCCTCGGGCTTCTTCGGCATCGGGGGCGGCTTCCTGATCGTGCCAGGGCTCATGCGCAGCGCGGGCCTGACCCTGCCCTTGGCCCAGGCCGCCTCCCTGGTCAGTGTGGCGACCTTCGGCGCGGTGACCTCGCTGAACTACGCCGCCTCGGGCCTTATCAATTGGCGCATCGTGGTCGCCATGACCGCCGGCGGAATCCTCGGCGCCCTCGCTGGCCAACCGGTCGCCCAGGCGCTGGGGGAAAAGGCGCGGACGGGCCGGGTCCTGTTCGCCGGCCTCATTCTTCTGGCGGCGGCCTATGTGGCTTGGAAGGCCGTCATGGCGCTCTAGGCGATGCCTAGCACGCGGCGGTCCGCGTCCATTTGAATCGTCACATCGGCCCTGACCTCGCCCGCCAGCATGCGCCGGGTGATGCGCTCGAAATACTGGATGAAGCCGCCGAGCCGCTCGCGCTCCTGCTCAGGCAGATCCTCCGGCGCCACCCCCAGCAGATCGGCCTCCTGTTGGCAGCGCCAGCGGTGCACCACATCAAAGCCGGGCGCGCGCAGGAAGATGAGCGCGTCCAGCTGTTCGGCGAAAGTGGCGTACGGCCCCGCCACAAAGCCGTTCACCGCACGCCGCCAGCGGCCATCGGGGTCCCCGGACAGCTCCAGCGCATTGATCGGCTGAGCCAGCGCCGCCTCGTCCTCGGCGACCGCGCCCAGGCACCAGGCGTCGATCAGCACGGCCGAGGGCCGGCCGGTGAAGGGCCGCCACCGCTCGAGCGGGAGGCGGTCGTCGCCGCGCTTGTCGAAATCCGGCAGGCGCGTGACCTGATCGGGACCCGCCGCGGACAGTTGATCAATGAGTGACCGCAGCAGGTTCAGATCGTGCGTTCCCGGCGGTCCGCGCGTCACGAACAGCGGATGCACCAGCGCCGCCATGACCTCGCGCTGAGCCCGCGTCAGATAGACATCGTCGATGGAGATTTGCGCCGCGCCGAAGGCCTCCGCCGCCGCGCGAGCCAGGGTGGTCTTGCCCGAGCCTTGCGCCCCGACGATGCCGATGACGGGGACGCGGCCGTCCGCCGCCTTCTCCGCGATCAGCCGCCCGACCAGATCGACGAGGGCGGGATCGGCGGCCACGACGCCTCAGTGCTGACTTTCGGGCAGGCGCACCACCAGCCCATCCAGCTGGTCGGTGACCCGGATCTGGCAGGACAGGCGCGAGTTGTCCTGGACGGCCTCGGCGAAGTCGAGCATCGACTCCTCCATCACCGAACGCTCGCCGGTCTTGTCCAGCCAGTCAGGGTCCACATAGACGTGGCAGGTGGCGCAGGCGCAGGCGCCGCCGCAGTCCGCGTCGATGCCGGGGACGTTGTTGCGGATCGCCCCCTCCATGACCGACAGGCCCGGCTTGACCTCGACCGCGTGCTCGCGGCCGTCGTGCTCGATGTAGGTGATCTTAGCCAAGCCTTAGAGCTCCCGCTCGGCCAACATCTTCTTGGTTTCGGCGATGGCCTTGGCCGGATTCAGCCCCTTGGGGCAGACCTGGGCGCAGTTCATGATGGTGTGGCAGCGGTAGAGCTTGAAGGGGTCCTCCAAGTCGTCCAGCCGCTCCTCCGTGGCCTCATCGCGCGTGTCGGCCAGCCAGCGATAGGCCTGGAGCAGGGCCGCCGGCCCCAGGTATTTCTCCTGGTTCCACCAGTAGCTGGGGCAGCTGGTCGAGCAGCACGCGCACAGGATGCACTCATAAAGGCCGTCCAGCTTGGCGCGGTCCTCGGGGCTCTGCAGCCGCTCCTTTTCCGGGTCGGGCGTCTCGACCTTCAGATAGGGCATGATCGAGGCGTATTGGGCGTAGAACAGGGTCAGGTCCGGCACCAGATCCTTGACCACCGGCATGTGCGGCAGGGGCGCGATGGTCGCCTTGTCGCCCGACAGCTCGTCGCAGCCCTTGGTGCAGGCGAGGGTGTTGCGCCCGTCGATGTTCATGGCGCAGCTGCCGCAGATGCCTTCGCGGCACGAGCGGCGGAAGGTCAGGGTGGGGTCGATCTCGTTCTTGATGTGGATCAGGGCGTCCAGAACCATCGGCCCGTGATCGCCCGCCGGCACCTCATAGACGTCCCAGCGCGGATTGCCGGGGTTCTCCGGATCGTAGCGATAGACCTTGAACTCGCGCACGTCCTTGGCGCCCTCGGGCGCCTTCCAGCGCTTGCCTTGAGTGGGGCGAGAGCCCTTGGGGAGAGTGAGCTGAACCATCTCAGTACTTCCGCGCGCGCGGTTCGATGTAGCTGACCGCGTCGGTCAGAGTGAAGTTGTGCACCGGCCGGTAGTCGATGACCGGACGGCCCGATTGTAGGTCAAGCCAGGTCAGGGTGTGCTTCATCCACTCGGCGTCGTTGCGATCGGGGAAGTCCTCGCGCGCGTGGGCGCCCCGGCTTTCCGTGCGGTTGAGGGCGCCGTTCACGGTGACGATCGCCTGGCCCAGCAGGTTGTCGTACTCCAGGGTCTCGACCAGGTCGGTGTTCCAGATCATGCCCCGGTCGGTCACGCCGATGTCGCGGCTCTCGTCCCAGATGGCGGCTAGCCGGTCGACGCCCGACTGCAGGGACGGCCCGTCGCGGAACACGGCGGCGTCCTCCTGCATGGCCTTCTGCATCTTGAGGCGCAGGGCCGCCGTGGGCGTGCCGCCCGAGGCGTTGCGGAAGCGGTCGAAGCGGTCCAGGTGCGCCTCGGTATGGGCGGGGGTCGCGTCCGGCACGGCGCCAGGCTGCACCACCTCGGCGGCGCGCAGGCCCGCCGCCCGGCCGAAGACCACCAGGTCGATCAGGCTATTGGAGCCCAGGCGGTTCGCGCCGTGAACGCTGACGCAGGCGGCCTCGCCCACGGCCATCAGGCCCGGCACCACCTGGCTGTGATCGCCGCCGGCCTTGGTCAGCACCTCGCCGCGATAGTTCGTGGGGATGCCGCCCATATTGTAGTGGACGGTCGGCAGGACGGGGATCGGCTCCTTGGTCACGTCGACGCCGGCGAAGATTTTGGCGCTCTCGCTGATGCCGGGCAGGCGCTCGTGGATGACCGCCGGGTCCAGGTGATCCAGGTGCAGGTAGATGTGGTCCTTGTTGGGGCCCACGCCGCGCCCTTCGCGGATCTCGATGGTCATGGAGCGCGAAACCATGTCGCGCGGGGCAAGGTCCTTCACGGTGGGCGCATAGCGCTCCATGAAGCGCTCGCCTTCCGAGTTGGTCAGATAGCCGCCCTCGCCGCGCACCCCCTCGGTGATCAGGCACCCGGCGCCGTAGATGCCGGTGGGGTGGAACTGGACGAACTCCATGTCCTGGAGCGGCAGGCCCGCGCGCAGCACCATGGCGTTGCCGTCGCCGGTGCAGGTGTGGGCTGATGTCGCCGAGAAGTAGGCGCGGCCGTAGCCGCCGGTGGCCAGGATCACCAGCTTGGCGCGGAAGCGGTGCAGGGTGCCGTCGTCCAGCTTCCAGGCGGTGACGCCGCGGCACTCGCCGCCGTCCATGATCAGGTCCAGCGCGAAGTACTCGATGAAGAACTCCACCTGGCGGCGCACCGACTGGCCGTAGAGGGTGTGCAGGATGGCGTGGCCGGTCCGGTCGGCGGCGGCGCAGGTGCGCTGCACCGGGCCCTCGCCGAAGTTGCGCGTCATGCCGCCAAAGGCGCGCTGATAGATCTTGCCGTCATCCGTGCGGCTGAAGGGCACGCCCCAGTGCTCCAGCTCATAGACGGCCTTAGGCGCCTCGCGGCACAGGTATTCGATGGCGTCCTGGTCGCCCAGCCAGTCCGAGCCCTTGACGGTGTCGAACATGTGCCAGCGCCAGTCGTCCTCGCCCATGTTGCCGAGCGCGGCCGAGATGCCGCCCTGAGCCGCCACGGTATGGCTGCGGGTGGGAAAGACCTTGGTGACGCAGGCGGTCTTCAGTCCGGCCTGGGCGCAGCCGAGCGCGGCGCGGAGGCCCGAGCCCCCGGCGCCGACCACCACCACGTCATAGGCGTGATCGACGAAGGCATAGGCGGCCATGGGTTCTCTAGGCTCCGAACAGGGTGTTGGCGGGGCCGCTCAGGGCGACCTTGAGGATGGCGAACAGGGCCAACGCCCCGATCAGCCCGCAGACGAACAGATTGAGCAGCAGCAGCGCCGCCTTGTTCCCCGGCCGATGGATGTAATCCTCGACCACGACGCGCAGGCCCAGGCGCATGTGATCAACGCTGATCAACACGAACAGGGCCAGAAGGACGGCGTTGAGCGGCTGGCGCAGCCACTCCACCATGGCCTGGTAGCCGGCGCCGGCCAGGTGGGCGGCGGCCCAGAAGGCCCACAGGGACAGCGGGATCAGGGCGATGGCCTCGACCCGCTCCTTGATCCAGGTCCCGGCGCCGTGGCCGGCGGCCTTGGGCACCCGCACGCGCGCGGCGTCGATACGGCTCACAGCGAAATCCTCCCCTGGGCGAACAGCAGGGCCCAGAAGGCCACGGTGGCGACGGCGGCGAAGACGATCGTGCCCCAGGCCCAGGCGTTGGCCGACGGCACATCGAGGCTGCGGCCCGTGTCCCAGACCAGGTGCCGAAGCCCCGAGGCCAGATGATAGAAACCGGCCGCAGAGAAGGCGAACCAGAGCAACAGGCCGAGCCACGAGCCGCCGAAGGCCGCGAACCGCTCATAGGCCTCCGGCCCCGCCGCCAGGCTGAGCAGCCAGGCCGTGACCAGGATCGCGCCGATGTAGAGCCCGATCCCCGACATGCGGTGCAGGATCGAGGCCGCCATGGTCACGTGCCAGCGCCAGACCTGCAGGTGCGGGGACAGAGGCCGGGGATGCGGCGCCCGGAAGCGGCCGGTTTGATCGTCGCGCGGTTCGTTGGTGGGGTCGGCGGCCGGTCTGGCGGTCTCAGGTGTGGCCATGGAGCGGATGTCGTCCTCTAAGCCTTTGGCAAGCCCCGGGCGGCTCATCGGAAAATCGCCGCCACCGGTCGGCCCTGCTTTTGGAACCCGGCGCCCGCCCTGTCAACGGAAGGGAACCGGATCGTCGCGGGCGTCTTGCGAAGGAGAGCGGCGTGGGCTTGCATGGGTTCAGCCGCTGCTACGCATCACGGCGGAGATTGGATTGATCGCGCTTATCTTCAGCCTGGCCCTTGCGGCCCAAACTCAACCTGCGGCGCCGCCCTCAGATGAGGCGGCGGGCGCGCCGGCCGATACGCCGCCGGAGCAGCTGTATCAACCGCCCCGCGTGCGCCCTTTCGAGGTGGAGTTGGATCCAGGCGGTCAACCGCCCTTCCTGCCAGGGCGGCCGCCGGCGACGCCGGTACGGCTGGAGCGCTACGACGGCGCCTATGAGGGGCCGGCCACGGCCTTCGAACAGGCCTTCCAGAATGGCGTGGCCACCGCCTTCGCTGCGGGCCAGGCGCTGATGGGTCCGTTGGACGGGCTGTGGAGCGTACGGGGCGAGAACGGCGAGGCCCTGTTCGAGGTGGTCCTGACCGATCCGGGCGGCGATCTGCCGATGAGCGGCGGTTGGCGGGACCTGGCGGCGCCGGAGGGCTCGCCCCTGGCGGTGCAGGCCCTGGGCGCGGTGGTGCGCCGGGACGGCGGCGCGGTTCTGGCCCTGGGAACACGCCGCCTCAGCTTCACGCCCGACGGGCAGGGCGGCTGGCGCGGTCTTCTGGACGGCGAGCGGACCGTGACCCTCAGCCGGCAGTGAGGCCGAGCGCGGCCCTGAAGCGCTCCACCGCATCCGCCGCGCGGTCCCTCCAGGGCTCGGCCTGACCCACGCCCCAGACAGGCCTCGGCCAGGCGGCGTCGTCAGAACGCCGGCCAATCACATGGACATGCAGCTGGGGCGTCACGGTGCCCAGCGCGGCCACGTTCAGCTTCTCGACCGGCCCCCGATCGGTCCCGACCGCCCGGACGGCTTCGGACGCCACGGCGATCTCCTGCATCAGCCGCGCCTGATCCCCGGGCAACAGGTCGACCAGGTCGCGCGCGCCGTAGCGACGCGGGATCAGGATCAGCCAGGGAAAACGCGCGTCGTCGTGCAGGCGCACGTGACACAGCTCAAGCTCGCCGATCAGATGCGACGTGCCCTCGAAATCGGGATGAAGGGCGAAACCCACGCCCTCAACCCATCAGAAAGGCGTTCAGCTTGTTGCCGTCGGGATCGCGGAAATAGGCCGCATAGAAGCCGCCGTCGCCGCGCGGGCCGGGCGGGCCTTCGCAGGTTCCGCCGTGCTTGAGGGCGATCTCATACAGGCGGTCCACCTGTTCCTTCGACTTGGCCTCGAGCGCCACCATGACGCCGTTGCCGACGCTGGCCGCCTCGCCGTTGAAGGGTTTGGTCAGGCCGATGCCCGCCCCGGCGCCCGGCGTGCCCCAGGCGATGGCGCCCGGCCACTCCATCATGCGCGTCGTGCCCAGCTCGGCGGCCAGGGCGTCGTAGAATCTGGCCCCTCGCTGAAGATCGTTGGTGCCCAGCGTCACATAGCCGATCATGTTCCTCCCCCTCCCTCGGGGCGTGTCTAGTTGAGGCGGTAAACCACGCAGGCCTGGTCGGTCAGCTCCTGCAACGGCGGCGTCAGGGCCAGCTGCGCGGCCTCGACCGAGCTTTCGCCTCCTCGACCCGGCGCGCCCGGCGGGGGCGGCGGAGGAGGCGGGGGCGGGGCGGCCATGGGACGCGCGGCCCGCGAGCCCGTCACCACGATGCTGTCCGCGTCCACGTCGGTGGCCGTCATGGAGGCGCCGTAGGAGGGCCAGCCGGCCAGCACATCCGTCTGACAGGCGCGGCCCGTGGGATCGATCACCTGCACCCGACCCAGCGTGGCGCCGGCGTTCTGGGCGGCCTCGCGGGCGCGGCGGGCGGCGTCGCTGACGGCGGCGGCTTGGAGCCGGGTCTTGGTCTCGTTGTCCGGCTGCAGGGTGAAATAGACCGGGCTGACACTGGTGGGCTGGCCCTGCAGGACGCTGGCGTAGACCCGTTCGAGCACGGCCGTGTCGCGCACCTCGATACTGACCGTGGCGTTGGCCTCGTAGCGTTCGACCTGATCCGAGCGCTGGTTCTCGCGGATGTTCCCCTGTTCGTCGCGGTACTGCTCATAGAGCGGACGGATGTTGAGCGTGGTCGAGACCCGCACCCGGTCCTCGCCATAGGCCTGGAGCGCGCGGGACAGGGCGCGCACCTTGTCCGCCGCCTCGCTCTGGGCCTGGGCCGCCGTGCGGCTGATGGTCTGGAAACTGGCCTGGAACTGGGCCCGGTTGGCGGGGATCTCGGTGCGGACATAGCCGATGGAGGCGATAACCGGATCGCGCATCCACCAGGGCGCGGGCACGTAGCGGTCGCCCACCGTGGCGGGGGGCACCTGGGCCAGGGCGACCGAGAGCGGGGCCAGGGTCATGGCCGAGGCGGCGGCCAACAGGGTCAGGCGGCGAAAAGCAGACATGACGATTCCCTCTCAAGGCCGCATCGGGCCCAACCAATCCGACGGAATTGCGGCAAGGCGAACTCGGTTCCCCGAGAGCGGATCGCCCGCCCCTTGCTCCGGCCCGGCGTGGGGGCTAGACCGCGCGCGCATCCCCATTCGAGACGGAGGCCAGACATGGCTCGCGCGAAGATCGCCCTCATCGGCGCCGGCATGATCGGCGGCACCCTCGCCCACATCTGCGCGCGCGAGGCCCTGGGCGACGTGATCCTGTTCGACATCGCCGAGGGCACGCCGCAGGGCAAGGGCCTGGATATCGCCGAGGCCACCGCCGTGTTCGGCCAGGACGTGGCCCTGAAGGGCGCCAACGACTACGCCGACATCGCAGGCGCCGACGTCTGCATCGTCACCGCCGGCGTGCCGCGCAAGCCGGGCATGAGCCGCGACGACCTGATCGGCATCAACCTGAAGGTCATGAAGGCCGTGGGCGAGGGCATCGCCAAGCACGCGCCGGAAGCCTTCGTCATCTGCATCACCAACCCGCTGGACGCCATGGTCTGGGCCCTGCAGAAGTTCTCGGGCCTGCCCAAGGAGAAGGTCGTCGGCATGGCCGGCGTGCTGGACAGCGCCCGCTTCGCCTACTTCCTGGCCGAGAAGACCGGCGTTTCGGTGCAGGACATCCACGCCTGGACCCTGGGCGGCCATGGCGACGACATGGTGCCGATGGTGCGTCACTCGACCATCGGCGGCCTGCCCCTGCCAGACGCGGTCAAGGCCGGCTTCCTGAGCCAGGCGGACCTCGACGCCATCGTCGAGCGCACCCGCAAGGGCGGCGGCGAGATCGTGGCCCTGCTCAAGACCGGCTCGGCCTTCTACGCCCCCGCGGAAAGCGCCATCGCCATGGCCAAGTCCTACCTGCTGGACCAGAAGCGCGTCCTGCCCTGCGCCGTCTGGGTGTCGGGCGAGTACGGCCTGTCGGACCTTTATGTGGGCGTGCCCGCCCTGATCGGCGCCTCCGGCGTCGAGAAGGTGGTCGAGTTCACCACCGACGAGTCGGAAAAGGCCATGCTGGCCAAGTCCGTGGACTCGGTGAAGGGCCTGATCGAGGCGTGCAAGCAGCAGGACCCGTCCCTGGCCTGAACCGGCCCCATCTGACGATGGGGGCGGACAGGATGCGGACGGCCCGGACTGCAAAAATACCGTCCGAAGCGTCCGAAGCGTCCAGATAATCGACGAAGCGAAAGACCCCGACCCGCGAGTGTACCGGACCCGGGAGGGAGCGTGGACAAGCCGCGGCCGTCCGTGCGTTCAAGCCGCTTGACGACGACGCCCTTGCGTGAGGCCATGGGCGCATGGCCCTGGTCCTGATCGAGCGATTTCACGAGGTCTATGAGGCCGAGCTGGCGCGCGCCCTGCTGGACAGCCACGGCATTGAGGCGGTGGTCGCCGACACGGGCCTCGCCACCATCGATCCCCTGATGCAGCGGGCCCTCGGCGGGACGCGGCTGATGGCGCCGGCCAGCCAGGCCGACGCCGCCCGCGAGCTGTTGGCCCGGGCCCAGCGGGGCGAACTGGCGCTGGCGGAGGGCGACGATCTGCCCCGGCGCGAGGGCGGGCCTGGGCTGGCCGTGGCCACCCTGGCCGCCGTGACCATGGCGCCTGAGCTGGCCCTGGGGGTGTCCGGCGGCAAGGGGCGCATGTCCCTGGTGCGGATCGTCGGCCTGGCCCTGGTGGCCCTGGCGAGCGTGGGGTTCCTGCTGATCTTCGCCGCGAACCTGCTGGCCTAGATCACGCCCTTGTGGCGCAGGGCGTTCAGGTCGTCCGGGGTCAAGCCCAGGCTCTCGGCCAGCACCTGATCCGTATCGGCGCCGAGGGCCGGCGGCGGGCGATCGTAGGCGGCGGGGGTCTGCGACAGGCGGATCGGATTGGCGGGAGTGCGGACGGTCCCGGCCAGGTCGGCCCGCGTCTGCTCCACCGTCAGGCCGCGATGGAGGGCTTGAGGCTCGGCGAAGACCTGATCGACGGTGTTGATGGGGCCGCAAGGCACGCCCGCCGCCTCAAGCCGCGCCAGCCAGTCGGCCGTGCTGCGGGCGGCGAAGAGGGGGGCCAGGGCCTGTACCATCTCGCCCCGGTGCTCGACGCGCAGGGCGTTGGTGGGAAAGCGCGGATCATCCGCGAGGCCGGGCGCGTCCAGAGCCCGGCACAGGGCCTGGAACTGGCCGTCATTGCCCACGGCCACGACCACCGCCCCGTCCTGGGTGGCGAAGGGCTGGTAGGGGGCGAGGTTCGGGTGGGCGTTGCCCATGCGCCGGGGCGCCTTGCCGGACGCGAACCAGTTGGTGGCCTGGTTGGCCAGCATGGCCGCCTGGACGTCGAACAGGGCCAGGTCGATGTGCTGGCCCTGGCCGGTGGCGCGGGCGTGCAGCAGGGCGGCGAGAATGCCGTTCGACGCATAGAGACCGGTGAAGAGGTCGGCCACAGCCACCCCCACCTTCATGGGCTCTGCGCCCGGCGCGCCGTCCGGCTGGCCGGTGATAGACATCAGCCCGCCCATGGCCTGGATCATGTAGTCGTAGCCCGCACGCGGGGCGTAGGGGCCGTCCTGACCGAAGCCGGTGATGGAGCAATAGACCAGCCGGGGGTTGGCGGCGCTGAGGCTGGCGTAGTCGAGCCCGTACTTCTTCAAGCCGCCGACCTTGAAGTTCTCCACCAGCACGTCGGCCCGTTCGGCCAGGCGGCGGATCAGGGCGGCGCCGTCGGGTTGGGCCATGTCGACCGTGACCGAACGCTTGTTGCGGTTGGCGCAGAGGAAGTAGGCCGCGTCGCCGCGCGCGCCGGTCGTGGTGGTTGTGAAGGGCGGGCCCCAGGCGCGGGTGTCGTCGCCCGCGCCCGGCCTCTCGATCTTGATGACCTCGGCGCCGAGGTCGGCCAGGAGCTGGGTCGCCCAGGGCCCGGCGAGGACGCGGCTGAGGTCGAGGACTTTGACGCCGGAGAGGGGGCCTTGGGTCATGGGCCTTTGACTAGCCCGTCTCCATTCAGCGGAGAAGGCGGTTCTCGAATGCGGGCCGAAGCAGCGGGAGGGAAGGAACCCCCTCATCCGGCGCTTGCGCGCCACCTTCTTCCACAAGGGGAGAAGGGAAAAGGACTTATCTCCTGGATGAGGACAGCCGGGCGGACCGGGAGCGCGTCAAGGACGCGCCTGAAAGGCGCGCCGCTCGCGCGGTGGCCGAAGGCCATCCTTGACCCGATCCGGCCGCCCGGCACAGTGGCCGGCAAGAGATAAGGCGGAATCTGGCCGCGGTCAGGCCTTGCTGTGAGGTTCGCCGCCCCGCCGCGCGCGCAGTTCGTCGGCCATGGAGAATATCTCCTCGGAGACACGGGTCTTGAAGAGGGCCGGCACGAGGGCGTGGGTGAGCGCCATCAGCCCCGCGCCGATCAGGCGAAAGCCGTAGCGCGAGGCGGCGAGCGCGTGCTCGCTATAACCTTCGCCCACCTCGGCCGGATGGGCGGCGAACAGGCGATGGATGAGGCCGCCCCGCCTTCCGTTCCCGCTGTCCTTGAATGACGCCGTCATGGCCGCCCCTACCTCTGCCGTGCGGTTTGGCGTAGAAGCCCGCCCATCGCAACCGCCTGACCCCAATCACCGAAGCCTGACCGCCATGACCGACGCCGCCGCCAAGACTTTCCGCTGGGACGACCCGCTCGACCTTCAGGGCCGCCTGACCGAGGATGAGCGCATGGTGGCCGAGACGGCGCGGGCCTATGCGCGCGACGCCCTGATGCCGCGGGTCATCTCGGCCTTCGCCGAGGAGCGGTTCGACCCCGAGATCATGACCGAGATGGGCGAGCTGGGCCTGTTGGGCGCGACCCTGCCGGAACAGTACGGCGGCGCGGGCCTGAGCCACGTGGCCTATGGCCTGATGGCGCGCGAGGTGGAGGCGGTCGACAGCGGCTATCGCTCTGCCATGAGCGTGCAGAGCTCGCTGGCCATGTATCCGATCTACGCCTTCGGCTCGGATGAACAGAAGTCGAAGTTCCTGCCCGAGATGGCGGCGGGCAAGCTGATCGGCTGTTTCGGCCTGACCGAGGCGGACGGGGGGTCGGACCCGGCGTCCATGAAGACCCGCGCTGACCGGGTGGACGGCGGCTACCGGCTGAACGGCGCCAAGTACTGGATCACCAACAGCCCCATCAGCCACCTGGCGGTGGTCTGGGCCAAGCTGGACGGCGACATCCGGGGCTTCATCGTGGAGCGCGACTTCGACGGCTTCTCCACCACCAAGATCGGCGACAAGCTGTCCTTGCGCGCCTCGATCACCGGCGACATCGGGCTGAACGACGTGTTCGTGCCCGAGGCCAACATCCTGCCGGGCGTGAAGGGTCTGCGCGGTCCCTTCAGCTGCCTGAACAAGGCCCGCTATGGGATTGCGTGGGGCGCCATGGGAGCGGCGGAGTTCTGCTTCCACGCCGCGCGGGAATATGTGGGCGAGCGCATGCTGTTCGGCCGGCCCCTGTCGTCGCGCCAGCTGGTGCAGAAGAAGCTGGCCGACATGCAGACCGAAATCTTCCTGGGCTTTGAGGGCGCGCTGGCCCTGGGACGGCGGCTGGACGCGGGCGACTGGGTTCCCGAGGCCATCTCGATGATGAAGCGAAACAACTGCGGCAAGGCCCTGGCCATTGCGCGCGAGGCCCGCGACATGCACGGCGGGGCCGGGATCACCGGCGAGCACCACGTCATGCGCCACGCCATGAACCTGGAGACGGTCAACACCTATGAGGGGGCCCACGACGTGCACGCCCTGATCCTGGGTCGGGCCATCACCGGGCAAAGCGCCTTTTGATGAGCGAGCCCCAGGGCGAACCGAGGGGCCGGCTGGTCGGCCGCGTCATCGCCATGCCGGCGGACACCAACCCCGAGGGCGACATCTTCGGCGGCTGGCTGCTGGCGCACATGGACCTGGCGGGCGCGACCCCGGCCTTCGAGGCGGCGGGCGGGCGCTGCGTGACCGTGGCGGTGGACGCCATGGTGTTCCACGAGCCCGTGGCCGTGGGCGACGAGGTGACCATCTACGCCAGCCTGCTGACCACCGGGCGCACCTCGATCCGGGTGCATGTGGAGGCCTGGAAGCGGGCCCGCAACGACCCCAGGGCTCAGGAGGTGCGGGTGACCGAGGGGGTCTTCACCTATGTGGCCATCGGCGACGACCGCCGGCCTCGGCCGCTGACGCCTGAGGCCTGACACCTGAGGCCTGACACCTGAGACCCCTGGCCTGATCAGTCCTCTTCGGGGGCGCGGCCGCCGCTGAGGCCGGGATCGTAGAGGCCCGTGACCGCCCGGGCGACGAAGCCTTCGGGCCGGACGCGGGGGCCGTAGCGGGCGCAGGGGTCAGGGTCCGGCACAGCGCCGGCCGGGCGCGCCTCTCCGGCCAGGGCGTCCGCGGCCATGTCCCCGAAGGTCTCGGCGAACTGGTGTGCGTCGCCCACGCGCGACAGGGACGGATTGTCGGTTCCCACCACATTGGCGTCGCGCGCGAACATAAGGGCCGCGGCCTGGCGCCCGTCCGGGGTCAGGAGCTCGGCCTCGGCCGCGAGGCCGCCCGTCGTGCCGGGGGCGCGCAGGCCGATGGGTCCGGGGATGAACTGGCCCGCCACCGCAGAGGCGGCCGAGGCGACGCGGCCGGTGGGGCTGATGCGAGTGGCGGCGACGCGCACCCGGCCCGCCTGATCGTCTTCGGGGCCGGCGAGGGCGAAACGTTCGCTGAGCTCGTAGCAGACCTGGCGGTCGATCTCGTTCAGCACCAGGGCGCGCTCCGCCTCGGTCAGGTCCTGAGGCGCCGCGCCCGTGGTCAGCACGGCGGGCTCGATGCGGACCCGCTCGAGGCCGCGCACCAGAGCTTCGTCGCGCCGCTGGCGCACCGAGGCGCGCACGGTGTCGCCGCGCGCCTGCAGACCCTCATAGCTGGTCAGGAAGCCGGACTGGGGCGCGGGCGCGGTGGCGCAGGCGGCTGAGACGAGGCCGAGCGCGGCGGCGGCGATGATCGGTCGTGAGCGAGGCATGCGACCTATACGCCGCGCATCGGCGCGCGGTTCAGCGGCGCTTTGCCTGTCGTCAGGGCGAAAGGCTCGCGCTAGGCTTCATCCATGATCAAGACCGTCCGCTCCCGCCTGTTGCTCACCGCCGCCCTCGGCGCCCTGATCGGCGCCTCGCCCGCCCTGGCCCAGACGCGGCCGTCCGCAGAACTTTCGGCCTATGACGCCGAGCGGGGCGTGTTCAGCTTTGCGCGGCTGCTGGAGCCGGCCCTGGCGGCGGCGCCCCAGGTCATCACCCTGGCCCGGCCGCGCGGCCCTCGCACCGCGGGCGGCCAGGCCGAGCTGCGTGAGATCACGGGCGGATCGGGCGTGGTGCTGGACGCGGCGGCGGGCATCATCGTCACCAACGAGCACGTGGTGCGCAACGGCGAGGCCTTCCGCGTGGAGCTGGCCGACGGCCGCATCGTCGAGGCCGAGCTGCTGGGCGCCGACGCCGCCACCGACCTGGCCGTGCTGAAGATCGAGGCGCCGCGCCTGACCCAGGTGGAGGTGGCCGATTCCGACACCCTGAGGACCGGCGACCTGGCCTTCGCCGTGGGCTATCCGCTGGGTCTGGACCAGACCGTGACCATGGGCGTGGTCTCGGGCCTGGGCCGCTCAGGGATCGGCGACGCCATCGAGGACTACATCCAGACCGACGCGGCCGTGAACACGGGCAACTCGGGTGGGCCTCTGCTGGACAGCCGGGGCCGGCTGATCGGCATCAACACGGCCATCCTGTCGGGCGGCGGCGGCGGCAACGACGGCATCGCCTTCGCCGTGCCGACCCGCATCGTCACGGCGGTGGTGGATCAGATCCGGGCCACCGGCCAGGTGCGGCGCGGGCGCATCGGGGTGACCACGGTGACCCTGACGGCGGCGCGGGCGCGCGAGCTGGGTCTCAGCTCGAACCGGGGCGCGGTGGTGGAGGACGTGGTCCCCGGCTCGCCCGCGGCGCGCGCCGGCCTGCAGCGGAACGACATCATCGTCGAGGTCCAGGGCCGTCCCATCGCCACCTCCGGGGCGGTCAGTTCGGCGGTCGGCATCGTTCAGCCCGGCACGGTGCTGAACGTGGCCTATCTGCGGGACGGAGATCGTCGGGCCGTGCAGCTGACGGTGGAGGAGCCCCAGCCCGCCCGGGTCGTGCGCTCGGGCGACCAGGCCGAGGCGCTGGGCGCGGGCTTCCGCTCTCACCCCGCCGAGGGCGAGACGCCGGCGGGGGCCCTAGTGACGTCGGTGGGCCCGGGCACGGCGGCGGCCCGCAGCGGACTGCAGGCCGGCGACCTGATCGTGCAGGCGGGGACGCAGACCGTGACCAACGCCGAGGATCTGGCCAAGGCCATCAGCGAAAGCGAAGGCGCGCTGACGCTGGAGGTCCTGCGCGACGGTCAGGCCCTGGCCATCACGCTGCGGGACTGAGGGTCCGAAAACGCAAAACGCCCGCGCGCCTGGAGGGGGGAGGGGGGCGCACGGGCGTCTCGCTTTGAAGCTGTCGGCGGCCTGGCCCCAAGATCACGGGGGGCTGGGGGGGCTGTTCAGGATCCGGGACCACCGGGACCAAAACCGCCGACAGGCTCAAGATGGAAAGCCAAGGGGGCGGCGCAAGGACCGAAATGAGACCTTTTCGTGGTTACAGATTAACGCAGCGGGCGGGCGGTCCGGCTCCGCTTGGCTTGCGGCCGTCAGGCTCATAGATTCTCCGGCGATGAGCCTTGATCCCCTGGGCCAGGCCCTTGGCGGCCCCGTCTTCTTCGAGCGGCGCGAGCTGGACCTGATCCTGAGGGTCTACGGCCGCATGGTGGCCCAGGGCGAATGGCGCGACTACGCCATGGCGCCGGGCCGGGACGCCTGTGAGTTCGCCGTCTTCCGGCGGACCGGCGACAGCCCCGCCTACCGCATTGAGAAGCGTCCGGCCCTGGCTCGGAAGCAGGGGGCCTGGGCCGTGTTCGGCGAGGGCGGCCAGATCCTGAAGCGCGGCCGCGAACTGGACCAGGTGCTGCGGGTGTTCGATGCGCGCCGCTTCAGCGTCGTGGACTGACCCCCCATACGAAAAAGGCCCCGGCGAACCGGGGCCTTCGTCATTCCGGCTGTTCTGCCGCCTAGTTGCGGCTGCCGCCCATGAGGCGAAGCAGGAACAGGAACAGGTTCATGAACGAGATGAACAGGCTGAGCGCGCCCCAGTTCGTCAGCACGCCCAGGGATTCCCCGCCCCTGCGCTGGGCCTCGTAGTAGCCGAGCTTGAGGTGCTGGGTGTCGGCCGCGATCAGGCCGGCGAAGATAAGCACCCCGGCGATGTTGATGAGGAAGTACATCATCGGGTTCTGCACGGCCGGCAGAAACATAAAGGCCAGGCTGGCCAGGATCAGGCCGATCACTCCCATGAACAGGAAGCTGCGCACGGGCCCCAGATTCATCTTGGTGGTGTAGCCGAACAGGGACAGGCCCGCGAAGGCGCCCGCCGTGATCAGGAAGGTGGTGGCGATCGAAGCGCCTGAATAGGCCAGGAAGATCACGCCCAGGCCCGCGCCGAAGGCGGCCACGACCATCCAGTAGAGCAGACCCGTGCCGCGCGCCGTCGGGTTGCGCATGGCGAACATGGAGATCAGCAGCATGGCCAGCGGCGACCACTGCACGATCGTGCCGAGCAGGGTAAAGCCGGTCAGGCGGCCGTCGGGCGTCGTCACGAACATGAGGTCGCGCACCGCCGGCACATAGGCCGTGGTCCAGGCCAGGGCGGCCGCCACGGCCAGGCCCAGGGCCAGCTTGTTGTAAACGCCGAGCATGAAGGCGCGCAGGCCGGCGTCGAGCGCGGCTTCGCTGCGAGCCGGGGCGCCGGCGAGGTCGCGATTGAAGTCGTTCATCGTCTTTCCTGGTCTCCAAAGGAGGTCTGCCCGAAATATTGGGAGACGGGGCCCGGAACACAAGGAAAATCGGACAGAGCGGAGCGTCGCTCGTGGCTCAGGCCAGGTCTTCGATCTCCTGGTCGGTGAGATCGCCCGGCACCACGGTCACGGGAAGGCGCCGTCCGCCGAAGCCCGCGCCCTCCTTGGCCAGGGCCGAGACTAGCGGGCCGGGGCCGCGGCCGCCGGTGGCGGCGGCCAGCACCATGATCTTGATCTCGGGATCGGCGGCGACCACCGCCTTGATGGCCGCCTTGGCGTCGCCCCGCTCGATAAGGAACTCGGGCGGCTGGCCGGACCGCTCCAGCACCTGTTCGCCCAGGCGCCGCAGAAGGGTCTCGGCCTCCTCGCGCTGCTGGCGCTCGATCTCGTCGCGGACGCCGGACCAGTGCTCGAAGGCGGCGTCAGGCGTCACGCGCAGCATGGCCACCCGTCCGCCCGTCGAACGGGCGCGGCGGCAGGCGTAGGACAGGGCCGCGGCGAACTCCTCGCTGTCGTCGACGATCACCAGGAACTTGCGCGGCACCGCCCCCTCCCCCGTCAGCCCGAGGCCGCCGCGGCCAGCTCGCGCAGGGCCGCGTTGGCGATGGTCAGCTTGGCGAAGCTCCAGCCCTGACCGGCCTGTTCGATCTCGGTCACCGTGCGGGCGGCGAGGTCGACCGCCTCGGGGCGAGCCTCGGCCCAGGCGCGGGCGGCGGCCAGGGCGCCGGCGCCGTCCAGCGCAGCCCCCTTCTTTGTCGTGGCGGCCACGGCCCGGGTCAGCTGGGCCTGCTCCTGCAGCATGTCCTCGATCAGACGGCGCACAGCCATGCGTTCGAAATGGTCCGCCGAGGCCAGGGATCCGGCCGCCGAACGCAGCCGGTCAAAGCCGAACACGGCGCCCACCTGATGATAGAGCCGCGCCATGGCGGGCGCCGGCCACTTCGCCGCCCGGGCCAAATCCGCCACGTCGCTGGTGGCGGTCAGAGGCCGCAGCAGGGCCACCGCCTTGGCCAGGTCCCTGGGGGCGCCCAGCTCGGCGAAGGCCTGGGCCCGCCTGGCGAAGCCCTGCCGGTCGAAATCGGACAGGGTTCCAGCGCCCTCGGCGCGCAGGCCGTCGGCGGCGTCCTGATAGGCCTTGATCAGCGTCTTCACGTCGGCCCCGCCCCGGGTGGCGCGACGGGCCAGCCAGAAGGTCTGGCGCCGCTGGATCAGGGCGATCTCGGCATAAAGCGCAGTTTGGGCGGCGGCCGGGGCCTTATTGTCGAGGGCCGAAACCTCGTCCCAGGCCTCGTCCAGGCGGAAGATGCGCCGGGCCGCCTCATAGGCCACCACCATGGCGGTGGTGTCGCAGCCCGCCGCCGCCTTCAGGCGCGAGGGGAAGGTGGCGCCACACCGGTTGACGATATCGTTGCACAGGACCGTGGCGATGATTTCGCGCCGCAGCCGATGCGTCTTCATGGCCTTTTCGTACCGGCCCAGCGGCTCGGGGAAGTAGCCGACGAGGGTGTCCTCGAAGGCCGGGTCCTCGGGCGCCGCGGAGGCGACGATCTCTTCGGACAGTTCGAGCTTGGCATAGGCCAGCAGCACCGCCAGTTCGGGCCGGGTCAGGCCGCGATGGTTGGCCATCAGCTCGGCGGTGGCGGCCGCGTCCGGCAGGCCCTCGACCTCGCGATTCAGGCGTCCCGCGGCTTCGAGGCGGGCCATGAAGGCCGCGTAGGCGTCCATTTCCGGCGCGGCGCGGGCCTCGGCCAGGGTCAGGGCCAAGGTCTGGTCGTAGTTGTGCGCCAGGACCTTCTCGGCCACCTCGTCGGTCATGGAGGCGAGAAGCTCGTTGCGCGCGGGCCGGGTCAGTTTGCCGGCGGTCTCGACCGAACCGGTCAGGATCTTGATGTTGACCTCGTGGTCCGAGCTGTCGACCCCGGCGGAGTTGTCGATGGCGTCGGTGTTGATGCGGCCGCCGTTGCGGGCGAACTCGATGCGGCCCGCCTGGGTCAGGCCCAGATTGGCGCCCTCGCCCACCACCTGGACCCGCAGCTCGCGCCCCGTGACGCGGACGCCGTCATTGGCCTTGTCGCCGACGCTGAGGTCGGTTTCGTCCTCGGCGCGCACATAGGTGCCGATGCCGCCCAGATAGAGCAGCTCGGCGGGCGCCAGCAGGATGGCGCGCATCAGCTCCTGGGGCGTCAGGGCGTCGGCGGTGATGTCCAGCGCGGCCTTCATCTCGGCGCTGATGGGGATGCTCTTCAGGCTGCGCGAGAAGACGCCGCCACCCTTGGAGATCTTGGTCCTGTCGTAGTCCTGCCAGGACGAGCGGGGCAGCTTGAACATGCGCGACCGCTCCTTCCAGGAGCCGGCCGGATCGGGATCGGGATCGACGAAGATGTCGCGGTGATCGAAGGCGGCCAACAGACGGGTCTGTTTGGACAGCAGCATGCCGTTGCCGAAGACGTCGCCGGACATGTCGCCCACGCCGACGGCGGTGAAGGGCTGCTTCTGGATGTCCTTGCCCATCTCGCGGAAGTGGCGCTTGACCGCTTCCCAGGCGCCGCGGGCGGTGATGCCCATGACCTTGTGGTCGTAGCCGGCCGATCCGCCGCTGGCGAAGGCGTCGCCCAGCCAGAAGCCGTAGTCGGCCGAGATGCCGTTGGCGATGTCGGAGAAGGTGGCCGTGCCCTTGTCGGCGGCCACCACCAGATAGGGGTCGTCGCCTTCCCAGCGGACCACCCGGTCCGGGTGGATGACCTCGCCCGAGGCGCCGATGTTGTCGGTCACGTCCAGGAGGCCCGAGAGGAAGGTGGTGTAGGCGCGGATGGCCTCGGCCCGAACGGCGTCGGGGGCGCCGCCGCGCGGCAGGCACTTCGGATAGAAGCCACCCTTGGAGCCCACCGGGACGATGACGGCGTTCTTGACCTGCTGCGCCTTCACCAGGCCCAGCACCTCGGTGCGGAAGTCGTCACGCCGGTCGGACCAGCGCAACCCGCCGCGCGCCACCGGCCCGAAGCGCAGGTGCACGCCCTCGACGTGCGGCGCCCAGACGAAGATCTCGCGGAAGGGTTTGGGCGCGGGCAGCTCCTCCAGCTCGCGGCTGGCGATCTTGAAGGAGATGTGCGGCTTGTTCTGGTAGAAGTTGGTGCGCTTGATGGCCAGGATGAGGTTGGCCAGGCGGCGCAGCACCCGGTCGTGATCCAGGCTGGCCACGTCCTTCAGCGCCTCGATGATGCGGCCGTAGATGTCTTCGGACGCCGCGGCGCGATCATCGGCCGAGCCCTTGCGGTCCGGATCGAAGCGGGCGGACCAAAGCTCGAGCAGCAGGCGGGCCACCTTGGGATGGTCGGCCAGGGCCTCTTCCTGGAGCTGCTGGCTGGGATCCAGCCCCGTCTGGCCGCGGTAACGGGCCAGGGCGCGGATGAGGGCCGCGGTGCGCCAGCCGACGCCCAGCTCCAGCACCAGGCGGTTGAAGCCGTCGCTCTCGGTCTCGCCCGACCAGGCGGCGGCGAAGGCGGCCTCGAAGGGGTCGCGCACCTCGTCGAAGCACAAGCGCTCGCCGCGGGGGTCCTCCAGCAGGAACTCGTGCACATAGGTGACGACGCCGTCGGGCGCGCGCACGGCGTGGCCGGATTCCTCCAGCGCCTTCAGCCCCATGTGGTCCAGGATAGGCAGCACGTCGGCCAGGGGCGCCGGGCCGCCGCGTCGGTAAAGCTTGAAGCGGAACTGCAGCACCGAGTCCGTGGCGGCGCGGAAGGCGCGCACGCCCACATCGCCTGCGCCGTCCAGATGCTCGATCTCGTCCAGATCGCGCAGGGCCTCGTCGGCGTCGTAGCGGTCGCGGAAGCCGGCGGGAAAGGCGTCGGCCCAGCGCTCGGTGAGGTCCTCGACCGCCACGTCGGCGCGGCCGCTGTCGCGCGCGGCCTGCTCGAAGCGGTCGCGCCAGGAGCGCGAAGTTTCGGCGACCGCCGCTTCCAGCTGGGCCAGGTCGGGCTCCGGGTGCGACCCTGGCTCGACCCCGACGATGTAGTGCACCCGCACCAGCGGGGCGTCGGACAGCAGCGGATAAAAGGCCGAGATGCGCCCGCCCCAGGCCTCGGACAGCAGCCTGCCGACACGCTGGCGCACGCCCACGTCGTAGCGATCGCGCGGCACGAACAGCAGCACCGAGACGAAACGGTCGAAGGGGTCCTTGCGGGTGAACAGCTTGACCCGGGGCCGGTCGTACAGATGCAGGATGCCGAGGGCCGTCTCGAGCAGCTCGTCCTCTGAGATCTGGAAGAGCTCGTCGCGCGGATAGTTCTCGAGAATGTTCTTCAGCCGCTTGTGGCTGTGGCTGCCCTCGACCTTGGCGGCGCGGGCAAGGGCGTTGGCGACCTTGCGGCGGATCAGGGGCACCTGGCCGGCCGAACGGTCATAGGCCTCGGCGGTGAAGAGGCCCACGAAGCGCACCTCCCCCGAAGGCTTGCCGTCGTCGCCGTAGCGGCGCACGCCGACGTAATCCATGTAGGCGCGGCGGTGGACGCGCGAGCGCAGGTTGGCCTTGGCCACGATCACCGGCTCGGACAGGTCGAGGCGGGCGCGCAGCTGCTGGGTCAGGAGGGCCGGCTCGTTCAGGCGGCGCAGCACCGCCCGGTTCGGGTCGCGCAGGACGCCCAGCCCCTGCTTGGCCTGGGTCAGCGGCGCCTGGGCGGCGTAGTCGCCGTCCTTGGTGCGCGGATAGCCGTACTCGCGCGCGCCCAGGAAGACGAAGTGATCGCCCTTCAGCCACTCGAGGAAGGCCACGGTTTCGTCGAGCTGATCCTGGTCCAGCCCCGCCGCGCCGGTCTTCAGATCGGCGACGCTCTTCTGCATCAGGGCGTCCATGGCGGCGTGATCGTCGACGGCGGCCCGCACGTCCGCCAGGGCCTCGCGCACTGCCGTTCGGACGATGGCGGCGCGGTCCTCGGTCAGCGTGTCGATCACCACCATGATGAAGGACAGCCGCTTGCCGTCGATCTCGACCACCGGGTGATACATGGCGCGGGCCGAGACGTTCTGGGCGGTCAGCTCGCCCATGACGCTGTCCACCAGGAAGGGGCCGTCGGCCTGGACGATCTCGATCAGGTCGTAGGGACAGCCGTCCACGCGGCGCGTCCGGATGTCGGGCCCAACGGCCGGATCGTGGGCGTGGGCGCGCTTCCAGAACAGGCCCAGCTCACGCACGGTGGCCTCAAGGCTGAGCTCGGGCGTCTCATCGGCCGCGTGATCCTCAAGGGCCTGGGTCAGGAACAGCTCGGCTGGGGCGGTCAGCTTCGCCCCCGCGCCGGATGCTTCGACGAAGGCCTTGCGAATCTTGCTCTGGATCATTTCCGCGCCGCTTTGATCGACCCGCCCGGTCGGCGGGCGGACTCGTCAGGCTCTAGGCCAAGGCGGCGGGGGATTGAAGCCCCAAAAGCGAATCCGCCCCCCAAAGCAAAACCGCCGGATGTCGCAAAGACATCCGGCGGCTGGCGCCCGCCACGAGGGGGGAGGGGCGGCGGGCGTTATTCCCGGCGCGAGGGGGGAGGGAAGCGCCGGTCTGGCTCGGCGGCGGAGGGGGACGCCGCCGGTCGATGCGGATATAGGAACGCCGTCGGGCGAAAAAAGGTTCGCCTGTGGAAAAATTCGTGGCCGCCCGTCCCTAGGCCGCGGCCGGGTCGGCGTCCTCGCCGGGATAGGGGTCGCCGTCTCCCGACAGCAGGATGGCGATCCAGCGGGTGCCCTGGAACTGGGCCAGAATGGCGATGGCCATGACCGCCAGCGGGGTCGACAGGAACATGCCCGCCACGCCCCACAATGCGCCCCAGAAGGCGAGGGCCAGAAGCACCACCACCGGATCGATGTTCTGGTTGTCGCCCTGCATGCGCGGCTGGATGAAGTTGCCGACGATGGACTGGATCACATACAGACCGATCAGCAGGATCAGGGCCTGGCTGTAGCCGGGGAACTGGGCCAGGGCGAACAGGGGCGGCGCAAGGCCCGCCACGGCGCCGCCCAGTATGGGAATGTAGCCCACCACGAAGATGACGAAGGTCCAGAACAGCACGTTGTCCAGGCCCACCACCGTCATCAGCACGGCGGCGGCGGCGGCGATCATCAGGCCCGTGACGGTCTGGACCCAGAGATAGCCCTCGACCCCGCTGCGGATACGGCCAAAGATCTCGACCGCCTCGTCGCGCTCGCCCCGGCCCGGGAACATGGCCACCAGCTTGCGCTTGAAGCCCACGCGCGAGGCCATGAGGAAGCCCAG
Source organism: Peiella sedimenti (assembly GCF_030504955.1). Taxonomy (GTDB): domain Bacteria; phylum Pseudomonadota; class Alphaproteobacteria; order Caulobacterales; family Caulobacteraceae; genus Brevundimonas; species Brevundimonas sedimenti. The sequence continues at coordinate 339,297 of NZ_JAUKTR010000002.1, read as the reverse complement.
ATAGACCAGCACGAAGAAGGCGCCGGAGGCCACGCTCTGCACCTGGCCGGCGAGGCGGCCGGCCCAGGCGGCGAGGTCCAGCCGCTCCAGCAGGTCCCGGGCGGTGGGCGTCACCTCGAGCCGGGCCATGCGGGCGGCGTCGGCGATGATGGCGTCGATGCGTTCGGCCAGGGTCGAGGCCTGGCTGAGGATGCCGGCGACCCCGTCGATCAGCACCCAGACCGCCCCGGCGAAGCCCAGGGTGATCAGCACCACCGAAAAGGCCAGGGCCCAGCCCCCCGCCAGGCCGGTGCGGTCGGACACCCAGCGGGCCAGCCCGTCAATCATGATCAGAAGGAAGATGGCCAGGGCCAGGGGGGTGAGAATGTCCCGCAGCCAGTAGAGGGCCGCGCCCGCCGCCACCACGGCGATGACGACCACGGCGTTGCGCGTTACATGCGCGGCGGCGGCGTTGGCCTGATCGACCTTCGGCTTGGCGGGAGAACGGCTCATGACCGGACCATCCAGCCTTGCGAAGCCACGGTCAATCCGCCGATTGCCGGGGCGCCAGCCGCCACATGCGCAAGGGGTGCCTGACCGTTCCGGCCTCTCGCCCGGCCGCCTCGCCCCGCCCCATGTAGAAGTCGGCGCGGACCGGCCCGCGGATGGCGCCGCCCGTGTCCAGCGCCACGGTCAGCGCATGATACCCGGCCACGGCGCCGGGCAGGGAGGCCCCCGACGCCTCGATCCAGACGAGATCGCCGTAAGTCCAGTGGGCGGGGTCCACGGCGATGGCGTGGCGGGCGGTCAGGGGAACGCCCGCGGCGCCCGAGGGCTCGCCGCCGTCATCCGGCTCCAGCCGGAAGAAGACATAGCGGGGATTGAGGGCCATGACCTCATTCGCCTCCGGCCCGCGATGTGCGGCCAGCCAGGCGCGGATGGCCTCGCCGGAGGTCTGGCCGCGCGGCAGAAGGCCTCGCGCCTCCATGGGGCGGGCGATGCCCGTGAAGGGATGGCCGTTGTGGGCGGCGAAGGCGGCCCGGACGCGACGACCGTCCTCCAGGGTGAGATAGCCCGACCCCTGGATCTGCATGAAGAACAGGTCCTCGGGCCGCATCCAGGCCAGGGCGTCCCCGGCGGGCACAGCTTCGATCTCCGCGCGGCTGGGATGGGGGCCTTCGGCGAGCTGCGGCCGCGGTCGAACAGGCGCCGAGAACTCGGCGTCCGGCGTCGTGCGCGCCTCATACTCGGGGGCGAAATAGGCTGTCAGCAGCCCCTCGCCTTCCGCGCGGATCGGCGTGAACCAGGTCTCGAAGTAGGCGCGGGCCGCGACCCTGTCGGTCAAGTCGCCGCGCAAGGCGGCGGCGCAGGCCGCCTCGGCCTGGCGTACGACCCCGGCCGCGCAGGCGCGCCGCCAGGCGAAGAAGGCGGCCAGGTGGTCGGCCTGCGTCCAGCCGTCCAGGCCCGCGAAATTCGCCGGGACCGGCGCTGGCGGCGGCGGCTGTGCGGGAGCCGGGGGCGGCGGAGAAGGCGCCTGGGGAGACGGTGTCGGCCCGGGCTCGGATTCCGGCAGGCTGGCGCAGGCGCTCACCGCAGCCGCCAGAACCAGCGGGGCGAGGGCTTTGAGCCGCATCAGGCGGTGGCGGGCTCGGTGCGGGTCAGACGCCAGTTGGGATCCGCCACGCCCAGGCGGCGCTCGAAGGTCCACAGCTCGGCGGTGCGGCGCTCGGTCGTCGTCTCGCCGGAGGACTCGATACGCTTGTCGAGCAGCTCGGCCAGAAAGCGCACGCGCACCTGGGCCATGTCGCCCGTGACCTCGGCATGGTCGATGTCGGCGCGAGGCGGGTGGACGAACTCCACGCTTTCCTGAGCGCCCGAGGCCGAACGCTCCTGAATGCCCGCCTCGAACAGGGCCAGGACCCGTTCAGACAGCAGCGGCCTGAGGGTCTCGACGTCGCCCGCCGCGTAGGCCCGCACAATGGTCTCATAGGCCTGACGGGCGCCGTCCAGGAAACGGGTGACGTCGAACTGGGGATCGCGCGCCTTGAGCGCGGCGACGCCCCTGGCCGCTTCCGCATCCAGGCCGTGAGCGGCGGCGAGCGCTTCGGCGGGCGTGGGGGCGGGCGCGCCCTGGGGCGTGGCCGGGCGGTCGTCCTCGGGCTGACGGCCCACCTTCTTGCCCAGCACGTTGTAAAGCTGGAACAGCAGGAAGAGGGCGGCCACGGCAAGGAGGATGATGACGACAGTCTGGTTCAAGGCGCGCTCTGGGGTTGGCCGGCGTTGACCGACTAGTTAGGCGCGCCCGCGCCGCCGTCCAAGGCCCTGATCGCCTGGCCGCGGTCGCATTGCGCCTTTGGGGCCCCCGTGATAGCAGCCGCGCTTTCTTTCCCCAAGGGAGCCTGAACAGGTTTCCCGCAAAGGCTTGGCTCGAGCATGACCGACGAAACCGCAGCGCCCCAGGGCGCCCCCGCCCCGGGGGACGCCCCCGCCGGGCCGCAGATGCGCATCCTGGCCCAGTACGTGAAGGACCTGTCCTTCGAGAACCCGCGCGCGCCCGAAAGTCTGCGGGTGGAAGGCAAGCCGGCCATCGACCTGGGCGTCGAGATGGGCGCGCAGGGCCGCGCCGACGGCCTTTTCGAGGTCGACCTGAAGCTGTCGGTGAAGGCCACCCATGAGGAGGCGGTGCTGTTCAACATCGAACTGCAGTACGGCGGGCTGTTCCAGATCGCCGGGGTCGCCGCCAACGACATGGAGCCCATGCTGCTGGTGGAATGCCCGCGCTATCTGTTCCCGTTCGCGCGCCAGATCATCTCCAACTGCACCTCGGAGGGCGGCTTCTTCCCGCCGTTCCAGCTGGAGCCCCTGGACTTCGCCGCCATCTACCATTCGCGCAAGGCGCAGATCGCCCAGGGTCAGGCCTAGGGGCCTGATCAGGACGACGTCTCAGGCGGCCCGGGTCGCCTGAGCCTCGCCGTCGTAGGCCGCCCACAGCGATCGGTCCTTCAGCACGTCAGCCAGAAAGGCCGCGTGGCGTTCGCGCTCGGCGGTCGTGGACCTGGGCCGCCATTCGCGCGCCGGCCGGCTCGCGGCGGCGGCCGCCGCCGCCTGGACCATGGGAGCCGCAGCGACCGACAGGTCCAGGCCGCGCTCCTTGCCGCCGCGCAGTTCCAGATAGACGGACGCCAGCAGGCGCGTATCGATCAGGGCGCCGTGCAGGGTCCGCTCAGCCAGCGAGACCTTGAAGCGCCGGCACAGGGCGTCGAGCGAGTTGGCCATGCCGGGAAAGCGCTTCTGGGCCAGGGCCAGGGTGTCGATCCAGCGGTCTTCGTGCAGTTCCGGCCATCCGCACAGGCCGAGCTCGTGGTTGATGAAGCCCCGGTCGAAGGCGGCGTTGTGAGCCACGATGGGATCGCCCGCCAGAAAGTCCAGCAGCTCCTCGCAGATGTCGGAGAAGAGGGGCTCGCCCGCCACGCGCTCATTGGTGATGCCGTGCACGCGGATCGCGTCGGCCTCGATGATCCGCTGAGGATTCACATACCTGTGGAAGACGCGGCCGGTGGGCAGCAGATCCTCCACCTCGATGCAGGCGATTTCGATCAGGCGGTGACCGGCGCGAGGGTCCAGTCCCGTGGTTTCCGTGTCCAGAACGATCTCGCGCGCCATGGCCTCTTAGTCGCGCGGTTCGCCCGGATTGAAAAGAGTCCGCTAGGTCGCGCCCCCATCGGCCTTGCGCCGCCAGCCCGGCGCCGTGACCACCGCCATGATGCCCCGCACCTGCTGACGGGCGGCCTCCAGGCCCCGCGAGGTGTCGACGATGAAGTCCGCGCGCTCGCGTTTCTCCGCATCGGGGAGCTGGCGCGCCAGAAGGGCCCTGAAGCGCGCCTCGGTCATCCCGAGTCGGCCGAGAACGCGGACGCGCTGGGCGTCGGGCGGCGCGGTCGCCACCACCACGGCGTCGAGGTCGGCCTGCCGGCCGGTCTCGAACAGCAGGGGAATGTCGAGGACCGCCACCTTCACCTCATCGGCCTTGGCCTGCTCGAGGAAGGCGGCTCGGTGCTCAGCCACCAGGGGATGAATGGCGGCCTCGATGCGAGGCAGGAGGTCCGGAGCCTCGGACAGCAGGCGGCGCAGGACGACCCGATCCACGACGCCGTCGTGAACGGCTTCGGGGGCTATCGCCTCCAGGGCTCGGGCCGCCGGTCCATCCTTGGCGTAGAGCTGGTGCACGGCGGCGTCGGCGTCCCAGACACGGGCGCCGAGTTCGCGGAAGAGGCCTGCCGTCGTGGTCTTGCCCATGCCGATCGAGCCGGTCAGGCCCAGGACGATCATGTGGTCGTCTCCGCCAGGGCCTGCTCAAGCAGGGCCCGGATATCCAGGCGGACATCGGGCGGCTGCCCGAACAGGGCCTCGAAGGAGGGGCGGCCCTGGCCGATCAGCATGTCCAGTCCATCGATCGGCCTGAGGCCCGCCGCCCGAGCGGCCCGCAAGAGCGGCGTCTCGAGCGGACGATAGACCATGTCCATCACGGCTGCACCTGGCGCCATGCGTTCAAGTGGAACTTCGGGCGAGGACGAGCCGTGCAGGCCCATGGGCGTGGCGTTGATAAGCAAGGGCGCGCCGGCGACCGCATCGGGGAGATCCTCCCACGGCGCGACCGATACGCCGGCTGCGACGTTCCGTAGCCAGCCTGCCGTCGAGGGACGGCGCGCCGCCACGATAATTTCCCGCACACCCCAGCGCGACAGGGCGGGCAGCGCCGCCGCGGCGGCTCCGCCGGCGCCCATGATGACGGCCCGCTCCGGCGCCTCCAGCCCGGCCGTCGTAAGCGCCCAGATCAGCCCAACCCCGTCGGTGCTGTGCGCCTCGATCTGGCCGCCCCGGAACAGCAGCAGGTTGGCGGAACCCGTCAGGCTCACCTCCTGCGAGCGAATGTCCGCCAGCCTGGCCGCCTGACCCTTGAAGGGTGCAGTGATGTTCAGGCCGAGCAGCGAGGCTCGGCGGAGGCCCTGGATGAACGAGGAAAACCCGCCGGGCGTCGTCTCGAAAGGCGCATAGACGGCGTCCAGGCCCGCCGCCCTGATCCACGCCCCGTGCATGACGGGACTGAGAGATTGGGCGATGGGAGATCCGACGACCCCCGCCACCTTGGCTGCCCCCTTGGCCTTGCTCACTCCGGAATCAGCTCCCGATTCCGCAGTTCAGCCAGCAGGGGCAGCAGCGGCAGGCCGAGGATGGAGAAGTAGTCACCGGTCATGGCCGCGAGCAGCCGAACCCCCGGGCCTTCAAGCCGGTAGGCCCCGACGCTGGACAGCAAGGCTTCGCCCTCGCTCGCCAGCTGGCGGTCCAGCTCAGCGTCGCTGAAGTCCCGGAAGGTGAGTCGCGGCGAATCCACGTGCTCCCATAACACGGTTTGGTTGACCGCAAGTACAACTGACGAGTGTAGGCTGTGGGTCGTGTTCCGCAGGTCCCGGAGGCGTTGGGCGGCCGCCTCCAGGTCCACAGGCTTGTCGAGCAGGCGGCCGTGCAGGTCGAGCGTCTGATCGGCCGCGATGATGACCGCGTCGGGGCGTTGTTCGGACGCCGCCAGGGCCTTGGCCGTGGCCAGAGCCTTCGCCACCTCAAGGGGCGAGCGCCCCTCCGCCACCAGGCGGTCTTTCAGGGGGCCCTCGTCAACACCGGCGTCGGCGGCCTCGACGGGAACGCCGGCGCCCCGCAGCAGGCTGAGGCGGGCGGCGCTGCGGGAAGCCAGAACCAGGCGGGTCATCGGCGGCGCTCGCGGCGTTCATTGAGCAGGTTGATGACGGCGGCGGCCGTCTCCTCAACGGACCGCCGGGTCACGTCGATGGTGGGCCAGCCGTTGCGGTGGAACAGGCGCTTGGCCTGGATAATTTCGTCGCGGACCACGCCCTCATCCACATAGTTGGTGTCACGAACCTCGCCCAATACGTTCAATCGGTTGCGGCGGACCTGCAGCAGGCGGTCCGGCGAGACGGTCAGGCCGACGATGAGGGGCTGCGTCAGGCCTTCCAGACCTGGCGGCGTCCCGTGGCCGGGCACCAGGGGCACATTGGCGGCGCGCACGCCCCGGTGAGCCAGATAGATGCAGGTCGGGGTCTTGGAGGTGCGGCTGACGCCCACCAGAACCACGTCGGCCTTGTTCAGGTCCGGCGCGCCCTGTCCGTCGTCGTGGGCGATGGCGTAGTCGAGGGCGCTGATCCGGTTGAAATAGTCATGGTCCAGGGCGTGCTGGGCGCCCACCCGCGTGGTCAGGGAGGCCCCGAGATAGCGCGACAGGGTGGCGATCAGAGGATCGAGCGCCGCGATCTCCGGCGTATTGAGGGCCCGGCAGCCCTCGATCAGCATATTGCGCAGGTCCGGGTCCACTAGGGTGTGCAGCACCAGGCCCGGGGCCGCGGCGATCTGCTCGAGCACGCGCTCCATCTGCTTGGGCGAGCGGACCAGGGCGTAGATGTGCTCGATCGGGATGACGCTTTCGAAGCGGGCCGTGGCCGCCTTGCCCACCGCGTTCAGGGTCTCACCGGTGGAATCGGAGACCAGATGCACATGGAAATAGGTGGCGAGGCGGGGCGGGGCCTGCGGCATCGAGAGGGATCCGGTCCTACTGGGTGGGTGTGGAAAACAGTTGGGCGGCGGGGGACGCCGACGTCAACCGTCGCGCCATTCCCGAAGCTATGGGGACGGCGGTGGACCCCCCGGTCCGCCCGTCCCCAGGCGCCGAGGCTCTGAACGCTGGATCATCGACAACTGGGCGCCGTTCGGCCCGCCCAGACACCATTCACAGCCGATCCCTTCGAAGAGGTTAACGCTTCCTTAACGCCCGCAAGGCGCTGAGCCAGGCTATCCCCGTCCTCCACAGCCTCGGCCCACTGACGCTCGGGGCCCGGGCTCGCTGGGGATGACCCGGCGGTTCGGGCATGGAAAGCGAGATCATCCCCACGGCGCCCCTGCCCTATCTTCCTCAACAAGGCTCTTTCTCTTTTTCTTTTTGAGTTGAGAGGGGCGGGATTCCATGAGACCGGAGCGCCATGAGCCCGGCGAGACCTGACTTCCTGCGCGTCCTGGACGGCGAGACCCTGACGCGACCCCCGGTATGGTTCATGCGGCAGGCGGGGCGCTACCTGCCGGAATACCGCGAGCTGCGCACCCGGAGCCGGGACTTCATCGAGTTCTGCCTGACCCCGGAGCGGGCGGCGGAGGCGACGCTGCAGCCCATGCGGCGCTTCCCCTTCGACGCGGCGATTGTCTTCGCCGATATCCTGCTGATCCCGCGCGCCCTGGGACAGGACGTCCGCTTCGAGGTTGGCGAGGGGCCGGTCCTGGGCGAGCTGCCGCCGCTGGAGGCCATGGCCGAGCGCACTCTTCAGGCGGGCGAGGCCTTGGGCGCCGTGGGCGAAACCCTGCGCCTGGTCCGGGCCAATCTCGATGTGCGAAAGGCGCTGATCGGGTTCGCCGGGGCGCCCTGGACCGTGGCCACCTATATGCTGGACGGCCGGCCGGGGCTCGACCGGGCGGCGGCGCGGCGCTTCGCCTACGAGACGCCGGAGCGGGTGGACCGGCTGCTGGAGGTGCTGGTCGAGGCCACGGTGGACTACCTGGCCATGCAGGCGCGCTCGGGCGCCGACGCCTTGAAACTGTTCGAAAGCTGGGCCGAGGGCCTGCCCGACGACCTGTTCGAGCGGCTGGTTCTGAAACCCCATCAGCGTATCGTCGAGGGTCTGCGCGGGCGGGGCGTGAACCTGCCCCTGATCGGCTTTCCGCGCGGCGTGGCGGCCCAGGCGGAGGCCTATGCCGCGGCCGTCCCGGTCCAGGCGGTGGCGCTGGACACCAGCTGCCCGCTGGCCGTGGGACGGAAGGTGCAGCAGATCAAACCGATTCAGGGCGCGCTCGATCCTCTGCTTCTGCGGGCGGGCGGCCCGGCGCTCGACGTCCGGATCGACCAGCTGCTTGAGGCCTGGGGCGCGGGTCCGTGGATCTTCAACCTGGGCCACGGCATTCTGCCGGACACGCCGATCGCCCATGTGGAACGCACGCTTCAGCGGCTGAAGGGCTGAGCCGATGCGGCTGGCGGTGGTGCTGTTCAATCTGGGCGGACCGGATGGACCCGAGGCCGTAAGGCCTTTTCTGTTCAACCTGTTCAACGATCCGGCCATCATCCGCCTGCCGGGGCTGTTGCGGACGCCCCTGGCTCGCCTGATCTCATCACGGCGCGAGAAGGCGGCGCAGGCCAACTACGCCCTCATGGGCGGGCGCTCGCCCATCGTGCCGGAGACTGAAGCCCAGGCCGCGGCTCTGACGGCCGCGCTGAAGACCGCGCTGCCCGAGGCGGAGACACGGGTCTTCATCGCCATGCGGTATTGGACGCCCATGGTGGAGGAGGTGGCCGCCGAGGTGGCGGCCTGGCGAGCTGACGAGATCGTGCTCTTGCCGCTCTACCCCCAGTTCTCCACGACCACGACCGCTTCGTCCCTGAAGGCGTGGCGCAAGTCCTATGGCGGGACCGCGCGGACCTCGACCGTCTGCTGCTATCCGGCTGGCCGGGGCTGGATCGACAGCCAGGCGCGGCTGATCACCGAAGCGCTGGCGGGATCGGACCGGCCGCTCCGGGTCCTGTTCTCGGCCCATGGCGTGCCGAAGTCGGTCATTGACGGCGGCGATCCCTATCAGGCCCAGGTGGAGATGACCGCCGCGGCGGTCGCCGCAAGGGCCGGCCTGTCCGACTGGACGATTTGCTACCAGAGCCGCGTCGGGCCCATGAAGTGGCTGGAGCCGTCGACGATCGATGCGCTGAAGACGGCGGCGCGGGACCGGGTCGGAGTGGCGGTGGTCCCCATCGCCTTTGTCTCCGAGCATATCGAGACCCTGGTCGAGCTGGACATCGAGTACGCTGAACTGGCTCATGAGCTGGGCCTGCCGGCCTATGTTCGGGTTCCGGCGGCGGGCGTTCAGCCCGATTTCATCGGGGGGCTGGCCGAGGCTGTGATCGCGGCAAGGAGGGCGGGGGGGACAGCGCCCTGCGGGCCAGGCTGCGCGCCGGGGTTCGCGGCCTGCCCCCGTTCAGAAGCGTCGTCAGATCAAGGACTTACGTCGTGAACGCCTGGCTGGCCGAACACTATGACCTGCTCAGGGGTCTGCACATCCTGGCCGTGATCGCCTGGATGGCCGGCCTGCTCTACCTGCCCCGGCTTTTCGCCTATCACGCCAGGGCCGGACGGGGCTCGGACCTGGATGTCACCTTCCAGACCATGGAGTTCAAGCTCCTGAAGATCATCATGAACCCGGCCATGATCGCCGCCTGGCTGTTCGGCGGCCTGTTGATCTGGGTGGATGGAGCAGTGCTTCGGGGTTGGGATTTTCTGGCCCAGCCGTGGATGATCGCGAAGCTTCTGGGTGTGGTGGTGCTGACGGGCTGGCATCACTACCTGATGGTCGAGCGCAAGCGCATCGCCGCCGGCGCGTCCCGGCGCGGCGAAAAGTTCTGGCGGATGGCCAACGAGCTGCCCTTCCTTGCGGCCATCATCATGGTGATCGCCGTGACGACCGAGTTTGGCCAAAGCTGATCGGCGGCGCTTGACGGCGGTCCTGCGAATGTGGTTCCGCTGACCTACCACGTTGGGTCCGTCCCGGCGTCCCGTCTCCTTGCCCGGCTCAGCCCCCTGAGGCGCCTGCGCCGGCCCCCCATCGGCCTTAGGGCCCGACATTCCCCTAGACCCGAGCCCGCCGATCCCGGCGGCGCCTGACCCTGCGTGACCTCCATGAGCGACGACCTGATCCCCGAAGCCGCCGAAACGCCCGCCTCCGCCGAGCTGGAGGGCGCCGACGCTGTCGAAGAGTCCATCGCCGGCCAGAAGGTCTCCCTGACGGAGCTCAAGGAGAAGTCGCCCACCGAGTTGGTGGCCTTCGCCGAAGCCTTCGAGATCGAGAACGCCTCCAATCTGCGCAAGCAGGACCTGATGTTCGCCATCCTCAAGGCTCTGGCCGACGAGGAGGTGGAGATCACCGGCTCGGGCGTGCTGGAGGTGCTGCCCGACGGCTTCGGCTTCCTGCGCAGTCCCGACGCCAACTATCTGCCGGGCCCGGACGACATCTATGTCTCACCCTCCCAGATCCGCCGTTTCGGACTGAGGACCGGCGACACGGTGGAGGGCGGCGTGCGCGGCCCGCGCGAAGGCGAGCGCTATTTCGCCCTCCTCAAGGTCGACACGATCAATTTCGAAGACCCTGAGACCGTCAAGCACAAGGTCAACTTCGACAACCTGACGCCGCTCTATCCGGACGAGCGGCTGAACATGGAGATTCAGGATCCGACCTTGAAGGACCGGTCGGGCCGCGTCATCGACATCGTCGCGCCGCTCGGCAAGGGTCAGCGCTGCCTGATCGTGGCGCCGCCGCGGGTCGGTAAGACCGTGATGTTGCAGAACATCGCCAAGTCCATCGAGACCAACCACCCGGAGTGCTATCTCATCGTTCTGCTGATTGATGAACGTCCGGAGGAAGTCACCGACATGCAGCGAACGGTGAAGGGCGAGGTGGTGGCCTCCACCTTCGACGAGCCGGCGACGCGGCACGTGGCGGTCGCCGAGATGGTGATCGAGAAGGCCAAGCGCCTGGTCGAACACAAGCGCGACGTGGTGATCCTGCTGGACTCGGTGACGCGTCTGGGCCGAGCCTACAACACCACGGTTCCATCTTCGGGCAAGGTGCTGACGGGCGGCGTGGACGCCAACGCCCTGCAGCGGCCCAAGCGCTTCTTCGGCGCCGCGCGCAACATCGAGCAGGGCGGATCCCTGACCATCATCGCCACGGCCCTGATCGACACGGGCAGCCGCATGGACGAGGTGATCTTCGAAGAGTTCAAGGGCACCGGCAACTCGGAGATCGTCCTGGACCGCAAGGTGGCGGACAAGCGCATCTTCCCCGCCATCGACGTGCTCAAGTCCGGCACCCGCAAGGAGGAGCTGATCACGCCAAAGGATCAGCTGACCAAGACCTACGTGCTGCGCCGCATCCTCAACCCCATGGGGCCGCAGGACGCCATCGAGTTCCTGCTGGACAAGCTGCGCCAGACGAAGAACAACGGCGACTTCTTCCAGTCCATGAACACCTGATCCTTATCGCAGCAGGCCGGGCGGCGCGGCTTGAGGGTGCCTGTTTCACGTGAAACAGTCTGACCGGGAGGTCTGACCATGAAGATCAATGTCGAGATCGACTGCACGCCGGAAGAGGCCCGTGCATTCCTGGGCCTGCCCGACGTCGCGCCGCTGAACCAACACCTCGTGGCGGAGATGCAGCGGCGCATGGACGAGAACATGGCGCGCATGCAGCCCGAGGAGCTGATGAAGGCCTGGACCAGCTTCGGCCTTCAGGCCCAGGACGCCTTCCGCGCCATGATGACGGCGGCGAAGCCCTAGGGGCATGCGCGACACCATCTTCGCCCTGGCGACGGCGCCCGGACGCGCGGCCCTGGCCGTGATCCGGCTGTCCGGTCCGGCGGCGTGGGAGGCCGCCGCAGCGCTGGGCGCGACGAACCTGGAGCCGCGCCAGGCCCATCTGCGCAAGTTGCTCGAACCCAACGGTGAAGGGCTCGACGAAGCGCTGGTGGTGGGATTTCGCGGACCGGCCAGCTTCACCGGCGAAGACGTGGTAGAGCTGCACCTTCACGGTGGGCCGGCCGTGGTCCACGCCGTGACGAGGGCACTGCTTGGGCAAGGCCTGAGAGCCGCCGAGCCCGGTGAGTTCGCCCGGCGGGCCTTTGAAGCGGGCAGGCTGGACCTGACCCAGGCCGAAGGCATCGCCGACCTTATCGACGCTGAAAGCGACGCGCAGCGGCGCCAGGCCCTCGGCCAGTTGGACGGCGCCATGGCGGGGCGGGCGGCGGCGTGGCGCGCCGATCTCGTCCGCATCCTCGCGCGACTGGAGGCCGCGATCGACTTCCCCGACGAGGCGTTGCCGGAGGACCTGGCGTCCAGCATGGGGGGGCCGATCAGCGATCTGGCGCAGCGTTTGCGTCAGGCCCTGTCGGAAGGCGCCCGAGGCGAGGCGGTGCGCGACGGGTTTCAGGTCGCCCTGGTGGGACCGCCGAATGCCGGCAAGTCCACCCTCTTCAATGGACTGCTTGAGCGGGACGCGGCCATTGTTACGGATATCCCCGGCACCACCCGCGATGTGCTGGAGGGGGCGCTGAATCTGGGCGGCTACCGCGTCGTTCTGTTTGACACGGCAGGGCTTCGCGACACCCATGATGTGGTCGAGGCCGAGGGCGTGCGTCGGGCCCGCCTGCGCGCCGAGACGGCGCACTTGCGGCTGCACCTGCGAGACGGGAGGACCGCCGAGACCGTGGACACTGGCCCGGCCGACTGGTGGGTACGAACCCGCGCAGACATGACCGGGACGAGGGCCTCCGGGCCCCGGGTGTTCGACACCGCGCCGGGCCCCGAGGGCGTGGCCGGGCTTAGGCAGGCCCTGGCCGCTCACGTGGCGCAAAGCCTTTCCGGCTCGGAGTTTCCCGCTGTGACCCGGGCGCGCCACGCCCGGCGCCTCTCCATGGCGATCGAGGCGCTGGAACAAGCGGGGGCGGCCCTGAGTATCGGCCCCGAGCTGGCGGCGGAAGATGTCCGGGCGGCCGCGGCGGCCCTGGACGGTCTGACAGGGCGCATCGGCGTGGAGGATGTGCTGGACGAGGTCTTTTCCAGCTTCTGCATCGGCAAGTGATGTTTCACGTGAAACACAGGGGTTCGGTCGCACCGCCGCCGGATTGATGCTATAGGCGCGCTCCCCATGAGCAGCTTTGATGTCATTGTTGTCGGCGGCGGTCACGCCGGATGCGAGGCGGCCGCCGCGGCCGCCCGGGCCGGTGCGCGCACTCTACTGCTGACGCACAGACTGGACGCTCTCGGTGAGATGTCCTGCAACCCGGCCATGGGCGGGCTTGGCAAGGGGCATCTGATCCGGGAAGTGGACGCCCTGGACGGCTTGATGGGCAAGGCCTCGGACGCCGCAGGCATCCAGTTCCGCCTTCTAAACCGGTCCAAAGGCCCAGCCGTGCGGGGCCCCCGGGCCCAGATCGACCGTGGCCTGTACAAGACGGCCATGCAGGCCCTTCTGGCAGAGGTCAAAGGGTTGGAGCTGCGTGCGGCGCCCGTCGACGACCTGATCCTTCAGGCCAACCGGGTGGTCGGCGTGAGGACGGCGGGCGGGTGCGACATCAGAGCTGGGGCCGTGGTCCTGACGACCGGCACCTTCCTCAACGGCGTCATCCACCGGGGCGAATTCCGCCAGGCCGCGGGCCGTCATGGCGACCCGGCCGCCATCGGCCTGTCGAAGACGCTTTACGGTCTGGACCTGCGGATGGGGCGCTTGAAGACGGGTACGCCAGCCCGACTGCGGACCGCCTCGATCGCCTGGGACCGGCTCGAACGCCAGGAAGGCGACGCCGAGCCTGTGCCCTTCTCGTTCCTGACCGATCGCATCGAGCGCCAGCAGATCGCCTGCGGGGTCACGTGGACCAATGCGGAGACCCACCAGATCATCGCCGAGCGGCTGGACGAGTCGGCGGTGTATGGCGGCGCCCTGTCGGGACGGGGGCCGCGCTACTGTCCCTCCATCGAGGACAAGGTGGTGCGGTTTGCGGACAAGGACAGTCATCAGGTGTTCCTTGAGCCCGAAGGCCTGCCCGGCACGCCCTGCGGTGACATCGTCTATCCGAACGGCGTCTCCACCTCGGTCTCCGAGGCGACCCAGCTGGCCTTCCTGCGCACCATGGCGGGGCTTGAACAGGTGGAGGTCGAGCGTTTCGGCTACGCCATCGAATACGACTATGTGGATCCGCGCGAACTGGACGCGACCCTGGCTGTGAAGCGCCTGCCGGGCCTCTATCTGGCCGGGCAGATCAACGGCACGACGGGCTACGAGGAGGCGGCGGCGCAGGGGCTGTGGGCCGGTCTCAATGCCGCGCGCGCGGTGGGAGACCAGGACGGCGCCGTGCTGGGCCGGGACCAGGCCTATCTGGGCGTGCTCATCGACGACCTGATCACCACGGGGGTCACCGAACCCTATCGCATGCTGACCAGCCGGGCTGAGTACCGCCTGACCCTGCGGGCGGACAACGCCGATCAGCGCCTGACGCCCATGGGCCTGGCTATGGGCGTGGTGGGTCACGAGCGCGCCCAAGCGTTCACCGCCAAGGCGGACGCTCTCGTCCGCGAGCGGGCGCGGGCTTCCGAGCTGACCCTGACCCCCCAGGAGGCGGAGGCGAACGGCCTGCCGGCCAAGGCGGACGGCCGCCGCCGTGACGTTCTCCAGCTGCTGGCTCTGCCGGAGGTGTCGCTGGATCGATTGGCTCAGGTCTGGCCTGAAATCTCCGACTGGAGCCCGGCGGTTCGCGAGCAGATCGAGATCGACGCGGCCTATGCGGGCTATCTCGACCGCCAGAGGGCCGACGCCGAAGCGTTGCGGCGCGAAGAGTCCCTGATCCTCCCCGTCGATATGGATTACGGCAAAGTCGGGGGCCTGTCGGCCGAGGCGCGCGAAAAGCTGAGCCTGGTGCGGCCACGCACCCTGGGCCAGGCGGCGCGGATCGAAGGCGTGACCCCAGGGGCGTTGACGGCCCTGCTGGGCCATGTGCGGCGGCTGAACGCCGCTTCCGCGGCATGAGCTACGGGCCCGAGGCCTTTCAGGCCGATACCGGAGCCTCCGATCAGGCCATGGCGGACCTGGGGCGTTTCCGCGAGCTTCTCATCGAGGCGAACGCGGTGATGAATCTGGTCGGCCCGTCGACCCTCGCAGACTTCTGGATACGGCACGCCCTGGACAGCGCCCAGCTGCTGAAACTCGCGCCCACGGCCAGGACCTGGGCCGATCTCGGCGCCGGCGCGGGCTTTCCGGGCGTGGTCCTGGCGATCCTGCTGAAGGATCGTGCGGGCGCCCACGTCCATCTGATCGACAGCCTCGGCAAGCGCTGCCGCTTCCTGGAGCAGGCCGTGACGGAGTTGGCCCTGCCGGCGACGGTCGTCAACGGACGCGCCGAGGATCAGCGATTGAAGGTCGAGGTCGTCACCGCTCGGGCCGTCGCGCCTTTGGATCGTTTGTTGGATTACGCCCAAGGCTACCTTGACCGGGGCGCGCGGGGCCTGTTTCTGAAAGGGCGAAAGGCCGAGGCCGAACTGGCTGAGGCCCGGCGCCGCCGGCGGATCTCGGCCCAGCTGATCCCGTCGGCGACCGACCCGGAAAGCCGCATTGTGTCGATCGAGAGCGCCCGCCTTGTCCGCTGAACCCGTCATCTCCGCCCAGCCGGGCCCCGTCCGCGTCCTGGCGGTTGCGAACCAGAAGGGCGGGGTCGGCAAGACCACCACGGCTATAAATCTCGGCACAGCCCTGGCGGCCGTCGGCGAACGGGTTTTGC
>NZ_JAUKTR010000002.1:0-323868 GCF_030504955.1 Peiella sedimenti | reverse complement strand
ACGGGCCTTGGCGTGCCCAGGGCCAAGCGCGCCGCCACCATCTATGACGTGGTGGTCGAGGGCATGCCGCTCTCGCACGCGGTGGTTCAGACTCAGGTGCCGGGCCTCGACATCATTCCGGCCCACCATGACCTGTCCGGCGTCGAGATAGAGCTGTCCCAGGCGGACCGTCGGTCCTACCGTTTGAAAGACGCGCTCGCCAAGGGCCGCGCCGATGGGTCGATCAATCATAGCTATGTGTTGATCGACTGCCCGCCATCGCTCAACCTGTTGACGGTCAACGCCATGAGCGCGGCCGACGCCATCCTGGTGCCGCTGCAGTGCGAGTTCTTCGCGCTTGAGGGCCTCAGCCAGCTATTGAAGACGGTGGATCTGGTGAAGGGGAGCCTGAACCGCGCCCTGGAGATCCAGGGTATCGTGCTGACCATGTATGACCGGCGCAACGCCTTGTCCGGCCAGGTGGCCGCGGATGTCCGGTCGCATTTCGGCGGGCTGGTCTATGAGACGGTCATACCCAGGAACGTGCGCGTGTCTGAAGCGCCGTCCTTCGGCAAGCCGGCCCTGATCTATGATCTGAAGTGCGCGGGCAGCCAGGCCTATCTGAAGCTGGCTCGCGAGGTGGTGGCGCGCGAAAGGCGCCGTCGCCTGAGCCAGGAGGAACAGACGCGATGAACGAGCGCCATCGGGGATTGGGCCGGGGCCTTTCGGCCCTGCTGGGCGAAGCGGAAGAGGCCGATGACGGCGATGTGCGGCCGGCGCGCCCTGACGCCAGCGCGCCCATTGAGCTGCTGAAGGCCAATCCGGACCAGCCGCGCCGACACTTCAACGACGCCGACCTCGAAGAGCTGACCGCCTCGGTCCGCGAGCGCGGCATCCTGCAGCCGATCCTGGTCCGGCCGGATCCCGAGGGCGGCGAAGGCTATCAGATCGTGGCGGGGGAGCGCCGCTGGCGCGCCGCCCAGCGCGCGGGCCTCCGCGACGTGCCGATCCTGGTGCGGACGCTCGACGACGCCCAGGTGCTCGAGCTGGCCATCATCGAGAACGTCCAGCGGGCCGACCTGAACGCACTGGAAGAGGCCGCCGCCTATCGCGACCTGATGGAGCGCTTCGGCCATACCCAGGACGCCGTGGCCCAGATCGTCGGCAAGAGCCGCAGCCACGTGGCGAACACTCTGCGACTTCTAGCCCTGCCCAAGAGCGTCGAGGAACACCTGCTGGCGGGCCGTCTAACGGCCGGTCACGCCCGGGCCCTAATCAACGCCCCGGATCCAGAGGCGCTGGCGGAGCGGGTCGTCCGCGAGGGCCTGAGCGTTCGCCGCACCGAGGCGCTGGCCCGCGAGGAAGAAAGGCCTCGGAAGCCTCCGACGGGGCCTAGGCGGACGGAATCCGACCCCGACAGCGCCGCCCTGGCCGGGGATCTGTCCGACGCCCTGGGCATGTCCGTGGAAGTCAGAGACCGCGGCGGCAAGGGCGAGCTGGTCCTGCGCTACGCCTCCCTGGAGCAGCTGGACGACCTGGCGCGGCGTCTGATGCGTTCGTGAGGAGACGGCTGCCGACAGAATATCCCATTGAGATATTGGGTATATTCTCAGCTCCAGCCTAGAGTCCCTGGCGCCTGGCCTTCAGCGCGATCATCAGGAACAGACGCTCGGCCAGAAGGGCGTCCGGGCTGCCGGCGCGCTTGCAGGCCCGGTCGGCCTCGGTGATTTCCAGGCGCACGGCCTCGATCTCGGAGGGCGTCCAGCCGTTCACCTGGCGCAAGAACTCACGCTCCTGCTTCCAGAAGACGCCGGCGGCCTTGGCCGCCTCCTTCAGCCCGGCGCCGCTCTTCGCCAGAACCATGACACGGTGGAGCCTGGCCAGATGCTGACCGGCGGCCCGAACGGCGGCCGGGCCGGACTCGCCCTCGTCGAAGGCGCGGCGCAGGCCCGATTGGGCGGGCCCCGGACGGCCGCCGAAGGCGTCATTGGCGGCCTCGAACAGGCTGGCCTCCGGCTCGACGCCCAGCACCTCCTTGACGGCGTCCAGATCCAGCGTGACGCCCGAGCCTGGCCCCGCATAGAGCGCCAGACGCTCGATTTCGCTGCGGGCGACGCCGCGCTCCTTGGGCAGGCGGGCGACAAAGGCGTCCAGCGCCTCGGCCGTGATGGAAATGCGGTCCGCCGCCAGCCCTTCGCGCACGAGCCGGGCGAGATCACCGGCCTCGTCCTCGTAGCAGGGCACGCAGGCGCAGGCCGACAGCTTCTCGGCCGCCTTGCGCAGGGCGGACTCGCGGCCCAGGGCCCCCGCCTCGATGAGGAAGAAGGCCCCCTCCGCGCCGCCGGCCTGGTCCGCATGGGCCTGAAGCGCCGCCGCCGCCGCCTTGTCCGGGCCGGCCTTCTCGGTCGAGAGCTTCAGCCGGACCAGACGCCGGCCGCCGATCATGGACAGGGCGGTCAGCTCCTCCTCCAGACGAGCGGGATCGGCCTCCACATCCGTGTCGGTCAGGACGGCGACCCGGAACGGATCGTCGAGGTCGGGGGCGATGCGTTTTGCGAGCGTGGCGGCCCGCTCGGCGGCCACGCCCCGGTCACGGCCGTAGAAGAGCGCGGCGGCGAACTCCGGTCCCGGCCCCTTGAGCAGGCGCTCGACGTCCGGGCGTTTGGACAGAATCACGGCTGGGCGGGCGCCAGCGTGCCGTCGGCGAAGCGCGTCGCCAGCTCGGAGCGGATCATGTCCGCCGCCAGCGCCGCGGCGCGGTCCTGGCCATCCTGGCGGGCGATGAGGCCTGCGTAGGGCTGGTCCGAGGCGGCGTAGGTGACGGTGGCGGTGACGCTGCCGGCGGCGGCCTGACTGCTCCCTCGGGACAGGGTCCATCCCACGATCCAGGCCAGTTCATAGCGCGTGGCGGAATCATCGGCGCGCGCGCCGATCCCGCTGCGCAGTTCGGAGATGGTGGTGGTCAGCACCCAGTCCGCGCGGCCCGTGGCGCCCAAGGCGTCATCGAGACGCTCCTTGAGGATCCGGCCTTCGCGGGTGTCGGGCGTAACCACCTGAATATCCCGGAGGTTTTCGACCACGCCCGGCTCCGCGTAGAGCGGATGGAATCCACACCCCGCGGTGAGGGCCCCTGCCGCCAGGGCGGCGGCGAGGAGGCTGCGGCGGATCATTCGACGTAGCGCCACGGCGGCTGCTCCCAGGCGGGCCGGGGCCTTACCCGGCGACCAGATTGACGATGCGGTCCTTGACCACGACCACCTTTCTGATGGTCAGGCCCTCCAGTTTGGACCGAACCTCGGCGTCGGCCAACACCCGCGTCTCCACCTCGGCCGGATCGAGGCCCGGCGGAACCTGGATTTCGGCGCGGCGCTTGCCGTTCACCTGAACAGGCAGGGTGATCAGTTCGTCAGCGGCGAGGGCCGGGTCGAAGCTGGGCCACGGCGCGTCCACCACCATGCCGGGCTGGCCCAGGCGGGTCCAGGCCTCTTCGGCCAGGTGCGGGACGAAGGGCGCGATCAGCCGGGCGAAGGCGCTAAGGGCCTCAAGCCGAGCTTCGCCGCCCGCGCCCGCGTGCTGGCGCAGGATCGGCAGGAACGCGTAGAGCCTGGCGATGGCGGAGTTGAAGCGGAAGCCCTCGACCCCCTCGGTGACGGCCTTGATGGTCTTGTGGGTCTCGCGGCGCAGGACGATGTCCCGCTCCGGATCCGCCGGGGCGCCCGGCGCGAAGCTGTCGAACTCGGTCCAAGCGCGCTGAACGAAGCGGCTGGCGCCCTCAATGCCGCCCGGCGTCCACTGCACGTCCCGCTCGGGAGGGCTGTCGGACAGGACGAACAGGCGCCCGGCGTCGACGCCGTAGGCGTCGACGATCTCCTGCGGCGCGACGACGTTCTTCTTGGATTTGGACATCTTCTCGATGTCGCCAATGGAAAGGGCGGCGCCTGTGGAGACGCGCGTCGCCGAGCGCTTGCCGTCCACCGTCTCGATCCGCACGTCGGCGGGCTCGACCCAGCGAGGCTTTCCGCTCTCGTCGCGGCCCTCGAAATAGGTCTCGTGGACGACCATGCCCTGAGTAAAGAGGCCGGCGAAAGGCTCGCGCACCTTCATCAGCCCCTGGTCGGCCAGGGCGCGGGTGATGAAGCGGGCGTAGAGCAGATGCAGGACCGCGTGCTCGACGCCCCCGATATACTGGTCCACCGGCAGCCAGAAGTCGGCTGCCGCGCCGTTGATCGGCGCATCCGCATGCGGGTCGGCGAAGCGCGCGAAATACCAGGAGCTGTCGACGAAAGTGTCCAGCGTGTCGGTCTCGCGCCGGGCCTGACCGCCGCACTGGGGGCACGCGGTGTGCTTCCAGGTAGGATGGCGCTCAAGCGGATTGCCCGGCTGGTCAAAGGTCACGTCCCTGGGCAGCTCGACCGGCAGCTGGTCGTGGGGCACGCCCACCGGACCACAGGCCTCGCAGTGGATGATGGGGATCGGACAGCCCCAATAACGCTGGCGCGAGACGCCCCAGTCGCGCAGGCGGTAGACGGTGGCGCCTTCGCCCTGCCCTTGCGCTTCCAGGCGCGCGATGGCGGCGGCCTTGGCGGGTTCGACCTCAAGCCCGTCAAGGAAATCCGAGTTGAAGATGACGCCCGGACCCACATAGGCCTCGGTCCCGACCTCGAAGGTCGCGGGATCAGCGCCGGGCGGCAGCACCACGGGCGGAACGGGCAGGCCGTACTTGCGGGCGAAATCCAGATCGCGCTGATCGTGGGCGGGACAGCCGAAGATGGCCCCCGTGCCGTAGTCGGACAGGATGAAGTTGGCGATCCACACCGGCACGGCGCGGTCCGCGTCGAAGGGGTGCTGGACCCGCAGGCCCGTGTCGCGGCCGATCTTCTCGGCCTGCTCGATCTCGGCCTGGGAGGCGCCGCCCTTGCGGCACTCGGTCAGGAAGGCCGCCAGCTCGGGATCATCCTTCGCCAGCAGCTCGGCGACGGGATGGTCCGGCGCCAGGCCCAGGAAGGAGGCTCCGGACAGGGTGTCGGGCCGCGTGGTGTAGACCTCGAGGCCATCCTCGAAACCGGCGGGGGCTTCGCCCGCCCAGCGCCAGGTCAGCCGCGCGCCCAGCGAGCGCCCGATCCAGTTCTCCTGCATCAGGCGGACCTTGTCAGGCCAGCGATCAAGGGTCTTGAGCCCCTCCAGCAGGTCGTCGGCATAGTGGGTGATGCGCAGGAACCACTGGGTCAGCTTGCGCTTCTCGACCATCGCGCCTGACCGCCAGCCACGACCGTCGATGACCTGCTCGTTGGCCAGCACGGTATTGTCGACCGGGTCCCAGTTGACCAGGCTCTCCTTGCGATAGGCCAGGCCCCGCTCGAACAGCTTGAGGAACAGCGCCTGCTGGCGGCCGTAGTAGGCGGGGTCGCAGGTGGCCAGCTCACGCGACCAGTCGATGGAAAGGCCCAGCAGCTTCAGCTGGTCCCGCATGGCGGCGATGTTGGACCAGGTCCAGTCGGCGGGATGGACCCCGCGTTCCATGGCGGCGTTCTCGGCCGGCATGCCGAAGGCGTCCCAGCCCATGGGGTGCAGCACCTCGAACCCCTGGGCCCGCTTGTAGCGCGAGACCACGTCGCCCATGACGTAGTTGCGCGCATGCCCCATGTGGATGGCCCCCGAAGGATAGGGGAACATCTCAAGCACGTAGTACTTCGGCTTGCCCGAGGCCGAGTCGGCCCGGAACGTGTCAGCCGCCTCCCACCGGGCGCGGTGGCGAGGCTCCACCGCCTTCGGATCGTAGCGGGTCATGTGGGCTGATCAGCCCTCCTGGCCGGACAGGCGGATCTGCCGGGCGCGGGTGAGGACGGCGTTCTCAAGATCCGTCTCGGTTTGACCTGAGACGGCGGCGTCCACCCACTCGCCGGCCGCATTGCGGGCCTGCTTGTTGATGGTGATGTTCAGGGCGTCGGCGCGCAGGCGCGAGTCCAGGATGAACACCGCCACCTTGAAGCGCTCGTTCGGCTGCTCGGGATTGGCGTACCAGTCATAGTTGATGACGCCGCCGAAGGGATCGGCCGATTCCAGCGGCAGGAAGCTCAGCGTCTCCAGCGAGGCGCGCCACAGATAGCCGTTGACGCCGATGCCCGCCTGGCTCTGGACGTCGGCGGCGCTGGCGTCGTCGCCCCCTCTGCCGAGCAGGCGCGAAAAGACGCCGCGGTCGTCGCCGGCGGCGTCGTTGGAGCGGGAGGCGCAACCGCCCAGCGTCAGGGCGACGGCCACTGTCGCAAGACCCAGGCCGCGAATGAAAGTCATGTCTGCCAAACTCCGCCTCTTAAGCGCCGGTCTGGTTCGCGCGCGGCGAACCGGCCAGGGCCTGCTCGCCCCTTGAAACCCCTTGCTCTATAGGCGGGGCCGGGCGGGGCTGACAAGCCTTGCCCCAGGCGGGATGCGGAGCGCCGGAAATTCGCCCCGAAGGGGAACGGCCGCGGTTCGGTCTCCCGTGGCGCGTGAGACACAGCGCCGCAGGGAACGGCGCCGCCCCAACTTCGTTCGGTTGACCATCAGCGGAATTTGCCGCCAATGCGTAGGGTCTTACGCCACGCTCCAGCCACGAACAGCTGTCAGCTTGGCGAATGTTGAGATCGGTGGGCCTTTTCGAGTGACGACCCGCACGGCCATGATTGTTGTGGCGCTTGGCGCCGGCCTCGCCTTCACCGGCGTGGCGCTGGACGCTCATGCCCAGTCGCGGACGTCGCCCGCAGGCGTCCAGGCTCCGCCCCAGACCTTCAACCTGACCGAGGGCCAGTCCCAGCGCCGCTCCCTGCAATGGGATCGCAACGGCCGCTGGGGGCTGAACCTTGAAACTCGCCAGCCCGTCGGCCGTGAGGCCGATTGGAGCGATGTGGACGCCGGCGCCTACTTCCGCCTGTCCCCGTCACTGCGCGTGGGCGGCTCGGTCGGCCTGGGCGAGCGTCGCCCCGACCCGGCCCGGCCCGCGCCGGAGGCCCGCACCCAGCCGCGCGTGCGGCTCGAGACCACCTTCAAGTTCTAGGGCTGAAACGGCCGGGCTGGACTCGCCCCAGCGAGGCTCAGATGTCGGCGCCTACTCCCTACCCAGCCAGTCGCTGACGGCGTCGATAGCGGCCAGGCCGACCGCGCTCGTCTGGGCGAGCTCGGCTGCGTTATCGGCGGAGATCCCCCCTAGAGCATAGGCCGGAACGCCCGCCAGCTCAGCCAGGCGTTCGAAGCCGGCGGGGCCCAGCGGGGGACGGCCCGATGCGCTGCGGGTGGGGAAGACTGGCGACAGGACCACGGCGTCGACCTCCGCCGCTCCAGCCATGCGCGCGCCCATCTCGTCGTGGGCGGCGCTGGTAATGATCCACTCCGGATGAGCCTGGCGGCAGGCCGGGGCGTCAGCCACCCGCCGTTGCGGCAGGTGCAGCCCCTCGGCGCCGCAGGCCTCGGCCAGCCCTGCGTCCTCACCCATCAGAAGAGCCACGCCCCGCGCCCTGCAGGTCGCCGCAACGTCACGCGCCGTCTCGAGGGCGTCGTCGGCCCCGAACAGGCGCAACACCAGCCCCGCGCCGGGCGGCAACCGCTGGGCCAGGACAAGGGGCTCAAGGCCGCGGTCGGGTTCGGTGAAGGCGAGGAGGGGCGGCAGGCCCTTAACAGCCGGACCCCGGCGGCCTAGAGCATGGGCCTTCAGTTCACCGGCGATGCGCCAGATGTCGTCCGCTCTTCCGCCCATGACCTCTTCTGCTGAAACGACCGGGATGGCTCCGGCTCTGGACCGGATCAGGTTCGCGATCAACCGCGCCGAACGGCTCGCGGGCCGCCCGCCGGGAAGCGTGACCCTGACCGCCGTGACCAAACAGCAGCCGTGGGAAAAGGTTCTGCCTGTGCTTCAGGCGGGGCAGCGGGCGTTCGGCGAGAACCGGGTGCAGGAGGCCTTGGGCCGCTGGGAAGGCGCACGCGAGGCCTGGCCGGGGCTGGAGTTGCGCCTGATCGGGCCGTTGCAGTCGAACAAGGCCAGGGAGGCGGCCGAGCTGTTCGACGTCATCGAGACGCTTGATCGTCCTTCCATCGTGGCGGCTCTGGCGCGCGAGGCCGAGCGTCTCGGCAAGGCCCTGCGCGTGCTGGTGCAGGTGAATACGGGCGAGGAGGCGAGCAAGTCGGGCGTCGCGCCGCGCGACGCCGACGCCTTCATCGCCGAGGTGCGCCGCCACGAAGCCCTGCGGCTCGAAGGGCTGATGTGCATTCCGCCAGTGGACGAGGAGCCGGCCATGCACTTCGCCCTGCTGCGCAAGCTGGCGCAGCGCAACGGACTTTCGGTCCTGTCGATGGGCATGAGCGGCGACTTCGAGACGGCTGTCCGGTTCGGCGCCACCCATGTGCGGGTGGGATCGGCCCTGTTCGGCGCGCGTTAGGCAGTCGAGGCGGTTTAGGGCAGGCGCTTTGCGGTTTTCAGCGGATCAGGTCATCTAGGGGCGATGGCGCCATCCAAGACCCTTCTCATCGTCGACGACGACCAGGACCTGCGCGAGGCGCTGGCCGAGCAGCTGGAGCTGCACGAATCCTTCAAGGTCGAGCAAGCCGAGACCGGCGCAGAGGGCCTGAGGCGCGGGCGCGAGCTGCGCGCCGACCTGATCCTGCTGGACGTGGACCTGCCCGATATGGACGGGCGCGAGGTCTGCCGCATGCTGCGCCAGGCCGGCGTGAACACCCCGATCCTGATGCTGACGGGCCAGAGCGGCGACAGCGACACCATCCTCGGGCTGGATTCCGGCGCCAACGACTACGTGACCAAGCCTTTCCGGTTCGCGGTGCTTCTGGCGCGCATCCGCGCCCACCTGAGGAGCCACGAACAGAGCGAGGACGCGGTCTTCCGCCTCGGCGGCTATGAGTTCCGCCCCGCCAACAAGTCGCTTGTGGACCAGGCGGGCAAACGCATTCGCCTGACGGACAAGGAGACCTCGATCCTGAAGTACCTCTACCGCGCCGGCGGCAAGCCGGTGTCGCGCGAGGAGCTGCTGACCGAGGTGTGGGGCTACAACGCCGGGGTCACCACCCATACGCTGGAGACTCACGTCTACCGGCTGCGGCAGAAGATCGAGCCCGAGCCCGGTCAGGCGCGGCTGCTGCTGACCGACGTCGGCGGGTACCGGCTACAGGTCTAGACGGCCAGCTCCACCACGACCGGCGCATGGTCGCTGGGCCGCTCCCACTCGCGCACGTCGTCGAGGATGCGCGCCGAGCCGGGTGTGACGGCCGGCGTCAGCCCGGGCGAGGTCCAGAGATGGTCGAGGCGCAGGCCCCGGTTGGACTTTCTGAAATCCAGGGCGCGATAGCTCCACCAGGAGAACAGCTTCTGCGGCTCTGGCGTCTGGGCGCGAACGACATCCGTGAAGCCCAGCGAAGCCTGGAGGGCGGTCATGGCCTCGACCTCGATGGGCGTATGGCTGACGATGCGGGACATCTGCTTGTGGCTCCAGACGTCGTGCTCGCCCGGCGCCACGTTGAGGTCGCCGGCCACCAGCAGCGGCGCCTTGGGGTCTCGCCGGCCAAACTCCGTCGTGAGCCGCTCGTAGAAGTCCAGCTTGTGGTCGAACTTGGGATTCAGCGCCCGGTCGGGCACGTCGCCGCCGGCGGGAATGTAGAAGTTCTGGATCTCGACGCCTTTCACCACAGCCGAGACGCAGCGGGCATGCCCCTCGCGGCAGGCGTTCAGCGGCGGCGCATCTTCGATCGGCAGGCGCGAGGCGATGGCGACGCCGTGCCAGCCCTTCTGCCCGGCGATCCTCAGATGCGGCAGACCCATGGCTTGGAAGGCGGCCACGGGAAACTCGCCCTCGCGGCACTTGATCTCCTGCAGACACAGAACGTCAGGTCCCCGCTCGGCGACGAAGCGGGCGACCTGATCGATGCGCAGGCGGACGGAGTTGATGTTCCAGGTGGCGACGCGAAGGGGCATGGCCGCCTTCTAGCCGCGCCGGCGCCTCTGGCCTAGTTGCGCGAGCGGCGGCGTGTGGGATCGCGCAGGATGAACAGGTTGCGATCCAGGCCGCCGGCGTTCTGCAGGCTGGTCAGCTGGACCCGCGTGCGGCCGCCCTGGGCGTCGACGATGGTCCACTCACGCAGCCGCATGGGGCTTTCGGCGAAGGTCAGGACGATCTGACCGTCGCGCGGGCGCCGGGCGTCGCGGGCGACGATGGCGAAGCCTCCGGACACGTCACGTACGTCCTCGATGCGCACGCCCTGATCGACGCGGATCTCGCGGCCGAGGAACAGGGACAGCGGCGTCTGGCCCAGCGGCACCTGCTGGAAGGTGTTCAGGCGCGGATCGTAACGCTTCACGTTCGAGCCGTCGGAGACGACGAGCAGACGCGAGGGGGCGTCATACTCGAACCGGGCCCGGCCGGGCCGCTGCAGGTAGTAGTCGCCCTGCTGGGTACGCCCGCGCGAGCTGGTTTCGGTGAAGCGCCCGCGCACGGACGACAGGCCCTGAAGATAGGCGACGGCGCGATCGACGCGCGCACGGTCGGCGGCGGACAGGCCGCTCTGGGCCAGGGCCGGAACGGCCGGCATGAGGGCCGCGGCGGCGGCGGCGAAGATCAGGGCGCGGCGAGTCTGGGTCATGGTCGTTCCTTCCTGCCGTTAAAGCGGATCGTCAGGCAAGCGCACCCGATTGACGAGGCCATGACCGCTCCATGACCTTATTCCGGCCCTGGGATGAACCCCTGTTCAGGCGCCGCGATCAGGAAAGATCAGACGACGGGCGGGGGGCCGGCCAGGATGTCGCGCTTGCCCGCGTGGTTGGCGGGTCCGACAACGCCCTCCTGTTCCATGCGTTCCATGAGGGTGGCGGCGCGGTTGTAGCCGATCTGCAGGCGCCGCTGGATGTAGCTGGTAGAGGCCTTGCGGTCGCGGGTGACCACGGCGACCGCCCGATCATAGAGATCGTCCGAGCCCATGGACTCGCCGTCCTCGCCCCCGCCGTAGACCTCCTCGTCGTCAGCGGTGACCTCTTCCAGATAGCGCGGCTCGCCCTGGCGGCGCAGGTACTCGGCCACGGCCTCCACCTCGCCGTCCTCCACGAAGGGGCCGTGCAGGCGGGTGATGCGGCCGCCTCCGGCCATGTAGAGCATGTCGCCCTGGCCCAGCAGCTGTTCGGCGCCCTGCTCGCCCAGGATGGTGCGGCTGTCGATCTTGGAGGTGACCTGGAAGCTGATCCGGGTCGGGAAGTTGGCCTTGATGGTGCCGGTGATCACGTCCACCGACGGGCGCTGGGTGGCCATGATCAGGTGGATGCCGGCGGCGCGCGCCATCTGGGCCAGACGTTGGACGGCGCCCTCCACATCCTTGCCTGCGACCAGCATCAGGTCGGCCATCTCGTCCATGACCACGACCAGATAGGGCATGGGCTCGGGCCGGATTTTCTCTGTCTCGTAGGCGGGACGACCCTGCTCGTCGAAACCGGTCTGGACCGTCCGCTCGAAGTGCTCGCCGCGCTCCAGCGCCTCGCGGGCGCGCTGGTTGTAGGAAGCCACGTTGCGCACGCCGATCTTGGACATGCGGCGATAGCGGTCCTCCATCTCGCGCACGGTCCACTTCAGCGCCACGACAGCCTTTTTGGGGTCGGTGACCACCGGCGCCAGGAGGTGCGGAATGCCGTCATAGACCGACAGCTCCAGCATCTTGGGGTCGATCATGATGAAGCGGCACTGCTCGGGGCTGAGCCGGTAGAGGATCGACAGGATCATGGCGTTGACCCCCACCGACTTGCCCGAGCCGGTGGTGCCGGCGATCAGCAGGTGGGGCATGCGAGCCAGGTCCGCCACATAGGGCTCGCCGCCGATGGTCTGGCCCAGGGCGAGCGGCAGGACGAGGCCGGGCTTGTCGTAGTCGGCGCTGGCCAGAAGGTCGCGCAGATATACCGTCTCGCGCGTGCGGTTCGGCAGCTCGATGCCGATGGCGTTGCGGCCCTGCACGACGCTGACGCGGCAGGCGCGGGCGCTCATGGAGCGGGCGATATCGTCGGACAGGGCCACGACGCGAGCGTGCTTGACGCCGGGGGCGGGCGACAGCTCGTAAAGGGTGACGACTGGGCCGGGCCGGATATGGTCGATGGTCCCACGGACGCCGAACTCGGCCAGGACACCCTCGAGCAGGGCCGCGTTCTGGCGCAGGGCGGCTTCGTCCACGGCGGCCGAGCGCGCGGGCGGGCGCTTCAGCATGCCTAGCTCAGGCAGCGGGAAGGCGGCCTGGTCGCTGAAGGGCAGGGTCTTCTGCACCTCGCGCACCTCGCGGGTGGAGGCGCGGACGGGCTTGGGGTCGGCCACCTGAATGGGAGCGGGCGCGGCCTCGGGCTCAAGCGCGGGCTCGGCTGCGGTGCGTGCGCGGCGCGGCGCGGCGGCCTTGCGGACGGGGGTGGCGGCGCGGCGCGATTGCGGCGCGCGCGGAGGCGCCGGGCGATGGACCATGCGGGTCAGCCAGGCGGCCAGACGCTTCAGCTCGTCGCGGCCGATCTTGAGGCCGTAGGCCAGGCCGGGCAGGGCGGCCGCCAGCCACAGCACGGCGGCGATGGCGCGGGGTCCGGGCAGGCGCAGGAACTGGAACAGGGCCTCTGGCGCGCCGATCAGCCAGTGACCCCAGAGGCCGCCCAGGCCCAGCCCCAACCGCCACAGGGCCGGCGGCGCCGGCGCCGCCAGGGCGGCCGAGAGGGCCAGCACGCCTCCCATTCCCGCCAGGGCGCGGAGGCGCAGCTCGCGGCGTCGGGCGCGGGGCTCCACGTCCAGGGCGCGCAAGAGCCCCAGCCGGACCAGCAACAGAACGCCGAACCAGGCGGCGAGCCCAAGCGACTGCATGGACAGGTCCGCCAGCACGGCGCCGAAGCCGCCGACCGGGTTGGTGGGCGCCAGGGCGCTGGAGACGTTCAGGCTGGGATCAGCCGGGTTCCAGCCCGCAAGGGACAGGGCCAGGGCGCCGCCCAGCACGACGGCGGCCGCGCCGCGAAAACGCATGAGCGGTCCCGCGTCCCAGACCAGCCGGGCGCTGTCCCAAAGTCGCGTGCCGATCACCGCCGCGGCGGAGGTCATGGAGGGTTCCCCGAAAGCCAGCCTCCATCCCTGCGCCAGGGCGGTTAACAGGCCGTTCACCACGGGTGAGGGGGACGGGATGCGCACCCATTCTTCCCCACTGATGTCACGGTGGAGCAAAGCCGATCCGGCCGTCCGGGAGGATCGCCGCCAAGCGATGAATGGGTTGATCTCCTCGCTTACGAGGACTGCGGGACACCCCACTTATCCCCGCCCTCTCACGGCGCCCCACACTGTCCTCCTGGAACTCTGGAGGACCGTCCCGTGAAAGAAGCCCCTCTGCGCTATGGCCTGGCCGCGCTGATCGTCGGGGCGCTGGTGCTGTGTATCGGCACCTTCGCCTGGTTCCGCGTACCGCCGGAGAACCGCGAGCTGCTGGTGGGCCTGACCAGCGGCCTGTTGCTGATCGCGCGCGACGCTGTGCGCTGGATCTTCCCGTCGCGGGAGCCTGAGCAGTGACCCGCCTGTTCAGCAACCTGGCGGCCCGCGGCCTGCTCGCCTGGGCCGTGGCGGCGACCCTGGCCGCAGGCGCGCAGACCTGGCGCGTGGACAGACTGAAGGCGGATGCCGGCCGCGCCGAAGCCGCGCGGGCCCGGGAATTGGCCGACGCCCGCGTCGCTGAAGCCAGACAGGTCGCCGAAATCATCGAGCGACAGCGATTGATCAATGTGGATTCCGACCGCGCGGCCCTGGCCGCCGAGCGCCGCATCGCCGCCGCCTCCCGTTCACTCAGCCAGCAGGTGGAGAGCCATGCTCCGTCCAGCGACCCTGATCATTGCCCTGTGCCTGTGGGCCTTGTGCGCCTGCACGACGCCGCGGCCCAGGGTCTGTCCTCCCCCTTACCCGACCCCGCCGGCCGTTCTGATGACGCCGCCTCAGGCCTTGAGTCTTCTGCCCTCGCCGCGACGGTCGTCGAAAACTACGGCGCCTGCCACGCCGTCGCCGACCGCCTGACGCGGCTGCAGGCATGGGTCGCGGACCAGGCGGCGGAGTAGCCTCTTTACGCCCGCCTCCGCCGGGCGCATCTAGCCGGGCATGAGCGACGAAGCCTTCGACGTCATCGTGGCTGGGGCCGGCATGGCCGGCGCCACCTTCGCGCTGGGGGCCGCGCAGGGCGGCCTGAAGGTGGCGGCCATCGATCCGCTGCCCCTTGCCGACCAAGTGGAGGAGAGCTTCGACGGCCGCGCCTCGGCCATCGCTTACTCGTCGTTCCGTCAGTGGCGCGCCCTGGGTGTGGAGCGTTTCCTGGACGGCGCGGTCTGTCCGATCCGCCGCATCCTGGTGACGGAGGGCAGCCGTCCCGGCGCGGGCGCGCGGCCCCAGCACCCGGCCTTTCTTCGTTTCGACGCCGAGGAGATCGCCGACCGGGCCGCAGGCGAGCCGCTGGGCTACATGGTCGAAAACCGCTGGATCCGTAAGGCCGTCGGCCAGGCCCTGCTGGACTCGTCGGTTCGCATATTCGCGCCAGCTGGGCTGAAGGCTGTGCGGCGTGAGGGCGGCGCCGTGCTGGCGGAGCTGAGCGACGGACGTGTGCTGCGAGGCTCGGTGATCGTCGGCGCCGACGGCCGCGCCTCGACCGTACGGCAGGCCGCGGGAATTGGCGTGAACGGCTGGGCCTATCCGCACTGGGGCGCTGTGGCGACGGTGAAGCTGGAGCGGCCGCATGGGGGGGTCGCCTACGAATACTTCATGCCGGACGGCCCCCTGGCCATCCTGCCGCTGACGGGGGACCGGGCCAGCCTCGTCTGGACCGAGCCGCCCGCAAGGGCGCGCAGCCTTTCGCAGGCCTCCCCGGAGGCGTTCGAAGCGCATCTGATCCGCCGCTTTGGCGAGTTTCTGGGCCGGGTCGAGGTCACAGGACCGCGTTTCGTCTATCCGCTGGCGCTGCAGTTGGCCGAGCGCATGAGCGCGCCCCGGATGGTCCTGATGGGCGACGCCGCCCATGTGATCCATCCGCTGGCCGGGCAGGGTCTGAACCTGGGCCTCAAGGACGCGGCCGCTTTGGCGGAGACGCTCGTCGAAGCGCATCGCCTGGGTCAAGACATCGGTTCAGAGACCGTGCTGGAGCGCTATGCCCGCTGGCGGCGCTTCGACAACACGGTGTTGGCCGGCGGCGTGGACGTGTTCCAGCGCCTTTTTTCGAACGATCAGCCGGTGGTCCGCACCGTCCGCAACCTCGGCATGGCCGCGGTCAACAGCCTCCCGGCGGCGAGGCGGTTCTTCATGCAGGAAGCCGGCGGCGCGGTGGGCGATCTCCCCCGCCTGCTGAAAGGCCAGGCGCTCTAGCCGCTGCGACGTGTGCGCCGCAACGGCCCGAAAACCGTCTGCATTCCACAAAAACCTTACGTTACGGCATCTTGCATCGCGCGGTGAACGGCGCACAGTCCTCCCATACGCCGGTCGCTATTCACTGAACCGCGCGGGGGAGACACTCATATGAAGCTCAAGGCTTCCATTTCCATGGCTGCGCTGGGCGCGGCCCTCCTGATGGCCGGCGCCGTTCAGGCCCAGAGCTATGATCGCGTCGTCGTCTTCGGCGACAGCCTGTCCGACGTGGGCAACCTGCCCCCAGCGAACCAGCCCCCCTCGCCGCCCTATTTCGGCGGCCGCTTCTCGAACGGCCAGGTCTGGATCGAGCGCCTGGGCTTCACTGTGGGCGGCGCCACGGGCGTCAGCGGCAGCCGCAGTTTCGCCTTCGGCGGCGCCTGGACGGCCAACGGGGGCCTGACTCCGACCCTGGCCCAACAGATCGCCATGTACGGCGGCTCGGGCGGCACGCTAGGCGGCGGCGACCTGGTCATCCTCTGGGGCGGCGCCAACGATATCTTCGGCGGCGTCGGGCCCGCCTCGGTCACGGCCAACCCCTTCGCCACCATCTCCGCTTCTGCCCAGGTGGCGGCCGCCAACATGGGTGCGCACATCAACAGCGTGGCCAACGCGGGGGCGGGCACGATCCTCGTGGCCAACCTGCCGAACCTGGGGGCGACGCCGCAGTTCAACTCAGGCCCGGGCCTGGCGGCCCAGGGCATCGTGGTCCAGGCGACCAGCGCCTTCAACGCGGCCCTCTTCGCCCAAGCCCAGGCCCAGGCGGCGGCGCATCCGAACACCAACGTCATCTATATGGACGTGGACCGGGCCTATCAGACGCTTCTGGCCGCGCCGTCGGCCTTCGGCCTGACGAACGTGAGCCAGGCCTGCTTCAACGGCGTGACGGTCTGCACGGGCGCCGACGGATATCTGTTCTGGGATGGGGTGCACCCCACCGCCGCGGGTCACGCCCTGCTGGCCCAGGTGGCCGACGGCTACCTGTACTACGGCGACGACGGCGCCCAGACGACGCTGCAGGGCGAGACCGGCCTTCGCCGGCGCTCCGAAGCTCTGGACGACGCGCTGGACCGCCTGAGCACGCGGGAGTTCGGACCGGAGGGCTGGGCCCTGGTGTTCGACCTGCACCACGACATGGCGGACTACGACGCGCGCGGTCCCGTGTTCGAGGCCGAGACCGAGACCACCGGCCTGACCATCGCCGTGGAGGGCCGCCGCGCCTCGGGCATGCGCTACGGCGTCGCCTTCACCACTGATGACAGCGACGTGCAGGTGGGTCCGGTCAGCTTCAACGCCGCCAACGTCGGCTTCGACGTCTACGGCGGCTGGAACTCGGGCAGCCTGTTCGTCGATGCGGCCGCGGGTTGGTCGAGCGACTCCTATGACGGCATCGAGCGCATTACGGCCCTGGCGCCGATCGTCACCGAGGGCCGGACCGAAGGCTCGACCCTCGGCGCCAAGGTCCAGGCCGGGTTCAACATGCCGATGGGCGGGCTGACCGTGTCGCCGCGCGCCGGCCTCTCATGGGTGCGCACCAGCGTCGACGGCTATTCCGAACAAGGCCCGGCCGTCGCCCTGCACCAGTACGACGACCGCGAGATCTCCGCGACCTCGGGCGAGGTGGCGGTGCGCCTGACCGCCGGCATGGGCGAGCGCGCCTCGGCCGTGTTCGACCTGGGCTATCGCGACAGCCTGTCCTACGACGACGACGGGGTGAGGGTGCGCATCGCCGGCAACACGGCCCAGCCGATCACCAACATGATCGAGGAGGCCGAGGGCGGCCAGACCTTCGTCGGCCTGGCCATCGAGGGCGAGGTGGCCCAGGGCTGGACCTGGTCCATCGGCTACCGCGGCCGCTACGCCGACGGCATGGAGAGCCAGACGGCCCGTATCGGCATGGGTCTGCGCTTCTAAGCGGTATCCAATCGGCAAGAAGAAGGGCCGGAGGCGGCGACGCCTCCGGCCCTTTGACTGTCTGGAGCGGGTGAGGGGAATCGAACCCCTGACATTCAGCTTGGGAAGCTGACGTTCTACCTCTGAACTACACCCGCGCCCCTTCCGCATAGCCGCGCGGCGATGCGCGCTCAAGCCGGATCAGCGGCGCTCGACGGTCACGCCGCGCTGCTCAAGCATCGCCTGCACACTGTCCGGGCCCGCCAGGTGCCCGGCGCCCACGGCGATGAAGCTGGTGCCCGAGCCGCTGAGCATCTCCTGAATCTGGTTCACCCAGTTGGCGTTCCGCGCGGTGAACATGGCCGCGTAAAAGGCCGGCTCGTCGCGGCGCATCTCGGCCAGGGCGGCGCTGTCGAGGGTCTCATGATCGCCGCGACGCCAGGCGTCGGCCATGCGGTCGAGCAGGGCTACGCCCTCCTCGGCGTTGTCCATGGACTGGCGCAGAAAGCCCAGCTGCGCCTCCTCGGGCATTTCGGCGAAGAGACGGATCTGGTCCTCCATCTGCTCCAGACCGCGCACGGGCTTGTCCGCCTCGCGGGCCCAGCCGCGCACGACCATGTCGATGCCCTGGGACGGGTCGAACCCGACCTTCTGCAGGCTGAGATTGGTCAGGAGCAGGCCGGCCAGCCAGGGCCGCATGGGCTCCAGCGCCTGGGGCGTCAGGCCCAGCTCGCCCGCCACCTGGGCCAGACGCGCATTTTCCTCGGCCGACAGGCGGCTGGACAGCGGCGTCTGCGGCGACAGGCCGTACTGCTGGATGAGGGGCGCTGCGGCCGCCTGATCATCGACGTTGGTGATCTCGAGCCACAGCTCGGACGAGGCGTCGAAGGCCTGGCGAATTTCCGGGCGGGCCCAGTCGTCGCCAGGGCGCATCAGGTGGACGGTGCCCATCAGGTAGATGGTCGAGTCGTGGTCGCGCACGATGAAGAGGGCGGGCCCAGAGCCGGCGGCCGGCGTTTCGGCGGCGGCTTCGTAAGCCAGGGCCTGCTGAGGCAGGGCGGCGATGGTCAGGCCGAGGCCGAGGGCCACGCCGGCGGCGCCGCGCATCAGGCGGGCGGTAAGGGACTGGAAGGAAAGGCTCATGGATGTCTCCAAGGGTTCGGGAGGGGTTGGATCAGGACAGACCGCGCCGGACGCTGGTGACGGCCGAGGCGAGGATGTAGAGCGCCATCAGGACGCTCATCAGGGTCCAGGCTGACACCTCGGCCACGAGATCGAGGCGGGCGGCGGCGGCGTACAGAAACAGGGCGAGCTGGCCCACCCAGAAGGCGACGGCGCAGGTCTCCCACATCACCCGGCGCAGCATTTCGTCGGCCCGCCGCCAGAGCATCAGGTTCGCCAGGCTCTGCACGGCCAGCAGCGCCGCCACGAGGGCGAAGGCGAGGGCGGGCGAAAGCGGCGGCGACGCCACAACCGGCAATGCAAACATTACGCCGGCGAGCGCCAGCACCACCGTCTGAAGCAAACCGCAACCCTTGGGGATCGAGGCCGGGCGCACGCCGAGCATGATCAGCGCGGCTGCGGCGCTGACCAACAGAAGGGCGGCCATGAAAAGGGCGGCGGCGTCCTCGAAGGGCAGGTTGAGGCCGATTCCCGCCCTTGCCAGGGCGAACCCGGTGGCGCCCCCCGCCAGAGCGAGGACGGCGGCGGTCGCGACCTTGATGTTGCGCTCTCGCCGCGCCGTGGCTTGCTCATCCATGATCAGGCTCCTGCCGAGAAAATGGCTTCGATGGGTTGCTCAAAGACCTGCCCGAGCTTGAAGGCCAAGGGCAGCGACGGGTCGTACTTGCCGGTCTCGATGGCGTTGACGGTCTGGCGCGAAACCCCCAGCCGGTCGGCCAGATCAGCCTGGCTCCAGCCGCGTTCAGCGCGCAGCACGCGAAGGCGGTTCTCCATGCTCAACGCCTCCTCAACCACCAGATGGCCCAGGCGATGGCGTAGCCGACCACCTGGACCATGAGGGTCACGAAGGCCCCGGACGCGAAAGCCGCGGCCTCGGATTCGCCCTCGACGCCCGCCGGCAACGGCAGGAGGTCTGGATTGGTGACGGCTACGGCGAGCCACACGGCTCCGAGGGCCAGGGCGATGTTGGCGCCCCAGAACCAGGCGGACTTGTGCGCTTCACGGGCGGCCTCATCGACGCTGCGCCACCAGACGAGGCCGATGTAGAGGACCACGGCCATAAGAGCGGCCATGACCAGCCCCGCGCCGACAGCGCCGAGGCTCCGGAACCAGCCCGGCCAGATGGCGAGGCTGGCCCCCAGGGCGAAGCCTAGGCCGCCGATAAGCAGCGCCTTTGTCCAGGGTGGTGCGAGTCGTCTCACGGAAAGCTTCCTTGTCGATATGACAAGGGTCCTTTACCTATCAGGCCAGGACGTGTCAAGCGCCCTTGTCAGAGTGACAACGAACCTTGTCGCTCAGCCCCAGGGGCGGAAGTGCTTGGAGAGTTTCAGGCCCTGGCGCTGGTAATGGCTGCCGCCCTCGCCATAGAGGCGCGCCGGGCGCGTGATGAGAGGCTGATAGACCAGGCGCGCCACAGTCTGCCCGTCTTCCAGCAGGAAGGGCGTTTCGTGGCTGCGCACCTCCAGCACGCCCCGGCTGCCCACCGCGCCCGCCTCGGCCGTGCCGAAGCCGGGATCGAAGAAGCCGGCGTAGTGGACACGGAACTCGCCAACGGACGGGTCGATCGGCGTCATCTCGGCGGCCTGATCGACGGGGATCTCGACCGCTTCTTTCGACGCCAGGATGTAGAACTCGCCGGGGTCCAGCAGCAGCTCGCCCCGGCGCGCCGTCAGCGGCTCCCAGAAATCCCGCGGATCGTGGCCGTCCACATGGTCCAGATCGACGACCCCCGCGTGGCGGCGGCCCCGGAAGCCGACGATGTCGCCGGTCAGATCGACGCCCACGTCCCGGGTTTCCAGGACCGGCGGCTCGCCAGCCTTCAGCCGCAGCTGATTGAGGCGCGTGCCCGGCCGCACCAGGACGGAGAAGGTCTGGGGTGCGATCTCGAGATAAAGCGGCCCCGAATAGCCCTCGGCCACGTCATCGAAGCGGCCTCCGTGATCCGTGAGAAGCCGAACGAAAACGTCCACCCGGCCGGTGGAGCTCTTGGGGTTGGCCCGGGCCTGAACGCCGCTGGGCAGGCGCAGCCCCTCCTGGAGTTCGGCGATGTAGACGCAACCCTTCTCCAGCACCGCGCCGCCCGACAGGTCGATCTGGTGCATGGCCACGTCGCGGACGCGGTCCTCGACGCGATGGGCGCCCGGCAGGAACGAGGCGCGCACCCGCCAGGCCCGCCGGCCAAGCCGCAGATCAAGGCTGGCGGGCTGGACCTGGTCCGCATCCCAGGGCGTCGCCGAGGCGATGGCCCCCTGTTCGATCAGGGCCTCGATGGACTGACAGGGCAGGATACCGGTTTGGGCGGGCTGAGACATGCAGGCCTTGTAAGGGCGCCGCGGCGCATCGCGCCAGCCTCAAGGGCGCCGGTTGGAGAGGACGGGGTCGCGTCAACCCGGAGAAACGCGACCCCCATCCACCGCCCCGTCCCGGCCGTCGAAAGACGAAAGCCCGGTCGCGGACGGACCTTTCAGGGCTTAACGCCCCTCGGGGATCAGATGTAGCGCCGAAGCGAGCGAGCCAGCTCCGACGCCCCGTCCCGGCCGCCCTTCTTCTGCTGCGGCTGATAGGCGACGCGGGCGTGCTCGACGCAGTAGGGGCCGGTCTCGCCGGCGCGGCGACCGCAGAAGCTGAACTCGTTCGAGGTCGGATCGCCGATCGGCCACTTGCACATGTGGGCGCCCAGGGTCAGCACCGTGGCCGTGCCCGGCAGGTCAGGCATCGGCGCCGGTGGAGGAGGAGCCGGCTGTTGCGGCGCCGGACGCGGGGCGGCCGCGGCTTCAATGCGACGCGGCGCACTCGGCTGGCTGGGGCGCGGCCGCGTGGTCCGGAACGCGGGGCGCGAAGGCTGCGACGGCGCCGCCCGGCCCGAGAGGCCCAGGCGGTGCACCTTGCCGATGACGGCGTTGCGCGTGACGCCGCCGCCCAGCTGCTTGGCGATCTGGCTGGCGGACAGGCCGTCCAGCCAAAGCTTCTTCAGGGTCCCGACCCGTTCCTCCGTCCAGCCCATAATCCCGCCTCCCGGATTCAATATCTTGTGCCGGGGCGAAAACTGGAGCCGCCCGGCTACTAGGGATCGTAAACGAGCGGTTAAGAGGCGCAAGATGTGGCGCCGTCCCTGTCCACAGGAACCAGATTTAGATTCGATCGGTTTGCAAGGGGCCGGGTCGACCACTGAACCGTGTTCTCTGTCGCGCGTTTGGCGAAAATGACGCGCTTCCTCCCCCTCGCCATGATCGCCCTGGGCGGTCTCGCCCTCGTCGTCACGCCGGCCGAGGCCGGTCGGCCCCACGCGTACGGTCCCCGGCTCGCCTGGGACGCGCACTATTATCCCGGGTACGGATATTACGCCGGGAGCGGATATGGCCGCGGCGATGGCTACGGTTACGGCGACCGCTATGGTCACCCGCACAGCGTTCACCACCAGGGCTATGGTCACCCGCACCGCGCCCATCATCGTGATCATCGCTCACGCGGCCATGGCCACGGGTACGCATCGGCGCGCCCTGATCACGGGTATCGGGACTGGTACGGCTATAACGACGACCGGCCTCCCAGCTCCTGGCGGTCCTGGACGCCACGCCACTCGGGCGCCCATTATCGCGGCTGCGGGTGCCCGCCGCCCATGATCCTGGACGATCGCTAGAGCAGAACCATCTCGTCGGTGATGGCTTGGGCGGCCGTGCGAGGGTCGGCCGCGGCGATGATGGGCCGCGCCACCACCAGATGGCTGGCTCCGGCGGACAGGGCGTCGGCGGGGGTCGCCACACGGGCCTGGTCGTCCAGCGACGCGCCTGAGGGGCGGATGCCGGGCGTCACTACCAGAAAGCCCTCAGGGACCATGGCGCGGATGGCCCTGGCCTCCAGCGCCGAGGCTACGACGCCGTCGACGCCGCAGTCGACCGCCTGCCGGACGCGCCGGATGACCAGCTCCTCCGCCGGGGCCGCATAACCGATCTCGATCAGATCCTCGTCGGTCAGGCTGGTCATAACCGTGACGGCCAAGATCTTCGTCGGCCGGTCCCCACGACCCTTTACAGCCGCCCGCATGACCTGGGGCTCGGCGTGGACGGTCAGCAGGTCGCAGCCGCCCTCGGCCACCGATCGCGCGGCCCCCTCTACCTGGGCGCCGATGTCGTGCAGCTTCCAGTCCTGAAAGATCCGCTTGCCTTGATCCCGCAGGCGATGAGCGAAGGCGACGCCGCCCGGCCGCGCCAGCAACGTCAGACCGATCTTGTAGAACACCGCTGCGTCGCCGATGGTCTGGACGGTCTTTTCGGCGGCTTCGACGCTGGGCAGGTCGAGCCCCACGATGAGGCGTGGATCAGCGGGACGGTTGACGTTCATCGGCGGGCGTGGCCTTGCAGGGGGTGCGACAAATCGCGCGCGAGGGGAGACGGGCCGGTGATGAACGCGGTGGAGCTGGGGGTCAACTTCTTCGTGGCCCTGTTCGCCCTGCTCGATCCGATCGGCAACGTGCCGATCTTCGCGGCGGCGACGGCGGGGGGCAGCAAGGCCGGGCGCCGGCTGACGGCGGCCTATATCGGCATCTTCATCATCGGCTTCATGCTGTTCTTCTACGCGTCGGGCGTGGCGCTGCTGGAGTTCTTCGGCATCTCGCTGCCGGCCTTTCGGATCGCAGGCGGCATCCTGCTGTTCATGCTGGGGCTGGACATGACGAGGGACGACTTCCTGAAGATCTTCGCCGACGCGGAAGAAGCCGGGGCCGCCACCGATACGCGCGGCTATGCCCGGCGCAGGTTCGAGCGCCTGGTGGTGCCCTTCGCCATGCCGCTGCTGATCGGGCCGGGCGCCATCTCGACCGTGATCATCCAGGCCGGAGAGGCCCAGCGGCTGGGCGCCCAGGGGACCATCGCCGGCGTCGTGGCCATCGTGCTGGCGGGCCTGGCCACGGTGCTCAGCTTCTGGGCCGCGGGCCCGATCAGCCGGGTGCTCGGCAATATCGGCATGGTGATCATCGTGCGGGTGCTGGGCCTGATCCTGTGCGCCATGGCCATCCAGTTTATCATCGCCGGACTGGGTGAGGCGACCCAGGGGCTGATCACGCCGGGCGTCGCGCGGCCCTACGCACACTAGGTCCTGGATACGCGTCCCAGCCGGCCGGCGTGGCGGCGCACCTGGGCGTAGGCCAGCGACGGCGGCAGAAGGCGCATGAGGTCGGCTACGACCCGGTTGTGCGCGCCGGGAATCGAAATCGGTTTGCCCGCCTCAAGGGCGTCCAGACCCTCGCGCGCCACCTCGTCGGCCCTGGACCAGGCCCAGGCCGGATAGGCCGAGGAAACCTGATCGCGCGACCCGTTCACGTCGTGAAATTCGGAAAGAACATAGCCGGGGCATAGGGCGGAGACCTTCACCCCCGACCCTTCGGTCTCCATGCGCAGGCCCAGGGTCGCCTTGATCAGAAAGCTCTTGATGGGGCCATAGAGGGTGTCACCCCCCGTGGCCGGCAACAGGCCCGCCACCGACGCCACATTGAGAATCCGCCCGAAGCCCTCGGTTTTCATCGTCGGCGCCAGCCGGTGCGTCAGCTCCATGGGGGCCGTCAGCATCACCTGCAGCATGGCCTGATGCTGGACCCATGGCGTGTCCGAGAAGCCGGTGGTGCGGCTGAAGCCGGCGTTGTTGATCAAGGCCAGCGCCGGGCGACCGCGCGCCGCGATCGCCGCCTCGATCCGCGCGGGCGCGGCCGGATCAGTCAGGTCTTCCGCGAGGATGAGGCTTGAGGCGCCGTGGTCTCGCTCCAGCTCGGCGGCCAGGGCCTCCAGCCGTTCGGCGCGGCGGGCGGCCAGCGCCAGATCCCAGCCCCGAGCGGCCAGTTCCCGCGCCAGCGCCTGACCAATGCCGGCCGAGGCGCCGGTGACAAGGGCGAGCCGTCGCCCGCTCAAATGGGCCGCGCCTCGTCCAGCAGGTCGGTGATGACGATACGGGAAAGCCGCTCCGAGGCGGCCTGGTCCGCGGCCGTCAGCACCTTCTCCACCTGACGGGGAATGCGTTCGCCGACCGGACAGCCGCTGACCCCCGCGTTGGGGCAGCCGAGATTGGCCGCGCCGCCCACAGCCCTCAGCACCCGGTCAAGGGTGATGCCCTGGGCCGGCTCGAGCAGCCAGGCTCCGCCGTGGGCGCCGGGGCGAGTGGCGATAAGTCCTGCCTTGGCCAGCATGCCGGCGACCCGGCGAACCACCACCGGGTTGGTGGGCACCGACGCCGCCAGGGTGGCGCTGGACACGGCGCGCGCGGGCGCGTCGGCCTGACTATGCGCCAGGTAGGCCAGGATGTGGGCGGCGACGGGAAAGCGTTGGCTGTCGGACATGAAAGTGAGCCGTTCGCCCTAAAGGTAGGCCCGCGCGCCGCGTAGCGCCAGCGCCGGGATGAGATTGAACCGCCCAACGAAAGGGTCTATGGCCGCCTCCGCATCGTATGGAAGCCCGCGCTTGGGCCTTCCGGAGGTAGTAAATGGCTGGGGAAACCCCCGGCGACCAGAGCCCTTCCCCGGGCCCGGCGCCGACCAGCGCGGATCATCCCGCGCTCAGCACCCCCGACAATCCGCACGGAGACGCCAGGAAGGCCGGCTTCCTGACGCTGATGGTCGGCGCAATCGGCGTGGTGTTCGGCGATATCGGCACCAGCCCGCTCTACGCCATGCGCGAGGCGCTGGCCCATTCGCGCTCGGGCGGGACGGCCGAACTGGCGGTGCTGGGTGTAGTGTCGCTGGTTTTCTGGGCCCTGATCCTGATCGTCACGCTCAAGTACATCGTCTTCATGATGCGAGCCGACAACAAGGGCGAGGGCGGCACGCTCGTGCTCATGGCCCTGGCTCAGCACGCGCTGGGGCGCCGCTCCAGCGTCGTCTTCTTCCTGGGCATGATCGGGGCGGCGCTGTTCTACGGGGACGGCATCATCACCCCGGCTGTTTCGGTGGTGGGCGCCATCGAGGGGCTCAAGGACGCGCCGGGTTTCGGCGACCGGCTGGCGCCCCTCATCATCCCGATCTCGGCGATCATCCTGATCGGGCTGTTCATGGTGCAGTCGCGCGGCACGGCAAGCGTGGCGCGCTTCTTCGGCCCGATCACCACCGTCTGGTTCCTGGCCCTGGGCGCCCTTGGCGTGCTTCACATCAGCGATGACCTCTCGATCCTGAGGGCCCTGTCGCCGCACTACGGCGTGCTGTTCCTCGTGGATAACGGGATCATCGGCTTTGTCATCCTCGGCAG
This sequence comes from Peiella sedimenti, assembly GCF_030504955.1. Classification (GTDB taxonomy): domain Bacteria; phylum Pseudomonadota; class Alphaproteobacteria; order Caulobacterales; family Caulobacteraceae; genus Brevundimonas; species Brevundimonas sedimenti. The sequence goes on along the minus strand of NZ_JAUKTR010000002.1, from coordinate 298,190 downwards.
CGTCTTCCTGGCGGTCACGGGGGCCGAGGCGCTCTACGCCGACATGGGCCATTTCGGCAAAGCGCCCATTCGGGCCGGCTGGCTGGCGGTGTGCCTGCCCTGTCTGACGCTCAACTATTTCGGTCAGGGCGCCATGGTGCTGGCGGACCCGGAGACGCGCAGCAATCCGTTCTTCGCCATGATCCCGGAGATGGTCTACTGGCCGGTGCTGCTCCTGGCGACCCTGGCCGCCATCATCGCCAGCCAGGCCGTGATCACCGGCGCCTTCTCCCTGACCCAACAGGCGGTGCAGCTGGGGCTGCTGCCGCGCCTGGACATCCGCAGAACCAGCGAGACCCAGGCGGGCCAGATCTTCGTGCCCTCCATCAACCTGGCCCTGATGGTGGGCGTGCTGATGCTGCTGGTCATCTTCCCCAGCTCGTCGAACCTGACGGCCGCCTACGGCATCGCCGTGACCGGGGCCATGTTCATCGACACCCTGCTGGCCTTCGTCATCCTGCGCTACCTGTGGAAGCGGCCGCTGTGGCAGGCGTGGGCGGCGGTGGGCTTCTTCGGCTTCATCGACGTGGTGTTCATCGGCTCGAACCTGCTGAAGATTCCGAACGGCGCCTGGCTGCCCCTGCTGCTGGGCACGGGCCTGGTGCTGCTGATGTTCACCTGGCAGCGCGGCACACAGCTTCTGGCCGAGAAGACGCGGCGCGACTCGCTTTCGCTGACCGACCTGATCGAGATGCTGCAGGCGCGGCCGCCGCACCGGGCCCCGGGCACGGCCATCTTCCTGACCTCGGACCCGGACGCCGCGCCGGTCGCCCTGATGCACAACCTGAAGCACAACAAGGTGCTGCACGAGAAGAACGTCATCCTGACGGTGCGCACCTCGGACCGTCCGCGTGTGGCGGCCGAAAACCGGGTCGAGATCGAGCAGATCAGCCCCGACTTCAAGCGCGTGGTGCTGAACTACGGCTTCATGGAGACGCCCAATGTGCCCAAGGCGCTGGGGCTGTGCCGCAAGCAGGGCCTGAAGTTCGACATCATGTCGACCAGCTTCTTCCTCGGCCGCCGCTCGGTGGTGGCCAGCGCCCAGCAGGGCATGCCCATGTGGCAGGACAAGCTGTTCATCTTCCTGATGCGCAACGCGGCCAACCCGACGGACTTCTTCCACATCCCGCCGGGGCGCGTGGTGGAGCTGGGCGCCCAGGTGACGGTTTAGGACGCGACTGCCTAGCCCAGGCGCTTCTTGGCCAGTCGGAACCCGCGCGACAGGGCGTGGCGCTGATCCTCGTCCAGACCCGCCAGGAGCGCGGGGACGGCCTCGTCCTCGACCAGGCTGGCGTGACCGTCCAGCAGTGGGACCAGGGCGCGCAAGCGGGCCCGGGCCTCATCTCCTTCGGCGGCCCTGATGGCGCCCGCCGCGGCGGCGAGGGCCTGCCGGTCGGCTTCGAGGGCTTCGGCGGTCGGGGGATTCAGCCGGCCAAGACGCGGACCGAGAATCGCGGCCTCGCGGCCGAGATAGGCTTCGAGCGCCTCGAGCAGCCGCGCCTTGCGGCGCGCGAAAAGGGTGGGCAGCGAACCGGAGGTGTGCAGGGCCGCCTCAAGCCGCTCGGCCAGATGCAGATGGTCCGCCACCAGCTGTTCGCGCCAATCGCCCAGCAGGGCGTCGGCGGCCCGCCCCTGACTGCCGGGAAGGCGGGCGGCGACAACTCCCGCTATGGCGGCGGCGGCCCCCAGAAGCGGCAGGGCCAGGCCAAGGCGGGATCGGGGGCGGCTAGATACGACGGCTGCGGACATAATGGCGCTCTCTGGTGGCGGAGCGTCAAACCCGCGGGATCGCCGCCGGTTCCGGCCTTGCCAGCCGCGCCATCCTGGCCCATGGACGCCGCCCATGTCGCGCCCTCCTTTCCGCAAGCAGAATGCCGCGCCGCCGCAAAAGGCGCCAAACGAATCCGGCACGGACGGCGGCATGCGCGCCCGGCTGGCGGCGCTGGATCTGATCGTGGCGGCCCAGGCGCGTCGCGGCGGGCTGGACGAGGCGCTGAACGCTCATGCCTTTCGCGCGCTGAGCCCCGAGGATCGGGGTTTCGCCCACGCCCTGACCCTGGCCTATCTGCGCCGCCGCGGCCTGATCGAGGCCGAGCTGCAGAAGCGGTTGCACAAGGTCACGCCCGAACCGGTGCTGGCCCTGCTGCGGCTGGGCGTGGTGCAGCTGACCGCTCTGCGTACGCCCGCTCATGCGGCGGTGGCCACGACCGTAAAGCTGGCCGAGCGGCGCAACGAAACGAGGCCCTATAAAGGGTTGATCAATGCTGTGCTGCGCGGGATCGCCCGCGAGGGCGCGGCGGAGCCCGACCCGGCCCTGGCCGTCCCGGATTGGCTCTTGCAGCGCTGGTCGCAGGCGCACGGGGCAGAGCGGGCGCTCGCCACGGCCGCGCGCCTTCTGGACGAGCCGCCCACCGACCTGTCGCTGAAGCCCCAGGCGGACGCCGCCGCCGTGGCCGAGGCCCTGCAGGGCCGAGTGCTGGCCGGCGGAACGGTGCGGTCCTCATTGCGGGGGGATGTGACGGCCTGGCCAAGGTTTGCGGCGGGCGACTGGTGGGTGCAGGACGCGGCGGCGGCTTTTCCCGCGCGGCTGCTGGCGGTGAAGCCCGGCGAGACGGCGCTGGACCTCTGCGCGGCGCCCGGCGGCAAGACCCTGCAGCTGGCGGCGGCGGGCGCGGAGGTGGTCGCCCTCGACCGCTCGGCCTCGCGGCTGAAGCGGCTGACCGCGAACCTTGAGCGCACCGGCCTTGCCGCCGAGGTCGTGGTCGCAGACGGCGAGACTTGGGACGACCCGCGTCTTTTCGACGCCGTACTGCTCGACGCCCCGTGCAGCGCCACGGGCACCTTCCGGCGTAACCCGGACGTGCTGTGGGCCACGCGGCCGACCGACATCGCCAAGCTGGCGGACGTGCAGCACCGTCTGCTGGACGCCGCGGCGGCGCGGGTGAAGCCCGGCGGGCGGCTGGTCTATTGCGTCTGTTCACTGGAGCGAGAGGAGGGCGAGACCCAGGCGCTGGCCTTTCTGCGCCGCGCGCCTCAGTTCCAGCTGGAGCGCATCGCCCCGCTCGCGGTGGGGGCTCCGCCCGCTTCGGCGACCGAGCAGGGCTGGCTCCGCATCCTGCCGGGCGACGGACCAGAACCCGAAGGTCAGGACGGCTTCTTCGCCGCCCTGTTCACTCGCCAATCCTGAGCGCCGCCTTGCCCCTCAAGGCGAGGGGCCGTAAGTCGAAACCATGGCTCAACCCGCGCCCCTCATCTGTCCGTCGATCCTGGCCGGAGATTTCGCCCGCCTCGGCGACGAGGCCAGGGCTGTCGAGGTCGCCGGCGCCGACTGGCTGCACCTGGATGTCATGGATGGGCACTTCGTCCCCAACCTGACCATCGGCCCGGACATCTGCCGGGCGCTGAGGCCCCTGTGCGGCCTGACCTTCGATGTCCATCTGATGTGCGCTCCAGCCGATCCGTGGATCGAGGCCTTCGCCGAGGCGGGCGCCGACGTGCTCAGCATCCATCCTGAGGCGGGGCCGCACCTGCACCGCTCGCTTCGCCGAATCCGACAGCTGGGCAAGAAGGCGGGCGTGGTGCTGAACCCGGCGACGTCCGTGGACGTGCTGGACTGGGTCATCGAGGACCTGGATCTGGTGCTGATCATGTCGGTGAACCCCGGCTTCGGCGGTCAGGGCTTTATCGAAGGCGCCCTGAAGAAGATCGAGGCCGTTCGCGCGCGGCTGGACGCCGCCGGATCGTCCGCCGTGCTCCAGGTGGACGGGGGCGTGAAGGCCGAGAACGCGCGCGCCTGCGTGGATGCGGGGGCCACGGCGCTGGTCGCCGGAACGGCCGTGTTCAAGGGCGGCGCGGGCGCCTATGCGGCGAACATCGCCGCGCTGAAGGCGTGAATCTGCAGTCGCTGATCGAGCGGGTTCGGCCGGGCGCCGGCGGCGGCCTGCCCGCCGCCGCACAGGCGCCGAGGGACGGCGGCCGTTCGCCCATGAGGCTGCGCTGGCCACGCGTGGCGGCGCGGCTGGCCGTCCGGCAGCTGGCCGCCGAGGTGTTCGGGGCGCCGGGCTATGCCTTGACGCTCAGAAAGCCGCCGGCCGAGGGCTTCGCCGCGGCGCCGCGTGACCCCCGGCCCGCCGACGCGGAGCTGGGCAAGACGCTCCTGACCGGGCGTTTCCTTCTGGCGGGCTCGGTCATGGACCTGGGGCGGCGGGCCGATCCCGCCGGAGTCGTCACGGGCGGCGTCGGCGACCCCTGGAACCGGCCCAGCCCCACACGCCGCTTCGCCGTTGAACTGCACCGCTTCGAATGGTTGCCGCACCTGATGCTGACGGGCGAGCGGGGCGCGCGCGAGGCCCTGCACCTCATCCTGAGCTGGGGGCAGGCCTTCCGACGGTGGTCGCCCTTCGCCTGGGGCCACGAGACCCTGCCGCGCCGGGTCTTCAACCTGGCGTGCGCCGCGCGCCGCCTGTCGGCGCAGGCGTCAGCGGCGGACCGTCAGGCGCTGGCGGACCTGCTGGCGATCCAGGCGCGGCACCTGCTGCGCCTGCCGGACGACCGGGCTTGGGCGGCCGAGCATGTGGCGGCGGCGGCGCTGGCCGGCTGCGTCCTGAGCGGCCAGGCGGGCGACCGCCTGCTGGCCCGGGCCATGCCCCGCCTGAAGCGGGCCCTGACCCGCAGCGTCCGGGCCGATGGCGTGCACGCCTCGCGCAGCCCGGAGGCGGGGCTTGAGCTGCTGCTCGATCTCCTGACTCTGGACGACGCCCTCCTTCAGCGGGGCCTCGGGTCGCCGCCCGAAATTCTGGCCGCCATTGATCGGCTCGGCTTGGCGGTGAACGCCCTGACGCTGAACGACGGGCGACTGGCCTGCTTTCAGGGGGGCGAGCCCTCCACTCGCGCCCGGGTGGCCGCCGTCGGCGTCCGCGAGGAGCCGGCCGCCGACGTGGCGCCTGAGACCAAGCCCAACGCCTTGGGCGGCTATCAGCGGCTCAGCGGCCAGCTGCTGGAACTGCTGGTGGATGTGGAAGCGCCGGCCATCCCCGCCTTTGCCGACACCGCCTGCGCCCAGCCCCTGGCCATTGAGGTCGTGTGCGGCCGTGATCGGCTGATCACCAACGCCGGATGGAGCGAGCGCGCCGCCGACCGCCAGGGCCTGCGTCTGGCCGCGGCCGCCTCGACCCTGACCCTGGGCGAGGCCAGCTTTCTTGAGCCCCTGGCCGGCTGGTCAGCGCGAGTGCTTGGCCCGCGCCTGGAGGGCCGGCCGCCGCGGGCGGCCTGCGCGCGCCAGGACGGAGACGGCGCTCACTGGATCGAAGCCAGTCACGACGGCTGGGTCGGCCAGTTCGGCCTTACGCATACGAGGCGACTGTATCTGGACGTGCGGCTGGACGAGCTGCGGGGCGAGGACGTGCTGGCGCCCCCTGGCGAGCCGGCGCCGTCGGCTGCGCCTTTCGCGGTCCGCTTCCATTTGCATCCGGGCGTCAGCGCCTCGCTGTCCCGGGACCGGAAGAGCGTCCTTCTCCGGGGCGCGACTGGCCGGGGTTGGTGGTTCCGCACCGACGCCAAGGACGTGGCGATAGAGCCCTCGGCGCATCTGGAGCGCGGCCTGACCCGCCGCACCCTGCAGATCGTGTTGCGCGGCGCCGCGCGGCCCGACGGCGAGACGCGCGTACGTTGGAAACTGAGCCCCGCTGGAGGCGGCGCCGAGGCATGACAAATCGGCTGCATACGCTGCTGGCGCGCAACGCGCGCGATCTGGAAGGGGGGCCGGGCCGCGAGCTGATCGAGGGGCGACGGGTGCTGGTCACCGGCGCCGGCGGCACGATCGGCTCCGAGCTGACCCGTCGGGTGGCGCGCATGTCGCCGGCGCGGCTGATCGCCTACGACGCTTCGGAGTACAACCTATACGCCGTCGACCAGGAGCTTTCCGAGATCGGACGTGGCCGCCTCAACTGGACCGCGGCGCTGGGGGATGTGCGCGATGAGACCGCCCTGCGCCATGTCTTCGAGGACGAGCGTCCGGAGGTGGTGCTGCACGCCGCAGCCCTGAAGCACGTGCCCCTGATGGAGCGGCACCCCTGCGAGGCCGTGCTGACGAACGTGGGCGGCACCGTCAACGTCATGCGCATGGCGCGCGAGACCGCCGACGCCTTCCTCTTCATTTCGACCGACAAGGCCGTGAATCCGACCAACGTCATGGGCGCCACCAAGCGGGTCGGCGAAAAGGTGGTTCAGGCCCTCAGCCAGGGCGCCAAGAGCCACGCGGCCATCGTGCGCTTCGGCAACGTGCTGGGCTCGACCGGTTCGGTGGTCCCGCTTTTCGAAAAGCAAATTCAGCGCGGCGGGCCGGTGACGGTGACTCACCCGGACATCACCCGCTGGTTCATGACCGTGGAGGAGGCCGCGGGCCTGGTGCTGCAGGCCGCCGCCCTGCCGGCCGAGCCCGGCCAGGCCGATGTGTTCGTCCTCGACATGGGAGAGCCGGTCCGGATCGACGATCTGGCGCGGTCCCTTATCCGATTGCACGGGCTGAGGCCCGACCTCGACATCCCTATCGCCTACACGGGCCTGCGGCCCGGCGAGAAGCTGACCGAAGAGATCTTCTACAGCGCCGAAGGCGTCAGCCCCACGGCCATCGAAGGGGTTCTGAAGGCCAAGGCCAACGGCATCGACTATCCGCGCCTGGAGGAGGCGGTGGACGCCCTCCTGGCCGCGGCGGCGCAGCGCGACGAGGCTGAGACCTTGCGCCTGCTGCACGCGCTGGAGCCCGCCTTCCGGCCTGACTGAGCCCGTGTTAACCGGCGGCGCCCGTTCGACCGCCCCTTGATGAGTGATCCATGCCCGCCCCGCCTGACTTTCCGCCGCCCCCCGACCTGATCCAGCCGAAGCGGGCGCTGATCTCCCTGTCGGACAAGGCGGGTCTGATCGAGGCGGCCAAGGCGCTGGCCGAGCGGGGCGTTGAGCTGATCTCCACGGGCGGGACGCGCGCGGCCATCGCGGCGGCCGGGCTGCCGGTGCGGGACGTGGTCGAGGTGACCGGCTTTCCCGAGATGATGGACGGGCGGGTCAAGACCCTGCATCCCAAGGTGCACGGCGCGCTTCTGGGCGTGCGCGACGCTCCTGACCACGCCAGGGCCATGGCCGAGCACGGCATTGAGGGCGTCGATCTGGTCTGGGTCGATCTCTACCCCTTTGAGGCGACGGTGGCGGCGGGCGGCGGTTTCGAGGCCGCGGTGGAGAATATCGACATCGGCGGGCCGGCCATGATCCGTTCCTCGGCCAAGAACCACGGCTATGTGGCGGTCTGCGTGGACCGGGCCGGCATGGACGAGGTGATGGCCGCGCTGGAAGGCTCCGGCGGCACGACCCTGGAGCTGCGCAGGCGGCTGGCGGCGCGGGCCTTCGCCCGTACGGCCGCCTATGACGCGGCGGTCTCCGGCTGGTTCGCCGGCCAGGTGGGCGATGAGGCGCCGCCGCGCATGACCATAGCCGGCGCTTTGATCCAGACCATGCGCTACGGCGAGAACCCCCATCAGAGCGCCGCCTTCTACGCCACGGGCGAAGACAGGCCCGGCGTGGCGCGCCTGACCCAGTTGCAGGGCAAGGAGCTATCCTACAACAATGTCGCCGATACGGACGCCGCCTTCGAGTTGGCCGCCGAGTTCGACGAGCCGGCTTGCATCATCGTCAAGCACGCCAATCCCTGCGGCGCGGCCACGGGCTCCAGCCTGCTTGAGGCCTACGACCGCGCCCTGGCCTGCGATCCGGTCTCGGCCTTCGGCGGCATTGTCGCGGTGAACCGGCGGCTGGACGGCGCGACCGCCCGGCGCATCGTCGAGACCTTCACCGAGGTGGTGATCGCGCCGGAGGTGGACGAAGAGGCGAAGGAGGTCTTCGCCGCCAAGAAGAACCTGCGCCTGCTGACCACGGGCGGCATGCCCGATCCGCTGGAGCCGGGGCGCACCTTCCGCTCAGTGGCCGGCGGCTTCCTGGTGCAGTCGCGGGACGTCGCCCGCATCACGGCGGCGGACCTGAACATCGTCACCAAGCGCAAGCCGACGGATGACGAGGTGCGGGACATGCTGTTCGCCTTCACCATCGCCAAGCACGTCAAGTCCAACGCCATCGTCTATGCGCGCGGCGGTCAGACCCTGGGCGTGGGCGCCGGCCAGATGAACCGCAAGGATTCGGCCCGCATCGCCGCCCTGAGGGCCGCCGACTTCGGCCTTGATATGCAGGGATGCGCCTGCGCGTCCGAGGCCTTCTTTCCCTTCCCCGACGGGCTGCTTGAGGCCGCGGGCGCGGGCGCCACGGCCGTGATCCAGCCCGGCGGCTCCATGCGCGACGCCGAAGTGATCGCCGCCGCCGACGAGGCGGGTCTGGCCATGGCCTTTACCGGTGTGCGGGTCTTCCGCCATTGAACCAGACCCTTGCCGATCGTTGGGCCCAGCTTGAGCCGCACGTGCAGGCCTTCGGGCCCGATGATGGATCCGTGCGCCCGGCGGTGCTGCTGTTCCACGGTTGCGGCGGGCTGAGGGCCCACCTGCCGCGCTACGCCCAGGCGGCGGTGGCGGCCGGCTTCCGCGCCTACATCATCGACAGCTACGCACCGCGCGGCTGGGGTCGGGAGCTGGCCCTCAGCATGGTCTGCACGGGCATTCTGCTGCGCGGAGTCGAGCGGGCAGGCGATGTGCTGGCGGCCCTGTGGGGCGTGGGTCAGAGGCCCGAGGTCGATGCTGATCGCCTGGCCATGGCGGGCTGGAGCCACGGCGGCTGGTCCATCATGGACCTGATGACCCTGGGACTGAACCAGCCCGGCGACGCCTATCTGGCCGACCCCACGCCCGCGCCGCTTGAGGGGGTCAGGGCGGTGGCCTGTTTCTATGCCTATGTGGGGCCAGGCGCCCTCAGCCGGGTCCGGCCCTGGCTGCGTAAGCCCAGAACCCTGGCCGTCAGCGCCCGGCGCGATCACCTGACGACGCTCGGCGCCGCGAACCGGCTGTGGGATCGCATTGAGGACGGCGGCGTGCCGGTCCAGCGCTGGGTCGCGGAAGGCACCCACGCCTTCGACGAGCCTACCGGCCTCCCGCCCATGCGCCATGACCCGGTCCTGGCCGCCGAAGCCGAACGGCGCTTCGCCGAATTCCTGAAGGCGGCCCTGGCCTGATATCTGATGCAGCCCAGGCTCTGAAAAAATACAGTCCAAGTCGTCCGACACGTCCGACTCGTCCGGATACGGCGATGTCAAAGACCCGAGCCCCGAGGAGCGCGCCGGTCAGACTAACTCCGCGGGAAAGGGACGAGCGTAAGTCAAGGCGACGGGCTGCTCCCCTACCCTCCGCGCCCCTACTGGGGCGTCGAGGGATCCTGAACGACGTCGAAACGCACCGGCAGGGTCAGGCCGCTTTCAAAGGTCAGCGTCGCCTCGACCGCGGATCCGGCCTCCAGCGGAGAGGTGAGTCCCAGGAACATCAGGTGATCGCCGCCGGGCTGGAGCGTGAGGGCGCCGCCGGCGGGAATGTCGAACCCTTCCACCTGGGCCATGCGCATCATCTGTCCGTCCACGGACATGGTGTGCATCTGCACCTCGCCGGCGCAATCGCAGGCCGCCCCGACCAGCCGGTCGGCATTGGGGCCGGGGTTGGAGATGGTCAGCCAGCCGCCGGTGTTGGGCGCGCCGTTGAGGCTGGCCCGAACGCGCGCGTTCTCGACCCGCAGGGTCTGCTGGGCGGGCGCCGGGGCGGCCGCGTCGGCCGGGGCCGAGGCGGGCTCCTGGTTCGTGCCGGGCTCGCCCTGGCTGCAGGCGGCGAGGGTAAGAACAGCGGACGCGACGAGGACGCTACGGATCATGGCTTGCTCTCCTTCAGGCGTTCCAGAAGCCGACCAGGCGGCGGGTTTCGGCCAAGACGGGTTCGGCCACGGCGGCCGCGCGCTGGGCGCCGTCCTTGAGGACGCGATCGATCTCGGCCGGATCGTTCATCAGGCGGCGCATCTCGGCCGTGACGGGACCCAGGGCGTGGACCGCCACCTCGGCCAGGGCGGGCTTGAAGGCGCCGAAGCCCTGGCCCGCGTACTCGGCCAGCACGTCGGCCTCGGACCGGTCAGCCAGGGCGGCGTAGATGGCCACCAGGTTCTTGGCCTCAGGCCGGGCCTCCAGCGCCTCGAGGGTGTCCGGCAGCGGTTCGGGATCGGTCTTGGCCTTGCGGATCTTGGCGGCGATGGCGTCGGCGTCGTCGAGCAGGTTGATGCGCGACAGGTCCGAGGGGTCGGACTTGGACATCTTGGCCAGACCGTCGCGCAGGGACATGACCCGCGTGGCCGGCCCCTGGATGACCGGCTCGGGCAGGGGGAAGAAATCCGGTTGTCCGGCCGGCGCGCCGTAGTCGTTGTTGAACTTGGCCGCCACGTCGCGGGTGAGCTCCAGATGCTGCTTCTGATCGGCGCCGACGGGCACGTGGGTGGCGCGGTAGAGCAGGATGTCCGCCGCCTGCAGCACCGGATAGGTGTAGAGACCCACCGACGCGCGCTCCTTGTGCTTGCCGGACTTCTCCTTGAACTGGGTCATGCGGTCCAGCCAGCCGAGGCGGGCGACGCAGTTGAATATCCAGGCCAGCTCGGTATGGGCGCGCACGGCCGACTGCGGGAAGATGGCGGCGCTCTTGGGGTCGAGGCCCGCGGCCAGATAGGCGGCGGCGATCTCGCGCGTCTGGGCGGCCAGGAGGGCCGGATCCTGCCACACGGTGATGGCGTGCAGGTCGGCGACGAAGACGAAGGTGGGCTGGTCGTGCTGACCGGCGACGAAGCGCTTGAGCGCGCCCAGATAGTTGCCCAGGTGCAGCGACCCGGAGGCCTGGATGCCGGACAGGGTCAGCGGCTGGGGCTTGGCGGAGGAAGCGTCAGACATGGCGTGGCGATAGAGCCTGCCGACCTTCGCCGCAAGCTAGTCCGGGCTGGGGCCGCCCGGTCCGGTTTCCCGTCCTGCGCCCGGCTCGCGCCTCAGGGCGGCCTTGAGTTCGGACAGGCTGGCCGCGCGCAGCGCCAGGACCATGACGCCGTAGAAGGCCGCGCCCGCGCCGGCCACGGCGACGACCGCGATCTCCTTGCGCCAGAGCAGGTCCGACAGGAGGCGGTAGTTCCACGCCGCCACCAGCAGGAGCCCGGCCATGGCCATGACGGCGGCGGACAGGCGGGCCAGCCGCCCGGCCAGGGCCGCATCGGGGCGCCAGGCGCCCTCGCGCACCAGCGTCCAGGCCAGAAGCCCAACATTGACCCAGGCCGCCGTGCTGGTGCCGATGGCCAGGCCCAGAACGCCGTCGCCGCCGTTGGCGGAAAGCCAGAAGAAGAGCCCGGCGCCGATCACCACGTTAACGCCGACCGAGGTCACTGCGTAGCGCATGGGCCGTCGCGTGTCCTGACGGGCGAAGAAGGGCGGGGTCAGCACCTTGGCCAGCACGAAGGCCGGTACGCCCCAGGCGAAGTGGCGCAGGACCGCCGCCGTGCGGGCCGCGTCCTCGCTGGTGAAGGCGCCGCGCGTCATGGTGGCGTCGATGAGGAAGAAGGGGATGGTGAGCAGGGCCGCCGCCGCCGGCAGGGTCAGGGCCAGGGCCAGCACCAAGCCGTCATTGAGGGTGCGCTGGCCGAGGGCCTCGTCACCGGCCACGAAGGCGCGGCTGAGCCGCGGCACCAGCGCCAGGCCGATGGCCACGCCCACCAGTCCGAGGGGCAGCTGATAGAGGCGGTCGGCGTTGTAGAGCACCGAGCGCGCGCCGGGGTCCGAGCCGGTCAGCAGCTGGCTGACCAGGGTGTTGATCTGCATGGCCCCGCCCGCCGCGGCGCCGGGCACCGCCAGGCTGAGGGTCCGCTTCACCGCGGGCGTCAGGCGCGGCAGGCGAAGTCGCAGGCGCACCCCAACGCGGCGGACGCCCCACCACAACAGACCGGCCTGCAGAATGCCGGACACCGTCACGGCCAGGGTGGTCCACAGCAGCACCGATTCCGCCCCGATTCCCGGCAAAAACAGCGGGGCGAGCAGGGCCGCCAGGGTGCAGAGGTTGAGCAGGATCGGCACGCCGGCCGACAGGGCGAAGCGGCCGCTGGTGTTGAGGACGCCCGAGAGCAGGGCGGCGATGGTCATGCAGGCCAGGTAGGGCATGGCCAACTGGGCGGCGAGCACGCCCAGGCTCATGACCTGATCGTTCTGCGCCCATGCCGACAGCAGCCACGGCATCAGCCAGGGCATAAGCAGTTGCAGCAGGATGGTGACGGCGGCGACAGCGGTGAGGATGAAAGCCAGGGCCTCGGAGGCCATGCGCGCGGCGGCCTCCTCGCCCTCCGCCTCGACGGCGCCGGCGTAAAGCGGCACGAAGGCCTGGGCGAAGGCGCCCTCGGCGAACAGCCGGCGGAAGAAGTTGGGCAGCATCAGCGCCGTGGACCAGACGTCCATCAGCGGCCCCTGGCCGAAGCGGGCCGCGAGCGCCAGGTCGCGCGCGAAGCCGAGCACGCGGCTGCCCAGGGTCAGGGTGGCCTGGACCAGGGTGTTGCGCGCCAGGCTCATGGACGGGCGTCCGGCTGAAGAAGCGTCAGATTTCGGTCGGGCATCTTGGCGAGAGCCTGGTTCACGGCGCCGGTGAGATCGCGAATTCGACCCCGCCTCACCCCATCAGGCTCTAGCGCCGCATGCGCCGGGGGGAAAGGCGTCATCTGGCCGTCACCGGGCGCGGCTGGCGCGGGCGCGCACCGCCGGGCGGGCGGCGGGTTCGGGCTCGCGGCGCAGAACCTCGGTCAGGCTGAGGCGCAGGCGGGCCAGAAGGTCCGGATCGCTCAGTTTCGCGCCGTCGGTCTGGGTCACGTAGAAGGCGTCGACGGCCCGCTCGCCGAGGCTCTCCACGTGGGCCGAGCGGATGGACAGCCCTAGGGAGGCAAGGGCCGCGGCGAGCTCGGCCAGAAGGCCGGGCCGGTCGGGCCCGGACACCTCCACGATGGTGGCCGCGCCGGTGGCCTCGTTGTCGATCATCACCGAGGGCGCCACCTCGAAGGCGGCGCGGCGGCGGCTGGGCAGGCCATGCGACGGCGCCGGGGGCGCAGCGCCGCCGGCCAGCGCCTTCTTCAGCTGACGCACCAGCAGCCGGAGCTGGGGCGGGTGGCCCTGGCCGAAGGGGGCGCCGGTGGCGTCCTGGATGTAGATGATCTCGCTGGCTCGGCCGGCCTCCGAGGTTTCAAGCCTGGCCCCCACCACGTCGGCGCCGGCGGCCGCCAGGGCGCGGGTGACGTCGGCGAACAGGCCGGTCCGGTCGGGCGCCGACAGGATCAGCTCGGTGGCCTCCAGGTCCCGGCGCAGGGCGGTCTCGACCGTCGGCGGGGCGTGGGGATCGAGATCGGGCGCATCGCTGGAGGCGAAGGCCGCCTTGATGTGCGGACCGCCCTGGAAGCGGGCCTCCACGGCGGCGTAGAGATCGCGCATCAGCTGGCCCTTCCAGCCGTTCCAGACGCCCGGCCCGACGGCGCGGATGTCGGCCACGGTCAGACACAGGAGCAGACGCAGGCGCTCCGGATCGCCCACCTCGCGCACGAAGGCCTCGATGGTGTCGGGGTCGGAGACGTCGCGCTTCTGGGCGTAGTCCGACAGGATCAGGTGGTGGCGCACCAGCCAGGCCACCAGCTCGGCGCGGTCAGGCGGCAGGCCGAGCCGCTCGCAGGCGCGCCGCGCGGCGATTGCGCCGTCCTCAAGCTGACCGCGCGAACCGCCCTTGCCCACGTCGTGCAGCAGCATGGCGAGGAAAAGCGCCTCGCGGTCCGAAAGGCGGTGGATCAGGCGCGTGGCCAGGGGGTGGTCATCCTTGAGCAGGCCCCGCTCGATGTCGTTGAGGACCCCTATGGCCCTGAGCGTATGCTCGTCCACCGTGAAGGCGTGGTACATGTTGAACTGGGTCTGGCCGACGACCCGGGCGAACTCGGGCAGGAAGCGGCCCAGAACGCCGATCTCGTTCATGAGGGACAGCACCCGATAGGGTCGCCCGCCGCCCGCCAGCACGTCGAGGAAGGCGCGCGCCGCCGCCGGATCGCGGCGCAGGGCCGGGGTGATCAGCCCCATGGACCGGGCCGCCGCGGCCAGGGCGTCGGGGTGCAGGTCGAGGTCCAGCCGGTCCGCTTCTCGGAAGATGGTCAGAAGGCGCACCGGTCGCTCTCGGAACACCTCGGGACCCGCCACCGACAGGCGCCCGCCTACGGCCACGAAACCGGGGTCGTCCAGCCGCCGGGCGCGCGGACGCCCGGCCCGGCGCAGCAGACGCTCCAGCCCGCCTGCCGACTTCTGGCCACGCTCCTCCAGCTTGACGCACAGGGCGCGCGTCAGGGCGCCTACATCGCGGGCCACGACGAAGTAGCGGCGCATGAACCGCTCGACCGCGGCCTCGCTGCCCCGCGCCGACCAGCCCATGGTCCGGGCCACCTCGGGCTGGAGATCGAAGCTGAGGCGCTCCTCGGGGCGGCCCGCGACCAGATGCATGTGGATCCGCACGGTCCACAGGAACTCGAAGGCCTGGTCGAAGGCGCGGCGCTCGCGGCCGGTCAGCACGTCGTCCATGGCGGCGCGGCCCAGCTCGCTTTCGGGCGCCAGGTGCTCGGCGATCCAGAACAGCGAGTTGAGGTCGCGCAGGCCGCCCTTGCCGTCCTTGACGTGGGGCTCGACGCGATAGCGGGTCGCCCCGGCCTTGCGATGGCGCAGATCGCGCTCCTCCAGCTTGGCCTCGATGAAAGGACGAGGGTCCAGGCGGCGCACGTCGCGCCGGAAGCGGGTCAGAAGGTGCGCCGAGAGGCGCGCGTCGCCCGCCAGGGGCCGCGCTTCCAGCAGGGTGGTGCGGATGGTCATGTCCTGGCGCGCCAGCTTGAGCGTCTCGTCCAGAGTGCGCGCCGCCCAGCCGACCTTCAGGCCCAGGTCCCACAACACGTAGAGCACGAACTGGATGACCTGCTCGGTGCGCTCGGCCCCCCTGGTGGGACGCAGGAACAGGAGGTCCAGGTCCGAAAAGGGCGCCAGCACGCCCCGACCGTAGCCCCCCACGGCCAGCAGGGCGCTGCGCTGGTCCTTGGGCGCGCCCCGGGGTGGAAACAGGACCTGGTCCGCCAGATCGTGGAGGGGAATAAGGACGTCGTCGGCGGCCTGGGCGTAGGCGCGCGCCGCCGCCTGGCCTCCGCCGCCGCTCTTGAGCCTGCCCTGCGCTCTGCGCCGGCCGTCCTCCAGCTGGGCGCGAAGATGCTCCACCAGTTCGGCCCGCACGGCGGAGTCATCCGCGGCCCGGGCGAAACGGTCGAGATCGTGTCTGCCGTCGACGCGGTCCGCCATCAGCGCAGAAAGCGCCGCTCCAGTTCGGCGACGTGATCCATATCCTGCAGCTCGAAGATGCGGGACAGGGGGGCGATATCCGGCTCGACCTCCGCCGCATGTCCGGCCTCGCGTATGGACCGGAAGGCGGACTCCATCGCGGCCGTCGCGGCGCGCAGGCCGTGATTGCCGTAGATCACCATCGCGATCTTTCCCACGGCCCGGGCCGCCTCACGCCCGAAGCGCGGGTAGGTGGTCGGCACGACCACGAGCGGACAGGCCGGCTTCCAGCGGTCGCAGAAGGCCAGGACTTCAGCCGCGTCCTGCGCCTTGGAATGGATAAGCAGCAGATCACAACCGGCCTCGGCATAGGCCTCGCCCCGGCGCACCGCCTCGTCCAACCCGGCGCCGGCGATGAGGGCTTCGGTTCTGGCCACGATGACGAGGCCCTCATCCCGCCGAGCGCCGCGGGCGGCGGCGACCTTGCCGACGCACTCTTCGATGGGCGCCAGATCCTGCCGCGTCGAGCCCGATGCGAGACTCGTCATCTTGGGAAAGGTCTTGTCCTCGAAGACTACGGCGGCGACCCCAGCCGCTTCGTAATCCCGTACGGCGTAGCTCAGGTTCACGGCGTTTCCGAAGCCGGTGTCGAGGTCGGCGACGAGCAGCGCCCCCGCCCGCGCCGCCATGCGCCGGCACAGCTCGAGATGCTCTCCGGGCGAGACCAGACCCACGTCGGCCCGGCATTCCGACGCCGCGAGCTCGAAGCCGCTCGCCCAGACGGCCTCGAACCCCGCCTCGACCGCCAGGCGAGCGGACAGGGGGTTGTGCGCGGCCATGGCCTCGATGACGCCCCGCTCGGCGATGAGGCTTCTGAGGCGGGCGCCGGGGCTCACAGCAACAACCCCTTGAGGCGATAGAGCTCGTCCAGAGCCTGGCGCGGCGTCAGTTCATCGGGCTCGATCCGGGCCAGCTCGCGCTCGAGCGGCGACGGCTCGGCGGCGAGCGCGACGGGCGGGACCGCGAACAGCGGCAGGTCCTCCAGCCGGGCCTTGCCGACCCCCTCGCTCTCCAGTCGATCCAGGACCTCCCAGGCGCGGGCCACGACGGCAGGCGGCACGCCAGCCAGTTTCGCCACCTGAACCCCATAGGAACGGTCGGCGGCGCCGGGGACGGCCTCGTGCAGGAAGACGAGGTCGCCGTTCCACTCGCTGGCCTTCATGGACAGGTTGCAGACCCGGTCCAGCCGCGCCTCCAGCTCGGCCAGCTCGTGATAATGTGTGGCGAACAGGGTGCGGCAGCGGTTGGTCTGATAGAGGCCCTCGGCTGTGGCCCAGGCGATGGCCAGGCCGTCATAGGTGGCCGTGCCGCGGCCGATCTCGTCCAGCACCACCAGGGAGCGGTCCGTGGCCTGCACCAGGATGGCGGCGGTCTCGATCATCTCCAGCATGAAGGTGGAGCGGCCGCGCGAGAGGTCATCGCCCGCGCCCACGCGGCTGAACAGCCGGTCCACCAGGCCCAGGCGCAGCGAGCGCGCGGGCACGAAGCTGCCGGCCTGCGCCATTACGGCCAGAAGGGCGTTCTGGCGCAGGAAGGTCGACTTGCCCGCCATGTTGGGGCCGGTGACGATGGCCAGGCGCGCCGCTTGATCTCCTGATCCGTCCAGGCGGCAGTCGTTGGGCGTGAAGGCCTGGCCCTCCCGCGTCACCGCCGCCTCGACGACGGGGTGCCGACCGCCCTCGACGAGAAAGACGGTGGAGTCTTCGACCTGGGGGCGCACGGCGCGCGCCTCCTCGGCCCACTCGGCCAGGGCGGCGGAGCAGTCCAGCTCGGCCAGAGCCTCGGCGGCGGCCTGAAGGGGGGCGGCGCTAGCGCCGGCGGCGGCGCGGAGGGCCTCGAAGGTCTCCAGCTCCATGGCCAGGGCGCGCTGACCGGCCTGGGCGATGGCGGCGTCAAGCTCGACCAGCTCGGTGGTGGTGAAGCGCACCTGGTTGGCCAGGGTCTGGCGGTGGATGAACTGGGCGTTCAGCGGCGGCTTCAGAAGGGGCTCGGCCTGCTTGGCCGAGGTTTCGAGGAAGTAGCCCAGCACGGCGTTGTGTCGGGCCTTGAGCGGCACGCCGCTGGCGACCTGCACGCGGCCCTCCAATTCGACGATGGCCTGACGGCCGTGGTCACGCAGACGCCGCGCCTCGTCCAGTTCAGGCCTGAAGCCCGGCCGGATGAAACCGCCGTCGCGCGCCAGGTGCGGCGGACCCTCGATCAGGCCTGCGGCCAGATCCGCCTTCAGCCGGGCCGTGTCGGCGGTGGGCGCCAGCGCCGCCAGATGGCTTTCGAGCAGGGCCGGAGGGCCGCTCAGCGGATCGGGCCGGCTGGCGAACAGGGCCAGCGCCTGTTCAGCCGCCTCCAGACCTCGCCCAAGCGCCTCGAGATCGCGTGGGCCCCCGCGGCCCAGGGCCAGGCGGGCCAGGGCGCGGGCCATATCCGGCGCGCCCTTGAGCAGGGTCCGCAGATCGCGTCTCAACGCCCTATGTTCCGCCAGCCAGCCGACGGCGTCCAAGCGCGCTTCGATCGCGGCGCGGTCCATCAGGGGGCGGGCCAGCCGCTCGGCCAGCCGGCGCGCGCCGGGGCCCGAAACCGTGCGGTCGATGCAGGCCAGCAGCGAGCCCTCGCGGCCCCCGGCCTGGGCCCGGTCGATCTCCAGGGCTGCGCGGGTCGAGGGGTCGATGGCCATATAGGCCGCCTCGACGGCGCGCCTCGGCGGCTTGAGGGGCGGCAGGCGTCCGGCCTGGGTCGTCTCGAGATAGGCGGCGATCAGGCCGAGGGCCGATATTTCGGCAGGCTCGAAGGCGCCGAAGGCGTCCAGTGTCTCCACCCCGTAAAGACGTCTGGCCCGCGCCTCGGCGGCGGAGGGTTCGGACAGGGCCGCCGCCATCGGCTGAACCACCCCGCCTGAGGCCTTGAGCGCGTGGGCGGCCGTTTCGTCGGCAAACAGGCGGTCGGCGGCCAGCACTTCGGAGGGGCGCAGGGCTGACAGGGCCGAGGCGAGACCGGCGGGGTCAAGCGCCAGACTTTCCACCTCCCCCGTGGAGACCTCGACGGCGACCACGGCGGCCCGTCCGCGCCGGATCGCTACGGCCGCCAGACGGTTGGCCCCCCGCGCGTCTAGCAGCGCCTCCTCGGTCACGGTGCCCGGGGTGACGACACGAACCACCTCGCGCCGAACCACGGCCTTGGAGCCGCGCTTCTTCGCCTCGGCCGGATCCTCGACCTGCTCGCAGACGGCGACGCGGTACCCCTGGCGTATCAGGCGGGCGATATAACCCTCGGCGGCGTGAACCGGCACGCCCGCCATGGGAATGTCCTCGCCCAGGTGCTTGCCCCGCTTGGTGAGGGTCAGGGCCAGGGCTGCGGCGGCCTTTTCAGCGTCCTCGAAGAAGAGCTCGTAGAAATCGCCCATGCGGAAGAACAGCAGCGCGTCGGGATGCGCGGCCTTGGCCTCCAGGAACTGGGCCATCACCGGCGTGACGGCCTCGGCCTTGGGAATCGGGGTCTGGGCGTTCATCGAGGGCTGAAAATTCCTTGCGCCCAAGGTGACGGCTTACGGTCGTTCGCTCAAGCGGCTTGCCCCGAAGCATCCCCAGGCGGATAAGGAACGCAGGCGGTTAAGGGAACGCGGTCGAAAACCGCGGCTGTGCCCGCAACTGTAGGCGGAGAGACGCCCAACCGATCCGGAGCCTTCGACGGCTCCGGCGCCACTGGCCCCCCAAGGGCCGGGAAGGCGGGAGGGGCGCCGGCGACCCGCAAGCCAGGAGACCTGGCCGCCGATGTCGCCCGTTCGACGCCCGGGCCCAGGCGCGCGAACCGGACCTCTCCGCAGAGGCGACGCGCGACCCGGCGTGGCGTGGGGGATCAATCCCGCGTGGGTCGTCGCCTGAACCCGGAAGGACGCGCGCCGCGCCCGCCGATCACTGGAGATGCGGGCCATGACCCGAACCCTTCTGTGCGCCGCCGCCCTGGCGGCTCTCACCCTTCCGGCCGCCGCTCAGGACCCGGCGACCGGCGTCGCGGAGATCATCGTCACCGCCACGCGCCTGCCGGCGGTGGCGCTGGATACGCCCGGCGCCCGCGTCATCGACGAAGACGACATTCAGCGGCGTGGCGCCGTGTTCGCCGCCGATGTTCTGGCCGACGTTCCGGGCCTGTCGGTCTATCGCTCGGGGCCCGGCGGCGTGACCTCGGTGCGCATGCGCGGCGCCGGCCAGGACAAGTCCCTGATCCTGGTGGATGGCGTGCCGCTGAACGACGCGTCCCAGCCTGCGGGCGGTTTCGACTTCGCAGGTCTGGACCTGGGCGATGTGCGGCGCATCGAGGTCCTGTCCGGGCCGCAGTCCTCCCTGTGGGGTTCGGACGCCATCGGCGGCGTGATCGCCTTCACGACGCGGGAGCCGGACGGCCTGGCCGCCGAACTCGAGGCCGGCGCCTACAATACCCGTCGCGGACGGATCTCGGCGGGCGTGGCGGACGCCGACCGCGCCGTGGGCGTCTACGCTTCACGCTTCGAGACGGACGGCGTATCGGCCGCCGACGGCGGCCTGGAGACGGACCCGTCCGAGAACACCACCGTGGGGCTGAATGCGCGCAAGGCGCTCAGCGCCGCCTTCAGCCTCGACGCCCGACTGCGCTGGTCCGACAGCTTCGCCCAGCTGGACGGCTTCGGCCCGGTCGATGACCCGAACGAGGCGGCGGCGACGGAGAATCTGTCGGGCCATGTGCGTCTCAGCGCCGACCGGGTGGCGGGACTTGATCACCAGTTGACGCTGGCTGCGTCACGCATTGATCGCGACAGCCGCGGCGCGTTTCCCGCCGTCTATGGCGGCGACCGGCGGATCGTGCGCTGGCAGGCCATGCGGTCGGACCGGGACGCCCCGCTCGACTACACCTTCGGCCTTGAGCGGGAGGAGGTGGAGGCCGACCTCAACGGCAACCTCGGCGACCAGACCCTGAACGCCGCCTTCGGGGTGGCCCGCTGGGCCGCGAGCGAACGGCTCGCCCTGACCCTGGGGCTGCGCCATGACGACATCAGCGGCGTAGGCGCCGAGACCACGGGGCGGGCCTCGGCCGCCTTTGAGCTGGGCGGCGGCTGGGTTCTATCAGGGGCCTATGGTACGGGCTTCAAGGCGCCCAGCGTGGCGCAGGCCTTGTGCGACTTCTGCTTCGTACTGCCGGGGACGATGATCGCGGCCCTGCGGCCCGAAAGCGCGCGGGGCGGCGAGATCGCCCTGGCCCACGCCTCGCCCGATGGCCGCTGGACGGGCCGGGCCACCCTCTATCGGCTGGAGGTGGAGGATCAGATCGACGGCTTCTTCGATCCAGGGACATTCGAATTCTACTACGTGAACATCGACCGCACGCGTACGAACGGCCTGGAACTGGAGGGTCGTGCGGACCTGGGGCGCGGGCTTGACCTGACGCTGGCCTACGCCTTCACCGACGCCGTGGATGAGGCCACCGGGGTCCCCATCCTGCGCGTGCCCGAGCATGCAGGCTCCGCGACCCTGGCCTGGGCGGGCGAGCGCCTGTCAGGCGCCTTGACGGTGCGGGCCGAGAGCGAAATGCCGGACGCAGCCGGCACGCGCGACGGCTTCGTGGTCGCCAATCTGACGGCGGGCTACGCCTTGACGTCCAGGGTCGACCTGACTCTGCGCGCCGAGAATCTGGGCGATGCGGGTTACCAGCAGCTGCACGGCTTTGGCGAGCCAGGACGCAGCGCCTGGGCGGGGGTCAGGCTGCGCTGGTGACAGTGCGCGGCGTCCAGGCGCGGGCCTGGGCGCCGCCCTCGTCGAGCGCGAAGGCGCGGAAATCCAGGCGCGGCGACGGCGCGAAGGAGGCCGCGATCACCGCGCGCAGCTCCGCCGGCGAGGTGGCCCCCACCAGCACCGCCGAAACGCCCGGCAGCGTCAGGGCGTAGCTGAGGGACGCCGCCAGGGGATCGGCGCCGGCCTCGGCCAGGCCCCGACGAATGCGCGACAGGCGCGGGCCCACATGAGCCAGTTCGGGCGGCAGCACCTGGCGGTCCTGGAACAGCAGGGCGCCGGACAGGGGCGAGCGCAGGTGAACCTCGACGTTCAGCCCGGCCAGCTCGGCGATCACGCCCTGCTGGGCCGCACGCTGGTCGAGCAGGCTGCAACGGGTCTGGACCACGTCGGGCTGGTAGCGGCGAGCGAGGGCGACCGGCTCGTCCTCCACGTCGGCGCAAAAACCGATCTGCCGATAGAGACCTTCGTCCTTGAGGCGCTGGAGCCGGGCCCACAGGGCGCGGCCGTCCGAGCCCATCAGGTCCTCCGGCTCGGCGACCAGAAGGGTCTGGGCGCGCGCGAGGCCCAGCCGCTCGAGCGACCGGCGGGCGCGCGCCTCCAGCCGGTCCAGACCGTCGGCCAGCCGGGTGGTCTTGGTCGCCACCTGGAAGGGACTGGGGAAGGGCCAGGAGCGGCCCAGCATGCGCTCCACCTCGCCGTCCAGGGCCGAGGCGTCGACCAGGTCGAGCCGGGCGTCGGCGGCAGTCTGCAACAGATCGCGGAGAGTCTCCTCCGCTCCGCGCTGGCCTGCAGGCCAGCGGCCGGACGGGCCGAAGCGGCGCGTGGCGATGCCGAGGCGGGCGCGGATCATCGTGCGGCGGCCCTCAGGCGGCCACGGGCCATGCGCGCGGCGGCGCGGGGCAGGACCGCCTCATAGGCGCGCACCAGTTGGGCGACCTCGGCTTCGCCCATCGCCAGGGACGGCACGTGGGCGCCCAGGCAGAAGACGCCCTCATCGAGCAGCAGCTCGGAAACCAGATCGCACGCGGCGGGGTCGCCGGCCAGCACGCTCCAGCAGGGGTCGCCCTCGACAGAGATCAGCTCGGACAGGCCAGCCGTCTGCAGCAGGCGACCGACCTCGGCGGCGATCTCGGCCCCGGCGACGTTCAGCGCCTGGGAAGCATCAGCCTCCAGCGCGCGTTCCAGGGTGGCGCAGGCGGCGGACAGGGCGTGCGGAGAGGCTGAAGCGCCGCCCGCATCGGCCGCGCGCATCAGATCGATCCGGCCCATCAGGGCGGCGGCCGGGTGACCGTTGGCGATGCTGGGACCGAAGACCGTCAGGTCCGGATGAACGCCGTGCAGGCCTCCGGCGCCCGCGCGATGCACGCGCAAGGCCGTGCGGCTCTCCTCGAAGATGAGCGCCGCGCCGAACGCGTCGCAAAGGGCGCGCACCCCGGCCAGAAAGGCGCCGGGCGCGTCCAGCGGCCGGACCACGACGGCGGCCAGGGCGCTAGCATTCTCCGTGAGCCCGCGCTGCACCTGGGCCAGGTCGCCGTCGACCACGCAGGCGTCGTCACAGAAGAAGGCGCCGTCGCGCCCCGTTGTGCGGGCGGCGGCGGTCAGAGCGTCGGCGAGAAGTCCGCCCACACTGGGGCCGAACAGAACGGCCTCGGCATAGGGCACCAGGCTGGACAGGCGTTCGGCCGCCTCGGCTTCGCAGTGCCGGGCCGGCTCGGCGGCGGCGGTCTCGACGGCCAGTTCGCCCCAGCCCAGCAGCACCGCCCCGTCGGCGTTGCAGAGATCCAGAAAGGGCCGGCCGCGTTCGTCCCGCAGCCGCGCGCCCTGACCCGACCGCGCCAGGCATGCGCGCGCGTAGGTTTCCGCAGCGGACCACCGCCGCCGCGACGGGGGCGGACTGAGCAGGGTCAGGGGTCGCGTCTGGGCGCGCGCCATCATGGTCTCCAGCCAGGGTCCATGACTAATGGCGTGGAAACCTTAAGGGACGCTGAGCGAAACCCTTATGGGAACTTAAGAAGCCGGGGCGTCGGCGTCGGGCTGGCGGTCGGGGTGGGCGGCTGCGAAGGCCGGGTGATCGGCGGCGCGGGCCTCGATGGCGGTCAGGTTGGTCCAGCCGCTCATGTCCACGCCGAAGCGGCGCGCCGAATAGATCTGCGGGATAAGATAACAATCCGCCAGGGTGGGGGTGTCCCCGAAGCACCAGTCGCCGCCGTGCCGGCGGGCCATGGGCGCGAAGATGTTGAAGGCCTGCTCGATCCAGCCCTGCGCCCACCGATTGACCCCGTCCTCGTCGGCGCCAAGGGCGCGCACCGCCTTGAGGACCCGCAGGTTGTTAAGGGGCTGAACATCGCAACCGATGACGGCGCACATGGCGCGCACCGTGGCCCGGTCTCGGGGCGATCGTGGCAGCAGCGGCGGCTGGGGATGCGTCTCCTCCAGCCACTCGAGGATCGCCGGGCTCTGCACCAGAACCTGTCCGTCATCCAGCTCAAGCGCGGGCACCAGGGCCTGCCCGGACAGGCCGCGGTAGGTCTCGGCCGACTGCTCGCCCTTGCGCAGGTCCACCGGCTGCTGATCGTAGGCGAGGCCCTTCAGATTGAGCGCGATGCGGGTGCGATAGCTGGCGCCCGAGCGCCAATAGCCGTGCAGGATCATCAGACCACCCTGAAACGAAGCGGCGAAAGGCCGTCGCACAGCGCCTCGACCTTATCGCCACGCACCAGCGGACCCACGCCCTCCGGCGTGCCGGTGAAGATCAGGTCGCCGGGCGCGAGACGCCACAGTTTCGAAGCCTGGGCCACCACCTCTGCAGGCGACCAGATCATGTCGGCGAGGTCGCCCTCCTGGCGCAGCGTCCCGCCCACGCGGAGGCGCAGACGCCCCCGCGGTTGATCCAGCTTGAGCCTGGGTGTGACGGCGCTGATCGGTCCAGAGAAGTCGAATCCCTTGGCCGCGTCCCAGGGACGACCGCTGGCCTTGGCCTCAGCCTGGAGGTCGCGGCGGGTCAGATCGACACCGACGGCCCAGCCGAAGATGGCCGCGTCCGCCTGCTCGGGCGTGAAGTTCGAGCCGCCGTGCGCGAGGGCCACGACCAGCTCCACCTCGTGATGCAGGTCCGCTGTGGCGGAGGGATAGGGAATCTCACCGCCGCCCGGCGCTAGGCCGTCCGCCGGTTTGGAGAAGAAGAACGGCGCCTCGCGGCCGTCTCCGCCCATCTCGCGCGCATGGGCGGCGTAGTTGCGGCCCACGCAGAAGACCCGCCGCACCGGAAAGACCGCGTCCTCCTCCACGATCGGCAGGACGACGGACTCGGGACGCGGGACAGCATAGGCGATCATGGCGCCGGTCTTACGCCCCGAGGGCGCAAAGGCCAAATCCGATGAGGGAGATCAGCCGCGCAGGTTCTCGGCGGCGCGCTCGGCGCCCTGCTCGACGGCGTCTCCGGCGCTGGCGACGGCCTCGCTGGCCTCGACCCGCGCCTCGCCGGCGGCTTCGGCCGCGGCTTCGTCAGCCTCGGCGGAGGCGCCGCGAATGGTCGACCAGGCGCTGGAGATCCAGCCGTCGATGACGGCGCCGCCTTCGGCCACGGACCGCTCCTTGATCGCCAGACCCAGGGTCACGGCCCCGAACAGCGCCAGCAGCACCACCAGAATCCCCACCAGTCCGCCGCCGCCGCCCCGGCGCGAGCTGCGCGCCCACACCGGGCCGCCCGAGCCGTGATGTCCGTCGTCCATGATGCGTCCCCTCGCAATCAAATACCTGTGTAGTCGCGGTCCAGTCTTCGCCCGAATTAGAGACGAAGCTTGGCCGTGGAGGCCGCGTCCAGAAGCGACCGTCCGTGTCCAGCTTAACAGTCAGGCCGGAACCGGCCCAGCTTTTCCAGCGTTCTCCCCCTCGGGGCGAACACAGGCACACGAGGATCAACCGATATGAAACGCACTCTTATCGCCATCGCCGGCTTCGGTCTGATGGCTTCCGCCTGCTCGAGCTATGGCGGTCCGTCCGACAACGTCGTGCGCAACGCCGCCGGCGGCGCGGCCCTGGGCGCCGTCGCGGGCGCCATCGTCGGCAATAACGTGGGCGACGGCGACGCCGGCCGCGGCGCGGCCATCGGCGCGGCCATCGGCGGCGTTGCGGGCGCGATCCGCGGCTCGCAGCAGGACCGGGCCAACCAGTCCCGCTACTGGGACGCCAACGCCCGCGCGTACTACTATTGCTACCCGCAAGGCGACTGCTACTGGGAGAACGGCACGCGCCGCAACTAAGGCGGGCGTAGTCGACTGACGGGGCGGTCTTCCGACGCGGAGGGCCGCCCTCGTCATGTTTGGAGGGGTGGGAAATGAAGTGGGCAGTACTTCTTGGCGTGGCGCTCGCCGTGGGCGGGTGCGCGGAGACGCGGCGGATCCTGAGCCGCGCGGACCTGGTGCGCGAGCCCATGGCCTGCGCCGACCGGGTCGTGCCGGTCTATTTCGCCGACAGTCAGGCCGCGCTGACGCCGCCGGCGCGGCAGGCGCTGCTGACGGCGGCGCGTGAGCTGAAAGCGTGCCCCGTGACGGCGGTGGAGATCATCGGCCTCGCCTCGGCGCGCGGCGGGCCCGAGGCCAATCTGCGCCTGTCGGAAGCCCGGGGGGCTCAGGTGGCGCAGCTGTTGACGCGCGAGGGGCTGCCCCAGGCGCAGGTGATGGCCGCGGGCGAGGCCGGATCGGTCAATCCGGACGGAACGGAGGAGCCGGTGCGGCGCCGCGCCGAGGTGCTGCTGCGCGTGGCGCGTCCGGCCTGACGAAAGCGAGAGAAGCCCAAAAAAGAGGGCGGCCCGCCTAGGCGGGCCGCCCTTTATCTCCCTGTCAAAAAAGGCGGCGACCCGGGGGGAAACGGGTCGCCGCCTCGCTTGACAATCGGCGGGGGCGGCAGGTCGAGGATATCGACCTAGTCGGGGGGGCGTCGCCGCCACCGCACACAGAAAACACCGATCAAAAAGGTCGGTTCCCGCCGCCGGAGAAAAAAAGTGCGTGGCCCAGCCGGGTCCCGGCGGGAGCCGTTTCGGCGCCGTCCAGAAGGGTCTGTCTCGCCCTGCGGCGCGCCGACCGGCGGAACAGCCAAGGCAGGCGGGCGTTCTTGGGTCAGACCTCAACGACAGGAGCCGCCATGTCCACGGAGCCGCCCCGCCCAGACGCCGCCGACCCCCACGCTCACGCCCAGCACGGCGTGGACACCGGTCAGCCGATCGAGGCGCAGTACGCCCGCCAGGGCCGCAAAGGCCTGCGCATGCCCCTGGTGCTGGGCGTCTCGTTCGCGCTGGTGGTCCTGGTCCTGATCGGCATGTGGGCCCTGAGCAGCCCCGGCTTCAACGCCACCGAGCCGGACAACGCCCGCCAGACGATCGACGCCGTTCAGGCGAGCTGAGGCCGGCTATCCCGTCCCTGTCAGAGATGGGCGGGGGACAACCCGCAGGGTAGTGGAGGGGTCGGCCGTCGCACACCCTTCCGTCTGCTCGCCACGAGGCTCGCAGCCACCTCCCCGTCGCTGAGGCGACAGGGAGGAGACAGGTTCAGGCTAGGCCGCGTGGCGGTCCCGGGCCGGGTGGAAGAACAGGGCCTGACCGATGGCCGCCTTCACCGTTTCCGGCTGGAAGGGCTTGGTGATCAGGAAGGTGGGCTCAGGCCGCTCGCCCGTAAGCAGGCGCTCGGGGAAGGCGGTGATGAAGATCACCGGCACGTCGAACTGCTTGAGGATGTCCTTGACCGCGTCGATGCCCGAGGAGCCGTCCGCCAGCTGGATGTCGGCCAGCACCAGGCCTGGCCGCTGGTCGCCGGCCAGCTTGACCGCCTCGTCGTGGGTGGCGGCGACGCCGGTGATGCGGTGGCCGAGCTCGCGCACCAGAGCCTCAATGTCGGCGGCGATGACCGGCTCGTCCTCGATGATGAGAACCTCGGTGGCCAGTTCGGCGTCGATCTCGGCCTGGGCGGCGGCGATGAGCTGCTCCACCTCGGAGACGTCGGTGTCCAGGATCTGGGCCGCCTCGGAGGGGGTGAAGCCCTCAAGCGAAGTCAGCAGGAAGGCCTGGCGCGAGCGCGGCGCGATCTTGAGCAGGCGGCGCGAGGCGTCGCCGAAGCTTTCCAGCGACTGATCCGAGGATTCGAGATTGGCGCCGGTGGTGCACCAGATGGCGTGGAAGACGTGATAGAGGGCCACGCGCGGAGTCATGCTCTCGGAGAGCTGGCGCTCTCCGGCGGCCAGGGCCTCGAGCGCCACGCGCACGTAATTGTCGCCCGTGGATTGATCGCCGGTCAGCGCGCGGGCGTAGCGGCGGACATAAGGCAGGTGCGGCGCAAGTCTGGCCAGTAGGCTCATAGGCGGTAGATCCCCGACAAATTCGAACAAGGCGGCCCTGGAGGGGCGTCCTCTCATTCGCCCAACGCGTTACCCGCAAGCCGGGTTCCCATGCGGGCGAGAAAGCTTGACCATTTTTTCCGCAGGAGGGAACCAGACCCTGCAAGCGCCGTTAATGCGGCATCGGTGGGGGGTCTCGCCGGGGGAAACAGCGTCTGATCATGACTGAAAAAACTTCGCCGAAGCCGGGCGACCGCACCTCAGAGAAGGACGCCGCCGGGCTTGAGGAGGCGCGTCTGCGCCAGCAAGCCATCGGCATCAAGCTGAGGCACATGTTCGACACGGTGGTCAACGAGCCGGTGCCGGACGAATTTCTCGAAATTCTGAAACGCGCCGACGAGAAGCGCCGATGAGGGCTTCCGAACGCAGCGCGGGAGACGATGAGGCGTTCAAGAAGGAGTTGGTGGGACTGATCCCGCACCTTCGCGCCTTCGCCCGCACCCTGACCGGCGATCCCACCGCCGCCGACGACCTGGCCCAGGACGCCATGGTCAAGGCCTGGGACGCGCGCGCCAGCTATCAGATGGGCACCAACATGAAGGCCTGGACCTTCATGATCCTGCGCAACCAGTTCTATTCGGACCGGCGCCGGTCCTGGCGCCAGTCGCAGCTGGACCAGGAGGCGGCCGAGCGCACCCTGGTGGCCGTGGACGATCCCGAAAGCCCCGTGGCCCTGGATGAGCTGCGCCTGGCGCTGAACGGCCTGCCGGCCGAGCAGCGCGAAGCGCTGATCCTGGTGGGCGCCGGCGGCTTCGCCTACGAGGAGGCGGCCGAAATCTGCGGCTGCGCCGTGGGTACGGTGAAGAGCCGCGTCAGCCGGGCGCGCCGCGCCCTGCAGGGCGCGCTTGAGCGCGGCGATTACGAACGCGACGGCCAGGCCGCGGGCGACGCCATGGGCTCGATCCTGGCCCAGGCGGACCGGCTGAGCGGCGCCGGCTAGGATCGTGCGCGCCCTTCGCAGCCGCCTGCGCATGCCGCGGTTCGAGGGCATCCGCTTCCGCATGGGTGTGGCCCTGGCCCTGGCCATGGCGCCCCTGCTGCTGCTTAGCATCGTCCAGTCCCAGGCCGCCTTTCGCCGCGAGGCCCATGACCGCCGCGCCGACCTGACGACGGCGGCGCGCCTGAGCGCGGCCACGGCCCAGGCGCGCATTGAGAGCGCCTCGGTCCTGCTCGAAACGCTGCAGCCCGATACGGTGGGTCTGAACTGCGTGCCCCGCCTGCGCGCCCTTCGTGAGCGGCTGGAGGGCTACGAGACCCTGGCCCGCTTCAGCGCCACGGGCCGCGTCACCTGCGCCGCCAGCAGCCTTGAGGTGGTGCGGGCGGTCACGGGCGACGGCTGGTTCGAGCGCCTGCGCGCCGGCGAGCCCATGGTGGTGCGGCCCAGCGGGCTTAGCCTGTCGGCGGGACCCGGTGTCCTGGTGGCCCAGCGGGTGGAGCAGCCGCGTGGGCGTTTCAACGGCGCCGTCGTCGCCGTGCTGTCGGCTGACGCCCTGGCGCCCCGGCCCTATCGCGGTCACGGGGATCTTGGCCCGGCCGAGGTGGCGCTGGTGGACGACGGCGGGCGTATGCTGGCCACCACCAATATCGAAGCCTTCGCCGGGGCTCCGGCGGGCTGGACGGCGCGCGCCGCCGCCGAGGGCTCGGTGGTCATGGTCGAGCGCGACGCGAGTGGCGAGCGGGTCGTTCTGGCGGGCGCGCCCATCGGCTCGACGCGCACCTTCGTCCTGCTCAGCCAGCCGGACCCCGGCTGGCTCAACTGGGCGCGCCTGAACGCCCTGGTGGTGCTGTTCCTGCCGTTGCTGGCCTGGGTACTGGCGCTGGGCGCGACCCTGGTGGTGTCCGAGCGGCTGATCATCCGCTGGCTGGCCTATCTGGAGCGGGTGGCCGGCATCTACGCCAAGGGCAAATTCAACGTGAGGCCCGTCCAGGCCCGCTATGCGCCCGCCGAAATCCGGACCCTGGCCTGGACGCTGGATCAGATGGGCGATGCCATCGAGAGCCGCGACCACCGCCTGCGCGACTCCCTGGAGGAGAAGGACGCGCTGATGCGCGAAATCCACCACCGGGTGAAGAACAACCTGCAGGTCATTTCGTCCCTGCTGAACATGCAGCAGCGGGCCCTGACCGACCCGGCCGCCCGTAGCGCCGTCAACGACACGCGCCAGCGCATCTCGGCCCTGGCTCTGATCTACCGGGCCCTCTACCAGTCGGAGGAGCTGCGCCACGTGGACGTGCGCCAGTTCCTCGAGGACCTGACGGCCCAGATGATCGCCACCGAGCAGACGCGGGGCGCCGTCGTGCGCACCGAACTGTCGGCAGACACGCTGGTCATCGACCCCGACAAGCTGGCCCCCCTGGCCCTGTGGACGGTGGAGGCCATATCCAACGCCCAGAAGCACGCCTTCGCCGGGCGCGGCGGCTCGCTGTGGGTGACCTTCCGCGTCATGGGCGAGGAAAGCGTCCTGACAGTGCGCGACGACGGCCCCGGCGCCGATCCCGAGGCCGTGGGCCAGGGGGTGGGGCGCACCCTGATGACGGCCTTCGCCCGCCAGTTGCGCGGCGCCACCGAGATCGAGCAGTTGCCGGAGGGCGGGACCCTGACCACCCTGCGCTTCCCGACGCCGGAGGCGGCCGGAACCCGCCCCTAGCGTAGGCGTTGTCTTGGCCGACAAGGCCAAAGGAGATTCCCATGCGTAAGATCGTCGTGCTTCTCGCCGCCGCCGCCGCCCTGACCGTCGGCGCCTGCAACACCATCGCCGGCGCCGGCCGTGACGTGGAGGCCGCCGGTGAAGCGGTCACCGACACCGCCAACGACGCCCGCAACTGATTTCAGACGGGATCGGATGCGAAAGGCCCCGGGGACGCTCCGGGGCCTTTTTGCCGCCTGGTCAGGCGATCATCACCGTGCCGAGCAGCAGGCGCGCGCCGGAGCGGCCGAGCGTGCGGTCGGTGGCGGCCTGAAGTTCGCGTGAGAGCCGCTCCACATCGGGCGGGAAGCCGGGCCGGACCGAGGGCGCGAAGCGGCGCAGCACCTCGCTATAGGCCGCCGTCAGGCGCGGCGCGGACTGGGCGGCGCGGGCGCGCAAGGCCTCGGGCGGGCAGTCGACCCCCGCCTCGACCGTCATGACGCCCATGCGGCCGTCGCCGCGCCGGACGCTGGCGGTGATGGTGTTCAGCCGCGTGTAGCTGGGCGGGGCCGAGCCGCCCCCGCTGGGGCCGCCGGCATGGGCCGACCCGGCCGCGGCCAGGGGCGCCAGGACGGCGGTGGTCAGGCCTAGGGTGAGGGCGTCGCGGCGGCGCATGGCCCAGCCTTGCCTCCGCCCTGGTTGACGTGCGGTTTACGCCGCTCCGGAGTGGGGCGCGGCTTCCGCCATGGGCCGCAGGCCCAGGTCGGCGAAGAGGGCGGCGTCCTCGTCGCGCTCCGGGTTGTCGGTGGTCAGCAGGCGCCCGCCCACGAAGATGGAGTTGGCGCCGGCGATGAAGCACAGGGCCTGGGTCTCGCGGCTCATGGCCTCGCGGCCGGCCGACAGGCGCACGACCGCCTTGGGGCACACCAGCCGCGCCACGGCGACGGTGCGCACGAACTCGATGGGATCGATCTGGCCGCGCGCCAGAACCTCGTCGCCCAGCGGCGTGCCGGGCACCGGCACCAGGGCGTTGACCGGCAGGCTGTCCGGGTGCTCGGGCAGGGTGGCCAGGGCGTGCAGCAGCCCGGCGCGGGCGCGGCGCGTCTCGCCCATGCCGACGATTCCGCCGCAACAGGTGTTGAGGCCGGCGGCGCGGACCGCCTCCAGCGTATCCAGCCGTTCCTGATAGGTGCGGGTGGAGATGACGCGAGCGTAGTCGTCGGGCGCGGTGTCGAGGTTGTGGTTGTAGTAGTCCAGCCCGGCCGCCTTCAGCCTTTGGGCCTGGTCACCGGTCAGCATGCCCAGGGTGGCGCAGGTCTCCATGCCCATGGCCTTGACCCCCGAGATCATGGCCTCGAGCGCGGCCATGTCGCGTTCCTTCGGCTCGCGCCACGCCGCCCCCATGCAGAAGCGCTGAGCCCCGCCGGCCCGGGCGTCGGCGGCGGCCTTGAGCACCGCCTCGACCTCCATGAGCTTCTCGGCCTTCAGCCCCGTCCTGTGATGGGCTGACTGGCTGCAATAGCCGCAGTCCTCGGCGCAGCCGCCCGTCTTGATGGAGAGCAGCTGGGATAGCTGGACCTCGGCCGGATCGAACCAGCGACGGTGTACGGCCTGGGCCCGGAAGATCAGCTCGGGGAACGGCAGGTTGAACAGGGCCAGCACCTGGTCCAGCGTCCAGTCGTGGCGCGGCTGGGCGGGGTCGCGGGCGCCGTCGGGCGTATCGGCTGGGGCGGGGGCGGGCGTCATGTCCATGGGCCGATGCATAGCGGCAAGCGCGGCGACAGGCGAGAGCGGGGCGGGGTTCGCCAACGTGTCACATGGCGGGGCCGGCGAAATGACGGGAAGCTGAGGGCCGTAGGTTACGATCGTTCGTCGGGAGGG
The DNA here is from genome assembly GCF_030504955.1 of Peiella sedimenti. GTDB lineage: Bacteria > Pseudomonadota > Alphaproteobacteria > Caulobacterales > Caulobacteraceae > Brevundimonas > Brevundimonas sedimenti. Next base: position 266,127 of record NZ_JAUKTR010000002.1, on the reverse strand, counting down.
CGATCATGCGTCAAGCGGCGGCGGCCCTGGTCGCCCTAACCCTGGCCTGCGCGGCCGGAGCGGCGGCGGCGACGCCTGCGCCGACCCTCTATGAGGTGACGCCCGAGCCCGGGGCCCTCAGGGTGTCGATCCTGATCGAGGGCGACCGCGACGGCGAGACCGAGCTGATGCTGCCCAACCGCTGGTCGGGGGCCGAGGGCCTGTGGCGCGCGGTCGAGGAATTCCGCGTCGAGGGCGCCGAGGTGGCGCGCGAGGCGGGGCCGTTCCGCACCCTCAATCACGCGCCCGGCGCCGCGCTGCGCGTGACCTATCGCGTGCGCCAGGCCTTTGAGGGCCCGGCGCGGCCGGGCCCGGAGCGGCCGTTTCGCCCGGTGATCAACGAAACCGGCTTCACCGCCGTGGGCTGGACCGTGCTGGCGGTGGTGGCCGACCGCGCCGACCAGCCCGCCGTGTTCCGCTGGGGCGAGGCGCCCGAGGGCTGGACCCTGGCCTCGGACCTGGATCACCGGCCGCAGGTCGAGGGCGTCGCCCTGATGGACAGCGTGCTGATCGGCGGGGCGGACGTGACGGTGGCCGAGCGCCAGGCGGCGGGCGGGCGGATCCGCGTGGCCGCCCACGCGGCCGATTGGCGGTTCGCGCCGGACGAGCTGACCGCCGTGCTGGGCCCCGTGGCCGAGGCCTCGGCCCGCTTCTGGGGCGACGAGGGCGAGTCCTTCTTCGTGGCCCTGACGCCCCTGGACGCCCCGACCGCCAAGGTGCAGTTCGGGGTCGGGCTGGGCGACGGTTTCTCCCTGTGGGTGACGCCCAACATGACGGCGGCCGAGCTGCGCCACATCCTGGCGCACGAACACCAGCACGCCTGGCTGCCGGACCGGGTGGGGGGGCTGAGGCGCGGGCCGGACGAGGCGCTGGACTACTGGTTCTCCGAAGGCTTCACCGAGCTCTACACCCTGCGGATGCTGGTGCGGGCGGGCCTGATGAGCCCCGAGGACTTCGCCGAGGACCTGAACCGCTCGCTCAGCCGCTACGCCCTGTCGCCGGCCAGGAACGCCCCGGCCCAGCAGGCGGCGCGGGCCTTCTGGGGCGATCCGGCGGCGGCCGACCTGCCCTACCAGCGGGGCCTGGTGCTGGCCCTGGCCTGGGATGCGCGGCTGAAGGCGCGCACGGGCGGGCGCAAGGGGCTGGACGACGTGATCCTGGCCATGCGCGAGGGCCGCGGCACGGCGCCGGAGCGGCTGCGCGCCGCCTATCGCCGGGCAGGGGGCGGCGACCTGCGCGGCGACATCCGGCGGCATGTGGAGGCGGGCGAGGACCTGGCCCTGCCGGCTGACCTGTTCGGGCCCTGCGGCCGGATCGAGACCTCGAGGGCCGAGGCCGCCGACGGCCGCGCCGTCCAGGTGCAGCAGCTGGTCCTGGGCGAGGGGGCGGGTTCGGACGCCTGCCGCGCGGCGCTGGCCGGGATATAAGGATATCCTTATATGCGCGGTTGCCGGGCTGGGGCGCGAGGTCTATAGAGCCGCGATCCCGCCCTGCCCCTCAAGGACGCGCCCCTCATGACCGACTACATCGTCAAGGACATCTCCCTGGCCGACTACGGCAAGAAGGAGATCGCCATCGCCGAGACCGAGATGCCCGGCCTGATGGCCCTGCGCGCCGAGTACGGCAAGGCGCAGCCCCTGAAGGGCGCGCGCATCGCCGGCAGCCTGCACATGACCATCCAGACGGCGGTGCTGATCCAGACGCTGGAGGCCTTGGGCGCCGAGGTGCGCTGGGCGTCGTGCAACATCTTCTCGACCCAGGACCACGCCGCGGCGGCCATCGCGGCCAACGGCACGCCGGTCTTCGCGGTCAAGGGCGAGACGCTCTACGAGTACTGGGAGTACGCCCATAAGATCTTCGAATGGGCCGACGGCGGCTACCCGAACCTGATCCTGGACGACGGCGGCGACGCCACCCTGCTGACGGTGCTGGGCCCCAAGGCCGAGCAGGACCCGACGGTCCTGGACAGCCCGCAGAACGAGGAGGAGGAAGCCCTCTTCGCGGTGATGAAGCGCTACCTGGCCGACAAGCCGGGCTTCTATTCGGCCATCCGGCAGGCCTGCACGGGCGTCTCGGAGGAGACCACCACGGGCGTGCATCGCCTGTATCAGATGGCCGAGCGCGGCGAACTGCCCTTCCCGGCCATCAACGTCAACGACAGCGTCACCAAGTCCAAGTTCGACAACCTGTACGGCTGCCGGGAATCCCTGGTCGACGCCATCCGCCGCGGCACCGACGTCATGCTGTCGGGCAAGGTGGCGGTGGTGTGCGGTTACGGCGACGTGGGCAAGGGCTCGGCCGCCAGCCTGCGCCAGGGCGGCGCCCGCGTGAAGGTCACCGAGATCGACCCCATCTGCGCCCTGCAGGCCGCCATGGAAGGCTACGAGGTCGTCACGCTGGAGGACGCCGCCGCCGAGGCCGACATCTTCGTCACCGCCACGGGCAACAAGGACGTCATCACCGTCGAGCACATGCGGGCGATGAAGAACAACGCCATCGTGTGCAACATCGGCCACTTCGACTCAGAGATTCAGGTCGCGGGTCTGAAGAACTTCAAGTGGGACGAGATCAAGCCCCAGGTGGACCACGTGGAGTTCCCGGACGGCAAGAAGATCATCCTGCTGTCCAAGGGCCGGCTGGTGAACCTGGGCAACGCCACGGGCCACCCGTCCTTCGTCATGTCGGCCTCGTTCACGAACCAGACCCTGGCCCAGATCGAGCTGTGGACCAACGGCAAGGCCTACGAAAACAAAGTCTACACCCTGCCCAAGCATCTGGACGAAAAGGTCGCCGCCCTGCACCTGGAGAAGCTGGGCGCCAAGCTGACCAAGCTGAAGCCGGACCAGGCCGCCTATATCAACGTGCCGGCCGAAGGCCCCTTCAAGCCCGAGCACTACCGGTACTGACCCGTCCGCGGCCGCCGGCGCGAGCTTGCGCGGCGGCCGCGAATGGCCTTCTATTCCAAGCCTATGACCGGGAGGGGAGGCCTGGATGCGAAGCGGGTTGATGACGGCCGCCGTGGCGGCGCTTGTGACGGTGGGATCCCTTGCGGCGCAGCCCGCCCTGGCGCAGTCCGGCGGCGTGAGCGGCCGGGTGTCCGGCGTGGCCCAGCGCATGCTGAACGACATGATGTGGCGCGAGGCCAACCGGCCCATCGGCCAGGGCCACACCTACTTCCACGGCGAGGTCGGTTCTCTGAATGACGACCAGACGCGGGAGTCGCGGGTCATCGGCGGCTGGGGCGGGACCGTCACCGTGGCGGGCTTCTGCGACGACGTCTGCCGCGACCTGGACCTGGAGATCCTCGACAGCCAGGGCGATGTGGTGGCCTCGGACGTGCGCATCGACACGACCCCGGTGGTGACGTTCACCAGCCTGGCCAGCGAAACCTACCAGCTGCGAGTGCGCATGTACGACTGCCCGGCGGGCGCCACCTGCTACTACGCCGTGGGCGCCTATTACGCCTCCGCGGCCAGCAAGTAGATCGGCTAGGCGAAGCGGCCAGCTCTGGGCCGGCGATCGCCGTCTGATTGTCAGGGAGAAGGTGGAGACTGGACAGCGACCCGAAGGGGAGCTCGTTGCGGCTGCTTCCTTCCGGACCTGACCGAGTTGGCGAGGCCTTCGCCCGCGCCAGTCTCCACGCACAATATCGGCCGCCGCGAGGGCGGAATCAAGGCCGGCGCCGCGACAGGGCCCACAGCAGCGCGACGTTTATGAGGATGAAGGCCACGGCCAGGGCCGCCACCAGCCACACGGCCCCCTCTTCGCCCCACAGACGCTGGACCGGGTCCTGGCCGAGGAAGAAGGCGGCCAACAGGACGATGTCGCTGAGAAGGGCGGCGATCAGCACCTGATTGCGCGACATGGGCGGTTCACTCCCTTGCGAAGGCGGCGCGCCTGTCCCAGAGGGAGGCGCGGGAGAACGGTCATGCCGCTGGACGCCTTCGTCAACACCTTCGCGGGCGGAACGCTCGACCGGGGCGGCGACGCCCGGAATGAACCCGCCTGGGTCGAGGCGCGGCTGGCGGACCCCTCGGCCCTGGCGGCGGTGCTGTGGGAAGGCCGTGCGATGATCGCGGGCGAAGCGCTGGCGCGGGTTCCGCTGGCCATGGCGCTGGCCGCGGCCGGCGACCGCTGGGCCTTTCTGGGTTTTGAGGGCGAGAGGCCCCTGTTCGCCGTGGAGCTGGAGGGGCCTGCCGATCCGGCCGAGGGGCCCTTTGCGGGGCGGGGCGGCTTTACCGACATGCGCTCGGCCGCGGCCCTGCTGCCGGGCGAGGAGGCCGCCGTGGCGGGCCTGGCCAAGAGCCTGTTCGACTGGAGGCGGCGTCACGGCTTCTGCTCGGCCTGCGGCCAGGAGAGCCGGAACGCCTGCGCCGGATGGAAGCGGGTCTGCCCCGCCTGCCGGACCGAGCATTTTCCGCGTGTGGACCCGGTGGCCATCATGCTGCCCGTGCAGGGCGAGCGCTGCCTGCTGGGCCGCCAGCACGGTTGGCCCGAGGGCCGCATGTCGGCCCTGGCCGGCTTCATCGAGCCGGGCGAATCCATCGAGGAGGGCTGCGCCCGCGAGCTGCTTGAGGAGGCGGGCCTGAGGGCGCGGCGCGTGATCTATCACTCCAGCCAGCCCTGGCCGTTTCCCTCATCCCTGATGATCGGCCTGATCGCCCAGGTGGAGCCGGGCGAGGCGGCGCCGGACGAGGCGGAGCTGGAGGAGGTGCAGTGGTTCACGCGCGAGGAGGCGCGGGCCGTGGTGCGCGGCGAGCATCCGCAGATCAAGGCGCCGCCGCCCTTCGCCATCGCCGCCCAGCTGCTGAAGGCCTGGGCGGAAGACGGGTTCGGCGACTGACCTTCAGGTCGACCGGATCAGGCGCGGGGATAGTTGAGGATCGGCGACAGCCAGCGTTCCGCCGTGGCCAGGTCCCAGCCCTTGCGCCGGGCGTAATCCTCGACCTGATCGCGGTCGATCTTGCCGACGCCGAAATAGTGGCTTTCCGGATGCGCGAAGTAGAGGCCTGAGACCGAGGCCGGCGGGGTCATGGCGAAGCTTTCCGTAAGCGCCATGCCGGCGTTCCTTCCCGCGTCGAGCAGCCGGAACAGGGTGGCCTTCTCCGTATGGTCGGGCTGGGCCGGATAGCCGGGCGCAGGGCGGATGCCCTCGTAGGTCTCGGCGATGAGCTCCTCAATGGTGGCGGCCTCGTCGGGAGCGTGGCCCCACAGCTGGGTGCGCACTTCCTTGTGCAGCCGTTCGGCGAAGGCCTCGGCCAGACGGTCGGCGAGCGCGGTGGCCAGGATGGCGGAATAGTCGTCGCCCTTCGCCCTGAACTCGGCCGCCTTTTCCAGCTCGCCGTGGCCGGCGGTGACGGCGAAGGCGCCCAGCCAGTCCTCGCCGTCCTCGGCCACGAAATCGGACAGGCACAGGTTCGGCTTGCCGTTCGACTTGGCGATCTGCTGGCGCAGGCCGTGGAAGCGGGCCAGCTCGGACGTGCGCGTCTCGTCGGCCCAGACCACGACGTCGTCGCCGCGGGCGTTGGCGGGCCAGAAGCCGGCGACGCCGCGCGCGGTGAACCAGCGCTCGTCGATGATCCGCTTCAGCATGGCCTGCGCGTCCTTGAACAGGTCGCGCGCCGCCTGGCCCACCACCTCGTCCTCAAGGATCAGGGGGTAGCGGCCGATCAGCTCCCAGCTGGCGAAGAAGGGCGTCCAGTCGATGTGGTCGGCCAGGTCGCCCAGGTCCCAGGCGTCAAACGCCTTCACCCCCAAGAAGGACGGCCGGGGCGGCAGGGCGTTGTTCGAGGGCCGGAAGCGGTTGGCCCGCGCCCGGTCGAGGCTGAAGCGCGCCTTGACCTCCTGGCCCCGGGCATATTGCTCGCGGATGCGGGCGTACTCTTCGCGCGTGGCGGCCTCGTTGGACGCCCGGTCGGCGGGCGACAGCAGGCCCGCGACCACGCCCACGGCGCGGCTGGCGTCGATGACGTAGGTGGTCGAGCCCCGCCGGTAGGCCGGTTCGATCTTGACCGCCGTGTGCGTCCGGCTGGTGGTGGCCCCGCCGATCAGCAGCGGGATGTCGAAGCCGCGGCGCTCCATCTCGGAGGCCACGAAGACCATCTCGTCCAGGCTGGGCGTGATCAGGCCCGACAGGCCGACGATGTCGACCTTGTGCTCGATGGCGGCGTCCAGGATGCGGTCCGCCGGGACCATGACGCCCAGGTCGATGACCTCGTAGTTGTTACATTGCAGGACCACGCCGACGATGTTCTTGCCGATGTCGTGGACGTCGCCCTTGACCGTCGCCATCAGGATGCGGCCGGCCTGCTCGCGCGGCCCCCCTTTAGCTTCCTGGCCGGCCTTTTCGGCCTCCATGTAGGGCTCGAGCCAGGCGACGGCCTGCTTCATCACCCGCGCCGACTTCACCACCTGGGGCAGGAACATCTTGCCCGCGCCGAACAGGTCGCCGACCACGTTCATCCCGTCCATCAGCGCGCCTTCGATGACGTGCAGCGGCCGCTCGGCCTGAAGCCGCGCCTCCTCCGTGTCCTGCTCGATCCAGTCGGTGATCCCGTGGACCAGGGCGTGCTCGATCCGCTTGCCGACCGGCGCGTCGCGCCACTTCAGGTCGACCACCTGGGCCTGACCCTTCTCGCCCTTGTAGCGCGGGGCCATGTCGACCAGCCGCTCGGTGTTCGAGACATTGGTCCGCTGCGGCCGGTTGAGGATCACGTCTTCGACGGCCTCGCGCAGCTCCGGGTCGAGATCGTCATAGATCGGCAGGTCGCCGGCGTTGACGATGCCCATGTCCATCCCCGCCTGGATGGCGTGATAGAGGAACACCGAGTGGATCGCCCGGCGCACCGGCTCGTTGCCGCGGAAGCTGAACGAGACGTTCGAGACGCCGCCGGACACCCGCGCATAGGGCAGGGTCTGCTTGATGACCCGCGTGGCCTCGATGAAGTCCACGGCGTAGTTGTCATGCTCCTCGATCCCCGTCGCCACGGCGAAGATGTTGGGATCGAAGATGATGTCCTCGGGCGGGAAGCCGATCTCGTCCACCAGCAGGCGGTAGGCCCGGGTGCAGATCTCGATCTTGCGCGCCGCCGTGTCGGCCTGGCCCTGCTCGTCAAAGGCCATGACCACGACCGCCGCCCCGTAGCGCAGGCACTTGACCGCCTGTTCGCGGAACTCGGCCTCGCCGGCCTTGAGGCTGATGGAATTGACGATCGGCTTGCCCTGGACGCATTTCAGCCCGGCCTCGATCACCTCCCATTTGGAGGAGTCGATCATCACCGGCACGCGGGCGATGTCCGGCTCGGCCGCCATCAGGTTGAGGAAGGTCGTCATGGCCTTGGGCCCGTCGAGCAGGCCCTCATCCATGTTGATGTCGATGATGGCCGCGCCCGCCTCGACCTGCTGGCGCGCGACCGACAGGGCGGCGGGGTAATCGCCCTCGACGATCAGCTTGCGGAATCTGGCCGAGCCGGTGACGTTGGTGCGTTCGCCGACGTTGATGAAGGTGGGACGCAACTCAGGCTACCAGTTCAAACGGTTCGAGGCCGCTCAACCGCATGGCCACCGGGCGCTCCGGAATCTGGCGCGGCTGAACGCCCGCGACCTCCTCGGCCACGTGGCGGATGTGATCCGGCGTCGTGCCGCAGCAGCCGCCGACGATGTTGACGAGGCCCGACCTGGCCCACTCCTCGAGGAAGTGCGCCGTCTCGTGCGGCTGCTCGTCGTACTGGCCCATGGCGTTGGGCAGGCCGGCGTTCGGATAGGCCGCGACCAGGGTGTCGGCCACGCGGCTGAGCTCGGCGATGAAGGGCCGCATCAGGTCGGCGCCCAGGGCGCAGTTGAAGCCGACGGCGAACGGCTTGGCGTGGCGCACGCTGTTCCAGAAGGCCTCGGCCGTCTGGCCCGACAGGGTCCGGCCCGAGCGGTCGGTGATCGTCCCCGAGATCCAGATCGGCAGCGGCTCGTAGCCCTCGTCCTCGAGGTCCTTGATGGCCTTGATGGCGGCCTTGCAGTTGAGGGTGTCGGTGATGGTCTCGATGAGGAACAGGTGCACCCTGCCCTCGTGCAGGGCCCGCACCTGCTGGCGGTAGGCCTCATAGACCTGGTCGAAGGTGACCAGCCGCGCGCCCGGATCGTTCACGTCCGAGGACATGGACAGCATCTTGTTCAGCGGCCCGATCGAACCGGCGGCGAAGCGGGGCTTGTGCGGCTCCTTCTCCGTCCAGCGGTCGGCCGCGGCGCGGGCGAGCCTGGCGCCCTCCAGGTTGATGTCCCGGACCGCCTGGGCGTCGAGGCCGTAGTCCTCCTGGGCGATTGTCGTGGCCGAGAAGGTGTTGGTCTCGGAGATGTCGGCGCCGGCGGCGAAATAGGCGTCGTGCAGTTCGGCCACGATGTCCGGCCGGGTCAGGCACAGGATGTCGTTGTTGCCCTTCATCTGGCCGTTGTGGGCCGCGAAGCGCTCGCCCCGGTAGTCGGCCTCGGTCAGACCCTTGCCCTGGATCATGACGCCCCAGGCGCCGTCCAGCACCAGGATGCGCTCGCGGGCGGCGGCGTGGAGCTGCCGGATGCGATCGGCCCGGCTCATTCCGCCGACGCCTTGAGGGGCTGGCGCACGCCCAGCATGCGGCAGATGGCGTAGACCAGCTCGGCCCGGTTCAGGGTGTAGAAGTGGAACGCGCTGAAGCCCTCCTCCTCGAGGCGGGCCGACATTTCGCAGGCCACCGAGGCCGCCAGCAGCCGCCGGATGTCGGGGTCGTCGTCGAGGCCCTCGAACAGGCTGGCGAGCCAGGCCGGGAGCGCGGTCTGGCAGCCGGCCGCCATGCGCTTCAGCCCCTGATAGTTGCTGACCGGCATGATCCCCGGGACGATCGGAATGGTCACGCCCGCCGCGCGCACCCGGTCGTGGAAGCGCAGGAAGGCGTCGATATCGAAGAAGAACTGGGTGATCGCCCGCGTGGCGCCGGCGTCGATCTTGGCCTTCAGGACATCGATGTCGTGATCGATGGAGGGGCTCTCGGGGTGCTTCTCGGGATAGACGCCGACGCTGATCTCGAAGGGCGCGATGCGGGCCGCGGCCTCGGTCAGCTCGGTGGCGTTGGCGTAGGATCCCGGCCCGGGCGCATAGGCCCCGCCCAGGCTGGCGCCGCCGGGCGGGTCGCCGCGCAGGCAGACCAGATGGCGAACGCCCGCCTCCCAGTAGTCGCGCAGGACCTCGTCCACCTGCTCGCGGCTGGCGTCGACGCAGGTGACGTGGGCGGCGGGCGTCAGGCCCGTCTCGCCCAGGATGCGCTGGATGGTGCGGTGGGTGCGCTCGCGCGTGGAGCCGCCGGCGCCGTAGGTGACCGAGACGAAACTGGGATTCAGCGGCTCCAGCTTGCGCAGGGAATTCCACAGGACGCCCTCGGCGGCCTCGTCCCTGGGCGGAAAGAACTCGAAGGAGACCGCGACCGATCTCTGCCGTCCGGCGGCGCGGGCGACGGGGCCTACGGCGTCATGGAGTGGAAGGGTGATCATGCGAGGTTGCCCGGCCAAACTCGGCGTCGCCGCCCGCCAAGCGGCGTACGGATCCGACGTGAGGCCGCACCTTAAGCCAAGCAGACCAAAGCGTCCATTGGGATATAAAGAAGTCCTTATATGTTTGCGCGGCCCGCTCTATGGGGCGGCTGACCTTCAAAGACCCGACGCCGCCTGTATGATCACGCCCGCCGTCGCCCCGGACGGGGCGCGTCGGAACCTTCCTCGAAGGAAACGTTCGGAAACGCGGCTTCAGTGGATTGGCGGCGCGGCTCTGCTAAGGGCAGTCCCCCCAAGGAGGATCGCGAAATGTGCGGCATCATCGGCATCGTCGGGACCAGCGACGTGGGCCCGCGCCTGCTTGAAAGCCTGCGCCGGCTGGAATACCGCGGCTATGACTCCGCCGGGATCGCCGGCGTAACGTCCTCAGGGCTGGCGCGCCGCCGCGCGCCGGGCAAGATCCGCGCGCTGGAAGAGGTCGACGCCGCTGATCCGCTGAAGGCGGCGGTCGGGATCGGCCACACCCGCTGGGCCACGCACGGCCCGCCGACGGAGGCCAACGCCCACCCTCACCGCGCCGGCCGCGTCATGCTGGTGCACAACGGCATCATCGAGAACTACGCCGAGCTGAAGGCCGAACTGGCCGCGCGCGGCCGCGCCTTTGAGAGCGACACCGACACCGAGGTGGTCGCCGCCCTGCTGGACGAGACCCTGGAGACCGAAGCCGATCCGGTGAAGGCCTTTCAGTCGGTCGTCGGCCGCCTGCACGGCGCCTATTCGCTGGCGGTGCTGGTGGACGGCCATCCGGACCTGATGCTGGGGGCGCGCCGCGGCAGTCCGCTGGTGGTCGGCTGGGGCGACGGGGAGATGTTCCTCGGCTCGGACGCCCTGGCGGTTGGCCCCTTCACCCAGCGCATCACCTATCTCGAGGACGGCGACAGCGTCGTCATCGACCACGCCTCGGCCCGCATCTTCGATGAGGCGAACCGCCCGGTCGAACGGCCCATGGTCACGGTGCCGGCCTCGGCCGCCCTGGTCGAGAAGGGCAACTACCGTCACTTCATGGAGAAGGAGATCCACGAGCAGCCCGAGAGCTGTCAGAGGACCCTTTCGGCCTTCGCCAATCCCGTGAGCGGGCAAACCACCGTGCCGGGCGGCCTGAACTTCGCCGAGGTGGAGCGCATCCAGATCATCGCCTGCGGCACCGCCTTCTACGCGGGCGAGATCGGCCGCTACGCCTTCGAGAAGCTGGCCGGCCTGCCCTGCGACGTGGAGGTGGCCTCAGAGTTCCGCTACCGCCAGCCGGCCCTGACCAAGGGAACGCTGGCCCTGGCCGTGTCCCAGTCGGGCGAAACCGCGGACACCCTGGCGGGCCTGACCTGGTGCAAGGCGCAGGGTTTCAAGACGGCCTGCCTGGTCAACGTCCATACCTCGTCCATGGCCCGCGAGGCTGAGATCGTGTGGCCCACCTGGGCCGGGCCGGAGATCGGCGTGGCCTCGACCAAGGCGTTTACGGCGCAGGTGTCGGCCCTGCTGGCCCTGGCCGTGGCGGCCGCCCGGCAACGTGGCCGCATCGACGCCGCGGAAGAGACGCGTCTGGTCGCCCGCCTGTTCGAGGCGCCGGGCCTGATCGCCCAGGCCGTGGCCGACCACAGCGAAGCCATGACCGCCGTCGCCCACGACCTGGCCGGCGCCCGCGACGTGCTGTTCCTGGGCCGGGGCGCCATGTTCCCCCTGGCCATGGAAGGGGCGCTGAAGCTGAAGGAGATCAGCTATATCCACGCCGAGGGCTACGCCGCCGGCGAGCTGAAGCACGGTCCCATCGCCCTGATCGACGAGGCCACGCCCGTGGTCGTGCTGGCTCCGCCGGACGAGGTGTTCGAAAAGACCGTCTCGAACGTGCAGGAGGTGGCCGCGCGCGGCGCCGAGGTGATCCTGATCACGTCCCAAGACGCCAAGGTTCCCCACGCGCCGGGTCTGCGCCGCATCGTCGCGCCGGACTGCGATCCCTTCATCGCCCCGCTGGTCTATGCGGTGCCGGTGCAGCTGCTGGCCTATCTGACCGCGGTGCAGAAGGGTACCGATGTGGATCAGCCGCGCAACCTGGCCAAGTCGGTGACGGTGGAATAAGGCGCCGCCCGTCCGGGCGATAACCGGCCTGAGCTAAGGGCCTATGCTCTCATCGATCCGTGAGCCGGTCGCGCTTGGCCGGCCGCCGATCCGTGGGTTTTCACCGGTTTGCGACGGCGGTCCCCCGTAGGCGGACGAGGCCCGGGGAGGGCTTATCCCCGGTCCGGCGGGGGCCCGGACAATGGGGGCGCAATCACCGGAGCCCGCCATGCAGACGCCCCGCCTTCACCTGCCGTTCCTGATCGAGAACCAGGCGCGCAAGCACGTCACCCTGAACGAATCCCTGGCGGCGCTGGACGCCCTGATTCATTGTCGGGTGCTCAGCCGCACCCTTGAGGCCCAACCCGAAGCGCCCGCCGACGGCGACGCCTATCTGCTGGTGGACGACCCGGCCGGCGACGCCTGGTCGCTGATGACGCCCGGCTCCGTCGCCGTCTTCCTCGGCGGGTGGCGCGAACTCAGTCCGCCCCTCGGCATGTGCCTCTTCGTGGCGGACGAGAGCCTCTTGCTGGTGCGCGGCGAGGGCGGGTGGACGGCGCTGGACGAGACGATCCGTGAGCTCGCGCTCGACCGCCTGGCCTTGGGCAGGGCGCCGCTGGACCCCGACCTGGCCCTCAGCGCCCGGCTGAACACGGCGCTGTTCTCCGCGCCGGACAGTCCTGCGCCGGGCGATGTGAGACTGGTGCTGGACCGTCGCACCTCCGAGGCCGTGGCCTCCCTCCTTTTCCAGACCGACTACGAGGGCCAGGCCGAGATCTGCCTGACCGACGGCGGCCGGCTCCGTGTCCGGGCCGCCTCGGAGCCGGAAGTCTGGCGCGACGTGCTGGTGGCCGACCCGCAGGGGCGCGTCGGGGTGAACCTGTCGGCGCCGGCCGCAGCCCTCGACATCCAGACCACCGATGTGAGCGCGCCCACGGTTCAGGCGGCGATCTACGCCGAGAGCTCCGCAGGCATCAATGTGACGGGCGCCAAGAGCCGCGGAACGCCCGAGGCGCCCGGCGGGGCCCTGGCCGGCGACCGCCTGCTGGGCTTTTACGGCCGGGCGCAGCACAGCGGCGGGGCGCTGAGCGGCAACGCCGTGGCCTTTCAGCTGATCGCCGAGGAGACCTTCACCGCCACGGCCCACGGCACGGCGATCAGCTTCGAGACGACCCCTCTGGGCTCGGTGGCTCGGCGGACGACGGTCCGCTTCCAGCCCAATGGCGCCTTGCGGCTCATGCCCCTGTCGTCGCCGCCCGACGCGCCCCAGGCCGGCGAGGTCTATTTCGACTCGACCCTATCAGCCTTCCGGGGATTTGACGGCGCAGCCTGGGTCGCCCTGGGCTGAGGCTGATCCCCAGGCGTGGCGGCCCCGGCGAGATCGGGCTATCCAGTCCGCCATGTCCTCGACCTTCGACTATCCGACGCTGAACGCCTTCCTGGCCGAACATGGCGAGGCCCTGGCGGGCCTGAGGCGCCGCGACGACATCGCCCGTCTGCTCAAGCCTGGCGGCATAGGGGTGGAGCTGGGCGTGGCCGAGGGCCGGTTCTCGGCCAAGATTCTGGCCCGCTCGCGCCTGTCCTTCCTCTACAGCATCGACATGTGGTCCGGGGATCGGGGCCCCGACGTGGAGGAGTACAAGAAGGCGCTGCGCAATCTGGAGCCCTTCCGTGAACGGAACGGCGCCCTGCGCCTGCGCTTCGACGAGGCGTTGGACCTGTTTCCGGACGGCTATTTCGACTTCGTCTATGTGGACGGCTACGCCCACACCGGCGAGGAGGGCGGCCGCACCTTCCGTGACTGGTGGCCCAAGTGCCGCTCGGGCGGCATTTTCGGCGGCGACGACTATCACGAGACCTTTCCGCTGGTCGTCCAGGCGGTGGACGCCTTCCTGGAACAGCACGGCTGTCCCCGCTACGTGATTGAGCCGCTGGAGCCCGCCGAGGACTGGGCCTCGCACTACCCCACCTGGTTTACCGTCAAGCCCTAGGCGCAGAACGCTTTTCCTCGTGGCGAGGTTGTGCGGGGACGGCTACAAGGAAGGGTGGAGGTGACGGCGTGCAGGACGAGGCGATGAAGGGGATCATCCTGGCGGGCGGGTCGGGCACGCGGCTGTATCCGGCCACCAAGGCGGTCAGCAAGCAGCTGATGCCCATCTACGACAAGCCGATGATCTACTACCCGCTGAACACGCTGATGCGGGCGGGCGTCCGCGACATCCTGATCATCTCGACTCCCAACGACCTGCCCCTGTTCGAGCGGCTGCTGGGCGACGGGACGGACTGGGGCGTCAGCTTCTCGTACGCGGTTCAGGAGGAGCCCAGGGGCATCGCCGACGCCTTCCGGGTGGGCGAGGCCTTCGTGGCCGGAGGGCCGGCCGCCCTGATCCTGGGCGACAACATCTTCTTCGGGCCGCGCCTGAGCGGCCGCATCGCCGACGCCGCCAAGCTGGGCGGGGCCACCGTCTTCGCCTATCGGGTGAGGGATCCGGAACGCTACGGCGTCGTGGAGTTCGACGCGGACGGCCGGGCGATCTCGCTGGAGGAAAAGCCGAAGACCCCGAAGTCGCCCTGGGCGGTGACGGGGCTCTATCTCTACGACGCGGCGGTCACCGAACTGGCGAAATCGATCACCCCGTCGGCGCGGGGCGAGCTGGAGATCACCGACCTCAACCGCCTCTATCTGGAGCGGGGTCAGCTGAACGTGGTGAAGCTGCCGCGCGGCTACGCCTGGCTGGACACGGGCACGCACGCCTCTATGGCCGAGGCCTCTGATTTCGTGCGGGCGGTGGAGCATCGGCAGGCGCTGAAGGTGGCCTGCCCCGAAGAGACGGCCTTCGAGCGCGGCTATATCGACGCCGAACAGTTGAGCCGCCTGGCCCACGAGATGCGCAACACCGAGTACGGCCAGTACCTTTACGGCCTGATCGGCTGAACGCGGTGGCGTCCGATCGGATCGACCTGCTTGGCCTCGGGGTCGCGGCGTCGCAGGGGGCGGAGATTCTGGGCGACCGGGTCCGCTGCGCCCGGCCCTGGAGCCGTATGGACCTTGAGCCGGTGCGATTGGCGCCTGGCTGGTGGCGCCTGAGCCTCGAGCGCGACGAGGGCGGCGACCTGACCCTCGACCTCTGGGGCGAGGAGACCGGCGACTGGGCCAGCCTGACCCTGCGTCCGGGGCAGAGCCGCATTTTCCGCACCGCCGGCGGCGCCCAATCGGTTCGGCTGTGGCTCCAGGAGGGCGCGGGCGAGCGCCGCCTGCCCGGCCTGCGGCTGGAGCGCCTGGGGCCGGCGGCTCGGCTTGGGCTTTTCGCCGCGCGGGTTCTTCGCCTGATCGCCAGCGGCGATCCCAAGCGGATCGCGCGCGCCCTCGGCGCGGCCCGTCGGCGGGACCAGCCCCTGGCCCTGAGGCCGGTGGGGCAGACCGCTGGGGGTCCAGACGGATCGATATCGTCACCGGAGGCGCCCGACTTCAGCTTCCGCGTGGACGTGGTGGGCGACGAGGCGGAAGGCCGCGCGCGCACCCTGGCGAGCCTCGAGCGGCAGACCCTGAAGGCCTGGTCGCTGGGCGCGGCGCCCGCGGACGCGGCCGTGCGCGTGGCCGCCGGGGACGTGCTGCGTCCCGACGCCCTGGCGGCTCTGGCGGCCGAGCTCCAGCAGCGGCCCGAGGTGATCGCCCTCTATGCCGACGAGATCATCGACGGTGTCGAGACGGCCAAGCCCGAGTGGGACGTCGATCTGGCGCAGCAGGTCGCCTACAGCGGTCGGCTCACGGCCTTCCGCGGACCCGCGCCCGCCGACGGCCATCGGGCGCTTCTCAAGCTTGACCGTCAGGGCCAGGGCGCGGCGATCGGACGGCTGGCCCTGCCCCTGCTGTCGCGGTCCGGATCGCCGCCGGAGCCGCTCGACCTGCGGCCGCCCGCCCCCACCGCCCTGCCCCCCGTCAGCGTCATCATTCCCACGCGTGACCGGCCCGAGCTGCTGCGCGTGGTCCTGGAGGGCGTGCTCGACCGCACGGACTATCCGGACCTTGAGCTGATCATCGTCGACAACGGAACACAGGACGTCGAGGCCCTGAGGCTTATGGACGCGCGGAGGGACGACCCGCGCGTGCGCATTCTGCGCGACGACGGGCCCTTCAACTTCTCGCGCCTGAACAATCGCGCCGTTGCTATGGCCTCCGGCGAGGTTCTCGCTCTGGTCAACAACGACATCGAGGTGGTGGACGGCGGCTGGCTCAAGACCCTCGTCGGAGAGGCCCTGCGGCCCGACGTCGGCGCCGTGGGACCGCTGCTGCTGTTTCCGGACCGGACCATTCAGCACGCGGGGGTGGCCCTGGGCGTCGGCGGCGTGGCGGGCCACCCGTGGCGCGGACTCCCGGAAAGCGCGGTCGCAGGCCATGCGCATCTGGCCTACGTGCAACGGCGGTCGGCCGTGACCGCCGCCTGCCTGGTGGTGCGCAAGGCGGCCTATCTGGCGGTCGGCGGCATGGACGAGGCGCGCTACCCAGTCACGCTCAACGATGTGGACCTCTGCCTGAAGCTGGACGCGGCGGGGCTGAAGGCGATTTACACGCCCCACGCCCGGCTCATTCACCACGAAAGCCAGTCCCGCCCCAGCGACCGGGCGCCGGAGCAGCGGCGGCGCACGCTAGCGGAGCAAACGGCCTTCCGGGCCGCCTGGGGAGACCGGATCGCGGACGATCCCTGGTATTCGCCGCGCCTGACGCGCCAGGACGAGACCGGCCGACCCCGCGGCTGATCGCGTGTTGCGGACGACGGCCCACCCCCCTATACAGGCCCCCGTCCTCGCGAACCTTCGAAATCCCTTATGCAAAGCGCTTTTTCCAACACCGTTCTAGGTGACCTCCGGCGTGGCTGGTCGCTGCGGGACATCTGGGGGACGATGGCCTGGAGCGATACGGTCGCCCGCTATCGCCGTTCGATTCTCGGCCCCTTCTGGACCGCCGGCACCATGGCGGGGACGTCCATCTCGCTGGCCTTCGTTTTCGGCAGCATCTTCGGGGAGCCCCTGCATGAAGTCCTGCCCTACATCATGGCGGGCCTTGTGACATGGCAAATCGCCGCACTTTACCTGTATGAGGGACCAGAGGTGTTCATCGGCCAGGCGGGCGCGATCCAGAACAACGCTCTGCCGACCTCCTTCTATCTCTTCCGCTACGTGACGCGCGCCCTGATCACCCTGGCGCACAATCTTGTGGTGCTGGGCGTAACGCTGCTCGTGCTCCGCTATTTCGTCGGCATTCACTGGCAGGTGATCCCGGGGCTCATCCTGCTGATCATCTTCGCCACGTTCGCGAGCGGACTGGCCGGACTGGTGGCCGCGCGCTTCCGGGATGTTCGCTTCATGCTGCCGCAACTGGGCCAGCTGCTGTTCTTCCTCACGCCCATCTTCTGGCGCCCCGAGGCGGTGAGCCCCGAGCGGGCCGGGGTCTACCTGTACAATCCCATGTACTACATGCTTTCGATCGTCCGTGATCCGCTGCTCGGCAAGGGTCTGCCCCCCACGGTCTGGGCGGTAGCGGCCATCATCGTAGCCGTGACGATCGCGGCCTATTTCATCGCCTTCGCCCTCTATCGGCGGCGCCTGCCGTTCTGGCTCTAGTAGGTTTGGAATTGTCATGAGCGCGCCCGTCATTGAGGCAGAACACCTGCGGCTCCACTATCCCGTGCTTTCCATGCGGGCCCGGTCGCTGCGCAACGCCGTCCTGAACCGCGCCGTGGGCGGCCGGCTGCTCAAGGCCAAGCACGAGACCGTGACGGTGCTGGCCCTGGACGGCATCAGCTTCACCCTCGAGGAGGGCGACCGTCTGGCCATCATCGGCCCCAACGGCTCGGGCAAATCGACGCTGCTGAAGGTGCTGGCCGGCATCTATGAGCCGGACACGGGGCGGGTGTCCGTGCGCGGCAAGGTGTCGTCCTTCCTCGACCTGTCCTTCGGACTGGAGCACGAGGCGACCGGCCGCGAGAACGTCAAGACCATGCTGCGGCTGAAGGGCCTGAAGAAGGACGAGATCGAGGCGCGCATCCCCGAAATCGTGGCCTTCTCCGGCCTCGAGAACTACTTCGAGCTGCCCGTTCGCACCTACTCATCGGGCATGTTCGCGCGGCTGCTGTTCTCGACGGCCACGGCCATCGACACCGACGTGCTCGTCATGGACGAGTGGCTGTCGGCGGGCGACGCCGAGTTCGTGGAGCGGGCCACGGCCCGGATGAATGCGATGTTCAGCTCGGCGCGGGTCGCGGTGCTGGCGACGCACAACCCCAAGCTTGTCGATACGGTGTGCAACAAGGTGCTCGTCCTGGAGAAGGGCAAGCCGCTGTACTTCGGTCTGGTCAAGGACTCGCCCGGCAACTTCTAAGCCTGGGTCAGCCGATGATGCGGTGGCTCCAGAGGTAGCCCATAAGGGCCGCCTGGGACGTCTCCTCGAGCCTCATCTCATCGAACAGGCTGTTGAACTCGCGCAGCAGGTGGATCTGGTCTGCGGCAAGCGGGTCGCGGCCGCCGTCGAAGGCCAGCGTCTCGCCAGCCAGGCGTCGATCCAGAAGGCGGCGCGCCGCAGCGTGGTCATCAAGCCGGTGGACGACGCTTCTCGCCCCAGCCTTCGGCGCGATGGCCTCCACGTGGCGGCGCCTCGCCAGATTGGTCAGCCACATCTGCGCGGTCTGCTGGCCGCTGGTGACAGAGCCGGCGTGGACCCGGTGGCGGTAGAGCGGCTCAGACAGATGGGTGAAGCGGGCGCGTCCGATCAGGCGCAGGGCCAGCTCCCAGTCCTGAACGCCGGAGAAGGCCGGGTCGCAGCCGCCCGCCTCCAGATAGGTCGAGCGCCGGATGACCTTCCAGTGGGAGGCGACCATGCCGAGATAGAGGTCGCGCTCGATGCTTCCTGACGGCGCCAGCCAGGGATAGCCGCCGTAGCGCGCCACCCGAACCTCGGAGCCTTGGGGATCGATATCGGTGCGGTCCGTGAACAGATAGTCGGGGCCCTCGGCGTCCAGCGCCCAGAGCACACGCGCGGCGGCGCCAGGCTCAAGCTCGTCGTCGCAGTCCAGGAAGCCCACGAACTCGCCCGAGGCGGCCTTCACCGCCCGGTTCTGGGTCTCGGACACGCCCAGGTTCTCAGCGTTGCGGAAGACCTTCAGCCGGGGCTCACGCGCAGCCCAGGCCTCTAGAAACGGCCACACGCGAGGGTCCGTCGAGGCGTCGTCGAGCGCGATCACCTCGTGCGCTTCGGGCTGGGCCAGGGCCGAGGCGATGCAACCGGCCAGATGCTCGAGGTGATTATAGACCGGGATGACGATGGACAGGCGGCCGTCGGGGGCGGGTCGATCCGGAACGGCGGGGAAGACCGTCAGCGCCGCGACAGCAGCGGGGGCGTCCACCGCCGCCGCCCTGTCAGCCTGGGCCGGACGGTCGGTCTCGGCGACGATGCGCGGCGCGTAATAGCGCTCGAACCAGCGTTGGGCGGCGGGTGCGAAGGCAGGATGATCCTGACCCCAGAGGGTCTCGATCCTGGCGGCGGCGGCCCGGAAGGCCTGACCCATGCGGGCGTATGCGCGGGTCATGCCCCGGCCGTGCAGGCGATAGATCGCCCCCAGCACCGGCAGGTAGCCCAGCCCACGCGGATGGCGTCTCAGCAACTCGCACCAGAAGACCCAGTCCTCCTTGCCCGCCAGCGCTTCGTCGAAGGTGGGCGTCGCCAGCGCTTCGGCGCGGAACAGGGCCGTGTGAATGGGCACGGAGAAGCCCCGCTCCCAATGCATCAGGAAGCTGTCGATGCTGAGCCGGTACGGGCCGATGGAGTCGTGATCGAGACCGAACTCGGTCATGCCCGGATCGGCCGAGGCGTAGTGGCTGATGGAGGCGACAAGATCGGGCCGAGAGGCCAGGTGCGCGACCTGCTGATCGATTTTGCCGGGAACCAGCGCGTCGTCGCAGTCCAGGAACTGGACGAAGTCGCCCCTGGCCTCGGCCAGCCCGGCGTTGCGCGCCGAGGAGAGCCCGCCATTGGCCTTGCGGATGATCCGGACCTGATCGGACAGGGCCGCCGCGTTTCGGAGGAACGTCTCCCGACCCGGTTCGGTGCTACCGTCGTCGACGATCAGGACCTCAAGCGGTCCGGCGTAGGCGGCCAGAGCGGACTGCACGGATGTCTGCAGCCAGGCCCCCTGATTGAAATAGGGGATGACCACGCTTACGAGCGGCGCGCTCATTCGGCGCGCGGATAGGCAACGGCCAAGGCCTGTTCGAAGGCCGCGAGACTGTGCCGGCTGTGGGTCCGCTCGATCAGGGCGGCGGCGCGGCGACGGGTATCGCCGGACGCGGTCGCGGCTTCGTTCAGGGCGGCGAGATAGTCGGACGCCTCGGCCTCGGGCGGCAGCGGCCAGCCGGTCACCGGATCGATCAGGTCACCCACGCCGCCCACGTCGGTAGCCACCACGGGGAAGCCCAGCCAGCCCGCCTCCACCAGGGTGTTGGGCAGGCCCTCGATCGACGAGGTGAAGAGGAAGAGCTGGGCGGCGCCGTCCTCGTCCCATGCCAGGGGCGAAGCGTAGGGGCCCATCACTCGCACGTTGGGCAGGTCGGCTAGGCGACGGCCCCAGTCGCTGCGGTCCATGACCTCGGCGCCGTAGATCCGGAAGTCGAAGCGATCGGCGCCCAGACGCGCGACCTCGTGCAGCAGGTCGACGCGCTTCTCCAGGTCCAGCCGCCCGGCCCAGACCACCGTGATCCGTCCGGCCTCGCCCAGACCCGCGATCCGGCGCTCAAGCCGCGCTTGGGCGTCGGCCTGATCCACCGCATCCTCAAGCCGGCACGCGTTGTGAACCGCGCTGATCCTGTCGGGATCAAAGCCGATTCCAGGCAGCACCTGCTCGGCGAAAACCCGATTGTCCGTAATCAGACGATCGACCTTGTCCCCGGCCCGAACCATCAGCGCCGAATAGCCGATGGGCGCGCCGGTCTTGGGGTCTTCCTGCAGGGCGTAGGCGCTGGCGACCACCGACTTGACCGGCAGCAACGGCCTCGGAACGGCCAGCAGCATCCGCCAGGCCGCATCGCAGTTGACGATATGCAGCGTCTCCGGCGCCAGCGCCTGCAGCAGCAGGAACAGCAGGGTCTGGCGCTCTTCCGCGTCGAGGTCCGCGTCCAGGGCCTCGAAGTCCAGAGCCGTGACGCCTTCGGGTAGAACGGGCAGCACGCGGCGCGGACCGGGATCGGTCAGGATGACCGCCGCATGGCCGCCCTCGTCCGCGAGGGCCCGGGCATAGGCCAGGGCCGTGCGTTCGGCGCCGCCGCCGCCGTAGAAGTTCAGCGCCACCACATGGCGGATGGGACCGCGCTCCACGCCCGCCGCCAAAAGCGTCTTGCAGGCGCGGCTTACGGCCGAGCGTGTGCGCGGGTGCGCGAACAGATTCCTGAGCTCGAGCACCGGCGCGCCCGGCGCCGCCGAGACGCCCTGGAACCGTATGGTCTCCAACCGTCCGTCGCGGTGGGCCAGGGAGGGCCGGCCCCGCAGCTTCTGGATCAGGTCGTAGAGGCCGGGCAGGTCGCCCCTGAGGCCGGCTAGGGCTCGCGTCCGGGAGACAGGCCGACGCCATCCGATGAGATAGGCCGCCCCGTAGACGGCCAGGTCGACCAGCCCACCGATCCAGCGTCCCGGCCCGGGTCGCGGCGAGCGCAGGCCCTCCAGCCGTTCGGCGTTCGACAGTTGCGCGAGGACCACGCCGAACCGCTCCCGCTGGCGCTCCACCTGCGACGAAAGCCGCACATGCGCCTCGGCCAGGGCGTCGTAGCGCGCCTGGAGGTCGGGGTCGGCTTGGGGCGGCTGACGCTTCACCATCGGCTCAGCACCACCGCGACCTTGAGGAAGGCGATGGACCGGACCGGCAGACAGACGTCGGTGGGCGCATCGGGGCCGGACGCGGCCACATGGTCGGCCAGCGCCTTGAGGAAGCCCGCCGCGCCCTGGTCGGAAGAGGCCGTCCGGGCGCTCGCCGGGGCCATGCCGGCCCAGGCCATGGGCCGATGATCAGCCGGGGACGAGGCGAGTTCAGGCCCGGCCCAGCCGGTCACCACATAGCGTCCGCCCGACGCCAGCCGATCGGCGAACAGGCGCAGCAGGACGCGCGAGACCTCACCCGCATCAGGGCTGGCGGCATGGACGATCAGATCCAGCGGCTCGGCGCCCACGCCCAGGGTCAGGCGGTCCAGGGCCATGTCGTCGTCCGGCCCGCCCGCGTGGTCGACGATGCACTCATGGCCCACGTCCGGGCCTTCGGCCAGGCGATGAAAAACGCAAAGCGGCAGGCGCCGGGTCCAGGCCAGGGCGTCCTCCACACTCCCGCCGATGAGGACGGCGCGGCCGGGACGCCGCGTCAGCGGGCCCAGCGCCTCCAAAAGAGGCGACCCTTGATCAAGGGCCTGAGCCTCATGCGGCTTCAAGGGCGGCCCTCAGCTTGCCCAGCCCCTCGGCCAGGGTGGTCCGCGGCCGATAGCCCAGCGCCGCCTCCAGCCGCGTGGCGTCACCCCGGGAATGGCGCACCTCGCCGCTGAGGCCGTCCACATGGTTGATCACAGGGGGGCGATTGAAGGCCTCGGCCATGACCCTGGCCAGCTCCAGGATCGTCACCTCCGACCCGGTGCAGATGTTGAGCACGCGCGCCCCGGTCTCATCGCTTCTGGCCGCGCGGACCAGGCCCTCCACCACGTCGGCCACATAGACGAAGTCGCGCGACTGCAGCCCGTCGCCGAAGATGGTCACGGGCTGGTTCGCCAGCAGGCGGTCGGCGAACTTGGAGATGACCCCCGAATAGGGAGAGGTGGGGTCCTGGCCGGGCCCGTAGACGTTGAAGAAGCGGAAGCCCGTGGAGGTCACCCTGCACACCTCCCAGGCCGCACGGGCGTGCAGCTCGCAGCCCAGCTTGTCGGCCCCGTAGGGCGACAGGGGCGTGGTCGCCGCCGTCTCGGCAAGGGGCAGGTCCTGCGAGGCCCCGTAGACGGCCGCGGACGACGCGTAGACGAGGCGGATCGGGCGGCCCGCCGCCGTGATGGCCTCGACCATCCGCAGCATGCCGGTGACATTGACCATGTGCGAGGCGATCAGCGCCTCGTTGCAGCGCACCACCGAGGCCACCGCCGCCAGATGAAAGCAGGCTTGGGCGTCCTCCATGGCTTCGGCGACCGCGGCGGGGTCCAGCACATCCCCCTGGATGAAGCGCGCCTCGGGGGGCACGGTCTCGCGCTTGCCCGAGCTGAGGTCGTCCAGAACCGTCACCTCGACGCCTTCGGAGAGAAGCCGCCGCACCAGATGGCCGCCGATGAAACCGGCGCCGCCGGTGACCATTGCTCGTTTCATGAGGCCCTCTTGCGAACGGGGGTGTCTTAGCGGGCGGGCCAAGGATTTTCCAGCCGTTGCGCGGCTCAGGGTTTCATCCGGCGAGGCCTTCGCCTAGTAGGAAGCCGTCCGTTTTGGAGGCGCAAATGAAAGTCGACGGCCGGCCCTACCGCACCATCTGGCCGGCGGATGACGGCCGCACGGTGGTGGTCATCGACCAGCGCCTGCTGCCGCACCGCTTCGAGACGATCGAGCTGAGGTCGTTGGCCGACGCCGAGGTGGCGATCCGCGACATGGCCGTGCGGGGCGCGCCCCTGATCGGGGCCACGGCCGCCTACGGCATGGCCCTGGGCATGGTGGAGGACAGTTCGGACGAAGGTCTGGCCCGCGCGGGCGAGGTGCTGATCGCCTCGCGCCCGACGGCGGTGAACCTGGCCTGGGCCGTGCGCACCGTGCAGCAGATTTTGCGGCCTCTGGCGCCCGCTGAGCGCGTCGAGCGCGCCTATGCCGAGGCCTCCCGCATCGCCGAGGACGACGTGGAGAGCTGCGCCGCCATCGGCCGGCACGGCGCCGACATTCTGGAAAAGCTCTGGAAGGGCGGCGAGCCGCTGCAGGTCCTGACCCACTGCAACGCCGGCTGGCTGGCCACGGTGGACTGGGGCACGGCGCTGTCGCCCATCTACGCCGCCCACGAGCGCGGCGTGCCGATCCATGTCTGGGTGGACGAGACGAGACCGAGGAACCAGGGCGCGGCCCTGACCGCCTGGGAGCTGGCCAGCCATGGCGTGCCCCACACCCTGATCGTCGACAACGCCGGCGGGCACCTGATGCGCCAGGGGCGGGTGGACGCCTGCATCGTGGGCTCGGACCGCGTGGCCGCCAACGGCGACGTCTGCAACAAGATCGGCACCTATCTGAAGGCCCTGGCCGCCCACGACAACGGCGTGCCCTTCTACGCCGCCATGCCCCACTCCACGATCGACTTCGACCTGGCCCACGGCGATCTGATCCCCATCGAGGAACGCGAGGCGCGCGAGGTGACCCACATTTCGGGCCGCGCCGCCGATGGAACTGTGACCGAGGTCCTGCTGGCGCCCGAAGCGACGCCCGGCGCCAACTTCGCCTTCGACGTGACCCCGGCGCGCCTGGTGACCGCCCTGATCACCGAGCGGGGCGTCTGCGAGGCCAGCGCCGAGGGCCTGGCCGGCCTCTATCCCGAACGCGCCGGAAAGGCCGCCTGATGCAGAGCCGCTGGAACGACGCCGACGCGCGTCAGATGATCGAACATTACGCCAAGCAGGGTTTCGCCGAGGACGTGGCCCTGCGGGTCTATACCTCGCGCCTGCTGGGCAACGACCCGGAGCTGGTCCAGCACGGCGGCGGCAACACCTCGCTCAAGACCACCGACACGGACATCACGGGCGAGACCATCGAGGTCATCCGCGTCAAGGGCAGCGGCTGGGACCTGGGCGACATCGAGCCCGCGGGCCTGCCGGCCATGCGACTGGACAGCCTGACGCGACTGACCGCCGTGCCGGAGATGTCCGACGAGGCCATGGTCAACGCCCAGCGCGGCGCCCTGCTGGACAGCGCCTCGCCCAATCCGTCGGTGGAGACCCTGCTGCACGCCTGGATCCCCCACAAGGTGATCGACCACACCCACGCCAACGCCGTACTGGCCCTGACCGACCAGCCGGACGGCGAGGCCCTGGCGCGCGAGGTCTACGGCGACCGCATGGCCATCTGCCGCTACGTCATGCCGGGCTTCGGTCTGGCTCATGTGGCGCGCGAGACCTTCGAGGCGAATCCGGACGCCGAGGGGATGATCCTGCTCAAGCACGGCATCTTCACTTGGGGCGCCGACGCGCGTCAGGCCTATGAGCGGATGATCGAGATGGTCACCCTGGCCGAACGGAAACTGGCGGCCAGTCCCCGCCCGGCCGAGACCGCGCCTGAGGCCGACGAGGCCGCCGCTCGGGCCCTGGCCCCCATCCTGCGCGGGGCCCTGGCGATCAGATCCGCCGACGGCTCGGCCAAGCGCTTCGTGCTGGACCGCCGCGCGACGCCGGAGGTCATGGCCTATCTGGCCCGGCCCGAGATCGAACGCTTCAGCCAGTCCGGTCCGGCCACGCCGGACCACGTGCTGCGCATCAAGCCCTGGCCCATGGTGCTGCCGGACCTGACCGGAAAGAGCGCGGACGAAATGGCCGCCGCGGTCGAGACGGCGCTGGCCGACTATCAGGCGCGCTACCGCGCCTATTTCGACCGCAACAACGCGCGCGTGGGCGGGGACCGCAAGGCGCTGGACCCCATGCCGCGCGCAATTCTGGCGCCGGGCGTCGGCCTGTTCGGCGTAGGGGCGAAGGCGTCTGACGCCCTGATCGCCGCCGATGTGGCCGAGACCAACGTCAAGGTCATCTCGCTGGCGGAGGCCTCCAGCCGCTTCGAAAGCATTCCCGAGGCCGACGTCTTCGACGTGGAGTACTGGTCGCTGGAGCAGGCCAAGCTGGGCAAGGCCAAGCCGGCCAGGCTGGCAGGCCAGGTGGCGGTGGTCACAGGGGGCGCCTCCGGCATCGGCGCTGCGACCGCCAAGGCGCTCGCCGTCCAGGGCGCCGAGGTGGTGGTCATGGACCGTGACCTGGAGGGCGCCAAAGCCGTGGCCAAGTCGATCAAGGGCCGCGCCGTGGCCTGCGACGTGACCGACGACGCCTCGGTGAAGGCGGCTTTCGACCAGGTGGTCGATCAGCTGGGCGGGGTCGACATCGTCGTCTCCAACGCCGGCGCCGCCTGGTCCGGGAGGATCGGCGAGGTCGACGACGCGGTCCTGCGTCAGAGCTTCGAGCTCAACTTCTTCGGCCACCAGCGCGTGGCCCAGGCCGCCGTTCGCGTGATGAGGGCGCAAGGGACAGGCGGCTTGCTGCTCTTCAACGTCTCGAAGCAGGCGGTGAACCCCGGCCCCGACTTTGGACCCTACGGCCTGCCCAAGGCGGCCCTAATGGCGCTGGTCCGTCAGTATGCGGTCGATTACGGCGCGGAGGGGGTGCGCTCGAACGGCGTCAACGCCGACCGCATCCGCTCAGGGCTTTTGACCGACGAGATGATCGCCAAGCGGTCCACGGCCAGGGGCCTGAGCGAGAAGGACTATATGGGCGGCAACCTGCTGGGCCAGGAAGTCCGGGCCGAGGACGTGGCCGACGCCTTCGTCAGCCTGGCCCTGGCGGAACGGACCACGGGAGCAATCCTGACGGTGGACGGCGGGAATATCGCGGCGGCGCTGCGCTAGGAGGTGGCTTGGAGAGGTCCCACGGCTCTCGAGCGCTCAAGAACGGCAGACGCTCTCTCATAAAACGGTCTTTGATCTTCATGCTCAGCGGTCCAGCCTGCTTCTGAAGCATCTCGAAGGGAGCAAGGCGAAGTTGGGCGTTCGACAAGCCTAAATAGGACCGAACTTTCTGGAGGCATCCCAGCACGTCGCGGTCGATTTCCTCATAGGAAATCATTAGGGGTTTGATTTCGAATAGAGAAAACAGAGCGTCCCAGCCTGCTCGCGCTTTGAAGAGTGTGATGAGGTTATTCTCCACCTGATCAAGATCAACGTCTCTAACAGAACTAGCCCTCGCGCGCTCGATCGAATGCCACTCTCCGGTAACTTGCGCCAGGGTGAACGAGATGGCTTGGGCGATAACATCTTCGCGGTACAGATACACCCACTTCCAACCACGCGGTCCGAAGGGCAAGGCGTCATACGCGACCAAGGAAAAGACATTGCGTAGGTTGAGCTTTATGCCAAAGGGTGTGCCCTGAGCTGATGCAGCATGAAACCGGCCGTCCCAATAATCGTTCAGCGATGGACGCCGGGTGCTTTCGGACCGGTCGCGGTAGAAGTTCTCTATCTCCCATGAGCCTAAGTATTCTAATGGCGAGCCGGACCCGGAATTCCCTAAAAGTTGCCCAAGATAATGGCCGCCGACGCGAGATGTCGTAGCCAAGGCATAACGGGTCAAGCCACTGTATTTGTTATTGTTGTAGGGTTGGCCGATGTGATCAAAGTGCTTTTCAAGCTGTTTGATCTCATCATTGACCTCGCGCTCAAACTCCTGGGGCGACATGCGCAATCCAGCCGTCAGCGAATACGAGTTCTTGAATTTCTCAAAGACGGAGGCGGCTCCACCCATCGTGCGTCACACCGGCTACTGCCATCTAGAAAGGGAGCTTTGGCTATAAGGCCGCGCTTTCTAGCGCAAGGCCTTTGTCGCGCCAGGGGTACGCCCTTCAGGTTAGCGCGCTTGGCGCAGTGAGGGCTGCGTGTTAGGCGACGGGCCCGTCGCCGGGCGAGCACCGGCAATCAGACGGGTCTTGGCCCGCCTCAAGGAGATCGCCGTGTCGCAATGGACCCTGGGCGTCATCGGCGGCTCCGGTCTCTACGAGATCGACGCGCTGGAGAACCGCGAGACGCTGCGCATCGAGACGCCCTGGGGCCAGCCCTCCGATGAGCTGCTGGCGGGCTCGATCGGCGATGTCAGGATCATCTTCCTGCCCCGCCACGGCCGCGGGCACCGCGTGCCGCCATCGCAGCTGAACTTCCGCGCCAACATCGCGGCGCTCAAGATTGCCGGCGTCACCGACATCCTGTCGGTGTCGGCCGTGGGTTCGTTGAAGGAGCATCTGCCGCCCGGTCATTTCGTGGCCGTGGACCAGTTCATCGACCGCACCTTCGCCCGGACCAAGAGCTTCTTCGAGACCGGCTGCGTGGCCCACGTCTCGGTGGCCGACCCGGTCTGCGAGCGCCTGAGCAAGCTGGCCGCCGACAGCGCCCGGGCCACGGGCTCCGAGGTTCAGGACGGCGGGACCTATCTGGTGATGGAAGGGCCGCAGTTCTCGACCCGCGCGGAGAGCCTGCTCTACCGGTCGTGGAACTGCGACGTGATCGGCATGACGAACATGCCGGAGGCCAAGCTGGCCCGCGAGGCCGAGCTGCCCTACGCCTCCATCGCCATGGTCACCGACTATGACTGCTGGCACGAGGAGGAGGGCCCTGTGGACATGGCCCAGATCGTCGCCTGCATGCACGACAACGCCGCCCGCGCCCGCGCCATGATCGTGGAGCTGGCCGGCAAGCTGCAGGGCGAGCGCCCGGCCTCGCCAATCGACACGGCCCTGGACACGGCCGTCGTGACGCCGCCCGATGCGCGTGACCCGGAGGTGGTGCGCCGCCTGGCGGCCATTGCGCCGCGCCTTTTCGCCTGATCAATAGCCTTTGCGAGTTCACCCTGGGGGGACACCGATGAAGCTCGAAGACCACATCCGCACGATCCCGGACCACCCCAAGCCGGGGATCATGTTCCGCGACGTGACCACCCTGATGGCCGCGCCCGAAGCCTTTGCCGAGACCATCCGGCGCCTGGCCGAGCCCTATTCCGGCAAGGTGGACGCGGTGGCGGGCATTGAGGCGCGCGGCTTCATCTTCGGCGCCCCGGTGGCCGTGGCCTTGGGCGTGGGCTTCATCCCCCTGCGCAAGCCCGGCAAGCTGCCCTACGCCACGAGCTCGGTGGAGTACGAGCTGGAGTACGGCACTGACGCCCTGCACATGCACACCGACGCCTGCGGCCATCCGGACCGGGTGCTGGTCATCGACGACCTGATCGCCACGGGCGGCACGGCGCTGGCGGCCATCAAGCTGCTGCGCGACGCCGGCGCGGTGGTGGAGCACGCCGCCTTCGTGGTGGACCTGCCCGACCTGCCGGGCGCCGGGCGCCTTCGTGAGGCGGGCGTTGAGGTCCGCGCGCTGTGCGCCTTCGGCGGGCACTAGCCCCAGCACTTACGTTTAAATCTTCTGCGCGACGATGGATACCTGCGCGAAGCCACGGTCACTCTGGTCGTCGAATTCCATTATCCGCCAACCAGTCCGCTCCACCATCTCTCTCAGGGTTGAGAGCGTAAAATGATGAGGGTGGTAAAGGGGATGGATCATGGCTCCATCGGGATCGAAGTCGTCCACGAAGGTTTTGGTGGCCAGAAGGCCTCCGGGCGCAGCCATGCTATGAAGTTTCAACAGATCGGTTCGCGGCGAATAGGATTGCTCTAGTGCTCCGTAAGCCGCAATGAGATCATAGCGGCCGTATTGATCCGCCGCCACCTGGTAGCTTCTCAGCGTTTGGCCCTGTACGTTAAGGCCGTTCCGCTCACGTGCCAAACGGGCGCTGAAGATATTGACGTCGCAGCCAGCCGTGTCGAAGCGCCCCCATTGCGCCACGGCGCGATCCGTGGCTGCGCGAGAAAACCATCCGACGGAAGCGCCGACTTCAAACATGCTTCGCGGTGGGCGGCCGTTCGCGGCTAGGTACCGCTCGCACAACTGATCGAAAATCTCTGTGTAAACCGCTTTCAGCCTCTTGATCTGGCTTTCCGGGCCTCCGGCAGGCTCACCGAAGAGCAGCCCCTTTTCGATTAAGCTGATCGCTTCTTCTTCGGCGCCATCCTCGAGTTGAGTGCACACCGCATATTCTTCTTCCAGGCGAGGCGAATAGAAGCGCAGGCCGCAGTCTTCACATTCGACGAAGGTGCAGCCCCACGTCTCACGAAGACGCGCGGCGTCTTCATTGGCGGGCATCGGCATCACACGGCGACTGGCCGAGCCGCACATAGCGCAGGCCGCATCCGTTTCGTACTTATGCGCGGGTACGAGGGGGACGACTGTGGACATGGGGGCCTCTTTCAGCATGGCCTTTTATAGAGACTGAGCCATCCGGGGCCAATGCCGAGAGCGGATTCGGGCGCTTCTCGTGGCGCGCTTGCTGACCGCCCTTTTGGGCCCCTCCCGGCTCAACGGGGTCCGCGCCCGGCCGCGTCAGCAGACGGAGAGTCGGGGCTTCATGCTGCGAAAGCCCTAGCCGATCTTTTCGGCGAAGACGGAAACCTGGGCGTAGACCGCCTCGCTCGTGTCGTCGAACTCCAGGATACGCCAGCCGGACCGCTCGATGATCTCGCGCAGGGTGGCCCGCGTGAAGTGGTGGTGGTGGAAGACGGGATGGATCATCGACCCGGTCGGGTCCAGGTCATCGACAAAGGTCTTCACCGCCAGCATGCCCTTGGGCGCCGCCAGGCCGTGCAGCTTCTTCAGGTCCGTGAACGGCGAGTAGGTGTGCTCAAGGAAGTCGTAAGCGACGATGAGGTCGTAATGGCCCTGCTGTTCAGGGGCCGCCTTGTAGGCGCTGAAGACACAGCCCTGGACGTTCAGCCCGTTGCGTTCGCGGGCCATCCGGGCGCTGAACACGTTGGCGTCGCAGCCGGCCGTCTCGAACCGCCCCCAGCGCTCTATGGCCCGCTCCGTGGCGGCCTTGGAGAACCAGCCGACCGAGGTGCCCACCTCGAACATGGTGCGCGGCGGGCGGCCGTTGGCGGCGATGTACTGTTCGCAGATCCGGTCGAAGATGCCGGTGTAAAGCTGCTTGAGCAGAGCGATCTGATGCTCGGCGCCGCCTTCGGGCTCCCCGAAGAAGACGCCCTTCTCCATCATGCTGATGGCCTCGGACTCGGCCTCGCCGCCTTCCAGATAGGTCTGAACGGCGTAGGTTTCGTCCAGCCGGGGCGAATAGTACCGCAGCCCGCAGTCCTGGCACTCGACGAAGGTGCAGCCCCAGGCCTCGCGCAGCTTGGCCATGTCAGCGTTGGCTGAGGGCGGCAGGACGTGCTGGCGCCTGGAGCCGCACATGGCGCAGGCCACGTCCGTTTCGTACGTGTGCCCGGCGACGAGCGGGAGAACCGTGGACATGCGCGACCCCTTTGGATTTCGAGCGCTTATAGGAGGTGAGGCGGCTCCCGCCAATCCGAAGGGCATGGCGGCCCCAACGCGCTGGCGCGGCGAAACCGCACTCATGTGGGGCAGGCGGTGTTCTTAAGGGCGCGCCTGTGGCATGTAGCCCATTGCTCTATGATACGGCCAAAGATGATCCACGCTGAATGGTAACGCTTATCGACACGGTTACGCCCTCGGAGGAGTCGCCAAATGATGCGACAGCCGTACGCGCCGAGGCGCTGAAGAACCATGTTTATCCCCTGGATGGAACCAAGCGGACGCCCCTATGTATGCTGGCGTTCACTACGCCCTGTCAGGAGCCGGACGGCTCCATCCGCCTGTGCTCGGCCTCCAGCACCTTCGGCTATGCGCGCGAAACCAACATGGGCAACGCCCAGAAGATCGGCATGGCCGAGGTCTGGGCCGGCGAGAAGTACCGCCACATCCGCAAATCCCTGATGACCGGGGATCAGCTGGAGCCCTACTGCGCCGCGTGCGAGTACCGCTTCCACGGTGAAGCCTGGATGTTCCAGCTGCACCTAGCCCTGTTCGCCTATAGTTCGGGCGTCCGTGACGCTGAAACCCTGGGACTGATCCGGCGCTGGTGTGACCGGTATGCCGAGTATGCGGCTCAAGCGCCGGACTTGGGCCTTGAGGTTCATCCCCTTCCCGAACTTGACAGACCCGCCCCAGCCGAGCCTCGAAAGGGCGGCCTCACTCGACTGATGCATTTCCCAGGCTGGCGGCAGGCGGCCGCCGACTCTCTTGAGTTGGGCGAAACGACCTTCAACACCGCCCTGCCGGAATCGATCATCGCCGGCCGCGAACTGCCGGTCTACATCGACTTCAACACCCTGAACCGCTGCAACGTCTCGTGCATCATGTGCCCGCCGGCGGTGCTGCACGACGACAAGGGCGTCGCCCGCGACGAGTACTACCGCCTGTCGCTGGAGGAGTTCACCGAGATCTGCGGCGCCATGAACGTCAAGACCGCCCACTTCGTGGGGGCCTATGCCGAGCCGCTGCTGAACAAGGACATCTTCGACCTGATCGCCCTGGCCAAGTCGAAGGGCGCCTTCACCGCCATCACCACCAACGCCACGCCGCTGGTGCCCGCCTTCGCCGAGAAGCTGCTCGACGCGGGGCTCGACATGATGACCGTCTCGCTGCACGGCGCCACGGCCAAGACCGCCGAGTCCATCATGCGCAAGTCGTCCTTCGAGCGCGTGGTCGCCAACCTCAAGCACCTTCAGAAGCGAAAGAAGGAGCGGGGGATGACCAAGCCCGACGTCTTCATCAACTTCGTGTCCCAGCGGGCGAACGTCGAGGAGATCCCCGACTTCATGAACCTGGCCCACGAGATGGGCGTGGAGCACGTCCACATCATCCACCTGATCGATGGCGGGCTCGACGACAAGTCGACCAACCTGATCTACTATCCTGAGCTTCTGGGACCGGCCATTGTCGAGGCCAAGCGCCGCGCCAAGGCCCTGGGCGTCAACGCCTATATCAGTCCCGCCTATACCGAGATCGTCTCGGCCTATGAGGCCAGCCTGAACGGCGCCGGCGCCGCCTGATCGGACAACATCGCAATGACTTTCATCGTCACTGACGCCTGCGTGAAGTGCAAGCTGACCGACTGCGTCATCGTCTGTCCGGTCGACTGCTTCTATGAGGGCGAGAACTTCCTGGCCATCAATCCGGACGAGTGCATCGACTGCGGCGTCTGCGTGCCGGAATGTCCGATCGACGCCATCAAGCCGGACACCGAGGACACGCCCGACGGCAAGTGGCTGGCCATCAACACGGAATATTCCGCCAAGTGGCCGCGCATCACCAAGAAGAAGCCCCATGCCCCGGACTGGGAGCTGTACAAGGACCAGACCGGCAAGTTCGAGGCCTACTTCTCGCCGGAGCCCGGAGCAGGGGACTGATTCGCAGGTCCCCAAAACGCGACCTAGTTCAGCCCTGCGCCCCTAGTCCAGCATGCTGACCGACCCGAAGGCGAAGGTTGTTGACCGGGTAATCACCGCCCCGGTCACTCGGCTTTGCGGCGGCAGAGAGACAGCTCTATCTGACCTTCGGTACACGCGCTCATCGCGCAACGCTCCAGTCGGGCGTCGCGGATACATCGAATGATGTCGTCCCGACCTCTTCGAGGTTCCACCCATTCTGGTACCGGCTCGTCTGAATGGGGGAAACTGTAGCTAAACAGGACTAACGGAACACGAGCAGATAGCCTTTCCAAGGCTGCCGCAGGCGCCTCAATATACTCAAGTACCCCCAAGCACACGGCCACATCAAAAGCCTGATCTGGCAGATAATCAGTCGTGATATCGAACTGTTGGACCAGAACGTCCTGTGGAAGGAGATCGAACCCCGCCCAGGTCCAGGGACGGTCAAGCGCACCTAGTGCAATCTTAAGTTTTCCGTCGCCGCAGCCAACATCTGCGATCCGCAAGGTCCCTTCCAAGGGCACCGCTTGTAGCAACTCCACAGCTGTAGTTGCCCGCTCCACCCAGACGGGCGACTGTTGATGCTCAAGATTGAACGCCATCAAGCCATTCCAGTATGCTCTAATGTCGGAATCTGTCGCCGTGAAGGAGGCTAAGATTCGCCAACTGAAGCCGACACGAAGCGTGCGATCGCTGACATAAGTGGTCCGCCTAGAGGTGTATTCAACAACAACATCAAGCCGATGGCCAGAAAACCCGTCAAGCCGAGGCACCAACGCGCAAACGCTACGGGATGCTTCCATGGCTTTGGCGGCCAAGGTAGGCCGTAGTTTGGTTCGCCCGGCATCGTTGCGTCTTCCCCACGAGCACAGAACCTGCCCAAGGTACGGTCCGTTTCACACAGGGCTGTGCGATAAGTCGAGCCCCGCGACACCCTAGTGACCCCCACGGTGCCATGCCCGCCTCATTTGGACTTATAACCTTTCCCCGTTCGGAGAACGCGGGCGATGCAATCCAGTCTCTCGCTGCGCTGCGCTTTCTGCCGCGCGTGGACTTTCTGCTAGACCGAGAGTCACTCGACGTGCCTTGGGGGGGCGCCCCCGGCTCCGTCAAGGTCGTCGGCAACGGTTGGTATGCCCACGACCCCGAGCGCTGGCCTCCCGCGCCAGAGATCGAGTTGCTGCCCATAAGCATGCACTTCAGCCCGCGCGCTCTCGACGGATTCTTCTCGGAGAAGAATCGAGATTGGTGGAGATCGCTTCCCCACAAGGTGGGGGCTCGAGACCTGTTCACATTGGAGGCGGTGCAAGCCCGGGGGGTTGAAGCCTACTTCTCGGGGTGCCTGACACTGACGCTGACTGCCAAGACAGCCGGCTTGGCGTCCGGCCGCATTATCCTCTGCGACGTTAGCGAGGCGGTTCGGCGTCACGTCGAACGTAAGAGCGGTCTGCCGGTCGAGGTCATCACTCACGCTCAGTCTTCGAGAACGGAAATTACCACTAAGCTCGCTGATGCGGAGCGCTTACTGGCGACCTATGCCGGGGCCGCGGCAGTAGTGACGACACGAATCCACGCCGCACTTCCTTGTCTCGCACTTGGCACCCCGGTATTTCTCATTAACGATGCTGAAGACAACTATAGGTTTTCGGGTCTGGCGGACTTTCTGCACTACGGCAGCGAGGCGGAACTGCTTTCCGGTGCAGCGAAATTTTCCTTGAACGGGGAAACGGAAAACTCTACCCACCACCTTGCCGTGCGGGGGGAGTTGGAGCGTGCGACAAGTAATTTCATCAGTGGCGCACCGAAGCCGATGACCTCGAAGAAGACACCTGGCAACAAAGCCGCTGCGATGCGGGCACCGTCTGGGTCTGGCAGTGAGGCCGACTTTGGCCGCACCAAGGACGGGGATCCCGGCGCGCCCCACCATGTTCCGGCTGTGTCATCGAATGCCGTCACCTCCCCCGACGCCGTGCTGTTGGCAGAGATTGCGCGTCTGCGGGCCGAACAGGGCAGTCGAGACCGGGAACTGGAATCCTTGCGAGCGCGGCTGAAGGCCGATGAAGATGCTCTGATCGGCGCCCGCACAGAGGCGGCACGTCTTCAGGCCCGCTACGAGGTTCTCCAGGAGACGCAGGCCGAGCGCGCCGCGCGGCTGGCGGAACTTGAGGCGCTGCGCCCCGCCCTGCTGGACGCCGAGGCCCGCATCCGGATCAAGGACGACTACATCGGCCAGCTGGAGCGCGCGCGTGACCAGGTCGCGTCCGAACTGGCGCGCGCGCGGGAGGCCGTCGACAAGGACTCCGACGTCTGGATCGAGGACGTGCGCCGGCTGGAGCAGGCCCGCGATGAGGCGCTGGCTGAACTGGAGAAGGCGCGGCGGAGCCAGGGCGACGACGTGGCGGAACTGGAGAGGGCGCGGGACGCCCTGAATGCGGCTCTGGCCGCCCGGGACCAGGAGATCCGTCGCCTCGAGCAGGCGCGGGACCAGGCCCTGGCCGAGCTGGAGCAGGCGCGCGAAGCGGTCGTGAAGGCTACGTCGGGCCTGCCGGCCGAGGCCCTGGCCGCCGGCGGGGCCCGCGCCGCGAGCCTGGC
Source organism: Peiella sedimenti (assembly GCF_030504955.1). GTDB lineage: Bacteria > Pseudomonadota > Alphaproteobacteria > Caulobacterales > Caulobacteraceae > Brevundimonas > Brevundimonas sedimenti. Next base: position 230,771 of record NZ_JAUKTR010000002.1, on the reverse strand, counting down.
CAAGGCCCGCGACCAGGCCTTGGCCGACCTGTCCGCCGCGGAAAAAGCACGTGACGAAGCCCTGGCCGAACTGGAGCGGGCGGCTGAAGCACACGCCGGGGTTCTCTCTGGAAAAGACGCCTACATCGCCGAGCTCGAGCGGGCTCGGGACAACTTGGGCAACGAGGTGGCCGTTATCCGTAAGGAGCAGCGGGCAGCTGTCGAGGCGCGAAACGAACTGGCTGGCCGCATCGACGAGAAGGACGCCTATATCGCCGAACTGGAGCGAGCGCGCGATCACTTGGCGAGCGAGGTCGCTCGTGTGCGGAAAGAGCAGCGGACGGCTGAAGACGAGTGTTCGAAATTAGTGGCTCAGCTGGAGGACGCCGCCGAACAGATGACTGTTTTGGAAGGCCAGATCTCCGAACTGGCCCGGCGGGACGGCGTCGGCGCCACCAATCGCTCGGATATTGAACGGATCGCCGAGCGCCTCGCTGCGCTGGAGGAGCAGGCCGCGGCCCTCGAGGCTTTGGACCGCGCCCTCAAGGCCATGGCCGACCTGCACGATGCCCCGGATGGGGACGGTTCACTGGAGCGGCTCGAGCGGCTGGTCGAGGAGCTTCGCACCGGGACCGGTTCGGACATCGCCGCCGAATTGCGTGCGGCGGAGATGCGCGCCGCGGGCGCCATGGCCGAGAACCTTACGCTGCGGGACAACATCTGGCGCAAGGACAACCAGATCGCCGGCCTTACCAGCCGGCTGGAGGAGGTGGAGCGGGAGGCCGCCGCCGCCGCGGCTGCGCTGGACGTGCGCCTGGAGGAAGCGCAGCGCGCCTTTGACGTGCGCCTCGAAACGGCCGAGCGCGACACCGCCAGGGCCACGGCCGCGCTGCAGGCCGAACTGCGCACCATCCGGATGAAGTATGTGGGAGCGGCGGCCGAGAATCTGACGCTGCGCGACTCGGTGTGGCGCAAGGACCTGCTCCTGGAGGAGCTCCAGCGCAAACCGCCCAGTCTGGTGCGGCGGGTTTATCTGAGGCTGCGGCCCTTCATTCCCCGCCCGATCCTGTTCCGCGCGGCGCATCTTTACCACCGCCTGCGCAATCAGCGGAGCGCCTGATGTCCGACGTTGAACTGATCGAAGGCCTCAAGCGGCTGACCTACGCCTACCTGCCGCAGCACAAGTACCTGGCCGAAGGGTTCGAGCGCGTCGAGGGGCCCAACATCGGCTCGTCCGGCGAGCACCTGACCATCATGTTCCTGTCCATGGACCGGCCGGGCATGAGCGAGCGGCTGTGCAAGAGCGTCGCCGAGCACATCCCCCACTTCAAGGGCGAGATACTGGCCATCGACAACGGCTCCCAGCCCAAGGAGCTGGCCGAGCTGGAGAAGATGCTCGACGAACTGCCGCTGCGCACGCGGCTGGTGAAGATGGGCGAGAACTTCGGCGTGGCGGGCGGGCGTAACCGCGGCGTCGATCACGTCAACACCCAGTGGGTGATGAGCGTCGACAACGACATCTACTTCACCCGGGACCCCTTGCGGCACTGGCAGGAGGAGATCGCGGCCATCGGCTGCCGGTTCTTCTCCCTGGCCCTGTTCGATCCGGGCGAGCAGACCGTATTCCTGCGCGGGGGCAACCTCTACGCCCATTATGCCGAAGGCGAGATCCACCTGGGCGGCGGCTCGGCCGGCAAATCCACGGACTCGCGTCCGGTCGCCGGCGAAGTTTTCCTGGGCACCTGCATGATGGGTGGGGCGTCGATCTTCGACGTCGAGCACTTCAAGCGGATGGGCAAGTTCGACGACAACATGTTCGTCGGCTTTGAGGACATCGAGTTCTCGGTCCGGCTGTTCCGCGAGGGCTACAAGGTCGGCTGCAGCGCCCTGGCGGCCCTGGTTCACGACCACGCCGCGCCCGAGACCGAGGTCGACAAGGCCTACGAGCAGGTCCGCTTCCGCCGCAACTATATCGAAGAATCCGCCGCCTACTTCGAGGCCAAGCACGGCTTCAAGGTCTGGAACCAGGGCGTGGACCGCTGGCTGGCCGAGCGCGAGCAGGCCCTGGGCCTGGAGAGCAGCGCGTCGTCCGCGAGAGCGGCTCCGGATGCGGCGGCGGGACAGTCGCCTTCAAGGCCGAAACTTCTGCTTATTCCGGATACGGACAACTGGGCCTTCGCCAACATTTCGCGGCAGATCGAAAAGCACCTGTCGGACCGCTACGACATCACGGTCGTGGCGAGCAGCGCCCTGGACAACTTCGCGCAGATTCCGCTGATGGCGCGGGGCATGGACCTGGTCCACATCTTCTGGCGGCCGTCGATCCCCCAGCTGATGTCGGACTACGCCTGCGCCTACGGGCGGGGCGTCGGCTTCAGTCGGGACGAGGACTATCTGGGCCTGCTGATGGGCACCCGCGTCACCACGGCGGTTTACGATCACCTGTTCCTGGACGGACCCGAGGACCGGTACGGCCGGCTGCTGACCGAGTTCGTGGACGGCTACTACACCTCGTCGAACAAGCTGGACCGGATCTACAGGGACCGTTACGCGGCGGCTCCGCCCATGGACGTCATTCCGGACGGTGTGGACACCACCATCTTTGGCCCCCGCAACGTGCAGCGCTTGTCGGAAACGGACGGACGGCCTCTGCGCGTGGGCTGGGTGGGCAACTCCAAATGGGCGGCCGAGGAAGAGGACTTCAAGGGCCTGCACACCATCATCCTGCCGGCGCTGGAGAAGCTGAAGGGAGAGGGGGTCGAGATCGAGACCCATTTCGCCGATCGCCAGACCGGCTTCATCCCGCACAGCGAGATGCCGCGCTATTACGCGGAGATCGATATTCTGCTCTGCGCCTCCAAGATCGAGGGCACGCCCAATCCGGTGCTGGAGGCCATGGCCTGCGGCGTGCCGGTGGTCTCCACCGATGTGGGCATCGTGCCCGACGCGCTGGGGCCGATGCAGCACGATTTCATCCTGCCGGAACGGTCGGTCGGCGCCATGGCCGACGCCCTGCGGCGGCTGGACCGGGACCGCAGCCTGTTGCCGCGCCTGTCGGCGGAAAATCTGGAGCAGGTCAGGGCCTGGGACTGGGCCGAGCGCGTCAAGCCGTTCGCCGCCTTCTTCGATCGCGTTCTGGCCCAGGCCCCGCGCCACAAGCCGCGCCTGACCGAATAGGCGCCAGCCGCTCCCAGGCGTCGGCCAATAAAAAAGGGGCCGCCTTCTGCACGAAGGCGGCCCCTTTGTCGTCGTCGGTCGACGTCCTAGAAAATGGTCCAGTCGGACGTCTGCAGGTGCGACCGTCCACCGAACATGTCGCCGCCCAGGCCCCAGCCGTTAGCGTAGCCGCCCCTCAGGTCGAAGCCGCCGCCGTGGAAGTCGTCGAACTGGAAGCCCCCGAAGCCGCCCAGGTCATGGATACGGCCGAAGCCTTCGTCTCCAAACGGCCCGATGTGACCGCCGCCGCCCGACAGATCCTCGGCCTTCTCCGTCGGACCCCCGCAGATCTCGAGGCCGCCGTCGTCCTCCGCGAGGGGGCTGACGTCCGGTCCCTCGCTCTTGCCGAGCACGGCCGGCAGAATGTCGGGCAGCTCCTTGGCCCCGCTCCATGCGGGAAGCACGTCGGGTCCCTCGATCTCGTCGCTGATCAGCGGAGTCCCCGCGATCCAGGCGTCCTTGCCGTCCTGCCCGGGAGCCGCGCTGACGAAGATGAAGTCGCTGGCGTCCAGCGTGCCGGCCGCGCCGACCACGGTGCAGATGACCTGGCCGTTCAGATAGACGACCGCGTCTGATCCTGCGGTGAGGATCGAAACGGCGGCGAAGTTCGAGCCAAAGGCGCTGAGGTCGATCTTGTCGATGCCATGGACGAAATCATAGACGGCGTCGGCATGGGCCGCGCCGGCTTCGCCGAAGCGGAAGACATCCTGAACGCCGTCGCCGGCGCCGCCGTAAAGCGCGTCGTTGCCGAGACCGCCGTAGAGGGTGTCCAGCCCCGCGCCGCCGATCAGACGGTCGTCGCCGCCGTTGCCGTTGAGAACGTCATTGCCCCCGTCGCCGAAGACCACATCGCCATAGGCCGAGCCGTCCACGGTGTCGTTGCCGGCGCCCGCCGCCGCGTACAACGCCTGGGTCATGGTGGAGGCCAGTATGGTGTCGTCGCCGCCGGCCAGGTCCTGGATGAACTCCAGGGACGAGGCGCCCATGTCGATGATCACCCCGGATCCGCCGGTGGCCAGGATGTAGCCCGCGTCATAGCCGCCGGCGCCGAAGACGAAGCTGTCCTGGGCGTCGAAGTAGATGCGGTCGTTGCCCGCGCCGCCGTCCAACTGGTCGACGCCGGCCTCGCCGACGATGGCGTCGTCGCCGTCGCCGCCGACGATGACGTCGTTGCCGACGCCGCCGAAGATCAGGTCGTTGAAGCCGGACCCGATAACGCCGTCGTTGCCGCCGGACGCGTAGACCTGCACGCCCACCGTCTGGCCGGACGCGTTGATGTTGTCGTTGCCGAAGTCCATCTGGGCCAGCTCGATGGAGGTGGCGGCCATGTTGAGCGTGAAGTCGTAGGCGTTGACGGCGATCAGGACGTCGAAACCGGCGCCGCCGCTCAGCGTATCGACGTTCTCGCCATAGAGGGTGTCGTCGCCGTTGCCGCCGATAAGGGTGTCGGCCTCCTGCACGAAGATCTGGTCATTACCGACCAGCACGTCGTTGCCGTCGCCGCCGGACAGCGTGTCCTGGCCGTCGGCCCCGAAGAAGGTGTTGGCGGCGCCGTCGCCGGTGAAAGTATCCGCGAAGGCCGAGCCGTACAGGATCTCGATCGATGACAGGACATCCCCGGCCGCGTGGCCGCCCGCTCCGGCGCCCGTGACCAGGCTGACCGTGACGCCGGCGTTGGACGAGGCGTAGCTGACGCCGTCGATCCCCGCGCCGCCGTTGAGCTGGTCGGCGCCTGCAAGCCCGATCAGGGTGTCGTTTCCGTCGAGCCCGTTGAGCGTGTCGTCACCCTCCGTGCCGTTGAGAACGTCGCCGTTTGCGGTGCCGTTGAGGGTCACGCCCGTCGGGGCCCCGAGGACCACCAGCTGATCGGCGAACTGGGCCCGCTCCACGCCGGACAGGGTGTCCGAGCCATCCGGGCCGGTAATCGTGGTGACGCCGTTGACGGTGGTGATGGTGTAGGCGGCGCGGTTCCCCGCATAGACGGCGGTGTCCGTGCCCGCGCCGCCGTTGAAGGTGTCGGCGCCGGCCGAGCCGTGAAGGGTATCGTCGCCGTCGCCGCCGTTGAGTGTGGAGCCGGTCAGGGTCGGGGCGACCACACTGTGGCCTGGGACCGACACATTGAGCGTGTACGTCCCCCCTGCGGGGACGCCCGGCCCGGGCGTCGTGTCGTTGGTGCTGGAGTCCACCCAGCGGTTGACCATGATGTAGTAGGTGCCGCCGGTGGCGAAGGTGTAGGTCAGCAGCGAGTCCGTCGCCGCGCCGTCGCTGTCGCCGCCGTCATCATTGGCCGCCAGCAGATTCCCCGCAGCGTCATAGATGTAGAGGTAGGCGTCGAAACTCGCCCCGTCGATATCAAAGCGGCATTCGGCGCCCGCCGCCACGGTGACGGCATAGTATTCCGGTCCGCCATGGCCGGTGCCGCGGATAACCGCGTGCGGCGTGGTCGTGGCGTTCAGGACCCCCGCGTCGTTGCCGAGATCGAAGTTGGCGTCGATGTTCACCGCGGTGGCGATGGAGTTGTTCACCGTGCCCTGGGCCTTGACCACGTCCGCGGCGGCCTGGCTGGCCGGCGCTCCGGCGCGGAGGACGTCGTTGCCCCCGCCGCCGTTCAGGACGTCGATGCCGCCATTGCCATTGATCTCGTTGGCGCCGGCATCGCCCGTGAGGGTGTCCGAGAAGGCGCTGCCGATCAGATTCTCGATGCTGCTGAGGGTGTCCGAACCGGTGCTCGCGCCCGTGTTCTGGGCGACGGTGACCGACAGATCCACCGTCACGCCGGCGCGCGCGGTGCTGTAGCTGGCGGTGTCAACGCCGGCGCCGCCTGACAGGGTGTCCGTGCCGCGCCCGCCGTCCAGGATGTCGTCGCCGTCACCGCCGTTCAGCGTGTCGTTGCCGCCCAGGCCGCGCAGCGTATCCCCGAACGCGGTGCCCGTGATGACGTTGTTGAGAGTGTCCCCGGCCACGTTCAGTCCGCCCGTCGTTCCGGCGGCGATGAGGGTGTCGGCGAACTGGAGGAACTCTACGTTCGTCAGGGTGTCCGTGCCGTCCGGCCCCGTCACGGTCACGGTCTGGCCGTTGACCGTGATCGTGTACTGGTCGCGGTTGCCCGAGAAGACAGCGGTGTCCGTGCCCAGCCCCCCGTCGATCGTGTCGTTGCCGCCGTTGCCGCGCAGGCTGTTATTGCCGCTGTTGCCCCAGATGGTCTCGGCCCCGGAGCCCCCGATCGCGTTCTCGATGGCTGCGCCCAGGGCGATGGACACATTGCCGACAAGACCGCCGACGCTGGAGAAGGCGGTCTGCCGAAGATCGATCGTGCCGTCTTCGCTGTAGCCGGAGAAATCGAAGGTGTCGTTGCCGCCCGCGTCCCAGACGGCGAAGATCAGCTTGTCAGTCGAGGCGGACGCGGAATACCAGCCGCGATCGGTGTTGGAGTTGAAGCCGTAGGTGGTGTCGCCCGTCCGGGTCGTCAGGTTGGCGCCGTAAAGGCGCTGGGCCGCGGAGATGTCGTCCAGGAGGGGCGCGGCGGCCCAGCGTGCGCCGAACTGGGCCCCGGTGTTGGTTTCGTCGAAATAGCTCATCACCGTATACTGGCGGGAGTCCTCGTAATACTCCGCCTGACCGGCATAGGTGATCGGGCCGCCGCCCTCGCTGGCGTTGTAGGCGCCGGGGTGGCGCAGGCCGATGGCGTGACCGATCTCGTGGGTCATCGTCTGGGTCCCGTAGCCCAGCAGGGTGAGGGTCGAGTTGTTCGTCTGGCTGATGTTCACCCAGACGTCGCCCGCTGCGTCGCCGGCTCCCGTTCCTCCGGGCAGGAATGCGAAGGCCGCCGCCCCCGACTGGCCATTGGCGTAGTTGGCCAGCAGGATCGTGGCGTTGTCCGCATAGGCGCCTTCGCCGCTCGTTCCCGTACCGACCCGCGAGAAGGTGATGTTGGCCACATCCGACCAAGCCTGGAACGAGGCCAGGGCTACGATGATCTGGGCCTCGGTGAAGCGGGAATAATCGGTAGCCGTGCTGCTCGGGATGGATCCCGGCATGGTGGCGCGGAAGGCGAACGTCACCGTCACCGGCAGACCCAGGCCCGCGGCCCAGGTGTGATTGGTGCGGGTGATGTGAGCGCCCGCCTCCTCGGTGCTGAACGAGGTCTTGCCGTTCGGCTGCAGGACGCCGTCGCCGCGGTCATCCCCGTTCAGGAAGAACTGGGGCGCATCGCTCTCCCGCTGTCCATTCTGACGGAAGCCGGAGCCGATCTCACCCGGCAGGAAGCCGCCCTGGCGAAGTTGGCCGGAAATATTGGCGCAGATATAGCACATGGGGCGGTCTCCTTTTGGGCGTCCGCACCCTGCCTTTCAACCGAGGCCCCCGCAAGTGGGCAGACGGTCGCGCGCCGTCCGCTGCGCCGGTAAACGCGCAACGCTTTCCGGGCCTTAACGGTGAAGTTTCGCCGCGTTTTCAGTTTGGCCGAAGGCCTCGGCGGCCGCGCGGACCTCCTGCAGGCGGGACCGATGGCAGATCAAGATTCCGCGAGGCGTGTTCACGACGACCAGCCCCGGCGCGCCGATGACGGCGATCGGCCGATCCTCGGTCCAGACCAAGGTCCCGTCGGAGGCTGAGAGAAGCACGCGGTCCGACTCCGCGCCCCGGTCCGCCACCACCAACAGCTCCTCCCAGCCGCCCACATCGCTCCATTCGATGTGGCAGGGCGCGACGGCGCCGCGGGCGGTCGATTGCATGACCGCGTGGTCGAAGGAGACCGAGGGGCAGGCCGCCAGGGCGTTGGGATCAAGCACGGTCGTCCCGCCGACGTGGCGCGCGCTTTTAAGGCTCGCGACCGCCGCTTCGCCCACCAGGGGCGCCAGACGCCCGATCTCGGCCAGCGCCGTTTCGGGCGCGAACAGGAAGACGCCCGCGTTCCACAGAGCCTGTCCTTCCTGCAGCAGGACTTCGGCGCGATGGAGGGTGGGCTTCTCCTCAAAACGGGCGATGGCGTGCAGTCCCCCGCCAAGCGGCTTTCCGGGAAGGATGTAGCCATAGCCGGTCTCGGGCCGCGTCGGACGGATGCCGAAGGTCACAATGCGATCCCGCGCGCCCGCCGAGGCGGCCAGCGCCGCTTCGCGCCAGGCCGCGCCGTCGTGGACGAGATGGTCGGCGGGCGACAGGAGGGCCAATGCCCCGGGATGAGTCTCGGCCACGCGCCGGACCGCGACCGCGGCCACCAGGGCCGTGTTCCGCGCCACGGGCTCCAGAATAAGGTCGGCCTCCACCGCGATCTCGGCCAGGTCCGCCTTCACAAGGTCCGCGTGCGCCTCGCCCGCAATGACAACCGGAGCCGCGAAGCCCTCGCCGGTCAGACGCAGAACTGTTTCCTGAAACAGCGAACGCCCCCCGATGACGCGCAGGAAGGGCTTGGGCCGGTCCGGCGTCGACAGGGGCCAAAGCCGGCTGCCCGACCCGCCGCACATGATCACCGGAACAATCATATCGCCCGCCTCGACTTGATCCCCTCGTATGCCCAGCGAAAATCGCCAAGACAACGCCGCGCGCCTTTTCTCTGGACCGCCCAGCCGGTAACGAGAGCCGATCTGAGCTAGGAGACGCGCCATGACATCCCGACCCATCCGCAAGGCGGTTCTGCCGGTGGCGGGCCTGGGCACCCGCGTCCTGCCCGGCAGCAAGACGACGCCCAAGGAGCTGCTGAACGTCGTGGACCGGCCGATCCTGTCCTACATCGTGGCCGAGGCGCGCGAGGCCGGGATCGAGCACATCGTCTTCGTCACCGGGCGCGGCAAGGCGGCCATCGAGGACTATTTCGACCACCACGTGGAGCTTGAGGCCCAACTGGAGGCCAAGTGCAAGACCGAGGTGCTGGAAGGCCTCCGCGCCGAACTGCCCAAGCCCGGCGAGATGAGCTTCGTGCGCCAGATGGCGCCGCACGGCCTGGGCCACGCCGTCTGGTGCGCCCGGCACGTGATCGGCGATGAGCCCTTCGCCGTGCTGCTGCCCGACGTGATCGTGGACGCCGAGCCCGGCGCCCTGGCCCAGCTGGTGCGCACCTACGAGCTGACCGGCGGCAACGTCATCGGCGTCGAGGCCGTGCCCGAGAGCGAGACCCACAAGTACGGCGTGGTCGATTCCGAACGGCGCGAAGGCCGCATGATCGCCATGCGCGGCATGGTCGAAAAGCCGCCACAGGGAACCGCGCCGTCCAACCTGTCCATCTCGGGCCGCTACATCCTGCAGCCGGAAATCTTCGAGATCCTCGAGACCCAGCCGCGCGGCGCCGGCGGCGAAATCCAGCTGACCGACGCCATGGCGACCCTGATGAAGTCGCAACGCTTCACCGCCTATGAGTATGAGGGCGACACTCACGACTGCGGCGACAAGGTGGGCCTGCTGCGCGCGAATGTGGCCCTGGCGCTGAAGCGGCCCGACGTGGGCCCGGCCGCCCGGGCGGCGATCAAGCCCCTGCTCTGACGCGCCATGGAGATCGAGCCCCTCGCGCTTGACGGCGTCCTGCTGCTGCGGCCCCGGCGGCATCGCGACGCGCGCGGCTGGTTCGCCGAAAGCTGGGCCGAGGGTCGAGGCGCGCCCGCGGCCTTCGTTCAGGACAATCTGGTCTTCTCCGAGCGCGCCGGCACGGTGCGCGGCCTGCACTACCAGGCGCCGCCCCACGCCCAGGCCAAGCTGGTCACCGTTCTGGTGGGGCGTATCCGCGACGCTTGCGTCGACGTCCGCAAGGGCTCGCCCACCTATGGACGGTCGGTGGCGGTGACGCTTGACGCCGAGCGGGGCGAGCAACTCTACGTGCCGCGCGGCTTCCTCCATGGCTACGTCACCCTGACCGACGGCTGTCTGGTGGCCTACAAGGTCGACGGCGCCTACGCCCCGGCCAGCGAGGGCGCGGTGCGCTGGGACGATCCCGACCTGGCCATCGACTGGGGCTGGACCGGCGAGGCCGTGGTCTCGGACAAGGACGCGGTGGCCACGGCGTTCAAGGACTTCGTCACCCCCTTTGAGGTGGAGCCGTCATGACCACCCTTGTGACCGGCGGCTGTGGCTTCATCGGCTCGGCCCTTGTGCGGCGCCTGGTGGGCGAGGGCCGCCGCGTTGTGACGCTGGACGCCCTGACCTATGCGGGCTCGCTGGAGCGCATCGCCGAGGTGGAGGCGACCGGCCTGCATGTCTTCGAGCACGTGGACCTGGCCGACGGTCCGGCCGTGCGCGACGTGCTGGAGCGACATCGGCCCAAACTGGTCTTCCACCTGGCGGCGGAATCCCACGTGGACCGGTCCATCGACGGGCCCATGGCCTTTGTGCGCGCCAACCTTCTGGGCACGGCCAATCTGCTGGAGGCTTGGCGGTCCATCGGCGCGAACGGACGTTTCGTCCACGTCTCCACCGACGAGGTCTTCGGCGCCCTGGGCGAGACCGGCGCCTTTGACGAAACCACCCCCTACGATCCGCGCTCGCCCTATTCGGCCACCAAGGCGGGGTCTGACCACCTGGCCCGGGCCTGGGCCCACACCTATGGCCTCGATGTCGTGGTGACGAACTGCTCGAACAATTACGGACCCTGGCAGCACGCGGAAAAGCTGATCCCGACCCTGGCGCTGAATGCGCGCCACAGCCGGCCCCTGCCCATTTATGGCGCCGGCGGCAACGTGCGCGACTGGCTGCACGTGGAGGATCACGTGGACGGCCTGATCGCCGCGGCCGAAAAGGGCCGGACCGGCGCCGCCTATCTGTTCGGCGGCCGTAACGAGAAGACGACCCTTGAGGTGGCCAATGGCGTCTGCGCCGTGATGGACCGGCTGCGGCCGGAGGGCGCGCCCCATGACCGCCTGATCACCCTGGTCGCGGACCGGCCAGGGCACGATTTCCGCTACGCTATCGATCCGTCCCTGGCCGAGCGTGAACTGGGCTGGACCGCCCGGCGGCCCTGGTCCGAGGGATTGGCCGAAACGGTGGCCTGGTATCTGGAGCGCGACGGCCTCGCGCCGGGCGAACGTCTGGGATTGGGGGATGGCTGACCTGCTGGTCTTCGGAAGCGGTGGCCAGGTGGGCTCGCACCTGATGCGTCTGGCGGCCGAAGGCGCATTGCACGTTGAAGGGCCCGCCCGGCCGGACGCGGACCTGGATCGTCCCGAGACGATCGCGGCGGCCATCGCCGCCTCAAAGGCTCCCGTGGTCGTCAACGCCGCCGCCTGGACCGACGTGCCCGGCGCCGAACGGGATGAAGCCGCCGCGATCCGCGCCAATGCCGAGGCCCCCGCCGTCATGGCCCAGGCCTGCGCCAGGGCGAGCAAGGTCCTGATCCACATCTCCACCGACTTCGTTTTCGACGGCGAGAAGACCACGCCCTACGTCGAGAGTGATCCGGTTGCGCCGCTCAACGCCTATGGTCGCGGCAAGGCGGCGGGCGAGCGGGCCGTACTGGAGACCTATGGGCGGGCGCTGGTGGTGCGGACCTCTTGGGTCTTTTCGGCGCAGGGCCGCAACTTCGTCACCGCCATCCGCGCGGCGGGGGACCGGCCCCGGCTGGACGTGGTCGAGGATGAGATCGGCCTGCCGACGCCCGCTGACGATCTGGCGGGCTTCCTGCTTGAGGCGGCCCTGGCGCTTAGGGACGTGCCCGCCGGCGATCCGCGCTTCGGATTGCTGCATGCGCCCGGCGGCGGGGCGCCGGTCAGCCGGGCGGAGTTCGCGCGGATGATCCTGACCTCGGTCGGCTCGAGCGCCGAGGTCGTTCCGGTGACCGCGGCCTCCCGCAACGATCCGGTTCGGCGGCCGGCCAACGCCGTCTTGCATGACGGCAGGCTGCAGCGCCTCTGGGGCCGGAGCCTGCCTGACTGGCGTCTTGGGCTGGCCCGGACGCTAGCCGAGCTGGAAGAGTGGGGACAATGACCGTCGAGCCGCTTCCTCAACTGGAGCGGTGGGCACGTGAGGGCTACGGTCTTCGTCGATGAGACGAGCAGGCCGTCAGCCTAGACAGCCGCCAGCGCCTGCTCCAGGTCGGCGATCAGGTCGTCGGGGTTCTCCACGCCCACCGACAGACGCACGAGGTCGGGCCCGATGCCGCAGCGGGCCTTGGCCGCCTCGCTGTAGTCTGAGTGGGTGGTGCTGGATGGGTGAGACGCCAGACTCTCGGTACCGCCCAGGCTGACCGCCAATTTGAACAGTCTCAGCGCATTCAGGAACCTGAAGGCTTCGGTCTCGCCGCCCTTGAGGCGCAGGGAGAAGGTGGAGCCCCGGCCCTGACACTGCCGCGCGAACAGCTCCTGTTGGGCGGCGTCGCCGTCGCCCGGCGCCAGGGTCGCGGCCACCTTGGGATGCTCAGCCAGCCAGGCCGTTACCGTCTCCGCCCCGGCCTGCGCCGCCTGCATGCGCAGGTGCAGGGTCTCCAGGCTCCGCGTCAGCAACCAGGCCGTGTGCGGGTCAGCCATGGAGCCGCAGATGGTGCGCATCTCGCCCACTTTGGCCACCAGTTCGCCCGAGCCCAGGCAGGCGCCGGCGATCAGGTCGGAGTGGCCGCCCACATACTTGGTCAGCGAATAGAGGGCGAGGTCCGCTCCCAGGGCCAAAGGCTTTTGCCACAGTGGCCCCAGGAAGGTGTTGTCCACCAAGACAACCGGGCGCTCCTTGCCGCCCACGGCCTCGGCCGAGGCCCGGGCTGCGGCGATATCCACCATCTGGTTCGTGGGGTTCGCCGGCGTCTCGATATAGATCACCGCCAGACGGCCGCCCTTTTCCGCCGCAACGCCATGCGCCTCCCGCACGGCGGCGTCCATTTGGTCGTTCGAACAGCCAGCGCCGATGCTGCGAGTCTGGACGCCCATGCGAGGCAGGATGCGATCGAACAGGTATTCCGTCCCGCCATAGGCCGGCGCTGTGTAGAGCACCGTGTCTCCCGGCCGCGACATGGCCAGCACCGAGGTGGAGATGGCCGCCATGCCGCTTGAGAAGACGAGGGCTCGTTCAGCGTCCTCCCACACCGCAAGGCGGTCCTCCAAGATCTCTAGATTGGGATTGTTGATCCGCGAATAGATCAGGCCCAGCGCCTCGTCCGGCTCCTGCTTACGCAGGCCATAGGCTATCTCGAAGAAGCGTTTGCCGTCTTCCGCCGAGCGGAAAACAAAGGTGGAGCTCTGGAACAGGGGCGGCTTGATCGCCCCCTCCGACAGGGCGGGGTCGTAGCCGAAGCCCATCATCAGGGTTTCCGGCGCCAGGCGGCGTCCGCCCAGCTCGCGTCTGTCGTGGCTCACGTGATCGTCTCCGTTCTCAGGCGCCCTCATACTCGCAGGTGAACGGCGCGGCAAAAGCGCCGCTCAGTTGCGACGCGGGAGTCTTGTCTCTACAGAAGCCGCGTCCACTGACCGAGCCCGTCCGCATGGCCATTCTCGTCACCGGCGCCGCCGGATTTATCGGCATGCACGTCGCCGAACGGTTGCTCGCCCGTGGCGAGGCCGTGGTCGGGCTGGACAACTTCAACACCTATTACGATCCGGAGCTGAAGGCGTGCCGGGCGGCGCGGCTGGCGCCGCATGCCGCCTTCGAGATGGTGCGCGGCGATCTGGCCGATCATGAGCTGGTGGCGCGGCTGGTCCGTGAGCGCGGGGTGGACCGCGTGGCGCACCTGGGGGCCCAGGCCGGGGTAAGGTATTCGATCGAGAATCCCTTCGCCTATGAGCGGTCCAACCTGGCCGGGCACCTGGCGGTGCTGGAGGCCTGCCGCCACGCGGGGGTGAAGCATCTGGTCTATGCCTCGTCGAGCTCGGTCTACGGCGACCGGCCCCTGACGGGCCAGGGCTTCCGCGAGGATGATCCGACGGTCAGCCCCGTCTCGCTGTACGCCGCCACCAAGCGCTCGTGCGAACTGATGAGCCAGGCCTACGCCAAGCTGTACGGCTTTCCCCAGTCGGGACTGCGCTTCTTCACCGTCTATGGCCCCTGGGGTCGGCCGGACATGGCCTATTTCAGCTTCACCCAGAAGATCATGGCCGGCGAGCCCATCGAGGTCTTCGGCGAAGGCCGTATGGCGCGGGACTTCACCTATATCGATGACATCGTCGACGGCGTGGTCGGCGTGCTGGACAACCCGCCGCCCCGGGGCGGGCACGAGGTCTACAATATCGGCGACTCCAGCCCCGTCGGCCTGATGGACATGATCACCACGCTGGAGGGCGCCCTGGGCCGCGAGGCGGTCAAGATCATGCGGCCCATGCAGCCGGGCGACGTGACCGCCACCTATGCCGACGTGACCAAGCTGAACCGCCTGACGGGCTACGCCCCCAAGGTATCCATCCAAGAGGGTCTGCCCCGCTTCGTCGCCTGGTGGCGCGAACGCTACGGAGAGAACTGAATGCGCGTGACCATGATCGGGGCGGGCTACGTGGGCCTGGTCTCCGGCGCCTGTTTCGCCGATTTCGGCCACCACGTCACCTGCGTGGACAAGGACCCGTCCAAGATCGAGCGGCTGAACCGCGGCGAGATTCCGATCTTCGAGCCTGGGCTGGACGATCTGGTGGCCGCCAACGTCAAGGCCGGCCGGCTGAGCTTCAGCCTGGACGCCGCCGAGGCCATCCGCGGCTCGGACGTGGTCTTCATCGCCGTCGGCACCCCGACGCGCCGGGGGGACGGACACGCCGACCTGTCCTATGTCTACGCCGCCGCGGAAGAGATCGCCGGGCTGATGGACGGCTTCACCGTGGTGGTGACCAAGTCCACCGTGCCGGTCGGCACCGGCGACGAGGTTGAGGCCATCATCCGGCGCACGCGGCCCGACGCCCAGTTCGCCGTGGTGTCGAACCCGGAATTCCTGCGCGAGGGCGCGGCCATCGAGGACTTCAAGCGACCGGACCGCGTCGTCATCGGCGTGGAGAACGAGCACGCCCGCGAGGTCATGGCCGAGCTCTACCGGCCGCTGAGCCTGAACGAGTTTCCGGTGGTCTACACCCAGCGCCGCACCAGCGAGCTGATAAAGTATGCGGCCAACGCCTTCCTGGCCATGAAGATCACCTTCATCAACGAGATCGCGGACCTGTGCGAGAAGGTGGGCGCCGATGTGCAGCAGGTGGCCAAGGGCATCGGGCTGGACAACCGAATTGGGGCCAAGTTCCTGCACGCGGGGCCGGGCTATGGCGGCTCGTGCTTTCCCAAGGACACGATCGCTCTCGTGCGCACCGCCCAGCAGGTCGGATCGCCGGTGCGGCTGATCGAGACCACGGTCGAGATCAACGACGCGCGCAAGAAGGCCATGGCCGCCCGGGTCCAGGCGGCGGTGGGCGGCGATCTGAAGGGCAAGACGGTCGGCGTCCTGGGCCTGACCTTCAAGCCCAACACCGACGACATGCGCGACGCGCCGTCGCTGGACATCGTGCCGGCGCTGCAAGCCATGGGCGCGCGCGTCCAGGCCTTTGACCCGGAAGGCCACGAGGCGCGCAACCTGCTCAGCGACGTGGAATTCAAGGAGGGTCCGTACGACGCCGCGGCGGACGCCGACGTCCTGGTCATCATCACCGAGTGGGACCAGTTTCGCGCCCTGGACCTGGACCGCATCAAGCTGCTGATGCGCAGCCCGATCGTGGTGGACCTGCGCAACGTCTACCGGCCCGACGACATGGCGGCGCGCGGCTTCCGCTACAGCGGCGTCGGCCGCGGCGTCTGATCACTTTGAGTTCAGGCGGTTTCAAGCGATCATGGGGGCGTTAGACAGGGGCGGGCCGTCCGCCCCTTGAGGAGATCGGCCCCCTCCCTTGGCCCCGAAGACCGAGACCTCCCTGTTCGCGCTCCTCAAGGCTCCCGGGCCGCTGGGCGAGGCCCTGCGCGCCTGCCGCCGCCATCTGCTGTTCGCGGCGGGCTTCAGCGCGCTGGTGAACATCCTCTACCTGGCGCCGACCCTTTACATGCTTCAGGTCTACGACCGGGCGCTGCCGACCTCGGGCCGGCTGACCCTGCTGTTCGTGACCATCGTGCTGCTGTTCGCACTCATCACCATGGGGGCGCTGGACCAGGTGCGCTCGCGGCTCTTGCTGCGCGCCGGGCTCAGGCTGGAACGACGTCTGGCGGGACCGGTGCTGGACCGTGTGCTGTCAGGGGCCGGCGGGCCGGCCCGGGCGCGCCAGGCCATGCGCGAGTTCGACGTCCTGCGTCAGATGCTGAGCGGCCCCGGCGCCCTTGCCCTGTTCGATGCGCCCTGGACGCCCGTCTACTTGATCGTCTGCTTCATCCTGCACCCCTGGGTCGGCGCGCTGGCGGTGGCAGGCGCGGTTCTTCTGGGCGGCCTGGCCATCCTCAACGAGCGCGCCACGCGGCCCGGCCTGCTCAAGGCTGCCGAGGGCCAGGCCGCCGCCTACGCAACCCAGGACGCGGCGGCCCAGCAGAGCGAAGCCGTGCGGGCCCTGGGCATGCGCCGGGCTCTGACCGCGCGGCAGATCAAGGAGCGATCAGGGGCGGCCGCCCTGCAGGCCGACGTCCAGTTCGTCGGTCAGGGCTACAACGGGGCCATCAAGTTCCTGCGCATGGCGCTGCAGTCCCTGGCCCTGGGGCTTGGCGCGCTGCTCGCCATCGACGGCCAGATCTCGGCGGGCGCGGTGATCGCCGCCTCCGTCCTGCTCAGTCGCGCCCTGCAGCCCGTCGAGCAGGCGGTCGGCGCCTGGGGCGGGATCATCCAGGGGCGCGCGGCCCTGCACACGATCGGCGAGCTGCTGGGCGCGGCCGCCGAGGCGCCCGAGCGCACCCGCCTGCCCGATCCAAAGGGCGACCTGACTATGGAGAAGGTCGTGCTGATGGCGCCGGGCCGGGAGCAACCGGTGCTGAAGGGCGTCACCTTCGCCCTGCATCCGGGCCAGATTCTGGGCGTGGTGGGTCCCAGCGGCGCCGGCAAATCTTCACTGGCGCGCGCGGCCGCCGGCGCGGTCAGGCCAGACTCGGGGACCGTCCGCATCGACGGCGCGGCCTTCACCGACTGGGATCCCGAACGACTGGCCCGCCACATCGGCTACGCGCCCCAGGACCCCGGCCTGTTCGCGGGGTCCATCAAGGACAACATCTCGCGGTTTGAGGCCCATTCGGGAGAAGCCCCGGACGACCTCGACGCCCGCGTGGTCAAGGCGGCCCAGGCCGCCGGCGCTCACGACCTCATCCTTCACCTGCCGCAGGGATATGACACAGTGCTGGGCCCGCATGGACGCGGCCTGTCGGCCGGCCAGGCGCAGCGGATTTCCCTGGCCCGGGCCCTCTACGGCGACCCGGTTCTGGTGATCCTGGATGAGCCGAACGCCCACCTGGATGCGGAGGGGGAACAGGCCTTGACCCGCACCCTGGCCGAGCTGAAGGCCCGCGGCTGTGCGGTGCTGATCATCGCTCATCGGACCGGCGTGCTGGCCCATGCCGACCGGCTGATGGTGCTGCGCGACGGGCAGGTGGAGCTGTTGGGTCCGCGCGACGAGGTGGCCGCGCGCCTCACCGGCGGCGACCGGGCGCGCCCCCGTGTGGTGAGCTCCCAACATTGACCGACCACACCGTCACTTCGTCCGCAGGGCCCCAGCCTGAGCCGCCGGAGGTCCAGTCCGAGGGGCCCGCCGACGCCCTGGCCGGCGCCGACTCGCCGCGGCGGGACATTGTCATCGGGTTGATCATCGCGGCCATTTTCTTCGTCGGTTTCCTGGGATGGGCGGCCATCGCGCCGCTGGACGCCGGCGCCTACGCCCAGGGCCGCATCGCCGTTCTCGGCAACCGCCAGGCGGTGCAGCATCGCGACGGCGGCGTCGTCTCCGCGCTGCACGTGCGCGAAGGCCAGACCGTCCAGCGCGGCCAGGTGCTGGTGGAGATCTCGGCGGACGAACTGCGCGGCAACGAGCGCAGCCTGACGTCGCAGCAGCTGGCGCTGCTGGCTCTGAGGGCGCGGCTGATCGCCGAACGGGACGGTCTGGCCAGCGTGCCCTATCCGGCCGAGTTCACCGGGCTGACGGGCGAAGACCGCAGGCTGGCTGACGAAGCCTATCGGCTTCAGGCGCAGCAGTTCCGCACCCGCGGCGCCGGCATCTCGACCCAACGGGCGGTTCTGGCCCAGCGCGTCCGCCAGTTGGAGGAACAGATTGCCGGCCTGGAGCAGCAGATCATCTCCAACGACCGTCAGCAGAGCCTGATCCAAGACGAGCTGGAGGGCATGCGCCGGCTGTACGAGCAGCAGTACGCGCCGCTGACCCGGGTGAGGGCGCTGGAGCGGGCCGAGGCTCAGCTGGAGGGCGAGGCGGGGTCGCTGCGCGCCCAGGTGGGCCGCACGCGCGAGGCCATCAATGAGACCCGCCTGCAGATGACGGCGCTGGGTACGGAGCGTAACGAGAACGTCGCCGAGCAGATTCGCCAGACCGAGATCCAGATCAACGAGCTGACGCCGCGGCTCGTGGCCGCGCGCGAGCAGCTGGCGCGGGCCCTGGTGCGGGCGCCCGCCACGGGTCAGGTGGTGGGGCTGACCGTCTTCACCGTCGGCGGCGTGGTGCAGGCCGGTCAGACGCTGATGGAGATCGTGCCGGACCGGGCGCACCTGATCATCGAGGCGCGGGTCTCGCCGGCCGACGCCGACGACCTGCGCATCGGCCAGGAGACCGAGGTTCGGTTCACGGCCTTCCGGGACCGCGATCTGCCCAAGCTGACCGGGCGGCTGACGGGCGTCTCGGCCGACAGCTTCACCGACGAGACCACCGGCGAAAGCTTCTTCCGGGCCACGGTCGAGGTGCCCGAGGAGCAGATCGAAATCCTGCAGCGGGTGCGTGGTCCGGACCCTGGGCTGCGGCCCGGACTACCGGTTGAGGTGGTGGTGCCCCTGCGCAAGCGCACAGCGCTGCAGTACATGCTGGAGCCCCTGACTCACAGCCTGTGGCGCTCGTTCCGCGAGCACTGAATCAGCCCCAGTTTTATTTCCTTGTCTGAACACGTAGGCTGTCGCCCTCGGACCGGGGGGGACGATATGGCTGATTACGTCGACCGATACTGGACGTCGTCCGATGGACTGCGCCTCTACGCCCGCAGCTACGCCGCCGCGCCGGGCCCGTTCCGCCTGCCGGTGGTCTGCATCCACGGCCTGACCCGCAACAGCGCCGACTTCGAAGCCTTGGCGCCGAGGCTGGCGCAGGGCGGCCGGCGCGTCATCGCCATCGACGTCCGCGGCCGCGGACGTTCCGAGCGGGCCCGGGATCCCATGACCTATCAGCCGGCCATGTACGCGGCCGACGTGGCCGCCCTGTTCGACCAGGCGGGCCTGGAGCGGGCGATCTTCATCGGCACGTCCATGGGCGGGCTGATCACCATGACCCTGGCGGCCACCCATGCCGACCTGATCGCCGGGACGGTGCTGAACGATGTGGGGCCGGAACTCGACCCCAGGGGTCTGGCGCGCGTCGCCGCCTATGCGGGCGAGCCCTCCGACGCCGCCGACTGGGACGCCGCGGCCGCCTTCGCCAGGAAGATCAACGGCGTCGCCTTCCCGCACTACACCGACGCGGACTGGCTGTCCTTCGCCCGCCGCATCTATCGCGACAAGCCGGGCGGCGGGCTGGAGCTGGCCTACGACCCCGACATCGCCGTTCCAATCCGTGTGGCGGGGCAGGCGGCCCTGGTCCCGGACCTCTGGCCCTTCTTCGAGGGGCTGGCCGAGGCGGCGCCGATGCTGCTGGTCCGGGGCGCGACCTCTGACCTGCTCAGCGCCGAGATCGCGGACCGGATGCAGGCGCGGGCCCCCTCCATGCGGCGGGTCGATGTTCCGGGCGTCGGTCACGCCCCGATGCTGGATGAACCTGAGGCGGTGGGCGCGATCGAGCGGTTCCTGGGCGAGCTGCCCTGATGACCGGCCGTCGAGCGGCGCCTAGCCGGGCGCCTCAGCGGTGGGGCGTATTGGCCCGCAACTCCTCAAGCCAGACGTCGGCGGAGACGTCCGACGGGGCCCGCCAGTCGCCGCGCGGCGACAGCGAGCCGCCGCCCACCACCTTGGGCCCGTTGGGCATGGCGGAGCGCTTGAACTGCGAGAAGCCGTAGAAGCGGCTGACGAACACCTCCAGCCATTTCAGCAGGGTCGGCAGGTCATAGGCGCGGCGCTGGTCCTCCGGGTGCGAGGGCGGCCAGGCGCCGCGGCCGACATCGCTCCAGGCGTGGTGCAGCAGGAAGGCGATCTTGGATGGCTTAAGGCCGTAGCGGCTGGCGTAGTAGAGGGTGAAGTCCTGCAGCTCATAGGGGCCGACCACGGCCTGGGTGTCCTGGACCTGTTCCCCGAGCGTCGCGGGCTTGAGTTCGGGCGAAATGGGCGTGGCGAGAATGCCGGCCAGCACGTCCTTGACGTCAGGGTCGGCTTCGCGGTCGGCGACCCAGCGGATCAGGTGCTGAATCAGCGTCTTGGGGACGCCGCCGTTGACGTTGTAGTGGCTCATCTGATCGCCGACGCCGTAGGTGGACCAGCCCAGCGCGATCTCCGACAGATCACCCGTGCCCAGCACAAGCCCGCCGCGCTGGTTCGCCAGGCGGAACAGGTGGTCGGTGCGCAGGCCCGCCTGCACGTTCTCGAAGGTGACGTCGTGGACCGGCTCGCCCCTGGCGTAGGGGTGGCCGATGGCCTCCAGCATGGCCAGGGCGGCGGGCCTGATGTCGATCTCGTCGGCGGTGATCCCTAGGCCCTTCATTAGCCGCCAGGCGTTGGACTTGGTGGCGTCGCTGGTGCCGAAGCCCGGCATGGTGAAGCCCAGGACGTCCGTGCGGGGCTTGCCGAGCGCGTCCATGGCGCGGCAGGCCACCAGAAGCGCGTGGGTGGAATCCAGCCCGCCCGAGACGCCGATCACCACCTTGCCCGAGGTGGACTGCAGCCGGCGGGCCAGGCCCTGGACCTGGATATTGAAGGCCTCGAAGCAGTCCTGGTCGAGTCGCTCAGGATCGTCGGGCACGAACGGAAAGCGGTCGATCTCGCGCTCGAGGCCCAGATCGACGGCCTCGGTCTCGGCCTCGAACCCGACGCGGCGATAAGGCTGGGGCGCCAGGCCGGCGAAGGTGCCGTTGCGCAGGCGTTCCTGGCCGATGCGGCCCACATCCACCTCAGCGAGGGTGAGGCTGGGCTGCATCGAGAACCGCGGCCCCGCGGCCAGAAGATCGCCCATCTCGTGGATGGTGGACTGGCCGTCCCAGGCCAGGTCAGTGGTGCTTTCGCCGAAGCCAGAGGCGGAGAAGATATAGGCGGCCACGGCCCTTACGGACTGAGAGCCGGACAGCAGGGCGCGTTCGCGCGACTTGCCGATCAGCACGTTGGACGCCGACAGGTTGCAGAGGATGCGGGCCCCGGCCATGGCGGCGAAGGTCGAGGGCGGCGCCGGCGCCCAGTAGTCCTCGCAGATCTCGACGTTGAACGTGAAGCCGGGGCGGTTCGAGGCTTCGAAGATCAGGTCGACGCCGAAGGGAGCCGCCTGGCCCGCATAGCCGATGGCTTCGTTCTTGACCCCGGCGCCCGAGCGGAACCAGCGCTTCTCGTAGTACTCCCGATAGTTCGGCAGCCAGGTCTTGGGGACCACGCCCAGCAGGCGCCCCCGATGGATGACCAGCCCGCAGTTGAAAAGCCCGTCGCGGAACAGCACCGGCGCCCCGACGACCAGCACCGGGCTCAGGTCCGCGGACGCCTCGATCAGCCGGCGCGTCGCCGCTTCGCATCCCTCGATGACGGCGTCCTGCATGAGCAGGTCGTCGATGGCGTAGCCGGACAGCGATAGCTCCGGAAATACGAGGAGCTCACAGCCGCGGTCGTGGGCCTGCCTGGCCAGTTCGATGTGGCGGCGGGCGTTCTCGGCCGGATTGGCGGCGCAGACCATGGGCGTGGCCGCGCCCGCGCGAACGAAGCCGTGGGTGCGGAAGCTGAAGAAGGGATGGTCGGCCGTCGCCAAGGGCGGGTCTCCTGCTCGAGGGTCTGAACCTTAGCGGTTCAGGCGCGCGGACGCCACGAAGGCCCCACCGCAAGGGCTGGCGATTTGATCGCGCGCGGAAAGCCTTTAGGGTTCATCTTCCGAACATCCGCAGCCGAGGCCAGTTCCCGTGTCACAACGCCCCGAGCCGGTTCTGTCGATCCGCGACCTACACGTCACCTTCCAAACGGAGGACGGCCCCGTCGAGGCCGTGCGCGGCGTGTCCCTGGACATCGCGCCGGGCGAATGCCTGGGCGTGGTGGGTGAAAGCGGCTCAGGCAAGAGCCAGACCTTCATGGCGGTGATGGGCCTGCTGGCGTCCAATGGCCGGGCGACCGGATCGGCGACCTTTTCCGGCACGGAACTGCTGGGGCTGAAGACGGCCGAGCTGAACCGCATCCGCGGCTGCGACATGACCATGATCTTCCAGGACCCGCTGACGGCCCTGACGCCCCACATGAAGATCGGGGCTCAGATCGCCGAGCCCCTGATCAAGCACAAGGGTCTTTCGGGCCACGAGGCGCGCAAGGTCGCCCTGGAATGGTTGGGGCGGGTCCGCATCCCGGAGGCCGCCCGGCGCCTGAACCAGTATCCGCACGAGCTGTCCGGCGGCATGCGCCAGCGGGCGATGATCGCCATGGCCATGGCGTGCGAGCCCAAGCTGCTCATCGCCGACGAACCGACCACGGCGCTGGACGTGACCGTGCAGGCCGAGATCCTGGACCTGATCGACGAGCTGAAGCGCGAGACCGGAACCGCCGTCGCCCTGATCACGCACGACATGGGCGTGATCGCTCGCCTGGCTGACCGCGTCTGCGTCATGAAGGACGGCGCCTATGTCGAGGCGGGCGAGGTGCGCGACATCTTCGCCAGTCCCAAGACCGACTACACACGGACGCTGCTGGCCTCGATCCCCCGCCTGGACCGCGACGGCCGCGACGGCCGCCCGGAGATCAGAGCCATCGCCGCCGACGCGCCCGTGGTGCTGGATGCGCGCGACATCCGGGTCCATTTCCCCATCAAGAAGGGCCTGTTTGGACGGCCGCAAATGCTGCGGGCCGTGGACGGCGTCGATCTGACCCTGCGCCAGGGCGAGACCCTCGGCATCGTCGGCGAAAGCGGCTCGGGCAAGTCGACCCTGGCTCGCGCCGTGATGAACCTGATCCCGCCCACCGCCGGGGCGGTGACCCTGCTGGGCAAGGACCTGCCCGTCGGCGACGAGAAGCGCATGCGCGCCGCCCGCCGCGACCTGCAGATCGTCTTCCAGGACCCTCTGGCCAGCCTCGACCCGCGCATGACCGTGGGCGGCTCCATCGGCGAGCCGCTGGACGTGTACGAACCCGGCCTTTCACGAAAAGACCGCGAGGCGCGTGTGCGCGCCGCCATGGAGCGCGCAGGCCTGTCTCCCGCCCTGATCAACCGCTATCCGCACGAGCTGTCCGGTGGTCAGAACCAGCGCGTGGGCATCGCCCGGGCCACCATCCTGGAGCCCAAGGTGGTCATCTGCGACGAGGCGGTATCGGCCCTGGACGTGTCCATCCAGGCCGAAATTCTGGACCTGCTCATCAAGCTTCAGGCCGAGATGGGCCTGTCCATGTTGTTCATCAGCCATGACCTGGCGGTGGTGCGCGAACTCAGCCACCGCATCCTGGTGCTCTATATGGGCCGGGTCATGGAGACCGCCGACGCTGCCCGCATCTACAGCGACGCGCGCCATCCCTACACCCAGGCCCTGCTGTCCGCCGCGCCGATCCCGGACCCGGACAAGGAGCGTAACCGCAAGCGCATCCGCCTGACCGGAGAGCCGCCCAGCCCGCTCGACCCCAGAAGCGCCCTGCGCTTCCTGCCCTCGCGCCTGACCGTGGACGAGACGGCGGGCCAGTCGCTGTACATTCCGCGCCTGGAAGAGGTGGCCCCCGGCCATCTGGTGTCGGAGTTCGACGCGCCTGAAAGTCCTCGACCGGGCTGAGCCACGCCTTGGCCCTGGCCGGATCGGCCCTGCGACGCCATTGCGCAGACGAGGCCGTGCGACCATTTTCCGGTCTCGTTCGTTAGACCTGCGCAAGGAACCGGGAACTCCATGCCCACCGACAGCTTCGCCCCGCCCACGACCGGCGGTCAGGACCTCATCAAGGACGGCTCGGACGCCAGCTTCGCCGCTGACGTCATCGCCGAGTCGAGCAAGCAGCCGGTGCTGGTGGATTTCTGGGCCAGCTGGTGCGGGCCCTGCCGCCAGCTGACCCCGGCGCTGGAGAAGGCGGTCCGCGCGGCGGGCGGCAAGGTCAAGCTGGTCAAGATCGACGTGGACAAGAACCCCGCCTATGCGGGCCAGCTGCGCGTGCAGTCGATCCCCACCGTCTACGCCTTCGTCGACGGCCAGCCCGTGGACGGCTTCATGGGCGCGGTGCCCGACAGCCAGCTTCAGGCCTTCATCGGCAAGCTGACGGGCGGCGCGGGCGGCCCTCCGCCCGAGATCGAACAACTGCTGGAGCTGGGCGCCGAGTCTCTAAAGCTGAACGATCTGGGCGGCGCGGCCCAGGCCTATGCGCATATTCTGCAGATCGAGCCGGGCCACCCCAAGGCCGTGGCGGGGCTGGCGCGCGTCTATCTGGCCGACGGCGACGCCGATCAGGCGCTTCAGACCCTGGCCATGGCCGACCCCACGTCCAACGACCCGGACATCGCGGCGGTCAGGGCGCAGCTGGCCCTGCAGGGCGATGCGGGCGGCGGCGATGACGACGCAGCCGACCTCGAGGCGAGGATCGCCAGGGATGCTGACGACCATCAGGCGCGCTTTGACCTGGCCGGCAAGCTGGCGGCCAAGGGGCGGCTTGAGCAGGCGGCCGACCATCTGCTCGAGATCGTCGCCCGCGACCGCGAATGGAACGATCAGGCGGCGCGCAAACAGCTGCTGACCGTTTTCGAGGCGGCGGGTCTCAACTCCGACGTGGCCAGGAATGGACGGCGCAGGCTGTCGTCCATCCTGTTCGCCTAGAGGGAGGCGCCGTTTGCCCCAGGGGTTCGCCACCGTCTCGGACCTGCCGCAGGTTCTGCCGGTCTTTCCCCTGGCGGGCGCGATCCTGCTGCCGCGGGCCCAGCTGCCGCTCAACATCTTCGAGCCCCGCTATCTGGCCATGATCGACGACGCCATGGCCCAGGAGCGGGTCATCGGCATGATCCAGCCCTCGGGCGGGCCGGCCACCCTGCCGGCGCTGCATCCCATCGGCTGTGCGGGCAAGATCGTCGCCTTCGCCGAGACTTCGGACGGGCGCTATCTGATCACCCTGTCGGGCCTGTCGCGCTTTCGCATCGTCAGCGAACTGCCCTCCAACGAGCCGTACCGCCAGGTGCGGGCGGACTTCACCGTCTTTCCCGACGATCTGGCCAAACCCGACGGGCTGAGGCCCATCGACCCGGCCCTGTTCGGGGCCCTTCGGGCGTATCTGGAGAAGCGCTCGCTGGAGATCGATTGGGACGCCGCGGAGGGCGCGCCGCTGGAGGCGCTGTGCAACAGCCTGTCCATGGCCCTGCCCTTCGAGCCGCAGGAGAAGCAGGCCCTTCTGGAGGCCCTGACCGTGGACGACCGCTGCCGGGTGCTGACGGCCCTGATGCGCATGGACGCCGCCGAGACCGGCGACGACGAGCCCGGTCTCATGCAATAAGGCCCGCATGAGCGAAGCCTTTCCCACCCCCGCTGAGGTCGATCCCCGCCTGCTGGAGATCCTGGTCTGCCCCGAAACGGGCGGAACGCTGGAGTACGACCGCAAGGCGCAGGAGCTGATCAGCAAGAAGGCCAGGCTGGCCTATCCGATCCGCAACGGCGTGCCGATCATGCTGGTGGACGAGGCGCGGCCGCTCTAGGCGGGGGCGCCGCCGCGCGTTACGCTGTTCGGCGAAGACCATACCGCCGAGGCGACCATGCCGCGCTCCCTTCTCCCCGCCGTGGCTCTGGCGCTGCTGGCCGGCGCCTCGGTGGAAGCCCAACCGCAGGGCGGCGGCATGGACGTGGCCCAGGCCCTGGCCGCCGCGCACGCCGCCAGCCCCCGCGACGGCTGGCTGGCCGATCAGGCCGACGACTGGGCCGAGGCCGACCGCGACTACCCACAGGAACTGGACGACAGCGCCCGCGAGGCGCGTGTCCGCCTTCTGCAGAACGAGATCGAAACGGCGCGCGCCTTTGACCGCGCCTTCAGCTGGGAGCAGATCGCCACGACCTGCCTCGGACAGGCGCTGGAGGGCTGCGGCGTCACCGCCGCGGGCCTGCTCTATGTGGATCGGGACGAGGCCGTGGCCTGGCAGACCGTCGGCGGGCACACGGACATGGACGGTATCCGCGCCGGCTTCGTCATTCTGGCGCGCGACGGCGACGGCTGGCGGCCCTTTGGCTGGGGCTATGACGGCGTCATCTACGAGGCGCCCAGCCTGGGCGGCGAGATGGACCAGACGCTGATCCACGTGCCCGGCCGCATGATGGGCACGGGCAACGGAAACGCTGACCAGATCTATGTGCGGCAGGGCGACGGCGGCTGGCGCGACCTGCGCCTCATGCCCTGGAAGCGCGAGATGCGCGCGCGCCTTCCCGGGGGGCTGGAGGTCTGGAAGGGCGTCGATTACCGCATCGGCGCCATGATGGCCCTGACCCAGCTGTGGCGCCCGACCGACGGCAACTGCTGCCCCACCGGCGGCGACGCCATTATCAACCTGGCCGTCGAGGGCGACCGCCTGGCGGTGACGGACATGAGCGTACGACGCGTCGAGGATCTGATTCCCCGCAACTAGCCGTCTCGCCACCGTCATGCCCGGCGGATAGGATGGCCGCCTATGAAGCCATTCGACGATCCCCACGCCGCGCTGGACGAACTGACGCGGCTCTACGACGCCTCCATCGCCCGCCTTCGCGCCGACCTCGCCGCCTTTGTCAGGGACGGCCGGCGCCCTGACGCCGTGGCCCGCGCCGACGGCGCCTATGTCTATCCCGAGCTGCGCGTCATCTGGAGCGGCGCCAAGGCCGAGCCGGGCGGCGCCCGGTCCTATGCGCGGCTGTCCCAGACGGGCGCCTTCGCCACCACGATCACGCGCCCGGACCTCTACCGGCCCTACCTGCTGGAACAGCTGGGCCTTTTAGCCGAGGACTACGGCGCCACCTTCGAGGTGGGTCCCTCGCGCCAGGAGATCCCCTACCCCTACGTGCTGGACGCCCTGGAGGCGGCGCCCAACAGCGAAATGGCGGCCGAACTGCCCCGGCTGTTTCCCGTCACCGAGCTGGCCCATATCGGCGACGAGATCGCCGACGGCGCCTTTGAGCACTCCGGTTCGGCCCGGCCCCTGTCGCTTTTCGACGGCCTGAGGACCGACTATTCGCTGGCGCGCCTTCGTCATTACACGGGCGCGCCGGTGGAGGACGTGCAGTCCTTCATCCTGTTCACCAACTACCACCGCTACGTGGACGAGTTCGTGCGCTGGGCCTGCGCCGAACTGGTCCGCGAGGGCAGCCCCTACACCCACCTGTCCTGCGCCGGCGGGGTCAAGATCACGCGCGACACGGCCGATCCGGTGCGCGCGGTGTCGGACGCGGCCTGGCGCAAGCACCAGATGCCCGCCTATCACCTGGTCGCCCCGGGCTGGCAGGGCGTCAGCCTGGTCAACATCGGCGTCGGCCCCTCGAACGCCAAGACCATCTGCGACCACCTGGCGGTGACGCGTCCGCACGCCTGGCTGATGATCGGCCACTGCGGCGGCCTGCGCGGGACGCAGAAGATCGGCGACTACGTCCTGGCCCACGCCTATGTGCGCGACGACCACGTCATGGACGACGTGCTGCCGGTCGAGGTGCCCATCCCGCCCATCGCCGAGGTCCAGCAGGCCTTGCAGCGCGCCGCCGAGACCGTCACCGGCGAGGACCGCGACCAGATCAAGAACCGCCTGCGCACCGGTACGGTGGTGACCACGGACGACCGGAACTGGGAGCTTCGCTACTCACGCTCGGCCCTGCGGTTCTCGCAGTCGCGGGCGGTGGCCGTGGATATGGAGTCGGCCACGGTCTCGGCCCAGGGCTATCGCTTCCGCGTGCCCTACGGAACGCTGCTGTGCGTGTCCGACAAGCCGCTGCACGGCGAGATCAAGCTGCCCGGCCAGGCCAACCGCTTTTACGAGGGCTCGATCTCGGAGCACCTGCAGATCGGGCTGGAGGCCATCGACCTGCTAAGGCAGGAGGGCCCGCGCCTGCATTCCAGAAAACTTCGCGCCTTCGACGAGCCGCCGTTCAGGTGATCGTGCCGCACTCGAAATATACCGTCTGATCCGTCTGATCCGTCTGGATGGGTCTGACCTTCCTCGCGTCTCAGAATAGGCCGGGGACGGCTGACGTGGACAAGCCGCCTGAAAAGCGGGAGCCGCGGCTTACGCCTTGCCGAACAGATAGAGCCCGAAGCCCAGGGTGCGGCCCGCCTCGCCCTGCTGCATGGCGCGCAGAAGGGCCACGCGATTGCGCAGGGCGCTGGCCTCGGGCCGATCCGGATTGGCCGCGATCCAGGCCTCGACCGCGCCGGTCATGGCGCCGGCATAGGCGTCCCACTCGGCTTCGGTGCTCACGCGGTCCCAGAGCGGTTGAAGGCCAGAGGCGCGCCCGGCCTCGATCCAGCCCGCGTGGCTCTCATAGACGGCGGTCTGATGGAGAAGATCGCGGAAGGCGGGGTCGGGCTCGGCCTTCCACATCAGATCTCCGAACAGCAGGCGTCCGCCCGGCGCCAGCCGCGCGGCCAGGCCTGCGAAGCGGGCGGGGCCGGGGTCCGTCAGGGCGGTGGTGCCGATGGCCACGATGAGGGACCAGGCCTCTTGGGCGTCCAGCGCCTGAAGCCCCTCGCCGACCTTCAGTTCGACCGCGGCGCCGCGGGCCGCGATGCGCTCGGCGGCCAGTTCGGCCATGTCGGGGTCGCGCTCGACGGCGGTCGCCTGAAGTCCGGCTCCCGCCATCAGGATCGAGGTGTGGGCGTTGCCGCAGCCGAGGTCGCAGGCGCGTGCGCCGGGCGGGAGGTCAGCGCGGCCCAGCGCCTCCAGGAAGGCGCCGTCCGCCAGGGGATTGCAGATGCCCATCTCGGCATAGGCGATGCGGTTGAAGGCGGCTGGGCGCATCAGGTCTGATGCTCCACACAAAGCACTTTACAATGCAAAGTAAGATTGGTATCCAGGATCATTCCCATGGAGGAGCGCATGACTCGGGACCAGATCAAATCCATCGGCGATGACATCGCCTATATGAAGGCCATGGCCGAGGAAGGCTCGCGAGGACCCTTGCTCGGCGGCTCTATCCTGGTGGCGGCGGGCCTTATCTTCGGTCCGGCCTCGCTGGTGCACTGGGCCGTTCAGGCGGACATCCTGGCCATCGGCATGGCCAATGTGACCTGGATCTGGATGGCGGCGCTCGTCGCCTTCGTCGTCGCCCTGGCCGTGCTCAGCCGCCGCGTCGGACGCATGCCGGGGGCCATGTCGCCGGCCAACCGCGCCTCGGGCACCGCCTGGATGGCGGTGGGCCTGAGCATCTTCTTCCTGGCCCTGTCGCTGGCGGCCATGAGCTATCGCATCGAAAGCGCTCTGCCGGCGCTGATCTTCCCAAGCCTGATCGTCGGACTGTACGGCGCCGGCTGGGCCGTTTCGGCCGCCATGTCGGGGCAGAAGTGGCTGTGGGCGCCCGCCTATGGCGGCTGGCTGGCGGCGCCTGTCCTGGCGTGGTTCACGGGCGAGCCGGCCCAGTATCTGGTCTATGCCGGGGTGCTGATGCTGCTGACCATCGCGCCGGGGCTGGTGCTCATGCGCCAGGAACCCTCGGACGTGGTGTGAGCATGGCTGGTCAGTCCGATTCCGGCTTTGACATCGAGGCGCTGGACGAGGTGATCCACGGGCGCGTGCGGCTGGGGATCATGGCCTTCCTGGCCAGCGCGGGCGATGCGGAGTTCACCACCCTGAAGAGCCGCCTTCAGCTGACCGATGGAAACCTGTCGGTCCATCTGAGGAAACTTGAGGAGGCAGGCTATGTGGAGGTCGAGAAGCGGTTCGTCGGCAAGAAGCCCCAGACCCGCGTGGCCATCAGCCGATCCGGCCGGGCCGCCTTCCTGAACTATCTGAAGGCCATGCAGACCCTGGTCGAGGGCGGCGCCGCTTGAGCATCGAGGTTCTGCCCTGGATAGAGCCGGTCGCGGCGGCCGCTCCCCTGCGGGAGCGGCCGTGGGCGTTCCTGGCCCTGTCCGACGGCTCGCCCCAGGCGCGCTGGTCCTACCTGGCCTGGGAGCCCGAGGCGACGGTCCGCCTCGATCCCGGCGGTGGCGACCCCTTCGCGGCGCTGCGGGGCCTGACCGGCGCCGATCCCCTAATGTCGGACGTGGACGAGCCGCCGCCGTTCACAGGGGGGGGCGTCGGGCTCCTGGCCTATGAGGCGGCCGGGGCCTTCGACCGGCTGGACCTGCCGCGCGCAACGGGTTGGCCCGATCTGTTCGCGGCGCGGTACGCGCGGCTGCTGGCCTTCGACCATCATCGCAGACGGGTGCTGGCGATCGGGGGGGCGGTCCCTCCAGATCCCGAGGCGCCTGAACCCGGCCCGCCCTCGGAAGCCTTCACGCCCGAGGCCCCGCCCGACGCCTACGAGGCGGCCGTGGCCGAGGTCGTGGCCAGGATCGGACGCGGCGACCTGTTCCAGGCCAATATCGCCCAGGCCTGGTCCGGGCGGCTGAGGCGGGGCGCCGACCCCTTCGACCTGTTCACGCGCCTGACCGAGGCCTCGCCGGCGCCCTACGCCGCCTGGTGGCGGCTGCCGGGGGCGGCCCTGGTGTCGCAGTCGCCCGAAAGCTTCCTGTCCCTCGAGGCGGAGGCGGGCGTGCGGCGGGTCCGCGCCCGGCCCATCAAGGGTACGCGCCCGCGCCATCCGGATCCGGCGCGGGACGCCGCCCTGGCGGAAGATCTGACGAAAAGCGACAAGGACCGGGCCGAGAACCTGATGATCGTCGATCTCATGCGTAACGATCTGGCCCGGGTGTGCAGGCCTGGCACGGTTCACGTCGAGGCGCTGAACGCCCTACGCACCTGGCCCCACGTGCATCATCTGGAGTCGGTGGTGGCCGGCGATCTGGTCGATGGGGTGGACGCCCCCGCCGTGCTGGCCGCAGCCTTCCCACCCGGCTCGATCACGGGCGCGCCCAAGGTCGAAGCCATGAAGGTCATCGCCGAGCTGGAGCGTCCGCGCGGTCCCTGGTGCGGCTCGCTGGCCCTGCTGGCCGACGGCGGCGCGATGGAGGCCTCGGTGCTCATCCGCACGGTAGGCCTGCTCGAGGATCAGGAGGGCTGGCGCTGGAGAACCCTGGCGGGGGCGGGGATCACCGCGGACAGCGACCCGGCCTCCGAGCGCCTTGAGACCGAGGCCAAGATCGCCGCCATCCGGCGGGCCCTATGCGGTCAGCAGTTGGAGCAGGTGATCGAGTCGGACCGGCGCGGCCGCAGATAATAGGTCTGAGTGAACCGCGTCAGGGCCGGCATGACGTAATCGACGGGCGAGTCGTAGTCGTACTCGACCTCGGTCATCAGGATGCTGTCGCCGATGTTCAGCACCTTGGGGCTGTTGTTGTTGGTGGTGATCATGTCGTCCGGGAGGGTCACGGTGGAGCCTGCCGCCCGCGCCGAGAGGCCCGAGCCCCGGCTCCAGTCCACCTTGGCGCGGCGCTGGTTGTCGATGGTGACGCTGGAGACGCGCTGACGCAGCCCGGTGGTGGAAAAAGGCCTCATTAGAAGCGCGCCGATGGTCATGGCGTCGTCGATGTTGTCGCGCGTCACCACCTGATCCTGGGACAGCAGATCGGTCACGGCGGCGGCTGAGTGGCCCATGCGGCGCACCGCCATGTAGCCCTGGCACATCTCGGACAGGCCCAGATAGAAGGCGCAGACCGCCGGGGCGATCAGGGCGAACTCCACGGCCGAGACGCCGCGACGGTCGCCGCGGAACGTCGCGATGCGGCGAAGACGGCTCACCATGGCTCGTTCCTGAAGGCGTCGGTGGAGCTGAGGATGGCCTGGCCGTCGCCCAGCTTGGACAGGCCCTGGGACATCAGGGGCGTGAACAGGGGCTGGCGCCACCAGCTGCGAACCACGACGATGTCGCGCGCCTGGCTATTCTGATAGCCCATGGCCGAAGGATCGAAGGTGGTCGTCCCGCCCGTGGTCCGGAAGGGGTCGGGCAGGTTCGGATTGTCGAAGCGCGGCACCACCCGCACGTCGATGGTCAGGCGTGCGTTGCAGTCGCCGCTGAAGATGCTCATGCGATTGCAGACGGCGGTCTTGTAAGTGGCGGCGTCGCCGGCCTGCATCTGACCGGTGCGCACCAGGCGCCCCGCCTGGAGGGTGGCGTTGTCCAGCACGCTCGACAGGACGAACACCAGCCCCAGCTCGATGATGGCGAACATGCCGAAGAAGAAGGGCGCGGCCACCAGGGCGAACTCCACCGCCGTCGCGCCGCGACGGTTGCGGAAGAAGCGCTGCATCGGAAGGCGGCCGCGGCGCATGGGCGGCCCTTAGGGCGTGGCCGCGGCGGCCTGACCGCCGCTGACGGCAGGGGCGCAGCCGGCGCCGCAGGCCATTTCGGTGGCCTGGGTTCCACGCCAGACCCGCACCTGGCCGTCGCGCGGGGCGATGACCGAAATCTGGCCGTTGTAGATGGTGCGGCCCAGCGCATCGACGACGATCACGTCCGTGACGCCGTGCCCACGGCCCGAGACGAACAGGGTGCGGTCGTTGACCACCGTCACGTCGGCGATGCGCGGATTGCCGACGATCACGGACGAGGCGCTGCCGGCCAGCTGGATGCGGGCGCTGTGGTCCAGCTCGACCGTGAGGCCGCGCGACTGGGCCATGACGGCGCCGGTCATCAGCAGAACCGCCACGCCGGCGGAGATGAAGGGGATGCGGGCCATGGTTCGCTCTCTCGCATTGAAACGGCGCGCACGCCCGTACGCGCGAGGCTGAAGATGCGCTTCGCTGGTGAAGAAAGGTTGAATCGCCACAGACGCCTTATTCGACAAGGCATCCCGGCGCATGATTAACGGATGCTAACAGTAAATATCCGTTCACTATAGAAAAATCCAAGTCAACCCTCCGCGTTTTACTTGACGTTAAGCGAGCCGGGTCAAAGTGCTCGTGTGTTTGGGGGTGAGCGGGCAACCGGCTGACCCCAGAGTAAAGAAGCCAAAGTTGCTCGCTAACAGGAGAGACAGATGACCAAGTTCGTTTCCAAGTTCGTCAAGGACGAGTCCGGCGCCACCGCCATCGAGTATGGCCTGATCGCCGCCCTGATCGCCGTCGTGATCATCACGGCCGTGACCGCCCTGGGTTCGACCATCAAGACGAAGTTCAACGCCGTCGTGACCGGCATGGGCGGCACCGCCGGCGCCTAAGCCGACGGACGTTCCAACCGAACGAAACAGCGGGGGCCGCGGCGAAAGCCGCGGCCCTTAGCTTTTGCGCGGCAACCTGGCCTTAATCCCCGCCCGCCAGGATCGCCGCCACGAAGCAGTCTTCAGGCGCTCCATGGACACCGTCACCCTGCTCTTCCTCAGCGTGCTGCCCGCCATCGCCATCGCGGCGGCGCTGAAGGACGTGACCACCATGACCATCCCGAACTGGATGTCGGCGGCGCTGATCGTGCTGTTCTTCCCCACGGCCTGGCTGGTGGGGCTGCCGTTTCAGCAGGTGCTGATTCACCTGGGCGTGGCCTTCGTGGCCCTTCTATTGGGCATGGGCATGTTCGCCCTGCGCTGGCTGGGTGGCGGGGACGCCAAGCTGATGGCTTCGACCGTGCTGTGGCTGGGCCTGTCCGGCGGCGGCATGTTCCTGCTGTGGACCGGCGTCTGTGGAGGCCTGTTCTGCCTCAGCCTGATCTATGCCCGCTTCCACGCCCGGCCCTATGTGGCGGGCGCGCCGCAATGGTTGGGCCGGCTGCTCGAGCCCAAGGGCGACATTCCCTACGGCGTGGCCATCGCGGCGGGCGCCCTGATCGCCTATCCGGCCAGTCCGTTGATCGAGACCTTCATCCGCGGCGTCTGACCGCAGGGCCTGACCGCGGGGTTGGGCCGCGCAGACCTTTGCGGCTTAGGGGGCCGTTAACCCGCGGACCGGCAGAGTGTTAACCGCCGGCCTCGTGCGTTCCGCGCGCGGCCAGGGGGAGGTCGCAAGGTCCGGATGAAGCCCGCCCGCATCGCCGTCATCGCCATCGCCGCCGTCTCGGCCATCGGGCTGGCGCTTGTGGTGCGCGCCATGGGCCAGGGGCCCTCCACCAGCGAAGCCGCCACCGCCCAGGTTCAGGCCGCGCCCACCGTGCGCGTGCTGGTCGCCTCGCGCGACCTGCCCGTGGGCAAGCGCGTCGAATCCGCCGACATGGAGTGGAAGGACTGGCCCGTGGCCAACCTGAACCCCGCCTATGTCACCGACGGCGCCCCGCCGCGCGCCGCGCCGGCCGACGGCGAGCGCGCCGAGGCTGCGGCCGCCCAGGCCAATCACGTCGCCGCAGACCTGACCGGCAACACGCCGCGCGCAGCCTTCATCGACGCGGTGGTGCGCGAGCAGATCCTGGCCGGCGAGCCCATCCTGGGACACAAGCTCGTGCGCGCCGGACAGAGCGGCTACATGGCCGCCTTCCTCGAGCCGGGCATGCGCGCCATGGCCATCCGCGTGACCGTCGAGACGGCCGCGGGCGGCTTCATCCTGCCGGGCGACCGGGTGGATGTGCTGCTGACGCGCGAATCGCGCCTGTCCGATGTGGCCGGGGATCAGTCCGGCCGCTCGCGCTTCACCAGCTCGACCGTCATGCGCAACGTCAAGGTGCTGGCCATCGACCAGGCCACCACGGCGGGCGAGGAGCAGGCCGTCATCGGAGCCACCGCCACCCTGGAGCTGAGCGCCCGCGACGCCGAGGCCCTGGCCCTGGCCAAGTCCGAGGGCGAGCTGTCCCTGGTGCTGCGCTCCTATGCCGACACGGCCGGGCCGTCGGGCGCGGTCGTCTCGCCGCGCACCGAGAACGCGGCGATCCGCGTCTTCCGCAACGGCCAGGCCGAAACGGTGGTGACCCAATGATGCGGCCCCTCAAGACTCTCGCCGCCCTGATCCCTGCCGTGGCCCTGGGCCTCACGCCCGCCGCCGCGCCCGTGGCCGCCCAGGCCCAGTCCGCCGTGCGCGTGAACCTGTCGGGCACGGGCGAGGCCAGCCAGAGCATCTCAATTCCGCGCGGCCGCTCGGCCACGGTCGACCTGCCGGTGGACGCCCGCGACGTGCTGGTCTCGAACCCCGCGGTGGCCGACGCCGTGCTGCAGTCGCCGCGCCGCATCGTCATCATGGGGGTGGCGTCGGGCCAGACCGACGCCAGCTTCTTCGACGCCGCGGGCCGCCGCATCCTGACGCTGAACATCCGCGTGGACGCCGGCACCGATGCGGCGGAGGCCACCATCCGTCGCCTTCTGCCGGCCTCGGACATCCGGGTCGAGGCGGTCAACGAAAGCCTGATCCTGACCGGCCGCGCCGCCAATCCGGGCGACGCCGAGACGGCCCAGCGCCTGGCCGCCCAGTTCGTGGCCCCCGAGCGCGTCGTCAACATGATGTCCATCAGCGGCTCGGACCAGGTGACGCTGCGCGTGCGCGTGGTCGAGGTGAACCGCACCGTCGTCAAGCAGCTGGGCTTCGACACCAACGCCGTGCTGGGCCGCCTGGGCGAGCCGCAGTACTTCCTGGGCAATTCGCCGACCTTCGGCGTCAACGGGGGCCTGCTGGGCGGACTGAACGGCGGCTACCGGGTCGACACGACGCAGCGACCGATGCTGGGCGTGCCCTGTGCGCCGGGCGTCACCGGCACCTGCATGGACATCGTCTCGGGCAATCCGAACGATCCGAACTACGTGCCCAACTGGCGCTCGGCCACGAACCAGACCGTGGCGGGCAACAGCGGCGTCAACAGCGCCCGCGCCGCCATCCAGGCCTTCGAGCGTGTGGGCCTGCTGCGCACCCTGGCCGAGCCGAACGTGACCTCGACCAACGGCCAGCCGGCCAACTTCCTGGCGGGCGGCGAGTTCCCCGTGCCCACGGGCCGGGACAGCCAGGGCAACGCCATCATCGAGTACAAGCCCTTCGGCGTGCTGCTGAACTTCACCCCGGTGGTGCTGTCGAACGGCAACATCTCGCTGCAGATCGCCACCGAGGTCTCAGAGATCTCCAACGCCGCCTCCTTCACCCTGGGCCAGGGGGAGGGCGCGCTGGTGCTGCCGGCCTTCTCCGTGCGCCGCGTGGAGAACACGGTCGAGCTGCCGTCGGGCGGCGCCATGATGATCGCCGGCCTGCTTCAGGAAAGCACGCGCCAGAACATCGACGGCCTGCCGGGCGCCACCAACCTGCCGATCCTGGGCGCCCTGTTCCGCTCGCGCGACTACCTGTCCGGCGAGACCGAGCTGGTCATCATCATCGAAGCCTATCTGACCCGGCCCGGCGCCCCCGGCGACTTCCAGACCCCCGCCGACGGCCTGCAGATCGCCAGCGACATGCAGACCATCCTGTTCGGACGCCTGAACCAGGCCTATCGCCCCGGCGCCCCGGCCGCGCCCGCCGCCGGCTGGCAGGGCCCGGTCGGTTATGTGATCGAATGAGCCGCCAGATGACCTTGCGCCCCCTTCTCCTCGCTTCAGCCCTGGCCCTGCCGCTGGGGCTGGCCGCCTGCACCACGCCCGCGGGCGGCGCCGGTCCGGCGCCGCTGACGCCGCTGTCGCGCTGGGTCATGCAGGTGGAGCCCGGCCTCGACCGCATCGCCCTGGCGGTGCATCCGCAAGGCGCCGTAAGCCCGGCGCAGCAGGCGGCCCTCAGGGACCTGGCCGTGCGCGCCCAGGGCGGCGCCACCGGCCCCATCGTCGTCCAGGCGCCGGCTGGAGCCGATCCGGACGCCCAGGCCCACGCCTGGAACGTCCAGGCCTATCTGGCCGGGCTGGGCGTGAACGGCGTTCAGGTGACGGCCTATACGGCGCCTGATCCGCGCGCGCCGGTGCTGGCCGGATTCGAGACGGTCAGGGCCGTTCGCCCCGACTGCTCGGCCAACTACACCAATCTGACCGCCACCCGCGACAACCGTTCGGCCCTGAACCTGGGCTGCTCGGTCAACGCCAACCTGGCCGCCCAGATCGCCGATCCCCGCGACATCCAGCGCCCCGCCGCCATGGCGCCGGGCGATGCGGGCCGCCGCGCCGCCGTCATCACCGCCTATCGCGCGGGCGAGGCGACCGAGGCGGCGCGCAACACGCTCGGCGCCGGGCGCGTCTCGGAAGCCGTGCAGTGAGGCGCCCAGCGATATGACCCACGCCTTCGGCGCCCATCCCGCGGATTTCGACCCCGAGCTCGACGACCTCGACCTCGACTTCCCCGCGCCCGGCCAGCGGGCCGCCTTCGATCCGCCCGCGCCCGAACCCGAAGCGGAGCTGACGCCTCAGGCGCTGACGACCGTGCCCGCCGCGGCCCAGCCCAGCGAGCCCCTGCGGTTCGCCGCGCCCGCGCCCGCCTTCAACCCGGTGGCCGACCTGACCCAGCATGTCAGCCAGGCCTTCCAGGAAGTCTCGGTGCCGCGCATCGGCATCCACATCTTCGGCGAGCGCCCTGACACCCTGGCCGCCGCTGAGCGCGCGGGCCAGGACCGCCGCCTGTCGCGCGCCACGACCCAGATTCGCGTCGGCGGCCTGTCCGCCGCGCTGGAGGCCTACGCCCACGAACCGACGCCGCCCCTGGTGATCGTCGAGAGCGCGGCCCCCGCCGGGCAGTTGCTGGCCGACCTCGATCGCCTGGCCGAGAACTGCGACATGGGCACCAAGGTGGTGGTCATCGGCGCGGCCAACGACATCATGCTGTACCGCGAGCTGATGCGGCGCGGCGTCAGCGAGTATCTGGTCGCGCCGATCCAGCCGCTGCAGCTGATCGGCGCCATCGGCTCGCTGTTCAACGATCCGGCCCAGCCCTTCGTGGGGCGCACCATGGCCTTCATCGGCGCGCGCGGCGGCTCGGGCAGCTCGACCGTGGCGCACAACACCGCCTGGGCCATCGCCGAGCGCCTGTCGGCCAACACCCTGATCGTCGATTACGACCTGCCCTTCGGCACGGCGGGCCTGGACTTCAACCAGGACCCCCTGAACGGCGTGGCCGACGCCCTGTCCCAGCCGGACCGGCTGGACGCCACCCTGATCGACCGCATGATGGTGCGCTGCACGGACCGGCTGAGCCTGTTCGCCGCGCCCGCGACCCTGGACGCCGACTGGGACATCTCGGCCGACGCGTACGAGGAGGTGACGGGCCGCATCCGGGGCGCCGCGCCCTTTGTGGTGTTGGATCTGCCGCACGCCTGGTCGGCCTGGGTGCGCCGCGCCCTGGTGACGGCGGATGACGTGGTCATCACCGCCGCGCCTGACCTGGCGTCCCTGCGCAACGCCAAGAACATCATCGACCTGATCCGCCAGGCCCGCCCGAACGACGCGGCGCCCAAGGTGGTGCTGAACCAGGTGGGCATGCCGGGACGGCCCGAGATTCCGGCCAAGGACTTCGGCGCGGCCCTGGGCGTGCATCCGGCGCTGCTGGTGCCCTTTGACGCCAAGATCTTCGGCGCGGCGGCCAATAACGGCCAGATGGTCATGGAGGCGGCGTCCAAGTCCAAGGCGGCCGAGGCCTTCACGACGCTGGCCCAGATCGTCTCGCAGCGCGAGTTGGCCATGCTGCCGGCCCCCGGCAAGGCCAAGGCCGCGAAACCCGGCAAGGCCGAGAAGGCCGACAAGCCCGCCAAGTCGTCCCTGCTGGGCGGCCTGTTCAAGAAACGCTGAGCCCGGAGGACTGACCACAGGTGTTCGGCAAGCGGCCAACCGGCGCGACAGGCGCCCCGCAAGGCGCGGCCCAGCCCGCGTCCTTCGCGCAGGCCGCCGCCGCGTCCGCCCAGGCGCGCGCGCCGCAGCCCGAGCCGGAGGCTCAGCCCGCCCCGCCGGCCGAGCCCCACGTCCTGCCCCAAGCCTTCGCCGAACAGCTGGGCGGCGCGGTGCCTAATCCCGCCGCCGCTCCCGCGCCGCGGCCCCAGATTAAGGCCCAGGGCCCTCGCAAGACGGCCGGGTTCGAACAGCTGCAGAAGGCCCAGGCGGTCACCGAGATCGTCCGTGAGCAGAGCGACTATTACCACGCGACGAAGACGACCATCTTCAACGCCCTGCTCAACACCATCGACCTGGCCCAGCTGGCCCAGCTGGATCCCAAACAGGCGGCCGAGGAGATTCGCGACATCGTCGCCGAACTGGTGGCGATCAAGAACGTCTCCATGTCGGTGGCCGAGCAGGAGCACCTGGTCCAGGACATCGTCAACGACGTGCTGGGCTATGGGCCGCTGGAGCCGCTGCTGGCCCGCGACGACATCGCCGACATCATGGTCAACGGCGCCGGTCGGGTGTTCATCGAAGTGGGCGGCAAGGTCCAGCTGACCAATGTCCGCTTTCGCGACAACACCCAGCTGATGAACATCTGCCAGCGGATCGTGTCCCAGGTGGGCCGCCGCGTGGACGAGAGCAGCCCCATCTGCGACGCCCGCCTGCCGGACGGCTCGCGCGTCAACGTCATCGCCCCGCCCCTGGCCATCGACGGGCCGACGCTGACGATCCGTAAGTTCAAGAAAGACAAGCTGACCATGCGCAACCTGGTGGAGTTCCACTCCATCAGCCCGGAAGGGGCGCGGGTGCTGGGCGTCATCGGGGCCAGCCGATGCAATGTGGTCATCTCGGGCGGCACGGGCTCGGGCAAGACGACGCTGCTGAACACGCTGACGGCCTTCATCGACCCGACCGAGCGCGTCATCACCTGCGAGGACGCCGCCGAGCTTCAGCTGCAGCAGCCGCACGTGGTGCGCCTGGAGACCCGTCCGCCGAACCTGGAGGGTCAGGGCCAGATCACCATGCGCGATCTGGTCAAGAACTGCCTGCGCATGCGTCCCGAGCGGATCATCGTCGGCGAGGTGCGCGGGCCCGAGGCCTTCGACCTGCTTCAGGCCATGAACACCGGTCACGACGGCTCCATGGGAACGCTGCACGCCAACAGCCCCCGCGAGGCCATCAGCCGTCTCGAGTCCATGATCACCATGGGGGGCTATGGCCTGCCCTCCAAGACCATCCGCGAGATGATCGTCGGCTCGGTGGACGTCATCGTTCAGGCCGCCCGCCTGCGCGACGGCTCGCGCCGCATCACCCACATCACCGAGGTGGTGGGGATGGAAGGCGACGTCATCATTACCCAGGACCTGGTCCTCTACGACATCACCGGCGAGGACGAGAACGGCCGCATCATCGGCCGGCACCGCTCGACCGGCATCGCCCGCCCGCGCTTCTGGGATCGCGCCCGTTACTACGGACTGGAGCGGGAACTGGCCGAAGCTCTGGACGCGGCGGAGTAGGGGCGATGCTGCCGATCCTCGCCGCCGTTCTGGCCTTCGTCACCATCGCCGCCGTCGGCTTCGCCCTGGTGCCCGAGGGCGGCAGCGCCGAACGGGCCGTCAAGCGCGTGCAGACCATGAACGCCCGGCGCGGCGAGCAGAAGGCCAAGGCCAAGCCCTCGGCCAAGGAAAAGCACGAGGACCGCAGAAAGCAGATCGTCGATCAGCTGAAGGACGCGGACCGCAAGGAGCGCAAGGTGCGCCTCAGCCTAGCCTCGCGGCTGAAGCAGGCCGGCATCGGCATGTCGCCGCGCACCTTCCGCATCATCTGGGCCGTGGTGGGCGTGACGGCGGGTCTGCTGGCGCTGCTGTTCAGCCTGCCTCCCCTTCTGGCGCTGGGCATCGCCTTCGTCCTGTCGCTGGGCCTGCCGCGCTTCGTCATCGGCTTCCTGGCCAAGCGGCGCATGAAGAAGTTCTCGGGCGAGTTCGCCAACGCGGTGGACATCATCGTGCGCGGCATCCGCTCGGGCCTGCCGGTCAACGACTGCCTGAAGATCATCGCCCGCGAGAGCCCCGCGCCCCTGGGGCCTGAGTTCCAGCGGCTGATCGAGAACGTGGCCGTGGGGGTGCCGCTCGATCAGGCCCTGGAGAAGATGTACGTGCGCATGCCCACGCCGGAGCTGCGCTTCTTCACCATCGTCATCGCCATCCAGCAGAAGACGGGCGGCAACCTGGCCGAGGCGCTGGCGAACCTGTCGACCGTGCTGCGCTCGCGCAAGCTGATGGCCGAGAAGATCAAGGCCCTGTCGTCCGAGGCGACGGCGTCGGCCGGCATCATCGGCTCGCTGCCTCCGGCGGTGATGGCCATGGTCATGGTCACGACCCCGGCCTACATGATGCTGATGTTCACCGACGTGCGGGGGCAGGTCATGCTGCTGGGCGCGGTGTTCTGGATGTCCATAGGCGTCTTCACGATGAAGCGCATGATCTCGTTCAAGTTCTAGGGGCGGGTCATGGGCTGGATGTCGTATCTCACCGATCCGCTTAACCTCCTGACCATCGGGGTGGCCGTGGCCGCCTTCGCCACCCTGTTCGGCCTTCTGGCGCCGCTGGCCCAGGGCGCGGGCCTGGAAAAGCGCATGAAGGCGGTCTCGGCGCGCAAGGACGAGCTGCGCCGCCGCTCGCGTCAGGCCATGCAGCAGGGCCAGGGCGGGCTTCGCCACACGGACGACGGCTTCAAGAAGCGCGTGGTCGAGCAGCTGAACCTGTCCAAGCTGCTGGAGGATCCCAAGGTCATCGACAAGCTGGCCCAGGCCGGCTTTCGGGGGCCGCGACCGGTCACGACCTTCTACTTCTTCCGCTTCGCCACGCCCTTCATCTTCGCGGCGGTGACGGCCTTCTACCTGTTCGTCATCAACGATTTCGGCCTGCCGGGCATGTCGCGGATCACGGCCACCGTGGCGGGCTTCGTCATCGGCTTTTACGCGCCTAACCTCTACGTCTCGAACGTGGCCCAGAAGCGCCGCGCCTCGATCATGCAGGCCTTCCCTGACGCGCTGGATCTGCTGCTGATCTGCGTGGAGAGCGGCATGTCCGTCGAGGCGGCCATCCAGAAGGTCAGCCAGGAGATCGGCGGCCGGTCCATCGAACTGGCCGAGGAGCTGTCTCTGCTGGGCGCCGAGCTGTCCTATCTGCCGGACCGCCGCCAGGCCTATGAGGGCCTGGCCAAGCGCACGAACCATCCCGGCGTGAAGTCGGTGGCCACCGCCATGATCCAGGCCGAGAAGTACGGCACGCCGCTGGGCACGGCCCTGCGCGTCATGGCCAAGGAGAACCGCGAGCTGCGCCTGTCGGCCGCCGAGAAGAAGGCCGCGGCCCTGCCGGCCAAGCTGACCGTGCCGATGATCCTGTTCTTCCTGCCGGTGCTGTTCGTGGTCATCCTGGGCCCGGCGATCATCAAGATTCAGGACGTGCAGGGCGGCTAGCCGCCAGGGCGGCGAGGGCCGCGCGCGCCGCGGCGGTGAGCGGCTGGGGCGGGTCGGCCGGATCGAACCAGCTCAGGCCGGCATGCTTGTCCGGCTCCATCAGCCTGGCCTCGCCCTCGAAGCCCGACACCCGATAGATGGGCGAGACCCAATGGCCTCCGTCAAACTGTTCGCAGACCGTGAGCAGGCGCATGCCGCGGGCGATCAAGCCCGTCTCTTCGTGAAGCTCGCGGGCGGCCGCGGCCTTGAGCGGCTCTGCGAAATCAAGCTTGCCGCCGGGTATGCCCCAGCAGCCGGCCTCGGGCGGGCGCCGCCGCCGGATCAGCAGCACGCGGCCCCGGGCGTCCAGGACCACGCAGCCGACGCCGGCGCGGGGCGACTCGGCGGGCGGCTCAGTGGCCGCCCGCGTCACCGTTCGCGGCCTTCCTTGCGGCGGACTTGCGCGACCAGATGTTCAGCGCCTCCACCCCGGCCGAGAAGGCCATGGCCGTATAGATATAGCCCTTGGGCACATGCACGCCGAAACCGTCGGCGATCAGCACCATGCCGATCATCAGGAGGAAGCCCAGGGCCAGCATGACCACGGTGGGGTTCTTGGCGATGAAGTTGGCCAGCGGATCGGCCGCCAGCAGCATCACGGTCACGGCGGCCAAGACCGCCACCACCATGATGGGCAGGTGATCGGTCATGCCGATGGCCGTCAGGATGGAGTCGATGGAGAAGACCAGGTCCAGAAGAATGATCTGGAAGATGGCGGACCCGGCGTTGGCGATCAGCACATCCTTCTTGTCGAGCAGGTCGTGGTTCTTGCTGGGCACGGGATCGACCGTGTGGTGGATCTCCTTGGTCGCCTTCCAGACCAGGAACAGGCCGCCGGCGATCAGGATCAGGTCCTTCCACGAGAAGGCCGTCTCGAAGGTGGGCTCTCCGTGGGGGCCCGTTCCGCCGCTGATCCCCAGGTCGAAGACCGTCTGGGTCAGGCCCACCAGCCAGGCGATGATCGACAGCAGCGCCAGGCGCATGATCAGGGCCAGGCCGATGCCGATGCGGCGCACGCGCTGGCGCTGATGCTCGGGCAGCTTGTTCGACAGGATCGAGATGAAGATCAGATTGTCGATGCCGAGCACCACCTCCATGATCACGAGGGTCACGAGGGCGGCCCAGGCGGCGGGATCGGACAGCAACGGCAGGATGGCGTCCACGAGCGGGTCTCCGAAATGAGGGGGCCTCGCCTCTATCGGGACGAAGCCCGGGCTTGGCAAGCCCGGTCCTTTGGACCCCGGCCGTTCCGTGTTTGATGCGGAACGAAGGATTTCAGGACGCCGCCATGCCGAACCGCCGCGAGATGATGCTGGGCGCCGGGGCCGTCCTGGCGACGGCTGGAACCGTCCACGCAAGCGATAGCGAGGGCTGGGCCGCCGCCATGCGCCTTGTCGACGCCACGGGAGGCGCGGAGGCGTGGCGGCGCATCTCGGGCCTGCGCATCGCCGCGCGTCATTATGAGACCGAGGTCGAGGAGCCCTACGACAATCTCATCCTGATGGACCTGGCCCGCCCGCGCATGCGCCTGATGGGCCGTAGCGCCGCCATGGACAGGGCCCGCGTCATTGACGGCGAGCGCGGCGTGCGGCGCAGCGAGATCCGGCCGGCCGGCCCTATGACGCCCGAGCAGGTGCGCGGCGACCTCGACTGGTGGGAGGCCCATGTCTATCGAAACATCTGGCGCCTGGCGCACCGCGACCCCCAGTTGACGCCGCGCCTGGGCGCCGACGGGCGCCTGGAGCTGTACCGCCCCGACGGGCGCCGGCTCATGTGGTATCGCCTGAACCACCAGGGCGAGCCCGTCCACTTCGCCGCATTTGACGCGGAGCACGGCACGGTGCTGGGCCCCTTGAGCGAGCGGGACGGCGGCCTCAGGTCGCCCGTCTGGACCACCCGCTTCGACGGCACGTTTCGCGTATCGATTACGGAATGGACCGGCCTTGCATCGCTGGACGGCGTCGACTTCCAGAACGTGTGACTCCGCCGTCGCTCCGGTTGCCCCCCGGAAACTTCAGTGCTATCAGGCGCGCGGCTTCGGGCGGGGTGGTTCGCAAGGATCGCCTCCGAACGTGCTTTTCTCTGGCAGCTCAAGCCTTTAGCCGTCGCGGTTCCTGCCGCGACGGGTCTCGTGAACCACACCCTGATGGGCGGACCAAGCGTGGCTGACGACTTCAAGACGAGCGAAGTGGGCGAACGTTACGCCCAGGCGCTGTTCGACCTCGCCCTGGAAGAGGG
The DNA here is from genome assembly GCF_030504955.1 of Peiella sedimenti. Taxonomy (GTDB): domain Bacteria; phylum Pseudomonadota; class Alphaproteobacteria; order Caulobacterales; family Caulobacteraceae; genus Brevundimonas; species Brevundimonas sedimenti. The sequence continues at coordinate 185,940 of NZ_JAUKTR010000002.1, read as the reverse complement.
CGCGCTGGACGCCGTGCGCGCCGATCTGAAGGGGCTGAAGGCCGCCCTGGACGGCAGCGCGGACCTGCGCCGTCTGATCGGCTCGCCGACCTTTTCTTCCGAGGACAAGGGCAGGGGCCTGGTGGCCGTGGCCGCCGCCCGCGGCTCAACCATGACCACGGCCAAGTTCCTGGGTCTGCTGGCCCAGAACGGCCGCGCCGGCGCCCTGCCGGGCGTCATCGCCAGCTTCGAGAAGAAGTGGGCCGCCCACACCGGCGTCGTTTCCGCCGAGGTGACCAGCGCCGCCGCCCTGTCTCACGCCCAGCTGGCCCAGGTGACCAGCGCCCTTCGCCAGGCGCTCGGCAAGGATCCGGAGCTGTCGCTTCGGGTCGATCCCGCCCTGCTCGGCGGCCTCAAGATCAAGATCGGCTCGCGCCTCTATGACGCCAGCCTGAAGACCCGCCTCGACCAGATGAAGTTCGCCCTCAAGCGAGCCTGATCCACCCCTTCAACGACCAGACCTTCGCCGTACGGCCCCAACCGGCCAGGACCAGACGAAAAGAGCCAGCCATGGACATCCGCGCCGCCGAAATCTCGGCCATCCTGAAGTCCCAGATCGCCAACTTCGGCGAAGAAGCCGACGTGTCGGACGTGGGCACCGTGCTGTCGGTGGGCGACGGCATCGCCCGCATCCACGGCCTGGACCAGGTTCAGGCCGGTGAAATGGTCGAGTTCCCCAAGGCCGGCGTGAAGGGCATGGCCCTGAACCTGGAGCGCGACAACGTCGGCGTCGTTATCTTCGGCTCCGACGCTGAAATCTCCGAGGGCGACGAAGCCCGCCGCCTGGGCGAGATCGTGGACGTGCCGGTCGGCAAGGGCCTGCTGGGCCGCGTCGTCAACCCGCTGGGCGAGCCCATCGACGGCAAGGGTCCGATCCAGGCCACCGAGCGCCGCCGCGTCGACGTGAAGGCCCCCGGCATCATTCCCCGCAAGTCGGTGCACGAGCCGGTGCAGACGGGCCTGAAGGCCATCGACACCCTGATCCCGATCGGCCGCGGCCAGCGCGAACTGATCATCGGCGACCGCCAGACCGGAAAGACCGCCGTGGCCGTCGACGCCATCCTGAACCAGAAGAAGGTCAACCAGGGCGACGACGAGAGCGCCAAGCTCTACTGCATCTATGTGGCCATCGGTCAGAAGCGTTCGACCGTGGCCCAGATCGTCAAGACCCTCGAGGACAACGGCGCGCTGGACTACACCATCGTGGTCTCGGCCACGGCGTCCGAACCCGCCCCGCTGCAGTTCCTGGCGCCCTTCGCCGGCTGCGCCATGGGCGAGTGGTTCCGCGACAACGGCATGCACGCCCTGATCATCTATGACGACCTGTCCAAGCAGGCCGTCGCCTATCGTCAGATGTCGCTGCTGCTGCGCCGTCCGCCGGGCCGCGAAGCCTATCCGGGCGACGTCTTCTATCTGCACAGCCGCCTGCTGGAGCGCGCCGCCAAGCTGAACGAGGACAACGGCGCCGGTTCGCTGACGGCCCTTCCGGTCATCGAGACCCAGGCCAACGACGTGTCGGCCTACATTCCGACCAACGTGATCTCGATCACCGACGGCCAGATCTTCCTTGAGACGGACCTCTTCTATCAGGGCATCCGTCCGGCCGTGAACGTGGGCATCTCGGTGTCGCGCGTGGGCTCCTCGGCCCAGATCAAGGCCATGAAGCAGGTCGCCGGACCGATTAAGGGCGAGCTGGCCCAGTACCGGGAGATGGCCGCCTTCGCCAAGTTCGGCTCGGACCTGGACGCCTCGACCCAGAAGCTACTGGCCCGCGGCGAGCGTCTGACCGAGCTGCTGAAGCAGCCCCAGTACGCGCCGCTGGCGGTGGAGGAGCAGGTGGCGGTGATCTACGCCGGCACCCGCGGCTATCTGGACGGCATCGCCACCAAGGACGTGGGCCGCTTCGAACAGGCCCTGCTGTCGCGCCTGCGCACCAGCCACACCGACTGGCTGGACGCGGTCCGCACCGGCAAGACGCTGACGCCTGATCTGGAAACCCAGCTGAAGTCGATCCTGGACGACCTCCAGAAGACCTTCGCCTGAGCCGTTAGACCCCGGGACACGAACACGGAGCCGACATGGCCAGCCTGAAGGACATGCGCAATCGGATCGGAAGCGTGAAAGCCACGCAGAAGATCACGAAGGCCATGCAGATGGTCGCCGCCGCCAAGCTGCGCCGCAGCCAGGACGCGGCCCAGAACGCGCGCCCCTACGCCGAACGGATGGCCTCGGTCATCTCGAATCTGGCCGCCGGGATCACGGGCGAGGGCGGGCCGGTCCTGCTGAAGGGCACGGGCCGCGACCAGAAGCATCTAGTGGTCGTTTCGGCCGCCGACCGCGGCCTGGCGGGCGGCTTCTCGTCATCCATCGTGCGCGCCGCCAAGGAGCACATCGAGACCCTGCAGGCCCAGGGCAAGCAGGTGGCGATCCTGACCGTCGGCAAGAAGGCCGTGGCGCCTCTGCAGCGCATGTTCCCGGGCCAGATCGTGCAGAGCTTCGATCTGTCGGGCTCGCGCACCGTCAACCTGGAGACGGCCCAGCCGATCGCCGAGGAGATCGCCCGCCGCTTCGAGGCCGGCGAGGCCGACGTGGTCACGCTCTTCTACAGCCGCTTCAAGTCGGTCATCAGCCAGCAGCCCAGCCGCCGCCCGCTGATCCCCGCCGCGGTCGAGGGCGAAGCCGCCCCCATCGACCTGGGCGGCGCCGCCTATGAGTACGAACCCTCGGAAGAGGAAATCCTCGAGACCCTGCTGCCGCGCAACCTGACGACCCAGGTTCTGTCGGCCCTGCTCGAGAATCAGGCCGGCTTCTACGCCTCGCAGATGACGGCCATGGACAACGCCACCCGCAACGCCGGCGACATGATCGCGGCGCTGACCCTTTCCTACAACCGCCAGCGTCAGGCGCAGATCACCAAGGAGCTGATCGAGATCATCTCCGGCGCCGAAGCGCTCTGACGAACACCCTTACCGCCCGCACGACGACCTGAAGAAACGGACCGAAGCCATGGCCACCGCCACCGCCGCCAAGAAGCCTTCCACCCGCAAGCCCGCCGCCCCCAAGAAGGCTGCGGCCAACACCGCCGCCGTCGCCTCCGGCGAGGCCACGGGCCGCATCGTCCAGGTCATCGGCGCCGTCGTCGATGTCGAGTTCGAGGTCGGCCATCTGCCCGCCATCCTGACGGCGCTGGAGACGACCAACACCGACCAGCGCACGGGCGAGCCCTTCCGCCTGGTGCTGGAAGTGGCCCAGCACCTGGGCGAGAACACCGTGCGCACCATCGCCATGGACACCACTGAAGGCCTCGTGCGCGGCCAGCCGGTCGTGAACACGAACGAGCCCATCATGGCGCCCGTGGGCCCGGGCACGCTCGGCCGCATCATGAACGTGGTGGGCGACCCCATCGACGAGGCCGGTCCGATCAAGACCGACATGTATCGCCCGATCCACAAGGAGGCGCCCTCCTTCGAGGAGCAGTCCACCTCGGCCGAGATTCTGGTCACGGGCATCAAGGTCATCGACCTGCTCTGCCCCTACACCAAGGGCGGCAAGATCGGCCTGTTCGGCGGCGCGGGCGTCGGCAAGACCGTGACCATGCAGGAGCTGATCAACAACATCGCCAAGGCCTACGGCGGCTACTCCGTGCTGGCCGGCGTCGGCGAGCGCACGCGTGAGGGCAACGACCTCTATCACGAGATGATCGAGTCCAACGTGAACGTGGACCCGGCCAAGAACAACGGCTCCACCGAGGGCTCCAAGTGCGCCCTGGTCTACGGCCAGATGAACGAGCCCCCCGGCGCCCGCGCCCGCGTGGCGCTGACCGGCCTGTCCATCGCCGAGTACTTCCGCGACGAGGAAGGCAAGGACGTGCTGCTGTTCGTCGACAACATCTTCCGCTTCACCCAGGCCGGCTCGGAAGTGTCGGCTCTGCTGGGCCGCATTCCCTCGGCCGTGGGCTATCAGCCCACCCTGGCCACCGAGATGGGCAACCTGCAGGAGCGGATCACCTCCACCAACAAGGGCTCGATCACCTCGGTCCAGGCCATCTACGTGCCCGCCGACGACCTGACCGACCCGGCCCCGGCCACCTCCTTCGCCCACCTGGACGCCACGACCGTGCTCAGCCGCGACATCGCCGCCCAGGCCATCTTCCCGGCCGTGGACCCGCTGGACTCCACCAGCCGGATCATGGACCCGCTGGTGATCGGCGACGAGCACTACGCCGTGGCCCGCCGCGTGCAGGAAATCCTGCAGCAGTATCGCGCGCTCAAGGACATCATCGCCATCCTGGGCATGGATGAGCTGTCCGAAGAGGACAAGCTGACCGTGGCCCGCGCCCGCAAGATCCAGCGCTTCCTGTCGCAGCCCTTCTTCGTGGCCGAGCAGTTCACCAACTCGCCGGGCAAGTTCGTCTCGCTGGAAGAGACCATCTCGTCGTTCAAGCGCATCTGCGACGGCGAGGGCGACGCCCTGCCGGAACAGGCCTTCTACATGGTCGGCGGCTTCGACGAGGCGGTCGAGAAGGCCCAGAAGCTGGCGGCCGAGGCGTAAGGGCGGACGGATTTCATCCGCTCATTCCCGCGAAAGCGGGAACCCAGTTCTGTCCAGCCGGACGCTGTGGTCTCTGGAAAGGTCTGGATCCCCGCTTCCGCGGGGACGAGCGGGTAGAGAAGGATAAGAGTTGATGGCCGGAAAACTGCACTTCTCCCTGGTCGCGCCCGAGCGCGAGGTCTTCTCCGGCGAGGTCGATCAGGTCGACGCGGCGGGCGTTGAGGGCGACTTCGGCGTCCTGCCCGGCCATGCGCCCTTCATGACCGCCCTGCGCGAAGGGCCCGTCACCGTGCGCGACGGGAACCGCACCCGCGTCTTCGAGGTCAAGGGCGGCTTCGCCGACGTGACCCCCCAGGGCCTGACCATCCTGGCCGAACAGGCCTCGGAAGCGGCGGCGTCCTAGACGGCGGAACAAGGGGCCACGTCCCCGCCTTCGTAAGCCGAAGGTCTGAAGTCCGGGACGGCCCGGCGTCTGGTTGGAAGGAGGCTGTCATGGCCTGGCTCCTGCTCGTCGTCGCCGGTCTGTTCGAGGTCGTCTGGGCCTATTTCATGAAGCAGTCGGCGGGCTTCACCCGCCTGTGGCCCAGCGTGGCGACGCTGGGCTTCATGGGGATCAGCTTCGCCCTGCTCGGCGTCTCGATGAAGACCCTGCCCATGGGCGTGGCCTACAGCGTCTGGACGGGCATCGGCGCCGTCGGCGCGCTCATCGTCGGGGTGCTGGTGCTGCACGAGCGGCTGAACGCGCTGCAGGTGCTGGCGGCGGCGCTGATCGTGGGCGGGCTGGTGCTGATGCGGGTCTCCACGCCCCAAGCCTGAGACAGCCGCTTTCATCCGGTGCGGTGAAAACGAAATCCTCCATCGCGCGCGGGAGCCATCATGGCGGCCCACGTGGATGGAGGAACCCATGTTCGCAGCCCTGATCGCCGCCGCCGCCCTGTCCGCCTCAGGCTGCGATTTCGGAAGCCGCACCGCCGACGCGCCGGCCGAACTGGATCAGTACGCCTTCCTGATTGGCGACCATGAGATTCAGATGCGCTTCTGGCGCCCCGAGGATCAACGTTGGGGCGATCGCGTTCTCAGGGCCCGCTGGGTCGGCCGCTGGGTCCTGGACGGTCATGCTATCGCTGACGAATGGTTTGGCGCGATCCCGGAGGGAGCCTCGGGACCCAGCGTGCTGGGCTACAACGTGCGCATGTGGGACGCCGCCAACGGACGCTGGTCGAACATGTGGATGACCACGGCCCAGCCCCAGGTCCAGGACCTTCCGTCCGAGATGCGCGATGGCCGCATGGTCATGTGGCAGGCCCATCCTGCTCCAAGCCCTGAATGGAAAGCCGAGTTCGAGGTCCACGCTGATGGAAGCTGGACGCGGACCCAGTATGTGTCTGACGGCCAGGGCGGATGGACGCCGCAGTTCAAGCTGGACGCCCGCCGTCGGACGACCTGCGGCTGATCCCTAGTCGTCGTTCGGAATATCCAGGATCTGGCCGCAGGCCTTGCAGTGCACGGCGTCCGGGTCGTGGCGCTGAAGTCCGCAGGTCTGGCAAGGGTGCAGCACCTTGTGGGGCCGCAGCATGGTCTGGATCAGGCGGATGAACAGGCTGACCCCCGCCAGCATGATCACAATGGACAGCAGGCGCCCCCAGACCCCGGGCAGGAGGATGTCGCCATAGCCCGTGGTCGTCAGGCTGGTGACGGTGAAATAGAGGGCGTCCACATAGCCCGAGATGCCCTCGTAGCGGCCGATGAAGCTGGTGTAGACGAAGCCCGTCACCACGAAGACAAAGGTGACCAGCGTTCCGGCCGTCTTGACGATCTCCTCGATGCGCGTGTCGTCGTAGCGCCGGCCCACGGTGCGCCAGAAGAACTCGCTGTGGATCAGGGTCCACAGACGCAGCACGCGCAGGAAGCCCAGATTGAACAGGGCGTCCGGGAACAGCAGGGTCAAAAGCACGAACAGGTCGACCCAGACGATCGGCCGCTTGAGGAAGTCTCTCAGCCCGCCCCAGGCGATGGCCCGGGCGGCCAGGTCGGCGCTGAGCAGCAGCAGCACCAGAATGTCCAGCGTGTAGAAGGCCCAGCCGTAGTCGCGCAGGATCGGCGCGGCGATGAAGAAGGCGATGATCGCCAGGTCGACGATGATGACGCCGAACCGGAAACGCACGGCCGCGGGCGACGAGCCGTGATACAGCGCCCGCAAGCGCGCGCGCAGTCGCAGACCCTTCCCGTCCTGTTCGGCGGCCTTCATGACCCCGCATAACGCGCCGGTCTGACGAAGGCCACGATTTCCCTTATATGTCGGCCGATGGCGCGGACCTCCTATGTGAAGATGAACGGGGCCGGCAACGACTTTGTCGTGGTCGACGCCCGCGCGCGCGCCTTCAGCCCCACGCCCGATCAGGTGCGGGCCATCTGCGATCGGGCCACGGGCGTCGGCTGCGACCAGCTGATCGCGCTGGAGCCGTCCCAGACAGCGGACGTCTTCATGCGCGTGTGGAACGCCGACGGCGGACAGGTCGAGACCTGCGGCAACGCCCTGCGCTGCGTGGGCTGGCTGGCGGTCCAGGCGACCGGCCAGGCCGAGGTCCGCATCGACACCCTGGGCGGGCCGACCCTGGCCCGGGCGGCGGGCGAGGGGCGGGTCACGGTCGATATGGGCGCGCCCCGGCTGGCCTGGAACGAGATTCCGCTGGCCGAAGAGATGGACACGCGCGGGATTGAGCTGCAGTTCGGCCCTATCGACGCGCCCGTGGCCCACACGCCCGGCGCCGTCTCCATGGGCAATCCGCACGTGGTCTTCTTTCTGGATCACACGCCGGACGACGGCTTCGTGAAAGGGGCGGGCTCGCTTCTGGAGCGCCACCCTCTGTTCCCGGAAGGGGTCAATGTCGGCTTTGCCCACGTCCTGGGGCCGGACCGGATCCGTCTGCGGGTGTGGGAGCGCGGGGCGGGCCTGACCAAGGCCTGCGGGACCGGCGCCTGCGCCGCCCTGGTGGCCGCGCACCGGCGTGGCCTGACCGGCCGCGCCGCGACCGTTCAGGTGGACGGCGGCGAGCTGTTCATCGACTGGCGCGAGGTCGACGGCCATGTGCTGATGACCGGCCCCGTTGAGGTTGAGGGCGCCGGCGTCCTGCCCGGCGTGGCGGCATGAGCCTGGAGGTTCTCACCTTCGGCTGCCGGCTCAACGCCCACGAAAGCGACCTGATGCGCGCCCGGGCCGAGGCCGACGGCCTGTCTGATGCGGTGCTGGTCAACACCTGCGCGGTCACCGCCGAGGCCGTGCGCCAGGCGCGTCAAGCCATCCGCAAGGCGCGGCGGGACCGCCCCGACGCTCCGATCATCGTCACCGGCTGCGCGGCCCAGGTGGACCCGGACGGCTTCATGGCCATGCCGGAGGTCAGCCGCGTGGTGGGCAACGGCGACAAGACCCGGCCCGGCGCCTATCGGCTGACGCTTGAGGCGCCGCGCGTGCGCGTGGACGATGTGATGAGCGTGCGCGAGACCGCCTCGCACATCGCCGGCGACCTGACGCCCCCGCCCGGCGAACGCGTGCGCGCCTATGTGGAGATCCAGAACGGCTGTGATCACCGCTGCACCTTCTGCGTCATTCCCTATGGCCGGGGGAACAGCCGCTCGGCCCCCGCCGGCGAGGTGGTGGAGCGGGTGCGGGCCCAGGCCGACCAGGGCGTGAAGGAGGTGGTGCTGACCGGGGTCGACCTGACCAGCTGGGGCGCGGACCTGCCGGGAACGCCGACCCTGGGCAATCTGGTTTCTCGGGTGCTGAAGCTGGTCCCGCACCTGCCGCGCCTGCGCCTGTCATCCATCGACGCGGCCGAGATCGACGAAGACCTGCTGGGCTGCCTGGCTGAAGAAGAGCGGCTCATGCCGCATCTGCATCTGTCGCTGCAGCATGGCGACGACCTGATCCTGAAGCGGATGAAGCGACGGCATCTGCGCGCCGACGCGCTCAGGCTGGTGGAGCAGGTGCGGGCGGTGCGGCCCGACGTGGCCTTCGGCGCCGACCTGATCGCCGGCTTCCCGACCGAGAGCGAGGAGGCCTTCGCCAACCTGCTTTCCCTGCCCGAGGCGGCGGGCCTCAGCTGGCTGCACGTCTTCCCCTACAGCCCCCGGCCCATGACGCCGGCGGCGCGCATGCCCCAACTGCCGCGCGAGGTGGTCAAGGCGCGGGCCGCCGCCCTGCGCGAGGTCGCCGCCCGGGTCCAGGCGGCGCACCTGGAGCGCCAGACCGGCCGCGTGCTCGAGGCTCTGGTCGAGCGGCCCGGGGTCGCCCGCGCCCCCGACTTCACCGAGATCGCCGCCCCTGAAACACGGTCGGCGGGTGAGCTGATGGCCCTGGAGATCACCGGCCACGACGGGCAGCGGGCGCTGGGCCGCGCGCTCGTGGGCCTGGCGGCGTGAGCGGGCCGCGTGACCTGCGCCCCGGCGGGCGCTAAGGACGCTGCATGACCGATCAACCGAAGAAGGGCTGGTTCGCCCGCCTCACCGAAGGCCTGTCGAAGAGCTCGCGGCAGATCACCGAGGAGGTGGTCGGCGCTTTTGTGAAACAGCCGCTGGACACCGCCGCGCTGGAGGCGCTGGAGGAGCAGCTGATCGAGGCGGACCTGGGCCCGGCGGCGGCGGCGCGCATCGCCGCGCGCATCGGCGAGCTGCGCTTCGGCAAGGCGTCGGACGACCGCGAGATCAAGGAGGCCCTGGCCCAGGCCGTGGCCGAGGAGCTGAAGCCCAACGAGGCCAGCTTCGATCCCCTGTCCGGGCCCAAGCCCTTCGTGGTGCTGTTCGTGGGCGTGAACGGCTCGGGCAAGACCACGACCCTCGGTAAGATCGCCGCCGACCTGACCCGCAAGGGGGCCAAGGTCATGGTGGTGGCCGGGGACACGTTCCGCGCCGCGGCCGTGGGCCAGCTGCGCATCTGGGCCGAGCGCGCGGGGGCGGACTTCGAAAGCCGTTCTGACGGGGCTGACGCGGCCGGTCTGGCCTATGACGCCTATGAAAAGGCGCGGGCCGAGAACTACGACGTGGTGCTGATCGACACCGCCGGGCGTTTGCAGAACAAGCAGGCCCTGATGGACGAGTTGCTCAAGATCATTCGCGTCCTCAAGAAGATCGATCCGGAGGCGCCGCACGAGGTGCTGCTGGTGCTGGACGCCACGGTCGGCCGCAATGCGCTGGCCCAGGAACAGATCTTCGGACGCACGGCTTACGTATCGGGTCTGGTGATGACCAAGCTGGACGGCACCTCGCGCGGCGGAGTGCTGGTGCCGGTGGCCAACGCCTCGGACGCGCCGATCAAGCTGATCGGGGTGGGCGAGGGGATCGAGGATCTGCAACCGTTCGACGCGCGGGCCTTCGCCCGCTCGCTGGCCGGGCTCGAAGACGAAGGAACCGGCCGATGAGCCAGCCTGTCGACAATCCCAAGGCGCGGGGCATCCGCTCGGCGGTCGATTTCGGGGCGCTCCTGGCCTTCATGGGATCGTTCATCTTCCTGCGCGTCCGGGGGGTGGAGCAGGCCGAGGCCATGATTCAGGCCACCTGGGTGCTGGTCGGCGCCTCCATCCTCGCCCTGTTGGTGGGGTGGCGGGTCGAGCGCCGGCTGGCCCTGATGCCGCTGATCACCGGGGTCTTCGCCCTGGTTTTCGGGGCCCTGACCCTGATCTTCCACAACGCCGAGTTCGTGAAGATCAAGCTGACCGTGCTGAACGGCATGCTGGCGGCGGCCCTGTTCGGCGGCGTGCTCCTGGGCAAGAACCCGCTCAAGGCCCTGCTGGACGGCGCCCTGACCCTGCCAGACGCGGCCTGGCGCACCCTGACGATCCGCTATGGGTTCTATTTCCTGGTCGTGGCCATCGCCAACGAGGTGGTGCGCAACCTGGGCTCGGAAGACCAGTGGATGCAGTTCCGCATGGTGCTGTGGTTCGCCGCCGCCGTCTTCGGACTGGCCCAGGTGCCCTTCATCATGAAGCAGATGAAGGCCGCTGTGGCCGAGCCCCCGCCCTCGCCCGACACAGGTCTTTGATCCGGACGCTTTCATCCGCCTGCTGAACGCCTGTCGTCATTCCGCAATGCGCGGCTGCTAAGGCGGCTAGAGCGTACGGGGGATCGATCATGGCCAAGGACAAGAAGCGCAAGGGCCCAGAGGGGCTGGACCGCTCGCACAGCCACCTGCTGCACCGGGCGCTGCAGCGGGCCCTCGATCTCTATGCGGAGGAGGCGGGCGCCGACGCCCCCAGCCAAAGGCAGTTCGCCGTGCTGTCGGCCTGCGCGGAGCGACCCGGCCTGACCCAGACCGATCTGGTGGCGGCCACGGGCATCGACCGCTCGACCCTGGCCGAGCTGGTGTCGCGCATGAAGGCGCGGGGTCTTGTGCTGCAGGAACGCTCGGCGAGTGACGCCCGGGCCAAGACGGTGACGCTGACGGCCGAGGGCCTGGCCGCGCTGGAGAGCCTGAAGCCGCGCGCGGCGGCGGCGGACCGACGCATTCTGGAGGCGCTACCGCGCGGCAAGCGCGAGGGCTTCCTGCGTCTCTTGGCCCTGGTCTGTGAACCGGCCGAGGCCAAGCCGGAAAAGGCCGCCAAGCCCAAGAAAAAGAAGGCCAAGGCGGCCAAGGTCGCGCTGAAGGCGGACGCCGCCTAGATCCCGGGCCGAGTCTGAGACCAGACGAAGCGCGGTCCGCTGGACCGATTTCGACCTAAACCCTGATGTCGAGCAGCGAGCCTGGGCGCATGTCCCGCGCGGGCTGGCCCGAAGCCGCCGGGGCCGTAGCGGCCGGCTGAACCGTGCCTTGGGCCGGGGGCGCGGCGGCCGGAGCCGCCTGGCCGAGGGCCTGGGCGAAGAAGGCGCGCTGGGCCTCGCGCGCACGATCCAGGGCCGGGCTCAAGGCGGCTGGGTTCGGCGGGGCCGCGCCGGCTGCCTGCGGCGGCGTGAACATCTGCGGGCGGATCGGCGTCATGACCGATGCTTGCCTCGGGCCGGCAAAAATAGGGTTAACGCGACCTTTCGGACTGGCGCCGCGCCTGCTCCGCCCTCGCCTGTTCCAGCAGGTTGGAGACGTCCGCTTCGGAGACGAGGGGCCCCGACGCCTTGGCCAGCACCGTGCCGTCCGGCCCGGCGACGAAGGTCTCGGGCACGCCGGTGATCCCCAGCTCCAGCCCCGCGCGCCCCTCCGGATCGGTCAGCACCACGGCGAAGGGATCGCCCAGCTCGGCCAGAAAGGCCCGGGTCGCCTCGGGCCGGTCCTTGTAGGCGACGCCCACCACGCGCACGCCGCGCGTCTGGAGCGCGGTCAGCTGGGGGTGCTCGACCCGGCAAGGCACGCACCAGGAGGCGAACAGATTGACCACGGTCAGCTGACCCTCGACCGTATCGATCAGGCGTTGCGGCGGGCCTTCGCCCAAGGGTTCAAGGGCGATGGCGGGCAGGGGTCTGCCGACCAGTTCGTCCGGGCGATAGGTGGGATCGCGCTTGAGCGAGAAGAAGACGAACAGGGCCGCCAGGGCCGCGAGCGCCGCCAGCGGCAGAAACAGCACCAGCCGCTTCAACGCGGACGCTCCTGGTCCAGCTTCTCGGCCTCTCGGCGCCAGCGGCGCGCGGCGATGAGAGCGCGGGCGGCCAGGGCGCCCAGCACGATCAGGCTGATCCCCCAGGCGGGCCAGACGAAGGCGGCGTAACGGCCCATGTCGAAATCAGGCATGGTCAGGCTCCGGCGGCGGCGCGGGCGCGGGCGGCGACCACCCTGCGGCGGTCCACCTCGGTGCGGATGCCCGTGATCCAGAGCGCCAGGAACAGCGCCCCGTAGGCGGCCATCATGGTCAGAAGGGCGGGCAGGAAGGCGCCGTCGATGCTGGGTCCGTCGGCGCGGATAAGCGAGGCGCGCTGGTGAAGCGTGTTCCACCAGTCCACCGAGAAGCGAACGATGGGCAGGTTGATCAGGCCGACCAGGCCCAGCACGGCGGCGCTTCGCGCGGCGCGGGCCTCGTCGTCGATGGCGGCGCGCAGGGCCATGTAGCCGAGATAGAACAGGAACAGGATGAAGACCGAGGTCAGGCGCGCGTCCCACACCCACCAGGTCCCCCACATGGGCTTGCCCCACAGCGACCCCGTGATCAGGGCCAGCAGGGTGAAGGCCGCGCCGGGCAGCGCCGCCGCCCGGGCCGCCGCATCGGCCAGGGCGTGGCGGAACACCAGGGCGAAGAAGCTGGAGACGCCCAGCGCCGCATAGGCCCCAAGACCCAGCGTCGCGGCCGGCACGTGGACGAACATGATCCTGACCGTGTCGCCCTGCTGATAGTCCTCGGGCGCGGTGAAGCTGAACCAGGCGCCCAGCGCCAGCAGCACGCCCGCCGCCGCCCACAGAAGGGGGACCAGGGGCCGGGTGAAGGCCATGAAGCGCTGCGGATTGGCGAGGCCGAACATCAGGCGCTGTTTAGCCGGGCGCGACAGTCTTCGCCATGGGGTGCACGAGCCTACCCCTGGGCCGCGCGGACGGCCGCCGCGCCCGCCAGCGGCGTCAGGGCCAGCGCGAAGAGGGTGTAGGCGATAAGCAGGATCAGGGCCGGGCCGAAGTCCCCGCCGCCCGCCGCCTGGGCCGTGGCCGCCGCCCCAAAGATCAGCGGCGGGATCAGCAGCGGCAGCACCGTCACGGCGATGAGCAGGCCGCCCCGGCGGGCGCCCAGCGCCAGCGCGGCGCCCAGGGTTCCGGTCAGGGTGAAGCCCAGCCCCGCGATCAGGGCGGCCAGCAGGATCATCGGTGCGGCCCCAGCCGGCGCGCCCAGCGAGACCGCGCAGACCGGCGCCGCCAGGGCCAGGGGGGCGCCGTTCGCCAGGAAATGGGCCAGGGCCTTGATCAGCACCACGGCCTCCAGCGGCGCGGGCCCCAGGCTGAGCAGGTCCAACGACCCGTCGTCCAGGTCGCGCTCGAACAGCCGTTCCAGAGAGAGCAGCGAGGCCAGGGCCAGGGCCAGCCAGGTGATGGGCAGGGCCGCCTCCACCAGGGCGCCCGGACCGGCGTCAGACGCCAGGGGCGGCAGCACGGCGGCGCAGGCCAGGAAGCCGCAGGCCATCAGCGGCCCCCCGCCGCCCTGCCAGGCGCCAGTGATTTCGCGCCGGATCAGCTGGGTCAGGGCGCTCATACCGACAGCTCCAGCGTCCGCGCCAGACCATGCGCGGGCTCGTGGGTGGCGATCAGGGCCAACCCTCCTGCGGCGGTGTGCTCCGCGATCAGCTCGGCCAGCACGCCGCGCCAGCGCGCGTCGAGCGGGGCGCCCGGCTCGTCCAGCAGCCACAGGGGCCGGGGCGCCGCGACCAGCCGGGCCAGGGCCACGCGCCGCCTCTGACCGGCGGACAGCTTGCGCACCTCAAGCTCGAGCAAAGGCTCCAGGGACAGCCGCTCGACGGCCGCCTCGGCCGCCCCGCCGCCCAGCCAGGCGGCGTGAAAGGCCAGCTCGTCGCGCACGCGGGCGCCGGGCCTCAGGCCGTCCAAATGGCCCAGCAGGTGGATTCGCCGCCGCGCCGTCTCGGCCTCGATCTCGGCGCCCGCCGCGTCCGTGAAGCGCACCGTCCCCTCGGCCGGGCGGATGAAGCCGGCCAGGGCCCGCAGCAGCGAAGTCTTGCCCGCGCCGTTGGCTCCGGTCAGGGCCACGGCCTGGCCGGCCTCCAGCCGCGCGTCCAGGTCTTGGAACAGGCTGCGATCGCCCCGCGCGATCCCCAGACGGCTCATCTCGACGGCCGCGATCACGTGCACGCCCCGCGCGGCGTCTCGACGCAGGCGCCCTGCGCGCGTATGAAGCGGCCAGCCGCAGCGGGCGACCGCCGCGTGCGCGGGCGCCCTGTGAGCCCCGCGTGACGCGCGATCCCGCAACCGGATTGTCGGGCGGCTACGACCAGAAGGAACACTCCATGCCGTCCATCGACAGCCTTTCCACCCGCCGGGACCTTTCCGTCGGGCGCAAGAAGTACGTCTATTACAGCCTCGCCGCCGCCGAGGAAGCCGGTCTTTCCGGCGTCTCGCGCCTGCCGCGCTCCATGAAGGTGCTGCTGGAGAACCTGCTGCGCCACGAGGACGGCGTCTCCGTCAAGCGCGAGGACGTCGACGCCGTCGCCGCCTGGCTTGAGAACAAGGGCAAGGTCGAGCACGAGATCAGCTTCCGCCCGGCCCGGGTGCTGATGCAGGACTTCACCGGCGTGCCGGCGGTGGTGGACCTGGCGGCCATGCGAGACGCCATGGCGGCCCTGGGCGCCGACCCCGAGAAGATCAATCCGCTGAACCCGGTGGATCTGGTCATCGACCACTCGGTGATGGTGGACCACTTCGGCACCGACTCGGCCTTCAAGCGCAACGTGGACCGCGAGTACGAGCGCAACATCGAGCGCTACCGCTTCCTGCGCTGGGGCTCGTCGGCCTTCAATAACTTCCGCGTGGTGCCGCCCGGCACGGGCATCTGCCACCAGGTCAATCTGGAGCATTTGGCCCAGACCGTCTGGACCGCCGCCGAGGGCAAGGCCACCGTCGCCTATCCTGACACCGTGGTCGGCACCGACAGCCACACCACCATGATCAACGGCCTGTCGGTCCTGGGCTGGGGCGTGGGCGGCATCGAGGCCGAGGCGGCCATGCTGGGTCAGCCGATCCCCATGCTGATCCCCGAGGTGGTGGGCTTCAAGCTGACCGGCCGCCTGCCCGAGGGCGCGACCGCCACCGACCTGGTGCTGACCGTCACCCAGATGCTGCGCAAGAAGGGCGTGGTGGGCAAGTTCGTGGAGTTCTTCGGCCCGGCCCTGGCCCATCTGACCATCGAGGACCAGGCCACCATCGCCAACATGGCCCCGGAGTACGGCGCCACCTGCGGCTTCTTCCCCATCAGCCGAGCCACCATCGACTATCTGACGGCCACCGGTCGGGACAAGGCGCGCGTAGCCCTGGTCGAAGCCTACGCCAAGGCGCAGGGCCTGTGGGACGACGGCGAGGGCGAGGCCCCTGAGTTTAGCGACCTGCTTGAGCTGGACCTGTCCGAGGTGCAGCCCTCCCTGGCCGGCCCCAAGCGGCCCCAGGACCGCGTGCTGCTGACGGAAGCCGCCGCCGAGTTCAACGCCGCCCTCTCGGATGTCTTCGGTCGCCCGGCGGAGGCCGCCCGCGTGCCGGTCGAGGGCGAAAAGTACGACCTGGGCGACGGCGACGTGGTCATCGCCGCCATCACCAGCTGCACCAACACCTCCAACCCTTCGGTGATGATCGCCGCGGGCCTGGTGGCCAAGAAGGCGCGCGAGCTGGGCCTGACGGTGAAGCCGTGGGTCAAGACCTCGCTGGCCCCCGGCTCCCAGGTGGTGACGGACTATCTGGAGGCCTCGGGCCTGCAGGACGATCTGGACGCCATGGGCTTCAACCTGGTGGGCTATGGCTGCACCACCTGCATCGGCAACTCGGGACCCCTGCCCGAGGCGGTGTCGGCGGCGGTGAACGCGGGCGACCTGGTGGCCTGCAGCGTGCTGTCCGGCAACCGCAACTTCGAAGGTCGGGTGAACCCGGACGTGCGCGCCAACTACCTGGCCAGCCCGCCGCTGGTGGTGGCCTACGCCATCGCCGGGTCCATGCGCCTGAACCTGTCGACCCAGCCCATCGGCCAGGACAAGAAGGGCAAGGACGTCTTCCTGAAGGACATCTGGCCGACCTCGGCCGAGGTGGCCGAAGTGCAGCGCAAGGCGGTCACCGCCGAGATGTTCGCCAAGCGCTACAAGGACGTCTTCAAGGGCGACAAGCACTGGCAGCAGATCAAGGTCGAAGGCGGCCAGACCTACGCCTGGGACGATACCTCCACCTATGTGCGCAACCCGCCCTACTTCGAGGGTCTGTCGATGGAGCCCAGGCCCGTCGAGGACATCATCGAGGCGCGGGTGCTGGGCGTGTTCGGCGACAGCATCACCACCGACCACATCAGCCCGGCCGGCTCGATCAAGACCACCAGCCCGGCGGGCAAGTATCTGTCCGAGCGCCAGGTGCCGGTCACCGAGTTCAACTCCTACGGCGCGCGCCGCGGCAACCACGAAGTGATGATGCGGGGCACCTTCGCCAACATCCGCATCCGCAACAAGATCACGCCCGAGATCGAAGGCGGCGTGACCAAGCACTTCCCGTCCGGCGAGGTCATGTCGATCTACGACGCGGCCATGCGCTACCAATCCGAAGGGCGTCCGCTGGTTGTGTTCGCGGGCAAGGAGTACGGCACCGGATCGTCGCGCGACTGGGCGGCCAAGGGCACGCGCCTTCTGGGCGTGCGCGCGGTGATCGCCGAGAGCTACGAGCGCATCCACCGTTCCAACCTGGTCGGGATGGGGGTCGTGCCGCTGCAGTTCAAGGTGGAGGGCTGGACCAAGCTGGGCCTGACCGGCGAGGAGATCGTCACCATTCGCGGCCTGTCCGACGCCAACATCGGCAAGCTCAAGCCGCGCCAGGAGCTGTGGGTCGAGCTGTTCCGCCCGTCGGACGGCAAGATGGCCCGCTTCCCGGTGCGCTGCCGCATCGATACCGAGACCGAGATGGAATACTTCCGCTCGGGCGGGGTGCTGCCCTTCGTGCTGCGCAACCTGGCGCGGGGCGACTGACAGACCAGGAGGGCGGGCTTCGGTCCGCCCTTCTTCGTTTCCAGCCAGATTCAATCGCGGAGGAGGCGGCCATGCCGACCATGTACGAAGCGTCCGTGCCGCTTTTCCTGCGCGGGCTGAACAGCCTGTCGGGCCTGCTCGACAAGGCCGAGCCGCTGGGCGAGCGCCTGCTCGACCTGACGCTCATCGAGGACATGCGGCCCTTCAAGGCCCAGGTGCAGATGGCCTGTTTCTCGGCCCGGGCCTGCGTGGCGCGGCTGGCCGGCGTGGAATGGCCGCGCACGGCCGACGACGAGGCAAGCCTGGACGACCTACGCGCCACGCTGAAGCTGACCATCGATTTCCTTGAGAGTATCCGGCCCGAACAGCTGGAAGGCGCCGAAACCCGGGCCGTCTCGATGACCCTGCCCAGCCTGACGCTGAACTTCGAGGGCTGGGGCTATCTGTCCAGTTTCGCCCTGCCCAACTTCTACTTCCACCTGAGCATGGCCTATGCCCTCCTGCGCCGCGAGGGCGTGGAGATCGGCAAGCGCGACTTCCTGGGCCAGATCGCCCTGGTCTGATCACCCCCGCGTGGCGTTCCACGGGCCGGACCGGCGCGGATTGCGGCCGAAGGCCTCTTCGCACAGGGCGCGGCCGTACTCCTCGGAAACCATCATCTGCCGGTCGCCCAACAGGGCCGGGACGGCGCCGCCCGCCTGGGTGGCGACCCGGATCGGGTAGCGGCCGACGACCTGCCGCGTCTGGGGATCGACGAACTCGGCGGTGGCGGCCAGGGTGTGCATGCCATCGCCCCGCACCACGGTCTCCAGGCGCCCGGCGCGGTCCAGATCATCCACATGCAGGCGCAGGTTCAGGGTGCGGTCGCCGGTCATGCAGCGGCGCAGCTCCTCGCCCACCTCGTCGGTGAAGGTGTCGGAGAAGTCGTCCTCGGCCATCAGCCAGTCGCTGGACATGGTGATGGTCCCCAGGCGCGCCTGATCCCGCAGGGCCGGGTCTAGCGCCATCGGCGGGCCGCCCGCGACCACGGGCGCGCAGGCGCAGAGCGTGAGGGCCGCGAACGTGGCGGCGGCGATGCGAGACATGTGGCGATCCCCATAAATACAGCGATGCCCGATAAAGCGCGGCCGTTCTGAACGACGGCTGAACATCCTAGGCCACGAGCGGGGTGGTCGTCTCGCGCATCAGCTCGGCCAGCATGCGGCCCTCGGCCGCGCGGGATGAGCCGGCGCGCCAGGCCACGACGATCTCGCGCACGGGCGCCTTGGCCGACAGGGGGCGGACGGCCACGCGCTCGTCGTCGGCGAGACCCGCCTCAACCGCCATCCTCGGCACGAAGCTGACGCCCAGGCCTGAACCCACCATCTGCATCAGGGTATGCAGGCTAGTGGCGGCGAAGACGTCCTCGCCCTTGGGCGCCTCGAGATTGCAGGCCGCCAGGGCGTGATCGCGCAGGCAATGGCCGTCCTCCAGCAGGATCAGGTCGTCGCGCGCCAGCTCCCTGGGGTCGATCGCCGCTCCGCCCGCCAGTCGGTGACCCGCCGGAGCGGCGGCCAGGATTTCGTCCTGGCCCATGGGGGCGACCGCCAGCCCTGTCAGATCGTAGGGCAGGGCGATGACGGCGGCGTCCAGCGCTCCCGCCTTGAGGGCCGAGACCAGGCGCGGGGTCAGGTCCTCCTTCAGATAGAGCCGCAGGTCCGGGTGCCGCCGCCGCAGCACCGGCAGCACGCGCGGCAAGAGGAACGGCGCGATGGTCGGGATCACGCCCAGGCGAAACCGTCCCGACAGCGGCTTGCCCGCCGAGCGCGCCGCCTCGACCAGATCCTCGGCGCCCGCCAGCACCTCGGTGGCGCGGCGCACGGCCTCCTCCCCCACGGGCGTCAGGATGACCTGGGTGCGGCTGCGCTCCACCACCGGAGCGCCGAGGGTCCGCTCCAGCTCCTGGATCCCGGCCGACAGGGCGGGCTGGCTGACATGGGCGGCTTCGGCCGCGCGGCTGAACGAGCCGTGCTCGGCGAGCAGTTTCAGATACTGGAGCTGGCGCAAGGTCGGGAGCATGGCCGTAAAATAATCTGTAGTTATGCTGAAACCAACAACAATCGATTGGATTTCTGAGGGGCGGCCGCCTATCTGATGTCTCGACGGTGATCGGGGCTGCCCCGGCCGCGCGTCCAACTCGTTTCTCGAACAGGAGATCAGGCCATGCTCGGCGTCGGTGAAAAGCTACCCAACTTCAAGATCGTGGGCGTGAAGCCCGGCTTCAACAGCCATGAAGAGAACGGCCAGAGCGCCTTCGAAACCATCACCAACGACAGCTTCGAGGGCAAGTGGAAGGTCATCTTCTTCTACCCGAAGGACTTCACCTTCGTGTGCCCGACCGAGATCGCCGAGTTCGGCCGCCTGGCCAAGGACTTCGAGGACCGCGACACGGTGGTCCTGGGCGGCTCGACCGACAACGAGTTCTCCAAGCTGGCCTGGCGGCGTGACCACGCCGACCTGAACAAGCTGCCGATCTGGTCCTTCGCCGACAACGGCGGCCGTTTCGCCCGCGCGCTCGGCGTGCTGGACGAGGAAGAGGGCGTCGCCCTGCGCGCCACCTTCGTGGTCGACCCGCACAACGTGGTGCAGCACGTCTACGTCACCAACCTGAACGTGGGCCGTGCGCCGGCCGACACCCTGCGTGTCGTCGACGCGCTGCAGACGGACGAGCTGTGCCCTTGCAACCGCCCGGTGGGCGGCGAGACGCTGGCGGCCTGATCACGCCACCGTCGACCGGCCGGGGGCGGCCCCTCTCCGCTCCCGGCCGCTTTTCTGAACTCGAAATTTCCAGGAGAGTCCCATGTCCCTCGACGCCCTGCGCGAGGCTCTGCCCGCCTATGCCAAGGATCTGTCGCTGAACCTGTCCTCGCTGGCCGCCGAGGCGGTGCTGAGCGACCAGCAGAAGTGGGGCTGCTTCCTGGCCTCGGCCCACGCGGTGGGCACGCCTGAGGTGGTGCGCCAGATCGAGGCCGCCGCCGCCGCCCAGATGACCGAGGACGCCGCCAACGCGGCCCGCGCCGCCGCCGCCATCATGGGCATGAACAACGTCTACTACCGGGCGCTGCACCTGATGCACAACGCCGAGTACCGCACCCTGCCGGCCAAGCTGCGCATGAACATCCTGGGGTCCCCCGGGGCGCCCAAGGCCGACTTCGAGCTGTGGTCGCTGGCGGTGTCGGCCATCAACGGCTGCGGCGCCTGTCTGGACTCGCACGAGGCCGAGGTGCGCAAGCACGGCCTGACCAACGTCCAGGTCCAGGCGGCCCTGCGCATCGGCGCGGTGGTCAACGCCGTCAGCCGGGTCATCGCCGCCGAAAGCGCGCGCTAGTCGGCCCAGGCCGCGGCCGCGGCGCTTTTCGCCTGAGCCAGCGTCGCCGCGAAGTCGCGCCGCCGGGCGGCGATCATGACGCCGGAAGACAGGACGCTCTTGTTCACATCGCTGACCCAGCGGCCTGTCAGCTTCCCGCCGCCATCGACCGCGAGTTCCAGCTTGCCCTGGCGGTCGGCGGCGTCGCGCGACACGAAGGTGGCGAAATAGATGAGGCGCAGCGCGTCTTGGGTCTCGAGATAGCGGGCGGCCTCGCTGCATGCGGATCCAAGGGCGGCCTCTCCCGCGCCGGACCCGTCCGCCGCCGCCAAGAGGTCCTCGGAGGTGCGGTAGAGGTCGACGCGGTAATCGACCTCGCCCGCCGAACCGAAACCGATCGTCATCAGACCGAAGCCGAAGCCGTCCGGGGGGACCGCGCCGGGCCGAGGGGGTCGGTCCGGATAGGTCACGTAAAGCCACCGTCCCAGGATGCGGCGATGGCGAACCAGATTGAGCAGCCACTCCGCAGCGAGGAACAGGCCCCCCAGGCCGACGGCGCCGACGATGAGCGCCAGCAGCTGGGGCGCCACGCCGTCGGCCGTATCCTCCAGGGGTTGCAGATAGGTCGCCGCCGCCGAGCCGGCGAAGGCGACCACGGCGACGGCGCCGCCGATCACGCCTGGGCGGCTGATGTTCAGCCCCTCGGGCAGCCGGTCGAGCAGGCTCCGGAACGGTATGCGGTCAGAATCCATAGGCGCCGATCACCTCCCCCGTGTCAGCAAGAGCCGCCCGCACCGCGGCGAGGCTTGGCCCCCCCACCAGTTCGAACAGCCGGTATTCACCCCTTCGGCCGGCCAGATGGACCTCTCCCACCTCCGCCAGCCGCGCCCGGATGTCGGCAGCGTCCCGGACGCGCACCAGATAGCGCGCGGCCTCCTCAAGCGGAGCCTCGCGCGCGCCTCCGATGAAACGGGTCTGGTTCCGGCTCTCTCCCTCCAGCCGGACCTCCACCTCGTCGAGACCGTATTCGGGCCCCAGCCCGGCGGGGCCCACGGCCCCCGTGGCGGAGTCGCCTTCCAGCGCGATCAGCGCGAGCGCCGCCACGGTGGAATCCGTCTCGACCGCCCTGGCGCCGCTCCGGCGAAGCCAGTCGCCGACCTGGGCCAGGGCGGCCGGGTGGCTGTAGACGACCTTGAGGGCCCCGGCCTGTGGCGGGCGATATAGCGAGAAGCTGACCAAGGAGACCGTCCCTCGGTCGATGCGCAGCCCCCGGGCCTCGTCGGAAAGCAGAGCCTGGACGGTCGGCCCTATGTAGTCCGCCACGCTGTTGGAGAGCGCCGCGACGAAGGCGTCGGTCTCGAGCCGGGCGCACGACAACACGGCATCCGCGTGCGTCTGAACGAAAACCGTCGACGCCCCTGGGTACAGGCGCTCGGCGGCCATATGGGTGAAGGTGCCCCTCGGGCCAAGGCACGCGACACGCATCTCGTCTCCTCCAGGACCCGACAGCGTGCAGTCAACTGGTCAGAGGCCCACGGGTCAACGCTCAGGCCGCCTCGAACTGGAGCGGTTCGCCCCAGAACTGGGCCGCCAGGTCCGACTGCACGCCCGCCTGTCCCGTGGTCAGGAAGCGCCGCGCCCCGCCGCCGGTCAGGTACTCGGGATGGCGCTCGAAGTACCGCTCCAGGGCGTCGGCCACCGAGGTGGGCTGGTGGATCAGCGGAGTTCCCTCGGGGAGTGCCGCGGTGAACAGGTCCGCGACGATCTCATAATGGGTGCAGCCCAGGATCGCCTTGTCCGGATGGCGGCCGACGCGGCGGCGCAACGCCTCCACGTGGTCGCGGACCACCACCTCCAGCTCAGCCCGCGGGGCCCCCATCTCGATGAGGCCGGCCAGCCCCGGGCAGGCTTCTGAGAAGACGGCTAGATCCGGGCGCCGCTTGGCGATCTCGATCTCATAGACGCGGCTGAGCGCCGTTGCGGCCGTGCAGAAGACGCCCAGCACCTCCACGGACTTCAACCGGGCGGGCGCCAGCTCCGGCTCGGCCTGCCAGGGCATGCCGGTGGCCGCCTCGATCGTCGGCACGATGATGCCCAGCACATTCAGGGGCCGACCCTGGCTCTTGCGGTACTCCGGCAGCCAGGTCTGCTGCAGGCGGCGCAGCGCTATGGCCGAGGCCGTGTTGCAGGCCAGGACGACCAGGCCGGCGCCTTCCTGGAACAGCCGCTCGCATCCGGCCCGCGTCAGATCGACGATCTCCTCCCCGCCGCGTCCGCCATAGGGGGCGTGGGCCTGGTCGGCCAGGTAGATCAGGTCTTCGCCGGGGAAGCGCGCCACCAGCTCGCGATGCACGCTGAGGCCGCCCACGCCGGAATCGAATACGCCGATGGTCATGGGCAGGCGCTTTAGCCCCGCGCGAGGACGCCGTCCATGCGCGGGCGGGATGGGCCGATCTTGCGCGATCCGCCGCGCGGCGAAAGGCGTCTTTTGCAAAGCTCCGGGGTAAGGCTAGGGTCCGGCCCCGACATCATCCGCCCCCAGCCCTATTTGCGGAGCGCCGACCATGAAGACCTTCCTCTACGCCAGCGCCGCAGCCGCCGTCTTGCTGACCGGCTGCGCCACGGCGACGGCCCCGCCCGAGGCGCCGCGCGCCGTCGCCGAGGACGTCAATCCGGTGCTGGCGGAATGGACCGGACCCTATGGCGGCGTGCCCGCCTTCGACCGCATCCGGCCCGAGCATTTCGTGCCCGCCTTCAACGAAGCCCTGGCCATGCGCGACCGCGAAATCGCGGCGATCGTCAACAACCGCGCCGCGCCGACCTTCGAAAACACCATCGAGGCGCTGGAGCGGTCGGGCGCCGCCTATGACCGGGTCACCCGCCTGCTGCTGATCTACACCAGCAACATGAACGACGCCCCGATGCAGGCCGTCGACGCCGAGCTGGCGCCGCGCCAGGCGGCCGCCGCCGACGCCCTGGTGCTGAACGGGCCGCTGTTCCAGCGCATCGAAGCGGTGTGGAACAACCGTGAGCAGGCCAATCTGACCCCGGAACAGCATCGCCTGCTGTGGCGCACCTATGACAACTTCGTGCGCCAGGGCGCGCGCCTGACGCCGGCGCAGAAGACGCGCATGGCCGAGATCAACCAGCAGCTGGCCAGCCTGTACACGACCTTCAGTCAGCGGGTCCTGTCCGACGAGGCGTCCTATATCACCGTCACCGACGAGGCGCAGCTGGCCGGCATCCCGGACTCGGTGAAGGCCGCCATGCGCGCCGCCGCCCAGGAGAACGGCGTGCCCGGCTGGGCCATCGTCAACACCCGCTCGGCCGTCGATCCGGTCCTGACCTACGCCCAGAACCGGCAGCTGCGCGAGTACGTCTGGCGCGGCTTCATCAATCGCGGCGACAACGGCGACGACAACGACACCAACGCCGTCATCGCACAGATCATGCCCCTGCGCGCCGAGAAGGCGCAGCTGCTGGGCTATGAGACCTACGCCGACTGGAAGCTGTCCAACACCATGGCGCAGGATCCGGATCGGGCCATGGACCTGATGATGCGGGTCTGGCGCCCGGCCGTGGCGCGTGTGCGTGAGGAGGTGGCCGAGATGCAGGCCATCGCCGACCGCGAGGGCGCGAACATCACCATCGAGCCCTGGGACTACCGCTTCTACATGGAGAAGGTCCGCCGCGAGCGGTACGACCTGGATCAGAACGACCTGAAGCCCTACTTCGCCCTGGAGAACATGATCCAGGGGGCCATGTGGTCGGCGGGCCGCCTCTATGGCCTGCAGTTCAACGAGATCACCGGCCAGGTCCCCACCTTCCATCCGGACGTGCGGGTCTGGGAAGTGAAGGACGCGAACGGCGGCTTTGTCGGCCTGTTCTACGGGGACAACTTCGCCCGCTCGATCAAGCGCTCAGGCGCCTGGGAGTTCGCCTACCGCAGCCAGAACCGCCAGGGCGGAAACATCCGGCCGCTGGTCTCGAACAACAACAACTTCGTCAAGGGCGCGCCGGGCGAGCCGGTGCTGATCAGCCTGGACGACGCCGAGACCCTGTTCCACGAGTTCGGCCACGCCCTGCACGACCTGCTGTCGGACGTGAACTACGCCAGCCTGTCGGGCACCAACACCTCGACCGACTTCGTGGAGTTCCCCAGCCAGGTGAACGAGCACTGGCTGCTGACCCGCGAGGTGCTGGACCGCTTCGCCCGCCACTACCAGACGGGCGAGCCCATGCCGCAGGCGCTGCTGGACAAGGTGCAGGCCATGCAGACCTTCAACCAGGGCTTCGCCACGGTGGAGTTCCTGGCTAGCGGCATCGTCGACATGCGCATGCACCAGGTTCCGGGCGGCCGGGTCGACCCTGACGCCTTCGAACGTCAGGCCCTGGCCGAGCTGGGCATGCCGCGCGAAATCGTCATGCGGCACCGCCTGCCCCAGTTCAATCACCTGTTCGCGGACGAGGGCTATGCCGCCGGGTACTACTCGTACCTGTGGAGCGAGACCATGGACGCCGACGCCTGGGAGGCCTTCGAGGAGACCGGCGACGTCTGGAATCCCGAGGTGGCGGCGCGGATGCGGGCCATGTTCGCGGCCGGCGACTCGCGCGATCAGGGCGAGCTTTACCGCCAGTTCCGCGGCCGCGACCCGGATGTGACGGCCTTGCTGCGCCAGCGCGGCTTCCCGGTCGACTGAGAACCCCCTATCTCGTTAAAGACAATTGAGCGGCGCCCCAGGCGCGGCCAGGCGAGGAACGATAATGAACAGACGCACGCTTCTGATGATGGGCGCCGGCGCCGCCGCTATGAGCGGCTGCGCCTCGATGGGCATGGACATGGGGGGAGGCGCGGGCGCGCCCGTCGCTCCCGCAGTGCGGATGCCGCCCCTGATCCAGCCGCGCGCGGAGCTGCTTCAGCCGTGGACCGGCCCCTATGGCGGCGTGCCGCCCTGGGACCAGGTGACGGCCGCCAAGCTGCGCGAAGCCATCCTTGAAGGCATCGAGATCCAGCGCGCCGAGTACGCCGCCATCGCGAACAATCCCGAGCCGCCGACCTTCGAGAACACCCGCGTGGCCATGGAGCGGGCGGGCGACGCGCTGGGCCGCGCCACGACGCTGATGGGGGTCATGACCCAGAACATCGGCGGCGCCGAATACGACGCCCTGCGCGCCGAGCTGGCCCCGATCCTGTCCCAGGCGGGCGACGAGATCACCTTCAACACCCGGCTGTTCGACCGCATCCGCGCGGTGCACGAGACGGCCGAGGCGCGCGGCCTGAACGCCGAGGACCGTCGCCTGGTGCAGCGCACCTACGAGGCCTTCGTGCGCAACGGCGCCGCCCTGGACGCCGCCGGCAAGGCCGAGCTGGGCCAGATCAACACCGAGCTGGCGCGCGCCTTCGCCGAGTTCTCGCAGAAGGTGACGGCCGACGAGAACGCCTGGACCTTGGTCACCGACGAGGCGCGGCTGGCCGGCCTGCCGGACTCGAACAAGGCGGCCGCCCGGGCCGCGGCCCAGCGCAACAATCTGGACGGCTGGGCCATCATGAACACGCGCTCCAGCGTGGATCCGTTCCTGACCTTCGCCAGCGACCGGGCCTTGCGCGAACAGGTGTGGCGCAAGTTCGTGAACCGGGGCGACAACGGCGACGCCAACGACACCAACGCCGTCATCGCCCGCATCGTGGCCCTGCGCGCCCGGCGCGCGCGGCTGCTGGGCTTCCCCACCCATGCGCACTGGCGGATGCAGGACACCATGGCCCGGACCCCCGAGGCGGCCATGGCGCTGATGAACCGCGTCTGGACCCCGGCCGTCGCGCGCGTGCGTGAAGAGGTGGCCGACATGCTGCAGATCGCGCGGCCCGACGGCGTGACCGAGATCGAGCCCTGGGACTACCTGTTCTACGCCGAGAAGGTGCGCAAGGCGCGCTACGACCTGGATCAGAACGAGATCAAGCCCTACTTCGAGCTGAACGCCATGAAGCAGGCGGCCCACTGGATGGCCGAGCGGCTTTACGGCCTGACCTTCACCGAGGTCACGGGCATCCCGGTCTTCCACCCCGAGGTGCGCACCTTCGAGGTCAAGGACAAGGCGACGGGCGCCCATGTGGGCCTGTGGTACGTGGACGACTTCGCCCGCCCCGGGAAGCGCTCCGGCGCATGGCATTCGGCCTATCGCGTGCACGAGACCTACGACGGCAAGAAGACGGTCCTGAACTCGAACAACAACAACTTCGTCAAGGCGCCGGAGGGTCAGCCCACCCTGATCAGCCTGGACGACGCCCGCACCCTGTTCCACGAGTTCGGCCACGCCCTGCACTTCCTGCTGTCGAACGTGAAGTACCCGTCCTTCGCGGGGACCCAGCGCGACTTCGTGGAGTATCCCAGCCAGGTGCACGAGCACTGGGTGCTGACCCGGCCCGTGCTGGACCGCTTCGCTCGGCACTATCAGACGGGCGAACCCATGCCGCAGTCGCTGGTGGACAAGATCGACGCTTCATCCCAGTTCAACCAGGGCTACCAGACGGTGCAGTATCTCTCGAGCGCCCTGGTGGACATGGACCTGCACACCCGGGCCGATCCGCCGACCGACATCGACGCCTTCGAGCGGGAGTCGCTGGCGCGCATCGGCATGCCGGACGAGACGGTGATGCGTCACCGCCTGCCCCAGTTCAATCACCTGTTCACCTCGGACGCCTACTCGGCCGGGTACTATTCGTACCTCTGGTCGGAGGTCATGGACGCGGACACCTGGGCCATGTTCGAGGAGGCGGGCGATCCCTTCGACCCGGCCATCGCGCAACGTTTCAAGGAGATCATCCTGGCGCCGGGCAACACCACGGACCGGGCCGAGGCCTATCGCCAGTTCCGCGGCCGCGATCCGGACGTGGCGGCCCTGCTGCGCAACCGCGGCTTCCCAGTCGACTAGACTTCTCGGTCGCCTAGACCTGATCAGCCCCGTCGGAGCGCGTCTCCGGCGGGGCGTTTTCTTATGGCGGCGCCCTAGGGCCTATCTGGTTCAGGACGGCTCTGGCGCGATCAGCAGCCCGTCGATGGGCTGGATGACGCCGTTGCCGGTGGGCTCCTCCTCGTCGGTAAGGCGGGCGCTGACGCCATCCGGCCCGGCGGCGACGATGGCGTCCCCATCGCGTGTGAAGGTGACGACTCCGCCGCCCATGTTGCGCATGGAGGCCTGGCCGCCGCCGCTGTCGATGGCGGCCAGGATGTCTTCGCGCGTTACGGCGCCCGGCAACATGTGGGCGCGAAGCAGGGCCGCGGCCTGGGCGCGCATGCCCGCCTCGGTCAGGTCGGCCCCGCCCTGGCCAAAGGCCGCGTCCGTGGGCGCCAGCACCGTGTAGGGCCCGACGCCGTCCAGCACCGTGGCCAGGCCCGAGCTTTCAACCACGCGGCCCAGGGTGGCCCGGCCCTCGCCCAGCTCGTCGGCCAGGGTGCGGCTGGCCTCAGGGGGCGTGGCGGGACCGGCGGCGGCGTCGCCGTCACGGTCGCCGCAGGCCGACAGAGCCAGGGTCAGGACAGACAGGGTCAAGGCGGGCAGGGCCGCAGGGCGCAAGGAGGTCTTCATCGGCGTCTTCCTGCTCAGGTGAGGAGTTCGATCACGGCCTGCACCAGGCGCGTCGTGGGATCGACCTGGTAGACGTAGCCGTCGCTGTAGCGGTAGAGCGCCTGCGGGCTGTCGACGTAGCGCGCCCGGTAGTCGTAGGGCACGTTGTAGACGTCGTATCCAACGGGCATCGGCTGGCCGACCGTCCACGGCTGTCCGGTCAGAAGCGCCGCCACCTGGGCGATGCGCTGGGTGTCGGGATCGACGCCGTAGAGCACCCCGTCGGCGTAGCGGTAGGC
Organism: Peiella sedimenti; assembly: GCF_030504955.1. Taxonomy (GTDB): domain Bacteria; phylum Pseudomonadota; class Alphaproteobacteria; order Caulobacterales; family Caulobacteraceae; genus Brevundimonas; species Brevundimonas sedimenti. The sequence goes on along the minus strand of NZ_JAUKTR010000002.1, from coordinate 157,530 downwards.
GTAGTCGTCGGGCAGTCCGTAATACCGGCTGTAATAGGCGGGCGCCGGGTCCCAGTCGTAGCGATCCGGCCAGATCTGCTGGGGCGCCAGGGCGCCGCCCAGCACCGGCAGATAGCCCAGAAGGCCGCCCTGCTGGGACATTCTGTAGAGGTAGCCGTCGTCGTATCGGTACCGGTAGCGGTCGCCGCCATAGGCGGGCCAGCGCCAGAGATTCTCCCAGCGCTCGCGCTCCATCCGGCGCTCAGCCTCGATGCGGCGCGCCTGACCGGGCGGCAGGCAGCCGTTGTCGCGCTTGGCCAGACCCGGAGGGCAGCCGTCGATCAGACCGGGCGCGCTCCTGAACACCAGCCGCTCAGGGCTGCGCGCGGCCTCGCTGAGGCGGCGATCCTCGCGACGATCATCAGGGCGGGCCTGGGGCCGCACCGGGCGGTCCTCGCGGCGGTCGTCGTTGCGGCGCGCCTGACCGGGCGCCTCGTCGCGGCCCCGACCCCGGTCGTCGTCCGGCTGGAACCGGGCCACCGGCTGCGGGCGCGCCTGGTCGCGATCCCGATCACGGCCGCGGCCGCGCTCGTCGGAACGGTCTGGCCCGCCGCCACGGTCGCCGCGCGCCTCCGCGCGATCGCCGTCGCGTCCCTTTCCGTTTCCGTTGCCGCCGGGATCCAGGGCCAGGGCGGGCGCCGAGGCGGCCAGCACCGCCGTAAGGACGCTCGTCAGAACCGTCTTGCAGGTCATGGTTCGCTCTCCATCGGGCGGAGAAACGTGGCCGGGCGACGGTCGGTTCCGGCTGAACTCAGTCCAGGGTCAGGCGCGCCTCATGAGCTTGGCCGTCGCGTACGTAGGCGACCACCAAAGGCGATGTCCTCATCATGGCGGGCAAACGGTCGCCGACCTCGCTGAGGGGAGTCCCGTTCAGGGCGGTGATGCGATCCCCCGCGCGCAGGCCCGCCGCCTCGGCGGGACTGCCAGGCGCGGCGCCCAGGAGCTCAATCTCGGTTTGGCCGGCCTGCGGCGGCCGCATCATCAAGCCATAGCGGCGCGGCGGCGCCGGGGGCTGAGCGGATGGGGTCAACCGCACGCGCTGATTAGCCATGTCGAGCGTTAGCGCAAATCGCGACAGGAACTGTCCGCCCAGGTTCGCTGTGCGGAAATGGGGCACGATGCGAACGGTGGGATTGTCGATGCGCACCGGGCCCAGCTCCAGCGCGCCGGAGATGCGACCCTCCAGCACGTCAAAGGCGCCCGAGACGGTCCGCGCCTGGCCTGCCACGACGGGCGGGCTCTGGAAGGTCAGGCGGTCAGCTGTCGCCTGCCCAATTGTGACATCGCCCATCGAGCCGGTATCGATGTGGGCTTCAGTTTCAATCCCGCCGACGCGCATGGTCACGGTCGGCGCGGCCGGGTTGGGGTGCAGGTCCAGAACGTCGCGGCCGTTCGATTCCGGGAGGGCGCCGCGCTCCAGACGCATCTTTTGGGCGGCGTAGTCGATGGTGATCAGCCAGCCTGCGAAAATGTCCGGACCCAGAACCCCGTCGATATGCCCGCGCAAGGCGAGCGCGCCCCCCTCGTTATAATCGCGGCTGATGAAATTGAGCCCTTCCAGCCGGACCGGACCCACGTCCAGTATTTCGATGCCGTAAAGCGGCAGGGTTCGCGTCGGACCCCCGCCGCCGTCGCCGACCTGAACCTCGCCCGCCTGGGGCAAGGATAAGGCCTGGACCAGGCTGGCGTCGGCGCGTCCGCCGGCCTGGGCTCCGGTATCAAACAGGAAACGGTACGGGCCCTGGCCGTTCACGCGCACGCCGTCGATCAGGATCTGCGTGCCGGTGATGGTCACGGGCAGTTCGACCGCCTGCCTGGCTTGTGCGGCTGGCGGCTCCTGCGCCAAGGCCGCGGTGGGTAAGGCGAAGGCCAGCGCCAACGCGACGGCGCAGGCGGAATGACGGCGAGGCATGCGGGACTCCTCCTGGGCTTTTAGCAAGCCCAGACGAACAGCCGTGTGTTTCAGGCGTATTTCAATCCCGGCCCAGGTCCAGCCTCAGGCCGCGACGCCCCGGCGAATGCGGGCCAGGCGGCGCAGGCGGCGCCAGAAGCGGGTCTTTTCCGGCTCCGGGTGGGGCTGCAGGTTCCTGACGAACTCCTCGGCCGACGAGCGCCAGGAGAACTTCTCGGCGTAGGCGCGCACCTGCTTGCGGTCCAGCTTGAGGCACTCAAGGCAGGCGGTCTTCAGGTCGTCGTCGATGGCGCCCGCGCCCGATCCGGGGATGATGTCGATGGGGCCGTGGGCCGGATAGGCGGCCACCGGCGTGCCCGCCGCCATGGACTCCAGGATCACCAGACCGAAGGTGTCCGTCCATGAGGGGAAGACGAACACGTCGGCGTCGGCGAAGCACTGGGCCAGCTCCTCGCCGAACCTGGCGCCCAGGAACTTCACGTGAGGGTACTTGGCCTCGAGCTCGGCGCGGGCGGGGCCGTCGCCCACCACCACCTGGGTGCCGGGCAGGTCCAACTCGACGAAGGCCTCGATGTTCTTCTCGACCGCCACCCGGCCCACGTTCAGCCAGATGGGACGCGGCCAGTCGGCCGGATAGATGGGTTCGCGGTCCGGCCGGAACAGCTCGGTGTCCACGCCGCGCGTCCAGGGCGAAACGTTGCGGAAGCCGTGCTTGACCAGCTCGTCGCGCAGCGTGGGCGTGGCCACCATCAGCCGGCCCGACGGCTTGTGGAACCAGCGCATGTAGGCGTAGCCCACCTGGACCGGCACGGGGAACCGCGCCGAGACGTATTCAGGGAACTTGGTGTGGTAGCTGGTCGTGAAGGGCAGCTTCCATTCCAGGCAGATGCGCCGGGCCGCCAGGCCGATGGGGCCTTCGGTGGCGATGTGCACCGCCTCGGGCTCGAAGGCGCGGAAGCGTTCGCGGATCTCCTCGTCGGCGCCCAGCGCCAGACGGATTTCAGGATAGGTGGGGCAGGGGACGGTCCTGAACTGATCAGGCGTGACCGTCTCCACCTCGTGACCCATGGCGCGGCACTCGGCCACGGTGCGGGTCAGGGTGCGGACCACGCCGTTGACCTGGGGCTCCCAGGCGTCGGTCGCCAGAAGGATGCGCATTCGCCGATAAGGCTCCGCCGTCTTCACCGGCGCCTGCTCTAGCCAATATCGGCGGCGATGGCGAGGGCAAGCGACGGGCGCTCATCGCCCCCTCCCGTCCGCGCGCGGAACGGAGTAAGAGGCCGCCATGACGCTCCCGCCCCCTTCTTCCTACACCGGCGACCTGAACCCCGGCCGCTGGGACGCGCTCGACGCGCGCAAGTTCGCCGACGAGCGCGCCGTCATTGAGCAGCTGCTGGCCGACCTGCCGCTTGACCCCGCCGAGCGCATGCAGGTGGGCAAGGCCGCCGAGCAGCTTGTGGAAGGCGCGCGCGCCCATGCCAGGCGCCAGGGCGTGGTCGAGGGCTTCCTGCAGGAGTTTTCCCTGGGCACCCGCGAGGGGCTGGCCCTGATGTGCCTGGCCGAGGCCCTGCTGCGCACGCCCGACGACGACACGCGCGACCGGCTGATCGCTGAGAAGATCGGCTCGGCCGACTGGGCCAGCCACCTGGGCAAGTCCGACAACCTGTTCGTCAACGCCTCCACCTGGGGCCTGATGCTGACCGGCAAGCTGGTCGACGTGGACGATCAGGCGCGCACCGACCTGCCCGGCTTCCTCAAGCGCGTCGCGGGCCGCATCGGCGAGCCGGTCATCCGCCAGGCGGTGGGCCAGGCGGTGCGCATCATGGGCGAGCAGTTCGTCCTGGGCCGTGACATCGATGCGGCCCTGCGCCGGGCCGAGCGCGAGGGCTATCTGTGCTCGTTCGACATGCTGGGCGAGGGGGCCCGCACCGTCGCCGACGCCGAGCGCTACGAGCGGCTGTACGCCCAGGCCATCTCGGCGGTGGGCGCCTGGCGCGCGCGGAGTGGAGCAAGGCAGGGCCCGGAGGAGGGGCACGGCGTCTCCATCAAGCTGTCGGCCCTGTCGCCCCGCTACGAAGCCACCCAGGAAAGCCGCGTCTGGGACGAGCTCTATCCCCGCGTGCTGCGTCTGGCCGAGCTGGCCGCGCCCTGCGGTTTGAACTACACGCTGGACGCCGAAGAGGCGGACCGGCTGGCCATTTCGATCAAGATCCTCGACCGGCTGGCGCGCGAACCGTCGCTGGGCGACTGGACCGGCCTTGGCCTTGCGGTGCAGGCCTACCAGAAGCGCTGTCCCGATGTGATCGCCGCGGTCGCCGACATCGCGCGCGAGAGCGGACGGCGCCTGATGGTCCGGCTGGTCAAGGGCGCCTACTGGGACACCGAGATCAAGCGCGCACAGATCGCCGGACGCCCCGACTATCCGGTCTTCACCACCAAGCCGGCCACGGACCTGAATTACCTCCACTGCGCGCGGCTTATGATCGAGGCGGCGCCGCACATCTATGGCCAGTTCGCCACGCACAACGCCCACTCGCTGGCGTCGGTCCGGCGCCTGGCGGACAAGGCGGGCGTGAAGGTCGAGTTCCAGCGCCTGCACGGCATGGGCGAGGCCCTCTACGACGCCGCCGCGCGCGACTGGAACGGCATCAATGTGCGCGCCTACGCCCCCGTGGGCGGGCACGAGGACCTGTTGCCCTATCTGGTGCGCCGCCTGCTTGAGAACGGCGCCAACTCGTCATTCGTGCACGCCCTGCTGGACGAGCGCGTCCCGGCCGCCCTGGTGGCGTCCGACCCCATCACCGCCGTGCAACACCAGCCCGGCCCCCATCCCAAGATCCCGAGACCCCAGGACATGTACGGCGACCGCCTGAACTCCCTTGGCCGCGACTATACGCAGGCCGCCGACCGCGAAGCCCACCAGCGCGCGCTGGAGGCCGTGGATGTCGAACGCCTCGTAGCCGGCCCCATCGTGGGCGGGGCGCTCGGCGCGGGCGTCGAACCCTATGAGGCGACCAGTCCATCCGACCGCAGCCGGGTGCTGGGCCAGGTGTCCGAGGCGTCCAAGGCCGACATCGACCGCGCCGTGGCGCTGGGTCACGAGGCGCAAGGCGAGTGGGATCGGCTGGGCGGCCCCATGCGTGCGGCGGTGCTGCGCCGTCTGGCCGATGCGCTGGAGGCCCAGCTGGACCGCTTCGTGGCGCTGCTGTCGCGCGAAGCCGGCAAGACGTTGAACGACGGCGTGGCCGAGGTGCGTGAGGCCTGCGACTTCCTGCGCTACTACGCCCTGCTGGCCGAGCAGCAGTTCGCGGGGCCGATCACCCTGAAGGGCCCGGTCGGGGAAACCAACCAGCTGGAGCTGCGCGGGCGAGGCGTCTTCGTCTGCATCAGCCCCTGGAACTTCCCCCTGGCCATCTTCACCGGCCAGATCGCCGCGGCCCTGGCGGCGGGCAATGCGGTCCTGGCCAAGCCGGCCGAGCAGACCCCTCTGGTGGCCGCCGAGGCCGTGCGCCTGTTTCATTCGGCCGGCCTGGACCCACGCCTCCTGGCCCTGCTGCCCGGACGCGGCGAGACCGTCGGCGCGGCCCTGACCGAGCACCCCGGCATCGACGGTGTGGCCTTCACGGGCGGCACCGAGACGGCCTGGCGCATCAACCGGGCCCTGGCCGCCAAGCCGGGGCCGATCGTGCCCTTCATCGCCGAGACGGGCGGGCTGAACGGCATGTTCGTGGACACCACGGCCCTGCGCGAACAGGTCATCGACGACGTGCTGTTGTCCGCGGTCGGCTCGGCAGGGCAGCGCTGCTCGGCCCTGCGGGTGCTCTACGCCCCCAAGGATTCGGCCGACATGCTGATCGAGGGCCTGAAGGGCGCGCTGGAGGCCATGGTCATCGGCGATCCGGCTGATCCCTCCACCGACATCGGCCCGGTCATCGACGCCGAGGCGCGCGAGGCGCTGGAGGCGCACGTCACGCGCCTGGAGGGCGACGCCCGGATCATCTACCGCAAGCCGCTGGGCGATCTGGCCGGACGCGGCGACTTCTTCGCCCCCACCATCGCCGAGGTGCCGAGCCCGGACTATCTGGAGCGCGAGACCTTCGGGCCCATCCTGCACGTCTATCGCTATGACCCGGCCGATCTGGAGGCTGTGGCGAAGAAGCTGGCCGCGCGCGGCTATGGCCTGACGCTGGGCGTGCACAGTCGCATCGACGCCTTCGCCCGCGAAGTGATGGAGCTGGTGCCGGCCGGCAACGTCTATGTGAACCGCTCGATCATCGGCGCGGTGGTGGGCGTCCAGCCCTTCGGCGGCGAGGGCCTGTCGGGCACCGGGCCCAAGGCGGGCGGGCCGCACGCGCTCCTGCGCTATGCTTCCGAGCGCGCCGTCAGCGTCAACATCGCCGCCCAGGGGGGCGACCCGGCCCTGCTGAATCTGTAGGGATTACTGGGGCTTGATCGAGATCTGGAAGGCCAGCAGGCCCTCCGTCCGGTCGCGGTCAAAGCCCTCTCCGGCCAGACCCTCGGCTTCGATCTCGCGGTGCACGTAGCCGAAGGAGGCCTGTACGTCGCCGCGCCGCCAGGCCACGCCCACCTGGGCGTCGCCGATATAGGCTCCCGCGTCGTGGCTCATGCCGTCGCGGGACCAGCCGCCGTTCAGGTTACGGCGCCAGTTCATGCCCACCGCCCGGCCCGAGCCGGCGGCGAACAGATACCAGCGGCCCTCATCGCCGTAGCGGCGTCCGTCCACCACCTGAGTTTCGCCGATGCGGATGGTGGCCCCGGCCTCCACCGAGCCGCCGTCGCTGGTGGCGCCGACTCCGGCGTGGGGAATGAGCTCCACGTCCATGGTCTCGCCCTGATAGCGGACCGGCCAGCCGCGCGTGTAGCTGATGTCGTAGGCCTGGGCGTCCAGTTCCGCCTGGTTGGGATCGCCGACGACCCAGGGGGCGCCGCCCTGCCCGCGCAGAGGGCCGGCCACGGTGACGCGCAGCCGGTCGATGCGGCCCTCGTCCTCGCGCCAGACCTCGCGGGTGCGCATGCCGGTCAGGCCGTCGCCGTCAAACCCGATGCTTGAGGTGAGGGAGCCTTGGCTCCCGTTGACCGGGGCGGGCGTGGGAATGTCGCGCAGGCGGTCGACCACGGGCCCAGTGTGCATGGGTGCACCGTCGTCTTCAGTGAACGGGTGGCCGGGGACATAGCCGGCGGGCTGGGCGGCCAGGGCGCACAGCGGGGCGGACAGGACAGCGAGGGCGCTGAACGCGCCCGCCGTCTTCGCATATCGCCCTACATCGCCCAGCATACGGCCTCACCCTCCGTCGTGGTCGCCTTGAGGATGCCCGCTATGGGCCGGAAAGCAACCGCGAACTCGTGACAGCCAACGTGCCTGCCGCCGCGCCGGTTCCCAAAGCGGTCTCCTGCGCGGCACGGGCAAAGCCTACTGACAGGCGAGACATTCCTCGTAATCGGTCTTGGCCGCGCCGCTCATGTCGACGGCCTCGCGCGCCTCGGAACCGGCGAAGGCGGCGCGCTGCACCGACTTGGAGCGCAGGTAGTAGAGGGACTTCATGCCCCGCTCCCACGCCTGCCAGTGCAGCATGTGCAGGTCCCACTTATCCACGTCGCCGGGCAGGAAGACGTTGACCGACTGGGACTGGCAGATTTCCGGCGTGCGGTCCGCGGCCAGCTCGATGACCCAGCGCTGGTCGATCTCGAAGGCGGTCTTGTAGACGGCCTTTTCGTCGTCGGTCAGGCAGTCGAGGTGCTGGACCGAACCCTCGTGCTCCAGGATCGAGGCCCAGGTCTCCTCGGTGTTCTGGCCCCGCGCCTCAAGCAGCCCCTCCAGATAGGGGTTCTTCACCGCGAACGAGCCGGACAGGGTCTTGTGCGTATAGACGTTGGCGGGGATCGGCTCGATGCCGGCGCTGGTGCCGCCGCAGATGATCGAGATCGACGCGGTCGGGGCGATGGCCAGCTTGTGCGAGAAGCGCTCCATGACGCCGCGCTCGGCCGCGTCGGGGCAGGCGCCCTTTTCCTCGGCCAGCAGGCGGCTGGCCTTGTCGGCCTCGCGGCGCAGGTGCTTGAAGATGCGCATGTTCCACGACTTGGCCATGGCGCTTTCAAAGGCCACGCCCTGCTTCTGCAGGAAGGAGTGGAAGCCCATCAGGCCGAGGCCCACCGAGCGCTCGCGCTTGGCCGAATAGATGGCCGCCTTCATCTCGGGCGGGGCGCGGGTGATGAAGTCCTCCAGCACGTTGTCGAGGAAGCGCATGACGTCCTCGATGAAGCGGGGCTCGTCGCGCCACTCCATGAAGGTCTCGGCATTGACGCTGGACAGGCAGCAGACCGCCGTGCGGTCGACGCCCAGGTGATCGGGGCCGGTGTGCAGCATGATCTCGCTGCACAGGTTCGACTGGCGCACCGACAGGCCCAGCTCCTTCTGGTGGCGGGGCATCTGGGCGTTCACGTGATCCGAGAAGATCAGATAGGGCTCGCCCGTGGCCAGGCGGGTCTCGAGAATCTTCTGCCACAGGGCGCGGGCGTCGACGCTCTTCACCACCGACTGGTCCTTGGGCGAGAGCAGGTCGAAGGACCGGCCGTCGCGCACCGCCTCCATGAAGGCGTCGGTGATGTTGATGCCGTGGTGCAGGTTCAGGGACTTGCGGTTGAAGTCGCCCGAGGGCTTCCGGATTTCGAGGAACTCCTCGATCTCCGGGTGGTGAATGTCGAGATAAACCGCCGCCGAGCCGCGGCGCAGGGAGCCCTGCGAAATGGCTAGGGTCAGGCTGTCCATGACGCGGATGAAGGGGATGATGCCGCTGGTCTGGCCGGCGCCCTTCACCTTCTCGCCGATGGAGCGGACCTTGCCCCAGTAGGTGCCGATGCCGCCGCCGTTGGAGGCCAGGGCCACGTTCTCGTTCCACACCGCTTGAATGCCTTCCAGGCTGTCGGAGACGGCGTTGAGGAAGCAGCTGATCGGCAGGCCGCGATTGGCGCCGCCATTCGACAGCACGGGCGTGGCGGGCATGAACCACAGCCGGCTCATATAGTCATAGATGCGCTGGGCGTGGTCGACGTCGTCGGCATAGGCCTCGGACACGCGGGCGAACATGTCCTGATAGGACTCGCCGGCCAGCAGGTAGCGGTCCTCCAGCGTCGTCTTGCCGAAGTCGGTCAGAAGAGCGTCGCGCGAGGGGTCGGTGACCACCTTGCGCACCAGGCGCAGGGACGGCCGCTCCGGCGCCCTGGCCTCGGCCTGCTCCAGCCCCGCAAGACCTTCGATCTTCAACGCTTCCTGGCCGCCCATGCCCGTTTCGCCCCAATCTGACTAAAGCCAATCCACGCGACTGACACGCCGCATCTAGTGGTTCGTTCACCCCAGAGAACCACATCTAGGGGGTCATAACCCTAACGAGGCGTCAACGGCTTGACCTCGCCTTTCAGGTGATTCGAGAGTCGGGCCTGGGGGCGAGCGGGGGAAAACCCTACGCGACGGCGGTGTGGCAAGGGTTGCGGCCGCGCCATCACAAGCCCGTGAATCCGCCGTCCGCCTGGAGCAGGCGACGAGCGATCCGGGGCCCGGCCGACGACGGCGCGGCTGCAACGAAATGTGATCCTGATGGAGGCGCTTCGCAGACCTCGGGCAATACAGCTAGGCTGTGGTCATGGACCTGACCGCAGCCATCGTCCTGGCCGGAGCGCTCGATGCAGCCCTGCTGGCGCTGTTGATCCTGGCGGCCCGGCGTCGCGAGCCGCGCGACACGGCCTTCGCCGGCCTGCTCGTGGTCCTGGCCGTCGTGATCACCTGCATTCTGATCACCCACCGCTACGACGGCGCGGTCGAGAGCCTGGCGGTCGCTGTCGAGCAGATAGGAACCCTTGTCGCGGGGCCCATGCTCCTCGCCTATGTCGCCCTTGCCGTGGGCCGGCCCCTTTCCCGGCGCGCGAGCCTCTGGATCGCAGGCCCGCTCCTGGCGCTGGGGCTGATCTGCTTCGTTCCCACGGCGACCGGCCGATGGCCGGCCCTCCCCGCCCATCTGCAGGTGGCCGTGATCGCGGCCTTTTCGCTGATCTCCGCGGCGGTTTTCGTCAGGGCGGCGCCGTGGCTGCGATCGGACGTGCCAGGCTTCTGGCGGCCCCTGGCGGTCCTGTCCACGATGGGAGCGATCCACATCGGCCAGGCGGTGCGCTTTCTCACGCCCGCCCATCAGGACGCCGTGGCCGTGGCCGGAAGCCTGGGCGGGCTCGCCCTGTTCGCCCTGGCCCTTGTCGCCGCCACGGCGCACACGCGGGTGACCCAGGGGCGCTACGCCCGCTCCGGCCTGCAGGGGGAGGCGCTTATGGCCCTGCGGGACAGGGTGCGCGCCGTACTCGACGCGGAGGACGCCCCCTGGCGGCGGCCCGACTTCAGCCTGGAGGAGCTTGCCCGTCGAACAGGCGTGCCGCCGCACCACGTCTCCCAGGCGCTATCGGCGGCGGACTCCAGCTTCGCCATCGAGGTGACCGCGCGCCGGGTCGAGGACGCCAGGCGCCGCCTGACAGATCCAGCGAACGCCAGGGTGGCGGTGGAGCCGCTGGGCATGGAGGCGGGCTTCCGGTCGCGCTCGACCTTCTATGCCGCCTTCACGGAGGCTACCGGCCTGACCCCGGCTGAGTACCGGCGGCGAACTATCGTGTCCGGGCCGACCGGCGCGGACACGGATGCGCGTGCAGAGGATCGGCGCGCGGAATAGCCAGGCTTCAGTTTCGAACCTGGAGCCGCAACATGCGTCGTCCCATCGCGGCCTTCACAGCCGCCCTGATCCTCTCGACCGGCTGCGCCGAGGCCAGCCCGTCTCCCTCGCCGTCGCCATCCCCCAGTCCGTCGCCGAGCGGCAGTGGGTCCGGATCGGGCAGCCCTTCACCCAGTCCCTCGCCGAGTGGTTCGGGATCTGGCAGCGCGTCGCCCAGCCCCAGCCCTTCGGCTCACGCCCCGACGCGCGTGCGGACGGTGCGGGCCTCCACGGCGCCGTCCGGTCCGCCGGCCCAGGGGCGCTACGGCGCCTGCTCCCCTGAGGATGCGGGGGCCGCCTATCCCGGCGCCGCGTGGGAGACGCTGACGCCCGCGCGCTCGGGCTGGTCGGCCGAGGGTCTGGCCGCCTTCGAGGCCGCGGCGCGCCGAGGTCACTGGGTCGCCGGCATGGTCGTGCATCGGGGCCGGGTCGTGTCCAGCTTCGGCGACCTGGACCGCGCCTATGACACGCGCTCGATCCGCAAGAGCCTTCTGGGCGCGGTCATCGGCCAGCACATCGCCGATGGGCGCCTGCGCCTGGACGCCACCATGGCCGAGCTGGGCATCGACGAGCATGATCCCCTGACGGCGACCGAACGCACCGCCACGGTTCATGATCTGCTGCGCTCGCGCTCGGGGATCTACCGCGAGGCCGCCTTCATGTCGCCCGGCGATCGGGAGGGCATGCCCGCCAAGGGCAGCCACGCGCCGGGCACGCACTACTGGTACAACAACTGGGACTTCAACGCGCTGGGAACCATCGTCCGCAATACGGGCGGGGCGTCCCTGGGCCGGCAGATGGAGGCGGGGTTCAGCCGCGCCCTGCAGATGCAGGACTTCACCGCCTCGGACGTGCGCGAAGATCTGGAAGAGGTGTCGGTCCATCCCAGCTACCGCACCTGGATGTCGACCCGGGACCGGGCCCGGTTCGGCTATCTCTACCTCCGCAACGGGTGCTGGAACGCCCATCAGGTCGTGCCGGCCCAGTGGGTCGCCGACACCCTCTATCCACACACGCAGCGGGAAGAGGCCGACGATTACGGCTATCTGTGGCGCAGCCAGGAGGGCATCGAGCGGCTGGGCATGACCCAGCGTTTCTACTCCGCGCGCGGCAACCATCTTCAGTACATCATGCTGATCCCGGAGTGGGACGTGGTGCTGGTGCTGACCACGGACATGGATCACCCGGCGTGGATCAATTGGCTGCGTACCCGCCTTGGCCGGATGCCTGAGATCACCGACGTCAGGGATGTTCTGGCCGCGCTCGCTGAGGCGCGTCCGACCGACTGAACCGGGGAGGGCTGGCGCCTAGCCGCGCCGGTTGCGGCGGTCGATGGCCCCGGCCATGGCCGCGATCAGGGCCGTCAGGCCGGCGGCCCAGCCGGCGGCGGTCTCGCGGCCCTCGTCGCGCACCTCGCGCAGCACGCGGCGGCCCTTTCGTCCCGCGCCCGCCAGAAGCTCGCCCAGAGCCTGGGCCTGGCGGCGGCTGACCTCGGTCATGCGGTCGGCGCGCGAGCGCCGGGGCCGGTTCAGCAGCACCAGCAGAACCGCGGCCGCCACGCCCAGCCCGACCGCGCCGATCACAAGGCGCGGGTGCATGCGCGCCTGGGCCAACAGGCTGTAGGTGCGCACGTGGGGATAGTCGTCGACCTCCTCGTAAAGGCCGTCTTCGGTCGGGTCCCACAAACCGTCGTGCTCGGGCATCTCGCCCCGGGGGTTGCGCATCATGGCCGGGCCGAACCTGGCGAACAGGGGCTCGGCCAGCCCCGGGATCAGGTGGTGGAAGCCGGCGATGACCCGCCCGCCGCCGCCGACCGTGATCTCGCGGATGGGGTTCTCGGCGCAGTGCACGATGACGTCTGCCACCACGCTGGCGGCATAGACGGGCGGGGGGTTGCGGAAGGGCTCGCCCGTCAGGTTGCGCGCGTGTTCATTGTAGGGCGTGTCGATGGCCGAGGGCTTGACCAGGGTGACCGAGATCCCCGCCTTCTCGCGCATCAGCTCCATGCGCAGGGCGTTGGTGAAGCCCTTCACCGCGTGCTTCGAGGCCGAGTACAGCCCCTGCACCGGGATGGGCGCGTCCGACAGGACCGAGCCCACATTGATCAGCGCGCCGCCGCCCTGGGCGCGCAGCTGCTCGACCGCCACGAGCGAGCCGTTCACCACGCCCCAGTAGTTGGTGTCGAAGAGGCGCTTGTGATCCTCGAGCGTGGTCTCTCGGATGGGGCCGTAGATGGAGGCGCCCGCGTTGTTGACCCAGGTGTCGATGCCGCCGAACAGGCGGCGGCAGCGGTCGGCGGCCTCGTTCAGCGCCGCCTCATCGGCCACATCACACACCGCATAGGCGGCGCGGCCGCCGGCGGCCTGAATCTCTTCGCTGAGGGCGCGCAGATCATCGCCGCCGCGCGCGATCAGGAACACCCGCGCGCCGCGCCGGGCGGCGGCCCGGGCCGTGGCCAGGCCGATGCCGGAGGTCGCTCCGGTGATGACCATGGTCTGCTTGTGCAGCGGTTTCAGGCGCGGTCGTCCCGCCATGCAATCCTCCCTCCGGGCCGAAACCAACGGCTCCGGCTGCGGTTCCGACCCTTACCACAGACGCCTGCCGACGCTATCTGCGGACGCGAGCAAAGATGAGACGAGAGCCTTGAACGATTCCCTGACCCAATCCGGACTGATCGACGACCTGGCCGCCGGCTACCAGCTTCAGGACCAGCCTCTGATCGGGCGCATCGTGCGCCTGGGTCCGGCCATCGACGAGGTGCTGACCCGGCACGACTATCCCGAGGCCGTGGCCGGCCTGCTGGGCGAGATCTGCGTGCTGGCGTCGCTGGTGGGCTCGAGCCTGAAGTTCCAGGGGCGCCTGATCGTGCAGGCGCAAGGCCAGGGCGGACCTGTGCGGTTCGTCACCGCCGACTATGACGCCTCAGGGGACCTGCGGGGCTATGCGGGTTTCGACCAGGAGGCCGTCCAGGCCCTGGAAGCCGAGACGCCTCGCCCGAACGCCGACCAGCTGCTGGGCGGCGGCGTGCTGATCCTGACGCTGGACCAGGGTGCCGACTTCGAACGCCAGCAGGGCGTGGTCAGCCTGGAGGGCGAGAGCCTGTCGGACGCGGCCGAGCGCTACTTCGCCCAGTCCGAGCAGATTCCGACGCGGGTGCGCCTGGGGGTGGGCCGCGTCTTCGACGGCCAGGGCGAGCGCTGGCGTGCGGGCGGCCTGTCCCTGCAGACCCTGGCGGGCGATGCGGCGCGCGGCGAGACGGCCCACGCCTTCGAACACGGCGAGGCGCTGTTCAACACCCTGGGGGTGGACGAGCTGGTCGATCCGACCGTGCCCGCCGACCGGCTGCTCTACCGGCTGTTCCACGAGGACGGCGTGCGCATGAACACGCCCACGGTGATCCGCGCCCGCTGCCGCTGCTCACACGAGCGCGTCATGGGCATGCTGAAATCCTTCCCCCAGGACGAGGTCGAGGCCATGCGCCGCGACGACGGCATGGTCGAGGTGCGCTGCGAATACTGCTCGCGCGACTACCGCATCGCGCCGGACGCGGTTCAGTCCTCGAGGTCGAGTGAGTAGCCGGCCGAACGCACGGTGCGGATCGGGTCCACCTCTCCGGGCAGGGTCAGCGCCTTGCGCAGGCGGCCCACATGCACGTCGACCGTGCGCGCCTCCACATAGACGTCCGAGCCCCAGACGGCGTCCAGCAGCTGTTCGCGGCTGAACACCCGTCGCGGGTGCTGCATCAGGTGATCCAGCAGGCGGAACTCGGTCGGGCCCAGCTTCACCTCGCGGCCGTTGCGGCGCACGCGATGCGAGACGCGGTCCACCACGATGTCCCCATGGGTCAGGCGGTCGTCCACCAGGCCGGGTCGGATGCGGCGCAGCACCGCCCGGATGCGCGCGATCAACTCGGCCATGGAGAAGGGCTTGGTCAGATAGTCGTCGGCGCCGGTGTCCAGGCCCCGGATGCGGTCGCTCTCCTCGCCCCGGGCCGTCAGCATGACGATGGGCAGGTTGCGGGTGTCGGCCTGGCCGCGCAGGCGGCGGCACACCTCGACGCCCGACACCGCCGGCAGCATCCAGTCCAGCACCACCAGGTCAGGCTTCTGTTCGGAAACCTGGGTCAGGGCCTCCTCGCCGTCCCGGGCCAGGTCGACCGTGTAGCCGGCCTTTTCCAGATTGTACTGGAGCAGGGTGGCCAGGGCCTCCTCGTCCTCGACCACCAGAATCTTGGGCTGCATCAGTCCCTCCCGGGCTCATCGATGGGGGCGGCGGGGGCCGGCGTGCGCGGCCGGGCGCCCTCGGGCTCACGGCCCGTCACCTCGTAGTGAACCTGCTCGGCGATGTTGGTGGCGTGGTCGCCGATGCGCTCGAGGTTCTTGGCCATGAACAGCAGATGGGTGCAGGCCGCGATCGTGCGCGGGTCCTCCATCATGTAGGTCAGCAGCTCGCGGAACAGGGCGTTGTAGTGCTCGTCGATCTCCTCGTCCGAGCGCCACACCTGGAGGGCGCGTTCGGCGTGGCCGGCGCTGTAGGCGTCCAGCACGTCCTTCAGCCGGTCGGCCACCAGCTTGCCCATGCGTTCGATTGACCGGGTCAGCGGCGTCAGCGGCTCGCCGTCGATCAGGCCCAGGCCCCGCTTGGCCACGCTGCGGGCCAGGTCGCCGACCCGCTCCAGATCCTGTGCGATCTTGATGGCGGCCACCGTGCGGCGCAGGTCGTCGGCCATGGGCTGACGCAGGGCGATTAGGCGGATGGCCTTGTGCTCGATGTCCAGGTGCAGGGCGTCGATCTTCAGGTCGCGGTCGATCACCTGCTGGGCCAGGGTCGCGTCGCGCCGGGCCATGGAGGCGATGGCCTCCGACACCTGGGCCTCGGCCAGGCCGCCCATCCGCGCCACCTCGGCCGTCAGATGGTTCAGTTCCTCGTCGTAGGCCTTGACGATATGAGAGTTCATCGGGGGGTCCTCAGCCGAAGCGGCCGGTGATGTAGTCGCTGGTGCGCGTATCGCGCGGATTGGTGAAGATGGTCTCGGTGTCGCCCACCTCGACCACCCGGCCCATGTGGAAGAAGGCGGTCTTCTGCGAGACGCGCGCCGCCTGGGCCATGGAGTGGGTGACGATGACGATGCAGTAGTCGCGCCGCAGCTCGTCGATCAGCTCTTCGATGCGGGCGGTGGCGATGGGGTCCAGGGCCGAGCAGGGCTCGTCCATCAGGATCACCTCGGGCCGCACGGCGATGGCGCGGGCGATGACCAGGCGCTGCTGCTGGCCGCCCGACAGGCCGGTGCCCGGATGCGACAGCCGGTCGGCTACCTCATCCCACAGGCCCGCCTTCTTCAGCGCCGTCTCGACCACGTGGTCCATCTCGGCCTTGGTGCGCGCCAGGCCGTGGATGCGTGGGCCGTAGGCGACGTTCTCGTAGATGGATTTGGGGAAGGGGTTCGGCTTCTGGAAGACCATGCCCACGCGGGCGCGCAGCAGCACCGGGTCCAGACCCTTGGCGTAGAGGTCCTCGCCGTCCATCGTGATGGCGCCTTCGACCCGCGCGCCGACGATGGTGTCGTTCATTCGGTTCATGCAGCGCAGGAAGGTGGACTTGCCGCAGCCGGAGGGGCCGATGAACGCCGTCACCGTGCGGTCGGGAATGTCCATGTCCACGTCGAACAGGGCCTGCTTGGCGCCGTAGAAGACGTTCACGCCGCGGGCGCGGATCTTCACGTTCTGGGCGCGGCCGCTCGAGGCGGCGGTGACGGCGGGCGCGGGGGCGTGTGAGAGGTTGTCGGTCATGGGGCTCACCACCGCCGCTCGAAGCGGCGGCGCAGGAAGATGGCGGCGGCGTTCATCAGGATCATGAAGGCCAGAAGGACGATGATGGCGGCGGCCGTGCGCTCGTGGAAGGCGCGCTCGGCGGCGTTCTCCCAGATGAAGATCTGGGTCGGCAGGGTCGAGGCCGCCGAGGTGAAGCCCTCCGCCACGCCCGGCACGAAGCTGATCATGCCGATCATCAGAAGGGGCGCGGTCTCACCCAGCGCGTGGGCCAGGGCGATGATGGCGCCGGTCATGACGCCGGGCATGGCCAGGGGCACCACGTGGCCGAAGACGGCCTGGGTCTTGGAGGCGCCCAGCGCCAGGGCCGCCTCGCGGATCGAGGGCGGCACGGCCCTCAGCGACGAACGCGTGGCGATGATGACCGTCGGCAGGGCCATCAGGGCCAGCACCAGTCCGCCCACCAGGGGCGAGGCGCGCGGCAGGCCCAGCGTGTTGATGAACACCGCCAGGCCCAGCAGGCCGTAGACGATGGACGGCACGGCGGCCAGGTTGTTGATGTTGACCTCGATGAAGTCGGTCAGGCGGCCCTTGGGCGCGAACTCCTCCAGCCACACCGCCGCGAGCAGACCGATCGGCAGGGCCACCGCCGCCGTCACCAGCAGCATCAGGGCCGAACCGACGATGGCGCCCAAGAGGCCCGCCAGCTCGGCCTGGGTGGAGTCGCCCCGCGTGAACAGTCCCGTATTCAAGGCCGAAGAGATGACGCCGCGCGCCTCCAGCCGGTCGATCCAGTCCAGCTGGCGGTCGGTCAGCACGCGCTGCGCCTCCAGCGTCTCGCGATTGATCTCGCCCTTCAGATACTGGTCGGCGTCGTCGCCCAGCGGGGCGTGGATGGTGATGGTCTGCCCGATCAGGGCGGGATCGTCGCGCACCTGTTCGCCCAGTTGCAGACCCACGTCCGGCGACAGGATCTCGCGCACCTCGGTCAGCGCCGCCTCGTCCGTGGGGCTGATTCCCAGCAGGGCGCCCACCTGTTCGGCGGCCATCAGGTCGTAGTTGGCGCCGGCCGGATAGCTGCGGTCGATGCGGCTGGGATCCAGCGGCACCGAGACGCTCATCTCGTGGGCGACGAAGGCGCTGTGGCCCTGCTGAATGATGCGTCCCAGCAGCAGCGCCAGGAAGCCCAGCGCCACGCAGATGGCCAGCACGCCGTACAGGCGGAAACGGCGCTCGGCGGCGTTGCGCCGCTTGAGGCTGCGCTCAATGAGGGCGCGCGACGAGGGGGCCTGGCGAGCGTCAGTCATACTGTTCACGATAGGCTTTGACGATGCGCTGGGCGATCAGGTTCAGGGCCAGGGTCACGGCGAAGAGAGTCAGGCCCAGACCGAAGGCGGCCAGGGTCTTGGGGCTGTTGAACTCCTGGTCCCCGGTGAGCAGGGTGACGATCTGCACGGTGACGGTGGTGACCGTGTCCAGCGGGTTCGCGGTCAGGTTGGCCTGCAGCCCCGCCGCCATGGTCACGATCATGGTCTCGCCGATGGCGCGCGACACGGCCAGCAGCAGGGCCGCGGCGATGCCGGGCAGGGCGGCGGGCAGCAGCACCTTGCGCACGGTCTCGGACCGCGTGGCGCCAAGGGCCAGGGAGCCGTCGCGCAGCGACTGGGGCGTGGCGTTCAGAATGTCGTCCGACAGGGACGAGACGAAAGGGATCAGCATGATGCCCATGACGGCGCCGGCCACCAGCGCCATCTGGTTCTGAACTTGCATCAGGTGCTGGCCCAGGGCGTCGAGCGGCCCGCCCGCCAGCATGGCGCCGATGCCGTTGAAGAAGCCGCGCAACGCCGGCCCCACCGTCAGAGCCGCGAAGAAGCCGTAGACCACGGTCGGCACCCCGGCCAGGATCTCCAGCATGGGCTTGATCCAGGCGCGCTGAAGGCGGCTGGCGTACTCCGCCAGATAGATGGCGGCGTAAAGCCCGATGGGCGCGGCCACGACCATGGCGATGACCGTGATCAGCAGCGTGCCGGCGAACAGGGGCACCGCCCCGAAGGCGCCGGACTGGCCCGCCTGGTCAGCGCGAATGGCGATCTGCGGGCTCCACTGCAGGCCCGTCAGGAACTCCACCGGCGAAACGCTGCGGAAGAAGCGCAGGCTCTCATAGAGTAGCGAGCCGATGATCCCCACGGTGGTCAGAACCGCCACCGTCGAGCACAGCGCAAGGGCCAGCCAGATCCAGGCCTCCACATGCTGGCGCGCCTTCAGTTCGGGCCGGATCGAGACGATGGCCCGCCAGCCCGCCAGGAAGCCGGCGATGAGGGCAAGGGCCAGTCCGCCCCAGCGGAAGCCCTGGTCGATCCGGCGCACCGTCTGGGCGGCCTCGGTCATGGCCGACTGTTCAGCGGGGGTGCGGATGCGCGCCGAGGCGAAGCCGCCATGGGCCTGGGCGATCACGTCGCTGACGTAGACGGACTGCTCCAGCGGCGCCTGGGCGGCGATCTCGGCGGGCAAGGAGGCGCGCGCCGCCTGAACCTGCACGGGGCCTGAAACCAGGGCGGCGGCGAGGGCCACGGCCGCGGCCGGGACCGCGCTCCACAGCGCCACGCGCAGGCCGTGATGAATGGGCCGCGAAACAGGGCGCGGGCCGCCGCCGCCGATCACGCGCGCCAGGCGGGCGCGGCCCAGCACGAACCCCGCGGCCGCGAGCGCCAGTATAAGCAGCAGGCCCAGGGACAGGATCATGGGGCGGGGAACACTCGGCGCAACGGGAAGCGGAAACGACACGCCGAAGGGCGCTCGCAGGCGGGCGGACCCTGCCTACGGACGATGGGGGGATTACGAAGATACGGTGACAGTTTTATTTCAACCCACGGCCTGGGCCGTTCAGGCTGAGGTGGCTTGGGGATAATAGACGGCGAAGACGGCGCCCTGGCCCGGCACGCTCTCCACCGCCAGGCCGCCGCGATGACGGTTGACGATGTGCTTGACGATGGCCAGGCCGAGGCCCGATCCCGCCCGGCCGCCCGGATCGGCCGCCTTGCCGGGCTTGGCCCCCTCCACCCGATAGAAGCGCTCGGTCAGGCGCGGCAGGTTCTCGCGCGCGATCCCCGGCCCGTGGTCGCGCACGGTCAGGCGCACATAGCGGACCCGCTCGTCCGGATCGGGAGTCAGCAGCGGCATGCGCGAAGCCTGCGGCCAGGCCGAGGCGCAGGCCTCCGCCAGGGTCAGGCCCGACCGGGCCTCGATCACCACCTCGCCGCCGGCGGGGGTGAACTTGATGGCGTTGTGGATCAGGTTCTGCGCCACCTGGATGATTTCGTCGCGGTCGCCGATCACGGCGGCGTCGCCCCGCTCCAGCGGCGTGAAGGACAGCCGCACCTCGGCCTCGCGCGCGATCGGCGTCATGGCGTCCAGGGTGTCGGTCACGGCCAGCGACAGGTCGACCCGGCCGGACGGAGGGATGTGCTCGTTCAGCTCGACGCGGGACAGGGACATCAGGTCGCCGACCAGGCGGCTCATGCGGCTGACCTGATCGGCCATGATGTCGAGGAAGCGGTCCTGCGCCTTGGGATCGTCGCGCGCCGGCCCCTTCAACGTCTCGATGAAGCCGCCCAGCGAGGCCAGAGGCGTCCGCAGCTCGTGGCTGGCGTTGGCCAGGAAGTCGGCCCGCATCCGCTCGACCCGCCGGCTGTCGGTTTCGTCGCGGAAATGCAGCAGGCAGCGGTGGGCGTCCCCGGCGGGCGGCAGGGGACGGGCCGAGATGCGCCAGGCGCGGTCCTGAACCCCTCCGGGCAGGTGAAGCACCGTGCGCGCCGTCCCGCCGAACAGGGCCTCGTCCACCGCCTCCAGCACCTCGGGGTCGCGGATCGAGGTCAGGAGCAGCGAGGGCGGCTCGCCCAGGCGATAGAGGGCCCGGGCCGGCGGGTTGGCGAAGATGATGCGCCGGTCGCCCGCGCCGTCGGGTTCGACCCCTTCGACGATCATTACCGGGTCCGGCAGGGCCAGGGGCAGGGCCGCAACCCCCGCCGCGCCCAGGCCGGGGGCGGGCTCCACGGCGGCGGGCGCGGTGGGCAGGGCCGCCCTGGCGCTGGACAGGATCGCCCAGGCCGCCGCCCCGCCCGCGAACAGCGCCGCCGCGACGACCTCTGTCCGCAGCCCCGCCATGGCCACCAGGGCGACAAGGCCCAGCGCGACCGCGGCCAGCGCCAGCATGTGCGGCCCGGCCAGGCGGTGGGGCCGTCGGTCCCCGAGCAGAGGCGTGTCGAAAAGGGCCATTGCGATCCCAGAGTCGTCCGGTGATGGCGCCGCGCCGGCCGCCCGTCCACCACGGAAACGCGACAATAATCGTCGCAAACGGCGTTACGTCACCCTTTTCTTAAGGGCTTTGCCGCCAAGCTGGGCGGGATCACGAGGGATGGTCCGTTTGAACCTGACGCTGAGTTGTCTTTTCGGCGCGCAGAGCCCAGGCGTCCTGCTGGGCCTGAGTCTGTTCTGCGTCCTGGCCGGCGTGGGCGCCCTGATGCTGTTCCGCCTCCGCGACGAGGCGGGCCGGGTCCGCGGCTGGGCCCGGATCGGCCTGGCGGGGGCCGCAGCCGGCGCAGCGGCCTGGGCCGCGCACCTCAGCGTCGGCCTGGTGCTCAGCTCCAATGTCGGTTCCTCCTGTCCCGCGCCCCTGGCTATCGGCCCCATTCTGGTGGTGGCGCTGGGGGCATTTCTCGGCGCCGCCATCGCCGCCGCCCAGGGCGTTCTGCGGCCGGAGCGCGTGAACGCCGCGCACTTCCTGCAGTCGGCCATGGACGCCATGCCCGACGGCCTGGGCTTCTACGACGCCGAGGACCGCCTGCTCGTCTGGAACGCGCGCTATACGGACATTCATCCCGAACTGAAGCACCTCCTGGTGCGGGGCCGTCGCTTCGCCGACCTGCTTCGCTACGGGCTTGAGCGGGGCGACTACGCCGAGGCCGTGGGCCGCGAGAACGCCTGGCTGGCCGAGCGGCTGGCGGCGCGCCGGGCCGGCTCGTCCATCATCGAGCAGCGCCTGTCGGACGGCCGCTGGCTGCGCATCCAGGATCGCCGCACCGCCGACGGCTGCCTGGCCACGGTCATCACCGACATCACCGATCTGAAGCTGGCCGCCGAATCCCTGGCCGCCGCCCGCGACGCCGCCGAGACCGCCAACCGCGCCAAGAGCGAGTTCCTGGCCAATATGAGCCACGAAATCCGCACGCCGCTGAACGGAGTCATCGGGGTGGCTCAGGTGCTGGCGCACAGTGATCTGACGGCGGAACAGCACGAGATGGTGGGCCTGATCCGCTCATCGGGCGACACCCTGCAGACCCTGCTATCGGACATTCTCGATCTGGCGCGCATCGAATCGGGCCGGCTCTCGATCCGCGAGGACGCCTTCCATCTGAAGGGGGCCATCCTGGAGGCGGCGCGCCTCTATGAAGCGCCGGCCCAGGCCAAGGGCCTGCAGTTCTTCGTCGACGTGGCGCCCGAGGCGGACGGATGGTTCGCCAACGACGTGGTGCGCCTGAAGCAGATCCTGACCAATCTGGTCTCCAACGCGGTCAAGTTCACCGAGACCGGCTTCGTGCGCATGACGGCGCAGCCCGCGGGCGAAGGCGCCTTCCGCTTCACGGTCGAGGACACCGGCGTGGGCTTCGACGCCACGGACAAGGGCCGCCTGTTTGGACGCTTCGAGCAGGCCGACGGCTCCATCACGCGCCGCTTCGGCGGGTCAGGCCTGGGCCTGGCCATCTGCCGTCAGCTGGCGGACATGATGGGCGGCCAGCTGGATTGCGAAAGCGAGCCGGGCGGCGGCTCGTGCTTTATCCTGACCCTGCCGCTGCAGGCCTGCGAGGCGCCGGCGGCCGAGGTCGAACTGGCCCCGGTCGAGGTGGAGGAGCGGCCGCTGCGCGTGCTGCTGGCCGACGACCATCCGGCGAACCGCAAGGTCATCGAGCTGATCACCGCCCAGGCCAATGTCGATCTGGTCTCCGTCGAAAACGGGGCCGAGGCGGTCGAGGCCTTCGAGGCGGACGCCTTCGATGTGGTCCTGATGGATATGCAGATGCCGGTCATGGACGGCCTGTCGGCCACCCGCGCCATCCGCGACCTGGAGATGGCGTCGGGCGCGGCGCCGACCCCGGTGATCATGCTCACGGCAAACGCCCTGCCCGAACACATGGCCCTGGCCAAGGCCGCCGGCGCGGACCGCCACCTGGCCAAGCCGGTCAGCGCGCCGCTGCTGCTGACGGCCCTGGCCGAAGCCGCCGAGGCCAAGGCGCGGGGACTGGCGGCCCTCGCCGCCTGACGCCCCGGATCTGATGACTAGGGCCTGATGACTTGATGCGGCCGGGCTGGCAGACAGCCGCCATGCCGCCCTTCCTGCTCGAAGATCCCGAGACCGTCGCCCGGCGCCTGATCGGCTGGACCCTGCTGGTGGACGGCTGCGGCGGGGTGATCGTCGAGACCGAGGCCTACGATCAGGACGACCCGGCGGCGCACAGCTTCTCCGGCCCCACGCCGCGCAACCGCGTCATGTTCGGTCCGGCGGGCGTTCTCTACGTCTATCGCTCCTACGGTCTGCACTGGTGCATGAACGTGGTCACGGGGCCCGAGGGCCGGGGCGAGGCGGTGCTGATCCGCGCCATCCGGCCCACCCATGGCCTTGAGCGCATGCGCGAGCGGCGCGGCGGTCTGCCGGACCGCCAGCTATGCGCCGGCCCTGGCCGCCTGTGTCAGGCCCTGGCGATCGACCGCTCGCACGATGGGGCGCCGCTTGATCGCTCGCCCTTCGCCTGGACAGCGCCCGAGGGACCCTCGGACATCGCCGTCGGCCCGCGCATCGGCATCACCAAGGCGGCTGACCTGCCGCGCCGGTTCGGCGTCAGGGGATCGCCCTTTCTCAGCCGCCGGTTCTGAAACGCGGCCCACCGCCTGATCGATCAGCGGAAGGGGAGGTTAGGCCACCCGCACCCGCGTCGCCGCCTCGGGCAGGTCCTCGCCGAAGGCGCGCTGGTAGAACTCGGCGATGGTGGGCCGCTCCAGCTCGTCGCACTTGTTCAGGAAGGTCAGGCGGAAGGCCAGGGCCACGTCGCCGCCGAAGATGGTGGCGTTCTGGGCCCAGGTGATGACCGTGCGCGGGCTCATCACCGTCGAGATGTCGCCGTTCATGAAGGCGTTGCGCGTCATGTCCGCCACCCGGACCATGGCCGCCAGGGCGCGGCGGCCCTCGGCGGTGTTCCACTCGGGCGCCTTGGCCGCGACGATTTCGGTCTCCACGTCGTGGTCCAGATAGTTCAGCGTCGTGACGATGTTCCAGCGGTCCAGCTGGGCCTGATTGATCTGCTGGGCGCCGTGATAGAGGCCGGTGGTGTCGCCCAGGCCGATGGTGTTCGCCGTCGCGAACAGACGGAACCAGGGGTTGGACCGGATGACCCGGTTCTGGTCCAGCAGGGTCAGCTTGCCCCCCGCCTCCAGCACCCGCTGGATGACGAACATCACGTCGGGACGGCCCGCGTCGTACTCGTCGAAGACCAGCGCGACAGGTCTCTGGATGGCCCAGGGCAGCATGCCCTCGCGGAACTCGGTGACCTGCTTGCCCTCCTTCAGGACGATGGCGTCCTTGCCGACCAGGTCGATGCGCGACACGTGGGCGTCCAGGTTCACCCGCACCATGGGCCAGTTCAGCCGCGCCGCCACCTGCTCGATGTGGGTCGA
The DNA here is from genome assembly GCF_030504955.1 of Peiella sedimenti. Classification (GTDB taxonomy): domain Bacteria; phylum Pseudomonadota; class Alphaproteobacteria; order Caulobacterales; family Caulobacteraceae; genus Brevundimonas; species Brevundimonas sedimenti. Next base: position 133,321 of record NZ_JAUKTR010000002.1, on the reverse strand, counting down.
CTTGCCGGTGCCGTGATAGCCCTGGACCATCACGCGCCGGTCGAAGGTGAAGCCCGCCAGAATGGCCAGGGTCGTCTGAGGGTCGAAGCGATAGGCCTCGTCGAGCTCCGGCACGTGGGCGTCGCGCGTGGAGAAGGCCGGAACCTGCATGTCGCTGTCGACGCCGAAGACCTCGCGCGCGCTGACCCTCAGATCGGGCGCCAGCGTCAGCAGGGGGTCGGCGGAAGCGTCGGAAGGGGTGTCGGACATGGCGCCGTCTTAGGCCCGGCCCGTTTCGGCTTCAAGGCGAGGGAGGCCCCTCCGAGCTGAAAGATCGACGCTTTACGAAGCGTGGCGGTTCAGTTACTGACTGACCGGTCAGTTATTGAGCCTCCCCATGGCGCCCAGCAACCCGTCAGAGCCGCGCTTTCGCCGCCGCCCGGAGGCGCGGCCCGCCGAGATCGTGGCCGCGGCGCTGGAGGTTTTCGCCGAAAAGGGTTTCGAGGCCGCGCGCATGGAGGCCGTGGCCCGGCGGGCCGGCGTTTCGAAGGGGGCGATCTATCTCTACTTCCCCACCAAGGCCGAGCTGTTCCGGGCGGTCGTGCGCGACGCCGTTTCACCCAATCTGGAAATGGTCCGGACCCTGGCGGCGTCCGCGCCTGACCTGAGGACGGCGCTGTCGGCGGCCTATCCGGCCCTGGCGGCGCGCATCGCGGCGGACCGGCGCATCTCGGGCGTGGCCAAGCTGGTCATCGCCGAGAGCCGCAACCACCCCGAACTGGCGGCCATCTGGCATGAGAACGTGGTCGAGCCTGGCCTCCAGCTGATCAGCGGACTGATCGCCCGGGCCCAGGCGGCGGGAGAGGTGCGGCCGGGCGACCCCCGCCTTTACGCCATGGGGCTGATGGGACCGATGGTGCTCAGCCTGATCTGGCGCGAGACCTTCGAGCCCGTCGGCGGCGCGCCCGTCGATCCGCCCGCTCTCGCAGCCCAGCACCTGGCCGTCGTTCTGAAGGGGATGCAGCCATGAACAGGCGCATGATGGCGGCCGGGGCCGTGCTGGTCCTCGTGCTGGCGGCGGTAGCCTTCCTGCTGCTGCGGCCTGGGCCGGGTCGGGTGCTCAGCGGCTATGTCGAGGGCGACCCGCTCTACCTATCGTCGCCCGTGTCCGGAACGGTGGCCCAGCTCTATGTTCGCGAGGGCGCGCGCGTCGCCGAGGGCGCGCCAGTGTTCCTGATCGACCCCACGATTCAGGCGGCCCAGGCGGGCGGCGCCGCCGCGGCGGTCGGCGCGGCCGAAGCGCGGGCCGACGACCTGCGCCAGGGTCAGCGACCCCAGGAGCTGGACGTGTTCGACGCCGAACTTCAGGCGGCCCTGGCGAGCCAGCGTCAGGCCGAGGCCGAGTACGCCCGCATCGCCCCTCTGGTGGAGCGCGGCATCTACGCCCCCGCGCGGCTGGATCAGGTGCGCGCCGCCCGAGACGCGGCCCGCGCCCAGACGGCGGCCGTCAGACGCAGGCGCGAGGTGGCCACCCTCGGCGCACGCGAAGACGCCATCCGCCAGGCTGATCAGCAGGCGCAGCAGGCGCGGGGCGCCCTCAGCGAGGCCCAGGCCCGCCTGCGGCAGCTGTCGCCCCATGCGCCCGTGGCGGCGCGGGTGGAGGATGTGTTCTTTCAGCCGGGCGAGTGGGCGCCCGCCAACCAGCCCATCGCCGCCCTGCTGCCCGACGACCGCGTGCGCCTGATCTTCTTCGTGCCGGAGCCAGAGATGGCGCGCTATCGCCCCGGCGCGCGCGTCCGCTTCGGCTGTGACGGCTGCGGCGCCCCGCGCCAGGCGATCATCCGCTGGGTAAGCCCCCGGCCCGAGTTCACCCCGCCGGTCCTCTACAGTCGCGGCTCGCGCGACCGGCTGGTCTATCGCGTCGAGGCGATCCCCGAGTCCGCCGCCGAGGGGGCGACGCGCCTGAACCCAGGCCTGCCTGTCGATGTGGAGCCCCTGCGGTGACCGGCGCCCCGCCCGCCATCGACGTGCGCGGGCTGAACAAGTCCTTCGGCCAGCTTCATGCGGTGCGCGACTTCGGCATCACGGTCCAGCGCGGGCGCATCTGCGGCTTCCTCGGCCCCAACGGCGCGGGCAAGACCACCACCCTGCGGATGCTGTGCGGACTTCTGACCCCCGACAGCGGCGAGGGCCAGGTGCTGAGCTTCGACGTGCTGAGGGAGGCCAGGAAGATCAAGCGCCGGGTCGGCTACATGACCCAGAAGTTCTCGCTCTACGAAGACCTCTCCATCGCCGAAAACCTGATGTTCATGGCCCGCGTCCACGAGCTGCCGGACCGCCGGGCCCGAGTGGACGCCGCCCTCGCCAGGCTGGGTCTGGAGGCGCGGCGCCGCCAGCTGGCGGGCACGCTGTCGGGCGGCTGGAAGCAGCGGCTGGCCCTGGCGGCGGCGACCCTGCACAGCCCTGACCTGCTGCTGCTGGACGAACCGACGGCCGGGGTCGATCCCGAGGCGCGCCGCACCTTCTGGGACGAGATCCACGCCCTGGCGGCCGAGGGCGTCACGGTGCTGGTCTCGACCCACTACATGGACGAGGCCGAGCGCTGTCACGAGATCGCCTACATCGCCCACGGTCAGACCCTCGCCCGGGGCACGGCCGAGGAGGTGATCGCCGCCTCGGGCCTGATCACCTTGAACGCCGAAGGGCCGGGGGCTGACCGGCTGGCGCCCGAGCTGCGCGCCCGGCCCGGCGTCGACATGGCCGCCGCTTTCGGGGCGACCCTGCACGTCTCTGGGCGTGATCGGCGGGCGCTTGATGCGGCCATCGCCCCTTATCGCAAGGCGCCCCTCGTCTGGCGCGAGGCGGCGCCGACCCTGGAAGACGTGTTCATCCAGCTGATCGCCGATCTCAACCGGCGAGAGGCGGCCTGATGCTGTCGCCGACGCGCACCTGGGCCGTGCTGGTCAAGGAGTTCGTGCAGCTGACGCGGGACCGGCTGACCTACGCCATGATCCTGGTGCTGCCGATCGTGCAGCTTCTGCTGTTCGGCTACGCCATCAATGACGATCCGCGTCGCCTGCCCACCGCTGTCCTGGCCCAGGACCACGGCGCCTTCTCTCGATCCATCCTCAGCGCCCTGTCCACCTCGGGCTATTTCGACATCCGGCTTGAGGCGCGCAGCCAGGCGGAGCTCGACCGGGCCCTTGAACGCGGGGACGTCCAGTTCGCGGTGGTCATCCCCGGCGATTTCACGCGACGGGTGGTGCGCGGCGAGCGGGCGCAGATCCTCGTGGAGGCGGACGCCTCCGATCCCTCCGCCACCTCGGGCGCGGTGGCGGCCCTGTCGAACCTGCCGGCCCAGGCCCTGGCCCGCGACCTGACCGGTCCTCTTTCGGCGCGCCAGCCGGGACAGGCGCCCTTCGAGGTGGTGGTCCACCGCCGCTACAATCCCGAGGCTGTCACCGCCTACAACATCGTGCCGGGGCTGCTGGGCGTGATCCTGTCCATGACCCTTGTGATGATGACGTCGCTCGGCATGGCGCGGGAGCGCGAGCGCGGCACCATGGAGGGCCTCCTGGCTACGCCCGCCCGACCGCTGGAGGTCATGGCCGGCAAGCTGGCCCCCTATGTCCTGGTCGGCCTGATCCAGGCGGGCGTTATCCTGGTGCTGGCGCGGGTGCTGTTCGGCGTGCCCATGCAGGGCGGCTGGGCCGCCTTCGGGCTGGGCCTTACCCTGTTCATCGTCGGTTCGCTGGCCCTGGGCTTTCTCATCTCCACCGTGGCCCGCACCCAGCTGCAGGCCATGCAGATGAGCTTTTTCTACGTCCTGCCCTCGATCCTGCTGTCCGGCTTCATGTTCCCGTTCCGGGGCATGCCCGAGTGGGCACAGGCCCTCGGCACGGCCATCCCCGTGACCCACTTCCTGCGCGTGGTGCGCGGCTCGCTGCTCAAGGGCGCGGGGCTGGAGGCGGCGGCGCCCAGCCTTCTGGAGCTGTCGATCTTCGTGGTCGTGGTCTCGACCTTGGCGATGCTGCGCTACCGCACGACGCTGGACTAGGTCATCCCCGCCTTCTGCAGGGTCTTCCAGGCGCGGATGACCTTCTGCAGCTTGATCTCGGCGCCGCGGTCCCCGCCGTTCAGATCCGGATGGCAGCGCTTGAGCAGCTCGGTATAGCGGGCGCGGATGGCCGGGCCGGCCACGCCGGGCTCAAGGTCGAGGTCCGCCAGGGCCTGACGCTCCAGCTTGCCGATGCGGCGTTCGGCCTCTGACGGCGGCGCCTCGGCCTTCTGGCCCTGACCGAACATCCCGAAGGGATCGGCGAAGCCGCCCGCGCCGCGGGTGAAGCGGCTGGCGAAGGCGGCGGCCTCACGGCTGAAGCGCCCCGCCTTCATCTGCCAGGTGGGCCGCCCGCCCGTGGTCACCTCGTCCTCGCGCAGGCGACGGACCTCGTCCTCGCTCATGCCGGCGAACCAGTCCCAGCCCTTGTTGTACTCGGCCGCGTGCGGCTGGCAGAAGCGGTAGAACTGTCCCGGGGCCTCGCGGCTCTTGGGCGCCTTGGCGGTTGACGGACGCAGGCACCCCGGCCAATCGCAGGGCGTTTCGCCGGGCTTCAGACGCAGAACGTCGGCCTCCGCCTCGGCCTCGCCCGGCTTGGGCGGCTTGATGCGGATGTCCACGAAGCGCGGCGTGTATTGAAAGCCCTCGTCCATGCGCCGAATTACGAGGTCCGATGGGGCCGTTTCAAGGAAGGCGTGACGAATATGTCTGACGGAGTTGTCGCAGCCGAGATGCGCAGGCGGCTGGAGGCGGCCTTCGCCCCCTCGGTGCTGGAGATCGTGGACGACAGCGCCCGCCACGCGGGCCATGCCGGAGCGCGGCCCGGCGGTGAGAGCCACTTCAACCTGCGTATCGTCTCCAGCGCCTTCGAGGGCTTGTCGCGCGTGGAGCGTCAGCGCCGCATCAACGCGGCCCTCGCCGAGCTGTTGGCGGGGCCGGTCCACGCCCTGTCCATCAAGGCCGAGACCCCGTCGAACTGACCGGATTGTGGCGCCTTTTCGGCGCTCTCAATAATTCATCAGCAAATGATCGCACTAATGTGCGCAGTTCTTGCGCATTAGGGCATCGCGGTTGGCCGCTCCCGAGACCACATTCGCGACCATCGCCCGGGCCCAAGGCATGCGCTACCTCATGCTGGCGGCGTGGACCCTGGGATTGGCGGCCCTGGTGGGGGCCGGAGCGCTGATCTGGCTGGCCGGCGCCGTCCTGATCGGTCTGGTCCGAGGCGAGTTCGACCGCCGCCAGGCGCGGACGGGCGCCGTGCTCTCCCCCTTCACCTACAGCGCCCTGGTTCTGATCAACGCCAGCGCCTGGGCCGTCGCGCCGCTGTGGGCCGTACTGGAGGGCGGGCTGGGCGGCTGGATCTACGCCCTCGCCGCCGTCCTGACCGGCATGCACATCGCCACGCGCCAGTTCGACCGTCGGCCCCGCATGGCTTTGCTGGCCTGCTCGCCTTACCTGCCGGTGCTGGCGTTGCTGATCGCCTCTCACTGGGGGCGCCCTGAAGCCTGGATCACCCTGGCCTGCGTGCCGATGATGGCCATGGGTCTGATCAGCCACGTCGTCTACGGCCGCCTGGAGGCCGCCGTCGTGGCGGCCTATGAGGCGCGTCAGGCGCAGATGATCGCCGACCTCGAAGCCGCTCAGCGCCGCGCCGAGGCCGCGGACAGGGCCAAGTCCGCCTTCCTGGCCGGGGTCAGCCATGAGCTGCGCACGCCCCTCAACGCCATCCTGGGCGCGTCCCAGCTCATTGAATCGGGCCGCGCGCCCGGCCGCCACCCGGAACTGGCCCAGGGCGCCCGTCGCGCCGCAGAAATCCTGCTGGGCCTGGTCAATGACCTTATCGAAGCCACCGCCTCGGACGGGGACCGCATCGTCCTTCAGCCGGTGGAGACCGATCTGGCCGCCCTGATCGACGACTGGGTCGGCGCCTGGTCGGAAGCCGCCCACGCCAAGGGGCTGTCACTGGCCGCTCACGCGGCGCCCGGCCTGCCTGAACGCATCCAGGTCGACGCCGCGCGCCTCAACCAGGTCGTGCACAAGCTGCTGTCCAACGCCGTCCGCTATACGGCCAGCGGCGAGATCCGCATCGAGGTGTCCCTGAAACCGGGGCCGAGGCCCCTTCTCGACGTCACCGTGCGCGACACGGGGCTCGGTCTGACCGCGGCCCAGATCGGCGTCATCTTCACGCCCTTCGAGCGCTTCGATTCCGCCCTGCGGCCGGGCTGCGAGGGCACGGGCCTCGGCCTGCCGATCGCGCGCCGTGTCGCCAAGGCGCTTGAGGGCGATATCCACATCGCCTCGACGCCGGGCGCGGGATCGGCCTTCTCGGTCGTCGTTCCGGTGGAGCCGCTGGTGGCTCAAGGCCAGACCGCCGCCCCGGGCGTCTCGAACGTGCTCGTGGTCGAAGACAATCCCGCCAACCGCCGCCTCCTCGGCGCCCTTCTGGGCGCGTTGGGGTGCCAGATCGACGAGGCCTGCGACGGGGCCGAAGGCGTGGCCGCCGCCGAGGCGCGCCCCTTCGACGCCATCCTCATGGACGTCAACATGCCGGTGATGGACGGGCTTCAGGCCATTCGCGCCATCCGGGGCGGCGCGGGTCCCAACCGGAACACGCCCATCGTCATCGTCAGCGCCGCCGCGCGCCCCGAGGATGAGCAGGAGGGACTGTCCGCCGGCGCCAACGCCTATCTGACCAAGCCCATCCATGTGGAAGGCCTGGCCGCCACCCTGGCGGCCTGCGCGCCGGGCTCGCCGCAAGCCACGGTTCAAGCCGTTCACTCTCCTTTAGAAAGTCGCGCCTAGTCTGCCCCGGTTTGTGGGTGAGGTGGGGTAGTTCATGGCGATCATCGACGCGGCCCAGGAGCCGGCGCCTGTCAGACCTGCGGCCCAGGCGCCCAGCGAGGCGTCCCAGTCGCTCTCGACCATCCTGCAGACCCAGTATCTGCGCTACTGGCTGATCGCCAGCTGGGCCATCGCCGTGGGCGTGACCGTCGGCTGGACGCTGGGCGCCGTCTGGTTCGCCGTCACCATTTCGGCCGGCTTCATCCGCGGCTGGGTGGAAAAGCGCATCGCCGCCCGCATGGGCCCCGACTACGGCGTCATCTTCCCGGTCGTGGCCACGGCCACGACCTGCGCCTGGGCCCTGGCGCCCGCTCTGGCCTGGTTCTCCGAGGCGCCGTTCGGGCGGCCGCTGGCCCTGGCCCTGCTGGTCTCCGGCTATCTGCTGGTCTTCACCCAGCTGCGCAGTTCGCCCAAGCAGGCGGTGCTGATCTCCTCGCCCTATTCGCTCGTGACCGTTCTGATCGCGGCCAGCCTGTGGGGCGATCCGGCCTTCTGGCCGTTCGTGTCGGTGATCCCCTTCGTCGCCTCGGGCCTGTTCGTCCACGTGGTCATGACCATGGTCAAGGAGGCCCGCATCAAGGCCTTCCAGGAGCACCAGGCCCATCTGATCGAAGAGCTCGGCGCCGCGCGCGACAAGGCCGACCTGGCCAACAAGGCCAAGTCCTCGTTCCTGGCCGTCATCTCGCACGAGCTGCGCACGCCCATGAACGGCGTCCTGGGCGCCGCCCAACTGCTCAACGCCACGAACCTGGACAAGCAGCAGCAGGAGTTCGTCCGCATCATCCGCAACTCGGGCGACGGCCTGCTCAGCCTGCTGAACGACATCCTCGACATGACCAAGATCGAGGCCGGCCGCCTGGCCATCGATCCCGTCGAGGTCGAGGTCGAGTCCCTTAAGGAGAAGGTCGTCGGTCCCTGCCGCGCCCAGGCCCAGGCCAAGGATCTCGAGTTCATCACCGAAGTGAAGGGCGAGGTTCCGGCCGTGGTCCTGCTGGACCCGCTGCGCGTGTCGCAGGTCCTGCACAACCTGCTTTCGAACGCGGTCAAGTTCACCGAACAGGGCCATGTGCGCCTGTGCCTGACCAGCGAGCGGATCGCTGACGACCGCGCGCGCTTCACCTTCGCCGTCTCTGACACCGGCCCCGGCATCAGCCCCGAGGACCAGCAGCGCCTGTTCGAGCCCTTCACCCAGCTGGACGCCTCGTCCACGCGCCGCTTCGGCGGCACCGGCCTGGGCCTGACCATCTCGCGGCGCCTGGCCGAGATGATGGGCGGCGACATCACGGTTCAGTCGGTCAAGGGCGACGGCTCCACCTTCACCCTGACCCTCGAGGCCGAGGTGAAGGCCTGGGAAAGCGAGGCCTGCGAGACCTGCGCCGAGACCGAGGCCGCCGGCCAGCGGCCCCTGCGCGTGCTGGTGGTCGAAGATCACCCGGTCAACCGCATGATCATCGAGGCCTGGATGAGCTCGGTCGGCCACACGACGGTCTGCGCCGAAAACGGCCAGCTGGGTCTGGATCGGGCTTCGGAACAGCCCTTCGACCTGATCCTCATGGACGTGAACATGCCGGTCATGGACGGGCTGGAAGCCACGCGCCAGCTGCGCGCCAGCCCGGGCCCGAACCGCGAGTCGCCGGTGGTGGTCCTGTCCGCCTCGGCGCGCGCCGAGGATCACGAGGCGGGCCTGGCCGCGGGCGCCGACGCCTATCTGAACAAGCCCATCGACTTCACCCTGCTGGCCGCGGTGCTCGAGCGCACCTCCGGCGGCCGCGAGGCCCTGCGCGAAGCCGCTTAACTGAGCGCGGCAAGCCGCGCATTCAGCCGGTCCCGCACGCCCGGCCAGTCCTCGTCGGTGATGGAGAACACCACCGTGTCGCGGTGGTGGCCGGTCCAGGTGACCTTGTGCTTGCGCAGGACGCCCTCACGCACGGCGCCCAGCTTGGCCACCGCCGCCTGACTGCGCTGGTTGCGGGCGTCCACCTGGAAGAAGACGCGCAGGGCGCCGGCCGCAAAGGCGCGCTCCAGCATCAGCCGCTTGCTCTCGGGATTGACCGGGCCGCCCCGCGCCTGGAGCGCCAGAAAGGTGTAGCCGATCTCGACGCTGCGATGCGCGGGGTCGATCTGATGAAAGCTGCTGGTCCCCAAGCCCTCACCCGTGCGCGCGTCGAGAATGGCGTAGGGATGGCGTACGCCCTTGGCCAGGTCGATCAGCGCCGCGTCCCACCAGGCGGAGAAGGCCTCGCCATAGCCGTTGGTCCCATAGATGTTCCAGGTCTCGGGATCGCAGTTGATGGCCTGTCGCACGGCCTCGCGATTGTCGGCGCTGAAGGGCTCCAGCCGCACGTGGCGGCCCTCGACGGCGGTATAGGGCAGGTCCATGGCCGCGCCCTTGCCACAGCCACGCTTTGGGCGCCCGACACGCTTGGCTACGCGGTGTTTCCGAGCCCTTTTTCCAGCACCACCAGGTCGAAATCGGTGCGCAGGGCCCCGCTGTGCTCGTCAAAGGGAAAGGGCCGCCGCTCGCCCGTGGGCCGATAGCCGCGCCGCCCGTACCAGGCGATCAGCTCCTGGCGCAGACTGATGACGGTCATCTCCAGCCGCGCCGCCCCCCATTCATTGAGCGCCGCCCGCTCGCAGGCCGCCAGCACGGCCCTGCCCACGCCCTGTCCCTGGGCGTCGGGATCGACCGAGAACATGCCGAAATAGGCGACCTCCCCCCGGCTCTGGATCAGGGCCGAGGCCGCCAGCCGTCCGTCGTCCTCCGCTAGCACGAAACGCGACGCGGGATCGGCGATCAGGGCGTCGATCTCGGACCGGCTGGTGCGCGGTCCGGCCAGCAGGTCGGCCTCGTGGGTCCACCCCCGCGCCGCCGTCTCGCCGCGATAGGTGCGCTCGGTCAGGGCGTGGACCGCCGCCGCATCCCCCGGCCGCGCGAAGCGGAAGGTCAGCGTCACGCCGCGCCGCCTTCGATCAGGACCTCGCGCACGGCCTCGGGGGCGACATCGCGCACCACTTCAGCCCGGCCGATGCCGCGGGCCAGGATCAGCGTCAGCCGCCCGCCCTCGGCCTTCTTGTCCCCGGCCATCCGCGCCAGCAGCGCGTCCGCCGACACGCCGCGGAGCGCCGCCGGCGCCCGCACCGGCAGCCCTGTCTCGCGCACCGCCGCCTCGACGCGGTGGGCCTCCTCGGCGTTGCACAGGCCCAGCCGCGCCGACAGCTGAAACGCCTGCACGCAGCCCAGCGCCACCGCCTCGCCGTGGGTCAGAACCTCGCCGAACCCGCCTTCCGCCTCCCAGGCGTGGCCGAAGGTGTGGCCAAGGTTCAGGAGCGCCCGCCGCCCGGCCTCGCGGGGGTCTTCAGCCACGATGGCGGCCTTGGCCCTGACCGAGGTCTCCACCGCATGGGCCAGGTGCTCGGGCTCGCGGTCCAGCACGGCGGCGCCGTTCGCTTCCAGCCACTCGAAAAACGCGCGGTCGCCCAGAAGGCCGTACTTCAGCACCTCGGCATAGCCGGACCGCATCTGCCGGTCGTCCAGCGTATCCAGCGCCTCCAGGTCACAGAGGACCAGCCGCGGATGCCAGAAGGCGCCGATCAGGTTCTTGCCCTGGGGCGCGTCGATGGCGGTCTTTCCGCCCACGGCGGAATCCGCCTGGGCCAGCAGGGTCGTGGGCGCCTGGATCACGTCGATCCCGCGCATGTAGAGGGCCGCCGCCAGCCCGGCCAGATCGCCCGTGGACCCGCCGCCCAGGGCCAGGACCGCGTCCCCCCGGTCCAGCCCGGAGTCCAGCAGCACGCCCAGCAGCGACTGCAGGCCCTCAAAGCTCTTGGCCGCCTCGCCCTCGGCCACGGTGATGGGGATGGGGGTCAGCCCCGCCGCCCGCAGACTGTCGTCGACCCGCTGGCCATAGAGCGCGCCGACCTGCGCATCGCTGACCACGGCCACGCGTCTGGCGCCCGCGGCCGACATGACCAGTCCGCCCGCCTCATCCAGCAGGCCCCGGCCCACATGGACGTCATAGGGCCTCACCCCCTCGGCGCTGATGGAGATCAGGCTCATTTGCGGCCCGCCCATTGGGACAGCGCCGCCAGCACGGCGTCCACGGCCCGGCTGTGCGGCCCGGCGCCGGTCTCGACGATCAGATCGGCCGCCTCGCGGTAGAAGGGCTCGCGCGCCTGTTGCAGCCGCGTCAACACCGCCAGCGGGTCGGCGTCCTTCAGCAGGGGCCGCGTGTCCCGCCGCGTGGCCCGCTCGGCCAGCACCTCGGGCTCGGCCCGCAGCCAGATCGTGACGGCCCGCGCCTTCAGGGCCTTGCGCGTCTCGGCGTTCAGCACCGCCCCGCCCCCGGTGGCCAGCACCTGCGACGGGCCCTCCAGCAGGCGGCGGATGACGCGGTGCTCCCCGGCGCGGAACTCGGCCTCGCCCAGCTCGGCGAAGATGTCGGCGATGGACAGGCGCGCCGCCGCCTCGATCTCGGCGTCCGCGTCCCGGAAGGGCAGACCTAAGCGTCGCGCCAGCCTGCGGCCCACGGTGGTCTTGCCGACGCCCATCAAACCGATCAGGGCTATGCTGCGACCCTGCAGCAGGGCCGGATCGAAGGCGGGAGGCGCGGAAATCTTGGCGGCGGCGTCGGTCATCGGAAGACGAAGCTCTAGCGCGCTTTTCACGCGCCCTGAAAGGGGCCGCGCATGAGCACGCCTCAGGTGGAGGCCTTTCTCGAGATGATGGCGGTCGAGCGCAACGCCTCGCCCAACACCCTGGCGGCCTACGCCCGCGACCTGGCTGACGCCGAGGGGCTGGTGCCCGGGGGACTCATCGCCGCTTCGCCCGAGGCCGTGGAGACCTATTTCGAAGGGCTGTCCCGGCGCGGCCTGTCGGCTTCCACGGCGGCCCGGCGGCGCTCGGCCCTGCGCCAGTTCTACCGTTTCGCCCTGGGCGAGGGCTGGGTCGTCCAGGATCCCTCGCGCCGCCTCGAAGCGCCGAAGCAGGGCCGTCCCCTGCCCAAGGTGCTGGGACAGGCCCAGGTCGAGGCCCTGGTCGCCGCCGCCCGCGCGCCGGGCGATGCGCGCGCCCTGCGGGCCGCCTGCCTGATTGAGCTGCTTTATGCGTCGGGCCTGCGCGCCTCCGAGGTGCTGGCCCTGCCGCTGACGGCCGTGGCGCGCGACCCGGCCTTTCTGATGGTGCGGGGCAAGGGCGGCAAGGAGCGGCTGGCGCCCCTCAATCCCCGCGCCCGCGAGGCGCTGAAGACCTATCTTGAAGCGCGGCCCCAGCTGCTGCCCAGAGGCGACGCGGCCAATCCCTGGCTGTTCTGCTCCTCGGGCGCGGGCGGACGGCTGACGCGGCGCCGGCTGGGCCAGATCCTAGACGCCGCAGCCCTGGCGGCGGGCCTCGATCCCGCCCAGGTCAGCCCGCATGTCCTGCGCCACGCCTTCGCCACCCACCTGTTGGAGGGCGGCGCCGACCTGCGCGTCGTGCAGACCCTCTTGGGCCACGCCGACATTTCAACCACCCAGATCTACACCCACGTGGCCACCGACCGCCTGGCGGAGGTGGTGCGCTCAAAGCATCCCCTCGGGCGCAAGGGGGGCTAGTCGACGCTTGCCCGCGAAGGGCTGCGGCCCTAGGTTCCGGCGCTTCCGAAACGGTCCGGACCTTCAGCGTTGCGCCACTATCTCGACTTCGAACAGCCCATCGCCGACCTCGAAGCCAAGATCGAGGAGCTGGAGGCGCTGTCGAAAACGACCGGCTCGTTCGACAACGAGATCAAGTCGCTGAGGAAGCGCGCGCGCGAGCTGCGCCTCGACGCCTACAAGAACCTCGATCCGTGGCGGAAGACCCAGGTGGCCCGCCACCCCGAGCGTCCACACCTGACCGACTATCTCGAGACCCTGTTCACCGATTTCGAGGAGCTCAAGGGCGACCGCAAGTTCGGCGACGACCAGGCCATCGTCGGCGGCCTGGCCCGCTTTCGCGGCCGCGCCGTGGTCGTCATGGGGCACGAAAAGGGCTCGGACACGGCCACGCGCCTGCGCCACAACTTCGGCATGGCCCGCCCCGAAGGCTATCGCAAGGCGGTGCGTCTGATGGACCTGGCCGACCGGTTCGACCTGCCGGTCCTGACCTTCGTCGACACCGCCGGCGCCTATCCGGGCCTCGGCGCCGAGGAGCGCGGCCAGGCCGAGGCCATCGCCCGCTCCACCGAACGCTGCCTGACGCTGGGCGTGCCTTCCATAGCGACGATCACGGGCGAGGGCGGCTCGGGCGGCGCCATCGCCATAGCGGCGGCCAACCGCGTCCTGATCCTCGAGCACTCCATCTATTCGGTCATCAGCCCCGAGGGCGCGGCCTCGATCCTGTGGCGCGACGGCGCCCGGGCCAAGGACGCCGCCTCGGCCATGAAGATCACGGCCGAGGACCTCAAGGGCCTGAAGATCATCGACCGCATCGTGCCCGAGCCGGTGGGCGGGGCCCATTCGGACCGCGAGGCCGCCATGGCCGCGGTCGGCGACGCCATCGCCGAAGAGCTGGCCGAGCTGTCAAAGCTCACGCCGGATCAGCTGCGCGCCCAGCGAGCCGATCGCTTCTACGCCATCGGCCGGGCGAGCTGAGCCCGCCCCGACCGTGACGCCTGGCGGCTCAATAGCCGCTCGCGAACCTCTGGCACATGGCGTTGAGGCGCCCCAGCCGCTCCAGCGCGTCGAGCCTGGCGATCGCGTCGCCGCCGGCGTCGCGCTCGAAAATCACCAGCCGGTTGCGCACCTCCTGGCCGACCTGGACGGCGCCTTCGAACACCAGGGTGTTCTGGGCCGTGCGGCGAACCCGCGTCCGCGTCCAGTCGATGTCGAAGGAAGGGAAGTTCCCGTTCCTGGCCACGCCGATGGTGGTGACGCAGGGCATGTCCGGAAAGGCGCTGTCGGTGCGCGCGCCGACCACGCCCTGACCCCAGGTGGAGACGAACAGGCCCTCGGCCGTGTCGCCCTCGAGAATGCGGGTCTGATGCTCCAGCGCGGCCGAAGCCTCGCAGCCCTTGTCGTCCCCCCGCTCGCAGGCGGTGCGCAGCCAGCGGCGGGCGGCGTCAAAGTCGATCAGCGCATTGGACCCCGGCAGGTTGAGCATGCCGTAGACATAGGCGTAGCCGGGGACGCCGGCCTCCGCCGCCGGGCGGGCGTAGCGCGCCGCCATGGTGGGATTGGGCGTGACGCCTTCGCCGCGGATGTAGAAGTCGGCCAGCACCGACGAGGCCAGGGCTCGGCCCCCGTCGCTGGCCAGGATCAGATGCCGCCGCGTCAGAGCCAGGTCTCTCGGGACCCCGGTGGCGTGATAGTAGTTCAGCGCCAGCACATGGTGGCCGAAGGCGTCACCCTGCTGCGCCGCGGCCTGGGCCCAGCGCATGGATTCGGCCGGATTGCGCGGCACGCCGTCTCCGGTCGCATAGGCGCCTGAGATCACCGCCATGGCCTTGGCGTCGCCCTGTCGCGCCGCCGCCAGGACGCGAGGCGCCGCGCCGGGGAAGCCGATGCGCTGGCGCACATCGCGCGAGTTCATCACCTGCCAGTCGCGGGCCGACAGGCCCCAACGGTCCACGGACTGGGCCTGGGCGCTGAGCGCCAGGCCGAGCCCCATCATCAGGGCCAGCGCCATCAGCGCGATCGCTCGGCCAAGGCCGTTCGCTACGCCCTTGCGGCGCGATACGGTCACGGTGTGCATAACTAAACTCCTATGGCCGCCATCCCTTGCGCGGCCGGAACGAAGAGGGCCGGGACTTGCCCGGCCCCCGCCTAGAACTGCTGGTCGGGCGCCCGGCGGCAGGTTCCGCTGTAGGTGTGCTGACCCCAGCCCTGCAGAAGGTCGTTGTCCGAGTCCACGACCACCCGGAAGGCGCCGCTGCGGCGGTCGATCCGCGCCTGACTGACGCTGTAGCGGCCGTTGCGCATGCCGACCTGGGTGTCGCAGGACAGGTTGGCCTGGATGCAGAAGGTGTAGGCATCCTCGCTCGTCCGCATACTGACGGGTTCCCCGTTCAGGCGGAAAGGCACGTCCGAGGATCCCACGCGATAGACGAACGGCGCGGTGACGATGGTCGCACGCGAGCTGTCCGGCTCCAGGCGAATCCGCCAGGTCCCCGACTCGCGCGTGTTGGATCGCTCCGTCCCGTTGTAGTTCGAGTTCGAGACGATGCTGACGTCGCAGTCCAGCAGCACCGTCTCGGCCGCCGCGGGCAGGGCGGTCATCGCAACGGCCAGCGCCAGCACGCCCATCGTCGGATTACGGGTCATGGCTTTCATCCCTTCGCCGTCCGACCGGCCTTAGCGGAAGCCCGGGTCGTTCCAGTCGATCTGGATCACCCGTCCCGACTCGCGGCGATGATAGCGGGCGATCTCTTCGCGCAGACGGGCCTCGGCGTCGCCGCGGCTGGTGGGCGCGATGCAGCTGGCGGTCGAGAAGCGATCCGAGCTCCAGCGGTTCTCCAGATGGGTCCGGAACCGCGCCGACATGGCCTGCCAGTATGAGCCTTCGGGAATCACGCGCGTGTGCACGAAGTTGGTCTCGTTCGACGGCGTAAAGGCGTGGGAGGTGCAGGCCGTATAGCGCTGCTCCTGAGCCTGGGCGGCGCCCGCCAGAAGGACAGCCGCGGCCGCCCCCATCATGATGATCTTCATCGGATTATCCTCGTCCAATTGGCCCCTGTCCGCCCATTAGGGCGGGCCGGGCCGCAGGGCGCATCTGCAAAATTGCATACAGGGGCCCGGGTGCGACCTTCGCGCTACAGGCGGGCCAGCAGGGCCGCCAGCTCCAGCTGGCTGCCGGCGCCCGTCTTCTCCAGGATGCGGCGCACCTGAAAGCGCACCGTTCCCAGCGCCACCCCCCGGTCATAGGCGATCGCCGCCGCCGCCCGCCCCAGCGCCAGCTGCGCCGCCACGGCGGCTTCCGCGTCTGTCAGGCCATAGAGCGCCCGCGCCGCCTGAGCGATACGCGCCGCGTTCGGCGAAAAGTCCCTGACGATCACCAGCACGGCGACGTTGAAGCCCAGCGGCTGGCGACGCGGCGCGGGCGCGACCTCGACCAGCAGGGCGTCGTCGCCCGGCGGGCGCGCCAGGGCCAGGGGCGGTCCCGGGTCGATCAGCCCCGCCGCGGCGCGCCGGATCGCCTCGTCCAGCGCCGACCGGTCGGCCGGAGCGGCGGGCGCCAGCCGCCCCTCGCGCACGGTCAGGCCATCGCCCGCGGAAGCCAGGGCCTCGGCCGACGGCGTCATGGCGCGCACACGCCCGTCGCCGCCGCACAGGAAGACGGTGGCGCGGATCGCCTCAAAGGCCTCGGTCAGCAGGGCCAGGCTGTGATCCTGCAACGCCATCTGTGTGCGCACGGCCGCGCGCGCGTGTGCCGCCAGTTCGGCGAAGGCGCGCTTCTCCTCGGCGCTGACATTGCCCTGCTTTTCGGTCCGCAGCACGCACAGACCCACCAGCAGGTCCGGCCCCTTCACCAGCGGCGTCAGGCAGGCGTTGTGCATGTCGTGCCTGCGAATCCACTCGGCGTACTCAGGATTGCGCGCCATGTCCTCGGCCGTCGTGAAGTCGGCCTCGTCCAGCACGACCAGTTCACCGATGACTGAACCCCGGCGCACCCGCGAGTTGACCCGCGTGTCCCCGCCGCCGGCGGCGAAGAATTCCGCCGCCGTCTCGGGCGCGCACCCGGTCATCAGGTTGAAGGGAACGGCGGCGTCGCGCCCCAGGCCGATCAGCTCTCCGCCCATCGAGCCGGTCACGGCCGCCAGCTGCTCCATGGCCGACCACCAGTCCGACTGCCCCGCGGCCACGTCGCGGAAGGTCTCGATCGTGTCCCTGACCGAGTCGTCGGATACGCCCATCACGCCACGCCCACTCTACTGAACCCTGGGGCGACCTTAACGCTTTCAGATGACAAAGGAAGTCGAACGGCGTCCTTCAGGCCTTCCGCGTCTGCCGTTTCCACAGACTGGCGTATTCGCCGCCGAGAGCGATCAGCTCGGCATGGCGGCCGGCCTCGACGATGCGGCCCGCCTTCAGGACCAGTATCTGGTCGGCGTCGGCCACGGTGGACAGCCGGTGCGCCACCACCAGGGTCGTGCGGCCCCGGCGCGCCCTTTTCAGCGTTTCCTGGATGGCCGCCTCCGTGCGGCTGTCCAGCGCGCTTGTGGCCTCGTCCAGGATCAGCACGCGCGGATCGGCCAACAGGGCGCGGGCGATGCCGACCCGCTGACGCTCGCCGCCCGACAGCTTCAGCCCACGCTCGCCGACGCGGGTCTCCAGCCCCTCGGGCAGGCCGCGGATGAACTCGCCCAGCTCGGCCGCCTCGGCCGCCGCCCATATCTCGGCCTCGCTGGCCTCGGGGCGGGCGAAGGCGATGTTGGCCCGCAGGCTGTCGTTGAACAGGGCCACGTCCTGCGGCACCAGGCCGATCGCCCGGCGCACCGAGGCCTGGGTCACATCCCTCAGGTCGCAGCCGTCCAGCGTCACCCGGCCCTCCTGCGGGTCGAGCAGGCGCAGGGCCAGCTTGACCAGGGTCGACTTGCCCGCGCCCGACGCGCCCACCAGGGCTACAGTCTGGCCGGGCCTCGCCGTAAAGCTGATCCCCGACAGGCCCGCCGACCGGGCCGAATGGCGGAAGCCCACCTCATCAAAGGCCACCTCGCCGCCCCTCTGGTCGGTCGGCGGCGGCAGGTCCGGCGCGCCGGGCGCATCGCCCACCTCGGGCCGCTGCTTCAGAAGCTCGCCCATGGCCTCCATGTCGATGAAGGCCTGGCGTAGTTCGCGATAGGCGAAGCCCAGAATGTTCAGGGGCTGGAACACCGAGATCAGGATCAGCACGGCCGCCGTCACGTCGCCGGGGCCCATGCGGCCGTTCAGCGCCTCGATGCCCGCCAGCACCGCCAACAGGCCGAGGCCCAGGTTCATGACCAGCGCCTGACCTGCGTTCAGGAACGCCAGCGAGGTGTTCGAGCGCACCGCCGCCCGGCCATAGGCGCTGAGCGCCGCCTCATAGCCGGCCACCGCCCGCGTCTCGGCGCCGAAGGACTTGACGGTTTCATAGTTGAGCAGGGCGTCGACCGCCTTGCCCACCGCCTCGCTGTCGGCCGTGTTCATCTCGCGCCGATGCGCCAGGCGCCAGTCCGACACGGCGAAGGTCAAGGCCGCATAGGCCGCCACCGTGCCCACGGCGATCAGGCCGAAGCGCCAGTCATACTTGCCCGCCAGCACCGCCGCCGCCAGCACCAGCTCAAGCACGGTCGGGATCAGGTTGAAGGCTAGGATGCGCAGCAGGAAGTCCACCGACCGCGCGCCGCGCTCGACCGTCCGCGACAGGGCGCCGGACCGCTTGGTCTGGTGAAAATCGAGGGAAAGCGACAGGGCGTGACCGAACGCTTCGGTGGCCGCCCGGCGTTGGGCGGCCTGGCTGACCGGGGCGAACAGGGCGCCTCTGATTTCCGGCAGGGCGGCCGACAGGAAGCGGATGCCCGCCCAGCCGATGGCGAAGGCCGAAAAGCCCAGGGCCACGCCGACGCCCGCGGGCTGATCCTCGGCCAGCCGGTTCACCGCGGCGCCCAGGGCCAGGGGCGCCATCACGCCCAGCACCTTGGCCACGAGGGTCAGCACGAAGGCCGCCGCGATGCGCAACCTGAGTTGAGGCGCGCCCGACCGGCCGATCAGGCCGAACAGACTCCTCAGCGCGGCGACGGTCTGGGGGTTGGCGGGCGCCGCTTCGGGCGGGGCGGGCGAGCGGCGGCGGTCTGAAGAGCGAGGCATCGGCGGCGCATATGGGGGCGGGCTGCGGGCCCGCCAAATCGCGCCTTGCACTCCCCTCCCCTCGAGGGGGAGGGCTGCTGGTCCCTATTCAGCCTCACGCGGCTGTGCGAGGCGCCCGGCTTTCCCCAACTTGGTTACACCTACCCGTCCAGCTTGTCCCGGACGCGCGCCGCCAGATCCTGATAGGTGAAGGGCTTGGTGATCAGCGCCACGCCGGGGTCGAGCCGCCCCCCGTGCACGATGGCGTCGCGCGCATAGCCGGTGGTGAACAGCACCTTCAGGTCGGGCTGCTGCGCCTGGGCGGCCTCAGCCACCTCGGCGCCGGTCATGCCGGGCAGGACCACATCGGTGAACAGTAGGTCCACCGTCCCGCCTTGGCGCTCCAGCAGGCGCAGGGCGGCGGGGCCGTCGTGCGCCTCCAGCACGCGATAGCCCAGCTCGCGCAGCACATCGACCGTATAGGCGCGCACGTCGTCGTCGTCCTCGCAGACCAGTACCGTTTCCTCGCGACCGCGCGGGGCGCGCACGGCCGTCTCGGGCGGCGCCGCGGCGGCCTCGCCGTCCGCGCGCGGCAGATAGATGCGCACGGTCGCGCCCTGTCCCGCCTCGGCCTCGATGGCCAGGCGCCCGCCCGACTGGCGTACGAAGCCATAGACCATCGACAGGCCCAGCCCGGTGCCCTTGCCCACACCCTTGGTGGTGAAGAAGGGGTCGATGGCGCGGGCCAGAACCTCAGGCGCCATGCCCTGGCCGGTGTCCGACACGGCGATCATGACGTGGGGCCCGGCGGTCTCGCCCTCTCCGCCGGCCTCCAGCTCCACATTGGCGGTGGACAGGGTCAGCCGCCCGCCCTCCGGCATGGCGTCGCGCGCGTTCAGCGCCAGGTTCAGGATCGCGGTCTCCAGCTGGTTGGGGTCGGCCTCCACCGCCCACAGGCGCGGCTCCAGCAGGGATTCCAGCTCGACGGTCTCGCCCAGGGTCCGGTGCAGCAGTTCGGACATGTCCGCCGCCAGACGGTTGACGTCCAGCAGCTTGGGGTCCAGCGGCTGGCGCCGGGCGAAGGCCAGCAGCCTCTGGGTCAGGGTCGCCGCCCGCCGCGCGCCCGCCAGGGCGTGGTCCACATAGCGGCCCAGCTTCTCCCGCCCCGGCCCGTCCAGCCGGCGGCCCATCATGTCCAGATTACCGATGACGATCTGCAGCAGGTTGTTGAAGTCGTGGGCCAGACCGCCGGTCAGCTGGCCGATGGCCTCCATCTTCTGCACCTGGCGCAGCTGGGCCTCGGTTTCCTTGAGCGCCTCGGCCTGGGCGTGCTGATCTGTGACGTCCTGGCCGCTGCAATAGACCTGGTCTTCGACGCGTACGCAGGTCCAGCAGATGCGCCGCCTTCCCCCCGCCGCCGTTCGCGCCATGCCTTCGACGTGAACCACCGCTTCGCCGCCCTTCAGCCGCGCCAGGGCCTGCCGGACCTCATCGCCATGTTCGGGGTGCAGCCAGCGCAGGTCGTGGGCGGTCAGCTGCTCGGCGCTCCAGCCCAGAAGCCGCGTCCAGGACGGGTTCACGCTCTTCAGCTGGCCGGTTTCCAGGTCGGCCACGGCCAGCAGGTCCTGACTGACCTTCCAGGTGCGGTCGCGCTCTTGGGTGCGTTCGGAGACCTTCTGCTCCAGGGTGGCGTTCAGCCGCTGCTGGGCCCGGAACAGCCGGGCGTTGTCGATGCCGATCGCCGCCTGCGCCGCCAGCCCCACGATCAGCCGCTCGGCCCGCTCGTCGAACACCCCCGCCTCGGCGTGACCGAAGAACAGCCCGCCGATCACCTCGCCCGAGCGGCTGATGACCGGGGCCGCCAGATAGCTGGTCACCGGCAGGTGCCCCTTGGGCTTTCCGTAATAGGGGTCGTTCTTGCCGTAGCGGGGGTCCTTGGTGATGTCGTCTGAGCGCACCACGCCTTCCCCCACGAACGTCGGGGCGAACACGTGCGTGTTCCTGGGCATGGGGAACTTGTCGAAGTGGCTGCGGTCCACGCCCGACAGCGAATAGAGCATGTAGCTCTCCTCGCTCTCGTCCACGACGTTGTAGAAGAACGCCCCGAACTCGGCCCCGGTGAGGGCCACGCCCGCGTCCGTCACCGTCTGGACCAGCCGCTCCAGGTCCAGCTCGGCGGCCACCTGGGCGGCGGTGCGGTTCAGGATCTCCAGCGCCTCGGTCTCGGCCTTCAGCGCCCGCTCGGCCAGCACCCGCTCGGTGGTCTCGTTGCAGATGCAGAAGACGCCGCCGAAGCGGCCGTCGCTTTCGGGCGCCGGCGAGTAGGAGACGTCGAAATAGACCTCTTCGCCGTAGCCATGGCGCTCGATGTAGAAGGGCCGGTCCTGAGCCGCGAAGGTCTGCCCCGTGTCGCGCACACCGTCCAGCAGCGGCTCCAGGTCGTCCCACAACTCGGTCCAGGTTTCGCGCGCCGGCCGTCCCAGGGCCGCCGGGTGCTTCTCGCCGATCGTCGGCGCATAGGCGTCGTTGTAGAGGGCGCAGTAGTCCGGCCCCCAGAACATGCAGACCTGCACCTCGGACGACAGGGCCACGCACACGGACTGGAACAGCGCCGGCGACCAGGACTCGATCGGTCCCAGCGGCGAGGCCGACCAGTCCTTCTCGGTCATCAGGCGCCCCATGGCCCCGCCGGATCGGATCAAAACCTCGCGTCGGTCACGCGGATGCATGGCGCCGATACTCCCCCAATCGGGCCCCTAACGCCCAGGTTGCGGGTTGGCTCCCGCCGGGCGCTTGCTTTTCTCAACCCCGCGTCTGCCAGGCCATCCACACCGCCGCCGCCGCTATGCCCAGGGCCGCCACGGCCCGTAAGCGCCTTGATCCCAGCGTCCGCGTCAGGTTCATGCCCGCCCCGGCGCCCCCCAGCACGATCAGGCCGTGGATCAGCACCGCCACCATCAGGTGCAGCGCGCCCAGCGTCAGGGCCTGGGTCAGCACCGCCCCGTGATCCGGCCGTATGAAGCCCGGCAGAAGCGCCGCATAGAAGGCCGCCGCCTTGGGATTGAGCAGGTTGCCCACCAGGCCCCGCACGAACAGCCTGCCCGCCCCGCCGTTCACCTCGGTCAGGCCCGGCTCGCTGGCCCAGGCCTCCCAGGCCAGCCACAGCAGGAACGCGATCCCGGCCCAGCGCACCGCCTGGTACAGCGACGGCGCCGCCAGCAGCAGCTCCGTCAGGCCGAAGGCCGCCGCCAGCATCCAGGCCGCCAGCCCCAGGGTCACGCCCGCCACGGCCGCCAGTCCGGCCCGGCGCCCCCTCTGAGCCGAGGCGATGGCCAGCCAGGTCATGTTCGGCCCCGGCGTCAGCTCGATCAGCGCCACCGCCGCCAGGAAGGCGGGCAGCACCGCCGGATCGACCGGCCAGGCCTCGTGCGGGATCATCGGCGGCGCCCTCTTGTGTGCCCCATAAGCCACACCCAAATGAGCCGGGCAACAACCGGCGCGTTGCTTGCACTGGCCTGAAGCAGCGAGCCGCCGCGCGGCGAGCGTTAGGCCAAGCTAAAAAGGACGCGCTGGCCGATCCGCCGTTCAGACCGAAATCGGTCCAGTTGGCCGCGCTCCAACTGGGCTTAGATTTCGGGCCAGTATTTGGGGACACCACGAGTGAACATCGACGCCTATTCCGACCGCGCCAAGCAGGCCATCCAGTCGGCCCAGAGCCTGGCCCTGGCCCGCCGCCACCAGCAGTTCGCCCCCGAGCACCTGCTCAAGGTCCTGCTGGAGGAGCGCGACGGGCTTTCCCGCAAACTGATCACCGCCGCCGGGGGCGACGCCGCCAGGGCCGAGCGCGACCTTGAGACGGCGCTGCAAAAGCGCGCCCAGGTCTCGGGCGGCTCGGGCCAGCTGTATCTCGACGGCGACCTGGCCCGCGTCTTCGCCACCGCCGAGGCCGCCGCCAAGTCCGGCGGCGACCAGTTCGTCACCACCGAGCGGCTGCTGCACGCCCTCAGCAAGGACGGCGGCGTGGCCGCCGGCATCCTCACCTCCGCCGGCGCCGCGCCCGACAGGCTGGACGCCGCCATCGCCGACATCCGCAAGGGCAAGACCGCCGACTCCGCCTCGGCCGAGGACGCCTACGACGCCCTGAAACGCTACGCCCGCGACCTGACCCAGGCCGCCCGCGACGGCAAGATCGACCCGGTCATCGGCCGCGACGAAGAGATCCGCCGCACCATCCAGGTCCTGGCCCGGCGCACCAAGAACAACCCCGTCCTGATCGGCGAGCCCGGCGTCGGCAAG
Source organism: Peiella sedimenti (assembly GCF_030504955.1). Taxonomy (GTDB): domain Bacteria; phylum Pseudomonadota; class Alphaproteobacteria; order Caulobacterales; family Caulobacteraceae; genus Brevundimonas; species Brevundimonas sedimenti. The sequence continues at coordinate 110,388 of NZ_JAUKTR010000002.1, read as the reverse complement.
ACCGCCATCGTCGAGGGCCTGGCCCGCCGCATCGTCAACGGCGATGTGCCCGAAAGCCTCAAGGACAAGCAGGTGCTGGCCCTCGACATGGGCGCCCTGATCGCCGGCGCGAAATACCGCGGCGAGTTCGAGGAGCGGCTCAAGGCCGTGCTCAACGAGGTCTCGGCCGCCGAGGGCCAGGTGATCCTCTTCATCGACGAGATGCACACCCTGGTCGGCGCCGGCAAAACGGACGGCGCCATGGACGCCTCCAACCTGCTCAAGCCCGCCCTGGCGCGCGGCGAGCTGCACTGCGTCGGCGCCACCACCCTCGATGAATACCGCAAGCACGTGGAGAAGGACGCGGCCCTGGCCCGCCGCTTCCAGCCGGTGTTCGTGGACGAGCCCACGGTCGAGGACACCATCTCGATCCTGCGCGGCCTGAAGGAGCGGTACGAGCTGCACCACGGCGTGCGCATTTCCGACAGCGCCATCGTCGCGGCCGCCACGCTTTCCAACCGCTACATCGCCGACCGCTTCCTGCCGGACAAGGCCATCGATCTGGTGGACGAGGCGGCCAGCCGCGTTCGCATGGCGGTCGATTCCAAGCCCGAACAGCTGGACGAGATCGACCGGCGCCTCGTTCAGCTCAAGATCGAGCGCGAGGCCCTCAGGAAGGAGACCGACAAGGCCTCCATGGCCCGCCTGGGCGACCTCGAGGCCGAGATCGAAGACCTCGAAAACCAGTCCGCCGACCTCACCGCCCGCTGGAAGGCCGAGAAGGAAAAGGTCGGCCAGGGCGCCCAGCTGCGCGAGACCCTGGACCGCCTGCGCATCGAGCTTGAGACCGCCCAGCGCCAGGGCGACCTGGGCCGCGCGTCCGAGATCGCCTACGGCCAGATCCCCCAGCTGGAAAAGCAGCTGGCCGAGGCCGAGCAGGCCGAGGAACAGACCGCCGCCCTCACGCCCGAGGTGGTGGACGCCGAACAGATCGCCGCCGTCGTCTCGCGCTGGACCGGCGTGCCCGTCGAAAAGATGCTGGAGGGCGAGCGCGAAAAACTGCTGGCTATGGAGGAGGGCCTGCGCGCCCGCGTGGTGGGCCAGGACGAGGCCCTCACCGCCGTGGCCGACGCCGTCCGACGCGCCCGCGCAGGTCTGCAAGACCCCAACCGCCCCATCGGCTCCTTCCTGTTCCTGGGCCCCACGGGCGTCGGCAAGACCGAGCTGACGAAAGCCCTCGCGGAGTTCCTCTTCGACGACGAGGCCGCCGTCACCCGCATGGACATGAGCGAGTACATGGAGAAGCACTCGGTCAGCCGTCTCATCGGCGCGCCCCCCGGCTATGTGGGCTATGACGAGGGCGGCTCCCTCACCGAGGCCGTGCGCCGCCGCCCCTATCAGGTCGTCCTCTTCGACGAGGTGGAAAAGGCCCACCCCGACGTGTTCAACGTCCTGCTTCAGGTGCTGGACGACGGCCGCCTGACCGACGGCCAGGGCCGCACGGTCGACTTCCGCAACACCATTATCGTCATGACTTCGAACCTGGGCTCAGAGTTCCTGGCGGCGGAGGAGGGCGCCAAGATGATGGAAGAGGGCATCGAGGCCGCCCGGCCCATGGTCATGGACGCCGTGCGCCGCCACTTCCGGCCCGAGTTCCTGAACCGCATCGACGAGATCGTGCTGTTCCAGCGCCTGGGCCGCGAGCAGATGGCCGGGATCGTGCGCATCCAGCTGCGCCGGGTGGAGAAGCTGCTCGCCGACCGCCGCATGACCCTGGCCCTCGACCCCTCGGCCGAGGCCTGGCTGGCCGAGCGCGGCTACGACCCCGTCTATGGCGCCCGGCCGCTGAAGCGCGTCATCCAGAAGGAGCTGATCGACCCCATCGCCCGGCGCCTGCTCAACGGCGACCTCTCCGACGGGGATGTGATCAGTGTGTCAGCGGGAGCGGATGGGTTGAGCATAGGCAAAGCCCGAGTTCACTAGAACTCGGGGCCGCCTGGCGTCATCCTCGGGCTTGTCCCGAGGAGGGAAGGCCAGGGTGCATTAGGGGCGCGCCATCTCGCCTCTTGGGGCTACACTGAGCACCAGGACGATACGAAGAAAAGAATAAATCGACCGCGAAATACATAACCATGAGCGCAGTCCCTTAACGACCCTGTTGTAACGCGCAAAAAAGCGCAGCAAAGTCCCCCCGATCGGGAGGATCATGGTGCAATGACCCGCACGACAGATGAACAAAAAGACGCCGCGGCCAGCCGCAAAAGGCGGCCTGTCACAAAAAAGAAAAGTCCCACGACGCCGCCCGGCGGACTATTGTACTGCAGTTTTTGCGGCAAATCACAAAACGAGGTGCTCAAGCTCATAGCTGGCCCATCCGTGTTTATTTGCGATGAATGCACAGGATTGTGCGCTGATATTGTGACGGACGAACTAGATCAAACGATAGAATTTCCAGATAAGAATCGGATACTTCTAAGTGTCAGCATTAAAGATAGGTTTTTGGGCGACGAAATCGCCACGATTCCGGCATTGATCAAGGAGGTATCGCGGGCATTCCCGGACTGCGAAATCTCTTTGCGTAGATGGGTACCGTCCATGGAGGAGGATGCAGTCCGCCTTACGGTGGATGCCCCAAAGGCCTATGACGTGGAGCAGCTGAAGTCGGAAATCCGTGATCTTACCGTAAAGCTTCGCATCGAGCAGCAACGCTATTTGGCCGAAAAACATGAACGCGAGCGCCTGGAAAAACGGGTGTCCGACATGATGGACGATTTCTACCCAATAATACGGGAAAAACTCAAGGCTGCGGGGGAGTATCCCAATAGTCGTATCCTGCCATTGTCTTTGATTTTTATCGACGTTGTCGGTTTTTCGTCCATGAATGCTTCAGAGCGAGAGCGTGCGCTCGACATGATCCGAAGCTTGGGTGCCGTCATACTGAGAGCAGAAAATGCGATGTACTTAAACACGTGGGGAGATGCGATCGTCGCAGCATTTGATTCTGTTGATGATGCACTTTGCTGTGCCTGCAAATTTAGCCAGCATTTTTCTCTTGTGGGACACGACTCCCGGATTGGGGTTTCATGGGGAAACGTGCGCATCTCTAAGAACGACATTATCGGCGGTGACGATTTCGATGGTGACGCGGCCAATTTGGGCGCGCGGCTCGAGGCTATCGCAGACCCTGGATCCGTACTGTGCTCAGAGGAAGTTGCGACCATTGCTGGCCTAGAAAGTGAGAAATTCTTTTTCACTGAACGATATAAATCACTCTCTAAACGTGTGGGCGACCGTGTGGAGGGCGAGGAAATCAGGGTTTTTGAGGTCAGGCTCAAATCGAATTGAAAGGAGAGGTGGGACGAAGAAGTGAGGCCAGGGCGGACAAGAAAGTGGGGACACACACCCCCTTCCGCCCCTTCATCTCATGCAAGGGACTGTGCCGGGCGGGCGGGCCGGGTCAAGGATGGCCCTTCGGGCCACCGCGCCAGCGGCGCGCCTTGCGGGCGCGTCCTTGACGCGCGGCCGGCCCGCCCGGCTGACATGCGGCTGTGAGATAATGATCATCTCCCCTCCCCCTGATGGATGGAGGGGCGGGGGAGGGCGTGGAACCTCAGACGTAGGCCAGCGCCATCCACAGCAGAAGCGCCAGACCCGGCGCCAGGATGATCAGTATGCTGATCCAGCTGTCCCATCGCACCTTCGGCAGCCGGCGCCCGGGATACGCCACAGGCCAGCGGCCGCTGCGCGCCGCCTCCACCAGGATGTCGAGCGTGATCGGGATGCGCTCCACCCGCTGATCGGGCGGCTTGAAGAACACCGCGCCCGGGTTCACGCCCTCTTCCCCGTGATGGAAGCACCAGCGGTAGGCCGACATATCGACGCCGAAGCGCTCGGCGAAGGGCTCCAGGAACTCGTCGGCGTCGTCGCCGTCGATGCTCAGGCGCCGGAACAGGTCCTCATCTTCGGGGATATCCAGCGGACGGCGCGCGAACGCCCTGACATAGACCAGCACCTCGGCGCACAGCTCCCTGTCAGCCAGTCCGCCCATGCGGCCCTCTTCTTTCCGACCGGCCATGATGCCCGCGTGAGGTTGGCTCTCTCGCGGCCAAGCGGCTGTCCTGCGGCTGAGAGATGATGTCCCGTGTCCTCCCTGCCGCGAAGCGGCGGGGAGGGGGACCGCGAAGCGGTGGAGGGGAAAGAAACGGAATGAAGAGTCCCCTCCGTCTGCTCGCGGCGCTCGCAGCCACCTCCCCGCCGCTTCGCGGCAGGGAGGAGACAAGCGCTATTTCCTTTCCCCTTGATACAGGAGGCGCGCCTCAGACGTAGGCCAGCGCCATCCACAGCAGAAGCGCCAGACCCGGCGCCAGGATGATCAGTATGCTGATCCAGCTGTCCCATCGCACCTTCGGCAGCCGGCGCCCGGGATACGCCACAGGCCAGCGGCCGCTGCGCGCCGCCTCCACCAGGATGTCGAGCGTGATCGGGATGCGCTCCACCCGCTGATCGGGCGGCTTGAAGAACACCGCGCCCGGGTTCACGCCCTCTTCCCCGTGATGGAAGCACCAGCGGTAGGCCGACATATCGACGCCGAAGCGCTCGGCGAAGGGCTCCAGGAACTCGTCGGCGTCGTCGCCGTCGATGCTCAGGCGCCGGAACAGGTCCTCATCTTCGGGGATATCCAGCGGACGGCGCGCGAACGCCCTGACATAGGCCAGCACCTCGGCGCGCACCTCCCTGTCAGCCAGTCCGCCCATGCGGCCCTCTTCTTTCCGACCGGCCATGATGCCCGCGTGAGGCAAGGCATAATCCCTTCTCCCCCTGTGCGAGAAGGGCAGGCACACCGCTCCCCCCACTTACCCACGCCCCTGCGCCCCGCCCTTACCCTTGGCCGCCTGTCCATTTGCGCAGGAGCGCCAGACCATGCCCGACCCCGATCCACCCCCGTCACCCACGCCTGCCTGCCGCAGGGCCCCGCCCGAGGTGTGGGAGCGGGTGCGCGACGACTACCTGGCCGGCGTCTCGGCGCCCGAGTGCTGCCGCCTTCACGGCGTGGGCCTGTCCGCCCTTCGCGACCGCGCCGCGCGTGAGGGCTGGCGCCGGGCCGACCAGCCCTGGGTCGCGCCGGGTCGCCTCGACCCGGATGACGAGGGCGTGCGGCTCGAGGCCCAGATCGAGGGCGACCTCGACCGGGTCGGCCCGGCCCAGCTGGCCTTTGTCGCCGACCGGCGCATGATGCGCGCCGTGCTGCGCGGCGATGCGGCCGGGGCCCTGCGCTGGAGCCGCGTCGCCCGCAGGCTGAATGAAGAACAGGCCGAGCTGGACCGCTGGATCGCCCAGGAGGAGTCCCTGCGCCACAGGATGCGCGACCCGGACGACCCGGACGACTCGGACGACTTGGACGGTGTTTTTCCGTCCGGCCCGTCCGATCCCGACTAGGCCGCCGGCCCCTGTTCGCCTACCCGTCGCAGCGCATGGTCGGCCGGTACACCTGCATGGCGTTGGTGCCCGTGTTGCCGCCGATGGTGACCGCGCCGCCCGGCAGCAGGATGCGCCCGCCGATCACGGCGCTGCCCTTCAGGCCGTGGACAGCGATGGGCAGGGGGGCCAGCTCGGTCCAGCGGTCGGCGCGCGGGTCGTAGCCATAGGTGTTCGCCGTCAGGCCCATCACGTCGGTGCGCTCGCCCTCGCCGCCGAAGACGAACAGGCAGCCGTTCACCGCCGCGCCGGTGACGCCGCCCCGGGGCGCGGGCATGTCGGCGCCGCGCGTCCAGGTCCGCGTCGCCGGATCATAGATTTCGACCACGGCGGTGCGTTCGGCCCCGGCGCCCGGCTCGAAGCGTCCGCCGGCCACGATGACGCGGCCGTTGAGGGCGACCATGGCCAGGTGATTGCGCTGGGTCGGCATGTCGGGCAGCTGCTCCCAGGTGTCGGTGGCGGGGTCGTAGACCTCGAAGGCCGAGCCGCCGGGGGGCCGCCCGCCGGCCACATAGATTTTGCCGTCGATGACGGCCGCGCCGCCGCCGCTGCGCGCCGTGGGCATGGGGGTGCGCGGGGTCCAGCCGCCCACGGCCGGGTCGTGCATCCAGACCGTGTTGACGAAGCGTTCGGGCCGTCCGGTGCTGGCCCCGTCCACCTCGCCGCCGATGACGTAGAGCCTGCCGTCCACGGCCGCGACCATCATGTGGTGGATGGGCTCGGGCAGGGTGGGGCCGAGGCTCCAGCGGCTCGTCGCCGGATCATAGACCTGCACCAGGCTGGAGGGCAGGCGGCCGGGCGGATAGCCGCCCAGGACCCAGGCCTGGCCGTTGAACTCCTCCACGGCGTGTTCCGAGCGGGGCAGGGGCATGGCGGCGCCCATGCTCCAGCCCCCGACCTCGAGCCGGGAGCCCAGGGGCGGCCCCGCGCTGACGCGGCCGTTCCAGGTTTCGGTCAGGTCGCCGTCCTGCACCACCGTGGCGCCGGGCAGGGACGGCTGCTGTTGGGACTGGGCCCCCGCGCTCGTGGCCAGGAGCAGGGCGGCCGCCGCCGCCATGGTCGTGTGACGCCTCATGATGATCTCCCCGTGTGGATTGCTGCGGCCATCGGGGGGCAAGCCGGGGCGCCGCGCCCGCCGCTTTCAGAAATCGGCTAGGCGGATTTGGCCAGCGGGGGCCCGGCCGGGGCCGCGGGGCCCAGGCCCGCCCGCTCGCGGAACGCGCTGGGCGTCACGCCCTCGCTGGCCTTGAAGGCGCGGTTGAACGGGCCCAGCGAGCCGAAGCCGGCGTCCAGCGCTATGGTCGAGATGGGCACCTCGCGCTGGCCCGGATCCAGCAGGGCGGCCCGCGCCTCGGCCAGGCGCCAGCCGTTCAGATAGGCGTTGAAGTTCCTGTATCCCAACCGGCGGATCAGGCGGCGCAGGGCGTATTCGGGGGCCCCCAGCCGCGCCGCCAGGGCGCCGATGGTCAGCCCCTCGCGGCGATAGACGCGCTCGTCCTGCATCAGGGCGCTGAGACGGCCCAGCAGGCGCGCCTCGGCCGGGTCGGCCACGGCCAGCTCGGCGCTCGGCCTGCCATCGCCGGAGATCGGCGCCTGCGCCCCGAACATCTCTTTCGAGCGCAGGCCCGCCACCAGCAGCGCCATGCCCACCGCCATCACGAACATGCGGATCACGTTCAGATCGATGACCAGCGGGCCGGGCCGTCCCGGCGCCAGGTACGAGGCCGTGATGCCGATCATCATCAAGCTGCTCAGCAGCACGAAGGCGATGCGGGCGCGGCGGCGCGGCTCGACCAGATCGCCCCGGCGGCCCTTCCAGGCGATCCAGGCGGCCGAGCCGGCCAGCACGATCTGCGCCGTCTGATGCGGCATCTGCACCATTTCCGTGGGCAGCCCCATCTGGCCGCGCACCATCCACACGCCGCCCAGCGCCGCCAGCCCGCCCCAGACGGCCCAGTCCAGCGCCCGCATGCGGAAGCCGTCCTCGAACAGGGCGCGCGTGAACAGCCAGAAGGCCGCCGCCTTGCCGTGCGACAGCATCACCACCGGAAAGGCCCAGGTCAGCATCCAGCCGTTGATGGGCGGAATGTTCAGCGCCCAGACCGTGGTGCTCAGCGCGAACAGCGTCCCCAGCCAGGCCAGGGTGCGGTTGCCCCCGTCGCGCAGCAGGATCGCGCTCAGCAGCAGGAAGGTCGTCGCCGCCCCGCCCCTCAGCACCATTTCCACGACATCAGGCATGGACCGATCTGACAGCGGCTGGGCCCACAAGGCAAGATCGCCCGCTTATCCACGCCCCCGCCCCGGCGCGCATACTCTTGCCCGGAACATCTTCCGATGCGGACGGATCGGACGGTCGTTTTCAGCTAGGCTCGGCCCATGCCCCTGACCCTCTTCATCGACGCCGACGCCTGCCCCGTGAAGGACGAGTGCTATCGCGTGGCCGAACGCTGCGGCCTTCGGGTCTTCGTGGTCTCGAACGGCTGGATCAATACGCGCCGGGCGCCCTTCATCGAGCAGGTGGTGGTCGAGGCCGGTCCCGACGCAGCCGACGACTGGATCGCCGAGCGGGCCGGTCCCGGCGACATCGTCGTCACCTCGGACATTCCCCTGGCCGACCGCGTGCTCAAGGCGGGGGCCCAGGCCATCCGGCCGAACGGCCAGGCCTTCACGGCGGACTCCATCGGCTCGGCCCTGGCCGGACGCATGGTGGGCGAGCATCTGCGCTCCATGGGCGTGGCCACCTCGGGCCCTCCGCCCTTCTCGGCGCGTGACCGCTCGGCTTTTCTCCAGGCCCTGGACCGCGCGGTCGTTGTCGCACGGCGGCAGGCGCCGGGCGCATGAGGCCTCATCCCGGCGCCCTCAGATGCACGCAGGCCTGGGCCAGGGCGTGCATGCGCACGCAGCTTTCCAGAATGGCCTCGGCGTACTGGCCGCGGTCGGCCCGTTCCACCAGACCCAGGGTGCGCCCCAGACTGGAGGCCAGCACCTCATAGGCGGCTTCCTGGGCCGTGCGGGCCTCGTCCATCAACTCCGTCGTCATGTCTCGACTTCCCAACCAACCACGGGGTCTTGCGCCCCTCCGCCCTCCCTTTTCGGCGGGGGGTGCGTCAGAATCGGTCAGGCTTGCGGAACGGCGTCTTGCGATGCGCCGCGAATCGCGGGCCGAGGGCGTCTTGCCATGCCGCGCGGGCAAGGCTCTAAGCTCGGGTCACGATATTCGCCGAGGGGGAGACGATGGCGGAGCAAGCGGGGGCGGCGCGTCCTGAGCCCAGCCTGAGAACCGTGGTGGCGGCCTCGGCCGCGGGGACCACATTCGAGTGGTACGACTTCTTCATCTTCGGCTCGCTGGCCGGGGTGATCGCCACCCACTTCTACGCTGAGGTGGGGGCGGCCACCTCCTACATCCTGGCCCTGATCACCTTCGGGGTGGGCTTCGTGGTCCGGCCGCTGGGCGCCCTCGTGTTCGGCTGGTTCGGCGACCGCTACGGGCGCAAGATCACCTTCCTGACCACCATCATCATGATGGGGGTGGCCACGGTGGCCATCGGCCTTCTGCCCACCTACGCCCAGGCGGGCGCCGTGGCTCCTGTGCTGCTCATCGCCATGCGCGTGCTCCAGGGCTTCGCCCTGGGCGGCGAGTACGGCGGGGCCGCCATCTATGTGGCCGAGCATGCGCCGAACCATCGGCGAGCCGGCCTCACCGGCTGGATCCAGACTTCGGCGGCGCTGGGCCTGATCGGGGCGCTCGTCGTCATCCTGGGAACGCGCGCCCTGATGGGAACTGAAGCCTTCAACGCCTGGGGCTGGCGCATTCCCTTCCTGATCTCGGCCTTCCTGCTGGTGATCTCGCTGTGGATCCGCCTAAAGCTGGGCGAAAGCCCCGCCTTCAAGGCCATGGAGGCCGAAAGTGGAGAGCGCCGCGCCCCCTACCGCGAGGCCTTCTTCCAGTGGAAGAACCTCAAGCTGGTGCTGCTGGCCCTGTTCGGCATCATGATCGCCCAGGGGGCGGTCTGGTACTGCGGGTACTTCTACAGCCGCTTCTTCATGGAGCGGGTGCTGAAGGTGGACACCGCCATCGTCGACGCCCTGATCCTGGCGGTGACGATCGTTTCGGCGTTCCTCTACGTCTTCTTCGGCTGGCTGTCGGACCGGGTGGGGCGCAAGCCGGTCATGCTTTTCGGCATGGTCCTGGCGCTGGTCACCTTTTTCCCCGGCTTCCACGTTCTGACCCAGGCGGCCAACCCCGCCCTGGCCCGCGCCCAGGCCGAGGCGCCGGTCGTGGTCAGGGCCGATCCGGCCACCTGCTCGCTGCAGTTCGATCCGGTGGGCAAGGCGGCCTTCTCCACCTCCTGCGACATCGCCAAGAGCGTGCTGGCCAACGCCGGGGTCTCGTACCGCAACGAGGCCGCGCCGTCGGGCGCGGTGGCCGAGGTACGCGTGGGCGATGAGGTGGTGACGTCCATCGAGGGCGCGGGGCTGTCTCCGGAACAGCTGACGCAAGCGCGCGCGGGCGTGCAGGCCGAGATCACCCAGGCCCTGGCGGCCCACGGCTATCCAGCCACGGCCGACCCGGCCCAGATGAACCTGCCCCTGGTGTTCGGCGTCCTGCTGGTCTTCATCATCGCGGCCACCGCCCTTTACGGGCCCCAGGCGGCGGCGCTGGTCGAGCTGTTCCCCACGCGGGTGCGCTACACGGCCATGAGCCTGCCCTATAACATCGGCACCGGCTGGGTGGGCGGCCTGTTGCCCGCCGCCAGCTTCGCCCTGGTGGCCTGGTCCGGCGATATCTATTTCGGCCTCTGGTACGCCATCGGCTTTACGGCCGTGGCGGCGGTGATCTGCTTCTTCCTGTTGCCCGAGACCAAGGGCCGCGACCTGCACCTGATCGGGCGCTGACAAGCAAGCGGCGCCCACTTCTCCCCTTGGCCCAGACGGTCTATGAGGCGTCCGCCCCGCAAGGCGGGAAGATTGTTGGTCCGAAGGAAACTGTCATGCGCGTCGGCGTGCCCAAGGAAATCAAGAAGAACGAGCACCGGATCGGCCTGACGCCCACGGCGGTGCGCGAATACGTGGCCCACGGCCATCAGGTTTCGGTCGAGACCAACGCGGGCCTGGGCGCGGGCTTCACCGACGAGGACTACGTCAGGGCGGGCGCCACGATCGCGCCGGACGCCAGGACCATCTTCGACTGCTCGGACATGATCGTGAAGGTCAAGGAGCCCCAGAAGGTCGAGTGGGAGATGCTGCGCGAGGGGCAGATCCTCTTCACCTACCTGCACCTCGCGCCCGATCCGGACCAGACCCACGGCCTGATGAAGTCGGGCTGCGCGGCCGTGGCCTACGAGACCGTGACCGACGCGCGCGGCGGCCTGCCTCTGCTGGCGCCCATGTCGGAAGTGGCCGGGCGCATCGCCGTCTTCTCGGCGGCCGAAACCCTGCTGAAGCACAACGGCGGCATGGGCCTGCTGTTCTGCGGCGTGCCGGGCGTGGCCCCGGCCCGCGTGCTGGTGCTGGGCGGCGGCGTCGTCGGCCTCAACGCAGCGCGCATGGCCCTGGGCCTTGGCGCCGAGGTGGTGCTGCTGGAACGGTCGATCCCGCGCATGGCCTATATCGATGAGGTCACCGGCGGCCGCGTCATCACGCGCTACTCGTCCATCAACGCCATCGAGGAAGAGCTGGTGAAGGCCGACGTGGTCATCGGCGCCGTGCTGGTGCCGGGCGCCTCGGCCCCCAAGCTGGTCAGCCGCGACGACCTGAAGAAGATGAAGAACGGCTCGGTCCTGGTGGACGTGGCCATCGACCAGGGCGGCTGCTTCGAGACCAGCCGTCCGACCACCCACGAAGACCCGACCTACGTCATCGACGGCGTTGTGCATTACTGCGTGGCCAACATGCCGGGCGCGGCGCCGCGCACCAGCTCCGAAGCCCTCAACAACGCCACCCTGCCCTTCGGTCTGGCCCTAGCCGATCACGGTCTGGACGCGCTGAAGGCCAACCCGCACCTGGCGCGGGGCCTCAATGTGCTGAACGGCAAGCTGACCTACCCGGCCGTGGGCGAGGCCCTTGGCCTGCCGTGGGAAGATCCCTACGGCGTCTGGGCGGGTGCGTAAGAAAGGATGACGGCGGGCGGGGCTGGGGCTAAACCGCCCCTCATGACCGCCGCCCGCTCTTCCTTCGGCTTCAAAGACGTCGACGCCCGCGAAAAGGTGCGGCTGGTGCGCGGCGTCTTCGACCGCGTCGCTTCGCGCTATGACCTGATGAACGACCTGATGAGCGCGGGCGTTCACCGGGTGTGGAAGGACATGACCGCGGCCCGGCTCAACCCCCAGCCGGGCGAAACCATCATCGACTGCGCGGGCGGGACGGGCGACATGGCCCGCCGCTATTCGCGCATGGCCGCGGCCGTGCAGGCGCGCCGGGGCGGCCCCGACGCCCGCGTCGTGGTGATCGACTACAATGCCGAGATGATCGCCGCCGGTATCGAGAAGGGCTCGGCGCCCGAGATGGTCTGGGCCGTGGGCGACGCCATGAAGCTGCCCCTGCCGGACGCCTGCGCGGACGCCTATTCCATCGCCTTCGGCATCCGAAATGTCGCGGACGTCAGCCAAGCGCTGCGCGAAGCGCGGCGCGTGCTCAAGCCCGGCGGACGCTTCCTGTGCCTGGAATTCTCGCGCCCTTCCTCCGAATGGCTGCGCCAGGCCTACGACGCCTATTCCTTCAAGGTCATTCCCACCATCGGCGAACTGGTGGCCAAGGACCGCGACAGCTACCAGTATCTGGTCGAGAGCATCCGCCGCTTTCCCGATCAGCCGACCCTGCTCCGCATGATGCGCGAGGCGGGCTTTGGGCAGGCAGAGTTCACCAACTTCTCGGGCGGGGTTTGCGCCCTGCACCACGGCTGGGCGGTCTGACCCGGTGAGCGGCGGCCTGACCGCGAGTGTTCGCCTGCTGGGCGCCGGTTGGGTGCTGGTGCGCCACGACGCCCTGATGCCGCGTGAGATTGACGAGTTGCTGCCGCCCCACGTGCGGCTGCTGGCGCGTACACTGCGGCTGTTCGCCGGCCGCGAGGCCCAGGCGGGCCGGGCGGGCGAGCGGCTGGCTCGCGCTTTGGAGCGGCTGGGCCCCGTCACCATCAAGTTGGGCCAAGTCTTGTCTACGCGCGCCGATGTGTTCGGGACCGAGTTCGCCTACGACCTGTCGCGCCTCAAGGATCGCCTGCCGCCTTTCCCTACCGAACAGGCGTTGGCCGAGGTGGAGCGGTCGCTGGGTCGCCCTTGGGGCGAGCTGTTCACCCAGTTCGGCCCGCCCGTGGCCGCCGCCTCTCTGGCCCAGGCCCATCCGGCGACCATGGCCGACGGCCGTCGCGTGGCGGTCAAGGTGCTGCGGCCGGGCGTCCACCGCCGCGTCGTCCGCGACCTGGAGGTGCTGGCCGGCGCCGCGCGCCTGATCGAGAAATGGGCGCCGCCCGCCCGCCGGCTGGAGCCGGTGGCCTTTGTCGCCACGGTGGCGCGCTCCATGGAGCTGGAGCTTGACCTGCGTCTTGAGGCCGCCGCCGCCAGCGAGTTGGCGGAAATCATGGCTCAGACGGACTACATGCGCGCGCCTGCCGTACTCTGGGCCGGCGTCGGCAAGCGGGTCCTGACCCTGGACTGGGCCGACGGCATGCCCCTGTCGGACCCCGCGGCGCTCGACCAGCCGGGGCTGGACCGCCCGGCCCTGGCCGACAAGGTGATCCGGGGGTTCCTGACCCAGGCTCTGGGCGAGGGGGCGTTCCACGCCGACCTGCACGAGGGCAACCTGTTCGTCGCCGCGCCCGCACGCCTGACGGCGGTGGACTTCGGCATCGTTGGGCGGCTGGGGCGGCCAGAGCGCCGCTACCTGGCTGAGATCCTGTGGGGCTTCATCCAGCGCGACTACGCCCGTATCGCCCAGGTGCATTTCGAGGCCGGCTACGTGCCGCCGCGCCACTCGGTGGAGACCTTCGCCCAGGCCCTGCGCGCGGTGGGCGAGCCGGTGGTGGGCCGCCCGGCCAACGAGGTGTCCATGGGCCGTCTCCTGGCCCAGCTGTTCGAGATCACCGCCCTGTTTGACATGCGACTGCGGCCCGAGCTGATCCTGCTGCAGAAGACCATGGTCACGGTCGAGGGGGTGGCCCGCCGGCTCGATCCCAACCACGACCTGTGGGCCGCCGCCCAGCCGGTGGTCGAGGCCTGGATGCGCCGCGAACTGGGGCCCGGCGCTCAGGCGCGCGAGGCGTTGGACGAGGTGCGCGCGGCTATCCGCGGTTTCGCCCGCCTGGCCGAGCAGCCGCCCACCGCCGTGGCCGTCGCCGAGAGCAAGGGGCCGGGGCTGTGGCCCCTGATCCTGTCCCTGGTCGCCCTTGGGGCGGCGGGCGTGGCGGTGTATCTGTCCCTGACCTAGTCGGGAGACAGCCTCATGATCGCCTTCGGCCTCGTCGCCGCCCTGTTCGCGGCCCAGGATTCCGCCATGACCCAGGCCGAGGGTCATCGCGCCTCGGAGGCCCACGGCCAAGATCCGGCCCACTTCGCCACCGCGCGCCACGCCCAGCACATGCTGTCGGACTTCATCGCCGACGCTCAAGCCGGCCGCGTCGCCTACGAGACGATGACGCCGGAGATGGCCGCTGCAGCCCGCCCGCAGGAGGCTGGCATGCTGCAGTTCATCGCCCAGGCCGGCGCCCTGCAGTCGATTGAGCATGTGGGCGAGCAGAACGGCGGCCACGCCTTCACCGTGACCTTCGACAATGGCGCCACGTCCTGGCTGATCTCCATCAACGCCGAGAACAAGATCGCGGGCCTCGGCGTCCAACCCGTCCAGTAAGCCTAGTCCAGGCGAACCCTTCCCCGTCCGGACTTGATGTCCGAGCGCCTGGCCTTGCCCGCCAGGCGCCGCTCCTTCGAGGCGCGCGTGGGCTTGGTGGCCTTGCGCGCCTTCGGGACGTGGCGGGCCTTTACAATCAGGGCCGCCAGCCGCTCATAGGCGTCCTGGCGGTTGCGCTCCTGGGTGCGGAAACGGCTGGCCGAGATCAGGATGTCGCCCTCCTGAGTGGCGCGGGCGCCCGCCAGCCTGAGCAGCCGCGCCTTGACGTCGTCGGGCAGCGACTCGCTGGCGGCCGCGCTGAAGCGCAACTGCACCGCCGTGGCCACCTTGTTGACGTTCTGGCCGCCGGGCCCGCCCGCCCTGAAGAAGCGGAGCTCGAGCTCCGTCTCCTTCAGGCGCACGCCGGGCGCCAGTTCGACATAGACGCCCCCGCCTGACTCCGGCCCGCTCAGTTGCGGTAGGCGGGGGGATAGACCCCGCCCTGGGCGTAGCGGCGCGCCAGCTGCAGGTTGCGGGCGTCCATCGGTTGGGGCACGCCCCGGATCACCACCTGGGTGGCCCAGGTCAGCGGCTCCAGCGGATCGCCGTTCCAGATCACCAGGTCGCCGTCGCGGCCCTGCTGCAGTGAGCCGAAGCGGCTGTCCAGCCCGAACATGCGCGCCGGATTGACGGTGATCGCCTCCAGCGCCGCCTGGTAGGGCAGACCATTGGCCACGGCGTTGCCAGCGTGGATGCGGGTCTCGCGGACGCGGTAGTTGCCGCCCTCTGAGTCACGGAAGGCGAGGGTCACGCCCGCCGCGTGCAGGCGCGCCGCGTTCTCGAGCGTCGCGCCGCGCGTCTCGAACGATCCCGGCAGGTCCGCCAGCGGGTTGAGGATCACCGGCACGCGGGCGGCCGCGATCTCGTCGGCGACGCGCCAGCCTTCCTGGGCGCCGTTCAGGATAATCCGCAGGTTTTCCTCGCGGGCCAGCCGCAGCACCGCCAGAATGTCTGAGGCGCGGTTGACCTCGACCACCAGGGGCATGCGCCCCTCCGCCACCGGAATCAGGGCCTCAAGGTCGGCGGTGGACAGCATCAGTTGACGCACCCCGCCCCGATCATAGGCGGCGCGGTTTCGCTGATAGAGGCGAACCTCGTCCATGATGGCCTTGAACAGGACGAACTGCGCGCCGCGCGCGCCGCCCGCGATGTTGGCGCCGGCGGCGCCGAACGGCGCCACCATGGCCACGCGCGGCTGGACGATGATGTCCATGCCCTCGCCCAGATGGATGGCGGCCGCCTGACCGGCGAACATGCCGGGCGTGTGGAAGCCGCCCGCGCCCGCGCCGGCCGTATCGTGCTCGTGGGCCAGGGCGGCCGCGCCGGCGTGCTGCGGCATGACGATGGCGCGGGTGATCCCGCCCAGCCGCGCCACTGGAATGGCGACGCTGTCGGGGTCCAGGCCCCAGGACACGTCGAAGGCGGCGGACAGCGTATTGCTGGACTGGAGGACATCGTTGGTCGAGACCTCCGAAGACAGCTCGAGGCCGCCCAAGGCGCTGTCGACCGCGACGATGCCCGGCGTCACCGTGCCGCCCTGGGCGTCGATGACCTGGACGCCGTCCGGCGCGCGCACATCGGCGCCCACCGCTGTGACGCGACCGCCACGGATCACGATCGTGCCGCGTTCAACGGTGCCTTGCGGCCCCATGGTGATGATGCGGGCGTTGGTGACCGCCACGTCCTGGGCGTGAGCCGCAGAGGCGCAGACCAGGCTCAGGGCCGCCGCTGCGGCCAGGGTTTTCAGCTTGGCGAACATCAGCGGGGCTCCCGGCCGGGCTGACCCAGCTCATAGTCGGACGCGGCGCGCGTGCGCGGGTCGGAACGATCGAAGGCGACGGCGCCGTCGATGAAGACCTGATCGGCGCGGGCGTAGACGCTCAAGGGGTGGGCGCTCCACAGAACCACATCGGCGCGCTTGCCGGGCGTCAGGCTGCCGGTCTGATCGGCGATGCCCAGGGCGCGGGCCGGGTTCAGGGTGAACCAGCTGATGGCCTGCTCATCGCTGACCTCGATGCCGGCGCGGCGCGCGGCGGAGACCGCCATGGCCGTTTCCTGGTTCAGGCGCTGAATCAGATTGGCGTCGTCGGAGTGGATGACAACGCACGCCCCCGCCTGCTGCAGGATGGCGGCGTTCTCCTCGATGCCGTCGAAGCTCTCCAGCTTGAAGCCCCACCAGCCCGAGCCCCAGATGGCCGAGCAGATGTTCTCGCGGGCCAGCACGGGCGCGATCTTGTAGGCCTCGCTGGCGTGATGGAAGGTGGTGATGCGGTAGCCGAACTCGCGCGCCACATCGAGCATCAGCATCATCTCGTCGGCGCGATAGCAGTGGTTCTGCACCAGGATATCGCCTGACAGCACGCCGGCCAGGGTCTCGAGGCGCAGGTCGCGGGTCGGGGGATCGGCGCGTTCGCCGCGCTCCACCTTCTGGCGGTACTCGTCCCAGCGGCGGCGATAGTTCTGGGCCTCGATCCAGCCGGTGCGGTAGCCGGCCACATTGCCCATGCCGGTCGCGGGGGACTGATTGCGGGCGCCGTAGGTGCGCGGCGGGTTCTCGCCACAGGCCATCTTCAGGCCGTAGGGGGCGCCGGGGAACTTCATGCCCTGCATGGAGACTGACGGGACGTTGCGCACGGTGACCGAACGGCCGCCGAACAGATTGCCCGAACCGGGCAGGATCATCAGGGTGGTGACGCCGCCCTCGCGGGCGCGGTTGAAGCCAGGATCCTGGGGCCAAAGGGCGTGCTCGGACCAGACGCCGGCCTGGTTCGGACCGGTCATCTCGTTGCCGTCGCTGGTGGCGGCGATGCCGGGCGAGGGATAGACGCCCAGGTGGCTGTGGGCGTCGATGACGCCAGGTGTGACGAACCGCCCGCGCCCGTCGATGCGCTGGGCGCCCGCCGGGATCGGCGTGTCCGCGCCGCCCACGGCGGTGATGCGGCCATCCTGCATGACCACCACGCCGTTATCGAAACGGCGGCCGTCGCCGGTGAAGACGGTCGCGCCCACGATGGCTGCGTCCCGCCGGGGGAGGGGTTGATAGGTCGAAGGGAAGGGGTCCAGCGTCGTGGCCGGGTCCAACCCCTGGAGCAGTGGCGCGGGAGAAGCGGCGGACGATGAAGCCGGCGTCTGTCCCGTGGTGCCGCCCGTCGTGGCGCAGGCCGCGAGTGCGGCGGCCAGAAGGGCGGCGATGGCCACCCCCGATCTCAGTCTCATGCCCTTACCCCCGAAGAAGCTCCTGTCACGGGAACTTCAACCCGGCATCAAGGTCGGATGCAAGGGAACAAAGGCTGCTTGAGGGGACGAGCGGCGGCGATCAGCCGCCCAGCAGGCCGTAGAGCGCCGGTGCGGCGGTGTTGTTGAACAGCACGCGCAGGAACTGCAGGACGATGATCACGATGATCGGCGTCAGGTCGATGCCGCCCAGCGGAGGGATCACCCGCCGGAACGGCTCAAGCATCGGGGCGGTCA
Organism: Peiella sedimenti; assembly: GCF_030504955.1. Lineage (GTDB taxonomy): Bacteria > Pseudomonadota > Alphaproteobacteria > Caulobacterales > Caulobacteraceae > Brevundimonas > Brevundimonas sedimenti. The sequence continues at coordinate 92,583 of NZ_JAUKTR010000002.1, read as the reverse complement.
CCCGGTCGAGGAAATAGGCCACGCTGGCCACGAACCGATTGCGCAGGTTGACGATGTCGAAGGCCACCAGCCAGCTGAGAATGGCCGAGCCGATGATGAACCAAACCGCCAGGCTGATGATGGTGTTCACCAGCCAGATGATCGCCGCCGCCATGAAAGTCTCCGTCCCCGCCCGATGCGGGCGCGCTTTGGGCTAGATAGGCTGCTCCGCCGCCTGGGGCCACCCCCCTTGGCTGCGCCTTGCCTCGCTTTGCAGGGCCTCGCTTGACAGGGCTTTGGCCGGTTCGTATGTGCGCCGCTCGCCTGGACGACCCCGCAAGGGGGGCCGTAGCTCAGTTGGTAGAGCGCGTCGTTCGCAATGACGAGGTCAGGGGTTCGACTCCCCTCGGCTCCACCAGGCGCCTTCCGAGATGATCAGCGCGGCGCGCGCTTGGCCAGAATCCGCTGAAGCGTGCGACGGTGCATGTTAAGCCGCCTGGCCGTCTCCGAGACGTTGTTGCCGCACAGCTCATAGACGCGCTGGATGTGCTCCCAGCGCACCCTGTCGGCCGACATGGGGTTCTCGGGCGGCTCGGGCGGCGCTTCGCCAGAGGCCAGCAGGGCCTTGACCACGTCATCGGCGTCGGCGGGCTTGGACAGATAGTCGATGGCGCCGGCCTTGACCGCCGCCACGGCGGTAGCGATGGCGCCGTAGCCGGTCAACATGACCACGCGGGCGTCGGGACGCCGGTCGCGGATGCTCTCCACCACCGCCAGTCCCGTGCCATCCTCCAGTCGCATGTCCAGGACCGCGAAGGCGGGCGTTTCGCGCGCCACCTCGGCGTTGGCTTCGGCGACGGAGCTGACCATACGCACGTCGAAACCGCGCGATTCCAGCGCCCGCCCCAGGCGACTGCGCAGGGCTGCGTCATCGTCTAGCAGGAGCAGCGAGCGGTCCGGCAGTTCCGCGATACGGGAAGCGCCGCCGTCGGCGGCCTGAGCGTCCATCATGGTTTAAGTCGCTCCAATCTCAGCCTTTCGGTCATCAGAACCAGCCGAACTTGACTGTGTTCCCTGCGCAGACGCCTGCGTACCGCGCCGGGAGGCTGCCACATCTATGTCGTCAGGGGCAGGCGGCGCTTCAAGGGCGCGCCTTGGCCATACGATGCGCACCAGGGCGCCGCCGTCCTCGTCCTCCGTCTCGGCCTTTGCGTTCTTGAAGGTGACGCGCCCGCCGATGCGCTCCAGCAGGGTCTTGGCGATGAAGAATCCCAGGCCCATGCCGTGATGGCCGCTTCTGGAGTCTTCGCCCGTGGGCCTTGATGTGACGTAGGGCTCGCCCAGCCGGGTCAGCACGTCGGCAGAAAAGCCGGGGCCGTCGTCGCGCACCTCGATTTCGATCCGTTCGCGGTCGACGCGCGCCGTTACGGTGACGGCGAAGACGGCGAAGTCGGCGGCGTTCTCCACGAAGGCCGACAGGCCGTGGATCAACTCAGGCTGGCGCAGGATCAGCGGCGGCGGCTCGTGCGGCGGATGCATCTCGACCCGGGTTTCGATGCGCGGCCCGATGCCGCGATAGGCCTGGGCCACCTCCTCCAGCACCAAGGGGAGCCGCAGGCGCGCCTGGACCTGATCCGAGGTCTCGGGCTGCTCGGACAGCTGCTTCAGGATAGCGCGGCAGCGGTCGGCCTGTTCAAGCAGAAGCTGGGCGTCCTCGGCCACCGCCTTGTCCCCCGCGGCCCCACGCAGCAGCTCCTTGGCCACCACCTGGATCGTCGCCAGCGGTGTGCCCAGCTCGTGCGCCGCCGCCGCCGCAAGGCCGCCCAGCGCCGCCAGGCGCTGCTCGCGCGCCAGCACGCCCTGGGTGGCCTGGAGGGCCAGCTCCATGCGCCGGGCCTCGCGGGCCGCCAGCCAGACATAGACGCCCGTGAACACGGTGCCGACAGCCATGGCGATCCACATCCCCAGCCGATACAGCGGCGGCATCTCGACGGTCAGCCCGGCGTACCAGGGCAGCGGCATCGACCAGTGGTAAAGCACCGCCGCCGCCGCCAGGCCGACCAGGCCGACCATCGCCGCCTGACGTCCGGCCAGCGTCCCGGCCGCGATGACGGTCGGCGCGATCAGCAGCAGGCTGAAGGGGTTGTCGAGCCCGCCCGTAAAGGCCAGCAGCACGGACAGCTGCACGATGTCGAAGGCCAGCTGAGCCGCCACGTCCCAGTCCCGGGGCAGGCGCGGCTCGCCGATCCGCATGGACAGCACCACGTTCATCCAGGCGCCGGAGGCGATGGCGCCTAGGCAGAGTCCCAGCGGAATGTCGAACTTGAAGACGAAGGCGGTGATCAGGACCGCCGCCGTCTGGCCCACCAGCGCCATCCATCGCAGGAAGACGAGGGTGCGGATGCGCAGGCGCCCGCGCCGCCCCTTGGGCGCGCCCATGAAGGCGTTCTCGCTGGCGGCTTGGGACCAGGGCATGACCGTCGTATAGAGCCGCAAGCTTGGCTCCAGTTCCAGAGGGGATGAGGATCGATGTCGCGCAGAACCCTGCTGTCTCTGCTCGCCGGCGGCGTGCTGGTCCTGTTCGTGCTCGGGATCTACGCGGTAATGAACCCGCCGCGCCAGGGCCAGGCGGTCAACGTCGCCTCGACCGGCGAGGCCCGCATCGGGGGCCCCTTCACCCTGGTGGACACCGATGGGCGAACGGTCGATCAGAGCGTGCTGAACGGCAAATGGAGCGTGATCTTCTTCGGCTTCACCTATTGTCCGGACTACTGCCCCGCGACCCTGCAGACCATGGCGCGCGTCGAACAGGAGCTGGGGCCCCTGGCCGACAATCTGCAGACCGTCTTCATCAGCATCGATCCCGAACGCGATACGCCCCAGGCCCTTAAGGCCTATCTGGCCAGCGATGCTTTTCCGGACCGGGTCGTCGGCCTGACCGGCAGCCCCGAGCAGGTGGCGGCGACCGCGCGGGCCTATGGCGCCGTCTACGAGCGGGTGGGCGAGGGCGACGATTACACCATGAACCACTCTCTGGTGGCCTATCTGATGGACCCCCAGGGCCGTTTCGTCCTGCCGCTGGGTCACGGCCTGGGCCCCGAGCGGACGGCCCAGGTCATCCGCGACGCGATGGAGCGGGCTTGAGGCCGCCGGCGCGGCGAATGGGCGCGGCGTTAATCCTTTTGCCGCGGAAGGCGTTTCATGCTGCCCTGCAAAACAGGCGCTCATCGCCCATTTAGGATTCGATGCTCTATTCCCTGCACGAGTACGCCTACCACACCGCTGCGCCTTGGCGCGCCTTCGCCCAGGCGGCGCGAGACTTCTGGGGCCACCCGGCCAACCCGGCGGTGGACACGCTTTACGGCCGCACGGCCTACGCCTCGGCCGAATTTTTCGCCAATCTGACCCGCCGCTACGGCAAGCCCGAGTGGGGCGTCGATTCGGTCGAGATCGAAGGCGCGTCCGTTCCGGTGACCAGGCGGACCGTGTGGTCCAGCCCCTGGTGCGATCTGGTGCGGTTCTCGCGCAAGCCGGCGGCGCTCAAGGCGCTGGACCGCGAGACGAAGGCGCCGCCGCTGCTGATCGTGGCGCCCCTGTCGGGCCATTACGCCACCTTGCTGCGCGGCACGGTCGAGACCTTCCTTCAGGACTTCGACGTCCACGTCACCGACTGGGTCAACGCGCGTCAGGTCCCGGTGCTTGAGGGACGCTTCGACTTTCACGACTACGTCGATCATATCCGCGACATGCTGAAGGCCATCGGCGGGCGGGCCCACGTGATCGCCGTGTGTCAGCCGGGGCCGCCGGTGCTGGCCGCCGCCAGCCTGATGGCCGAGGACGGCGACGCGAACCGGCCCGCCTCACTGACCTTCATGGGCTCGCCCATCGATGCGCGCCTGTCCCCCACGGCGGTGACGGGCTTCGCCGATGAAAAGCCCTTCGCCTGGTTCAGATCGAACATGATCCACACCGTGCCCCTGCCCTATCCGGGGGCCGGGCGGCGGGTCTATCCGGGTTTCGTGCAGCTCTACAGCTTCATGTCCATGAACGAGGACCGGCACGTGGACGCGCACCGGTCCTATTTCGAGCACCTGGTGGCCGGCGACGGCGAAAGCGCGGCCAAGCACCGTGAGTTCTACGACGAGTATCTGTCAGTTCTGGACCTGACCGAGGAGTTCTATCTCCAGACCATCGACTACGTGTTCCAGAACCACCTGCTGCCCAAGGGCGAACTGGTCCATCGCGGCCGGCCCGTGCGGCCAGAGGGCATCACCGACATCGCTCTGATGACGGTCGAGGGCGAGAACGACGACATCTCGGGCGTCGGCCAGACCCAGGCGGCCCATCGGCTGTGCCCCGCGATTCCGGACAACAAGCGCGTCCTGTGGGTGCAGCCCAAGGTCGGACACTACGGCGTCTTCAACGGCCGCCGCTTCCGCCAGGAAATCTATCCGCGCGTGCGCGATTTCGTCGGGCGAAATGTGGCCTAGGCCTCGCGCGCCGACCTCGCCCGTCCTCGAGGACGGGATGGTGGTGCGCGTCGGGGACACGCCCGTGCGGCTGAAGGTCAACCCACGCGCGAGACGCGTTTCCATCCGGGTTTCGGCGGACGGCGCCGCCACGGCCACCGCCCCGAGCCGACGCGCCCTTTCCCAGGCCCTGGCCTTTGCGCAATCGCGCGCGGGCTGGCTTGCGGATCAGACGGCCAAGGCCCCTGAGGCCCGACCCTTTCAGCCTGGGCAGGTGGTTGAGATCGAGGGGCGATCCGTCACCCTGATTCAGGGGACGGGCCAGGCCGCCGCACGCTTGGTTTCGCCTGACCTCATCAGCGCCGGCGGCGATGCGGAGGGCTTCAACCGGCGCGTCATCGCCCTGCTGAAACGCGAAGCCAAGGCCCGCCTTGAGGCCGCTACCGAGCGCCACGCCGCCCGGCTGGGTCTGCCGCGCCCGGCGGTGGGCCTGGGCGATCCCAGGGGCCGCTGGGGCAGCTGCTCGCCGCACAGAAACAGCATCCGCTACTCTTGGCGGTTGATCCTCGCGCCGCCGCAGGTGCTGGACTACGTCGCGGCGCACGAGGTGGGCCATCTGATCCATGCCGACCACAGCCCAGCCTTCTGGGCCGTGGTCGCCCGCCTTGATCCCGAGTGGAAGGCCCATCGCGCCTGGCTGCGCCGCGAAGGCGCCCGGCTGCACGCCCTGGGGCGCGGTTAGACCTCAGAAATAGAGCGGGTCCGGCTGCTTCTGCTCCGGCCGCGGCTCGGGCCGCTGCTGGACCGGCGGCGTGGCCGGCTCGGGCCTGGGCTGCGGTTGATCCTCGGGATTGGGGATCGGCTGCATGACGCCCGGGTTCTCCGCCTGATCTTCCGGCGGCGTATCCATGCCGTCGCCGCCCCCGAACAGACCGCCCAGAAGATCGCCCACGGGGTCGCCCATGTCCCAGCCTTCCGGCAGCGGCGGCCCGTCCGGAATGCGCTGGACGTTCAGCCGCGGCAGGGCCGCCTGCATGAAGGTGCGCCAGATGGCGGCGGGGCTCGAGCCCCCGGTGACGCCGCGCATGGGCGTGTTGTCGTCCTTGCCGACCCAGACGGCGGTGGTGAAGCCGCCGGTATAACCGACGAACCAAGCGTCCTTATAGTCACTGGTGGTGCCCGTCTTGCCCGCCAGGTCATAGCCCGAGAAGGCGGCGGAGCGCCCCGTGCCAGAGGTCATCACCGCGCGCAGCATCTGGTTCAGGAACAGCAGCGGCGGGTTGTTGATGGCCTGTCCGCCCTCGCGTGCGCGCCGCTCGTACAGGATGCGCCCCTCGGTCGTGCGGATGCGGGTGATGCCGTGGGCGTAGGCCCGCCGCCCGCCGTTCGAGAAGGCGGCGTAGGCCTGGGCCATGTCGATGGGGCTGACCTCGACGGCGCCAAGCGCCATGGCGGGGTCGGTGTTGATGCGCGAGCTGACCCCCAGGCGGCGCGCGGCCTGGGCCACGCGGTCGCGGCCTACCCGGTCAGCCACCAGGGCGGCCACCGTATTCAGCGACTGCGCCACGGCGTTCTGCAGCGTCGTCTGACCGATGAAGTTGCCGGTGTAGTTGCGCGGGCTCCAGCCGTTGATGGTCACCGGCTCGTCGACCACCGGCGTGTCGGGCCGGTAGCCCGCCTCCATGGCCGCCAGATAGACAAAGGGCTTGAAGGCCGACCCGGCCTGGCGCTGGGCGTCCACGGCGCGGTTGAACTGGCTGTCCGCATAGGACTTGCCGCCGATCATGGCGCGCACCCGGCCTTCGCCGTCCACGGCGACCAGAGCGGCCTGCTCCACGCCGCGTCGCGCGTCCCGGTTCAAGATTTGCTGCACCGCGCGCTCGGCCTGGGTCTGCAGGGTCAGATCAAGCGTGGTCTCGACCACCAGGTCGTCGCCGGGCTGACCGATCAGGCGGGCGATCTCCTGGTCGAGCCAGTCGATGAAGTAGCTGGCGTGCTGGCTGGCCAGGGTGCGCGAGACGCGGACCCGCTCCTGCACGGCGGCCGCGCGCTCCTCCGGTGTGATGACCCCGGCTTCCTCCATCTCGTCCAGCACCACGGTGGCGCGCCGCGCGGCGCGCTCGGTGTCGGACAGGGGGCTGTAGCGCGACGGCGCCTTCAGAAGGCCGGCCAGCAGCGCCGCCTCGCCCACGGTCAGTTCGCGCGCGCTCTTGTCGAAATAGCGCTGGGACGCGGCCTCGATGCCGTAGGCCCCGGCGCCGAAATAGACGCGGTTCAGGTAGAGACTGAGGATCTCCTTTTTGGAGTATTTCAGCTCCAGCCAGACGGCGAGCATGATCTCCTGGATCTTGCGCTTCATCGTCTGGTCCGGCGTCAGGAACAGGTTCTTGGCCAGCTGCTGCGTCAGGGTCGAGCCGCCCTGGACGATGCGTCCGGCGCGCATGTTGGCCGCCATCGCCCGCACCATGCCGATGGGGTCGAAGCCGGGGTGGTGATAGAAGCGCCGATCCTCGATGGCGATGAAGGCGGCCGGGACGTAGTCGGGCAGCGCGTCCAGATCGACCGGCGCTGACTGCTGCGAGCCGCGCACCCCTATGAGGGCGCCGTTGCGGTCCAGGTAGGTGATGGCCGGCCGCCGCTCCGCACGGTCAAGGCTCGACACGTCCGGCAGGCCGCGTGCGAACACGGCGAAGAAGACGACGACGAAGATCAGGGCCCAGACGCCCGCTACGCCGGCCCAGTAAAGCCAACGGTTGGGCCTGCGGCCTCTGGGCGGAACTCCCCCATGGGTCATGCGTGATCAGGCCCTCGATGCGGCGACCCGCCCTTCTAGAGGCAAGGGGACGGCGGCGCCAACGCTCTCGCCCGTAGAGCTTCTGTGATCAATCCGCCGAAAGAAAGGCATCCACCTCGGTCAGGAAGGCCTCGGTCTGGTCGAACATGATGAAGTGGCCGGAGTCGTTGATGCGCTTAAGCCGGGCGCCGCTGAGGTTGGCGTAGGCGCCGCGATACGCCTGGTCGAGCAGGGCGTCGGTCATGCCGGGAACGTTCTTCAGCGGCACATAAAGCACCGTCACGGGCGCGCGGACCCGCGACAGTTCAGGTCTCAGGTCGGTGGTGATCAGCTCGGCCATGGCGCGTCCGGCCACGTCCCGATCCGATCGGGCGGCGTGGCGCACCGGCCCCTCACGATCGGCCGGGTCGGCGATGGTGCTGTCCATCTGGGCGCGGGTGGCCGCGACCCAGCCCGCGTCATTGGCGCCGGCCATGCGGGCGCGCGTCTGCTCGGCGATGGGCGCGACGCTTTCGGGCGTGGCCGTCGGCCCGCCGAAGACGCTGCCGAGGAAGGGCAGCATGTCCACGACCATAATCCGGTCGACCGCCTGCGGATGACGGGCGGCCAGCATCAGGCCGATGGTGCCGCCCATGGAGTGGCCGATGACCGCGGGCCGCTGCAGCCCCTGCTCGCGGACGTAGCGAGCGATCTCATCAGCGACGGGCGCGGAGACCAGTCCCGAGGCGTTGGCGCCGGCGGGCCGACCGTCGAAACCGCTGACGTGGACGCGATGCACGCGCTTGCCGCTCGCGACCAGATGCCTTGCCGTCTCATCCCAGATCTCAGGCGAGGAGGTCAGGCCCGGGATCAGGATCACCTCCGGTCCCTGCCCCTCGACCGTGACCCCGATGCGGTCCGAGGCGAAGGCCGCGGCCGGAGCCGCCTGGGCCAGGGCGGCTGGAGCCGGTGTGGTCGCGGCGATGAGCCCGCCGAGGATGGCGAGCGAAAGGCGGTAAGCGATCACGGGAAACCTCTTGAAACAGCGGCCCTTAGCCAGCCACACCCGCCGGGGTCTGACAAGGGATCAGGCCATACTCCTCTTGCGCACCGCGGCGACGGCTTCGGTCAGTCGCTCCAGATCGCGGGGCGCCGACAGGCGGTGATCGCCGTCCTTGATCAGGGTCAGCTCCACGTCGTCAGAGGTCAGGGCCTCGGTCAGACGCATGGCGTGCCGCCATGGCACCGGATCGTCCGCCGTGCCTTGCAGGATGCGCACCGGTCCGGCGAAGGCGATGGGCCCGTCGAGCAGAGCCCAGGCGCGCGCCTCCTCGAAGAAGGCCCTGGTCAGGCGGTGGGGGCCCGTCCCGTCATCGATCCCGGCGAAACCTTCGCGCAGGATGGCCTGACGCACGTGGTCCTCCAGCCTCGGCCACATCAGCTCGTGGGCGAAGTCCGGCGCAGGCGCGATCAGCAGCAACGCCTTCACCCGATCGGGCAGGGCCACGGCCGCCAGCAGGCTGATCCAGGCTCCCATGGACGAGCCGATCAGGATCACGGCCTCCCCCGTCTCCGCCTCAATCAGGGCGATCAGGTCCTCGCGCCAACGTCCGATGGCGGCCGCCGTCCATTCGCCCGACGACTCGCCGTGGGCGAAGTGATCGAATCGCAGGTAGTCCCAGCCGTGTTTCTTCGCCGCCTCGGCCAGATGCACGGCCTTGGTCCCCTCCATGTCCGAGCGCCAGCCGCCCACCCAGATGAGCGTCGGGCCAGCCCCGGTCACGCGCTTCCAGGCGACGTGTTCGCCATCCGGACGGGTCAGGCGGCCTTGAGTCTCGGGCCCAGGAGTCGGGGGCATGGCGGGGCGGCGCTCCATGGACTAAGCAGCGGGTCGTGCCGAACCTGCCCTCCGACTTCACCCTGCTGCAAGTGGTTCCGCGCCTCGACGCCGGGGGCGTGGAGCGCACCACGCTCGATATCGGCCGCGCGGTCGTTCAGGCGGGCGGCCGTTCGCTTGTCGCCAGCGAAGGCGGGCGGCTGGAGGAGGCGCTTGAGCAGCAGGGCTCTCGCCTGGTCCGTCTGAAGGCCGCGTCCAAGAACCCCTTCACCATCCTCTCCAACGGCTTTCGTCTGGCGAGGTTGGCGCGCGAGGAGGCGGTCACCGTCATCCATGCCCGTTCGCGCGCGCCCATGCTCAGCGCCCTGATCGCCGGGCGCCTGGCCCGCGTGCCGGTGATCGCCACCTACCACGGGGTCTACAACGCCCGCTCGCCGCTGAAGCGCTGGTACAACGGGCTGATGACGCGCGGCGTCCAGGTCATCGCCAACTCGGCCTACACCGCTCGCCATCTGATCGCAGAGCATCGCGTCAACCCGGCGAAGGTGACCGTGGCGGACCGGGGCTCGGACCTGTCGCTGTTCGATCCTGGCGCCGTCGCGCAGACGCGGGTGGACCAGGTCCTGGCGAGCTGGGGGATCGAGCCCGGCGATAACCGCGCTCGCATCCTGTGCGCGGCGCGGCTGACGCGCTGGAAGGGCCAGACGGTGATGATCGAGGCCGCGGCCCGCCTGAAGGCCCTGGGACGCGACGACTTCCTTGTGATCCTGGCCGGCGACGACCAGGGCCGATCGGCCTACCGCCAGGAGCTCGAGGCTCTGATCCAGGCGCGGGGCGTGGCCGATCGTGTTCGCCTCGCCGGCCATCTGACCGACATGCCGGCGGCCTGGATGGCCTGCGACATCGGGGCGGCGCCCTCCATCGAGCCGGAAGCCTTCGGCCGCACGGCGGTCGAGCCCCAGCTGATGGCGAGGCCCGTCATCGCCAGCGCCCACGGCGCGCCCATGGACACCATACTCGACGGCGAAACCGGTCTTCTGGCCGCGCCCGGCGATGCGGACGCCTGGGCCGCCGCCATGGCCCGGCTGATCGATTTGGGACCCGAGGGACGCGCCGCGATGGGCGCGCGGGCGGCGGATCGGGCCCGAAGGCTCTATTCGCTGGACGCCATGGTCGAGGCCACCTTCCGCGTCTATGGTCGCGTCGTTTCGAGCTCGGGAGGCGCGTGAGCGTGGAGGTTCTGGTTCCCGTGTCGGTCGGTGAGCTGATCGACAAGATCACCATTCTTCGGATCAAGGCCGAACGCATCTCCGATCCGGCCAAGGTCGCCAACGTCCGCACCGAGCTGGAGCAGCTGACGGCCACGGCGGAGCGCCTGAACCTGCCGGATGGCGTGCGTTCCCTTGAGGGGCGGCTGAAGGCCATCAACGCCGAGCTGTGGGACATTGAGGACGGCAAGCGGCGCTGCGAGCGCGAGCAGCGCTTCGACGACGGCTTCATCCAGCTGGCGAGACAAGTCTATCTGAAGAACGACGAGCGCGCCGCCTTGAAGCGCGAGATCAACCTTCTGACCGGATCGGCCATCGTGGAAGAAAAGCAGCATGGCTGAGGCGGCCGACCCGGCGGTGCGCCGGGTGCTGTTCATCACCAACACCCGCATCGGCGACGCTATCCTGACCTCGGGCGTGATGGAGGCGCTGCATGGCCGTTGGCCGAAGGCCCGCTTCACCGTGGCGGCGGGTCCGGCCTCGGCCCCGCTCTTTGCCGAGACGCCCTTCGTCGAGCGCGTCATCGTGATGAAGAAGGCCAAGATGGCCGGCCACTGGTTCCGCCTGTGGCGCGAGACCGTCGGCGTGCGCTGGGACGCTGTGGTCGACCTGCGCGGCTCGGGCGTATCGGCCTTCTTGCGCGCGCGCCGCCGTCTGATCCGCAGGGGGGAGAAGGGCGGCGAGCCCCGCCACAAGGTCATCGAGGCCGCCGGCCTGCTGGGTCTGGAGTCCGATCCGCCGTCGCCGCGCATCCATGTCTCGGAGGCGACGAGAGCCAAGGCCTTGTCCGTCATCCCGCGCGACCGGCCGCTGCTGGCCCTGTCGCCTAGCGCCAACCGGGTCGGCAAGACCTGGCCGATCGCTCGTTTCGAGGCCTGGTTGAGGGCCGCCCGCGCATCTGGCGGCCCGCTGGAGGGCTGGACCGTCGCTGTGCTGGGCGGGCCAGGCGAAGGAGCCGCTTACCAGCGTCTGTCCCAGGCCATCGAGGCCGGCCGCGCCGTCGACTTGACCGGCTGGCCCCTCCTGGACACGGTGGCGGTGCTGGAGGCTTGCGACCTTTTCGTGGGCAATGACTCGGGACTCATGCACCTCGCGGCCGCCAGCGGCGCCCCGGTCCTGGCCCTGTTCGGCCCCACGGACGAGCGGCTCTACGGCCCCTGGTCCGACAGGGCCCGCGTAGTCCGGGCGGAAGGCCAGGTCTATACCTTCGGCCGCACCTCCCAGACGGTCAGCGAGACGGAGTGCCAGATGGACGCCCTGTCCGTCGAACAGGTGCTGCGCGCCACCCGCGAGGCGGTCGCGGCCTTCCCGCCGGGTTGATCGGCAAGGGTTTGACGGTCATATAGGGGGACCGGACGGAACGCGGCCCCGCGCTGCGCGCTTCCGTGCGGACTTTGGAAACAACTTCGGAGACGACGCCCATTCGCCGCCCCATGCAGGCGCCCCCCGTCAAGGACGGACCGCGCACCAATCACGACATCCGCGTTCCCCGCGTGCTTCTTATCGACCAGAACGGCGAGAAGCAGGGAGAGATGCCCACCTCCGCCGCGCTCGAAGCCGCCGAGGAAGCCGGGCTGGACCTTGTGGAGATCGTGCCAAACGCCAACCCGCCGGTCTGCAAGATCCTCGACTACGGCAAGTTCCGTTTCCAGGAGCAGAAGAAGAAGGCCGAGGCGCGCAAACGGCAGAAGGTCGTCGAGCTGAAGGAAATCAAGCTCCGGCCCAACATCGACACCCACGACTACGAGGTGAAGGCCAAGGCCATGCGCCGCTTCTTCGAGGAGGGCGACAAGGTCAAGGTGACCCTGCGCTTCCGCGGCCGCGAGATGGCGCACCCTGAGCTGGGCATGAAGCTCCTCCAGAAGGTCAAGGAGGACTTCGATCCGGTGGCCAAGGTCGAGTACGAGCCGCGCATGGAGGGCCGCCAGATGATCATGATCCTGGCGCCCCGCTAGTAGGCCGCGTCAACGTCAAGCCGCTCTCGCGCGCTCCAGCGGATAGCCGAAGGCCTGGAGGGCGGGGGCCATGACTTCGGTCATTTGCTCGACCACGCGGGGCGGCAGACGCCGGTGGATGCCGATGCGCTCGGCGTGCAGCGGGCCCCGGGGCGGCGGCGCCAGCTTCTCTGGCCCCAGCAGGTCCAGCGCCTGCCCGTCGAACGCCAACTGCTCACTCTGCACCCGTTCGCCCAGGGACCGCATCAGCGCGGCCAGGGTCCGGTGCGGCGCGCGCACCAGCGATTCGTAGCGCACCAGCGTCAGGCGCGGCCCGGCCTCGCTGTGCCTGGCGGCTTGCAGCCCCGCCAGGGCGAACGCGGTCCAGTATCGCGCCGCCTCGAGAGGGTCTTGAGTCCAGGACAGGGGCTGGCCGTCCTGCCCTGGCCAGTCGCGACCCAGCCAGCTGGCCGCAACGTCCCGTCCATCGCGCACCACATGGATCAGGTGGGCGTCAGGGTGCAGGCGCGCCAGCTCGGGGAAGGCCAGCACGTTGGCCGAGAACTTCACCGCCGCCCGTGGCTTTCCCGACATCCGCGCCCGGCCGGCCAGCATCTCAAGCACCGGGCGGGCGAAGGCGGCTCTGACTGTTTCGGGCTCCAGGCTGAAGGTCAACGCGTGGGTCGGCCCGATTTCGCGGGTGAGCTCGGCCCACTGCCGGGCGATCGCCAGGGGCGCGGTCAGTTCCGGTCCACAGGCGATGTTCGGATGCCGGTCGAGCATGGCCCGAAGCAACAAAAGGCCTGAGCGCGGAGCGCCCCCGATAAAGATGGGCGCCGTCACCAATGGGGCGGGCTGCGGCTCAGGCGGCGTCGTCAAGCGCTTCGTCCCATTGGCCGGCCTTGGCGCCGGCGATCTCCATCACGGCCTCCGCCTCGGCCTTGGTGAGAACCTGTCGCCAACGTCCGATGGAGTCTGTGTTCACCGGGCGGCGCACCTGATCAGCGCTCCATTCGTTGATGGCCTTTGGCTCCTCGCCCAGGGATCGGTGGTGCTCGAGGACGGCGGGGCTCCAGTCCTCGCCGAGGAACGCGAGCAGCGCACGCATTTCGGTCTCCGGCGCGGTCACCAGCCGTTCGTATCGAATCCGGCGCACCCGATCCGGAGCGTCCCGGCGGGCCCGTCCCCCGGCCTCCACCGAGGCGGCCCAGATCATCGCCTGAGCCTGAGCCCCCCGAGGGCCGCGCTCCGTTCGCGCGTCCGCCACAAAGCGGGAGGCGACCACGTCCCTTGGGTCGCGCACGACCTCGATGAGGCGACAGCTTGGGAAGAGCCGTAGGAGCGCTGGGAAGACCAGCACGTTGGCTGGCGTCTTCTCGGCCAGACGCGCCTTGCCGCTGGCGCGCCAGGCGGGCGTCAAGAGCTCGATCAGGAGGTCGGCGAAAGCGCGGCGCAGGTCTTGGCCGTCCAGGCCGTAGCCGCCCCTTAGATCGGCGCCGCAGGCCTGTTCCAGGCCCTCCCAGAGCCGGGCGATCGTTGCGGTGGTGCGGAACTCGGGCGGGCAGAAAATGTGAGGATGGGCGCCGAGCATGGCTCGCAACAGGGTGGTGCCCGAGCGTGGCGCGCCGCCAATAAAGACTGGCGACATTGTTACAGGACCGTAACCTGGATCATTAACTTCCATACATTTAGCAAGAGCTGGCTTGCCCCTGTAATCGCCTTGGCGAATATTACATTGGCTAAGACGCGGTAATCGGGCGTATTGGCTGACGTGCACGCCGCGTTCCTGCGCAAAGAGGAGTGTCGATGACGGACTCACGCACGCCGCCCATGGACCTGGATCGGCTTGACCGGCGTCTGCTGCGGCTGGTCCAAGGCAATGCTCGCCGCACAGCGGAAGACCTGGGCGCCGAGGTGGGCCTTTCGGCTTCCGCCGTGCAACGGCGCCTACGCCGCCTGCGCGAGAGCGGGCCCATCGAACGCATGACCGCCATCGTGCAGCCTTCGGCGGTAGGCCGCGGCATTCTCGCGGTGGTCGAAGTGACGCTCGAATCGGGCGGCGGCGACAATCACCAGACGCTGGGCGAGGCCCTCAGCGACCAGCCCGAAGTCATGCAGTGCTACGTGGTGGCGGGCGGCGCGGACCTCGTCCTGATGATCAGTGCGCGCGACCTGGACGATTATGAGCGCTTCATGCGCACGCACCTGGCCGCGGATCCGCGCGTGAAGCGCACCCAAACGGCCTTCATCACGCGTCGCCTCAAGTATGGTCTTGAGGTGCCGGTCGCCGACTGAGGTCTACAGCCCCAGCTTCTTCATCGCAGAGCGCAGGGGCTTTTCGGCCTTGCGGAAGTCCGCCCAGGGGTCGGGCTTCTTCAAAAGGTCCGGAGCGGTGAGGATGGTGTAGGCCTTAGGGTCCAATCCGGGCTTCACCTGCTTCCAATCCAGCGGAAAGGCGATGGTCGCCCCCGGCCTGGCGCGCGGCGACCAGGGCGCGACCGCCGTGGCCATGCGGCCGTTGCGCAGATAGTCGACGAAGATCTTTCCGCCCCGCGCCTTCTTCGACAGCGTCGTCGTGTAACGATCGGGCGCGTCCTTGCGCGTCTTCTCGGCCAAAGCCTTGGCGAAGGCCTTGCACGCCTCCCAGGTGACGGCGCTCTTCTTGTCGGCCTTGATCGGGATCACCACGTGCAGCCCCTTGCCGCCGGTGGTCTTGACGAAGGCGGCCAGCCCTAGCGCCTCCACTTGATCGCGCACATCGTGGGCCGCCGCGATGACGTCGTTGAAATCCAGCCCTTCGTCCGGGTCGAGGTCCATAGTGACCTGTTCGGGCGTGTCAGGATCGCCCGGCTTGCAACCCCAAGGGTGCAGCTCCAGCCCGCCGGACTGGGCGATGGCGACCAACCCCCCCACGTCGGTGACAGCGATGTAGGGTTTGCGTTCCTTCACATCGATCAGTTTCAGCCGGGGTGACGAACCCGTCATGGGGTGGCGCTGGAAGAAGCGTTCACCCTCGATGCCCTCGGGCGCGCGGATGATGGAGACGGGCCGGTCAGCCACGTGCGGCAAGAGGCGCGGCGCCGCCTGCTCCATGTAACGGGCGAGGTCCGCCTTGGTGATCGCGGGCTGAGCGCCTTCAGCGGGCCAGAGAGGCTTGTCCGGATTGGACAGGGTCACGGCCTGGATGATGACCTTGCCCTTCTTGCCGGCCGGCTCTGCGCTGGTGGCGGACGAGGGCGCCTGGGGACGGTCCGTCACGTCCTCCGCCGGCTTGTCGTCGCGCAGACCCTTGAAGGCCGCCTGGCGCAGGGATCCCGTGTCGGTGTAGCCGCCATGCTCCACCTCGGCGACCAGGATGGGCTTCACCCAGTGGATGTCGCGGCCGCCGCGCGGCGCCCCCTTGCCGCTGAAGGGGCTCTTCTCCGTCGCAGCGCCTTTCAGAGCCGGAACCAGCGTCTTCGCCGCCAGCGCGCCGAATCCGGTGCCGATCCTGCCCAGATACCTCAGGCCATCCTTCTCGCGCACGCCGACCAGCAGGGACCGCAGCCGCGCGCCGCCTTCCGAGGACCAGCCGCCGATGATCACCTCGTCGCGCCCCCGGCACTTGGACTTGACCCAGCTGGTCGAACGCCCCCCCTGATAGGCGGCGTCCAGGCGCTTGGAGATGACCCCTTCGAGGTCCATCCGGCAGGCGCTTCGCAGCACCGCCTCGCCCGGCACTGCGAAGTGATCGACGTAGCGCAGGCGCGGTCCGGCCTTGCCGACGTGATCCACATAGGCCTGCAATCGCGCCTTGCGGTGGGAAAGCGGCTTCTTGCGCAGATCCTCCTGGCCCTCGCTCAAGAGGTCGAAGGCGAAGAAGATGAGCTCGCCCGTGCGTCCGTCGGCAATCGCGGCCTGCAAGGCGGAGAAATCGGGCGCCGAGGTCTCGTCGAGGGCGCAAAGCTCTCCGTCGATCACCCCGTCGGGCCATTTGGCGGCCTCGGCCGCCAGTTCGGGAAACTTGTCGGACCAGTCGAGCCCCTTGCGGGTGCGCAGTATGGCTCGCCCGCCGCCGACGGCGATCTGGATGCGATAGCCGTCGAACTTGATCTCGTGCGCCCAGCCCGCTCCGGAGGGCGGATGGTCCGCCAGCTTGCACAGCTGGATGGGCAGGAAGGCCGAGGGCTTCGAGGCCCCCTGTGTCTGACCTTGCGTCGGCTTGGGCTTGGCCGGCGCCTTGCGCGTCGTGCCCTTGGAGGATTTCCAGGTCTTCCTGCCTTCGGCGATCTCGGCCAGGGTGCGGCCCGTCGTGACCGACGCGTCGATCTCCATATTGGCGTCGCCCTCGCCGTCCACCGCCTCGGCGTCGCGCTCCTTGATGAGTAGCCAATTGTTCCGCTTCGACGGCTTGCCGCGATCCGCCTTCAGCCGGACCAGCGCCCAGCCGCCGCTCAGTCGCTCGCCATGCAGGACCATTTTCAGCGAGCCCTTCTCCAGGGCCTCGCCGACGTCCTGGCCGTCTCGCGGCTCCCAGACGCCTTCGTCCCACATCTGCACCGTGCCGGCGCCGTAGTTGCCGCTGGGAATGGTCCCTTCGAAACCGCCGTAGTCGAGGGGATGATCCTCAACCTCAACCGCCAAGCGCTTCACCGACGGATCACGGGACGGCGCCTTGGTCACGGCCCAGGACTTCAGCACCCCATCGTGTTCGATGCGGAAATCGTAGTGCAGACGCGTCGCAGCGTGACGCTGGATCAGATAGCGCAGGCCCGACTTGCGTGGCGCGCCCTTCCTGCCGGCAGGCTCTGGCGTCGCCTTGAAGTCCCGCTTCTTGCGGTAGGTGTCCAGCTCGCCCTGTGCGCCCATGGCGGAGCTAACTCTCAGCCCAGGTCCGAGGTTGCCGCAAGGGCCGCGCTAGCCGGCGTCATTTCCCTTGACGATGCGGCGGTTGGCGGCGCGCGTCTTCGGCCCTTGGGGCCGCGCGGCTTCGGTTCGGTCAGGACGAAAGGTGTGGGTCCGCCCCTGGTGCACGGCTTCTCCGTCCAACGGCTCCCCTTCGTCCGCATAGTCGGCCATTTCTCCCGCCGCCGGCGCGGCCAGGGTGGAATCGCCCACGTCCCGCGCGGCATAGCTGCTCGGCTCGGGATGAACGGCCTCGTTCTGCTCGACAGCGCGGTCGTTCGGCGCGCCGGACGGCGTCGCCGCGTTCTGGGCGACGGCCTTGGGCGATGAGGTGTTCTGGTGCGGCATGGAGGTCCTCCTGAGGTTCAGCGAGGGCAACCGTCGTGGCGCAGGGCGGTTCCCTGCCAGAATGTCGGGATATTGGCGCCATTGTGGCAAACAGTTTAGGCTCCCCACGGACAGCCGCGAGGGGAGCCGCGATGAAGCTGCGCGCCCAGATCACGATCGACATCAACGTCAGCGACTATGTGGGGGCCGCCGAACATCAGCGTCGGGTCGAGGCGCTCATGGAGACGGTCTCCAAGACCTACCCGGACGCCACGCTCCAATTCCGGGAGCGGCGTGATCGCGGCCCCCAGCCCGCCGGGCGGCCGGCTCCGGAGCGTCCCTCCCATTACACCGGCCGGATGGCTGAGTACGATTGATGCAGCGCCACAAGGTCCGCCGGCGCCGCCGCAACAGCTGCCTGCAGACGCTTGAACTGTTGCGCGCTGAGGCCCCGGGCCTGTCTCTCACCGAGGCGCTCGTCTTCCTCTATGTCGCCGAGAACGAGGGCCTCAATATGCGAGAGGTGGCCCAAGTGTGCGGCCTCAGCGATTCGACGGCCTCGCGCACGACCCGCGCCCTGGCGGACGGCGATGACCCGCTCAGCCTGCCCCCCGCGCGCGGGTGGATCGAAGTGCGCCGCAATCCCGCCGATGGCCGGGGCCGCACGCTCTACCTGACCGAGTCGGGCAGGGGCCTCGTCGACGCAATAGACCGTGCGCTGGCCGATGCGATCACCATCACCGGTGAAGTCGCCGCCTAGGCGAATGCAATGCCGCAAATGCGACATCCGTGTGTTGCGTCCATGTCGCACCCGCCACGATCGTGGCGCGTGTGTGTGGACATGCAAACAATTTAGCTGTTTTGTGTTGAGCAAGCCGGGCCTTGCCGACAGGTTCCGGTCAAATCGCCTTCCCTGCACCAGCGGGGCGGACCGATTTTTTGGGGGCTGGGGCCTGTAACAAGGTCGTCAGGTTCCTGCCACAACCGATCGCACCTGATCCGAGGGGAGCTAAGCGTAATGCGAGATTTCAAGAAGCTGCTGCTGGGCGGCGCCGCCGTCGTCACCCTGGCCGCCGTCGCCGGCGCGCCGGTGTCGGCCATGGCGCAAACGCAGCCCCAGACCGCCAACCAGGATGACGAAGAGGACGAGGACGAGGCCACCGAGGTCGAAGCCATTACCGTCACCGGTTCGCGCATCCGCCGCAACGAGTTCAACTCGGCCGCGCCGGTCACCGTGATCACCTCGGAGCAGGCGACCCTGGAGGGCATCGTCGACACCGCCGAGCTGCTGCAGCAGTCGTCGGTCGCCTCCGGTTCGTTCCAGACCAACAACACCCTGACGGGCTTCGTCACCCAGGGCGGCGGCGGCACCTCGTCGGTCTCGCTGCGCGGCCTGGGCGCCAACCGCACCCTGTCGCTGGTCAACGGCAAGCGCGCCGGCCCGGCCGGCACCAGCGGCCGCGTGCAGGCGTTCGACCTGAACACCCTTCCCCAGTCGATGATCGAGCGGGTCGAAATCCTGAACGACTCGGCCTCGTCGGTTTACGGCTCGGACGCCATCGCCGGCGTCATCAACTACATCACGCGCCGCGACCTGGACGGCTTCAGCTTCGACATCTTCGCCGGTCTGCCGATGGAGACGGGCGGCGAGCAGTACCGCGTCAGCGGCACCTGGGGCACGACCTTCGACCGCGGCAACTTCGCCGTCGGCTTCGACTACTTCGCCCAGGAGCCCCTGCTGCGCGGCCAGCGCGACCAGCTGTCCTGCGCCGCCGACTACGCCTTTGATCCGAGCGACCCGTCGCAGCGCATCGACCTGATCGATCCCTTCACCGGCGAGTACAAGTGCTTCGGTCTGTTCGCGGGCGTGCTGCGCGCCAACGCCGGCACCGGTTCGATGGACCTGTTCTACCCGATCGCCGGCCGCACCTACGCCAGCGTCGCCCAGGGCAACAACTCGCCCGTGGTCGGAATGATCCGTCAGGGCCGCGCCGGCTTCCCCGACACGTATGCTCACGGCAACTACCAGTACGGCTCGAACGGTGAAGGCCCGATTGACTACTATGGCCGCGCCACCCTGCTGGGCCAGCTGGCTCGCACCACGGTCTTCTCGAATTTCAACTTCGACCTGGCCCCGAACGCCGAGCTCTACGCCGAGCTGCTCTGGAACAAGCGTCGTTCGTCTCAGCACGGCTCGCGCCAGTTCTTCCCGGGCGTGAACCCGGCCAACCCGAACAACCGCCGGCCTGACAACGGCCTCCCGTTCGTGTCGCTGCTGCCGATCATCCCGCTGCCCAGCGACTCGTATCAGTCCATCGACTACACCCGCGCCGTTGTCGGCGTCCGCGGCGACTTCTCGCTCGGCTTCTTCAACAACTGGGGCTACGACGTCTACGGTCAGTGGGCGCGGTCGGACGGCGACTACGGTCAGAACTCCATCTACAACGACCGCGTCGCGGCCACGACCGGCGCTCTGGCCTGTAACCAGGCGGCGATCACCATCTCGGGCGGCAACTGCGCCGACCTGCCGGGCGGTGTGCGCTGGACGGATTCTGAAGTTGTCCAGGGCCGCTTCTCGGACGCCGAGCGTGACTTCCTGTTCTTCCGTGAAGCGAACAACACGGTCTACACGCACCAGTACGTCGAAGCCGTCTTCAACGGTGATCTGTTCAACCTGCCCGCGGGCCCGGTCGGCGCCGCCGTCGGCTTCCAGTGGCGCAAGGAAGAGATCAACGACACGCCGGGCTTCAACACCCGCAACGCCAACCTGTGGGGCTTCAGCTCGGCCGGCATTACCGAGGGCTCGGACACCGTCCGCGAAGCCTTCGCCGAGTTCGAAGTGCCGCTGATCCGCGACGTCCGCTTCATCGACTCCCTGACGGCCAACATCTCGGGCCGCTACTCGGACTATGAATCGTACGGCTCGACCAACACCTACAAGGTGGGCATCAACTGGCAGATCAACCCGTCCTGGCGTATCCGCGCCACGCGGGGCACCTCGTTCCGCGCCCCGGCGCTGTACGAACTGTACCTGGCCAACCAGACCAGCTTCCTGGGCCAGCTCACGGTGGACCCCTGCGTTCAGTGGGAACAGGACACCAACCAGAACGTCCAGCAGAACTGCGCCGCGGCAGGCATCCCCGCCGGCTATCAGGCGCTAGGCACCTCGTCGGCGCTCATCGTCGCCGGCGGCGGCGCGGGCGTGCTGGAGGCCGAGACCGGCGACGCCCACACGATCGGCGTCATCTGGACGCCGTCGTTCATCGACCTGAACGTGGCGGTCGACTACTTCGACATCCAGATCAGCAACGAGATCACCCAGATCGGCGGTCCGCAGATCGTGCGTCAGTGCTATGCGTCGCCGGACTTCCCGACCGACCCGCTCTGCACCCTGTTCACTCGCGGTCAAACCCCTGGCGTGCCGGCTCCTGGCGGCTCGGCGTTCCAGATCCTGCAGATCCAGAACTCGTTCGTGAACATCGCGGATCAGCAGAACCGCGGCATCGACCTGACGTTCCGCTACGGCCACGAGTTCGGCTTCGGCGACCTGACCTTCGACGGTCAGTTCACCTGGCAGCTTCAGGACGTCTCGCAGCTGTTCCCGGACTCTCCGGTCCAGGACTTCAACGGCACGACCTACAGCTACGACGGCCCTGACTTCACGGGTAACCTGAACCTGCGCTTCGACCGCGGTGACTGGACGGCCTTCTGGGGCGTCAACATCATCGGCAAGGGCTCGGACTGCGAGCTCTACGGGTACACGCAGGGTGGCTGTGATCTGTTCTCCACGCCGCGTTACAACACGATCTCGGGCGGCCTCTACATCGGCAAGTTCCACAACGAGTTCTCGACCTACCACACGATGTCTCTGCGCCGTAACTTCGGCGACTGGAGCGCTCAGGTGGGCGTGAGCAACGTGTTTGACGAGCCGGCCCCGAGCACCAGCTGTTGCTTCCGCGTCGGCACCGCCGCGCTGAACGGCTACATGGACGGCTACATCGGTCGCCGCGCCTTCTTCCGCCTCTCGGCCCGGTTCTAAGTCCGGACCGAAGCGAGACAGCAAATCGACTAAGGAGAGCGGCGGGAAAACCCGCCGCTCTTTCCTTTTGTGCGGGGCTCGACCGGTCCTGCGGCGGCGGCTAGAGCCCCGCCATGGCCCTCCCCGTCGATCCGCACCTTTACCTTACCTTTCTGGGCGTCATGGCCGTCATGGCCGTCACGCCCGGCCCGGCCAATGTCTTCGCCGTGGCCACGGGAATCCAGCGGGGGGGCGGCCCGGCGCTGATCGGCGTGCTCGGCATGAACTTGGCGACCCTGTGCTGGTTCGCCGCCGCCGCCCTGGGGCTGGCCGCCGTCATCGCCGCATTCCCTCATGTCTTCAGAGTTATCGCCATCCTCGGCGGCCTTTATGTCGCCTGGCTGGGGCTGAAGGCGCTGGCTCGCTCAAGCAAGGGCGAGGCGCCCCAACTGGACGCCCGCGTCCGTCGCCCCCGAGGCGCCTTCCTCGATGGTTTCATGGTTCAGGCCGCCAACCCCAAGGCGGTGCTGTTCTTCACGGCCGTGCTCCCGCCCTTCCTCGACCTCAATCGGCCTCTGGCGCCCCAGCTGGCCCTGTTCGCCTGCGCCACCATCGGCATGGATGTCCTGGCCATGAGCGCCTACGCGCTGTTCGGCGCCGGCCTGGCGCGGCGCATGAACGATCCGCGCTTTGCACGCGTCTTCAACCTGGCGGTGGGGCTGCTGCTGCTGACCGCCGCCGCCCTGATCCTGCTGCGCCGCTGACCCGACGTTGGAACGTCGGCAGCCTTGACCGTGTTGATCCAGAAACCATGTCTAGGTGACACGGCTCCTGGAGGATCCACCCATGACCCCGCTCCGCCTCACGGCCATATGCGCCGTCGCCGCCACCGCCCTGGCGGCCTGCGCCACCCCCACCGCCTACGCGCCCGCCGGTTACGGCGGCCAGCGCGGCGGCTACTCCGAACAGTTCATCCAGGCCGATCGCGCCCGAGTGGCCTTCTCAGGCAACTCAGTCACCTCGCGCGAAACGGTGGAGATGTACCTGCTGTACCGCGCCGCGGAGCTGACGCTGGAGCGCGGCTACGACTGGTTCGAGACCGACAACCGCATGACGGCGCGTGACACGCGGTACGTCGACACCATCGACGCCTGGTACCGCAGCCATTACGGGCCCTTCTGGGGTCCTTCGTGGCGGTTCTATTCGCGCGGGTACTGGAGCCCGTGGGGGCCGCGCTGGCATGACGACGTGCGCGCCGTCACCCGCTACGAGGCCCAGGCCGAGATCACCATGCACCGCGGCCCCCGGCCGCCGGGCGAGCGTGACGCCTTCGACGCCCGCGAGGTGATTCAAAACCTCGGCCCGCGCGTGATGCGTCCGGGTACGCCCGCTCCCCCGCGCTACTAAAGCCCGACCTTCAGCGATTTCAGCCGGCGCCTGTTGACGTGATCGGCGGGCGCCGGGCCGGTCTCCTCGGGCAGCTCGCCCTTGAAGTAGAAGCGCTGCCAGGCCTCCTTCACGGCCGCCGGATCGCGCTTGAACAGGCGTGAATTGAAGTCCGTGCGCTGGCGGTTCCAGGCCTCGAACTGGCCCTTCATGACCGGATCGGAGTCCAGCATCTTCAGCCGGGGCTGCACCTGATCCAATTGCTGATCCTGAACCAGGGTGATGAAGCAGAAGGGTTCCCCCTTCTCGAAGCGGACCCGGCCCGGCCGCGTGAAGATCCAATTCATCGTGAAAGGGAAGGGAAGCCAGTCCGTCTCGACCAACCCCATCAAGGGCTGGATGCCATCTTTCACGTGATTGGGCGGCCCCATGCACCACATGGACCAGCCCGGTCGCGTGCGGAACAGATAGCCTGGGTGCAAGGTCAGCACGCCGCCGGAGAAATGCGACTGGGCGAAGTCGCGGAAGTCGGCGCTGGGCTTGTCCGGCGTCAGGGTGATGTCCTCGCGCGCCTTGCCCCCATTCCAGTCTGCGGTGAACGAGAACGGCGACAGGATCTCCCATCCTGTCGTGTTGGCCATGGTCAGCGGCAGGCACTTATAGGGATGCCGGCCCGCGAAATGATCCATCCAGGCGCGATCCGGCCGACCCGGAACCATGTCCGGCGGTCGGGGGATCATCGGAAAGCATTCCAGTTCCATAACAGGCGGCCCAGCGGCTAAGCAGAGGAGCGATTCCTAGCGGCCAAGACGCCGTGCCGTAAAGCGCCTGACCATGGCTTCAACCCCCTATAATCGCGACCGACTGCTGGCCCTGCTGGAGCGCGTCGGCGCCCAGGCCGTGACGCATGATCATCCCGCCGTTTTCCGCGTGGGGGAGGGGGAGGAGATCAAGGCGAGCCTGCCGGGCGCCCACACCAAGAACCTGTTTCTCAAGGACAAGAAGGGCCGGCTGTGGCTGATCTCGGCGGAGCAGAGCACCGTCATAGACCTCAAGCGCCTGCCGCCCGTGATCGGCTCGGACCGCCTGTCCTTCGGCTCGGCCGAGCTATTGGAGGAGACGCTGGGCGTGACGCCCGGCTCGGTCACGGCCTTCGCCCTGGCCAACGATCAGGAGCGGCGCGTGACCTTCGTCCTGGATCGCGTGCTGGCCGAGGCGGACCGCGTCAATTTCCATCCCCTGACCAATACGGCCACGACCGGCGTCGCTCAGGCGGGCTTCCGCGCTTTCCTCGCCGAAATCGGGGTTGCGCCCCTGATTGTGGACTTCGCGGCCATGGAGGCCTTGTAGGGGCTTTTCCCGCCAGTGGTTTACGCTAGTGTGCCAAGCCCTCAGACGATTTCGCCGGGCGTGAGTCGCCCGGCCTTCGGGGCGAAGGCATGCAACTGACCATCGAGCGCGCGGCGCTTCTGAAGGCCCTGGGCCACGTGCAAAGCGTCGTCGAACGGCGCAACACCATCCCGATCCTGTCCAATGTGCTGCTGAGCGCGGGGCGCGACAGCGTCAGCTTCTCGGCCACCGACCTGGACATGGAGATGGTCGACGAGGCCGAGGCCCAGGTCACCACCGAGGGCCAGATCACGGCCCCCGCCCACACCCTCTACGAGATCGTGCGCAAGCTGCCTGAAGGCGCCGATGTGGAGCTGACCTATGACGGGACCGATCCGCGCCTGACGGTGGCGGCGGGCCGCTCCCGATTCAATCTGCCGGTGCTGCCCTCGGGCGACTTCCCGGTCATGACGGCCGATTCCGGCGGGGTGCGCTTCACCCTGATGAAGGAGGATCTGGCGCGGCTGATCGACAAGACCCGGTTCGCCATCTCCACCGAAGAGACGCGCTACTACCTGAACGGCCTTTACCTGCACACCATCGCCGAAGAGGGTCAGCTGCTGCTGCGCGCCGTGGCCACCGATGGTCACCGTCTGGCCCTGGCCGAGACGCCCGCGCCCGAAGGCTCGGCGGGCGGTCCCGGCGTCATCGTACCGCGCAAGACGGTGGACCAGGTGCGCCGCCTGCTCGACGACGGCTCGGGCCCGGTCGAGATCCAGGTCTCCGCCCAGAAGGTGCGCTTCGAATTCGGCCGCGCCTCGCTGACGTCCAAGGTGATCGACGGCGCCTTCCCCGACTATGCCCGTGTCATTCCGCGCGGCAACGACAAGATCGCCGGCATCGACAACCGGGTCTTCGCCTCGGCCGTGGACCGCGTCTCGACCATCTCGGCCGAGAAGTCGCGCTCGGTGAAGCTGGCCTTCGACGCCGGACGCGTGACCCTGACCGTGCGCAACATGGAAGCGGGCCAGGGCGTCGAGGAGGTCGAGATCGATTACGACGAGGCGCCCTTCGAGATCGGCTTCAACGCCCGCTACCTGCTGGACGTGGCCGGCCAGATCGAGGGTGAGCAGGCCCAGTTCCGCTTCGCTGATCCGGCCAGCCCGACCCTGGTCCTCGATCCCAGCGATCCGGGCGTGCAGTACGTGCTGATGCCGCTGAGGGTGTGAGGCTGAGTGACAAGTGGTCAGTGGTGAGTGGCGAGTGGGCGTCGCGGACCGCACCCACTCGCCACTCACCACTGGCGCAGCTGTGATCACGTCCCTAACCCTCACCGACTTCCGCTCCTATGCGGCCGCGCGGCTGGAGCCTGGCCCCGGCGCGACGGTCCTGTTCGGGCCCAACGGGGCGGGCAAGACCAATGTGCTGGAGGCGCTCAGCCTTCTGACGCCCGGTAAGGGACTGCGCGGCGCTTCGTCCGCCGACTTGGGACGCCGGGAGCCCGGCGAGGCGCAGGGGCGGCCCTGGGCCGTCTCAACCCTGCTGGAGACGCTTGAAGGCGAGGTCCGCATCGGCACGGGCGTGCAAGGGTCGGGCGCCTCGCGCCGGGTCGTGCGCATCGATGAACAGCCGGCCCCGCCGGGTCGTATGCTCGAGCATCTGCGGCCCGTTTGGGCGACGCCCGAGCACGACCGGCTGTTCAGCGACAGCCGCGCCGAGCGCATGCGCTTCTTCGACCGCCTGGTCTTCGCCGTGGACCCGGCCCACGCGGCCCACGTGGCCGCCTATGAGAAAGCCCTGCGCGAGCGGCTGCGCCTGCTCACCGGCGAGGAGCCCGCCGACCCCATCTGGCTGGACGCGCTGGAGCAGCGTCTGGGCGAGGCGGGCGCGCGGGCCGCCGAGGGGCGCGTGGCGGCGCTGGAGGCTTTGCAGGCCGAGATCGATGCGCGTGGCGACCGGCCCTTTCCCCAAGCCGACCTCAGCCTCTCGGGCGAGGCCGAGGCCATGGCCGGGCGAGGGGAGGGGGAAGCGGCCATCGCCGCGGCTATCCGCGCCGGCATGAAGGCCTCGCGGTCCCGGGACGCCGGGGCCGGGCGCTCGCTTTTCGGCCCACACCGTACGGATCTGAGCGCCCTGCACCGCGAGAAGAACCGCCCCGCCGCCGAAGGTTCGTCCGGCGAGCAGAAAGCGCTCGTTCTAAATCTGATCCTGGGCCAGGTGGCGCGGCTGGCGGATAGCCCGGCCCGGCCCATCCTGTTGCTGGACGAGGCTCCGGCGCACCTGGACGAGCGGCGCCGCGCCGCCCTGTTCGATGAGATCGAAGCCCTTGGTCTGCAAGCCTTTCTGACCGGCACCGAACGCGTGCTGTTCACGCCGCTGGAAGGGCGCGCCCGCTTCGTTCAGGTCAGCGGCGGCGGCTTCACCGTCGACTGAACTCGGTTCATTCTTGTCATTTATTGTTATTTCGGCCACCCTCGAGCGTATGGCCACGATGAACATCTCCCTGCCGGACGCCCTGCGCGCCTTCGTCGATGAGCAGGTGGCGTCGGGCGATTTCGGCACCAGCAGCGAGTACATTCGCCACCTGTTGCGTCGGGAGCGGGACCTGGCCCGCGCGCAGGCCTCGGACGGCCCGGCGTCCGGTCCGGCGTCCGGTCCGGCGTCCAGTTCGCCCCAGGCGCGGCCAGGCTCAGGCCCCTAGGGTCGCATCGCCCTACGCGGTGGCTTTCTCACTGCCGACTCTCTATATCTAGAGGCACTCTGACGCGCGGGATTCGCCGCCGTCCGAACCCCTTCCAAAGGCCCCGCCGCCGGGGCGTTTCCGAACAGATTGCATGACCGACGAGACCACGCCTTCACCCGAGTACGGCGCCGAATCCATCAAGGTGCTCAAAGGTCTGGACGCCGTGCGCAAGCGGCCCGGGATGTACATCGGCGACACCGATGACGGCTCAGGCCTGCACCACATGGTCTATGAGGTGGTGGACAACGCCATCGACGAGGCCTTGGCGGGTCACGCCGACCTGGTGGAAGTGATCCTCAACGCCGACGGCTCGGCCACCGTCACCGACAACGGCCGCGGCATCCCCACCGACATCCACGAGGGCGAGGGCGTCTCGGCGGCCGAGGTCATCATGACCCAGCTGCACGCGGGCGGTAAGTTCGATCAGAACAGCTACAAGGTCTCGGGCGGCCTGCACGGCGTGGGCGTCTCGGTGGTCAACGCCCTGTCCGACTGGCTGGAGTTGGAAATCCATCGCAACGGCAAATCGCACCGCATGCGCTTCGAGCGCGGCGACGCCGTCAGTCCGCTGAAGGTCACGGGCGACGCGCCCGTCGTGGAGCGGGGCGGCGAACGCCAGCCGGCCACCGGCACCCGCGTCACCTTCTATCCCTCCAAGGACACCTTCGCCTTCATCGATTTCGACCGGAAGACGCTGGAGCACCGCCTGCGCGAGCTGGCCTTTCTGAACTCGGGCGTGACCATCCGCTTCGCCGATCTGCGCGAGGCCGAGCCCTTCGAAGAGTTCATGCACTACGAGGGCGGCGTCGAGGCCTTCGTGCGGCATCTGGACAAGTCCAAGCATCCGCTCCTGAAGGAGCCGCTGTCCATCCGTGGCCGCAAGGACAACATCGAGGTCGACCTGGCCCTGTGGTGGAACGACAGCTACCACGAGACCATGCTGTGCTTCACCAACAACATCCCGCAGCGGGATGGGGGCACGCACCTGTCGGCCTTCCGCGCCGCGCTGACGCGCGTGGTCGGCGGCTATATCGAAAGCTCGGGCCTGGCCAAGAAGGAGAAGGTCTCCGTCTCGGGCGAGGACGCGCGCGAGGGCCTGACCTGCGTGCTGTCGGTCAAGCTGCCAGATCCCAAGTTCAGCTCGCAGACCAAGGACAAGCTGGTTTCGTCCGAGGCCCGCCCTGCCGTGGAGGGCCTGGTGCAGGAAGGCCTGTCCCAGTGGTTCGAGGAGCATCCCAACGAGGCGCGCCAGATTGTCGGCAAGATCGTCGAGGCCGCCGCCGCCCGCGAGGCGGCGCGCAAGGCCCGTGACCTGACCCGACGCAAGTCGGCGCTCGACATCACCTCATTGCCCGGCAAGCTGGCCGACTGCCAGGAACGCGACCCGGCCAAGTCCGAACTTTTTATCGTCGAGGGCGACTCGGCCGGCGGCTCGGCCAAACAGGGACGCAACCGCGAGAACCAGGCGGTCCTGCCCCTGCGCGGCAAGGTGCTGAACGTGGAGCGGGCGCGCTTCGACAAGATGCTGGGCTCCGAACAGATCGGCACCCTGATCATGGCGCTGGGCGCGGGGATTGGCCGGGATGAGTTCGACCTGGCCAAGCTGCGCTACCACAAGATCATCATCATGACGGACGCCGACGTGGACGGCGCCCACATCCGCACGCTCCTGCTGACCTTCTTCTATCGCCAGATGCCCGAGGTGATCGCCGCGGGGCACCTCTACATCGCCCAGCCGCCGCTCTATCGCGTCTCCAAGGGCAAGGCGTCGCGCTATCTGAAGGACGACTCCGAGATGGAGGCCTTCCTCGTGGAGGAGGGCGTCGAGGGCGCCGAGCTGGACCTGTCGACGGGCGAGCGCCTGACCGGCCGGGACCTCGAATCCCTGGTCCGCGAGGCCAAGACCGCCAAGGCTCACATCGACCGGCTGTCCCTGCGCGCGCCGGCCTTCGCCATCGAGCAGGCCGCCCTTGCGGGACTGTTCGGCGAAGACGCCGACCTGGCCGCCGCGGGCCGCCGTCTGGACCTCTACAACGAGGAGGGGGACGGAAGCTGGAGCGCCGAGCCGGGTCTCCAGGGCTCGGTGGTGTTCTCGCGTCTGCGTCGGGCGGTGTCCGAACGCATCGTGCTGGAGGAGCAGCTGATCCGCAGCCTCGATGCCCGCAAGCTGGCCGAGAAGGCCGCCGTGCTGGCCGAGGCCTTCCCCAACCCGGCCGTGTTCCGGCGCAAGGAGCGTTCGACCACCGTGCGCGGCCCCCTGGATCTGGTGGCCGCGGTGCTGGACGCCGGGCGCAAGGGCCTGTCGATCCAGCGCTACAAGGGCCTCGGTGAAATGAACGCCGAGCAGCTGTGGGAGACCACCCTCGATAAGGAGGCGCGCACTCTGCTGAAGGTGCGGGTCGAGCACGCCGACGACGCCGACGACCTGTTCTCCAAGCTGATGGGCGATGTGGTCGAGCCGCGCCGCGAGTTCATCCAGGAGAATGCGCTCGACGCCGAGGTGGACGTCTAGACCCAACATCTTGTGGGCAACCTGGCGGTAAGCGGCCAGATTTATTGCCCGCCTTCCCCCGAAAGCCTAGGCTGATCCCGTTCCTGACAGGCGGGAGGGACAGCCGTGCGTTTTGATGACGTCTTCTGGCGCGACCTTGATCTGATCGACCTTCGCTCGCGCGAGGTGGAGCGACCGCACGGCTGGATCGAGACGCGGGCCCCGGCGGGATGGTCCACGGCTCGGGTGGAGGCCTGGCTGGACTGGGCCGCGCGCCAGCCCGCGGACCTGCCCAACCTCGCTCACCGTATGACGGGCCTGGAGAGCATCGAAGATGTTCTGGACGGCGGCGTGGCCGCCTTCGCCCGCCGCACGGCGGCCTGGGGCTTCGCCTGCGGCGCCTTCGAAAGCGCCGGCGAGGCTGATCGCTTCGCGCGCGAGGTCGCCGCCTCGATTCTCCTGGGCTTGGCGGCGCCCGCTGAAAGTCCGGCCGACGGCGCGCGCCGCCATCCCGTGGCCGGCGATCCGATCGCCCCGGCGCCGCCCGTCGCCCGTCTGAGCCTGGACGATCCCGACTTCGAGACGCAGATGTCGCGCCGCCGGGCTGAGGCGCGCGCCGAGCGCCTGACCCGATCAGCCTTGGACCTTCTCAGGGATCGGCTGTCCGAGGTGACGGCGGCCGTGCGTCGCTGCGAAGGCGATCCGGCCGCCTGCGCCGATCCGGCGCGTAACCCCGCCCTGGCCCGCGCCATGCGCGCCGCGCGCGAGGCCGGCGCCGATGACGAGGCCCTGGCCGCCGCCGTGACGGGCGAGACGGGCATGACGGGCGCCGCGAGCGCAGCCCTTCGGCTGGAGCCTGTGCTGGCCGACCGCACCCTGGTGGAAGCGTCCAGCCTGTCGGCGCGCGCCCTGGCGGCGGCCTCCGCCGAGACGGGCGCCCTGACCCTGGTGTTCAGCGCTGATGACGCCGAAGCGCTCGACCGGCTGCGCGCGGCGCCCCGGGCCGCCCTGGACCTGTCGGCCTTGGTCTCGGGTGAAGGTGAGGCCGACCTTGAGCGGCTTCGCGCCGTAACCCGGCTGTGGGTCACTGTGCTCGACATTCAAGCCGGCTGCGCCTTCCACGTCGAGGCCGAAGCGGCGCGGACCGCCGCCGCGCTTCGGCCCGCCTGCCTGTCCCTGGCCGGGTTGGGTCGTGCCGCCGTGCTGGCGGGAGTCGGCTACGGCGGCGAACCTGGGGCCGCCTGGGCCATGGGCGTTCAGGCGGTGATGGACGCCGCCGCCTGGTCCGCCTCGGCCGAGCTGGCCCGCCGGGTGCATCCCTTCGTCGAATGGCCCGCCGAGCGTGAGCGGCTGATCGGGCGGCTGGAGGCGGCGCGCGAGACGGCGGCCGCCCTGCCGGAGCCCTTCAACGCCGCAGCAGACTATGCCGCCGCCCTGAAGGCCGCCGCACGCACCGGACTGCGCAACGCCCAGCTGACCGGCGCCCTGGACGATGCCGAGCTGACCCTGCGTCTGGGCGGCGCGGCCCCGGGCGCCCAGCCCTGGCCTGGCCCCAAAGGGGTCTTTGAGACCGGCGACGGCGAGCTGTTTCAGGGTCTGACCTTTGAGACTAGCGCGCTGCTGCGCCGTCATGACTGCGATGTGCAGGCCGCCGAGCGGCGCCTGCTGGGCCGCCGCATCGTCAGCGGCTCGGCCCTGCTGGACCTGGAGCGCCTGCGCGCAGAGGGCCTGACGGATCACGAGTTCGACCTGCTGGACCAGGCCGCCCAGCAGGTCGATTCGCTGGAGGCGCTGTTCCATCCGGCGGTGCTGGGGCGCGGCTTCTGCCGCGACGTGCTGGGCCTCGAACTCGGCGACGACGATGTCCTGGCCCGCCTCGCGCCTGAGGCGGACCGGGCGGCGCTGTCCGCTGAAATCTTCGGCCACCCGGACTTCCACGGCTGGAACGGGGCCGAAGCCCTGCCGCCGGCCCTGCTCAGCGCCGACGACCTAGCCGCGCGCCAGATCATGATCCGGGCGCTGGAGGTCTTCACCGATGCGCCAGTGGTCACGACCACACAGCT
Organism: Peiella sedimenti; assembly: GCF_030504955.1. Taxonomy (GTDB): domain Bacteria; phylum Pseudomonadota; class Alphaproteobacteria; order Caulobacterales; family Caulobacteraceae; genus Brevundimonas; species Brevundimonas sedimenti. The sequence continues at coordinate 61,082 of NZ_JAUKTR010000002.1, read as the reverse complement.
GGCCGCTGATCAACGCGATGATGCTGCGGTGCGCCTTCAGGCGCAGGCCGCGCGCGCGGGCGTAAGAAGCGTGCGCCTCTATCGCCGCCCGGCGCCCGCGGGCGCCCTGTTCGAGCTGCCCCCTGAGCGTGAAGCGCCCGCCCGCCCCGCCGCCGCCGAACCGTCTGAACCGCGCGTGGTCGAAAAGGTCATCGAGCGCGAACGCCGGCGGAGGAAGCTGCCGGACCGGCGCAAGGGCTACATCCAGAAGGCCTCGGTCGGGGGCCACAAGGTCTATGTCCACACCGGCGAGTACGAGAACGGCGAGCTGGGCGAGATCTTCCTCGACATGCACAAGGAAGGGGCCGCCTTCCGCAGCGTGATGAACAACTTCGCCATCGCGGTCTCCATCGGCCTGCAGTACGGGGTGCCGCTGGACGAATTCGTCGACGCCTTCGTCTTCACCCGCTTCGAGCCGTCTGGCGCGGTTACGGGCAACGACTCGATCCGCTCGGCCACGTCGATCCTGGACTACATCTTCCGCGAGCTGGCGGTGTCCTATCTGGACCGCCAGGACCTGGCCAACCCGGAGCCGGGCGGCGACCGCGACGGCTTCGCCCAGCCTGCGGTCGAGGGCGAGGAGGCGGCGGTGCCCGCGGCCCGCTTCATATCCAAGGGCTTCGCCCGGGGCTCGGCGCCGGACAATCTGGTGGTGCTGCCCTTCGGCAAGAAGGAAGCGGCGCCCGCGCCGCGTCCGGACCGTCCCACGGCCGAGGTCTGCCCGGCCTGCGGAGATCTGACCCTGCAGAAGAAGGGCGCGGGCTGGGAATGCGACGCCTGCGGCGCTGCGCCGATGATGAGCGGCTGAACCGGATACGTTTGATCCAACGCAAGGCCCGCAAGGCGCTATGCCGGCATGGTTAAGGCGCACCGGGGGCAGGCGGATGAGAGAGCGTAGGGCCATATTCTGGGGAGCCGCGGCTTCGGCCGGCTGCTCGCTCGCCTATGTGGCGGCCCAGTTGCTGGAATGGATGGGCCTAATAGGGTCCGCTGGCGGACCCCACAGCAGCAGTTCAGCCTTGGGGCTCTACCTCCTGCTGACACCGTCGCTGCTCCTCGGACCATGTTTCGTCCTGGCCGTCGCGGGTCTTCAAGCCCGTCGGCCGGCGGACCCACTCGGCGCCGCTGCTCTGGCTTTCTCCGCGATCTATGCGGCCCTCACCGGCGCGGTCTACTTCATGCAGCTGACGCTGGTCGCTCCCGCGCTTCAGCAGGGACGGGAGGCGTCGGTGGCCTGGCTCCGCTTCGTGCCGTTCGAGTCGCCCCTCTATGCCGTCGATCTGCTTGGCTATGGCTTCATGAGCCTGGCGTGCCTGTCCGCAGGTCTGGCGCTTGGGCGTGACAGGCCCGCAGCTCTCGCGCGCGCCCTTCTGATCGCCACGGGCCTTCTGCTGCCCTTCATCACGCTCCAGATGTTCTGGCCGCCGCTGATCTGGGTCGCTGCTTTATGGGGAATCACCTTCCCTCTGGCGATGTTGGCGCTGGCCCAGTGGGCGAGGCAGGCCATCGATCCGATCCTTTGATGCTCGGCCCGATTTTTGCAGGACAGGTGCTGACAACCCCAGGAGTCCCGCCATGCGCCGCGTCGCCATCCTAGCCGCCCTGATCGCCCTGTCGGCCGCCACGCCCGTCCTGGCCCAGAACGCCGGTCAGATCGCCCGCGTGCGCGGGGGCGCCAGCTGTTCGGGCTGCAATCTCTTCCAGGCCGAACTGACCGGACTAGAGGCGCGCGGCCTGAACCTGTCGGGGTCGCGCCTGCGCCAAGCCGATCTGAGCCTGGTCGTGATGAACCGCACCAACTTCAGCCATGCGGACTTGCGCGATGTGAACGCCTACGGCGGCGTCTTCTCCTCGTCCCGGTTCGGGGGCGCGAACCTGACCAACGCCTCCTTCGTGGGGACCTATCTGGAGGGGTCGGACTTCTCCGGCGCGACGCTGACCGGGGCGAACTTCAGCGGCGCCCAGCTGTCGCGGGCGACCGGATTGCGTCAGAGTCAGCTCAACCAGGCCTGTGGGGACGCGGCCACCGAACTGCCCGCGGGCCTTAGCCTTCCGGCCTGTTAAGCCTAGCTGCAGCGTGTCCGAACGGCGCCCGGTTCGTGACCATCGCCTTACCCCGATTTAAGTAGCATCCCAGCCCTTCAGCGTTTTCAATGAGGATTATGAAGACGCCCCGCTTCCCCCTACGCGCCCTGATCGGGCTCAGCCTCGCCGCACTGGCGACGGCCGTGGCCCTGCCCGCGGCCGCCGGCGGCGGACCGGAGGTGGCGCGACGCGTGGCCGTGGGCGGCGCCTGCACCGACTGCGACCTGTCGAACCGGCGCATGACCGGCGTGGTCATCTCGCGAGCCGTCTTCATGCGCGCAAGCTTCCGCAACACTGATCTGCGGGCCTCAGAGCTGACGGACGTGCATTTCATCGACAGCGACCTCAGCGGCGCCGACTTCACCGGGGCCGAGCTGGACCGCGTGACCCTGCGACGCACCGTCTTGATCGAAACCCGCTTCAACGGCGCTGAGATGATGCATGCCCAGCTGATGGACGCCAGCGCCAGCCGGGCCAGCTTCGCTGGCGCGGACCTGACCGGCGCCAATCTGTCGAGCGCCGACCTGTCGGGGGCCAGCTTCCGCGATGCGGATTTGACCGGCGCCAACCTGACGGGCGCCAACCTCAGCGGGGCGGATTTCCGCAACGCGGACTTCGGTCGCACCAACCTGTCGGGGGCCAACCTGTCCCGGGCGCGTAACCTGACGGCGGACCAGCTGGAGGACGCCTGCGGGAGCGGCGCGACCCAGCTGCCGCGGGGCCTGACGATCCGCCCCTGCCGCACCATGGTTGTGGTTCGCCCGCATCCGGCGCCTCGTGCGCCGACCCCGCCGCTGCCGCCGCCCGCGCCGGGCCGCCGCTACATCATCGCGGGCGAGACGGCCGACTAGAGCGACCTCAGACCTTGATCGGCGGCGCTGTGCGGATGTGCAGCTCCTTGAGCTGACGATCAGTCACTTCCGCCGGCGCGTTCATCAGCAAGTCCTGTCCCTGCTGGTTCAGCGGGAAGGCGATGACCTCGCGGATGGCCTGCTCGCCCGCCAGCAGCATGACGATGCGGTCAATGCCCGGCGCAAGACCGCCGTGTGGCGGCGCGCCATAGCGGAAGGCGTTCAGCATGCCGCCGAACTGCTCCTCGACCACCTCGGGGCCGTAACCGGCGATCTCGAAGGCCTTGAGCATGATCTCCGGCTTGTGGTTCCGGATCGCGCCGGAGCACAGTTCATAGCCGTTGCAGACGATGTCGTACTGGTAGGCCAGAATCTCCAGCGGATCCTTGCTCTCCAGAGCCTCAAGCTCGCCCTGCGGCATGGAGAAGGGATTGTGGCTGAAGTCGACGCGCTTCTCGTCCTCGTTCCATTCGAACATGGGGAAGTCGACGATCCAGCAGAAGCGGAAGACGTCGTCCGAGATCAGGCTCAGCTCTTGCCCCAGCTTGGTGCGCGCATTGCCGGCGAACTTGTGGAAACCCTTGGGGTCGCCCGCCACGAAGAAGGCGGCGTCGCCCTGGCCCATCCCCAGCGCCTTCATGAGGGCGCCGGTCTGGTCAGCACCGAGGTTCTTGGCGATAGGCCCGCCCCAGGCGCCCTGATCGTCCGACCAGAAGACATAGCCCAGCCCCGGCTGGCCCTCGCCCTGGGCCCAGGAGTTCATCCGATCACAGAAGGCGCGCGACCCGGCCTTGGGCGCCGGAATGGCCCAAACCGCATTGCCCGCGGTCTCGAGGATGCGTGCGAACAGGCCGAAACCGCCGCCGCGGAAGTGCTCGGACACGTCCTGCATCTCGATGGGGTTGCGCAGGTCCGGCTTGTCTGTGCCGTACTTGGCGATCGCCTCGCGGTAGGGGATGCGCACGAAGGGATAAGGATCGACCGCGCGGCCCTTCGCGAACTCCTCGAAGACGCCGTGCATCACCGGCTCGATGGCGGCGAAGACGTCCTCCTGGGTGACGAAGCTCATCTCGACGTCGAGCTGGTAGAACTCCAGGCTCCGGTCCGCGCGCAGGTCCTCGTCGCGGAAGCAGGGGGCGATCTGGAAGTAGCGGTCGAAGCCCGAGACCATCAGCAGCTGCTTGAACTGCTGGGGCGCCTGGGGCAGCGCGTAGAACTTGCCGGGATGCAGGCGGCTGGGAACCAGGAAGTCGCGCGCGCCTTCGGGCGACGAGGCCGTCAGGATGGGTGTCTGGAACTCCAGAAAGCCCTGGTCGAACATGCGCCGCCGGATCGACTGGATCACCTGCGAGCGCAGCACGATGTTGCGGTGCAGGGTCTCGCGGCGCAGGTCCAGATACCGGTGCTTCAGCCGGATTTCCTCCGGGTATTCGGGCTCACCGAAGACGGGCAGGGGCAGCTCGGCGGCCTCGGACAGCACCTCCACACCGGTGACGCGCACCTCGATCTCGCCGGTGGGCAGGTTCGGGTTCACGGTCTCGGGCGTGCGCGCCACCACCTCGCCCTCGACGCGGATGACGCTCTCGGCGCGCAGGCGTTCGGCCACGTCGAAGCCCGGCGTTCCCGGATGCAGCACCAGCTGCGTCAGGCCGTAGTGGTCGCGCAGGTCGATGAACAGCAGCCCGCCATGGTCGCGCTTGCGGTGAATCCACCCCGACAGGCGCACGGTCTGGCCCGTGTCGGAGGCGCGTAGCGCGCCGCAGGTGTGAGAGCGATAGGCGTGCATCATCAGGCTTTAGTCTTCGCGCAAGCGGCTGTTCCGGAAGGCGCCGAAAGCGCACGGCGCCCTTGCCCTGTCAAGGTCCGTCCACAGGCGGCCCTCGCCATCCCCGCTTCGCACAGGGGCGGTGATTTGGCGCCGCCGAACGGGCATCTGCTAGAATGTCGCCGAATGTCTCGCCGCCACGCCACACCCCAGCTCAGTCTCGACTTGCCGCCCAGCGAGCCGACCAGCGCGGCCGTGGTGGGCGCCAGCAACGCCGAGGCCATCCACGCCCTCGCCGCCTGGCCGATGGAGCCGGGCGCCCTGGCCCTGGTCGGACCCGCCGGCTGCGGCAAGAGCCTGATCGCGCAAGGATGGGCCGAACGCGTGGGCGCCTTCGCCATGCGCGGCGCCGAGGCGGACCTGGCTGACCTGCCCGAGCTGGAAGGCCGTCCCGTCCTGCTCGATGAGGCGTCCGAGGCCTCGGACGAGACCCTGTTCCACCTGCTGAACCTGGCCCTCCTGCCCGGCGGGGCGCTGCTGCTTGTGGACCGGGCGCCGCCCTCGACCTGGCAGGCGGCCCTGCCCGACCTGCGCTCGCGCCTGGACGCCCTGCGCGTGCTTACCGTTGAGGCGCCGGACGATGCGGTGCTTTCCGGAATGCTGATCCGGTCCTTTGAGGCGCGGGGCCTGCGGCCGCCGGAGGATCTGATCGCCTATCTGGTGCGCCGCATCGAGCGGACGCCCGCCGCAGTGATCCGGATCGCCGCCGATCTCGACCATTTCGCGCAAGGCCGGGGCGTGACGCGGTCGCTCGCGGTCGCCTTCTTCGCCCAGGAGCATGAGAGCGGCGACCTCCTCGATTGACGGGGAGGGGCCAGCCCGCCAGAACCGGCCCCATGACCCGCAAGGCCGCTGCGCCAGAGACGCTGTTGCTGGACGAGGCCCTGATGGCCTCGCCGGATCGCTTCTTCAATCGCGAGCTGTCCTGGCTGGCCTTCAATCGTCGCGTGCTGGAGCAGGCCGCGCGGTCGGGCCATCCCCTGCTGGAGCGGCTGCGCTTCCTCGCCATCTCGGCCTCGAACCTGGACGAGTTCTACATGGTGCGGGTGGCGGGCCTGAAGGGTCAGGTGCGCGAAGGCGTGCGCAGCCTCAGCCAGGACGGCCTCACCCCGGCCGAGCAGCTTGCGCGCATCGATCAGGCGGCCGGCGCCCTGATGGCCGAGCAGCAGAAGCGCTGGCGCAAGCTGCGCGCCGAGCTGGCCGACGCGGGCATCCAGCTGGTCGACGCCGATCAGGTGACGAGAACCGAGCGCGAGCGGCTCGAGCCCGAGTTCCTCAATCGGCTGTTCGCGGTGCTGACGCCCCTGGCCGTCGATCCGGCCCACCCGTTTCCGTTCCTGCCCAATCTGGGGTTCGCCTTGGCGTTGAAGCTGAAGCGGCGCACCGACGGCAAGTCGCTGTACGCTCTGGCGCCCATGCCGACCCAGGTGCAGCGCTTCTGGAGGCTGCCGACCGACGGCCGCTCGGCCAAGGGACGCAGCCGTTTCATCGCCCTGGAAAGCGTGGTCCGCCTGTTCATCGACCACCTGTTCCCGGGCTGCGATGTGGAGCAACAGGGGCTGTTTCGCCTGATCCGCGATTCCGACATCGAGATCGAGGAAGAGGCCGAAGATCTGGTGCGCGAGTTCGAGGCGCGGCTGAAGCAGCGGCGCATGGGCTCGGTGGTGCGGGTCAAGATCGAAGCCTCGATGCCCGAGGAGCTGCGCGCCTTCATCCTCGACCAGCTCGAGGCGCAGGACGCGGACGTGGTGACGGTCGACGGCGTTCTGGGCCTGGCCCAGCTCACCCAGCTGATCCCCGACGACCGGCCCGAGTTGAAGTTCAAGCCCTATGAGCCGCGCTTTCCCGAGCGCATCCGCGAGCACGGCGGCGACTGCTTCGCGGCCATTCGTGAGAAGGACATCCTGGTCCACCACCCCTTCGAGAGCTTCGATGTGGTGGTGCAGTTCCTCAGGCAGGCGGCGCGCGATCCGCACGTCATCGCCATCAAGCAGACGCTCTACCGCACCTCCAAGGACAGCCCCATTGTCGCCGCCCTGATCGAGGCGGCCGAGAACGGCAAGAACGTCACCGCCCTGGTCGAGATCAAGGCGCGTTTCGACGAAGAGGCCAATCTGAAATGGGCCCGGGCCATGGAGCGGGCCGGGGTCCACGTCGTCTTCGGCTTCGTGGAGTACAAGACCCACGCCAAGCTGTCGGCGGTGGTTCGGCGCGAGGGCGAGGCGCTGCGGACCTACTGCCACTTCGGCACCGGCAATTATCACCCGGTGACGGCGCGCATCTACACCGACCTGTCGCTGTTCACGATCGAGCCCGCCATGGGCCGCGATGCAGCGCGGGTCTTCAACTACATCACCGGCTACGCGCCGCCGGGGGGGCTGGAGAAGCTGTCCGTCTCACCCCTGATGATGAAGCGCGACCTCCTGGCCCTGATCGAGGCCGAGATCGCCAACGCCGCAAAGGGCAGGCCCGCCGCCATCTGGGCCAAGATGAACGCCCTGGTGCACTGGGAGATCATCGACGCTCTTTACCGCGCCAGCCAGGCGGGCGTTCAGATCGATCTGGTGATCCGCGGCGTCTGCTGTCTCAGGCCCGGCGTTCCGGGGCTGTCCGAGAATATCCGGGTCAAGTCCATCGTCGGACGCTTCCTCGAGCACAGCCGCATCGTCTGCTTCGCCAACGGCCATGAGCTGCCCAGCCGCCATGCGCGGGTGTTCATCTCCTCGGCCGACTGGATGCAGCGAAATCTCGATCGCCGGGTCGAGGCGCTGGTCCCGATCGAGAACCCAACGGTGCATCGCCAGGTTCTGGGTCAGATCATGGTCGCCAATATGAAGGATGACGTGCAGAGCTGGGCCCTTCAGCCCGACGGCGGCTATGTGGCCATGGCGCCCGATCCGGGCGTGAAGGCGTTCTCATCGCACCAGTACTTCATGACCAACCCCAGTCTGTCGGGCCGCGGCAGCAAGCCCAAGACCCTGCCGGTCGAGATTGATTACGATGCCTCTGGGGTCTGACGGGTCCGTCCATGCCGCGGTGGTGGACGTGGGCTCCAACTCGGTGCGCCTCGTCCTCTACCGGCTCGAGGGGGCGGCTATCTGGACCGTCTACAATGAGAAGGTGCTGGCTGGTCTTGGCCGGGATCTGCCGGAGACCGGCCGCCTGTCCGAACCCGGCGCGGTTCAGGCCCTGGCGGCCCTGCGCCGATTCGCGGCGGTGCTTGAGTCCGCCCAGCCTGATCGCCTGCACATCGCCGCCACGGCGGCCGTACGCGAAGCTTCGGACGGGCTGGAGTTCGCCGAGCGCGTCGCGGCCGAGACGGGCCTGCACATCGACATCCTATCGGGCGAGGCCGAGGCCCGGGCGGCCGCCTGGGGCGTGCGCGCCGGCGACCCGCGCGCGTGCGGTCTGGTGGCCGACCTTGGCGGCTCCAGCCTGGAGTTGATCGAGCTGACGGACGAGGGACCGCGGGGCGGCGCCACCCTGCCGCTGGGGCCCTTCGCCCTGCCAGAGGGGCTGGATGACGACGGGGTGCGGGACCATATTCTCGGCCGTCTCAAGGACGCGCCCCTGCACCGGGGCGACACGCTCATCGCGGTAGGCGGCGCCTGGCGCAGCCTGGCTCAGTTCCACATGGAGCGCACCAGCCACCCCTTGCGCATCGTGCACCAGTACGAGCTGCCCGCCGCCGAGATGCTGGATACGGCGCGACTGGTGGCCGGCCTGTCGCCTGCGTCGCTGGAGCGCAGCCCCGGCGTGACCCGCCGCCGGGCGCCGACCCTGCCGCACGCGGCCGTGGTGCTAGAGGCCCTGACCGAGCATTTCGGCATCTCGCGTATGGTCTTTTCCGCCTTCGGTCTGCGCGAGGGCTTGCTCTATCAGGCCATGGACGAGGCGACGCGAGGACAGGATCCGCTGCTCGCCGGCGCGGCGGCGCTGGGCCGCCGCCAGGGCGCGGCCGAGAATCTGGGCCGGGCGCTGATAGGCTGGATCGGCGAGGCCTTCCGCGAACTGCCCCCCGCCTTCGGCGCTGACGAGGACCGTCGCCTGGTCGAGGCCGCCTGCCTGCTGTCCGACGTGGGCGCGCGGCTGCACCCGGATCACCGCGCCGACATGGTCCACGAGCAGGTCCTGCGCGCGCCGATCCCCGGTCAGACCCATGCGGAGCGCGCCTTCCTCGCCGCCGCGCTCAACGCCCGCTATGGCGGCCCGTCGGCCACCCCCTGGCCCGAGGGCCACGCCCGCCTGCTGGCGCAGGAACGCCGCCATCGCGCGCGGACGCTGGGCCTGGCGCTGCGTCTGGGATGCGACCTGTCAGGCCGCTCCGCCAGCCTTCTGGCCCAGGCCAGGCTGTCCATCGGCGATGAGGTGGTTCTGCGCGCCGCCAGGGGCTTCGCCGACGTCCTGCTGGGAGAGCAAACCACCCGCCGCGCCGAGGCCCTGGCCAGACACCTGGAGCTCAAGCTGAAGATGGAGGTCGCCTGAGCGATTCAGGCGTGTGGACGCTGCCCCCGCGCCCCGCTATTTTCGCCGGCGAGTGTTCTGGAGCGTCACGTGCTGAGCAAGATCTTCACCTGGTGGAACGGGGCGACCATCGGCACCTTGTTCACGGTCGGCCGTCGCGGCCGGCTTGTCGGCAAGGACGTCTTCGGCAACCGGTACTACGAGTCCAAGGATACCTCGTCCTATGATGGCCGTCGCCGCCGCTGGGTCATCTATAACGGCTACGCCGAGGCGTCGAAGGTGCCGCCGGACTGGTACGGCTGGCTGCACTACACCAGCGACGATCTGCCCTCGGATCAGGATGTGGGTCCGCGCTACGAGAAGCCCCACCTGCCTAATCTGACCGGCACCCCCATGGCGTGGCGTCGTCCCGGTTCGGTGGCCTCGGGCGAGAATCGCGCCCCGGCCACGGGCGACTATCAGGCCTGGACACCCGAATGACGCTGCGCCGCGCCGCCATCGTGGCTGTCTCGGGCCTTGCCGTGCTGGGCCTGATGGGCGCGCAGGAGGTCGAACTGCCGCCCGAACCGGCGCCGGTCCAGGCGCCGCCGCTCGTGCCGGCGCCCGCGCCGCAGCCGTCCCGTGACCCGGTGGCCGAGGCCCTTTCGGGCCAGCAGCCCGCCAGTCCTCAGGCCCAGGCCCAGCAAGAGTCCGAAGACGAAGCCGCCGCACCCGCCGAGGCGGTAGAGGTGGCGGAGGCCGACATTTCGCCCGCGCCCGATACGTCCGACGACGAAGACGAGGCGGCCGAGCCCGCCGCGCGCACGCGCCATCAGGCGGCGGTGATCCAGGCGCTGGACAAGATCACCGCCGAGACCATCCGCTTCGAGGCCCGTGTCGGCCGTCCGGTCAGCTACAAGGGCCTGATCTTCACCCTGCGCGCCTGCGAGAGCACCGCGGCGGACGAGCCGGTCAACGACGCCGCCGCCTTCCTTGAAATCAGCTCCCAGCCACGCGAGGTGTCGGGCCGCCGGCCCGCGCCGCGTCAGGTTTTCCGCGGCTGGATGTTCGCCCAGGCGCCGGCGGTGAACCCGCTACGTCACCCGGTCTATGACGCCTGGGTGATCTCGTGCAGGGACGCTCGCCCGTCCGCTCCGCGCGGGTAGGTCCAGAAGTCGGCCTCGATCCTAAGGGCCCGCTCCAGGCGCGCCAGATAGTCCGCCTGATCGATCTCGATGGCCCCCAGACTGGCCAGGTGCGGCGTCATGAACTGAGCGTCGAGCAGGGCGAACCGGCCCGCCTTCAGCCGCGCCGCCAGGTGAATCAGGGCCGCCTTTGACGCGTCCCGCGCGTCCGAGAACATGCTCTCGCCGAAGAAGGCGCCGCCCAGGGCCACGCCGTAAAGGCCGCCCACAAGGCGTCCGTCCGCCTCCCGGCACTCGATGCTGTGGGCGAAGCCCAGCCGGTGCAGCTCCAGATAAAGGGCGCGGATCGGGCCGTTGATCCAGGTGTCTTCGCGGCCCGGCCGCGCGGCGGCGCAGGCGTCGAGCACGCCTGCGAAGTCCTCATCGACCGTGACGGCGAAGCGATCCTGCCGCACCGTTCGCGCCAACCGCCGCGACACCTTGAGCCCCTCCAGCGGCAATAGGGCGCGCAGGCGGGGGCGCACGAAATAGACCTCGGGGTCGTCCCGGCTATCCGCCATGGGAAACACGCCCATGGCGTAGGCCTGGAGCAGGTCGTGGGGCGTCAGATCCGGCGTATAGGGCACGAACCCAGTCTAGATCAGGGGCGGCGCGCCGCCAGCACTTCTCCGAAGCCCTGGGCCTTCAGGTGGGTGAGTGCTTCGTGGAGCGGTTCACGCCGCACCTGGTCGCCGGGGGCGGCGTGGACGACTTCGTCCGCCTCCACGGCGATGAGCGCGTGCTCGGCCAGCAGGATCACATCGCCCCGGCGAACCTCGCCCAGCGGTACGCCCCTGCCGATGCGCTGCGCCATCAGGTCGGGCTGGCGGGGGCACCCCCGGCCGCAGGCGAACAGCGCCTGCTGAACCAGTCCCGGCCCGTCGATCCCGGCGCCGGTGCGGCCAGCCTCCAGCCAGGGCGTTCCCAGCCAGCGTTCGGCCACATGAGCCGGCCCGGAAGCGAAGGTTCCGATCTCGCTCAGCAGCGCCATGGGAAACGGCCCGAAGCCCTCGACCGCCGCCGTCTGTCCGATCACGGCGGTCACGCGGACCAGAGCGTTGAATGGCAGGACGTCGTTGATGGCGTCGACCCGGTGCGTCGGCAGGACGGTTCCCTCGCCGAAGACCTCCAAGGGCGCCCAGCCGACCACGCCGTCGCGCGCGGCCTGTCCCCAGGCCCACCCCTCGCGCGTCTCCAGCACGTCGAAGCGCTCGCCGAACAACAGCTGATCCACCGGCGCGGCGTCATCGGCAGGCCGGCCTCGCACAAGGGCGCTGGGCTCCAGACAGGTCATGGACCTGACCGGCTCATACCGCTCGGCGGCGAGCAGCCCCTCCAGCGCCTGCGCCGCCAGATCGGGCCGGGCCAGGGTCGTGCGCGGGTCGAAGGCGGGCGTCACGGGCGAAGGGCGCTCCTCAGGGAAGCGAAGAGCTTAGCCCGCAACTCCCAAAGCCAGCTTAACGCCCGCCGAAACGCCGTTCCAGCATGCGCAGACAGGCGCGCACTCCTTGCACCTCGCCGCCCGTAGGCCATCCCGGTCGCGAACGGGGGTTCCAGGCGAAGATATCGAAGTGGCACCACGACCCGGTCTCGGGGGCGAAGCGCTGCAGGAACAGGGCGGCCGTCACCGATCCGGCCTGAGCCCAGTCGGCGGAATCGTTCCGCAGGTCGGCGATGTCGGCCTCGACCGCCTCGCGATAGCCGGACCACAGCGGCATGCGCCACAGGGGGTCCACCACCTCGGCGGCGGCCTGTTGCAGCTCTCCGGCCAGGGTCTCGTCGTCGGTGTAGAAGGGGGGCAGCTCCGGCCCCAGAGCGATGCGCGCCGCGCCCGTCAGGGTGGCGAAATCCAGCGTCAGGTCAGGCTGAAGCTCGCCGGCCCGCTGCAGCGCGTCCGACAGAATGACCCGCCCTTCGGCGTCGGTATTGCCGATCTCGACCGTCAGGCCCTTTCGCGTGCGCACCACGTCGCCGGGCCGGAAGGCCTCGCCCGAGATCATGTTCTCCACCGCGGCGACCAGCACCACCAGGCGCACCGGCAGGTTCGCCTCCATGACCATGCGCGCCAGTCCCAGGGCGTGAGCCGCGCCGCCCATGTCCTTCTTCATGTTGCGCATGCCGGCGGCCGGCTTGAGGTCGAGGCCGCCGGAATCGAAGCAGACGCCCTTGCCGACCAGGGCCACCAGGGGCAGCTCAGTCTGGTCCAGCCGCCAGCCGAACTCGATGATGCGAGGCGCACGCGCCTCGGTCGCGGCGCGGCCCACGGCGTGCACCGCGGGATAGTTCTGCTCAAGCAGGGCCGGGCCCGTGATGACGCTGACCTCGGCGCCGTTCGCCTCGGCGATCTCGCGGGCGATGGTCTCGATCTGCAGCGGCCCCATGTCCGAGGCCGGCGTATCGACCATCTGGCGGATCAGGGCGCAGGCCTCGGCCACGCGCGCCACGCGGCCCAGGTCCACGCCCTCCGGGGCGACCAGCCGTGCGCGGCCGTTGTCGGCCTTGGCCTTGTAGCGATCAAAGGCATAGCCTCCCAGCGCCCAGCCCAGGGCGAAGGCTTCATCGTCCTCGGCCGCCAGACCTTCGACGCGATAGTCGCCCGCGGGCAGCCTGGCCGGCAGGCTCCGGCCTAGACGGTGCGCCCGCCCGGCCTGGCTGGGCCCGGTCCCGGCCAGCACTTCCACCAGGTGGCCGTCGGGGTCGGCGATAGGCAGGACGCGCCCGGCCTGGCCCTTGAAGCCGTGCGCTGTGGCCCAGGCCTGGGCCGGACCCTCCAGTCCCTGATCGGGCTCGATCAGCCGCAGGCGGATCGGCGCCTCGGCGCTGGCGATCACCGTCTGATGCAGGCCTGAGCCTGATCGGGCCTCGTTGGCGGACATGGGCGGGGGCCTCCAACCGTTAACCGAACATTGAGCCCATGGACGGCACCCTCACGGCGACGATCCAGGAGCTTCGCCCATGTCGCCCAAGCTGGCGCTCGCCGCAACCGCCGCCGTGGCGCTGATCGCCCAGCCCGCCGCCGCCTGGCCCTTCGGCGGCCGTGACCGCGCGGCCGAAACACCCGCGCCTGCCGCCCAGACCGCGGCCCCTGCCGCCGCTCCGAGCCAAGCCCAGGCCGCCGCTCCCCAGCGCGCCACGCCGGAACAGCGCGCCCAGATCCAGCGCATGGACGCTCTGTCGCGCTCCGTCTTCTGGACCGCCGAATTCGAACGCGATCCGACAGACGTCGAAGCCGGGCTAAACTTGGCGCGTGCCCTGCGCGAAATAGGCCGTCACGACGGCGCCGTTCAGGCTGCGGAGCGCCTGCTGGTCAGCGACCCGAACAATCTGGACGCCCGGCTCGAGCTGGGCCGCGCCCATATCGCCCGCGGCCAGGCCTTCTACGGCATCGCTCCGCTGGAGCAGGCCCAGGCCATGGCGCCCCGGGACTGGCGCATCCCGTCCCTGCTGGGGGTCGCCTATCGCCAGGTGGGCCGCACCGACGACGCCGAGGCCGCCTGGACCCTGGCCCAATCCCTTTCGCCCGATAACCCTTCGGTGCTGACCAACATCGCCCTGGCCAAGGCCGAGACCGGCGACGCCGCCGGGGCCGAAACCCTGCTGCGCCGCGCCGCCGCCCTACCGGGGGCCACGGCCCAGACGCGGCAGAATCTAGCTCTTGTGCTGGGCCTGCAGGGCAAGATCGGCGAGGCGGAACAGATCCTGCGTCGCGAACTGCCGCCCGAGTTGGCCGAGCAGAACCTGAACTGGCTGCGGTCCCAGCAGCCTGCCGGCCAGACCGCTTCGGCGTCTGCGCCACGCACCTGGGACAGCCTGCGCGCTGGTTCCTGACAGAGCATTCAGCGATCCCGGGCCGCGATTGCATCTGCGGCCGGGCCGGCCCTCTGTAACGAGCGGCGCGGCGATCGCCTGCTCGTCGCCTCGGCGTGACTTTTTGGGCGCGGTGGACTAGACCGCCCGGAAACTCACTTCCTTTTGCCCAGGGGGCTTTTCCGCGATGGCGCGCATCACGCTGCGACAGCTTCTCGACCACGCGGCCGAGAATGACTACGGCCTGCCGGCCTTCAACATCAACAACATGGAGCAAGGCCTGGCCATCATGGAGGCCGCCGACTCCGTGAACGCGCCGGTCATCATCCAGGCCAGCCGGGGCGCTCGTTCCTACGCCAACGACGTGGTGCTGGCGCGCCTGATCGACGCCCTGGTGGAGCTCTACCCGCACATCCCGGTCTGCATGCACCAGGACCACGGCAACGGCCCGGCCACCTGCGCCACCGCCATCCAATACGGCTTCACCTCGGTGATGATGGACGGCTCTCTGATGGAGGACGGCAAGACGCCGGCCGACTACGAGTACAATGTCGATGTCACCCGCCGGGTCGTGGACATGGCCCATTCCTGCGGCGTCTCGGTCGAGGGCGAGCTGGGCGTCCTGGGCAGCCTCGAGACCGGCATGGGTGAGAAGGAGGACGGCCACGGCTTCGAGGGCAAGCTGGACCACTCCCAGCTGCTGACCGATCCGGATCAGGCCGTGGACTTCGTCCAGAAGACCAAGGTCGACGCCCTGGCCATCGCCATGGGCACCAGCCACGGCGCCTACAAGTTCAGCCGCCAGCCCGACGGCGACGTCCTGGCCATGAACGTGATCGAGGAAATCCATCGCCGCCTGCCGAACACGCACCTGGTCATGCACGGCTCGTCCTCGGTGCCGCAGGACCTGCAGGACATCATCAATCAGTACGGTGGCCAGATGCCCCAGACCTGGGGCGTGCCGGTCGAGGAGATCCAGCGCGGCATCAAGCACGGCGTGCGCAAGATCAACATCGACACCGACAACCGCATGGCCATGACCGGCGCCATCCGCAAGCTGATGGCCGAGAAGCCCGGCGAGTTCGATCCGCGCAGCTATCTCAAGCCCGCCAAGGAGGCCATGCGCAAGGTCTGCGTCCAGCGCTTCCAGGAGTTCGGCGCCGAGGGCATGGCGTCGAAGATTCGGCCCCTCTCCACGGCCCAGATGGCCAAGCGCTACGCCTCCGGTGAACTTGACCCCAAGATTGGGCAGGCTTTGCAGGCTGCGGAATAGTTCGGAAACCAGCGTTTCCAGAAACAACCGTTGCCATAGACGGCCCCGCCCGGTAGTTTCTCTTTTGAAACAGGGGGTTAGTTGCGAACTATTCGCAATAGCAGAGGGGTAGGCTCATGGCCGACGAACAGGATCCCAAGGGCAAGGCGCGCCTGAACCGGCGCTCCTTCCTGACACGCGTGGCCGGCGGCGCCGCCGTGGCGGGCGGCGCTCTGACCGTAGTGGGCGGTGGCGCGGCCATGGCTCAGAACTACACGGGCCGCACCGATTCCGACTCGGGCGACCGGGCCAACTACGGCCGTACGGGCGTCACTGATTCCGACACCGGCTCGGGCCGCGACCGGGCCGGCTATGGCCGTGGCGGCAGCCGTTCCTCGGGCTGCACCGACAGCGACACCGGCTCCTACGCCGACGGCATCGGCCGTGGCCGCCGTTGCGGCGGCACCGGCGTTACCGACGCCGATTCCAGCGACCGCGCCGGCAACGGCCGCGGCGGGCGGACCGGCATCACGGATTCCGACTCCGGCGACCGCGCCAACTACGGTCGCGGCGGCGGCGGACGGACCGGCATCACCGACTCCGACTCCAGCGACCGCGCCAACTACGGCCGTGGCGGCAGCGGCAACCGCAACTACACGGGCCGCACGGACTCCGATCCCAGCGACGGCGTCGGCTACGGCCGCACCGGCCGCACCGACGCCGACACCGGCTCGGGCCGCGACCGCGCCGGCTACGGCCGCCGCTAAAAGCGTATCTGATCAGACCAGCGTGAGGCTCCTCCCATGAACCGCATCTCGGGGGGAGCCTCGCCGCGTCCCTGGCTGGCCCAGGGCGGCGACGCCATCAGCTGGCTGATCGGCCGCGAACAGGCGGCCCGCTTCCTCGACCAGACCTACGAGCGCCAGCCCCTTGTGGTCACCCACGAAGACCGGCGCCGCTTCAGCGACCTGCTGTCCTTCAAGGCCATCGACCAGCTGAACGCCGGGGCCGATCTGCGCGAGGGCCAGCTGATGCTGGTGGACGCCTCGCGGGACCTCCAGCCTTCGGCTTACGTCACCGAAACCGGCGCCATCGACCGCGGCGCGGTCGTGTCCCAGTTCCGCCAGGGCGCGACCATCGTCCTCAATCAGCTGCACCAGGGCGATGCGACGCTGGCGGCCTTCTGCCGGGCCATGGAGGCGGTGTTCTCCTGCCATGTGCAGACCAACATCTACCTGACGCCGCCCAACGCCCAGGGTTTCCGCACCCACTACGACAACCACGACGTCTTCGTCCTCCAGGTCGAGGGCGAGAAGGCCTGGCGCTTCTACAACACCCCCGTGGACCTGGCTTATCGCGGCGAGAACTTCAGCCACGACGAGCATCCCGTGGGCGAGGTCACCCACGAGTTCGTTCTCAAGGCCGGCGACGTCGCCTATCTGCCGCGCGGCCTGATGCACGACGCCCGCACTTCGGGCGACGAGCCCTCGCTGCACATCACCTGCGGCCTCATCGTCAAGACCTGGGCCGATCTGGTGCTGGAGGCGGTTTCCGAAGTGGCGCTGACCAGTCCTGAGTTCAGGCGCGGCCTGCCGCCCGGCTACGCGCGTCAGGACTTCGACCGCGGCGCGGCCAAGGTCTATTTCCGCACCCTGATGAAGACGCTGTCGGACCACGCGCGCCTGGAGGGCGCCATGGACCTCTTGGCCGATCAGTTCATCCGCTCGCGCGACGCCGACGTTTCCGGCGCCCTGGCGCTCGCGCCGCGACCCATCACCCCGGATCAGGCGTGGCGGGCTCGGGACGACACCCCATGGCGTCTGGCCGAGGACGGCGAGGGCCTGGCCCTCATCGCGCCGGGCGGCGATATCGCCTTTCCGATGGGGGACCGCGCGGCCATCGAGCTGGCCATGGGCGGCCAGACCTTCCGCGTGGGCGATCTTAAGGCCGAGGACCCCGAGCGCATGATCGCGCGCCTCAGCGACTACGGGCTGATCCAGCGCGCCTGAGGCGGCCGACTCGGGGGAAATCCCGGTCCGCCCCCTCGCCACCGTCGGCCCACGCGACTACCTTGTGGGCATGAACGTCCATGATCCGAACCTGTCCGACCTGGCCCAGCTGCACTACGGCGACGGCGAGTTCGTGGTGCTCAAGCCCGGCCGCTTCGTGATCTGCGCCGTCACCGGCGAGCGCATTCCGCTGGAGGCGCTGCGCTACTGGAGCGCCGAGCGGCAGGAAGCCTACCTCAGCCCGCGCGAGGCCATCTCGCGCATGGCGCCGCGGTGATCGGCCGCCGCACCCTGCTCGCCGCCGGGGCCCTGCTGCCCCTCGCCCGCCTGGCCCAGGCCCAGACCCGGGCTCCCACGCCTGAAGACATCCTGCCCCTGCGCGGACGGCTGGTTCAGGGCGGCCACGCCATCGGCCGCGCCGAGCCCGGTGCCGTGATCCGGCTGGACGGTCAGGAGGTGGGCCGCGCCTCTGAAGGAGGGTGGTTTATCGTCGGCTTCGACCGCGACGCGCCGCTCGAAGCGCGCATCTCCGCTGGTCCGCGCGAGCGCCTCATCGCCCTGGACCGCGGTGACTTCCCGATCCGGCGCATCGACGGCCTGCCGCCGTCCACCGTCACGCCCACGGACCCGGCGCTTCTGGAGCGCATCCGCCGCGAGGCAGAGCTCAAGCGTGCGGCCTACGCCAGCCGCGACCCTTCTGACCATTTCCGCGACGGCTTCGACTGGCCGCTGGAGAGCATCCGCGTCACCAGCCCGTGGGGCGCCCAGCGCATCCTCAACGGCACGCCGGCCCGGCCCCACTACGGCATCGACCTGGCCGCGCCCACGGGCGCGCCGATCCGGGCGCCGGCGGCGGGACTGGTGGTGCTGGCCGAACCGGACATGCATTTCGAGGGCGGACTCACCTTCATCGACCACGGCCAGGGCCTGATCTCGGCCTACCTGCACCAGTCGTCGCTTGACGTGCGTCAGGGCGACCGGGTCGTCCGTGGTCAGATCATCGGCCGGGCAGGCGACCGCGGTCGCGCCACCGGTCCCCACCTGTGCTGGCGGCTCAAGTGGCGGGATCAGAATCTCGATCCATCCCTGATGGTCCGCGCCTGAGGGCGCCTTTCAGTCACTATTAAGCAAGATTTCCGCCCCTAGACTCGCGCCCACCGATTCCGCCGCCCTCCAACGTCGAGCCTCCATGTCGTCTCTCAGCGCCCTGCAAGTCCTCCTCGTGGACGACAACCAGCACATGCGGGCGATCACGGCCACCATCCTGACGTCGGCGGGCATCCGCCGCATCCGCGAGGTTCGTGACGGGGCGGAGGCTCTGGAGGCGCTGCGCGACTGGCCCGCCGACGTGGCCATCGTCGACTTCAACATGTTCCCCATCGACGGAGTCGAGTTCACCCGCCTGGTGCGCAACAGCGGCGACAGCGCCAATCCCTATCTGCCCATCATCATGATGACCGGCCATTCCGAGCGCCGCCGGGTGCAGGAGGCGCGCGACGCCGGCGTCACCGAGTTCGTGGTCAAGCCGATTACGGCCAAGGCCATTCTCGAGCGGCTGAACGCCGTCATCTTCAAGCCCCGGCCCTTCATCAAGACCGAGAGCTATTTCGGCCCCTGCCGCCGCCGCGTGAACGCCAAGGCCTATGACGGCCCCTGGCGCCGGTCCACCGACCCTCGGAATCAGGCCTCGAGCGCCGCATAGGCCGCGTTCGGCCAGCGTTTGTGGACCCAGAACCACTCCTCCGGCCGCCGCCGCACCTGATCCTCGACGAAGCGTGTAACGGCTTGCGTGGCCGCGGCCACGTCCGCCGCCTTGTCCCCCGTCTTCGGCACCGGGATCGGATCGTGCACGACCACGCGGAAGCGGGCGCCCTTGATCCGCTCCACCGACATGGGCTGCAGCACCGTGCCGAAGCGCTGGGCCAGGCGTGACGGGCCGGGCGCGGCGTTCACGGGCTTGCCGAAGAACAGCACCTCGGGACCCTCGTTGAACTTCTGATCGTTCATCAGGGCGGCGGACTCCCCGCGCTTCAGGCCGTCCAGCAGTTCGCGCGCCCCCTCGGCCCCCTTGGGCGCGAACAGCTTCACGCCGTATCGTGCGCGGCTGTCGCGGATGATGCGGTCCACATAGGGGTTGTTGGTGGCCCGATAGGTGATCTGGCAGGGGACGCCCGCCTCCAGGATCACCAGCGGCATGATCTCGAAACAGGCGAAATGGCCCGACACGAAGACCACCGGCGGCGCGCCGTCGGCCAGCGCCTTCAGCCGCCCGTGCGGGTCCACCAGCTCCACCCGGCCCGAGGCCACGGTCATGCGGTTCAGGATCGGCGTCTCGGCGAAGGTGCGGCCGGTGTTGTCCCACTGGGCCTTCAGCATCCGGCGGCGCCACGCGGCGTCCTTCTCGGGAAAAGCCAGGCGCAGGTTTCTCTCGGCCGTGCGGTGTGCGCCCGTCAGCGGCCCCAGGGTCTTCAGCAGGGCGGCCCCCAGGCCCGAGGCCCAGTCCGTCGGCAGCGCCCGCATCAGGCCGAAGTAGCCGGCGAACAGCACGGCCTCCAGGCGCCACTGCAGGTCCTGGGCGCGGCTCACCATGCGATGGTGATCCCGCCGTCGACGACCAGGGTCTGGCCGGTCATGTAGGCGGATGCGGGCGCGGCCAGATAGACCGCCGCCCCCGCGATCTCGTCCGGCTGGCCGATGCGCTTCATGGGCATGGGATCGGTGGTGGCCCTGAGGATCTGCGGGTTCTCCCACAGGGCGCGGGCGAAGTCCGTCTGGATCAGGCCTGGCGCGATGCAGTTCACACGCACGCCTGACGGGCCGTATTCCACCGCCAGATTGCGGGCCAGCTGCATGTCGGCCGCCTTAGAGATGTTGTAGGCCCCGATCAGGGCGTTGCCGCGCAGGCCCCCGATCGAGCTGACGATGATGATCGAGCCGTCCTTGCGCTCCAGCATCTCCGGCGCGACCATCTGGATCAGCCAGTGGTTCGAAATGACGTTGTTCTGGAGGATCTTTTCGAACTGCTCGTCCGAGATGCCCGCCATCGGTCCCGCATAGGGATTGGAGGCGGCGTTGCAGACCAGGATGTCGATTCGCCCGGCCCAGGCGCGGGTCTCGTCGACCAGTCTTTGCAGATCGTCCTTCGAGCCGATGTTGGCTGGAACCGCGATGGCGCGGGCCTTCCCGTCGATTGGGCCGAAACGGGCGTTGATCGCCTGGGCGACCTCCTCGCACGGCGCGGCCTTGCGCGACGAGATCACCACCCGCGCCCCGTGCTCGGCCAGGCGCTCTGCGATGGCCTTGCCGATGCCCCGCGACGAGCCGGTGATGACCGCCGTCTTGCCGCTCAGATCGAAGAGTTCCACAGCCCCGCTCCGGTTTGCCTATAGGCGAAACGTCTAGATAGACCGATACTCGGGCGATTCCATCAGGCTGCGCTTACTGCGGCCTTGAGGACCGGAGCCGATGCAGAAACTGACCGCCGGCCTGCTGTTCGGGGCCTATGTCTTCCTCGCCATGACGGTCGCCGCCCTCATGTGGCGCGGCGGCATGGGGGTGGGCGCCGCCTCGGCCGGGCTGTTCGGCGCCCTGGGTTTCGCCTTCAGCCTGCACGCCTTGATCTCGGGGGCCATGGGCCGAGCGGCCCTGCGCCGCGAGGTGGAGGGCATCCGCCAGGCCTATCAGCTGCTGGCTGATGCGGTGGAGAGCACCCAGGGCTCCGTCGCTGAACTGGCTGGGGCCGTCGAAAAGGGCGCCGTCGGCGCCAACGAGGCCCTGACCGACGAGGTGCGCATCCTCGAGGATCTGGTCCACCGCATGAGCGCCAGTCTCGACGCCCGCCAGGCCGAGGCCCAGGCCTCGGTCACCCACAGTCCCGACACCTTCGAGGGCCGCCGCCAGCGCCAGGCCGCCGCCCTGATGGACACGGTGCGCGAAGCCCTGACCGACAACCGCGTCGATCTCTACCTCCAGCCCGTCGTCACCCTGCCCCAGCGCAAGACCGTCTTCTACGAGAGCTTCACGCGTCTGCGCGACACCACCGGCAGGGTGATGATGCCGGCCGAGTACCTGTCCATCGCCGAGGGCGAGGGTCTGGTCCCCGCCATCGACAACCTGCTGCTCTTCCGCTGCGCCCAGATCGTGCGTCGCCTGGCCAAGCAGGACCGGCGGGTGGGCGTGTTCTGCAACGTCTCGCCGGCCTCGCTGGCCGACGAGACCTTCTTCCCCCAGTTCCTGGACTTCCTGCGCGAGAACGCCGACCTGCGCGACGCCCTCATCTTCGAGATGGGCCAGGCCGCCTTCGACGCGCGCGGCGCCGTCGAGGCGCGCAACATGGCCAAGCTGGCGGACCTGGGCTTCCGCTTCTCGATCGACAAGGTGCAGACGCTCGACCTGGACTATGCCGACCTGCAGCGCTCGGACGTGAAGTTCATCAAGATCGGCGCGGACCTGCTGCTTGAGCAGCTGCTGGATCTTGAGGGCGGCCCGGCCCTGGCGTCGCTGCGCGACATCCACGCCTCGGACTTCGCCGGCATCTCGCGCCGCTACGGCATGGAGGTCATCGCCGAGAAGGTCGAGGCCGAGCGCCAGGTGGTCGACATCCTCGAGCTCGACATCGGCTACGCCCAGGGCAACCTGTTCGGCGAGCCGCGCGCCATCAAGGAGCAGGTCCTGGCGGAGGCCGAGCCCTCCTCGGACTTCATCCGCTCGACCCTCCAGGCGACCCAGCGGCGCAGAAGGTTCGCCTGACCGTCTACTCTACCACCCCCCTGGCGTAGACTTCGGACAGCCGGCGGTACTGGGGCGAGTTAAAGGCCAGGAGGGTGGCCACAATCCCGACCAGGCCGGAGACGGTGAAGACCAGGGCGATGCCGCGCGCAGGCCCCGTGCCGAACCAGTCGCCTATGGCCGCCGCTCCCGCGCCGCCCTCGGACATGAAGGGGATGACCAGGAACTGGGTCAGCGGGCCGATCAGGAACGCCGTCAGCGGGCTGGCGGCCTGCTCCACCGACTGGGCGAAGCCGAACACCCGTCCCTGACGCTCAAACGGGACCACCTTCTGCAGGGTGGTGTGCGCGGCCGCCTCGGCGAAGGGGCCCAGGAACATCCAGAGGAAGGTCCCGGCGAACAGCAGCCAGATCCACGGCTGCAGCGTGAAGACGGCAGCGCCGCCCCAGGCGATCAGATTGACGATCATCAAAGTGCGCAACGGACTGGATCCCAGACCTGTCCGCGCGATCACCAGGCCCGAGAGGATGAAGCCGGTGGAGACCGCGCCCCACATCAGGCCCCAGTGCTCAACCCGCATCAGGGACAGGCCGTAGGCGTCCATCAGGGCCATGAAGACGCCGCCCAGGAAGTTGTTGAAGGTGGCGAAGAGGATCAGGGCGAAGAGGCCGGGCACGGCCCCCACCACTCTGAGCGTCCCGGCCAGGTCCACCCGGCGGCGGCCGGGCTTGCCATTCTCGTCGGCGGGCGGCTCGGGCAGGGGCTCGTCCACCCCGATGAAGCGCAGGTGCACGAAGGCGGCGGCCGTCAGGGCCAGAGCGAAGACAAGCGTCCCCTGCATGCCCGTGCGCGCCACGAGGAAGCCGGAGATGACCGAGGTGGTCAGAAAGCCGATGCCGGTGATCATGCCCACCAGGCCGTTGGCGCGGTCGCGGCGATCCTCGGGCACCAGAACCGTGACCAGGGTGGGCAGGGCGATGGCGCGGATGTTGCCGGCGATGACGCCCAGCATGACCAGGCCGATGAAGGCCCACAGCTCGACGCCCGCCACGCGCTGCATGGCCGCCTCGGGCGTGGTCAGAAGCAGGCCCAGACCGGCGATGTAGAAGGCGAGGGACGCGGCGCTGGAGCCCATCATGACCCGCTTCTTGCGGTGGTGGTCCACGATGCTGCCCAGCCAGAAGGCCAGTCCCGCCGTCAGCACCAGGTACAGACCCGCGATCATGCCCGTGGCGAAGACCGAGCGTGTCTCCAGATAGACCCAGAAGGTCACGGCGAACCACACCGTGAAGTTCGTCACGTTGGCGACGAGGTTGTTGGCCAGCAGGTGATGAAAGGGGCGCATGCCGCCTCAAAACCGCGTTAGGCGGTCCTCGACAAGCGGATTTCACCGCCGCGGCGATGACTTCAGTGACTGTGACTTATCCACGCCCGTCCGCCTGCCCCGAGACTGGTCCGATGATCCCATCGAAACCCCCGGGGCCGTCCGTTCCATTTCCTCGCATCCGGCGCGAAGTGGCAGGGTTTGGCGCGGTTTGGCGCGGCGTTTCCAGGCGGGACGGGGCCCCAAAACGGGGTCTACCCCCCGAAGGCCGCCTTCAGCCGGTCCAGCTGGCTCTGCACCGGATTGGCTTCCGGCGCGGGCGTGTCGTCCAGATACATACGGCGGTCCAGGTACAGCACCCGCTCGTGCAGCCGCTCGGTCTGCAGGACCAGCTCCACCAGGGCGACGGGCAGCTCGGCGTCCAGCGTTCCGGGCTGCTCCTCGCGGGCCTTCAGCCGATAGCGCGGCTCGCAGGCCGCCATGGGATCCATCTCGCCCTCGCGCACGGCCCGCTGCACCAGCAGCCACGAGGCGATCTGCATCAGCCGCGTGGTCAGCTTCATGCTCTCGGCGGCGTAGGATAGGGCGGCGGCCCGGCTGAGCAGCTTGGAGTCCCGGCGGCCCTCGCCGTCCAGATAGGCGGCGGTCTCCTCCACCAGGGCCATGCCCTCGTTGAAGGTGCGATCGAACAGCTCGGAACGGGTGAAATCCAGCACCACCTCGGCCCGGCCCAGGGGGGCTGAGCTTCGTGCGGCGCCGATCTCGGCCATGAAGGTCTGCGACATACGGTTAGGGGCCCCTCGTACCGGGTTACTCGAACTCTGACGAAAGGGGCTTGCAACCCCTATGCCAGCCGAATCCGGTCATTCTTCCTTGCCGAACGAAAAAAGAGCGTCGGCTGCGTTTTTCCGGTCGCGCTTCTTGTGCAGGGCGGCGCGCACCCGCTCGATCTCGCCTTCCAGCGCCGAGATGCGCTCCTCCAGCTCCTCCACCCCATAGGGATCCAGATCCTCCCGGACCAGCGTCTTCAGCGCCGCGCCGGGGACCGGACGGGGCTCGAGTTCCTCGAACGCCATGGCCGCTCCCTTCTCCCACTCGCCTCAAGCGCGTATCAGAACGCCTGAACGCCTTGCTTGGCAAGGATTGATACGTGGGCAGACGGATGCACGCAGTCGAGATCGAGGGCGGCAAGGGCTCGGCCGAGGCCCTGCACCTGGCTGAGCGGCCCACGCCGGAGCCTGGCCCGGGCCAGGTTCTGATCCGGGTCGCCGCCGCTGGGATCAACCGGCCCGACCTGTTGCAGCGCAAGGGACTGTACCCGCCGCCGACCGGCGCCTCCGACGTGCTGGGGCTGGAGGTGTCGGGCCATATCGCCGCCCTGGGCCAGGACGTTTCGCGCTGGGCGGAAGGGGACGCGGTCTGCGCCCTGTTGCCGGGCGGCGGCTATGCCGAATACGCCCTGGCCGACGCCGGCTCGGTCCTGCCGGTCCCCAAGGGGGTGTCCCTGATCGAGGCGGCGGGCCTGCCCGAGACGGTTTTCACCGTCTGGGCGAATGTGTTCGAGATCGGGAGCCTTAAGCCCGGCGAGACCCTGGCCGTCCACGGCGCAACCAGCGGCATCGGGGTAACCGCCCTTCAGATGGCCAGGGCTTACGGGGCCCGGGTGGTCGCCACGTCGCGCGGCCGGGCCAAGTGCGAACAGGCGTTGAAGCTGGGCGCGGACACGGCCCTCGACTCCACCGCGCCCGATTTCGCCGCCGCCCTGGCCGAGGCGCGGCCGGACGTGATCCTCGACATGGTCGGGCGCGATCTGCTGGCGACAGGCCTGGCCGCGCTGAACCCCGGCGGGCGGCTGGTGCTGATCGCGGTCCAGTCCGGGGCCCGGGCCGAGGTCGACCTGGCCCAGATCATGATGAAGCGCCTGACCCTGACCGGCTCGACGCTCAGGCCGCGCTCCTCTCAGGAAAAGGCGCGTCTGGCCCGCGCCGTGGAGGAGACGGTCTGGCCCTGGATCGAACAGGGCAAGGTCCGCCCGGTGATCGACCGCACCTTCCCCCTCAAAGACGCCAGGGCCGCCCACCTCGCTCTGGAGATGGGCGGCCACGTCGGCAAGATCGTGCTGACGGTCTAGGGCTTACCAGCGGCCCCCGCCGGCGGGACGCAGCGAGGAGATGCGATCGTTGAAGCCCTGCTGGCGCAGGTCATAGACCCGGCCGGTGAAGGTGCGGCACTGGCCCCGGAAGTGCGAGTCCGAGCAGGCCAGCCAGGTTCCGCGCACCTCCATGGAGCTGATGCGGTCGTTCATGCCGGTCTCGCGCAGGTCCACGATGGCCCCGCGGAAGCTCATGGACCGGCCCTGGAAACCCGCGTGCTCGTAGACCACGATGCCCCGGCCACGGCCGCCGCGGCGGTCGTCCCAACGGTCGTCTCGACGGTCATCCCTACGATCCCAGCGGTCATCATCGCGGCGGCCGTCACGGCCCCAGTTGGCGCAGGCCAGGACGCCGTTCACCACCTCGACCCGGCCGTCGCGGCAGTTGGCCCGGTTGATGGTCGAGCTTTGCCAGCGCCCGCCGGCGCCGGGGCAGTAGGCGGAGATCATGTTGCCGCGCTCCGAGATGTTGCGGCACAGCTGCTGGTAGTCGCCGCGCGGGCCGTAGGGGTCGCGGTGGCCGTACTCCTGGGCCGAGGCGGCCTGCGGCGTGGCGGCGGCTGCGGCCAGCGCCAGCGCGGCGGCGCCGATCGAGGCGGTGATACGTGCGGACATGGGAACGCTCCTTGTCTTGTCTTCACGCGCCCTCCCACCAGGAAGAACGCCGGTCTGGGGCTCAGGATGCGACGGCCAAGCTGAACCTCGGCTGACCGCCCTTCGTCAGCCGGCGTTCATCTGACGGTTTCCAACCGGCCCGTCCGGTAGTATGGGAAGGGCTCCCGCGCCCGGCCGAAAGGCCGGGCGCCGCTGTTTCGGGCGTACGCCCAGCGCCCGTCCGGGCGCCTCAACCAGAAGGCTCGCCAAGGCCCATGAACGACGTCCTCTACCCCAAGGCCACCGCTGTCTGGCTGGTCGACAACACCTCGCTCACCTTCGAGCAGATCGCCGACTTCTGCGGTCTGCACCCGCTTGAGGTGAAGGGCATCGCCGACGGCGACGTCGCCCGCGACATCCGCGGCGCCGATCCCATCGGCAACGGCCAGCTGACCCGCGAAGAGCTGGACCGGGCCCACGCCGACGCCAACTACCGCATGAAGGCCCAGGTCGGCCGCCACGCCGAGCTGCTGAAGACCGGCAAGAAGCAGGCCCGCTACACCCCGGTCTCGCGCCGCCAGGACCGCCCGGACGCCATCATGTGGTTCGTCAAGAACCACCCCGAGGTGGCCGACGCCCAGATCGCCAAGCTGCTCGGCACCACCAAGTCGACGATCGACAGCGTGCGCAACCGCACCCACTGGAACATCGCCAACATCAAGCCGGTCGATCCGGTGACGTTGGGCCTCGTCGGCCAGATCGAGCTGGACGAAGTGGTCCGCAAGGCGGCCGAGAAGAAGATGCGCGACGACGCCAAGAACGGCGGCCCGACCCTGGCTCCGGCGGTGGAAGACGAGCAGCCTGCCGATCAGGGCTTCGAGCCCGAAGAGGACGCCTTTGCCGGCGATGAGCCGACCGCGGCCTCCGTCTTCGGCGACGCCGAGGACGATCAGGACTGACGACGGGAAATGGGGCGGCGGCTCGACCGCCGCCCTCCGGATCAGATCAGGCCTGCGCCTGCAGGCTTTCGATCTGCTCCTTCAACCTCAGCTTTTGACGCTTCAGGGTTCGGATCTGCAGAGAGTCGGCCATCGGCCGGGTCTCCTCCTGGTGGATCGCCGCGTCCAGCTGACGGCGGCGGTTTCCCAGTTCGCGGATACGAGCGTCAATCGCCATGGCTTGCGCCTCCTCTTTGAAGGGATCATCAAGTCAACGCCTGCTAGCCCACATTGTGTAGTCACATTCGGTTACGCGGCGATCACGGAGTGCGGAGCACGCCCATGACCTCCAGCTCGAAGACCCGCGTCGTCGTCGGCGTCTCCGGCGCGTCCGGTGCCGTCTACGCCGTGCGCGTGCTCGAGGCGCTGCGCGAGCTGGGCGTCGAGACCCATCTTGTGGCCAGCCGGGCCGCCGCCCTGACCCTGTCCCAGGAACTGGATCTCAGTCCTGCGGACCTCGCCGCCCGCGCCGATGTGACCTACCGCGTGGGCGAGGTGGGCGCCGCCATCGCGTCTGGTTCGTTCCGGACCCTGGGCATGATCATCGCGCCGTGCTCGGTCCGGACCATGAGCGAGATCGCCACCGGCGTGACCTCGTCCCTCCTGACCCGCGCCGCCGACGTGACGCTCAAGGAGCGGCGGCCCCTAGTGCTGATGGTCCGCGAGACCCCCCTGCACCTCGGCCACCTGCGCACCATGACCGCCCTGGCCGAGATGGGGGCGACCATCGCCCCGCCCCTGCCGGCCTTTTACGCCAAGCCCCGGAGCATCGAGCAGATGGTGGACCAGTCGGTCGGGCGCGCCCTCGACCTGCTGGGACTGGACTGGTCGGCCACGCGCCGCTGGGGCGGCCTGGACGGCGAGGCGTGACCGATCAGGGTCTGTGGGACTGGGCCCTCGCCGCCTATGCCCGCGAGGGGGTGTCCGAGGCCTGCCTCTCTCTCCAGGACGAGTACGGGCAGAATGTCTGCCTTCTGCTGTTCGCCGCCTGGTGCGCCCGCACGGGCCGCCGCCTCGATGACGAAACGCTGGAGGCCGCGGCGGACGCCGCCCGCGCCTGGGACCAGGCCGCCGTCCAGCCCCTTCGCGCCGTACGCCGCCGGCTGAAGTCGCCCATTCCCGACATGGAAGACGTCACCCGCCTCGCGGCTCGCCAGGCGGTGAAGGCGGCCGAACTGGCTGCGGAGCGCGGCCTGCTGTCCGACCTGGAGGCGCTGGGTCCAACGCCGACCGGAGCCCCGTCGTCGGACCCGACGCCCGCCCTCGCGCAGGCGGCCCGGGCCTGGTCGCGCGTTGTGCCCCGCCCCGCGCTGGAGACGCTGGCCGGGCGCCTTTGAGCAAGGATTGGCGTGCAGTATAGAGGCGCCGCCCATCCGGAACCGCCGCGCTTATGAACGACCATCAGCCGCCCGAGGAACTGGAGCTGGACAAGGCGCTGCGCGAGCGTCTGGCCCAGCTGCAGCAGGAGCACGCCGACCTGGACGCCTCCATCGAGGCGCTGGGGCGCATGCCCGTGCCGGATCAGCTGCGCATCGCCCGGCTGAAGCGTCAGAAGCTGGCGCTCAAGGATGAGATCGTGAAGATCGAGGCGCGCGTCCTGCCGGACATCATCGCCTGAAGCCTGCTCAGCCGCGCCCGAACTCCAGCCGGGCGATAGCGCGGCGGTGGACCTCGTCCGGACCGTCCGCCAGACGCAGGGTGCGGATGCCGGCATAGGCTCGAGCCAGCGCGAAGTCGTCCGAGACGCCGGCGCCGCCATGGGCCTGGATGGCGTCATCTATGATCTTCAGCGCCATGGTCGGCGCCTGCACCTTGATCATGGCGATTTCCAGCTGGGCCGCCTTGTTGCCCGCCTTGTCCATCATGTCGGCGGCCTTCAGGCACAGCAGCCGGGTCATCTCCAGCTGGATTCGGGCCTCGGCCACCCGCTCTTCCCAGACCGACTGCTGGGCCAGGGGCTTGCCGAAGGCGACGCGGTTCTGCAGCCGCCGGACCATGGCCGCCAGCGCCTCCTCCGCCGCCCCGATGGTGCGCATGCAGTGGTGGATGCGGCCTGGGCCCAAGCGTCCCTGGGCGATCTCGAAGCCGCGCCCTTCGCCGAGGATCAGGTTCTCGGCCGGGACGCGCACGTCCTTCAGGATCACCTCGGCATGGCCGTGCGGGGCGTCGTCATAGCCGAACACCGGCAGCATGCGCACGACCTCGACGCCCGGCGTGTCCATGGGGACCAGGATCTGGGACTGCTGGGCGTGGCGCGGCCCTTCCGGGTCCGTCTTGCCCATGACGATGGCCACGGCGCAGCGGGGGTCGCCCACGCCCGAGGACCACCACTTGCGTCCATTGATCACGTAGTGATCGGCCTCCCTGACGATCGAGGTCTCGATGTTTGTGGCGTCGGACGACGCCACCGCCGGCTCGGTCATCAGGAAGGCCGAGCGGATCTCGCCCCTCATCAGGGGCGTCAGCCAGCGGCGCTTCTGCTCCCTTGAGCCATAGCGGTGCAGCACCTCCATGTTGCCGGTATCGGGCGCCGAACAGTTGAACAGTTCCGACGCCCAGGGCCTGCGCCCCATCTCCTCGGCGCAGAGGGCGTATTCCAGGTTGGTCAGGCCGGCGCCGCGCCAGTCTCCCTCGTCGTGGGCTTCCGAGGGCGGCAGGAAAAGGTTCCACAGGCCCTCGGCCCGCGCCTGTTCCTTGAAGGGCTCCATCCAGTCCGGCGCGGTCCAGCGCTGGGGTCCGGTCAGGGCCTCGTGGGCGTGGTGAGCTTGCGAGGCCGCCTCGTCGCGCTGCGCGATGAAGTCGCGCACGCGGTCGCGAAAGTGAAGCTGGCGCTCGGAGTAGGTGAAGTCCATCGTCGGGGCCCCGTTCGGATGCCCCAGACTAGACGGGCGCCGCTGCGGAAAGGAAGCCGGTCAGGACGTGACGCGCGATGCGATCATATAGGCCGCCGCGCACGACACCGCCGAGACGAAGGCGCCCCAGCACAGGTCGATGACCGTGATTTTCCAGTCCCACACCCGCAGGGTCGCCTGGTTGGTCAGGTCATAGGTGGCGTAGGCCATCAGGCCCAGCAGGGCGCCCATCACGACGGCCTTCATCAGGCCGCCACGCTCCAGGGCCGGGGCGACCACGAACAGCACCAGACCCGTGACGTAGATCAGATAGAAGATGACCGCCGCCGTCAGGTCAGGCTTGGGCGCCAGGATTTCGCCCAGTACGGGCTTGTACAGCCGGGGGCCCATCTGGCTCAGCCAGACGGCGTCCACGCCGGCGAAGACGATGGCGGTGGTGATCCAGGCGACGACCATCTGCATGGCGGCGGCTCCCTCAGCGGACCGGCTTCAGCCGGTGGTGGACGACGCCCCATTCATCCCCGGTCCCGTGGCCGAACAGGCCGGCGGTGGCCAGGAAGAACAGGCGCCAGCGGTGCTCCCACAGCCGGGCCTCGGGTCCGTAGGTCTCGGCCAGGACGGGCCGGATGTGCGGCAGTGCGGCGTCGAAGTTGGCCAGCCAGTGCAGGGCGGTCTTCTCGTAATGTTTGCCGCTCCACCACCACTCGTTCTCCACCTCGAACAGATCGTCAAAGGCGCGGATCAGTCCCCGGCTGGGCATGACGCCGCCGGTGAAGAAATGCTGGGCGATCCAGTCCGAGCGGTCCGCGACCTCGAAGCGGTACGGCGTGGTGCGGTGGGCGAAAACGTGCAGGAACAGCCGGCCGTCGGGCTTCAGCCAGTCGCGCACGCGGCTCAGCAGCACGCGCCAGTTGGCCATGTGCTCGAACATCTCGACCGAGACGATGCGGTCGAAGCGCTGGTCCGGGGCGAACCGGTTCATGTCCGCCGTGACGACCCGAAGGTTGGTGATCTGGCGACGCCGCGCCTCGGCCTCGATGAAGGCGCGCTGCCCGGCCGAGTTGGACACCGAGGTGATGCGCGCGTTGGGCATCCGCTCGGCCATCCATAGGGACAGGGAACCCCATCCGCAGCCCAGCTCCAGAATGTCGTGGCCGTCGTGCAGGTCGGCGTGGACACAGGTGGCGGCCAGGGCCTGGACCTCGGCCTGCTCCAGCGTCTCGGAGCCTTCGGGATAGAGGCAGCAGGAATATTTCAGGCGCGGCCCGAGCACCTTCTCGAAGAAGGCGGCCGGGACCTCGTAGTGCTGGCGGTTGGCGGCGTCGGCGTGCTCGGCGATCGGGCGGGCCGCCATCGCCTCGGCGAAGGCGCGGTCCAGCTCCGGAGAACCCTCGCCCATTCGGCGCGCGGCGCGGCTGACCAGCATGTCGACGGCGCCTCGGCGCAGCGAGTCCGGCAGCGGCGCGGCCTCAAAGGCCTGGAAGGCGCGGGACATCAGGCTCATGGGCGAACCCTCCTGGGCGGCAGGGGGAAGAAGACGCTGACGCGGGACTGGTAGTCCCTGAAGGTCTCGCCGCGGCTCTCCAGCATGGTGCGCTCCAGCGGCGGCACGCCCGAGCCGTGACGCAGGATCAGGTACATCACGGCGGGCGCGACGAGGGTGGTGAGCGTGAAGGGTTCAGCCAGATCCAGGGCCATCACCGGCCAGGCCAGCCAGCCGAACCACTGGAAGAAATAGTTGGGGTGCCGCGACCAGCTCCACAGGCCCTGATCCATGATGGGGCCGTGGCCGGGCGTCGCCTTGAAGCGGCGCATCTGCTCATCCGCCAGCGCCTCGCCGCCGATGCCGATGGCCAGGATCAGCACGGCGATCAGGTCGCGCCAGCCCAGCGTCGGTTCGCCCGCGTGCGCGGCGGTGAAGACCGACAGGGCCAGCAGCGTCGTGGCCGGGGCCTGGATCAGGACGAAGCCGAACAGGCGGCGCTGATAGTCCGCGCCCCACAGGCGTCGCAGCTGGGCGTAGCGCGAATCCTCAGGCCCCTTGGCCACGCGAGAGGCGACATAGACGCCCAGCCGCCCGGCCCAGACGACGGCGACAGCCGCGGCCAGCCATTGCCGCTCTGGAAGGGCTGCATCGCTCGGCCACAGGGCGGCCAGGGCCAGCATCGCCCCTGAACCGAAGGTCCAGAAGACGTCGACCCAGCCGGTGTCTCGCACCGCCCGCTGCGTCAGCCAGGCGGTCGCCATGACCGCCAGCATGGAGGCCAGAACCAGCGCCAGCGGCAGGAGGGCGTCGCCGGCGCTCATGTCAGACGTCCGCCAGGGCGAACACCAGCCGCCCCAGCCAGCCCTTGGGCTTCAGCCGGCCCTGGGTAGCGAACAAACACACGCAGGGCTCGTCGCCCCAGACCACCGGCTGATGCTCGTGGTCGGCGTCGTGCTCGATGAAATCGCCGGCCCGATAGACGATGTCCCCGTCCTGCAGCGCGCCCGAGATCACCTGGGTGAACTCAAGGCCGCCGTGGCCGTGATCGGCCGTGGAGATTCCCGGGCCCACGCCCAGCAGATAGACGCGGTCGCTGGCGTAGCGGGGCGTGTCCACCTTGGCGGTCCACACCCCGGGGGCCAGCCACCGGCGGCGGCGCGGCGTCAGGACCTCGGCCAGGGTCGGGGCGGGCGGGACCTCGGCCTCGGGCGTCTCGATCCGCGCCAGGGCGCGGTCCAGCGCGTCGGCCGACATGTCCACGGGCGCCTGCTCGTCCAGCATGGCCGCGCCGACGGCCTCCAGCCGCGCGGCCTCTGCCCGGCAGTGGGCGCACGTCGACAGATGCGCGGCCACGACCACGTCGAAACCGGGACGCAGGGTTCCGGCCACGTACTGGGCCAGGGTGGCCTCCGACGGATGATGGCGGGGGGTGACGGCGGCGCCCGTCATCACAGGTCCTCCAGGCGGTCGCGCAGCTTGGCGAAGGCGAGGCGCAGCCGTGACTTCACCGTGCCGAGTGGCAGGTTCAGGGCTTCGGCGATCTCGCTGTGCGGCTGCTCGTCAAAAAAGGAACGGCGGACCACCTCCTGCTGATCCGGCGGCAGCAGCTTCAGCGCCTCGCGCACGCGGATTTCGCGCTCGGTGCCGCTCAGCTGAGCTTCAGCCGAGGGCGTGTCCTCGTCCGCCTGTTCCGGCGGCTCGAAGCCGTAGGTGACCGTCGAGCGCTCGCGGCGCAGCGCATCGATGCGCCGGTTGCGGGCGATGACGAATATCCAGGTCAGGGGTCCGGCCTTGGCGGGATCGAACTGGTCGGCCTTGCGCCAGACGGTCAGCAGCACGTCCTGGGTCAACTCCTCGGCGCCGGCGGCTTCGGTCCCCAGGCGGATCAGATAGGCCTTCACCTTGGGCGCCACGAGGCTGAACAACTCGGCGAAGGCCGCCCGGTCACGCAGGGCGATGCGGCGCAGCAGCACGGTCTCGGGCCGCTCCGTCGAAAGCCGCTCAGGGGCGCCCTCACTCACGAACATGACCTCTCCCGGCGCGGGCCGGTCAAAGGGACCGCGCGCCCTAAAAAGGCTCAGCCGGGGCTCGAGGGCAAGCTGCATGGCCACGGTTACGCCGCGGCGCCCCCGCCGGATCACTGCTGATCTAGGGGCGTTAGGTCACCGTAGAGGCAGAGGTCGCTCCTAATGCTCACCGGACTTCTTATGACCATCGCTTCAGAGCTTCCGCTCTCCATCGCCGTGATCGGCTCTGGCGTATCGGGTCTGTCCGCGGCCTGGCTGCTGTCCAAGCGCCACCGGGTCACCCTGTTTGAGAAGGACGCGCGCCTGGGCGGCCACACCCACACGGTCACGGCCGACACGGAGGACGGCCCCGTCTGCGTGGACACGGGCTTCATCGTCTTCAACGAGGGCAACTATCCCAACCTGACGGCCCTGCTTCGCCACCTGGGCGTGGCGTCCAAGGCCTCGGACATGTCCTTCGCGGTGTCCGTGGACGGCGGGCGGCTGGAGTATTCCTCCAACGACCTGAAGGCCTTCATCGGCGGCGGCAGAAACCTCTTCAGTCCGCGCTTCTGGTCCATGACCAGGGACCTGTGGCGCTTCTACCGCCAGGCGCCGATCGAGATCGCTGCGACGGCCAAGGGCGGCATCATCACTCTGGGCGACTATCTGGACCGCAAGGGCTACGGTGAAGCCTTCCAGCGCGATCACCTGCTGCCCCAGGCGGCGGCCATCTGGTCGTCCTCGGTGTCCGACATGCGCCAGTACCCGGCGTGCGCCTTCGTGCGCTTCTTTGAGAACCATGGCCTGCTGCGTTTCAAGGGACGGCCCAAATGGCGCACGGTCGAGGGCGGCAGCCAGACCTATGTGCGGGCCCTTCAGGCCGACTGGAACGTCGATGTGCAGACCGGCCGAGGCGCGGCTCAGGTCCGGACCCAGGCGGGCGGTGTGGCGGTGCGCGACGCAGAGGGCCGCGAGCAGGTCTTCGACCGCGTGCTTCTGGCCTGTCACGCTGACCAGGCGCTGGACCTGCTGGTGGAGCCCGATGCCGAACAGGCCGCCCTACTGTCCGCCTTCCGCTACAGCCGCAACACGGCCATCCTGCACACGGACGCCTCTCTGATGCCCCGGCGGCGCGAGGCCTGGTCCAGCTGGAACTATGTGGGCGACGCCCGGCGTTCCGGAGAGGGCTGCGCCGTGACCTACTGGATGAACCGCCTGCAGAAGCTGCCGACTGGCGCCCAGCTGTTCGTGACGCTCAATCCCCAGCGCCGCCCCGCGGCCGACCGGATCCTGTGGGAAGGCGAGTGGGAGCACCCCTGCTTCTCGCCCGAGGCCCTCGTCGCCCAGCAAAGGCTGTGGGAGATTCAGGGGCGGGGGGGCGTCTGGTTCGCGGGCGCCCACTTCGGCGCCGGCTTCCACGAAGACGGGCTTCAGGCGGGCCTGCTGGCCGCCGAGCAGATGGGCGGCGTGCGCAGGCCCTGGATCGTGCCGGAGGAGTCCGGGCGGCTGTACCTCCCGCAGCCGGCGGCCGATCTGCCCCTGGCGGAAGCGGCGTGACCGCCTCCAGCCTCTATGTGGGCAAGGTCACGCACCGGCGGCTGCGGCCCGCGCGGCACGACCTGGCCTATCGCGTCTTCATGGGCCTGTTCGGCCTGGACGAGGCGCCGGCGCTGTCGCGCGGCTGGGCCTTCGGCTTCAACAGGCCGGGGCTGATCTCCCTTTACGAAAAGGACCACGGCGACGGTTCGGGCGCGCCCCTGAAAGCCCAGGTCGAGGCTCTCCTGACCCGGCACGGCCTGGAGGGCGGCGGTCCCGTCCGGATGCTCTGCATGCCGCGCGTGCTGGGCTACGTCTTCAATCCGCTGACGGTCTATTTCTGCCACGCGCGGGACGGACGGCTCACTGCCCTCGTGCATGAGGTGAACAACACCTTCGGCGAGCGGCATCATTACGTGCTGGCGGTCCGCGGCGACGGCGTCATCGAACAGGCCTGCGCCAAGGCGTTCCGCGTCTCGCCCTTCCTCGGCATGGACATGGACTATCGCTTTCGCGTCGAGGCGCCGGGCGAGACCGTGGCCGTCTCCATACTGGCGTCTGACGCCGAGGGGCCGATGCTGACGGCCGCCTTCTCCGGCCGGCGCCGGCCGTTTACGGCCGGGGCGATCCTGGCGGCCTGGCTCAGCCATCCGCTCCTGACTCTCAAGGTCATCCTGGGCATCCACTGGGAGGCCCTGTTCATCTGGCTGAAGCTGAAAAAGGCTCAAAAGAGCAGCGAGATCACTCCGGCCGAGGTCAGCACCACGATCACCGACAGGGCCCAGCCGACGCGGATGTAGTCGGTGAAGCGATAGCCGCCAGGCCCCATGACCAGCAGGTTGTTCTGGTGGCCGATGGGCGTCAGGAAGTCCGACGAGGCGCCGATCAGCACGGCGATCAGCAGGGCGTCCGGCGCGACCCCCAGCGCATTGGCCACGGCAATGCCGACGGGCCCCATGATCACCGCCGTGGCCACGTTGTTCAGGAAGATCGACAGCACCAGCGTCACCGCCGTCATGGCCGCCGCCGCCCAGAACAGGGTCGCGCCGGACAGCAGGAAGCCCAGGTGCTCCGCCACGATGGCGGCCGCGCCGCTGGTCTGGAAGCTCTGGCCGACGGGAATCATGCAGGCCAGCAGGACGACCGCCGGCCAGTCGATCGAGCTGTAGACCTCGCGCGGCGGCAGGAACCGCAGGGCCGCCAGTCCAGCGGCGGCCGCCCCGAAGGTCAGGGCCGTGGGCAGGCCCGCCACGACCGCCGCGGCCACCGCCGCGAAATAGATGGCCACCGCCAGGGTCGCGCGCCGCGGCGACACCTTGACCGAGGCGCGGCGCTCCACCTCCAGCAGGCGGGCGTAGCGCAGATAATCGTCCAGCGCCCCCGAGCCGCCGTGCAGCACCAGCTGGTCGCCGGGCTGGATGCGCACCGCGCCCAGGGGCACGCTCTCGCGCTCGACCCGCGGTCCGCCCGCGATGACCCGCACCTCGTTGTCGGTGTCGGCGGCGATGGTTCCGAACGTCCGGCCGATCAAGGGCGAGCCGTAACCCGCCACGACCCGGGCGGTGGCCGCGTCGGGGGCGCTGGACAGGCGCGCGCCCAGGCTGCAGTCCGCCTTGCGCGCCACCACCCAGGGGTCCTCGCGGCTGGTGACCATGATGCGGTCCCAGGGCTCCACCGCCTCGACGCTGTGGGCGGGCAGCCGCTGGTGATCGCGAATGACGCCCAGCACGTGGCCCCCCGCCGCCGTCAGCGCCTCGAAGACGGGGCCGGACGGGGCCGGCTCCACCAGAGCGGCGCGTGGACTGACCTCGAAGACCACCCGGCTGTCGTTGACCGCCTCGTCCGAAGCCCGCCGGGGCGCCAGGCGCCAGCCGATCAGGATCAGATAGGCCAGGCCGGCGGCGGCGACCGTCGCGCCCACCGCCGTCATATCGAAGAAGCCGAACGCCTCGCCCAGCTGGTCCTGCCGCACGGACGACAGGATCAGGTTGGCCGGCGTGCCGATAAGGGTGGTCATCCCGCCCAGGATGGTGGCGAAGGCGATGGGCATCAGGCCCGCGCCGGGCGGCAGCTTGTGCGCCCTGCACACGGCGACCACCGCCGGCATGGTGATCGCCAGGGCGGCGATGTTGTTCATGAAGGCCGACAGAAAGGCCCCGGCGATCAGCACCAGGCCCAGCTGCACCGCGAACGGCGCCTTCAGGCGGGCCAGCTTCTCGGTGAGCAGGGCGGCCACGCCGGTAAGCTCGATGGCCCGGCCGATGATCAGGACGGCGGCCACCACCACCACGGCCGGGTCCGAGAAGCCTTCCAGGGCCTGGCCCGGCGCCACCAGGCCAAGAAGCAGACAGGCGCCCAGGGCGATGATGGCCACCAGGTCGTGGCGAACCTTGTCCCAGGCGAACAGAAACAGGGTGATCAGCAGCACCAGTCCGCTGAGCAGGGCCTCGTTCATGAAGGGGGCTCCCCAGCGCCAGGTTTGCGGCGCGCGCGGAAGAACGCGCGAAGCATGTCCGCGCTCCCTTCGGCGAGCAGACCGCCCTCGACGCGGGGACGCCAGTGGCAGGTGGGCTGGTCAAAGACGCGTGGGCCGTGGACGACGCCGCCGCCCTTGGGGTCTTCCGCGCCGAAGACGACGCGGCCGATGCGGGCGTGGGAAATGGCTCCGGCGCACATGGGGCAGGGCTCCAGCGTCACGTAGAGGGTCAGCCCGGTCAGGCGGTAGTTGCCCAGCGCCTGCGCGGCGCGGCGCAGGGCGACGATCTCGGCGTGCGCCGTCGGATCGCAGGCCGAAATGGGTGCGTTCGCGCCCTCGGCGATGACCTTTCCGGTCGCCTCATCGACGATCAGTGCGCCGATCGGGGCCTCGCCCGCGTCGGCGGCGGCTTGCGCCAGGTCCAGGGCTTGGCGCATGAAGCGCTCATCATGGCTCGTCATCCCGCCGACACCGCCCCGACCAAGCGTCCGGGTCAAGACCGCAGGCCCAAGAAGGCCGAAGAACCCGTCAAGAAGGAGCGGATCGCCAAGGTCATGGCCCGCGCCGGCGTGGCCTCGCGCCGCGAGGTCGAACGTCTGATCGGCCTGGGCAAGGTGGCGGTCAACGGCCGCATCATCGACACGCCCGCCACCCTGGTGGCCCGCACGGACAAAGTGACGGTCGACGGCAAGGCCGTGGGTCAGGCCGAGGCCACCCGCCTGTGGCGCTATCACAAGCCCGTCGGCCTGGTGACGACGCACAAGGACCCGCAGGAGCGCCCGACGGTGTTCGAGCACCTGCCGCGCGGCCTGCCCCGCGTCATTTCGGTGGGGCGCCTGGACGTGAACACCGAGGGCCTCCTGCTCCTGACCAACGACGGCGAACTGTCCCGCGCGCTCGAGTTGCCGTCGACCGGCTGGATTCGGCGCTACCGGGCGCGGGCGCGCGGCCGAGTCACCCAGGCGAAGCTGGACACGCTCAAGAACGGCGTCGAGATCGACGGCGTCCGCTACGGGCCTGTGGAGGCCACGCTCGACAAGGCCAAGGAGAGCGAGGGCGGCAAGTCGCCCGCCAACCTCTGGATCACCGTGTCGGTGGCCGAGGGCAAGTACCGCGAGGTGCGCAAGGTGCTGGAAAGCCTCGGCCTGACGGTCAACCGGCTGATCCGCCTGTCCTACGGACCCTTCGCCCTGGGCGATCTGGCCGCCGGCGAGGTGGAGGAGGTCGGCGCCCGCGTCGTCATCGAGCAGCTGGGCGACCTGATCGCGCCGGAGAACCATCCGGATCCGGACGCCATCCCCGCCGCGCCGCTGTCCCAGGGCGGGCGCCGCGGCGGCGGGCCGGAAAAGAAGCGCATTCCCGCCTCGGCCCTGTCTGACCCGTCGAAAAAGCCCAGCAAGGTGCGCGCCCGCGCCGCCGCCCGGGCCGAAGCCGAAAAGGCTGAGGCGGACCGGCCCCGGGCGCCGGCTCGCAAGCCGGGCTGGGCCAAGCCCGGCCCCCGCCCGTCGGGCGATCGCCCGAAGCGGCCCTTCAGGCCGCGCGACGAGTCTGGCGGCGAGGATCGCCCCCGCCGCCCCTTCAAGCCTCGGGATGAGGCGGGCGGCGACCGGCCCAAGCGCCCCTTCAAGCCTCGCGACGAGGCGGGCGGCGACCGGCCCAAGCGGTCCTTCAAGCCCCGTGACGAGGCAGGGGGCGACCGGCCCAAGCGCGCCTTCAAGCCCCGCGACGAGGCAGGGGGCGACCGACCCAAAAGGGCGTTCAAACCCAGGGATGAGTCGGGAGGCGACCGCCCCAAGCGCGCCTTCGGCGGCAAGCCCGGCGGGCCGCGTCCCTTCAAGGGCGGTCCCGGCAAGCCCCGCTCCACCGGCGGCGGTCGTCCGGGCCCCAAGGGCCCGCGCAAGCCGCCCGGCGGCGCCCGCTAGCAGACGGCGGCCGCTAGAACAGGTCGCCCTGACTGACGGGGGGCGTCCTGGCGGCCTTCGGTTTGGCGGCAGGCTTGGGTGCAGGATCGCCGCCGTCAATGTGGGCGCCCTTCGAGCCGTCCGCGAAGACCAGCGTCACCGCCTGTCCGGGCGTCAGGTCCTTGGCGCAGGGGATCATCCGCCCCTGCTCGTCATCGATGCGGGCGAAGCCGGGCTTGGGCCGGGCGGGGTCGAGGCTGGCCAGGGTGCGGGCCAGGGCCGCCAGCCGGTCCGCGTCCGTCTTCAGGGTGCGCTCCAGCGCCGGAGCCAGGCGGCCCGAGGCGCCGGTCAGCCGCTCTGATCGGCGGTCCAGCGCGTGGCTCAGAAGGATCGGGCTGAACCGTCCCGCCCGCTGGTTCAGCCGTCGCTCGTGGGCCGCCACATTGGCCGACAGGCCAGACGCCAGCCGCGAGGACGCGCCGTCCAGCCGCTGCTGGGCGAAGGCGATCAGCTCATTCGGGCGGGGCAGGCCGCGCGCCGCGGCCCGCAGCGCCTGGGCCCTGTGGTCGACCATGCGTCCGCCGCACAAGCTCAGCCGCTGCTCCAACCCCGCCAGGGCGGCGCGCAGCTCGGCCAAAACCGGCGTCGCCATCTCGGCGGCGGCCGTCGGGGTCGGGGCGCGGCGGTCGGCCACGTAGTCGATCAGGGTCGTGTCGGTCTCGTGCCCCACGGCCGAGATCAGGGGGATTCGGCAGTCGTGGACTGTGCGCGCCAGGGCCTCGTCGTTGAAGGGCCACAGATCTTCGATGGAGCCGCCGCCCCGCGCCACGATCAGCACGTCAGGCCGCGGCAGCGCGCCTGATCCGTCCAGGGCATCGAAGCCCTTGATGGCGGCGGCCACCTGGGCCGAGGCCGTCTGGCCCTGCACCACCACGGGCCAGACCAGCACACGGCAGGGCCAGCGGTCGGTGATGCGGTGCAGGATGTCGCGGATCACCGCGCCGGTGGGGCTGGTGATCACCCCCACCACGCGCGGAAACAGGGGCAGGGGCCGTTTG
Organism: Peiella sedimenti; assembly: GCF_030504955.1. Lineage (GTDB taxonomy): Bacteria > Pseudomonadota > Alphaproteobacteria > Caulobacterales > Caulobacteraceae > Brevundimonas > Brevundimonas sedimenti. The sequence continues at coordinate 20,473 of NZ_JAUKTR010000002.1, read as the reverse complement.
CGCTCGGCGGCGAACAGGCCCTCTTCGGCCAGCTTCTTTTTGAGTCGTTCCAGCTGGGCCAGAAGGGCGCCGGCGCCCGCCGCCTCCATGGTCTCGATGATCAGCTGGTACGAGGACCTGGCCGGATAGGTGGTCACCTTGCCGGTGACGATCACCTCCAGCCCCTGCTCGGGCTGGGCCGACAGGCTGCGGACCACCCCCTTCCAGACGACCCCGTCGATACACGCGCGCTCGTCCTTCAGCGTCAGATAGACGTGGCCCGAGGCATGGCGCGTGACCTTCGAGATCTCGCCGCGCAGCCGCACATAGCCGAACCGGTCCTCCAGCGTGCGCTTCAGCGCCGAGGACAGCTCCGAGACCGACAGCGGCGGGTTGTTGTCGCGCGGGGCGGGCTCGGGGGCCGCGCCCTCGAAGACGTAGGAGTCGTCGCTCATGGCGTCAGTCTAGCGGGGCTCTTGATCCCACGCACCTTCAAGGTGGGTGTTGACGATGCCCGGCCGAAGGGCGACAGGCGGCCCATGAACATCCTGCTGGTGGGGTCGGGCGGGCGCGAGCACGCCCTGGCCTGGAAGATTCGCAAGTCGCCGCTGGTCCGGCGGCTGGTCATCGCCCCGGGCAATCCCGGCATGGAGCGGCTGGGCGAGCTGCGGCCCGTCGCGGTGACCGACACCGATGCGCTGGTGGCGCTGGCGCGCGAAATCGCCGCCGATCTGGTCGTGGTCGGCCCGGAGGCGGCGCTTGAGCCGGGCCTGGCCGATCAGCTGGCGCGCGTAGGCATTCCCTGTTTCGGCCCCACCAGGCGCGCCGCCCAGCTGGAGACCTCCAAGGCCTTCACCAAGGGCCTTTGCGACCGGCACGGCATCCCCACGGCGGCCTATTCGGCCCACACCGAGCTGGCCTCGGCCAAGGCCGCGCTACAGGCCATGAGCCCGCCCTACGTGATCAAGGCCGACGGCCTGGCCGCCGGCAAGGGCGTCGCCATCAGCCCCGACCTGCGCGACGCCGAGGCCGAGGTCGAGCGCATGCTGGGCGGCCGCTTCGGTCAGGCCGGCGCCCGCGTCGTGATCGAGGAGTTCATGGAGGGTGAGGAGGCTTCCCTCTTCGCCCTGTGCGACGGAACGCGGGCCCTTCTGTTGGGCGGCGCCCAGGACCACAAGCGCGCCTTCGACGGCGACATGGGCCCCAACACCGGCGGCATGGGCGCCTATTCGCCCGCGCCCGTCTTCACGCCCGAGTTCGTCGAGGCTGCCGAGACGGAGATCGTCCAGCCGGCCGTGCGCGCCATGGCCGAGGAGGGCATGCCCTTCCGGGGGGTGCTGTTCGCCGGACTGATGGCCACGGACCAGGGGCCGAAACTGGTCGAATTCAACGCCCGTTTCGGCGACCCGGAATGCCAGGTGCTGATGCTGCGCCTGGAAAGCGATCTGGTGCCGTACCTGCTGGCGGCGGCCAAGGGGGATCTGTCCGGCCTGCCCGAGCCCCGCTTCACCAGCCGCACCGCCGTCTGCGTGGTCATGGCGGCCAAGGGCTATCCCGACAGTCCCCTGGCCGGTTCGACCATCCGGGGCGCCGATCAGGATTTCGGGCCCGACGTCCAGGTCTTCCACGCCGGGACGGGCCGCAAGCCGGATGGAACTCTGTGCGCCACGGGCGGGCGGGTGCTGAACGTCAGCGCCCTGGGCGAAGACGTGGCCGACGCCCGCGCCAAGGCCTACGCCGCCATCAGAAAGATCGACTGGCCCGGCGGCTTCTACCGCTCGGATATCGGCTGGCGGGCTCTGGAGCGGGACGAGGCCTAGGCCGCCGCGTAGAGCAGCCGGCCCTCGCCCATGCGCTCGCGCAGGTAGGTCAGGTCAGCCTGGCACACCGAGAAGCAGCCGTAGGAGCGGCCCAGCTTGCCCTCGCGGGCCAGGAAGTCCGGCTCGGCGTAGTCGGCGGCGTGCACGATGATGGCCCGGTCGCGCGCGTTGTTGTTGGAGTAGTCCAGCCCGTCCAGCAGCACATTGGGTCCATGCACCCGGCCCATGCCGGGGCCGCCCGTGGCGTAGGCCCCCACCGACGAGGCGTGCGAGTCTGGCACGTTCGAAAAGGCCTGGGCATAGCCCGAATGACGCGGGTCCGAGCCGCGTCCGTGCGCGGTGTGGAAGGCCTTCACCTGGCCGTTGACCACGTCCAGCTCATAGAAGCGCGCCTCGCCGGAGAAGCGGGCGAAGTCGACGATGTAGATGCGGTCACGCTGGGTGATGCGGCCGTCGTGAATGTCCAGGGCGGCCAGGGCGTGTTCGCGCAGCTGGGGCCGGATCAGGCCGTCCGGATCGATGACCACGCGCGGCGTGGGGGCCACCGGCGCCGAGGTCTGGGCGGTCGAGATGGCCAGGTCCAGCGTGGCCGTCTGCGCGCCCGCCTGGGGGGCGTCGGGAAGAGTCGTGACCAGATTGCGCGCCGTGGGACTGCACGCCGCCAGAAGGCCCGAGCCGCCCAGCATCACCATGCGCCGCGAAATGTTCATGCTGTCGGCCCCCCGAAAACCCAAGCAGGACAAGGCAGGATTTATTCCAGAGGCGCCCCCGCACGATCAACGCGCCCAGAGGTCGCACGTCAGGATTGGGCTTTATGGCGCATTCGGCGGCCCCTATGGTGCCGCTTGGGAGCGGAGGTATCAGCATGCAACGTCTTGTTTTCGCGGCTGTCATGGCCGTCTGCGCGGCGGTCTCGGGCCTAGCCCAGGCGCAACCGACGCCGGGCGCGCCCTTACGCACCTATGTTCAGGCCGGACGGCTGCTGGCCGATCCCACCACGGGACAGGTTCTCGAAAACAGGACGGTGGTGATCGAGAACGGCCGTGTGGTCGAGATCGCCGACGGCTTCGTCGACGGGCCCGGCCAGGTCGTGGATCTGCGCGATCGCTTCGTGTTGCCGGGCCTGATCGACAGCCATGTGCACATCCTGGGACAGAGCAATCCGAACCAGCGGCTCGAGGCCGTGACCCTGACCACCTCGGACCAGGCCATGCGCGGCGCCCTGTACGCCCGCCGCACCCTGATGGCCGGTTTCACCACCGTGGCCAATCTCGGCGCGACGCCTGAGGCCATCTTCGCCCTGCGCCGGGGCATCGCCGAGGGGGCCGTCCCCGGTCCGCGCATCATCGCCTCCGGCGCCACCATCACCCCGCACGGCGGGCACGGCGACACCCACGGCTATCGTCCCGAGTTCACCGAGACCCTGCGCAGCAGCGGCGTCTGTTCCGGCGCCGACGACTGCCGTCGCGCCGTGCGCGAGCAGGTGCGGGGCGGCGCCGACCTGATCAAGATCACCGCGACGGGCGGGGTTCTGTCCAACACCGCAGCAGGGCTGGGCCAGCAGTTCACGGCCGAGGAGCTGGCCGCCATCGTCGAGACGGCCCACGCCATGGGGCGGCGCGTCACCGCCCACGCCCACGGCGCCGACGGCATCGTCGGCTTCGCCCAGGCGGGCGGCGATTCCATCGAACACGGCACCTATCTGGACGATCAGGGCATCGCCCTGATGCGGCGGCGGAACATGTGGCTGGTGCCCACCCTGATGGCCGGCGACTTCGTGGCCCGCGAGGCGGCTCGCCCCGAGACCTATTTCACGCCGCCGCAGCGCGCCAAGGCGCTGGAGGTGGGCCCGCGCATGATCGACATGGCGCGCCGGGCGCACCAGGCGGGGGTCCGCATCGCCTTCGGCACCGATTCAGGCGTCTCCGCCCACGGCGACAACGCCCAGGAGTTCGCCCTGCTGGTCCAGGCGGGCCTGACGCCGTTGGAGGCGATCCAGACCGCCACGGTCAACGCCGCCGAGCATCTCGGCATCGAATCCGAAGCGGGCGCCCTGCGCCCCGGCATGCCCGCCGACCTCATCGCCGTCGAGGGGGACCCGCTCCGCGATGTGACCGTGCTTGAGCGGGTGGGCTTCGTCATGCGCAACGGGGTGGCCTACCGGCCAGAGTGAAGCAGGGCCCTGACGGCGGCCTCGTCCTCGAACCTGATGCCGATGCGCCAGACCAGCACCTGATCGCGCAGCTCAGCCGGAAGTCGCATCCAGTCCTTTTCGGTGATGATCAGGCGCGCCCCGAAGTCCGCTGCGCGCCCGCGCAGGAACTCAAGCTCGGCCGCCGCGAAGTTCTGGTGATCGCCAAAGGGGATGAAGTCCCGCAGGTCCGCGCCCGCCGCCTTCAGCGACCGTTCCACCCGCCACGGCTTGGCGATCCCGGCGAAGCCCACCAGCGGCCCCTCGGGCGCGGGCTGCAGCGGTCCCATCCGGGCGATCAGGACAGGCGGCCCCGCCAGTTGCTCCAGCAGCTCAGGGTCGGCCGCCAGCCCCTCGGGCAGGATCAGCGCCACCGCGTCGGCGCGCGCCAGACCGGCCCTCAGCGGCTCGCGCATGGGCCCCGCAGGAAAGACCTTTCCGTCGCCGAAGGGCCACTCGCCCTCACGTACGTCGCCGTCCACCACCACCAGCGACACGGACTTTTTCAGGGCCGGGTTCTGATGCCCGTCGTCCAGCACCAGCGCCTCGGCGCCCGCCGCCGTGGCGGCCCGCGCCCCCGCCGCGCGGTCGCGGGCGATCCAGAAGGGGCCGTCGGCGGCCAGCATCAGGGGCTCGTCTCCGACCTCGGCCGCCGTGTGCGTCGCTGGATCGACCTGGACCGGCCCCGCCAGCGAGCCGCCGTGACCCCGCGACAGGCCGTGCGCCCGGACGCCCCCGTCTCGCAGCAGGCGCAGCACTTCGCGCACCACGGGCGTCTTGCCTGATCCGCCCATGGTCAGATTGCCGACCGAGATCACCGGAACGCCGGGATCGATCCCAGGCTTAGCCACGCGCCGCGCCGTCGCCAGGGTCCACAGCCCTGACAGCGGCCACAGCAGAAAGCGGACGACCGTTCCCTTGGGTTCGCGCGAATACCACCAGCGTGGCGTGGTCAGCTTCATGGCCCTTTCTCCGGTATCCGGGCCTCCGGCAGCAGAGACTCAAGCCTCGCCCACAGGCGCGTCAGATCGGCGTCGGCCGAGGTGGCATAGGCCTCGGCGCGGCGGCCCGTGGCGCGCGCGGCCTCCGGATCGGCCAGCCAGGCGGCGAGGGCGGCTCCAAGCTGATCCCGGTCCGCCAGCCGCACCGCGTCCGCCGCCGCCATGCCCTCGAAGATGGCCCGCCAGTTGGCCATGTCGGGCCCGGCGATCACCGCCTTGGCCTGACGCGCGGGCTCCAGCGGGTTGTGCCCGCCGACGCCGCCGAAGAAGCCGCCGCCCAGGACCACCACGTCGGCCAGGGCGAAGAACAGGCCCAGCTCGCCCAGCGTATCGGCCAGGTAGACCTGGGTATCCGGCGCCAGGGCCTCGCCCCGGCTGCGCCGCGCCACGTTCAGGCCCTGGCCCTCCAGCTCATCCGCCACCGCCTCGGCCCGCACGGGATGACGCGGGGCGATGACGATCAGAGCCGATGGGTCGGCGGCCCGGGCGGCCCCGGCGATCAGGACCTCCTCGCCCGGATGGGTGCTGGCGCCCAGCACCACCGCCCGGTCGCCCACGGCCTCGCTCAGGCGATCAAACTCGGCGCGGTTGTAGTCGAGGGGCCGGCCCGTCAGCTTCAGGTTCACGCGCAGATCGTCTCGTCCGCCCAGCCGCACCAGCCGTTCGGCCGAGGCCTCGTCCTGGGGCGCCATCAGATCGAATGCCGACAGCAGCCGTCGCGCGCTGGCCGGCCGCTTCGCCCACCCCTCGGCCGTGTGCTCGGTGATGCGGGCGCTGACGAGAGCCAGGCGAGCTCCGCGCGCCTTGGCCTGGAGCACCAGATTGGGCCACAGCTCGCTTTCGACCAACACGCCCAGGTCTGGCCGCCAGTGATCGAGAAAACGCCCCACGGCGGCGGGCGCGTCGATGGGGGCGTACTGGTGCACCGCCCCGGCGGGCAGGCGCTGGGCCATCAGCTGGGCCGAGGCCACCGTGCCGGAGGTGGCCAGCACGCTCACGTCGGGCCGCCGCTTCAGGATCAGCTCGATCAGCGGCAGGGCCGACAGGCTTTCGCCGACGCTGGCGCCGTGGATCCAGACCAGCGGTCCTTCAGGCCGGCCGCGCCCGGCGCGGCCCAGTCGCTCGGAAAGGCGCGCCGGGTCCTCCTTGCCCTTGCGCGCGCGGCTATGCAGCAGCAGCGGCGCCAGGGGCTCCAGCACGGTGGTCGCCAGCCGATAGAGGCTGAGGCTCACGGCGCCCTGACTCCCGACCGTCTGGCCCCGCACAGGGCCTCGGCCCGCCGCGTCAGGGCGCTGAGTTCGGCCGCCCAGTCCTTCGCGAGCGCCTCAAGATCGACCCCGCGCGCCGGGGGGTCCAACCGCTTCCAGACCATGCCGCCGCGCGCAAAGGGTCTGGGCACCAGCGCCGTGTCCCAGGTCTTCAGGCGAAATGCGGGCTCGCTGGCCAGGCCCACCAGCAGGATGGGCGCGCCGGCCGCCTGGGCCAGCACCACGGCCCCTTCGGCCATGGTCTCGGCTGGGCCCCGGGGACCGTCCGGCGTGATGGCGATCCCGCCGCCCGAGCGGATCCATCTCAGCGCGTCGCGCAGGGCCGCCGCCCCGCCCTTGGCCTTGTCCAGCGCCGTCTTCTTGGCCGACGAGCCTCGAATGGCCGGAAAGCCCAGCCGCCCCACCGCGCGTGCGATGAACTCTCCATCCGGCGAAAGCGAGATCAGCACCCGCGGCGGCTGGGCCCGGTCCAGCGGCCAGCAGCCGGGCGCCAGGGAGACCCGCGAATGCCAGAAGCACACCACCACCCCGCCGCCGGCCGCCCAGACCGCCTCGGCCTGATCCTGGCCCTCGCGGGTCCAGCGCATGGTCGACAGGCACAGACGCAGCCACGCCGTCAGCAGCCCTGACAGCAGCCCCTGCATGATCGGATTGCGCAGCGGCCGCGCCATCAGGCGGGCGTCTCCTCAAGGTCCAGCGTCTGGCTCCCGGCCAGGCGGGCGTAGAGACCCTTCTTCCGCAGCAGTTGGGCGTGGGTCCCGCTCTCGACGATGCGCCCCCCCTCCAGCACATGGATCAGGTCCGCGTCGCGCACCGTGGCCAGACGATGGGCGATCACGAAGGTGGTGCGGCCCTGGCGCAGCCGGTCCAGCGCCTGCTGCACCAGCGCCTCGCTCTCGGCGTCCAGGGCGCTGGTGGCCTCGTCCAGCAGCAGTATGGGCGCGTCCTTGATGAAGGCGCGGGCGATGGCGATGCGCTGACGCTGGCCGCCCGACAGTCGCCCTCCGGCCTCGCCCACGCGGGTCTGATAGCCTTCGGGCAGGGCCGTGATGAAGTCATGCGCAGCCGCGGCCTTGGCCGCCGCCTCGATGGCCGGCTGATCGGCGCCCTTGCGGCCATAGGCGATGTTGGCGGCGATGGTGTCGTCAAAGAGGAAGGGCTCCTGCGTCACCAGGGCGATCTGGCGGCGCAGGCTCTCAAGCGTCAGGTCGCGCACGTCCTGGCCGTTGATGCGCACGGCGCCCTCGGACGCCTCATGGAAGCGCGGGATCAGCGACAGCAGGGTGCTCTTGCCGCCGCCCGACGGTCCGACCAGCGCCACCGTCTGGCCCGGGCTGGCCTCAAGGCTGATGCCGGAAAGGGTCGGCTGGTCCCCATAGGCGAAGGACACGTCATCGAAGCTGACCGTGGCCGGGCCGGCCGCCAGCGCCTTCGCGCCCGCGCGGTCTCGGATTTCGGGCTGCACGTCCAGGGCGGCGAACAGGCGCCGGGCGGCGGTCATCCCTTCGCTCATCACGGTCTGGAGATTGGCCAGCTGCCGCAGGGACTGGGACACGATCAGCAGCGATGCGATGAAGGCGGTGAACTGCCCCACGGTCAGCCCGCCGCCCTGGGCCCGCCATCCCGCATAGGCCAGGATGGCCGCCACCACGATCATGGTCAGGGTCTCGGTGACCGGCGCGGCGGTGGCGCGAGCGTTGGCGCCCTTGATGACGTGGGTCTGGCGCCGGGCCACCACCTCGGCCACGCGCGCCTCCTCGTCGGCCTCGCGGCCTTCGATCTTGACCACGCGCACGCCGTCCAGATTCTCCATCAGGGCGGTGGACAGGGCGGCGGTCTCGCCCATGGCGCCCTCGGCGGCCTTGCGGGTGCGCTTGGCGAAGCGGCGCAGGACCAGCCCCGCCACCGGCGCGGCGGCCAGCACGATCACCGCCAGTATAGGGTCCAGCCAGAACAGGTAGATCAGCAGCGCCGCCACGATCAGGGCGTGCTGGACGTAGTTCACCACCCCTTGCGTGAACGCCTCACGGATCAGGTTGGCGTCGAACAGGACCGACGAGACATAGGCGCCCGAGTGCTGGGTCCTAAGGCGCGCCAGATCGGCCCTGACCATGGCGCCGAACAGCTGCACCTGAACATCGCCGACGACGCGGTGGCCGATGCGATTGACCAGGGTCGCCGTGACCACCTGCAGCAGCCCCCGCCCCAGGGCCAGCCCGGCGATGATCGCCGGAATGGTCCACATGGCGGCCGGGTCGCGATCCACCAGCAGGCGCTGCACCGCGGGGTCCAGCTGGCCGGCCAGGAGCGCCGTCAGCCCCGCCGCCCCGGCCGCGCACAGCACCGCCAGCGCCAGCTGCGGCCAGCGGCGCTTCAGGTAGTCGCGCCACACCCGCCTCAGCAGCGGGGTGGACGGAGGATCAGACGGGCGCGCTGCGGCCATGCCGTTCGGTCGGGCCAACCGGCCTTCAAGTCAAGCGGCGGGTGACGGCGGGGCCTGGTGCGACTATCTAGCCGCCATGGCCGGACACGACCTGACGACGCCCGAGGGCCGCAAACGCGCGGCCAGAGCCTTCATGTGGGGCGACCATGGCTTTCTGCGCCTGGCCTTCACCAATGCGCACTGGATCGGCCCCGACATGGTGCGCACGAACCAGCCCTGGCCCTTTCAGCTGCGGCGCTGGCGTGACCTGGGAATCAGGACCGTCATCAACCTGCGCGGCGGGTTCGATTCAGCCTACTACGCGGTGGAGAAGGCCGCCTGCGAGGAGCTGGGCCTGACCCTGATCGACGCGCCCCTGGGCTCGCGCGAGGCGCCTTCGGCCGCGCGTGTGCTGCGGGCCAGGGAAATCTTCCAGACCATCGAATACCCCGCCCTCATGCACTGCAAGTCCGGCGCGGACCGCGCGGGGCTGATGGCGGTTCTGTATCGCCACTTCCACCTGGGCGAGCCCATCAGCGTCGCCATGAAGGAGCTGGGTCTGCGGACCCTGCACATGCGCCAGGGCAAGACCGGCGTGCTCGACTTCGTCTTCGACCGCTATGTGAAGGACGTGGAGCCCAGTGGGATCAGCTTCCTCGACTGGGTGCAGAGCCCCGACTACGACCCCGACGCCCTCAAGGCCGAGTTCCAGAGCTCGTGGCTGGGGACCCTGCTGACGGAAAAGCTGCTCCGGCGCGAATAGCCTAGGGCCGCCGCTCGGAGTCCGGGGCGGCCTTGTCGGCCGGCGTCATGCGGTCGTTCCAGGCGGTGTCGCCCTCGTCCAGGGCCCGGTCGGCCCGGCCCTTGCCGCGCGAGGCCTGCCGCGCCACGAACCACACGGCCGCGGCGGCGGCGATCAGGATCAGGACGGCGATCAGGGTGGTCATGCTCATGAGGGTCTCCAGGCTTCACCGTGGACAACCCGTGAGCCGGGCGCCTGTTCCTCAGCGCTCGTCGGTCTCGGGATCGAGCAGCCGGTGGGCGTGGACCACGAAGTAGCGCATCAGGGCGTTGTCCACCGTGGCCTGGGCCCGGGCCTTCCAGGCCTTGCGGGCCTCTTCATAGTTCGGATAGGCGCCGACGAACTCCACCTTGGACAGGTCGCGGAACTCGGTCCCGCCCAGGTCCTTCAGTTCGCCGCCGAAGACGATGTGGAGCAGTTGCTTGTCGGGCATGGCGTTCGGTCTCTCTTGAGGGGTCAGGCGCCAGCGATGGCGACGCCGTCGATAAGCAGGGAAGGGGCGTTGGTCGAGCCGCGGAACTCCAGGTCCGATCCGGCGACCAGCCGCATCAGCAGGTCGGGGATCGAGCCGGCCACCGTCACCTCGTTCACCGGATGAACGATCTCGCCGTCCTCGAACCAGAAGCCCGACACGCCGGTCGACCAGTCGCCGTTGTCCGGGTTCAGCGACGGGCCGAACATGGAGGTGACCAGCAGGCCCGAACCGGCGTCGGCCACCAGCTGGGCCAGGGTGCGCTCGCCCGGCTTCAGATGCAGGTTGTGGGTCGAGACGCCGGCCGGCCCGGCCAGGCCGCGCGAGGCGTGGCCGGTCGAGCGCAAACCCAGCTGCGCCGCCGAGGAGGTGTTGAGCAGCCAGGTGGTCAGGACGCCGTCGTCCACCAGCTTGCGCTCCTGAACCCGCACGCCCTCGTCGTCGAACGGCGTCGAGCCCAGGCCGCGCGGCCGGAACGGCTCCTCGATCAGATCCATGCCCTCGGGCAGGATGCGCTGGCCCAGCTTCCCCTTGAGGAAGGAGACGCCGCGCGTCACCGCCGGGCCCGAGACGGCGCCGATGATGGGCGACAGCAGCGAGGCGGCGATGCGGTTCTCGAAAATCACCGGGGCGGTGCGCGAGCTCAGCTTGCGGGCGCCCAGCCGCTGCACCGCCCGCTCGCCGGCGTCGCGGCCCAGCAGGGCCGGCGAAGGCAGGTCAGAGCCATAGCGGGCGGCCCGGCCCTCGCCGCCGCGCTCCATGACGCCGTCGCGCTCGGCGATGACGCTGGCCGAGGTGGACGACACCGTGCCGCGATAGACGCCGGTGAAGCCGTCGGAGGTCAGAAGCCGCCATCGGCCCATGGACCAGCTGGCCGAACCCCCTTCGGAGTTGGTCACGCCCTCAACCGCGCGGGCGGCGTCCTCGGCCTCCAGCGCGCGGGCCTCCAGCCGGGCGGCGTCGGGCTCGTCGGCGTCGAACAGGTCAAGATCCGGCGCCTCGCCGCTGGCCAGCAGGTCGGGATCGGCCAGGCCGCACCAGGGGTCTTCCGGCGCCAGCTTCGCCATGGCCACAGCCCGTTCCACCAGCCGTTCGCGGGTTTCGGCCGACAGGTCCGAGGAGGAGACCGTCGCCTGACGCTTGCCGATGAAGACGCGCAGGCCCAGGTCGCGTGATTCCTCGCGCTCCACCTCCTCCAGCGCGCCCATGCGCACGCCGATCGACAGGGCGCGGCGCTCGGCGGTCACCGCCTCGGCGGCGTCGGCGCCGGCCTTCAGCGCGGCGCGCACCACATCCTCCAGCAGCTCTGCCGGATCGGGGTTGGGGGAGGAAGCCATGGGCGCCGATATGGCCGACCGGCCCGGCCGCCGCAACCGGTTCAGATCAGATAGACCACGAGCGAGGCGACCAGGGCGATCAGCGCCGTGTAGGTCAGCATCATGCCCAGCACGCGGCCTCGCCCCGGCTGGACCGTCTGGCTCATGCCGTAGCCGTGCAGGACGCGTCCGGCGAAGAACAGGGCGCCGACCCCATGGATCAGCAGGGCCGGCGCGTTCACCAGCACCAGGGCCGCCAGGCCTCCGAGGGTCGGCCCGATGTACTCCGCGGCGTTGCCGAAGGCCCGCTGGGCGGCCGTCAGTTCGGGCACGCCCGCATCGCCGATAGCCACCCGGTGACGCCGCCGCAGCCGCACGACCCGGCCCGACAGCAACAGCAGCAGCACCAGGTGAAGCGCGGCCCACAGGGCCAGGGCCTTGGCGGCGGTCAGGTCGTACATGGTCGGCCCTCCTTCAGGGGGCGGTCTCGCGGCCCACGGGGTACAGGCGGAAGCGCTCGTCGTAGAAGGGCGTGCGTTCATAGAACCAGCCCAGCCGCGCCTCGGGGTCCGAGGCGAAGGCGTTGTCGCCGCGCAGCCGCTCTTCGAACTCGGCCTTCAGCGCCGGATCGGCGGCCAGCATGGCCTCGGCCAGGGGCGCGATGGCGTAGCCCTCGATGTACTCCACGCGGCTCAGCACCTCGGGGAGCATGCCCCAGGCGAAGAAGCTCTCGCTCGACAGGGGCTCCAGCAGCAGGACGGCGATGTCGCCGCGCGGCTGGTCGGTGGGTATGCGCACCGACCCCGCCGGAAAGGTCCAGTCGCGCCGCTCGGGCGTGGCCTCGGTCACGGTGATGGCCACATGGCCTTCGAAAGGCGCATCGGCCAGGACCGGCTCGCCCAGGCGCAGCATCTCCACCGACATTGTCCGGGGCTCGGTCAGGGTCTCCATCTCCAGCCCGTGCAGGCGCAGGCGCTCGATCAGGTCGGCCCGATAGGACGGGACCCAATAGGCTTCAGGCCGCTGCAGGCTCAGCGTCGGGTGCGAGCCGTAGAAGGGCATCGACCACGCTTCCGGATCGGCGCGGCCCAGCCAGCGCACCTCCTGTCGCCCCGAGGCGGGGCTGTCATAGGTCTCGAACAACACGCCCTTGAAGGTTCGGGTTAAGGACGGCTCGGCGTCGGACTGGAAGTTGGCCGGAACCTCGGCCGGCCGCAGGGCTTCGTCGGCGCTGACGGCGGCGCGCAGACCCTCCGCGCCCTCGGCCAGGATGCGCAAGCTCGCTTCCAGCATCACATAGGTCCCCAGCACGCGCTGCTCGTGGGGCTTCAGGCTGTGGTTCTCGATCAGGATGGTGGGGATGTGCGCCGCTGAGCCCCAGCCGTTGGAGAAGCGCTCGCCCAGACCGCCTTCGGACAGCCCCGCGCGGGGGTTGCGGTCATCGACGGCGAAGACCAGCTGGCCCGGAATGTGCCCCTGCGCCTCCAGCGCCGCATCCAGCTGCGGCCGGTACTGGGCGTCCAGCCAGGCGGCGGTGGCGGGGCTGCGCGAATAGGCGCCCTCTTCGCCGTTCCAGCCGTAGGTCACGTCGTACTGGTAGTCGATCCCGTCGGTGACGTGGATGTCGATGTAAAGGTCCGGCCGATGGCGGTTCAGCAGCCGCATCAGCGCCTGGGTCTCCGGCTGGTCCAGCTTCATGAAGTCGCGGTTCATGTTCTGGTTCGTGGCGGTGTTGCGCCAGCCCTGGATGCGCGGCCCGCGCTGGTTCGGGCGGGAATAGGCCGAGGCCCGCTCGTGCCCATCCACCGACAGGATCGGGATCAGGATCAGATTGACCCGATCGAGCAGGTCGTCCCGTCCGTAAAAAGCGATGTCGCGCAGCAGCATCATGCCGGCGTCCTTGCCGTCGATCTCGCCCGGGTGAATGCCGGCCTGGGCCAGCAGCAGGGGCTTGTTCGGGTCCAGCTGGGCGCCGTCCTTGGATGCGATCACGGCATAGATGGCCCGACCCTCGGGGCTGACGCCGAACTCCTCGATGCGGATCAGGTCGGACGCTTCGTTGAGGCGGTCGAACCAGGCGCGAGTGGCCGCATAGTCGGGACTGAAGTCGCGCTGCGGGTCCTGCTCGAAGGCCGTGGCCCACGGGTCGCTGGCCGGGCGGAGCAGGCTGCGGCTCGCGCCGTTCCATTCCAGCGCGGGCGGCAGGAACGCCTGATCCCAGGGGGCGGGCGTCGTGGGCTGGGACATGACTGGACTCGCTAGGCACGGAAACGACAGGGCGACGGCCAGGGCCGCCCCTATGCGCATCGGCCCTTTGAACGAAAGGGTCAAGGTTGGGCGGGGGACGCGGCGGCCTGCCGGGCGGCCTCGAGCGCCTCGGCCTGCTGGTTGGCGAACTCCACCATGTCGACCGGATTGACGGCGGAGCCGACCGCGGAAAACAGGTAGACCAGGATGTGCAGCACGGTCAGCACCACGAACAGGCGCGCCCGTTTCGCGAAGGCCGCTGGCACGACCAGCACCAGATAGAGCAGAAGCGTGATGACGTAACTGGTGATCAGCACCGGCCCTCCGGGCGTCCGCGCATGGGCGATGATGGCGGCGATGACCAGCAGCACATTGGCCGCCGCGGTCAGCAGGAGGACCAGCTTCTTGTTGTCCCAGAAGTGGTCGTCGAGGTTCATGCCCTCCTCGATCTCGTGGGGAAAAACCAGAGACGCGGCCATGAAGTAGATCAGCGCCACCGCCAGCCCCGCCACCAGCAGGCCATAGCTGAAGGGCAGGTGGCGAAAGTTGACCCAGGCCGCATCCCAGAAGGTGGCGATGTCCAGGATGACGAACAGGCCCAGCAAGGGCGTCAGTCGCCCGACGCGGATACGCTTGCGGTGCTGAATGGCCGTGGCCACGCCCACGGCGATGGCGGCCACCGACAGGCCCAGCAACAGGCCGTAGAAGCTGAAGAAGAACTCGAACGCGCTCAAGGATCAGCCCTCCCCACCTGCGGCTCAGCTTAGGAGGGCGGCGCAGTCTTGAGCAAGACTGGTGCGGTCAGCACCCCTGACTTGTCGCCAAGCGGACTCTGCCCCGGCTAGGGTGGGGAGACAACCGTGGAGGGCGAGCATGAACCTGGGCGATCTGGCGGCGCTCGCCGCCGCCGGCCTTCTGCTATTGGGCTTCGCCTGGATGGCGCTCGTCGAGCGGCGGCGTCGTCGCGGCCTGTTGATGGCCCTGCATCACGAGACCCGGGGTCTGTGTCGCGAGGCCGTCGAGTTGGCCGAGGCCGTGGCGCGCCGCTCCGCCGCGGACCCGGCCTTGGATCAGGCGCTGATAGACCGTCACCCGCTCGGGGCGCCGCAGACCTATCCCGGCCTCGTCTCCCAGCTATGGCGCCTCGACCCTGAGATCATGGGCCGCGCCGTCGAGTTTCATGGCCAGCTGGCCGTGGCCCGGGGCCGGTGGGCCGCCTGGCGAACCGGCGAGGCTCAAGGGGCCGCGTCCTACCTCCTCCTCTCGGCGCTGACCCGGGCCGTCAACGGCGTCCAGCCCCTGATCTGGCATGTGGAGACTGAGCTCGGCTGGCCCAGGAGCCCGGCGGTCACGGCCCCTCTGGCCAGCGCCCTGGTGGGCCGCGTCGAGGACGGCCTTTCCGATGCGGATCATGACGCAGCCCTCGACGGACTCGACGCCGCCTACTGGAGCCAGTGAGGCCTATTTCCAGATCGGGGCGCCGTCACCCGGCAATCCGAGGTCGGCCCACATCTCGGACACGCGGTCGATGACGTCCTGGTCCATGCGGATGACCTGGCCCCACTCACGGTGGGTTTCCGGCGGCAGCTTGTCGGTGGCGTCCAGCCCGATCTTGGAGCCCAGCCCGCTCTCCGGGCTGGCGAAGTCCAGATAGTCGATGGGCGTGTTCTCGATCACCGTGATGTCGCGGGCCGGGTCCATCTTGGTGGAGACCGCCCACATGACGTCCTTCCAGTCGCGGGCGTCCACGTCGTCGTCCAGGACGATGACGAACTTGGTGTACATGAACTGGCGCAGGTAGCTCCAGACGCCCAGCATCACGCGCTTGGCGTGGCCGGGATAGGCCTTCTTCATGGACACCACGGCGATCCGGTAGCTGCAGCCCTCGGGCGGCAGCCAGAAGTCGGTGATCTCGGGAAACTGCTGACGGATCAGCGGGATGAAGACCTCGTTCAGCGCCTCACCCAGGACGCTCGGCTCATCCGGCGGCCGGCCGGTGAAGGTGGTCAGGTAGAGCGGGTCCTTGCGCATGGTCACCGCGGTCACCTGGAACACCGGGAAGCGCTCCACCGAGTTGTAGTAGCCGGTGTGGTCGCCGTAGGGCCCCTCGTCGGCGTACTCGTCCAGAAGGACGTGGCCCTCCAGCACGATCTCGGCCTGGGCCGGGACCATCAGGGGCTGGGTCTTGGCCGGAACCAGGTCCACCGCCGCGCCGCGCAGCATGCCGGCGAACTGGTATTCGGACAGGGTGTCCGGGACCGGCGTCACGGCCGCCAGGATGGTGCCCGGATCGGCGCCGATGACAGCGCAGGCCGGAAGCGGCTCTCGGGCGCCGGCCTTCTTGTGGCGGCCGTAGTGCTGGGCCCCGCCGCGATGGGCCAGCCAGCGCATGATCAGCCGGTCCTTGCCGATGACCTGCATACGGTAGACGCCGAGGTTGAAGTCGTCCTCGCGCGCGTTCGACGGCCCCTTGGTGACCACCAACGGCCAGGTGATCAGCGGCGCGGGCTCGCCCGGCCAGCAGGTCTGGATCGGCAGCTTGGACAGGTCGATCTGGTCGCCGGTCAGGACCACCTGCTGCACGGGCGCGCGGCTGACGGTCTTGGGCCGCATGGACAGCACGGTCTGGGCCAGGGGCAGCAGCTCGACGGCGCCCTTGAGGCCGCGGGGTGGCTCGGGCTGGCGCAGGAAGGCCAGAAGCTCGCCCACCTCGCGCAGCTCGGCGCCGGTGGTGCGCATCTGCTTTCCCAGCGTCACGCCCATGGCGACGCGCTTCACCGTGCCGAACAGATTGACCAGGCACGGGATGTCGCTGACCTGGCCGTCGGCGCGCACCGGCTTTTCGAACAGCACAGCCGGTCCGCCGTTCCGGAGCAGGCGTGTCTGGATCTCGGTCATCTCCAGCATGGTGGAGACGGGCTGCGAGACGCGCACGAGTTCGCCCTCGCGCTCAAGCAGGGTCAGGAAGTCGCGCAGGGACTTGTAGGCCATGGGCCGTGATGGCCCGGCGGGGCCTTCAGTTCAATAGGTCCGGATGCGCCTTGCGAAGGCGCGCGGGCGCGACCTTCCGCCAGCGGCGGGTCAGCATGACCTTCAGCCAGGCCGGATCGACCGTGGCGATGCGCGCCAGCACCAGCGGATGGTCGCGATAGTGGTCGGTGAAGTGGAAGGTCTCCGGGTCCATCTCGATCAGCAGTTCGCGTTCGTCGATGGAGTCCAGATGCACCACCAGGCTCTGGTCCAGCTTCGGCCGCAGCCAGGTGAAGAACTTGCCCTGAATCTTGAAGGACGGCTCGCCATAGGAGGTCGAGGCCTCGGCGCCCGGGAAGGACAGGATCAGGGCGGCGACCTCATCCCTGGTCATGGGGCGGGCGGGGGCAGCAGGAACTTCAGGCCGTTGGCGAACAGCACGCCCTCGACGCTGACATGGGTCTGGTCCGGAAAGGCCCGGACCTGAAGATCGTAGCGGTCGCCGGCCTCCAGCGCCTGGGTCAGGCGCGGCATGTCAGCCAGGATGCGCGCCTCCATATCGCCGCCCGCATAGCCGAGGAAGACGCGCGGCCGCTGCGCCCCACCGGGCCAGGCGGCGATGCGGTCCATGATGGCGGGCTCCACGAAAACGGCCGGGCTGCCGATCAGATAGCCGTCGAACGCCTCGGGGTGAGTCGACAGTACGCGGGCGGTGAAAAGGCCGCTCGCCGAGTGACCATACAGAACGGTATGGTCCAGATCCATGTAGGGGTTGCTGGCCAGGAACGGCCGCAGCTCCTCGGTCAGGAAGCGCTGGAAACCCTCGCCCCCGCCGCCCGTGCGGCGTCCGCCGTCCTCCTGCACCACATGGACGTAGTCGCGGTTGCGGCCGTCGATCCAGGGGCCCAGCCCCTCGCCGGGAAAGCCCACCGCCACGATCCAGGCCGGACCAATCTCGCGCACGATCTGGAGGTTCCGCGCCACGTCCGTGGCCATGCCGAAGAAGTAGTTGCCGTCCAGCACGAAGACCACCGGCGCCTTCTGGCCGCGTCCCACGGGGCGGACCGGCTCGGCCACCTGGACCAGATAGTCCTGGCCGGTGATCTCCGAGCGCAGGATGTACTCATAGGTCCCGGTCATGTTGGCCAGGCCCTCGCGAATGACGCGCGGCTCGGCGGCGGCGGGCGCGGCCGCGAAGGCCAGGGCGAGCAGCATCAGGATCAGGCGCATCTCACGTCTCCCCTCGTTCAGGGCCACGCTGGCCCTGCGCCGGCCTGGCCTCAATAGGCCAGGGCCAGGCCGTCCTTGCGCATTTCCGAGGCCGCGCCATAGGTCCAGGAGCCGTCCTCGTTGATCTGGCGGATCACGTTCTGATAGCCGCCGAACCCGCCGTCCGGCGGACCCAGCACCCAGCCCATGGCGGCCAGCTCGGTCCTTGTCGCCTCCGGCACGCCCGTCTCCAGATGCAGCCGGCCCACGCCCTCGGCGGGCTGGCCCGTGGGCTCGGACGAGCCGTAGTGCTGCCAGCGGGGCGCGTCGCCCGCCTCCTGCGGACCCAGGCCGTAGTCCACCATGTTGATGACGATCTGGGCCTGCCCTTGCGGCTGCATGCCGCCGCCCATCACGCCGAAGGCCATCCAGGGCTGGCCGTCCCTGACCGCGAAGCCGGGGATGATGGTGTGGAAGGGCCGCTTGCCCGGCGCGTAGAGGTTGGGGCTGCCGTCCCGCAGCGAGAACAGCTCGCCCCGGTCCTGGAACATGAAGCCCAAGGTCCGGCCGTCCGGCCCGTCGGGCACGAGGCCTGAGCCCATGCCGCGATAGTTGGACTGGATCCAGCTGACCATCATGCCGTCGGCGTCGGCCACGCTGAAATAGGTGGTGTCGCCCTGATGGGGGGCGTCGCCCGGGAAGACGCGATCCATCACCCGGTCCGGCCGGATCAGCCGCGCCCGCTCGGCGGCGTAGTCCTTGGAGATCAGGCGCTCCACCGGGATGTCGGCGAAGTCGGGGTCCGAGAACCAGCGCGCGCGGTCCTCGAAGGCCAGGCGCTTGGCCTCGGCCTGGTGGTGGATCGAGGCCGCCGACTGGAAGCCCATGGCCCTCAGGTCGAACTGCTCGGCGATGTTCAGCAGCTGCAGCGTCGACAGCCCCTGGGTGTTCGGCCCCAGCTGATAGACGTCCACCCCGCGATAGTTGCTGGTCAGCGGGTCGACCCATTCGGTGCGATGCGCGGCCAGATCCGCCCGCGTAATCCAGCCGCCGATGCGGGCGAAGTAGCGCTCCATGTGCTCGGCCAGCGGGCCTTCGTAGAAGGCGTCCCGGCCCTGGCGCGCGATCAGCTCATAGGTGCCGCCCAGGTCCGGGTTGCGGAACACCTCGCCCTCGCGCGGCGTGCGGCCCCCGGGCGCATAGACCCGAAAGGCGTTGTCGACCTCCTCCACGCCGTTCTCGGGCGTGAAGCGGGTCATGTTGCGCTCCAGATACCAGGCGATGGTCTGGGGCACGGGCGCGCCGCGCCGGCACAGCTCGGCCACCGGCATCAGCACCTCGGCCCAGGGCAGCTTGCCGTAGCGTTGGTGGGCGCTCCACCAGGCGTCGACGGTTCCGGGCACATTGACCGTGACCGCGCCGAAGGAGGGGAGGTAGCCGTTCCGCGCCCGGCTGCGGGCGGTCTCAAGCGACAGGCCGCGCGGGCTGCGGCCCGAGCCGTTCATGCCCTCCACCCGGCCCGAGCGCGGATCCCACAACAGGCAGAAGGCGTCCCCACCGATGCCGTTGGCCACGGGCTCGAGGAAGCCCAGGGCGGCGTTGATGGCGATGGCCGCGTCGATGGCCGAGCCGCCCCGGCGCAGGGTGTCGATCCCGATCAGGGTGGCGATGGGGTGGGCCGTGGCCGCCGCGCCATTGGCGCCCCAGACGGTGGAGCGGCCCGCGAAACTGGCGCCGGCGATGCGGTCGCCCGGTCCCACGCCTGGATAGACGGTCGGCGCCGCCGCGGCCGCCGTGGCGGTCAGGGCGGGCAGGGCGGCCAGAAAGGTTCTGCGGCGCATGTGTGAACTCCCCCGGGGACGGCAGCGTCGCCATTCAAGGGCCGGACCGTTCGCTGCGCAAGCTTGGCCGATCCTCGGGATCATGTTTGGATAAGGCCGAGGCTTCGGGGATCGGGGGATCACGACATGAAACGCGCCGTCATCATCGCCGCCGTCGCGGGCGCCGCATCCGTCCTGATGGGCAGCTGCGCCACCCTTAGCGAGGAACAGTGCCTGGTGGGCGACTGGTACGGCATCGGCGTGGCGGACGGCGAGCGCGGCTATCAGACCTCGCGGCTCAGCGAGCATGTGGAGGCCTGCGCCCGGCATGGGGTCACGCCCGACACCCAGGCCTATCTGGGCGGCCGCGAGCGCGGGCTCGAAACCTACTGCACGCCGGGCAACGGCTTCCGCGTGGGCTCCAGCGGCGGCTCCTACGGCGGCGTCTGTCCCGCCGGGCTCGAGCGGGACTTCGTCGCGGCCTATTCCGACGGCCAGATCGTCTGGAACGCCCAGGTGACGCTCAACAACTACCGCAACGACCGCAGCACGGCCGTGGCGCGCGTCCAGAACCTCGATTCGCGCATCTCGGCGGAAGAGGCGCGGCTCGGCGCCGACGGCCTGACCGACGACCAGAAGGACGCGATCCGGGAAACCATCCGCGATCTGCGCCGCGAGCGTCGCCGCGCGCTGGACGAGGTGGACCGCATCGATTTTCTGATCCGCGACGCCGAGATCGAGGTGGCCAACCTGCGCGACCGCCTTGCGCCCCGGTGGGACTACTGAGGGGGTCCGCCCGGCATTCCAGCGGCTGAGAGATGAGGCCCCGATCCCTTCTCCCCTCGCGGGTGGAGAAGGCTCGTATACGAGCCGCCGACGGGTGGCGCGTAAGCGCCGGATGAGGGGGCCTAGACCTTCCTGTCTCCTCCCCATCGCCAGATGGGGAGGGGGACCGC
>NZ_JAUKTR010000001.1:497500-964421 GCF_030504955.1 Peiella sedimenti | reverse complement strand
GCCGAGCTGGAAGTCGAGCTGATCACGCCCATCGCCATGGAGGAGAAGCTGCGCTTCGCCATCCGTGAAGGCGGCCGTACCGTCGGCGCCGGCGTCGTGGCCAAGATCATCGACTGATCCTTGGCGCTACCGCTCGCGCCGCAGGCGCTCGCTGCTTGAGCGCCGGGACGGGCAAAAACTGACCAATGCGAGCGGCCCGGGAGCGATCCCGGGCCGTTCTGCCATGGAGGCGGCCATGATCCGCATCATTTCGCTGCACGAACGACCTGAACTGGCCCCGGCGCTGACGGCGGCCCTGATCGAGGCCTGGCCCAAATGGTATGGGCCCGGCGGTTCGGGCGACGCGCGGCGCGAGGCGGCCGCGCGGGCGGGGCGCGGCCTGCCGAGGGCGCTGGTGGCGCTGGACGGTGATCAGCTGATCGGGACGGCTTCGCTGGTCGAGACCTCGATCCCCACCCATGCGCACCTGAGGCCGTGGCTGGGCGGCCTGTGGGTGAGGCCCGAGGCGCGCGAGCGGGGGCTGGGTCTTGAACTGGTGCGGGCATCGCGCGCCGCCGCGAAGCACATGGGAATTTCGCGCCTGCACGCGGCCACGGCCTCGGCCGCCTCGCTGTTCCGCCGAGACGACTGGAGCCTGATCGACGAGACGGAGCTGCCCGCCCATCCCGGCGAGATCATCGGTGTCTGGGCCATCGATCTGGTCTAAGCGGCGCCGTCTTCGGAACCTCCGCCCGGCTTTGCGGTTGACCGCCTGAAGCGACGCTTGGATCGCAAGGGCAGGGACCACATGTATCGGACGGAATACGAATTCATCGGTTGGGAGCGGCTGCTCGAGGAGTGGCTGCCGAAAGGCCTGGGCGCGCTGCTGATCCTGGTGGCGGCCTGGTTCGTCGGCAAGGCGGTGAAATGGGCGCTGGCCAAGGTCATCGACCGCATTCCCGGCTCGTCCAAGGCCAATCTCAGCGAGAACCCGAAACATTCCATCGGGGCCAGCATCGGCGACGTGGCCTTCTGGCTGATCCTGCTGTTCGGCGTCGTGGCGGCGCTGGGCGTGCTGAACCTTGGCCAGGTGGTCGAGCCCCTGAACGCATTGCTGACCCAGGTGGCCAGCTTCCTGCCCAATATCCTCGGCGCGGCCCTGATCTTCTTCATCGGCTTCGTCATCGCCACCCTGGCGCGCCGGGTGACCGAGGCGGCCCTGCAGGCCGCCAGCGCCGACCGCTGGCTGGACAAGGCCGGGCTGTCGCGCGCCACCGGCTCCACCGGCGTCAGCACGGCTCTTGGCACCCTGGTGTTTGTGCTGGTGCTGATCCCCATCACTATCGCGGCGCTGGAGCAGCTGGGCATCGAGTCGCTGACGGTGCCGGCGGTGGCCGTGCTGTCGACGGTCTTCGACGCCATCCCGCGCGTGCTGGCGGCGGCCATCGTGCTGGCCATCGGCTGGTTCATCGGCCGCTGGGTCGCCCACGTCATCGAGCGGGTGCTGCCTGCCACCGGCTTTGACCGCAGCATCACCGGCCTGGCCAATCTGGCGTCGCGACAGCCGGCGGAACCGGCACCGGCGACCGCCCCCTATGCGGGGGACGTGACGCCCGCGGCCAAGGCGGCCATGGGCGGCGCCGAGGGGCCGCGGCCGATGACGCCCTCGCGCGTGGTCGGACTGATCGCCATGGCGGCCATAGTGGTCTTCACGGCCATCGAGGCGGCGCGTCTGTTGAACTTCGCCACCGTGGCCACGATCCTCGAGGAAATCCTGGCGCTGGCCGGCCGTGTCATCGTGGGCGGCGTCATCATCACCGCCGGGGTGATCATCGCCGACGTGCTGTCCCGGCTGATCGACCGGGGCACGACCGGAGCGGACGGCTTCGCCTCAACCCTGGTGCGCTGGACCACCATCGCCCTGGCCACGGCCATGGGTCTGAGCTTCATGGGCATCGCCGACGACATCGTCATCCTGGCCTTTGGCCTGACGCTGGGCGCCGCCGCAGTGGCCGCGGCCCTGGCCTTCGGCCTGGGCGGCCGTCCCGCCGCGGGGCAGGTGGCGCAGACCTGGGCCGACAAGATCACTCGCCGGCCCAAAGGCCCGATGGGCTGATCGATCACCCGGATGTGGACCGAAAGGGCTCTCGCGGCGCGCGAGGGCCCTTTCTCGTATGGCGCGCGGGCCGAACACCCCTTAAGGTGGCGGCGCGGTCGTAACGGTATGGATCGCGTCGCGGGTCCGTCCCCACCTCGATGTTAGCCATCGCCATTCTGGTCGTTCTGCTGCTGATTGTGCTGAACGGCCTCTTCGCCATGACCGAGCTGGCGCTCGTCTCCTCCCGCAAGGCCAAGCTACAGAGCCGCGCCGAACGTGGCGACAAGGGCGCGCGCGCCGCGCTGCGCCTGGCGGAGAACCCCACCCACTTCCTGTCCGCCGTCCAGGTCGGGATCACCCTGATCGGTATTCTGGCCGGCGCCTACGGCCAGGCGGCCATCGCCGGGCAGCTGAACGTGATCCTTGAAAGATCGCTGCCCGCGATCGCCTCGTGGTCTGAAGCCCTTGCGACCGGCGTTGTGGTCATCCTGATCACCTACGTGTCGCTGATCGTCGGCGAGCTGGTCCCCAAGCGGCTGGCGCTGATCTTCCCCGAGGCGATCGCCGCCAAGATGGCCTCGCCCATCTCGCGACTGGCGCTGGTGCTGAAGCCCTTTGTCAGCCTCTTGACCCTGTCCACCTCGGGCATCCTCAGACTGATGGGCGTCAAGGACCGCGATGGCTCCGACGTCACCCAGGAGGAGGTCGAGACCATGATCGCCGAGGGCACCTCGGCCGGTCTGATCGAGCCCGAGGAGCAGGAGATGATCGAGGAGATCCTGACCCTCGGCGACCGGCCCATACGGGTGGCCATGACGCCCCGGCATGAGGTCTTCTGGATCGCCCTGGACGACAGCGAGGCGCAGCTGCGCGAGGAGATACGCACCTGTCCCTATTCGCGCATCGTCGTGGCCCGCGAGAGCGACGTCGATAATCCGCTGGGCGTGGTGCACAAGAAGGACCTGTTGGATTCCCTGTTGGACAACGGCGAGTTCAACGTCGAGCGCCACGTCCAGGAGCCGGCCTTCATTCCCCAGACCACCTCGGTGCTGAAGGCGCTTGAGATCCTGAAGGGATCAAAGGTCCACATGGCCTTCATCGTCGATGAGTACGGCGCCTTTGAAGGCGTGGTCACGGCCACGGACCTGCTGGAGATGATCGCCGGCGACTTCAACGAGGAGCACGACGAGCCCAGCCCCAACATCGTGCCGGACGGGGAGGGCGCGTGGCTGGTCGACGGGCGCACCGATCTGGACGAACTGAGCGAAATCCTGGGCGAGGACTTCGGCGAGAGCGACGGCTTCCACACCGTGGCGGGGCTGATCCTGCACCAGCTGTCCCGCATCCCGGATCAGGGCGAGGTGCTGCAGGTGGGTCGCTTTGAGGTGGAGGTGCTGGAGATGGAGGACCGGCGCATTGATTCGCTGCGCTTCCGCCAAGCCGCGCCCGCGCCGCAGCCCGACCTGGATCTGCTGGATTAAGAGGCGAGCGGGCGCTTGCCCGCGCCATCGGCCACTGGTAAAGCCCCCGTTCCGGCGAAGGCCGCGCGCGCCGCAGGGTCTGCCCCTCCGGCGCGCTGTTCTTTGTCTGGAGGAGTGTAGCTCAGCTGGTAGAGCATCGGTCTCCAAAACCGAGGGCCGGGGGTTCGAGTCCCTCCACTCCTGCCATTTTAAAATCGGGGCCGGCTCTCCATATCAGGCGGCCCTGAAACGCATCGAAGGCTGATCACTCACCCATGGCCAGGCCACGGACACCGACTGGAAACCGCGCCGCTACCCGCCGTCCCGCGCCCGCGGGCGGGGCTCCGACCGTGACGGCCGAGCCCGCCGCGCCGAAGAAGCCCAAGGTCGGCCCCATTCAGTTCCTGAACCAGGTGCGCGCCGAGACGCGCAAGATCACCTGGCCCAGCCGCAAGGAGACCTGGATCACCTCGGTCATGGTGCTGATCATGGTGGTGCTGGCCTCGCTGTTCTTCTGGATCGTCGACCTGGTGCTGGGCCTGGGTGCGGCGCAACTGATTCAAATCGGCCGATAGGAGGCGCTTAAGTGAGCGACGTCGCCCCCGAGGCCAAGCCGGCCTCCAACCCCCGCCACAAGTGGTACATCGTCCACGCCTACTCGAACTTCGAGAAGAAGGTGAAGGAGTCGATCCTGGAGCAGGCCAAGGCCCAGGGTCTGGACAGCTGCTTCAGCGACATCCTGGTGCCGACCGAGGACGTGGTCGAGATGCGCCGGGGCCGCAAGGTCACGTCGGAGCGCAAGTTCTTTCCCGGCTATGTGCTGGTGAAGATGGAGCTGACCGACGAGGCGTTCCACCTGATCAAGAACACGCCCAAGGTCACGGGCTTCCTGGGTTCGGGCTCCAAGCCGATGCCGGTCTCCGAAAAGGAGATCGAGCGCATCGTCGGCACGGCGGAAGAAGGCGTGGAGCGTCCGCGTCCGACCATCCGCTTCGACATCGGCGAGACGGTCAAGGTCATCGACGGACCCTTCGCCAGCTTCGACGGCCAGGTGGAGAGCGTCGACGAGGAGCGCGCGCGCCTGCGGGTGTCGGTGTCGATCTTCGGCCGCGCCACGCCGGTGGAGCTGGAATACAGCCAGGTCGAGAAGACCAGCTGATCACGCTTACGTTTTGAGATTGGCCGCAGCCGTGATACAGGCCGCGCCTTCGCGCTTTCGGGCGCGAGCCAAACCCGTGGGAGGGGCTGCCCGCACCACGGCTTCATAGGCGGCATTAGGTTGCCGTCGTCTGGAAGGAGACAGGAATGGCCAAGAAGATTCTCGGCTACATCAAACTGCAGGTGCCCGCGGGCTCCGCCACGCCCTCGCCGCCGATCGGTCCGGCCCTGGGTCAGCGCGGCGTCAACATCATGGGCTTCTGCAAGGAGTTCAACGCGCGCACGGAAAAGGAAGCCAAGGGCACCCCGCTTCCGACCGTGATCACGGTCTATCAGGACAAGAGCTTCACCTTCGTCACCAAGACGCCGCCGGCGACCTGGTATCTGAAGGAGGCCGCCAAGATTAAGTCGGGCGCCGCCAAGACCGGCCGCGAAACCGCCGGCAAGATCACCCGCGCCCAGCTGCGCGAGATCGCCGAAAAGAAGATGAAGGATCTGAACGCCAACGACATCGACGCGGCGGCCAAGATCATCGAAGGCTCGGCCCGCGCCATGGGCCTCCAAGTGGTGGAGGGCTAATCAATGGCCAAGCAACCCAAGCGCATTCAGGCCTGGACCGGCGATCGCGTGACGCCGCTGCCGGTCGCCGAGGCCGTCAAGCTGGTCAAGGAAAACGCCAAGGCCAAGTTCGACGAGTCGATCGAGATCGCCGTCAATCTGGGCGTCGATCCGCGCCACGCCGACCAGCAGGTCCGCGGCGTGGTCACCCTGCCGTCGGGCACGGGCCGCGACGTGCGCGTCGCCGTCTTCGCCAAGGACGCCAAGGCCGATGAAGCCAAGGCGGCCGGCGCCGAGCACGTGGGCGCCGAGGATCTGTACGAGAAGATCAACGGCGGCTTCATGGACTTCGACCGCGTCATCGCGACGCCCGACATGATGGCCCTGGTGGGCCGTCTGGGTAAGGTGCTGGGCCCGCGCGGCCTGATGCCCAACCCCAAGGTCGGCACCGTGACCCCGAACGTGGCCCAGGCGGTCAAGGACGCCAAGGGCGGCGCCGTGGAGTTCCGCGTCGAGAAGGCCGGCATCGTGCACGGCGGCATCGGCAAGGCCAGCTTCACGGAAGGCGACATCGAAGCCAACGTTCGCGCCTTCGTCGACGCCCTGAACAAGGCCAAGCCCTCGGGCGCCAAGGGCACCTATGTGAAGCGCATCAGCCTGTCCTCGACCATGGGCCCGGGCTTCAAGATCGATCCGGCCAGCCTGCAGGCCTGATCACCTTCTTTCGATCCCTATCGACTATGGCGGCGGCGAGGAGCGATCTTCGCCGCCGTTTTCTTTGGGCCTCGCCTGACGCATGCTGAGCCCGCAGCCGTGGCGGAGACGTGGTGTGAGCGAGGCGGACAGCACTTTCGAACCCGCTCCGCCACCCTTGAGCCTGGGGGCCCTGTTCCTGCTTTTCCTGGGCTTTGGCGTGCGCGCCTTCGGCGGGCCCGTGGCCCAGATCGCCCTGCTCAAGCGCGAGCTGGTCGAGCGCGATGGGTGGATGTCCACCGCGCGCTTCAACCGCCTGCTGGCGGTCATGCAGGCGCTGCCCGGGCCCGAGGCGCACGAGCTGTGCGTGCATCTGGGGATGCGGGCCCGGGGCCAGTGGGGCGGGCTGTTGGCGGGGCTCGGCTTCATGCTGCCGGGCTTCGTGTTGATGCTGGCGGTCAGCTGGCTCTATTTCCGGCTGGATTTTGATCAGCCCTGGTTGGCGGCGGCGACGCTGGGCCTGCAGGCGGCTGTCATCGCCCTGATCGTGCGGGCCGTGGAGCGGATCGGGCGTCACGCTCTCAGCGATCCGTGGCTGTGGGCCCTCGCGGGGCTGGCGCTGGTCGCCTCGCTGTTGGGCGTGTCCTTCTGGATCGTCCTCGGCGCATGCGGCGGCGCCTATGCGCTCATTCGCATGGGACGACGGACGGGGGCCGTGGCGGTCCTCGTGCTGGCCGCAGGGCTGGCCCTGCTGACGGCGGGGCAGGCGGACGGGCTGGCGGGTCCGCCGGCAGGCGGTGTTTCGAGCCCCGCCTCACCCTGGCTGCTGTTCCTGGCGGGGCTGAAGGCCGGACTGCTGACCTTCGGGGGCGCCTATACGGCCATCCCGTTCGTGCGCGCCGACACGGTCGAGCGCAGCTGGATCAGCGAAGGGCAGTTCCTGGACGGCCTGGCCCTGTCAGGCGTGCTGCCTGCGCCGCTGATCATCTTCTGCACCTTCGTGGGCTACGCGGCAGGTGGATTGCCGGGCGCTCTGCTGATCACGGCCGGGGTCTTCCTGCCAGCCTTCGCGTTTTCCCTGATCTTTTACGACCGGCTGGAGGCCGTGATCGAGACGCCGGGACTGTCGGCGCTGCTGGAGGGCGTGACCGCGGGGGTGGTGGGCCTGATCGCCGCCACCACCTTGCAGCTGGGCTGGAGGCTGCTTGCCGGTGAGGGCGGCTGGCCCGCAGCAGCCATCGCGCTGGGCGGACTTGTGGCGCTGCACGTCTGGCGAAGCGGCTGGGCCGTGCCGGCGGTGCTGCTGGCGGGCGCGGCGGCCATGACGGCGCTGCGTCTATCGGGCGTGGCGCATTGATTTTCCGGCAGGGCGGTGTATAGAGCGCGCCTTCCCGCACCGGCCCCGGCCGGAGCGGACCTGTCCGAGAACTTCGGGGCATGGGGGCCGCCCATGCCGTAACAGCGGAAGAGCCCTTCCGCGCCGTGGGGAGACGGGGATGAACCGTTATTCCGTGCTGGCTCCGGTCAGTGCGAGGCGGGCTTCCTTCGGACAGCAGTAAACGCCCGGCTTTCGCCCTTACAGGCGAGGGAAGGGTGCGCCTACGCCGTTCGGGCTCCTCCGGGCGGCGATCTCTAACGGAGACCGCAATGGACCGCGCACAAAAGGCCGAGTCGATCGAGACGCTGAAGGGCGTTTTCGCCGACGCCGGCGCCGTGGTCGTGACCCACTACTCGGGTCTGACCGTTGCGGAGATGGAAGACCTTCGTGGCCGCCTGCGTCAGCAGGGCGGGGCCTTCAAGGTGGTCAAGAACCGCCTGGCCCTGAAGGCGCTCGAGGCGGCTGACGGCAGCCCCTACCACGACCTGTTCAAGGGTCCGGTGGGCATCGCCTACGCCCCCGACGCCGTGTCCGCCGCCAAGGTCACGGCCGAATACGCCAAGGGCAACGACAAGTTCGTCGTCCAGGGCGGCTTCATGGGCGAGAAGGTTCTGGACGCCAAGTCGGTGGAGGCTCTGTCGAAGCTTCCGTCGCTGGACCAGATCCGCGCCCAGCTGATCGGTCTGCTGAACGCCCCGGCCACCAAGGTCGCCGGCGTGCTGCAGGCTCCGGCCGGCCAACTGGCTCGCGTCTTCAACGCCTACGCGACCAAAGACGCCGCCTGATCCTCCTCTCCGCCTGAACTGAAACCCAACCTGTCCAAAGGAACCTGAAAATGGCCGACCTGCAAAAGATCGCCGAAGACCTGTCCTCGCTGACCGTCCTCGAAGCCGCCGAACTGTCCAAGATCCTCGAAGAGAAGTGGGGCGTTTCCGCCGCCGCTCCTGTCGCCATGGCCGCCATGCCGATGGCCGGCGGCGCCGGTGGCGCTCCGGCTGAGGCCGCTGAAGAGCAGACCGAGTTCACCGTCGTGCTGACCGCCGGCGGCGACAAGAAGATCAACGTGATCAAGGAAGTCCGCGGCGCTCGTCCGGACCTGGGCCTGAAGGAGGCCAAGGACCTGGTCGAAGGCGCTCCGCAGAACGTCGTCGAGAACGTGTCTAAGCAAGCCGCCGAAGAGCTGAAGAAGAAGCTCGAGGAAGCCGGCGCCACCGTCCAGATCAAGTAAATCTGGCGGCGTCGATCGACGCTTGACGAAGATGCGGCCCCGGAGGCGACTCCGGGGCCGTTTTCTTTGCCGAACCGGGCCGTTACACCAGCCATATGAGCCCGCGCCGACGCCGCATTCTGCCTGCCCTGATGGCGCTGGTCGCCGCCTGGTTGCCCGGCGCACAAGCCCGCGCGCGCTCCGAAGCCCCGCTGACGGCGCAAGCGATCCTCGAAAGGGTGGCCGCCGCCTATCCCGGCGGCGCCTGGATGCGGATCGATCAGGACGGCGCCGTCCGCTCAGGCGCCTGGGGTTATGGCTTCGGCGATCTTCCGTTCACGCCCGAGACGCCGATCGCCCTTTACAGCACCACCAAGCCGGTCACCGGAATTCTGGCGGCGCGGCTGGCCCTGCAGGGCCGCGTCGATCTGGATCGGCCGGTCGGCGACTATGTCCAGATCGGCGGGGAGCTGGCGCGCCGGCCGTTGCGGCGCCTGCTGACCAATAGCGCCGGGGTGCGCCACTATCGCCCGGACGAGTGGCTGGCCGTCAGCACGCGCCGCTGCGCCGCGCCTTCCGAGGCGCTGGACCTGTTCGTCAATGATCCGCCCGGGCCTGAAGGGGCCTTTGTCTATTCCAGCTACAGCTATGTACTGGCCTCCCAGGCCTTGAGCCAGGCGACGGGGACGCCGTTCGCCGACCTGCTGGCTGAGGAGGTGCTCAGACCCGCCGGGATGATCGCCCGCCTGTGGGAACCGGGACTGAGGCGGCCGCCCAACGGGTTCGAGATGTCGGCCCACGGCCCCGTTCCAGCGCGCGCCATCGACAACAGCTGCAAGTCCGGAGCAGGGGCGCTGGTCGGCTCGGCCGGCGACCTGGCCCGTTTCGGCCATGCGGCGCTGGACGGCATGCTTCTGCCGCGCGAGCAGCTGCACAAGGCGCTGGAGCTGGATCCGGCCAGCGGCGGCGCCTATGCTATGGGCTGGACGGTGCTGAAGGACGGGGAGGGGCGCACGATCGCCCTGCACTCGGGCAATGGCCTGGGCGGCACGGCCGTGGTGGCCATCGACCTGGACCGAGGACGGTCAATCGGGCTGGTCGGCAACCTGCAGGGGCCGGACCTGGTGGAGACGGCGCTGGCGCTGTTGGGGGTGGAGTAGGAGGCGCGCAGCGCGTCAGGGCTGGGAATCGAAGCTCCAGGTTACGAACGCCACGCGCCACGGCGCCCGCAAAACCCATAGATGCCGGCCCGCAACGACCGCGCCCGAAGCGAACTCCGTACGGAAAGCGGCTCTCTTAACGGCCAGGGCGCCAGAGAGCTCCACGGCGACCTCCGAGAGAATGATGCGATGGATGGGTGGGGAGTCTGCGGCGAGATAATCCCGCACCCTGGCACGACCCACGACCGGAGTTCCGACGGGCGGCTGAAAGATGATGTCTGGCGTCATCAGGGCGCACAGATCATCCACTCGATCGGCTGTCTCGGCGGCGATCCAAGCGTTCTGTAACCTCAGAATGATCGTGTGATCGTCGGTCCCGGCCATGCTCCTGCCCCAGCCAAGCGCGCCTAGCCAGGCAGGCTAACGCTGACGACAGCCTGGGCGGCGACGCCCTCCTCGCGGCCGGTGAAGCCCAGCCCCTCGGTCGTCGTGGCCTTGACCGACACGTGGGCGAGATCGGTTTCCAGAAGCTGAGCCAGGCGTTCACGCATGGCCTGGCGGTGAGGTTTGATCTTGGGCTGCTCACAGATGAGGGTCACATCGGCGCTGTCGAGCCGGCCGCCGCGGGCCTTCATCAGGCCGACGGCGTGGTGCAAGAAGATGTCCGAAGCCGCGCCCTTCCACTGGGGATCGCTGGGCGGGAAGTGATCGCCGATGTCGCCCTCGCCCAAGGCGCCTAGCAGGGCGTCCGTCAGAGCATGCAGGCCTGCGTCCGCGTCGGAGTGGCCCAGCAGAGCGCGGTTGTGGGCGATGCGCACGCCGCACAGCCAGACCCCGTCGCCTTCGACCAGCCGGTGCACGTCATACCCTTGGCCCACGGCCGTGCGGCGGCTGACGCTCGCCAGAGCCTCGATCATGGCGAAGTCCTCCGGATAGGTGATCTTGTGCAGACGCGGGTCCCCCGGGACCAGGGCGACCTTCATCCCCGCGGTCTCCAGCAGGGCGGCCTCGTCCGTCGGGGCGTCGGGACCCGGCCAGGCGGCCTCGGCGCGCTCCAGCGCCTCGCGACGAAAGGCCTGGGGGGTCTGGGCGCGCCACAGGCCGTCACGGGGGGCGGTGGCCTCGATGTGACGCTCTCCGCGCTTCAAGGTGTCGGTGACCGGCAGGGCCAGAATGGCGCCGTCCGCCTCGTCCAGGCCGTCCAGCGCTGCGCGCAGGTGGCGGGGCTGGAGAAGGGGACGTGCGGCGTCGTGGATCACCACTGCACCGGCGCCCGGGGGCAAGGCGGCGAGGCCGTTGCGGACGGATGCGGCCCGCGTGGCGCCGCCCGCGACGACGCGCACATGGGTCAGTCCGGCGACGATGGCTTCGGCGCGCTCAATCTCGGGCTCGGGCGCCACCAGCACGGCCGTTCGCGCGTCGGCGTCGAGGCAGGCGCGGACGCTCCACCAGGCGACCGGGCGGCCGTTAAGCAACCGCCACTGCTTGGGCTCGCCCGCGCGGCTGCCGCCTCCGCCCGCGACGATGATGGCGTCAAAGGTCATGCGGCTTCATAGCCACCCCCCGCGCGACTGGCGAGGGTGGACGCATCCGCCGCTTTCGGGGACAAGGCGCGCGTGAACCGGCAACCCCTCCAGATCGGCGATGTGACCGTGCCCGGCCGGGTCTGGCTGGCGCCCATGACGGGCGTCACGGACCTGCCGTTCCGGCGCGCCGCCAGCCGGCTGGGCGCGCCCTATGTGGCGACCGAGATGGTGGCCGCGGCGCCCCTGGCCGCGGGCCGGCCGGACGTGGTGCGCCGCGCCGCCGTGGGCGACGGCCTGCCCCTGACGGTGATCCAGCTGGTGGGCCGTGACCCGCAGATGATGGCGGCGGGCGCCCGCATGGCTGAGGCCGCGGGCGCGGACATCATCGACCTGAACTTCGGCTGCCCCGCCAAGGAGGTGACCGGCTGCCTGTCCGGTTCGGCGGTCATGCGCGATCCAGAGCTGTTCTCGCGCCTGGTCGGGGCTGTCGTCGAGGCGACCGCGCGACCCGTGACGGTCAAGATGCGGCTGGGCTGGGACGACGCTTCGAGAAACGCGCCGCAGCTGGCCGCCACGGCCGAGGCGCTGGGCGTCAAGGCGGTGACCATCCACGGCCGCACCCGCCAGCAATTTTACACCGGCCAGGCGGACTGGAGCGCCGTGGCCGAGGTGGTCGGGGCCGTGTCCATTCCCGTGATCGTCAACGGCGACATCCTGTCGGCGCCGGACGCGCAGGCGGCCTTGGCGGCCTCGGGCGCACAGGGCGTCATGCTGGGTCGCGGCGGCTGCGGACGCCCCTGGGCGCCCACCGAGCTGGAAGGCGAGCGCGACGGCGTCCCGCAGGATGTGGACGCCCTGCTCGCCATTGTGCTGGAACACTATCGGGACGCCCTGGCCTTTTACGGCGACGGACTCGGCCACCGTCTCTTCAAGAAGCATGTGGGCTGGTACGTGGAGCACGCGCCCGTCGGCCAGGCGGACGCCGCCCAGCGGCGCGAGGCGCGGCGCGTGCTCTGCCGAACGCCAGACCCGGCCCAGCTGGAAAGCGGGCTGGATCGCTGGTGGCGAGCGGGTGAGCTGCCCAACTGACGCAGTTCGGCCACACATACTGTTGAGTTTTGGGCACACCCTTGGCATAGGAGACGCATGCCGTCCTCCGCGCCCTTGAAGTCGGCCGAGGCGCCTGCCGGGCCGAGCGCCTGGGGCGGACGCGCCTTCGCGCGGCCCGAGACGCGGCGGGTCGTCTTCGCCACCGCCTACATCCTGGCGGCCGTGGTGACGGCGGCGGGCATCTGGCTGGTGGCGACGGCCCCGGGGGCCGAGGAAGGCTCCGGCGAAATCAGCGCCTCAAGCCGCGTCGTGCTGGGCGTGCTGCTGGTCAACCTGATCCTGATCGGCGCGCTGGCGGCGGTGATGGGCGCGCGCGTCCTCAGCCTGGTGCGCTCGCAGGCCGCGGACCCAGCGGCGCGGCTGCACCTGCGCTTCGTGACCCTGTTCTCGCTGGTGGCCCTGACGCCGACCGTGCTTGTGGCTGTGGTGTTCGGGGTGCTGGTTAATCGCGGCGTGGAGGGCTGGTTCAGCCAGAATGTCCGCAGCGCCGTGGAGAACGGCGCCGAGATCGCCCAGACCTACGTCAATCAGGAGTACCAGTACGTCTACGGCGAAGCGGTGCCGCTGACCCAGGACCTGGCCACCGTGCGCCAGTTCTGGGACGACCGAATCACCTTCAGTCGAGCGCTGGAGGACCTGGCGACGGCGCGCGGGTTCGCGGCGCTCTACGTGGTCGACTCGCGCGGGCGCGTGCTGGCGCGCGGAGAGCAGACCGATGCGCCGCCCTATCTGGCCGCGCCGCCCGAGAGCGCCCAGGCGGCCCTGAACGGCGAGTTGCCCATTCGCGTGACGGAGGGGCCCGACGCGGTGCGCGGTCTTATCGCCCTGCCGGACTATGGGCCCGATCTGCTGCTGCAGATCGTCAGGCCCATGCGCGAGGGCATGATGCAGCGGCTGAGAACGGCCGAGGCCTCCGTAGTGTCCTACCGCGCCGCCGAGGAGGCGAGGGAGCGGCTGCAGGTGGCTTTTGGCCTTTCCTACGCCGAGACGGCGCTTCTGGTGCTGGTGGGCGCGGTCTGGCTGGGCATGGGGGCGGCCAACGCCATCACCGGGCCGGTCGGGCGGCTGGTGGTCGCGGCGGGACGCGTCGCTTCGGGCGACCTCAAGGTGCGGGTCGACGCCAGTCAGGACCCTGCGGAGATCGCGGTCTTATCCAACGCGTTCAATCGCATGACTTCCGATCTTGAGGTCCAACAGGAGGCGCTCCGGCGGGCGTCCGACGAAGCCCAGACCCGATCCCAGTTCATCGAGACGGTGCTGTCGGGGGTCAGCGCGGGGGTTATCGGCCTTGATGAGTCGGATCGCGTCTCGGCGCTGAACGGCCAGGCCAAGGCGCTGCTGGGTCTGCATGACAAGGCGCTGGGCCAGTCGCTGCGGCGTCTGGCGCCGGAGATGGTCGAGGTGCTGGCCAGCCCCTCGGGCGCCGAAACCGAGATTGATCTGGGCCGCGGCGCGGAGACCCGCCGCCTGCGCGTGCGCATCTCGGGCGAGGCGGGCGGCGAGCGGGTGCTGACCTTTGACGACATCACGAGGCTGGTTTCCGCCCAGCGCAACGCCGCCTGGCGCGACGTGGCCCGCCGTATCGCCCACGAGATCAAGAACCCGCTGACGCCCATTCAGCTGTCGGCCGAGCGCCTGCGCCGCAAGTACCGTGAGCGGCTGGCCGAGGATGTCGAGACCTTCGACCGCTGCACCGAGACCATCATCCGCCAGGTGGGCGACATCGGTCGGATGGTGGACGAGTTCTCGTCCTTCGCCCGCATGCCGACGCCCAAGTTCGCCCGCGAGGACGGCGCCGAACTGCTGCGTCAGGCGGTGTTCGCCCAGCGTGTCGCCGCGCCGGACTATCCGGTGGATCTGGCGGACCTGCCCGACGACGGCGCATTCGTCGCCGACGGCCGCATGGTGGCCCAGGCCCTGACCAACGTGCTGAAGAACGCCGGCGAGGCCCTGGCCGGGAAACCGGGCGGGGAGGGCGGGCGGCTGCGCGCCGAACTGATCGCTGACGACCGCCAGCTGACCTTTGTCATCGAGGATGACGGGCCGGGTCTGCCGGCCAAGGACCGCGAGCGCCTGACCGAGCCCTATGTGACCACGCGGGAGCGCGGCACAGGCCTGGGTCTGGCCATCGTTAAACGCATCTGTGAGGACCACGGCGGCGAACTGACGCTGGGCGACGCCCAGACCCTGTCGGGCGCCCGGGTCGCACTGATCTTCCCCAGAACCGCAGTCCCAGCCGAGGGGGCCGGAGGCAAGGCATGACCGCACGTAACGGATTTGGCGCAGATATCCTCGTCGTCGATGACGAGGCCGACATCCGCGAGCTCGTCTCCGGCATCCTGGAGGACGAGGGCTATCGCGTGCGCGTGGCTTCCAGCTCGGAGGAGGCGCTGGCCGCCATCCGGGCGCGCAAGCCGGCCCTGCTGGTGCTCGACATCTGGATGCAGGGCGGCGGCATGGACGGGCTGGAGCTGCTGGACCTGGTCAAGGAGCTGGATGCGGACCTGCCGGTGATCATGATCTCCGGCCACGGCAATATCGAGACGGCGGTTTCGGCCCTGAAGAGGGGGGCCTATGACTTCCTGGAAAAGCCATTCAAGTCCGACCGCTTGCTGGTGATCGTTGACCGCGCGCTTGAGCAGGCCAGCCTCAAGCGCGAGAACCGGATGCTCCGCGGTCGCGCTTCGGTGCCGGACCGGCTGATCGGCACCTCGGCGGCCGCCCAAGCCCTGCGCTCAACCATCGGCAAGGTGGCCTCGGCCAACAGTCGCATCCTGATTTCCGGGCCGCCGGGGTCAGGCAAGGAATTGGCCGCGCGGCTGATCCACGCCGCCAGCCCACGCTCGCGCTGCGAATTCGTGGCCCTGAGCGCGGCAGGCATGACGCCGGAGCGCCTGGACGTGGAGCTGTTCGGCGAAGAAGGCGAGGGCGGGCGCCCCCGCAAGATCGGCGTTTTCGAGCAGGCCCACGGGGGCACACTTTACCTCGACGAAGTGGCGGACATGCCCCGCGAGAGCCAAAGCCGCATCCTGCGGGTGCTCGTCGAACAGCGCTTCAAGCGCGTAGGCGGCGCTGAAGACGTGCAGGTGGACGTCCGCGTGATTTCGTCGACCTCGCGCGATCTGCCTCAGGAGATCGCGGACGGCCGCTTCCGCGAGGACCTGTTTCACCGGCTGAACGTGGTGCCGCTGCGCGTGCCGGGTTTGTCGGAGCGGCGCGACGACATTCCGGAGCTGGTGGAATACTTCCTGGACGCCATCTCCAGCGCCCAGGGCCTGGCCCGCCGCACGCTGGCCGACTCCGCGATCGCCACGCTGCAGCTGCATGAATGGCCGGGCAATGTGCGCCAGCTGCGCAACAACATCGAGCGGCTGCTGATCCTGGCGGCCGGCGACCCGGGCGAGGCCATCACCGCCGAGATGCTGCCGCAGGAAGTGGCCAAGAACGACGGGGGCGGGGTCGGTGCGGAACGGACCATCGCCTTGCCGCTGCGCGAGGCGCGCGAGGTGTTCGAGCGCGAATATCTTACGGCCCAGATCATGCGCTTCGGCGGCAATATCAGCCGGACGGCCGCCTTCATCGGCATGGAGCGGTCGGCCCTGCACCGCAAGCTCAAGACGCTTGGCGTGGCGCCCAGCCGCGGCGGCGAGGCAGACGAGCTGGAAGGCGACGAGGCGGAGGCTGACGCCTGATGTCGCGCTGGGCCTATGTGAACGGCGCCTACCTGCCGCACGGCGACGCCGGCGTGCATGTGGAGGAACGAGGCTTTCAGTTCGCTGACGGGGTCTATGAGGTCTGGGCCGTGATGGACGGCCGGCTGGCTGACTATGACGGCCACATGGCCCGGCTCGAGCGCTCCCTCGATGAGTTGCGCATCGCTCGGCCCATGAGCCGCGACGCGCTCGGATTTGTGCTGCGCGAGACCGTGCGCCGCAATCGGGTGCGCGAGGGGCTCGTTTATCTCCAGGTGACGCGCGGCGTGGCCCGGCGCGATCACGCCTTTCCCAGCCCGGAGGTGAGGCCCGGCGTCGTGGTAACGGCGCGCAGCGTCAACCGCGCCGCCCAGGAGACGCAGGCGGAAAAAGGGGTCGGCGTCATCACCCTGCCTGACCAGCGCTGGGGCCGATGCGACATCAAGTCGGTCGGCTTGCTGCCGAATGTGCTGGGCAAACAGGCGGCGCGCGAGGCCGGCGCCTACGAGGCGTGGATGGTCGACGAGCTGGGTCTGGTGACCGAGGGGACCTCGACCAACGCCTGGATTGTCGACGCCGAAGGCCGGCTGCGTACGCGCGACGTCCAGTCCAACATCCTGCGCGGGATCACGCGCGCGGCGGTGACGAAACTGGCGGCGGAGGAGGGGCTGACCTTCGAGGAGAAGGCCTTTTCCGTCGATGAGGCGAAGCAGGCGCGCGAAGCCTTCATCACCGCGGCCTCGGCCTTTGTCATGCCGGTCGTGTCGGTTGACGGCGCCGTGGTCGGCGACGGCAAGCCGGGCCCGGTGGCTAGCCGGTTGAGGCGCCTCTACCTGGATCGGGCCCGCGCCGAGGCCGTGTGACGCTGTTGCGCCAAGGGCGCCGCGCCCCTACCTTGGATGCACACAACAAGAAGGACAGGAGCAATGTCCCAGGACAAGAAACAGAACCTCCAGGACGCGTTCCTGAACACCGTCCGCAAGTCGAAGACGCCCCTGACCATCTTCCTGATCAACGGGGTCAAGCTGCAGGGCATCGTCACCTGGTTCGACAATTTCTGCCTGCTGCTGCGCCGCGATGGGCAAAGCCAGCTGGTCTACAAGCACGCCATCTCCACCATCATGCCCGCCCAGCCCGTGCAGCTGTGGGATCCGGATGGGGACGGCGAGGACGCCAAGGATTGAACACCAAGCTGATCGACCACACCCCTGAAGTGCAGGGGGCCCTGGTCGTCCATCCCGATACAGGCCGCGCGGGCCGTGACCCGGACGCGCGGCTGACCGAGGCCGTGGGCCTGGCCGAGGCGCTGGACCTGGAGGTTCGCGCCGCCGAGGTCGTGCGCCTGAGGAAGGTCACGCCCGCCACCCTGTTCGGGGGCGGCAAGGTGCAGGAGCTGAAGGCCGTCGCCGAGTCGGTGAACGCCGAGGTGGTCGTCGTCGATGACGCCCTGTCGCCGGGCCAGCAGCGCAATCTGGAGCGGGCGCTGGAACGCAAAGTCATCGACCGCTCGGGTCTGATCCTGGAGATCTTCGCGCGTCGAGCCCGCACGGCCGAGGGCAAGCTGCAGGTGGAGCTGGCGCGGCTGGACTACGAGCGCTCGCGTCTGGTGCGCACCTGGACCCACCTGGAACGTCAACGCGGCGGCCTGGGTAAGACGGGCGGCCCCGGGGAAACCCAGATCGAGCTGGACCGGCGCCTGATCGCCGATCGCATGACGCGGCTGAAGGCCGAGCTGGAAGAGGTGCGCCGCACGCGCGGCCTGCACCGCGACGCCCGCAAACGAGCGCCGCACCCGACGGTGGCCCTTGTCGGCTATACCAACGCCGGCAAGTCGACCCTGTTCAATCGGCTGACCGGAGCGGAGGTGCTGGCCAAGGACCTGCTGTTCGCGACGCTGGATACGACCCAGCGCCAGATCGATCTGCCGAACGGACGGCCGGCCATCATCTCGGATACGGTGGGGTTCATCAGCGATCTGCCGCACGAGCTGGTCGCCGCCTTTCGCGCCACGCTGGAGGAGGTGACCGAGGCGGACCTGGTGCTGCACGTGCGCGACATCGCCAGTCCCGAGACGGACATTCAGGCCAGGGACGTGGAGGCGGTGCTTGAGCGGGTGGCCCCCGCGGCCGACGGCGGACTGAACCTGCTTGAGGTATGGAACAAGGCTGACCTGATCCCCGAGGATGAGCGGGGCGTGCTGGATGCGCGGGCCAAGCTGCGGTCCGAGCCCGGGCAAGTTCCCGCAGTGGTGGTCTCGGCGGTGACCGGCCAGGGGCTTGAGGCGCTGAAGGCCGCGATCGCCCAGCGCATCGATGACGAGCCCGAGGTGCGCCTTAGCCTGGACCCCGCCGAGGGCGAGGCCCTGGCCTGGTTGTACCAACACGGCAGGGTGGTGGATCGCCGAGATCGCGACGACGGCGCCGTCGACTTGACCGTGCGCCTGCATCCGGCGGCCCTGGGCCGCTACGAGCGTCGGTTCGGAGCGGCGAAAGCCTGATTGCGGATCGCGCCGCCGTAGCCTAGACGCAACGCGATGCGGATGTGGCGGAACTGGTAGACGCACTGGATTTAGGTTCCAGCGCCGAGAGGCGTGGAGGTTCGAGTCCTCTCATCCGCACCAAGCCCTCCGTTGACCTGAGGGGGCTCAATCGACATAAGGGCCTCTTCCCGAAAGCCGCCCTCGCCGGGCGGCCTTCGCCGTTTTAACACCCCAGCCTTGCGGCGGCCGCCAGCGGCTTTCCCGCACCCGAGATCGTCATGTCCATGCAAGTCGTCGAAAAGTCCAACGAAGGCCTGAGCCGCGTTCTGTCGGTCACGGTCCCGTCTGCCGATCTGACCAGCAAGCTGGACGCCAAGATTTCCGAGATTCAGCCGAACCTGCGCCTCAAGGGTTTCCGCCCCGGGAAGGTGCCGGCGGCGCACGTGCGCAAGATGTACGGCCGCGACCTGATGGGCGAGATCATCAACGAAGCGGTCAACGAGACCAGCCAGAAGGCTCTGGACGAGGCCAAGGTGCGCCCGGCCGCTCCGGCCGAGATCACCCCGACCGTCGACATGGAACAGGTCGTGGCCGGCAAGGCCGACCTGTCCTACGACATGGCTCTGGAGGTCATGCCGGAGTTCAAGACGGTCGATCCCAAGTCGCTAAAGCTGAAGCGGCCGACCTACGCCCCCACCGACGCCGACGTGGAGGAGGAGCTGACGGGCATCGCCGCCCAGCAGCAGGTGTTCGAGGACAAGGGCGGCAAGGCCCCCAAGGCCGCCGATGGCGACCAGTTGATCATCGATTTCGTCGGCAAGTTGGACGGCGAGCCCTTTGAGGGTGGATCGGCAGAGGACGCGGCGCTGGTGATCGGCTCGGGCCGGTTCATCCCCGGCTTCGAAGAGCAGCTCAAGGGCGCCAAGGTCGGCGACGAGAAGCTGGTCGAGGTGACCTTTCCCGAGGACTATGGCGCCGCGCATCTGGCGGGCAAGCCCGCGACCTTCGAGGTCAAGGTGAAGGCGGTTAAGGCGCCCAAGGCCGCCGAGCTCAACGACGAGTTCGCCAAGCAGGTCGGGCTGGAGAGCCTGGACAAGCTGAAGGAACTGGTGCGCTCCAGCCTGGAGCAGCGCTTCGCCAACATGAGCCGCTTCAAGCTGAAGCGCGCGCTGCTGGACGTGCTGGATGAGAAGCACGACTTCCCGCTGCCGCCCAAAATGGTCGAGGCCGAGTTCGGCGCCATCTGGCAGCAGGTGGAGGCCGACAAGGCCGCTGGGCGTCTGCCGCCCGAGGACGCCAAGAAGTCCGATAAGAAGCTGAGGGACGAGTACCGCAAGATCGCCGAGCGCCGCGTGCGCCTGGGCCTGGTGCTGGCCGAGATCGGCCGTGAGAACAACGTGGGCGTCACCGACCAGGAGCTGTCCAACGCGGTGATGGCCGAGGCCCGCAACTATCCGGGCCAGGAGCGTCAGGTGCTGGACTTCTACCGCCAGAACCCCAACGCCGCCGCGCAACTGCGCGCGCCGATCTACGAGGAAAAGGTCTGCGACCTGGTCTTCGGCATGGCCAAGATCGACGACGAGGCGGTCAGCAAGGACGAGCTGCTGAAGGACGACGAGGAGGCGTAAGCCTCCCCGCGATCCCTTGCGGCGACCGGGGGCGGCGGCTCTGCCGTTCGCCGCGCCAGAGCGCCTGTTCGGCGGCGATTGGCGTACTCGCCAACAGCGTGTGTCCGTCCGCCGTCAGACGTGTTGACCAGGCAAGGGCGGATGCTTGACCGTCCCTGACGGGAGGAGCCCGTCATGTCCCTGATCGCCTTGATGCTCGCTGCCGCTCTGCAGGCGCAGCCCGCTGCTGCGCCCACCGACCAGGCTACCCCGGTCGACGAGGTGGTCGTCGAGGGCAGCCGGATTCGCGAGGCCATAGACGAGTATCTGGAGGCCATACCCGGCATTCGACCGGGCGGTCGCATGGTCCGCTGGGACCGGGAGCTCTGCGGCGAGGTCTTCAATATGGACCCAGCGCACGCGCAGGTGCTGCTGGATCGCATCGCTCAGGTGGCGCTGGAGCTTGGCCTGGAGCCGGGAGGGCCGGGGTGTGAGCCCAACCTGACCATCGTGCTGGCCGGCGATGGCGATCAGATGGCGCACCAGATTTCCAATGAGCGGCGGACGTCCATGATGATCCCGCCCGATGCGATGGGCGCAGGCGTCAACACCGGCTCTCCGCGCCAGCTGCGTCAATGGGTGAACAGCAGCCGGCCTGTCCGATGGTGGATCGTCACCCAGTGGGCGGCTGCGGACGATGGATCAGCGCCGGTCATGGTCGCCGGGGTCGACTTCCCCGCCGTGCGGGGAGGGTCGTGCGGATCGCACGTGGCGGGTTGTTCGCGCGAGGACATCCTGAAGTCGGTCATCGTCGTGGACGCGGCCCAGATCGGCTCGGTCCGCTTCGGCGACCTGGCCGATTACCTGGCCATGGTGTCGCTCGTGCAGATCGATCCGGCCTCTGACACGAGTCAGATGGACACCATCCTGAATCTGTTCAATTCCAACTATCAAGGCGTGCCGCCAACAGGGCTGACGGACTGGGACAGGGCATACTTGCAGTCGGTTTACGAAGCGCGGCGGGGGGTCTTCCGCGTCAACCAGCAGATGAACGACGTGCGCCGCCGCATGCGCGACCGGCTGGGTGGCGACGAGGGCCCCCTGCGTCCCCGGAACTGAGGCGTTAACCCGCTTCGCCTTGCAAGCCGGGCGTGGGGACGCGATATCCGGGGCTGAGCCATTCCAGCGGCGCGATTCTTGAAGCGCGCCGTTCGACCTACGCCCGCGAGCAGGAAGCCCGATGTCCGATATCTTTCACACGTCCATGAATCTGGTGCCCATGGTGGTCGAGCAGACCAGCCGGGGCGAGCGCGCCTACGACATCTTCTCGCGCCTGCTCAAGGAGCGGATCATCTTCGTCACCGGTCCGATCGAGGACAACATGGCGGCCCTGATCTGCTCGCAGCTGCTGTTCCTGGAGTCCGAAAACCCCAAGAAGGACATCGCCATGTACATCAACTCGCCGGGCGGGGTGGTGACGGCGGGCCTCGCGATCTACGACACCATGCAGTACATCAAGAGCCCGGTGGCCACGGTGTGCATGGGTATGGCGGCCTCGATGGGCTCGTTCCTGCTGATGGCCGGCGCCAAGGGTCAGCGCATCGCGCTGCCGAACGCGCGCATCATGGTGCACCAGCCCTCGGGCGGCTTCCGCGGCCAGGCCTCGGACATCGAGCGCCACGCCGAAGACATCATCAAGACCAAGCGCCGGCTGAACGAGCTGTATGCCCAGCATACCGGCCAGCCGATTGAAGTGGTCGAGAAGACCCTGGACCGCGACCATTTCATGGACGCCCACGAGGCCAAGGCCTGGGGCCTGGTCGATGAGGTTCAGACCTATCGCCAGCCGGATTCGCCGGGCGCGCCCAGCGAGGGCGAGAAGAAACCGGAATAGAACGGCCCGCTATGGGCGGGCGGTGAACAGCCGGTACCCTGGCGTCCTGGCCCGCTCGAGCATCTCGGTATCGCCCGAGGTGTCGCCATAGGCGGCCTCGAGGTCGAAATCGGGTCCCAAGAGGGCCTCCAGGCGGCGCACCTTCTCCGGGCCTCGACAGTTGTCGCAGGCGAAGGCGCCCGTGACGCGGTCGCGGGCGTCGAACGCCAGTTGGGTGCCAAGCAGGTCGTCCGCGCCCAGGCGGCGGGCGAAGGGGCCGACCGTCAGGTCGGGTGAGGCGGTGACGATGATCAGCCGGGCCCCCTTCGACCTCCAGTCGTTCCAGCAGGCCAGGGCGTCGGGGCGCATGAAGCGATCCCAGACCTTGTCGCAGAAGGCCTCCGCGGCCTCTTCCAGCCTCCGCCGCTCCATGCCGCGCAGAAAGGCGTTCACCGCCGCCGCCTTGATGCGGCCTCGGTCGCGGTGGAAAGCATAGGCGAAGGCGTCAGGGGCGAGCCTGCTCCAGCGCAGCGGCCAGACGACGCCCAGCCGGTCCTTCAGGAAGTTCGTGAAGCTGTCGGCGACGGTGAGGGTCCCGTCAAAGTCGAAGGCGACGATAGGACGCGGGTCGTGGCGCTGGGCGGTCATTGTCCCCATCTAGGACAGGCCGGTCCGGTCTGGCGAGCGGTAAGCGGGGCGTTCACGCCTTTGCGAGACGGTCGGCAAAGGGTTGTTCGGGGGCTCAGGATCGGGGATTGTCGATTTCTTAGACCCTGGCGGCCCATAATGTGCATGAGTCGGGATGGGGCGTGTCGCGCCCTGGTCGGGAAGCGGACGCCCAGTGGGGCGTCGGAGTGGTGAGACGAGCTATGACGAAAGCCGCGGGCGGGGACGCCAAGAGCACGCTGTATTGCTCTTTCTGCGGAAAGAGCCAGCACGAAGTGCGCAAGCTCATCGCCGGACCGACCGTGTTCATCTGCGACGAGTGCGTCGAGTTGTGCATGGACATCATCCGCGAAGAGCACAAGATCGCCTTCGTGAAGTCCAAGGACGGCGTTCCCACGCCGCGGGAGATCCGCGACGTGCTGGACGACTATGTCATCGGTCAGGACCACGCCAAGAAGGTCCTCGCGGTCGCGGTGCACAACCACTACAAGCGCCTGAACCACGCGACGAAGAACAACGACGTCGAGCTGGCCAAGTCCAACATCCTGCTGGTGGGGCCGACGGGCTCGGGCAAGACGCTGCTAGCCCAGACCCTGGCGCGCATCATCGACGTGCCCTTCACCATGGCCGACGCCACCACCCTGACCGAAGCCGGTTATGTGGGCGAGGACGTCGAGAACATCGTGCTGAAGCTGCTGCAGGCGGCCGACTACAACGTCGAGCGGGCCCAGCGCGGCATCGTCTACATCGACGAGATCGACAAGATCAGCCGCAAGTCGGACAACCCCTCCATCACTCGCGACGTGTCAGGCGAGGGCGTGC
Organism: Peiella sedimenti; assembly: GCF_030504955.1. Classification (GTDB taxonomy): domain Bacteria; phylum Pseudomonadota; class Alphaproteobacteria; order Caulobacterales; family Caulobacteraceae; genus Brevundimonas; species Brevundimonas sedimenti. Next base: position 940,955 of record NZ_JAUKTR010000001.1, on the reverse strand, counting down.
AGCAGGCCCTGCTGAAAATCATGGAAGGCACGGTCGCCTCCGTGCCGCCCCAGGGCGGGCGCAAGCATCCGCAGCAGGAGTTCCTGCAGGTCGACACGACCAACATCCTGTTCATCTGCGGCGGGGCCTTTGCGGGCCTGGAGAAGGTGATCTCGGCGCGCGGCGACGCGGCCTCGATCGGCTTCGGCGCCAAGGTCAAGGAGATCGACGAGCGCCGCACCGGTGAAATCCTGCGCGGCGTTGAGCCGGACGATCTGATGCGCTTCGGTCTGATCCCTGAGTTCATCGGCCGTCTGCCGGTCATCGCCACGCTCGAGGACCTGGACGAGACCGCCCTGATCAAGATCCTGACCGAGCCCAAAAACGCCCTGGTCAAGCAGTACGCCCGTCTGTTCGAGATGGAGAATGTGGGCCTGACCTTCACCGACGACGCCCTGGCGGCCATCGCCAAGAAGGCCATCAGCCGCAAGACCGGCGCCCGGGGCCTGCGCTCGATCATGGAAGGCATCCTTCTGGAGACCATGTTCGAGGCGCCGACCTTTGACGGCGTCGAGGAGGTGGTGGTCAACGCGGAGGTGGTCGAGGGTCGCGCCCAGCCGCTGCTGATCTACGCCGAGCGCAAGCAGGCGGCGGAGAAGGGCGGAGCGGCCTAGGCTCCCTACGCATGCCAAGCTGAGTTCCGAAAGTCCGCGGCGAGCCGCGGCCTTTTCTGTTTCCGGGTCGGAATTCAGTCGTGCGGACGCGAGTCCCCCGGATTGGCCACGCCGGGGTCGGGCGGCGGGATGTCGACGGGCGCCTGGCCCGGCTCGATCTCAGGCATGGGAACGGCGCCGGGCTCGATCTCGGGCGACGGGCCGCCCGGCGGCGTGGGTTCGATATAGGTCATGACGGCTCCCTGATGTTCAGGGAGAACCGCTCAGCGGACCGCTTGGTTCAGCGCGGAAAACCCAGGCTGCGCGTGGCGGCGGCCAGATCGTCCTCGGTATAGGGCTTGGGCAGCACCACAACGCGGTCGTCATCGGCGAAACGGGCGCGCAGCTCCTCGCGGTCGTAGCCCGAGGCCACCACCACCGACAGCTCCGGCGCGAGGGCGCGCAGCTGCCGGGCCAGATCGTCGCCGCGCATGTCGGGCAGGCCAACGTCGATCAGGGCCAGGTCGGGCCGCTGGTCCTCGAAATGCTTCAGCGCCTCGGCCCCCGTGCCAGCCGAACGTGCGTTGAAGCCGAGGGCGCTCAGGGCCTCCTCGGCGATCATGGCGACAAGAGCTTCGTCTTCGACAAGAAGGGCGCGCAAGGGGAACTCTTTCACTCTGATTTCCGGCCCACCTTACATGGTTGTGGGTCAGGACGCGAATAGACTCAATCGGCGGATCGCCGCAGGGCTGAGTCTGACACGAAGGGGTTCGAGCGCCGTTCGTCCCCGAAGGTGGACATGGGGCCGTGGCCTGGGACGAAGCGCACGTCGTCGCCCAGGGGCCAAAGCCGTCCGGTGATGGCGTCCAGCAGGTCCTGATGATTGCCGCGCGGGAAGTCGGTGCGGCCGATGGAGCCCTTGAACAGCACGTCCCCAACCTGCGCGAAGCGGGCTTCGCGATTGAAGAACACCACGTGGCCAGGCGTATGTCCGGGGCAATGGATCACCTCCCAGACCGTGTCGCCCAGGGCGACCTGGTCGCCGTGCTGAAGCCAACGGTCGGTCGTGAACGTCCTGGCCTCCGGCATGCCGTAGAGGGCGCCCTGGGTCTCGATCTTCTCGATCCAGAAGAGGTCGTCCCGGTGCGGGCCTTCGATGGGGCAGCCGCTCTTGGCCTTCAGCTCGGCCGTGGCCCCGGCGTGGTCGAGATGGCCGTGGGTGACCCAAATCTTCTCAAGCGTCAGGCCGCGTCGGGCGATCTCGCCCAGAATGGCGTCGATCTCACCGCCGGGATCGATCACGGCGGCCTTCCTGGTGGCCTCGCACCAGACAACGGTGCAGTTCTGCTGCAGGGGTGTGACCGGGACGATAAAGGCGCCGACGGGCGAGGGGGTGCTCATGACGCCGAAATAGGGCGGTCGTCCGCTTCCGGCAAAGGAAAAGGCCCGGAGATCGCTCTCCGGGCCTCTCGCCTGATGGGCGCCTTAGTTAGTGATGCCCGCGTCCGTCGTCGGTGGGCGACGGGGCTCCCGGCATGGGCGGCACCGGACCCGGAGGGGCGTCGGGGTCCAGCTCGGGCACATCGAACATGCCACGGCCCACATGGCTCTTGCGGATGCCATAGAGCAGGTAGACCACCAGGCCGATACCGCCCCAGATGGGCAGAACCATCTTGGCGTCGAAGGGCAGGTTCCAGAACAGGAAGGCGCAGCCCGCCGCCGAGATCGGGGCGATGATCCACACCAGCGGCATGCGGAACGGACGATGGCGCTTAGGATCCTTGACGCGCAGCATCAGCACCGCAAGCGACACCATGAAGAAGGCGAACAGGGTGCCGGAGTTGGAGATGTCCGCCAGCTGTCCGACCGGGAACAGGGCCGCGGCGATGGCCACGGCGACGCCGGTGAACAGGGTGACGATGTGCGGCGTCTTCCACTTCGGGTGAACCCTGGAGAAGGCTTCCGGCAGCAGGCCGTCGCGGGCCATCACGAAGAAGATGCGGGTCTGGCCGTAGATCATCATCAGGATGACTGAGGGCAGGGCCAGCATGGCCGCGATGCCGAGCGCATTGCCGACGGCCGGGAAGTTGATCTCGCGCAGGACGTGCGCCAGGGCTTCGTTGGAGCATACGAGCCGATCGGCGTTCTCAGCCAGCTGGCAGGCGGCGATGAAGGCGGCGGAGCCCGGCTGCACGGCCGAGCCGTCCGCGCCGACCACGGGCTGAGCGCCGATAGCGCCGACGGCTCCGACAGCGACCATGAGGTAGAAGACAGTGCAGATGGCCAGCGAGCCGATCAGGCCGATGGGCACGTTGCGCTGGGGGTTCTTGGTCTCCTCGGCGGCCGTCGAGACGGCGTCGAAGCCGACGTAGGCGAAGAAGATCGACGCGGCCGCGCCGACGATGCCCATGCCCGTCGTGTTCTCAGGGCCGAACCAGCCGTTCGGGGCGAAGGGCGAGAAGTTGCCCGTCTGCAGGATCGGCAGAGTCAGAACGACGAAGACGGTCAGGGCGGCGACCTTGACGACCACGAGCAGGGCGTTAACGCGCGCGCTCTCGGTCGTGCCGATCATCAGCAGCATGGTCACGGCCAGGGCCACGACAATGGCCGGAATGTTGACGACGCCGGCGGAGAAATCGGGCGTGGGGACGAAACCGTTCATGGTCCAGGCCGGTCCTGCCTGAAGCATGTCTGGCCAGTCGAAATGGAGTGCGTTTTCTATCAAGCCCAACACATAGCCGGACCACCCCACCGACACGGCGGAGGCGGCGACGGCGTATTCCAGGATCAACGCCCAGCCGACCATCCAGGCCAGCAGTTCGCCCATGACGGCGTAGGTGTAGGTGTAGGCTGAGCCGGACACCGGGGCCATGGAGGCCAGTTCCGAGTAGCACAGGGCCGCCACGGCGCAGACCGCGCCGGCGATGACGAAGCTGATCATCATGCCCGGCCCGGCCTTCTGCGAGGCGGCGGCCGTGAGCACGAAAATGCCCGTGCCGATGATGGCGCCGACGCCCAGAAGCGTCAGCTGGAACGCACCCAGCGAGCGGTGCAGCGATTTTTTCTGAGCCGTCGCCAGAATCGCGTCGAGCGACTTAACGCGCCACATGAAGATTCCCCTCCCGAATGGCGGATCATCCGCCGACTGGGGCGGGACGCTAACCGCGCGAAAGGCCGCTGGCAACGCGGTTTCCGCTTGGTGAACATTCAATGTCGCGAAGGTGAAGGCCCTTGCCGTCGCGGCCCGGCCCGCTAGACCCCGCACATGCTGCCCATCGACGCCGTCCTCGAGGAGCTGAAGTCCGCGCTGCGTGAGCATACGCGGGCTGTTCTCGTCGCCCCTCCAGGCGCCGGCAAGACGACTGGCGTTCCCCCGGCCCTGCTCGATCAGCCTTGGGCGCCAGGCGGGCGCATCGTTGTGCTGGAGCCGCGAAGGCTGGCCGCGAAGGGGGCTGCGGCCCGCATGGCGGCGGTGGCCGCAGAATCCCTCGGCGCGACCTTCGGCTATCGCGTACGCATGGAAAGCCGCGTCAGCGCCCAAACCCGGGTCGAGGTGGTCACGGAGGGCGTCTTTACGCGTCTGCTGATGGACGATCCGTCTCTGGAGGGCGTGGCGGCGGTCCTGTTCGACGAGTTTCACGAGCGAAGTCTGGAGGCGGACCTGGGGCTGGCCCTGGCGCTGGAATGCCAGGCAGTCATGCGGCCCGACCTGCGCCTTCTAGTGATGTCGGCGACGTTGGACGGCGCTCGGGTGGCGAGGCTCCTCGATGGGGCGCCCGTCATTCAATCCGAGGGCCGGGCCTATCCGGTGGACACCCGCTATCTGGGTCGTGACCCGCGTGAGCGACTTGAGGAGGGCGTCGCCCGCGCCGTCATGAGGGCGCTCGCCGAGGAGGATGGTTCCGTGCTGGCCTTCCTGCCGGGGCAGGGCGAGATCGAGCGCGTGCGTGAGCGCCTCGAGGAACGGCTGCGCGATCGACCCATAGACATCGCCCCCCTGTATGGCGCGCTCGACGTGGCGGATCAGGACGCCGCCATCCGCCCGGCCGGGCCGGACCGGCGCAAGGTGGTTCTGGCCACCGCCATCGCCGAGACCAGCCTGACCATCGAAGGCGTGCGTGTCGTCATAGACGGCGGCTTCACCCGGGCGCCGCGCTATGATCCGGCCAGCGGCCTGACACGACTGGAGACGATCCGCGTTTCGCGGGCCGAGGCGGATCAGCGCCGGGGTCGGGCGGGCCGGACCGCATCGGGCGTCTGTTATCGCCTGTGGGACGAGGAAGAGACACGAGGGCTGAAGCCCTTCGCCACCCCCGAAATTCTGGCGGCGGACCTGTCCGGCTTCGCCCTGACCTTGGCCCAATGGGGTCTGAAGGACGCTTCCGGCCTGGCCCTTCTGAACCCGCCGCCCGCCGGGCCCTTCGCCGAGGCGCGAGCCCTGCTGGCGCGTCTGGGGGCGCTGGATGGTCTGGGCGTCCTGACCCCGCACGGTCGGGCCATGGCGGCCATGGCCGCGCCGCCACGCCTCGCGCACATGATGCTTGAGGGCACCCGCTTGGGCTCTGGTCGCACGGCCGCCGAGCTGGCTGTGCTGTTGACCGAACGGGGCCTGGGTGGACGTGATCCGGACCTCGACGAGCGCCTGCGAATGTTCCGCAGGGACCGAGGCCCGCGCGCGCGCCGCGCCATGCAGATGGCCGCCCGCTGGATGCGCCAGCTGGGCGATGATGGGGATGGGGCGGCGGGACCGCTGGTCGCCCTGGCCTATCCCGAACGGGTCGCCAAGGCGCGTGGCGGCGTGGGTGAGTTCCTGACCGTGGCCGGGCGCGGCCTGCGGCTGGAGCCCACCGAGACCCTGGCGCGCACTGAATGGCTGGCGGTGGCCGAACTAGGTTCGGGCGCCTCGTCCGATCGCATCCTGTCGGCGGCGGCGCTGACGGCGGAGCAGGTGTTTCAGGTCTTGGGCGATCAGATCGAGGAACAGGTCCGCCTGGATCAGCGACCCGATGGACGACTGGCGGGGCGGCGTATCCGGCGCTTGGGCCGTATCGTCCTGTCGGAAGAGCCCATGGCGGCCGTGCCCCCGGACGCGGTGATGTCGGCGCTGCTGGAACAGGTGCGCGAACGGGGTCTGGAGGCGCTGCCCTGGGGCGAGCGCGGCGCGGCCCTGCGGGCGCGGTTGGCGTTCCTGCGCGCGCACGAGCCTGACGCCGGATGGCCCGACGTGTCCGACGAAGCCCTGTTGGCCGATCTGGACGTCTGGCTGCGGCCGCTGCTGAGCGGCCGACGTGCGTTGAGCGAGATCGGCTCCGGGGCGCTCGCCCAGGCGTTGAAGGACCGTGTGGACTGGTCGCTGCAACGAAGACTGGATCAAGCCGGGCCCGAGGCGTTCGAGGCGCCCACGGGCACACGCGCGCCCATCGACTACGCCGCCGAGGGCGGCCCGCGCATAGAGATCAGGGTCCAGGAGCTGTTCGGTCTGACGCGCCATCCCACGGTCCTCGAAGGGCGCGTCCCACTGACCATTTCCCTGCTGTCGCCGGCCCGGCGACCGATCCAGGTGACGCGGGATCTGCCCGGCTTCTGGAGGGGGTCCTGGGCGTCGGTCAGGTCCGAGATGCGCGGCCGCTATCCCAAGCATCCTTGGCCCGAGGATCCCGCCGCAGCGCCGCCCACCACACGGGCCAAGCCGCGTGGAACCTAAGACTCCAGCGTGTCGGTCACCGCATAGATCATGATCCCGGTGGCGACGGCCAGGTTCAGGCTGTCGGCCCGCCCGCGCATGGGGATCTTTACGCCCAGTTCGCACGCGGCGGCGGCCTCGGGACTGAGCCCTTGAGCCTCATTGCCCATGACGACCAGGGTCGGCGCCTGGTAGGCCGCCTGTCGATAATGGACGGCCCCGTCTAGCCGCGCCCCGACAGAGATGCCGGGCCAGGTCTGCAGCCAGGCCAGGAACGCCTCACGCGTGCAACGAACCAGTGGCACGGCGAAGACCGAGCCCATGGTCGCCCGAACCGCCTCCACTGAAAACGGATCGGTGCAGTCGCCCACGAGGATGACCGCGCCACAGCCGGCGGCGTCCGCCGTGCGGATGATGGCGCCCAGGTTGCCGGGGTCGCGCACATCCTCAAGGGCGACCCAGCAGGGGGCCGTCTCGGGCTTGAGCGCCTCCAGATCCGCGAACCGCTGCTCGAACACGGCCACGACAGCCTGGGGGTTCTCCTTGCGCGAGACTTTGGCGAGGATGTCGTGGGTGACGCGAATGACCTCGCCGCCGGCGTTGCGGGTTTCGGCCATGGCGCGCTCAAGCAGGGGATGGGGGCGAGCGTCGCGGCCCACCATCAGAATGCGGGGCGAGAACCCCAGGTCCAGCGCCTCGCCCACGAACTTCAGCCCCTCGGACAGGAACCGCCCCGTCTCCTCGCGCGACTTCTTCATGTGCAAGGCGCGCACGGCCTTGACCGTCGGGTTGGTCAGGGACTCGATGATGCGGTCGCTCATTCGGCGCTCCAGCGCGCAAAGAAGCTGAGGCCGATCGCGCGGCCATCCTCGCCCTCTTCGGCCAGAGCAAGCTCGCCCCAGTCCACCACGCCGCCGCGTTCCGCCAGCGCGTCCCGCAGCAGCTGCGCCAGCGACAGCCCGGAAATCCGCGCCGCATAGGCGTTGATAAGGAGGAACGACGCGTCCGGCGACAAGACCCGTACGCAGTCAGCGATCAGGCCGGGCGTGTCCTCGAACAGGCGCCAGACGTCTCCGTCCGGACCCCGTCCATACTTGGGGGGATCGAGAACGATTCCCTCATATTGTGAGGCGCGCTTCACCTCACGTGTCAGATATTTGCGGGCGTCCTCGACGATCCAGCGCACGGGCGCCTCAGCCAGGCCGGACAACTCCGCGTTCTGGCGGGCCCAGGCCACGGCCTTTTTGGAGGCGTCCACGTGCGTCACGCGCGCGCCGGCCGCAGCCATGGCCAGGCTGGCGACGCCCGTATAGCCGAACAGGTTCAGCACGCGGGGTTGATCCAGCGTTCGCACGCGCCCGGTCAGCCATTCCCAGTTGGCGGCCTGTTCCGGGAAGAAGGCCAGATGCCGGAAAGCGGTGAAGCGGCCGTGGAAGCGGACGTCTCGCCAACCTAGGGGAAAGCTGTCCGGCTGCGGCGCGGCGAAGCGCCAGCGGCCGGCGTCCTCCTCGTCGGACGGGTCGAACTCCGCGTCCGGCGCGTCCCACAGGGCGGGCTCCCGCGGACCCCACAGGCATTGAGGCTCGGGCCGCACCACACGCCTGTCGCCATACCGTTCCAGTTTGCGGCCATGGCCGCTGTCGAGGAGGGCGTAATCCTCCCATGGGCGGGTGACGAGGGTCGTGGGCTGATCGGCGATGCGCGGTGCCATGGGGCTGGCATAGGCTGTGGGGCTTAATGCCGTCCAGAGGGAGCGGGGTTCGCAAAAAAAGAAACGCCGCCCGGCTGGAACCGAGCGGCGCCACTTGGCGCTGGGCGCGGCGGGCCTAGTCCCGGCTGCGGGACTGTTCACGCATGCGGGCCGCGCCTTCCTCCATGCGGTCGGCGCCCTCCAACATGCGGGGGATTGCGTCGAGCAGCTCCTGGTCGGTGACCGGATGGCCCCGGCGCGCCTGCTCTTCGATCTGACGCGCGCGATAGGCGGGGTCGCGCAAGCGCTGGGCCTCTTCGCGCATCTGGCGGGCGCCGCGCTCCATCTCGTCGGCGCCCCGGCTCATCTCGACGCGCGCGGCGGCCATTTCGCGGGCCGCGTGGGCGCGCGCCTCGGCCGCTACGGCATGGGCGCGGTCACGATGAACCGCGGCTTCCGCCCGGGCGCGAGCCGCCTCCTGGACAGCCACGTGCGCCTGGGCCCTGGCTTCAGCGGCGTGGGCGAGCGCCTGCTCACGGTGAACCATCGCCTCGGCGCGAGCCTGAGCAGCCAGTTCCCGAGCGACGCCGGCCTGCGCCCGCGCCGCCTCGGCTTGGGCGAGAGCAGCTTCCATCTCCTGTCGTTCTTCGGCGGTCAGCGGGCGGCGGGACCCATCGGCCTGGATCACATAGGCCTCGCCGTCGTCGCTGACATAGCGAACCGTGCGATTGTCGGTCGTCACGGAGATCTGGCGGTTCTCTTGAGCGACCGTCGCTGTGGCGACCTCGGTGACGATCGCGGCCACGGGAAGGGCGAGCGTGTCGGCGGCGGTCGTGACCGCCTCGGAGACGGTCGCCGGCGCTGCGCGAGCGGTCAGCTCCACGGCCGCCAGCGGCGTCGCGACGACGACGAGGGCGGCGATGGCGGCGCCGATCATCCAGGGTCGGGCCGGGGAGGGGGTGCGATCAGACATTATGGACTTGATCCTTTCGGCGAGGGTTCGGGCCGGGCCGGTCATGCCGACGGCGGCGATGGGGTTGGTGGAATGCGGGGCCCGGGCGGCCAGGCCGATCAGGGTCCGGGCGTAGATTTCGCGGTCCACGCGGCGCACGACCGCCTCGTCGACGGCCTTTTCGGACAGCCGGTTCAGTTCGCGCGCGGTCAGCCAGACCAGAGGATTGATCCAGAACAGGGCGACGGCGAGCCGCGAGAGGGCCAGGAACAGCCAGTCCGCCCGCCGGATATGCGCCAGCTCGTGGGCGAGAACGGCTTCGGCCTGGTCAGGCTCCGACACTTGGGCCGGGCTGATCAGTATGCAGCCGGGCGAGACGCCCCAGCTGAGCGGGGCGGTCACGGCGCCGCTGGCGCGAAGACGTGGCGGTCGGGCGGGCGCGAGGCGTCGCAGGGCGGCGAGCCAGTCGCTCTGATCCACTCGGCGCCCCTGACGGCTCCAGTGGGCGAGGGTCAGCCAGCCTAGAAAGAAGCGGCCGAGGATCGCGGCGGCGACCAGAGCCCAAAGCAGGACGCCCCAGGTCCACAGCGGCGGCAGGGTCAGGACGGCCGAGACACGGGCCGCGGGCAGGGGCAGGGAAGCCTCCACCACCGCCGCTTGAGCGGCGACTGGCGGCGCGGGCTGCAGAACGCCGAGGCGCAGGTCCGGGCCCCACAGGGACAAGAAGGGCAGCGCCAGCAGAATCAGGATGGTGGCCCGAAGGACGCGGGCGCGCTCCGCAGCCGACCGCTCCCGCAGCAGCGCCGCCAGGCCGAGACCGGCTGCGGCGACCAGGGCGGACTTGAGAAGGAGCACCGAGAGCGTCGCGATCATTGACCGCGCTCCTTGGCCTGGTCGATGGCGCGCTCCAGAGCCGCCAGCTCCTCGGGCTTGAGGGTTCGCGTCATGCCCAGCAGGGCCGTGGCCGCGCTGGCCGCAGATCCCTGGAAGAAGGTGTCGATCACCCGGTTGAGGGCGCCGGCGGCCACGCTGTCGGGGCTCGGAGCGGGACTATAGAGGTTGCCGGCCTCGCCGGTCTGACGCCGGACCAGACCCTTCGCCTCAAGGCGTGTAAGCAGCGTGCGGACCGCCGAATCGCTGAGCGGTGCATCCAGCGCCTGGCGGACCCCCGCCACTGTGCCGCCACCGAGGCGGCAGAGCGCCTCGAACACGTCGCGCTCCCGTCGCGGCAGGGTCTCAATCATCTCGGCCTCGCTACATCCGTAGCGCGACACTTGTGGCGGACCATGGCGATAATGTGGCGGGCCAGATTACATCGCCGACAGGTCCCCCGAGCGAGGAGCGTCGATATACGCGGCCGGTCCGGAACTGGATCACCTCGAAGGCGTTTTGGCGCACTTGGGGGAGGGGTAGATGTGTAATGTCAGTCATGCCGCTTCCTGAGCCCAACGTCGACGACGGGGACGAGGGGCGTTATCGCCTGCTGGTTGACGCGATCGCGGACTACGCCATCTATATGCTCGACCCCTCTGGGCGGGTCAGCAGCTGGAACGCTGGGGCTCAGCGGTTCAAGGGATATCAGGCCGAAGAGATCATCGGCGAGCACTTCTCCCGCTTCTATGCGCCCGAGGATCGCCAGCGCGGCGCGCCGGAAACCGCGCTGCGGACAGCGGCGGAAGAGGGCCGCTTCGAAACCGAGGCCTGGCGGGTCCGCAAGACGGGCGAGCGTTTCTGGGCTCACGTCGTCGTCGACCCGATCCGTTCGCCCTCAGGCGAGCTGTTGGGTTTCGCCAAGATCACGCGGGATCTGACCGAGCGGAAGCTGGCCGAAGAGGCCCTGCGCCGGAGCCAGGAGCAGTTTCGCCTGCTGGTCCAGGGCGTGACCGACTACGCCATCTATATGCTCGACACCGACGGCAACGTCAGCAGCTGGAACTCCGGCGCCGAGCGGATCAAGGGCTATCAGGCCGAAGAGATCATCGGCGAGCATTTCTCGCGCTTCTATACCGAGGAGGATCGTGAGGCGGGGTTGCCGGCCGTCTCGCTGCGTACTGCGCGGCAGGAAGGCCGGTTCGAGAAGGAAGGCTGGCGTCAGCGCAAGGATGGCACGCGCTTCCTGGCCCACGTCATCATCGACGCCATCTATTCGGACGAGCGCGAACTGATCGGCTTCGCCAAGATCACGCGCGACATCACCGAGCGGGCCCGCGCCCAGAGGGAGCTGGAACACGCCCGCGAGGCGCTGTTCCAGTCTCAGAAGATGGAGGCCATTGGCCAGCTGACCGGCGGCGTCGCCCACGACTTCAACAATCTTCTGATGGCGGTGCTGGGCAGCCTGGAACTGGTCAAGAAGCGGCTGGCCTATGATCCCAAGGTCACGCCGCTGATCGACAACGCCATGCAGGGCGCGCGCCGCGGGGCGCTGCTGACCCAGCGCATGCTGGCCTTCGCCCGCAAGCAGGAGTTGGAGGCCGGTCCGGTCGATCTGCCGTCGCTCGTTCGAGGCATGAGTGACTTTCTCGGCCGCACGCTGGGCCCTTCCATCGAGGTCGACGCCCGCTTTCCCGCGCGCTTGCCGCCGGTCATGACCGACGCCAATCAGCTGGAGACGGCGCTGCTGAACCTGGCCGTCAACGCGCGGGACGCAATGCCCGAGGGCGGCGCCATCATCATCCGCGCGGCCGAGAAGACTCTGACGGAGCCGCAGGGCGACCTTCAGCCCGGCGAATATGTCCAGCTACGCGTCACCGACACCGGCCAGGGCATGGACGTCGAGACCCTGGGGCGCGCGGCCGAACCCTTCTTCACGACCAAGGGGGTGGGCAAGGGGACAGGGCTGGGGCTCGCCATGGTGCATGGCCTGGCGGCCCAGTCGGGCGGCGCACTCACCCTGGAGAGCACGCCGGGCGAGGGGACGACAGTGACTCTGTGGCTGCCGGTCGCCACCTCGCAGATGGCCTCCGACGAGGGGCCCGAGCCCGCGCAGCATGACGGCGCAGGCGCCCCCCTGCGCGTCCTGGCGGTGGACGATGACGACCTCGTCCTGTTGAACACGGTCGCCATGCTTGAGGATCTGGGCCATGAGGTCGCCCAGGCGTCCACCGGCGATGAGGCCCTGGCTCTGATCTGCGGCGGCGCATCCTTCGATCTGGTCGTCAGCGACCAGATCATGCCCCGCATGACAGGCGTGCAACTGTCCGAAACCCTCGCGGTGGAGGCGCCCGACCTGCCCGTGATCATCGCGACGGGCTTTGCCGATCTGCCCGAAGGCGCCGCCTTGGGCCGGCCGCGCCTGGCCAAACCCTTCACGCAGGAAGACCTGCGCCAGGCCGTCGAGCAGACGCTATCGGAAGGTCCCCGCCTGCCGGGCCTCTAGCCGCATCGGGCTTGAGCCCATACGCTTGACCCTGAGATCATTGTCTCGGGGAGAACGCCTTTGTCCATCCTGGTTTCTTCAGCCCTCGCCCTGCTCGTCCAGTCGGGAGGCGGCCAGGTGGAGGCCCCGCCCTATGCGGACCTCGTGCGCTGCTACGCCGTCTACAATATGGGGGCCGACGCCGTTATGCCCGACATGGACCGCGCCAACCGGATCGGCGTGGTGGCTGAGGCTACCGCTGTGATGGCCGTCGGCGTCGGCGGCCGTTCAGGCAAGAGCGAAGCCGCCGTCAATCAGGAACTCAACGAGTCGGTTCAGCAATACATCGACCAGGGCCGCGAGCCGGGCCAGATGATCGGCGACATGGCCGCTTGTGACCGGGTCACCCGCATGAGCAGCCGCTGACGCGCGCTCGACTTAGATCATCTCGCGCCCGGGGGCGCGGCGTTGGAAGGGAAGCTTAGGGAACGTTGCGCGGCGCCACTTCGGCCTATCGGGAGGAGAAGTGGCGCGAGTGACGGGGCTCGAACCCGCGACCTCCGGCGTGACAGGCCGGCACTCTAACCAACTGAGCTACACCCGCGCAGTCCCGATGCGAAGCAGCCGCCCCGCGTCGAGGGGCGTCGTTTAGGCGGGGCCTCGACCGACGTCAAGCCGGACGAGGCCCCATTTTTCGCTAGCCTTGTGGAGCGGGCCGACCCTGCGGAAGCGGGGTCGCGGCCTGCACCGGCGCCGAAGGTCCGGTCAGGGCTTCCGGCTGCGCGGCGACGGCTGCCGGCGGGGCCTGATAGCGGACCGCCTCGCCGGGCCCCAAAGGCAGCTGCAGGGCCGCCCAGGCCCCCGTGAGGATGGCGCCTGTGACGCCGAAGGCCAGGGAGTAGGGCAACATGACAGCCATGAGGCTGCCCAGCCCGAAGTCCTTCACCCATCGCTGAGCGAAGGTCAGGATCAGGGGGAAATAGACCATCAGGGGCGTGATGATGTTGGTGACTGAATCGCCCATGCGGTAGGCCGCCGTGGTCATGTAGGGGCTGACGCCCACCAGCATCAGCATCGGCACCAGGATGGGCGCCAGGAACGCCCATTTCGCGGACGCGGAACCCACGAAGATGTTCACCAGCGCGGCGACGATCACGATGGACACCAGCAGCACGAACAGCTGCGCGGCGCCGATCGGCTCGGTGGAGCCCGGCTCGATCCCGGACAGCAGGCGGATCTGCTCGGCGCCCGCCACGGCCATGATCGGTCCGAGGCCGGACCAGTTGAACAGCGCCACGAAATGGGCGGCCACGAAGGCCAACACGATGTACGGCCCCATGTCGGCCATGGCCTGGGAGGTCATGCGTACGATGTCGCGGTGACTGCGGATGGTGCGGGCCGCCATGCCGTAGGCCACCCCGGTCAGCAGGAAGAGTAGGAAGAAGGCGGCCACCAGCGAGTGATAGAAGGGCTGCAGGCGCGCGGCGGGCGTTTCGCCTTCCGGGTCGATCAGCGGGGCCGAGGGGGACAGCACCAGCCAGGCGAACAGACCGATCACCAGCAGGGCGGCCCCAAGCGCCCAGAACAGGCCGGCCCGTTCGCGGGGCTCCAGCGGCTTTTCGGCGTCTTCGATGGGCGCGCCCGGGATGGGGGTCCACACGCCCAGCCGCGGCTCGACGATCTTGTCCGTCACCCACCAGCCGACGGGGACGAACAGCAGGGTCATGCCCGTGATGAACCACCAGTTGCCGGCGATGTTGACCGAGAACGAGGGGTCTACGAGCTGCGCGGCCGGCTCGGTCAGGCCCAGCAACAGGGCGTCCAGCTGCCCCGGAAAGATGTTGGCGGAAAAGCCGCCTGACACGCCGGCGAAGCTGGCGGCGACCCCCGCGATCGGGTGGCGTCCGGCCGCGGCGTAGATGGCTGCGGCCAGCGGTATCAGGACCACATAGGCGGCATCCGCCGCGTGGTTGGCGACAATGGCCACGAAGATGACGATCGGCGTCAACAGTCCGCGGGGCGCCTTTGAGACCCCCGCCTTCATGGCCGATGAGAACAGCCCCGTGCGTTCGGCCACGCCGGCGCCGAGCATGACAACCAGCACATAGCCTAGCGGCGCGAACCCGGTCAGGGTGTCGGGCATGTCCTCGAAGAGGCGGCGAAGGTTCTCTCCGGCGAACAGGCTCTGGGCCCGGATGACGTCGCCGGTGATGGGATTCACCGCCTGCCAGCCCTGAGCGGCGGCGAAGACGCTGAAGCCCATGAGCCCCAGGATAAGCCAGACGAATATGAAGACGGGGTCTGGAAGCCGGTTGCCCGCCTTCTCGACCCCGTTCAGCAGCCAATTGCCGATGCCCATTGTATGGAATCCCCTAGATTGACCACCTCCCCGTCGGGAACCTTGGCAAACGGTGTTTCGGCTGTCGATTCCAGACCGGCATTATGCGAGCCGTTCGCAAGAAAATCCTTTCGCTCCGGTGTTTGAACCCGGCTGGCCTTCGGTCTAAGAAGCCCCCGAATCCGCCGCCCCTCGCCGGGCTGGCGAAAAGGCGAGCCGTCCATGACCGCATTCCTGCTTGAATACCTGCCGATCGTGATCTTCCTGGGGATCGCGGCGGTGCTGGGCCTGGCCTTCATGGTCGCGGCCTGGGTGCTGGCCCCCAAGAACCCGGACGCCGAGAAGCTCTCGGCGTACGAGTGCGGCTTCAACGCCTTCGACGATGCGCGCATGAAGTTCGACGTGCGCTTCTATCTGGTGTCGATCCTGTTCATCATCTTCGACCTGGAAGTGGCCTTCCTTTTCCCCTGGGCGGTCAGCCTGATGGGCCTCGAGCGGCCCGACATGGTCTTCGCCTTCTGGTCCATGATGGCCTTCCTGGGCGTGCTGACGGTCGGCTTCCTCTACGAATGGAAGAAGGGAGCCCTGGAATGGGAGTGATCCTTCCCACCAACGCCGACGCAGCGGGCCTGCCGGCCTATGGTTCGGCCGGGCGCAGCACCGTCGAGGGCTATGATCCTCAGAAGCACGACCGCTTCTTCGAGGCGGTCAACGCCGAGCTGGGCGAAAAGGGGTTCCTGACCGCGTCGCTCGACGACGTCATCACCTGGGCCCGCACGGGCAGCCTGATGTGGATGACCTTCGGCCTGGCCTGCTGCGCCGTGGAGATGATGCAGGCCTCGATGCCGCGCTTCGACATGGAGCGGTTCGGCATGGCTCCGCGCGCCAGCCCGCGCCAGTCGGACCTGATGATCGTGGCCGGCACCCTGTGCAACAAGATGGCTCCGGCCCTGCGCAAGGTCTACGACCAGATGCCGGACCCGCGCTACGTGCTGTCCATGGGCAGCTGCGCCAACGGCGGCGGCTACTACCATTTCAGCTATAGCGTGGTGCGTGGCTGCGATCGCATCGTGCCGGTCGACGTCTACGTGCCGGGCTGCCCGCCCACGGCCGAGGGGCTGCTCTACGGCCTGCTGCAGCTGCAGAAGAAAATCCGCCGCACGGGGTCCATCGAGCGATGAGCGACGTGGCCAAGGAAATGGCGGGCCTCGGGAAGGCGCTCACCAAGGCGCTGGGCAGGGACTGTCTGGCCGCGGAGGCGGCCTTCGGCGAGCTGAACCTGCGCGTGCCGCGCGAGGCGGTGATCCGGGTCATGGAGGCCCTAAAGTCGGCGTTCGAATTCCAGCAGCTGGTCGACCTGTGCGGCGTGGACTACCCCCAGCGAGCCGAGCGTTTCGACGTGGCCTATCACCTGTTGTCCATGACGCGGAACCAGCGCATCCGCGTCCTGGTCTCGGCGGACGAGACCAACCCCGTACCCTCGATCACGGGCGTGTTCCCGAACGCCGACTGGTTTGAGCGCGAGGCTTTTGACCTGTACGGGATCGGCTTCTCGGGTCACCCCGATCTGCGCCGCATCCTGACCGACTACGGCTTCGTGGGGCATCCCCTGCGCAAGGACTTCCCGATGACGGGTTATGTGGAGTGCCGCTGGGACGAGACCCAGAAGCGCGTGGTCTACGAGCCGGTCAAGCTGCCGCAGGAATTCCGCAACTTTGATTTCCTGTCCCCATGGGAGGGGGCCGAGTATGCGCGTGGGTCCGGCGTGCTTCCGGGCGACGAAAAGGCGCAAGGGGTGAAGTAATGGCCGCCGACGGCGACATCGACATCCACGCGCGCGGCGAGGACGACCGCAAGTTCACCATCAACTTCGGCCCGCAGCACCCTGCGGCCCACGGCGTGCTGCGCCTGGTGCTGGAGCTGGACGGCGAGGTGGTCGAGCGCGTCGACCCGCACATCGGCCTGCTGCATCGCGGCACCGAAAAGCTGATGGAGGCGCGCACCTACATCCAGAACATCCCGTACTTCGACCGCCTCGACTACGTGGCGCCGATGAACCAGGAGCACGTCTTCTGCCTGGCCATCGAGAAGCTGCTGGGGCTGGAGGTTCCGTACCGGGCCCAGCTGATCCGCGTGCTGTACTGCGAGATCGGCCGCATCCTGAACCATCTGCTCAACGTCACGACCCAGGCCATGGACGTCGGCGCGCTCACGCCCCCGCTGTGGGGCTTCGAAGAGCGCGAGAAGCTGATGGTCTTCTACGAGCGCGCCTCGGGCTCGCGCCTGCACGCCAACTATTTCCGCCCCGGCGGGGTGCGCCTCGATCTGCCGCCCGAGCTGGTCGAGGATATTGACCGCTGGACCGTTGAGTTCCCCGCGGCGCTGAAGGACATCGAGAGCCTCGTCACCGAGAACCGCATCTTCAAGCAGCGCAACGTCGACATCGGCGTGGTCTCCAAGCAGCAGGCGCTGGACTGGGGCTTCACCGGGGTGATGCTGCGCGGTTCGGGCGTGCCGTGGGATCTACGCCGCAGCCAGCCCTATGAGTGCTACGCCGAGCTGGAGTTCGACGTCGTCACCGGCGTCAACGGCGACTGCTGGGACCGCTATCTCTGCCGCATCGAGGAGATGAAGCAGTCCATCCGCATCATGCGTCAGTGCTGTGAAAAGCTGCGGGTGACGCGCGGGCCGGTGCTGGCCGAGGACCACAAGGTCACGCCGCCCAGCCGGGGCGAGATGAAGCGCTCGATGGAGGCGCTGATCCACCACTTCAAGCTCTACACCGAGGGCTTCCGCACGCCCGAGGGCCAGGTCTACGCCGCCGCCGAGGCGCCCAAGGGCGAGTTTGGCGTCTATCTGGTGTCGGACGGCACCAACAAACCCTACCGCTGCAAGATCGCCGCGCCGGGCTTCAAGCACCTGCAGGCCATGGACTGGATGAACCGCGGCCACATGCTGGCCGACGTGTCCGCCATCCTGGGCAGCCTCGACATCGTCTTCGGAGAGGTGGACCGATGAGCGTCCGTCGTCTGGCCAAGGAACAGCCGGCCTCGTTCGCCTTCTCCAAGGCGACGATGAAGGAGGCCGAGTGGTGGATCGCCAAGTACCCGGCCGAGCGCAAGCAGTCGGCGGTGATCCCGATTCTGTGGCTGGTCCAGAAGCAGGAGGGCTGGGTCTCCGAGCCCGCGATCCGCGCCATCGCCGAGTTGCTGGGCATGCCCACCATCCGTGTGCTGGAGGTGGCCACCTTCTACACCATGTTCCAGCTGTCGCCCGTGGGCTCAAAGGCCCTGGTGCAGGTGTGCGGCACCACGCCCTGCATGCTGCGCGGCGCCGGCGACCTGATCCAGGTGTGCAAGGACAAGATCGGACCCAAGCAGGCCCTGTCGGCCGACGGCAAGCTGTTCTGGGAAGAGGTCGAGTGCCTGGGCGCCTGCTGCAATGCCCCTATGGCGGCGATCAACGACTATTATTTTGAAGACCTTACCGCCGAAACCTTGAGTCAGATCATAGACGACTTCGCCGCCGGCAAGTCGCCCAAGCCGGGCTCGTACATCGGCCGCGTGGCGTCCGAACCCGAGGGCGGCCCCATGACCCTGACCGATCCGTCCCTGTACGACGGCTCGGCCGCCAAGAAGATCAAGGTGCTGCCCAACAGCCAGCCCAGGAAGGAGCCGGCGTGACGGCTCGCCCTGATCTGGATACGCCCGAGGGCCGCGCCGAATACCGGCGCGAACTGCGCGCCGTGGCCGCGCCGTGGCGGCTGGGCGGGCTGGCGCTGATCGTGCTGGGCGCGCTGGTCGTGTTGTCCGTATCAGGCGGCGCCCTGCCGCAGCAGGCGACCCTGGTGGGCTATGGCATGCTGGCGCTGGGCTGGGCCGCCATGGTCGTGGCCATCTTCCTTCGCACCCGTCATCACAAGCGCCGTCTGGCGGAAGGACTCTAAAGCGTGGTCGGGATTCTTCAGGACAAGGACCGCATCTTCACCAACCTCTACGGCCTGCACGACTGGGGCTTGGAAGGGGCGAAGAAGCGCGGCTGCTGGAACGCCACGGCCGACATGATCGCCATGGGCCGCGACTGGGTGATCGACAACGTCAAGAACTCTGGCCTGCGCGGCCGGGGCGGGGCGGGCTTCTCCACGGGTCTGAAGTGGTCCTTCATGCCCAAGGAGGTGAGAGAAGGGCGGCCGCACTATCTGGTCGTCAACGCCGACGAGTCCGAACCCGGGACCTGCAAGGACCGGGAGATCATGCGCCATGATCCGCACCTGCTGATCGAGGGCTGCCTGATCGCCAGCTTCGCCATGCAGGCGCACGCTTGCTACATCTATATCCGCGGCGAATACGTGCGCGAGCGCGAGATCCTCGAGGCCGCCATCAAGCAGGCCTACGAGGCCAGGCTCGTGGGCAAGAACAACGTCCACGGCTGGGATTTCGACATCTACGTCCACCACGGCGCCGGGGCCTATATCTGCGGCGAGGAGACGGCCCTGCTCGAAAGCCTGGAGGGCAAGAAGGGCCAGCCGCGCCTGAAGCCGCCGTTCCCCGCCGGCGCGGGCCTCTACGGCTGTCCGACCACGGTCAACAACGTCGAGTCAATCGCGGTCGTCGGCACGATCCTGCGTCGCGGCGCCGACTGGTTCGCGGGCTTCGGCCGTCCGAACAACACCGGCACCAAGCTGATGTGCGTGTCAGGCCACGTGAACAAGCCCTGCAACGTGGAAGAGGCCATGTCCATTCCGCTGAAGCAGCTCCTGGAAGAGCACTGCGGCGGCGTCACCGGCGGCTGGGGCAACCTGAAGGCCGTGATCCCGGGCGGCTCGTCCGTGGCCCTGATCCCGGCGGAACAGTGCGAAACCGCCCTGATGGACTTCGATTCCTTGCGCGACCTCAAGTCGGGCCTGGGCACAGCGGCGGTGATCGTCATGGACCAGTCCACCGACCTGGTCCGGGCCATCGCGCGCATCAGCTACTTCTACAAGCATGAGAGCTGCGGCCAGTGCACGCCCTGCCGCGAGGGCACCGGCTGGATGTGGCGGGTCATGGAGCGCATGGCGGCCGGCGAGGCCGAGCCGGGCGAGATCGACCTGCTGCTCGACGTGGCCGGTCAGGTCGAGGGCCACACCATCTGCGCCCTGGGAGACGCGGCCGCCTGGCCGATCCAAGGCCTGTTCCGCCACTTCCGCCCCGAGGTGGAAGAGCGCATCAACACCTATCGCGCGCGCAAGGGCTCCTTCGCGGGCCACGCGATCGCGGCGGAGTAAAGAGGAATGCCCGTAGCCAAGGTCAACGGCGTCGAGGTCGAGTTCGAGCCCGGCATGACCGTGCTCCAGGTGGCCGAGCGCGCGGGCGAGGAGATTCCGCGCTTCTGCTATCACGAGCGCCTGTCCATCGCCGGCAACTGCCGCATGTGCCTGGTCGAGGTGAAGCCGGGGCCGCCCAAGCCTCAGGCGAGCTGCGCCCTGCCGGCCGCCGACGGCCAGGAGATCTTCACCAAGACGCCCATGGTGGAGAAGGCCCGCAAGGGCGTGATGGAGTTCCTGCTCATCAACCACCCGCTGGACTGCCCCATCTGCGACCAGGGCGGCGAGTGCGATCTGCAGGACCAGGCCATGTACTATGGCCGCGACGAAAGCCGCTATCTCGAGAACAAGCGCGCGGTCGAAGAGAAGGCCATCAGCCCGACCATCAAGACCTATATGACGCGCTGCATCCAGTGCACGCGCTGCGTCCGCTTCGTCACTGAAATCGCTGGTGAAAGCGAGATCGGCCTGATCTCACGCGGCGAGGACGCCGAGATCATCACCTATGTCGAGGACGCGGTCACGTCCGAGCTGTCGGGTAATCTGAGCGACATCTGCCCGGTGGGCGCGCTGACGCACCGGCCCTGGCAGTTCCACTACCGCCCGTGGGAGCTGAAGAAGACCTTCAGCGTGGACGTCATGGACGGCATGGGCTCCAGCATCCGCGTCGACAGCCGCGGCGCCGAGGTCATGCGCATCCTGCCGCGCGTCCACGAGGGCGTGAATGAGGAGTGGCTGGGCGACAAGAGCCGCTACATCGTCGACGGCCTGAACCGCCAGCGCCTGGACCGGCCCTATGTGCGCCGGAGCGGCAAGCTGACGCCCGCCTCGTGGGACGAGGCGCTGGACGCCGTGGCGGCCAAGCTGTCGGCCTCATCGCCGGATCGCGTCGGCGTCATCGCGGGCGATCTTCAGGACGCCGAGTCCATGAAGGCGGCGCTGGACCTGTTCCGCGCCCTGGGCTCGGCCAACACCGACTGCCGCCAGGACGGATCGGCCCTGGGCGGCGGCGCCGAGCGGGCCGGGTGGCTGTTCAACTCCACCATCGCCGGAATCGAACAGGCCGATGTGGTGCTGCTGGTCGGCGCTGACCTGAAGCGTGAGGCGCCGCTGCTGGGCGCGCGCCTGCGCAAGGGCTGGCTGGCCAACCACGTCACCGTGGGCGCCGTCGGCCGGGCCGTAGAAACCACCTTCGGCGTCAAGCAGCTGGGCGGCGGTCTTCAGTCCCTGCTGAAGCTGGACAAGGACTTCGTCAGGCTGATGGAAGGGGCCAAGGCGCCCGCCATCATCGTCGGCCCCGGGGCCTTGTCGCGCGAGGACGGGCCGCAGGTGCTGCGCGCCGTCGCCGACATGGCCAAGGCTTACAACGTCGTTCGGCCCGACTGGAACGGCCTCAACTTCCTGCACAACGCCGCCAGCCGCGTGGCGGGCCTGGACATGGGCTTCCTGCCGGGCGCCGGCGGTCTGTCGGCGCGCGAGATGCTCAAGCCCGGCGCCCTGGACGTGCTGATGCTGCTGGGCGCGGATGAGTGCGACGCCTCGGCCAGTTCGGCCTTCAAGGTCTATGTGGGCAGCCACGGCGACCGCGGCGCGCACGGCGCCGACGTGATCCTGCCGGCCGCGGCCTGGGTCGAGAAGCCGGGCCTCTATGTGAACATGGAAGGCCGGGTGCAGATGGGCGAACGCGCCGTCTTCCCCAAGGGCGAAGCCAAGGAGGACTGGGCCATCCTGCGCGCCCTGTCCGAGCGCCTCGGCAAGACGCTGCCCTACGATAGCCATGACCAGCTGCGGGCCCTGCTGATGGCGGAGCATCCCAGCTTCGGCCGCATCGACTATGTGCCCGAGGCCGCTCAGCCGTTGGACCTGTCCAGCCTGGGCGACCGCAAGCTGGTGCAGAAGGCCGAAGATACGGGCGCCTTCGCCAGCCCCATCACCGACTACTACCTCTCGAACCCCATCGCGCGGGCCAGCGTGATCATGGCCGAGCTGTCGGCCCTGCGCGTCAAGGCCCAGGCCCCCATGGCGGCGGAGTAACCCATGAACGGCTTCTGGAGCTCTCCGCTCGGCTGGACGCTGATCACCACGGGCCAGATCCTGCTGGTCACGGTCGGCATCCTGATCTCGCTGGCCTTCCTGCTGCTGGCCGACCGCAAGGTCTGGGCCGGGGTGCAGATGCGAAAAGGGCCCAACGTGGTCGGCCCCTTCGGCCTGCTGCAGTCCTTCGCCGACTTCTTCAAGTTCGTGCTGAAGGAGATTGTCGTGCCCGCCGGCGCCGACAAGATCGTGTTCCTGGCCGCGCCGCTGATCACCTTCATCCTGGCCTTTATCGCCTGGGCCGTGATCCCGTTCGCGCCGGGCTGGGTCATCGCCGACCTGAACGTGGGCATCCTCTACATCCTGGCGATCAGCAGCCTCGGCGTTTACGGCATCATCATGGGCGGCTGGGCTTCGAACTCGAAGTACCCGTTCCTGGGCAGCCTGCGCTCTGCGGCGCAGATGGTTTCCTACGAGGTCTCCATCGGCTTCGTCATCATCACCGTGATCCTGCTGGCCGGGACCATGAACCTGTCCGAGATCGTCACCCTCCAGTCCGGCTGGATCTGGAACTGGAACGTATTCGGCGGCGGCCTCAACAACCTGCCGATGATCGTCATCATGCTGCCCATGGCGATCGTCTTCTTCATCTCGGCCCTGGCCGAGACGAACCGCCCGCCTTTCGACCTGCCCGAGGCGGAGTCCGAGCTCGTGGCCGGCTATCAGGTGGAATACTCCTCCACGCCGTATCTGCTGTTCATGATCGGCGAGTACGCCAACATCGTCTTCATGTGCGTGATGGTGACGCTGCTGTTCTTCGGCGGCTGGAACCCCGGCTTCCCGATCGGCTTCGCCGACGCCTGGCCCGAGTTTGCGCGCAACCTGTTCCTGTTCGGCGTCTTTTTCATCAAGGTCGTGCTGTGGTTCATCATGTTCGCCATGGTGAAGGCCTTTGTGCCCCGTTACCGCTACGACCAGCTGATGCGCCTGGGCTGGAAGGTGTTCCTGCCCACCTCGCTGGTGGCCGTCGTCGGCATCGCCGCCTGGCGCGTGTTCGGACCGGGGGCGTGATGCGCGCCCTGTTCGCCCTTGGCCTGCTGCTGACGGTCGCCGCCTGCGCCGCCTATGAAGGGCCGCCGCAGAACCCCTATGCCCAGTACGAGCAGCAGGAGCGCATCCGCCGTGAGGTGGAGGAGCGCCAGAGCCTGTGCGCCACGCTGGACCGTGACGACGAACGCTGGGAGCGGCTGTGCAGCCGGAGCGTGAGATGATGATGCAACGTATCGGCCAGGCCGTCCGCGGCGCCATGCTGCTGGATGTCTGGGGCGCCATCGGCTTGTCGCTGAAGTACATGGCCCGTCCCAAGGCGACGGTGAACTATCCGTTCGAGCGCAACCCGCAGTCGTCGCGCTTTAGGGGCGAGCACGCCCTGCGCCGCTATTCCAACGGGGAAGAGCGCTGCATCGCCTGCAAGCTGTGCGAGGCCATCTGCCCGGCCCAGGCCATCACGATCGAGTCCGAACCGCGTCCGGACGGCAGCCGCCGCACGACCCGCTACGACATCGACATGGTCAAGTGCATCTACTGCGGCCTGTGCCAGGAGGCCTGCCCCGTGGACGCCATCGTCGAGGGCCCGAACCAGGAGTTCTCGGTCGAGACCCGTGAGGAGCTCTACTACGACAAGGAGCGTCTGCTGGCGAATGGCGACCGCTGGGAGCGCGAGATCGCCCGCAACCTGCGCATCGACGCGCCGTATCGGTGATGCGCGTCCCCTCTCTCGCGAGGGGGAGAAGGGACAGCGGCCCTATCAGCGCCTGTATTGCACCCGTGCTTCGAGTTCGGCCCAACGGCGGGTCAGCTCGCGTAGCTCCTCACGCAGGCGGGCGGCCTCGGTGCGGCTGATAGCGCCGCTGCGCTCGCCGGCGGCGATGCGGGCCTCGATCTCGGCCGCGCGCGGATCGGGATAGTAGCCGTCCGTGTAACCGTCGTCGCCGATGCGGCGCTCAAGGTCCGCCAGGCGGCGGGTCAGCTCCTCCTGTTCACGCCGGCTCAGGCCATCGCGTCGGTAGTCGGTTTCCATCCGCATCAGGCTCTGGAAGTCGGCGTTGAGCCGGATCGCCTCGGCGCGGCTCAGGGTGCGGGCGCGCACGGCGGCCTGGACGCGGCTTTCGAAGGCGTAGCGGCGCTCGGCCAGAGGCGTCCAGGGCTGGTCGTAGCCGCCGCCATAGTCGTCATCGCGGCGCTCGTCGGCGACACGCTGGGACAGGGCGCGATAACGCTGGCGCAGCTCGGCTCGTTCGGATTCGGTGATGCGGCCGTCCGCGGCGTAACGGGTTTCCAGCTGCACCAGCGCCTCGTAGTCGGAACGCAGGCGGGCCGCCTCGGCGCGACTGATGGAGCCGTCTCGAATGCCGGCCTCAATACGGGCGTCCAGATCGGCCCGGCGCTGATAGAGGGGGCGACGACCCCGGCCCCAGTCGTCCTCCAGCGCCTGATCCTGCTGGGCGGGCTGAACGCCGAACAGGGCGCCGAGGAGGGCGCCGAAGACGCTGCCGGGCTGGTCCTGAACCGAGGTTTGGCCATAGGAGGTGTCGGGATACAGCGGCCCCACGGTTCCGGTCGCCCCGCTGCAGGTCAGGACGCCGTCACGGTTGCTGATGGCGCTGCGGCAGTCGACGACGCGCAGGGAGCTCCAGCGCCAGCCGCCTTCGGCCTGGCACTGCGCCGAGACATAGCCGTTGGCCAGTTGCTCGACGTTGCGACACGAGGACGGGATGGCCGGACCCTGGTTGCCGTAAGAAGTGTAGGGCGTCTGCGCCTGGGCGGCGCCGGCGGCGGACAGGGCCAGGGCGCCGGCCGCGAGGGCTGACAGCGTGGCTTGATGGGCGGTCATGGGGAGTTCTTTCCAGCGAAACTTCTGCCCACAGAACGGTGTTGGGCAGTTAAGGTTGCTGGGGGCGCCCCGATCACACCCGCCGGGCGATGGTCTCCATGACCAGCGGCGTCACCACGCGAGCGTTCGGATCGCGCGATGCGGCGTCGAAGTCCGCGCGAATACGGTCGGCCCAGGCCTGTTCGACCTTTCCGGCGCCGACCAGGTGGCGCAGGTAGCCGTGGATGAAGCTGTGCGGCCAGCGCCAGGTGTATTCGTCCGGTCGCGCGATCCAGACGATGGGCCGCTGCGCCTCGATGCGGAACCCGGCCTGGGGCAGCATTTCGCCGAAGCGGCGCGAGATGTCCGGCTCGGTCCCCGACGCGCGCCAGTCGGCCAGGACGAAGTCCACGAAATCGCGCTGGCTCTCCACCTCGGGCAACAGCCTGAAGGTCTGCCAGTCGACGTACTCGTGAATGACCAGGGCGCCGCCGGGCTTCAGCGCGCCGGCCAGCTTTTTCAGGGCCAGGGTCGGGTCGGGCAGGAAGGCCAGCACCCAGCGAATCCAGGCTCCGTCGAAGCCGTCAGCCCCGAAATCGTCCTCCATCAGGTCCATGCGTCTGGGCTTGATCTGATCCAGGCCCAGCGCGTCGCGGGTGGCCGCAAGGTGCGCCAGGAAGCGGTCCGAGCGCTCCAGCGCCAGAACCTCGCCGGCCTTGCCGACGATGCGCGCCAAGTCCGTGGTGGCCCAGCCGGGTCCAGCGCCCACATCGATCAGGCGCGAGCCTTCGGTGAATCCGGCTGCCCTCCAGCCGGTCATGGCCTCGGCCTGCCAGACACGATGCTGCAGGCCCAGGCGGGCGATCTCCTCGTCGTGGGTGCCCAGGAGGTAGCTGCGGTCGGGGGGCGGAGCGGCTTCGGTCATGGCGCCAAGATGGGCGCTCGGACGCGGTTTCGCCATCCGTTTCGCGCGGTGGAAATCGGGCTCCTTTCGCCCGCCTTCGCCCTTTGCATTCCCGAACCGGCGGTCTAGAAGGTGCGCGCCCGGACCGGGCGCGGGGAGGGGGGATTCGTCGCCCCTTTTCAGCGTTCGCCGGCCCGCCCGGCCGATTTCGGAGTTCTCCGCGCCCATGCTCGAGGCGATCGCCTTCTACATTCTCGCCGCCGTCACGGTCCTGTCGGGCCTGGCGGTGATCTCGGCCCGCAACCCGGTCCACTCGGTGCTGTTCCTGATCCTGGCCTTCTTCTCGTCGGCCGGACTGTTCGTGCTGATGGGCGCCGAGTTCCTGGCCATGCTGCTGGTGGTCGTCTACGTGGGCGCCGTCGCGGTCCTGTTCCTGTTCGTCGTCATGATGCTGGACGTGGACTTCGCCGGGCTTCGCGCCGGCTATGTGCGCTACCTGCCCGTGGGCGGGGTAGTGGCCATCATCCTCCTGGCCGAGATGATCCTGGTCTCCTTCGCCGTGGCCAACGCCGGCGCGGCCAGCGAGGCGACGCGGCCCGTGGTGGGCGACGCGCCGAACACGGTCGCCATCGGCCGGGTGCTCTATACGCAGTACGCCTACTTCTTCCAGATCGCCGGCATGGTGCTGCTGGTCGCCATGATCGGGGCCATCGTCCTGACCTTGCGCCACAAGCCCACCGTGCGCCGCCAGGACATCAGCGTTCAGGTGGGCCGCCGCCGCGACCTGTCGGTGAAGTCGGCGCCCATGCCCACTGGAAAGGGCGTCAAGCCGGAGGATCTGCTGTGACGATCGGCCTTGGCCACTATCTGACGGTCGCCGCGATCCTGTTCACCATCGGGGTCTTCGGCATCTTCGTGAACCGCAAGAACATCATTGTCATCCTGATGTCGATCGAGATGATCCTGCTGGCGGTGAACATCAACTTCGTCGCCTTCTCCGCCTTCCTGGGCGACGTGGCGGGCCAGATCATGGCCATGTTCGTCCTGACCGTGGCAGCCGCCGAGGCCGCCGTCGGCCTGGCCATCCTCGTCACCTTCTTCCGTAACCGCGGCGGCATCGCCGTGGATTCTGCCGACCTGATGAAGGGCTGAGCCTTGACGCCCCAGACGATCGTCACCCTGGCCGTCTTCGCGCCTCTGCTGGGCGCGCTGATCGCGGGCCTCACCGGCCGCCGCATCGGCGACAAGGCCTCCATGGCCGTGACCACGGGCCTGCTGTTCCTATCCTGCGCCCTGGCCTGGACCAACTTCGCCGCGCACGCCTGGGGCCATCAGGAGAACTTCCTGGTCGAGCTGTTTCCCTTCATCCAGGTGGGCGACTTCCAGTCGACCTGGTCGATCCGCATCGACGCCCTGTCGTCGGTCATGCTGATCGTGGTGACGACGGTGTCGGCGCTCGTGCACCTCTATTCCTGGGGCTACATGGCCGAGGATCCGTCCAAGCCGCGGTTCTTCGCTTACCTGTCCCTGTTCACCTTCGCCATGCTGGCCCTGGTGACGGCCAACGACTTCATGCAGCTGTTCTTCGGCTGGGAGGGCGTGGGCCTGGCCTCCTACCTGCTGATCGGATTCTGGTACCAGAAGGACACCGCCAGCGCCGCCGCCATCAAGGCCTTCGTGGTCAACCGCGTGGGCGACTTCGGCTTCGCCCTGGGCATCATGACCGTCTTCTGGATGTTCGGGACCATCCGCTTCGACGAGCTGCTGCCCCTGTGGGGGACCGTGCAGGGCGAGGGCTGGTCGTTCCTGGGCCAGACCTGGAGCGCTCTCGATCTCGCCGGCTTCCTGCTGTTCATCGGCGCCATGGGCAAGTCCGCCCAGTTCTTCCTGCACACCTGGCTGCCCGACGCCATGGAAGGTCCGACCCCGGTCTCGGCCCTGATCCACGCCGCCACCATGGTGACCGCCGGCGTCTACATGGTCTGCCTGCTCAGCCCGCTCTACGAGCATGCGCCGATCGCGGCGATGATCATCGCGATCACCGGGGCCATCACCGCCCTGTTCGCCGCCACGGTCGGCCTGGCCCAGAACGACATCAAGCGCGTCATCGCCTATTCGACCTGTTCCCAGCTGGGCTACATGTTCTTCGCGGCGGGCGTGGGGGCCTATCAGGCCGCCATGTTCCACCTGTTCACCCACGCCTTCTTCAAGGCCCTGCTTTTCCTGGGCGCCGGCTCGGTGATCCACGGCATGCACCACGAGCAGGACATGCGGAACATGGGCAAGCTGGCCCGCTACCTGCCCATCACCTATGCGGTGATGATGATCGGCACGATCGCCATCACGGGCCTGGGCATTCCCGGTCACGACTTCAAGTTCGGCTTCGCGGGCTTCTATTCGAAGGACTCCATCCTCGAGAGCGCCTTCGCCGCCGGCCAGCATAACCCGGTGGGCATGTTCGCCTTCATCATCGGCCTCTTCGCCGCCGGCCTGACCGCCTACTACTCATGGCGTCTGGTGTTCATGACCTTCCACGGCAAGGCCAAGTGGGAGCACGGTGACGCTCACCACGCCGACGACCACGCCAGCCACGCCCAGCTGGAGACCCACGACGAGCCGCTAGCCGATGATCACGGCCATGGCCACCACGGCCACGATCACAAGCCGCACGAAAGCCCGTGGGTGATGATCCTGCCGCTGCTGGTGCTGTCGGTCGGAGCCGTCGCTTCGGGCTTCGTCTTCTGGGACTTCTTCGTCGGCCACCATGAGGGCGAGTTTTGGCGCGGCGCCATCTTCACGGCCGAGCACAACCACGTCCTGCACGAGAGCCACGAGGTTCCGACCTGGGTTCTGTTCGCGCCCCTGGTGGTCAGCCTGACCGGCACGGCCTTCGCCGTCTGGTTCTACCTGATCCGTCAGGGTCTGGCCGCGCGCATGGCCGACAACGGCGGGCCGCTGCACCGCTTTCTTTACAACAAATGGTTCTTCGACGAGCTGTACCAGGCGGTGTTCGTACGGGGCGCGAAGGGCCTGGGCGACCTCTTCTGGAAGGTGGGCGACGTGCGCATCATCGACGGCCTCGGCCCCAACGGCGCGGCCTGGGCGGCGCTGAAATCCGGCGCCCGCGTCGTGAAAACCCAGACCGGGTACGTCTACCACTACGCCTTCGTCATGCTGCTGGGGGTCGCCGGGCTGCTGACCTTCGCGCTGTACGCCTGGGGCTGAGGAACCTGTGATGCCTTACGTGCTCAGCATCGTCACCTTCCTGCCCCTGGTCGGCGCCGGCCTGGTCGCGCTGCTCGCCGCCCTGATGAAGGGCGACGCGGACCGCCGCGTCTCCATCGCCAAGTGGACCACGCTCGGCGTCACGCTCGCGACGCTGGCTGTCGCTGTCGGGCTGACCGCCAGCTTCGATCCGTCGAACCCGGGCTATCAGTTCGTCGAGCGCGCCGAGTGGTTCTCGGGCGCGGGCTATCACCTGGGCGTCGACGGCGTTTCGGTGTTGTTCGTCCTGCTGACGGCGTTCCTGCTGCCGCTGTGCATCGTAGCCAGCTGGCGCTCCATCACCGATCGGGTGGTGGAGTACATGATCGCCTTCCTGATCCTGGAGACCCTGGTCATCGGCGTTTTCACGGCGCTGGACCTGTTCTTGTTCTACATCTTCTTCGAGGGCGGCCTCGTGCCGATGTTCCTCATCATCGGGGTGTGGGGTGGGCAGAACCGCATCTACGCGGCCTACAAGTTCTTCCTCTACACGCTCCTCGGATCGGTTCTGATGCTGGCGGCCATGCTCTACATGGCGGCCACGGCCGGCACGACCAGCATCCCCGAGCTGGCCGCCTACGCCTGGAGCCCCGCGGTGCAGCCGCTGCTGTGGCTGGCCTTCTTCGCCTCCTTCGCGGTGAAGATGCCCATGTGGCCGGTGCACACCTGGCTGCCCGACGCCCACGTCCAGGCGCCCACGGCCGGGTCGGTGATCCTGGCGGGCATCCTGCTGAAGCTGGGCGGCTACGGCTTCCTGCGCTTCAACCTGCCCATGTTCCCGGACGCCTCGCAGATGTTCGCGCCGCTGGTGTTCGCCCTGTCGGCCATCGCCGTGGTCTACACCTCGCTGGTCGCCTTCCGGCAGACCGACATCAAGAAGCTGATCGCCTATTCCTCGGTGGCGCACATGGGCCTGGTCACCATGGGCATCTTCGCCGCCAACGCCCAGGGGCTCCAGGGCGCCGTGTTCCAGATGCTCAGCCACGGCCTGATCTCGGGCGCGCTCTTCCTCTGTGTCGGCGTCGTCTATGACCGCGCTCACACGCGTGAGATCGCGGCCTATGGCGGGCTGACCGACCGCATGCCCTGGTACGCGGCGGTGTTCCTCTTCTTCACCATGGGCAATGTGGGCCTGCCGGGCACCTCCGGCTTCGTCGGCGAGATCCTCAGCCTGACCGGCACGTACCAGGCTTCGACCTGGACCGCCTTCATCGCCACCTCGGGCGTGATCCTGTCGGCGGTCTACGCCCTGACCCTCTATCGTCGCGTCATGTTCGGCAAGATGACCAACCCCGCCATGGCCACCATGACCGATCTGGACTGGCGCGAGGTGGTGGTGTTCATCCCGCTCATCATCGGCACGCTCTGGCTGGGCTTCATGCCCGGCGTCGTGTTCGACGTCACCGACGCCTCGGTGCAGGCGCTCGTGTCCAACTATACCGCCGCGGTCGGAGGCTGATCCCGATGGACCTAAACGCCATCCTGATGCTGCTGCGGCCCGAGCTGACGCTCGCCATCGGCGCCATGTTCGCCCTCATGCTCGGCGCCTTCGCCGGCGAGCGCGCTGCCGGCTGGGTCAGCCTGATCTGCGCCGTCGTGCTGGGCCTGGCCGCCGTCTTCGCCGCCACCGGTCCGCTGGGCGCGGCCTTTGGCGGGGCCTTCACGGCTGACCGCCTGTCAGTCTTCGCCAAGGTCGTGCTGTTCCTCGCCGCCATGGCCGCCGTTTCGCTGGGCCATGGCTGGCAGCACAGGGGAGGGCGACCGCGCTTCGAGTACCCCGTGCTGATCGTGCTCTCGACCCTGGGCATGAGCATCATGGTCTCCGCCGGCGACCTGATCTCGCTCTATATGGGCCTCGAGCTGTCTTCGCTGGCCCTCTATGTCCTGGCGGCCTTCAATCGGGACGACGCCAAGGCGTCCGAGGCGGGCCTGAAGTACTTTGTGCTGGGCGCCCTGTCTTCGGGCATCCTGCTCTACGGGGCCAGCCTGCTTTATGGCTTCGCGGGCTCCATGCGCTTCGTCGACCTGGCCGTCGCGGTGCAGGGCGGCGCCGATCCCGCCGTGCTGTTCGGCCTGGTGTTCGTGATCGCCGGCATGATCTTCAAGGTCTCGGCCGCGCCCTTCCACATGTGGACGCCGGACGTCTATGAGGGCGCCCCGACGCCGTCAGTGGCCTTCTTCGCCTCGGCTTCCAAAATGGCGGCCCTGGTGCTGATCGCCCGCGTCCTGCTGGGCCCCTTCGCCGACGCCGCCGAGCAGTGGCGTCAGGTGGTGGTGCTGGTGGCCATGCTGTCCTTCGCCGTGGGCGCGCTCGGCGGCCTGCGCCAGCGTAACATCAAGCGCCTGCTCGCCTACTCCTCTATCGCCAATATGGGTTACGCCCTGCTGGCCGTGGCGGCGGGCGGGACCATCGGCCTGAAGGCCGTGCTGGTCTTCACCACCCTCTATGTGATCGACTCGATCGGCTTCTTCGCCTGTCTGCTGGCCCTGTCGCGCCGGGGGAACCCCATCGAGACGATCGACGACCTGGCGGGCCTCTGGAAGGTGAAGCCCGGCTTCGCCATCGCGCTGACCATCCTGTCCCTCTCGGTGCTGGGCATGCCGCCGCTGGCCGGCTTCTGGGCCAAGGTGTTCGTCTTCGGCGCCGCGGTGACCAGCGGCCTGTGGGTGTTCGCGGCCATCGGCCTGGTCGCCTCGGTGATCGCGGCTTTCTACTACCTGCGCATCGTCAAGGTGATGTGGTTCGACGCCCCGGTGGGCGAGGCGGACCGCAGCCCCCGGGACGCGCGCTGGCTGGCCATGGCCTGCGCGGCCTTCTCCTTCCCGCTGGTGCTGCTGGCCCTGGGCCTGCTGGACGGACGCGCCGCCTGGGCGGCCCAGTCGCTCGGTCTCGGTTAGGCCGAAATCGGTTGAGTTGAATGCGCTTCAACGAAACTCAGAATTCGGCCCAACGTCTTAGCGAGAGCTTGATTCACGGCATCGGCGAAATCGCGAAGGCGATTCTTCCTCAGCCGATCAAGCTCTAGGGCAGGGGACGTTTGCCCGCACCGCCGATCCTGTGGCTGGACGTAACCGACTCCACCAACGCTGAGGCGCGCAAAGCCGCCGAGGCGGGACAGACCGATCCGCTGTGGTTCGCCGCCCGTCGCCAGACCGCAGGCCGCGGCCGGCGCGGGCGAAGCTGGAGCACGGGCGAGGGCGATCTGGCCGCGACCCTGCTCACCTTCGTCGACCTTTCTCCGCCGAACGCAGCGCGCGTGACCTTCGTGGCCGCCCTGGCCGTGGCCGACCTGCTGGACGGCTGGGCCGCGCCTGGCCTGGTCAGCATCAAGTGGCCCAACGACGTGCTGCTGGACGGCGCCAAGTGCTCGGGCGTGCTGGTGGAGTCCGGCCCCGCAGCCGGGGGCGGCCTGTGGCTGGGCGTGGGGATCGGCGTGAACCTGTCCTCGACCCCACCCGAGCCGCTGCTTTACCGCGCCGCCAGCCTGGCTCAGCATTTGGGGCCGCACGCGACGGCCGCTCCGACCCAGGACGAGGCCATGGCGTTCCTGGCCGAAGCCTTAGACCGCTGGCTTCAGGTCTGGCTTCGCGAAGGACCAGAGCCCATACTTGCCGCCTGGTCCGCCCGCGCCACGGGCCTGCACGGCCCCTGCGTCGCTCGCCTCGGCTCGGAGACCCTCGAAGGGACCGCTGAAGGCGTCGCGCCCGACGGCGCGCTCAGGCTCAGGCTTCCCGACGGGACCCTTCGGCTGGTATCGGCGGGCGACGTATTCCCGGGAGGCGGCTGATGCTGCTGGCCATCGAGCAGGGCAACACCAATACCCTCTTCGCCGTTCACGACGGCTCCGAGTGGCTGGGCCAGTGGCGCACCTCCACCGACGCGGCCCGCACCGCGGACGAGTACGCCGTCTGGCTGGCCCAGCTCCTGGCCATGCACGGCCTGACCCTCAGCCATCTGGACGCCTGCATCGTCTCCAGCGTGGTGCCGCAGTCCATCTTCAACCTGCGCAACCTGTCGCGCCGCTATCTCAACGTGGAGCCGCTGGTGGTGGGCGACAACGCCCGGCTGGACATTCCGGTGCGCACCGACAAGCCCAGCGAGGCCGGGGCCGACCGGCTGGTCAACGCCATCGGCGCCCATGTCGCCTATCCGGGCGACGCCATCGTGGTCGACAGCGGCACGGCCACCACGTTCGATGTCATCGCCGCCGACGGCGCCTTTGAGGGCGGCGTCATCGCCCCCGGCATCAACCTGTCGCTCCAGGCCCTGCACGAGGCGGCGGCCATGCTGCCGCGCATCGCCATCGCCCGCCCGAGGTCGGTAATCGGCAAGGACACCGTCGCCAACATGCAATCGGGCGTCTTCTGGGGCTATATCGCGCTGATCGAGGGGCTGGTGGACCGCATCAAGGCCGAGTGGGGCAGGCCCATGACCGTAATCGGAACGGGCGGGGTGGTTTCGCTGTTCGAGGGGGCGACCGACAAGATCGACGTCTTCGATCCGGACCTCACCCTCAAGGGTCTGCTTGAAATTCAGCGCCGCAACACGACCTGAAAGGTCACATGAAAAACAAGAACGATGAGCTGGTCTTCCTGCCCCTGGGCGGGTCCAACGAGATCGGCATGAACCTGAACCTCTACGGCTACGGCCCGGAGGATAACCGCCAGTGGATCGTGGTCGACGTGGGCGTGACCTTCGGCGACTCCTCGACCCCGGGCGTGGACGTGATCGTCCCGGACGCCAGCTTCGCCGAGGGAGAGAACATCCTCGGCATCGTGCTGACCCACGCCCACGAGGACCACATCGGGGCCCTGGGCTGGCTGTGGCCCAAGCTGAGGGCGCCCCTCTACGCCACCCCCTTCACGGCCTTTCTGATCCGCGAGAAGCTGCGCGACGCCGGCATTCTGGAGGAGGTTGAGATCATCGAGGTGCCGCTGGGCGGGACGATCCAGATCGGCCCCTTCAGCATCGACATGGTCACCCTGACCCACTCGATCCCGGAGCCCAACGGCCTGGCCATCCGCACACCCCTGGGCACGGTGCTGCACACGGGCGACTGGAAGATCGACCCCGACCCCGTCATCGGCGACGTCACCGACGCAGACGCTATCCAGCGCCTCGGCGACGAGGGCGTGCTGGCCATGGTGTGCGATTCCACCAACGTGTTCGTCGAGGGCGTGGCCGGCTCAGAGGCCGAAGTCCGCACGGCCATGACGAACCTGATCGGCTCGCTCAAGGGCAAGGTGGCCGTCGCCTGCTTCGCCTCGAATGTGGCCCGGCTGGACTCGGTCATCCGCGCCGCCGAGGCTTGTGGACGACGCGTCTCGCTGGTGGGGCGATCGATGCACCGCATCACCGCGGCGGCCAAGTCCGTGGGCTTGCTGGCCGATGTGAAGCCCTTCATCCCTGACGATCAGGCCAAGTCCTTCCCGGACGACCAGATCCTCTATCTGTGCACCGGCAGCCAGGGCGAGCCCCGCGCGGCCCTGTCGCGCATCTCCGAAGGCTCGCACCCGCATGTGAGGCTGGGCGAGGGGGATCACTGCATCTTCTCGTCCCGTGTCATTCCCGGCAACGAGTTGGCCATCGGCGCGCTGCAGGACCGGCTCGCGGACCTGGGCGTACGCCTCTACACCGAACGCGACCACCCGGGCATCCACGTCTCGGGGCATCCGTGCCGCGAAGAGCTGCGCCAGATGTACCGCTGGGCCCGGCCGCGCATCGCCGTGCCGACGCACGGCCAGCGCCGCCACCTGCTGGAGCACGCCAACCTGGCCCGCGACCTTCAGGTCCCGGAGCAGGTCACGCCCCGCAACGGCGAGATGGTGCGCCTGGCGCCCGGGCGCGCCCAGATCATCGACGAGGTTCCCTCGGGGCGCCTGTATGTCGATGGCGGCCTGCTGACTCCGGCCCACGGGGATGCGCTGCGCGAGCGGCGGCACGCGGCCCACAACGGGGTCGTGGTGGTCAGCTTCGCCATGGATCGGCGGGGCAAGCTGGTCAGCGACATCGACGTGCGCGGCCTCGGCCTGCCCGGCGACAAGGACCAGACGCTGGACGACGCCCTGGATGACCTGGCCGAGACGGCTGAGCACGCGCTGTTCAAGCTGAAGGGCGAGGCGCTGGAGGACGAAGTCGTCATCGAACAGGCCATCGCGCGGGCGGTGAAGAAGGCGTCTCAGCGCCTGTGGGACCGTCGGCCCATCGTCGAGGTGGTGGTACTGAGGCTCTAGGCCTCGGCCTCATCCTCCAGCCGCACCCAGCCGCCGGGTTTGAGCACGTCGAGCGGACGGTACCTGGCTTTGTAATCCATCTTGCGGCTGCCCCGGACCCAATAGCCCAGATAGACGTACTCGAACCCGACCGTCTGGGCTTGGCGCAGGTGATCCAGGATCACGAACGATCCCAGGCTGCGCCGCTCCAGCGCCGGATCATAGAAGCTGTAGACCATCGACAGCCCATCGCTGAGCACGTCCACCAGGGCGCAGGCCGCCAGGTCGCCCGGCCCGTCGTCCTTGGCGGGCAGGCGATATTCCATGATGTGGGTGCGTACGGCCGTGTCCTCGACCATGGCCACATAGTCGGCCCAGCCCATGTCGGTCATGCCGCCCTCGGGATGGCGTGACAGCAGGTAGGTCCGCAACAGGTCGAACTGCTCCGGCGTGGCCTCGGCCTCGACCAGCATGGGGGACAGATCGGCGTTGCGGTTCAGGACCTTGCGCTGGGCTCTTGAGAACTGGAATTCACGCACCGGAATGCGCGCCGACATGCAGGCGTCGCACGCCTCGCAGGCAGGGCGGTAGGTGATGTTCTGCGAGCGGCGAAAGCCCACCTGGGTCAGGTGGTCGTTCAGCTCGGCGCCGTCCGTCAGCGGCAGGTGGGTGAAGACCTTTCGCTCCTCCTTGCCCGGCAGATAGGGGCACGGCGTCGGCGCCGTCAGGAAGAAGCGCAGCTGACGCGTTGGAAAGTGCTGGGTCACGAGATCGGCTCGCCGGTCATGGCCTGATTTGGGACCGCGCCGCCCAAACGCGCAAGGGGCAGGCGAGGGGCATGACGCCGCGCCCGCCCATCCGTCACAGGCTGGTGTCCGTGGGCAGGACCGGCGCCTCGCGCAGCAGCACGATGGCGATGCGGCGGTTGCCGGCCAGGGTCGGGTCGTCCGGATAGAGCGGGTCGGACCCCGCCTTGCCCGAGACCTGGTACACGCGGTCCGCGTCCACGCCTGCGCCTTGCAGGATCTGGCGCGAGGCGTCGGCCCGCGCCGCCGACAGCGGCCAATCTCCAGGGGCCGAGGCCCGCCCGCCGGGCGTGGCGCTGGTATGGCCGGTGACGCTGATGCGGTTGGGCAGCTGGTTGATGACGCGGGACACCGCGCGCAGCAGAACGCGGGCGCGCTCGTTGGGCCGGGACGAGCCAGGCTCGAACATGGAGCGGCCCTCCTGGTCGATCAGCTGGATGCGCAGACCCTCGGGCGTCTGGTCGACGATCAGCTGGCGCGACAGCTCGGCCAGTTCGGGCATGTCGCGCATGGCCTGACGCAGGGATTCAGCCGCTGAACGGAAGGATTCGGCCTCACGCCGCGCGATCTCCTCGCGCAGCTCCTCCTCACTGGCGGCGGCCAGGTTGCTGGCCTGTCCGGCCTCCGGCGGCGCATCCTCGGGCGCTTCGGGCGCCAGCTGCTGGATCAGGGACATGGAGCCCTCGCCCTTGGCGCCGTCGTCGCCCAAGGCCGTGCCGCCCAAAATGCCGCCCGATCCGCTGGTGGACTGGGACACGCTGGCGGGCGCGAAATACTCGGCGATGCCGCGCTTCTGCTCGGGGTCCGTGGTGTTGATCAGCCACATGAGCAGGAAGAAGGCCATCATGGCGGTGACGAAGTCGGCATAGGCCACCTTCCACGCGCCGCCGTGGTGGCCGTGGTCGCCGCCCTTCTTGATCTTCTTGATGAGGATCGGCCGATCGCTCGTCGCCATGCCGCAAAGCCCCGTGACAGGGGTTCAGGCTTCGCCGATCAAGGTTAAGGCGAGGTTGCGGAAGGGCCCGCGCGCCATCTCTTCCTGGGAGACGACGGAAAGTCGCCGGCCATGCTCTGCCTTGCGCTCACGCCCGCAGCGCCTTAGGTCCGGGCCGTGCCCCCGCTGGACCCGACGATCGCATACCGCCGCGCGCTGGGCGCCTTCGCCACCGGGGTGTGCGTGGTGACCGCCGATTCCGCCGAGGGGCCGCTGGGCCTGACGGTCAACTCCTTCACCTCGGTGTCCCTGACGCCGCCGCTGATCCTGTGGTGCCTGGAGGAGACCTCGGCCCGCTGGCCAGCCTTCGCCACCGCCGAGCGTTTCGCGGTGCATGTGCTGGGCGCCGAGCAGGCGGCCCTGGCCGAGCGCTTCGCCACCGGCATCTGCCGGCTGGAAAGCGACGAACTGGAGCCGCGCGTCGACGGCGAGCCGCCTCTGATGCCCGGCGCCCTGACGCGGCTGATCTGCACCACGACCGAGCGCACCCAGGCGGGCGACCACCTGATCGTGCTGGGCCGGGTGGATCGCTGGGAAACACGGCCGGGCGACGGGCTGGTGTTCTACAAGGGCTGGTACAGCAAGGTGGAGGGCCAAGGACGATGAAAGGGCGCAGATGAGGATCGCCTTCGCGGGGCTGGGCGTCATGGGCGGACCCATGGCCGGACATCTGGTCAGGGCCGGGCACGAGGTGCGCGGCTACAACCGCACCTTTTCGAAGGCCCAAGCCTGGGCCGAACGCACGGGCGGAACCGCCCATGAATCCGTTCGGACCGCCTCCGAGGACGCTGAGGCCTTGATCCTGTGCGTCGGCAACGACGACGACGTGCGCCAGGTGGTCAGCCAAGCTCTGCCGGTTCTGGCGCCGGGCGCGGTGATCGTCGATCACACCACTACCTCGGCCGAGGTCGCCCGCGAGATCGCGGCGCTGGCCGCCGAACGCGGCTTCAGCTTCATCGATGCGCCGGTTTCGGGCGGCCAGGCCGGGGCCGAGAACGGCCGCCTGACGGTCATGGCGGGGGGAGAGCCGGACGCGTTCGCGCGAATGGAACCCGTCATGGGCACCTATGCCGCCGCCATGCGCCTGATGGGCCCAGCCGGCAGCGGCCAGTTGACCAAGATGGTCAACCAGATCGCCATCGCCGGCGTGGTTCAGGGCCTGGCCGAGGCCATGCACTTCACGAAACGCGCGGGGCTTGACCCCGACGCGGTGCTGGCCGCCATCGGCAAGGGCGCGGCCCAGTCCTGGCAGATGGACAATCGCTGGCCGACCATGGCCGAAGGCAGGTTCGACTTCGGATTCGCCGTCGACTGGATGCGCAAGGATCTGGGCCTGGTTCTCGACGAGGCGGCCCGCAACGGCGCGCGCCTGGACCTGACCCGGCTGGTGGACGGCTACTACGCCGAGGTGCAGAGTTCAGGCGGAAACCGCTGGGACACCTCAAGCCTGGTGACGCGGTTGGAGCCGCCGAAGGGCTAATCCAGGAACCTGACGCGGCCCGAGTGCAGCTCTTTCACGCAGGCGACGATCATCAGCCGGCCCTCGTCGACGGCCTGCTGCAGGCTGGTGTCCGAGGTGTGCAGCTTGGCCGCCACGCGGCGGGCGTTTTCCTCGACCGCGGCCACGGCGATGTCGTTGCGGCGGGTGCGCCGGGCGGTCAGCACCGCCGGGATGATCGGCACGATCATCTCCTCCAGGGAGGGGTCCAGCTCGGTCTTGCCGTCGACCACGGCCTCGGCCGCGGCCACCGCGCCGCAGCCGGTATGACCCATCACAACCACCAGCGGGCAGCCCAGGTTCCTGACCGCATAGACGATGGAGGCCAGACCCCGGCGGTCCACCGTGTTGCCCGCCACGCGCACGATGAACAGGCGGCCGAGGCCCTGGTTGAACAGGATGGTCGGCGGCGTGCGGCTGTCGGCGCAACCGACGATGACGGCGAAGGGCTTCTGCCCGTCCTGCAGGCCGGCGAGGTCGTCAGCCGTGACGTGGCCCAGTTGGCTGCGACCGTTCACAAAGGCTTCGTTCCCCGCCTTGAGCAGGGCCAGCGCCTCCTCCGGCGTCGGATCGCGCGGCGGAGGAGGCGAGGCAGCGCCCGCGGTTGAGGAATGCGAAGAAGAGGCCGCGCGCCTGCGGCCGCCGAAACCCAGAAAGCCCATGAAGGTCCCACCCCTCTTACGGGGCGCTTCGTCCAACGCCGCTACGCCTCTGTCAAGGCAAGGCTTGGCGACAGCTAGCCGTTCACTTCGCCTTGCGTGTTGACCATCCACGGAACGCCGAACCGGTCGATCAGTGAGCCATAGCCGGGCGACCAGAAGGTTTCGGCAAAGGGCATGACCACCTTGCCGCCTTCGGACAGACCGTCGAACCAGCGGCGCGCCTGTTCCAGGTCGTCGGTATGCACGGTGACGTCGAAGCCGTTCTTCGGTTTGTCGATGTTGGGCGCCCATTGCACGTCCATGTCCGCGCCCATGATCGCCTGATCACCCACCTCCAGCCAGCAGTGCATCAGCCAGTCGCGCATGTGCTCCGGCGTCTGCATCTCGGGCGGGCCGTCGCCGTAGGGCAGGGCGGCGGTGACCTTTCCGCCCAGGACCTGGGCGTAAAACTCAAAGGCTTCACGGCACTGGCCGCGGAAGCTGAGGCTGGTGACGATCTTCATGGACGGTTCCTTCTTCAAGCGCGGGCCGACCCGAAGCGGACCCTACGCTCAACAAGGACGTGTGGGCTAGGGCGACGCCGACAGTCAGCACTGAGTTCGCAACATCGAGGCGATTGCTTCCACCCACGTCTGGAGCCATCCTGATGCCTCGGGAGATCGGCATGAAAACCATCGGTATCGCGGGCCATAGCGCCGAGGGTGCGGCGCTGTGTTTTCTGACCGCCGTGCATGAGGGCGAAACCCTACTCGGTCCTCACATGCACCCGAATATCGTCTCCTGCGCCATCCCCATGGGGCTCAGTATGCCGGGCTGGGAGTCCGGCGAGCATGCGGAGGTGGCTGAGCACCTTCTTCGAGGCGTCGAGGTGGTGGCCCGCGCCGGCGCAGACTTCTTTGTCTGCCCCGACAATACGGCTCATATCGTGTTGGATCAGGTCATAGGCCGTGCGGCGCTGCCGGGGCTGCACATCGCGCAGGTCGTTTGCGCCGAGGCGGTTGGGAACGGCTGGCGCAAGGTAGGTCTGACTGGCACCCGCTGGACGATGACCGGGTCGGCTTATGAGCACGCCATGGCTGACGCGGGCCTTGAGCGCATCACCCCGTCGCCGCAAACTCAGTCACGCCTGAATACCCTGATCTTCGAAGAATTGTGCCGTGGCGTTTTCCGGCCAGAGACCACTGCGGTGTTTGTCGAGGCGATCGAAGAACTGGCCGCCCAGGGAGCGGAATGCGTGATCCTGGGTTGCACGGAAATCCCGATCATCATCAATGCGGACAATTCGCCGTTGCCGGTCCTGGATTCGACGCGCCTGTTGGGAAAGGCTGCGGCTCGGCTGGCGGTTTCTGACCGGTCCTTGCCCGCAACGGGATGGATCGCGCCTTTCTAAGCGCCCAGCAGCCGGCACGCCTGAGGCGCGAAATAGCTCACGATCCCGGCGCAGCCGGCGCGCTTGAAGGCGATCAGGCTTTCCAGGATGGCGCGTTCCTCATCCAGCCAACCGTTGGCGACGGCGGCGCGGATCATCGAGTACTCCCCCGACACCTGATAGGCGAAGGTGGGGACGGCGAAGCGCTCCACCACGCGGCGCACGATATCCAGATAGGGCATGCCCGGCTTGACCATGACCATGTCGGCGCCCTCGGCCAGGTCCAGCGCCACCTCGCGCAGGGCCTCGTCGGTGTTGGCCGGGTCCATCTGATAGGTCTTCTTGTCGCCGCTCAGCGCCCTGGCCGAGCCGACCGCGTCGCGATAGGGCCCATAGAAGGCCGAGGCGTACTTGGCCGCATAGGCCAGGATCATCACGTCGTGATGGCCAGCGCCCTCCAGCCCCGCGCGGATCGCGCCGACGCGGCCGTCCATCATGTCGGACGGGGCCACGATGTCAGCCCCCGCTTCGGCCTGAATCAGCGCCTGACGCACCAGGGCCTCGAC
Organism: Peiella sedimenti; assembly: GCF_030504955.1. Taxonomy (GTDB): domain Bacteria; phylum Pseudomonadota; class Alphaproteobacteria; order Caulobacterales; family Caulobacteraceae; genus Brevundimonas; species Brevundimonas sedimenti. The sequence continues at coordinate 899,818 of NZ_JAUKTR010000001.1, read as the reverse complement.
CGTGGCGTCGTTGACGATGCGGCCGCCCTCCAGCAGGCCGTCGTGGCCGTGATTGGTGAAGCAGTCCAGCGCCACGTCGCACATGACGCCCACCTCGGGCGCGGCGTCCTTGGCGGCCTTGATGGCGTCGGGCACCAGCCCCGCCGAGTCGAACGCCGCTGACCCGCCGGCGTCCTTCCTGGCGCCGTCGATGTGCGGAAACAGAGCGATGCAGGGGATGCCCAGGTCGCGCGCCTGCCGCGCCGCCTCGGCCACCGCCCGAACCGACAGGCGCTCCACGCCCGGCATGGAGGCGACCGGGATGCGATCCTCCTGACCGTCATGCACGACAATAGGCCAGATGAAGTCCGCCGGTCTCAGCGTCGTTTCAGCGATCAGGCTGCGGATCCAGGACGCCTGGCGCAGGCGGCGCGGGCGATAGGCGGGGAAGCGGGCGGTCATGTCAGGCTGCGGGCCGTCCGATGGCGCCCTGGGCCGACAGGCGCGCCATGCCGAACAGGGCGCTGGCGATGGCCCAGAGCCCGGCGCTGACATAGGCGATGACGAAGATGATCAGGCCGATCACCGTCGCGGCGTGCAGGCGCAGTGCCCCCGCATCGACCGACGCCGCCTCCCAGGCCTCCCAGCCGCGATAGTTGTTGGTGGCCAAGGTCACCAGATCCGCCAGCAGAAAGCCGACCCCCACCAGCAGGGCCGCGGCCGACAGAATCGCCAGGCCGAAGGAAATCCAGAAGGAGCGGATCTGAAAGCGGAAGTGGCTGGCGTTCACTGCGTCGGCCTCGGGCTTTCTGACATAGGCGATGACGACGGCGATCAGGGACGTGAGGCCGAACACGAACGGCGCGGCGAACATCAGCCCGTAGGCTATGAAGGCCAGGTTCCGATCGTCGCTCGACGAAGCATGGCCGCGTCCACTAAAAGCCGTTTCCGTCATCCAGGCCCCCTGGAGGCTGCGCCGTCACGATGCGCTTCCGTGGGCCTTATCTCAAGCGCTTCCGGGCGGAAACCCTTAAACGCCACAAGGTCTCGAGCATGGATTTTGATCTGAACGAGGAGCAACGCGCCGTTCAGGAGGCCGCGCGCCAGTTCGCCGAGGCCGAGCTGATGCCAAAGGCGGCCGATTGGGATGAGACTAAGCACTTCCCTGTGGACGTGATGCGTCAGGCGGCCGAGTTGGGCCTGGCGGCCATCTATACTCAGGACGAGTTCGGCGGCTCGGGCTTTGGCCGTGTCGAGGCGGCGCTGATCTTCGAGGAGCTGTCGCGGGGCGATGTCTCGACCGCCGCATTCATCTCGATCCACAACATGGCCACGTGGATGATCGACCGCTTCGGTTCGGACGATCTGCGCGCCCGCTACGTGCCCCGGCTGGCGACCATGGAGCTGATCGCTTCGTACTGCCTGACCGAGCCCGGCTCGGGCTCGGACGCGGCGGCGCTACGCACGACGGCCCGGCTGGACGGCGATCATTATGTCGTCAACGGCTCCAAGGCCTTCATCTCGGGCGCGGGGACGTCCGATGTCTATGTCGTCATGGTCCGCACTGGCCAGGAAGGGCCCAAGGGCATCTCGACCCTGGTGGTGGACAAGGACACGCCGGGCCTCAGCTTCGGGGCCCAGGAAAAGAAGATGGGCTGGAACAGCCAGCCCACGGCCATCGTCTCCTTCGACGACTGCCGAGTGTCGGCCGCCAACCTGCTGGGCCAGGAGGGCGACGGCTTCCGCTACGCCATGATGGGGCTGGACGGCGGGCGGCTGAACATCGCCGCCTGTTCGCTGGGCGGCGCGCGCCTGGCGCTGGAGACGGCCCAGGAGTACGTGAAGACGCGCAATCAGTTCGGCAAGCCGCTGGCGGACTTCCAGAACACCCAGTTCAAGCTGGCCGACATGGCCACCCAGCTGGAGGCTGCGCGGCTGATGGTGTTGCGCGGGGCCTGGGCCATCGACACCAACCACCCCGAAAAAACCAAGTGGTGCGCCATGGCCAAGCGCCTGGCCACGGACGCCTGCTTCCAGATCGCCGACGAGGCGCTGCAACTGCACGGCGGCTACGGCTATCTCAAGGACTATCCGCTGGAGCGGATCGTGCGCGACCTGCGCGTCCACCGCATCCTGGAAGGCACCAACGAGATCATGCGGGTGATCACCGCCCGCGAGATGATGCGGCAGTAGTGCTTAGGGTCCGCCAGTTCGACGCGGCCGACGCCGAGGCACTCAGCCGCGTCTATCGTCGGTCAGTTGAGGGTCTGGGCGCCTCCGACTACGCCCCTGACCAGATCGCGGCGTGGGCCGGACTGGCGCCGTCGGCGGAGCGTCTGATTGACTTGATGGCGGACGGGCGCTTGCGGCTGGTCGCGCTGGATCAGGACAGGCCAGTCGGCTTCATCGACGTGGAGCGGGACGGGCACATCCACTTCCTCTACCGCGCGCCAGATGCGCCGAGGGGCGCGGCGGACGCGCTTTATGTCCAGGCTGAGAGCTGGAGCCGCGCTCAGGGCCTTCAACGGCTGTTCGCAGAAGCCAGCGAGGCGGCTAAGAGGTTCTTCCTGCGTCACGGCTTTTCGGTCGTGAGCCGACGGGATTTCGAGGTCTCCGGCGTGCCGATTCACAACTATGCCGTGGAAAAGCGCCTGTGATGCCGGCGACTCGCCACTACAAGGGCCGCATCCCCTGGTCTTGGCTGGCCTTAGCCATCGCCGCCGTTCAGGCGGGCTCCTGCCTGCTGCTGGGCCTGGTCATGGTCTTGGCCGTGCGGGAAGGCAGCGGCTCGGACCTCATCTTCCGGCTGAACAGCATCGCCTACTGGGTCGCCGGGATCATCCAAGGTGCGGTGCTGGGCGTGGTGGTCCTTGCGACCGCACGGGCGCTCTCCAATCGAACGCGCCGACCGGGCCGCACCTTCGTTTTAGTCAGCGCCCTTTTGCCCGCCGGGCTGCTCCTGGCGTTAAAGGGCTGGGTTCTGATCGCCATGGGTGACGTTTTCGGTAGTCCAGGCCTGTGGCTGGAGCTCCTTGTCGTGGCCCTCAGCTTTGGCGCTGGGGCCTTCACCTACCTGGCCGCCGCGCGCACCGCAGGCGTGGACGTGATGGATTTGCGCGATTAAGCCCCCGCCATGTCTGAACCCGCGCCTGAGTCTGAAATCCTCGCCCGCGTCGAAAACGGCGTCGGCCGCATCACCCTGAACCGGCCCAAGGCGCTGCACGCCCTGAACCTGGGCATGTGTCAGACCATGACCGAGGCGCTGCTGGCCTGGCTGGAGGATGATCAGGTCCATTCGGTGCTGATCGACCACGCCGGCGAGCGCGGCTTCTGCGCCGGCGGCGACATCCGTATGATCGCCGAAAGCGGCGCGGGCGACGCCGCCGAGGCCAGGGCCTTCTTCGCGACCGAGTACCGCCTGAACCACCTGATGTTCGTCTATCCCAAGCCGATCACGGCCATCGTGGACGGCATCGTCATGGGCGGCGGCGTGGGAGTCAGCGAACCGGCGGCGGTTCGGGTGGCCACCGAGCGCACCACCTACGCCATGCCCGAGACCGGCATCGGCCTGTTCCCCGATGTGGGCGGCGGCTGGTTCCTGCCGCGCCTGCCTGGCGAGACGGGGACCTGGCTGGCCCTGACCGGCGCGCGCCTCAAGGCGCCCGATACGGTGGCGCTGAGCGTGCACAGCCACTTCGTCCCTGCAGAGCGTATCGACGAACTGAAGACTGCCCTCGTGGCTGAGCCGGGCGATCCCCGGTCCGTGGCCGACCGCTTCGCCGAGGATGCGGGTCCCGCGCCCACCGCCGATCACCGCGAGGCCATCGACCGCCTGTTCGCCTTCGACACGGTGGAGGAAATCTTCGCCGCGCTCGAGACCGACGGCTCGGACTGGGCTCTGGCTCAGCTGAAGACGCTTCAGAGCAAGTCGCCCCAGTCCCTGAAAGTCTCGTTGCGCCAGCTGCGAACTGGGGCGGGCCTGAGCTCCTTCGCCGAGAACATGGCCATGGAGTACCGGCTAGGCGGTCGGGTCGTACGCACCCACGACTTTCAGGAGGGCGTTCGCGCTGTAATCCTGGACAAGGACAACGCGCCCGCCTGGTCGCCCGGATCGCTGGACAGCGTGACGGATCAGCGGATTGACCAGCTGTTCGCGCCGCTGCCTTCGCCCGAGGAATGGACGCCTTTGCCGCAGGCGGCGACGCTCGAACGATCAAGCACTGAATCTTGACTTGAGCCGCGACGGCTAAGGTCGTTCAGTGCGTCGTCCTTGCGAAACGCCAGGGACGAAGCCGCGAAGGACCAGGCATGATGTTCAAAGCAGCCGTACTGGCGGGCGCATTGGCGCTGTTCTCGGCCCAGGAGACGCCGCCGGAAGGTTGGGCGCCGCCGCCTCCCGGGCCCTATTCCATGCCGGTGATGGATTCGCGCCGCCCGGCGGCGGACATGGAGCGCGACGCCCTGCGGCGCCCCACTGAAATCCTGGCGTTCGCCCAGATCATGCCGGGCCAACGCATCGCCGACATCCGGCCGGGCGCAGGCTATTTCACACGCCTGTTCTCGGTCGCCGTGGGCGATCGCGGCCACGTTTACGCCTTCCTGCCGGACAAGACCGCCGCCCGGGACGCCACGCGCATCCAGCCGGTGCTCGAGGCTTATGGAAACGTCACCTCGGTGACGGCACCGCTGGAGGAGATGTCCTTTGATCAGCCGCTGGACCTGATCTTCGTCAGCCAGGAGTATCACGACTTCCACCTGGGTTTCTTCGGCACGGACCTGGCGCGCTTCAACGCCGCGGCCTTCCGCGCGCTGAAGCCCGGCGGCGTCTATCTGATCATCGACCACCAGGCGCGCCCTCGCTCGGGCATCGCCGACGCCGAGACCTTGCATCGCATTGAAGGGGATTTTCTGCGCCGCGAGGTGGAGGCCGCCGGCTTTGTCTTCGAGTCCGAAAGCCGCGCGCTCCACAACCCGGCCGACGACCACAGCCTGAATGTCTTTGACGCCGCCATTCGCGGCCGCACCGACCAGTTCGTCTATCGCTTCCGGAAGCCCGAATAAGGACCTGATCGATGAAAAAGCTTCTGCTCGCGGCCGCGGCCGCCATCGCCATCGGCGGCGCCGGCATGCCGGCCCTTGCCGACCATCATCAGGCTCGCGAAGCCCTCGCTGCGGCGGTTGCGAATCCCGACCGGCCAGAGGCCCAGCGCGCCCTCGATGAGGCCCGGAAACCCGCCGAGACCCTCGCCTTCGCCGAGATCGGGCCGGGCTCGCGCGTCGTGGAGCTGGTGCCGGGGGGCGGTTACTTCACCCGCATCATCTCAAGCGCGGTCGGCCCGGAAGGTCATGTCTACGCCTTGCAGACCGCCGAGATCGTGGCGGCGTTTCCCCAGGCGCGCGGGGGCCTCGAGACCCTGGCGGGCCAGTCCGGCAATGTCACCGCCATGTTCGATCCGGTGGCCGCCTGGACGGTTCCGGCGCCGGTCGATGTGGTCTTCACGGCCCAGAATTATCACGACCTCTATGTGGACTTCATGGGTCCGGCCGACGTGGCGGCCGTCAATCAGGCCGTGTTCAACGCGCTGCGGCCGGGCGGGCTTTATGTAATCCTCGATCACGCCGCCGTTGACGGGTCCGGCCAAGCTGCGGTCAGCACCCTTCACCGAATCGACCGGCAGTCCGTGATCGACGAGGTCACCGCCGCGGGTTTCGAGCTGGTGGGGGAGAGCGACATTCTGCGCAACGCCGAGGACGACCGTTCGCTCAGCGTCTTCGACGACAGCATCCGACGTCGTACCGATCAGTTCATCCTTAAGTTCCGCAAGCCGGCCTGATCCGCGCCCGACAGGAGAGAGCATGTTCAAGTCCCTCAGCGCCGCCCTGGCGGCGGCCGTTCTGGTGTCCTCGGCCGCCGGCGCCCAGGAGGCGGTTCCCACACCGCCGATCGCCCATACCCTGCCGGGCGGCGCCGACTACGGCGCCGTGCTGGCCTCACCGGTCCGGACCGACGAGGACCGATCCAGGGACGCAGCCCGGATGACCGAGGCCACGCTCGCCTTCACCGGGGTTCGGCCGGGCTGGAAAGTGGGCGACATGATCATGGGCGGCGGTTTCTTCACGCGCGCCTTTTCCGCCGCCGTGGGGGCCGAGGGGCGGGTCGTCGCCTGGCAACCGGCCGAGTTCATCGGCTTCAGCGAGACCTACGCCCGAGCCGCCGAAGCCGCGGACCAGCTGCCCAATGTGGACGTGATCCGCTCTCCCATCGGCTCGCCCGAGTTCCCGGCCGGACTGGATTTGGTCTTCACCGCCCAGAACTACCACGACCTGCACCTGCGCCCCTTCGCCGAGGACACGGCGGCCCGCGTCAACGCGGCGGTGTTCGCCGCGCTCCGGCCCGGCGGCTATTACGTCATCCTCGACCATCACGCGGTGGATGGCTCGGACCTGTCCGTGGCGGACTCGCTGCACCGCATCGACCGCGAAACCGTGGTGCGCGAGGTGGAGGCGGCGGGGTTCCAGTACTCGTCGGAGGCGGCGTTCCTCTGGCGCGACGATGACCCGCGGACGGCGAACGTGTTCGATGACTCGATCCGGGGCCGGACCAGCCAGTTCGCCATCGTCTTCCGCAAGCCGGACTGATCGGCGACAAATCAAACGACAAGGGCCGGCGGCGACGCCGGCCCTTTTTCCGTTGCGGCGACGCTTCCGCTCACGGGCTCGGCGCGCTAAGCCCGCCCGCACCCCTTCAGACGTTTTCAGGAGACCCAGCCATGGCCGCGCCGAAAAAGATCGCCTTTATCGGGCTGGGGAACATGGGCGGCGGCATGGCCCTCAACCAGTCGAAAGCCGGGCGCGACGTGGCCGCCTTCGACCTGTCCGAGGCGGCGCTCAAACGGGCCGGGGAGGGCGGCTGCCGTCCTGTCGGCTCGGTCGTCGAGGCCATCAAGGACGCCGAGGTGGTCATCACCATGCTCCCGGCGGGGCCCCACGTGCTGAAGGTCTATTCCGAACAGATCATCGGCGCGGCGCCGACCTCGGCCCTCCTGCTGGATTGCTCCACCATCGACGTGGAGACGGCGCGCAAGGTGGCCGCGATGGCCAAGGACGCCGGCTACGCCTTCGCCGATGCGCCGGTCTCCGGCGGCACGGCCGCGGCCGATGCGGGCACGCTGGCCTTCATGGTCGGCTGTGACGAGGCCGACTTTCTACGCATCGAGCAGGCTCTCGAGCCTATGAGCCGCGCCACCATTCGCGCCGGCGACCACGGCGCGGGGCAGGCGGCCAAGATCTGCAACAACATGCTGCTGGGCATCTCGATGATCGGCGTGGCCGAGACCATCGGCCTGGCGGAGCGTCTGGGCCTCGACCCCGAGCGCTTCTTCGAGATCGCATCGAAGTCATCGGGCCAGTGCTGGTCGATCACCAGCTACTATCCCTGGCCGGGGCCCGTGCCGACGGCGCCGGTCAATCGCGGTTTCACGGGCGGTTTCGCGACCGCCATGATGCTGAAGGACCTGAAACTGGCCCAGGACGCCGCCGCCAAGGCCGGCGCCACCACGCCCATGGGCGCCAATGCCGAGGCCCTCTACGCTCTGTTCGACCGGCTGGGCCACGGCGGCCGCGACTTCTCGGCCATCGTGCAGATGTTGCGGGGCAAGCTGGACGACCTGCCCGCCGATTGACCCTTAGGGGACCATATACTCCCCGAACGCGCGCCCGACGCAGGCCTCCGCGCGGACCCGGGCGTCGGCGTCTTCCGCTTCGTCGGGTGTGAAGACCACTCGCTGCTCATCGCGGTTCAGGGGTTGGCCGTTTCGAGCGCCGCCGAGGCAGGTGAGGGTCACGCCGCCGCCTGGCGACGGCGCCGCCAGCACCGCGATGGCGACTTCCCCGGCCTCGGCCCGCAAGGGGCGCAGGATGTCGCGAACGCAGGTCTCCAACTGGGCCGCTGAGGCACACGGCGTGAACGCGTCCGGCGACAGGCTGGACCCGCCCCAGCCGCCGGGCGCGAAATAGCCGCGCAAAAGCTGTCGGGCCAGCTCCAGCTCCGCCTCGCCGGCGCCGCCGACCGCCAGCAGCAGGGGCCGCGGTGAGGGCGGCGCCGGATGCGGCGCCAGGGGAAAGTCCGGCTCGGACGGCGCAGCGCAGGCCGAGACCGAAAGAAACGCTACAGAGGCGAACAGGGTACGAGCGATCAGGGTCATGTCCTCACGCTAGGCGGGGTTGGTCAGCGGGCCAAGGCCCCACCCCGCGACTAGTTGCGAGTCGTTCGCGAAACCCTTGCGGCGCTTGGCGAAAATGCCTCGCTAAGGGCCTCTCCGGAGGTGACACGGCGGGCCTCTGGTGCGAAAAGCCCGCCATTCGGAGTCGGACGCACCCTTCGCGTCCGGCGGAGCAGGTCTGGTGTACGACTACAAGTCCGCGTTCGAAGCCGCTGTCGGCAAGGTCCGGGAAGAGGGCCGCTATCGGGTCTTCGCCGACCTGAAGCGTGTGGCTGGCCGTTTCCCGCGCGCCGTGCGCCGCCGTGAGGACGGGTCCGAGCAGGACGTGGTTGTCTGGTGCTCCAACGACTATCTCGGCATGGGCCAGCATCCCGTGGTGCTGGACGCCATGAAGTCCGCCGTCGATCAGGCGGGCGCAGGCGCCGGGGGCACCCGCAACATCTCGGGCACTACCCGCTGGGCCGTCGATCTCGAGCGCGAGCTGGCCGCCTGGCACCGCAAGGAAGCGGCCCTGCTGTTCACCTCGGGCTACGTGGCCAACGAGGCGACCCTGGCGACCCTGCAGAAGATCCTGCCGGGTCTCATCATCTTCTCGGACGCCCTGAACCACGCCTCCATGATCGCCGGCATCCGGCACGGAGGCTGTGAGCGGCACGTCTTCCGCCACAACGATCTGGAGCATCTGGAGACGCTGCTAGCCGCCGCGCCCAAGGACGCGCCCAAGCTGGTCGCCTTCGAAAGCGTCTATTCCATGGACGGCGACATCGCCGACCTGAAGGGCACGATCGAGGTGGCGCGCCGGTACGGCGCCATGACCTATCTGGACGAGGTCCACGCGGTAGGCCTCTACGGTGAGACGGGCGCCGGCATCGCCGAGCGCGACGGCGTCCTCGACCAGATCGACATCATCGAATGCACCCTGGGCAAGGCCGTGGGCGTCATGGGCGGCTACATCGCCGCCGATGCGGTGATCGTCGACGCCATCCGCAGCTGGGCCTCGGGCTTCATCTTCACCACCAGCCTGCCGCCGGCCCTCACGGCGGGGGCCCTGGCCTCGGTGCGCCATCTGAAGGCTAATCCCCAGCTGCGCGCCGCCCATCAGGCCCGCGCGGCCGAGCTGAAGCGGCGCCTCGGCGCCGTCGGCATCCAGGTGATGGAGAGCTCCACCAGCCACATCGTGCCGGTGTTCGTGGGCGATCCGGTCCACTGCAAGATGGTGTCGGACATGCTGCTGGAAGAGTTCGGCATCTACGTCCAGCCAATCAACTATCCCACCGTGCCGCGCGGGACCGAGCGCCTGCGCTTCACGCCCTCGCCGGACCACGACGACGCCATGATGGACGCCCTGGTTCAGGCCATGGACGCCCTGTGGACCCGGTGCAATGTCGCGCGGCTCCCCGCCGTCGCCTGACGGGCGCGAAATCCTCATCGAGTTCGTGCGGAACGGCGCGTGGCTGAAGTGTTCGGCCGTCGACGCCGCCACGGGCCGCGAGGCCTCGGCCATAGGTCCCGCCGCCGATCCGGCCGGCCTGGAGCGCATCGCCATCGCCAAGCTGAAGCGCCTGCTGGCCCAGGGCTGAGCCGGTCCGCCACTAGATATTGTGGCCCCGGGCGCTGCGGCGTAAAGCAGTGGGCCTGTTCAAGACCGAAATCGGTTGAGTTGGACGCGCTCCGACGAAACTCAGATTTCGGTCCAGTGTATTAGCAAGAGCCTGATTCACGGCATCGGCGGAATCGCGAAAGCGATCCCACCTCAACCGATCAGGCTCTAGACCGGAGCCGTGTTCGTGTCCGACCTGCCGCCCAAGGGCTATTTCACCGCTTCTCTGGCCGAGGCCGATCCCGAGATTTTCAACGGGATAGAGGGCGAACTTCATCGCCAGCAGGAGCAGATCGAGCTGATCGCGTCCGAGAACATCGTCTCGAAGGCGGTGCTGGAGGCGCAAGGGTCGGTCCTGACCAACAAGTACGCCGAGGGCTATCCGGGGCGCCGCTACTACGGCGGCTGCGAGTATGTGGACGTGACCGAAGACCTGGCGCGCGAGCGGGCCAAGAAGCTGTTCGGCTGTTCCTTCGTGAACGTCCAGCCCCACTCGGGCGCCCAGGCCAACCAGGCCGTGTTCATGGCGCTGCTGAAGCCCGGCGACACCTTCCTGGGCATGGATCTGGCCGCGGGCGGCCACCTGACCCACGGCAGCCCCGCCAACCAGTCCGGCAAGTGGTTCCGGCCCGTCACCTACACGGTGCGGCGCGACGACTGCCTGATCGACTACGACCACGTGGCCGAGATGGCCGAGCGCGAGAAGCCGGCCCTGATCCTTGCGGGCGCCAGCGCCTACGGCCGTCAGATCGACTTCAAGCGGTTCCGCGAGATCGCCGATAGCGTCGGCGCCTGGCTGATGGTGGATATGGCCCACTATGCCGGCCTCGTGGCGGGCGGCGTCTATGACAGCCCCGTTCCCCACGCCCATGTGGTGACCACCACCACGCACAAGACCCTGCGGGGCCCTCGCGGCGGCATGATCCTCTCGAACGATGAGGACCTGGGCAAGAAGATCAACTCGGCGGTCTTCCCGGGCCTGCAGGGCGGCCCGCTAGAGCACGTCATCGCGGCCAAGGCCGTGGCCTTCAGGGAGGCGCTGCAGCCCGAGTTCAAGGCCTATGCGCGCCAGGTGGTGGACAACGCCCGGGCCCTGGCCGCCGTGCTGGTGGAGCGGGGCCTGGCCATCGTCTCGGGCGGCACCGACAGCCACCTGATGCTGGTGGACCTGCGGCCCAAGGGCGTCACCGGCAAGGCCACCGAGATCGCGCTCGAGCACGCCCTGATGACCTGCAACAAGAACGGCGTGCCCTTCGACGAGGCGCCCTTCACCATCACCTCCGGCGTGCGCCTGGGCACGCCGGCGGCCACCACGCGCGGCTTCGGCGTGGCCGAGTTCGAACAGGTCGGCCACCTGATCGCCGACGTCATCGACGGCATGAAGGGCTCGGGCGATGCCGATCCGGCGGTTCAGGCGCGAGTGGCGGACCATGTGCGGGCCCTGACCTCACGCTTCCCCATCTACGGGTGATCCCATGAAGTGCCCCTTCTGCGGCAGCGCCGAGACCCAAGTGAAGGACAGCCGGCCGTCCGACGACAACGCCGCCATCCGCCGCCGCCGCTCGTGCCCGTCCTGTGGGGGCCGCTTCACCACCTTCGAGCGCGTGCAGCTGCGCGAGCTGACCATCCTCAAGCGGTCGGGTCGACGCACGCCCTTCGACCGCACCAAGCTGGAGCGCTCCATAGGCGTGGCCCTGCGCAAGCGCCCCGTGGAGCCGGACCGCATCGAGCGCATGGTCTCGGGCATAGTGCGCCAGCTGGAAAGCATGGGCGAGGTGGAGATTCCGTCCACCGTCGTCGGCGAGCTGGTCATGAAGGCGCTGAAGGCCGTCGATGAGGTGGCTTACATTCGCTACGCCTCGGTCTATCGCGACTTCCGCGAGACCGGCGATTTCGCCAAGTTCCTGGGCGAAGAGGGCCTGGATGAGCCCGAGGGCGGCCGCGGCGCCTGATGCGGCCCACCGTCACCTTGAAGCTGGCCACGTCGCTCGACGGGCGCATCGCCCTGGCGTCCGGCGAAAGCCGCTGGATCACCGGCGAGGCGGCGCGGGCGCAAGGCCACCGCCTGCGCGCGGAGCATGACGCCATCCTCGTCGGCGTCGGCACCGTGCTGGCGGACGATCCGTTGCTGACCGTCAGAATCCCTTCGCCCTTGAGGGGAGAAGGTGGCGCGCCAGCGCCGGATGAGGGTGAGGGCTCCGTAGCTCCATCCGGCGCCGCAAACTCTGCAGGCGGGCCCCTCATCCGTCAGCCTTCGGCCGCCATCTTCTCCCCCGAGGGGGCAAGGAATCCCCTCCGCGTCGTGCTCGACAGTCGAGGCCGCATGCCGCCGAACGCGCGGATGCTGCATGACGGCGGCCCTACAGTGGTCATCGACGGCCGGCCCGAACCGCAGGCCGTCCTCGACCGCCTGGAAGGGGAGGGTGTTGGCACCGTCCTAATCGAGGGCGGCGGCCAGGTGGCGGCCGGCTTCCTGAAGGCCGGACTGGTCGGCCGCATCGAGTGGTTCCGCGCGCCGATCATCCTGGGCGGGGACGGCGTGCCCTGCGTGGACGGGCTGGCGCTTAGCGCGCTAGGCGAGGCCCCCGCCTTCGTCAGGGTTGCGGTTCACGACCTCAGTCCCGACCTGTGGGAGCGCTATGAGCGCCGCCCTTCACCAGGACTGACAGCGTGATCCCCGCTCGTTTTATCCCCGCCGCCCGGAATGGCGTTACGGTCATGTCCGCTTCCGATCTGTCCGGACGATTCAGACGGATCAGACGATGTTTTCGAGCCTGGGCAAGGACGGCCTGAATGTTCACCGGCATCGTCACCCATGTCGGCCAGGTGCGCGCCGTCGCCGATACGGCGCGGGACCGCCGCTATGAGATCGCGGTGGACTGGGACGCATCAAGCCTGGCCATCGGGGCCTCGGTGGCCCACGCCGGCTGCTGCCTGACCATCGTAGAGAAGCTGGACGGCGCCCACGTGGTCGAGGCGTCGGCCGAAACGCTCTCAAAAACCACGCTGGGGGGCTGGGCGCCTGGCGCACGCGTCAACCTGGAGCGGGCCCTCAAGGTCGGCGATGAGCTGGGCGGCCACATGGTCACTGGTCACGTCGATGGGTTGGCTCGGGTGCTCGACATCGCCGTCGACGGCGGCTCGCACCGCCTGACGCTGGAGGCGCCGGAAGGCCTGCACCGGCTGATCGCCGCCAAGGGCAGCGTTGCCCTGGAGGGCGTTTCCCTGACGGTGAACGCGGTCGAGGATCGCCGCTTTACGGTCAATCTGATCCCCCATACGTGGCGGGCCACCACCCTGTCGGACCTCAAGCCCGGCGAGGCCCTCAACCTGGAGGTCGATCCCCTGGCGCGGTATCTGGCGCGTTGGCGAGAGACAGCATGACCCTGCCCGCGACGGACACCACTGAGACCGGGATCGCCCCCATCGAGGCGATCATCGAGGAGGCGCGCCTGGGCCGCCCCTACATTCTGGTCGACGCCGAGGACCGGGAGAACGAGGGCGATGTCGTCATCCCGGCCGACGCGGCGGACGCTCAGGCCGTGAACTTCATGGCCCGCTTCGCCCGGGGCCTGATCTGCCTGGCCATCACGCCCGAACGCGCGCGCCGCCTCGAGCTGGAACCCATGGCGCGGAACAACCGCACGCGCCTGGGGACCGCCTTCACCGTCTCCATCGAGGCGAGGGAAGGGGTCACGACCGGCATTTCGGCGGCGGACCGCGCCCGCACCATCGCCGCGGCGGTGGCGCCGGACGCTACCGCCGACGATCTGGTCAGTCCGGGCCACATGTTCCCCTTGGTGGCGCGCGAGGGCGGCGTGCTGGAGCGGGCGGGTCATACCGAAGCCGCCGTTGACATTTCTCGCCTGGCCGGGCGCGATCCGTCAGGCGTGATTTGCGAGATCATGAAGGACGACGGGACCATGGCGCGCCTGCCGGACCTGATCGCCTTCGCTCGCGAGCATGGGCTGAAAATTGGGACTATCGCCGATCTGATCGCCTATCGCCGCCGCGCCGAGGCCAGCGTAAGGAAGGCCTCGTGACCCGTTCCCGGAGGCCTGTGACTTGAATATCGGCGACCCGCCGCGCGTGCTGATCATCTCAGCCGCCTTTTACGAGGACATCGCCCGCGATCTGCTCGACGGCGCCTGCGAGGTCCTGAACGAGGCCGGCGCGCGCTTTGACGTTATCGAGGTGCCCGGCGCGCTGGAAATCCCCGCCGCAGTCGCCCTGGCCGATGACGCCTCTCGTCGTCCTCTGGGCGCCGCCTACGACGGCTATGTGGCCCTGGGCTGCGTCATCCGGGGCGAGACCTACCATTTCGAGATCGTCGCCGATCAGTCCGCCGCAGGCCTGATGCAGTTGGCGATCAGCCGCGGTCTCTGCATCGGCAACGGCATTCTGACTGTCGAGAACGAGGCCCAGGCGCACCGTCGCTCGTCGCCGCGCGATCTCGACAAGGGCGGCGCGGCCGCGCGCGCCTGCCTTGATCTGATCGACCTCAAGCGCCGCCTGACGGGAGGCTCCCTATGAGCGAAGAGACCGGCGCTAAGCCGAACAGTCTCCAGGCCGTGATGGAACAGCTCGAGGCCGCCCAGGCTGACAACGCGGCCACGCCCCTGACATCGCGCCAGCGCCGCGCCCGCACCGTGGCGCGCCTAGCCGCCGTCCAGGCCCTCTACCAGATGGAGCTGGCCGGTGCGGGCGTGGAGGCTGTCATCAAGGAGTTTCGCGACCATCGCTTCGACTCCGACATCGAGGGCAACGTTCTGGCCGAGGCGGACGAAGACTTCTTCGCCGAGGTTGTGCGCGGCGTGGTGGCCGATCAGGCCGCCATCGACGGCGCGGTCCGCAAGCGCCTGGCCGACAACTGGCGGCTTGACCGGCTGGATGCGACGCTGCGGGCCCTGCTGCGCGCCGGCGCCTGGGAGTTGATGCGCCGCGAGGACGTGGCCGTCGAGGTGGCCATCGACGAATATGTCGAGCTGGCCAAGGCCTTCTTCGACGCGGCCGAGGCCAAGTTCGTCAACGCCGCCCTGGACGGCGTCGCCCGCGATGCCGGACGCTGAGCGACCTGGCGAGTTTGAAACCATAGAGCGGCTGTTCCGGCCGCTGGCCCTGGAGCCCTACGCCAGGGGCTTGCTGGACGACGCGGCCGTGCTGCCGGCGCGTCCCGGCCATGACCTGATCCTGACCAAGGATACGGTCGTGGAAGGCGTCCACTTCCTGGGGGACGATCCTCTAGATCTGGTGGCGAGGAAGCTGCTGCGCGTGAACCTGTCGGATCTGGCCGCCAAGGGCGCCCAGCCCTTCGGCTATCTGCTGTCGTGCGCCTGGAGCCCGCGCTGCGGTTGGAGCGAACGCGAGGCCTTCGCTCGCGGTCTGGCCGAGGATCAACGCCGCTTCGGCGTCGGTCTTTTGGGCGGAGACACGGTCTCAACGCCTGGACCGTTGACCCTGTCGGCGACCCTGATCGGCTATGCCCCTGAGGGAAGCGCCCCCAGCCGCGCCGGGGCCAGGGCAGGGGACCTGCTGGTGGTTTCGGGGACCATCGGCGACGGCGGCCTCGGTCTGCGCGCCGCCCGGTCCGAGGAAATGGGCCTCAGCCGTGCGGAGCGCGACGCGCTGGCGCACCGCTATCGCCTGCCCCAACCCCGCCTTGAGCTTGCCGAGGCTGTGCGCGTCTTCGCCCACGCCAGCGCCGACGTGTCCGATGGGCTTGTGGCCGACGCCGGCCGCATCTCCGCCGCCTCGGGCCTCAGGGCCGTGATCGACCTCGACGCCATGCCGCTGTCGGCCCAGGCGCGCGTGTGGCTCTACGCCCAGGCCGATCCCGCGGGCGCCGCCGCGACACTGGCCACGGCGGGCGACGACTATGAGATCCTCGCCGCCCTCGCCCCCGCCGATCTCAAGCCCTACTGCGAGGCGTGCAAGGCCGCGGGCGTCCCCGCCGCCCTCGTGGGCCGCCTCGAAGCCGGCGAAGGGGTCGAGGCGCGCTGGCGTGATCAGTCGGTCTCTCTGTCGAGACGGGGTTGGACCCATGGCTGAGACCGCGCAAGGGCTTCTTAACCCTGGGCGGGCCACATCAGGCCCATGCGCAGACGCGACGCCCTTCTGGCTGGCCTGGGGGCCCTGGCGGCGGCTCCCGCCGCGGCGGGCGGGCCTTCGCGCGGGAGCAGCTCCGAGCTGGTCGGCATTGATCTGCCAGCTGTGGGCCTGCCTGTCGTGGTCGAAGGGCGGGTCCGCAACTACGTCTTCGTCACGGTGCGGCTGATGATTTCGCCCAGCGCCGACCAGCAGGCGGTCAGGGCCAAGGAGCCCTATTTCCGCGATGCTCTGGTCAAGGCTGGACACCGCACGCCCTTCACCCTCGCCAATGACTGGACCCAGCTGGACGCCGGCAGGATCAGCGCCGCCGTGATGGCCGCCGCACCGGCCATCGCGAGGCGGGGCGCAGTTCGCCAGGCCGTGGTGGCGCTTCAGGCGCCGCGCCGACGCACGGGCATGCGCCGCCCGGGCTGAAGGCCTTAAGCAAGGCCGTTGCGCCCAACGTCGGCATTTGGCACTTTCCCGCCTCAATTCCCGGAGGGCGTGCTTTCGCGCCTGTGCGCTCGGGGGGACCGGAAGGCGGAAGGCCGCTCATTCCTTATGGGCAGGCGCCGCGCCAAGGGTCCGCGCGCAGACACATCCATGAGGGGCTGAAAAGCTATGAGTTCCTACCTGTTGTGGGTCATCCTGGCCGGCGTGCTGGGGGTGGCCTACGGGGCGTGGCAAACGTCCGTTCTGATGAAAGCCAGCGCAGGCAATGACCGCATGCGCGAAATCGCGGCCGCCATTCAGGAAGGCGCGTCTGCCTATCTGAAGCGTCAGTACACCACCATCGCCATGGTCGGCGTCGTCATCCTGATCGGCGCCTGGCTGCTGATCGGCCCTTACGCCGCCGTGGGCTTCCTGATCGGCGCGGTCCTGTCGGGCCTGGCCGGTTACGCCGGCATGCTGATCTCGGTGCGCGCCAACGTCCGCACCGCCCAGGCCGCTTCCGAGAGCCTCGACAAGGGCCTGGCCATGGCCTTCCGCTCGGGCGCCATCACGGGCCTGTTCGTGGCCGGCGGCGCGCTGCTGGGCGTCGCGGGCTACTTCTGGTTCCTGACCGAATCGATGGGCTTCGACCAGACCAGCCGCGAAGTCGTCGACGCCCTGGTGGCGCTCGGCTTCGGCGCCTCGCTGATCTCCATCTTCGCGCGTCTCGGCGGCGGCATCTTCACCAAGGGCGCCGACGTGGGCGGCGACATGGTGGGCAAGGTCGAGGCCGGCATCCCCGAGGATGATCCCCGCAACGCCGCGACCATCGCCGACAACGTCGGCGACAACGTCGGCGACTGCGCCGGCATGGCGGCCGACCTGTTTGAAACCTATGCGGTGACCACGGTCGCCACCATGGTGCTGGCGGCCATCTTCTTCCGCGGCACGGACGCCGTGACCCCGATGATGCTGCTGCCGCTGGCCATCTGCGGCGTCTGCATCGTCACCTCGATCATCGGCACCTTCTTCGTGAAGATGGGCAAGTCCAAGAACATCATGGGCGCCCTCTATCGCGGCCTGATCGTCACCGGCGTGCTGTCGCTGATCGCCCTGTGGTTCGTCATCGACACGCTGGTCCCCGCGACCGTCACGACGGTGGGCGGCCTTGGCATCACGCCGATGGACCTGTTCTGGTGCGGCGTGGTCGGCCTGCTGGTCACGACCGCCATCGTCGTCATCACCGAATACTACACCGGCACGGGCTTCCGTCCGGTGAAGTCGGTGGCCAAGGCCTCGGTCTCGGGACACGGCACCAACGTGATCCAGGGCCTGGCCGTGTCGCTGGAATCGACGGCGCTACCGGCGCTGACCATCATCATCGGCATCATCGTCACCTATCAGCTGGCCGGCCTGTTCGGCATCGCCATCGCCACCACCACAATGCTGGCCCTGGCCGGCATGATCGTGGCGCTGGACGCCTTCGGCCCCGTCACGGACAACGCCGGCGGCATCGCCGAAATGGCGGGCCTGCCGTCCGACGTGCGCGTCTCGACCGACGCGCTCGACGCGGTGGGCAACACGACCAAGGCGGTGACCAAGGGTTACGCCATCGGTTCGGCCGGTCTGGGCGCCCTGGTGCTGTTCGCGGCCTATACTGAGGACCTGCGCCATTTCGCCGAAGAGGCGGACGTGGGCTCGTTCTTCTACGGCCTGGGCGAAGTGGCCTTCGATCTGTCGAACCCCTACGTGGTGGTCGGCCTACTGTTCGGCGGCCTGCTGCCCTTCCTGTTCGGCGGCATGTCGATGATGGCCGTGGGCCGCGCGGCCGAGTCGGTCGTGGCTGAGGTTCGCCGTCAGTTCCGCGAGATCCCCGGCATCATGGAGTTCAAGGCCAAGCCCGAGTACGGCAAGGCCGTGGACATCCTGACCAAGGCGGCGATCAAGGAGATGATCGTGCCGTCCCTGTTGCCGGTGCTGTCGCCGATCGTGCTGTTCGTCGTCATCCTGATGATCCAGTCGGACAAGGCCAACGCCTTCGCCGCCCTGGGCGCCATGCTGATGGGCGTGATCGTCACCGGCCTGTTCGTCGCGGTCTCCATGACCTCGGGCGGCGGCGCCTGGGACAATGCCAAGAAGCTGATCGAAGAGGGCCATCACGGCGGCAAGGGCTCTGAGGCCCACAAAGCTGCGGTGACGGGCGACACCGTCGGCGATCCCTACAAGGACACCGCCGGTCCGGCCGTGAACCCGATGATCAAGATCACCAACATCGTGGCGCTTCTGCTGCTGGCGGTGCTGGCGAGCGGCAAGATCGTCTGATCGGACGCAAGGGCGCTCCGTCGTCTCGCCAGAGGCGGCGGAGCCATCCTGAAACGAAAAACGCCCCGGAGAGCGATCTCCGGGGCGTTTCTTGTTAGTCCATGCGGTCTGGGACTAGTCCCGCGGGCGCTGACCGCCCGGCACCATGTCGTCTTCCAGGCCGGGCAGGCGCTGACGGCCCACATTGCCCAGCAGCTGCTCGAGGATGGTCAGCTGGCGGCCGCGGGTCGGCGTCACGCGCCCGTTCATGCCCACGTCCTGACCGTCTTCCAGATCCAGGTTGTTGACCTCAAGCACGCGCTGCGTCGCCGGATCGAAGGTGATCTCGGTCACGTTCCGCTGCGACACCTCGGCCTTGTGGTAGGTGTACCTCTCGGTCACCTGGGAAATGTAGAACCAGGTATTGGGCTCGAAGGTCGACACCAGCGAGGGCGAGCCCAGCTTGGTCATCACCGTCTCGCGGGTGTCCTGGCCGACCACGATGTCTGCCGGCTGGGTGTCGATGGGTTGGAAGCCGTGACGACCCACAACGGGCGCACAGGCCGCCGCGGCGCCGGCGGCGCCAAGAATCATCAACGTGCGGAAACGGGTAGTGAACATGACGCCTCGCAGCCGGCGGGGGATTACACCGCCCGCTTTGACCTAGCCTTCTTGCCAGACTAGTTCAACGGCGAGGCGGAAAAGGGGCGAAAGCTTTGCTTCAGAGACTGATCGCGAGACGCCGTGACCGACAGGCGGGGGACCGCCTCTATGCCGCCTGCGTCGCCCAGGCGCGCGCGCCGGCCCTTTATCGTGAGATGGGGGTCCCGGACCGTATTGACGCGCGCTTTGAGCTTTACCTGCTGCATGTGGTGCTGGTCATGGATCGGCTGGAGCGCGAGGGCGACCGCGGCGAGGACGTGTCCCGGGCTCTCCTGGGCCGCTTTGTCAGCCAGCTGGACGACGCTCTTCGCGAGATCGGCGTCGGCGACCTGGCCGTCGGCAAGAAGATGCGCAAGCTGGGCGAGGCGATCCACGGCCGCTGGCGCGCCTATCAGGCGGCGCTGGCCGGAGAGGGCGATCCGCTCGAGACCGTGCTGAGCCGCAACGTTTTGGGCGAAGAGCAAGCCGACGCCTCGGCCCTGGCTGCTTACGCCGCCGCTGCGCGCGACCGGCTGGCCGCTCAGGCGTTGGACGATTTGTTGCGGAACGGGCCCAACTGGCCGGAGGTCGCCCGATGAACAGACAACCCTGGACCTATCCCGTCCCCGTCGGCCAGATTCGGGATGGGCTGGACCTGACCCTCGAAGCCGAAGCCGGGGTGCGCGAACGCATCGCCCGTCACCTAGGGCTGGAGGGCCTCGACGCCTTGACCGCGCAGGCCAGCGTGAAGCCGACACGCGACGGCTGGCGCCTCACGGGATCCCTTGACGCCCATGTGATCTATCGTTGTGGCGTCAGCCTTGAGCCGTTTCCAGCCGAGATCAGCGAGGCCTTTGAGGTCAACCTGACCGAGACGCCGCCCGAGCCAACCGACGGGGACTTTGATCCCGAGGCGCCCGAGCCGCCGGACGTGATCGAAAGCGGCGTCATCGACGTGGCCGCCTATGTGGTCGAGCAGCTGTCGCTCGCCCTGGACCCTTGGCCGCGCAAGCCGGGGGTCGAGTTCGAAGCGCCGGAGCCTGAAGCTGAGCCGTCGCCGTTCGCCGTTCTCGCCAAGCTGAAGTCCAAGGACGGCTGACAGCCGCCGCGCGCTCAGTCCCGCGCGCCCAAGCTTGCATCGGCCATCGGCGCCGTTATCGTTACGGAAAGCGCGGGCGGCGGGGGGAAGTGGCCGCCGGACTGAGCGCGCCGGAGATTGCTCCCTTGCCTGACAAAGTGATCGTCATCTCGCTCGACGCCATGGGCGGAGACCACGGCCCGTCCGTGGTCGTCCCAGCGGCGGTTCAGCGCCTCGAGGCGAGTGGGGGACGCCTGAAGCTGATCCTCCACGGCGACCGCCAGGCGATTGAGACCCACCTGTCCGGCAAGCGCGTGCCTGAAGGCGCCGTCGAGATTCGGCATACCGATCTGGTCGTGGCGATGGACGAAAAGCCCGCACAGGCGCTGCGCAGGGGCAAGGGCTCCAGTCTCTGGAACGCTATTGAAAGCGTGAAGTCCGGCCAGGCGGACGCCATCGTGTCCGCCGGCAACACCGGCGCTTTGATGGCGATTTCAAAGCTTCAACTGCGAATGGCGGTTCCTGACCTCGAGCGACCAGCCATCGTCGCCGCCTGGCCCACGGTGAAGGGGCATACCGCCGTGCTGGACGTGGGCGCCAATGTCTCCTCCGATGCCCACCAACTGATTGAGTTCGCCATCATGGGCGCCGCTTTCCACCGGGCGGTGCTGGGAAGCAAAAACCCCTCCATCGGCCTGCTCAACGTTGGCTCTGAAGACGCCAAGGGCCACGAAGAGGTCCGCGAGGCCCACACCCTGCTGCGCGAGCGGGATTTTGGGCTCAACTATTTTGGCTTCGTCGAGGGGACAGATATCGGCAAGGGCACCGTGGACGTCATCGTCACCGACGGCTTCACCGGCAACGTCGCCCTCAAAACCGCCGAAGGCACGGCGCGCTTCATTTCGGGGCTGATGAAGGACGCCCTGATGTCGAGCCCCCTGTCGCGCCTCGGCGCCCTGCTGGCAGCGCCGGCGCTGAAGAAGATGCGGCGCAGGATCGATCCCAGCTCCATCAACGGCGGCCCTCTGCTGGGCCTGAACGGCATTGTCGTGAAGAGCCACGGCGGAGCCGACGTCCGTGGCTTCACGAACGCCATTCGCGTGGCCGAGGACCTCGTTTCGAGCGGCTTCGCCAATGAGATCGCTCGCAATCTGGAGCGCATGTCGTCCATAATGTCCTCCCCCGCCGCGCCCGTTGAGTCCAGAGAGTCCTAGATGAGCCCCGTCCTGCGCAGCGTCGTAACCGGCGTCGGCGCCTATCTCCCCGAAGAGATCATGACCAACGCCGATCTTGAGGCGCTGGTGGAGACTTCGGACGCCTGGATCCAGGAGCGCACCGGCATCCGCGAGCGGCGCCGCGCGCGCCCGGACCAGCCGACCAGCGACCTGGCGGTCGAGGCCGCCAAGCAGGCCCTGGCGGAGGCGGGCCGCACAGCGGCGGACGTCGACCTCATCATCGTGGCCACCACCACGCCCGATCTCACCTTTCCGGCCACCGCCTCCATCGTACAGCGCAAGCTGGGGGCGCCGGTGTGCATCGCCTTTGACGTACAGGCGGTGTGCTCGGGCTTCGTCTATGCCCTCAGCGTCGCCGACGGCTTCGTGACCCGCGGCCACGCAAAGTGCGCACTGGTGATCGGCGCGGAAGAGATGACCCGGCTGATGGACTACACCGACCGGACCACCTGCGTGCTGTTCGGAGACGGAGCGGGGGCCGTCGTGCTCGAAGCTCAGGAAGGGCAGGGCACGACCGCTGATCGCGGCCTGCTCGGCTTCGCCCTGCGGTGCGACGGGACCAAGACCGACCTGCTCTACGTGGACGGCGGACCGGCCACCAACGGCCAGGTGGGCCATCTTCGCATGGCCGGCAACCAGGTCTTCCGCCATGCCGTGGTGAACATCGCCGAGGCCGTGCGGGCGGCGGTCGAGGCGGCGGGCATCCGGATCGAGGACGTGGACTGGTTCATTCCGCACCAGGCGAACCAGCGCATCATCGCCGGCGTGGGCGAACGGCTGGGCATCGACGAGGCCAAGGTGGTCTCGACCGTGGCGTGGCACGCCAACACTTCGGCCGCTTCCATCCCGCTGGCCTGGCGGGCGGCCATGGACGACGGACGGGTCAAACCCGGCGATCTGGTGCTGATCGAGGCCATGGGCGGCGGGCTGACCTGGGGCGCGTGCGCGATTCGCATGTAGGGCCGCTTGGCGCGTTCGCCTTATTGGCGTAACTGTCAGGCGGGGCTGTAGAGGGAACCCGCCATGAAAGGCCGAACTCTGACGCGCGCCGATCTATGCGAGGCGGTCCACAACGAAGTGGGCCTGGCCCGCACGGAGTGCGCATCGCTGGTCGAACGCTCGCTGGAGTTGATCGTCGAGACCCTGGAAAAGGGCGAAATGGTTAAGCTTTCCGGGTTCGGCGTGTTCCAGGTCCGAGCCAAGAGGGCCCGCGTCGGGCGCAACCCGAAGACGGGCGAGCCCGCCCCGATCGATCCGCGCCGGGTGATCAGCTTCCGGGCGTCCCAGATCATGAAGACCCGGGTGGACGCGGCGAATCGCTGACAGGGAACCGACCCGTGGCCAAGAGCGCCGACGCCTTTCGCACGATTTCCGAAGCGTCAGACGAGTTGGGCGTTCCCCAGCATGTCCTGCGCTTCTGGGAGACCAAGTTCACGTTCATCCGTCCGGTGAAGCGCGCAGGCGGGCGCCGCTTTTACCGGCCGCAGGATCTTGAGCGGCTGCGTCTGATCAAGCGCCTGCTGCACGAAGACGGCCTGACCATCCGAGGAGTCCAGAAGCTGCACCGACAGGGGGGCCTGAAGGGCGTTTCCGACGGTGCGGGCGACAATGGCGACGCGGCGGACTCGGCTGCTGCAGGCGACCGGCTGGACGCGATTCTGGACCGGCTGAGGACCGCCAAGACGCGGCTGGATCAGGCCCTGTCCGCCTGAACTGCCTTGGGGCGCTTTTTGGTTTGTCACGCCCCATGGGCTTGTCTATAGGGGGCGCCTTCGGAGCGTGGCGCAGCCTGGTAGCGCACTTGACTGGGGGTCAAGGGGTCGCAGGTTCGAATCCTGTCGCTCCGACCATTCCTCGCAATGAGCGAATGACGATGACGGGATCGCCGCGAGGCGGTCCCGTTTCCGTTTAGAGCCTGCCGGTCTCGGCCCATTTCATCAGCGGCAGCAGGGGCAGGCCCCACGCCACGCCGACGATGGCGAAGTAGATTACCTCGATCACTCGATTGTCCGGGAGTCGGTCGGCGAGCGTCGCCGCGCCCCACACATAGAGCGCCAGAAAAACCAGCATCAGGATGCTGGCCACCGCCTTGCGGGTTCTCGGACCCATGTCGCCTCGCGCGCAAGAAGAACGCCGCCGGGATCATCCCGACGGCGTCTCCAAAACCAGCTTTGGGCTTGGCCGTCTAGCGGCGACGGACCATGCTGAAGATCAACAGGAGCAGGATGGCGCCGATGGTCGAGGCGACGAGCCATTCGATCCAGCCGCCCACGCCCACGTCGATCAGACCGGCCAGGAACCAGCCGATGAAGGCGCCGACCAGACCGACGATCAGATTGGTGATCAGCCCGTGGCGTCGGCCCGTGACCTGCTCCGCGATCCAACCGGCGACGATGCCGATGATGATCGCGCCGATAATTCCAACTCCGTCCATAATCATCCCTCCAGATAGTCGCGGGTGCGACAGCTTCGCCAAACAAATGCCCTTGGCCAGTCAAGGTTCCTTGGGCATGTAGCGCCTGCCGCCGGCGGAGTTGCCTCGCGGGGCGGCCGGAAAACGCCGTTACGGAAAAGCCAGCATGAGCCGATTCTCCGCCTCTGATCGTTCCCGCGCCGTGGCCATCTGGCTGTTCATCACCGCGGGGCTGGTGGCGGCGATGATCCTGGTGGGCGGTGCGACCCGGCTGACGGATTCAGGGCTCTCGATCACCGAGTGGAAGCCGGTCACCGGCGTTATCCCCCCCTTGAGTCAGGCCGACTGGCTGGAGGACTTCCGCCGCTATCAGGCCATTCCCGAGTATCAGCTGGTCAATGCGGGCATGAGCCTGGAACAGTTCAAGACCATCTATTGGTGGGAGTGGGGGCACAGGTTCCTGGGCAGGCTGATCGGCCTCGTCTTCGCGATCCCCTTCGCGGCCTTCCTGATAACGCGGCGGATGCCCCGCCGGCTGGTCTGGCGCTGCGCGGGCCTGCTGGCGCTGGGCGGACTGCAGGGGGCGATCGGCTGGTGGATGGTGGCCTCGGGCCTCTCGGAGCGGGTCGACGTCGCTCCCGAACGGCTGACCGTTCACCTGGGCATGGCCTTCATCGTGCTGGCGCTGCTGGTCTGGACGGGCCTTGAGGCGCTGAAGGGGCCCGACCTGACCCGCTCGCCCCAGGGATGGACCCAGGCGGCGGCCTTCCTTCTGGGGCTGATCTTCGTCCAGTGCCTCCTGGGCGCGCTGGTGGCCGGCAACGACGCCGGCTTCGTCTACAACACCTGGCCGTCAATGGAGGGGGCGCTGATCGCCCCGGTGGACTGGTCGCGCGGCGCCATGGCCTTCCTTCACGACAAGGCCCTGGTCCAGTTCGTGCATCGGATGGGGGCGTATGCGGTGCTGCTGGCGGCCGTGGGCTATGCGCTCCAGGTCAGCCGATCGCGGCCCGCGGAGGGTGTCGGCGCGGCGGCCTACACGGTGCTCGGCGTGGTCTGCCTTCAGGCCCTGCTGGGGATCATCACCCTGGTCTCAGGCACGCCCCTCTGGCTGGGCCTGCTGCACCAGGCGGGGGCCATCGCGGCGCTGACCGTGGCCACAATCAATCTGTGGGTGGTCAGGCGTTCGAGGCAGCGCCTGTTCTTCAGCTAGTCCGCACCCGGTCCCAGGGACCGCGGACGGCCAGGGTCAGGCCCGCCGTCTGCAGGTTGAGGAACAGCACCGAACCGTCAGGCGAGAAGCAGGCGCCGGCCAGCTCGCTGTTGCCCGGATAGATGTTGCGGCCGATCGTATAGACGCGGCCCTCCGGCGTGACCCCGCGCAGGTGGTTGTAGATGTCGTCCGAGTAGTTGTCCTCGCAGACCAGCAGGTGGCCGTTGGGCGCGACGGTCAGGTTGTCGCCCATGTTGTAGACCCGCTCGTCCGTGGCCTCGAGGAACAGTTGGATACGTCCCGGCCGCAGCCGCTCGCCGACCTGACCTTCGAACCGTGAGGGGACGTAGCGTAGGATCTGGCCACGCTCGATCGGTCCCCCCGAGGTGGCGGTCAGGTAAAGCTCGCCGTCGCCCCAGTGAATGCCCTCGCCGCGCGCCACGAGCGTGGCGCCGGCCGCGTGCCCGCGCCTGCGCACACCGGCGCTGTCGACGTCCTCGATGTCGATCCAAACGACGTCCCTCCAGTCGCCGGGGCCCCAGACCCGCTCGGCCCGGTTGGCCGACGAGCCGCCGCGCGCATCCTTGAAGGCCATGGCCTGAAGCCGTCCGCCCGCAGCCAGGTCGCCCGGTCGCTCGGGCACGAAGCGGTAGAACAGGCCGTCGGACTCGTCCTCGGTCAGGTAAACGACGCCGGTGCGAGGGTCGACGCAGGCGGCCTCGTGGTCGAAGCGGCCGAGGGCGGGCAGGGGTCGCGCCTCGGTCAGGCCGTGACTGTTGGCCGTCACCTCGAAGACGTAGCCGTGCTTCTGATTGACCCCGTCCTGACCCGGGTCCCGGGTGATCTCTTCACAGGTCAGCCAGCTGCCCCACGGAGTGACCCCGCCCGCGCAGTTGGTGCTCGTTCCGATCAGGCTCAGATGCTGTCGCACCACTTGGCGGCTTTGCAGGTCATAGATCAGGGTGGTGGTTCCCCCGGGCAGGGGGCGGCCATCGGCGAAGCGGTCATAGGCCTTGGCCGCGTCGATCAGACCGTTGCGCTCGCCCGCCACCCCGCCGGGGCCCAGATTGATGTGGCTGGTGCGGTCGTGGCGCAGTTCGTGGTTGCGGACCAGGGCCACGCGCGAGCCCTCCAGGGCGAAGCATCCCATCCCGTCCGCCCGGCCCGGCGTGAACAGGCCGTCGTCCATGGTGTCGCCGACCTGGGAGATCACCTGGTAGGAGAAGCCCTCGGGCAGGTCGAAGACCCCGCGCGGATCGCTGATGAGCGGGCCATAGCCCTCGACCTCGTTGCGGTAGGCGTCGCCGGCCGCCTGAGCGGCGACGCGGGCGGCCAGGCCGGAGAAGGCGAGGGCGGCGGCGCTCTTCAGTGCGGCGCGACGGGATAGAGGCATGGGTCGGTCTCCAGACGGGGCGCTTATGCGCCGCTGTCTCCCGTCTTGCATCACAGCTTGGTGAAATCAGCGGCGACGGCAGGGCACCACATCGAAAACGCCGTGCCAAACCGCGCCAAACCGCGCCAAACCGCGCCACTTTGCGCCACCAGGCTGGAGGGACTTGGAGGGCTCAACCGCGGAGTTGGGGGCGGGGCGACATGCGGGAAGGATAGTCCCAGGCCGCGGGGCGGGGATAAACCTCTCAGAACAGCGGGCGCCTCGATGTGGTATTTTAATACCGCAATCTTATCCCACTGTTTTCACTGATATTTCCGACACCGCGGCCGCATCGAGTACGTTGACGCGACCGTGCGCAACCTGTATGACCCGCCGCTTCCAACGGTCCGCCGCCTTCCGGCTGATCGCCATCAGGATCAGGACACCATGCTGAAAACGACCACGGCTTCGCTGAAGCCCGCGGACGTCGAGAAGAAGTGGATCGTGATCGACGCCGAAGGGGCCGTCGTCGGCCGTCTCGCGTCCTTCATCGCCATGCGTCTTCGCGGCAAGCACCGCCCGGACTACACCCCGCACGTCGACTGCGGCGACAACGTCATCGTCATCAACGCCGCCAAGGTGAAGTTCACCGGCAAGAAGCTGACGGACAAGATCTACTACCGCCACACCGGCCATCCCGGCGGCGTCAAGGAAACGACCGCCGGCAAGGTGCTGGACGGCCGCTTCCCCGAACGCGTGCTGGAAAAGGCGGTCGAGCGCATGCTGCCCAAGGAAAGCCCACTGGCCCGCAAGCAGATGACGCAGCTGCGCATCTTCGCCGGCGCCGAACACAAGCACGACGCCCAGAACCCTGAGGTCATCGACTTCAAGGCTCTGAACGCCAAGAACGCCCGGAGCCAGTGACCATGACCGACGTCCAGGTTCAGGAAACCGCCCCCGCCGCGCCGCAATCCTCTTCGGGCTTCGACGCCCTGAAGGGCATGGGCACGCCTGAGGCCGCCCCCAAGCGCGAGCGCATCGTCGACGCCCAGGGCCGCGCCTACGCCACCGGCAAGCGCAAGAACGCCATCGCGCGCGTCTGGCTGAAGCCGGGCTCGGGCAAGATCACCATCAACGGCCGCGACCAGGAGATTTATCTGGCCCGCCCCGTGCTGCGCATGATGATCGCCCAGCCGCTGCAGATCGCCGACCGACTGTCCCAGTTCGACGTGGACGTGACCGTCCAGGGCTCGGGCCTCTCGGGTCAGGCCGGCGCCATCCGCCACGGCATCGCCAAGGCGCTGACCTACTACGAGCCGGAGCTGCGCCCGGTGCTGAAGCCGCATGGCTTCCTCACCCGCGACAGCCGCGTGGTCGAGCGCAAGAAGTACGGCCGCGCCAAGGCCCGCCGGAGCTTCCAGTTCTCGAAGCGCTAAGCGCGGACTATACGGCTACCCTTCAGGGGCGCTTCGGGGAGACCCGGAGCGCCCTTCTTCTTTTCAAGTCTTGCATGCCCCGCCCCCTCAAGATCGATCACCTGACCATCCTGTGGCGCGACACCGCCGCCAGCGAGCCCTATTACGCCGCGCTCTTGCCCTTGCTGGGCTTCAGCCAGACGAAGCGCGGCATATGGACGGACGGGGAGGGGTTCTTCCTGCAGTTCCGTCCGGCCAATCCCGAGACGCGTGAGTACGAGCGTTATGGCCCCGGCGTGAACCATGTGGGCTTCGGCGCGCCCGATCCCGAGACGGTGGAGCGGGTGCAGACCCAGATGCGCGCCGTTGGCTTTGACGCGCCCGAGATTCGGGACCTAAACGGCGCCAGGGCGCTGTTCATGAAGGATCCGGACGGCCTGCGCTTCGAGATCACCTGGTATCCGCCGGGCGTGCCGGTGGTGGATTGAAGCGCCTTCTCCTGACGCGACCGAAGGGTTAGGACGCCGCCATGACCCTCCCCACCATCTTCATCGACGGCGAGGCCGGCACCACGGGCCTGGACGTACTGCGGCAGCTGGAAGGCCGCCAAGACCTGAAGCTGATCCTGCTGGGCGAGCGCAGGCGCGACCTCGAGGCCCGGCGCGAGGCGTTGAACACGGCCGACGCGGTGATCCTGTGTCTGCCGGACGACGCGGCGAAAGAGGCCGTGGCCATGATCGAGACCCCCAGGGTGCGGGTCATCGACGCCTCCACCGCCCATCGCACAGCCCATGACTGGACCTATGGCCTGGCCGAGCTGGACGGCGGCCGCCAGGCCGAGCGCATTCGCGCCTCGACGCGCATCTCCAATCCCGGCTGCTATCCGACCGGCTTCATCGCCCTCATGCGGCCGCTGGTGGGCGAAGGGCTGGTCCCTGCGGGCCATCCGATCAGCGTCAACGCCGTGTCTGGCTACTCGGGCGGCGGCAAGGCCATGATCGCCGCCTTCGAAGACCCTGCGGCGCCCGACGCCACGGCCGACAACTTCCGCCTCTACGGGCTCAAGCTCCAGCACAAGCACGTGCCGGAAATGCAGGAACACGCGGGACTTTCGCGGCCACCCCTGTTCGTGCCCTCGGTGGGGCGGTTCCGCCAGGGCATGCTGGTGTCCGTGCCGTTGCATCTGGGCGCGCTGCCCGGGCGGCCGTCGCCCGAGACGCTGCACGCGGCGCTGACGGCCGAGTACGCGGACCAGCCCTGCGTCTCGGTGGCGCCGCTTGAGGAAAGCTCGGCCCTGGCCGGCCTGGAGCCCGAGGCCCTGAACGGCACCAACAGGATGCGGCTGTTCGTCTTCGGGGCGCGCGGCGGCGAACAGGCTCTGCTGGTCGCCCAGCTGGACAACCTGGGCAAGGGCGCCTCGGGCGCGGCGGTGCAGAACCTGGAGCTGGCGCTGGGACTCTGATCCCGCGAAACGCGACAACAAAGTGACGCTTGACGAGAACGGACGTAGAACATAGAACAAACCGGCAACACAAAGCTGGGGACAACATCTATGGGCAAGGTGGTTCGCGAGACGCTGTCGCTTGCGTCCTGTTGCGGCTTCGTTTGGATGGTCTGCATCGTCGCGCAATACGCCGCCTGAGTCGTCGGGCGGCCTAGCTGCCGCTGACCGGCGCCGGGGAGCGTGTTGAGCCAGGGCTTTATTCACCTGCGGGTCCGCACCGCCTATTCGCTGCTCGAGGGCGCGATCAAGGCGGGCAAAATCGGCCAGTTGGCCGCAGGGCAGGGGATGCCCGCGGTGGGCGTGGCGGACCGGGCCAACCTGTTCGGCGCACTTGAAATTTCGCAAGCCTGTCGCGACGCCGGGGTCCAGCCCCTGATCGGCTGCGCCCTGCCGGTGACGGGCATCGGCGAGCGCCGGCCCGAGCGCTGGGCCCGAACGCCCACGGTGGTTCTGATCGCTCAGGACGAAACCGGCTACGCCAACCTATCGCGCCTGTCGTCCGAGGCCTTCGTCGATGGGGCCGAGCTCAGTGAACCTTCCGTCGCCTGGGCGCGCGTGGTCGAACTGTCTGAGGGCCTGATCCTGTTGTCGGGGGGCCAGGACGGCCCTGTGGATAACCTCTTCGCCCAGGGCAAGGGACCTGAGGCCGCGAAGGCGCTGGCGGCCATGCAGGAAGCCTTTGGCGACCGCTTCTATGTGGAGCTGCAGCGGCACGGACTGCCGGAACAGGCCGCAGCGGAACCGGGGTTGATCGCCTGGGCTTACGACCACGACGCGCCCTTGGTGGCCACCAACGATGTCTATTTCGCCGACGCCTCCATGGCCAAGGCGCACGAGGCGCTGCTGTGCATCGCCGACGGCTCGTTCCTGGGCGAGGAGGATCGCCGCCGCCTGACGGACCAGCACTGGTTCAAACCGGCCGCGGCCATGCGCGAGCTGTTCGCGGACTTGCCCGAGGCCTGCGAGAACACCATCGACATCGCCCGGCGCTGCGCCTTCCTGGTCAAGAAGCGCGATCCGATCCTGCCGCGCTTCGACACCGGGGCGGGGCGTTCGGAGGAGGAGGAGCTGGCCCACCAGGCCCGCGAGGGCCTGCGCCAGCGCCTGGCGGCGGTGCAGTTGGCGACTGATGAGCAGGCCTACTGGGATCGCCTGGACCACGAGGTCCGGGTGATCCAGCAGATGGGCTTTTCCGGCTACTTCCTGATCGTGTCGGACTTCATCAAGTGGGCCAAGGCGCACGGCGTGCCCGTCGGGCCGGGGCGCGGCTCGGGCGCCGGGTCCATGGTGGCCTGGGCCATGTCGATCACCGACCTGGATCCCTTGCGCTTCGGGCTGCTGTTCGAGCGTTTCCTGAACCCCGAGCGGGTCTCGATGCCCGACTTCGACATCGACTTCTGCCAGGAGCGCCGCGAGGAGGTCATCGCCTACGTGCAGCAGCGCTATGGCGAAGACCGGGTGGCCCAGATCATCACCTTCGGCACCTTGCAGGCGCGCGCCGTGCTGCGCGACGTGGGCCGCGTGATGCAGCTGCCGCTGGGCCAGGTGGATCGCCTGGCCAAGATGGTGCCGAACAACCCGGCCAATCCGGTGACCCTGGCCCAGGCCATCGAGCTGGAGCCCCGGCTGAAGGAGGCCCGCGCCCAGGACCGCGCTGTCGACGCCCTGCTGGAAACGGCGCTCAAGCTGGAGGGCCTATACCGCAACGCCTCGACCCACGCGGCCGGCATCGTCATCGGCGACCGGCCGCTGGTGGAGCTGTCGCCGCTCTATCAGGACCCACGCTCAGAGCTGCCGGCCACCCAGTTCAATATGAAGTGGGTCGAAAGCGCCGGTCTGGTGAAGTTCGACTTCCTGGGCCTGAAGACGCTGACGGTGCTGGACCGGGCGGTCCGCTACCTGGCCAAGCGGGGCGTGGCGCTGGATCTGGCGGCCCTGCCGCTGGACGACGCCGCCACCTATGAGCTGATGGCCTCGGGCCAGACGGTCGGGGTGTTCCAGCTGGAAAGCCAGGGCATGCGCGACACCCTGCGCAAGCTGCGCTGCGGCTCGCTGGAGGAGATCACCGCCCTCATCTCACTTTACCGGCCCGGGCCGATGGAGAACATCGACACCTATGTGGACCGCAAGTTCGGCCGCCAAGAGGTGGACGTCCTGCACCCACGGCTGGAGCCGATCCTGAAGGAGACCTACGGCGTCATCATCTACCAGGAACAGGTGATGCAGATCGCCCAGGTGCTGTCCGGCTACAGCCTGGGCGAGGCCGACCTGCTGCGCCGGGCCATGGGCAAGAAGAAGAAGGAGGAAATGGACCTCCAGAAGGCCCGCTTCATCGAGGGGGCCAAGGCTCAGCACGTCGATGTGGCCCAGGCCGACTTCATCTTCGAGCTGGTGGCCAAGTTCGCCGGCTACGGCTTCAACAAGAGCCACGCGGCGGCCTACGCCCTGATCGCCTATCAGACCGGCTATCTGAAGGCGAACCATACCGTCGAGTTCCTGGCCGCCTCCATGAGCCTAGACATATCGAACACGGACAAGCTGGCGATCTTCTACCAGGACGCGCGCCGGTTTGAGGCGCCGGTCCTGCCGCCGTGCGTCAACCGCAGCCAGGCCGACTTCGACGTGGCCGAGGGGCCCGACGGCCGGCTGTCGATCCTCTATGCCCTGGGCGCCATCCGCA
This sequence comes from Peiella sedimenti, assembly GCF_030504955.1. GTDB lineage: Bacteria > Pseudomonadota > Alphaproteobacteria > Caulobacterales > Caulobacteraceae > Brevundimonas > Brevundimonas sedimenti. The sequence continues at coordinate 867,645 of NZ_JAUKTR010000001.1, read as the reverse complement.
ACGTGGGCCTCGAAGCCATGCGCTCGGTCGTCCAGGCGCGCGAGGACGGCGGTCCCTTCCGCGACCTGTTCGACTTCCTGGAGCGGATCGATCCCAAGGCGGTGAACAAGCGGGCGCTGGAGAACCTGGCCCGCGCCGGCGCCTTCGACGCCATCCATCCGAACCGCCGCCAGATCGTCGACAACGCCGACCAGCTGATCGCCTACGCCCAGTCCGTCGCCGCCGACCGCGCCTCGGATCAGGTCAGCCTGTTCGGCGCCGATCAGGCCCACGTGGCGCGGCCGCGCCTGCCCAAGTGCGAGCCCTGGATCGGGCCTGACCGGCTGGACCAGGAGCTGGCCGCCATCGGCTTCTATCTGTCGGGCCATCCGCTGGAGGACATGGTCGAGGTGCTGCGGCGCAAGCGCGTCACCCTGGTGGCCGAGGCGGTGCAGCTGGCCGAAAACGGGCACGAGGCCTTCATGATGGCCGGGATCGTCCGCCGCCGTCAGGAGCGCGCCAGCGCCCGCACGGGCGAGAAGTTCGCCTTCGTCACCTTCTCGGATCCGACGGGCGAGTTCGAGGTGCTGTTTCCGCCCGAGCAACTGCGCCGCTATCGCGAGGTGCTCGAACCCGGCGCGGGGGTGCTGGCCCGGATCCGCGCCAAGGCCGCCGATGGCGAGGTGCGCTTCTTCGGCGATGAGGCGCGCGCCATTGACCAGCTGGTGGAGGAGGCGGCGCAGGGCTTGCGCGTCGTGGTCTCGGCCGCAGCCACGGACCTGGACTCGCTTAAGGTTCGCCTTGGCGTCGCCCACGCGCCGCGCGGGGGCGAGGTGACGCTTGTCGCCTCCGTCGGCGGCGGCCGCGAGGTGGAGCTGAAGCTGCCTGGCCGCTATCGCCTCGACGCCGCCCTGCGCGGCGCTCTCAAGGCCGCCCCCGGCGTCCTGGTGCTGGAAGAGGCCTGAGCCGCACTCGCCCCGTCTTGCCAAGTTGGCGCGGCGCCCTTCCGCGACCGAACCGATACCGCCTAGCTAATCTGACGCCCGGCAGGGCGAGGGGAGCCGACCATGGGCATGTTGCGATTGACGTTGGCGCTGGCGGTGCTGCTGGCCCATTTGCCGGGCGCGCCCTTCACCTTCGTGCACGGGGGCCTGGCGGTGCAGGCCTTCTTCATCATCTCGGGCTTCTACATGGCCCTGGTGCTGGACGGGAAATACGCCGACCGGGGCCTGTTCTACTCCAACCGCCTCCTGCGCCTGGCCCCGAGCTACCTGGCCATGATGGTCGTCTGCGCCATCGGGCTGTTCGGCTTCGGCGTGTCCGTAACCGCCACGCCCGAGGTCTTCATGACGGCCTTCTCCGATCCGGCAACCGCCGTAGTCATGGCCTTCGAGAACGTGTTCGTGGTGGGGCAGGAGCTGCTGTTCTGGCTGCGCATCGGGCCGGACGGCGGCCTTATCTACGACCCGTCCGGGGCCCTTCCCAGCGAGACCAACACCCTGGCCTGGCAGGCGCTGCTGGTTCCGCAGTCCTGGAGCCTGTCCATGGAGCTGATGTTCTATGCGATGGCGCCCTTCCTGGCGCGGATGCGCTGGACGACGCTGCTGGTTATCGCCCTGGCCAGCGTCGCGCTGCGCTTCGCGGGTCACCTCCTGCCGTTGGATTATCCCCTCTGGAGCAGCCGGCTGTTTCCGACGGCCCTGTTCATGTTCCTGATGGGCATGCTGGCCCACCGCGCCCTGCCATGGGCCTCCAAGGCGCCGAGATGGATGGGGGCCGTGCTGGGGCTGGCCCTGGTGGCCGGGCTGGTCCTGATGCCGCTGACCGGGCTCAGGGGAGAGGCCGCGCGTTGGCTGGTCTATGTGGGCGTGGCCGTGGTGACGCCCTTCGCCTTCAACGCCTTCAAGGCGGTGAAATGGGACCGCTGGATCGGAGAGCTGAGCTATCCGCTCTACCTGTGCCACCTGTTCGTGATCGCCCTGGCCCTGACGGTCACGCCCGAGCAGGCCGTGCCGGTGGCCATCGTGGGCAGCATCGCCATGTCGGTGCTGCTGGTGATGCTGATCGAACAGCCGGTCGACCGCTGGCGCCAGGCAAGGGTCCAGCGCAGGTTGGCGACGTTGGAAAACCCGCCGGTATTCTAGGCCGTCTTATCCGCCGCCCGGGCCTCGTTCCAGAAGGCGTCCATCTCCTTCAGTGTGGACTGGTCCGGCGTGCGGCCGGTCTCGGCCAGGCGCGCCTCGATATGGGCAAAGCGGCGCACGAACTTGGCGTTTGCGGCGCGCAGGGCGTCTTCCGGCTCCACATCAAGCTTTCGCGCCAGATTTGCGAGAACGAAGAGGAAATCGCCGATCTCTTCGCGCGCCTTGTCGAGGTCGTTCGCCGCGATCTCGGCCTCCAGCTCGGCCAGCTCCTCGCGCGCCTTGTCGAGCACCTCTGTCAGGGTCGGCCAGTCGAAGCCGACCCGCGCCGCCCGCTTGGTCAGCTTGTGCGCCCGCGTCAGCGCCGGCAGGCCCACGGGCACGTCGTCAAGCACCCCGGTCTTGGCCTTCTCCTTGCGCTCGGCCGCCTTGATCGCCTCCCAGGCGACGGTCTGTTCGCGCGCGGTGCGGCCGTCGCCGTCGCCGAAGACGTGCGGGTGGCGGCGAACCAGCTTGTCCTCCAGCGCGGCCACCACGTCGTCAAAGGCGAAGGCGCCCTGTTCCTCGGCCATGCGGGCGTGGAAGACCACCTGGAACAGGAGGTCGCCCAGCTCCTCCTTCAGCTCGCCCATGTCGCCGCGCTCTATGGCGTCGGCCACCTCGTACGCCTCTTCGATGGTGTAGGGGGCTATGGTGGCGAAGGTCTGCTCCACGTCCCAGGGACAGCCGCCGTCCGGGTCGCGCAGGCGGGCCATGATGGTCAGAAGGCGGTCGATGCGCGCGCTCACGCCGGGGCTCCGTCACGCTCGGCCAGGGCAGCGCGGATCGCTTCGTGCCGCTCCGGCGTCAGGGGATACCCTTTCAGCACCCAGGCCGCCGCCGCGATCAGCAGGCCCGGCGCGAAGACGAACAGCAGGTTCAGCACCATCAGCGACTGTTCGCTGTTGCCCTCTGGGCCCGGCACGGCCTGAAAGCCCACGCCCTGCAGGATCACATAGGGGATCAGGGCGATGACGTGGCCCACCTTGGTCGTCGCCGACAGGATCGAGAACATCAGGCCGGTGCGCTCGACGCCCGTGTCCAGCCGCACCTCGTCGCCGGCGTCGGCCATCATGGCGCGCAGCAGGAACAGGCCCGCCGCATAGGGCAGGCCCGCTATGAACATGGCCCCCGCGGTCAGCCAGAAGGATCCGCCGGGCAGCAGGGTCGCGACGACGTAGAGGCCTGCGAAGATCAGGCTGGCGATGGCCAGCGCCTTATCCTTGCCCACCCGCTTGGCCAGCGAGGCCCAGACGGGCGCGCCCACGAGGCCGGCGATGAAGTAAAGCAGCATGAAGACGGAGGCTTCGCCCCGGCCGTAACCCTTGATCTGGTCGAAGAAGAAAAAGAGCAGCGCGCCGGTGATGCCGGGGGCGACGCCCAGCAACAGGTCGGCGATGAGCAGCTTGCGCACGGTCTTGCGACGGAACAGGTCCAGATAGGCCTTCAGCCCGCCGTGGGGGGCGGCGCCGGGGTTCACCGGCTCGGGCGCGAACAGGAGCGCTATCCCGACGGTGACGGGCAACAGGGCGATGATGGTCCAGCCCATCACCCGAATGCCCACCTCATGCCCGCCGCCGGTCATGGCTTCGACGGCCGTGGGCAGGACCAGGATGCCCACCACCCCGAGAATGTTGAACACCTGCCACCAGGCGTAGACACGCGAGCGCTGGTCGTACTGGGGCGCGAGCGACGCGGCCCAGCCCAGCTGGGACAGGGTGCCGATCGAGAAGCCCAGATAAAGCACCAGCAGCCACAGGAAGAGGTAGGGCGCGCCCGCCCCCTGCCTGACCGTGACGAACATCATCAACGCGGCCAGCATCAGGATCGGCGCGGCCAGGGCCATCCACGGTCGGTAGCGGCCGAGCCGGTTGTGCGTCCGGTCCATGGCCCAGCCGACGAAGGGGTCAAAAACGATGTCGATCAGGCGCACGGCCATGAACACCGCGCCCACCATGCCGATCGAGATGCCGACATAGGTGGCGTAAAACTCCGGCAGGAAAACCGGCAGGGCCACCCCGAACGCGGCCAGGGGCAGGCAGGGCAGGGAGAAGGCCGCCAGCACGGCGTTGCTGCGGCGGGGCGGCGCGACCGCTGTCTGGACGTCTGTCATGGGGCTCCCTGGCGACTCGCGAGTGATCTGACCCTTGCCCGGGGCCCGCGACAAGGGGCCCGAAGCGAGGCACACTGGCGGCATGTGGAAAGGGGCATTGGCGGCGCTGTTTTTCGGGCTGGTCCTGGCGACTGGCGGACCTGCGGTGGCGCAGGAGACCGCCTACGCCACGCCGTGCCGCGCGCACGCCGAGTTCGCCGGAGCGGCCGAGGCCAACGCCGCTTCGCTGGATACTCTGGAATGGTCACCCTTCGGTCCCGAGACGGGCTGGGAGGCCTATGCGCCCGCCGTCATGCGCGAGATCGGCACGGACTGTCCGCCCTATACACCCGACTTCGCTGGCGCCCTGGCGGCTTGGCAGACGCGTTGGGATCTCGCCCCCACGGGCGTGTTCGGCCCGGAGGCCTTTCAGGTGCTGAAGGGCCTTTGGCAGGAACGGCGCCCCTTCGTCATGGCGCGCTTTCGCGACGAGTGCCCGCCGCCGCCGCCACCGTCGGCCCTGCGGGTCATGGACGAGAGCGAGGACGCCGGTTTCCGGGAGGGCCGTTTCCTGCGCGGGGATGTCCTGGCCTGGTACCGCGCCATGGTGCGCGACGCCCGCGCCGCCGATCCGGCCATCGCCGCGGACCCTGAACTTTTGACCCTGTTCTCAGGCTATCGCGCGCCCGAGGACGATCAGTTGCGCTGTGAGACAGAGGGCGGCTGCGACGGCGTGCGCCGCGCCGTCTGTTCGCCGCACCGCACCGGCACGGCCATCGACCTCTATGTGGGCCGTCTGCCCGGCGAGACGGCGGACTCGACCCGGCCGCAGAACCGCCTGCACCAGTCGCGTGGGCCGGCCTATCGCTGGCTCATGGCCAATGCGCACCGGTACGGCTTCGTGAACTACCTGTACGAGCCCTGGCACTGGGAATGGGTGGGGCCGCCAGGCGCCGAGACTAGGACAGCCTCTGCGCCTTGATGGCCGAGGCCAGGGTCATGCCGCACCAGACGCTGGCGATGATCAGCATCAGGGCGAAGTCGGCGCCGGGAACCAGCACCGGCAAGGCCGCCGACAGGGTGATCAGCAGCGGGAACAGGGCCACCCAGATCACGACGATCTTGGGCGCGCCAGGCGCGATCATGGGCGGGCTCTTGGCGCTGGGCAGGGCCGGGATCAATCGGTTCAGGACCACCACGCCCATGGAGCAGAAGAGGGCGATCAGCACATAGCGCACCGCCATGTCGGGCCGTCCGAAGACGGACATGGTCATCAGCAGCAGGGCCAGGCTGAGGCAGGTGGTCAGGGCGAGCAGGGCGTTGGCCTTGGCGACGTTCACGACTTCACCTTCACATAGGCGCCCGGCGCCGGTTCAATGGGCTTCAGCGGTCCCTTGTCAGGATTCCGCGCCGGAACCCAGCCGCCCGACTTCGCATGAAGCCAGCCGGCCCAGTGCTCCCACCACGAGCCGGGGTGCTCGGTCGCGCCCGCGCGCCATTCGTCCAGGGTCGGCGGCAGCTGATCATTCAGCCAGTGCTGGTACTTCCTGGCCGCCGGCGCGTTGACCACGCCCGCGATATGGCCCGATCCGGCCAGGGTGTAGGTCACGTCCCCGCCGAACAGCCGCGCCGAGCGATAGACCGAGTTCATCGGCGCGATGTGGTCTTCCTTGCTGGCCTGGAAGTAGAGCGGGATCGTCACCTTCGACAGGTCCAGCCGCTCGCCGCCCATGACCATCTCGCCCCTGGCCAGGGCGTTTCTGCCGTACATCTGCCGCAGATAGTCCAGGTGCAGGCGTTTGGGCATGCGCGTCTGGTCGGCGTTCCAGAACAGCAGGTCGAAGGACGGCGGATCCTTGCCCATCAGGTAGTTCGACACGAAGAAGGACCAGACGAGGTCGTTGGCGCGCAAGGCGTTGAAGGTGTCCGCCATGGCAGCGCCAGGCAGCACGCCGCCGGCCTCGTCCATCTGGCGCTCGATCTCGCCCAGCCAGTGCTCATCAGTGAAGAGCAGCAGGTCTCCCGCCTCGGCGAAGTCGTGCTGAGCCGCAAAGAAGGTGGCCGAAGCGATGCGCCTGTCGCCTCTGGCCGCCATATGGGCCAGCGCCGATCCCAGGAGGGTGCCGCCGATGCAGTAGCCGACCGTGTTGACTTGATCGGTCCCGGCCTGTTCCAGCGTCTTTTCGACAGCTTCGTAGATGCCGCCCTTGAGGTACTCGTCGAAGCCGTATCCGGCCTTGTCCCGATCCGGATTGACCCAGGCGCAGACGAAGACCGTGAATCCTTGTCCCGTCAGCCAGCGGATCATGGAATTCTCGGGCCGCAGGTCCAGGATGTAGAACTTGTTGATCCAGGGCGGGAAGATCAGCAGCGGGATCTCGCGCTGCTGGACTGTCGTGGGCGTGTACTGGATCAGCTCGAACAGGTCGCCGCGCCAGACTACCTGGCCGGGGGCCGTGGCCACGTTCCGGCCCACCTCGAACTTGCCGTAGTCCGCCTGGCTGACCTTGAGCCTGCCGCCGCCGCGCTCGATGTCCGCGGCGAAGTTCTCCATGCCCTTGACCAGGCTCTCGCCGTTTGTGGCCATCAGCTCGCGCAGCGCCGCCGGGTTCGAGGCCAGGAAGTTGGTGGGCGAGAAGGCGTCGGTCATCATCTTGGTGAAGAACTCGGCGCGGCGCTTGACCAGGGGGTCCACGTCCTCGGCCGAGGCGATCAGCCGATTCAGCCAGTCGCTGGTCAGCAGGTAGGACTGCTTCATCACGTCGAACATGGGGTTCTGCGACCACTCCGGGTCGTTGAACCGCTTGTCGCCCTTCGGCGGCTGGGCCACGGGCTGGACCTCTTCGCCCGCCGCGCGCCGGGCGGCACCCGCCCACAGGTTCATGTAGGATTGGAACAGGTCCGCCTGGGCCGCGAACAGCTTGTCGGGCCGCGAGACGAGGCTGGCGGCGACGCTGGTCATGGCGGGGGCGGCATTGAACGGATCGGGCGACAGGGCGGCCGGGCGGTCCGCCTGGCGCAAGGCGGTCTCGGCCAGCAGGCTCTGGGCGCGCAGGGCCGCCTTGGCCAGATTCATGGACAGGGCTTCGATGGCGTCGGCGGAGCTCGTGGCGGCCTCAGGCGGGGGAGGGGGCGAGGCCGGCTCAGGTCGGGGCGACGCCGCAGCGGATTCGGTCTTCGGCCTGGAGGCGGCCTTGCTCGGACGCGGCTTCGCCTTCGTCGCCCCGGAGGACTTGCGCGGCTTGGGTTCGGGGGGCTTGCGGGCCAAGGCGGGCTCCTGGTCTCTTTCGTGCGCTTCCATCATGGCATATGACCGGTGACAAGATGAGCGCGGCCATGGGCAAAATCGTGAAAGCGGGGGCGGGGGCGATCCTAGGCCTGTCGCTGGCCGGATGCCTGTCCATCAATCCCTTCGATCCACCCGTGGACCAGAGCTCGCCCGCCGCGGCCCAGGTGGAGACCTTGGCGCGCGCCGACGCTGACTATCCGCGCTGGCGCGACTTCCCCGCCGCGCCGCAGAACGTGCCGACCCCGGCCGAGATTCGCACCCAGGTGACGCTGCTGGAAACGCGGCAGGACGCCTTCGCCACTGAGGTGGCCGCCCTGCGCTGGACCCTGACCGAGAACCCCGAAGCCTGGGCGCGCCAGGTCGCGTCGAACATCAATGCGCGCCTGGCCACTCCGCCGCCTGCGGACGCCACCGCCCAGGCCGAGGCCTTCGCCGCCCGGCTGCGCGAGCGAGCGGTCCCGCCGCCGCCGATCCAATAGGCGACCGCTTCTGACGCAGGCTGCCCCCAACGTCGGGCCGATGGTGGGTCCTGATGAGTCTTTTCTGGGCGTTTCGCGCTCCCTCACCGGACGGCGCTGGCGCGCGCGCGGCGGCGACCTCAGTGCGCTGTCGGCCCTGTCGGCGCGGCACGGGCTGCCGGACGCCGTAGCGCGGGCCCTGCTGGGCCGGGGCGTCGGCCTTGAGGCCGCCGACGTCTTCCTGCAGCCGACCCTGCGAGCGACCTTCCCGAACCCCTCCAGCTTCCTCGGCATGGATGACGCCGCTTCGGCGCTGATCGACGCGCTGGTCGAAGACCGCCGCGTCTGGGTCTTCGCCGACTACGATGTGGACGGGGCGACCAGCGCCGCCCAGCTGATCCGCTGGTTCAGAGCCATGGGCAAGGACCTGCCCGTCTATGTGCCGGACCGCGTGCGCGAGGGCTATGGCCCCAGCGAAGCGGCCTTTCGCACGCTGAAGAGCCAGGGCTGCGAGCTGGTGGTCACCGTCGATTGCGGCGCGGCGGCCCATACCGCGCTGTCCGCCGCCCACGACATGGGCCTGGAGGTGGTGGTGATCGACCATCACCTGATGCGGGATGAGGCGCCGCCCGCCCGCGCCTTGGTCAATCCGAACCATCCGGAATGCGGCTCGGGGCAGGGGAATCTGGCGGCTGCAGGGGTCACCTTCGTGCTCTTGGCGGCCCTGAACCGCGAAGCGCGGGCCAGGGGGCTGTTCGCCGGTCGCGAAGAGCCGGACATCCGCCGCTGGCTGGACCTGGCGGCCCTGGGCGGCGTCTGCGATGTGACGCGGCTGGAAGGCTTCAATCGCGCCCTGGTGCGCCTGGGCCTGCAGCGTATGGCGTCATGGGAGAACCCGGGCCTCAGGGCCCTGATGGCCGCCGCCGGCGCAAGTCTCGATAAGCCCGCGGACACCCGCTGCGTCGGTTTCGTGCTGGGCCCGCGCATCAATGCGGCCGGACGTATCGGCCGCTCGGATCTGGGCGTGCGCCTGCTGACCACCGATGACGAGGCCGAGGCCCGCGACCTGGCCGAACAGCTGCACCAGCTGAACGCCGAACGCCGTGAGGTCGAGGCGGGCGTGATGGAGGAGGCCGTTCGCCAGATCGAGGCCGCCTCCAACTTCGATCCCCAAGGGCCGGTGATGATCGCCGCCGCCGAGGATTGGCACCCTGGCGTGGTGGGCGTCGTGGCCGGTCGCCTGCGCGAGCGTTTCCGCCGCCCGGCCATCGTCATTGGGATCGACCCGGTTTCGGGCGTGGGCAAGGGCTCAGGCCGATCCCAGCCCGGCGTCAACCTGGGCCGGGCCGTGCAGGCGGCCTTTGATGAAGGACTGCTGCTGGCCGGCGGCGGGCACGCCATGGCGGCGGGGCTGACGGTGCGGCGCGAGGTGCTGCCCGACCTGCGCGCCTTTCTTGACGAGCGCCTGGCCGAGGAGAGCCGCGCCGCCGCCGAGGCCGACGCCCTCGAAATCGACGCCCTGTGCGCTCCCGCGGCTGTCGACCGCGGCCTATGGCAAGCGTTCCAAGCCTTGGCGCCCTTCGGCCCGGGCAACGAAGAGCCGTTGCTGGCTCTCAGCGGCGTGCGAGCCACCGATTCGCGTCTTCTGAACGGCGGGCATGTGGCCTGCCGGCTGGCGTCCGAGGACGGCCGAGCCGTGCGCGCCATCGCATGGCGGTCGGGCGACACGCCGCTGGGCCAGGCCCTGCTGGAGGGTGCCGTCATGCACGTGGCCGGACGCCTTCAGCCTGACGACTGGAACGGCCGTCAGGGCGTGCAGATCGAGATCGAGGACGCCTGCGATCCGCGGCGAATGACGGGCTGAAACCGACGATTGGGGGGTTGCGCGCCGATTCCGGCGCCGCTATACGGCGGCCTCTCGCGGTCGCGGGCCCTTCGTCTATCGGTTAGGACGTCAGGTTTTCAACCTGAAAAGAGGGGTTCGACTCCCCTAGGGCCTGCCATCCGCGCCTTCCCCCTCGCAATTCGGCCGACCTGCGATTCCTCAATCGCGCCAGCCCTTTCGCGTCTACGTTGAAAAATCCGCGTTTCTCGGTCTGGAAAAACACAGAACCGTGTTAGGATAAACGCCGCTCGCATTTGAGGCGCGGGCGTGAGGGGCCTATGTCCGAGTTCCAGGGGGATGCCGCCGGTCAGGCGGCCGTACGTATCAGTGGCCGCGTGAAGTGGTTCGACCCCGGCAAGGGGTATGGCTTCATCGTGCCTGATGATCCCAGCCAGACCGATCTGAAGGACGTGCTCCTGCACATCACCAGCCTGCGCGACAGCGGGCGCGAGGCGGCGGGCGAAGGCGCCGCCGTGGTCTGCGACGTCGTCCGGCGCCCCAAGGGATGGCAGGTCTCGTCCGTTCTGGAGCTGACGGATCCGATCCCCGGATCGGTTCCGCCGCGCAACGACGACGCCTTCGTGCGCCGCTTCCCGGAACGCCCGCGTCAGCCTTCGCTTGAGCCGTCAGGGCCTGTCGAGCCTGCCCACGTGAAATGGTTCAATCGCGCCAAGGGCTATGGATTCGTGGTGCGCGACGCCGAGCCCGGCGATATATTCGTTCACATCGAGACGTTGCGTCGCTGCGGGCTGGAGGATCTCCAGCCGGGCGAGGCGGTTTCCGTCCGTTTCGCGGATGGTCCCAAGGGTCTGGTCGTGGCGGAGATCCACCCCGCGGCCTGAGATTAAGGTCGCGCATGTTGCTGCACACGCTTGTACGTCAACGCCTTCCGGCTGTGGTCGCAGCCTTGGCTCTGGCCGCCTGCGCCCAGGCCTCAAGCCCCGATGGCCCGGCAGGCCAAACGCTTGAGCCGCTGACCATCCGTACCGCCTCCGGCGTCCACGCCTTTCAGGTGGAGATCGCCGATGACGAGGCCGAGCGCTCCCGCGGTCTGATGTTCCGGCCCCCGCTGGAGGACGACCGCGGCATGCTGTTCCAGTTCCCTGACAGTCAGGAGCGCAGCTTCTGGATGCACAACACGCCCAGCTCGCTGGACATCATCTATATCGCCGCCGACGGCCGCATCGTCTCCATCGCCCGCAACACCACCCCTAACTCCGATGCGCCGATCCCCTCCTACGGGCCGGCCAGGGGCGTGCTGGAGATCCGGGCCGGCCGCGCCGCCGAGATCGGGGCCCAGCCCGGGGACCGCGTCGAGCACCCGTTTTTCCGCGCGAACTAGCCTTTTCGCCGCCCTGCAATAGTGGCAAACAGGCCGCCCTGACGGGGTGTGGCGCAGCCTGGTAGCGCATCTGCTTTGGGAGCAGAGGGTCGCAGGTTCGAATCCTGCCGCCCCGACCAGGACGCCGACCGTTCGAGGAGCCCAGCCGATGCTTGCCCGCATCTATCAGACCGCCAAGTCCGCCATGCAGTCCGGCAAGGCCGCGACGCGCGGGTGGCGGCTCGAGTTCGAACCCGCCTCGGCCCGCTTCGCCGACCCGCTGACGGGTTGGACCGGCTCGCGAGACATGGACGGTCAGATCCGCATCGACTTCGACACGGCGGAGGAGGCGGTGGCCTACGCCGAGCGCCACGGCATTCCCTTCAGACTGCATCACTCCAACAAACCGCCGGCGATCATCAAGGCTTACGCCGATAACTTCGCGGCTGGCCGCAAGATTCCCTGGACCCACTGAGGGCGCCCTTAGCTCAGCTGGATAGAGCATCCGCCTTCTAAGCGGACGGTCGCAGGTTCGAGTCCTGCAGGGCGCGCCAGGGCGCTGGACGAGCGGACGACGGTGACAGCCTCCTTTGGGGGCGCGAGCTTGACGTGGATCAAGTCCGGCGCAGCCTCCCGCTGATAGACATCCGTCATGCTTGATGCAGATAGCCTGGCGGCGCTGAACGAGGCTCTTGACGACGAGTATCGCGCCCGCGCGACCTATCAGGCGGTCATCGAGGCGTTCGGTCCGGTCCGCCCCTTCATCAATATCGTTGCAGCCGAAGATCGGCACGTACAGGCGCTGCTGGCGCTGTTCACCCGCTTTGGCGTCTATCCGCCGCCCGACAGATGGGCCGGAAACGTCAGGGCCGCATCCGGCGTGGCGGAGGCTTGCGAGGAGGCCGTGAGGGCGGAGGTTGAGAACGACGCCATGTACGACCGCCTATTGCGACAGGTTCAACATCCCGACGTGGCGGCCGTGATGAGGCGACTGCAGCAGGCGTCTCGAGAGCGCCACCTGCCCGCCTTCCAGCGGTGCGCTGGGGTTGCGGGACGGGGCGGCCGCCCACGGTGGGGGCGTCCCGGAAAATAGATCAGAGAACCGCGTGATCTAAGCAGGTGAAATTTGACCTCCATCAAGGTCGGTTCGCCGCCTTGGCGCAATCTCCCTGCATTCCATGGAGGAGGCGCGTCATGCGATCCGTCAGTCCCCTGAAGGCCGGTCTGGCCTTCGCTATCGTCCTCGGGCTCTGGCACTTCTGCTGGGCCGTCCTGGTCGTCATCGGCTGGGCTCAGCCGTTCATTGACTTCATTTTCCGGCTGCATTTCATCGACCCGCCGTATCGGATCGGCGCCTTCGACCCGGCCACGGCGGCCTTGCTGATTGGGATCACCGCCGCCTTCGGGTTCATCATCGGCGGAGCGCTGGCCACGGCCTGGAACTGGCTGCATCGCAAGGACGCCGCCTGAACGCACGCGTCAGAACGGAAAGAACATCGGAATCGCCACCGACGCCGCCACCCAGCTGATCAGGTTCAGCGGCACGCCGATGCGCAGAAAGTCCATGTAGCTGTAACCGCCCGTCTCATAGACCAGCACGTTCGTCTGATAGCCGAAGGGCGTGGCGAAGGCGGCGCTGGCGGCCATCATGATGGCGACCAGGAAGGGGCGGGGGTCCGCCCCCAGGCTCTCGGCCAGGGCCACGGCGATGGGCGTCAGCAGCACGGCGACCGCCGCGTTGGATAGAAGCTCGGTGGCGAACAGCGTCACCCCATAAAGAATGATCAGGGCGCCCAACGGGCCCAGCGGCCGGATCACCTCGATCAGGGCCGATGCCCCCGAGGCGGCCAGACCCGTCAGCTCGATGGACAGGCCCACCACCACCATGCCGGCGATGAGCAGCAGCACCTCGGGCCGAAGCCCCGCATAGGCTTCGTCAGGCGTGATCACCCCCACCAGGATCAGCAACACCGCGCCCGCGAACGCCGCCGCCGCAATGGGGGCCACGCCCAGGGCCGCCGCCGCCACCACGGCCACGAACACCCCCACGGAGATCAGAGCCTTGCGCCGGTCCAGGGGCTTGTCGACCTTGAACAGCTTCAGGTCGCCCAACAGGCCGTCGCCGGTCTGCACCCTGGCCGGCTCCTGCGCGTCGCCGCCGCCGGCGGGAGCCAACAGGCGCCCCCCCAGCAGATAGAGGTACAGCCCGCCCGCCAGCGCGATGATCAGGCCGACGGGCGTGATCTCAAAGATGCTGAATACCGGCTGGCCCGCGTTGCGCGCCATGTCGTTGACCAGCAGATTGGTCGAGGTGCCGATCAGGGTGCAGGCCCCGCCCATGATCGAGACATAGGACAGGGGAATCAGGAACCGCTTTGGATCCAGGTTCAGCGAGGCGGCCACGTCCTTCACCACGGGCGCCGCCAGCACCACGATCGGCGTGTTGTTCAGAAAGGCCGAAGCCCCGCCACACAGGCCGATGACCACCCACAGGCCCGCCGAGCCGATCCGGGCGCACAGCCTTGCGCCCATGCGGATCAGCACGCCCATGAAGCCGGACAGCTCGATGGCGTAGGCCAGCACGAACAGCGCGGCCAGGGCGATGATGGCGGGCGAGGCGAAGGCCTGCTGCACCTCGACCGGGCGCACCACGCCTGTGACGAGAAGGACCGCAGCGCCGGTCAGGGCCACCACGTCCGACCTCAAACGGCCCTGGATCAGTCCGAAGACGACCGCCGCCAACACGCCAAGCGCGGCCATTTGTTCGTAGGTCATGCCTGATAGTCCGGCTGGGAGCGGCCACGTCAACGGTTCACAGGGCGGAATGTCGTGTTACGGTGGCCTTATGCCCGCCCACCGGAACTCTGTCGCGCCCGCGCGACCGGCACGAGCGGCCCTTTGCGCCTTCGTGCTGGCCTTGGCCGTCGCCGCCTGCGACCGGACCCCTGCGCCGGAGCCGGAACCGGAGCCCCGTCCGCCCGAGCCGGCGCCCGCGCCCGTGACGCCGCCCATCGCGCCCATGTCCAGGGTGGAGCTACTGCAGGCGTTGGATGCGGCCGCCTCCTCCTTTGTCGGAGGACAGACGGTCCCGGCCTCGCCCAGGCTGGCGGGTCGGCAGTTCATGCTGGTCCAAGCCTTCGGTTGCGGCGGCGCCCGGCCGACCTCCGCTGAGCCCGGCGTGGCGAGCGTGGAGCGTGGCGGCGATGGGGCGCTGACCCTGTCCCTGCGTCCGGCCGACTGGTCAGAGACGGCGCTGATCCGGGCGGCGGCGCCCCAGGCCGAGGCGGTCGAGGGCCTATGGGTGACGCGGCCCTGGCTAAGGGGGACAGGCTGTCCGACCGTGCGGCCTGACCCGCTGACCCCTGGCGCGGTTAGCGCCCAGACCTATGGCCTGGCGGCCATTTTCGAAGAGGGCGGTTCGCGCGTGGCCCGGCGGGACGGTCGCGCCTATCGCCATGTGATCCGGGCGGAGGAGGGCGCCGCGCCGGTCGAGGTTCCGCCAGAGGGCTACCGCCTCGTGGTGGAGGGACGCCTGACCGCCTTTCCCGACGGACGCGCCGTCCGCTGCTCGGCGTCCGGGCCGGACCAGCGCCCGTCCTGCATCGCCGCCGTCGAGATCGATCGCGTGGCCTTCACCGACGCGGCCGGCGCCACCCTCAGCGAATGGCGCAGCTGAGAGGCGCACAGGCTTTCAACTGTTCTACCGGGGCCAGTGCGGCGTTCCTGATTCGCCTGGCTTGACTCCACCCCCTCATTGCGCGGCATATGATGAGAACATTTAGGGAACATCATGCCTGCCCCGGCCACGCTTCAACGCCTGCGCGACCAGCTCGCGGCCCTCGCGCCGCGGGGTTGCGTCGATGTGGAGGACGGCTTCCGCCTGGGCATGGCTCCGGCCGATCTGGGCGTGGGGCCGCTGGCGCGCAAGGGCCTGCATGAGGTCTTCGCCGCCTCCAGCGCTCAGGCCGTGTCAGCCAACGGCTTTGGCCTCAGCCTGGCGTTGAGGGCCGCCCCGCCGCCCCTGGTCTGGGTGTTAGAGGACCGCGCCCTGTCCGAGGTCGGCGCGCCCTACGGCGCGGGCCTTCACGAGTGGGGCCTGGAGCCCAGCGACCTTGTGCTGGTGCGGGTCAGAAGCGCCCAGGCCCTGCTGGCCGCGGGCGAGGAGGCCCTGAAAAGCGGCGCGGTCGGCGCCGTGCTGATGAGCGGCTGGGGCGAGGGCAGGGCCTGGTCCCTGACCGCCGGCCGCCGCCTGGCCCTTGCGGCCGAAGCTGGCGCAGCGACAGCCCTATTGATCCGCTCGGGGGCCAAACCCCGGCCCAGCGCAGCCGATACGCGCTGGTCGGTGGAGGCGGCGCCTTCCGCGGCGCTGGAGGCGCGCGCGCCGGGGCGGCCCGCCTTTCGGGCGGTCCTGCTGCGCAGCCGAAAAGGGCCTGCGGGGGGCGAGTGGATCATGGAGTGGGATCGTGAAGCGCGGTCATTCGTCGAACCGGCGGCGGCATCTGGCCGTGTGGTTCCCGTATCTGGCGACCGACAGGCTGGCGTCCGCGCGGCCTGAAGGCGGCGCGCCTCTCGTGCTGGTCGACAAGGACAAGGGCGCACTGAGGCTCACCGCCGCGGATCCGGAGGCCCTGGCGGTCGGCCTGCACCCCGGCATGACCCTGGCCGATGCGCGGGCGCGCACGCCCCAGCTGGAGGCCGTGCCCCACGACCCTGCGGGCGACGAGGTTCTGCTGAGACGGGCGCTGATCGCCTTCGGCCGCTTTTCGCCCATGATCGCCCTGTGCCGCCCGCACGGCCTGATGCTGGACGTGACCGGCTGCGCCCATCTGTTCGACGGCGAGGCGGGGCTGGTGCGGCGCGTACGCGAGTTGGCGGCGCAAATGGGCCTTCAGGCGCGCACCGCCCTGGCGCGCACGCCCCAGACGGCGCGGGCCCTGGCCCGGTTCGGCCCCGGCGGCGTCGTTCCGGAAGGCGAGGATCGCCGGGTCGCCCGCGCCTTGCCCATCAGCGCGCTTGAGCTGAAGCCGGAGGAGGCCCAGGCCCTGAGGCGCGCGGGGCTGATCACCCTGGGCGATCTGGACGACCGGCCTCGCGCCGCCTTCGCCGCCCGCTTCGGGCGCGACTTTCCCCATCGGCTGGACCTGATCCTGGGTCAGGCGGACGCCCGCATCACGCCCGTCAGGCCCGCGCCGCCCGTCATGGCCGACCGCGTCCTGGCCGAGCCGATCCAGACCGACGAGGCGGTCGAGGCGGTGCTGTCCGACCTGCTGGCCGAGGTCATGGCCGGGCTGGAGACGCGCCGCTGCGGCGCGCGCCTTTTCGTGCTCAGCGTCTTCCGGGTCGACGGCCATGTGCGCCGCATCGGCGTGGGCACGGCGCGGCCGACCCGCGACGCAAGGGCGGTGCTGCGCCTGTTCAAAGAGCGTCTGGCGGCGCTGGCCCATCCGCTCGACCCCGGCTTCGGCTTTGATCAGCTGCGCCTGCAGGCCGGCCGGCTCCAGACCATTCCGGCGGAGCAGGAGGCCTTCGAGGCCAGGTCCGCGCGGACCGAGGCGCTGGACGCCCTGATCGACCGGCTGACCGCGCGCCTGGGGCCCGAGGCGGTGCTCAAGGTCGAGCCGGTCGACACCCATCTGCCCGAGCGGGCCTGCCGCCTGACCCCCGCGGTGCAGGCCGCCGCGGCCCAGGCCGCCTGGCCCGAACGCGAGCCTGAACAACCCCCTTTGCGGCCGCTTCAGCTGTTCGATCCGCCCCAGCCGGTCGAGGCCATCTCTCTGGCCCCTGATGGCCCGCCCGCGCGCTTCAGGTGGCGGCGCATCACCCATCAGGTGACCCGCGCCGAGGGGCCGGAGCGCATCGAGGACGAGTGGTGGCGCAAGGGTCGCCGCGTGCGCGACTACTACCGGGTGGAGGACGCCGAGGGGCGGCGCTTCTGGTTGTTCCGCGCGGGCCACTTCGGCGAGGAGCCCGAGCCGCGCTGGTATGTGCACGGCCTCTTCCCATGACCGCGCCCGCCTACGCCGAGCTCGTGTGCGCCAGCAACTTCTCCTTCCTGCGCGGGGCTTCGCACCCTAAGACCCTGGTGCTGACGGCGATCCTGAAGGGACATACCGGCCTGGGGCTGGCGGACCGCAACACGGTCGCGGGCGTGGTCAGGGCCTGGAGCGCGCTCAACCAGCTGCGGGCCGACGGCTGGTCCCCGCCCGAGAAGGTGCGCGAGGGCGGCTCGCCCGGCGAAGTGGCCTTTCGCGAAGATCCGCTCAACGACCCGGCCCTGTCCGACCTGGTCAAGGCGCGGGCCCACGCTTTCCGCCTGCTGACCGGAACGCGTCTGGCCTTCGAGGACGGCACGCCGGACATCGTCGCCTATGCTGAGGACCGCGCCGGCTGGGGCCGCCTGACGCGCCTGCTGACCCTGGGAAATCGCCGCGCGAAGAAGGGCGAGTGCCCGATCCGCCTGAACGACCTGCTGGCCGATCCGGAAGGTCTGCTGCTGATCGCCGTGCCGCCGCGCCGTCTGGAGGGGCTGGAAACCCTCATCGGCCGCCTGAATGACGCTCGCCCCGGCGCCGTCTGGCTGGGCGCGGCCATGCACCGCCAGGGCGACGACCGCCGCCGCCTGGCGCGGCTGAAGGCGTTGGCCGAAGGGGCCTCAACGCCGCTCCTGGCCATGAACGACGTGCTCTACCACGACCCGGCGGAGCGCGATCTTCAGGACGTGCTGACCTGCATCAGGGAAGGTGTCAGCATCGACCAAGCAGGACGTCGCCTGCTGGCCAACGCCGAGCGCCATCTGAAGGCGCCTCCCGAGATGGCGCGCCTGTTCGCCGATGCGCCCGAGGCTCTGGCTGAGACGCAGCACCTGCTGGCCCGCTCGGGCTTTGATCTGGACCAGCTGCGCTACGAGTACCCGGAAGAGCCCATTCCGCCCGGCTGGACGCCCCAGGCCTGGCTTGAGAATCTGACCGCCAGGCGCGCCCTGCACCGCTATCCCGACGGCGTGCCGGGCAAGGTCCAGGCCATCCTCGACAAGGAGCTGGCCTTCATCGCCGACCGCGGTCTGGCGCCTTACTTCCTGACCATCCACGACATCGTCCGCGAGGCCGAGAACCGGGGCATCCTGTGTCAGGGGCGCGGCTCGGCCGCCAACTCGGCCGTCTGCTACGTGCTGGGCATCACCAGCGTCGATCCGGCCAGCCACGACGTCCTGTTCGAGCGCTTCCTGTCCACGGCCCGCGACGAGCCGCCCGACATAGACGTGGATTTCGAGCACGAGCGGCGCGAGGAGATCATCCAGCACATCTACGCCCGCTATGGCCGCGAGCGCGCCGGCATCGCCGCCACCGTCATCCGCTATCGCCCGCGCAGCGCCATCCGCGAGGTGGGCAAGGCCCTGGGGCTGACCGAGGACGTCACCGCCCGCATGGCCTCGGTGCAGTGGGGCCACTGGGGGACCAGCATCCCCGACAGCCAGGTGCTTCAGGCCGGGCTCGACCCCGCCAATCTCATGATCCGCCGGGCCGTGGACATGGCGGGCCGGATCCTCGGTTTTCCACGGCACCTCAGCCAGCATGTGGGCGGCTTCATCCTGGCGCGCGGCCGGCTGGACGAGCTGGTCCCCATCGGCAACGCGGCCATGCCCGACCGCACCTTCATCGAGTGGGACAAGGACGACATCGACGAACTGGGCCTGATGAAGGTCGATGTGCTGGCCCTGGGCATGCTGACCTGCGTCAAGAAAGCGCTTGATCTAATGCGCGACCACGAGGGCGCCGATTTCGATCTGGCCACGGTCCCGCCGGACCAGCCCGACGTCTACGACATGCTGTGCCGGGGCGACTCCATCGGCGTCTTCCAGGTGGAGAGCCGCGCCCAGATCAACATGCTGCCGCGCCTTCGGCCGCGCGCCTTCTATGACCTGGTCATCCAGGTGGCCATCGTCCGGCCCGGCCCGATCCAGGGCGACATGGTGCACCCTTATCTGCGCCGGCGGGGCGGCAAGGAAGCGGTCCTCTACGCCAGCCCCGCGCCGCCGCACGATCCCAACGAGCTCGAGAAGGTGCTCAACCGGACCCTCGGCGTGCCGCTGTTCCAGGAACAGGCCATGAAGGTGGCCATGGTGGCGGCCGAGTTCACCGAGGCCGAGGCCAACGGCCTGCGCAAGGCCATGGGCACCTTCCGCGGCGACGGGACCCTGCACACCTATGAGAGCCGCTTCGTCGGCCGCATGGTCGAGCGCGGCTATGACCCCGAGTTCGCCGCCCGCTGCTGGGAGCAGATCAAGGGCTTCGGCAGCTACGGTTTTCCCGAGAGCCACGCCGCCAGCTTCGCGCGCCTGGTCTATGTGTCCAGCTACATCAAGTGCCGACATCCGGCGGCCTTCGCCTGCGCCCTGCTGAACAGCCAGCCCATGGGCTTCTACGCGCCCGCCCAGATCGTGCGCGACGCCCAGGAGCACGGCGTCGAGGTTCGGCCCATCGATGTGAACCGCTCAGCCTGGGACAACACACTGGAGCGCGGGGAAGGGGGCTTGGCCCTGCGCCTGGGCTTCCGCCAGATCGACGGCTTCCGCCAGGACTGGGCCGAGGCGATCCTGGCCGCCCGGTCCCCGGACTTCGACAGTCTGGAGGGGCTGATGCGCCGGGCGGGCCTGGCCGTGGCCGCCATCCGCAGGCTGGCCGACGCGGATGCCTTCCGCTCCCTGGGGCTGGACCGGCGCGAGGCCCTGTGGGCGGCCCGCCGCCTGCCCGACGACGACGCCCTGCCGCTGTTCGCCGCGGCCCAGGTCCACGAGCTGGCCGAGGAGCCGGACGCTCACCTGCCGCGCATGGCCCTTGGCGAACACGTGGCCGCCGACTACCAGACCACGCGCCTGTCCCTGAAGGGGCACCCCATGTCCCTGCTGCGGCCGGTGTTCCAGGCCGAGGGCATGCTGACCTGCGCCCAGGTGGAGGCGAAACGCTCGGGCGCGCGGGTCAAGGCCGCCGGCATCGTTCTGGTCCGCCAGCGGCCCGGCAACGGCAAGGCCATCTTCATCACGCTCGAGGACGAGACCGGGATCACCAACCTCGTGCTGTGGGAGCGCACCTTCGAGGCCTTCCGCCGCGAGGTCATGGCCGCCCGTCTGCTGGCGGTGGAGGGCGTGGTCGAAAAGAGCCCCGAGGGCGTCGTCCACCTGATGGCCCATCGCCTGTTCGACCGCTCGGCCGAGCTGAACCCCCTGTCGCCGGACCACACCCCAGTCATCCAGCTGTCCGGCGCGGATGAGTTTGTGCACCCCCAGCACCCGCGCAACCTGCGCATGCTGCCGGGCTCAAGGGACTTTCACTAGAGGGACAGGGAGGCCAAGGCGGCCTCAGTTGGCCATGATCCGCCCGCTCGGAGCCACGGTCACGCCCTCGGCCAGCCCCCGCCCGCGCCACTCACGCTCCCAGACCTCGCAATCCCAACTCCGCGTGCTGCAGGGCGGCGCCAGATCGCCTACTCCATAGGGCGGACTGTTGCTATAATTTTGGGCCGTCCAGTCGCGCCGGAAGGCCTCGACGAAATCGCGCTCGCTCCAGCTTCTCGGTCCCTGGCCGCGGCCGCTGCACGCCGCCTCCATCAGGGCATAGCCGACGGTGTTGGGGACCAGCTCTTCGCGATCACCGGGGTTCCGCCGCTCGCCGGCGAACTCGCCATAACTCTCCATGCGGTAATCGACGACGGTCTCGGTCAGCCGCACGTACCGCTCACAGTCAAAGGCCTCCAGCGACAAGCGATAGTCGGGGCTGTCCTCTCCCACGGGTGGGATGGCGCGAATGAACCAGGCCCGCGTCGGCCCATAGGCCTCGGTTCGTATGGAGGAGGGATTGATGCCCCAACGCGTCGCCCGGTCCCCAGTCTCGAGCCTGGCCCATTCTTCCGCCTGCGCCGCCGCGCCGGCCAGCACCGCCGCCGCCAGGGCGATCAACCCACTCCACCGCATCAGATCACTCCTCCCGAGACGCGGTCGAGCTTGGCCGAAGCACGCGATGGGGGCAAGCGTCCCGGCGAGGAATCGGCGACAGTTCCTCGGCTTAGCTGCATCGGTCCACCTGAACCGCTCGGCGCATTGACGCCCGCGCCTCTTAGGCGTCAGCCTTCGGCCCATCAGAGGTGGAGGGCAGGGGCATGGCTGACCGGTTCGGCGTCTTCAGCGGAGAGCCGCTGGCCCAGTGGCTGACGGCGCCGTCGGGCGGCCGCATGATGAAGCTGCTGGAGGCTTTCACCTTCACCGAGGCCAGGACCGGCCGCCTGTGGTCGGCTCCGGCGGGTTTCGTGGTGGACGGCGCCAGCATCCCGCGCGCCCTGTGGAGCATCGTCGGCTCGCCCTATACGGGGAACTACCGCCGCGCCTCCATCGTGCATGACAAGGCCTGCGTGGACTTCCCTACTGACGGCCCGGAACGTAAGGCCGCCGACGTCATGTTCCAGGCCGCCTGCCGCGCTGGCGGTTGCGGCGCCTTTCAGGCCAGCATCCTCTATGCCGGGGTGCGCATCGGCTCCAGTTGGGCCAAGGAAAAGGGCCTCACGCAGCGCGATGAGGCCAACGAGGTCTGGCTGGAGACGCCGCCCGAGGACCGCGAGCTGCAGGAGCGCTTCCGCGCCCTGGGGCGAGACCTTCAGGTGCAGGAGAAGCGGTTCGTAGAGGACGATCCCGAGGCGGCGGTCCAGCGCGTGGACGACGCCCTGACCCGGCATGGGTTTGGGTGAGGGGAGAACACTTATCCCCGCCCCGTCGCGCAGCCCGACAATGCCTGCATGACCGACGAACACACCCCCGCCCAGCCCTTCATCGGCCCCATCCCGACCTTCGCCCAGAGGCCGCACCGATCCGAGCTCTGGTGCCGCGCCCGTCAGGATTACCTGGCCGGGGACAGCGCCCCGGTGGTGGCGGAACGCTACGGCCTTTCCGAGCGGTCCCTTCGCCGTCGCGCGTCGGTACAGGGCTGGCGGCGTGTCGACGTTCAGCCGCCCTCCGAGCCGGATATCCTCCCATCTGCGCCCGCCGAAGACAGTGTCCAGGGCTCTGACCCGGACCCCGAGGCTGAAGCGCTCAAGGCCTCGCCCAGCCGCACGGGCTTTCGCGCCTACGCCTTCCGGCGGGCCTGCGAGGCGGCCGCGGACGATCACCTGAACGAGGCCGCCGCCTGGCTCAAGCTCCAGCGCCTGGCGGAACAGGTGCAGTTGCCGCCCCAGGACAAGCCGGCGGCCGACGAGGCCTTCGCCAAGCTCATGATCTGGCTGGCGAAGCCGCGCCGGTCGGGTGGGGCGATTTAGTCCAATGGCGCGATCTGGCAGGGTTTGGCACGGTTTGGCGCCCCGTTTTCGCTCTGGCGCCCCGCCACGCGACGGAAAGAGAGGGGAGGTGGCGGACAGGGTGGGATTCGAACCCACGGTGGGCTTCCACCCACGGCGGTTTTCAAGACCGCTGCCTTAAACCACTCGGCCACCTGTCCGGAGCGGGCCTTCTAGGGCGCATTCGCGGCTCTGCCTAGCGGCTCGGCAGCCTTAACCAAACCTTGAGAAGGGGCAGATCACAGTTCCCGGCATGGGGAACGGACGCCTTTCGATCCTGCGCGCCGCGTTGGTAGGCCTTCTGGCCCTGACGGCCGCCGCCTGCGCCTCGACGCCGCGTGGAAGCCTTGGCCCGAGCCCTTCCTATCCCAGCCGTCCGGCGGCCACGCCCCAGGTCAGCGATCCCGCGCCGATCGTCTCGGGGACCATGCGGCCCTATCAGGTGCGCGGGCGCTGGTACACGCCCCAGGCGGACCCGGACTATGACGAGGTGGGCCAGGCCTCCTGGTACGGCGACGCCTTCCACGGCCGGCCCACGGCCACGGGCGAGCGCTTCGACATGCACGGCCTGTCGGCGGCCCATAAGACCCTGCCGCTTCCGGGTCTGGTCGAGGTGACCAACCTCGAGAACGGGCGCAGCGTGGTTCTGCGGCTGAACGACCGGGGGCCCTTCGTGGACGGGCGCATCATCGACCTGTCGCGCGGCGCGGCCGACCAGCTGGGCTTGCTGCAGCGGGGCGTCGGCCAGGTGCGGGTGCGCTATCTGGGCCCTGCGCCTCGGGGCGGAGGAACCGGCCAGCCCTCGATCAATCCCGAAACCGCGCGGCCCGTCTGGGTCCAGGCCGGGGCCTTCGCCGAGCGCGACAACGCCGAAGGGGTCGCCCGCCAGCTGGGTCAGGCCCGCATCGACGAGACCCGGGTCGACGGCCGCCGCCTCTACCGCGTGCTGCTGGGGCCCTGGACGGATCCCAACGAGGCCGAACTGGCCCGGGCCAGGGCCGTCAGCCTGGGCCTTTGGGACGCGCGCCTGGTCGCGGGCCTCTGATCCACGAAATTAGCGGTCCGCCGGGCTTGCCTCGGCTCCGCATCCGGCCATTGTGCGCCCGTGGCGCGCGGCAGATTCATTACGTTCGAGGGCGGGGAGGGGACCGGCAAGTCCACCCAGATCGCCCGCCTGGCTGAAGCCTTGCGGGGGCGCGGGCTCAGCGTGGTGCAGACGCGCGAGCCCGGCGGCTCGCCCGGCGCCGAGGCTCTGCGGGCCCTCCTGGTCAACGGCGAGGCCGGTCGCTGGACGCCGACGGCCGAGGCCCTGCTCATGTACGCCGCGCGCGACGACCACCTGAACCAGGTGATCCGTCCGGCCCTGGAGCGGGGCGACTGGGTGCTGTGCGACCGTTTCTCCGATTCGACCCGGGCCTATCAGGGCGCGGGCGGCAAGGTGGACGCCACCTTCATCGAGGCGCTGGACATGGCCGTAGTGGGCGCCGACCGCCCGGACCTGACCCTGATCTTCGACCTGGAGCCCCAGGCGGGGCTTGAGCGGGCCAAGGCCCGCGCCGGCGGCGAGGACCGCTTCGAGAGCAAGGGCGAGGGCTTTCACAGGCGTCTGAGGGAAGGCTTCCTCAAGATCGCCGAGGCCGAGCCGGACCGCTGCCGGATCATCGACGCCGGGGGCTCTGTCGATGCGGTCGGGTCCGCTGTCTGGGAGGCCCTGCGCGAACGCTGGCCGGGCGAGCTGGGCGATGGCTGAGACGCCGCACCCGCGCGAGACCGACGTGCTGGAGGGCTGCGAGGTCCAGGTCGCCGCCTTCGAGGACGCCCTGGCCCGAGGGCGGATGCACCACGCTTGGCTGCTGACCGGGCCCGAGGGGGTCGGCAAGGCCACCTTCGCCCACCACGCCGCCTTTCGCCTGCTGGGGGCCGCCGACACGATCCGCCTGAACCCCGAGGAACAGGCCGTGCGCCTGGCCCGCGCCGGGGCGCACCCGGATCTGACGGTGCTTGAGCGGCCGGTCGAGAACGGCCGCGTGAAGAAGGTCATCCCCGTAGACGAGGCCCGGCGTTTGCCTGAGTTCTTCGCCAAGTCCCCGTCCGTGGCCCAGGCGCGCGTGGCCATCATCGACGCCGCCGACGATATGAATCCCAACGCGGCCAACGCCGTGCTGAAGATCCTCGAGGAGCCGCCGGCCAATGCGGTGCTGTTCCTGGTCAGCCATTCCCCTGGACGCCTGCTCGACACGATCCGCTCGCGCTGCCGCAAACTGCGGTTTCCGCCCTGGGAGGCCGGGGCGATCACCGCCTTTCTCGAGCGGCGGGGCGTCGGCGGCGATCAGGCGAGCAGGCTGGCCGCGTTGTCGGGCGGGGGCCCAGGCCTGGCCTGGCGGCTGGCCGGGACCGAGGCGCTGGACCTGGCCGATCTGGCCGAGCGGCTGGTCGAAGGTCCGCCGCCGCCCGACGCCGAGCTGATCCAGGCCTCCGACCGCTTTCGCGGAGCCGACGGCGCCGACCGGTTCGAGTTCCTTTTCAACGCCCTGGCCGATCAGGTTCGCAGGCGGGCCGAGGCCGGAGGCGGCGAGCGCGACGCCGATCTCTGGCGAGACCTTAGCCGGGCGGTCGACGACGCGGACGCCATCAATCTGGACCGCGCCGAAGTCTTCCTGGGGCTGGCCGGACGGTTGAAGGGGCAGGGGGCGCACGCCTAATGCTGATCGACAGCCATGTGAATCTGCACGCGCCCCAGTTCGACGAAGATCGGGATCAAGTCATCGCCCGCGCCCGCGAGGCCGGGGTGGGCCTGATGGTGGAGATCTCCGACAAGCTGGCCACCTGGGAGGCGACCCACGCCCTGGCCATGGCTCACCCCGACATCTGGTGCACCGTCGGCGTTCATCCCCACGAGGCCAAGGAAGAGCCTAAGCTGACCGTGGACGCGCTGCTGGAGCGCGCAGCTAGGCCGCGCGTCGTCGGCATCGGCGAATGCGGCCTGGATTTCCACTACGATCTCAGCCCTCGCGATCGCCAGGCAGAGGTGTTTCGCGTGCATATCGAGGCGGCGAGGCGGAGCGGTCTGCCGCTGGTCGTGCATACCCGCGAGGCCGACGACGTGATGTCATATATTCTCCGCGAGGAGATGGCGGCGGGGGCGTTCCGATTCCTCATGCACTGCTACACCAGTGGTCCAAAACTCGCTGAAACAGCGGCGGAACTGGGCGGCTGGTTCTCGGTCTCTGGCATCGCGACCTTTAAGGCCGCGGAAGAGGTGAGGGACATTATCCACGCCATGCCGCAAGACCGTATCATCGTCGAAACGGACTGCCCGTACCTGGCGCCCGTCCCGCATCGCGGCCGACGCAACGAGCCGGCTTATGTGGGTCACGTGCTGGACAAACTGGCGGAAATCCGGGGCTGGAGCCGCGAGGAGGCTGAGACGCGAACCGAGAAAGCCTTCTTCGACCTGTTCGACCGGATCCCAAGGCCGTGAGTCAGCTTGAGGCCATCATTCTCGGCTGCGGATCGTCGGGCGGGGTGCCCCGCGCCAACGGGGATTGGGGCGCCTGCGACCCAAACGAGCCACGCAATCGACGCCGGCGCTGCTCCTTACTCGTGCGTCGCGGCGAGGAACCGGAGGCCACGACGGTCTTGGTCGACACGTCGCCGGATCTCAGGGCCCAGGTGCTGGACGCCGGCGTTAAGCATATCGACGCCGTACTCTACACCCACGACCATGCCGACCAGGCCCACGGGATCGACGATCTCCGGGCCTTCGCCATGACCGCTCGCAGGCGCATACCGGCCTATATGGATCCTGTGACGCGCCAGACGCTGGAGCGCCGCTTCCACTACATTTTCGAGGGCGAGAAGGGCTACCCGGCCCTTTGCGACCCGTGGACCTTGCCGGGCTGGGGCGTGCCCTGGGCCGTCGAGGGCAAGGGCGGGCCGGTTCACGTGACCACTTTCGAGCAGGAGCACGGGCCGATCAGCTCGGTCGGCTACCGCTTCGGTGGGCTGGCGTACTCCAGCGATGTCTCGGAGCTGAGTGAGGCGGCGCTCAACGCGGTGCGCGGCTGTGAGGTTTGGATCGTTGATGCGCTGCGAATGACGCCACATCCGACCCACGCACATCTGGAGCGGACACTGCATTGGATTCAGGATGTGAAACCCGAGCGCGCAATTCTGACCAACCTTCATCTGGACATGGACTACCGGGAATTGTCAGCCATCCTGCCAGACGGCGTGGAAGCCGCTTATGACGGCATGCGCGTACTGTTCAGCGCCTGAGACAGCGCCACCTGTCGATTATTGCACATAATATATCTTAGACGCATCATGGCCGTATCAAAGGCCACAGCTGAATCTGGCCCTCGCCCGGTAGAATGCCGCGGCAGCCGGCGCCGGCAGGCCGCGGCTGAGCCGAAACGCATGCTCGACCATGGCCGCCTGCTGCTCGATGTTCAGGGCCTGCCACGCACAACTTTCGTCGAGCGGATAGCGGTACGCCCCCGGGCCATCACCCGCCTTCAACTTGGAAAGCAGAAGATTCACGCCGTTCTGCGTCTGCCACACATGGACGAGCTCGTGCACGAACACAGCCGTCTTACCGATTGGGGCGGCGCTGAAATCCGCTTCTACCGACTCGGTGGGCCAGACTATCCAGTCCCGGCCGAACCATCGTCCCGCCACGAAGGCCCGCTTGAGCCAAGGCGCTCTCAGGATCCGCACCGGCCCGGTCAGGAGCTCGCCGCCGAAGACGTCCGCGGCGAGCGTGCGCTCTCCTCTCGTCAGCCCACGCACCCAAGGCTCAGCCATAGAGGACGCCGATCCAGACGGCGATCAAGGCCGGTCTCTCAGCCCCTTCGATCTCCACCGTGCACTCCCGGGTCAGGGCGAGCCCACCGGCGCGAGGTTCGGCCGACATCAGTTTTTCCCGAAGCCGAATGCGAGCCCCTGCCGGCACTGGGCTGAGAAACCTTATCTTTTCGAAGCCATAGTTGATGGCCCGACTGACCCCTTGGACGTCGAGAATCTGGGACGTCATGGCCGACATGAGGGACAGGGTCAGGAAGCCGTGGGCGATGGTTCCGCCAATCTCAGCCGCCGCCCTGGTCTGATCGATGTGGATCCACTGGCGATCCTCTGTCACTTCAGCGAAGGCGTCGATCCGGGCCTGATCGACGCTGAACCAGTCAGAAACGCCCAGCTCCTGACCCACCAGGGTCGGTAGTTCAGCCAGACTCACCTTCGGCATCGCCCTCTCCCATGGCGTCGGCCGCGAACCGGCGGATCAGCGCCGCCAGTTCCGGCGAGCGCACCAGGGCCGCAGCCTCTTCGACGCCAGCCCAACGGCGCGGTCGCCTAGCCTCGGGATAGTCGTCCCGAACCTCTTCCGTCCGCAAGGCGTAAAGGGTGATCTCGGCCGGCAAGGTCCCGCCGGACTTCAACCCCTTGAGGTGCCGGAAGCGCCCCAGGGGAGCGTGATCCACCTGGCCGCGCACGCCGGCCTCCTCCCAAGCTTCCTGGGCGGCCGCCTCGGGATCGCTTTTCCCCTCCATGGGCCAACCTTTGGGGGGGAGCCACTGCCGGCTGCTGCTGGTCTGAACGAGGCAGACTTCGACGCCCTGCCCCACCCGCCGCCAGGGCAAGGCGCCCACCTGGCGGGCGGTGAAGGCAGGTCCTCGAGGGCGCGAGGTACGGCTCATGCGCATTAAACTAACAGGGATTCGTTCCGTTTACGGAAAAACAGCTCCCCCTCCCCATGTCCGCGGGCAGCGGCTATCTAGGCGGTATGGAACGGGCCGCCGAGCCGCTGATCGTCGACGCCACGGGCCATCGGTGCCCGATCCCTTCGCTGCGTTTGCGCCGGGCGATCGAGCGGACCGGAGGCGATAGGCCGATCGTGTTATGGGCCGATGATCCCATGGCCCGTATCGATGTCCCGCACCTGCTCAACGAGATGGGCTGGGCTCTGGTGGAGGTCACCGAGGACGGCGGGCGCTTGAGCTTCCGGGCCGAACCGCGTCAGCCGGGATCGGTCACGGCCTGAGCGCCCCGGTACTTGTCCAGGGCGATCTCAATCTCGGTGGCCAATGCGCCGCCGAAGAAGACGGCGTTCACGTTCCACGACAGCCAGATCAGGAAAACCACCACCGCGCCGACCGAGCCGTAGGTCGCGCCCAGCTCGACGATCTGTTCCACGTAGAAGGCGCAGGCCCACGAGGCGCCGACGAACAACAGCGAGGCGGCGACGCCTCCTCCCACGGCGGCCAGCCAAATCACGGGGCCGGAGTGGCTCATGGCGTAGCGGTAGAGGGCCGAAAGGCCGAAGGCGAGACCCACCGACGCCCATAACCATTCAAGGTCCAGGCCAACACTCTGGAACGGGTGGATTGGGGACGTTTCCTCCAAGATTCGGGAGGTTAGGACGGCACCTGAAACTACTGTGAAAAGCGCGAAGGCGGCCAGGGCGACCACGAAGGCCAGCAGGTTGAACTTGAGGAAGCCGAGGGGTTCCGGCTCGTCATGGATGAAGGTCAGGCCCGCCAGCAGGGCCTTGAACCCCCGATGCGCGGCATAGGCGCCGATGATGAGGGCCAGAGCGCTCTGGGCGGTCACCGTACGCGCCGAGGCGTCGGTCAGTCGGACCACCTCGTTCTCGAAGATACCGCGCGCGGCGTGGGGGATCACGTCGCCAAGCGCCGCGGCCTGGGCCGTGGCCTGGCCCGTGGTCAGCACCACCTTGTAGAAGCCGATCAGAAGGGAAATTGCTGGAAAAACAGCCAGAAGAGCGAAGAAGCAGACACCGCCTGTGTAGAGCATGACGTCCCGGCCCCACAGACGGCCGAGGGCGCGCCCCAGCACGCCGAACGCGGGTTTGGCCCGCGCCTTCAACTCCGACCTGGTCAACCGTGACGCCCTCACGCTTTGCACCGGACTGGCTTAGCGCGATTTCGGCGGGGAAAGGAACCCTTGCGGCCATT
This sequence comes from Peiella sedimenti, assembly GCF_030504955.1. GTDB lineage: Bacteria > Pseudomonadota > Alphaproteobacteria > Caulobacterales > Caulobacteraceae > Brevundimonas > Brevundimonas sedimenti. The sequence continues at coordinate 838,148 of NZ_JAUKTR010000001.1, read as the reverse complement.
GGCGTTCGCCCTGCCATTGTCTATCGTCCGCCCGCTTCGTGTTGGAAGCGAGTGGGGGGGCCGGTTTCGTGATCACGCCAGGGCGCGGCGCGCGCATCCTCGTGGTGGAAGGCGGTTCGGTCGGCGATGCGCTGACCGAGGGCCTGGACCGACTGGGCTGGCGTACGGTTACGGCGACGTCGGCGGGAGCCGCTTCGGCCGCCTTGGAAGATATGCCGATCGAAGCGGCGGTCATCGATCTGGCGGCGCCTGCTGAGACCGTGTCCGACCTGTTGGAACAAATCCGCGCCCGCGCGCCGGAGCGGCGGACCCCCGTCCTGGGCATCGGCGAGGCGAAGGACGTGACGGCTGACGGCTTCGACCTGATCATGTCGGGCGTCCTGCATCCGGCCCAGGCCAGCCTGCGCCTTGAGCAGCTGATCCGCGCCGCGGTCACCGAGGAAGAGCTGGCCCTGCGCCGCCGCACCTTGTCGCGGCATGGCTATGACCTTCAGCCCCAAGGCGATCCGCGGCGCTCGCGCGTGCTGATGATCGGCGATCCCGACCCACGCTTTTTGGCCCTGTCCCACGCGCTGGACGAGACCGAGGTGGAGACGACCGGCGCGTTCACCGCCTACACGGCCTTCGACTACCTGCACGAAAAGGCCTTCGACGCCGTGGTCATCTGGAGCGGGGGCGACCAGACCGAGGCCATGTCGATCGCCACGGGCATGAAGCGCAACACGCGTCTCTATCACACGCCCATCCTGCTCTATCTGCCGGAGCCCGAGGCCGTGGACGTCGCGGACCTGTTCCGGCGCGGCGTGGCGGACATCGCCGCCCCCTCGACGCCCGAGGCTGAGACGGCGCGGCGCATCGCGGCCCTGGCGGGCTTTCACCGCCGTCAGACCGCCATCCGCGAGGCGCTGGAAAAAAGCCGCTCGTCGGGCCTGATGGACCCGGCCACCGGCCTGTTCACCGCCGAGCTGTTCGCCCAGCACCTGGTGGCCGAGGCCGAGGCCGCACGGGGCCGGCGCAGACCCCTGTCGGTGTGCGTGCTGCGCCTGAGGAAAAAGCCCGAACACATCGGGCTGGCGGCCGGCGGCTGGATCGCTCGCGCCCTGCCCCAGATCGGTTCGATGGTGTCGCGGCTGGTCAGGGCCGAAGACACGACCGCGCGGCTGGGGCCGGATACCTTCGCCCTGGCCTTGCCGGCCACCGACGCGGCCCAGGCACAGACGGTGGGCGAGCGCATCGCCGCCGTCATCGGCTGCACCGCCTTTGACGCCGGGCAGGACCGGCCGCCCTTCGTGGCGGAGTTTGATCTGGGCGTGGCCGAACTGCGCCCGTCCGAGACGGCCGGAGCGGCCCTGGAGCGCGCGGCCAAGGCCAGCGCCGAGGCGGCGTAGCGAGCGCCCGCCCCGGGGCCTGGCAGGGCGCCGAGGTAGAAAATGGCGCGCCAAACCGTGCCAAACCCTGCCAGATCGCGCCACCTTGCCAGGCGGGCCGGTTCGGCGATGAGCGGGTCTTTGATCATGGTCCGCGAAGTCTAACGCGGACATGGACGCCGGGGACCCAAGCCTGTTCCTGAGACGCGAAGCCGTTACGATTCAAGGGCCTGGCCTGCCCGCTTGCGCGGATATCCCACTTCCCGCTTCACATCACATCAGTCTCCAGAACCGCGCCGCGCGACAAGGAGTGAGCAAACAGCAGGCGCAGGTACCCGGGAATCTCAGGGGTCTGGGTCAAGGCCAGGCGGTCCCGCACCTGTTGCGAAACAGCGTCCTCAGGAGCCAGCGGCGTCAGCTCGGCCACGGCGGCTTCAAATCGACGGTCGTCCTCCGTAGGGTCGCCGGAGAGATCACCAAGGCGGGACATCACACAGGCCGACGCCATAGGGGAGCCCCCGGCGTCGCGCAGGGTGCCCAGAGACAAGCCTTCAATGACCTCGGCGCGCTGGCGGGCGATGCCGCTGAAGATGCCAAAGATCACCGTGCCGTGCTGGGCGTCCGCCCCGAAATAGAAAAGCTGATGCTGCAGGAGCAGCGCCTGGCCCTCATAACGTACGCTCTCGATGCCGCTGCGGAAGCGGATGACGCCCTCGGGCTGGCTACGGATCTCGACGATGTCGCAGAGAAACCGGCCGGGCAGATCGCTGGAGGCGCGCGTACTGCGCCAGAGGCCTTCATAGGCCCAACCGCGATGCCGGGCGCCCCGGCGCGCCTCTTCCTGGATGGCCGGCGGAACCCACTCTAACTGAGCCGTTGCAGTCGCGGCCTCGACGCTGACCCCAAGGCGAGCGGCAAAATCCGCCGGTGATCGATCCCAGTCGAGCATGGTGAAGCCGTCGATCTGTTCGGCTACGAAGCGCGTGAGATTGGCCAAGTTGTGCTCGGAAGGCGTGACGGTCCCCGCCGCCCATCGGCCTACCAGGGACTTGTCGACATTCAGGCTGGAGGCGAGGCCCGTGCGGCTGAGCACGAGGGCCTTGAGCAGGATGCGCAGGTTCTCGGCGAAGGATCCGTGCCGCATACGGCGACGCTCACACGGACACGCGCCCCCTGCAACCCCGGTTGCATAACGATGCAATCCGGCGCGTGCGCCGATGCACCTGCACGAAGGCGGTCCGAGACGTCACAAGCGTCGCCGTCGCCAGGACACCTCACGCCATCCCTCCCATGCCTTCGAGACGCCTGACATGAAGACTTCGAACCTGCTTCTGGCCGGGGTGCTGTTCGCCCTGACCCCGATGACCGCCGGCGCCAACAGCTCGGACATGTCGTTCGCGGTCCACGACATCCTCGTCACATCAAATGTTCCGGCCATCAACATCTCGGTCCGAAACATGTCGCAGAGCACAGACCCTGCCATGCGCGACCTGCGGGTCACGTCCCAAACACCGGTGCTCAACGTCAGGGGCCAGGTGTGGTGCAAATCGTTCCAGAACGCCCACACCCGCGCCGACGCGGCGCGCGTGATGTTCGGCAACGCGGCGCTGGCGTCGTCCCCGAATGGCGCGGACATCGTGCCGATCGGGACCTGGTCGCACTCCCCTCTGGCGCAGTTGGGCGGTGATGAGACGATCCGAAACTTCAACATCAACGCACCGGTGAACTTCGAAAATCACTGGAACGGCGGGGTGACGCTGAGCTTCAATCCGGTCCGCGTGGTCGAGGAGCGCATGGAGCAGTTCGTCCAGAACGGCGCCGGGACAGAGGCCGACTTCCTGCGCGTCGACGACGTGTTCGAGACCACGATCAAGATGAATGCGGTCGGCTGGTGCGAATATGAAAGCCAGAACATCCAGGGGCGTTACGCCGGCTATCGCCAGATCGATGTGCCGGTGCACATCTTTTACCACGGTGATCCGGACATAGCCGACGCCGGCCCCACCGTGGCCTCGCCGGGCGCCGTGCGCGCGCCCGCCACGCGGCCCGGACCCTCTTACGCTCCCGCCCAGCCGGAACGCGCGGGGCCTCGCCCACGCCGCGCTGCGCCGGCGCGCGGAGCCACGGACGGCGCACAGCGCTAAGGCGACGTCAGGCGAGCGGCGGCGGGGACCGGTTCAGACCGAGGGCCGCGCCACCGCCGCCAGTTCAGCGACGATCTTTTCGGCCGCCTCGAGGCGGGCTTCGGGGCTGTCCCACTCGCCCTTGACCACCAGCTTCTGGTCAGGACGCACGCGCCAGCTGACCGCCCGCTTCTGGATCAGACCCACCAGCCCCACGGGATTGGGGAAGGTGTCGTCGCGGAAGGCGATCACCGCCCCCTTGGGCCCTACGTCGATCTTGGCCACGCAGGCCTGGCGGCACAGGCCCTTGACGCCCACCACCTTGAGCAGTTGGGCGGCCTCGGGCGGCAGGGGGCCGAAGCGGTCGATCAGCTCGGCGGCCAGGGCCTCGCGGTCCTCCAGCTTTTCCGCCTCGGACAGGCGCCTGTAGAGGGCCAGCCGCACATTCAAGTCCGGGACGTACTCCTCCGGAATCAGGACGGCCACGCCCACGTTGATCTGGGGCGACCAGCCCCGCACGTCGGCAAGCCCCGCGGAGCCGCCCGACTTCAGCTCGGCCACGGCGTCCTCCAGCATCTGCTGGTACAGCTCGACGCCGATCTCCTTGATGTGCCCCGACTGGGCGTCGCCCAGCAGGTTGCCGCCGCCCCGGATGTCGAGGTCATGGCTGGCCAGCTGGAACCCCGCGCCCAGGCTGTCCAGCGACTGAAGCACCTTCAGGCGCTTTTCGGCCCCCAGGCTGACGGGCCGATCCGCCGGCGTGGACAGGTAGGCGTAGGCGCGCGCCTTGGAGCGCCCCACCCGCCCCCGCAGCTGGTATAGCTGGGACAGGCCGAAGCGGTCGGCGCGGTGGACGATCAGGGTGTTGGCCGTGGGCACGTCCAGGCCGCTCTCGACGATGGTGGTGGACAGCAGCACATCGAACTCGCCGTCGTAGAAGGCGGTCATGACGCCCTCCAGCTGGGTGGCGCTCATCTGGCCGTGGCCGACGGCGAAGCGAACCTCCGGGACCTGATCGCGCAGGAAGCGCTCCAGCTCGGGCAGATCCGAGACGCGGGGGGCGACGAAATAGGCCTGGCCGCCCCGATACTTCTCACGCAGCAGGGCCTCGCGCACCACCACGGGATCCCAAGGAGTGACGTAGGTGCGCACGGCCAGACGGTCGACCGGCGGCGTGGCGATGATGGACATGTCGCGGATGCCCGACAGCGCCATCTGCAGGGTGCGCGGGATGGGCGTGGCCGTCAGGGTCAGGATGTGCACGTCGGCGCGCAGCGCCTTGAGCTTCTCCTTGTGCTTGACGCCGAAGTGCTGCTCCTCGTCGACGATGACCAGACCCAGGTCCTTGAAGCCGACCTGCTCGGACAGGACCGCGTGGGTGCCGACGACGATCTCGACCTCGCCGGATTTCAGCGCCTCACGGGTCTCGGCGGCCTCCCTGGCCGGCGTCAGGCGGGACAGGCGGCGCACCTTCACCGGCCAGCCGCGGAAACGCTCGACGAAGCTGGCGTAGTGCTGGCGGGCCAGAAGCGTGGTCGGGCAGACCACGGCCACCTGCTTGCCGCTCATGGCCACGACGAAGGCGGCTCTGAGCGCCACCTCGGTCTTGCCGAAGCCCACGTCGCCGCAGATCAGCCGGTCCATGGGGCGGCCGCGCGACAGATCCTCCAGCACGTCGCCGATGGCGTTCAGCTGGTCGTCGGTCTCCTCGTAGGGGAAGCGGGCGCAGAACTCGTCGAAAACGCCCTGCGGCGCCTCGGTGGATTCACTGGTGCGCAACAGGCGCTGGGCGGCGATGGCGATCAGGCCCTCGGCCATTTCGCGCAGGCGTTCCTTGGCCCTGGCCTTGCGCGCCTGCCAGGCCGCCCCGCCCAGGCGGTCCAGCTGAACCTCGTCGCTGTCGCCCCCATAGCGCGTGAGAAGATCTATATTCTCTACAGGGAGATAGAGCTTGGATTCGCCATGGTAGATGAGCTCTAGGCAGTCGTGCGGCGCCTCCTGCACCTCAAGCGTCTTCAGCCCCTCGTAGCGACCGATGCCGTGGTCGATGTGGACCACCAGATCACCGGGCGTCAGAGCCGAGGCCTCGGCCAGGAAGTTGGTCGCGCGCTTCTTGCGGCGCGGCCGCGCCAGTCGGTCGCCTAGGATGTCGGTCTCGGAGATGACGGCCAGGCTGTCGGTGACGAAGCCGGAATCGAGCGGCAGCACCACGCGCTGGGGGGTCTTCGGATCGGCGGCCCTCGCGGCGTTCCAGTAGGGAGCGGCGGGGATGCGGCCCATGCCGTGGTCGCCCAGCATGGAGCCGAGGCGCTCGGACGAGCCTTCCGACCACGAGGCGAAAAGGACCCGCCGGCCCTCCGCCATCTGCTGTCGAGCGTGGGCCGAGACGGCATCAAACAGACTGACGCTGTCCTGCTGGCGCTCCGCGGCGAAGGTGCGGCCCAGGCGCCCGGCCATGTCGACGCCCCCCTCCCCGATCGGATCGAAGGGGGTCAGCCTGCGCACCGGATGGCGAGCTAGAGCGCCGGACCAGTCATCGTCCTGAAGATGCAGGGCCTCGGGCGGCAGGGCGCGATAGGCGCCGCCCTTCAGGTGGGCGGTCTCCTGCCGGGCCTCGAAGGCGTCGCGGACGGTGGCCATACGCTCGGCGCGAGCCTCTTCCGCCTGATGATCAAGGAAGACCAGCGTGCCGTCGGGCAGATAGTCGAACAGGCTCTCCGGCCGCTCGTAGAACAGCGGCAGGAAGTGCTCGGCTCCCTGGCGGCGGACGCCCTCACTAACGGCGGCGTAGACTGGATCATCGCCCGGGGCCCCGAAGGCGCGCACGAAGCCGCCCCGGAAGCGGGCGATGGTCTCCTTGTCCAGCAGGGCCTCGGACACCGGCGCGAGGCTGACCTCGGTCAGCTGGCGGGTGGAGCGCTGGGATTCCGGATCGAAGGCGCGGATCGATTCCAGCGTGTCGCCGAACAGGTCGAGGCGCACCGGCTCCTCCGCGCCCGGCGGAAAGACGTCGATGACGCCGCCGCGAATGGCGAACTCGCCCCGCTCCGACACGGTGGAGGCGCGCTGGTAGCCGTTGACGGCGAAGTAGCGCTCTACGGCGGCCATATCGATGTCGGAGCCGACGCGTGCGCTGAAACCGGCCTGCTGGAGGGCCTCGCGCGGCGCGGTGCGCTGGGTCACCGCCCCCACTGTAGTGACGATCACCGTCGGCTCGTCCGGCAGGCCCTGCATCAGCTCCACGAGGGTGGCGATGCGGCGCGCGGCCAGCCCGGGCGAGGGGCTGACCCGGTCGTAGGGCAGGCAGTCCCAGGCCGGAAACTCCAGGATGCGGGCGCGGTCGGCGAAGAACTGCAGCGCGCCCTGAAAAGCCCCGGCGCGGGCGTAGTCGCGGGCCACGAACAGGACGGGCGAGCGCTTCTTGAGCGCGTCAGCGACGACGAGGGCGTCGAGACCTTCGGGCGCGCCGCCGATCTCGATCTGGCCCGGCGCCTCTATAATGGCCTTCAGCGGGTTCACGCCCCGCGCCCCGGCGTCTGCTGGGCGAGACTGCGGGCGAAACCCTGAAGCGCGTCCATGACCGGCCCCTGGTGTTCAGGCGCGGGGTCGGCCTGGCCGATCATCCAGGCGTAGAGATCGTTGTCCGGCACATCCATCAGCCGCTCGAAAGCGTCCAGGCCGGCATCATCCAGGCCATCCAGGCGCTGATCCGCGAAGGGACCGGCGATCAGGTCGGCCTCGCGCATGCCGCGCCGCCAGGCGCGGTAACGCAGGCGAGCGATGCGCTGGGCGCGGGGATCGGGCGTGTCGGTCAGCAGGGTATCGGGCATGGGCGGGTGCAGATAACGTTCCGGACGGCCTAACGCCAGTCGCGCTATGTAGAGCCATGCGGCCCGAGATTCTCTTCCCGCTGTTCGCCGAGACCGCCACCTTGAAGGGCGTGGGGGCCAAGGTGGAGCCGATCGTGCGCCGTCTGGCCGGGCCGCGCGTGCGCGACGTGCTGTTCACAGGCCCGACCGGGCTGATCCGGCGAGCTAAAGCCAGGGCGAACAGCGCCGTGGAGGGCCAGGTCCAGATCTTCACCGTGACCATCGATCGGCATGTGCCGTCGCACAAGATCGGCGCGCCCTATCGGGTGCGAGCCTATGACGAGACGGGGTTCGTCCACCTAGTCTACTTCAAGACCTATGGCGACAGCCTGCTGAAACAGCTGCCCGTAGGCGAGACGCGGGTCGTTTCAGGCAAGGTCGAGTTCTTCAACGGCGAGGTGCAGATCCCGCACCCCGACTTTGTGCTGCCCTCCGAGCGGGCGGACGAGATCCCAGCCGTGGAGCCGGTCTATCCCGGCTCGGCCAACTTCAGCTCGCGTCAGTTTCGCAAGGTGGCGTTGAACGCGCTGGAAAAGGCGCCGGAGCTGCCGGAATGGCAGGATCCGGCCTGGCTGGCGGCGCGGCGCTGGCCCTCCTGGCATGGGGCGATCACGGCGCTGCACCATCCCTTAAGCGAGGCCGAACTCGATCCGCTGAGCCCTGCGCGGGCGCGGCTGGCCTATGACGAACTGCTGGCGCACCAGATCGCCCTGGCCAAGCGGCGGCGCCAGCGCCAGGCCAAGCCTGGGCCGCGCATCGCACCGTCCGAGGCGGGGCGCAGGCTGATCGCCGCCCTGCCCTTCGCCCTGACCGGCGATCAGCGGAAGGCATGCGACGAGATCGGCGCCGATCTGCAGTCGGGCCAGCGTATGGGTCGGTTACTGCAAGGCGATGTCGGCTCAGGCAAGACGGTCGTGGCGGCCTTGGCTGCGGTGGAGACGGCGGCGGCGGGATATCAGGCCGCTTTCATGGCCCCCACGGAAATCCTGGCGCGACAGCACCATGAGCGGCTGGTGCCCCTGCTGGAGGCTGCAGGCGTAACGTCCGTGCTGCTGACCGGGCGGGACAAGGGAGCGAGCCGAGCGGAAAAGCTGGCGGCGCTGGCCGAGGGCCGCGCCCAGGTGGCCTTCGGCACCCACGCGCTGTTCCAGGACGCCGTGGCCTACAAGGCGCTGGGGCTGGCGGTCATCGATGAGCAGCACCGCTTCGGCGTGGCGGAGCGCGACCGCCTGGTGGCCAAGGGCGAGGCCGTTCACCTGCTGGCCATGTCGGCGACCCCGATCCCACGCACGCTGGAGTTGGCGCAGTTTGGCGACCTGGACGTGAGCCGGCTTCTGGAAAAGCCGCCGGGCCGCAAGCCCGTCACCACGCGCGTTCTGCCCCTGGCGCGCGCCGACGAAGCCATCGAGCGGCTGGACGCCGCGGCCAGAGGCGGCGCCCAGGCCTATTGGATCTGTCCCATGGTGTCCGAGTCGGAGGTAGCCGACCTGGCCGCAGCCGAGGAGCGGGCCAGGGACCTGACCGAGCGGCTGAGCGTGCCCGTTGGCCTGGTTCACGGCCAGATGGACGCGGCCGAGCGCGACGCCGCCATGACCGCCTTCGCCGAGGGGCGCACGGCGGTTCTGGTGGCCACAACGGTCGTCGAGGTGGGCGTGGACGTGCCCAACGCCACCATCATGGTGGTGGAGCATGCGGAGCGCTTTGGCCTGGCCCAGCTGCATCAGCTGCGTGGACGCATCGGACGGGGCGCGGCGCACAGCGCCTGCCTGTTGCTCCAGGGCGGAGGCGGCGGCGAGGCCACGTCGCAAAGGCTTCAAATCCTGCGAGAGACGGACGACGGTTTCCGGATCGCGGAAGAGGACTTCGCCCTACGAGGCGGCGGCGACCCTTTGGGTTTGAAGCAGTCCGGCTTTCCCGCCTATCGCTTCGCCGACCCGCACGCGCACCGCGAACTGATGCTCGCCGCGGCGGATGATGCGCGGCTTGTGCTGCAGGGCCCGCTCAAGCCAGACCGCAAGGCGGCGCTGGGCGTGCTGACCTCGCTGTTTGACTGGCGCGAGGCGGTCACCGCCGCAGGCTAGGCGGCCGTCTCCAGGCGGTGCCAGACGGCCAGTCGAGCTTCGGCGTCAGCCTCAATATCCGCGTAGAATAGATTGTATTGAGGCGACTTTCTTTGGTCGGCCCACGTGCCCTCATCGCGGAAGGTGGTGCGCGACTCCGGCTGCGAATAGCGCAACACCCCATCCCGGCATTGAGCCCCCACCTGTCGGGACAGGAAGGCCGGACGCGCGCCCCATTCCAACCCGGTGGCGTTGGCGGCCCCGAGATTCAGGCGGGCCGGCGCAGCCGAGTCCGTGCGCGCGCCCAGGATCGGATTAACGCACAGCGCGGTCCTGTCGCCGAGGTAGTCGAGCCGCCCCGCGGGCGTCCAGACCAGGGCCCGCTCCAGCCTGCGCCGCGCCAGCTCCTCGGCCCCTTCGCGAACCTGGAGCCAGGCCACCACGCAGCCGGCCTGATCCCGATTTTCACAGGCGGGCAATGGATCACCGGGCGCATATCGCGCCGCGGGCACCGCAGCATCGACCATGTAGGCGGCGACGATCCGGCCGGTGAGGCGCGGGTCTGCTGCCATGTCCATCAGCAGATGATCGAGCAGGTCAGCCCCCTGCCCCACGCCCGCCAGGATGAGGGGGCGCTCGTCGCCGACACGCTCAAGAAACGCCTCGAAGGCGCGGCGCACGTCGCCATAGGCGAAGATGCGGGCCTCGCGGGCATCCTCCCTCAGGGTCAGTTGGGCGTAGAGGCTGGCCTGACGGTAACGCGGGGCATAGATGGCCCCCACGCGATAGAAGGGCCCGGCGTAATTCGGCAGCATGGCGCGGCGCAGGAAGGCGTTCGCCTCGTCATCGTCGATGGGGCCGTTCCAGTGGCCTCCGCCGTCGAAGGTCGTCGGGTGGATGAAGAAGATGGCGGCCTGGCCGGGCGGCGGCGCGTCGGCAGGCGCGAGCGCCCAGGCGGACGGCTGGCTGTAGTCGGGCGCGGGCGGCGGATCATAGGTCTGGAACGGCACCTTGGGATCCAGCGCCGTGCGCAGGATATCTTCGCGCCAGATGACAACCGCCGCGGCCAGGACGAACAGCAGGCCCAGCAGCGTCAGCCCCACCAGCTGACGCGTCGTCAGCTTGTCCTGAAAGGAAAACAGCCGCCGCATGGGCGGACGCTACAGCCGTTCGGCGCCGCTTCGCAACGCGCTTACAGCGGCCGGCGCTTGGCCAGGGCGTCGAACTCCAGAAGGTCTGAAACCAGACCCTCGAACTGAGCCATGGGCACCATGTTGGGGCCGTCGGAGGGTGCGTTGTCCGGGTCTGGATGAGTCTCGATGAAGACGGCGTCCACGCCCACCGAGACGGCGGCGCGCGCCAGCACCGGCACGAACTCGCGCTGACCGCCCGAGGACGTCCCCTGCCCGCCCGGCTGCTGCACGGAGTGGGTGGCGTCGAACACGATGGGGCACCCAATCTCGCGCATGATCGGCAGGGCGCGCATATCGGAGACGAGCGTGTTGTAGCCGAAGGAGGCGCCGCGCTCGCACGCCATGACGTTGGGATTGCCCGCCGCCGTCACCTTGGCGATGACGTTCTTCATGTCCCAGGGGGCGAGGAACTGGCCCTTCTTGATGTTGATGGCGCGGCCGGTCTGGGCGGCGGCCACCAGCAGGTCCGTCTGGCGGCACAGGAAGGCGGGAATCTGGATCACGTCGACCGCCTCGGCCACCGGGGCGCAATGCTGGGTCTCGTGAACGTCCGTCAGTGTCGGCAGGCCCAGCGTCTCGCGGATCTCGGCGAAGACCGGCATGGCCCCGGACAGGCCCATGCCCCGCGCGGCGTTGGCCGAGGTGCGGTTCGCCTTGTCATAGCTGGTCTTGTAGATCAGCCCGATCCCAAGCCGCTGGGCCGTCTCTTTCAATGCCTGCGCCGTCTCCAGCGCGTGTTGACGGCTCTCCATCTGGCAAGGGCCGGCGATGATGGCCAGGCGCTCGCCCCCGCCGATCACCACGGGCTGGGCGTTGGGGACATCGATCTGGATGCGGGCGTTGGGGGCGGACAAGGACAGAGACTCCAGACGGTGAACTGCTGCGAACGGGACGCCGTAGAAACTGGCGTTGCGGGGCTTGGCTTACAAGGGCGGGGAAAATGAGGCGGCGGAATAATGGCGTCTGATGCCGCTCCTGTCCTGTTCTGGTTCGGCCGCGACCTTCGGCTTGGGCGCAATGCGGCCCTGAGTGCGGCCTGCGCCGCCGGGCCCGTGATCCCGGTCTTCATCCTGGATGACGAGGGCGTGGACCGTCCGCTGGGGGGCGCCTCGCGCTGGTGGCTCCACCACTCGTTGGCGGCGCTGGCGAAGAACCTCGAAGCCCATGGCGCGCGGCTGATTCTGCGTCGGGGGCGGTCTTGCGACGTCCTCGCCGCCCTGGCCCAGGAGACCGGGGCCCGCCGCGTCGTGGCGCACCGGCGCTATGAGCCCGACGCCGCCGCCATGCAGGCCGAGGCGCGTCGGATGCTGGCCCGCTCCGACGCCGAGCTGGACATCGTCCACGAAACCGGCCGCGTGGCGCCGGAAGACCTGCTGACCCAGCAGGGACGTCCCTATCAGGTGTTCGGCGCCTTCGATCGAGCGCTCAAGGCCCGTGAGGCGCCGGCCGAACGCATCGCTGATCCCACCTTCAGCCCGCCGCCGTCCTGGCCGGCGTCCGAAGCGCTGTCGGCGTGGGGCCTCAGGCCTGTCTCGCCCGACTGGGCCTCCCAGTTCGGCGAGGTCTGGACCCCCGGCGAGGCCGGCGCCCAGGCCCGGCTGCACCGCTTTCTCGATGAGGCGCTGCAGGACTATCCAGAGAACCGAGACCGGCCGGACCGGGATGGGACCAGCGGCCTGTCCCCTCACCTGCGATGGGGCGAGATCGCCCCCGACGACGTTTTGGCCGCCGCGAGATTTCGCCGGCACCTCGAGCCGGGCCTCGAAGCACAGGTCGCCAAGCTTGAGACCGAGTTGAACTGGCGGGCTTTCGGGGCCTACCTGCTGTTTCACGACCCCGACCTAGGGCGAAAGGCGGCGCGGCCCGCCTACGACAAGATCCGCTGGCGCAACGATCCCGTCGGGTTCCGGGCCTGGAGCCGAGGCCGAACCGGGGTTCCCATAGTCGACGCCGGCATGCGCCAGCTGTGGCGGACGGGCTTCATGCACAATCGCGTGCGCATGATCGTCGCCTCGTTCCTGGTGAAGAACCTTCTGATCGACTGGCGCCGGGGCGAGGCCTGGTTCTGGGACACGCTGGTCGACGCGGACCCTGCGTCGAACGCCATGAACTGGCAGTGGGCGGCGGGCTCTGGCGTCGATGCGGCGCCCTACTTCCGCGTCTTCAACCCAGTGACGCAAGGCGAGCGGTTCGACCCGGACGGCGTCTACGTGCGGCGCTGGGTCCCTGAGCTGGCCAGGGCGCCGGCCCAGGCGATTCATGCCCCCTGGACCCTGCCCTCTGGGCCGCCCGACGGCTATCCGGCCCCGATCGTCGATCTGCGGGAAACGCGCCTCCGAGCGCTGGACGCCTATCGCCAGGCCCTCTCGGCGTGACGGTTGGTTCCCGCCGTCGGCGTGCCTATACTTTACTGCTGACTGTGCAACAGGAGCGCGCGGTTTGAGCCTGACGTCCACTTCCGGCGCGGACAGCGCCGCCATCACTCAGCGCCCCTGGGCCGAGCTGAAGGACCCGGTCTTCCGAACGCTCGTCGCCTTGATGGCGCGCGTCTGGTCCTTTGGGGGCATCGAGGTGCACACCCCTGAGGGGCGCGTCATTCGCATCGACGGCAAGGCGCCGGGCCCGCGCGGCGTCCTGATCGTCAAGAATCCGCGCTTTGCACGCCGGGTCTTCGGCTCGGGCGACATTGGCTTCGCCGAGGGCTACATGGCCGGCGAGTGGGACAGCCCGCACCTGGCGGCCCTGCTGAGCGTGCTGGCGATGAACCATGACGGGATCCGCCGCCTGTTCCACGGCAACCTGCTGGTCCAGGCGATGAACTGGGTCGGGCACCGGCTGAACCGAAACAGCAGGTCGGGGTCGCGCAAGAACATCCACGCCCACTACGACCTCGGCAACGCCTTCTACGGCCTCTGGCTGGACCCGACCATGACCTATTCCTCGGCTCGTTTCGTCGGCGACGCCGAGACGCTGGAGGCGGCCCAGAAGCGCAAGTACGAGACCCTGTGCCAGGCCATGGACCTGCAGCCTGGCCAGCATGTGCTCGAAATCGGCTGTGGATGGGGCGGCTTCGCCGAGCACGCGGCCAAGCGTGGGGCGCGGGTCACCGGCCTGACCATTTCGAAGGAGCAGTACGACTTCGCCCAGGCCCGCATGCAGCGCCAAGGCCTGTCGGATCAGGTCGAGATCCGCATGCTCGACTATCGCGACGTGGAGGGCCAGTTCGATCGCGTGGCCTCCATCGAGATGTTCGAGGCTGTAGGACGCCAATACTGGCCGGCCTATTTCGCCAAGCTGGCCGAGGTGCTGAGGCCCGGTGGGCGGGCCGCACTGCAGATCATCACCATCCGGGACGACCTGTTCGCCGACTATCTGAAGCGGATGGACTTCATCCAGAAGTACATCTTTCCGGGCGGCGATCTGCCCGGCGAAAGCGTCCTCAAGGCGCGAACCGACGAGGTCGGACTGGCTTGGACCGGGATTGAGCGCTTTGGCCAGGACTATGCCCGCACCCTCGCCGCCTGGGCGGAGCGGTTCCAGGCCGCCTGGCCCCAGATCACAGGAGGCAAGTTCGACGAGCGGTTCCGGAGGCTGTGGCTGTTCTATCTGGCCTATTGCGAGGCGGGGTTCTCCACCGGCCGCACCGATGTGATCCAGCTGGCCCTGCAGAAGGGCTGAGGCGTGCCGGGCGCGGTCGATCCGGTGATTGCGGCCGACGAACTGAAAGCCCGGCTCGGGGAGCCGGCGCTCAGGGTTCTGGACGCCAGCTGGAGCGTGGCGGAAGGCGCGCTCGAAACGGCCCACCGGCAGGCGCGGATTCCAGGCGCGGCCTTCTTCGACATCGACGCCGTGGCCGAGCAGGACTCTCCGCTGCCCCACGTGTTTCCATCCGCGCCCACGTTTCAGGCCCATGCTCGCAGGCTGGGCGTCAACGACGGCGACGAGGTCGTTGTCTACGACCAGCAAGGGTTGTTTTCCGCTGCGCGTGCATGGTTCTGCTTCAAGGCCATGAGTGGTTGTGCGCGGGTGCTGGACGGCGGCCTGCCTGCCTGGCGCGAGGCGGGAGGCGTACTGGAGACCGGAGCGGCCGACCCGACCGCGGGCGACTTCACGGCCAGGCCCCGGCCGGAGCTGCTGATCGATCGCGGCGGTCTCAGGACAGCCGTAGCGGAGGGGGCGATCCAATGGATCGACGCCCGCCCCGCGCCCCGCTTCCGTGGTGAAGCGCCCGAACCGCGCGCGGGCCTGCGTAGCGGCCATGGCCCCGGCGCGGTCAACCTGCCCTTCAGCGATCTAATCGATCATGACCGGCTGAGACCTGCCGGAGCGCTAAGATCCCGTGTCGAGGCTGCTGGGATCGATCTTGCACGCCCCGTAGCCGTTTCCTGCGGGTCCGGCGTAACGGCCTGCATCGTCCTGCTGGCGCTGGAGAGACTGGGCGTCGAAGGGCGCCTTTATGACGGCAGTTGGGCCGAGTGGGCCTCAAGTCCCGATGCCGAGATCGTGACAGGCTAGCGCGCGGGCGGCGCGTAGATCAGGCCCGAAGGCGTCGCGCTCCACAGGGCGTTCCGCCCTCGCGTCAGTCGCAGTACTGATCGCGGGCCGAGATTACGATCAAACACTTCGCCGTAATTGCCGACAGCGCCGATGGCCCTGAGCGCCCAGTCGCTGCGCAGGCCCAACGCATCACCCAAGGCGCCGCTCTGGCCCAAGAGGCGCCGCACCTCAACGGGCGATCCCTGTGACTCTGCCTGTTCCGCGACGTTGTCCCGCGTCAGCCCCATCTGCTCAGCCAGGATCAGCGCATGGGTGATCCACCGCACGGCGTCGCGCCACTGGGGATCGTCTTCGCTGACCATGGGCCCGCTGGCCGTATCAGCGATGATATCCGGCAACAGCACCTGGGCGTCGGGGTTGGCCAGGGTGGCGCGCAGCGCCGCCAGCTGAGAAATCTGGCCCGCCACGGCGTCGCATCGGCCTTCGGAGAATGAACGTCGCGCCTCGCTCTCGCTGGCGAAGCCCACGGGCTCATAGGTCAGCCCACGACGTTGGAAGTAGTCTTCCACGTTGAGTGCCGCGGCCGAACCGCCCTCGACACATATGCGCGCGCCCGACAGTTCAGCGGCGCTGGTCAGGTTCAGGCCGCGCGCCGCGAGGAAGCCCTGACCGTCAAAGTAGGTGTAGGCGGCGACGTCAGCCCCTTCTCGCGCGTCGTTGGCCACACCGACCGGCGTACCCCGGACAAGCACGTCGACCCTACCTCGTCGCAGGGCCTCGAACTGATCGCGCGCGCTCAGCGGCACAAACCGAACGGCGTTAGCATCGCCCAGCACAGCGGCGGCGATGGCGCGGCAGAAGTCCACGTCGAAGCCCTGCCACCTGCCCCGATTGTCAGCCAGGGCGAAACCCGCCAACCCCTGATGGATCCCGCAGTTCAGCCGCCCCCTGGCCTGGATGGCGCGTTGGGTGGGACCAGGTTCACGGGGGCCCAGCACGGTTTCGACGCCGGCGTTGTCGGTCTCGGGCAGGGGCTGGGCCTCGACAGGCGGCGTCGATTCATCGCGTCCACAGGCTGAAAGGACGAGAAAAGCAACAACGGTCGCCAGTCGGCGCATCTACGGCTGATCTCCAGCTTGCGAGCTTGAGGGGCGCGCCGATACACCTGCCCCCTGCGGCCGGCCGATGCAAGCCGTCAAGCCTGATTGGGGAACGCTCCCATGGATGAAACCACTCGGCTTATCCGCGACGCGACCCGCAGGCCCGCGAGCGGCCGCCGCACGGTGAACCCGGCCATCGAGCGCGGCACCACGCTGCTGAACGCCCGGGCCAAGGACCTGCGCGACCCCGCCAGCGGCCCTGTCTACGGCATTGAAGGCTCAGGCGGACACGCCGCTTTAGAGGCGGCTCTCGCCGACCTGGAGGGCGCAGAGCGCGCCTTCGTCGTGGGCACCGGCTTGCTGGCGGTGACCGTCCCTCTCCTCGCCGTGTTGAAGCCGGGCGACGAAGTACTGGCCACGGACGCCTGCTATTGGCCCAGCCGGCGTTTCATGGAGCGAACGCTGACACGGCTGGGCGCCTCGGTGCGCTACCACCCCGCCGAGGCCACGACGGACGAGATCATCGATGGCCTTGGGCCGGCCACCAGGTTGCTGCTGATGGAATCGCCAGGCACCGCGACCTTTGAATTGCAGGATGTGCCGGCGCTGGCTGCGGCCTGCCGCGGCCGGGGCGTCGTCAGCCTGGTCGACAACACCTGGGCGGCGGGCAGATGGTTCAAACCGCTGGCGCACGGCGCCGACATCAGCGTTCAGGCGCTGAGCAAGCACGTCGGCGGCCATTCCGATGTCTTTGGAGGCTCGATCGCGGCGAGGGACCCGGCCCTGATCCGGCGCCTGCACGAAACCATTGAGGACCTTGGCCTTTACGTCTCGCCTGACGATGTCTTTCTCCTACTGCGAGGTCTCAGGACCATGGCCGTGCGCATGGATGCGCAGCAGGCCGCCGCTCAGCGAGTGGCCGAATGGCTCATGACCCAGCCCCAGGTGTCACGCGTCCTTTGGCCGGCCCTTGAGAGCTTTCCCCAGCATGCGCTTTGGCGACGCGATTTCACGGGCGCCTCAGGACTCATGGGCGTCGTGATGCGGCCCGGCCCAGACGCGGCCGCCGAAGCCATGCTGGACGCGCTGGAGCTGTTCGGCCTCGGTTTTTCCTGGGGAGGCTATGAGAGCCTGGCGACGTTCGAGTCCCCGCAGGTGCGTCTGCGTCAGTCGCCGCCGCAGCTTGAGGGCCCGCTGATTCGTCTGCAGATCGGCCTTGAGCACACGGACGACCTGATCGCCGACTTGAGCGCCGGACTGGCCGCCTTCGAGGCCGTGGATCCTTACTGAGGCGGGTCGGACCGACATCGCCGCGGGTCTGAGAAAGCTGCGGCAGCCGCAGTGCGCCAGACGACAAGCTTTACCATTCACGGATTAAATTGTTGTAATGATGCGCCTCAATGGCGCGCTGATCTGCGTCAAAATCCCGCCGAAATGACGCAATGATGTAATACCCGTCGATTGAACGCATATTCCAACGCCTTCATCGCATCATTGCAGCGCGAATAGACCCCCTTTGCTATGTAATTATTAGACCCCTGGCTTCAACACAGCGATCGCTCGTGTAATTAGGCTATCCCAATGCCACCTTCCGCAGCGTCACTTTCGATGTATGCAAGCCGGATCAGCGTGCCTGAGGCGATCTTGAGAGGAACTCAGTTCGGAGACGCCGAAGCAGGCGAACTGGTCGTCTATTGCGCGTCCGCTGCAGCGACGCCTCATCTGGACGAACTGTTGGCTATGGCGCGGGCGGCCGGACTGCGACCGGATGTCCGCAGCTCGTCGCGAGCCATGGACGGCGCCCGGGCGGTCCTGGCCATCATGCCCGACCTCTCGCCCCACCAGATCGTTCACCTCGTGAACCTCTGCAACGGCCGGCCCCTGGCGGTTCTGAGCCCTTCGGACGAGGAGGTTGACCGGGTGATCGCCCTTGAGCTCGGCATCGACGACGTCCTGAGCTGGCGCCAAAGCCGCAGGGAGTTGGTCGCGCGGTTGCGCGCCCTGCTGCGGCGGGCCCCTCCTGCCGAGGCCGCCGCCGGCTCGGCCTGGCGCATCGACTGGCGGCGCGGCGTGCTCACCGGCCCCACGGGTCTGACGATCCGGCTGACCGCCCAAGAAATGCAGTTGCTGCGCGTTCTTCAGTCGGCCGACGGCGAACCCGTCCCGCAGAGCGCTCTGTCGGAAGCTTTGAGCGCATCCTCGGGCGCTGACCGCAGGTCAGCCGCCACGCTGATCTCGCGGTTCCGGCGCAAACTGGGCGATGCTGATTCTCCGTTGATCGGAACGGCGTATGGCCAGGGCTATTATCTGGCCGCCAAGCTGCATCAGGAAGGGGATGGCCTCTAAGGCCCTGCCACTCCATGCGATATCAGGCGAAGATCATCATCGAGATCGACGAGAATGAGAACGGCCCCGCCGACGGCGCGACCGGTCCGCTGGCCGCGCTGATGTCGGCCATTCAGGCGGAGTACCCTCAGGCCAAACTTGAGGTCCAGCGGCCGAGGTCCCGATCCCGGAAAAACTCGGCGCCGGTCCAGGCCTCACAGCGCCGTATCAATCGCACTGGCCGCCTCCACTCGTACGATCTGTGACGCCGCGCTCTTCGAACCGGACGCGGCGGCGCAGCAGCCCCCTCGCCTGCCTGGAACAGATGCGCGAGATCCTGCCGGGCGTCGGATTGCCGGAGGTGATCGGCTTTCTCTACGTGTGCGAGAATGAAGGCCTGAACCTCACCGAACTCGCCGTGGTGGCGCGCCTGTCAGGCCCCCGAACAACCCGGATCGTGAAGGCGCTGTCGGGCGTGTCGGAGCCATGGCCTGCGTTGATTGAGGCCCGGGAAATCCCGGATGATCGACGCAGCCGCTCTCTGCACCTTACGCCGGCCGGACGGGACCTGCTCGACCGGCTGGATCGGATAATCGCCCAGGCGGCTCCAATCAGCCAATAGTGTGTCGTATCGCTGTTGCGCAAATGTCGCTTCAGTCGAAATGGTACGCAGATGCTTTTCTAACTGAAAACATAAGACACTGTTTCAGTTGAGCAAGCAGGCCCGGTGTCTAGAAGATGGCGGAATACCGGCCGAATCCGTGCCGGTTGGATAGCAATACCGCATATGCGGGCTTCACCCGAGGGGAGCTAAGCGTAATGAGAGATTTCAAGAAGCTGTTGCTGGGCGGCGCCGCCGTCGTCACCCTGGCCGCCGTCGCCGGCGCGCCGGTGTCGGCCATGGCCCAGGCTCAGCCCCAGACCGCCAACCAGGATGACGAGGACGAGGACGAGGCCACCGAGGTCGAAGCCGTCACCGTCACTGGTTCGCGCATCCGCCGCAACGAGTTCAACTCCGCCGCGCCGGTGACCGTGATCACCTCGGAGCAGGCGACGCTGGAGGGCATCGTCGACACCGCCGAGCTGCTGCAGCAGTCGTCGGTCGCCTCCGGTTCGTTCCAGAACAACAACACCCTAACCGGCTTCGTCGGCACGGGCGGCGGCGGCACTCAGTCGGTGTCTCTGCGCGGCCTGGGCGCCCAGCGCACCCTGTCGCTGATCAACGGCAAGCGCGCCGGTCCGGCGGGCACGCGCGGCACGGTGCAGGCCTTCGACCTGAACGTGCTGCCCCAGTCGATGATCGAGCGGGTCGAGATCCTGAACGACTCGGCCTCGTCGGTCTACGGCTCGGACGCCATCGCCGGCGTCATCAACTACATCACCCGCCGCGACCTGGACGGCTTCCAGTTCGACGCCTACGCCAATGTGCCCGCGCAGGAAGGCGGCGAGCAGTACCGTGTCAGCGGCACCTGGGGCGCCACCTTCGACCGCGGCAACTTCGCCGTCGGCTTCGACTACTTCGCCCAGGAGCCCCTGCGCCGCGGCCAGCGTGACTATCTGGATTGCGCTGAAGACTATTACACCAGCGTCCAGGACCCTGCTGGTGATCGGGTCGACCTGATCGATCCGTTCACCGGCGAGTACAAGTGCTTCGGTCTGTTCGCGGGCGTGCTGCGCGCCAACGCCGGCGGCGGCACCATGGACTTCTTCTACCCCGTCGCAGGCCGCACCTACGCCACGCCGCAGCAGGGCGCCAGCGTCTGGATCGCCAACATGGTGCGTCAGGGCCGCGGCGGCTTCCCGGCCACGTTTGCTCACGGCAACTACCAGTTCGGCTCCAACGGCGAAGGGCCCTTCGACTTCTACGGCCGGGCGTCGCTGATCGGCGAAGTGGACCGTTATACGGTCTTCTCGAACTTCAACTACGACCTGACGCCTGGCATGGAGCTCTACGGCGAGTTCATGCACAACAAGCGCCGCTCGTCGCAGGAAGGCGCGCGTCAGTTCTTCCCGACGACCAGCGCCTTCATTCCGACCGCCCAACGGCCGGATAACGGGCTGCCCTTCTCAGCGGCGACGATCCTGCCGATCATCCCGATGACGTCCACGCAGATTCAGAACGTGGATTACACGCGCGCTGTGGTCGGCATCCGGGGAGACTTCTCGCTCGGGTTCCTGCGCAACTGGGGCTACGACATCTACGGTCAGTGGGCGCGCTCGGAAGGCGAATACCGCAACCCGGACGCTCTGTATGCCGACCGTGTTGCGGCTGTCACGGGCGTTGACCCCGCGGTCACTACCCTGACGAGCGCGGACGCCTGCTATCAGACGGACGGGACCTTCTTCGACAACCTGTCGAACTACGACTGCTCGGATCTGCCGGGCGGTGTGCGCTGGACCACCCAGGACGTCCTGGAAGGCCGGTTCTCGGACGCCGAGCGCAACTTCCTGATGTTCGAAGCGGTCGGCAATACCGAGTACACCCATCAGTACGTGGAAGCGGTGTTCAGTGGCGACCTGTTCGAGCTGCCTGCCGGTCCCATGGCGGCGGCCGTCGGCTTCCACCTGCGCCGTGAAGAACTGAACGACGTGCCGGATGAACAGGTTCGCCTGGGCAACATCTGGGGCTCCTCCTCGGCGGGCATCACCGCCGGTGAAGACACGGTGCGTGAGGCCTTCGCCGAATTGGAGGTGCCGCTGATCCGCGACGTGCGGTTCATCGACAGCCTGACGGCCAACGTCTCGGGCCGGATCTCCGATTACGACTCGTACGGCCGGTCCGACACCTACAAGGTCGGGATCAACTGGCAGATCAACCCGTCCTGGCGCATCCGCGCCACGCGGGGCACGTCGTTCCGCGCCCCGTCTCTGTACGAGCAGTTCCTGGGCAACCAGACCTCGTTCCCGACCCAGGCGCAGATCGACCCCTGCATCCAGTGGGAGTTGAACGGAAACGCCAATATCCAGCAGAACTGCGCCGCCGAGGGCGTTCCTGCAGGATACACCGCGGCCGGCAATGGCTCCGCCACGGCGATCGCGCAGGGCGGCGCCTTCCTGGACATCCAGGCCGAGACCGGCGAAGCCTCGACCATCGGTGTGGTCTGGACCCCGTCGTTCATCGACCTGAACGTGGCGGTCGACTACTTCCACATCGAAATCTCCGACGAGGTGACCCAGTACGGCACCGCCAACATCCTGAGCCAGTGCTACCGCTCGGTCGCCTATCCGACCGATCCGCTCTGCGCCCTGTTCACCCGGGATCCCGTGACGTTCGCGATCCTGACCGTGCAGAACCCCTACGTGAACATCGCCGAGCAGACCAACCGCGGCATCGACCTGTCGGTCCGTTACGGTCACGAGTTCGGCTTCGGCGATCTGACCATCGATGGTCAGTTCACCTGGCAGCTGCAGGACGTGTCTCAGCTCTTCCCGGACTCTCCGGTTCAGGACCTGAACGGCTCGACGTACAGCTACGACGGCCCTGACTTCAGCGGAAATCTGAACTTCCGCTTCGACCGGGGTGACTGGACGCTGTTCTGGGGCGTGACGATGTTCGGCAAGGCCTCTGACCTGGAACTGTACCAGGCGGCCGGCCTCGACGAGACGTCCGCGATCAGCCGCTACTATCGGTGCTCGGGTGACGGCGGCGTAACCTTCGTCGACTGCCCCTCAGTCACCGGTCCCACCGGCACGCTCCTGCCGGGCTACACGATCCCCGGCGCGGCCGCTCAGGACCCGAACTACGTCGTGAACAAGATGCATAACGAGTTCACGGCCACGCACACCTTCTCGGTCCGCCGCAACTTCGGCGACTGGAGCGTGCAGGCTGGCGTGAACAATGTGTTCGACGAGCATCCGCCGGCCGTGTCGCCCTATGCGGGCTTCCGTCAGGGCATCTCGCAGCTCGGCAACTACGACTACGTCGGTCGCCGGGCCTTCTTCCGGGTGTCGGCGCGGTTCTAAGAACCACGCCCACTCAGAAACGACGACTACGGAGAGCGGCGGGGAAACCCGCCGCTCTTTCTTTTTGCGCGGCCACGATCCCCGTCCCCTCGCACCACACGCGGCGGCGGCGCGCAGACGCCGAGGACGGCGGCGCCTCCGAAGGCGCTATCCGGCATTGCTGGAGATAAGTGTCGGCTGGCGCGCGCCGGCGCCGCGCGGTCGGGCTCAGCGGCCGATCTGGCCGCCGACCAGTTGAACCTGAACGGTCTCGCCCGTGGGCGCGCGGGCCGTCCACCGGGCCCCGACGCCGCCAGGCACGATCGGCGTGCAGTAGCGGATCGGCAGCGGCATCGGCCGGCGCTGACGCAGGCACAGTTCGTCCTCGTCGACCTCCCAAACGCCGCTGATGCGCTGACCCTGGCTGCGTTCGCCCTCGAAATCGCCGTCGGGCTCGAGCCAGAGCAGGGTCTGACGCCCGTTGGGATAGGTGGAGACGATGGTGTTGCCGAAGGCGGGCCTGAGCGCCGGATGCGAAGCGCGCGTGGCGGCCGAGCCGGCCCGAGCAGGGGCTGAAATCGTCAAGGCGACGGCGACCGCCGCCATAACTACGCCACCAGAAGGCTTCATCATGCTCCCCGCACGTCTGCCGCCGTCACAGTCAATGCGTTGACTTGAACGGCGTCATCCCTATTCTCGCGGCGCGCGACGAACCAGAGTTCCATTTGTCGCAGCGCGCGTTTTCCGGCGACGCAACGGTCGCCCACAAATCAAAAGAATGACTGAATTTTCCGAACTGGGCCTGTCGGCCACGACCCTCAAGGCCGTCGCCGAGACGGGCTACACCACGGCCACGCCTATTCAGGCGGCCGCAATTCCCTATGCCCTTCACGGCATGGACGTGCTGGGCATCGCCCAGACCGGCACCGGCAAGACCGCCGCCTTCACCCTGCCGATGGTCGATCGCCTGGCGTCAGGCCGCGCCCGCGCCCGCATGCCGCGCGCCCTTGTCCTGGCGCCCACCCGAGAGCTGGCCGACCAGGTGGCCTCGGCCTTCGAGAAGTACGCCAAGGGCACAAGGCTTTCCTGGGCGCTGCTGATCGGCGGCGTCTCCATGGGCGACCAGGTCGCCGCGCTGGACAAGGGCGTGGACGTGCTGATCGCCACGCCGGGCCGTCTGCTGGACCTGTTCGAGCGGGGCAAGGTGCTGCTGACCGGGGTCCAGATCATGGTGGTCGACGAAGCCGACCGCATGCTCGACATGGGCTTCATCCCCGACATCGAACGCATCTTCAAGCTGACCCCACCGAGGCGTCAGACCCTGTTCTTCTCGGCCACCATGCCGCCCGAGATCACGCGACTGACCCAGCAGTTCCTTCGCAATCCGGAACGGGTCGAGGCGTCGCGCCCCGCCGAGACAGCCGAAACCATCACCCAGTATATCGCCCGCATCTCCACAAGCGATCCCAAGGCCAAGCGCGCCGCCCTGCGCGCCCTGGTCGAGCGGGCCGACGTGAAGAACGGCATTGTCTTCTGCAACCGCAAGTCCGAGGTGGACATCGTCGCCAAGTCGCTGAAGCGGCATGGCTTCGACGCCGCCGCCATCCACGGCGACCTGGATCAGTCGGTGCGCACGAAGACCCTGGCGGCGTTCCGCTCCGGCGAGCTGAAGCTGCTAGTGGCTTCGGACGTGGCCGCGCGCGGCCTCGACATTCCCGACGTCAGCCACGTCTTCAATTACGATGTGCCGCACCACGCCGACGACTATGTCCACCGCATAGGCCGCACGGGCCGCGCCGGGCGTTCGGGCCAGGCCTTCATGATCCTCACCCCTGCGGATGAGAAATCCTACGACAAGGTGCTGAAGCTGACGAAGAAGACGCCCGAAGAGGTGGATCTGAGCGTGGATGTCTCAGGCATTCGCAGCGCGCCGCGGCCCGCCCGCGGCAAGGACGCCGAGCGCAGCCGCGGCAGGAGCGGTTCGCGCGGTGAGCCGCGGCCCGCCAAGGCCGAAGCCATCTCAGAGCCGAACGAAGCAGCGCCCGTTGAGGCGCCCCCTCCTGCCGAGAAGCCCGCACGCCGCCGCAGAAGTGGACAGAACCCGACGCAGCCCGCTGCGGGAGCCGAGGCTGAGGAGGCTTCCGCACGTCCGCCGCGCGCGCGGGGCGTCAAGGATGCTCCGACCCGCGCCAAGGGTCAGCCGCCCGCCGATCCCTTTGAAGGGTCCCTGCCCGCCTTCCTGATGCGGCCCGCCCCCCGGGCGAAGAGCGACTGAGGTCGCCACGGGCTCGCGCTTTAACCGCCTGTTCTTGTCCACTGTGCATGCTTGGTCGTCACGCCCGCCGAATGCGGGCCAAGGGACGAGGTGGGCATGAGCCGAATGATCGAAACCACCCTGCGGGGACCCGCCGCCTATTCCCTGGCGCGTGACGCCCTGGCCCGCATGGAGGCCGCGAACGTTTGGCCCACGCCGCTGAACTTCGAACTCTGGCTCCACTACATGGGCGATCCCGAAGGCGCGCTCGGCCGCGAGATCGAGCGGATGATCGCCGATGGAGAGGCCTTTACCGAGGAGGTCGCGGAGGCGCTCGCGGCCCAGCATCTGCCGCGCGCGCGGGTGGCCGACGAAATCCGCGACGCCGGGGCCCAGCTCAGCCGCGAACTCACCAGTGTCGCCACCGCCATCGCCACAGCCCAGAAGTCGCAGGCGGCGTACGGCAAGACCCTGGCCAGCGCCGGCGCCGAACTGGGCGCAGCCGATCCGGACAACGTCCGGCGCCTGGTCGGCGATCTGACGGCCGCCACGGAAAAGGTCCATACGGAGAACGTGGTCCTGGAGCAGCGCCTGCATGCCTCGACCCGCGAGGTGGCAAAGCTGCGCGAGCATCTCGAGCAGGTGCGCCGCGACGCCATGACCGACGCCCTGACCGCCCTGGCCAACCGCAAGGCGTTCGACGACGAGCTTGAACGCGCCTGCGCCAACGCTGAGGAGGAGAACCGGCCGGTGACCCTGGCCGTGTTCGACATCGACCATTTCAAGACTTTCAACGACACTTGGGGTCATCAGACCGGAGACCAGGTGCTGCGCTATGTGGCCAGCGTCATAGGCCGGCACGCCGGAAAGCCGCGTATCGCCGCCCGTTTCGGCGGCGAGGAGTTCGCCCTGATCTTTCCGAACGAACCGAGCGTCGTCGCCCAGTCAGTGCTCGAAACCATTCGCGAGGAGATCGCCTCTCGCGAACTCAAGCGCCGCTCCACCAACGAGGATCTGGGCGCCATCACCGTCTCCATCGGATTCGCGCAGAAGCTGCCTGGCGAGACGCCCGAAGCCCTGCTCGATCGCGCCGACGAGGCCATGTACGCCTCCAAGCGGGGCGGACGGAACCGCGTCAGCGCCGCCGCGAGCGTGGGGGTGAAGGCGGCCTAGCGCGACTTCTTCGCTCGCGCGCGCAGCGCCGCGTCCAGGCCCAGGGCGGCCCAGCGGCGGGCCTCCTCCTCATCGTCCCAGACGCTGTCCGGCGCGCGGCGATAAGGCATGGGCGCCTCGTCGCCCGCCTTGTTGACGAAGATGAAGGGCTCCAGTCCCGCCGCCTCGAACTCGGGCGCGTTCTTCTCATCCGACTTGAGGTAGAGGACATCGTCGACCAACAGGGCGAAGATCACGTCGCCGCTGTACAGGCTGGCCCCGCCGAACATGCGCCTGGCGCGCAGTTCGGGCACGAAGGCCAGCAGCTCCTGGACAGAGGTCAGGAAATCTTCGGACACCGCCATGGCGCCATTTCAGCCTTTTTCGCCCTACAGAACAGCTCCATGAGAGCTTTGCTTTTCAACATCGCGTTCTGGGTGCTGTCGACCGCCTACACACTGACGGCGGCGATCGCGGCGCTATTCCCCGGCCGCGGGCTGGTCCAGGGCGTGATCCGCCGTTACGTGCGCCGCATGGTCTGGGCCATGCGGGTGTTCGCCGGCATCCGACTGGAAGTCCGCGGCGTCGAACATATTCCCGCCGGCGCCTGCATTCTGGCGGCCAAGCACCAGTCCTACGGCGACGGCTTCTGCGTCTATTCGCAGTTCCAGGACGTAGCCTTCGTCACCGGGGACCATCTGGAGCGGTTTCCACTGATCTCCGGCGTGCTGAAGAAGCTCGGCGCCATCGTGGTCGACAACTGCGGCGGTCCAGAAGCGCGCCGCGCGCTGTCGCGCAGCGCCGCCCAGGCCCATGCGGAGGGACGGCGCATCCTGATCTACCCCGAGGGAAATCTCGCCCCCGTCGGCAAGAAGTTCAGATATCGCTCCGGCGTCTGGCACATGCAGCGCGATTTTGGCCTCCCGGTCGTGCCAGTGGCCACGAACCTGGGCCTCTACTGGCCGCAGCAGAAGTGGGAGAAGCACCCCGGAACCGCCGTGCTGGAGTTCTTGCCGGCCATCGCACCGGGCCTGCCCAAGGCGGCTTTTCTCGAGGCGCTGGAAGAGGCGGTCGAGGCGCGCACCGCCGAACTGGTGGCGGAAGGTACGGGCGATCCTGTCACGCCTGCTGAGCGTATCCTTGCGCCCAGCGAGGAAGCCTAGGCTTCACGCGGCGTGATGGTGACGCTTTCACCGCAGCCACAGGCGTCGGTCTGGTTCGGATTGCGGAAAACGAACTTCGCCGACAACTCGGTCTCCTCGTAATCGATCTCGGATCCGATCAGGAACAGCACGGCCTTGGGGTCGATCAGGATCGTCACGCCCTTGTCCTCGATCACCTCGTCCAGCGGCCCGGGCGCATCGGCATAAGACATGACGTATTCCTGCCCCGCGCAGCCGCCGTTCTTCACGCCCACGCGAAGGGCCGTGCGCCCCTCCTCGTCGCGGGCGATGATCTCGCGCACGCGGGTGGCGGCCGCCTCGGTGAGGCTGATGATCCGGGGCCGCTCGCGGCGGCGCCTGAAAACGGTCTGCTCCATCAGAACATGTTCAGCTGCAGCTTGGCCTCGTCGCTCATGCGCGAGGGATCCCAGGGCGGGTCAAACACCAGATTGACGTCGCAGCCGGTCACGCCGTCCACCGTCAGGACGGCGTCGCGGATCCAGCCCGGCATCTCGCCGGCCACGGGACAGCCGGGGGCCGTCAGGGTCATCTCGACCCGCACGGCGCGGTCGTCGTTCAGGTCGACGCGGTAGATCAGGCCCAGCTCGTAAACGTCGACCGGAATCTCCGGATCATAGACGGTCTTGAGCGCCTCAATCAGCTTGTCGGTCAGGCGCGCGACCTCCTCCTCGGAAAGGGGCTGGGCGGTCTCGGGCGTTATGGCGGTCTGGTCGTTCATCGCTCGAAAAATCGTCTGGCGCGGCTCAGCGCCTCCAAGAAGGCGTCCACGTCCGCCTCGTCGTTATATAGGGCGAAGGAAGCGCGAACGCTCCCCTCGATCCCCAGGCGGCGCGCCAGGGGCTCGGCGCAGTGCTGGCCGGCCCGGACCGCGACGCCGTAGCGGTCCATGATCTGGGCCAGGTCGTGGGGGTGAGCCCCCTCCACGGAGAAACTCAGGATCGCGCCCTTGCCCTCGGCCTGACCGAGAATTCGCACGGCGTTGTCGCTCTTCAGGCCGTCAACCGCCCGGCGATAGAGGGCGTGCTCGTGTTCAAGGCCCGCATCGCGGTCCAGGCCGCCCAACCAGTTGATGGCGGCGCCCAGGCCGATCGCCTCCAGGATCGGCGGGGTCCCCGCCTCGAATCGGTGTGGAGGCGGCGCATAGGTGATGCGCTCCTTCGAGACGCTCTCGATCATCTCGCCCCCGCCCTGCCAGGGCGGTAGGGCCTCCAGCGCCTCAGCCTTGCCGTAGAGGGCGCCGACGCCGGTCGGGCCGTACAGCTTGTGGCCCGTCATGACGTAGAAGTCGCAGCCGATGGCCTGGACGTCCGGCTTGGCGTGCACCGCGCCCTGGCAGCCGTCGATCAGCACCTGGGCGCCGACCGCATGGGCCGCCTCGGTGATGGCCTGGACCGGGTTCACCGTGCCCAGCACGTTCGACATGTGGGTGACGGCCACCAGCCGCGTCTTGGGGCCCAGCAGGTCCAGAAGGGCCGCCATGTCCAGCGAGCCGTCATCCAGGATCGGCGCCCATTTCAGCACCGCGCCCGTCCGCTCGCAGGCCAGGGCCCAGGGCACGATGTTGGAGTGGTGCTCCATCTCGGTGACGATGATCTCGTCGCCGGGCTTCAGCCGCGCCGCGACGCCCGCGGCGACCAGGTTGATGGCCGCCGTCCCGCCGTGGGTCAGGACGATCTGCTCACGGGTCTCGGCGTTCAGCAGGGCGGCGACCCTGTCGCGCGCGCCCTCGAAGGCCTCGGTGGTCTCATTGGCCAGGGTGTGCAGGCCCCGGTGCACATTGGCGTAGGACCCCTCCATAGCCTGGGTCATCGCCGCGATCACGGCGCGCGGCTTCTGGGCGCTGGCGGCGCTGTCCAGATAGACCAGCGGCTTGTTGTTCACCTGCCGCGACAGGATCGGGAACTGGGCGCGGACGGCGGCGACGTCGAAGGTCATCGCTCTTCTCCTCCCCCGCCTGCGGGGGAGGGGGACCGCGAAGCGGTGGAGGGGGCGAGATCAGGCGCGGCGCTTTGGGCCGCCCCCTCCACCACCCTGCGGGTGGTCCCCCTCCCCCGTTCCGCTCCGCTGCTCGGGGGAGGAGATGAAAGGCGCTCCGCCAGCCAGGCCCGGCAAACTTCGCGCACGTCCTCGCGCTCGATCCGGTCCAGCGCTTCGCCGAGAAAGGCTTCGGTCAGCAGAGCCCGCGCCTCGGCTTCCGGCACGCCCCGGCTGCGCAGATAGAACAGCGCCATCTCGTCCAGCGCGCCGACGGTGTTGCCGTGGGCGCAAGCCACGTCGTCGGCGTAGATCTCCAGCTCGGGCTTGGCGTCCACCTCACCCCGATCGCCGAGGATCAGCGCGTGATGCCCCATGCGCGCGTCCGTGCCGTCGGCGCCCTCGCGCACGATGATCCGTCCCTGGAAGACGCCCCGACCGCGCTCGCGCACCACGCCCTTGGTGAGCTGGGAGGTCTGGCCGTCCAGTCCGGTGTGGTCCACCTCGCTGGTGGCGTCGGCGTGGCGCTCGCCGCTCAGCAGATAAAGGCCGTCCAGCCGCACCGAGGCGCCTTTGCCGGGATGGGATACCCGCGTCTCGATCCGCTGCAGCTTCGCGCCCGTGGTCAGCACCGTCTGGGCGAAGGCGGCGTGGCCGCCCATGGTCACGTCGGCCCGCGTGAACGCCAGCGCATCGGCGGCGTCCGCGGCCAGCACGATCCGCGTCAGCCGCCCGCCCGCGCCGACGTCGATGTCCAGGATGTGGTTGGCGACGTAGCCGGCCGCCGCGCCCTCTTGGCTTTCCAGCAGCAGCAGGTCCGCCCCCGGCTTCACCTCGATGATGATCCTGGCCTGATGGCCCGTGCCGTCGGTCGCGGACACGAAACGCAGGCGCGCGACCTGGCCGGGGCCGTCAGCGATGATCCGGGCGTCAGCGGGCGCACGGCCGTTGACCACGGCCAGTTCGTCGCCGCCCAGCCCCGCGAAGGGCCCGCCGGGCTCGACCGAGGCTTGCGGCGACGGCGGCGGCGCCTCGCGCAGCACCCGCGCCACGTCGGTCCAGCGCCAGTCCTCGACGCGCCGGTTGGGCCAGGTCTCTGGTTGGGTGATGTCGAGACGGGCGGGGGTCATCGTTCCCTTCTCCCCTCGGGGGAGAAGGTGGCTCGCGAAGCGGGCCGGATGAGGGGGCCGCCGACAAGCCAATCCTCAACCATCCCCCTCAACCGAGCGCCTCCGGCGCCCACCTTCTCCCCCGAGGGGAGAAGGAAGAAGTCATGTGTGCTCACGCCGCCGCCCCATAGCGGTCATAGCCGCCGGCCTCGAGCTCCAGCGCCAGCTCCGGCCCGCCGGACGCGGCGATGCGGCCGCCCGCCAGCACGTGCACCCGGTCCGGGCGGATGTAGTCCAGCAGGCGCTGATAGTGGGTGATGACGACCATGGCGCGGTCGGGACTGCGCAGCGCGTTGACGCCGTCGGCCACGATCTTCAGCGCGTCGATGTCGAGGCCGGAATCCGTCTCGTCCAGGATCAGCAGACGCGGCGCCAGCACCGCCATCTGCAGCACCTCCATCCGCTTCTTCTCGCCGCCGGAAAAGCCGACGTTGAGGGGCCGCTTCAGCATCTCCATGTCGATGCGCAGTTCCGCGGCTTTGGCGCGGACCAGCTTGAGGAATTCCGGCGCGGTGGCCTCGGCCTCGCCGCGCGCGCGGCGCTGGGCGTTGAGGGCGGTGCGCAGGAAGGTCAGGGCCGGCACGCCGGGGATCTCCAGCGGATACTGGAAGGACAGGAACAGGCCGCGCGCGGCGCGCTCCTCAGGCTCCAGCGCCAGCAGGTCCTCGCCCAGCATGGCCGCCGTCCCGCCCGTGACCTCGTAGCCCGGCCGCCCCGCCAGGGTGTAGCCGAGCGTCGACTTGCCGGCGCCGTTCGGCCCCATGACGGCGTGCACCTCGCCAGAGGGCACATCGAGGCTGAGGCCCTTCAGGATCGGCTTGTCGCCGACGGAAACGGAGAGGTTGGAGATGGAGAGCATTCAGCGAACTCGCACAGATTCCCCCTTCCCCCTTGAATGGGGGAGGGTCGTAGAAACTACCGCCGTCATCCTCGGGCTTGTCCCGAGGATCCAGGGGTCGACTTGGCGCCAAACGTCCGCGAAGTGAGCGTCTCGTCGGCGAGGCACGGCTTGGCGGAGGACTGGACCCTCGGGACAAGCCCGAGGGTGACGATGATTGATGTGGACTAGGGCTTGGGATCGTGCCGCCAGACCGGCTCTTGGGTCAGCGCCAGATACAGGTCGTCCCAGTGCGGGTTTTCCCGCTCGATCAGATTGATCTTCCACTCGCGGCGATAGGCCTTGATCGCTTTCTCGCGACGGATCGCGCCGATCATGGACTCGTGACCCTCCCACCAGACCAACCGCTTCAGGCCGTAGCGTTTGGTGAAGCCCCCGATCAGCCCTTCGCGGTGCTCGTACACGCGTCGATACAGGCTGTTGGTCACGCCGGTGTAGAGCGTGCCTCGCGGCTTGTTCGTCATCATGTAGACGGCGATGAACGGGCGCTTCTCGTCCATGGGCGTGAGACTGCGCAGCCGCCCGGCCGGCAGACAAGCCCTCACCAGGCGTCGTCAGCCTTGGGCTTGTCCCGAGGGGCCAGCGTTTGGTCAGGCTGCGGAGCGTCGGAGCATGCGTGCAGGCGCCCGGAACCAGACGGTGCGCGCCTCGGACCTGGATCCTCGGGACAAGCCCGAGGAAGACGGAGCGGTGGCCTTCGAGGGGGAAGGGAGTTTCGCCAGTCCCCATCACCCCACGCTCCCCTCAAGAGAAATCGCCACCAGCTTCTGGGCCTCGACGGCGAACTCCATCGGCAGCTCCTGCAGCACCTCGCGCACGAAGCCGTTGACCAGCAGCGCCGTGGCCTCCTCCGCCGACAGGCCGCGCTGGCGGGCGTAGAAGAGCTGGTCCTCCGACAGGCGCGTGGTGGTGGCCTCGTGCTCGAACTGGGCCGAGCCGTTGCGCGCCTCCACATAGGGCACGGTGTGGGCGGCGCACGACTTGCCGATGAGCAGGGAGTCGCACTGGGTGAAGTTGCGCGCGCCCGTGGCCTTCGGATGGGCCGAGACCAGGCCGCGATAGGTGTTGGACGAGCGGCCCGCCGACACGCCCTTGGAGATGATGCGCGAGCGGGTGTTGGCGCCCAGGTGCACCATCTTGGTGCCGGTGTCGGCCTGCTGCCGGCCGTTGGTGATGGCGATGGAGTAGAACTCGCCCACCGACCCCTCGCCCTTCAGCAGGCAGGAGGGGTATTTCCAGGTCACGGCGCTGCCGGTCTCGACCTGGGTCCACGACACCTTGGAGCGGTCGCCGCGGCAGTCGGCGCGCTTGGTGACGAAGTTGTAGATGCCGCCCTTGCCGGTCTCCGGATCGCCCGGATACCAGTTCTGGACGGTGGAGTATTTGATCTCCGCGTCGTCCAACGCGATCAGCTCGACCACCGCGGCGTGCAGCTGGTTCTCGTCGCGCATGGGGGCGGTGCAGCCCTCCAGATACGAGACGTAGGCGCCCTTGTCGGCGATGATCAGGGTGCGCTCGAACTGGCCGGTGTTCTCGGCGTTGATGCGGAAATAGGTCGACAGCTCCATCGGACAGCGCACGCCCGGCGGCACATAGACGAAGCTGCCGTCGGAAAAGACCGCGCTGTTCAGCGCCGCGAAGTAGTTGTCCGAGACGGGCACAACCGAGCCCAGATACTTTCGCACCAGCTCCGGGTGCTCGCGCACGGCCTCGGAGAAGGAACAGAAGATCACACCCGCCTTGGCCAGCTCCTCGCGGAAGGTGGTGACCACGCTGACGCTGTCGAAGACGGCGTCCACCGCGTATTTCGGCGCGCCCTGCACGCCCGCCAGCACCTCCTGCTCGCGCAGCGGGATGCCCAGCTTCTTGTAGGTCTCCAGGATCTCCGGATCGACCTCGTCCAGGCTCTTGGGGCCCTCCCTGGTCTTGGGCGCGGCGTAGTAGTGCAGCGCCTGATAGTCGGCGGGCACATAGTCCACCTTGGCCCAGGTGGGCTCGTCCATGGCCAGCCAGCGCTGGAAGGCGGCCAGGCGCCACTCCAGCATCCATTCGGGCTCGCCCTTCTTGGCCGAGATGAAGCGCACGGTGCCCTCGTCCAGCCCGACGGGCGAGAACTCCTGTTCGACCTGGGTGGTGAAGCCGTGCTTGTAGCGCTCCAGCTCCTTGACCGTGTCGACCGTTTTTTGGGTGGCCGCCATCAGGCCGCCGTCTCGCGCCGGGCCCGGCGCTTTTCGTATTCAGAGGTCCAGGCGTCGGCGAAGCGGGTCCAGTCGGCCTCGGTCGTGCCCCAGCCGCCGGAGACGCGGATCGCGCCCAGGGCCACGTCGTGCAGACCCATGGCGGTGATGGCCTTGGACGGCTTCGACTTGCCCGACGAGCAGGCCATGCCCGCCGAGACCATGATCCCCTGCAGGTCCAGCGTCATCAGCTGGCTGGGGCTCTCCCAGTCCGGCACGGCCATGAACAGCGTGTTGGGCAGGCGCGGCGCGCCCTCCCCGATCACGGTGGCGCCCAGGGCCTTCACGCGCGCCTCGGCGGCGTCGCGCCAGCCCACGTGCGCGGCGGAATAGGGAACCTCCTGGGCCGCCAGCCTGGCGGATACGCCGAAGCCGACGATGCCGGCCACGTTCTCGGTGCCGGCGCGAAGGCCGCGCTCCTGGCCCGAGCCGTGGATCACGCGCACCACCGGCGCCTGATCGCGATAGATCAGGGCGCCGACGCCCTGGGGCCCGCCCAGCTTGTGGGCCGAAAGGGTCAGGGTGTCCGCCCCGAGCTCGGCCATGTCGACGACGATCTTGCCGGCCGTCTGGATGGCGTCCACGTGCATCCATCCGCCGTGTTCGTGGGTCAGGGCGGCGGCCTCGGCCACCGGCTGGATGACGCCGGACTCGTTGTTGGCGTGGTGCACGGCCACGAAGGCGCGCGGCCCGTTCTCAAGCCGGTCCTTCAGCCATTCCAGATCGATCAGGCCCCGGTCGGTGACGGGGATCAGCTCCACCTCAACGCCGCAGCAGGCGGCCGTCTCGGACACGCAAGGGTGCTCGGTGGCGCAGATGATCAGCCGCTCGCAGCCCGCCTTGATGGCGCTGGCGATGGCCTGGTTGTTGGACTCCGTCCCGCCACTGGAGAAGACGACGCTGGCCGCGTCCCCTCCAACAAGCTCGGCCACCTCGGCGCGCGCGGTCTCGACCCGCGCCCGCGCCTTGCGGCCCAGCGCGTGGACGGCGTTCGGATTGCCGCCGGCGGCCAGCGCCTCGGCCATGGCCTCGATCACCTGGGGCCGCACGAGGCCGGAAGCGTTGTAGTCCAGATAAACGGCGGTGTTGCTCACGCGGCGGCCCTCGATCCCTCGAAGCGGTTGGCCAGGACGTCTGCCAGCGACACGCCCGCCAGATAGCGGTGAATCTCGCGGCCCAGACCTTCCCAGAGGTGGTGGGTGATGCAGCGTTCGCCCCCGATCATGCAACCCTTGGGGCTGCCCTGACCGGCGCAGCGCGTGGCGCGGATCGGCTCGTCCACGGCCAGGACGATCTCGGCCACCGTGGTCTCGCCCGCCGGGCGCGCCAGGCGATAGCCGCCGCCGGGGCCGCGCACGCTGTTGACCAGCCCGCCGCGGCGCAGGCGCCCGAACAGCTGCTCCAGATAGGACAGGGAAATCTCCTGCCGCGACGCGATATCGGATAGGGACACGGCCCGTTGCTCGCCCTGGCTGTGGCGCGCCAGGTCGGCCATGGCCATCACGGCGTATCGGCCCTTTGTGGAAAGACGCATGGGCGCCTCCGAAGCTCCAGAAAAGACGCGCAATCGCCCGAGCCTGTGCTAAAGGCGCTGGCTTCCGCGCGGGGAAATCAGGCCGGGCTTAGAAAAACCCAGCGCTGCGGTCAAGTATTTGCGACGACGGAGGACGCCCCCTCATGCCCGATATCATCATGGCCGGAGCCGCCGGCCGGCTTGAGGGCCGCTACACGCCGGGCAAGCGCGACGATGCGCCGATCGCCCTGATCCTGCATCCGCACCCCAAGGCGCGCGGCGACATGAACAACGCCGTGGCGGTGCAGCTCTATCACCTGTTCATGCAGCGCGGCTTCGCCACCCTGCGCTACAACTCGCGCGGCGTGGGCAAGAGCCAGGGCGAGTACGACTCCGGCATCGGCGAGCTGGCCGACGCGGCCACGGCGCTGGATTGGCTCCAGTCGCAAAACCCCGCCGCCACCCAGACGTGGGTCGCCGGCTATCAGTTCGGCGCCTACATCGGCATGCAGCTCTTGATGCGCCGGCCCGAGACCGACGGCTTCATCTCCGTCTCGCCGGCGGCCAACATGTACGACTTCAGCTTCCTGGCCCCCTGCCCCGCGTCCGGCCTGTTCCTGCACGGCTCGGCGGACAGCATCGTGCCGCCGGTGGAGGTCGAGCGCGTGGTCACCAAGCTGCGCTCGCAGAAGGGTATCGTCATCGACTACGAGCTGGTCGAGGGCGCCAGTCACTTCTGGGAAAACCACCTGCACGAGGTGGAGCGCCGCGTCGGCGCGTACCTCGACAAGCGGCTGGAAGAGAACCCGGCATAGACAAGGGCCGGCCGCGGCCGGCCCCTGCCGTCAGGCTCCGATTGGAGCCGCCTTGCGGGTCTTCCACAACGACCAGATCACGCCGGTCGCCAGGATGGCCGCGGTGATCCCCAGCGACCATTCCGCCGGGAACTTGGTCCAGCCGAACAGGTCGGCCACGAAGATCTTGCCGCCGATGAAGACCAGCAGCACCGCCAACGCCTGTTTCAGATAGGCGAAGCGGTGGATCACCGCCGCCAGGGCGAAGTAGAGGGCCCGCAGGCCCAATATGGCGAAGATGTTCGAGGTGTAGACGATGTAGGGATCGGTCGTGATGGCGAAGATGGCCGGCACCGAGTCCACCGCGAAGATGACGTCGGCGATCTCGATCATCACCAGGGCCAGGAACATCGGCGTGGCCCACAGCACCATCCGCCCCCGCCCATCGGGCCGCCGCACGAAGAAACGGTCGCCCTCCAGGCTGTCGGTCACCCTCAGCCGCTTGCGCATCCAGCGGACGAGCGGGTTGTCACCGACATCCTTGTGGCCCTCGCCCGCGAAGAACATCTTGATCCCGGTCAGGATCAGGAAGACCGCGAACAGGTAGAGCACCCAGCCGAACTCGCTGACCAGGGCCGCGCCCCCGCCGATCATCAGCGCCCGAAGCACCACGACGCCCAGAATGCCCCAGAAAAGCACGCGGTGCTGAAGGGCGCGGGGGATGGCGAAGTAGGCGAAGATCATGGCTATGACGAAGACGTTGTCCATCGCCAGCGACTTCTCGATGGCGAAGCCGGTCAGGTATTCGACGCCGCGCTCCGAGCCCATCTCCCACCAGATCCAGCCGCCGAACAGCAGCCCGACGCCCATGTACATGGCGGACAGAAGCAGGCTTTCTCGCGCGCCGATCTCGCGCTGGTCACGGTGCAGGACACCCAGGTCCAAGGCCAGCAGCGCGATCACCACGGCCAGAAACGCCAGCCACGCCCACACGGGCTTGCCGAGCCAGTCGATCAGAAGAAATTCCATGTCAACTCACAAGAAGACCGCCCGGCCGCAGTGCGACGGCCGGGCGGATGAGAGTTCATCCGAGGGTTATGTTCAGGCGTAGGCCGGGCCTGGATAGGCGGCGGCGGTGAGCGGCGGCGCGATGGCCTCAAGCCTGGAGATGCGGTCCTTGACCGCCAGGCGCTGCTTCTTCAACTCGCTGAGGCGCTTGAAGTCCGGGCGCGGAGATTTCTGCTCGAGCCGGACCTGGCGGCTCAGCTTCGCATGCTCCCGGCGGGCGCGATAAAGTTGGATGTGGATAGTCATAGTCGTCTCCTCTGTTGAGGAGCGCGCCCGGTCCGCAAGAGGCCGGTGACGGGGGGTGGGAGTGGGTTCCAGTCCCTCACGCACCGAGCACGCTCGATGCGGTCCGACATCACGATCCAGAAGGATCGCCAGAGGGGCCCGGTCCGCTAAGGCAAAGATAGCAAAGTCGCGCCCGCGCGCAAGACGCCGCCTCAGTAAATAAGATGCGGGGCTCGCTCCTCGGCCCATGCGGCCTCGTCGGGAGTGGTCAGGGCGTCGAGATCGGCGGGCGCGGCGACGGGATCGTCGACCCATTCGCGCAAGGCCGGGCCGCCGTTGATTACGTCGATGGCCAGCTTGCCGAACTCATACTCGTACGGGAAATCCCGCCACAGCTCGTAGTCCGGGTAAAGGGTCCGGATCGCCTTGAAGGCCAGGGTCTGAACCCGCCAGGGCTTGAAGGCCTCATGGCCGTAGGCGGGTCCCTCGGCATGGATATGCACGCCCGAGCACAGCCGGCCCACATGCTTGTGGAAGGTGGGCTGGAACCAGCAGTCCCTGAGGAGGCAGCCGTCCAGCCACTGCGGCGCGAGGCGACGCATCTCAGCGATCACAGCGCGCGCATCGATGTCAGGGGCCCCGAACAGCTCCAGCGGGCGGGTCGTGCCTCGCCCCTCGGACAGGGTCGTGCCTTCCAGCATCACCGTCCCGGCATAGGCCCGAGCCATGTTCACGTTCGGCGCGTTGGGGCTGGGGTTGATCCAGATGCGATCCGAGGGCCAACCGAAGCCCGGCGCTTCATCGGGACGCCAACCCTGCATCTCGACGACGCGGTAGCCGACGTCGAGCTTGAACTGGTCGATGAACCAGCGGCCCATTTCGCCCAGCGTCAGGCCGTGACGCATGGGCATGGGGCCTGCGCCGACAAAGCTCTCCCAGCCGGGCCGCAGGGTCAGACCCTCCACGGGCCGGCCAGCCGGGTTGGGGCGGTCCAGCACCCAGACCTCCTTGCCGTGCTGGGCGGCGGCCTCAAGAACGTAGAGCAGGGTCGTAACGAACGTGTAGATGCGGCAGCCCAGGTCCTGGAGATCGACCAGCAGGACGTCGAACGTGCCCATGGACTGACCGGTGGGGCGGCGCACCTCGCCATAGAGGCTGAAGACGGGGATGCCGTGGACCAGATCGGTTTCGTCCGGGCTCTCCATCATGTTGTCCTGAAGGTCGCCCTTCATGCCGTGCTGGGGCCCGAAGGCGGCGGTCAGCTTGATGTCGGGACAGGTCGCCAAGGCGTCGATGGAGTGCATCAGGTCGCGCGTTACCGACGCGGGATGGCCCAACAGGGCCACGCGCCGCCCCTTCAGCTGAGCCCTCAGCTCGGGCTCCGCCAGCAGCCGGTCGATGCCGAAGTTCATGGAAGCTCCAGGATGAAGGAGTCGGGATGGTGGAAGTCCGGCTTATCCGACGGATGCGCCAGCGCCCAATAGGAAATGCCGCCGTCGACGTCCTCGATCACGGCGGAGAGGCCAAGACGATCAGCCCCGGAGGGCAGGTCGATCGCCGCCTCCAGCGCCACCATGTCGCCGGCGCCGTTCAGGCCCAGGATGTCGACGATCTCATCGGCCAGCGCCATGCCTGAGCGGTACCCGTCGAACCGGTACGACGCCCAGTGGCCCGACGGCGACAGGTTGAACTCACGATAGCCGTCCGGCGTGCGGACAAAAGCCTCGAAACAGGTGTGCCGCCACAGTTCATCGGCGCGTTGGTTTCCTGCGGGCGCGGGCCAATCGACCCGGTCCACCTCGCCTTCCGCGAGGTAGCGCAACCACAGACGGTCGCCCTGGCGCTCGATCCAGACTTCAAGTTGGACGCGGGGCGAGCCGCCGACCGAAAACGGCCTGAGCTTCACTGTCTTCGTGCTTGCGGTTCGCGCCTTCATGGGCTCGTGCTACACGCCGCTTCCTCGTTCCGCCAAGCGCCTTGATCATGACCACGCCCGCCTTCAAATCCGAGTTCCTGCGCACCATGCAAGCCCGCGGCTATATCCACCAGATCACCCATCCGGAGGAGTTGGACGCGGCCGCCGCGTCCGGGATCGTCACGGGCTACATCGGCTTTGACGCCACGGCCCCCAGCCTGCACGTGGGCAGCCTGATCCAGATCATGCTGCTGCGCCGCCTGCAGCAGGCCGGGCACAAGCCGATCGTCCTCATGGGCGGCGGGACCACCAAGGTGGGCGACCCCTCCGGCAAGGACACCCAGCGACAGCTGCTGACCGATGAGGCCATCAAGGGCAACATCGCCTCGATCCGACCGGTGTTCGAACGCCTGCTGACCTTCGGCGACGGGCCGACCGATGCCCTGCTTGTCGACAACGACGAATGGCTGTCGGGCTTCGGCTACATCGAGTTCCTGCGCGAGTACGGGCCGCACTTCACCATCAATCGCATGCTGGCGTTCGACTCGGTGAAGTTGCGGCTTGAGCGGGAGCAGCCGCTGACCTTCCTTGAGTTCAACTACATGCTGATGCAGGCGGTGGACTTCCTGGAGCTGAACCGTCGCTACGGCTGCACGCTGCAGCTCGGCGGATCCGATCAGTGGGGCAATATCGTCAACGGGGTCGAACTGACCCGCCGTGTCGATCAGAAGCCGGTCTTCGGCCTGACCACGCCCCTTCTGGCCACCGCCTCGGGCGCCAAGATGGGCAAGACCGCCCAGGGCGCGGTGTGGCTGAACGCGGATCAACTGGAGCCCTTCCACTTCTGGCAGTACTGGCGCAACGCCGAGGATGCCGATGTGGGGCGGTTCCTGCGCCTGTTCACGGACCTGCCGCTGGATGAGATTGCGCGACTGGAGGCCTTGCAGGGCGCCGAGATCAACGAGGCCAAGAAGGTTCTGGCGGA
Source organism: Peiella sedimenti (assembly GCF_030504955.1). Lineage (GTDB taxonomy): Bacteria > Pseudomonadota > Alphaproteobacteria > Caulobacterales > Caulobacteraceae > Brevundimonas > Brevundimonas sedimenti. Next base: position 798,304 of record NZ_JAUKTR010000001.1, on the reverse strand, counting down.
CCAGGTGACCAGCCTGGTGCACGGCGCGGACGCCGCCGCCCACGCGCGCGCCGGAGCAGAGGCCGCCTTCGAGCAGGGACGGTTGTCGGCGGATCTGCCGACGGTCGAGATTCCCGCCGCGGAGTTCGAGGGCGCCCAGATCGCCGCCCTGATGACCCGCGCCGGTCTAACGGCCTCGAACGGCGAAGCGCGCCGACTGGCTCAGGGCGGGGGCTTGCGCCTGAACGATGCGCCGATCAGCGACGGGTCACGATTGGTTACCCGGGCTGACCTGACCGCCGATGGGGTCGCCAAGCTGGCCGCGGGCAAGAAGAAGATCGCGCTGATCCGCCCGATCTGAGGTGACGGCGGGCAGGACGCTACGTATCCCGCCCGCGCTGTCCGGCTTCATGGCGATCTCACCAGAACCAGAACAGGCCCGCGAACCAGTCACCGAGGACGGCGAACAGCGGCTGGCCGTTCGGATCCATATGCGAGCGCGCCTTGTCGCGGGCGCCGTTCGGGTCGATGGCGCTGCCTTGATCAAGGGCGACGGGACAGCCGTTGGGATCGATCATGGTTCCGCGGTCGCACCAGGCCGGCGCGCCGTTTGGATCGATGCCCAATCCCTTGGCTTCAGCCGGCGCCGCCGCGCCGCTGATGATTAGCGCCGCCGACGCGGCAAGAAACAGGCCCTTCATGGTTCCCTCCGATGGTTTCCCTGGCCACAGGAGGGGACGCTGAATGACGGCGCCGAGGAACGGCCTTCGTCGCGTTAATCCGACCGCTGGTAGCCGAACGGCTCAGCCTTCCAGCCGCCGCACCGTGACGACGCGAAAGGTGTGCATCTGGCCGTCCGTCATGCGCACCGAGACGTATTCGCCGGGCTGGAACTGTTCGTCGTCGAGGCGGAAACCGGCTTCGTCGTCCGCCTCGCCCTCGTCGAAGTCGAAGACCCAGCCGCCGCCGCGGCGGCTGCGGAGGACGCCCACATCCTCGGTCTCGCCGTCGCGGAAGCGCCTTACACGACAACGATCAGGGTCGGCCCGGCACCCATCCACGTCCAGGCGTCCCTCGGCGGTCAGTGGAGCGACCACGTCGTAGCCCAGCCTGGCGTCGCCGCCGGGTGCGGAAGGTTCGCGGGCCAGTTCAAGATGAATGTGGTGATAGGCGCGATCGGCCATCGTCTTCAGTCCCTCTTTCTGAACAGGTATGCGATCAACGCGCCTTGAGCCGAATTCGACGCAAGGCCTTGCGCACGCCCTCTTCGTCGTCGGTGATCCGCTCGGCCGCCTCAGAACCCGTCACCTTCCTGGCCAGGGCCGGCGAGAGGGCCACGCGAAGTCCGCCCAGCGCCTTGGGCGGCGCGATCAGGACGATCTCGTCGAAGGCCTTGGGCGCGCCCATCTCGTCCAGGCGATCGGCCAGCGCCTGGATGTAGCGGCCCTCCTCTCGCACGGAGATCGACTCGCTCTCCGTCGTATGGGAGCCGAACCCCATCCGCGCATGCACCTGGACGCGCGGCCGTTTCGCCAGCGGTCCAAGGTGGCCGAAATCGCCTAGTCGCTCGCTGATCTCGGTGAGGGCCCCGCCCCTCACCTTCTCTTCGAAAATTCGCGCGTGAGCGCCGTCCGCAACGACGATGAGAGTGTTCCCGGTCAGATTCATGTTCATTCTCAATGGGCAAGCAGAAGGGATGGCGCCTCGTCGGCGAACAACAGGCTGCGCGTGACGCCGCCCAGCACCAGTTCGCGCAGACGCGAATGTCCGTAAGCCCCAGCCACAAGCAGGCCGACGTTCCGCCTTCTCGCCTCTTGCAGGAGCGCATCTCCGGCGTCATCGCCGCCAAAGTAGACAAGGTCGGAGCCGCCCAACTCGTGGCTCTCGAGATAATCGGCCAACACCTCAGGACCGAGAGCCTCAACGACGCTGACGCTAGGGTGCTGCAGGATCAGGGTTTGCGATCCGCCCGCAATCAGGGGCATGGCGCCCTTGACGGCGCGCGCGGCCTCGAGCCGCCCATTCCAGGCGATAGCCACCGGCCCCGTCAGATCGCCCACGCCTCTGGACACCACCAACAGGGGCACGCGCAGGCGCATGAGCACGTCCTCGAGGACCTGCATGGCCCGCTGGGGCATCGCCTTGACGAAACCACGCCCCACGACAACCAGATCGGTCAGTGTGCAGGCCCGCTCCAGCGCCGTCCACACGATGGGGTTCAGGTCCTCCAAGATCAGGCGCGGGGCGCCTTCCCCAGCTCCGTACGCGATGTCGGCCTCGGCGCAGGCCTTGCGGCAAGCCTTCTCCAGACCCGCCTGGATCTCCTGATTGAGCTCAGCCATCTCATCATAGGTTGACTGAGGAATGGCCGCGCCGAGGGCCGCCCCGGCCGCGATCAGATCGGAGGCCGGATCGGGATAGACCGGCGTCGCGGTCAGCCGTGCGCCATGCTCCGCGGCCAGCCAAGCTGCAGCGCTAAGAGTGTGCGGGTCGTCGCGCCCGTACAGCAGGACGGTGATGGCCTTGTAGCTCATGGCAGCCTCCTCAAGAGACATCTGCATGACTCGACGGCGCGGAGGCGGCATTGATCTGGCTCAAGGATGCGCCTGACCCGTCAGTGTGCGGAACCGTGCACAGCCTTGCGCGTTGATGGCCGACGCAACGGCTACGGTGGGGGGAAGCAGCATGTCGCTCGCGGTCGGCGCATCGGTTCTGGCGCTCGCCAGTTCCACGGCGCTTTCGAACGATCTGCCGCAACCGACGGCCGACGAGCTGGCGCAGCTGTCGCTGGAGCAGTTGGCCCAGGTCGAGGTTCAGGTCACCTCGGTCTCGCGGCGGCCCGAGCATCTGTCCCGCGCGGCGGCGTCGATCTTCGTCATCAGTCGGGACGACATCCGGCGCTCAGGCGCCACAAGCATCCCCGAAGTGCTGCGCCTGGCGCCAAACCTGAACGTGCAGCGCGTGAATGCGGGCGATTACGCGATCAGCGCGAGGGGCTTCAACGGCTTTGAAACCAGCAACAAGTTGCTGGTCCTGATCGACGGCCGCAGCATCTACACGACCCTGCACGCGGGGGTCCTCTGGGACACCCAGGGCATTGTGCTGGAGGACATTGAGCGCATCGAGGTCATCAGTGGGCCAGGCGGCGCTCTTTATGGCGCCAACGCGGTCAATGGCGTCATCAACATCATCACGCGCTCGGCCTATGAGACCGCGGCTCCAGCCGCCTCCGTTGCGGCGGGCGACGACGACCGGTTGCTGAACCTGCGCACCGGCGGAGTCTTCGAGGGCGTGGATGGCGCCTGGCGACTGTCGGCTACGGCCTTTGACCGCAGCTCTACGGACCTTCCCTCTGGCGCGTCGGCGAACGACGAAACAGCGGGGTTCCGTCTTGCTGGTCGTGCTGACTTCGGCGGCGCCTCGGGAGCCCTGACAGTCGAAGGGGATTATTTCGAAACAGGCGTCCAGAACGACGTCGTGATCAACGGCGGCTTCCTGATGGCCCGTTGGCGCAGCGCCGTCGGCGACCGGGGCGAACTGAGACTCAACGCCTACGTCGACCACAACCGGCGTCTGTCGTCCGAGGTGGATGAGCAGGTGACGACCTGGGACGCCACGGCCGAACACGTGATCGACCTGGGTCGACACGGCGTCGTTTGGGGTGGCGGCTACCGGATCGTCGAGAGCAGCCTGGTGACGCTGGTTCCGCCGGTGGCGTATCTGGATCCGCCTGAACGGCGCATCACCCTGGCCAGCCTGTTCGTTCAAGATCAGATCGCCCTCACCCCTGCCCTCTCGCTCACCCTGGGCGCCAAGGTGGAGGACAGCAGCTTCACCGGGGTGGAGTTCCTGCCAAGTGCTCGCCTGGGGTGGACCCTGGGCGATGGATCGCTGCTGTGGGGCGCGGTGTCACGGGCCGCACGCACTGCCAGCCGGATCGATCGCGATCTCACCTTTCCGGGCTTCCTGGCGCCAGGCAATTTCCAGTCAGAACAACTCACCGCCTACGAACTCGGCTGGCGATCCCAGCCGACGCCTCGCCTCTCCTATTCCGTCACGCTCTTCCTCCACGATTACGAGGACCTGAGGACCGTCTCGCCCAATCCTTCGACCTTCCTGCCCATCGAATTCACCAACGAGGGCGAGGGTCAAAGCTGGGGCGTGGAGGCCTGGGGCAGTTACGATGTCACGCCCGACTGGCGTCTGACCTTCGGGGCAAACTCTCTCGAAAAGTCGTTCAGCGTCCGCCCGACCGGTCTGGGAGACATCACCAGCCTGGCCTCGATCGGCGACGACCCCGAGCATCAGGTCTTTTTCGGCTCCCATCATCGTTGGGGCGAACGACTGGAGCTGGATTTCAGGCTGAGAAATGTGGGCGAGCTGCCGCGCTCGGGGATCGACGGATACACCGATGCGGACGTGCGGATCGGTTGGCGCTTCCGGGATGATTTCGAGCTGTCGCTGATTGGCTCGAACCTGCTGCACGACCAGCGGCTGGAATCGGAGGATCCTGAGCGAAGAAGGCTGGTCGGCCGAAGCTTCCTGGCCAAGCTGTCGGTGGGCTTCTGATGATCAGCCGGGGGGCATTCCGAGTGAAGGCCCTGGCGCTCGCCCTGTGCCTGGCGCACAGCGCGGCCGTTGCGAACACGCACCTGGAGCAGGCGGTCAAGGCCAACTACCTCGTGCGTTTCACGGCCTTTGTTGAATGGCCCACTGCAGCCTTCCCGGCCGACGGCTCGCCGCTGCACATTTGCGTCGCCGGGGCTGATCCCTTTGGACAGACGCTGGACCGCGCAGCTCAGGGCCAGACGGCGTGGGGACACCCGATCACGGTGCGCCGGGTGGGCTCCGAATCGCTGCGCGGCTGCCATGTGGCCTATCTCGGACGGGGCTACAGCCTTACGGCTGCGACCAATCTGCCGGTGCTGACCGTCACGGACGCGGATGTGTCAGGGCATCGCGGCGCCGTCCATTTCGTGGTCGTCAACAGCCGCGTTCGATTCCACATCGATCAAGGCCAAAGCCAACGCGCCGGGCTTCGCATCAGTTCGCGCCTCCTGAACCTGGCCCTCAGCGTCAGAGGCGCGCGATGAACCGGCTCAGACGCACGCTCGCGGGCATCGGTCTGCCGATTCTGGCCGTGGGCAGCCTCGCCCTGCTGCTGGCGGTGGCGGCCGTGGTGTTTCTCTTGAATGAGCAGGCCGTGCGCCGTGACCTGGCGCGCGAAGCCGGCGCCCAGGCGGACCTTCTGGCCTCCGCTGTGAGTGGCGCCCTGGCGTTCGACGACCAGACGGCGGCGCAGGACTATGTCGACGCCGTCCAGGTGAATCCGAACGTGCTGGCGGCGGCGATCTATGACCAGAACAACCGGCTCGTGGCCAGCTACGCGCGCGGTGGAGAGACCATCCCGCCCGTCGCCACGCCGCGCGATCACACCACGCAGTTCCTGGACGGCCGCCTCTATGTGGTGCGGCCCGTGACCCAGGGCGGACAGAGACTGGGTACGGCGCGTCTGAGGTTGGTCGGCAAGCCGCTGGCGCAGCAGCGTACGCAAGGGGTCGGCCTGTTCCTGGTGGTGGCTCTTTCGGCATTGCTGATGACGGTGCTCGCGGTAGGTCAGGCGGCGCTGAAGCGTGCGAACCGGCAGCTGGCGGCTCGCGCCGAGGAGTTGGCCGGCGCCAACGCGCAGCTTCATGAACAGATGGCCGAACGCGAACGCGCCGAGGAGGCGCTGCGCCAGTCCCAGAAGCTGGAAGCCGTGGGTCGGCTGACGGGCGGCGTGGCCCATGACTTCAACAACCTGCTCATGGTGGTCTCGAGCGCCGCGGATATGCTGCAGCGCTCGGATGACCCGAAGCGGCGTGAGGCCCTGATCGCAGGCATGCGCCAGGCGGTCGAACGCGGTAGCGGGCTCACCCGCCAGCTGCTGGCCTTCTCGCGGCGCAAACCTCTGAAGAGCGCGGTCGTCGATGTGGGCGAGCAGGTAGAGCGAATGCGAATCCTGCTTGAGCGATCTCTGCGCGAGGACATTCGCGTCAGCATTGACGTTCAACGCCCCTTGCGGCCGGTCGAGCTCGATGTCGGCGAACTCGAGTTGGCGCTGCTGAACCTGGCGGTGAACGCCCGCGACGCCATGCCAGACGGCGGCGAGCTGACCATCACCGTCTTTTCCGAGCCGACAAACGACGAGCGAATCTGCATCAGGGTGGCCGACACCGGCGTCGGCATGTCGCCAGCAGTGCAGTCCAGGGTCTTCGAGCCCTTCTTCACGACCAAGGAGGTCGGCCGCGGCACCGGTCTGGGCTTAAGCCAGGTCTATGGCTTCGCTCGCTCCAGCGGTGGGGATGTCACGGTGCAGTCGGAGGAGGGTCGGGGCGCGGTCTTCACTCTGTGCCTGCCGACGACGGACAAGGCCTTGGCCGCCGAGGTCAGCGCCGCGCCCCCTGCCGCGCCGCGAGCGCGAGGCCGTGCGCTCCTCGTGGAAGACGACGATGGCGTCGCCGCCGGCATCGGCCACATGCTTCGAGACCTGGGCTACACCTATGTGCGCGCCTGCGCCGCCGATGAGGCGCTGAAGATGTTCGACGGGTCGGATCTCTATGACCTGGTCATCTCCGACATGGTCATGCCCGGGCCCATGAACGGCCTGGCTCTGGCCCGCGAAATCAGGAACCGCCGCCCGGATCAGCCTATCGTCCTGTCGACGGGGTTCAGCGAAGCCGCCGCGGCTGCGGGCGAGGCCGGTTTCCCGCTACTGACAAAGCCGTACGGGATTCCGGAACTGGCGGAGGCGATCCACGCCGCTGGGCCGAGGAGGGGCACGGTCACTGAGGCGTGATGGAACCGCGCCGCTTGGGCCGCATTCGGGTTTACGGAGGAAGGGAGAGCCACATGAATATCCGTCTCGCCGTCGCCGCCCTCGTCATGGGCGGCGCCCTGATCGCCGCCGGCCCGATGAGCGCCCCCGCTGAAGCCCGCGTCGTTCAAACTGGCGGATCGTGCCAGTCGACTTGCGAAGCCCAGTACCAGGCCGACCTGGCCTACTGCTCGCAGGTGGATCAGCAAAGCGGCATGATGGGCCGCTTCTACGGACCCTGCTCGTACGTGGCGCTGCACGACTATAACCAGTGTCTTAGCCAGTGCGGCTAAGACACTGATCTAGCCGCCGGTCGGCGGAGCCGAGAAGTCGAAGGCGGGCGGCTGCTCGCGGCGCTGGCCGTTCCCGAAGGTATAGGTCAGACCGATGAAGCTCATGCGCCCGCCAAACAGCCGCTCGGTCGTGTCGCGTAGGGTGGGCGTCTCGTAGGTGACGACCTCGCCAAACTCGTCAAACAGGTCACGGACCGTGACCTGGACGGCCCAACGATCGGTCAGCTTGCGGCGGTAGCCGAGGTTGATCAGCTGGCCGCCCTCGCGCGTGCCCTGCGCGCCGATCGTCTCACCGATCCACAGGCCGGACACCTGCAGGAAGTCATCCGGCGTCGGCTGCCAGTTCAGGCTGAGGCGTCCGCTGGCGCCCGTGCCTGAGCGATCCTGTCCGCCAGGGACGCCCGCCGCCTCGATCTCCTGCTGGAAGATGCTGAGGCTGGCGTTGTACCGCAGGGTCGGGTGCAGCCGCCCGTTGGCCACCAGCTCAAGGCCCAGATAGCTGCGCGCGCCGAGGTTCTCGGGCCGCGTCACCAGAATGCCGCCCATGTCCGTCACGACGTAGGTGAAGGCGTCGGTGGTGTCCCGATAATAAAGGGTCGCCTGATAGAAGGTCTGATCGACCCGGCGCTGCCACATCAGCTCCCACGAATCCGTCACCTGCGGCTCCAGATCCGGATTGCCCGAGCGATAGCTGACCGCGTCCGTGTAGATGAGGAACGGGTTCAGATCGAAGGGCTGCGGCCGCTGCACTCGCCGGCTGTAGCTGCCTCGAAGGGTCTGGTTGTCTCCCAGATCATAGGACACGTGCAGAGTTGGGTAGGCGCTGAAGTAGTCGTTCTCGTCCGTCGTGCCCGACGTGACCTGATCCATGTCCTGCAGCACCTGCTCCAGGCGCAGGCCGAACTGGGCCGTCAGCTTGTCGCCGAAAGGACGCTCATAGGTGGCGTAAAGGGCGTGAACCGTCTGCTCGACGATGAACTGGTTGGAGATCAGGGGATCCGGCGTCGCGGAGGCTTCTGTCGGACCGCGCGCCAGGATGGTGCTGAAGTCCATGTCGAAGCGCTCGAACTCGTAGCCGGCGCGCAGCTTCGCGTCGCCGGGCAGGGGCCGATTGTAGGCGCTGGTGAACGCAAGGGTGGAGTGGATGTTTTCGTTATCGAGCAGCTCCCACGAAGGCGGCGCGGCCGGGACCAGCGTCTCGACGAAGCCGTCCTGATAGAACTTGCCATGGCCGTGGTCGTAGCGCAGCTCGTTCGTCCACTCGTGACCCTCGCCGAACTGCCGCAACAAACGCGCCGTGGCGCCCGAGAAGTCACCGGAGAAACCGCCGTCGCCGCTGCGCCGGAAGGACGAGGCCACGCCGCCCAGCGCATCCTCAGACTCCAGAAGATCAAGGCCGAAGGCGTTGCTCTCGAAGTGATTGTGCCGAACCTCACCCGTGACCTGGGTCGCGTCGTCGACCCGGTACTCGGCTGAGAGGCGGATGAGCAAACCATCGGACTCACCGTCGACCGTCTGGGTCTGGGTGCTGGGCAGCCACAGATCTGAGACCGGATCGTATCGCTCCCGGAACCGACTGCTCTCCTGCCTCACAGCGTCATGGCGGACGCCCACGTCCCCTGAAAGGGTGAGCCGGTCGCGCGTGTAGGCGAGATTGGCCCCGTAGTTATAGCGTCCATCATTGCCCACATTGGCGCGGACCGAGCCGCTGTAGGTGGCGCCTCGGCGCGGGGCGGTCGGCCGGGTGATCAGATTGATCACGCCCCCTGCCCCATCAGGCCGGTAAGCCGCCGACGGATTGGTCATCACTTCAATGCGCGCGTACTGATCGGCCGGAAGCTGGAGCAATGCCTGGGCGCGGCTCTCTCCGGTCAGCATGCCTGAAGGCCGCCCGTCCACCAGGATGACCACGCCCGAATCGCCTCGAAGGCTGACATTGCCCTGCGGGTCCACGTCCACCGAAGGAATGTTGCGCAAGGCGTCGGCGAGGGTGCCGCTGGCGGCCTGCAGGTCTTCAGTGACGCTGTAGCTGATCGAGTCGATGGACGTTCGGATGTCGTTCGCGCGAGCCGTAACGACCACCTCGCCGACCGCCGTGCTGTCTTCCTGCTCCGGCGGTGGGGCCTCCTCCTGATCCTGTACCTCGCTTCTGGCCGGCGGAGGAGACGGCGGCGACGGCTGCGTGGCCTGGGCCAGTGCGGCGCAGGGCGCGCAGAATGCAGCGGTGGCGAGGAGCAGGATTTTAAACGAGCGCATGGCGAGGTTCCGATTGTCCCCGCGAGAGCTAAGCCGCGCTCGGCATTTCAGGTAGTTACTTCTTCGTCATGCACGGCTCCGGCGGGTAGTCTCATCTTCCGAAGAACGTGGTCGTCTGTCCGCTCGCCGGAGCGGCGCGGCCTGTTGAAGTCGGCTCTCAGGCCTGCACCGGCTCTTCCGCCGGCCGGGTCAGGCAGGTCGAAACGTCAGCCAGGCCTGCCGCCACCGTTCGGTGGCTGACGACGATCAGGCCCTGACCCGAGACGCCCAACCGCCGATCGAGGCGATCCAGCAGCGCCGCCTCCAACCGCTCGTCCAGACCTTCCGTAGGCTCGTCCAGCACCAGCCAGGGCGCCGGCCGGAGGAGGGCCCGGGCGATGGCCAGCCGGCGGCGCTCGCCGCCGGATAGAATGCTGGCGTCATCCTCCAGCAGGGTGTCGAGCCCCCTGCCCGTCTGACGGAAACGCTCGGCGAGGCAACTGTCCTCAAGCGCGCGCCACAGATCAGCGTCAGACGCCGGCGGGCCGCTGAGCATAAGATTCTGCCGCACTGTCCCAGTTATGAAGCGGGGATGCTGGGGCGCGTAGCTGAACTGCCGGCGCACCTGCTCCACGGGCAATTCAGCCACATCGAACCCTCCGAGCAGCAGGTCGCCCTGGGCCCCCTCGCGCAGACGCATTAGCCGTTCGACGAGGGTCGTCTTCCCGCAGCCCGAGGGCCCGGTGATCGCCAACCGGTCGCCGGGCTCGAGCCGCGTCCCGCTAATCGTCAGAACGGGCTTTAGTCGCGGTGCGGGCGCCGGATCAGACAGGGCGCCATCCAACAACGTCCCCAGACGAACCTCGGCCGCATTGGACCGGCCCCGGTCGCGGGCTGCGGCGGCGAAGGCGGCGGCTCCCTCGACTGCAGCCAGCACAGCGAGCGCCGCTAAGGCGACCAAGGGCGCGGGTCGATCCAATGACACCAGCACGACGGCTGTAGCCGCGGCAGCCATCACGACGCCCTGGCCTGCGAGAATCCACCCCTCGGCGCGCGCCAACCTGAGTGTGGCCTCATCAAGGGCGGCGGCGGGCGGCGCGAGCCTGGTCCGGGCCCAGCCCTCAAGCCCGTAGGCGCGAAGTTCAGGCGCGGCCTGCTCCTGCATGGCCAGCTCGGCCTTGAGCTCGCCTTGTCGAGCCTGAAGCGACTCTCCGGCTGGCTCCGCCAGTCTGCGGCCCGTCACCAGGGCCAGCGACAGGGCTAGGACCATGGCGAGCCCGCAGACCAGGGCCGCAGGCCATCCGCACAGAAGCGTCATCAACCCGCCCGCCGCCATCCCGCCAAAGGCGCTCCATGGCGCAGAGCGGCGGACCAGGGCGGTCTGCAATGCGTCCACGTCCTGAACGAGGCGGGCCGCCGCTTCCCCGCCCGCCAGTCGCATCAGGCGTTCGGGCGCAGCCGAAGCGATGCGTAGAAACAGGGCTGGCCGCAGTTGCGCGAGGGCGTCCAGCGCGGCCTTGTGGCCGCTCATCCGCTCTCCGTATCGGGCGGCGGTCCGCACGATCGCCAGCAGCCGGATGAGGGCGCTGGGCAGCATGAAGTTGAAGGCGTGCGCTGCAGCCAGCCCCAGGAGACCGGCCGCGGCCGAGGCGGTGAGGAACCAGCCTGACAGGCCAAGCAAGGCGGCAGCCGCCATCGCTACCGTCAAGGCAAAGCCGGCCGCCAGCGCCAACCAGGGCCGTTGCGACGACGCCGTCTCTCGCAACATGGCGCGCAGCTGATCCCGTCCCTTCATAGCCGCACCACGCGGTCGGCAAGGGCGGCCAGCGTCTCGGAGTGCGTGGCGATGAGCGTGGTCCGGCCCTGGCAGGCGCTTCGGATCGAGGGCAGCAAAGCCGCCTCTGAAGCCCCGTCCAGATTGGCGGTAGGCTCATCCAGAAGGAGGATCGGCGCATTCTTGAGAAAGGCCCGCGCCAGGCCCAACCGGCGTCGTTCGCCCCCTGAGAGGCCTCCGCCACGCTCATCAAGCACGCGATTCAGGTCGAGATGTAGTCCGGCGTAGGCGGCGGCGGTCGCGACCTCGGCATCCGTCGCGTCTAGCCGGCCAAGGCGGATATTATCCGCCAGCGTCCCCGGCGTGACCACGGGCGCCTGACCGGCCCAGCCGATGGAGGCGGACAACTCGCCCACCGCCGCCAGATCGCGACCATTCACTAAGACGAGGCCGCCCTGCGGACGCGTGAGCCCAAGCAGCATGCGCAAAAGCGTCGTCTTCCCCGAGCCGCTGGCCCCCATGATGGCGACGGTTTCGCCGGGTTGGATATCGAGGCTGAAGGCCTCGAGAACCTGACGCTCATCGAACCGGACCGTCACCCGCTCGAAAGCGATCGAAGGCGCGCGCTGCAGCGCTGGCGCTCGCTCGACCGGTTGAGACCGCTCAAGCGCCCGGGCCAGGGCCGGCGCCGCGGCCTCGGCGGTCTGACGTTCGTGATAGGCGGCGGCCAATCTGCGGATCGGCGCATAAACCTCTGGCGCGAGCGCCAGCACAAAGAATGCGCGCGCCAGATCCAGCTGCTCCGGAACGGGGAAAGGCAGCAACCGCAGCAGGTTGAACCCGCAGTAGACGGCCACCAGCGCCACGGCGAGAGCCGAGAAGAACTCCAGTATTCCCGACGACAGGAAGGCGACGGCCAGGACGCCTTGGGTTCGGCGCGACAGATCATTGGACGCCCGGCTCAAGTCCTTGGCTGTGGCGCCCTCGGCCTGGAAGGCCACGAGGTCAGGAAGGGCGCGGATACGATCCAGGAATACGCCTGACAGGCGGGTCATGGCTTCAAACTGGCGACGGCTCTGAGCCGCGGCGGCCGTTCCGGCGAGCGCCATGCCGAGAATGAAGGGGATCATCGTACCCAGCAGGATCGCGGCGGCCACAGGGCTCGCCAGTGCGGCCAAGCCGATCAGCAGGAGTGGCGAAACTGCCGCCGTCATGCGCGCAGGAACGTAGCGGCTGAACCATCCCTGTAGCGCGTCAACGCCTTCGAGAGCCAGGGTCACGCCGTCCGCTCCGGCGCTTCCGCGCGTAAGCACAGCCTCGGTCAACCGCCCCCGGACATCAGCGCGCGCCGCCAGGCCCAGGCGCGCGCCAGCTTCGACGGCCCAGCGGCCCAGAACGGCCCGGGCGAGCAAGCCGAAGCCCGCCAAGACGGCGCCGCTCGCACTTCTTGTGGCATCCCCTGCGGCCACGCCGCTGACGGCCAGGGCGAGACCGATCGCGGTGACTGCGGCGGGAACCACGTCCGCCACGACCAACATGCCCGCTCGCGACGCCAGCCTGCGATGCGGCGCGGCCTCGGCCTTCAACCATGCGCGGGCGACCGCGATTTCGGACGCAGAATCAACGGGGGTCGCGGCCATGCCCCCGCATACGTCAGGACGCGGCGCGAAGACTTTGATCGAGATCAAGGCGACTCGGCCTCTGCCGCCTTAGCGGCTGCAGCATCCGCCTTGTCCCGGCATTGGAGACACCCATGATCGACCTCGCGGTCGTAGACCTCTCCCGGCTGCAGTTCGCACTGACAGCCCTCTACCACTTCCTGTTCGTCCCGCTGACGCTGGGGCTCTCCTTCATGCTGGTCATTATGGAGAGCATCTATGTGATGACCCGTCGCCCCATCTGGCGGACCATCACCAAGTTCTGGGGCACGATCTTCGGCATCAACTTCGTGCTGGGCGTCGCCACCGGCATCACGATGGAGTTCCAGTTCGGTATGAACTGGAGCTACTACAGCCATTATGTCGGCGACATTTTTGGTGCGCCGCTGGCCATCGAGGGCCTCATGGCCTTCTTCCTTGAGGCCACCTTCGTGGGCCTGATGTTCTTCGGCTGGGACAAGCTGAAACCGGTCACGCACCTGTTCGTGACCTTCCTGACCGCCCTGGGCACCAACCTGTCGGCGCTGTGGATCCTGATCGCCAACGGCTGGATGCAGAACCCGGTCGGGGCGGTGTTCAACCCGGACACCATGCGCATGGAGGTTCAGGACTTCGGCGCGGTGATCTTCAACCCGGTCGCCCAGGCCAAGTTCGTTCACACGGTCAGCGCCGGCTACGTCTGCGCGGCGGTCGTGGTTCTGGGCGTGTCGGCCTGGTACCTTCTGAGGGGCAAGCACAAGGCGTTCGCCAAGCGGTCGATGACGGTCGCGGCCGCGTTCGGCCTGGCGTCATCCCTGTCCGTCGTCGTGCTCGGCGACGAGAGCGGCTACGCCCTCACGGACAACCAGCGCATGAAGCTGGCCGCGCTTGAAGCCATGTGGGAGACCGAACCGGCGCCGGCTGGCCTGACCGCCTTTGGTCTGCCGAGCCTTGCGGACCGCACCACCCATTTCGAGGTCAAGATTCCCTACGTGCTGGGCCTGATCGCCACCCGGACGATCGACAAACCCGTCATCGGCATACTTGAGCTGGTGGCCGTGGCCGAGGATCGGATCGAGCGCGGCGTGGTCGCCTACGACGCGCTGGAACGGCTCAAGGCCAACCCTGACGATCGCGTGGCCCGCGGCCAGTTCGAAACCGTCCGAAACGACCTTGGCTACGGTCTCTTGCTGAAGCGCTACGTGGCGGACCCGCGTGAAGCCACGCCGAGTCAGATCCAGCAGGCGGCCTGGGACACGGTGCCCAATGTCCCCCTCATGTTCTGGACCTTCCGCATCATGGCCGGAATCGGCTTCCTGATGATCGCCCTTTTCGCCACCGCCTTCCTGCTGTGCACGCTGCGCCGGCACGAAACCAAATGGTTTCTCTGGCTGGCCGTGGTGGCCATTCCCCTGCCCTGGATCGCAATCGAGTTCGGCTGGCTGCTGGCTGAAGTCGGGCGCCAGCCCTGGGCCGTGGAGGGCGTGCTGCCCACGTTCCTGGGCGCCTCCAGCCTGACCGTGCCGCAGCTGTGGATCACCATCATCGGCTTCACCCTCTTCTACGGAGTGCTGGCGGTGGTCGAGGTCGGTCTGATCCTGCGAGCCATCAAGAAGGGTCCCTTCGCCCAGCACGAGACGCTGGACCCCCTCCTTGAAGGTTCCGCCGAAAATCCCCCTAGCGCCGCCCCGGCCGTCGCCTAAGCCCTAAGGAACCCAAGAGATGGAACTGCCTCTCGACTTCGCGACCCTGCGCCTCATCTGGTGGGCGCTCATGGGGGTGCTGCTGATCGGCTTCGCCCTCACCGACGGCTTCGACCTGGGCGTCGGCGCCCTGCTTCCCTTCGTCGCCAAGACGGACGCTGAGCGGCGCATGGTCATCAACACCGTGGGGGCCACCTGGGAAGGGAACCAGGTGTGGTTCATCCTGGGCGGCGGCGCGATCTTCGCCGCTTGGCCTTTCGTTTACGCGGTAAGCTTCTCCGGCTTCTACCTGGCGATGTTTCTGGTGTTGGCCGCGCTGATCCTGAGGCCGGTGGCCTTCAAGTATCGGTCGAAGCGGCCCGACGCGCGCTGGCGTTCAGCCTGGGACTGGGCGCTCTTCGTGGGCGGCTTCGTTCCGGCGCTGGTGTTCGGCGTGGCGGTGGGCAACGTCCTTTCGGGCGCCCCATTCCAGCTGGATGACACGCTTCGCTCGACCTACCACGGCAGCCTGCTCGGCCTGTTCACGCCCTTCACCCTGGTGTGCGGTCTGCTCTCGGTCTGCATGCTGGTGCTGCACGGCGCTGCCTGGCTCGGCGTCAAGGCCGAGCGGGGCCCCATCCAGGACCGAGCCCGGACAATCGGCCTGGTCGCCGGCTTCCTGGGCTTGGCGCTCTTCGCCATCGGCGGCCTGTTCGTCGCCTATGGAGACCTGGGCTTCCGCATCACGGGCGTGCTCGACACGGCCGGGCCGTCGAACCCCCTGCGCACCACGGTCGAAGCCGCGCCGGGCGCCTGGCTGGACAACTACGGCCGCTATCCGTGGATGATGCTGGCCCCGACCTTTGGCTTTTTCGGCGCCATGATCGCCATGATCGGGCTGCAGCTGCGGAACGAACCCATGACCCTGGCCGGGTCGTCGGTCTCGGCTCTGGGCATCATCTCCACGGTGGGGCTCTCCATGTTCCCCTTCATCCTGCCCAGCTCGATCAGCCCCCAGTCCAGCCTAACGGTCTGGAACGCTTCTTCCAGCCACATGACCCTGTTCATCATGCTGGTGGTCACGGTGGTCTTCCTACCGATCGTCCTGGCCTACACGGCCTGGGTCTACAAGGTGCTGTGGGGTCGCTCGACGACCCAGGCGCTCAACACCAACCCTGATCTCTACTGAGCCCGAAGGAGCTATCGACCATGTGGTACTTTACCTGGATCCTCGGCCTGGGCTTGGCGGTCGGGTTCGGTGTCCTCAACGGCCTCTGGCATGAGTTCCAACTGGCCGACGAGGGCGACGACGGCTCGGACGATCCAGCCTGAGCCGATGGCCCTGTCCGCGATCGACGAGGCGCTGGTCCGCCGCTACGACGTCAACGCCCCGCGTTATACCAGCTATCCCACGGCGGCTCAGTTCAGCGCCGCCGTGGGGCCGGCCGAATGGAGCGCATGGCTGGCGAGGACACGGGGGGATCAGCCCGTTTCCCTCTATGTCCATCTGCCCTTCTGCAAGCGGCTTTGCTGGTACTGCGGCTGCAACACGCGGGCAGTGAATCGGCGTGAGGTGATCTCAAGCTACCTCGATCTGTTGCTCGCGGAGGCCGATCTCGTTGTCGACGCTGCAGGGGGCCCGTTGAGGGTCGAAACCCTGCATCTGGGCGGTGGGACGCCCAACATGCTGACTCCCAACGAGCTGGATGGGCTTATCGCGGGCCTTCGCCAGCGGTTCGATATGACCAGTCTGACCGAGTTCGCCGCCGAGTTGGACCCGGAGGTGTTGACGCCTGAGTGGATTGCGGCGGCGGGCGAGTTGGGCCTCACCCGCGCCAGTCTGGGCGTCCAGGACCTGTCTCCCGACGTGCAGGCGGCCGTGAACCGTCCGGAGTCCTTCGAGAGCATCGCCGCCGCGGCAAAGGCATTGCGCCAGGCGGGTGTAACCTCACTCAACCTTGATGTGATGTATGGCCTGCCGCTTCAAGGCGTGGACCAGGTTCTGGCCACCTTGACGCAGGTGGCCACGCTGCGGCCCGAACGCATCGCGCTGTTCGGCTACGCCCACGTGCCGTGGATGAAGCCGCACCAGAAACTCATCAAGGACGCACACCTGCCCGGCCCGAGGGCGCGCTTCGCTCAGAGCCGCGCCGCCGAGGCCTTCCTGATCGAAGCCGGCTACGAAGCCATCGGGCTGGACCACTTCGCGCTGCCCCATGACGGCATGGCCATCGCGCATCACAGCGGCCGCCTTCGCCGTAACTTCCAGGGCTATACGACCGACTTGGCGGAGACTCTGGTCGGGCTGGGAGCCTCGTCGATAAGCCGCACGCCGGACGGTTATGCGCAGAATGCGACCCTGGAGCGGGATTGGCGCGCCGCCATTCAGTCGCGACGCCTGGCGACCGCCCGAGGCGTGGCGCTGTCGGACGAGGACGCTCTCCTGGCCGATATCATCGAGCGGCTGATGTGCGAGTTCGCCGTGGACCTGGGCGCGGTCTACGCCAAACACGGCCGCCCCTATCCCGCCAACGCCTCCGCGCCCAATCTGTCCGAGTTCGAAAGCGACGGCCTGGTGACGCGGCGCGGCGATCTCGTGACGGTCACCGACAGAGGCCGCCCGTTTGTCCGCGCCGTATGCGCGGCCTTTGATCCAAAGCTGGAGACCTCACCGGGCCGCCACGCTCGCGTCGTCTGACGTAGATCAGCGTCCGGCGCGTCCCAGGGCGTGCAGCCGCCGCAGCCAGGGTTCCGCTTCAAACCCCTCGCCGGCGCCGCCGATCAGAGTTCGGCCCGTGGTCTTGATCCCGGCCAGCCCCAGCACGCTGCGCTGGAAGGACTTCACGCCATGGGCGCCGAACAGCATTTGGAACGCCAGGGCCGGCATCCCCATGGTGACGACCAGCCGGCAGGTGAGTCCGCCAAGCAGGCCCTGGGGGAACTGGTTCTTGCGCCAGCGCATGGTGAACTGGGGCCGAAACGCCTGCTCGAAGAAGCCCTTGGTCATGGCCGGCAATCCGCCCAGCCACAGGGGAAAGACCACCACCATGTGCTGCGCCCATTTGATGTCGCGTTGCACCGCCGCGATGACGGGCGGCGGCGGTTGATCATTGAACGCCTCTGCCGACCGCAGCACGGGAAAGTCCAGCTCACCCAGGGTGATCTCGCGGACCTCGTGTCCGGCCTCGCGAGCCCCTGAAGCGTAGGCGCCCGCCAACGCCGCGACCAGCCGTTCGGCCGAGGGGTCAGGGTGACCATTGATGATGAGAATTCGGGCCATGGTGCGCTCAAGGGCGAGTTGTCTCAGCCCCAGCTTCGCAAGCGCCGTCGCCCAGCGCTTTGACCCAGGTCAAACGGGCGAGACGCCCGCCTTCAGGCCCATACGGATAAGATCGGCGTAAGTCTCGGCGCTCATCTTCGCCATGACCTTGGCGCGATAAATCTCCACCGTGCGCGGGCTGAGATCATAGTCGCGCGCGATCTCCTTGTTCGACTGGCCGTTCATGAGGCCCTCCAGCACCTGGCGCTCGCGCATCGACAAGCTGGCGACGCGGCGGGCCGCCTCCGGGTCGGCCGCTGGGGAGCCATCGGTCTTGACGCTGAGGGCCTGATCCACCGCCCTCAGCAAGGCCGTGTCATCGAAGGGTTTCTCGAGAAAATCCATCGCGCCCTTCTTCATGGCCTCGACCGCCATGGCGATATCGGCGTGCCCGGTGATGACGATGATGCAAAGACCGGGATCCTTCGAACGCAGTTGCTCGACCAGTTCCAGCCCGTTCATTTCGGGCATCCGCACGTCGGTGATCACACAGGCGGGTCCGTCCTTCGCCTGCAAGGCTTCGAGGGGGGATGCGAAGGCGACGACCTCATGACCCGCAGACTCCAGGAGGAAGGTCAGGGAGTCGCGCACACCTTCGTCATCGTCGACGATGTGGATCACCGGATTGCGGATCATTCGTCCTCCTCCTCATCCTTCTCTAGCAGAGGCAAGGTCAACTCAAAGCGCGCGCCGCCGCCCGCCGCGTTGCGCGCCTCGATCCGTCCGCCATGGGCCTCAATGATCGTTCGGCATATGGACAGCCCGACGCCGAGCCCGTGGGCCTTCGTCGTGAGGAAGGGTTGAAACAGCTGCTCCAGCACGTCCGGGGCCAGGCCTGGCCCCGTATCCGCCACGACAAGGCGCACCCAGCCGCGCCCCGCCGCCTGCGAATAGATCTGCAGCTCTCGGCGATCGCTCTCGGCCATGGCCTCCATGGCGTTGCGGATCAGATTCAGAAGCACCTGCTGAATCTGAACCTTATCGACAAGCACCCTGTCGCGGCGGGGATCGAGGCGTACCTGCAATCGCACGCCCAGTTCCTTGCCGCCCACGAAGGCCAGGGCGACGGCCTCCTCGACCAGCTTGGACAGACTTTCGAGACGCTTGTCGGCCTCCCCCTTGGCGACGAAGTTGCGCAGGCGGCGGATGATCTCGCCTGCGCGTTGCGCCTGGTCCGCCGCCTTGAGGAGTATGGGCGCGGCCTTCTCGCAGGTCAGCGCGCGGTCCCTCTCCATCGTCCGTCGAAGACCATTGAGGTAGTTACCGATCGCCGTCAGGGGCTGGTTCAGTTCGTGCGCGAGAGCCGACGCCATCTCGCCCAGGGCCGTCAGCCGCGAAACGTGAACCAGCTCGTCCTGCATCTCGTGCAGACGCGCCTCGGTCTGCTGGCGCTCGGACAGGTCCCGCACGAAACCCGTGAACAGGCGCCCCTCGGGACTCTCCACCTCGCCGACCGCAAGCTCCATGGGGAAGGTCGAGCCGTCACTACGCTCGCCCGTCACCACGCGCCCGATGCCGATGATGCGCCGCTCGCCCGTCCGCCGGTATCTTTCCAGATAGCCGTCGTGCTGCTGGCGATAGGGCTCCGGCATGAGCAGGCTGACGTTGCGGCCATAAACTTCGGCTGCCGGGTAGCCGAACAGGCGTTCGGCGGCCTGGCTGAAGGAGCGGATCAATCCATCCTCATCGATGACCACCATTGCGTCGGGCACAGTGGCCAGGATCGACTCCAGATGGGCCTCGCGCAGGCGCAGTTCGCGGTTGGCGTCGCTCGCGCGCCGGGACAGTCGATGCAGATAGTCCCCTGCGAACCCCGCTGTGACTCCCAAGACGGTGAAGACCGCCGCCGCAGCCCATGACAGCGGCTCTCCAGCCATCCTGCTCATCACCAGCAGGGAAGCGACCGCCGTCAGCGTTGCGCCCACGGCTGCTCTGGAGCCGCCCACCAGCGCCGCCCCCAGCACGATCGGCAGCAGCGCCATGAAGATCACGCCGGGCCCTCCGCCCGCGTGCATCAGCAGGCGCGCCAGCGGCGCGGCGGCGATAGGCGCCGCGATGAGGGCCAGAATGGCCAACCAGCGACGGCCCGATGTGGAAAGCAGGTTCAAGGGCGGAGGACTCAGCGACGATACGTAACTCACCTTACGCGCACGGACCGAATGTCGGAAAGCGGGCCGTGGAGCCACTGTCGCAGCGTTCCTAGAGGGGCTTCCCATGACCGCCGCGCCGCAACTGACACTCGTACATGATGATCCCCTGGTCGCCCTGGGCGAGGTGAAAACCGTCTCCGCCGGATCGGAGATTTTCCTTCAGGACCAAGCGGCGAGCTGCCTCTATCGGCTGGTGAGCGGCTCGGTGCGCACGATCCGTCTGACTGAAGACGGACGGCGTCAGATCGGCGACTTCTTCTTCGCCGGCGATCTCATCGGACTGGAGGACGACGGAGCGCACGCCTTCACGGCCGAGGCGCTGGAGCGCTGCGAGATTCTGGTCCTGCGACGCAGCCAGGTCGAGGCGGCGGCGACGACGAACGCCGCCGTTGCTCAGATACTGTTCCACGCCGGCGCAGCCCGGCTGCAGCGCATGCAACGGCACCTCATCCAGATCGGGCGCAAGAGCGCCATCGAGCGGGTGGCTGCGGCTCTGGCGCAGTTCGCGGAGCGAGGGGACGCCGAGACGGTCGAGCTGCCCATGAGCCGTCAGGACCTGGCGGACTATCTGGGCCTGACGATCGAGACGGTCTCGCGCATGATCTCCCAGCTGCAGGCGCACAAGGTCATCCGACTGAACACCCTGCGCCAGTTGCGCATCTGCGACCCCATGGCCCTGCGCCAGCTGGCCGCCTGAGCGGAGGAACGGATCATGCTTCTGTTGATGATGTTGTTGTCGCTGATGGAAGTTCAGCCGCGCCCCGGCGTCGCCGGTCCTCCTGTCGACATGACAGTCTCGGCCCTGCATGGCGAGACCCTCGTGAGGGAGCGCTGCGGCGCCTGTCACGCCGTTGGACGTGAGGGCCCCAGCCCCCTGGCCGACGCTCCGCCCCTGCGCGAAATTCCTAACCGCTACCCGGTGGACAACCTCGAAGAGGCGCTGGCCGAAGGGATCATCGTCGCCCACGACGGTCCCATGCCCGCCTTTGAGATGGAGCCCGAAGACATCACCGATATCATCGCCTACCTGCGGACGCTGAAAGACTGAGCCCGATCCGGGGCCAGTCACCGTCTCAGCCGGTCGCGTGGAGCCAGCTCAACCACGCACCCAGGGCCAGGAACGCGCCGAAAGGCAGACGGTCGTCACCCGCCATCGGGCGGCCCCAAAGCCGCGCCGCCAGAACCAGGGACAGGCCCGCGAGGCTGGCGAGCAGCAGAGTCAGGGGCAATCCCTGCCACCCCACCCATGCGCCGATCCCGGCCAGCAGACGGGGGTCGCCCCCGCCCAAGCCCTCGCGGCCGCGCAGGCGCCGGTAGCCCCAGGCGAGACCCGCCAGCGCCAGAAACCCCGCCGCCGCGCCGACGACACGGTCCAGGGCCTGATGAGCCTCGAAAAGCGCCGCCGCCAAAAGACCCGTGATCGCCAGCGGCAAGGTCAGGCGATCCGGCAGCCAGTAGTGCTCCGCATCGATGGCCGCGATCAACAGGAGCTGCCAGGCGAAAAGGGCGCCCAGCGCACCCGGCAGTCCCGGCGTAGCCAGGGCCGCCCAGGCGGCGAGTCCCGCGCACGACAGCTCCATCACGGGATACCGCCATCCGATCGGCGCGGCGCAAGTCCGGCATCGACCCCGCTGGATCATCCAGCTGAGAACCGGAACAAGCTCATGGGGCCCCAGCGCCTTGGCGCAGGACCGGCAGCGCGAGCGGGCCAGAACGATGGGCTCTCCCGCCGGAAGGCGCACCGAAGCCAAGGCGAGGAAGCTGCCGACCACGAGGCCAAGCCCGCCTTGCCACGCTGCCTGAACCCAGCCGCCCTCGAGCAGCGGACTCACCTGACGGTCACCGTCAGGACGGCGCCGCCCGGCGTGATCTGGAAGCCGTGGGCCGCCAGGGCCGTCTGAACGAGGGAATCGGCAGTGCGCACCTGGATCGCCGACTGGCGAGCGCCTTCCGCGTCCAGGCTGGCGTTGACCCGCACCTCGGCCTGCTCGGTCCGACCGCGCATATCCACAGACAGGCGCCCAGCCTGACATGAAATGGGCCCCTCAAGCATCGGTCCTGAAAAGCCCGCGATCCGGGTCAGAGCATCCAGCCGAACCCGCCCGGCGGCTGAGACACAGGCGCCGCCGCGGAAGACCGCGGCTCCGTCTCTGACGTCCAGCGCGCCGCGGAGGCCGGGCGGCAGACCCAAAAGGCCGGCAGGAATCGCCCCATCCAGGTCATGGACGGCCACGCTGTCTCCGTTCGTTTCCAGAACGGCCGAACCGCCCCGCTCGCCTTCGAGCTTGAGCCGAGCCTTGCCGGTCAGCAGGGCCCACGGGCTGGCTGATGCGTTCAGGTCGCCCAGCGGCGCGCCGAGCAGGCGCGCCTCGTGTAGCCGACCCGACCAGATTGAACCGCTGATCCGCTCCACGCTCAGGCCGAAACGCTCCGGTTGGGCGGCTCGCACGACATGGGACAGCGGCAAGGTGGCTGCCAGCCACACCGCCAGCGCGGCGGCGAAAACGACCGCCAAACGAAGACGGCTCATTGACCGGGCTCCAGCGTCGCCTGCACGTCCAGGGCGCCGCCGCCTGACTTCAAAGCGGTCGCGTCGCGGACCACGCCGCCGCGACGCTCAACCTCGGCCAGCCAGCCGAACACGGCCGCCGGGCGCGCCCCCTCCAGCCAGACGGTATGGGCGCCGCCGCCCTCGGGCTGCTCTCGCGTCACCGTCACACCCGCTTCAGCCGCCGTAGCGGTCAGCAGGGCGGGCAAGGCGTCAGGGGCGATCGCGGCCCTTCCTGTGCGGGCGCCGGCCACAAGGATCGCGTCCTGGATAGCCTGAACAGCCGCCAGTTCGGCTTGCGCGCGCCGTTCGGCTGCGGCCTGACGCCAGTTCAGCAGCGGATTGGCGACGCCGTACCAGCCCACCGTTCCGGCAAGCAGCGCCCCCAGCAGTCCCAGCAGCGCCTGTTCGCGCGGCGATCGCCCGCTGAACCACCTCACCATCGCGCCCATCACATCGGCCTCGCCGTGAAGTCGCCGATGCGCACGCCGCGTTCATCCAGCGCGTTGAGTTCCTCAAGCACAAGGTTCTGCCCCTGTGCGGCCGCGACGAGGGCCTGCACATCCTCGTAGTCGCGGTAGGCGATGGTTGCGCGCAAGGTCCCGTCCTGCCCGTAGATCAGGCCCTCCAGGGCGGCGCCTTCGACCGTCTCGATAGCCGAAAAGAGGCCGGCGGCCAGGCGCGAAAAGCCTCCGCTGCGCTCCAGATCCAGGCGCGCCGCGCGAAGCGCGCCCGCGGGATCATCCCCGACGGCTTCCTCGCCCAACACACGCTCGGCGGCGGCGCGAGCTTGGTCCTCCGCCCGCCTCGCCGCGGCCTCGTCGCGCCAGGCGCCGGCCAATGCCAGCACCATCGGGCTGAGCATCAGCGCAATCAGCAGCGCAGCCGCGAGACGCAGGTCGCGCCACCCCAGAGCCTCCGGGCGCGCGGGCGGCGAAAGATCAATCAGTTGGGACAAAGCCTGCCGGATGGCCATGGCCAGTTGACCCGGCTCGTCCAGGCGATGCCGCTCACGCCCAGCGAGGAGGAGTTCGGCGGTGTCCGGCTCGACCGCGGCGGCCAGGTCGCGCCCCCGGATCACCAGACGGTCGGGCAACTCCGCAAGCGAGACCGCATCATCAGTCGGCTCAGGCAGAAGCAGGTAGTCGGGCGTCAACAGGTCCGCGGTCACGCCCAGGACTTCGAGGCGCTCGCGCCAGCGGACCTGGGCCTCGCTCGAGTAAATGAGCACTAGGGTGAGGCCGTCCTCGCGCTGGGGGCCAAGCGTGGTGACGAGGGTCTCCTTCTCCAGCACGCCGCCCTGCCCCACCATGAGCCGCGCCGCCGTCCTTCGCTGCGCCGAAGAGCCTGCCGGCAGGTCCAACCAGGTTGCGGTCACATCAACCCCGGGTACGCCGACGACCGTAGCCACGGGCTGCTCGCGGCCCGGCACGGCCGCGTCATCGAAAACCCAGCTGAGCGGAGGCTCTCCCGGGTCCAGGGGCAGGATAAGGACTTGAACGTGGCTCATGCGGCGCTCCAGCGGCGGCCGACCAGGCGGACCCTGCCTCCGGCGGCTTCAAACAGGGAGTTCAGAACGATTTCGGCGCCCTGGTACCGAACCTGGACGCGCAGGCGGGCGTGGTGCGTGGTCAGCCGCACCTGTTCCAGCGCCTCGGGCGGGGGCGTGATCTGGGCCAACGCGGGCTGGCCCCAAAAGGCCTCGAGAGACGTCCAGCCGCCGCCGGGCCGTGCGCGGATGAGGGCGGCGGCGCGATCGGGGCTGAGCTGGCCGTCGGTGATCACGCTCAGCAACAGGGCGTCCTCGCGCGTCAAGGCGTTCGGATTGATGGGGGAGAGGTCGCTGCTGGGCAGGACGCAGACATAGGGCTGCAGCGCCCGCCATGTGGGCGCATCGAAGCCGCGTATGGCCCGCACTTCGCTTGAGTCGGCCAGCAGGGTATTGCCCGTTCGATAGGCCGGCGCGCCAGCGGCGTAGGCGCCGTCCTCGGCTCCGCGCGGCGACGGGAACGAGTCCTGGTCGATCCAGTCCACCAGGGCCGCCGCGAGCATCTCAGCCCGGGCTCGGGGGATGTCCACGGCTTCAGCAAGGGCGATGAACTGGGCCACGCCCTCGTCTCTGCGGATCAGATATTCCCCCCTGCCCTGAACGACGCTGTTGAGGTTGAAGCAATCGCCCGCGTCCGCCGCCGACACCTTGATCAGGGCCCCATCGTCGCCAGGAAGCGTAAGGGATCGGCCACTCCAGGCCTCAAGCGGCGTAAGGTCCGGCGACCCCTGGATCAGGCGCTCCAGCCGCCCGCGCGCCATGGCCTCCGCCCCCAGCGCCAGCCACCTCGCTTGACCCTGATCGCGCACATTGGCGGCGCGGCGAATGCCGAAACGCATATCGTCCAGAACGGCCACGGCCAGCGCGGAAATCACGGCCACCAGCAGGAGCACCGTCAGCAGGGCGGCCCCCCGTTCATCATCACGCATGGGCGCGCTCATGACGCGCTCCCCGGCGCCAGAAACAGCTGTTGGACACCGCCCAACCGGTCCGTTTCGAGGTCCAGGCGCACGGCTTCGGGCAGGGCTTCGGTCGGCGCGCCGGCGAAGTTGTCCAGCCATTGGCCGCGATAGAGGAAGCCCACCTGGGCGCGCCGCACGCCCCGCGCCAGCACCTGGGCTGAGCCGCAGACGGCGCCGTCCAGAGCCGGACGGGCGCAACGCTCAAGCCGCCCCCCCACCAGGCGATACTCGACGGTCTGCAGAGACGCGCGCGGCTCGCCCAACGGATTGTCCCACCCAGCGCGGACGAAGCGCATCAGGGGGCCGCCCGGCTCTCCGCCTTCGAAGACACGACGAGCTGGAGCGCCATCCGGCCCTCGCGTGCGCCGCGGCGCCGCCTGGGACAGATCGGCGCTCAGCAGGCCGCGCAGCCGCTGGAGCTCGGCCACCTCATCGGAGCGCTCGCGCACAGCCGCACGGCTGGCGGCGGCATACCCCAGCACCGACACGCCGGCCGCGGCGATCAGGGCGAAGATGGCCAGCGCCACGAGCATCTCGACCAGGGTGAAGCCGGACCTCATGCCGAGGCGCTCCGGAAGACCTTGACCTCGGCCGCCGAACCAGGGCGGCCTTGCGCCTGCACACGGATGTCGACGCGGTAGAGGCCGGGTTCGGGCGTGCCGCTCGTGATGCGCGTCCATCGCCAGGCACGGCCGGCCGCCTGCTCCACTCCCTCCTCCTGACCTAGCACCAGCGGCGCCAGGCCGGTGACCGCCTCGACGGCGCGGTTCTCGGCCACCACCGAGGCCAGGGCCCGCGTCTCCAGCTCTGCGGCGGTGCGGGCGCTTTCGCCTGTGAGGTTCAACAAAGCGACCACGGCCAGGCTGAACACCGCCAGCGCCACCAGCAGTTCGATAAGGGAGAAGCCTTGGCGATCAGCCGGCATGGACGGCCACCTCACCGGCATCGGAGACGCTGACCCGCGCTTGGCTGCCCCCTCGGACAAGCACCACCTCCGCCGGCGTCACGAGGCCGGTCGGGTCGAAGCGAATGATCCGCGCCTCTTCAGAGGGGGCTACCCGATCGGGCCAGGCGCGGTCGGCGAAGGCGCGGTTCGCCAGCGGGGCGCGCCCCTCCCCGTTCAGTGCGGCGAAGGCATAGCCGGCCTGCGTCACCTGCACCTCGATCGTCCGGCCGGACAGGATCGATTCCTCGCGCGCACGGACCAGTCGAGCCGCAAAAGCGTCGGCGGCGTCCGGCAACCGGCCCTGCGGATCGGGCGCGTTCAGGACGACGACAGCCCCCAACAGGCCGATAATCGCGGTGACGACCATCAGCTCGACCAGACTGTAGCCGCCTCGGTCCTTATCAGGACCAGTTGCCGATATCGGCGTCATCGCCCTCTCCGCCGGTCTCGCCGTCCGCGCCCATGGACCAGATGTCGAAGGCCCCACGCTCGCCGGGACGCCGGTACTGATAGGCGTTGCCCCAGGGGTCTTCCGGCAGGCGACGCACGTACCCGCCGCTGCGATAGCGGTCAGGCCGGTTGAGGTTCGCCGGCGCCTCCACCAGCGCCTGAAGGTTCGGGGGGAAGTCCATATTATCCAGGCGATAAACCTCGACCGCCTGCTCCAGGACGGCGACGTCCGCCCGGGCCTTCTCGATCCGCGCTCGGTCCTGGCTGGGGAGGACATTGAGCATCACGATCGTGGCTAGAAGCCCGATAATGACAATGACGACCATCAGTTCGACGAGGCTGAAGCCCTGGCGGCGGCGGCGATGCAGGCGGCGGCGGGCGGCGGTCTTGCGGGACATGGCGGACATCCTTCCTAGCCGACGGCCAGGGTGTTGATCTGGAGAATCGGCAGCAGGATCGACAGCACGATCACGGCGACGACGCCGCCCATGACGACGATGATGATGGGCTCCAACAGGCTGAGAGCCGCCGCCGTGAAGGCATTGAATTCCCGATCGAGGTAGTCGGCTGATCGTTCGAGCATGGGCTCCAGGCGACCGGAGGATTCACCGCTGGCTGTCATGTGCACCAGCAGGGGCGGAAAGACGCCGGCGCGGCGCATGGCTGACGACAGGCCGCCGCCTTCGCGGATCGCGGCGGCCATCTGTTCCGTGGCCTGACGCAAGACGGCGTTGCGCACCGTGGGGGACACGGCGGTCAGGCCCTCAACCACAGGCAAACCGGACGCCAGCATGGTGGCCAGGGTCCGCGCCAGACGGGCGGCATGAAGGTCGCGGATCAGCCGGCCCACGACGGGCAGCCTCAGCACCCAGCGGTCAAACCTCAGCCGGTTCTCGGCCTTCCTGAGCCAATGGGCGAAGAGAGCCCCTGCCCCCAACAGCGTCAGGGCGATCAGCCAGCCCCAGTGACGCATCAGGTCCGAGGCGCCGATGACCAGCCGCGTCAGCAGCGGCAGGGCCTGGCCCATGCTTTCGAACTGGTCGACCACCTTGGGCACGACGAAGATCATCAGGGCGGCCACCACCACCAGCGCCACCACGGTCAGGGCGATGGGATAGACCAGAGCCGTCAGCACCTTGGCCTTCACCTGCTGCTCGGTCTCCAGGAGATCGGCCAGGCGCTCCAGGATCATCGGCAGCGCGCCCGAGCTTTCGCCGGCCGCCACCATGGCGCGGTAGAGCGTCGGCCAGGCCCGACCCGTGCGGCCCATGGCGTCGGCCAGCCTGCGACCCTCCAGGACGCCGGCGTGGGTCTGCTCCAGCACCTGACGCAGCTTGGGCTTCTCGGCCTGGGCGGCAAGGGTGCGCAGGGACTCCTCGAGCGGCGCCACGGCGATCAGGGTGGCCAATTGGCGTGTGACCAGCGCCAGGTCACGCCCTCCAATCGCTCCTGCGCGCTTGGCCTTGGGCGCGGCCTTCGAGGCGGGCGTCACCCGCATCGCGGCCAGCCGCCGCCGGGCCAGCAGGGCTCGGGCCTCGGCTTCGTTCGCGGCCGTCAAGGCGCCGGCCCGCGTCCGCCCTGCGGCGTCTACGGCGATGTAGTCAAAGCTCGCCATGGTCATCGTCCTGGGCGCCGCGGCGGGTGACGCGCAGCGCCTCCTCGACCGTGGTCAGCCCCTCGGCGACTGCGGCTCGCCCGGCCTCGCTCAGCCCGCCTATCGGCGTCAGGGCCGCCTTGACGATCTCGCCTTCATCGGCGCCCGAGGCGATCAGGCCGCGCACGGCCTCGTCCACATAGACCGCCTCATAGAGGCCGATCCGCCCCTGATAGCCCGTGTTGCGGCAGACGCCGCAGCCAGCCGCATGGCCGATTGGGAAGCCCTTGCGCAGGCCCAGCAGCTTCGCTTCTGCAGGCGTGGCGGGCGCGGTGCGGACGCACTCAGGGCACAGGCGGCGCACCAGCCTCTGAGCGAGGATCAACCTCAGCGTCGAAGCCAGCAGGAACGGTTCGACCCCCATGTCCCGAAGGCGAGTCACGGCGCCGGCGGCGTCGTTGGTGTGAACGGTCGACAGGACCAGATGGCCGGTCAGAGCGGCCTGAACCGCGATCTGAGCCGTCTCCACGTCCCGAATTTCACCCACCATGACCACGTCTGGATCCTGGCGAAGGATGGCGCGCAGGCCCGCGGCGAAGGTCATGCCGACCTTGGCGTTGACCTGGGTCTGTCCGACGCCGTCGACGGCGTACTCCACCGGGTCCTCGATGGTCAGGATATTGCGCCGCCCGTCGTTAAGGCGCGCCAGGGCTGCGTAGAGAGTCGTGGTCTTGCCCGAACCGGTTGGCCCGGTGACCAGGATGACGCCATTGGGTTCATCCAGCGCCCGGCGGATGTGCGCCAGGGTCTCGGGTCCCATACCCAGCTCATCCAGGGAAAGATCGGCCTGCGCCTTGTCGAGCACGCGCATGACCACCCGCTCGCCGGCGCGCGAAGGCAGGGTCGAGACGCGCACGTCCACGGTCTTGCCGCCCAGGGCCACGGCGATGCGCCCATCCTGAGGCTTGCGGCGTTCGGCGATGTCCAACCGGGCCATGACCTTGACCCGTGACACCACCAGAGGCGCGAGGCGCGCGGGCAGGGTCAGCGTCTCGCGCAGCACGCCGTCGATGCGCATGCGCACCACCAGCCGCGTTTCATAGGGTTCGATATGAATGTCCGAGGCGCCGGACCGGACCGCTTCGGCCATGAGGCCGTTGATCAGGCGGATGATGGGCGCGTCATCCTGGGCGTCCAATAGGTCGTCCACCGCCGGCATCTCGTCCGTCAGGCCGAACCTGTCGTCCAGGCCCTCGAGCGGCGCGTCGGAAAGGCCGCCGTCCGCATAGACCTCGGAGAGCCGTCGGTCGAAGGCCGCCGGCGCCAGCGGCTCCACCTTCAGGGCGCGGCCCAGGGCCCGACGAACCTCAAGCAACGCCGAGGCGTCGGCGCCTTCGCGCAATCCCACGCGGGCCGGTTCGGCCCAGTCCAGCAGGACGACGCCGCGGCTCTTGGCGAAGCCATAGGCGATGCGGGGCGCGGCTTGCATCAGGGCGCTCGCGGCGGCTGGGCCTGAAGCGCCTCGCGCACCAGACGCTCAAGGCTGCTCTGGCCTTGCGGATCAGCGGCGCGCTGGGCGCCGGTCATGAGCTCGAATGGGCGCGCCGTCACGGCCTGGGCCTGACCCGCGTCGCTGATGATCGTCGGGCGCAGGAACACCATCAGGTTGGTGCGCTGGTTCGATCGGCCGTTGCTGCGGAAAAGGGCCCCCACGCCGGGAATGTTCGACAGCCCCGGAATACCTTGCGTCGAAACGCGTTCGTTCTGATCCAGCAGGCCGCCCAGCACGATGATGTCGCCGTCGTCGGCAAGGACCGTGGTGGCCACCTCGCGCTTGTTGAAAATCAGTTCCTGATAGTCCTCGCTGATCGGCCCTGCGACCGACGACACCTCGACGCGCAGGGCCAGGGTGACCCCTCCTCCGGCGTTGATCTGGGGCGTCACCTCGAGCTGGACGCCGACGTTGCGGCGCTCAATCGTGCGGAAGGGATTGGAGTTGGAGTCGCCGAGCACCTCGCCCGTCGAGACCGGCACCTCCTGGCCGCCCAGGAAGCGGGCCTGTTGGTTGTCCAGCGCCATAACCGACGGGGTCGACAGGATGTTCGAGGCCGTATCCTCGCGCACCGCGTTCAGTATGGCGCCGAAGAGCACGCCGTTGCTGTTCTGCCCGCCCACGCCCAGCGTCACCCCGGTGGCGCTTTGCAGACTGCGCAACGCGTTCTGGCGCAAGGTATTCAGCAAAGCCGAATCCTCATCCAGGTCGTCGTCGGCGATCAGGGGCGCGGCCAGGCTGAGCAGGTTCGGCGCCATGTTCGAGTAGTTGGTCGCGGTGAACGGAACCGTGCCGTTCTCGCCGCCGCCGATCATGTACTGCAGGCCCAGTTGGCGCGCCGCCGTGTCCGACACCTCCACGACGATGGCTTCGACCAGCACCTGCTGGCGGCGGGTATCCAGCTGGCGCACCACCTCGGCGAGCACACGCTGGGTTTCGGGACTGGCGGCGATGATCAGCGCGTTGGCGCCGGGATAGCGCGTGATGGAAACCGGCTGCCCGCCGAGAGCCAGGCCCGGAGCGGCCGGACTCTGGGACGCGTTCGAGGTTTGGGTGACGGCTGGCTGGCCGGCGTTGCGGGCGGCGGCCTCGACCGCACCCGGCTGTTGACCCACCAGTTGTTGCAGCACGGCCGCCAGCTGGCCGGCGTCGGCGTGCTGCAGATGGATAACCCGGATGTCGCCGCTGGCCCCGGCGCGTCCGTCCAGATCCTGGATCAAGGTCTCGGCCCGCGCGATCAGGCCCGGCGCGCCTCGCAGCACCACCGTGTTGGAGGAGGCCACGGGCGTCACGGTCAGCAGCGACGAGCCGCCCTCGGCGTCGCTGGCCAGCCCCAGCACGCGCGTCACCGTCTCGGCCATCTCGCGTGCGGAGGTGTTGACCAGGCTGACGGTGCGAAGATCAGCGCGATCCTCGTCAAGCTGGTTCAGGATCGACGAGATGCGCGCCAGGTTGTCGGCATAGTCGGCCACCACCAGTGCATTGCCTTCCGGGGCCGGCAGCACCTGACCCTCAGGCGAGACCAGCGGCCGCAGGATTTCGGCGGCGGCGGCGGCGTCCACGCTCGACAGCCGGAAAACGCGGGTCGAGAACCCCTGCGCCGAGCCGGGCATTTGGGCGGCGCCCTCGGCTGGCGAAATGCGCCAGGCGCCGGACCCTGCCGGCGTGACCACGAGGCCATTGGCGCGCAGGGTCTGCACGAACACCGACAGCAGCTCGTTGCGGGACAGGGGTTGGGCGCTCACCACCGTGACGGCGCCGCTGACGCGCGGGTCGACGATGAAGGTACGCCCCGTCACGCGCGAGATGTCCTGGACCACCGCCCGGATGTCCGCGTTCTGATAGTTCAACACCTGGTTCTGGGCGTGGGCGGCGGGCGGGGCCGAGAGCAGACTCAGGATCAGGACCAGGGCGACGGCGAGACGGGTCATTGGGGGCTCGCTGGCAGCTGGACGGTCAGGGACTGACCGCCGCGTTCAAGGGTGAGTTCAGCCTGGGGCGCGCGCATCATCTCGGCCTGGAGCTCCGCCAGGCTTTCCTGGGTGACGGGCTGGCCGTTCACCGCGGTGATGACGTCGCCAGGCTCCAGTCCCGCCCGGCGCAGGGCGGCCGCGGCCCCGCCGCGGGCCTGGAGGGTCATGCCGCTGAGGCGGCCGTCGGTGCGACGCGGGGTCAGGCTGAGCTGGCGCATCAGTGCGGACCGATCGGCTGTAGCGGCGACGTTCGCGACAGTCGCCGACGGCGTACTGGTCTGGGGGGCCGCGTTCGGTGCGGCCGCGGCGACCGAAGGCTCGAAGGCGATCAGCATCACCCGCCCCCCCGCGCGCAGGGTGGCGCTCTCGCCGGTGACGGACTGGAGAATGACGCCCGGCGCTGCTTCCTCGCCGGTGCGCACGGCGCGCTGCTGCCCGTCCGGACCCGCAATGATGGCGGACCCTCGGCCCCCGCCTTCTGTTCGAACGCCGAAGAGGCGAAAGCCCTGGGCGCCAGCGCCTTCAGACGGCGCTGTGACGTCAACCGCAGGGGCGTCCCGGCCGGTTCGATAGAAGGGGTCGAAGCGCCCGAGAACCGAGACATCGGCAGCATCCGGGCCTGTGGGACGGATAGACGCCGCCATGGGAGCGGGGTCCCCCGCAAGCATCCAGATCAGCGCGGCCGCCGGTCCCGCTAGCGCCACCGCCAGCACGGCCTCCGTCGCCCCGAGGATCGCCCGCGGACGAGCCGCGAGCCGCCTGAGGACGGCCGTTGGCTGGACGCTGGAGATCAGCGGGACACGGAACATATCGGCTTCGTAGTGTGACGAGACGATCCCGTCCCGCACCGGCCCATGACCTTGGCGTGACAAGCCTGTGACGCCGCTCGCCGACAAGGCGGGCGGGGCGCGAACGCCCCGCCCCCATCGGCCATCAGAAGGCGGTGGACAGGCTGAGCGAGAAGGTCCGGCCCAGGTCGTAGCGGTTGATGTCCACGCGGGTGTTGAGCTCCTGGTACTCCTGGAACTCCGTGCCGAGCAGGTTGCGGATTTCGAAGCCCAGCTTGAACGGGCGATCCATGGCTTCAAACTCGCGACGGTAGGCGAAGTCCAGCATCACGCCCGGCTCCTGGATCAGGTCCGGTTCGCCCGGACGGCCGCGCGCCGAGCTGCGCTCACTGGCGTAGGTCAGCAGCAGGGTGGCCTGCGAGTTGACCACATCGTCCTCCCAGCCGAACTGCAGGTTGAACAGATGCTCGGACTGGCCCTGCAGGCGGTCGCCGTCGTTGAAGAAGTTGGTCGCGGGCTGAGGCATTCCCGCACCCGACAACGGAAAGACTTCGTCGCCCGCCTCGACCCGCAGCTCCGAGCGGGTCAGGGTGTAGTTCGCCTGGACCAGCCAGCGCTTGGCGTCCCAGAAGTCGCCCATCATTGGGCTGTCGAAGTAACGCTTGGCGTCCACTTCGAAGCCATAGAGCACCGCGCGCGGCGCGTTGATGTAGGTCTGCTGGGTGACCGAGCCGGTGTCGTTGATGGCGGCTTCCACCGGGCGGTCGATGTCCTTGTAGAACACGCCGGCGGTCAGGGCCTCGTTAGCCGAGAAGTACCACTCCCAGCGGGCGTCCAGATTGAGCAGCTCGCTGTCCCGCAGGTAGGGGTTGCCAATAAACAGGCGGTCGCTGTCCGGGTCCAGGTACTGCTGGGGCGCCAGTTCGCGGAACTGGGGCCGGCCGATGGTCTTCGACGCGCCCAGGCGCAGCTGCATGTTCTCGGCGAAGTTCCAGGTCAGGGTCGCCGCCGGGAGAACGTAGTCATTGGACAGCTGGGTCGGCGCGAAGGGGGCCGTGCCCCCGAACAGATCGCGCGGTGTGACCGACTGCTCGCCTTCCTCGTAACGCAGGCCCACGGCCGTACGCACCAGCGGGATGATTTCGGCGTCGACCTGACCGTACCAGGCCGTAACCGTCAGGTCCGCGTCGTAGGCCGCAGCGCCGGCGCCGCCGGTCGTTTCGACCAGCTGCAGCAGGCCCGGGCCCTGATTGTAGTCGGCGAACAGATAATCGACGCGCTGGCGCTGGAAAGCGGGCGAGAGTCCGCTGCCCTGGAAGCTGAAAATGCGCTGCTCGGCTTCTCGGGTGTTGTCGTAGGTCTCGGCGCCGACGCTGAACACGGCGTCGCGCGCATCCGACAGCGGCAAGGTGTAGGAGAGGTCGAAGCCCGCAGAGGCCACCTCGTCCGTCAGCTCGCTGAACGAGGTCGAGTTCCGCTGACCCTCGTGATACGGCACGCCCATGTCGTCGATCGAATAGCGGATCGCCTTTTCGTAGGGCGCATCACGCGTCGACTGCGCCCACGACGCTCGCCAGTCGAAATTCCAGTCGCCGAAAACGTGCTCGCCTCGCAGCTGGGTGTCGAACAGCTGGCGCTCGTACCAGGCAGTGTAGTCGTCGCGCACCAGGTTGTTGCCAGGTGCGTCGAAGTCGAAGCCTTCGCGGCTGCGAGTCTCCTTGCTGGTGCGGCGGACCCACAGATTGGTCCACTGGACCACGTGATCGCCGGTTTCGTAGCTAAGTCCGAACAGGCCGTTCCAGCCCACATTGTTCTCGGTCGACATGAAGTCGTAGCTGCGCGTCGCGATGAGGTCTCCGGCGTCGATGCG
Source organism: Peiella sedimenti (assembly GCF_030504955.1). GTDB lineage: Bacteria > Pseudomonadota > Alphaproteobacteria > Caulobacterales > Caulobacteraceae > Brevundimonas > Brevundimonas sedimenti. Next base: position 764,147 of record NZ_JAUKTR010000001.1, on the reverse strand, counting down.
GCCTTCGCCCTGGACGCCGTTGCGCGTGCGCCACTCGTTGGAATAGCTCAGCACGCCGATCAGGCCGAGATAGCCCGGCCCGGCCTGCCAGCTGTTTCCGCCCGCCACGCTGGTGCCGAAGTCCACGGGCGTGTGCTCGTACTGCTGGAGCAGGTTCAGCGGCGCGTTGATGAAGCTCCAACCGATCTCCTGAATGTCCGCGGCCGTGAAGTTGGCGCCCGCGACAACGCGGTTGCCGGTGGCGATGGCTTCGCGCAGCTGACGCGGCATTTCGCGCGTGCCGTCGTCAAAGCCGGTGAAGTCCGTACGCGACCCGTAATAGGTCAGCCCTTCCTGACCCGTGGTCTCGGTGTTGCCGCCGATGCTGACGCTGAGATCGAGGAAGGGTGAAGCGGGCGTGCTCACCGTGTTCAGGTCGATGATGCCGCCGCCGAATTCGCCCGGATAGTTGGGTGAATAGGTCTTCTGGACGGCGACGCTGCTCAGGATGGACGCCGGAAACAGGTCCAGCGGCACCACGCGCTGCAGCGGCTCGGGGCTGGGCAGCGGCGAGCCGTTCAGACGCGCGGCCGAATAGCGCTCGCCCAGACCGCGGACATAGATGAAGCGGCCCTGTGCGATGGACAGGCCGGTCACGCGAGTCAGGGCCTCTGCGGCGTTGGAGTCGCCGGTTCGCGCCAGTTCCTCGGCGCTGACGAAAGACGCGACCTCCGAGGTTTCGCGCATGGGCTGCGGGATGTTGCGGCCCAGGACGACGATCTCGTCAACAGCGGTCGGCCCCGCCGCCTCCACCGGCTCCCCGGCGGGCTGGGTTGTATCCTGGATCATCGCCGCGCGGGCGTGGTGAGGCGCGACGAGCGCGGTCGTGGCGAGCAGCAGGCCGCCGAGCATGGGTGTAAAGCGGGTCATCGAATGCGCCTCTGAAAGGGTCAAGCGTTCAGGCTCCCCGGCCGCCGGCCAGGGACGTGGGGGAGCGGCTCCGACTCCGGAGCCGCTCCCGTCGCATCAGCAGGTCGAGCCAGCGGCCAGACCGCACGTCCAGCCCTGCCACCAGGTGTCGTTCGCATCGCGGACCGCGCCGATGTAGGCGACGTTCTGGAAGAAGGCCGAGTACGGGACCGGGTTCGTCGTCGTGACGCCGGCCTCGTTGGCGCCGTTGATGAACGTGCCCGTCAGGGTCGATGTGCCCGCGGCGTTGTTGTTCGACCCGGCGTTGAAGAAGGTCGAGGAGTCGAGGTCCCCATCAACGCGGAAGGCCGTAGCGCAGGAGAAGAACACGGACTGGAATTCAGGCGCGGCCGTGCCGGTGGCGGCGCTGTCGAGGTCCAGGCAGGCGCCCGAGCCGCCGAGCGAAGTGACCACCGAGTTCAGCAGGGTCAGGTCCGACCCCGAGTTGACCACGATGGCGTCGCTGCCGCTGCTGCGCTTGACGATGGTGGCGTTGGCGATCCGCGGATGGGAGCGCAGTGCCGGCTGGCCGCCGCCGTCGACGACGCCCGCCGAGCTCATTTCGAACGCGCGGTCGCCGCCGTTGGCCCGCTGGACCACCAGGACGAACTGGGCCGCACCCTGCCAGCCCGTGTCGGTGTCCAGGCTGTCATCGTCGTTGCCGGTCAGGACGATGTGGTCCAGGTTCACGCGGCCGCCGAAAATTTCGATGCCGTCGTCAGAGCTGTTGTGGACCTGCACGTGATTGACGGTCGTGCCCGAACCGATACCGGCCAGGGTGATGCCGTTCAGCTCGTTGCCCGGCAGCACCTCGAAGCCAGAGTGCTGGACCCGCACATAGCGCAGACGACCCGAGTTATCAGCCGGGGTCGCGCCGCCGTAGAAGGCGTTGGTGCCCTCGACCTGGGCGGTGCAGCCGATGTTCGGAGGCGTCAGGCCGCCCGGGCAGGCGGCGATGGGCGCGCGGCCCAGGATCACGATGCCGCCCCACTGGCCGATCGAGTCGACGCCCGTCGCGCCTTCAATGCTCTGGCGGCTGGTGAAGACGATCGGGCTGGTCGAGGTGCCCTCGGCGAAGATCTGCGAGCCGCGGTTGACGACTAGGAAGTCGGCGCCGCTCGAACCGAAGATGCGCACGCCGGCCTCGATGGTCAGGATGCCCTGCTGAGCGCCCGCGGTCGGATTGTTGGGATCGGCGCCCCGGTCATCGCCCACGTCCGTGCGGCCGCCCAGCGAATAGACCGTGCCGGCGCGAAGCGGCACCACCAGATTGCCTGTGACCTTGGCCGGCAGTTGGCAGACGCGCAGGTTGTTCAAAACACCCACGTTCGAGAAGCCGGTCGGGCAGTCAGCCGCGGCGCCGCCGCCGGTGCCGCCCCCCCCGCCAGTGCCGCCGCCGGTGCCGCCGCCGCCGAAGCCGTCTTCGCCGGGCGACGCGACTTCAGCCGAGCCGCAAGCCGACAGAGTCAGCATGGCGGCCCCGGCCAGGGCCAGGAACTTGAAACGGGACGCGCTGGTCATTTTGATCTCCACCGATGGGTCTGGTCGCGGGCGGACGACCGGAACCCCCTGCGGATCCCGTGGCTCTGCCCACCTCGGCGGGCTTGCTAGCGGCGGCAGACGACAGCGGATTGTCGGAACGGCGACAGGGACCGATTTGAATCCGTCAAGGCTTTGTCATGTGACAATGCCTTGAAACCTTTCAGCCCTCGTCGCGCAGCGCTGAACGGCGCCCGATGGCGCGCCACACCACATCGGGAGGCACACGGAAGATCAGGCTGATGGTTCGAAGAGATTGCCCTTCGTCAAACAGACGCCGCGCATGCTTGGCCTGAACCTCGCTCAATGTCTCCGAACGGCCTGATCTGCCAGGCGTATTCGGCGCATTGCGGTGATTGGCCGAGAAGGTGGACAGCAGGGTCAGCGCCTCGATCAGGACGGGTTCCGGCGCCAGAGTGACGGGGGGAGAATCCGGTTCGGCGACCCTGATCTCCACCCCCAGCTCCAGCAGACCTCGAAGGGTCCTGAGCGTGTCGGGCACATTGCGCCGCAGCGTATCGAGACCCGGCAGATAGAGGGTCTGCCCCGCTCTCAGTTCCAGGAGAACGCGATCGACCTGTGGCCTCGCCGCCGCACCAGCAGGCGCCTCCACGGCCATGCCGTCGAAGCCGGCGGCAGCAAGACGCGCGCGCTGGCTGGCGACGGAGTCTTCATCCGCGGCACAGACCAACCCTATGGCGGTTGAAGGCGCGACGGCGGCGCGGACGGGGTCTTCACTCTGAGATGCGGTCTCGGCCATGAGAGCATGGCTAAGGCGCGCCCGCGAAGGATGCTCGACGGTCACGCGAAACTTGTGTGTCGGGATTTCTAAGCCTCTGCGACGGACCGGGCCCGCACGATGGGCGGACCCTCAGGACGGGGCTGGCCGGACCGTGCGACGCCTTAGCTCGTCCGTCACGGCCTCAAACGTCATGTCACGCGCGCACAGCAACACCTGGAGGTGAAAAAGCAGATCAGCCGCCTCTTCGACGAGGCGCCGATCCGCGCCGGCGACCCCGGCAAGGGCGACTTCGACGCCCTCCTCACCCACCTTCTGGGCGATCCGCATCGGTCCCTCGGCCAGCAGACGCGCGGTATAGCTGGCGCTTTCATCGCCGCCCCGGCGCGATGCGATGATCTGTTCCAAACGCGCCAGCCAGCCGAGACCGGGCGCGTTCTCCTCGCCGAAGCAGCTGGTCAGGCCCTCATGACAGGTCGGGCCTGCTGGTCGCACGCTCACCAGCAGGCTGTCGGCGTCGCAGTCGGCGAGCACTTCGACCAAGCGCAGTCGATTTCCCGAGCTCTCGCCCTTCCGCCATCGCGCCTGGCGGCTGCGCGACCAGAAGGTCGCCTCACCGCTTTCGAGGGTTTCGGCGAGCGCGTCGCGGTTCATCCAGGCCTGCATCAACACCTGGAGCGTGGCGGCGTCCTGCACAACGGCGGGCAGCAGGCCGTCGGCGCTCTTGTCCCAGTCGAGGCGGTCGAGATCGGCCGGGGTCAGAGGCGTACGGGGATGTGCCATCGGGCCAGCCTTTGCTTGAGGTCGGGAACGGTAAGCTTGCGGGAATGGAACACGCTGGCGGCTAGGGCGCCGGAGACATCCGCCTGGTCGAAGACGTCGCGGAAATGCTCGGCCGAGCCCGCGCCGCCCGAGGCGATCAGCGGGATGCTCAGACGGCTTCGGGCGGCCTGAAGCTGTTCGATGTCGTAGCCCTGGCGGACCCCGTCGCGGTCCATGCAGTTGAGGACGATCTCGCCGGCGCCGCGGGATTGCGCCTCAGCGATCCAATCAAGCGTCAGGCGGCCCGCATCCTTCTGGCGCGAGGGGTCGCCCGTGTACTGGCGCACTCGCCATTGGCCCTCGACCTGCTCGCTGTCGACGCCGACGACAACGCATTGCGAGCCCGCGACCTGGGCGATCTCCTCAGTGAGATCGGGACGTTCCAGGGCGGGCGAGTTGATCGAGACCTTGTCGGCCCCGGCCGTCAGGCAGGCCAGGGCATGATCGAGCGTGCGGATGCCGCCCGCCACGCAGAAGGGGATGTCGATCACGCGCGCCACAGCCTCGATCCAGCCGAGCTCCGGGCCGCGGCCCTCCGGGCTGGCGGTGATATCGTAGAAGACCAGTTCGTCGGCGCCCTCGGCCGAATAGGCGTGCGCCATCTCCACCGGATCGCCCACGTCGATGTGATCCCGGAAGCGAACGCCCTTCACGACCCGGCCGCCGCGCACGTCCAGGCAGGGGATGATCCGCCTAGCCAGCAAGGAGCGCCTCCTCGAGCGTGAAGCGGCCCTCGTAGAGCGCGCGGCCGACGATCGCACCGGTGGCGCCGACGGCCTTCAGGGCCGCGAGGTCGGCCAACGACGAGACGCCGCCCGAGGCCTGGTAGGCGAGGTCCGGAGCCCGGCGCACGATCTCGGCGGCAAGGTCGAGGTCCGGGCCCTCCAGGGCGCCGTCGCGCGAGATTTCGGTGACCAGCACGTGCTTCGGTCGGCCCGCCGACAGCCTGTGCAGCGCCTGCCACAGGGAAAGGCCCGAGCCCTTGGTCCAGCCGTCGGTGGCGACCATGGGCGCCCCCTCCATCATCCGCACGTCGAGCGCCAGCGTCAGCCGCTCGGCTCCGAACCGGTCGAGCCATTCGATCACCGTGTCGGGCTGTCGAACCGCCAGGCTGCCGACCACCACACGCTCGGCTCCGGCGTCGAGCAGTCGGGCGACGTCGTCGGCCCTGCGCACGCCGCCGCCGGTCTGGATACGCACCCGAGCGGCCGCGGCCAGGCGCGCGATCAGGTCGTGCTGACGTGGCTCTCCAGCCTCGGCGCCGTCGAGATCGACGATGTGGACCCACTCGGCGCCCGCGGCCTCGAAGGCCGCCAGCCGCGCCAGCGGATCGGCGTCGTAGCGGGTGACCGCATCGAAGCGCCCGTGCAGCAGCCGCACGCACTCGCCCGCGCGCAGGTCGATGGCCGGGTAGATCAGCATGGCAGGTCCAGGAAGTTGCGCAGGATCCGCGCGCCGACGGGCCCCGACCGCTCCGGGTGGAACTGGCAGCCCCACGCGTTGCCGCGCCGAACGACTGCCGAGAAAGGCTCGCCGTAGGTGCAGCTCGCCACCGTGTCCGCTGTGACCGGCGCGGCGTAGCCGTGCACGAAATAGGCGTAGGTGCCGTCCTCGACGCCCTCCAGCAAGGGATCGTCCGCGCGCTTCGACAGCCGGTTCCAACCCATGTGCGGTGATGGCCGTTCGGGCGAAGGCCTCAGCCGGCGCACGGTCCCAGCCAGCCGCCCTAGGCCAGGCGCTCCGCCTTCCTCGCTGCGCTCGAACAGCATCTGCATGCCCAGGCAGACGCCCAGCAGCGGCCGATTAAAGGCGTGCAGGACTTCCGTGAGACCAAGGGCCTCGATCCGTTCGGCGGCGAAGCCGGCCGCGCCCACGCCGGGGAACACCAGCTGCTCCGCATCGGCGATGCAGGCCGCGTCGGCGGACAGCCGCGGGCGTGCGCCCAGCCGCTCCAGCGCCCACACCATGGAGGCCGTGTTGCCCACGCCAATGTCCACGACGACCAGACTCACAGCACGCCCTTGGTCGAAGGGACATCGCCGCCCTCCAGCCGGATGGCCTGGCGCAGCGCCCGGCCGAAGGCCTTGAAGCAGGCCTCGGTCTTGTGGTGGTCGTCCTCGCCCGTGACCCGAACGTGGATCGCCGCGCCCAGGCTGTCGGCCAGCGAGCGGAAGACGTGCGGCGTGAGCGCCGTCGGATAGTCGCCGATGCGGTCGGTCGCGAACTGGCCCTCGAACCGGCAGAAGGGTCGCGCCGACAGGTCCAGGCTGACCGCCGCCTCCGCGTCATCCATGGGCGTGACGAAGCCGTAGCGGCCGATGCCTCGGCGGTCGCCGAGCGCGGCCTTGAGGGCCGCGCCGAGGGCCAGGGCGCAGTCCTCCACCGTATGATGCGGGTCGGTCTCGAGGTCGCCTTCGCAGTCGAGGATGAGCGAGATACAAGCATGGGCGGCGATCTGGTCCAGCATGTGGTCGTAGAAACCCACCCCTGTCCGCACCCGCCGCGGCGCGGCCTGATCCAGGTCAATAGCCACCGCGATCCGCGTCTCGCGAGTGTCGCGGCTGATGTCGGCCCGGCGTCCGGGCGGACGGGGCGCTCCCACGCCCAGGGCGGCCAGGACGAGGTCGTTCTCCTCGGGCGTTCCAACGCTCAGCCTGAGCGCGCCCGGCGAGACTTGCGGGCGGGGGCGCACCTTGATCCCGCTCGCATTCAGCCTGGCGGCCAGCGCCTCTGGCGTGTCCGTATCCAGCAGCAGGAAGTTGCCGCCCCCCTCGTGCACCGCCGTCAACAGCCCGGAGTCCGTCAACCGCTCTGCAAGCCGGCGCCGCTCTGTCGTCAGACGGCTAATCCGCGCCTCGACCACCGGCTGACGCGAAGGCGCCAGCGCCAGTTCCGCCGCCCTGATGCAGGGCCCCGGGAGGGGATAGGGCGGCAAGGTCCGGCCGGCCATCTCCAGCACCTCTGGATCGCCGATCAGGGCCCCTACCCTCGCACCGGCGAGCCCGTAGGCCTTGGACAGCGTCCGCAGGACCAGAAGGTTGGGCAGCGCCTCGGACAGCGGGGCAGCGCTGCCGCTTTCCGAAAACTCCAGATAGGCCTCGTCGACCAGGACCAATGTGTCCGGCAGCGCCTTCGCCAAGGCGCGGATGTCGGCGACGGGCGTGACGGTTCCGGTCGGGTTGTTCGGCGTACAGAGGAAGACCAGCTTGACCGCGCCGTCCTCCCGCACGGCGGCGATGGCCGTCTCCGCGTCGAAACTGAAGTCTGGTCCCAGCGGCCTCTCGATCACCCGAACGCCGTTCATACGAGCGAAGTGAGCATAGGCGCCGAAGGTGGGCGGCCGCACCAGGACGGCGTCCTCGCCTGGCCGGCAAAAGGCGCGAATGAGAACGTCGATGGCGTCATCACCTCCGCGGGTCAGCAGCAACCTCTCGGCGGCGACACCGTAAATGGCGGCCATGCGGCGCCTGAGGGACTCGGGTCGCGGATCTGGATACCGGTTCAGGTCCTGAGCCAACGGCCCGTCGATCAGCGGGGGAAAGGGGTTCTCGTTGGCGTCGAGCCGCACAGCCGCGGGACAGCCCCGGTCAGACAGCTCGAACCGGGGCAGATTGCGGATCTCGGGTCGCGCGAGACGCTCAGCCAGGCTGGTCATGGCGTCAGGCGCTCCCAGCGCAAGTCCGCTGCGAGGGCATGAGCCTCCAGCCCCTCCAGTCGCGCCAGTCGCGCTGCGGCGGCGGCCGCCCTGGCCATGGCCTCCGGCCTCACGCGCTGAACGGCGAAGCTCTTCATGAAGGACGCCGTCGTCACGCCGGAGAAGGCGCGGGCGGCGCCATCCGTGGGCAGGACGTGGCTGGGCCCGGCCAGATAATCGCCAAAGGTCTCGGCCGCGCGCGCGCCGGCGAAAACGACGCCCGCGTTGCGGATGAGGGCGATCCAGTTGTCGGGATCCCGCACCTGAAGAGAGAGGTGCTCGGGAGCATAGGCGTTGGCGATATCGATGGCCTGAGCCACGTCCCTGCACAGGATAAGGGCGCCGCTTTGCAGGGCTTGGCCCGCGATCTCGGCGCGCGGCAGCGATCGCAGTCGGCGAGCGATGGCCTCCTGCGTTGCCCGGGCCAGGACCGGATCGGGAGTCGCCAAGACCACCTGGGCGTCAGCGTCATGCTCGGCCTGACCCAGGAGATCCGCAGCCACGAGCTCAGCATCGGCGCCGTCGTCGGCCACCACCATCAGTTCGCTGGGGCCTGCGGGAAGGTCGATGGCGGGGCCGCCGGGTTCGGCGCTTACCTGACGCTTGGCCTCGGCGACCCACGCGTTGCCGGGACCGAAGATTTTGTCCGCCCGGGGAAGACCGGCGCCGAAGGCCAGCGCCCCGATCGCCTGGGCGCCGCCCACCAGCCAGATGGCTTCGAGTCCAGCTTCTCGCGCCGCCAACACCATCAGCGGATCGACGGACCCGTCGCGGTTCGGCGGAGTCACGACGATCCTGTCGGTCACGCCCGCGGCCCTCGCTGGAAGTGCCAGCATGAGAAGCGTTGAAAACAGCGGCGCCGTTCCGCCAGGCACGTACAGCCCCACCCGCTCGAGCGGGCGCCAGACCCGACGGCTGAGGATGCCTGGAAGGGCTTCGACCTCCTGTCCGTCAACCGGACGGTCGGCCTCATGAAAGCGCCGTATAGCGCCGGCCGCCATCGACAGGGCGGCCCTGTCCTCGACCGATGCCGAACCGGCCGCCTCAGCGACACGCGCCTCGCTGATGTCGATCCGCCGCATCGGCGCCCCATCGAGTCGCAGGGACCAGTCGCCGACCGCGTCGGCGCCTCTCGCGCGGATGTCGGCCAGGATTTCGGCCACCTTGGCGGTGACCTCTGGCTGTCTTGCCTGCGTCGGGCGCAGCAGGGCCCTCTCACGGTCCTCGGACGAGGCCGCGTTCCAATCGATCAATCGCATCTGGGCCTACATCATCATCTTCTCGATCGGCAGGACGAGGATGGCGGAAGCGCCCGCCCCCTTCAGACCTTCCAGGGTCTCCCAGAAGACGTTCTCCTGGCAGACAGCGTGCACCGCGACGGCGTCGTTCGCCCCCGCCAGCGGTGTGATGGTCGGCGCGCCGGCGCCCGGCAGCAGCCGCGTGATGCGATCCAGCGAACTGCGCGGAGCGTTCAGCATGATGTACTTGGCGCCCTGGGCCGCCACGACGCCCCGCAGCCGGTCCGTCAGCACGTCCGCCAGATGCTGGTGGGCTTCCGGCGGCCCGCCGGGGGCCCGCACGAGCACGGCCTCGCTTTCCAACACCGTCTCGACCGCCTTCAGGCCGTTGGCCTCAAGCGTCGCTCCGGTGGACACCAGATCGCAGATGGCGTGGGCCACCTTCAGGCGGGGCGCGACCTCAACGGCGCCGTGCAGTTCGACCACCTCCGCCTCGATATTCCGCTCGCGCAGCCAGGACTGGAGCACGCCCGGATAGGAGGTGGCGATACGCCTGCCCGCCAAAGCCTCAGGGCCCTGCCAGGTCGCCTCCGCCGGCGCCGCGATCTTCAGGGCGCAGCGCCCAAACCCCAGCCGCATCACAACCTCTGGCCTCGGGCCGTTGCGCCGCGCCGCATGCTCCTCGAGCACGTTCAGCCCGATGACGCCCAGATCGCAGACCCCATCGGCCACAAAGGTCGTAATGTCGTCGTCGCGCACGCGCAGGACGTCGATCGGGTGGTTTTCAATCCGGTAGAGCAGGTCGTTGGCGCCCTTCATGACGCGCAGGCCCGCTTCCCGCATCAGATCAAGGCTGCGTTCGGCCAGCCGCCCGTTCTTCTGAACGGCGATGCGAAGGCGGTTCTCGGGGACAGACACGGAACCACTCACTTTCCGGTTCCCTTCAACCGGTCGAGCGCGCGGCGGTAGCCTTGGAAGGGCATCTCCCTCAGGAACCGCGCCACACGGACCACGGTCGTGGTGCTGGCCCCGGCCTGTTCTGCGATCTGGCGATAGGACAGCTCGCCTTGGTCCAACAGCCGCGCCACCTCCAGCCGCTCGATGAAGGCGCGAACCTCGGAAGGCGTACACAGGTCTGCCAGAAAGTCGCGCACCTCCGCTGGAGTTTCTAGCGAGAGGATTGCGGCGTGCAGCCGCGCCTCGGCAGAGGAAAGATCGGTCGTCATGCGTGCCGCTGTATTACTACGTTGAAACGCTGTCAACGCCTTTTCGGCAATCCCGCTGGCTCAGCCCTACGCCCATGGCTAGACACGGCACATGTCTTCTCTCACCGCATTCGAAGCCTTCGCTCTGGAGTTGGTCGCCGTCGCCGCGACCGAGACCCTGCCGCCCTTCCGGCAGGAGATCGCGATCGTCGACAAGGGCGCCCAAAGGGCCTTCGACCCCGTGACCGCCGCCGACCGAGGGGCCGAGGCCGCCTTGCGCCGGGCGATCGCTAATCGCTTTCCGGATCATGGGGTCATTGGAGAGGAGTACGGCGAGGATCGTCCACACGCCGACTGGGTCTGGGTGCTCGACCCCATTGACGGCACGCGCGCCTACATCGCGGGCCTCCCCCTCTGGACGACCCTGATCGCCCTCATGCGCGAGGGGGAGCCTGTGCTCGGCGTCGTAGCGCAGCCCTACCTGCAGGAGACGTTTGTCGGAACGCGGTCAGCCTCGCGTCTTGTGCGGCCGGGCCAGCCCGACCGGACGCTCCGCACGCGCCCCTGCCCCACCCTCGCCGACGCCACCATCTCGACCACCGACCCGGCCCTCTTCGCAGACGAGGAGGCGGCGGCCTGGCGGGGCCTGCGCCAGTCCGCACGCCTGGCCCGCCTGGGCTGCGACGCCTACGCCTACGCCATGCTGGCCGCCGGACAGATTGACGTGGTGCTGGAGTCCGGCCTCAAGCTGTGGGACTGGGCCGCGCACAAACCGCTCATCGAGGGCGCGGGAGGCCAAGTCGAGGGATGGATCAGCGCCGACTGCGGCCCGGGCCAGATCCTCGCCACGGGCGACGCCCGGCTCCAGACACAGGTAAGAGCGTTGCTGGGTTAGATACTCGCGGACGCGGGGCGCCAGAGGGCGACCTCCGCTCGCAGCGTCCAGCGCCGCGTGACGACGCTGCGGCTTGGAGCGAGACCTTGCGTCTTTCCGGAAGGGCGCGCGCAAGCTAGAAGCCGCCCGTCCCCATTAGAGAGGAGCGCCTCGTGGCCGAGCCCCAGACCCTGACCTTCACCCTCGACACCGGCGACGGAAACGGCGGCGATGTGGTGATCCGCCTGCGCCCTGACCTGGCGCCCAACCACGTCAAGCAGATCACCGACCTGGCCAATGAGGGCTTTTACGACGGCGTCGTCTTCCACCGCGTCATCCCCGGCTTCATGGCCCAGGGCGGCGACCCCACCGGCACGGGGACCAGCGGCTCCAAGAAGCCGAACATCAAGGCCGAGTTCTCGTCCGAGCCGCACGTGCGCGGCGTCTGCTCCATGGCTCGGACCAGCAATCCGGACAGCGCCAACAGCCAGTTCTTCATCTGCTTCGACGACGCCACCTTCCTGGACCGCCAGTACACCGTCTGGGGCCAGGTCGAGAGCGGCATGGAGCATGTGGACGCCCTGCCCAAGGGCGAGCCGCCCCGTAATCCGGGGAAGATCGTCAAGGCGACGGTGGGCTGATCCTGTGATCTCCGATGCGGTCCGCGACGCTCTGATCGCCAGGTACCGCGAGCCGCATCGGGTCTATCATACGCTGACCCACGTTCGGGACTGCCTGGCCCAGCTCGAGGCGTGCGAGGATCTGGCGGCGCACGAGCGGGCTCTACTGGACGCCGCCCTCTGGTTTCACGACGCCGTCTACGTTCCGGCGCGGAATGACAATGAGGCCGAGAGCGCCCGGCTCGCGAGATCGGCGCTGACCGCCGAGGGCGTCTCGGCCGCCGACATCGCCGAGATCGAACGGCTGATCCTGCTGACGGCCGGGCACTCGGTAAGGCCGGAGGACCGGCTGGGCGCGCGCCTCGTCTCCATTGACCTCTCGATCCTGGGGGCGCGCCCCGCAGACTATGACGCCTACGCCGGCGCCATACGCAAGGAATACGCTCATGTCCCGGACGCAGCCTATCGCGCCGGCCGCGCCGCAGTCATGCGCCGGTTTTTCGAGGCGGCGCCCCTGTTTCCCGACCCCGAGTGGGAGCGGCGGCTGGGCCGTCAGGCTCGCGCCAACATCCGCCGCGAGCTAAATCAGCTCAGCGCCTGATCCTGATCAGTCCCCGCCGTACCAGACGAAGGACTGCCCCTCAAAGGTGCGCTCGCCGACCCTCAGGGCGCCGGTCAGAACAGTCTGGCTCGAGCCGATGGCCCGCCGGGCCTGATTGAGGGCGTCCGTGTCGAGACGGCCTTCGAAGCTGACCACGCCCAGCGTCGGGTGCTGCCCGGTGAAGCGGATCGCGTCGTCGGACACGGCGTAGGCGTCAGGCAGAACGCGCGGCCGGTTCGTGCGCACCTCCTGTCCCATCTCGTTCGTCACAAGCTCGGACGCCCGATCCTCGAACTCGAACATGATGGGCGCGAAGGTGTCGCTGCGCTGGCCGCCCTGCCAGTCGCTGAAGTCCGAGGCGCGACCGATGAACAGGTGATCCAACGCCTGATCGCCGATAACCACGTCCGACACCGGCAGGAAGAAGCCTGAGATGTCGCCCGAGGCGCTGTAGGCGAAGCCGTTCAGGCTGGGCGCGCGCGGCGCCTCAGGCGCCGGCGTCTCGCCAGGTTGCGGCGGGCGGCGCTCCTCGCAGGCGGCCAGGGCCAGCGCCGCTAGTCCAGCGGCAAGGATAACCCTTCGCATCAGCGCCTCCGCTCGGCGCGGGCGCGGGCCAGCAGGGCTGGATCAGCGTCGAGCGCCCGGATCGTGGCCTCCGTGATGCGGACGCCCTCCACGAAGAAGTCCACCGGGATCTTCTCCGGATCATCCGCAGGCTGGTGGTAGTCCATATGGTCATCGACGCTGAAGAACAGCGACGGCACCCCCGCGTCCAGGAAGGCGGCCTGATCGGCCCGGTTGATCCAGTCGTTGGCCCCCGTGTCCTGGGGTGTGTCGTGGCCGAAGCGGATGGTCACCGGAGCATTGACCGGCAGGGCCTCGATCACGGGGCGCAGCACCGGCCACTGATAGGTTCCGACCACCCAGTAGATGCCGTTGTCGCCCCGCGCGACCATGTCCAGATTGACGTTCAGCGCCATGTTCTCCACGGGCACGGGCGCATTCGCCACGAAATGGCGCGCGCCCCTCAGGCCCAGCTCCTCAGCGTCAGGGAACAGCACCATCAGGTTATGACGCAGCGGCCGCTCGCGGAACCGCCGCGTCAGCTCCAGCGTGGCGGCCACGCCGGAGGCGTTGTCATCGGCCCCATTGTAGATCTGACCGTTGCGGACCCCGACATGGTCGTAGTGGGCCGACAGCACGATCCATGGCGCGTCAGGACCGCCTGAGCCCGGCAGAACGCCAACCAGATTGATGCCCGTGACCTCGGTGTTGGCGCGGTCACGGGTGATGAAGGTCTGTCGCCAGCCCTGCGGGCCAGGTTGCAGGCCCGCCTGCTCCATGCGGCGCTGGACCCAGGCTTGCGCCAGGGCGCCGCCGACCGTGCCGGTGGCGCGACCCTGATAGCGGTCAGAGGACAGGGCGCGCACATCGTTCATCAGCCGCTCGCCCGGATCATCCGGGGCGAAGACGGGCGTGGCGCAACCGGCCGCTAGAGCCAAGGCGGCGAAGGCAAGGGGGCGGATAAGGCGGGCGATCATGCGGACTCTCCTGAACCCAGCGATCAAGCCGCATGGCGAAGCTCCCGTCCAGCCCCGAGACTGGGCCAGCCCTTGCGGATTGACGTCCGCTCCGCCCTCCCCCATTGGCGGGACCCCATGCGGACCGCCGACTTCGATTTCCACCTGCCCGAGGGGCGCATCGCCCTGCGCCCGGCCAGCCCGCGCGACTCGGCGCGGCTGCTGTTAGTGCGGCCCGGCGCGCCCGACGAAGACCGGGTTGTCCGCGACCTGCCCGACCTGCTCCAGCCCGGCGACGTGCTGGTCTTCAACGACACGCGGGTGATCCCGGCCCGGCTGAAGGGCGTGCGGGAGCGCGACGGCCTGACCGTCGCCGTCGAGGGCAACCTGCACAAGCGCACCGGCCCGGACCGCTGGACGGCTTTCATGAAGCCGGGCAAGCGGCTGAAGCCCGGCGATCGCGTCCTGTTCGGCCAGCCGTCCGCCTGCGCGATGTCGCAGTTGGAGGCCCGCGTGGAGGCCAAGATGGAGGACGGGCTTGTGGAGCTCAGCTTCGACCGCTCCAGCGCCTTCTTGGACGAGGCGATCCGCGCGCTGGGGGCCATGCCCCTGCCGCCCTATATCGCCGCCCAGCGGCCCGAGGATCAGCAGGACTTCGCCGACTACCAGACCGTCTACGCCCGCGAGGACGGGTCGGTCGCCGCGCCGACGGCGGGCCTGCACTTCACGCCCGAGCTGCTGCGGCGCCTGAGCGACCGGGGCGTGGAGCAGGCCTTCGTCACCCTGCACGTGGGGGCCGGCACCTTTCTACCGGTCAAGGCGGACGACCTTTCCGACCACCGCATGCACGCCGAAACCGGCGAGGTCTCAGCCGAGGTCGCCGACCGGCTGAACGCCGTCCGGGCCCGGGGCGGCCGCATCGTCTGCGTCGGCACCACCTCGCTGCGCCTTTTGGAGAGCGCCACGGGCGAAGACGGGGTGGTCCGCCCCTTCGACGGCGAGACGGACATCTTCATCACGCCGGGTTATCGGTTCCGCGCGGCGGACATGCTGATGACCAACTTCCATTTGCCGAAATCGACCCTGTTCATGCTGGTCTGCGCCTTCGCCGGGACCAGGCGCATGAAGGCGGCCTACGCTCACGCCGTCGAGACAGGGTATCGGTTCTACTCCTATGGCGATGGCAGCCTCCTGTTCAGGGCAGAGCCGTGAGCGGCCGACTGCCAGAGCCGCTGGTGGCGACGCTGGGCGTCATCGCCTCGACCGCGAGCGAGCTTCGCGATCCGTGGTGGATCTATGGCGGCGCGGCCATGGCGCTGGCGGGTTTGAACGAGCCCCACGTTCCGGACGTCGATGTGCTGGCCAGCGCGCGCAACGCCCACACCCTGATCCGCGCGCTGCATGGCCAAGTGTCGGAGGACCCCGGCGAGGGTCTGTTCCGCTCGCAGGTCTTCGGCCAGATTCTGACCACGCCCGTACCCGTGGACGTCATGGCCGAAATGGATGTGCGCGCTGGCGTCGAGTGGACCCGGGTGACTTTCGAAAGTCGCATTCCGATCAAATTGGAGGGCGCGGTCGTTTTCATCCCCTCGGTGGAGGAACAGATCGACACCTGCCGCCTGTTCGGTCGGCCCAAGGATTTGGAGCGCGCAGAGCGTCTTGAGGCCCTGATCCGCCGATGACCTTCCCCTTTCACATAGCCGCTGCGGACGGACAGGCGCGCACCGGGGTGCTGAAAACGCCGCGAGGCGACATCCGCACCCCCGCCTTCATGCCTGTGGGCACGGCCGGGACGGTCAAGGCCCTGACGGTCGATCAGGTGCGCCAGGCCGGCGCCGACATCATTCTCGGCAACACCTATCACCTGATGCTGCGCCCCACCGCCGAGCGCATCGCGCGGCTGGGCGGTCTGCACCGGTTCATGCGCTGGGAGGGGCCGATCCTGACGGACTCCGGCGGGTTTCAGGTCATGAGCCTGTCGGGCATCTCCAAGGTGCGCGAGGAGGCCGTCACCTTCGCCAGCCATATCGACGGCTCGCGCCACGCCCTGTCGCCCGAACGCTCCATCGAGATCCAGGCCGACCTGCTGAGCTCGGACATCGTCATGCAGCTGGACGAGTGTGTCTCCTGGCCTGCCGAGAAGGACCGGGCGCGTCAGGCCATGGAGCTGTCGGCCCGCTGGGGCGCGCGATCAAAGGCCGCCTTCGGCGCGCGCGATACCCAGGCCCTTTTCGGAATCCAGCAGGGCTCCACCTTCGAGGACCTGCGCCGAGAGAGCACCGATCGCCTTCTGGAGACCGGCTTTGACGGCTACGCCATCGGCGGCCTGGCCGTGGGCGAGGGCCATCAGGCCATGTGCGAGACGCTGGAGTTTTCCGCCCCCCTGCTGCCCGTCGACCGGCCCCGCTACCTGATGGGGGTCGGCAAGCCCATCGACCTGGTGGAGGCGGTGGTGCGCGGCGTCGACATGTTCGACTGCGTCCTGCCCACGCGCTCGGGCCGTCATGGCCAGGCCTGGACCTGGGACGGACCCATCAACCTGAAGAACGCCCGCTTCGCCGAGGCCGACGAGCCGCTCGACGCCGATGTCCCCTGCCCGGCCAGCCGCGATTATTCAAAAGCTTATCTTCACCACCTGGTGCGCGCTGACGAGATCCTGGGGCAGGTGCTTCTATCCTGGCACAACATCGCCTTCTTCCAGGCCCTGACTGCCGCCATGCGCGCCGCGATCTCGGAGGGACGTTTCGAGGCCTTCCGGCGAGACTTCGCCGCGCGTCATCTGCGGCCAGAACGGCGCGACTGACGCGGCGGTGGCGGTGGGGGCGCCGGTTCCGGCGCCGGATTGAACCAGCTGGGCGCTGCGGGCGGCGCGCAATTGCGGCTCATGCCCACCCCTTTGAGGAACGAGCGCCTTTGGCGTCCAGCGGTGATCGACTCGCGCATCAGACGGCTGTGCGCTTCAGCGCCAGTCAGGCGGCGCACCCAGCTGCGGAATGGAATCAGATCGGTGGTCGTGCCGCGGATGGCGTCCAGCGTCAGATCGGCTGCCGCATCGGCCCCCCGTTCGCTCATCATGCGCCCATCCGGCGACGGCGGCTCATCCGTGTCCGGCCCCAGGGCGTCGTCGAGGCGTCGCACCTCCTGGGCGATGGCCTGGCAGCGCTCCATATTGCGCAGGTCATACGGATTGGCCTGGGCCTGCAGCAGCACAATGGGAATCTCGTCCCGCCGGACGTTCAGATCCTCGAGCGGAGCCAGGGCGGCGTCAGCGAAGCCGTCCTGCACCTGACCCGCGCCGTCGCGAGCCGCCTGGCCTGAGGCGCAGGCTCCAAGGCCAAGGATGAGACAGGCCGAAAGCGCCAGACGATACATGGACATAAGCCCTTCTACCGTATGCGGCGGCCTGAGCGGAGTCCTTTCGCCGAAGCGGTCTCGGGGATCGGCGTCCGCAAGAGCAGCTCTGGCCGCGCTTCAACCAACGTCGCTAAATCGTTGAAAGTTGGTACGCCCCCTGGGACTCGAACCCAGGACCCCCTGATTAAAAGTCAGGTGCTCTAACCGGCTGAGCTAGGGGCGCGCCGCGACGGGCGCGGACCATAGGGATGAGGCCCTGTCGCCGCAAGCGGCTTTGCGGCAACGCCGAACGGGATTGGAACCGGCCGGCCCCTCCGTGCGCTTGACCGGCGCGCGTCCCGCGCCAATCTCCACCCCGGCCACAAAGCTTGGCCATACGCCCGATGGGGAGCCCGATGAGACTGATCCTTAAGGCCGCCGCCGCCGCGATGATGCTGAGCGTCGCCGCCTGCGAAGAGCCCGCCGACATGGACCCTCTGCCTGAGCAGGTGCCGCCGACGGCCGCCGAGGCCGGTCTGGACGCCGCAGGAACCGAGGCTGAGGCGGACGCATCGGCGGCTCCCGCTCCCACGGATACGCCCCCTCAGGAGCGCGAACTGCCGACCGATCGCGATTCGGCCGAGAGCGTTCAGCCGGACAGCGACACCCTCTTCTACTGAGTTCCGACGGGGAAACGGCCGCGCCTTGATCCGGCCCGCTTCCTGGGCCAACAGCGGCCGGGCGGCGGGGTACGGTGGAACCGTCAAGCTCGCCGCCTGTTCTGGACCTTAAGGGCGCCCGTCCGGGCGGAGCTTGAAGGCGGGCATGAGGCGATCGGGGGCACCCATCCGTACGAGACGCGCGGCGCTTACGGCGGCGATGTCGGCTGCGTTGACGCTGTCGACTCAGGCGGCCGTGGCTGCGCCCAAGGCCGAGGTGCGGGGCGAACTCCCCGACGATCTGCGCGAGCGAATCGAAAACGCTGTCGGCGAGACCGATGATGCGCCCGACAACCGGTTTCAGGCGCGCCGACGCGCCCGCGCCGCCGCCGAGGACGCCACCGCCGTCCTGCGCTCGGAAGGCTATTACGCCTCGACAGTCACGCCCGACATCACCGAGGCGGACCCCGCCCTCCCCTACATCGACGTTCAGCCGGGCCCTCGCTTCCTGATCGCCGACCCCGCGGTCGAGTGGACGGAACCGCCGCCTGAAGCCGGGGCGGCCGCCGCCGCCAGGGAGGCCATTGAGCTTGAGCCCGGCGAGCCTGGCCGCGCCGCCGATGTTGTCGCCGCTGAGGGCCGCATCGTCGCGGTCCTGACACGCCAGGGATATGCCGACGCCAGCGCCGGCGCCCGCCGGGTCGTGGTCGATCACGCCGACAATACGCTGACACCCACCTACCGCATCGCATCCGGCCCCCTGGTGCGGCTGGACGGGGTGACGCTGCGCACCCAGGGGCCGACCAATCCCCAGTGGGTCGCAGGCCTCGCCCCGTGGCGCGAAGGCGAGGTCTATGATCCCGAGGATGTCGCCGAGCTTGAGCGCCGGCTAACGGAGACCGGAGTCTATGATTCCGTCACCGTCGCCTTGAGTCCGCCTTCCGAGACGAACGCCGAAGGCCTGCGGCCCATCGTCGTCGGCCTGCGGGATCAGCCCGCACGCGTATTGGAAGCGGGCGTGGGCTGGTCCACCAGCGAGGGCGTGGGCGTCGACGCCGCCTGGACCTGGCGCAACCGCTTCGGCCGCGCCGATACCCTGCGCTTCGACCTGCGCCTGGCCGAGATCGACAGCCGCATCGGAGCGACCCTGTCCTTGCCGCACTGGCGTCGGCCCGGACGGACGCTGAAGCTGTCGGCCGCCGTCGTGGACGAAGAGACCGACGCCTATAACCGCCGCGGCCTGCTGGCCTCGGCCGATCTGACCCAGCGGTTCGGGCCGACCTCGTTCTACTCGTACGGCGCGGCCCTGGAGGCGGGGCAGTACGAGGACATCACCTTTGACTCGCTGGGCAATCCGGTTCCACGCGAGCGTACCCTCTACATCGCGACCCTGCGCGGCTCGGCGACGCTGGACAGGTCGAACGACCCGCTTGACCCGACGCAGGGCTGGCGCGCCAGCCTGGATCTGCAGCCGACCCTAGTGGGCGGCGACACAAGCTTGGCTTTCCTTCGGGCCGCCGGCCAGGTCAGCGCCTATCTGCCGCTGGATGAGCAGGGCGACACCGTGGTCGCCGGGCGCATCCGCGCCGGGTCCATCGCGGGGGCCGACGGCGTTGGGGATGTCCCCAGCGACCGGCGTTTCTTCGCGGGCGGCGGCGGATCCATCCGGGGCTACGAGTTCCAGAGCGTCGGACCTCGCCTGCCCGACGGCACCCCCCAGGGCGGCCTGTCGCTGATCGAGACCTCGCTGGAGGTGCGCCGCCGCATAGGTGAGCGATGGGGCGCGGTCGCCTTCATCGACGGGGGCACGGTGGGTGAGAGCAGCTTCGCCGGCTTCGACGGGGTGCAGTGGGCTGTCGGCGCGGGCGTGCGCTATCATCTTCCGTTCGGTCCGATCCGGGCGGATATCGCCATCCCGCTGGACAAGCGCGAAGGCGACGCGGCCTTCCAGCTCTACATCAGCATAGGCCAGGCGTTTTGACAGAGCCCGCCGAACAGCCTGCTGAGACGCCCGCCGAAGCCGAAACCAAGGCAAAGGTGAAGCGCGGCCTGCTTTGGTGGGCTGGGATCGTGCTGGCCGTGCTGGCTGCCCTGGTGGTGGTCGTGCTTGTCGGCGGCCGACTGGCGGTGCTGTCGCCCGCGGGCCGCGACTTGGTGCAAACCTTCGTCGCCGGCAAGAAACTGGGCCGCTACGGGCGCATCAACGTCTATGGCCTGCGGGGCGACCTCTGGGACGATTTCACGCTTGAGCGCGTGACCGTCACCGACGCCCAGGGCGTCTGGCTGGACGCTCGGGATGTCCGCGTGGACTGGAGCTACTGGGCGCTGGTCACGCGTCGCTTTCACGCCACCGACATCACCGTCCGCAAGCTACAGGTGCTGAGGCGTCCCGAGGTGGAGCCCCGGCTAGAGCCGCCGGGACCCCTGCCGCTGGGCATCGACATCGACCGGTTTCGCGCCGAGGTCGAACTGTTCGAGAACTTCTCCCAGGAGTATGGGCGCTTCAACGTCGATGGCGCGCTTGAGCTGACGCGCGTCGGCGACCGGCGGGGCCAGTTCCGGGCGGTCAGCGTCACGAGGCCGGGCGATCGGCTGGAGGCGACCTTCGCCTTGGGGGAGGACGCGCCCATCGAGCTGAACGCCCGCGCGCACGAAGCCCGGGGCGGCCCCATCGCCGGCGCCTTCGGCTTCTCGCCCGACGAGCCCTTCCTGATGAACATCACCCTGGACGACCGGCGATTGAACGCCATCGTGCGCAGCGGCCGGTTCACACCGCTCTACGCCCAGGGACGTTGGGACGACGAGGGCGCGCGCGTCTCGGGGCGCATGGTCTTCGAGGGCTCGGACCTGCTGGAGCCCTTCGCGGAGCGGCTGGGCCGCGAGGCGCGCTTCGGCATGGCGGCGATTCACCAGCGCGGCGACATCTATGCGGTCGGCTGGGTGCTGCGCGCCGACAACCTGACCACACGGGCCCAGGGACTTATCAATCGCCAGACGCGCCGTTCGTCCCAGGGGCTCACCCTGCGCGCTTCCACGCCGAACCTGGCGCGCCTGTCGGGTCAGAACATCGCCGGGCCCGCCTCCCTCAATGGGCTCTGGCGCGGCGAGCCTGATCGCTGGCGGTTCGTTGGCCGTACGACCCTGGCCCAGGTCCAACTGGCTGGGTATCAAGCGGACGTTGTGACCGGCCCGGTCGAGATCATCGCCCGCAACGGCCGCTTCGACGTGGACGCTGACCTGCGTGCTGACGGCGGACGCGCCCGAGGCGTGATCGGCGGTCTGTTGGGCGCCCAGCCGCGGCTGCAGTTCCAAGGCGCCCGACTGGCGGACGGGCGGACCCTCTTTGAGCGCGTCATCCTCGACGGCTCGGCCTTCCATCTGGACGGCAGAGGATCTCGCGGCGTGACGGGCGCCCTCAGCTTCCAGGGCGACGCCATCGTCGAGGATTTCTCCCGCATCCGCCGGGCGGGTTCAGGTCGCTTGGATCTGGATTTCAGCGCCTCGAAGCGTAGTCAGAACCCCTGGAGCTTCCGCATCGATGCACGCGGCCGCCGCCTCCATACGGGCATGGCGCAACTCGACCGCCTATTGGGCGAGACGCCGCGTCTGCGCGGACAGGGCGTGCTCAGCGAAGGCCGCCTGGCCATCAGCCAGTCGGAGCTGACGGGGCAGTCCGGTCGCCTGGGCGCGCGCGGCTTTCTGGGTCTGGGCGGGCGCGACACGCGGCTGCTGCTGGACTGGGACGCCAGTGGGCCGTTCGGGATCGGACCCATCGAAGTCGTGGGTGAGGCGTCGGGCCAGGGCGCGCTGACCGGGACGCTGAACCGGCCCATCATCGACCTGACGGCGAATATCTCGCGCTTGGACGCTGGCCCGCTACCCCTCACAGACGCCGATCTGACCTTGAGATTCCGGCGCGGCGCCAACGGCTCGGATGGGCGCTTCGTGCTCACCGCCGACAGCCGCTACGGCCCGGCGCGCGCCTCGTCCGACTTCCGCTTCGGCGGCGGCGGCGTCGCCCTCAACAATCTGGATGTGGCGGCCGGCGGGGTCGTGGCCCAGGGCGACGTGGCCCTGAACGGCCGCACGCCCTCAAGCGCCGACCTGACCTTCACGGCGCGGCCCGGCGCCTTCATCACCTCGGGACAGGCCGATGGCGTGATCCGCTTGAGCGGGTCGCGCGGCGACGCCCAGGCCATGGTCGATGTGCGCGCCACCGACGTGCGTCTGGCCGGGTCCGACACACACATCCGCCGCCTGTCCCTGCAAGGTCAGGGCACGCTGGAGCGTCTGCCCTTCCGAGTCAGTGCGGACGTGCGCGGCGCCACGCCGGTGATTTTCGAAGGCACAGGCCTCTATTCGCGCCAGGGCCAGGCTCAGAGCGTGGCTCTGGAGGGTTCGGGCCGGATCCGCGACATCGCCTTCCGCACGCGCGCGCCGGCGGTCTTCGCCCTGGCCGACGGCGGGCGCGTGGTGCGCGCCAATCTGGAGGTGGGGGGCGGCGCCCTGATCGGCGAGCTGCGCCAGGACCAGCAGGGGGCCGTGCTTCAGGCTGACCTGTCCAGTGTCGATCTGGCCTCCCTGACGCCCGATCTGCGTGGACGCATCACGGGCCGGGTGTCACTGCGCGGGCGCGGCGACGACCTTTCGGGGTCGGTCACCGCCCAACTCCAGGACGCGCGCAGTCGCGACACCGGTCCGGGCGTGAATGTGGACGCCAACGTCGAGGCCATCCTGCTGAACAACCGGCTTGAGATCACGGCCACCGCCGCTAATGGCGGCGACGCTCGCTCCGAACTGGAGCTCAGCCTGCCTGTGCGCGCCTCGGCGGCTCCGCTTCGGCTGGCCGTGGCTCGGGACGCGCCGATCCGGGGCCAGGTGACCCTCAATGGTGAAATCCAGCCCATCTGGGACTTGGTTCTGGGTGGTGAGCGCAGCCTGTCGGGCCAGGTCAATGGGCGGGCCGCCATCGGCGGCACCCTGATCGCGCCGGAGCTGGACGGGCGCCTCGACCTGACGCAAGGACGTTTCCGGGACGCCGCCACGGGCCTGACCCTGACCGATGTGACGGCCAGCGCCACCTTCGACCGGGGCTCCGCCACCCTTGAGACCTTCTCCGCCGGCGACGGCGACGGTGGCCGCGCGACGGGTTCAGGGCGTCTGGGCCTGCGTGAGGGATCAGCTTCGAACCTCACCCTGCAGCTGACCAGCTTCAAGGTCATCGACAACGACCTGGCCGAGGCCCAGGCCACCGGCCCCATCACCGTCACGCGTGGACGCGACGGTCGCATCAGCCTGGAGGGCAGGCTCGAGGTGAACCGCGCTGAAATTTCCGCCGACTTGCCCACGCCCTCGGGTGTCGTGACTCTGGACGTCGTGGAGATCAATCGGCCCGGTGGCGACGAGGAGCCGCGCGAGCGCCCACGGGGCCGCGGCTTCGACATGGCGCTGGACGTGACCCTGCGCGCGGACGATGAAATCTACCTTCGCGGACGGGGGCTCGACATCGAGATGTCTCTGAACGCGCGGGTGCGCGGTACGCTCAGCGATCCCATCCTGACCGGGCGGGCCAATGTGATCCGGGGCGACTACGAGTTCGCGGGCAAGCGCTTCATCATCGACGAGCGCGGCTCGGTCAGCCTGTCGACCGACCCCAACAACATCCGGCTGGACCTGCGCGCCGTTCGCGAGGACCCGACCCTGACCGCCGAGGTGCGCGTCTCCGGCACGGCGGCGCGGCCCATCATCACCCTGGGCTCGACGCCGTCCCTGCCCCAGGACGAGATCCTGGCCCAGGTCCTGTTCGGCCGATCCGCCTCGCAGCTATCGGCCCTCGAGGCGGCGCAACTGGCCTCAAGCGTGGCCTCCCTGGCCGGCGGCGGCGGCTTCGACGTCCTGGGCAATTTGCGTGAGTTCGCGGGACTGGACCGCCTGTCCTTCGGCGGCGAGGCCTCAGGCATGACCATAGCCGGCGGCAAGTACCTGTCCGACGACGTCTATTTCGAGATCATCGGTGGGGCCGAAGGGGCGGCGGTTCAGGTCGAGTGGCGCGCGCGCCGCAACGTCGCCGTGGTCTCACGCCTCAGCGGCGACGGCGACAATCGCCTCTCCATCCGCTGGCGCCGTGAGAGCGAGCGCCCCGGCCGAAACCGCCGGGAGCGCACGCGTACCGTCCCCGTTCGCTGACTTCGGCCGGCCTCAGCGAGAGGCGGCCATCTGCATATCGTCAAGCCGCTTGATGCCCCGCAGACCCGCGATGTGCAGCACCAGCTGGATCACCATGATCACCACCGACAGGGCTACCTGCCACAGGGGCGTCGCCGGCATGTTCGGCATGGACTGGGCGAGCATCGGCGTCGCCAGCGTCGAGAGCAGGCCAAGAATGATCAGGATGATGAACAGGATGGCGATGAACTTCTTGGGATCGCGCCACTGAACCACAGCGAAGATCAGCTGGATCACAACCAGGCCCACGCCCATCCACAGACCCGCCTGCACGCTGGCGGCCATGACCTCGGCGGTGGCGGGGTCGGCGCCCTGCGCCGCTTGCGCCGCCAATTCATCCGCCTGCATGAAGGACCACGCGGCGCTGACCAGCCCTACGATCACGCCGATGAAGATCGAAATGGCGCTGGCTCGGCCGGCCTTCAGGGCGTCGGCCTCGCTGTTGATCGGCGCGTTCGGGTTCATGGCTTGCAGCCAGGTCATCGTCAGTTCTCCCAGTTGAGGGACGGAGCCTAGATCGCGCCGCCGTGTCGAGGAAGCCCCGCGCCACCTTCACCTTTGCGTCCGCCCCGACTAGGGTCCGCCCCGATGCGGATTCTGCCCCAGGAACAAGCCGTCCTCGACAGGCTGGCCCAGCGCGGCCCCGATCTGATCGAGCGGGCCGTCGGCTGGTGCGCCCAGAACTCCGGCAGCCGCAATCACGACGGCCTGATGCGGCAGCTGGAGGCGCTGGAGGCGCTGGCCGCCACCCTGCCCTGCGCCGTCGAACGCGTCGCCCTGCCGGATCTGGTGGAGATCACCGACGCGGGCGAGGCGCGGCATACGCCCAGCCCGCCGGCCCTTCGCCTGACCCTGCGGCCCGAGGCGTCGGTCCAGGTGGTGATGACCGGCCACTACGACACCGTCTTCCCAGCGGACTCCGCGTTCCAGAGCGTTCGCACGCGCGACGACGGGGCCCTGTGGGGACCGGGCATCGCCGACATGAAGGGCGGTATCTCGGTCATGTTCGGCGCGCTCGAAGCGTTCGAGACCTTCCCCGGCAAGGATCGCGTCGGCTGGACCGTCCTGTGGTCGCCGGACGAGGAGATCGGCTCTCCGGGCTCAGCCCAGGAGCTGGCGCGTCTGGGCGCCCTGGGCCATTTGGGCCTGACCTTCGAGCCCGCCCTGCCCGACGGCTCCATGGCCGGGGCGCGCAAGGGCTCGGCCAACTTCCACCTCGTGGTCAGGGGCAAAGCCGCCCATGCGGGCCGCGCCTTCCACGAGGGCCGCAACGCCGTCGCCGGCGCCGCCATGATCGCCGCGGAACTGCACGGCCTGAACGGACTGCGGGACGAGGTGACGATCAACGTCTCCAAGATATCAGGCGGCTCGGCGCTGAACGTCGTCGCCGACAACGCCGTGGTCCGCTTCAACGTGCGCGTGCCCGACAAGGCCTCCGCCGACTGGATCACCGCCGAGGTGAACCGTATCGTCGCATCGCCGCCCTTTGAGGGGCTCAACCTGCATCTGCACGGCGGCTTTACCCGTCCGCCCAAGCCCATGGACGCCGCCCAGACGGAGCTGTGCCGCGCCGTCGAGGGCGCGGGCGCGGCGCTCGGCCTGCCCATCGCCTGGAAGCCCTCCGGCGGCGTCTGTGAAGGCAACAACCTGCACGCGGCGGGCCTGCCCAACATCGACACGCTCGGCGTGCGCGGCGGCGACATCCACTCGGATCAGGAATTCGCCTGGCCCGAAAGCTTCGTGGAGCGCGCCCAGCTGTCGGCCCTGATCCTTATGAAGGTGGCAGGCGGCGAGATCGACGCCCACCGCCTCAAGGCGCTCAGACTGGAGACCCTCTAGTGCTCGTCGTCCGCCCCGCCCTGCCCGGCGATCTGGATTCGCTGCTTGAGCTGGCTCTGCTCTCAGGTCCCGGCTTCACTAGCCTGCCTGAAGACCCCGACGTCCTCAGCGACCGGCTCGAGCTGTCCCGCGCCAGCTTCGAGCAGACCATCCCGCCCGAGGAACGCTGGTACACTCTCATGCTCGAAGAGAGCGAGACCGGCGACATCGACGGCGTGTGCAGCGTCAAGGCGGCGGTGGGTCTGAAACGGCCCTTCTTCTCGTTCCGCCTGTCACCAATCAGCCAGTCCTGCCCCTCGCTGAACATCCGGCTGCAGCACCACGTGCTGATGCTGGTCAACGAGTGCACCGGGTGGTCCGAGGTGGGCTCGCTGTTCCTCAAGGCCGACCGCCGCAAGGGCGGCGCCGGACGGCTGCTCAGTCAGTCGCGCTACATGCTGATCGGCTGTCAGCCTGACCTCTTCGCCGAGACGGTGCTTGCCGAGCTGCGCGGCGTGTTCACGCCCGACGGCGCATGCCCCTTCTGGGACCACGTGGCGTCCAAGTTCTTCCCCATGCCGTTCGACGAGGCCGACCACATGACCGGCTCGACGGACAAGCAGTTCATCCTCGACCTGGCGCCGCGCCATCCGATCTATGTCGAAATCCTGCCCGAGCCCGCGCGCGCCGTGATCGGCAAGGTCCATCCCCAGGGCGTGCCGGCCATGGCGCTGCTGGAGAGCGAAGGCTTCCGCCCCAACGGCCTGGTGGACATTTTCGACGCGGGCCCCACCGTGACCTGCCGCCGGGACGACATCCGCACCGTGCGCGACGCCCGGCCCCTGCGCGTGGAGATCGCCGCCGAGGTTGAGACCGAGCTCCCGGCCCTGATCTCGACCTGTGGCGTATCCAGCTTCCGCGCCGTGCGTCAGAAGGTGCAGCTGATCGACGACAGCGCCGCCGTTCTGACCCGCGAGACCGCTGAGGCGCTCAAGGTGCGCGCTGGCGACACCATACGGGTCAAGACGTGATTTCTTGGCCGGAACGGCCTATCTGCACGCCATGACCAAGCTGATCTCCACCGATCCCGCCACCGGCGAAACCGTCTGGGAGGGCCAGGCCGCCTCGCCGGTTGAGGTCGCCGCCGCCGTGGACGCCGCGCGGTCCGCCTTCCCCGCCTGGGCGCGGATGCCGCGTGACGAGCGGGTGGCGGCCATGAAGCGCTACCAGGCCTCGCTGAAGGAGTTGGCGCCCGCCTTCTCCGAAATCATCAGCCGCGAGACCGGCAAGGCCCTGTGGGAGACCCAGGCCGAACTGGCCGCCATGCAGGGCAAGATCGATATTTCCATCCGCGCCCAGGAAGAGCGCGCCGGCCAGCGCCAGGTCGAGACCGGTTTCGGCCGCGCCGTCCTGCGTCACCGGCCCCACGGCGTGGCGGCGGTTTTGGGTCCGTTCAACTTCCCCGGCCATCTGCCCAACGGCCACATCCTCCCCGCGCTGCTGGCGGGCGATACGGTCGTCTTCAAGCCTTCGGAGGAAGCGCCCGGCACGGGCGAGATGATCGGCAAGGCCATGAGCATGGCTGGCCTGCCGCACGGCGTCTTCAACATCGTCCAGGGTGGGCGTGAGACCGGCGCGGCCCTGCTGGATCAGCGCATCGACGCCCTGATGTTCACCGGCTCGGGCGCGGCGGGCGCGCACTTCCGGCGCAAGTTCGCCGACGACCCGCATGTGATCCTGGCGCTGGAGCTGGGCGGCAACAACCCGCTGGTGGCGTGGAACTTTGGCGACGCTGAGGCCGCCGCGACGCTGGTCGCCATGTCCGGCTGGATCACCACCGGCCAGCGCTGCTCGTGCGCGCGGCGGCTGATCGTGCAGGACAGCGAGGCGGACGCCCTGATCGAGGCGCTGGCGGCCCTGTCGGACCGGCTGATCGTAGATGCCTGGAACGCCGACCCCGCCCCCTTCATGGGGCCGCTGATCTCGGCCCGCGCTGCCGAGGGCGCCCTGGCCCAGGTCGAGAGCCTGGTGGCGCGCGGCGCCAGGGTGATCCGGCCGCTGAAGTCCGAACGCGGCGGCGCCTTCGTCCGCCCGGCCCTGCTGGACGTGACCGAGGCCCGCGACCTGCCGGACGAGGAGATTTTCGCTCCGGTCCTACAGCTGCGCCGCGTCTCCAGTTTCGATCAGGCCATGGAGGCGGCCAACGACACCAAGTATGGCCTGTCCGCCGGTCTGCTCAGCAATGACGGCGGCCTATGGGACCGCTTCCTCGACGAGATCCGCGCCGGTGTCGTCAATTGGAACCGTCCGACCACCGGGGCGGCCGGCGACATGCCCTTCGGCGGCCTGGGCGCCAGCGGAAACCACCGCCCCAGCGCCTATTACGCGGCGGACTACTGCGCTTACCCAGTGGCCAGCTTCGAGGCCGATCAGGTCCGCTCCACCGCGGGCGAGATCAAGGGGCTGGCTTGATGACTGCCACCAGCAATGGCCGCTCTCGCGAGTACCGCCTCGCTGTGATCACGTATGTTCTCTTCAGCCTGACAGCTCTTTTCGTCGCTGCCGTCAGCTTTAATTTCGGGCAAGATTTGCGAGTTCCACCAGCGACTCGGATACTGATCTGGAGCACGACGTTTGGCCTGATGTGTGGCGTTACGGCCTTTGAATTTTGGCGGAGCGGGTTGAAGCGCGAGTCGCTGCTACTGGCTGGTCTTGCGGCGGTCACGCTTCTCGCGCTGCACTACGGCAGCGATCCTTTGCTTAGGAGCCTGGGCCTGTTGGTCGAGGTTCGGCGGACATAGAAATGACGCTAGCCCACGAAGCCAACTGCGACGGCCTGGTCGGGCCGACCCACTCCTATGCCGGGCTGTCGCCGGGCAACCTGGCCAGCGACCGCAACCGGGGCCAAGTTTCCGACCCACGCGGCGCGGCCCTGGAAGGCCTGGCAAAGATGAAGCGCCTGGCGGATCTGGGCATTCCCCAGTTCGTCCTGCCCCCGCACCAGCGTCCACACATCCCCTTTCTGCGCGACCTGGGCTTTTCGGGGAAGGACGGCGAGGTGCTGGCCAGCGCCTGGAAAGAGGCGCCCGCCTTCGCCGCCGCCGCCTGCTCGGCCTCGGCCATGTGGGCCGCCAACGCCGCCACCGTCACGCCCAGCGCCGACGCCCTTGATGGCCGCCTGCATCTGTCGGCGGCCAACCTGACCAGCAACATCCATCGCGCGCTGGAAGGCGAGCAGACGCACCGCATTCTCAAGCGGCTGTTCCCCGACGAGGCGCGCTTCGCCGTTCACGGCCCCCTGCCGAGCGTGGCGCACCTGGGCGACGAAGGTGCGGCCAACCATGTTCGCCTGTGCGCCGAGCACGGCCAGCCGGGCGTCAATCTGTTCGTCTGGGGCCGCGACGGCTGGGAGCGTTGGCAGGACGACTTCCCCGCCCGCCAGACGCTGCAGGCTTCCGAGGCCGTCGCGCGCCGCCACGGGACGCAGCGGCCCGTCTTCGCCCGCCAGGGCCGCGCCGCCATCGGCGGAGGCGCTTTCCACAACGACGTCGTCTGCGTCGGCACGCGCGAGGCCCTGCTGTTCCACGAGCTGGCCTTCGAGGACAAAAAGGCCACGCTGGACGCCATCCGCCGCGCGGCCGAGGGCCTGTTCGAGCCGGTCTTCCTTGAGATCCTTGAGGCGGACCTGCCCATCGAGGACGCGGTCTCGTCCTATCTGTTCAACAGCCAGCTACTCACCGTCCCCGGCCAGGACAGACTGACGCTGCTGGCGCCCGTCGAGACGCGCGAGAACCCGCGCGCCCACGCCGCGGCCGAAAAGCTGGCCGCCTCAAACGGCCCCATCGGCGCGGTCGAGTACGTGGATGTGCGTCAGAGCATGAGGAACGGCGGCGGGCCCGCCTGCCTGCGTCTGCGTGTGGTCATGACCGAGGGCGAGCTGGCCGCCGCCAATCCCGCCCAGCGCCTGACCGAAGAAATGCACGCCCGTCTGTCGGTGTGGGTGATGCGCTGGTACCGCGACCGCATGACGCCCGCCGATCTGGCCGACCCCCTGCTGATCGACGAGTGCTACGGCGCCCTGGACGAGCTGACCGCCATGCTGCACCTCGGGTCAGGCTTCTATCCTTTCCAGCGCCACGGCGCCTGACCAGGCCTCGACCTCCACAGTGACCGCAGCCGCCGACCGCCGCTATGACCTCGACTGGCTGCGTATCCTGGCCTTCGCAGTCCTGATTCTGTTTCACGTCGGCCTGTTCTACGCTGGTTGGGACTGGCACGTGAAAAGCCCACGCGCCTCCGGTGCCCTGGACGCCACCCTGCTGCTGACCAGTCCCTGGCGACTGGGCCTGCTGTTCTTCGTCTCGGGTTGCGCCTGCCGCTTCATGCTGGACCGCTCGGACCCGTGGACCTTTGCATGGGACCGAACCTGGCGGTTGTTGCCGCCGCTGATCTTCGCCGCCTTTCTGATCATGCCGCCGCAGTCCTATTTCGAGCTGATCCAGGACGGCCAGGTCGTCGCGCCGGGCCTGATCGACTACGGCTGGCGATGGCTGGCGGGTCTGTTCGGCCTGCCTTGCGACGGACCGTGCCTGCCCGTGCCCACCTGGAACAACATGTGGTTCGTGGCTTACGTGCTGGCCTACGCCCTCGCCCTGGCGGCGCTGGTCCGGGCCCGGGGGCCGCTGACGGGCCTCAGCGAACGCATCGAGCGCCTGTCGCCCGTGATGCTGCTGATCCTGCCCTGGCTTACGCTCAGCCTTTTCCGCCTGGCTCTGTTCCCCTGGGCCCACCGCCCGCACGTGCTGCTGGCCGATTGGTACGAACATGCGGTCTGGTTCAGCCTGTTCGTCGGCGGCTATCTGATCGCTAAGTCCGAGGTCGTGGCCGAACGGCTGGCCCACCTGCGCTGGATCGCGCTCAGCCTCGCCGTCGCCGCCTATCTGCTGAACCTGTTCTACATCTGGGCATGGCACGGCAGGGGTGAGCCTTCGCCGCTATGGGCCTATTTCGGCATGCGCTTCGTCTTCGCGGCCGAGCAGTGGTTCTGGGTGGCGGCGGCGCTGGGCTTCGCGCGCCGATATCTCAGCTTCGATCACCCGATCCGCCGCTACATGACGGTGGCGATCTTCCCCTTCTACATCGTGCACCAGACCATCATCATCATGGTCGCGCCCAGCCTGGCCGGCCTTTGGCTGCCCCTGTGGCTGGAGGCGGCCCTGCTCATCGCCGCCACCTTCGGCGGCAGCTGGATCATTTACGAGATTGTCCGCCGCATCAGCTGGTTACGGCGGGTTTTTGGCTTGAAATCTCAGCCGACCCTGCGCAGCGCGAAACGGCCGCCCGCGGCCGCATAAGCCTGGGTGCCGCGCGTATAGACCTTGTCGGTCGGCAGCACCGTCTCGATGGGCAGGTCCTCGGTGCCCTTCAGCCGCTCATAGACGCCGCCGAAGTCGCGCGTCGTCTCCTCGAGCAGGGCCTCCAGCGACGGAATGACGAAATAGACCTGCTGGAAGTCATCAATGCGATAGAGCGTCCGCATCACCCGCTCCAGGTCGAAGCCAAGGCGGTTCGGCGAGGGGTCCTCCAGACAGAAGATCGACTCCGTCTTCGAAGAGACGATGCCCGCGCCATAGATGCGCAGCCCCTCGGGCGTCTCCATCAGGCCGAACTCGACCGTGTACCAGTAAAGCCGCGCCAGGTTCTTCAGCATGCCCAGCGACTGGGCCCGCGCCCCGCCCTGCCCATAGGCCTGCATGTAGTCGGCGAAGACCGGGTCGCACAGCATGGGCACATGGCCAAACACGTCATGAAAGACGTCAGGCTCCTGGATGTAGTCCAACTGGTCGGGCAGACGGATAAACTGTCCCGCGGGGAAACGCCGGTTGGCGAGGTGATCAAAGAAGACGTCATCCGGCACCAGACCCGGCACGGCCACCACGGTCCAACCGGTCAGCTTCTCGAGCGCTTCATTGATGCGGGCGAAGTCGGGAATGCCCTGGCCGTGCAGGTCCAGCTGGTCGAGCCCCTTCATGAAGGCGTCGCAGGCCCGCCCCGGCAAGACCTTCATCTGCCGCTCGTAGAGGCTGACCCAGGTCTGGTGCTCGACCTCGGTATAGGCTTCCCAGTTCTGAGGGATGGTCCAGTCGGCGGCCGCGCCCGGCGGCGGCGTCTCGAAGACGTGCGCGAAGTCACCCATCGGTCGTCCTCCTTGGCGGGCGCGAAGCTGGGCGGAAGGAAGCATGCCCGGACCTACAGTGGGGTTAACTAGCCTCAAGCCGCGCCGGGTTCCATCCGGACGTTTCCGGATCAGTGCAGGGCGCGGGCATCGCGATGATAGCGACCGCCCTTGAATCCGTCGAAAACCTCCCGCGCCGCAGGATGGTGCACCGGCTCGCCAGTGAAGTCGGCGATCAGTTCGTCCTCGCCCACATAGGCCAGGATGGGTCCCTGATCGGTCTCGGCCAGCAGCCTGTAGTAGGGCTGGTCGCCGTTCTCGGGCTCGCGGCCCAGCGCCGCCTGCACCTCCGGGTCGATGAACACGTCCACGTCGACGACGGCGCCCCGGAGCGCGCCTGACAGGTGGGCGACCACCTGGCCGATGCAGAACTTGGCTGAACGTACCTTTTCCATGCGGCCACATTGGACCCCGGCCCCTGAGCCCAGCCGGAACAGGACATGCAGGCCCCGTTCAGGATTGTGCCGCCCCACGAACGCTTTAGGGTGGCAGGCAAGACGCCCGCGATCCGCGGGCCGCAACGAGTCCAGGTTGATGCCTGATGCCGCTTCGGCGCCGCCCGGCGCCGGCCCGGAGCCAAGCCGCGCCCCCCTGTTCGGCGCGCTGGATCTGGGGACCAACAACTGCCGGCTGCTGATCGCGCGGCCGACCCGCGGCGGCTTCCGCGTCGTGGACGCCTATTCGCGCATCGTCAGGCTGGGCGAAGGCCTCACCGCCTCGGGGCGACTTCAGCCCGCCGCCATGGACCGCGCGGTGGAGGCCCTGAAAGTCTGTGCGGCCAAGCTGAACCGTCGCGGCGTCACGACCTTCCGCGCCGTGGCCACTCAGGCCTGCCGCGCCGCCGAAAATGGCCCTGAGTTCATTGACCGTGTGGAGGCCGAGACTGGCCTGAGACTGGAGATCATCGAACCGCAGGAAGAGGCGCGCCTGTCCGTGCGCGGGTGCGCCAACCTCTTGGACCGCGATCACAGCTCGGCGATTATCGTGGATGTGGGCGGCGGCTCCACCGAGGTGTCCTGGGTTCAGCTCAATCCCAGCGACGGGCGCCGCTATCGCCTGGCGGCCTGGCGCTCGTTGCCGCTGGGCGTCGTCAGCCTGGCCGAAGCCTTCCCTGAGCCCGAAACGCCGTCGCGCGCCTGGTTCGAGGCCATGGTCGATCATGTGCGCCAGGCGCTGGCCCCGCCGCCCGACCTGGGCAGGATGGCCGCAGACTTTCCTGACGGGCGAGCGCACTTGATCGGTTCGTCCGGCGCGGTGACCAGCCTGGCGGGCCTGCATCTGGGGCTGCTGCGGTATGACCGCAACAAGGTCGATGGACTGTGGCTGACGCGCGAGGACTGCACCGCCACCGCCGAGCGACTGCTTGGCATGAACCTTAAGGAGCGATCGGCCGAACCCTGCATCGGGCCTGACCGCGCCGATCTCGTGCTGGCGGGCGCGGCCATCCTTGAGGCGCTGCAGGCTGATTGGCCCTGCCCTCGCGTACGGGTCGCCGATCGCGGCCTGCGCGAAGGGCTGCTGCTCAGCCAGATGTATAAGCGGCGGGGGCGCTGACCTCCGCCGGCAGGGCCAGGTCACAGACCGAGAAGTCGGCGCCGCGCGCCGCCCGCGCCTGCTCGGCCATGTTGCGGAAAAAGGCCGAGCCGGTGTCCAGCACGCGAACGGCGGGGCGTTCGCCCTCTGGCAGGGCCGAGGCCGTGCGCACCCGCGTCATCCGATCGGGCTCGGCCGGCGGCTCTCCCACGCTCAGGGCTCGAACCACATCCAGCCCAGCCACGGTCATGCCCCAGACCGTGTAGCGCTTGTCCAGCGACGGATAGGGCTGGCGCATGATGAAGAACTGGCTGTTGGCGCTGTTCTCCTCGGCGCCGCGCGCCATGCCGGCCACGCCGGGGCAGTAGGTGCCCCATCCGTGCACCTTGTTGTCCGAGGTGTTGGCCATCAGGGCGTCGGGCTGGCTGACCACCGGCAACGACAGTGAGAAGCCCTCGACGGTCCCGGCCGGGCTGGCCACGGGGGTGAACGGCGTGTCCGCGCCACGCCTGAAGGTGAACTCCGCCGTCAGGTCCTCATAGGGGCTCTGTCCCTCGCCTGTGCCAAGCGGATCGCCGGTCTGGGCCATGAACCAGTCGATGACCCGGTGCCAGCGCTGGCCGTCGTAGAAGCCGCTGTTCGCCAGTTGAACGATCCTCGCCACATGGCCGGGGGCCGCCTGGGGCGCCAGCTCCACCAGGATGCGCCCCTTGGTGGTGTCGATGACCAACAGGTTCTCCGGCGCGACCGCGCGCCACTCGTTGGCGGCCGGAACAGGCGGCGGCGCGGCGGCGACGGCGGCCGGAGGTTCCTGGGCGGCGGAGAGGCTGCTCAGCAAGGCTCCACCGGCGGCCAGGGCCAGAACCAGACGCATCATCGGCAATCCTCCCCTCAGCCGGCCTCGACGACCGGCTGGATGTCGCACAGGTTGAAGCGGGCCCCGCGTTGCGCGCGGACCGCCGTTATCGCCTCGGCCATCTGGGGGCTGTTCGCCTCAGCCACGCGCAGGCGCGGACGCTCGGCCTCGGGCATCTGATCGCCGGCGCGCACCCGGGTCATGCGATCGGGACTGGCCGGCGGCTCGCCCACATTCAGCCCCCGCACCACATCCAGGCCCGTCAGGACCCGACCCCAGACGGTGTACTGGCTGTTCAGGTTGGTGCTCATCTGGCGCATCAGGAAAAACTGGCTGTTGGCGCTGTTCACGTCGCCGCCCGTGCGCGCCATGGCGGCGACGCCTGGGCAGAAGCGGGCCTCGCCCCCCGCCTTGCCGTCCAGGGTGGCCATCATCTGACCGTCCGGCTGAGTGACCACCGGCAGCACGCCCCACAGCCCCGCCTGCAGAGGCGCCCGCACGTTGGGCAGGGAGTCGGGAACGGGCTGGAACGGAACGGCGTCGCCCCGCCGAAACGTGAACTCAGCCGGCAGGTCCGGCAGGTCGCTGCCGCCGGCGCCCGTGCCCTGCGGGTCGCCCGTCTGGGCCATGAAGGTGTCGATGACGCGGTGGAAGATCAGGCCGTCGTAGAAGCCGCGCCCGGCCAACTCGCGCAGACGCGCCACATGCTGAGGCGCCGCCTCGGGGACCATTTCGACGACGATGCGGCCCTTGGTGGTGTCGATGACCAACAGGTTTTGCGGGTCCGGCGTGCGCCAGCCGTCCTGGGTCAGGCCGGGACCGGCGGCGCCGAGCGCGACCGCGGCGGCGATGCCCGCGATCAGACGCCTCATTGGGCGGCCACCTTGGCGACCAGCGCCTTGGCCACGGCGGGCGAGACGAAGGGCGTCACATCCCCGTTCAGCCGCGCGATCTCCTTCACCAGGCGTGATGCGATCGCCTGATGGCGCGGGTCCGCCATTAAGAACACGGTTTCAATCTCTCGATTAAGACGCTGATTCATTGCAGTCATCTGGAACTCATACTCGAAGTCAGCCACGGCGCGCAGGCCGCGGATGATCATCTGCGCCCCGATCTTCTCGGCGTAGTGCATCAACAGCGACTCGAAGGGCGCGATGACGATCTCGGTGCGGCCGCGCAAGGGCGCGACCGTGGCCTCCAGCATCTCGACGCGTTCCTCGAGCGTGAACATGGGGCCCTTGGCCGCATTCATGGCGATGCCGATGACCAGGCGGTCCACCAGCTTGACCGCGCGCGCGATGATGTCGACATGCCCGTTGGTCACGGGGTCGAAGGTTCCTGGGTAAAGGCCGATGCGCACCGGTCGGAGCTCCCCTCTATCCGCCAAGGCTTAGCATCAGGCCGCGCGCGGTCCTAGATCAGCTCTGGCGGCGCCGCCAGCCACGCCGCCTCCAGGGCTGCGATGCGCTCCGGCGCGGGCGCAAAGCCGATGTCTCCGATCCGGCTGATGGCGCAGGCCGGCGTGGCGCTGTTGCAGAGAAAGGCGGCGTCAAAGCCGCCCAGGTCGTTGAGCGTCACGCGCTCTTCGGTCCCGCCCATCGCGCCGCGCAGCAACGCCTGGGTTACGCCCTCCAGCATGGGCGCCTCAGGCCAGACCAGCTGATCGCCGCGCCAGAAGCCGATGTTCCACAACGTACCTTCGGAGATCACGCCTTCTGAGTCCACGAACAGGGCGTCATCGAACCCTGCCGCCCTCGCCCGCCGGCGCGCACGCATCAGGCCGAAGGTGCCGACCGACTTCAGGTGCGGCGCCTCGCGCTGATGGACTTGAGGCTGGACCGCCAGTGGCCGCTCCGCCAGGGGCGGCGGCGCATCAAAGGCCGCCGTCATGACCGAGGGTCGCCCGACATAGGTCGGCTCTCGCGGCCAGACCTGAGGCGAGAACAGGCTGACGCGCAGGAAGGCCTGGTCCCGGCCCTCAAGCGCCGCCCGCATCCAGCCACGCAGTTCGACCTCGTCCAGCGCCTCGCCAAACAGCTCGACTGCCGCCGCCTGAAGCCGGGCGATGTGCAGGCCGAGACCGCGAGCCGCGCCGTTCTCCACGCGAAAGGACGTGTAGGCCCCATAGTTGACCAGCGCCTGATGCCGGAAGTCCGCCGCCTCGGCGAGCCGTCCGTCCACCAGGATGCGGGGCTCGGCCTTCACGCCGCCGACGCGGTTGGCGCGGGCTTGGGTCTGTATTTGCCCAGTAGCCAAAAGAGCAGCGCCGGCAGGGGTAGAGACAGGTAGAGAATCCACGGGTCGGCCAATCCCGGCCCCTTGAACGCCCCTGCCCCGAACACTGAAATGTAGACCGCCTGGATCTGCCACTCTCCCGTGGCCCAGTTCAGGGCGAACTGGCCTACGCCGAACAGACTCAGGATCATCCAGGCCCAGCGGCGCCGCCAGCCGGCCACGGCCGCCGTCACCAGGCAGAGGATCGGCGCCGCCACCGCGCCCGCAAGCGCCACATAATGGAGCGCCCGCTTACCTGAAAGACTGAAGCCGCCCGCGCTCTGCGCTGCGGCAGCGTCAATCTGGTTCAGGTGCACGCCGTCGATGAACCACTCGCCGCCCGGTCGCCTCTGCACCATGACGACGGTCACGATGACGTAGGTTTCGCCATAATCCAGGCGCTGGGCGACCTGGTAGCTGGAAGGTCCGCCATCGACGACGTTAGCGCTCCAGCCAATGACTTCGCTGCTCTGTGGTTCACCGGGGCGAGTGTAGCTACGGAGATTTTCCAGCGTTTCGGGTGTCAGTTGCCGGAGCAGAGCGCCGGTGCTGGCCGACGACAGGGCCTGCGCATCGCCGTCCCTGACCCACCGATAGACCTGTAAGGTCTGCTCAGCACGTTCCGGGTCCACGCTCGGCATGCTGCAGGAGGCGAGCAGAGCCGACATGATCAGCCACAACCATTTCATGACGCCTGCCCCCCCTGGCCACAGCCATTGCGAGAGTGGCGGCGGCCGAGGCGAGGCGTCAAGCCTCAGTCGGCTTCGCTCTCGCCGCCCTCATCGCCCGGCTCCGCCTCGCCGCCGCCGCTGTCAGCCAACCGCTCCACGGACACCACCCGCTCCCCTTCGGCGGTGCGGAAGATGGTGACGCCCTGGCTCGCCCGGCCCACCACGCGCACCTGGCTGACCGGCGTGCGGATCAGCTGGCCGCCCGAGGTGACCATGAGCAGGTCATCGCTCTCCTCCACTGGGAAGGACGCCGCCAGCCGGTCGCCCGCGCGCCCGCCCAGGCCATGGGCGGTCAGTCCCTGCCCGCCTCGGCCGGTACGCCGGTACTCGTAGGCCGAAGAGCGCTTGCCGAACCCGGTCTCGGTGACCGTCAGGATGAACTGTTCAGCCGCGCCCAGCTCTGCGATGCGCTCGGGGCTGAGGACCGCGTCGCCCGTCGCCTCATCGTCCGCCTCAGCCGGCGCGTCGTCCTCGTCGCCCGCCGCGCGGCGCATGGCGTTGGCATGCTTAACATAGGCGGCGCGCTCTTCGGGCGTAGCGTCGACGCGGCTTAGCACCGCCATGGAGATGACCTCGTCGCCCTCGGCCAGTCGGACGCCTCGCACGCCAGTGGAATCCCGCCCCTTGAACACGCGCACGTCGTCGGCCTTGAAGCGGATGGCCCGGCCCAGGGCCGTGGTCAGCATGACGTCGTCATCCGCCGTGCACAGGGCCACGCCGACCATGCGGTCGCCCTCGTCCAGCTTCATGGCGATCTTGCCGGCCCGGTTCACGCTGGCGAAGTCTGACAGCTTGTTGCGGCGCACGTCGCCCGAGCGCGTGGCGAACATGATGTCGTACTGGTCCCACTCAGCCTCATCTTCCGGCAGGGGCAGCACGTTCATGATGCTGTCGCCCGGCTCGATGGGCAGCAGGTTGACGAAGGCCTTGCCGCGCGACTGCGGCGTGCCCAGCGGCAGGCGCCAGACCTTCAGCTTGTAGGCCTTGCCGTTGGTGGCGAAGAACAGCACCGGCGCGTGTGTCGAGGCTGAGAACACGCCCACCACGGCGTCCTCGTCCTTCATGGCCATGCCCGAGCGGCCCTTGCCGCCGCGATGCTGGGTCCGATAGGCGGCCAGCGGCGTGCGCTTGACGTAGCCCGAGTGGGTGACG
The DNA here is from genome assembly GCF_030504955.1 of Peiella sedimenti. GTDB lineage: Bacteria > Pseudomonadota > Alphaproteobacteria > Caulobacterales > Caulobacteraceae > Brevundimonas > Brevundimonas sedimenti. The sequence goes on along the minus strand of NZ_JAUKTR010000001.1, from coordinate 725,531 downwards.
GTCACGACCATCTCCTCGCGCGGGATCAGGTCCTCATCCTCCAGCTCGAAGTCGCCCTCGACGATCTGGCTGCGACGTGGGACGGCGAACTGCTCTCTCACCTCCAGCAGGTCGGCGCGCACCACGGCCAGGATGTTGGCGCGGTCCGAGAGCAGCTCCAGCTTCTCGCGGATGGTGGCGGACAGCTCGTTGGCCTCGCCGAAGATCTCATCCCGGCCAAGGCCGGTCAGCCGGGCCAGGGTCAGGGCCAGGATGGCGCGCGCCTGCTCGTCGGTCAGGCGCAGCTTGTCGCCCTCGACGATCACCGAGCGTGGATCGGCGATCAGCTCGATCAGGGCCATCATGTCGCCCACCGGCCAGGCCTTGCCTTGCAGACGCTCGCGCGCCTCGGTTGGGTCCGCCGAGGTGCGGATCAGGGCGATGACCTCGTCCACATTGGCCACGGCGATGGCCAGGCCGACCAGCACGTGGCCCCGGTCGCGCGCCTTGCCCAGCTCGAACTTGGTGCGCCGGACGATGACCTCTTCGCGGAACTCAAGGAACAGATCGACCAGCTGGCGCAGGCCCATCTGCTCGGGCTTGCCCCGGTTCAGCGCCAGCATGTTTACGCCGAAGCTGCTCTGCAGGTTCGTGAAGCGGTAGAGCTGGTTCAGGATCACGTCGCCGGAGGCGTCGCGCTTCAGCTCGATGACGATCCGCATGCCGTGGCGGTCGCTCTCGTCGCGGATGTCGCTGATGCCCTCCAGGCGCTTCTCGCGCACCAGTTCGGCGATGCGCTCGATCAGCGTGGCCTTGTTGATCTGATACGGCAGCTCGGTGACGATGATGGCCTCGCGATCCTTGCGGATCGTCTCGATGGAGGCCTTGCCGCGCACGACGACCGAGCCCCGGCCCGTCATCAGCGCCTGGCGCGCGCCCGATCGGCCGATAATCTCGCCCGCCGTGGGGAAATCGGGGCCCGGCACGATGTCGAGCAGCTCGTCCAGGGGCAGCTCGGGATTGTCCAGAACAGCCACGCAGGCGTCGATCACCTCGCCCAGATTGTGCGGCGGGATGTTGGTGGCCATGCCGACGGCGATGCCGCCCGCGCCGTTGACCAGCAGGTTGGGGATGCGCGCCGGCAGGACTCGGGGCTCCTGGCGGGCCCCGTCGTAGTTGTCCTGGAAGTCGACCGTATCCTTGTCGATGTCCTCGACCAGAGCCTCGGCGGCCTTGGTCATGCGCGATTCGGTGTAGCGCATGGCCGCCGGCGGATCTCCGTCGACGGACCCGAAGTTGCCCTGGCCGTCCACCAGCAGCAGCCCCATCGAGAACGGCTGGGCCATGCGCACCATGGCGTCATAGATCGCCTGGTCGCCGTGCGGGTGGTACTGACCCATGACCGCGCCGACCACGTTGGCCGACTTCACGTGCTTGCGGTCCGAGGTCTGGTTGTTCTCGTACATCGAGTAGACGATGCGGCGATGCACGGGTTTCAGGCCGTCGCGCGCGTCCGGCAGGGCGCGGGCCACGATCACGCTCATGGCGTAGTCGAGATACGAGCGTCTCAGCTCGTCTTCGATGGCGATCGGTGCGATGCCTTGGGCGCCGCCGTCGGCGGCGTCGGGTCGGGTGTCGTCGGTCAAGGAAAGTCCGTCAGAATCGCGGAACGTCTGGGTTCCCCCCTTGTTAGCATCCAGGGGTCCGCAAGGCAAAGAAACCGGGGCCCAAAGCCCTATCCGCGCAGGGAGTGAACGCGATGAAATCCGGCTTGTTAATCAGTGCCTTGTCAATCCTCGCCGTAGGCGGCTGCGCCAGCCTTCCGGGCATGACGGAAAGAAGTCCCATGGGCGACTTCGGCGAGGCCACGCTGATGAGCCCGGACGGCGCACGGATCGGCCGCGCGACCTATCGCCAGGGCCCGACGGGCGTGCTGATGCAGGTGGAGGTCGAGCGGCTGACGCCAGGCTGGCACGGCATGCACATCCACGCGGTCGGCGACTGCTCCGACCCGGCGTTCCAGTCCGCCGGCGGTCATGTCAGTCACGGCGACGGCGCCCACGGCTTGCTCAATCCCGGCGGTCCGGAAGCGGGCGACCTGCCCAATCTGTGGGTGGGCGGCGACGGCCGCGGTCGCGCCGAGATCTTCACCGACCGGGTTCGTCTGGCCGCCTCCGGACCCGGCGCGCCTCTGTGGGACGCCGACGGCTCGGCGCTCGTCATCCACGCCCAGCCCGACGATCATCAGTCCCAGCCCATCGGCGGAGCCGGCGCCCGCGTGGCCTGCGGGATCATGGCGGCCGGCTGATCGGGGGGCTCCGCCCGCAGCGGCTGAGCTCAGGCGGCCCTCGCCGCCCCCATCCGAAGCCGGCGCTCGACCAGGGCCACGACGCCGACGCCCGCCAGCGTCAGGGCGGCGCCCAGCACGATCTGCCAGGTCAGTTGGTCGCCCATGAAGCCCCATCCCATCAGGGCCGAGACCACCGGCGTCGCCAGCATGTAGGGCGTCACCCGGCCCGCCTCGCGCCGCTGCACCAGCCAGAACAGCAGACCCGTGGCGATGACGGTCGAGATCAGGGAGGCCCAGATGACCGAGGCCCAGACCATCGGCGGCGCGGTCACCGCCGCGGTCAGCTGATCGTCCTCAAACAGGATCGAGGCCAGCCCCAGGACCGGCGCCGCCGTCAGGGCCAGCATGCCCTGCAGCTTCAGCGGCGAGACGCCGATGCTGCGGCGCGCGTTCACCGTCGCAAGCGCCCAGGCGGCGCTGGCCGCCGCCCCCACCAGGATCGCGTCCCAGTCGTGCAGGGCGTGCGGGTCGGCCGTCATCCAGACCACGCCCAGCATGGCCAGAGCCATGCCGCCGACCGCCGCCTTGGTCAGGCGTTCACCCATCAAGAGGAAGGCGAACAGCGCCGTCATCGGGATCCACAGCTGCAGGCTGACCGACAGGGGCGTGACGTCCTCGGCCATCCAGAAGGCGAGGTAGATCAGGCCGAAGTGAACCGGCCCGCCGAAGATCATCACCCCCAGCAACCGCCGCCCGTTCGGAAACGGCGGCCGCACGAAGGCGGCCAGCACGGCCCCGGCTATGGCGAAGCGCAAGAACCCCATGAACAGCGGCGGCAGGTGCTCGGTCGCCAGCTTGGCGCCGGCATTGTTGACGCCCCAGATGACGACGATCGCCACAAGCGCCGCGGCTTCCAGAGCAGTCAGGCGATGCGGCGCGGATGTGGTCACGCGCCAGCTTATCCGCCGCCCTCGCCGCCTCGGCAAGGGGCCGCCGTTGCCGAAGAAATCGCTAGCCGCCGAGCAGCACCGACGACCCGGCGTAGATGGCCTGATCGCCCAGCATCTCCTCGATGCGGAGCAGCTGGTTGTACTTGGCCAGACGGTCCGAGCGGGCCAGCGAGCCGGTCTTGATCTGTCCGCAGTTGGTGGCCACGGCCAGGTCGGCGATGGTCGAATCCTCCGTCTCGCCCGAGCGGTGGCTCATCACCGCCGTGTAGCCGGCGCGATGGGCCATATCGACGGCGTCCAGGGTCTCGGACAGGGTGCCGATCTGGTTGACCTTGATCAGGATCGAGTTGGCCAGGCCCTCGCCGATGCCGGCCGCCAGGCGCGCCGGGTTGGTCACGAACAGGTCATCGCCCACCAGCTGCACGCGGTCGCCCAGACGCTCGGTGAGCAGGCGCCAGCCCTCCAGGTCGTCCTCGGCGCAGCCGTCCTCGATGGAGACGATCGGGAAGCGGTCGCACAGGGCGACCAGATATTCGGCCATGCCGGCCTGATCCAGGGTTTTGCCCTCGCCGGCCAGCACGTACTTGCCGTCCTTGAAGAACTCGGTGGAGGCCACGTCCAGCGCCAGGTGGAAATCCTCGCCGGGCTTGTAACCGGCCTGCTCGCCCGCCTTCATGATGAAGCCCAGGGCCGCGTCGGCCGAGGCCAGGTTCGGGGCGAAGCCGCCCTCGTCGCCGACGTTGGTGTTGTGGCCTTCCGCCTTCAGGGCGGCGCGGAGCGAGTGGAAGATCTCCGCGCCCATGCGCAGGGCCTCGCCGAAGCTGTCGGCGCCCGTGGGCATGATCATGAATTCCTGGATGTCGATCGGGTTGTCGGCGTGGGCGCCGCCGTTGATGATGTTCATCATCGGGGTCGGCAGCACGCGGGCTGAGACGCCGCCGACGTAGCGGTGCAGGGCCAGATCGGCGCTGATGGCGCTGGCCTTGGCGCAGGCCAGGCTGACGCCCAGGATCGCGTTGGCGCCCAGGCGGCTTTTGTTCGGCGTGCCGTCCAGCTCGATCAGCACGTCGTCGATGCGGCGCTGGTCCTCGGCGTCCATGCCGGCCAGCGCATCGAAGATCTCGCCGTTGACGGCGTCGACCGCCTTTTCCACGCCCTTGCCCAGCCAGCGGGACTTGTCGCCGTCGCGCATCTCGACCGCCTCGTGGGCTCCGGTGGAGGCGCCCGACGGCACGGCGGCGCGACCGAAGCTGCCGTCCTCCAGCACCACGTCCACCTCGACGGTGGGATTGCCCCGACTGTCCAGGATCTGGCGGGCGGTGATGTCGAGGATGTCGGTCATTGAGGTCGCGCCTTTCGCATGGGCCGTAGGTCCCGCCTGCCGCGGGAAAGTCGGCGTGGCGATAGACCATGGGGAACGCGCGGGCAACTTAGGCGGTTGGGGCTAGACCGAAATCGGTTGAGCAGGTCGCGCACCGGCGAAACTCAGATTTCGGTCCAGTACTTAACGAGAGCCTGATTCACGGCCTCGGCGGAATCGCGCAGCGATTCCAAGCTTGGGAGAATTCAGACCATGTTCGCATTCAGACTGGCGGCCCTCGTCGCCGCCCCCGCCCTTTTGCTGGCCGCCTGCAGTGACCCGGCGGAGGACACCATGTCCGAGACCGGCGCCATGACCGCCGAAGACGCCGGCGTGAACGCCGCCGGAACCACCATGACCGCCGACGGGACCATGACCGCCGGGGAAGCCGGAATGGGTCAGACGGCCGCTGAAGGCACGACCGTGCCCGGCTCGCCGCCGCCGGTCGCTCCAGGGCTGGCGGGCGACACCACGCCGCCCGACGGCAACTTGGCCCAGCGCCAGGACGACGCGCCCGGCGCCGTCACCGAACCCTAGGGTCCCCTAGGCGCAGCCCTCCACGTACATGGCGGCGGGGCCGCCCGCGTGGATCATCGACACCCGTCCGTCTGGGCCGATCTCGTATCGGATCAGGCGGATATCGTCACCGGACCGCTCCTGCGAGTACCAGACGTCCACGTATTCGGCGGGCGCTTGGCTGTACTTGTGGGGCGTGACGACGGCGCGGGCGCCCAGGCCCGCCTTGAGCTCAGAGGCCGTCGCGCCCAGCCCGTAGCCATCGACTGTCTTCAAGGCCGCCTCGCGGATCAGGCTGATGCGGGCCAGCCGGCCGTTCTCGATCATGACCTGCAGGCCCTCGGGCGCGCGCGCGGGCCGAAATTGATCACAGACCTCGGGCTCTGGCCCGCCCACCGCCGGATCGTCGTCGCCGCCGAGCGCCTGCTCGACCTCGGCGCGCGTCATACCGATGCGCAAGGGACCCCAGCCCTCGGCGGTCAGGGCGTTGGCATCTGCAGGTGTCGGCTCGGCAGGAGCCGGGGCAGGCGTGGGCGCATGGGCGGATCCGTCCTCTCTGGCCGGCTCCTGAGAGCAGGCGGCGATCAGAACGACGGCGGCGGCGACAAGGGCGTTACGGTGCATCGGCGATCTCCGGTTCAGGTCCGCGAGCAGTTTCTGAGCGTTCACCTGCGCGCCGCGAAGTTCAACAGAAAAGCTGCCAAGCTCGACAGTTGCCGTTCATGTTGCAAACGCTACAGCTTGGGCGTCGCCCTCGGGAATAGCCGCCATGATCCGCACTGCAAGTCTCGCCGCCGCCGCCCTCGCCGGCCTCGTCCTCGCCACCCCCGCGTACTCGGCCGACAGCCTGTCCGCCCCCGCCCGATTGACGGCCGGTCAGACCCTGACCGCCGCCAACAATCGCTACGCCCTGCGAATGCAGACCGACTGCAATCTGGTTCTCTACGCCTCCAGCGGACAGCCGCTGTGGTCCAGCCGCACCAACAATCGTGGCCGCGGCTGCTACGCCAACCTTCAGGACGACGGGAATCTGGTCGTCTATGACGCCGCCAACCGGCCGCTGTGGGCGTCCAACACAGCCGGCTCAGGCTCCGTCCGGCTGGTCATGCAAGGCGACGGCAACCTGGTCCTGTACGCTGGGGGCAACCGTCCGGTCTGGGCCTCGAACACCGTCCAGCAATCCCAGGGCGATCGTGACCGCGACCCGCGTGACCGTGACCGCGGGGACCGCCGTGATCGGGGCGGCTGGGGCGGTCCCGGCGGCGGTTGGAGCGGGTCGACTGGACCCTACAGCTCCACGTCTCGCGGGGCCTTCCGGATCGGCGACATCCTCTATTCACGCGACGAGGAGACGATCTATTCGAACAACCGCGAGGTACGTCTGCGCCTCGGCCGCGACTGCAATCTCGTGCTCGAAACCCGCCGCCAGACCCTGTGGGAATCCCGCACGGCCGGCCGGGCCCGCAACTGCAGCCTGACCCTCGAGCGGGACGGCCAGCTGGTGCTCAGCGACAGCAGCGGATGGCGGCTCTGGACCAGCGGGGCCCGCGCCTCGGGCGATGTCGGCCTGGTCGTCCAGGACGACGAGAATCTGGTGCTCTACGAAGGCCGGCGCGCCTACTGGTCGACGGATACCTGGCGACGCCGCTGAGACGGCGCGTCAACGACGAACGGCGCGCGAGGGATCTCGCGCGCCGTCAAATCCGCTCAAACGATGAAGGCTTGAAAGGGCCTAGTCTTCCTTAGGCGTGATGACCTGGCGGCCCTTGTACATGCCGGTCTTCAGGTCGATGTGGTGCGGACGGCGCAGCTCGCCGGTGTCCTTGTCCTCAGTGTAGCTGTTGGCGCCCAGGGCGTGGTGCGCGCGGCGCATATTGCGACGCGAGGGCGAGACTTTACGCTTGGGAACGGCCATGTCCGTCTCTCGTAGGGTTCTAGTAAGCGCCTGGGGCGCGAAAACGGGAACGGCGGCCCGCTCGGCCGCCGCGTGAGCGCGGGCTTATGCCCCAAGCCGCCCCGGCTTTCAAGAGGGCTGCAGCCCCCAAGGATGATAAGGTCTCTGCCGGATCCAGCGCGTGGCCAGCCACTTCTCTCCCGCGGTCACCGGCAGGCCGGCGTGCTTGCTCATGGGATCGCCGCGCCCGTCCGCCAGCAGGTTCCGGAAGACGATGGCGTCGCCCAGTCCGCCCCTGATCTTCAGGCCGGAAGCGAAGGCGGTTTCCCCGCCCTCATAGTCCTCGTTCAGATAGATCAGCACCGTGGTCGAGCGCTGGTTGGCCTCGCCCGGCAGGAAGTCGAAGTGGGGGCGGTACTCCTGCCCGGGCCGGTAGCGCAGCATGTGCAGCGGCTCGCCCCAGGCTGTCTCCGTGCCGGTGACGCGGGCCAGGCGATGGTTGATGGCGCGCACCACCAGATCCTCGTCCGGCGGCCCAAAGCTGCCGCCGTCAGAGGTGCGGACGGGATGATCGATGGTCTGGCCGGTCTTGGGATCGATCACCCGCGAGGGTACGAGCAGATGAGCGGCCCGCGCCCTTAGCCAGGCGCATTCTTCGGGGGTCAGCAGGTTGGGCGCCCAGTCCACCACCGGGCTCTCGCTCAGCCGTCGGCCCTCGGGCGGATCGCCCGCCGGGCGGCCCTCGGCGTCGAGATTCATGGCCCCGAGCAGGGCTAGCTGCTGCTGGGCCATCTGGTCGCCCTGTCCCGCCGCCGACCGAACCTCGGCAAGGGCCGCGCCCCAGTCCTCGGCCACGCCCGTTCCGTTGGCGAGCAGGGCCGCCCGCGTCAGACGCGCCGCCGTCACGCCCTTGGCCGCCGCCGCCAGCAGCAGCTTGTGCCCGGACGCCAGGTCGCGCTCGGCGCCGTCGCCCCAAATCTTCCACAGCGCCAGCTGGTATTGCGCCCTGGGCTCGCCCTCGCGCGCGGCCCGGCGGATCAACGGCTGGGCCTCGGCCATGCGGCCCGACCGCCACAGCTCCAGCCCCTTCTCGGCCGTCTGACGCGCGCTCATGGCCGCGTCAGACCAGACGGCTCTGCTCCACCGCCGCAGCGATGAAGCTGGCGAACAGCGGGTGGGGCGCGAAGGGCCGGCTCTTCAGCTCAGGGTGGTACTGCACGCCGATGAACCAGGGATGGTCCTCGCGCTCCACCGTTTCGGGCAGCACGCCGTCGGGCGACAGCCCCCGGAATTTCAGCCCCGTGGCCTCGATGGCCTCGCGGTAGTTGATGTTCACCTCGTAGCGGTGCCGGTGCCGCTCGCTGATGTCGGTGGCGCCGTAGATTTCGGCGATCCGCGATCCGGGCGTCAGGACCGCATCATAGGCCCCCAGGCGCATGGTGCCGCCCAGGTCGCCGCCGGCCTCGCGCCGCACACGCTCGTTGCCCTGCGTCCACTCGGTCATCAGGCCCACCAGCGGCTCTTCAGCCGGGCCAAACTCGGTGGAGCTGGCCCTGGCCAGGCCCGCCAGGTTCCGCGCCGCCTCGATCACCGCCATCTGCATGCCGAAGCAGATGCCGAAATAGGGGATGTTGCGCTCGCGGGCGAAACGCGCGGCGGCGATCTTGCCCTCCGAGCCGCGCTCGCCGAAGCCGCCGGGCACCAGCACGGCATGGGCGGCCTGCAACCGGGCTTCGCAGTCGGCGGCGTCGCCCTCGAAGGTCTCGGCCTCGACCCAGTCGATGTTGACCTTGACCCGATTGGCCACCCCACCATGGTGCAGCGCCTCGATGAGCGATTTGTACGCGTCCTTCAGCACCGTGTACTTGCCGACCACGGCCACGGTGACCTCGCCGTCCGGGTTTAGCCGGCGATCCACGATCTCTTCCCAGCGGGACAGGTCCGGCGCCGGCGCCTCGTCCATGCCGAAGCAGGCCAGTACTTCCCGGTCCAGGCCCTCGCGGTGATAGTCCAGCGGCACCGCGTAAATGTCCGCCGAATCCATGGCCTGGATGACCGCGTTCTCACGGACGTTGCAGAACAGCCCGATCTTGCGCTTCTCGTCCGCCGGAATGGGCGCCTCGCAGCGGCACAGCAGTATGTCGGGCTGAATGCCGATGGAGCGCAGCTCCTTCACCGAATGCTGGGTCGGCTTGGTCTTCATCTCGCCGGCCGTCTTGATGAAGGGGAGCAGGGTCAGGTGGATGAAGATGGACTGGCCGCGCGGCAGCTCCTGGCTCAACTGGCGCAGCGCCTCAAAGAAGGGCAGGCCCTCGATGTCGCCGACCGTGCCGCCGACCTCGACCAGGACGAAGTCGACCTCCTGGCCGTCATCGTCGAGCGCCGGCTGCAGCACGAACTGTTTGATCTGGTCGGTGACGTGCGGAATGACCTGAACGGTCGCGCCCAGATAGTCGCCGCGCCGCTCCTTCTCCAGGATGGTCTGATAGATGCGGCCCGTGGTGATGTTGTCCGACTTGGCCGCCGACACGCCGGTGAAGCGCTCGTAGTGCCCCAGGTCGAGGTCCGTCTCGGCCCCGTCGTCGGTGACGAAGACCTCGCCGTGCTGATAGGGACTCATCGTCCCCGGATCGACGTTCAGATAGGGGTCGAGCTTACGCAGGCGGACGCGGTAGCCGCGCGCCTGGAGCAGCGCGCCGAGCGCGGCTGAGGCGAGGCCTTTTCCCAATGAGGAAACCACGCCGCCGGTGATGAAAACATAGCGGGCCATGGGGGATCAAACTAAGCGCGATTCGGGCGCCGCCGCCGCGCTGATCGAAGCGGCGGAGACACCAAGTCCGTGGATGATTTGAGCCGGGCCGGAACCCGGCGCGGTCACTGGGCCGGCGGCGCCGCGGGCGCCTGGGACAGAGCTTGCAGGTCGTCCAGCGACGGCGCGTCCGGCTGGGCCGGGGCGGGCTGGGCGGGCTGTTGCTCGGTCGGCTGCGGCTGCTGGGCGTTCAGGTCGATGGAGCCCACCTCGTCAGCCGAGACGATCGACCGGGCCGCCTGTTCGCGGTTGCCCACGATGGTCAGAAGGATCGCCAGCACGAAAAACGCCGTGGCCAGGATCGAGGTGATCCGGGTCAGCAGGTTGCCGGCGCCGCGCGCGGTCATGAAGCCGCTGGGACCGCCGCCCATGCCGAGCGCGCCGCCCTCGGAGCGCTGCAGCAGGATGACCCCGACCATGACCAGGGAAACCAGGATGATGGCGGTAAGCAGAATGGCGGACAGCATGGCCTAAATCATGTGGGCGGCGACCGGGCCGCGATCAAGCGGCCCCTCTAACACCGGGGTCGGGCGAACGCCAGAGCCCTTGGGCGTCACAGCGCGCGGATGATGCCGAGGAAGTCCTGGGCCTTCAGCGATGCGCCGCCGACCAGCGCCCCGCCGACGTTCGACACCTTCAGGATCTCCGCCGCATTGGCCGGCTTCACCGACCCGCCGTACAGAATGGCGATGCCCGAACCGTGCTGGCCAAAGCGCTGTTCCAGCGTCGCGCGCACGGCGTCGTGCACTTCGGCGATCTGCTCCAGGGTCGGCGTGCGTCCCGTGCCGATGGCCCAGACCGGCTCGTAGGCCACGCTGAAGGCCGCGCCCGCCAGGCTGTCCGGCAGCGAGCCCGAAACCTGTCGCTGCACCACCTCCACCGCCTTGCCGGCGTCACGTTCTTCCAGGGTCTCGCCCACGCAGACGATCGGCTCGAGGCCGGCCGCCAGCGCGGCCTCCACCTTGGCGGCCACATCCGCGTCCGTCTCGCCGAAGCCCTGGCGCCGCTCCGAATGGCCCAGAATCACCAGGCCCGCGCCCGCATCCTTCAGCATGGCCGCCGAGATCGAGCCGGTGTAGGCGCCCTCGGCCGCGGCGTGACAGTCCTGCGCGCCGATCAGCACAGCCCCGCCCTTCAGCCGCCAGGCCATCTGGGCGATCAGGGTGGCGGGCGGGCACAGGGCCACGCGACATGCGGCAGGCTGCTGGTCCAGCGCCTCTTTCAGCGCGGCCGCCTCGTCCAGCGAGGCCGACAGGCCGTTCATCTTCCAGTTGCCGGCGATCAGGGGGGTGATGGTGCTCTGCATGGCCCGGGTTCCTAGCCGGACCACGGCTTTCCGCCAAGCCGCCGCTTGCCGGTAGCCCCGCCGCCCGCCTATAGGCAGAAGGCGCGCTCTCAGCGTCGGGATCGCGCCCAATCGCTTTGTCGGGAACCGCCATGCTCAGCTCGTTTCGGGCCTTCGCCAAGTCCAAGGTCGCCCTGGTCCTGATCGGCCTGCTGATCATCAGCTTCGCCGTCTTCCAGTTCAGCGACACTTTCGGCGCCAATCCCGGCGGCGCGGTCATCACCGCCGGCGACCGCGAGATCACCCGGCAGGAGTTCGCCGCCCAGTTCGCCCGCGTGAAGCAGAACATGGAACAGCAGAACGGCGGCCAGCCCATTCCCCAGGACGAGTTGATCCAGCGCGGCGTGCACATGCAGATGCTGGAGCAGATGGCCGCCGACGAAGGCCTCTACGCCTGGTTGTGGAAGGTCGGCGTTCGGCCCAGCGAGCAGCTGATCATCGAGCAGATCCGCGCCATCCCGGCCTTCTTCAACCAGATCACCGGCGCCTTCGACGAGGACGAGTACAACCGCCGCCTGGCCGAGGCGAACCTGACCGCCCCGGTGTTCGAGCGCGGCCTGCGCGATGAGATGAGCGCCAACCACTTCGCCGCCGCTCTCGTGGCCGGCTCGCGCGCCCCGCGCGTCTACGGCGCCCTGATGGCCTCGGTGCAGATGCAGAGCCGGGACGGCCGCTGGTTCTTCGTCACCCAGGACATGGCCGGCACGGCCCCTGCCCCCACCGACGCCCAGCTGACCGCCTTCATGAACGAGAACGCCGAGGCGCTGCGTCGTCCCGAGATGCGTCGCACGACCCTGGTCCTGTTCACGCCCTCGCAGCAGCTGGGCCAGGTCAGCGTCACCGACGCCCAGATCCAGGAGCGCTTCAACTTCCGCCGCGACGCCCTGGGCCAGCCCGAGACCCGCACCTTCGTCACCATCGCCGCGCGCGACCGCGCCGCCGCGGACCGCATCGCCCAGGCCCTGCGCGCCGGCCAGGATCCCGCCGCCGTGGCCGAGGCCAACGGCGTCGAGCCCGTCGCCTATGACAACCGCCCCGCCTCGGCCGTGGCCGATCAGGCCGTGCGCCAGGCCGTGTTCGGCATGCAGCCCGGCCAGGTCTCCAACCCCATCCAGGGCTCGCTGGGCCTGACGGTGGCCAAGCTGACCTCGATCACGCCCGGCCGCGCCGCCACCCTTGAGGACAACCGCGCGGCCATCGAGCAGGAGCTGCGCCAGGAGGCCGCCCGCGCTCGCGTCTACGAACAGGTCGAAGCCTTCCAGCAGGCCCGCGACGGCGGCGCCTCCATCACCGAAGCCGCCCAGCGCACGAACGGCCAGGTCGTCCAGCTGCCCTATCTGACCGAGCAGGGCATCGCAGAGAACGGCCAGCGCCTTGGCGCGCCCGAGAGCGTCTTCCAGACCGCCTTCGCCACCGAGGCCGGCGGCGAGAGCGACATCGTCGACGCCGGCGAAGGCCAGTACTTCGCCCTGCGGGTGGAGGACGTGCGCGAAGCCGCCCTGCCCCCGCTGGAGGAGGTCCGTCCCCAGCTGACCGACGTCTGGACCCGGCGTGAGAACGCCCGCCTGCTCCAGGCCAAGGCGGATGAGCTGGCCGGCCGCGTCCGCGGCGGCGAAGACATCGCCGCTGTCGCCGCCTCGGCCGGCGCCGATCTGGTCACCCGCACCGGCGTCTCGGTCCAGACCGCCGGCGAAACGCCCCAGGGCGTGCTCCAGGGCCTGTTCGGACAGGGCCGCGGCCAGGTCTTCAGCGGCCCCGCCGACCAGACGCGCATGGTTGTCGGACGGGTCGACGCCGTGCACGCGCCGACGGCGGCGCTGGCCGCGCGTCCGGCTGAGCAGGCGCGCCCGCGCCTGACCATGGGCCTGATGAACGAGCTGACCGAGATCGCCCGCAGCCAGGCCGGCGAAGCGGTCAAGGTCCGCACCTACCCTGACCAGGCTCAGCGCGCCCTCGGCATCGACCCCGAGGCTGCGCCGGCTGAGGGCGGTGAAGGCGCCGCCGACGCCCCGGCCGAATGAGCGAACGTCAGGCGTTCGCCGCCGCCTGGGACGCAGGCCGCGCCCAGGTGGTCGTCCGACGTCTGGTGGACGATCTGGAGACGCCGGTCTCGGCCTATCTGAAGCTTGGCCTCGATCAGCCCTACGCCTTCCTGCTGGAGTCGGTTGAGGGCGGCGCGTGGCGCGGCCGCTACTCGGTCATCGCCCTCAAGCCCGATCTGGTCTGGCGTTGTTTCGGCGACCGCGCAGAGGTCGCGCGGGGGGGCGACGCCATCGCCGAAGAGCGGTTCGAGCCTGAAGCCCAGCCAGCCCTTCAATCCCTGCGCGCCCTGATCGACGCTTCGCGCATCGACTTCGACCAGCCCGGTCTGCCCCCCATGGCGGCGGGACTCTTCGGCGTCTTTGGCTATGACGTGGTCCGGCTTGTCGAACCCCTCGGCCCGGCCAAGGACGATCCCCTGAACCTGCCCGACGCCGTGCTGGCCCGGCCGTCCCTGGTGGCGGTGTTCGACGGCGTCGCCCAGGAGATCATCCTGGCGTGCCCGGCCCGCCCGTCGGCAGTCGAGACGGCCGACCAGGCCTGGGACCGCATCCAGGCCCTGCTGGACGAGACCGAGGCGGCCCTGCGCGCGCCCGCCCCACGGCCTGCCGCCACGCCTCCCGCGTCAGCCCAGGTCCCGCTGCAGCCCTCCCTGACGCTCGAGGCTTATTCAACCAACGTCGAGGCGGCCAAGGACTACATCCGCGCCGGCGACATCTTCCAGATCGTGCCCAGCCAGCGCTTCAGCGCGCCCTATCAGGGCTCGCCCTTCGCCTTCTATCGCTCGCTCAGGCGCACCAACCCCTCGCCGTTCCTGTACTTCCTGAACTTCGGCGGCTTTCAGCTGGCCGGCTCCAGCCCCGAGATTCTGGCGCGCCTGCGGGGCGGCAAGCTGACCCTGCGGCCCATCGCCGGCACCCGCCCCCGCGGCGCCACGCCGGAAGAGGACGCACGCCTTGAGGCCGAGCTGCTGGCCGATCCCAAGGAGCGCGCCGAGCACCTGATGCTGCTCGACCTGGGCCGCAACGACGTGGGCCGCATCGCCCAGCCCGCCAGCGTGCGTGTGGCCGAAAGCTTCGTCATCGAACGCTACGCCCACGTCATGCACATCGTCTCGGAGGTCGAGGGCCAGGCGCGGCCCGACCTGCACCCGGTCGAGGTGCTGACCGCCACCCTGCCCGCCGGCACCCTGTCCGGCGCGCCCAAGGTGCGGGCCATGCAGATCATCGACGAGCTGGAGACCACCAAGCGCGGCGTCGGCTATGCGGGAGCGGCCGGCTACATCTCGGCCATGGGCGAGGTGGACCTGTGCATCGTGCTGCGCACCGCCCTGTTCGCGGACGGCCAGATCCATGTCCAGGCGGGCGGCGGCGTCGTCGCCGACAGCGATCCCAGGGCCGAATACGACGAGACCCTGCACAAGTCCCGGTCCCTACGCCGCGCGGCGGAAGAGGCCTGGCGCTTCGAATAGGCGCGGCGGCTACTCGGCCCAGACGCCCAGGAAGACAAAGCCCAGGAACAGCAGCACCACCGTCCAGAAGATCGGCATGCCCACGCCCGGCTTCTTGGCGTCAAGGCAGGCTTCGGCAGGGTCGTCCGGGTTGTAGATCACCTGCGGCTGGGCCCCAACGGGGAAGCGGCTGATGACGGCCTCGGCCTTCTTGCGAAGGGACCAGCGCGGCGTGGCGCCCAGGCCCACGCGCTCGCCCGTATAGGTCCGCCCGCCGACCTCGTACTCATAGGCCAGCTTTGAGATGTAGGCGGAAGAGCGGTCCCCGTAGGAGTCGGTGTCCTCCTCCTCGATCACCTCGGACCGCGTGACGCGCCCCACGGTGCGCGGCCAGGTGGAGGCGAGGCCCGCCCTCTTCACCGCTCGAAAGTGCAGGACCCAGACCAGGGCGACCAGTGCCAGGGTAATCAGGATGACAAAGCCGGCCACGGACGCGCACTCCAAACGGACTGAAGCCTAAGTCATTGCCCTCGCGCGTGATTCTGTAAAGGCGGCGGCCATTTCTGTCTCCTCCCCGTACTGGATGGGGAGGAGACACGGGGGACTAGCCCCCGATCTGGCTGAAGTCCGCCACGCGGCCCATGACGTCACGCACCTGCATGAGCAGGCGCAGGCGGTTCTCGCGCTCCGAGGCAATGTCCGAGTTCACCAGCACGCCCTCGAAGAAGGCGTCCACCGGCGCGCGCAGCCGGGCCAGAGAAGCCATGGCCCCGGCGAAATCCTCGGCGTGCAAGGCCGCGTCCACGTCGGTGCGGGCCTGGGCTACGCTGACGGCCAGGGCGCGTTCGTCGTCCAGGGTCAGGGCGGCCAGATCAATGGCTCCCGCCTCGGGTAGCGGGCCCTTCTTGGCTTCGGCCTTCAGGATGTTAGCGGCGCGGCGATAGCCGGCCAGCAGGTTCGCCCCGTCGTCGGTGGCCAGAAACGCCTCCAACGCCTCGACCCGGCGCACGATGCGTACCAGATCGTCGTCGCCCAGCGCGAACACCGCGTCCACCAGATCGTGACGCTTGCCCTGATCGCGCAGCAGGACCTTCAGGCGGTCAGCGAAGAAGGCGAGGAGGTCGCGAGCTTTCTCGTCCGCCTCACCCAGCACCCAAACTGCAAAGCCCTCGGAGCGGTCCGTCCAAGTCACAGCCCTCTGAGCTTGATCTGCCTGGACCTCACCAATCGACGGGCGCAACCCCTCTACAGCAGCTTCGAGCGGAGCTCGACCTTGCTGATGAAGCTGTCGAATGATCGTCTCAAATCGGAGGGTGAAGACAGCTCGGAGCGGCGCGCGTACCCCGTTCTCCAGCACCAGCCGGATCACGCCCAGCGCCGCGCGCCTCAGGGCGAAGGGGTCCTTCGAGCCCGTCGGCTTCTCATCGATGGCGAAGAAGCCGACCAGGGTGTCCAGCTTGTCGGCCAGCGCCACCGCCACGGTCAGGGGCGCGGTCGGGACCTGATCGTTCGGCCCCTGCGGCTTGTAGTGATCGCGCACGGCGTCGGCGATCGCGTCTGCACTACCGGCAGCGCGAAGGTAATACCCGCCCATGATCCCCTGCAGTTCGGGGAACTCGCCCACCATGCCGCTGGCCAGGTCGGCCTTGGCCAGGCGCGCCGCCTGTTCGGCCTGATCCGGGTCGGCGCCCACCAGGGGCGCGATCTCGCGGGCCAGGGCGGCGATGCGCTCGACCCGCTCGGCCATCGTTCCCAGCTTAGCGTGGAAGGTGACGCCTTCCAGCTTCTTCAGCCAGGCGTCAAAGCCCGTCTTCAGGTCCTCGTCCCAGAAGAAGCGCGCGTCGTTCAGCCGGGCCGACAGCACCCGCGCATTGCCCGCGGCCAGGGCCATCCCGCCGTCGGAAGCCTCCACATTGGCCACCACCACGAAGTGGGGCGCCAGCCGGTCGTTCAGCGGATCGCGTACGGCGAAGTACTTCTGGTGCGTCTTCATGGACAGGCGCACCACCTCGGGCGGAAGGTCCAGGAACTGCGGGTCCATGGCCCCCAGGATCGGCGTCGGCCATTCGGCCAGGCCGGCGACCTCTTCCAGGAGGCCCTCGTCCTCGACCAGCTCCAGCCCCTTGGCGGCGCACACGGCGCGCGCGCCTTCCAGGATGCGGGCCTTGCGCTGGGCGGCGTCCAGGATGACCCGCTCCACCTCCAGCTTGTGCCGGTAGTCGTCGAAGTCCCGCACGGCGAAGGGCTGGCCCGAGCCGAGGAAGCGGTGCCCCTGGGTCTCGTCGCCGGACGCGATCCCATCGATGTCGAACGCGACCACCTCGCTCCCGAAGACGCAGACGATGCGCTTCAGCGGCCGCACCCAGCGCAGCGTTCCAGACCCCCAGCGCATGGACTTCGGCCAGGGAAAGGCGCGCACCGTCTGGTCCACCGCCTCGGCGATGACCTGGGCCGCCGGGCGGCCGGCGCGGTTGATCTCGGCGAACCAGACCCCGTCCCGTTCGGTCAGCTGCTCGCGGGTCAGGCCCGTCTTGCGCAGGAAGCCCTCCAGCGCCTGGTCAGGCGCGCTGGTGCGCGGGCCCTTCAGCTCCTCCGACAGGTCGGGCGTCGCCTCCGGCAGGCCGTCAATGACCAGCGTCAGCCGCCGCGGCCCGGCGAAGACCCGGGCCTGCTCAAAGGCCAGGCCCGCCGCGCTCAGCCGTTCGGTCATCAGCCGATGCAGGTCGCGCGCCGCGCCCGCCTGCATGCGCGCGGGGATCTCTTCGGAAAACAGTTCCAGAAGCAGCTGGGGCATCAGACGCGCCCCCTTTCCTGCTCGACCCATTCGGTGGCGCAGGCCTTACAGAGATCGCGGATGCGGCCGATGTAGCTCTGCCGTTCGGCCACGGCGATGGCGCCCCGCGCATCCATTAGGTTGAACAGGTGGCTGGCCTTCAAAACCTGGTCGTAGGCGGGCAGGACCAGCGCCTGGCCTTGCGGCCCCTGCATGGCCAGCAGGCGCTCCACCTCAGCCACCATGTCGTCGAAGCGGCGCTTCAGCCCGTCGACGTCATAGCCGTGGAAGTTGGCTTCCGACTGCTGGCGCTCGTTCTCCAGGAAGACCTCGCCATAGGTCAGGCCGTCGTTGTTGAATTTCAGGTCGTAAACATTGTCGACGCCCTGGACATACATGGCCAGACGCTCCAGCCCGTAGGTCAGCTCGCCCGAGACGACGTCGACCTCGATGCCGCCGACGCCCTGGAAATAGGTGAACTGGGTCACCTCCATGCCGTCGCACCAGACCTCCCAGCCCAGCCCCCAGGCGCCGACCGTCGGGTTCTCCCAGTCGTCCTCGACAAAGCGGATGTCGTGCAGCTTGGGATCGATGCCGATGGCCGCCAGCGACCCCAGATACTGTTCCTGAAGGTCGTCCGGGTTCGGCTTCAGGATCACCTGAAATTGGTAATAGTGCTGCAGCCGGTTCGGGTTCTCGCCATAGCGTCCGTCGCCGGGCCGCCGGCTGGGCTGCACATAGGCCGCCTTCCACGGACGCGGCCCCAGGGCGCGCAGCACCGTAGCCGGATGCAGGGTGCCGGCCCCCACCTCCACGTCATAGGGCTGCAGCAGGGCGCAGCCTCGCTGGCCCCAGTAGCGTTGCAGGGTCAGGATCAGGTCCTGGAAGGAAAGCGGCTCGGTTGTCACGGTGTTCGCAGGCGCAAAAAAGACGGCGGACCATAGGGCCCGCCGTCCATGCCTTCAAGAAAGGCTTAGGCTGATCGAGGGATCAGTTGCCCCGCGGCGCCGTCATCTGACCGGCGCGGCTGTTCGGACCGCCGTAGCGGGCGCGGTTGGCCGGGGTGTCGGGCACGGGGCCGTTGGTGATCAGCTCGGTGCGCGGCGGCAGGATCGGCGTGCCGACGCCGGTGGTGCCGGAAACGGTGGTGCTCGACAGATTCTCGTTCGTCGTCACCGCCGTCGAGGAATACATGCGCGAGGTGGTCGGGGCCATGCACTCCTGCTTGTACTCCCGCTCAGCCGGGGTGGCCTCGCCGGAGCCGTAGCGGCGGCCGGTGTTCTCGGACATGTTGTTCTCGGCCGCCTCGTTGGCCTCCATGGCCAGGGCCATGCAGGTATGGTCGTCCGTGCGGGTGCCGGGATCGCCCGGATCCTGGGCGTTGGCGGCCGAAGCGAGAATCAGGGCCGCGCTGGCGCAGCCCATAGCCATCATCATGCGACGCATATCCGTCACTCTCCTATCGTTCAGTCTTCGCCCAAGTCTTGTGGGAGCCCGCAAGGTCAGGTTAAGCTGATCGACCAGCGAGGGACTTGGTTCCGGCTCAGTAAACGACGATCGCCGACGATGGTTTCATCGTCTAGCTTGAGCATACGCGATATAAGCTTGACAGTATTCTATGGGGAGCGGCCTCAGGCCAGGACGCAGGCCTGCACCCACCAGTCCGGTCGCGCCTCGGTCAGACGCCGCGCCGCGTCCTGCGCCGCCGCCCTGTCGCTGAACAGGGCGAAGCAGGTCGCCCCCGATCCCGACATCCGCGTCAGCAGCACGCCAGGCAGCGGCTCCAGCGCCGCCAGCACCTGGCCGATGGCGGGCGCCAGACCCATGGCCGGGGTCTCCAGATCGTTGCGCGTCCGTTCGCGCAGGAACGCCGCGACAGCTTCGGGGCTCGCGAACCGATCCGGCAGATCCACCGCCTCCAGAGGCCGGGGCGCGGCGTCATAGGCCCGATAGACCGCGCCGGTCGGCGACGGGGCGCGCGGATTGACCAGCACGGCGGCCAAGGGCGGCGCAAAGGGCGCGGGCGTCAGCCGCTCTCCCCGTCCCCGCGCGACGGCGGCCCGCCCCCACAGGCACAGCGGGCCGTCCGCGCCCAGCCGCGCCATGACCGCTTCCAGCCCGGCGTCATCCAGTTCGGTCAGTCCCAGGTCCCGCGCCGCCAGCAGGGCCGCGCCCGCGTCGGAGGTGCCGCCGCCCAGCCCCGCCGCCACCGGCAGGCGCTTGTCCAGGGTCACCGCCGCCGGCCCGGCGCCGGCCATCGCCAGCGCCTTCAGGATCAGGTTCTCGACGTCCGTCGGGACCTCGACGCCGAACGGCCCCTCGACCTTCAGCGAAGTCGCGTCCGCAGGGCGGGAGAGCACCTGATCGCCCACATCGGCGAAGACGCTCCAGCTTTCGACCGGATGATAGCCGTCCGGTGCGGGCGGGCCCACGTGCAGGTACAGATTGACCTTGGCCGGCGCCGCCCGTTTCACGCCGCCGTCCAGGCTCACCCGGCGTCCGCCTCCAGGTCGCGCAGCTTGGCCTCAACGGCCGCGCGCTGGGCGTCGGTCGGCTCCAGCGTCAGCACGCGCCGCCACTGGTACGCGGCCTCGCGGCGGCGGCCCACCTGCAGATAGGCGTCCCCCAGGTGCTCGTTGATGTCCGGATCGCTGGGTTCGGCCAGCACCGCCGTCTCCAGCAGCGTCACCGCCAGCTCATACTGGCCCTGGCGGAACCGCGCCCAGCCAAGGGAGTCCTGGATCGCCCCCGACGAGGGCTCTATGGCCGCAGCCCGCTCGATCAGAGCCGTGCCCTCGTCGACCTTCACGCCCCGGTCGACCCACATATAGCCGAGGTAGTTCAGAACCTCGGCGCTGTTGGCGTTCAGCGCCAGGGCGGCCTGGAATTCGGCCTCCGCCTCGGCGAAACGGTCCAGCCGCTCAAAGGCCACGCCGCGCGTGAAGCGCGTCTGCCAGGGCTGCTGCGCCAGCGGCTGGCGCAGCTGGTCCAGAGCCGCCAGCGCCTCGGCGTAGCGGCCCTCGGCGTTCAGCACGCCCGCCAGGGCCATCAGGGCGTTGTCGCGCTCTGCCGCCGACGCCGCCTCGACCGCCCGCCGCGCCGTAGCGATGGCGTTCGCCCCCTGCCCTGCCGCCTGCAGGTTGAAGGCCAGCTGGGTCAGGGCCGCCGAATAGTAAGGGTCGGTGGGCGACACCCGCTGCCAGGCGGCGCGGGCCGCGGCATCCATGTCGGCGCCGTCCAGCACGTCGCCCAGCGCCGCCCATGCCCCTGGGGTATGCGGCTGCAGATACAGCGCCATGCGCAGATAGACGGCGGCCAGCTCGTTGCTCTCGGCGCTCATGGCCATGCCCGCCTGCTCGGTCAGCGCCAGGGCCGCGATCTCGGTCAGGCTGGGCAGACCCTGGGGCGGCTGGAACACCGGCAGACCACTGTCCAGATCACTGGCGTGCGCGGCGCGCACCTGACGCGCCTCGCGGCGCTTGCCCTGCCGCTCCAGGAAGCGGGCGTAGGGCTCCACGAACAGCGACATGGGCGCCGACTGGGTCAGCAGGCGCTGATAGATGACGTCCGCCTCGTCAAAGCGGCGCTGGTGCTCCAGCAGCAGCGCGCGGTGGTACTCGCCGAACAGGGCCTGGACCGGCTGCTGCTCGCCCTCCGGCGCCGCCGTCGCCACGTCCCAGCGGCCGACCATGGCCTGGGCGATGGGCTTCAGCAGGGCGCCGACCCCGGCGTGTGGTCCCTCCAGGGGCGTCTGGATCAGGACCTCGGCGTCCGCGCCGCGCCCCTGCTTCAGCGCCTGGAGCAGCTGGGCCAGCCGCGCGGACTCCTTCAGCAGGGTCGAGGCCTCGGTCATGTCGGGCGCCAGCCGCGCCGCCAGGTCGATCTCGCCCGCGAACAGGGCCGAGACGAAGGCGTTCTCGACCAGAGGTCGGTCCTCGGACGGCAGTTCGCCGACCGCCGCATAGGCCGCGGCCGCCCGCTCGGCGTTGCCGCTGGCCATGGCGTAGCGGCCCATCAGGAACTGGCTGTAGTCCGACGTCGCCCCCAGGGGATCGGCGCCCTGCTGGATGGTGAGGGGGCTGTCGGCCAGGGCGGCCGCGGGCAGGGCCGAGAGGGCCAGGATCAGGCTCAGGACGCGCATGGACTTCGGGGCCGCCTCACATGTTCGGATAGTTGGGGCCCCCGCCGCCCTCGGGCGTCGTCCAGTCGATATTCTGGCTGGGATCCTTGATATCGCAGGTTTTGCAATGGACGCAGTTCTGGGCGTTGATCTGGAAGCGCGGATTCTCTCCGGCGTCGTCGTACAGCACCTCGTAGACGCCGGCCGGGCAATATAGGCGCGCCGGCTCGCCATAGCGCGGCAGATTCACCTGGATGGGGACGTTCGGGTCGATCAGCCGCAGGTGCACGGGCTGATCCTCCTCGTGGTTGGTGTTCGAGATGAACACTGAGGACAGCTTGTCGAAGGTCACCACGCCGTCCGGCTTGGGATAGGCGATGGGCTTGTGATCCTTGGCCGGGCCGGTGGACTCCGCGTCGGTCTTGCCGTGCTTCAGCGTGCCGAAGGGCGACCAGCCGCCCAGCAGGCGCGTGATCTGCATGTCCACGCCCGCCAGCAGGGTGCCGATCGTGGTGCCGAACTTCGACAGCAGCGGCTTCACATTGCGCACCAGGCGCAGTTCCTTAGCCACGGCCGAGGCCTCATAGGCCGTCTGATAGCCTTCCAGCACATCGCCCGAGCGTCCGGCCGCCAGGGCCTCCAGCACGGCGTCCGCCGCCAGGATGCCGGTGCGGATGGCGTTGTGGCTGCCCTTGATCCGGGGCACGTTCACAAAGCCCGCCGAACAGCCGATCAGCGCCCCGCCCGGGAAGGCCAGCCTCGGCACCGACTGATAGCCGCCCTCGGTGATGGCCCGGGCGCCGTAGGACAGGCGCCGCCCGCCCTCCAGCATCTCGCGCACGTCCGGGTGCGTCTTGAAGCGCTGGAACTCGTCATAGGGCGACAGGTACGGGTTGGCGTAGTTCAGGTGCACCACGAAGCCCACCGCCGCCAGGTTGTCGCCGAAGTGATAGATGAAGCTGCCGCCGCCGGTCTTGTCGTCCAGCGGCCAGCCCAGGGTGTGCTGGGCCAGGCCCTTCCGGTGCTTCTCCGGCGCCAGCTCCCAGATTTCCTTCAGGCCGATGCCGTACTTCTGCGGATCGCGTCCGTCGGTCAGGGCGAAGCGCTTCTGCACCTGCTTGGAGAGTGAGCCGCGCGCGCCCTCCGCCAACAGAACGTACTTGCCCAGCACGTCCATTCCAGGCTGGTAATCTGGCTTGGGCTGACCGTCGCGGCCGACGCCGAAGACCCCGGCCACCACGCCCTTCAGCGCGCCGGTCGCCTCGTCCCAGATGGGCTGGCTGGCGGCCATGCCCGGATAGACCTCGACGCCCAGCGCCTCGGCCTGTTCGCCCAGCCAGCGGCACAGATTGGCCAGCGAGCCGATATAGGCCCCGTGGTTCTTCATGTAGGGCGGCTGCGGCAGCCAGCTGATGTCCAGCGACCCTTGCGGGCCCAGCACCACGAAGCGGTCCTTGGTGACCGGCGTGTCCAAGGGCGCGCCGCGTTCCTTCCAGTCGGGGAACAGGGCGCTCAGGCCGCTGGTGTCGATCACCGCGCCTGACAGGATATGCGCGCCGATCTCGGAGCCCTTCTCCAGCACGACGACGCTGACGTCACGTCCCTGCGCCTGGGCCTGCTGCTTCAGGCGGATGGCAGCGCCCAGGCCCGCGGGCCCGCCGCCCACGATGACCACGTCGTATTCCATCGACTCGCGCTGGGTGTCTTCGGTCATGCAGGCGTCCTTGTCTCATCCTCGCGCGGCCGCGCGGCGCAAAGGCTTTATCGGAAGGTGACGCGCGGCCGGTCAAGGACTATCCCATGGGCATGCTCGCCGCTTCGGCCCACGACCGCGCCCTTGAGAGCCTGCTCGCCTTCTGGCGCGATGCAGGCGTGGACGCCTGTCTTGAGGAAGCGCCGGTGGACCGCCGGCTCCAGGCGCCCCAGCCCAAGGCGGTGGTCGCCGCCCTCCGGGCCGCGGCCGCAGCCGGGACCGGCGCTGGCGATGAGCGTATCGATCTGTCCCACGCCGTCGCCCTGGCGCGCGAAGCCGCCCAGGCGGCCGAGACGCTGGAACAACTGAAGGAGGCCGTCGCGGCCTTCGACGGCTGCGCTCTGAAGCGCTCTGGGGCGCGTCAGGCCGTGTTCTCGCGGGGGCGTCCGGACGCCCCGCTGCTTGTCATCGGAGAGGCGCCCGGCGCAGATGAGGACGCGCGCGGCGAGCCCTTTGTCGGACGCGCCGGAAAACTGCTCGACCGTATGCTCGAGGCGGCGGGCCTGCTGGACAAGGCCCTGATCACCAATACGGTCTACTGGCGCCCGCCCGGCAACGCCACGCCCTCCCCCGGCGACCAGGCCATCTGCGCCCCGTTCGTCGAACGCACGGCTCAGCTGGTGCGACCCAAGGCGGTGCTGCTGGTCGGGGCGGCGGCCGCCCGGTCGGTTCTGAAGACCACCGACGGCATCCTCAAGGTTCGGGGAAACTGGGGAAGCTGGCGCATCGATGGCGAGCTGGAGCTGCCGGTCATGCCCACGCTGCACCCCGCCTTCCTGCTACGCCAGCCCGCCGCGAAGGGGCGCGCCTGGAGCGACATTTTGACTCTGGCCGCCCGGCTTGGCGCAGGCGGACCCGGCGAATAGGCTCCGCTCCTGATCGAGGGGCCGGCCCTAACGACGTGTCAGCGAAGGGCGGCGCGCGGCTTGCACGGCCGCGAGGGTTCGAGGGACGACAGTATGGATTTGGTACGGCGCTTCTGGGGGGCGGCCTGTGCGCTTCTGATTCTGCTGCTGGCGGCCGCGCCCGCCGCCGCCCGTGCGCCTGAAGTCCTGTCGTCTTCCAACCGCGACGCCTATCGCGCCGCCTTCGCCGCCGCCGCGGCCGGCGACTTCGCCGCCTATGACGCCGCGGCGGGACGGATCACCGACCCGATCCTCATGGGGCCGCTGACCTTCGAAAAGCTGTTCCACCGCAACTATGTCTCAACCTACGAGGAGCTGGTCGCCTGGCTTGAACAGTATGGCGACGAGCCCCGCGCCGGCCGCGTCTACCGTCTGGCCCTGCGTAAGCAGCCCGAGGGGGCGCCGCCCCCGCCTCGGCCCGAGCGGCTGGGTCCGGACGGCGAGCCCCTCGAAGGTCCCCGCGCCGCGCGCGAGGCGCTGAACGCCGACGATTTCACCCGCGCCTATCAGCTGGCGGTCGAACGCGGCGAGCAGTGGGTGGCGGGCCTGGCCGCCTACCGCATGGGCTCGGCGGGTACGGCGCTCTATCATTTCCGCCGCGTGGCCGATGACCCGACCGAGGACATCTGGGTCCGGGCCGGCGGGGCCTTCTGGGGCGCGCGCACCGCTCTGGCCACGGGCCGGCCGGAAGAGGCCAACGCCCTGCTCGAGACGGCCGCCCGCTGGCCCAACACCTTCTACGGACAGCTGGCCCTTGCCAGGTTGGGCCGTGAACCCGAGATCATCGGCCTGGGGCCTCGCGCCTACGATAGTCTGCGCCCGCCGCCGGTCGCCCGCCGCGCGCCGCCCAACGTGGACCTGGACGCCTTCGTGCGCGGCGAACCCCGCGCCCGCTACGCCATCGCCCTCATGGAGGTCGGCCGCCGGGTCGAGGCCGCCAACATGATCCGCCGGGGCCTGCGCACCGCCACCGACGAACGCGACATCAATCGCTGGATCGCCCTGGCCATAGATCTGGGCCCCCTGGTGACGACGCCGGAAAGCACCTTCATCGACGCCGCCGACTATCCCATGCCGGACCTTCAGCCCCAGGGCGGCTTCACCGTGGATCGCGCCCTCGTCTACGCCTTGGCCCGCAAGGAAAGCCGCTTCGATCCCTCGACGGTCAGCTCTGCGGGCGCCTACGGCCTGATGCAGGTGATGCCGACGACGGCGGCGGAGATCGACCGCGATCCCGGCCTGGCGCGAGAGCCGCGCAGACTTCTTGAGCCGGCGCTGAACCTGCGCCTCGGCCAGACCTATCTCAACCGCATGCTGGCCTGGCCCGAGTTCGAGCGCGATCTGCTGCGCAGCGTCGCCTCCTACAACGCCGGCCCCGCGCCGATGCTGCAGACCCTGCGCCGTCTGCCGCCCGATGCGGACGCCCTTCTGCTGATTGAGACCCTACCGATCCCGCAGGCGCGCCAGTACGTGGAAGAGGTGGCCGCGGCCTACTGGATCTACCAGCGGCTGCTGGGCCAGCGGCCGGACTCGCTGGCGCTCATCGCCGAAGGCGCGCGCACCGCCGTCGTGCCGGCTCCGCCGCCGCCGCCGGCCGAGCTACCCGCCCAGCCGGTCGAGATAGCGGCCATAACGCCCTAAAGCTGCAGCCAAAGCCCGGTCAGGGCGCCGCCGAGGGCGAAGATCACGCCGCCCAGCACGGCCATGACCCCGTCAAAGGCCTCGTCCCTATCCCAGACGCTGGCCTGCTGAGCCGGGGAGGTCTCGGCCGTCGCCGGCGCCGGGCGGTCGAAGCCGCTCCAGCTCTGGACTTCCTCATAGGCCTGCCAACCTTCGGCTCGGTCCACATAAGCACGCATGGCCGTTCCTCCTTCGGCGGGTAAGAACGGCCCCGGACTCTGGCGGTTCCGAATAGTCTAGGCGGCCAGCCTGGGCTCCAGCGCGGGGTCCAGAGCGATGAACAGCCGCTCCACATTGGTCAGTCGCCCGACCCGCCCCACCTTCTCGCCCTTGGGATTGTGGATGCCGATGCGCGCGCCGACGTAGCGGCTGTGAGGCAGCTCCACCACGCGTACGGCGCGCCCGGTAGCCAGCAGGATGCGCTCCATGTCCTCCCGCGTGACGAAACCCTCGTCGTTGAAGGAGACGATCAGGCGCGGCGCGCTCAGCTCGCCGATCACCCGCTCCAGCGCCGGCAGAATGCCCTTGCGGCTGTTGAAGGCGCTCTTGCGCTCCCGCACGTCCAGCCGCTTGCGCGCCACGCCATAGACTTCGGGCTTGTCCCAGCGCACCAGGCTCTCCCAGACGTGGTAGTTCCCCAGGTACGAGTGCTGGTTATAGGGCGGGTCCAGATAGACCAGGTCCGCTTCCACCTCGGCGGCCACGGCCTCGGCGTCCGCACAGGTCGCCAGGCAGCGGGCCCCGACCCCCGGGGCCATCTCGGGCAGGCGCAACTCCAGCGGCTTCAGGGCCCGGGGCGCCCACCGCTTCATGAAGGCCATCTGCACACCGGCCGTGGAGTCCACACGGTCCGCCGCCCGGATCAGGCTGGCCAGTGCGATCGCCTCAAGCTCCGGCTCCAGCGCCAGAGCCGCGATGCGTTCGCGCATGGCGTCGATGCGGGCCCCGTTCTCCGGCGTGAAGAAGCGCGCCTCCTCGCAGAAGGTGCGGGTGAACCAGCCCGGCTCGGGCTTCAGCGCCGACAGCTCGGCCAGGACCTTTGCCGCGGGGGCCGACCACCGCTCCTTATCCGCCTGCACCAGGGCCGTCGCCAGCACGTGCGCAAAGGCGTTGTGGTCATTGGCGTGAACCTGATGCCCCAGCGCCTTCAGGGCATGCCCCACGCGGGCCGACCCGCTGAACAGATCACAGACACGGCCCTGCTCCGGCAGGATCTGCCCCACCACCGACATCAGCGGGGCGATCAGCGCGCGTTTGGAGCCGATGTACTTGATCAAGACCGCCAGAATCCCTTCGGAATCAACCCGACCTTAACCGTGTTGCCGCTCAGAGTCCTTTTTCCGGAGTTGGGGAAGGCTCATCCATGACCGTCGCGACCGACGTGATCCTCATCGGCGACTGCATCGAGCGGCTGAAGAGCCTGCCGGACCGTTCGGTCGACCTCATCTTCGCCGACCCTCCCTACAACCTCCAGCTGGGCGGCGACCTGCTGCGCCCCGACAACTCCAAGGTCGACGCCGTCGACGACGAGTGGGACCAGTTCGAGAGCTTCGCCGCCTACGACGCCTTTACCCGCGAGTGGCTGGCTGAATGCCGCCGCGTGCTCAAGGACGAGGGCACGATCTGGGTGATCGGCAGCTATCACAACATCTTCCGCCTGGGCGTGGCGGTTCAGGACCTCGGCTTCTGGGTGCTGAACGACATCATCTGGCGCAAGTCGAACCCGATGCCGAACTTCAAGGGCACGCGCTTCACCAATGCGCACGAGACCCTGATCTGGGCGGCCAAGGGGCGCGGCCAGACCCGCTACACCTTCAACTACGACGCGCTGAAGGCCTTCAACGAGGACGTCCAGATGCGCTCGGACTGGACGCTGGCCCTGTGCACCGGCGAGGAGCGCCTCAAGGACGAGGCC
Source organism: Peiella sedimenti (assembly GCF_030504955.1). Classification (GTDB taxonomy): domain Bacteria; phylum Pseudomonadota; class Alphaproteobacteria; order Caulobacterales; family Caulobacteraceae; genus Brevundimonas; species Brevundimonas sedimenti. Next base: position 697,752 of record NZ_JAUKTR010000001.1, on the reverse strand, counting down.
GGCAAGAAGGCCCACCCGACGCAAAAGCCCGAGGCCCTGCTGCACCGCATCCTGCTGGCCGCCTCAAGGCCGGGCGACGTGGTGCTGGATCCCTTCTTCGGCTCGGGCACCACCGGCGCGGTGGCGCGCAAGATGGGCCGCCGCTGGATCGGCATCGAGCGCGACGAGACCTACGCCCGCCTGGCCCAGAAGCGCATCGACAAGGTCAAGCCGCTGAACCCTGAGGACCTCACCGTGATGGGCTCCAAGCGCGCCGAGCCGCGCGTGCCCTTCGGCGCCCTGGTCGAGGCCGGCCTTTTGCGCCCCGGAGACCGCCTGTTCTGCCCCAAGGGAGAGCGCGAGGCCCGCGTCCGCGCCGACGGCAGCCTGGCCTATGGCGAGATCACCGGCTCGATTCACAAGGTCGGCGCCCTGCTCGAGAACGCCCCGGCCTGCAACGGCTGGACCTACTGGCGCTTCAAGTCAGACCAGGGGCTGAAGCCCATCGACCACCTGCGCGCCGAGATCAGGGCTGGGATGCAGTAGCCTCCGCCGCCGGCTGCACCCGCACGTCGAAGCCCGGCCCCATGACGACGGCCCCGGCCAGCAAGGTCGCGCCCATGGCCGCCAGCAGAGTGGCGCCGAACAGGCCGATCAGACCGTCCGCCCCCTTCGGCCGATCGCTTAACAGCGCCCGGGCCTGATCCACGACGCTGGCGATCTGCGTAGCGGCTTCGGTCATGGATCGGCTCCCCTCCTGGAATCTGCCCAAAGGGTGGCCGCGTCATGGTTAACGAGGTCTTTCCCGGTCGCCTTCGCGCCGCCGCCTGTGCTTAAGAAGCGCCCATGATCCTGGTCATCGATAACTACGACAGCTTCACCTACAACCTCGTCCACTACCTGGCCGAGTTGGGGGCCAGGACGCATGTCGCGCGCAACGACGCCCTCAGCGTGGATGAGGCCCTGGCGCTTCAGCCCCGGGGCGTGCTGCTGTCGCCCGGGCCGTGCGCGCCCGACCAGGCGGGGATCTGCCTTGAATTGATCCAGCGGGCGCCCGAGACCCTGCCCATTTTCGGCGTCTGCCTGGGACATCAGGCCATCGGCCAGATCTTCGGCGGAACGGTGGTGCGGGCCCAGACCCTGATGCACGGGAAGACCAGCCCTATCCATCATGAAGGGCAAAGCGTCTTCAGGGGCTTGCCCTCGCCCTTCACGGCGACGCGCTATCACAGCCTGGCCGTGCGCCGGTCCGACCTGCCCGACGTGCTCAAGGTCACGGCCTGGACCGAGGACGGCGAGATCATGGGCCTGGCCCACGTCAGCCGGCCCATCCACGGCGTGCAGTTCCACCCGGAATCGGTGGCGACCGAACACGGGCACGACCTCTTGGCCAACTTCCTCGACCTGGCGGGCGTGAAGCGGTCGGCTCATGTCTGAACAGGACTTCCGCCCCCTGCTGGCCCGGCTGGCCGACGGCGCGACCCTGACCGAGGCCGACGCCGAAACGTTCTTCGAGGCCTGCCTCGACGGCCGCGCCACCGATGCCCAGCTGGCCGCCGCCCTGACCGCCATCCGCCTGCGCGGGGAAACGGTGGGCGAGCTGGCCGCCTGCGCCCGCGTGCTGCGCCGCGCCTCGCTGAAGCTGGAAGGCGCTGCCGACGCCATCGATCTGTGCGGGACCGGCGGCGACGGCCAGCACACGCTGAACATCTCCACGGCCGCGGCGCTCGTCGTGGCGGGCGCCGGCGTTCGCGTGGCCAAGCATGGCGGCAAGGCGGCCACGTCGAAATCCGGCTCCTCGGACGTGCTGTCCGAGCTCGGCGTCGATCTTCAGGCCGGGCCCGAGGCTGAAAAGCGCGCGCTCGACCAGGCGGGCGTCTGCTTCATGTTCGCCCCCGCCCATCACCCCGCCCTGGCCCGGGCCGTCCCGGTCCGGACCCAGCTGGGGTTTCGCACCCTGTTCAATCTGCTGGGACCGCTGATCAGCCCGGCCAGCGTCGAGCGTCAGGTCATCGGCGTGCCCACGCCCCGGCACCTCGATCTGGTGGCCGGCGCCCTGCAGCGGCTGGGGGCGAAGCGGGCCTGGGTCGTGCATGGCGACGGGCTGGACGAACTGACCACAACCGGGCCGACCGACATCGTCGAGCTGCGCGACGGCGCGCTGCGGCGCTTCCGCATTACGCCACAGGCCGTGGGTCTCGCGCCCGCCACGATAGAAGACCTGCGCGGCGGCGACCCGGCGCACAACGCCGTCGCCATCCGCCGCCTGCTGGACGGGGCGACCGGCCCCTATCGCGATGTGGTGCTGTTGAACGCGGCCGCAGGCCTGCTGGTGGCCGAGCGCGTCGAGACCCTGGCCGAGGGCATCGCCCTGGGCGCCGCCGCCATCGATGAGGGCCGCGCGCGTCAGGCCCTGGACCGTCTGGTTGAGAACCAGGCGTCATGAGCGACATCCTCTCGCGGATCGCCGAGGCCAAGCGCGCCCACGTGGCGGCTCGCAAGGCGGAGGTCTCCCAGGCCGGGATCGAGGCCCGCGCCGCCGCCGCCTCGCCGCCGCGCGGTTTCCGCGCCGCCCTTGAGCGCGCCGCCGCGCCGGGGCGCCTGGCCCTCATCGCCGAGATCAAGAAGGCCAGCCCGTCCAAGGGGCTGATCCGGGCCGATTTCGATCCTCCCGCCCTGGCGCGCGCCTACGAGGCGGGCGGAGCCGCCTGCCTGTCGGTGCTGACGGACGAGCCGGGCTTTCAGGGGCGTGACGAGTATCTCGTCGCGGCGCGCGGGGCGGTCGGCCTACCCTGCCTGCGCAAGGACTTCCTGGTCGATCTGTGGCAGGTGGCCGAGAGCCGCGCCCTGGGCGCCGACGCCATCCTGGTCATCCTGGCCATGGTGGACGACGCCCTGGCCGCCGATCTCATGAGCGAAGCCCGGCGCCTCGGCATGGACGCCCTGGTCGAGGTCCACGACGAGGCCGAGATGGAACGCGCGGGCCGGCTGGGAGCGGATCTGATCGGGATCAACAACCGAAACCTGCGCGATTTCCATGTTGACCTCGCCGTGACCGAGCGGCTGGCGCCCCTGTCGCCGCAGGGCGCCCTGCTGGTGACGGAAAGCGGCCTGTTCGCACCCGCGGACGCCGCCCGCATGGCCGCCGCCGGCGCCCGGGCCATGCTGGTCGGTGAAAGCCTGATGCGTCAGGCCGACGTCGCCGCCGCCACGCGGGCCCTCCTTGCATGAGAAGACCGAAGGGGATTCAATCCCCGCCGCTGAAGAGGATTCGCGCCATGCCCAAGGCTCGCCTGGCCGCGCTCACCGCGCTGGTTCTGACCGCCGCCCTGCTGCGGATCGTGCCGCATCCGCCGAACTTCGCGCCGGTGATGGCCATGGGCCTGTTCGCCGGCGCCCTCTTCCCCAACCGCTGGCTGGCCGTCGCCGCGCCGCTGGTCGCCCTGCTGATAAGCGACCTAGTGCTCGGCTTCTATGCGGAGATGTGGGCCATCTACGCCACCCTGGCCCTGGTCACGACGCTGGGCTTCCTGCTGCGCGAGGGGCGCACGCCCCGCCGCATCGCCGGCGTCACCCTGGCCGGGTCGGTGATCTTCTTCGCCTTGACCAACTTCGCCACCTGGGCCTTGGGGACCATGTATCCCCACACGGTCGAGGGGCTGGCGGCCTGCTATGCGGCGGCGATTCCCTTCTTCGCCAACTCCCTGGCGGGCGACGCCCTGTTCGCCGCCCTGCTGTTTGGGGGCTTCACCCTTCTGGAGCGCGGCTTCCCCGTGCTGCGGAGCCAACCTGCGGCGGCGTGAAGCCGTTCATTGACAATTAACCGGAACACTCGCAGAACATCGGCTCAGGTTCACGACTTGTTCCGAGGATTCGGATGCTCACGCGCAAACAGCACGAACTGCTCATGTTTATCCATGAGCGGATCAAGGAGACCGGTGTCTCTCCGTCCTTCGACGAAATGAAGGAGGCGCTGGATCTGGCGTCCAAGTCCGGCATCCATCGCCTGATCACCGCGCTTGAGGAACGGGGCTTTCTGCGCCGCCTGCCCCATCGGGCCCGTGCGCTGGAGGTGACGCGCCTGCCTGAACAGGCCACCGCCGCCGCTCCGGCCCGGGGCCGCGCGCCCTTCCAGCCCCAGGTGATCGAAGGCGCGCGCAAGCTGCCCTCGGCGCCGGCGTCAGACGCCGCCAACGACGTGCGCGAACTGCCCCTGCTGGGCAAGATCGCCGCCGGCACGCCCATCGCCGCCATCCAGCACGAGCGCGAGCGCCTGCCGGTGCCCGAGGCCCTGCTGGGCGCGGGCGAGCACTACCTGCTCGAGATCTCGGGCGACTCCATGATCGACGCCGGCATCCTCGACGGCGACATGGTCATCATCCGCAAGGCCGATACGGCCTCGTCCGGCGAGATCGTCGTCGCCCTGGTCGAGGGTGAGGAAGCCACGCTCAAGCGCCTGCGCCGCAAGGGCGCCTCCATCGCGCTCGAGCCCGCCAACCCCCGCTATGAGACCCGCATCTTCGGGCCTGATCAGGTCGAGGTGCAGGGCAAGCTGGTCGGCCTGTTCCGCCGGTATCACTAGGTCCCAGCCGTCTCCTCCCTATGGCGCAGCCATGGGGAGATGGATGCGAGCCGCAGGCGAGCAGACCGAGGGGAAATTTCTCGCTCAATCACCCGCGCCAGCATCCCTTTCCCCTTCCACCGCGTTCGGCGCCCCCCCTCCCGCCTGGCGCCAGGGAGGAGACTTAAGTCCACGGCCTGTCGCCCTGCGCATCGCGCGTCCAGCGCGCGGCCCAACCGCCGCCCGAGCGCCATAGCTCGACGGCGCCGCCGCGCCTGAAATCCTCCGCATCCAGCACCAGCCGGCGCTCGCAGGCCGGCGGCAGGCTCGGCACGACCGCGCGCACCGCCACCACCTCGGCGGCGCACAGTTGGGCCAGGGCCTCGGCGTCGGGGGCCCGGCGGCCGAACCAGACGGCGACTGACGGCCGCCCCTCCCTCAGGCACCAGAAGCGACGGCAGGCCGCATCGCTGTCCTCGGCCAGGGTCAGCCCCATGCGCTTGGCCCAAAGGTCCGCGCCGAAGCGTCCGGCTCGGCTGCGCACGGCCATGGCCTGACCCGGCGCCGTGCGGATCACGGCGTTGGTCCCGCCGTCGGCCAGCCACAGGTTGGGCGGCTCGGGCCTGGGCCACCAGATCACCGCCAGCGCCAGCGGCAGGCCCGCCCAGCGCAGTCGTCCGCGCCATAGGCAGATGATCAGAATGCCCAGAAACGCGACCGGCAGGGCCAGGGGCGGCGCGCTGGGGACCAGGCGCACCGCGCCCGGCAGGCGCGAGGTCCAGTGTCCGATGGCCAGCATGGCGTCCACCGACCATCCCGCCACCGCCAGGATAAGATCGCCCAGCAGCGTGCCGGACAGCACGCTGCCCAGGGCCAGGGCGGGCATCATCACGAAGCTGGACAGCGGGGCCACGGCCAGATTGGCTCCCAGCCCGAACACCGCCACGCGATTGAAGTGCTGCATGGCGAAAGGGCCGGTCGCTAGACCCGCCACGAAGCTGGCCGCCAGCGCCCCTGCGATCCAGGCGCCCGCCCCCTGAACCGCTCGGATGAGCCAGGGCGCGCTGATCTCGCGCACCCGCGCCGGCCAGGCCTCGGCCAACGCCACCAGGGCGGCCGTGGCCGCGAACGACATCTGAAAGCCGGGCTGGACGATGCTCTCGGGCCGGCGCAGCAGCACGATCAGCGCCGCCAGGGCCAGGGCGTTCATGCTGACGGCCCGACGGTCCAGAAGGATGGCGGCGAACGCCACCCAGGCGACGATGGCGGCCCGCTCCGCCGGCGGCGGCCCGCCTGAGACCACAAGATAGAGCCCCACGGCGCCCGCCCCGAACAGGGCCGCGGCCTTCTTGCCGTGGATGCGCAAGGCCAGCCACGGCCAGGCCGCGATGGCCAGTCGCGCCGCGAAGAAGGCGAAGCCGCCGACGATGGCCATATGCAGGCCCGAGATCGACAGGATGTGCGCCAGGCCCGAGTCGCGCATGGCCTGTTCGTCCGCCTCGCTGATCCAGGCCTCGTGCCCCGTGACCATGGCGGCGGCGATGGAGCCGGCCTGGGGCGACATGGCCCCCTGCACCCGCTCGGCCAGGCGCAGGCGCCAGGCGTTCACGGCCATCTTCGCCCGCAGGCCGAGCGGCGGCGGCGCCAGCCCCAGCACATGCTGCGGCCGCCCGAAGGCGATGACCGTGCCGCCCAGGCTCTGGAAATAGGCGTTGCGGCCAAAGTCATAGGCGTGGGGCGCGGCGGGCGGCGGCGGCGGGCTGAGCAGACCGCGCAGGCGGATCGCCGTCCCTGGCCTCGGCGCGGGCACGGTCAGGTTGACCCGCAACCGCTCGGGGGTCGCCTCAGCGGCCAGTCCGCTGACCCGGATGGGCGCCACCAGGATGCGCGGCCCGCGTGTGCCCGGCGACTCCACGTCCAGGACCCAGGCCTCCAGCGTGACCGCGCCGGCCTGCTCCGGCGCGACCGGCGCATCGACCGCCTGCTGGCGCAGCTTGGCCGCCAGGAACCCGCCTGACAGGGCCAGCATCAGCACCGCGGCCCACATGGCCGCCGGCGCCCAGCGCCGCACCGCCCAAAGCGCCCCGGCCGCCACGACCACCGGCGCCCAGGCCAGCCAGGCGGGCGGCTCGCTCTTCAGGGCGAAATAGGCCGCGCAGCCCAGCCCCAGGAACACGGGGGTCCACAGCCGCCAGCGGTCGGCCTGGGCCTCCACCTGAGCTGCGATCCAGCTCCGCCACGCCGGGGTGGGCTTGCGGCCGCCTTGCGCTATAGAGGCGACGCCGTCATCGCCCCCCAGGAAGGCTCCTGTGTCCGTCGTCACCCGTATCGCCCCCTCGCCCACCGGCGCCATGCATATTGGCACCGCCCGCACGGCGCTTTTCAACTGGCTTTATGCCCGCCACTGCGGCGGCAGGTTCCTGGTGCGCATCGAGGACACCGACCGCGAGCGCTCCACCCAGGACGCCGTCGACGTGCTGTTCAGGGGCCTGGCCTGGCTGGGCCTCGAGGGGGACGAGGAGCCGGTCTTCCAGTCCCAACGCGCCGACCGCCACCGCGAGGCGGCGCTTCAGCTGCTGGACAGCGGCGGCGCCTACCGCTGCTGGATGACGCCCGACGAGGTCGAGGCCGCGCGCGAACAGGGCCGCGCCGAGGGCCGCCTCATCCGCTCCCCGTGGCGTGATCGTACCGACGGCCCAGCCGACCAGCCCTACGTCGTGCGCTTCCGTGGGCCCGACTCGGGCGAGGTGGCGGTCGATGATCTGGTGCAGGGCCGGGTCGCCTGGCAGGCCGAGAACCTGGACGACCTTGTTCTGCTGCGCTCGGACGGCACGCCCACCTACAACCTTGCCGTGGTGGTGGACGACCACGACATGGGCGTGACCCACGTCATTCGGGGCGACGATCACCTGAACAACGCTGCGCGCCAGAGCCTGATCTACGACGCCCTGGGCTGGAGCCGCCCGGCTTTCGCGCACATCCCGCTGATCCACGGCCCGGACGGCGCCAAGCTGTCCAAGCGCCACGGCGCCCAGGCCGTGGCCGACTACGCCGGGCTGGGCTACCTGCCCGAGGCCATGCGCAACTATCTCGCCCGCTTGGGCTGGAGCCACGGCGACGACGAGATCTTCAGCGACGATGAGGCCATCGCCTGGTTCGACGTCCGCGACGTCAACCGCGCCCCCTCGCGCCTGGACTTCGAAAAGCTGGCCCACGTCAACGCCCACTGGATCCGCCAGGCCGACGATGCGCGCCTGACCGGCCTGACCCTGCCCTTCGTGGAGAAGGCGGGCCTGACCGCCGACGAAGCCCGGATCGCCGCCGCCATTCCCCAGGTGAAGGACCGCGCCAAGACCCTGGTGGAGCTGGCCGAACAGGTCGCCTTCGCCCTGGCCGCCCGCCCCCTGTCGCTCGACGACAAGGCGACAGGCCAGATCGCCCAGGCCCGCCCGCTGCTGGAGCCGCTGCGCGCCGTCCTCGCCGACCAACCCGCCTGGGACGCCGACGCCCTGGCCGCCGCGCTCAAGACCTTCGCCGAAGGCCAGGGCGTCGGCTTCGGCAAGTTCGCCCCGGCCCTGCGCGCCGCCCTTACCGGCGGCCTGCCCTCGCCCGACCTCGGCAAAGTCATGGCCGCGCTCGGCCGTGAAGAAAGCCTCGCCCGCCTGGACGATGCGCTTTCGCTACCGACCTAAGGCGTTATAAAGGCGCCCAACTGCGGCCGCCCTCCCCCGCGCCGCGCTTCTTCGAACGACAGGGATCGCACCCATGACCGACAAGACCGCCAAGCTCTCCTACGCGGGCAAGGACATCGACCTGCCCATCCTCGAGGGTTCGACCGGTCCTGAGGTTCTGGACATCCGCAAGCTGTACGGCCAGACGGGCGCCTTCACCTACGACCCTGGCTTCACCTCGACGGCGGCCTGCGAGAGCGGCCTGACCTTCATCGACGGCGACGAAGGCATCCTGCTGCACCGCGGCTATCCCATCGATCAGCTGGCCGAGAAGTCCAACTTCATCGAGGTCTGCCACCTGCTGCTCCACGGCGAGCTGCCGACGGCCGCGCAGTACGAGAAGTTCGAGCGCAACATCACCATGCACACGATGCTGCATGCCCAGTTCGACCGCTTCTTCGAAGGCTTCCGCCGCGACGCTCACCCCATGGCCATCATGGTGGGCACGGTGGGCGCGCTGTCGGCCTTCTATCACGACAGCCTCGACATCAACGATCCGACCCAGCGCTACATCTCGGCCATCCGCCTGATCGCCAAGATGCCGACGATCGCGGCCCGCGCCTTCAAGTACCACATCGGCCAGCCCTTCGTGTCGCCCCGCAACGACCTGAACTACGCCGAGAACTTCCTGCGCATGTGCTTCGCCGTCCCGGCCGAGGATTACGAGGTGAACCCCGTCCTGGCCCGCGCCATGGACCGCATCTTCATCCTGCATGCGGATCACGAGCAGAACGCCTCCACCTCGACGGTGCGTCTGGCCGGCTCGTCCGGCGCCAACCCCTTCGCCTGCATCGCGGCGGGCATCGCCTGCCTGTGGGGCCCCAGCCATGGCGGCGCCAACGAAGAGGCGCTGAACATGCTCAAGGAGATCGGCACACCCGAGAACATCCCGGACTTCATCAACGGGGTGAAGAACCGCGAGCGGCGCCTGATGGGCTTCGGCCACCGCGTCTACAAGAACTACGACCCGCGCGCCAAGGTCATGCAGCAGTCCGCCAAGGAGGTGCTGGCCGAGGTGGGCGACCCCAACGATCCGCTGCTGCAGGTGGCCCAGGAGCTGGAGCGCATCGCCCTGCACGACGAGTACTTCATCGAGCGCAAGCTCTACCCGAACGTGGACTTCTATTCCGGCATCACCCTGTCGGCGATGGGCTTCCCCACCACCATGTTCACCGTCCTCTTCGCCCTGGCCCGCACCGTCGGCTGGATCAGCCAGTGGCAGGAGATGATGGAGGACCCGTCGCAGAAGATCGGCCGTCCGCGCCAGCTGTACACCGGCCCCACGCGCCGCGACTACGTGCCGATCAGCCAGCGCGGTTGATGCTCCTGTCTCCTCCCCGCTTTGCGGGGAGGTGTCGCTCGCGGAGTGAAACGGAGCGACGCGACGGAGGGGTGGTGTAGCAGGCCGTTCGCATGCCCATCCCTCCACCGCCCTACTGGCGGTCCCCCTCCCCATCTGGCGATGGGGAGGAGACGGCGCTCATGTCTCCTCCCTACGGCGAAGCCGTGGGGAGGTGGCTGCGAGCGCAGCGAGCAGACGGAGGGGAATCTTCGAGGTCCCTTTCCCCTCCACCGCCTCCGGCGGTCCCCCTCCCCGTCAGGGACGGGGAGGAGACAGGCGGCAGCTACCCACAGCTAATCGCCACCGGCGAATCGCGCCGGAGCGAATCACTGGCATTCTGAGGCCATGAACGCGCTCGCCGCACTCGCCGAGGTTCAGGCCCGCACCGGGGCCGTCTCTCCTGCGCCCGCCGACCACCCCGAGCGGCAGTACCTGAATCTGCTGACCGACATCCTCGAGACGGGCGTGCGCCGCGACGACCGCACCGGCACCGGCACCATCGGGGTCTTCGGCCGCCAGATGCGCTTCGACCTGGCCCAGGGCTTTCCGCTCCTGACCACCAAGAAGCTGCATCTGCGCTCGATCATCGTGGAACTGCTCTGGTTCCTGCGCGGCGACACCAACATCGCCTTCCTCAAGGAGCACGGCGTCCGCATCTGGGACGAGTGGGCCGATGACAAGGGCGACCTGGGGCCGGTCTATGGCAAACAGTGGCGCAGCTGGGCCGCGCCCGACGGCCGCGTGGTCGACCAGATCTCGCGTCTGGTCGAGGGGATCAGGACCAATCCCAACAGCCGACGCCACATCGTCAGCGCCTGGAACCCGGCGGACGTGGACGACATGGCCCTACCGCCCTGTCACTGCCTGTTCCAGTTCTTCGTCGCCGAGGGCAAGCTGTCCTGCCAGCTGTACCAGCGCAGCGCCGACGTCTTCCTGGGCGTGCCCTTCAACATCGCGTCCTACGCCCTGCTGACCCTGATGCTGGCTAAGGTTACGGGGCTGGAGCCGGGCGAATTCATCCACACCTTCGGCGATGCGCACCTCTATCTGAACCATGTGGAGCAGGCCCGCACCCAGCTGACGCGCGAGCCCCTGCCCTTCCCGACCATGACGCTCGCCGACCGGGACGACCTGTTCGCCTTCGAGTACGGCGACTTCACCCTCGAGGGCTACGAGGCCTGGCCGCACATCAAGGCGGCTGTCGCGGTCTGATGGACCTTAAGGCCTTGCAGGACGACGTCCTGCGCATCTCCGACATCTATGCGCGCGAGCACGGCATTGACCGTGACCGTGCCATTCCTGGTGAAGACTGGGCCCTGCTCAAGCTGCAGGAGGAGCTGGGTGAACTGACCGCCGAGCACCTGCGCCTGTCAGGCCGGGCGCGCGGCCAGCCTGACGCCGCCAAGCTGGCGGACGAGGCCACCGACCTGCTGGGCATGCTGCTGATCTACTGCGACCGCGCCGGCGTCGATCTGGAGCAGGCCATGCAGCGCAAATGGCTGGACTGGCTTAAATAGGGGGGATGATGCCCACCACCCTCTCCCTCGTCGTCGCCCGCGCCCGCAACGGCGTCATCGGCCGCAACGGCCGTCTGCCCTGGCGGCTGCGCGCGGACCTGCAGCTGTTCAAGGCCAACACCATCGGCAAGCCGTGCCTGATGGGCCGCAAGACCTGGGAGAGCCTGCCGCTCAGGCCCCTGCCGGGCCGGCTGAACCTTGTCCTGTCCGGCGATCCGGAGCTGAAGCTGAAGGGCGCCCTGGTCTGCCCCAACTTCGACGAGGCCTACGCCATCGCCCGCGAACAGGCGCGCGAGGACGGGGTGGACGAGGTCTGCGTTATCGGCGGCACCCAGCTGTTCGAGACCGCCCTGCCCCGCGCCCGACGCCTGTACCTGACCGAGGTCGAGGCCGAACCCGAGGGCGACGCCCATTTCCCCGCCTTTGACGAAAGCCAGTGGACCGAGGTCCGCCGCGAGCGCCACGAGGCCGACGAGACCAATGACCACGCCTTCGTTTTTCGCCTCTTGGAACGCCGCTGAAGTCCCCTAGGAGACCGTCATGATCGTCGTTACGTCCAACGAAGTGCCCGGCCACCGCGTCGTGCGCACGATCGGCCTGGTGCGCGGCATCACCGTGCGCAGCCGCAATGCGCTGTCCGACATGCTGGGCGGGCTCCAGTCGATGCTGGGCGGGCGGGTCGGCGCCTACGTCAAGCTGGCCGAAACCGCCCGGCAGGAGGCCCATGACGAGCTGATCGAGCACGCGCGCGGCATGGGCGCCAACGCCGTCCTGGCCATGCGCTATGACGCCAACGAGATCATGGACGGCGTCACCGAGGTGCTGGCCTACGGCACCGCCGTGGTGGTCGAGCCGGAATAGACGGCCACCTTGTCCCCGCCGCTCTGACCGGCCCTAGACTGGCAGCGGGTCTTTGACATCCCGCGAGCGCCCTCGCTCCCCGGCATGCCGACGAGTCGGACGGATCGGACGCTTCGGACGCTTCGGACGGTATTTTTCCGTCCGGATCGTCGTCAGACCATGCCCAGGCTGAAGTCGCCGCCCCGCCATTCGCGACGGGCCTCGGCCAGCAGCCGGCTCTGCTCGGCCCGGTCGCCGCGGCGCTCGGCCACCTCCGACAGGGCGTAGAGCGTCAGCGGATCGTGGGGCGCATATTCCAGCGAGCGCTCCAGCTCGGCCTTGGCCTCGTCCAGCCGCCCGGCGGCGATCAGGGCCGCCCCCAGGCTGCGCCGCGTCGGGTACCACCACAGGGGCGGGTCCCGGCCCAGGTTCATGCTGGCCTGCAGCTCGGCCGCCTCGCGGAAGGCGGTCACGGCCGCCTCCTCGTCCCCGCGCAGCAGGGCCAGCCGCCCGGCCAGCACCTTCTCCGGAATGGACAGAACGATGCTGGCCATGCGTCCGAACGGGGTCGTCGGCTGGGGAACGCCCGTCTTGGCTTCGCGCAGCCCCGCCAGCTCGGCCTCCAGCGCGTCGGCGTCACCCTGACGGGCGCGCAGCTCGCCCCGCGCATAGTGGCGCATGACGCGCAGGCCCCAGTAGTCCGCGCCGGGATCGTCAAAGGCCAGCACCACGTCCGGATCGCCAAAGCGGGCCTGGTTCACCAGGGCCGTCCCCGCCACGATCTGGCCGAAGGGGTTCCTCAGCTGATCCAGCGGATAAGCCTCGAAGAAGTGCCCGGCCAGGAACAGCCCGCCCTCGGCGTCGCCGGCCATCAGGGCGCCCGCCATGCCGAAGTGGATGTTGTGGTTGTGGATGCCGATGCTGGTCAGGCCCTCAGGCGCCGGCGAAATGCCGTGATAGCGCTGGGCCGCCCGCACAGCGCCCACATTGGCCGTGGTGGCGTCCTTGTAGCGGCCGATCCGGTAGTAGGTGTGCGAGGGCATGTGCACCAGATGCGGCGAGCCGGGCGTCAGTCCCGCCAGACGGTCGGCATAGGGCACGGCGCGGTAGGGATCCGCCGACCACTCGGTCGAGTGGATGTACAGGTGGATGGCCCCCGGATCGTCCGGATTCTGGGCCAGCGCGCTCTCAATCAGGCTGATGGCCCGGTCCACGCCCTCGCCCGGGATGCGTCCGTCGGCGCTCCACCAGTTGCGGTTCGCCATCAGCAGGGCGTCGGCGGCCAGGGTCCTGAGCTGCAACTCCTCGGGGTGCTGGCGCTGTATGCGCTCCAGGCTGCGGGCGAAGTTGACCGCCCGGCGCGCGGGCGGGCCGCGATAGCGCCGCACGGTGGCGTCCACCAGCTTGCGCTGCCAGGCCGGGGCGTCCGCCGACAGGCGCCGGGCCCGCTCGGCAATGGCCAGGGCCCGCGCCTGCGTCGCCTGGGGCACGTTGTAGTTCAGGTTCGCGCCCATGGCCCAGGCTTCGCCCCACACGCACATGCCGCAGTTGGGGTCCAGCCGCTGCGCCTTCTGGAAGGCCCGCACCGCCTCCTCGTGCTCGAAGGCCCAGCGCAGGCGCATGGCGTGGTCGAACCAGGTCTGGGCCTCGGCATTGTCGGTGTCGGCCTTGAAGCCGCCCGTGCCGAACCCGGAGACGATGCGCATGTCCTCCGGCGACGCCGTGGCCCCGACCGTGGCCGCGGCCTGGCTGCAGATGGCCGAGAAGACGCCCATGGCCGAGGTGGCGTCCGCCACCGTCATCGGCGCGCCGGCCAGCGTAAGCGCCGAAAAACCTAGCAATATCTGTCGCATCTGGCTCTCCCCCTGGGGGAGGATGATGAACGCTTAGATCAGCCCCGCCAAGGGGGACGAAGGATCGGCGTACATGCGCTTGCCCATGCGCCCGGCCAGATAGGCCTCGCGGCCCGCGATGACGGCGTGCTTCATGGCCCGCGCCATGCGCACCGGGTCCTTGGCCTCGGCGATGGCGGTGTTCATCAGCACCCCGTCGCAGCCCAGCTCCATGGCCACGGCCGCATCCGAAGCGGTGCCCACGCCCGCATCCACCAGCACCGGCACCCGGGCCTGCTCGACGATCAGGCGGATGTTGACCGGGTTCTGGATGCCGAGCCCTGAGCCGATCGGAGCGCCCAGCGGCATGATGGCCGCCGCGCCAGCGTCCTCCAGCTTGCGGGCATAGACCACATCGTCGGTGCAGTAGACCATGACCTGGAAGCCTTCTGCGACCAGCAGCTTCAGCGAGCGCAGGGTCTCCTCCATGTCCGGAAACAGGGTCTTGGGGTCCGACAGCACCTCCAGCTTCACCAGGTCCCAGCCGCCCGCCTCGCGCGCCAGGCGCAGGGTGCGCACCGCGTCCTCACCGGTGAAACAGCCCGCCGTGTTGGGCAGATAGGTGAACCGGTCCGGCTTCACATAGTCGGTCAGCAGCGGCTGGGAGCGATCCGTCAGGTTCACCCGGCGCACCGCCACGGTGACGATCTCGGCGCCCGAGGCCTCGGCGGCGGCGGCGTTCTGGGCGTAGTCCTTGTATTTCCCCGTGCCCACGATCAGGCGCGAGGTGAAGGTGCGCCCGGCGACGGTCCAGGTGTCGTTCGCTTCGGTCATGGGCGGGGTTTAGACCCGCGCGGGCCCGCTGCGAAGGCCCGACTGGGGTTCGTAGCGCCTGGTTGGCCGCCGGTTGCATCTGATCTGGGCGCCGAGGCCCTCTGTTGCTTGGAGGGGCTGATGATCAATCGACGTTTCCTGCTTGCGGCCGCCGCGGCCAGCCCTTGCGCTCTGTCGATGGGCGCCGTCGCCCGGGTCCAGGAGGCTGAACCGCGCCCCTTCTCCGGCTCCATCCTGGTGAAGCGGCGCGATGAAGTGCTGCTGCGAAGAGACCAGGGGCCCGCCCGGCTGGGCGGTGATCCGCGGATCGACCGGGACGCCCAGTTCAAGATCGCCTCCATATCCAAGACCTTCACCGCGACGGCGGTCCTGTGCCTGTCAAACCAGGGCCGCATCGATCTGGACGCGCCCGTCACCCACTATTTGCGGGACGCGCCGGACAGCTGGGCGGCGATCCCCGTGCGGCGGCTCCTGAACCATTCCCACGGCATCCGCGACATCATCTCCCTTGAGGCCTTCCCCCGGCTGGCGGCCGAAGGAACAAGTCTCCCGGAGGTACTGGCTCTCCTCTACGCAGAGCCCCTGAGAGCCGCACCCGGGTCGGAGTTCAGGTACGGCAACTCAGGCGCCGTCGTCGCGGCCGGTCTGATCGAACGGCTGGCCGGACTGCCCTATGAGGCGGTGCTGGAACGCAGCCTTCTGAGTCCACTAGGTCTCACCTCGACAGGCGGACTGGGCCTGGCCGATCCTCCGCCGCGCCTGGTGGACGGCCTTGTACTGGCCGAGGGCCGCCTTGCCTCGGCCCGTCCACTGAACATGAGCGTTACGCGCGGAGCGGGGTCCCTGTACTCCGGTTCCGACGATCTGCACCGCTGGGTCGCGGCCGTGGGAGACGAACATCTCCTGCCTGCAGAGGTTTGGCGCCAGGTCCTTACGCCCGAGGTCAACGAGTTCGGCCTAGGCTGGATGGTGCGCGAGATGTTCGGCCAACGCGAGATCGGCCACCTCGGGGACATCAACGGCTTCGGCTCCTGGCTGGCCAGATACCCTGAAGCTGGTGTGACCGTGTCGATCCTGACCAATCTCGAGGGCACACGCGTCCGCGACCTGGGCCGCCGCTACGCGGAATGGGCGCTAAGCCTCTAGGTCTCACCCACCCTGGCAGGCGGCGGTGTTTCCGGCCTGACAGGCGGCGACGCGAGCACGCCAGGCGGCCATCTCCGCCTCATAGCGGGCCTGCGACTCGGCGGCCGCGGCGTTGACGCGGGCGATCTCGGCCTCGCGTTCAGCCAGGGCCTGCTCGTAGGCGCGGCGGTCGGCGGCGGCGCGCGCCGCCTCTTCGGCGTTGTGGGCCGCGATGCGGGCGTTGTTCTCGCGGATCTGGGCGTTTAACGCCTCGATCTCGGCGACCTCCTCAGGCGTCGGCTGATATCGGCCACCGGCATCCTCGCCGTTCAGCTCGGGCGGCAGCGGCGAGACCAGCTTCATCGGCTCAGCCGGGGGCGGCGGGGGTGGCGGGGGCGGCAGCTGCGACTGCTGCACGTGACCGGCCGGCGCTGTCTGGGCGGCGGCTGAACCCGCCAAGGCGACGGCGATGGCGATCAGGCTGTTGCGGAACAGGTGCATGGGCGTCTCTCCTGACGCTGAACCTTGACCGAGGCGTCCGGCGAAAGAAAGGCCTTACCCTCCACCGACGAACTGGACGATCTCGATACGGTCGCCCGCCTCCAGCACCGTCTGGTCGTGCAGGCTGCGGGGCACGATGACCAGATTGCGCTCCACGGCGGCGGCGGCGCGGTCCAGGCCCAGCTCGTCGATCAGCTGGGCGATGGTGATCGCTTTCACCGTGATGGGATCGCCGTTGACGAAGATCAGCATGACAGTCCTGGCGGGCCTTCCCGCCTCGCGGCTTGTGACAGAACGTTACGGACTATAAAAGTCCGCCGATTCCAAGGCGGCGGCGGATGTCCAAACCCCTTTTCGTGCTCAACGGCCCCAATCTGAACCGCCTCGGGACCCGCGAGCCGCAGGTCTACGGGACCGCGACCCTGGCCGACATCCAGCGCCTGTGCGAACGGGCGGCCGGCGATGTGGCCGTCGACTTCCGTCAGTCCAACCACGAGGGCCAGCTCATCGACTGGCTGCACGAGGCCGAGGACAAGGCGCTGGCTGTCGTGCTGAACCCGGCGGGATATGGCCACACATCCGTGTCATTGCGCGACGCGGCGGCTTGCCTGTCGATCCCGCTCGTGGAATGCCACCTGTCGAACACCGCCGCGCGGGAGGACTTCCGCCGGACCTCGCTCATCTCGCCGGTCGCGGCCGGCGTCATCCAGGGCTTCGGCCCGGCAAGCTACGAATTGGCCGTCATCGCGGCGCTGCGCCTGACCGGCGCGACCGCCTGACGAAAAGAAGAGGGCAAAGACCTCCATGGCTGCTTCCAAGACCCCGTCTCCGATCGACTCCCTGCTCGTCCGCGAGCTGGCGGGCATCCTCAACGAGACCGACCTGACCGAGATCGAGGTCGAAAAGGACGGGCTGAAAATCCGCGTCGCCAAGTCGATGGCGGCCGCAGCGCCCATGATGGTTCACGCGCCGCCTCCGGCCGCCGCTCCCGCGCCCCAACCAGCGGCCCAGGCCGCCCCCGCCACCGCCCCGGCTGCGGCCAAGCGCGACGGCGAGGAGGTGAAGTCCCCCATGGTCGGCACCGCCTATCTCTCGCCGCAGCCGGGCGCGCCGGCCTTCATCAAGCCGGGCGACAAGGTCAAGGCCGGCCAGACGCTGCTGATCGTCGAGGCCATGAAGACCATGAACCCAATCGCCTCGCCGCGCGACGGCGTGGTGGCCGAGGTGCTGGTCGGCGACGCCCAGCCGGTAGAGTACGGCGAGCCGCTCGTCGTCCTCCAGTAGGATCAGCGCCATGTTCGACAAGCTGCTGATCGCCAACCGCGGCGAGATCGCGCTCCGGATCCATCGCGCCTGCAAGGAGATGGGCATCTCCACTGTGGCGGTCCATTCCGAGGCCGACCGCGGCGCCATGTGGGTGCGCCTGGCCGACGAGAGCGTCTGCATCGGGCCCGCCCCCGCGGCCAAGTCCTACCTGAACATCCCCTCGATCATCGCGGCGGCCGAGGTCACCCACGCCCAGGCCATCCACCCCGGCTACGGCTTCCTGTCGGAGAACGCCCGCTTCGCCGAGATCGTGGCCGCCCACGGCATCACCTTCGTCGGTCCCAAGCCGGAGCACATCCGGATCATGGGCGACAAGATCACGGCCAAGCAGACCGCCCGGGACGCAGGCATCCCCGTGGTGCCGGGCTCGGACGGCGAGGTCGAGACGGTCGAGCAGGCCATCGAGGCGTCCAAGTCCATCGGCTTCCCCTTGATCGTCAAGGCGGCCGCCGGCGGCGGCGGGCGCGGCATGAAGGTGGCCCTGACCCCCGATGATCTGGTCGAGGCCGTGCAGACCGCCCAGGCCGAGGCCGCCGCGGCCTTCGGCAACGGCGCCGTCTACATGGAGCGCTACCTCCAGAAGCCGCGCCACATCGAGATCCAGGTCATCGCCGACAGCCACGGCAACGTGGTCCATCTGGGCGAGCGCGACTGTTCACTGCAGCGGCGCCACCAGAAGGTGCTGGAGGAAGCCCCCTCCCCGGCGCTCGACGCCGCCGGCCGCGAGAAGATCGGCAAGGTCGTCGTCGATGCGATCAAGGCCATCGGCTACCTCGGCGTGGGCACCATCGAGTTTCTGTGGGAGGACGGCGAGTTCTTCTTCATCGAGATGAACACCCGCCTGCAGGTGGAGCATCCGGTGACCGAGGCCATCACCGGCGTCGAT
Organism: Peiella sedimenti; assembly: GCF_030504955.1. Lineage (GTDB taxonomy): Bacteria > Pseudomonadota > Alphaproteobacteria > Caulobacterales > Caulobacteraceae > Brevundimonas > Brevundimonas sedimenti. The sequence continues at coordinate 679,278 of NZ_JAUKTR010000001.1, read as the reverse complement.
CTGGTGCGCGAACAGATCCGCGTGGCCGCCGGCCTGCCCCTGTCCTTCACGCAGGAGGACATCGTCTTCGAGGGACACGCCATCGAGTGCCGCGTCAACGCCGAGAACCCGCGCACCTTCACCCCCTCGCCGGGCCTGGTGAATGACTTCCACGCGCCGGGCGGTCTGGGCGTGCGGCTCGATTCGGCGCTCTTCGCCGGCTATTCGATCCCGCCCTACTACGACAGCCTGATCGGCAAGCTGATCGTCCACGGCCGCGACCGCGAGGAGTGCATCGCCCGCCTCAAGCGCAGCCTGAACGAGATGGTCGTGGGCGGTATCGACACCACCATCCCCCTGTTCCAGCAGCTGTTGCAGGAGCCCGACATCCTGTCGGGCGACTACGACATCCACTGGTTGGAGAAGTGGGCCAAGGCGCAGGGCTGATCCGAATCAGGCGACGGCCGGAGCCAGCTTTCGGCCCGACACGAACCAGAACCGGGTGGTCAGCATGCCCGCCGAGATCAGGCTGGCCACGACCACGGCCCACACGATGCCATTCACGCCCAGGCCCGCCGGATGGGCCAGGAACCAGCCCAGTGGCAGCATGACGACGCCGTAGCTGACGATGTGCATGACCGTGGGCCACCACACGTCGGCGGCGGCCCTCAGCGACTGCGCCGCCACCACCTGCAGCCCGTCTGCGACGAAGAACAGGCAAGCGATGGTTAGTCCGGAGACGGCGATGGCCACCGCCTGGGGATCAGAGGTGTAGGCCCGCGCCAGCGGCTCGTCGAACAGCCAGACGCCCAGCGCGATCAGACCCGTCAGGACCGCGGTCACCCCCATGCCGAGGAAGCCCGCCTGGCGCACGCCATGCGGCTGACCGGCGCCATAGTCGCGGCCGACCAGCACGGCCGTCGCCGACGACAGGCCCAGCGGCCCCATGAAGATCACGGCGGCGATGTTCAGGATAACGGTCCAGGCCGCGACCTCCAGCCCGCCCAGCCAGCCGGCGACGAAGGTCATGGCGGCGAAGGCCGTCACCTCGATGAAGTAGGACGAGCCCGCGCCGAGGCCGATCTTGCGCTGTTCGCGCGCGTCCGCCGCATGGCCCCGACCGTGGCGCAGCAGGGCCTTCAGGGTGACGCCCGCCTTGGCGAAGATGAAGGCGAAGATGACCACCGCCAGAAGCCCGCGCGCGAAGAAGGTCGCCCAGGCCGAGGCCGCCGCGCCTTCCACCGGCAGGCCCGAGGCGCCGGGCACCAGCCACAGGTTCAGCGCCAGATTGACCACGTTGGCCACGATCATCGCCGCCGCCCCGGCGCCCGGACGCCCCTGGGCCTCCAGGAACAGCTGGCCCACCACGGAGAGCAGGTAGGCCGGCATGGACAGGGCGAAGATCACCAGCGGCAGGCTCGCGCCCTCGCCCAGCCCCGGCTCCAGCCCGGCGTTGCGCATGGCCCACGGGCCGAGCAGCGCCATGATCAGCAATGCGCCGAAGCCCAGCTGCAGCGCATAAACGCAGCCGCGCCGCAGCACCGCCACCGTCTCTTCCGGTCGGCCCTCGCCAATCAGGCGCGAGGTCATCACCTGCACGCCCATGAGCAGGCCGACGACCGTGGTCACCACCACAGAGATCGGCGCCAGGGCCAGGGCCTGATAGGCCAGCTGCTCGGCCGAGTGGCGGCCCACCACGATCACGTCGACCAGGCCCATGGTCATGATGCCCACGCGGGCCAGCACCACCGGCCAGGCCAGGCGCAGCAATTCGCCCAGCGCGGCGGTGGGCCGGCGCGGCGGTTCAGCGCTGAGCAGGGCGTCAGTCATGGGAGTCGCATCCGCAGGAGGGCGCGGAAACTGGCCATCTGCGGTCACGCGCGCAAGGGCGACGGCCGCAGCCCCGGCGATTTCATTGAACTCAGTTGTCGCAGAGCACCACGAAGCGCAGACGCACGCCCGGGTTGTCCTCGACATCGCTCTTGAGGATGCGCAGGCCGTAAAGCTCGGCCGCCGTGCTGGAGCAGATGGCGGCGCGCGTGCGGTCCTCGGCCTCGGCCACGGCCCGGGCCGCGCCGGCGGTGTCTTCCGCTTCGACCGGCTTCAGGTTCAGCGATCGGATCGCCCGCGTGCATTGGGCCAGGGCGACCGGATGGCTCTCGGCCGTCCGCACCCCCTCCAGCAGGGCGTCGGCCACGCCCGCCAGATGCAGACGGAAGGGCCGCCAGGCCTCCGCCATCTGCCTCAGGCCAGAGGTCTCGACCAGACGCGCCGCCGGCTCGATGGCCCCGGTGCGATCGCTCTCCACCGGGATCATGGCGCAGCCGCAGTCGCCCGACTTCACCGCCGCCACCGCCGCCTCGAACGTAGGAAAGGCCACGGGCTCGTCCCACGGCCGCATGGCCAGGCACGCCTCATGGCTGAACGACCCGGGCTCCCCCTGATAGGCCACCCGACTCATCGCTTAGGCCGCCTGGGACGCGCGTCGGCGTCCCGCTTTGAGATTCTCGGCCACGAGGAAGGCCAGCTCCAGCGCCTGGGCTGCGTTCAGCCGGGGATCGCAGTGCGTGTGATAGCGGCTCGACAGGTCCTCGGGCGTCACCGGGCGGGCGCCGCCCAGGCACTCGGTCACGTCCTGCCCGGTCATCTCCAGGTGCACGCCGCCCGCATGCACGCCCTCGGAGGCGGCGATGTCGATAAAGCTGCGCACCTCCGAAAGGATGCGGTCCAGAGGCCGGGTCTTGTAGCCGTTGCTGGAGAAGGTGTTCCCGTGCATCGGATCGATGGACCAGATCACCCGGCGCCCCTCGGCCTTGGTCGCAGCCATCAGGCGCGGCAGGCGATCGCCCACCTTGTCCGCGCCGAAGCGGCCGATCAGGGTCAGGCGGCCCGGCCGGTTGTCGGGGTTCAGCACATCGATCAGGCGCAGCAGATCGTCCGGCTCCATGGTCGGGCCGCACTTCAGACCGATGGGATTGCGGATGCCGCGTGCGTACTCCACGTGGGCGCCGTCCAGTCGCCGCGTCCGCTCGCCGATCCACAGCATGTGGGCCGACGCAGCAAACCAGCCGTCATGCTCCCTGCGCGTCAGCGCCTCCTCGAAGTTCAGCAGCAGCGCTTCGTGGCTGGTGAACATCTCCACCCGCGACAGCTCCGGGTGGGTCTGGGGCGTCACGCCGACGGCGGCCATGAAGTCCAGCGCCTCCGAGATTTTCTCGGACAGCTCGCGATAGCGGTCTCCGGCAGGCCCCGCCGTCAGGCCCACGGTCCAGTCACGCACGTGATAAAGGTCGGCGAACCCGCCGCCGGCGAAGGCGCGCAACAGGTTCAACGTGGCGCTCGACTGGTGATAGGCGCGGATCATGCGATCGGGGTCGGGCACGCGGCTGGCGGCGTCGAAGTCCGTCCCGTTGACGATGTCGCCGCGATAGCTGGGCAGGGTCACGCCGCCCACCGTCTCCTCGGCGCTGGATCGGGGCTTGGCGAACTGGCCGGCGATGCGGCCCACCTTCACCAACGGCTTGCCGCCCGCGAAGGTCAGGACCACTGCCATCTGCAGCATCAGGCGGAAGGCGTCGCGGATATTATCGGCCGAAAACTCCTTGAAGCTTTCGGCGCAGTCGCCGCCCTGCAGCAGAAACGCCTCGCCCGCCTCGACCCGCGCCAGCCGCTCGGTCAGGGTCCGGGCCTCCTCGGCGAAGACCAGCGGCGGCAGGGTGCGCAGCTCGGCCTCCACGCGCGCCAGCTCGGCCGCGTCAGGATAGTCCTGCGGCATGTGGCTGACCGGATGGTCACGCCAGGAGGAGGGACGCCAGGGGCCTTTCATGCCCCCAACATAAGGTGCTGATTGTTACGCCTCAATGAGCATTGCGTCGGGATCTTCGGCGGCTTCGCGCGCGGCCAGGCCGCCCCAAACCGCTGTCAGGGCACCGAGGGCCAGCCACCACTCCTGCCAAACCCCGAAACTGAGGGCGCCGATGATGAAATAGGCCGAGCCCGCCGCCACGGCTGAGGCCCCCCCGGGCTTCCCGGAACGTCCTGCGAAGACCAACGCCCAAAAGGCCGCCGCCAGCACCGATCCGGCCAGGCCCAACTCCAGCCAGACCTGCAGTGCGGCGTCATGGGGGTGCAGTGGAACAGGCGGATCGAACAGGCGGCTGGCGTCCAGCCCCCAGCCCTGGAGCGGCCGCTCCCCTATCCGCTCGGCCGTGAAGGCGTAGATGTCGATACGCGCGGCCCAGGACGCGCCCAGGTTAGCCTTGACGCTCTCCAGCAGCGGACGGGCCATCAGGATCAGCCAGGGAGCCAGCAGCATGAACCCGGCCGCCGCTCCAGCGACGATGCGGGGGCCCATGATCGGCGCGCGTCGAACGATCAGGGCCGCCGCACCAGCCGCCACGAAAGCCGCCGCCGGCGCCCAGGTCTTCAGCAGCAGCGGCGAGATCAACGCCGCGGCCGCCACCAGCAGGGCGATCCGATCGCGCTCCCTGTCGCGCAGCACCGCCATGGCCGGCCAGGCCATCAGGGCCAGGACGTAGGTCGCCTGGGCCACGTTCTTGACCGCCAGGTCAGGCCGGATCGGGTCGCCGATCATCTCGCGCAGGCCCTGGTACAAGAGCGCCCCCGACAGACCCTCGAACAGGCAGAGGACTGATAGCGCCGCCGCGCCCCAAACCAGCCAATCCGCGCCGCGCCGCGCGGCCAGGGGCCCCAGCCTGACAGTCGCCAGCACCACCGCCGCATAGAGCCCCAACTGCATGGGCAGCTTCAGCCAGGTCTGGCTTTCCGCCTCCTGATAGGTCGCCATGGGCCCGAACTGTTCGTAGGCCGGGCTCCAGTTCACCGAGACGACGGCAAACAAGACAATCAACAACAGCATGGCCAGCGGGGCGAACATACTCATCCGCAATCCGGGGAGCCTGGGCTTCGCTAAGGGTCCCTCCACCCTGGCGCCCGGAACCAGCCGCCCCAGCACGGCCACGACGCCGGCCAGGGCCACGATCGCCGCGAAGCCCAGGGGCCACAGATAGGCCAGCAATGGCGCCAGCAGCACCGCCCCCAGCACCGCGCCCGACGATACGCGGCTCCCCAGCCCCTCCAGCCGCGTCATTCCGCGGCTCGCAGTTCCGGCGCTTCCTGCTTGACCTTCATGGTCACCAGCTCCTCGGCGGCGGTGGGATGCAGGGCGCAGGTCTCGTCCCACTGGGCCTTGGTCACGCCCATCTTCACGGCGATGGCGGCCAGCTGGATCATCTCCGGCCCGTCGGGGCCGACGATATGCACGCCCAATATCCGGTCCGTCTTCTGATCGACGACGATCTTCATCAGGGTCCGCTCCTCGGCGCCGGTGAAGGCGGTCTTCATGGGCCGGAAGCGGGTCACATAGACGTCCACGGGCCCCACCGTCTTTCGCGCCTCGGCCTCGGACAGGCCTACCGTACCCACCGGCGGCTGGCTGAAGACCGCCGTCGGGATGTGATCATAGGCGAAGTGGGTCGGCCGGTTCCGGTACACCGTCTCGACGAAGGCGACCGCTTCGCGGATGGCCACGGGCGTCAGGTTCACCCGGTCGGTGACGTCGCCGATGGCCCAGATGTTGTCGGCCGTGGTCCTGGAGTACTCGTCCACCCTGATGGCGCCGCGCTCGTTCAGCTCGACGCCGGCCGCCTCCAGGCCCAGCCCGCCGACATAGGGCTTTCGGCCCGTGGCGAACATGACCACGTCGGTCTCAAGATCGATCCCGTTGTCCAGCCGGTTGACCAGTCCTGAGGCCGTCTTGTCGATGGAGGTGTGCTGCGCGCCGAGCACCACGCGCACGCCGTGCTTTTCGATCTCGCCCGCCAGATGGGCGCGCACATCGTCGTCGAAGCCGCGCAGGATGTTCGGGCCGCGATAGACCAGGGTCGTATCGACGCCCAGCCCGGCGAAGATGCCGGCGAACTCCACCGCGATATAGCCGCCGCCCGCGATCAGCATGCGCTTGGGCAGCTCGGGCAGGTGGAAGGCCTCTTCAGAGGTGATGGCGTGCTCGATGCCGGGCAGCTCCTCCGGAACCCAGGGCCGTCCGCCTGTGGCGATCAGGATGCGCTCGGCCGTCACCGTGCGGTCCTTGCCCAGCAGCTCGACCGTGTGGGCGTCCTTCAGCACCGCCCGTGCGTGGATCAGGTCCGCCCCCGCCTTGGCCAGATTGGCCGCGTACAGCCCCGACAGCCGGGCGATCTCCACGTCCTTGGCCGTGATGAAGCCTTTCCAGTTGAAGCTGGGTTCGCCGAAGCTCCAGCCATAGCCCTGGGCCGTCTCGAAGGTGTGGGCGAACTCCGACGCATAGACCATGAACTTCTTCGGCACGCAGCCGCGGATCACGCAGGTGCCGCCGACACGGTGCTCCTCGGCCACCGCCACCCGCTTGCCCTCCAGCGCCGCCAGCCGCGCCGCGCGCACTCCGCCCGATCCGGCGCCGATGACGAAGAGGTCGTAGTCGTAGGCCATGTGCGTGGTCCCGGGCTCTGCGTGTCAGGCCCCGGCATTTAGGACGTGGCGGCCGGAAACCCAACCTCTGACAATCCGCTCACCCCCGCGAAAGCGGGGGTCCGCTCCAGCCAGCCCAAACGTCCGCTGGATGGGACGGGGTCCCCGCTCCTAGGGCGCCAGCACCTCCACGCCCTGATCCGTGCCGATGATCGCCTCGTCGGCCAGGTCCAGGAACAGGCCGTGCTCCACCACGCCGGTGATCAGCTTCAGGTCGTCGGCCAGGCGGCTCGGGTCGTGGATGGCGCCGCAGCGCGCGTCATAGATCAGATTCCCGCCATCGGTGCGGATCAGGCCGCGCTCGGCCGTGCGCACCCGCGCCGGCATCGCGATCTCGTGGTCGGCCAGCACGTCGGCAATGCGGTTGGCCGTGGTCTTGTGGCCAAAGGCGATGACCTCGATGGGCAGGGGAAACGCGCCCAGCGTCTCCACCACCTTGCCCTTGTCGGCGATGACGATGCAGCGGCTGGAGGCCTCCCATACCAGCTTCTCGCGCAGCAGGGCCGCCCCGCCGCCCTTGATCAGCGCCAGGCCCGGCCCGATCTCGTCCGCCCCGTCCACGGTCAGGTCGATGCGCGGCGTGTCCTCCAGCGTCGACAGCGGCAGACCCAGCTCGCGCGCCAGTTCGGCCGTGGCCTCCGAGGTGGGCACGCAGCGCAGGTCCTTCAGTCCCCGCGCCGCCAGCGCCTTCACGAACCAGGCCGCCGTCGAGCCGGTGCCCAGCCCCACCACCATGCCGGGTTCGACCCGCTCGGCTGCCGCCTCGCCGGCGGTGCGCTTCTGTGCGTCAGACATACTGCGGGCTCACTTCCCTCTGCGCGCCTTCATCGCCTCGCGGAACCGCGCCGCCCAGCCGGCCTTCACCGTCGGCGCCGCACGTTCCAGGTAAAGGTCGCCCGCCGCCACATCCTCCGTGACCACCGACCCGGAGCCCACCATGGCGCCCTCGCCAATCTTGACGGGCGCCACCAGCGAGCTGTTCGAACCCACGAAGGCCCCTTCGCCCACCTCGGTTCGAGCCTTGTTGAAGCCGTCGTAGTTGCAGAAGATCGTCCCGGCGCCGATGTTCGCGCCCGCCCCCACCTGGCCATCGCCGAGATAGGCCAGGTGATTGGCCTTGGCTCCCGGCCCCATGGCCACATTCTTGACCTCGACGAAGTTGCCCACCCGCGCGCCCTCGCCAATGTCGGCGCCCGGCCTCAGACGCGCATAGGGCCCCACCTTGGCGCCCGACCTGACTTCACAGCCTTCAAGATGCGAGAACGCGCCGATCACCGCGCCTGAGCGGACCGTCACGCCCGCGCCGAACACCACGTTCGGCTCGATGGCGGCGCCGGCCTCCACCACGGTGTCCCAGGCCAGCCAGACGGTCTCCGGCGCGGGCATGCGCACGCCCTGATCCATCAGCTCACGTCGCCGTCCCTGCTGCCAGACGCGCTCGGCGGCGGCCAGCTCGGCCTGCGAGTTGACGCCCTGCACCGCCGCCTCATCGGTGAACACCGCCTCGCAGCGCAGGTCCCGTCCACGCGCCAGCTGGACCACATCGGTCAGGTAGTACTCGCCCTTGGGATTGTCGTTGCCCACCTCGCCCAGCAGCGAAAACAGCAGGCCCCGGTCGCACACCAGCACGCCCGAGTTACAGGTCTTGATCGCCAGCACCTCGTCCGGCGCGCCCTTGGCTTCGGTGATCCGCTCCAGCGAACCGTCCTCTCCCAGGATCAGCCGCCCATAGGCGCCCGGATCGGCGGCCTCGAAACCCAGCACGGTCAGCGCCGCGCCGCGTCCGAACAGGGGCTGGATCGATTCTCCGCGCAGCAGCGGGCAATCCGCGAAGGTCACCACGACCTCGCCATCGAAATCCGCCAGCTGCGCCTTCGCGGCCAGCACCGCGTGTCCGGTGCCCAGCGGCGGATCCTGCACGGCGATGGATTGCTCTCCCAGCCGCTTCGTCACGTGAGCGACGACCTCGGGGGCATGCGTCCCGACGACGACCACCACCCGCTCGCATCCGGCGGCCTCGGCCGCGTTGATGGCGTGGTCCACCATGGCCCGACCCGCCAGAGGGTGCAGAACCTTGGGCAGAAGCGACTTCATCCGGGTGCCCTGCCCGGCGGCGAGAATGACGGCGGCGCGCGCGGCCATGGCGACTCTTTCGGTTGCGATCTCGCCCCGTTTAGCCGAAACGGGCCGCCCGTCGCCACCCACGGAGCCTGCGACTTGCGCCTCGACGGCTGGACCCTCGCCTTTGACCTCGACGGAACGCTGGTCGAGACCGCGCCCGACCTTATCGGCGTGCTCAACCTGCTGCTTGACGAGCATGGCCTTCCTCAGGCCCCGCTGGCGGCGGCCCGTCATCTGGTCGGGTCAGGCGCCCGGGTGATGCTGGAGCACGGCTTCGCCGAGGCGGGGCGCATCCTGACTTCCGAAGAGGCCGACGACCTGGTCGAGCGCTTCATCGACCTCTACCGCGACCGGCTCGCTCTGGAGAGCCGGCCCTTCGACGGCGTGCCCAAGGCGCTGGACCAGCTGTCGGACGCAGGGGCGCGGCTGGTGGTCTGCACCAACAAGCGCACCGACCTGTCCATCGGCGTGCTCGAGGGGCTCGGCCTTCTGGACCGCTTCGCCGCCGTGGTGGGCGCCGATCTCGTCAGCGCGCGCAAGCCCGAGCCGGCGCATCTGATCGAGTCGGTGCGGCAGGCGGGCGGCGATCCCGCCCGGTGCCTCATGATCGGCGACAGCCTTAACGATTTGGCCGCCGCGCGGGGCGCCGGGGCGCCGGTGATCCTGGTCTCCTTCGGCTATACCGAAATTCCCGCGCGCGACCTGGGCGCCGACCTGGTCATCGACCACTTTGATCAATTGGCGGACAGTCTGCGAACGCTGCTCGCCCGGTCCTAACCCTCTCTCAACCGGTGCGGCGTAAGCACGATTGGAGGAGCGGGGGACCTAAACCAGCGCATGAAGTCGTTTTCCGTAACGCGCAAGCTGCTGATCGGCGTGGTGGCGAGCTCGCTCGTCGCCCTGGCCCTGACCTTCGGGCTGGCCTTTCACGGCTTCAAGGAACGCTTCGAGGCCCAGCGTCACAGCGACCTGACCCTCTATGCCCGCGAGCGGGCGCGCACCGAGCAGCAGATTTTCGATGACCTGCGCGCCAAGCACGCTGCGGCCACCGAGGCTCTGCAACTGCGGCTTGCACACAGCGACCTCACCGCCTCCGCCGAGGAGTTCGAGCGCCGCTTCCCGCTCCAGCCCGACGGCACCCGGCGCAGCCGGCCCGAGCTGTTCGACGGCCTCGCCAACGGCGCGGGCTCCTACATGTACGGGATCGGCAGCTTCATGGCGCGCGGCGCCGAGCTCACGGCCGAGGACAAGACGCTGCTGCTGGGCGCGATGCGCGTGGTCTTCTCCACAGGCACCGCCGACCCGAGTCGTTTCGACAACTTCTACTTCTTCACGCCCGACGATCGCATGATCATGTTCGCGCCCCGTCGCGCGGATCGCCTGATCTATTATCGCCAGGACGCCCCCGCCTCCTTCCGTTTTTCCGGCGAGGAGATGGCCCAGCTGCCCCGCCCGGAGAACAACCCCCAGGGCGTCATGCGCTGCAGTCGGCTGCGCGCGCTGCTGTCCGACTCGAGGAGAGCGACCCTGACCACGGGCTGCTTCACGCCGGTCTATCTGAACGGCCGCTATGTGGGGGCGTGGGGCAACTCGCTGCAGATCGGCTCCTACCTGTTGCGGGCCGTGAACGAGGCGCCCGCCGGCGCCGAAAGCCTCATCGTCAACGGCCAGGGCTCGTTGATCGCCTATCCAGGATTCGAAACGCCTGGCCGAGCCGAAGCCAGCGTCGTGCAGCTCTATGAGAACAACCTGCACCTCACCCAGCTCGTGCAGCGCATACGCCAGTCCGGGCGCCGCTACGGCGTGCTCGAGACTTCGGACGGCCGCCACATCATCTCCTACGGTCACGTCGAAGGCCCCGACTGGTATTTCCTGACGACGACCAGCACCGCCTCGGTGGTGCGCGAGGCGGCGACAGCGGCCCTGGTGCTGGTGGCCGCCGGCGCCCTGGTGCTGGCCCTGCAGATCGCCATCGTCTGGTGGCTGGTCCGCCAGGTCGTCACGCGCCCCCTGAAGCGCCTGGCCGCACGCCACGCCGACGGCGCCGAGGCGACCGACGTCGAGGATATCGAGGCGCGACGCGACGAGGTCGGCGGTCTTGCGCGGGCGCTCTCGGCCGCCAAGGCCAGATCCGACGACTTGCTGCGCACGCTCGAGACCCGCGTCCAGGAGCGAACGGCCGAGCTTGAGCGCGCCAACGCCGCCAAGACCTCGTTCCTGACCAATATGAGCCACGAGCTGCGCACGCCCCTGAACGGCGTCGTCGCCCTGTCCGAGCTCCTCAAGGCCCGCCAGACCGAGCCCGAGGCGCGCGAGATGGCCGGGCTGATCACCGCCTCTGGACGCATGCTGGAACAGGTGGTCAATGACATCCTCGACGTGTCCAAGATCGAGGCGGGCCAGCTAAAGCTTGAGACCACGCCCTTCTCCCTGCGCGAATGCCTGACCCGCATATCCGAGCTGCACCGCGCCGCCGCCCGCGCCAAGGGCGTGGAGCTCAACTGTCGCATCTCGCCTGACGCCGACGGCTGGTACCTGGGCGACCCGGTGCGCCTGACGCAGATCCTGTCCAATCTGCTCAGCAACGCCGTGAAGTTCACCGAAAGGGGCGCCGTCACCCTCACCGCCAAGGCCTCCCCAAGGGGCCTGCGCATCAGCGTCAAGGATACCGGCGTCGGCTTCGACGCTGACGCCGCCAGGCGTCTGTTCCGGCGTTTCGAGCAGGCCGACGCCAGCATCACCCGCAAGTACGGCGGCACGGGCCTCGGCCTGTCCATTTCCCAGTCGCTGGCCGAGATGATGGGCGGCGATATCCAAGCCCGTTCGACCCCCGGCAAGGGATCGACCTTCACCCTGGCCGTCGCCCTCACGCCCACGGAACCGCCGCAGGGCGCCGCCATGGCGGCTCAGCCGGTCGAGTTCGCGGGGGATGCGCCGGCCAGGCCCCCGCGCATACTGCTGGCCGAGGACCATCCCACCAATCAGCGCGTGGTGGCGCTGGTGCTCGAACAGATCGGTGTGGACCTGACCATCGTCGAGAACGGCCGCGACGCCCTGGATCACGCCCAGGCCAGCGCCTACGACCTGATCCTGATGGACGTGCAGATGCCCGAGATGGACGGCCTGACCGCCACGCGCGCCATCCGCCGCTTCGAGGCCGAGGTGGGCCGCCCCCGCACGCCCATCGTCTCGCTGACGGCCAACGCCCTGCCGGAGCACGTCAAGATGAGCCTGGAGGCGGGCTCGGACCGCCACCTGGCCAAGCCCCTGCGTCCCGACGCTCTGATCGCCCTGGTTCAGGAGCTGGCGCGGCCACGGGTCGATCTCGCCGCGACCGAGGCCGCCTGATGGATCGCCCCGACCGATCCGCCTTCGCCCTTTTCCGCCCGGCCGACACCCGTTGGATGGACAACGACGCCTACGGGCACCTGAACAACGTCGTCTACTACGGCCTCTTCGACACGTCGGTGAACGCCCATCTGATTGAGGCGGGCGTGCTGGATCAGATGGGCAGCGAGGTGTTCGGCGTCGTGGCCGAGACCGGCTGTCGCTATTTCGGCTCGGTCGGCTTCCCTGATCGGCTTGAAGTCGGCCTCGCCGTCGAGCGGCTGGGCCGGTCCAGCGCCACCTATCGGCTGGGCGTGTTCCGCCAGGGCGACGACCTGGTGGCCGCGGCCGGACGCTTCGTCCATGTCTATGTGGATCGCCAGACCCGCCGGCCCGCCGAAGTCCCGGCCGCCGTGCGCGCGCTGCTGGAACCGCTGGTTCGCGCCTGAAACGGGCTTGCGGGCGGTGAACGCCCGCGCTATGTCCGCCGCCTCCTGATCGACGGCATGGATGCGTAGCTCAGCGGGAGAGCACTGCCTTCACACGGCAGGGGTCGTAGGTTCAATCCCTACCGCATCCACCATCGCCCGCCGCTTAGCTTAGTGCGGCGCCCGCTTGATCCCCGCCGCCCAGTGCATGCCGACCACCGCGCCCTTGGCCACCGGCAACGAGACCAGGATCACCGCGATCAGCAGCGGGATCAGCAAGCCCAGCACGGCCGCCGGATGCCACTCCCACACGAACGGGAACAACAGCACCGGCGCGATGATCAGGTGCCCGACCAGCAGAATGGTGATGTAGGCCGGGCCGTCGTCGGCCGGGTATTCGCCGATGTCGTGGCCGCAGGCCTCGCAGGTCGGCTTCACCTTCAGATAGGCGCGGAACAGGCCGCCCTTGCCGCACTCGGGGCAGCGGCCCAGGGCGCCGCGGGACAGGCCCGTCGAAAGCTTGCGATTTTCCATGGCGCCCAGATAGGCCCTCCGAGGGCCGATTGCACCTCAGGAAAAGCCCGGACGGCGCAGATCCTTGAGGATTTCGCGCGCGGCGTTTCGTCCTGGCGCGCCGGTCACACCGCCGCCGGGGTGCGTGCCTGACCCGCACATGTAGAGACCCTTGATGGGGCTGCGGTAGTCGCCGTGCCCCAGCACGGGCCGCGCCGAGAACAACTGATCCAGAGTCAGCCGGCCGTGGAAGATGTCGCCGCCGACCAGGCCGAAGCGCTCCTCCAGGTCATCCGGCGTCAGCGCCAGCCGTCCGATCACTGACGCCTTGAAGCCGGGCGCGTGGCGATCCACCGTCTCAATCATCAGGTCGGCGACCTCGTCGCGGCAGTCGGCCCAGCGGCGCCCATCCGGCAGCCTGGGCGCCACATGCTGGCAGAACAGGCTGGCCACGTGCCGGCCCTCCGGCGCCAGGGTCGGGTCCAGCGTCGAGGGAATCAGCATCTCGACGATGGGCGCCTTCGACCAGCCGTGACGCCGCGCAACCGTGTAGGCGCGGTCCATGTAGTCGAGGCTGGGCGCGATGATGATCCCCGCCGTCAGGTGATCGCCCTGCTCGGGCCGGCTGGTGAAGCGCGGCAGCTCCGACAGGGCCAGGTTCATGCGGAAGGTCCCTGATCCCGAGGCGTAGGCCCCGATCCGCTCCCGGAAGTCGGCCGGTTGCACGCCCGGGTCCACAAGCTTCCCGAACAGCAGGCGCGGATGCAGGTTCGACACCACAGTGCGCGCGCGGAAGACGGCCCCGTCCTCGGTCACGGCCCCCGCGGCCCGGCTCTTGTCGGTCAAGACCTCGGCCACGGGGCTGTTCAGGCGCAGATCGACGCCCTTTTCGGCGCAGGCCTTGGCCATGGCCTGGGTGATGGCGCCCATGCCGCCCACGGCGTGGCCCCAGGCGCCTTTCTTGCCGTTCACCTCGCCGAAGACGTGGTGCAGCAGCACATAGGCCGAGCCGGGCGTGTAGGGGCTGGCGTAGTTGCCCACCACCGAGTCGAAGCCATAGGCCGCCTTGATCGGATCGCTCTCGAACCAGTGGTCCAGCCAGTCGCCCGCCGACTTTGCGAACAGGTCCAGCAGGTCGCGCTTGGCCCGCATGTCCAGCCGGTTCAGCCGCCCGCCCAGCGCGGCCGACTTCAGCAGCTCCGGCAGGGCCGCGCCCCAGCCGCCTTCCGTCACGTTCGGCGGCGTCCTCAGGATCAGCTCGCGCAGCACATCGGCGATGACGTCCAGCCGCTCGGCATAGGCGTCCAGACGGTCCGCGTCCTTCTGGGAGAAGCGCGCCACCTCGGCATGGCTGCGTCCCTCGCCCAGCAGCAGCGAGTCCCCGTCCGGCAGCGGCAGGAAGTTGGCCGCCCGCCGCTCCACCACCTGAAGCCCGTGGCGATGCAACTCCATCTCGGCGATGACGCGCGGGTTCAGCAGGCTTACCGTGTAGCTGGCGGTCGAGTTGCGGAAGCCAGGGTGGAATTCCTCCGTCACGGCCGCGCCGCCCGCGACGCCGCGCCGCTCCAGCACCGTCACCTTCAGCCCGGCCCGCGCGAGGTAAAAGGCGCAGACCAGCCCGTTGTGGCCGCCGCCCAGGATCAGAACGTCAGAGGTCGTCACTCGTCCGGCGTCTCTTCCGAAGCTTCCGGCGCCTGGGCCTCAGGCGCCGGGCAGCGGGCGTTCAGCTCGGCCCGCTCATAGCGCCACTCGATCCCGCGCGTCTGGCCGTTGGGCAGAACGCCGGAAATGGCGCCGATCAGCACATCGCCCTCGCGGCGGTACGAGACCTGCTGCGGAAAGTCGTGGGCCGGGTTCTCGAAGGTGATCGACTGCTCGCCCACCTCAGCCATGGGGAACTGGGCCGGGCGCTGGCCGCTGGGTTGGGCGAAGAAGGTCAGCTGTCCCGCCGCATTGGGACCGATCTGCACCTGCTCCCAGCCGGCCTGGCCGTTCACCACCGTCAGCCCGAAACCGATCAGGATTCCGCCGCGCGGATCGCTCCAGGTCTCCGACGTCTCGCGCCCATCCTCGGCGCAGTTCAGCCAATAGCCCGCCAGCCAGCCCAGGTCGGGGGCCGCCGGGGCCTCGGCCGCCTGAACCATGGCGGTCATCGCCATCACCGTCAGCAGCATGGTCACGCCCTCCCGTCTCGGCGCAGGGTGAACCCCGCCAGCAGCTCGCAGAACCACCTCGCCGCCGTCAGCGAGGCCAGGTCGCCCACTTCCAGCGACGGATCGTATTCCGTCAAGTCCACGCAGCGCACCGCCGGATGCGCGCCCACCACGCGCGTGGCGTCGAAGAAGTCGTGGACCGGCACCCCGCCCGGCCTCGCTCCTGGCGCGCCGGGAAACTGGCCCCGATCGATGACATCGATGTCGAAGTCCACGTAGATGACAGGGCAGCGGGCGGCGAGAAGCTCCAGCTCCCGCGCCACCAGGCGCGCCGTCCCCTGTTCGCGGCACTCGCGCGCCGTGCGCACGGTGATGCCGGCGTCCAGCGCCTTCTGGTGCGCCCGGGCCGTGTTGGCGAAGGGCGCCAGGCCGACCTGGGTGATGTTCTCACCGGGCAGGCCGTCGTCCAGCAGGGCCTGGATCGGATTGCCGTTGGTCAGGCCCACATCCGTGTCGCGCAGGTCGAAATGGGCGTCCAGGGTCAGCAGCCCCACCTTCGACAGATCGTCCGACAGTCCGTGCACCCCGGGCCGGGTGACGGCGTTGTTGCCGCCGGCCAGGATGATCAGCCGCCTCTGCGCCTGCGCCCGCACCGCATCCCGCACGGGCCGGAAAGCGTCGGCCGGCGCCATCGCCTTCAGGAACAGATCGCCGGCGTCATGGACCTTCACGGCCGAAATGTCGGTCCGCGTTTCCAGGTCATAGACGCTCATGCGCGGCAGGGCGGCCCGGAGCGCCCTGGGTCCCAGATCGCAGCGGCCCGGCGTCAGCGACCGCTCGTTCAGCGGCGCGCCGATCAGCGCCACGGCGGCGTCGGGATGGTCGCCCAGCAGGCTCGCGGCCGAGGTCCAGCCCAGGCCTTCGGAAGTCGTGCTCATGAGCAAGCGGTAGCCTAGCCGTGCGCCACCTGTCCATTTAAGAGGCGAGACCATGTGGGACCTGCTGCTCACCAACCTCAACGCCGCGACCATGACGCCGGGCGGCGCGCCCTATGGCGCCGGGCGCGACGCCGCCATCGCCGTCCATGACGGCCGCATCGCCTGGATCGGCCCGCGCGCCGACC
Organism: Peiella sedimenti; assembly: GCF_030504955.1. Taxonomy (GTDB): domain Bacteria; phylum Pseudomonadota; class Alphaproteobacteria; order Caulobacterales; family Caulobacteraceae; genus Brevundimonas; species Brevundimonas sedimenti. Next base: position 663,106 of record NZ_JAUKTR010000001.1, on the reverse strand, counting down.
TGCCGGACGCCGCCGCGCGGGAAACCCGCGACCTTGAAGGCCGCTGGGTCACGCCCGGCCTGATCGACTGCCACACGCACCTGGTCTTCGGCGGCAATCGGGCCCCTGAATGGGAGCGGCGGCTGAACGGCGCCACCTACGAAGAGATCGCGCGCGCCGGCGGCGGCATCCAGTCAACCGTTGACGCGACCCGGGGGGCCTCCACGGAACAGCTGGCGGAGCAGGCCCTGCCCCGCGCCCGCGCCCTGGCCCGGCGCGGCGTCACCACGGTCGAGATCAAATCCGGCTACGGCCTCGAACCCGGCTGCGAACGACGAATGCTCGAGGCCGCCGGTCTGGTGGGTCAGGCGGCAGACCTTCGCGTCTCGCGCACCCTGCTCGCCGCCCACACCGTGCCGAAGGAATATCGCGACAATCGCGATGCTTATGTCAATCTTATCATAGATCGGATGATCCCCCAGGCCGCGAGCGTCGCCGATGCGGTGGACGCCTATTGCGAGACCATCGGCTTCACGCCGGACGAGGTGGACCGCATCTTCACCGCCGCGCGCGCCCACGGCCTTCAGGTCAAGCTGCACGCCGAACAGCTGTCCGATCAGGGCGGGGCCGCCCTCGCCGCACGGCATCAGGCCCTGTCAGCCGATCATCTGGAGCACCTGTCGCCGGAGGGTGTCGCCGCCCTGGCCGGGGCGGGCACGGTCGCCGTCCTCCTGCCCGGCGCCTACTACTTCCTGCGCGACGAGAAGGCCCCGCCCGTCGCCGCCCTGCGCGAGGCCGGCGTGCCCATGGCCGTGGCCACTGACTGCAATCCCGGCACCTCGCCCCTGACCGACCCCCTCCTGGCCATGAACCTGGCCTGCACCCTGTTCCGCCTGACGCCGGAAGAGGCCCTGGCCGGCTTCACCCGCAACGCCGCCCGCGCCCTGGGCCTGCACGACCGGATCGGTACATTGGAGCCGGGCAAGGCCGCCGACCTGGCCGTGTGGAACATCGACGAACCGGCCGAGCTGGCCTATTGGCTCGGCGCTGATCTGCTGGCCGCCCGCTACCGCGACGGCCGCCAAACCGCCTAGAGCCCCGCATGACCGACACCGACCGCAACGCCCGCGTCGTCCGCGCCCCGCGCGGCCCCGAGAAGTCCGCACAGACCTGGCAGGCTGAGGCGGCCCTGCGCATGCTGATGAACAACCTCGATCCCGAGGTGGCCGAGCGGCCCGAAGACCTGGTCGTCTATGGCGGCATCGGCAAGGCGGCGCGCACCTGGGCCGACTTCGACCGCATCGTCGAACAGCTGACGAAGCTCGCGCCCGACGAGACCCTGCTGGTGCAATCGGGCAAGCCGGTCGGCGTCTTTCGCACCCATGCGGATGCGCCGCGCGTCCTGATCGCCAACTCCAATCTGGTGCCCAAATGGGCCACCTGGGAGCACTTCAACGAGCTCGATCGCAAGGGCCTGGCCATGTACGGCCAGATGACCGCCGGCTCCTGGATCTATATCGGCACGCAAGGCATCGTTCAGGGCACCTACGAGACCTTCATGGAGGCCGGCCGCCAGCATTACGGCGGCGACTGGTCCGGCCGCTGGATCCTGACGGGGGGTCTCGGCGGCATGGGCGGGGCCCAGCCCCTGGCGGCCACCATGGCGGGCGCCTCATGCTTGGCCATTGAGTGCCAGCGGTCGCGCATCGAGATGCGCCTGCGCACCCGCTATCTCGACGTCATGGCCGAGACTCTGGACGAAGCGCTCGAGCTGCTGAACCGCTCCCTCACCGAAAAGAAGCCGCTTTCCATCGGCTTGCTCGGCAACGCGGCCGAGATTCTTCCCGAGCTCGTGAAACGCGGGGCGCGCCCTGATCTCGTCACGGACCAGACCAGCGCCCATGATCTGGTCAACGGCTACCTGCCCATCGGCTGGACGGTCGATGAGTGGGAGAAGAAGCGGGTCGCTGATCCCCGCGCGGTCGAGGCCGCCGCGCGCAAGTCCTGCGCGGTTCACGTCCAGGCGATGCTGGACTTCCAGAAGATGGGCCTGCCTGTCACCGACTACGGCAACAACATCCGCCAGGTCGCCTTTGACGAGGGTGTCGAGAACGCCTTCGACTTCCCCGGCTTCGTGCCCGCCTACATCCGCCCGCTGTTCTGCCGCGGCATTGGCCCTTTCCGCTGGGCCGCCCTCTCCGGCGACCCTGAAGACGTCCGCAAGACCGATCAGGCCATGAAGCGGCTGTTCCCGGGCAATGCGGGCCTGCTGCGCTGGCTGGACATGGCGGGCGAGCGCATCGCCTTCCAGGGCCTGCCCGCGCGCATCTGCTGGATCGGCCTCGGCGACCGGCACAGGGCGGGCCTGATGTTCAACGAGATGGTGGCGTCGGGCGAGTTGTCCGCGCCCATCGTCATCGGCCGGGACCATCTGGATAGCGGCTCGGTCGCCAGCCCCAACCGCGAGACCGAGGCCATGATGGACGGCTCTGACGCCGTCTCCGACTGGCCGCTGCTGAACGCCCTTTTGAACACCGCGTCGGGCGCCAGCTGGGTGTCGCTGCACCACGGCGGCGGCGTCGGCATGGGCTATTCCCAGCACTCCGGCGTGGTCATCGTCGCCGACGGCACCCCCGACGCGGCGAAACGTCTCGAACGGGTGCTCTGGAACGACCCGGCCACCGGCGTCATGCGCCATGCGGACGCGGGCTACGACATCGCCAAGGCCGCCGCCCGCGAGCACGGCCTGAACCTGCCGTCACTGACATAGCCCTTCTCCCCACCGGGGGAGAAGGTGGCGCGCAAGCGCCGGATGAGGGGGACGATGTTCCAGTCCGAAACCACGACACGCCGGGCGCGAGGTTTGAGGAGCCGCCAGACCTCAGCCGAAGCCCAGCTATGGTCCATGCTGCGCGGCCGCAGCTTCCTCGGCCTCAAATTTCGACGGCAGTCGCCCGTGGCTGGCTCCGTCGTCGATTTCCTCTGCGCCGAGTTGGCCTTAGTGGTGGAGCTAGACGGGGGTGTTCATCGCTTGCGCGAGCATGAGGATCAGGCGCGGGACGAACGTCTGAGATCGGCAGGCTTCACGGTTCTTCGCTTCGAGAACAGCGCCTTCACACGGAACCCCAGCGTGGTGCTTGATGCGATCAGGGCCCACGCCTTAAGCAAGCTTAACTCTACCCCTCATCCGAGCGGCTTCGCCGCCCACCTTCTCCCCCAGGGGGAGAAGGGAAAGCAATCATGACCCACCTGATCATCGACCAGTCCCCGCTCACCCTGGCCCAGCTGCGCGGCGTCCTGGCCGGGCCCGTGCGCCTTAGCCTCTCGGACGCTGCATGGGCCGATGTGGAGGCCGGCGCCCGCACCATCCGCGAGATCGCCGCCTCGGGCCGCACCGTCTATGGCGTCAACACGGGCTTCGGGCTGCTGGCCAACACCTCCATCGCCGCCGAGGACCTGGAGACCCTCCAGACCAATCTGGTGCTCAGTCACGCCTGCGGCGTCGGTCCGCTCCTGCCCGATCCCATCGTGCGGCTGATGCTGGTGCTCAAGGTGAAGTCCCTGTCGCGCGGCGCGTCTGGGGTGCGGCGTGAGACGATGCAGGCCCTGCTGACCCTGCTTGAGCACGACATTCTGCCGGCGGTGCCGTCCAAGGGGTCGGTCGGCGCCTCGGGCGATCTGGCGCCGCTGGCCCACATGTCCTGCCTGCTGCTTGGCGTCGGCCAGGCCCGCCGGAACGGCCAGACCCTCGAGGCCGCCGAGGGACTGGCCGCCGCCGGACTGTCGTCCCTGACCCTAGGTCCGAAGGAAGGTCTGGCCCTGCTGAACGGCACCCAGTTCTCCACGGCCTGCGCCCTGGCCGGCCTGTTCGCGGCCGAGGACGTGTTCGCCGCGGGGCTGGTCGCGGGGGCCCTGTCGGTGGATGCGCTCAAGGGCTCGGACGTGCCTTTCGACGCCCGCATTCACGCCCTGCGCGGCCAACGGGGCCAGATCGACGTGGCGGCCGCCCTCCGCAACCTCATCGCCGGCAGCGCCATCCGTGAGAGCCATCGCGACGGCTGCCACAAGGTCCAGGACCCCTACTCCCTGCGCTGTCAGCCCCAGGTCATGGGCGCGGCCCTCACCGTGCTGCGCCAGGCCGCCGAGGTGCTGCTGACCGAGGCCAACGCCGTCACCGACAACCCGCTGATCTTCCCCAGTGACGACTCTGGCGACGGCGACGTCCTTTCGGGCGGCAACTTCCACGCCGAGCCGGTGGCCTTCGCCGCCGACATGATCGCCATGGCCCTGTGCGAGATCGGCAATATTTCGGAGCGCCGCACCTCCATCCTGGTCGATCCCAAGATGAGCGACCTGCCCGCCTTCCTGGTCAGGGAGAGCGGCCTCAACTCCGGCTTCATGATCGCCCAGGTGACCGCCGCCGCCCTGGTGGCCGAGAACCGGATGATGAGCCATCCGTGCAGCGTCGACACCGTCCCCACCAGCGCCAACCAGGAGGATCACGTCTCCATGGCCGCGCACGGCGCCCGGCGACTGCTCGACATGGCCGAGAACGCCGCCGCCGTCGTCGGCATCGAGCTGCTGGCGGCGGCGCAAGGCCTGGACTTCCACCGTCCCTTGCAGACCTCCGACGTGCTGGAGGAGGCCCACGCCCTGGTGCGCAAGGCCGCGGCCCAGTACGGCAGCGACCACTACTTCGCCCCGGACATCGAACACGCCACCGCGGGCGTGCGCCAGGGCGGCTACCGCCGCTTCGTGGCCGACCTACTCCCCAGCGGGGGCTGAGGCGGCGGGCTCGTTCTCGGGCCGCCGCTCCAGCGTCAACACGTAGGCGCCGCCCGTGTCCCGAGCATAGGCGTTGGCGCGCACCTCATAGAGGCCGTCGGCGGGAATATCGTAGTCGATCCGGGCGTTGGTATCGCCATAGCTGTCGTCGTCGCTCACCAGCAGCTCGCCCGGACGGCCCTCGGCATCGACGCCCAGCAGCAACAGGAAGGCGTCGAACTCGGCCGACACCATGCTGATGCGCAGGCGGTCGCCCGCCCGCGCCCTGAAGCGATAGGCGTCGAAGTGGGTGGCGTCATCAGCCAAGCCGTCGCCCTCCTCCAGCACGCCGCGCACGGTCGAGCCGATGATGATGCTGCCGGGCTCCGGATCGGCGGGGCGCGGGTCCACACGCAGGGTGTAGGCGCCCGTCTCACCGGCCGTCAGGGCGTTGGCCCGGATCTCGTAGTCTCCGCTCGCCGGGGCGGTGAAGTTGAGTCGCGAGTCGGTCCCCTCGCCGGCGCCGTCGTCGTCGCTGGCCAGCGCCTCCAAGGCGTCGCCCTCGCCGCGCAGCACCATCAGGAAGGTGTCGAAATCTCCCGAGCTCATGCTGATGACCACGCGCTCGCCCGCCTCAAGGCGGACGCGATAGCCGTCATAGAGGCTGTCATCGTCGGCGGTGGCGTCACCCTCCTGGAGCACGCCGTTCACCGCGCCTGGCACGTCCAGGGGCCGCAGCGGCGGGGCGGGCGGCAGGCTCTCGATGGCCATCTCATAGGCGCCGCCGCCTTGCCCGCCGAAGCTGGACACCGCCGCCACATAGCGGCCGGTCTCCGGCACGATCCAGGTGAAGCGCGAGTTGGTGGACCCGCCGCCGCCCGCCTCGTCGTCATTGCCGGCGATCGGCTCGCCCATGCCCTCGCCGTCCGCCCCAGCCACCAGCAGGGTTGTGTCGAAGGCGTCCGAAGACGCGGTCAAGCGCAGCCGCTCGCCCGCATTGGCTTCAAAGCTCCACAGGTCCGACCAGCCGCCGTTGTCGCCGGTCCCGTCGCCCTCCTGCAGCGCGTCAGACACGCGGCGATCCGCCGGCAGCGGCCTGGCCGCGGGCGGCGGCCCCATCTGCGTCACGGCCAGGTCGTAGGCGCCCTGTCCGCCTTCGCTGAAGGCGGCGGCGCGCACCTCGTACCGCCCGGTCTGCGGCACGGTCCAGACCAGCCGCGAGTCCAGGGGCCCGGCGCCGGAGTCGTCATCCAGCGCCAGCGGCTCACCGTCCGCTTCTCCCGCGCGATAGACGTAGACCACCGTGTCGAAGTCCTCGGCGCCCAGGGTCAGCATCAGCCGTTGCCCGGCCTCAGCCGACAGCAGATAGGCGTGGTAGGGGATGTCGTCGGCGTTCACCGGGCTGTCGGCGGTCAGTTCGCCCTGCACCGCCTCGCCCACGCTGATGGGCGTCGGCGGCGGGGGCGGCGGCGGCGGTCCCCGGTCGGTCAGGCCCAGCGTATAGGCGCCCGTTCCGTTGCCGGAAAAGGCCTGCGCTCTGATCTCATAAACTCCGTCCGTCGGCGCCGTGAAACGCAGGCGCGAATTGGTGCCCTCGCCCAGTCCGTCGTCATCCGCCTTCAGCCCGCGCCAGCCATAGCCCGTGCCAGAGCCGATCTGCACCACGGTGTCGAAGGCGTCCGAGCGCATCGTCACCTCGATGCGCTGCCCGGCGCTCAACCGGACCGCATAGGCGTCGAAGCGCACGCCGTTGGCGTCGGCGTCATCCGTCTCGGCCAGCTCCCCGGCGGTCTCCGCGCCAGGAACCAGACTGCCCGGCGGCGACAGCGGGGGCGCCTCGCCCAGGTCCTCCACCGACAGGGTGTAGGCGCCGCTCATGCCTTCGCTCAGCGCATTGGCGTGGATCTCCAGCGGCCCGCCCGGCGCCACGAACTCGGCGCGCGAGTTCAGCCCCTCGCCGGCCCCGTCGTCATCGGTGACCAGCACATCGACCCCGCCGCCGGCCGAAGGCGTTCCCACGACCAGAAACGTGTCAAAGGCGTCCGAGCGCATGGTCACGGCATAGCGGCGGTTGGCCACGCCGTTCATGCGGTAGAGGTCATAGAGGCTGTTGTCCTCCGCCATCACCAGATCGCCCGCCTCCAGCGCGCCGGAAACCGTGGCGCCGGGCGTGATCAAGGCAGACCCCCCTCCGGTCGGGGTGGTGGCGCAGGCCGTGAGGGCGGCTCCCAGCGCGAGCAGCGAAGCGGTGGTCTTGATCGGGCGCATGGGAATCCTCGTTCGGCGACCCCCGATGATAGACGCGCGCCTGGCGGGCTTGTAAACGGCGGCGGTCCCAATTCCCTTTTTGAGAGAGCGCCGATGGCCCGCATCATCGACGGCAAGGCCCACGCCGCCGCCCTGCGCGAAGAGGCCGGTCGCCGCGCCCGCCGCATGCTGGAACTGACGGGCGTCCAGCCCGGCCTCAGCGTCGTCATCGTCGGCGACGATCCGGCCAGCCGTCTCTACGTGAAGAACAAGGGCGAGCAGGCCGCCGCCGCCGGCTTCCGCTCCGAGACCCACACCCTGCCCGAGACCATCAGCCAGGACGAGCTGCTCGATCTGGTGGCCCGGCTGAACCTCGACCCCGCCGTGCACGGCATTCTGGTCCAGCTGCCCCTGCCCGCCCACATGGACGCCCAGGCCGTCCTGGCCGCTATCGACCCGGCCAAGGACGTGGACGGCTTCCACGTTATCAACGCGGGCCGCCTGGCCGTGGGCCTGCCGGCCCTCGTGCCCTGCACGCCGCTGGGATGTCTGCGCCTGCTCAAGGCCGAGCTGGACCAGCTGAAGGGGCTGGAAGCCGTGGTGGTCGGCCGCTCGAACATCGTCGGCAAGCCCATGGCCCAGCTGCTGCTCCAGGCCGACTGCACCGTCACCATCGCCCACTCGCGCACCCGCGACCTGCCCCAGGTCTGCCGCCGCGCCGACATTCTGGTCGCCGCTGTGGGCCGGGCCGAGATGATCCGGGGCGACTGGATCAAACCCGGCGCGACGGTGATCGACGTGGGCATCAACCGCGTGCCTTCCCGCGACCCGGCCAAGGCCGCCGAGGGCAAGACCCGCGTCGTGGGCGACGTGGCCTTCGACGAAGCGGTCGAGGTGGCCGGCGCCATCACGCCGGTGCCCGGCGGCGTCGGTCCGATGACCATCGCCTGCCTGCTGGACAACACCCTCACGGCCGCCGCGCGAATTCTGGAACGCGATCCCGCCGAGTTCGCTTGAAGGCGGGGCCAAGGCGGCCGATATTGCACAGCTGCCCCTTGGCCAGGAGATCCGCCATGCGCCTGAAGACCTTCGCCGTCGTCGCCGCCCTGTCGATCACGCCCGCCGTCGCCGGCTGCGGCTACAACACCATCCCGACGCAGCAGGAAGCCGCCCGCGCCCAGTGGGCCGAGGTGCAGAACCAGTACCAGCGCCGCGCCGACCTGGTGCCGAACCTGGTGGCCACGGTTCAGGGTTCCGCCGCTCAGGAGCGCACTGTGCTGCGCGAAGTGACCGAGGCCCGCGCCCGCGCCACCTCCGTCCAGGTGGACGCCGACACGGTCACCAATCCGGAGCAGTTCCGCCAGTTCCAGGCCGCCCAGAACCAGCTGTCCGGCGCGCTCGGCCGCCTCATGCTGATCGTCGAGCGCTATCCGGACCTGCGCTCCAACCAGAACTTCCTGACCCTGCAGTCTCAGCTTGAGGGCACCGAGAACCGCATCGCCATCGCGCGGCGCGACTACAACGAGTCCGTGCGCCAGTATAACACCACCCTGCGCACCTTCCCCCAGCTCATCTGGGCCAACCTCCAGGGCGCCGAGCCCATGGAGCTGTTCAACGCCACGCCGGGCGCCGAGGTCGCGCCTCAGGTCAACTTCGACATGACCTCGCCCTCGGCCGGGGCGCCGGCCCAGCCCGCTCCGGCCCAGCCGGCTCCCACTCCGGCCCCGGCCCAGTAAGCCTTGGATCTCGCCCTGCCCACGCCGAGGCTGCGGCCTCTCAAGCCTCTGTCCATGAGGGCGCTGGCCGCCCTCATGGCCGGGCTGCTGGCGATCCTCTGGGCCGGGCTGGTGCAGGCCGCCCCCACCTTCCCGCCGCTGACGGGCCGCGTGGTCGATCAGGCCAACCTTCTCGATCCCGCCGCCGAGCAGCGCCTGGCCAATGATCTCCAGGCCTTCGAGCAGCGCACCGGCCATCAGTTCGTGGTCGTCACCCTCTCCTCCCTCCAGGGCTACGAGATCGAGGAGTACGGCTATCAGCTGGGCCGCGCCTGGGGCATCGGCGGCGAGGATCGCGACGACGGCGTCCTGCTCATCGTCGCCCCGGAGGAGCGCAAGGTCCGCATCGAGGTGGGCTACGGGCTGGAGCCGGTCCTGACCGACGCCCTCTCCTCCCTCATCATCCAGGAGCGCATCCTGCCCGCCTTCCGCGAGGGGCGCTTCTCCGAGGGCGTGGCCTCCGGCGCCGAGGCCGTGATGGAACAGCTGTCCCTCGACCGGGGCGAGGCCGAGGCCCGCGCCCAGGCCGCCGCCGAGCGCGCCGACGACGCCCGTCCCAGCCTCGGCTGGATCATCCCGGTCATCTTCTTCCTGATCTTCTTCTTCAGCCTGGCCGGCGCCGCGCGCAGGGGCCGGGGACGCCGGCTGTCCGACGCCGCGCTTCCCGTGATCCTGTGGGAAATCGCTCGCCATTCCAGCGGGCGTGGCGGTGGCTGGGGCGGCGGCGGCGGCTTCGGCGGCGGCGGCGGGTTCAGCGGCGGCGGCGGCAGTTTCGGCGGCGGAGGGGCCTCGGGCGGATGGTGAGCCTGCTCAATCCCGGTGAACACCTGCGCATCAGCTCCGCCATCAAGGCGGCCGAGGCGCGCACCTCCGGCGAGATTTTCTGCGTCCTGGCCCGGCGCGTGGCCAGCCACGAGGACGTCGCCCTGCTGTGGGCGGCGGGGCTGGCCCTGGCCCTGCCCATGCTCCTCATTCCTCTGGGCCTGGTGGACGGCCTGCCCGGGCGCCTGCTGCCGGGACTGTCCGGCGGGTGGACCGCGGGACACATGTCGGCCACGCCGTCGCTGATCGCCGCGACCCTTGGCGTCTACGCCCTACTGCAGACCGTGATCTTCTTCTTCGTCTGGGGCCTGTCGCTGATCCCGGCCGTGCGCCGCCTGATGGTGCCTGCCGCCGTGCGCCGCGCCCGGGTGCGCGACGCGGCCCTCGCCCAGTTCCTCAGCCACGGCATCCACCAGACGCAGGGCCGCACCGGCGTCCTCATTCTCGTCAGCGTCTTCGACCGCGACATCGAGATCGTCGCCGACGAGGAGATCCACGAAAAGGTCGGGCCCGAGGTCTGGGGCCGCGCCGTCGAGGGCTTCGCCATCGAGGCCAGGCACGGCCGTTGGGCCGAAGGCTTCATCCGCGCCATCGGCGGCTGCGGCCAGGTGCTTAGCGAGCACTTCCCGGCTGAGCGCCTGAACCCCAACGAACTGCCGGACCATCTGGTGGAGATGTAAGACGGCGAGCCCGTCGCGCAGTCTGAGAAGGTGGCGCGATCCGGCTGTCCTGCGGCTGAGAGAGGACACCACCAATCCCTTCTCCTCTGGTGGGTGGAGAAGGCTCGTATACGAGCCGCCGACGGGTGGCGCGTAAGCGCCGGATGAGGGGGCCTAGACCTTCCTGTCTCCTCCCCATCGCCAGATGGGGAGGGGGACCGCCGTTGGCGGTGGAGGGGAAGGACCACGGCGCCGCACCGCCTCACTCTCGGAAGATTCCCCTCCGTCTGCTCGCCTGTAGGCTCGCAGCCACCTCCCCATGCTTCGCATAGGGAGGAGACGGAACCCGCCGCCCCCCGGATGCCCACGCCCGCCCTATCGCTAACCCCCTGATCCGCAACGCATCACGCGCCAACCGCGCCCGACTTACCCCCACCCCCTCGCGGATCCCGCACTCTAAGCGGGCTCCGGGGCGGAGAGGCCGTATGCGCAGGCGGCTCGTGCGGCCCCGGGGCTTCGTTGGGTCGAACGGAGAGCAAAAATCGGGACCGGCGGTTTGGCCGCGCCGGTTGGCCACAGCTTGGGGGGGAGAGGGCTTCGGGCCCATTCTGGCATACCCAGGCCCGACGGGCCCGCCCCGCCGGCGGGTCTGCTCCGACAGCGCCCCCCAAAAGGGCCGGCCAAGCCTGACGAACCGCGGAGCGCTGACAAGCCTCTGGGCCTGGAAACCCCAGCGGCGGCCCCAGCCGAACCCGGTACCACCTATAACGAGACCACCGGGCGAAGGCCCGGCGCTCCGCCGCCTCTCCACCTTCACTCCGCAGCCACGGCGCGGGGCGCCGGCCCCTGTCTCCTCCCCATCTCGGACGGAGAGGGGCGCGCCCAAAGGCAAAGCCTTGACCGCAACACCAACAGTGACAATATCCGCCTAGGCCCGACCCCTGGGCCTGACCATCGGAGGGCGTCCTCATGTTCGAGAAGTATTCCGTCCACGCGCCCAAGGCGCTGGGCCTTCTGCGTATCGTCACGGGCCTGCTGTTCGTCAGCCACGGCACGGCCAAGGTTCTGGGCTTCCCCGCCGTCGAGGGCGTGCCCCCGCCCGGTCTGTCCATCGCCGGTCTGTCCGGGCCATTCGAGCTGGTTCTGGGCGCCCTGTTCCTGATCGGCCTGTTCACCCGCCCCGTGGCTTTCCTGGCGTCAGGCTTCTGCGCCGTCGGCTACTGGTACGCCCACGGGATGCAGGCCCTGTTCCCCATCCAGAACGGGGGCGAGACCATCGCCCTCTACTGCTTCGTCTTCCTGTACTTCGTATTCGCCGGCCCCGGCGCCTGGGCGCTGGACAACCGCAAGCGTGGCTGAGCTTTGAGCGGGCCGGTCTTTCGCGCCCGACCGGCCCGCGCTAAAGGCTCGCGGACCCATTTGAACCGGAGCCTGCCATGTCCGCCATCGACGACCGCCTGAACGCCCTGGGGATCACCCTGCCCGAGCCGGCCGCGGCGGTCGCCAACTACGTGCCCTTCGTAAAGAGCGGCGCCATGGTCCACATCTCGGGCCAGCTGTCGAACGACGCCTCGGGCGGCGTGAAGGGCACCGTCGGCGTCGATGTGGACCCTGACCGGGCCAAGGCCGCCGCGCGCATGTGCGGCGTCAACCTGCTGGCCCAGATGAAGGCCGCCTGCGACGGCGACCTGTCGCGCGTGGTCCGCGTGGTCAAGCTGGGCGGCTTCGTCCAGGCCGGCCCCGACTTCTCGGAGATCCCCCAGGTCATCAACGGCTGCTCGGACCTGATGGTCGAGGTGCTGGGCGACGCGGGCCGCCACGCGCGCTCGGCCGTGGGCGTCTATCGCCTGCCGCTGGGCTTCGCCGTCGAGATCGACGCCGTGGTCGAGGTGAAGTGAGGCCCCGCCTCGCCGATCTGTTTCGCCGTCCCATCGCCCATCGCGGGCTGTGGTCGCCGTCCGGCCCGCCTGAAAACAGCCTCGCGGCCTTTCGGGCGGCGGCCGGCGCCGGCTACGCCATCGAGCTGGACGTGCGCCTGTCGGCCGACGGCGTGCCCGTCGTCTTCCACGACGCCGACCTGAAGCGGATGACCGGTCAGGCGGGGGATCCGTCAGCCCTGACCGCGCGAGAGCTTGCGCACCTGTCGCTGGCCGGCTCGGACCAGACCATCCCGACCCTGACCGAGGCGCTGGACGCCGTCGGGACCGGCGTCGCCGTCTTCGTCGAACTGAAGTCCACCCCCGTCCAGGAAGGCGCGCTGGAGACTCGCACGGCTCGCCTCGCGGCGACCCATCGGGGCCCCGTCGCCCTGATCAGCTTCAATCCCACCGCCCTGGCCGTCGCAGCAGAGGCCGCGCCCGGCGTTCCGCGCGGCCTGACCGGCTCGGATCATGTGACCCATGCGGCCCATGTGGTGGCGCGCGGCGGCTTCGCGCCCTTCAGCGCCGCTGACCTTGAGCACGCCCAGCCCGACTTCCTGCTGCCCGGCAAGACCCTGCTGGCCCGCGAGGGCCGCGCCTTGCGCCGCTTCGGCCTGCCGCTGGTCACCTGGACCCTGCGCGCGTCCACCGAGGTCCGCGACCTGGCCCCCCTCTGCGACGCCTGGATGTTCGAGGGCTTCGCGGCTTGAGCCTGTCCGTCCGCGTCCACCCCGCCATCGCCGACATCGGCGAGACGACCTGGAATGCGCTGGCCGCGCCCACGGCCAATCCGTTTCTGGACTACGCCTTTCTCGAGGCGCTGGAGGCGTCGGGCTGCGTCGGCGAGCGCACAGGCTGGCGGCCGTGCCATCTAGAGCTGATCGACGACGGGGCGACCCTCGGCCTTATGCCGCTCTATCTGAAGAGCCACAGCCAGGGGGAATACGTCTTCGACCACGGCTGGGCCGACGCCTATGAGCGGGCGGGCGGGCGCTACTATCCCAAGCTGCTGTCGGCCGTGCCCTTCACGCCGGTGACGGCGCCCAAGCTGCTGGTCGGCTCTGGTCCGGACGCGGACGCCCAACGCCAGGCCCTGCTCACCGGGGCGCTGGAGTTCTGCGGCCAGATCGGGGCCTCATCCCTGCACGTCAACTTCCTGCCCGAGGCCGAGGCCGAAGCGCTCGGCCAGGCGGGCCTGTTGCGGCGTCAGGACGTGCAGTTCTGGTGGGAGAACCGGGGCTATCAGACCTTTGACGACTTCCTGGCCGACCTGTCGTCGTCGCGCCGCAAGGTCATCCGCCGCGAACGGCGCGAAGCCTGCCGCGATCTTGAGATCACCGCCGTCACCGGCGCCGATCTGACCGAGGTCCACTGGGACGCCTTCTTCGCCTTCTACATGGACACCGGCGCGCGCAAATGGGGCCGTCCCTATCTGAACCGGCGCTTCTTCAGCCTGATCGGCCAGCGCATGGCTGATCGTATCGTGCTGATGCTGGCCGCCCGTGACGGCCGCTATATCGCCGGCGCCCTGAACTTCATCGGCGGCGACACCCTCTACGGCAGGCAGTGGGGCGCGCTCGAGGACGCGCCGTTCCTGCATTTCGAGCTCTGCTATTACCGGGCCATCGACTTCGCCATCGCGCGGGACCTGAACCGCGTCGAGGCGGGCGCACAAGGCGAGCACAAACTGGCGCGGGGATACCTGCCCCACCACGTCCACTCGGCCCACTTCATCGCCGATCCCGCCCTGCGCGAGCCGGTGGCCGCCTTCCTGGCGCGCGAGCGTCCCGCCGTGGCCGAACACGCCCGGCTGCTGGAGCAAGAGCTGACGCCTTTCAAGGCTCAGCCGCGTGCGTAGGCCCGCCGCAGGAGATCGGCGATTTCCGCGTCGACCTCTGACGGATCAGACAGCTCCACCACCGCGCTCAGCCGTTCGGACCAGGCTTCCCGCCGCGAAGGCGCCGTCAGGCGGGGCGAAGCCTCGGGCTCCAGCTTCAGACCCAACAGCGCCTTGCCGCCCTTCAACGGCCGCATGGCCGCGAACTGCACGTCCTTTGACAGGCTGGTGAAACTCTTGCGCTCGGCGACCACCAGTCCCTCCAGACCCGACGCTGCCGCGATCACCGCGTCATGCAGGGTCAGCGAGTCCGCATCCTTCCACAGCGCCGCCTTCAGCGCCTCGGGATCGTCCCAGCTGGCCGCGCCAGGCATCTGCGACAGAACATACGCCGCATGGTTCGCGCCCAGGCCATACTGCGTCCGCAGCCAGGCGTTCCGTTTGCCTGACGTCGTCTCTGGACAGGCCTTCATGATCTCAAGCCAATCGGCCAGCGACCGCCCGCTCTGGGTCTCGAAGTTGGCCTGGACGGTGGCGAACCACTTCTTCTGCCGCTCGGTCATGACGGCTGCGGCTTTGTCCGGCGCGTCGGTCATGGTCCAATATCCCCGTTTCAGCCTCGGAGGATATCCATGAGCCTGACCGGCGCCTATGACGACGACAATGTCTTCGCCCGCATCGTGCGGGGTGAACTTCCGTCGGTGAAGGTGTTCGAAGACGACGTCACCCTGGCGATCATGGACGCCTTTCCCCAGGCCGAGGGCCACGTGCTGGTGATCCACAAGGCGTCGAAAGCCCGCAACCTGCTCGACGTGGAGCCCCAGGCGCTCAGTGAACTGACCGCCACGGTCCAGCGCATGGCCAGGGCCATGACCGCCGCCCTCGACCCCGACGGCCTTCTTCTGACCCAGTTCAACGGCGCGCCCGCCGGGCAGACCGTCTTTCACCTGCACTTCCACCTGATCCCGCGCCGCGAGGGCGAGGCCCTGGCCCGCCACGGCGGCGGCATGGCACCCGCCGATCAGCTGCAGGCCGTCGCCGCCAAGATTCGGGCCGCCCTTTGACCCCGCGCGAGCTGGCCCTGGCGGTCCACGACATCTGGAACACCGGCGACCTGGACCGAATCCCACGCGTCTATGCCGAGGACTTCCTGGCCCACTGGCCGCCCAGCTCCGAGACGCCCGAACGCCGGGGCCTCGACGGTGTCGTCTATGGGGTGAAGCGCATCCGCACCGCCTTTCCCGACTGGTTCGAGCGGGTCGACGACGTGCTGGTCGATGGCGACCGGGTCGCGGTCCGCTACACCTCCACCGGTACGCACCAGGGGGCCTTCTGGGGCCTGGCGCCCACCGGCGCGCGCATCGAGGTGCGCGAGATGTCGATCTACCGCGTCGCCGACGGCCGCATCGCGGAGCAGTGGTGCCTGTTCGACGAACTGGCGCGGCTGCAGCAGCTGGGCGTGGGCGCGGACATCCTGGCGGACCTTCTCAATCGGAGACCGGTCGCATGACCTTCAAGCCCTTCGCACCGCGTCCCACGGCTTTCGACGGCGTTCTGACGCACGCTCCGTACCGCCTGAAGCTTTGGCGCATTCACCTGCCGGACCAGCCGTTCGAAGCCACGCGCTTTGAACCCGGCCTGACCATGGCGCTGGACGCCCTGCCCCGCGCCTTGAGGCCTGGCGACCCGGGCCTCGGTTTCCTTATCCGCCACCAGGGCGATGGCGCCGATTATGTCGTCCTGGGCCGCTGGGCGCGCGAAAACGAACTGCCGATCCTGGTCTGGCGCGACCTGGACGACGGATGGAGGCCGGCCGGCCCGGACGAGTTCGTCTGCGTCTGGGACCTGGACGTGGTCTGGCGCGAGCGCAACGCCTATGTGGCCGCCATGCTCTCGGGGCGCAGCGACCCAGAAGCGTATCTGGCGGCCTAGGCCTCGACCGGCTCGCCCTTACGGCCCCGAGCGGGCTTTTCGGGTCGCCCTTCAATATCGAAAGCGATCTTGCCGTCCTTGAGACTGATCTTGACCAGGCCGCCTCGCACCAGTCGTCCGAACAGGATCTCGTCAGCCAGAGGCTTCTTGATCTCCTCCTGGATGACGCGCGCCAGAGGCCGGGCCCCGAAGCGCTCGTCAAAACCCCGCTCGCCCAGCCATTCGGCGGCGTCGGCCCCCAGATGGATGGTCACATCGCGGTCGGCCAGCTGGGCCTCCAGCTGCAGCACGAACTTCTCCACCACCATGCGAATGGTGTCGGCGCCCAGCGAGCGGAAGGCCACAACGGCGTCGAGGCGGTTCCTGAACTCGGGCGTGAACAGGCGCTCGATGGCCTTTTCGTCCTCGCCCTCCACCTTGCCGCGACCGAAGCCGATGGACTGGCGCGCGTTGTCGGCCGCGCCGGCGTTGGTGGTCATGATCAGGACCGTGTTGCGGAAATCGACCTTCTTGCCGACCGCGTCGGTCAGCACGCCGTGATCCATCACCTGCAAAAGGATGTTGAAGACGTCCGGATGGGCCTTTTCGATCTCGTCCAGCAGGACCACAGCGTGGGGCGTCTGGTCGACGGCGTCGGTCAGCAGGCCGCCCTGGTCATGGCCCACATAGCCCGGAGGCGCGCCGATCAGGCGGCTGACCGTGTGCCGCTCCATGTATTCGCTCATGTCGAAGCGGTGCAGCTCGATGCCCATGGTGGCGGCCAGCTGGCGGGCCACCTCGGTCTTGCCGACGCCGGTGGGGCCGCTGAACAGATAGGAGCCGATGGGCTTCTGCGGATCCCGCAGGCCGGCGCGCGACAGCTTCATGGCGGTGGCCAGCTGGGCGATGGCGTCGTCCTGACCGAAGACCACGCGCCTGAGGTCGGTCTCCAGATTCTTCAGCGACTCGGTGTCGGAGCGCGAGACGGACTTGGGCGGGATGCGCGCCATCTTGGCGACGACGGCCTCGACTTCCTTCTGGCCGATGACCTTCTTGCGCTTGGATTCCGGCAGCAGGCGCTGGCCCGCGCCCGCCTCGTCGATCACGTCAATCGCCTTGTCCGGCAGCTTGCGGTCGCTCATGTAGCGGGCCGACAGCTCCACCGCCGCCTTGATGGCGCCCTCGGTGTAGCGGATGCCGTGGAACTCCTCGTAGTAGGCCTTGAGGCCCCGCAGGATGCGGATGGTGTCGTCCGGCGACGGCTCGACCACGTCGATCTTCTGGAAGCGCCGGACCAGCGCCCGGTCCTTCTCAAAGTGCTGACGGTATTCCTTGTAAGTCGTTGAACCCATACAGCGAAGCGTGCCCGACGCCAGGGCGGGCTTGAGCAGGTTCGAGGCGTCCATGGCCCCGCCCGAGGTGGCGCCGGCGCCGATCACCGTGTGGATCTCGTCAATGAACAGGATGGCGTCCTCGTGCGCCTCCAGCTCCTTGACCACCTGCTTCAGGCGCTCCTCGAAGTCGCCGCGGTAGCGGGTGCCGGCCAGCAGGGCGCCCATGTCGAGCGCATAGAGGGTCGCGCCCTTCAGCACCTCGGGCACCTCGTCGCGCACGATCTTCAGCGCCAGGCCCTCGGCGATGGCGGTCTTGCCCACACCGGGGTCGCCCACGAGGAGCGGGTTGTTCTTGGTGCGCCGGCACAGGATCTGGATCGCCCGCTCCACCTCGGCGTGGCGGCCGATCAGCGGGTCGATGCGGCCCTGGCGCGACTTCTCATTCAGGTCGATGCAATAGGCGGCCAGCGCCTCGGCGCCCGTCTTGGCAGCGGGTTCGCCCTCGCCCTGTCCTTCGGCGCCCGAACCGCGCACCGGCTTGGGCTGGGACAGGCCCGGCGCCTTGGCGATGCCGTGGGCGAGGAAGTTGATGGCGTCGTAGCGGGTCATGTCCTGCTGCTCCAGCAGGTAGACCGCGTGGCTCTCGGGCTCCTTGAACAGGGCCACCAGCAGGTTGGCGCCCGTCACCTCGTCGCGGCCGGACGACTGCACGCCCAGCAGGGCGCGATGCACCACCCGCTGATAACCGATGGTCAGCTTGGGGCCGTCGCCGTCGATGTTGACCAGCCCAGCCAGCTCCACATCCAGGTGCCGCTCCAGGTCACCCTGCAGGCGCTGGATATCAACGGCGCAGGCTTTCAGCACCTCGACCGCGTCGGGGTCCTCGGTCAGGCCGAGGAGAAGATGCTCCAGCGTCGCGTACTCATGGCCCCGCTCGTTGGCGTGGTCCATGGCCCGGGCCAGGGTCTCTTCCAGATTCTTCGAGAAGGCGGGCAAAGTGCGACTAGTCCTTTTCCATTGTGCACTGAAGGGGGTGCTGATGCCGCCGCGCCAGCTCCATAACCTGGGCCACCTTCGTCTCGGCGACCTCGTAGGTGTAGACGCCACACAGGCCCACGCCGTTCTGATGCACGTGCAGCATCACCCGCGTAGCTTCCTCACGCGATTTGTTGAACAGGCGTTCAAGCACATAAACGACGAACTCCATCGGGGTGAAATCGTCGTTCAACAGCAGGACGCGGTACATGGAGGGCTTGGCGACCTTGGGTTTGACCTCGGTGATCACGCCCGCCGCGCCGCCTGGGCTCTCTGTCCTGCCGGGTGGTCTGGCCATTCCGTCCTTCAGACTCAGAGCGGTCAGGATGACCGCCTAGGACCATTAGATAGGCTGATCGCCCCTTCTGAAAAGCCCAAGCGGCTTGAAGCCGCAGCCGGCCTGTGGGTATGGCGCACAAAAAAGGCCCCGGGGTCGCCCCCGGGGCCTCTCATCGTTTCAGGCGGCGCTAGAGCTTAGCGGGCGGCCTGGAAGCGCTCGACCGTGGCGGTCATGCGCTCGTTGATCGGACGGAAGGTGTCCTTGACCGAGGCGGTCATGATCTCGGTCATGCGGTTCAGCTCGGCCATGTAGGCTTCCGAGGCCGACTTGGCCCAGGCCGTCTGCAGCTCGACCACTTCCTGCACCGAACGGGCCGAAGCCAGCGCTTGGGCGGTGTTCACGCCGTCTTCCCAGCTCTTCTTGCCCCAGGCCAGCGCCTCGGTGTTCAGGGCTTCGAAGCCGCGGGTGGCGGCCGTAGCGGACTCAACGGCGGCTTCCAGGTTGCGCTTGGAGGCGGCGGTCAGTTCGCCCATGGCGTTCAGCGAGCGGTCCATGCCGTCGCGGAAGGCGTTCACGCTGGCGGCCTGAGCCTTTTCGGCGGTCTTGCGGGCGGTGTCGGCCGCGGCCTTCACGGTCTCGGCGGTCTTGTTTTCGATCTTGGCTTCGGTCTTGGTTTCGGTGGCCATTGCTGGTCTCCTTCTAAGGGTTCAGCGGCGGGGGAGCGCCACGCTCAAATGGGATCGAGGGGGCTTTGGCAGCCCCCTGGCGAGCGGTGTTATCTCGCATATGCGAACTCGCGTCAAGGGAAAATGCTGCAGCGCAACATTCGTTCCACGAGACGACCTCTGGACCGCGACGCAACGCCCTGTTTACCTACGGGCAAGGCCGTGATGGCATGGTATGGTCTTTCCGCCGCCGCTTATCCGTCCGGACGTCGTCATGATCCGTTCCACCCGACGCCCCGCCCTGTTCCTGACCGCCGCCCTGCTCGCGACGCTTAGCGCCGGAGGGCTGGCGCCCGCGACGGCCGACCCCGCGGACGACGCCCGCTACGCCGCCATCGTCGTGGACGCTCGGACAGGCGAGGTGCTGTTCTCGCGGCGCGCCGACGCCAGCCGCTATCCGGCTTCCATCACCAAGGTCATGACCATGTACATGGCCTTCGAGGCGCTGGAGCAGGGCCGAGTCAGCCTTGATGACCGCGTAGTGATTTCGCCGCGCGCCGCCTCGCAACCGCCGTCCAAGCTCGGCCTGCCCGCCGGACGCACCATCTCGCTGGACAACGCGTTGAAAGCGATGGCGGTGAAATCTGCCAATGACATGGCCATGGCCGTCGCCGAGCACATCGGCGGCAGTGAAGCCGCCTTCACCGCCCAGATGACTCTGCGCGCCCGCGAACTGGGCATGGACGAGACCCGCTTCGTCAATCCGCATGGCCTGCCTGACAGCCGCAACATCTCCACCGCGCGCGACATCGCCCTACTTTCGCGGGCCATGATGCGGGATTTCCCGCAGTACTACAGCTATTTCAGTACGCGGGAGTGGGAGTTCGAAGGCCGCACCTACCGCAACACCAATGGCCTGTTGCACTCCATGCCTGGCGTGGACGGCATCAAGACCGGCTACACCAACGCCTCGGGCTACAACCTCGCGGCGTCGGCCGTGCGCGGCGACCGCCGCCTGATCGCAGTGGTGTTGGGCGGCCGCACCAGCCGCACGCGCAATGACCACATGTCGACGCTGATCGAGACCGGCTTCGAAGTGGAGAACCGCCGCGAGCACGGCGAGCTGATCCCCGTGGCGCAGACCTTCTTCGAAACCGCGCTTTCGCCGCGCCTGCCCTCTGGACCCATCCAGTACGCCGAGCTTCGTACCGGCGAGGCCGGCGTGACACTGGCCGCCGATGCGCGCGTGACCGAGACTGCAAACCTCGGGGAAGCGCGTGACCTGACCGCCGCTCTGAACGGCGCCTCGGGCGATGCGACCAGCCCGCCCGCCCCCGCGCGCCGCCCGGCCGCGCCGCCGCCCACGCGGAGCCGTCCGTCCGGGGACTGGATCGTGCAGGTCGGCGCCTTCCGTAGCCGCAGCGACGCTCAAGGCTGGATCCGCACGGTATCACGCCGGTTCTCGAGCCACTTCCGCGGCGCCGAGTCCGACATCCAGACCGCCAACGGCTGGTATCGCTCGCGTTTCACGGGCCTGACGCAGGAAGCGGCGCGCGCCGCCTGCGCCGCCATGACCCAGGCGCGGCTGGACTGCATCGCCCGTCGAGGCTGATCCCTAACCCTTCAGCCGCTGCCTGGCCGCATTGAGCCGGGCCGCCAGCCCCTCCGCACCGCCCTGATCCGGATGGACGCGGCGCATGAGGCGACGGTAAGCCGTCTCAATCTCGTCCGGACCCGCATCATCCGGTACCCCCAGGGTCGAGCGCGCCTCGCGCTCTGTCATCACCTCGGGCTGCGCAGGCGTAGCTGCGCCCATTCCTCGGCGAGCGGAAAGCGCCAGGGAAACGCCGATCACCGCCAGGCAGACCGCCAACAACCAGCCCCCTCGGCTGGCGGCCGTGACCGCTCCGATGACGCTGACGGCGGCCAGAACCCCCGCCCCTACGCGCCAGCCATCGCCGCCGCGCGTTTGAGCTTTTCGAAGCGTCCGCGCGATCACCCAGAACAGGGCGGCGCCCAGCAGGATCCAGACGATGATCACGGCCTCAGGCCGCAGCGGCCAGACCCGCCGCCTCTTCCAGACCGATGGCGTGGATCAGGGCGCGCAGCTCCTGCCGCGCCGCCACATGGGCGAGGCTTACCGAGACGGGGCGAATCTCGGTCGAGAGATCCGCGACCGTCAGGCCGAACGGGAACAGCTCGCGGTAGATGACCCGGTCGCGAAGCCCCGGACCCACGCGAAAGCCCACCTTGCGCGCCAGCAGGGCCAGGCGGTCATCGACGCGACGGCGATTCCGGGCTTCGGCCACGCCAAGGCGATTGGAGAGCACGATCCAGTCGATCTGACCCCGACGCGACATGGCCTTGGCCTTTCGCGACTCCCAAACGGTCTCGCTATAGATGGAGGGCCGCGTCAGCTCGAGGCTGACAGGGTCCACATGCCCCAGCAGGTCGAAATCCACGAAGCTGTCGTTCATCGGCGTGACGATCACATCGGCCTCGGCGTGGGCGGCCCGCGACAGGTCGGTGTCGCCGCCCGGCGTGTCGATGACGATGAAATCGAGATCGCTCGCCGCGGCGAAGGCGTTCTGAAAAGCCGCAAGCTGGTCAGCGACAGGCGCACGGGCCAGCAGGGCGCCGTCCATACCCAGGTCCGGCTCGTCTGGGCAGGGGGCGTTGACGGCATTCGCGGCGAGCCACGCGCGCCGGTTGGCCAGAAAACGTCCCAGCGACCGCTGGCGCAGGTCCAGATCGATGACCCCCACGCGATTGCCGCCATGAAGCAGGGCGGTCACCAAGTGGATGGCGATGGTGGATTTGCCCGCCCCGCCCTTTTCGTTACCGATGACGATGACCTTGGCCACGCGAGCTACTCCCGAACGGCGCGACTCAATCCTGCGCCAGCTTCGAGGTCAGCCTTAACGCTCCGCGGCGTCAACGTGGATGGGAAATGATCCCCAACGCTGCGGCTTAACTGCGCGCCACGGCGCACCACCGGTCAGTCACGCCGGCGGCCCGGCAGGCAGAGGCGGCCGCGCCGGCCGGGATCGGTCCGGCCTTCAGGCGTACCAGGGTGCGGCCATCGACGGTCGAGGTGCGCTGAAGCACGGGTTGAGCGTCGGCCAGCCGTCCCCCCGCCCGGGCGACAGCGGCGGCGAAGGCCGCGCGTGCAGCCCCCTCGTCGGAATAGGCGCCCAACTGGATCAGCACGCCTTCGCCTGTGTCAGGAGCCAAGGGGCGGCCAGAGGCTTCGGCGACATTCGAGACCTGCTGCAGAACAGGCTGGGCCACATCCATGGCGCCGCGCAGGTCACCCAGACGAGCGTCCCAAAGCTGTTCCGGCTCTATGACCTCGACCGCCAGCGCCTGGCGCAGGCCGGCGCGGCGCGACGCGGAAAGATCAGGCGCGATCAGAGGCGGCGCGCCGGGTCGGTCAGCCGACGGCGCGTCATCAGCGGAGATGCGGATACTGGCCACGGCCTCGCCCCACCGCTCGAAGCGGTTAGGATCGGCCTCAACGGCGCTGCATCCGGCGGCGAGGATCGCAAGACCGGCGGCAAGCACTGGACGGAACGGAACACGCGGCGTCATAAGCGCCACCCTAGCGGGCGCATCTCAAAGCCCCGTTGAAGAACAGGCTTAAGAAGGACTTATGGCCGAGCTTCCCATCGTCCGCACCATCGCCGGCCTGCGCGAGCAGGTTCGCGCCTGGCGAGCCGGGGGCCTCAGTGTCGGATTCGTGCCCACCATGGGCGCCTTGCACGAGGGGCACCTCGCCTTGATCCGGCAGGCCCGAGGCCTGGCTGACCGCACTGTCTGCTCGATCTTCGTCAATCCGACCCAGTTCGCCCCGACCGAGGACCTGGACCGCTATCCAAGACAGGAGGCCCGCGACGCCGAATTGCTGGCGACCGAGGGCTGTGACCTGCTGTTCGCGCCCACTCCGGCCGAGATGTACCCGCCCGGTTTCGCCACCCGCATCCAGGTCGCAGGCCCCACCGACGGGCTTGAAAGCGACAGCCGCCCGCACTTTTTCGGCGGCGTGGCGCTGGTGGTGGCCAAGCTGCTCAACCAGGTGCAGGCGGATGTGGCCGTCTTCGGAGAGAAGGACTATCAGCAGTTGCTGACGGTACGGCGCATGGCGCGCGACTTGGATATCCCTACCCAGATCGTCGGCGGGTCCACAGTGCGCGACGCGCACGGCCTCGCCCTCTCGTCGCGCAACGCTTACCTGAATGACGCTGAGCTATCCGTGGCGCGGCGGCTGAACGTGATTCTCAAACAGGCGGGGCTCGCCGCCCTATCCGGCGCCCCCGTTGGTCAGGCGGAGGCTCAGGCCGCAGAGGCCCTGCTTGCGGCTGGCTTTGATCGCGTGGACTACGTTGCGCTCCGCCGTGCGGAAGACTTGGGAATCTTCCCCGGTGATCGCCTCGGCGCGCCGGCGCGTATCCTGGCCGCAGCTTGGCTGGGCGGCACCCGCCTGATCGACAATATGGCCGTTGAATAGGAGAGGCCCATGAGTGGTCCCGCTGAGGGCGACCGCGCCCCTGACTTCGACATGCCCACGGACGGCGGCGCCCGCGTGCGGCTGACGGACCTCGCCGGCAAGCCGCTGGTGCTCTACTTTTACCCCAAGGACGACACGCCCGGCTGCACGCGCGAGGCGCAGGAGTTCAGCAGCCTGGCCGCCGAGTTTGCGCGAGCCGGCGCCGCCGTCGTTGGCGTGTCGCGCGACACGGCGAAGAAACACGATCGCTTCAAGGCCAAGTACGACCTCAACCTGACCCTGGGCGCCGACGAGGAGGGGCTCGTGACCGAGGCTTATGGCGTCTGGGTCGAAAAGAGCATGTATGGCCGCAAATACATGGGCATAGAACGGGCCACCTTCCTGATCGGACCTGACGGGCGCGTGGCCAGGGTCTGGCGCAAGGTGTCCGTGCCCAACCATGCGCAGGAGGTTCTCGACGCTCTCCAGCAACTCCCCGTTAAACACGCCTGATCGTCTGATTGTAACCCGATCCTCCTAAGACCTCCGACGTGTCGTCTCAGATTCGCGCAGCGTTCGCCTCAGACGCGAAGTCTCACGAATCTGGGCTGCGACAATATTTCGCTGGGCGAAATCAGGGTTAACAAAGGGTGAACACCCTTGCCCCGGGCCGCCCCATGGGTGCATAACCTTTGCGGGATAAGGGCTCGGGGGGAGTTCATGGTTAAGGCTCGGGTGGCTTGGCTTAGAGATTTCATCGAGCGCGTATTTCCGGAGCGGCATCTTTACCTGCGGTCCGGCGGCGAGACGCGCGGCTACATCCTGACCACCGGCAAGCAAGTGATGATGGCCGGCGCCGCCAGCGTGGCGGTCGCCTGGATCGCCGGATCGGCCGGCCTTTTCGCGCTCAACGCCATTACGGCCAGCCGGGCCGACCACGAGGTCGTGCGGGCGCGAGCCGCTTCCGAGCGCATGAACGCCGAGCTTCAGGCGCGTCTCGACAGCGCCGTCGCCAAGATGACGGCGACCAACGGCTCGATCGATGAACTGGCCCACACGGTCGAGCGGCGTCACGCCGCCCTGACCCGTGTCATGGCCACCTTCCGCGACGTCCCCGGCGCGCGCGAGGTGCTGGCGCCGCGCCGCATTGACGAGAACCGCGCGCCCCTTGAGCGGGTCATGGCGGTGCGACTGGATCAGGAACGCCTGATCGCCAGGGCCGAAAACTTCGCGGGGGACCGCGCCGAGCGGCTGCGTCTGGCGTTCCGCCTGGCGGGACTGAACCCCTCCGCCTACGCCGGCTCCAGTTCGAGCCTGGGCGGTCCGCTGGTGGATGCAGGCGACCCCCGCGCCCTGGCCGCCGTGCTGGACGTGGACGAGGCCTTTGCGATCCGCATCCGCCACGCCGCCGACAACCTCTCCGAAATGCGGGCCCTGTCGGACGCCGCCGAGCGTCTGCCTTTCGGCCGCCCCGCCACGGGCGTGCGCCAGACCTCGGGCTTCGGCGTGCGTTTTGATCCCTTCAACGGTCGCCCCGCCCTGCACCAGGGTCAAGATTTCGCCGGCCCGCGCAATAGCCCCATCACGGCGACGGCGCCCGGCGTGATCTCCTTTGCGGGGGTCCGCAACGGGTATGGCAATACCGTCGAGATCGACCATGGCGGCGGCTTCAAGACGCGTTACGCCCACCTCAACACGATCTCGGTCCGGCCCGGCCAGCGCGTGGCCATCGGCCAGCGCATCGGCGGCATGGGCACCACCGGCCGCTCCACCGGCGTCCACCTGCACTATGAGGTGTGGGTCAACGGCCGCCCTCAGAACCCCGCACGTTTCATCAAGGCAGGCGACAATGTTCTCCAAGACTAAGCCCTCCCAGCCCAAGGCTCAGCCCCAGGCCCGTCCCGAGCCCATTCCGCCGCTTCCCGACTTGAAGGCGCCCGGCGGCGCGCCGGTCGCCCAGGCCCCGCGTCCGGCCCCTGCGCCGGCGTCTCGGCCCGGCTCGGTGCTGTCATCGGACCTGACCTTCACGGGCGACATCACCGGCCAGGGGGACCTGCAGATCGACGGCACGGTGCGCGGCGACGTCCGCGTCGGTCGCCTGGTCGTGGGCGAGACCGGCTCGGTCGAGGGCGGCGTCTCCGCCGATTCCATCGAGGTGCGCGGGCGCGTCGTCGGCACCGTGAGCGGCAAGCAGGTTCGCCTGGCCGCCACCGCCTATGTGGACGGCGACATCACGCACGATCAGCTGGCCATCGAGACGGGCGCCTTCTTCCAGGGCCGCTGCCAGCAGGGCCGCAAGGACGCCCAGCCCGCCCGACCCGCCGCAGCGCCTGCCCCCGCGGCGGCCGCCGCGCCTCAGCCGGAGCCGGCGCCGGCCCAGGTCATCGAGATGAAGTCGGTCTAGACCGTCAGAGGTTCGAGGGCGGCAGGGGCCTTACCCCTCCGCGCCATCGCGCGTGACGCCAACCCGAGCCGCCAAGGCGGCTCCCATGAAGGCGTCCAGATCGCCGTCCAGCACGCCCTGGGTGTCGGACGTCTCCACATTGGTGCGCAGATCCTTGACCATCTGATAGGGCTGCAGGACGTAGGATCGGATCTGGTGACCCCAGCCGATGTCCGTCTTGGCGTCCTCCAACGCCTGGGCGGCCGCCTCGCGCTTCTGCAGCTCCAGCTCGTAAAGCCGCGCGCGCAGCATCTTCCAGGCCCGGTCGCGGTTCTGGTGCTGGGACCGCTCAGTCTGGCACGCCACAACCGTATTGGTCGGAATGTGCGTGAGGCGCACGGCTGAGTCCGTCTTGTTGACGTGCTGGCCGCCCGCGCCCGAGGCGCGGTAGGTGTCCGTGCGCACATCGGCGGGATTGATTTCGATCTCGATGGTGTCATCCACCACCGGCGAGACGCCCACCGAAGCGAAGCTGGTGTGGCGCCGGGCGCTCGAGTCGTACGGGCTGATGCGCACCAGGCGATGCACGCCCGATTCCGACTTGAGCCAGCCATAGGCGTTCGCGCCCTTCACCTGGATGGTGGCCGACTTGATCCCGGCCTGCTCGCCCGGGGTTTCCTCGATCAGGTCCACCTCATAACCGTGGGCGCCCGCCCACCGCGTGTACATGCGCAGCAGCATCGACGCCCAGTCGCAGGACTCGGTGCCGCCGGCGCCGGAGTTCACCTCGAGGAAGGCGTCGTTGGCGTCGGCCTCGCCTGAAAGGAGGGCTTCCAGCTCGGCGCGGCCAGCGCGCGCCTTCAGGTCCCGCAGCTGTTGACGGGCCTCCTCCAGCGAGGCCTCGTCGCCCTCCTCGTCCGCCAGTTCGGCGAAGGCGATGGCGTCCTCGGTCTCGCGCTCAAGCGTCTTGACCAGCGCGACCTGGTCGGCCAGCCGTGTGCGTTCCCGCATGACGGCCTGGGCGTTGTCGGCGTCGTCCCACAGGCTGGGGTCTTCGACGCGGGCGTTCAGTTCGTCCAGTTTGCGAAGGGCGGCATCCCAGTCAAAGACGCCTCCTGAGCAGCCCGACGGACTGCTCGATGTCGGCCGCCATGGCCTCGACATCCAATCTCATGCTTCCAACTCCAAGGGCAGGGTGCGGCTCTAGTAGAGACCGCTCAAGTCTTCCGGCGGTTCTTCCCGCGCCGGCGGGCGGGGCGCGGCAGCTGCACCCGCGTTGTCTGCGCCCGTAACCTGACCATCGCGCCACACCTGATCGTAGGGCTGCGGGCCGCTCGGTGCGGGTCCGGCTTCAGCAACCGGGGCCTGAGCACGCCGCTCGGTGCCTGGGCGGAAGGCCTCCTCGATGCCGCGCACATTGATCATGACGGCGTTGGAGGGCCGGCGGAACTCGCGAACGGGCCGGTCGCGCAGTGCGTCTTCCATGAAGTCGACGAAGATCGGCACCGCCGCCGTTGAGCCCGTCTCGCCGTTGCCGAGGGACCGGTTGTCATCGAAGCCGACGAACACGCCCACTACAAGATCAGGCGAATAGCCGACGAACCAGGCGCTGCGGTAGTCATTCGTGGTGCCCGTCTTGCCCGCGATGGGGCGGCCTAGCGAGCGGGCCGCCGTCGCCGTGCCGCGCTGAACCACGCCCTCCAGCATCGAGGTGATCTGGTAGGCCGTGATGGGATCGATGACCTGCTGGCCCAGCTGGGGCAGGCGCGGCGAGGCTGAGCCGTCGTAGGGTCGCCGACAAACGCGGCAGGGCCGCTGATCGGCGCGCCATTCCACGCGGCCCTGGCGGTCCTGCACCAACTCAATCAGATGAGGCGTGATGCGCCGGCCGCCGTTGGCGAACTGAGCGTAGGCGGCCGTCAGGCGGAAGGGCGTCGTCTCACCCGCCCCCAGCGCCATGGCAAGGACCGGGTCCATGTCGTCCACGACGCCGAAGCGTACAGCGTCGGCCGAAATCTGTCGCATGCCGATCTGCTGCGCCAGGCGCACGGTCATCAGGTTCCGCGACATTTCGAGGCCGCGACGCAACGGCTGGGGACCATAGAAGTCGCGATTATAGTTCTGCGGGGTCCAGCGTTCCCCCGGCCGCGCGCCGGGCAACGAGATGGGGCCGTCCACCACGATGCTCGCCGGGGTGAACTCCCCCTCCAGCGCGGTCGCGTAGACGAAGGGCTTGAACGCCGAGCCCGGCTGCCGGCGCGCCTGAGTGGCCCGGTTGAAGTTCGACAGGGAGTAGGAATAGCCGCCGACCATGGCCACCACGCGGCCCGAGAAGGGTTCGATGGCCACAAGGGCCCCGTTCACGATCGGAACCTGCCGCAGATTGAAGCGGCCATTCGCGGCCGGCTCCACGAAGATCAGGTCGCCGCGGGACAGGCCCCGCCCCGCTCGCGCCCAGGCGACGTCCGCCGGTTCGAGCAGGCCGGTCTGATCCTCTCGCGCCGTGCGGACGCGAGCGGCGTTGCCGTCGATATGCTCGACGATGGCGGCGCGCCAGGCGCGCCGCTCGGAGGGAGGTGAGCGCCGCTGCGCCTCGGCCCGCCAGTCGGCTGAAGGCGAGATGTTGCCCCAGGCGCCGCGCCAGCCGTGGCGACGGTCATAGGTCTCCAGCCCCCGCATCAGGGCGTCACGGGCGGCGGACTGCAGCTCGGGGTCTAGGGTCGTGCGGATATAGAGACCGTCGCGATTGACCCGTTCGCCAAACAGGTTGCGAGCCTGGCGGCGCGTTTCCTCAACGAAAAAGTCCGCGTCGCGGTAGGCCGAACGCTGGGGCGCGTCGCGCGTCACCAGAGGCCGGGCGCGGGCCGCTTCGGCCTGCTCACGGGTCAGCCAGCCCGCCTGCTCCATCTGTCCCAGAACCCAGTCCCGGCGACCTTGGGCGGCGGCGGGGTGACGGCGCGGGTGGTAATTGTTCGGACCCTTAGGCAGGGCCGCAAGGAAGGCCGCCTCGTCCGGCGTCAGCTGGTTCAGCGATTTGCCGAAGTAGTTGTAGGCGGCGACGCCCACGCCATAGGAGCGGTAGCCCAGGAAAATCTCGTTCAGATACAGTTCGAGGATGTGTTCCTTGTCCAGCGTGGCCTCAAGGCGGCTGGCCAGGATGGCCTCACGCAGCTTGCGGCCCAGCGTGGCGTCGTTCGACAGCAGGACGTTCTTGGCCACCTGCTGGGTGATGGTCGAGCCGCCCTCGAGACGGCGGCCACGCAGCACGTTGAGCACGTTCTTGGCCATGGCGCGGCCCAGACCGCCCACGTCCACCCCGCCATGCCGGAAGAAGTTGCGGTCCTCAGCCGCCAGGAAGGCCTGGACCACGACCGGCGGGATCTCCTCGTAGGGCACGAAGACGCGCCGCTCGTCAGAGAACTCTCCGATCAGGGTGCCGTCCCAGGCAAAGACGCGGGTGGCCGTCGGCGGCCGGTATTCGGCCAGCTCCGAAGCGTCGGGAAGGTCATGGAACAGCCACGCCGCATAGATGGCCAGCAGCATGCCCGCCAGGGTCACGGCGCCGAGCACCGCGATGCCCGCGATCAGAAAACCTCGGCCGGCGACTTTCACGAATACCCTCGTCCCGCGCCCTCAGGGGGCGCCAACGGCCGATGTAACGCGGCCTACGCGCTGGCGCAAAGCCCTGATCGACGCAGACGGCCCTAAATCAGGGCGCCGCCGCCATCATCAAGCCGCCCGAAGGCATGGCGAAATAGGCGTCGATCGCCTCGACCACGGCGCCCATCAGGCGGTTACGGCTGCGCGCGCTGGACAGCAGCCGCTCGTCCTCGGGATTGGTGATGAATCCCATTTCCAGCAGTACGGCCGGCACGTCCGGCGCCAGGAGAACCGCGAAGTTGTCGTTGCGATGGCTGCGGCGAAGCAGCGGCGCCTCATCTTCAATGTGAGTCAACAGCACCTGGGCGAAGGCGGCCGAGCGGTTCTGGGTGGCGCGCTGGGTCAGGTCCAGAAGGACACGGCGAACGGCGGGATCGCGCCCCGGCAACTGAACGCCTGAAAGCGCGCCGCGCCCGGCCATGACCTGCCTCGCGGCCCGTTCTTCCCCCCGCTCGTCCAGGGTGTAGACGCTGGCCCCGCGCGTTTCCGGCGACGGGCCGGCGTCAGCATGCAGCGAGATGAACAGGTCGGCCCCGGCCTGGCGCGCGATGCGGACCCGGCTTTCGAGCGGAACATAGGAATCACCGGTGCGCGTCAGGACGACCCGATAGCGGCCGGTGGCCTCCAGTCGCTCCTTCAGGGCCTGGGCCGCGGCCAAGGTGATAGCTTTTTCCGCGTGCTCAGCGCCCTGGGCCCCTGGGTCCCGACCGCCATGGCCGGCATCGACCACGATGACGCGCGGCTGGGTGCGGTTGGATCTGGTGGGCGACGACTCTCGGGCGGGCGACCGGGCCGGGCCGGCGCCGCTCGCTTCGAGGTCAAGCACATAACGGTAGTGACTGACGCCATCGCCGGGCGGCAGAAGGAAGCGCCGCTTGACCTGGGCCTGCCGCGTCAAGTTCAGACGCAGACGGGCTGCGCCCCCAGCGCTGTCCAGCCGATAGCTGCGCACCAGTCCCTGACCGGCGGCCTCCGCACCACGGCCGGCATCCACCCCGACCAAAGCCAACGTCAGATCCTGACCCGACGTCTCACTAAGGCGCCCTTGGGCCGAGCGGCCCATGTCAATCACCACCCGCGTGACTTGAGCATCACCACCGAAACGTACGCGCATCACGTCGCCGGAATCGGTGTCCGCCAGGCCGCGCCCCGCGGTCAGCAACAGCAGCGCAGCCGCCGCGACGAGCAGTAGGGCTCCAACGGCCAATACGGCGCGCAGCGAAGGTAGGCGCGTCACCGGTGATGCAGGCCCGACGGCCATGATTGGTCCTCATCCGAAAGCAGGGCCGACAAGTTGCCAGATCAGGCTTCCGAATGGGTTAAGGGCGCCAAGTTTCAGCGCCCGCTTTCCTTCGTCGCCTGAAGTGACTAAGTTCGCCGCGTCGCTCCGGCGCGCCGCGCTCGTCCCTCTAGCCGGGACCGCTGGCCGCCAGCGGCGCTGTTTGAACCCCGCGCCCGCCCGGCCTGCCCGTCAGTCCGCCAGCGGCCGCACCCGACACGCCCTGAAAGCGCGTGACGAGGAATCCGAACCACACCATGGGCCGCACCGCTCTGTTCCGCCGCCGGCTGACCGCCGGGATCGCCCCGAGGGGCGAAGACGCGGGCCGCGAGTGCGCCATCCAACCCCAGCGACGCCCCCCCGCTCGACCGCAAGGTGCGAGGTCAGGGCCGCGTCGTGGAGACCCCCTTAATGCCCAAGCATATGTTGATCGACTCGGCCCACGCCGAGGAGACCCGCGTCGCCGTCGTGGACGGCCGCCACGTCGAGGAATTTGACTTCGAAAGCCGCGCCCGGCGTCAGCTGCGCGGCAACATCTATCTGGCCAAGGTCACACGTGTAGAGCCCAGCCTGCAGGCGGCTTTCGTCGAATACGGCGGCAACCGTCACGGCTTCCTGGCCTTCAGCGAGATCCACCCGGACTATTACCAGATCCCTGTCGCCGACCGTGAAGCCATCATGGCTGAGGCGGACGACGAGGAGGACGATCAGGACGTCGACGGCGAGAACGGCCACGACGACGAGGAAGGCAAGGCCTCCGACGAAGCGCGGCTGAAGCGTAAGCTGATGCGCCGCTACAAGATCCAGGAGGTGATCAAGCGCCGCCAGATCATGCTGGTCCAGGTCGTCAAGGACGAGCGTGGCGGCAAGGGCGCGGCCCTGACCACCTGGCTTTCGCTGGCGGGCCGCTACTGCGTGCTGATGCCCAACTCGGGACGGGGCGGCGGCATCAGCCGCAAGATCACCCAGGCGGCGGACCGCAAGCGCCTGAAGGCCGCGGCCCAGTCTCTGGATGTGCCGCCGGGCATGGGCCTGATCATCCGCACCGCCGGCGCAAAGCGCACCAAGGCGGAGATCAAGCGGGACTACGAGTACCTGCTGCGCCTGTGGGAGGACATCCGCTCCACCACCCTCGCCTCCACTGCCCCTTCCCTCATCTATGAGGAGGAGACCCTTGTCCGCCGCGCGGTTCGGGACATGTTTGACAAGGACTTCGAGGCCGTCCACGTCCAGGGCGAGCAGGGCTGGCGCGAGGCGCGCGACTTCATGCGCCAGCTCATGCCGTCACAGGCCAAGAAGGTGCAGCTGTACGACGAGCCCACGCCGCTGTTCGTGAAGTTCGGCGTCGAGGACATGCTGCAGCAGATCCACTCTCCGGTCGTGCCGCTGAAGTCCGGCGGCTACCTGGTGATCAACCAGACCGAGGCCCTGGTCGCCATCGACGTCAACTCGGGCAAGGCCACCAAAGAGCGGAACGTCGAGGCGACGGCGCTGAAGACCAACCTCGAGGCCGCCGACGAGGCGGCGCGCCAGCTGCGCCTGCGCGACCTGGCCGGCCTGATTGTCATCGACTTCATCGACATGGACGAGGGCAAGAACAACCGCGCCGTCGAGAAGCGTTTGAAGGACGCCCTGGACGAGGACCGCGCCCGCATCCAGATGGGCAAGATTTCGGGCTTCGGCCTGATGGAGATCAGCCGTCAGCGCCGCCGCACCGGCGTCCTGGAAGGCACCACCCACATCTGTGAGCACTGCGGCGGCTCGGGCCGCGTGCGTTCGGCCGAATCACTTGCCCTCACGGCGCTGCGTTCGGTCGAGATGGAGGCGGCGAAGAACGGCGCGGGAGCCGTCACCCTGCGCGCGCCCATGGCCGTTGCCCTCTATGTGCTGAATCACAAGCGGGAATTCCTGAACCGCATGGCCGACGAGTTGGGCCTGGACGTCACGGTCCAGGTCGACGACGCCCTGGGCCACGCCGAGCACGCGATAGAGCGCACCGTCACCGCTGACGAGGCGCCGCGCCCGACCGGCGCCGTCAACGCCCGGCGCCGCATGCAGCCGACTGAAGAGGACCTGCGCGACGAACAGGTCTTTGACGATGGGGACGAGCCCGAGGAGCTGGCGGACGGTTCCGAAGACGACGCCGAAGATTCCGAGGACGATTCCGGCCGCGCCCGACCAGACCGTGGCGACGGCGAGGGCCGCCGGGGCCGTCGCCGCCGTCGGCGAGGACGGGGCGGACGCCGTGAAGATGGCGACGAGGCGCCGCGCGACACGGTTCGGGCCGAGACGGAGCAGGACGGCGAGGACGAGGCTGGACGCCGCCGTCGGCGCGGTCGCCGGGGCGGTCGCCGCGCTCGCGAAGGCGGCGAGACCTCAGGCGCTTACGCCTGGGTTCGCGGGCGCACGCCGTCCCTCGAAGATCCCTACGTCTGGTTCGACCCGATCGAGATGCGCAGCCGACCGGCGCAGGACGAACCCGCCAGGGAACGGCCCGCGGCCGAGAGTCGCGGCGAGTCCCCCGCCCCCGCCCCCGCGGCTGAGGCCGGTGACGAGCGCGGCGGTCGCCGCCGCGTGCGCCGCAAGCGTCCGGGCGGCGAGACCCAGCTTGAAGGCGTGACGGAGCAGACCGGCGAGGCCGAACCTGTTGAGGCCATCGCCGCGGCCACGGCCGCCGTGGAGGCTGCAGACGCATCCGAGGCCCAGCCTGAGCCCGAGGCCGCGCCCGCCCCGGCCAAGCGGACCCGCAGCCGACGCAAGCCGGCCGCGACCGAGGCCGCTCCGGAAGCGGAGGCTCCCCCCGCTGCGGCGCCGGAAGCGCCTGTCGTTGAGGCCCAGCCTGAGCCTGAACCGCAACCTGCGGCGGAGCCGGCCCAACCCGCCGAGCCCGATCCCGCTGAAATCACCGCCCCGCCGGTCAAGCCGAAGCGAGGCTGGTGGAGTCTCCGGTGAGGGGTTAGGGTTGCCTCCAGGGCTGGTCAGGGTGCGGGGCTTAAGCGTCTGAAGGAGCCTGCGTGCATGACCCGTAATCGACGCCTTCGTCTTGGCGCCGTCATGGCCGCCGTGGCCCTGATGGCCGGGGTTCCGACCCTGGCTTCGGCCCAGTCGGTCATCCGGGACACCGAGATCGAGACCATCCTGCGGCGTCAGGCGGACCCGGTGCTTGAGGCCGCCGGGCTGGAGCCGGACGACGTGCGCCTGCTGCTGATCAGCGACCAGTCGCTGAACGCCTTCGCCACCCAGGGCCAGATCATGGGGGTCAACACGGGATTGATCCTCGAGACCGAGAACCCCAATCAGTTGCTGGGGGTCATCGCCCACGAGGCGGGACATCTGGCCGGCGGCCACACGGTTCGCGGCGAGATGCAGCGGGCGGGCATGACGCCCTTCCTGCTGACCCTCGGCCTGGGCGTGGTGGCGGCGCTGGCGGGCGCGCCGGACGCGGGCATCGCCCTTGCGGGGAGCAGCGGCTATTTCGGCGCGCTGGGGGCCCTCAACTATTCACGCAGCCAGGAGGGCGCCGCCGACCAGGCCGGGCTCCAGGCCATGGAGCGGGCTGGCTATTCCGGGCGCGGGCTCGTCGAATTCTTCGAGAAGTTCCGCTACCAGGAGGTCTTCTCGCTGGATCGGCAGTTCCCCTATTTCCGCGCCCACCCGCTCTCGTCCCAGCGCATCGACGCCCTGCGCCGCCGGGCCGAACGTTTGCCCAACTACAATCGGCCGGACCCGCCCGAGTGGCAGGCCGAGCACGAGTTGGTGAAGGCCAAGCTCTACGCCTTCCTCAACCATCCTAATCAGACCCTGCGCCGCTATCCGGAAACGGACACCAGTTTCCCCGCCCGCTACGCGCGCGCCATCGCCCTCTACCGCGACAGCCAGATCGACCGCGCCGTCGCCGCCATCGACCAGCTGCTCGAGGAGCAGCCTGACAATCCCTACCTGTGGGAGCTGAAGGGCCAGGTGCTGTTCGAGGGCGGGCGACCCGTCGAGGCGGTGCCGGCGCACCGGCGTTCGGTAGAGCTGCTCCCGGAAGCGGCTCTGCTGCGCATCAATCTGGGGCAGGCTCTGCTGGCCACCCATGAGGCGCCCAACGTCGAAGAGGCCATCCGCGAGCTCAACCGCGCCAACCTGATCGAGGACGACAACGCCATCGCCTGGCGTCTGCTGTCCGAAGCCCATGCCGAGCAGGGGCAGGACGGCATGGCCCGTCTGGCCGCCGCTGAATATCAGTACGCCATCGGCGACCGGGACCAGGCTCGCGTCTTCGCCTTGCGGGCCCGTGACGCCTTGCCCCGCGGCTCGACCGGCTGGGTGCGCGCCGTCGACATCGTGCTGCAGAGCGGCGTGACCGACGAAGACCTGGAAGACCTGGACCGCCGCAATGAACGGGAGAACGCCTCTTGAGCGAGCCTGACCTGCCGCCCTCGCCCGAGGCCAATCCTCGCCCTTCCCTGCTGCGCCGTCTGCTCCAGCCCGCGGTGGCGGCGCCCGCGGCCCTGGCCGCGGCTGTTCTGGCGTTGGCGGTGGCGCTGTCGCCGTGGTTCGGGGTCCGCACGCCGGCCTTCGACGCCCAGGCTGAGGCGTATCTGCTGGCCAATCCGGAGATCCTGGTCCAGGTCTCGAACCGGCTGGAAGAAAAACGCCGCGCCGACGCCCAGGCCACAGTGCGCCAGGCCCTGCTGCGCGACCGTTCGGCCCTCGAACAGGACCCTGACGACTTTGTCGCCAATCCCAACGGGACCATCACGGTCACCGAGTTCTTCGATTATCGCTGTCCCTACTGCCAGCAGGTGGAGCCCCAGATACAGGCCTTCATCCGCCAGAACCCGGATGTGCGCTTCGTCTTCAAGGAGATGCCCATCTTCGGCGGCGTGTCCGAGCGCGCCGCGCGGGCGGCCCTGGCCGTGAAGCGCGCCGGCGGCGACTATCTGGCCTTCCACAATCGCCTGATGACGGCCCGGCCCCTGACTGACGCGGTGATCGACGACGCCTTGCGGGCGCAGGGGCTCGACCCCGCCGTCGCCAATGATGAGGCGCTTAACGAGCATCTGACCGAGACGTCCGAACTGGCCCAGCGGCTGATGATCCAGGGAACGCCTGCCTTCATCGTCGGCGACACCATGGTGGCCTCGGCCGACATGGCTGCGGTCGTCCGCGCCGTACAGGCCGAACGCCAGAGGCGGCGGCGCGGGTGAGGACGCGACCGTCGCGCTTCTGCTGCGTTATAGGGGCGACATGCCTCAGGTGATCGCCCGATGAGCCGCCGCGGCGGCGGCCGCCCGCCCAAGGGACTGCCCGACCGGGACACCCTCCTCCGCTTCCTGCGCGACGCGGGCGAAGCCGAGAAGGCCGATATCGCGCGCGCCTTCGGCCTCAAGGGCGCCGAGCGTCGGGCCCTGCGCGAAATGCTGCGCGAACTGGAGGCGGAGGGCGCCCTGGGCAAGCGCGGCCGTAGGGGGTTTGCTGAAACCGGCGCCTTCCCGCCCGTGGGCGTGGCCGACGTGGCCGAACGCGACGCCGACGGGGACCTCTTTGTCCGCCTGACCAAAGGAGGCGAGGACCTGCCACTGGCCCGGCTGGCGCCTGGGGACGGCGAGGCGCGGGGACAAGTCCCTGGTCTGGGCGATCGCGTGCTGGTCCGCTTCGAGAAGATCGGAGACGCCTACGAGGCCAAGCTGATCAAGCGCCTCGGCCAGAGCGCCCACCGCGTGCTGGGCGTCGTGCGCAAGACGGCTCGCGAGGTTCGAGTTGATCCCGTGGATCGGCGTTCCAAGGAGCGCCTGGTGCTTCAGGAGCCGTCGGCCCGCGACCTCAAGGACGGTGATCTGGTCCTGGCCGAGGTGGGCCCCCAGACCCGCCGCTACGGGCCGCACGCCGGGCGGCTTCTCGAGGTTGTAGGCCGCGAGGATCAACCGCGTGCGGCGTCCCTGATCGCCATCCATGCCCACGGCGTGCCGACCGGGTTCTCGGAAGGCGCCGAGACCGAGGCGCGAGAAGCCAGGCCCCCGACGCTGAAGGGCCGCGAGGACCTGCGCGACATTCCTCTCGTCACCATCGATCCGCCCGACGCGCGCGACCACGACGACGCCGTCTATGCCGAGCCGGATGAGGACCCCAAGAACCCCGGCGGCTGGGTCGTCTGGGTCGCCATCGCCGATGTGGCGGCCTATGTCCGCGACGGCTCGGCCCTGGATCGTGAGGCTTACGTCAAGGGCAACTCCACCTACTTCCCCGATCGCGTCGAGCCGATGCTGCCGCACGCCCTGTCCAGCGATCTGTGCTCGCTACGCCAAGGCGAGGAGCGCGCCTGCATGGCCGTGCGTATGGTCTTCGACAAGACTGGAGCCAAGACCGGCCATCGCTTCGTGCGCGGTCTGATGCGCTCGGCCGCCAAGCTGTCCTACCAGCAGGCGCAGGACGCCGTGGACGGCCGCCCCGACGATGCGTCAGGCATGGTGCTGGAGCGGGTGCTGCAGCCCCTCTGGGCCGCCTATCGGGTCATGCTGGAAGGCCGCAACCGGCGCAGCCCCCTGGCCATCGAGACGATGGAGCGGCAGATCAGGCTGAACGACGAGGGCGAGGTGGTCTCCATCACCCCGCGCCAGAGCCTGGAGGCGCACCGCCTCATCGAAGAGATGATGATCCAGGCCAATGTCTGCGCCGCCGAGACCCTGGAGAAGCGCCGCACGCCGCTTATTTATCGCGTCCACGACGAACCCAGCCAGGAGAAGACCTTCGACCTGGCCGACTTCCTGGCGACGCTGGGACTGCCTTGGGCCAAAGGTCAGCCCGCAACCACGCGCCGCTTCAACGAGCTTCTGGAAAAAACCCGGGGGGGACCGCACGGCGACATCGTCAACGAGGTCGTGCTGCGCAGTCAGATGCAGGCTGTCTACAGCCCGGACAATGTCGGCCATTTCGGCCTGAACTTGCAGCGCTACGCCCACTTCACCTCGCCGATCCGTCGCTATGCCGACCTTGTGGTGCACCGGGCCCTGATCCGCGCGCTGGGGCTGGGCTCGGACGGACTGTCCGACAAGCAGGCCAGCCAGCTGGAGGCCGTGGCGGAACACATCACCATGACCGAGCGGCGCTCCATGGCCGCCGAGCGCGACGCCACCGACCGCTATGTGGCCGCTTTCCTTGAGGACCGCGTCGGCGCCGAGTTCGAGGGCCGCATAACCGGCGTCACCCGCTTCGGCCTGTTCGTGCGGCTGGAGGAGACCGGGGCTGACGGCCTGATCCCCGTGTCGCAACTGGGCGAGGAGTACTTCACCCACGACGACAAGGCCCACGCCCTGGTGGGCAGCCGCTCCGGGCTGCGCTGGCGCCTGGGGCGTCAGGTGACGGTGCGGTTGGTCGAGGCCACGCCGATCACGGGCGGCCTGCTTTTCGAGATGCTCAGCGAGCCTGAAGCCGCGGACCCGAACGCCCCCCGCCCGCGTCTGGGCGTGCGGGATCGGGATCGCCGGGGTCCGCCCAAGGGCCGGGGCAAACCGCCCGCGCGAGGCGGGGGCAAGCCGAGGCGGCGCTGATAGCCGCTGGCCGGACGTCGGCGACGCGCCTATAGAAGCCGCCCCATGTCCGAGCCCGCCGTCGCCGCCAAGCCCAGCCCGCATCCGGGCATGGCCTTTCCCGAGTTCGTCAGCCTGATCGCCCTGGTCATGGCGCTGAACGCGTTGGCCATTGACGCCATGCTGCCGGCCCTGCCCGACATCGGACAGGCGCTGGGCGTCGCGGTCGAAAACGACCGCCAGTGGGTCGTGACCGCCTATCTGCTCGGCTTCGGCGTGGGTCAGCTGGTCTATGGACCGCTGTCCGACCGCTATGGCCGCCGGCCGCTGCTGCTGTGGGGGCTGTCTATCTACACCCTGTTCGGCCTGGCCGCCGCCGTGGCCCCCAGCTTCGATCTTTTGCTGCTCGGGCGGTTCCTTTGCGGCCTGGGCGCGGCATCGGGACGGGTGCTGGCCATCTCCATCGTGCGCGACTGCTATGAGGGCCGCACCATGGCGCGGGTCATGTCGCTCACCTTTCTCGTCTTCCTTGGGGTGCCGATCCTGGCGCCCAGCCTGGGGGCGCTGATCCTGTATGTGGCGGACTGGCGCGTCATCTTCTTCCTGCTGGCTGGGGCGGGCGCCCTGGTGCTGGCCTGGGCCGCCCTGCGCCTGCCTGAGACCCTCCATCCGGAGTACCGGCGCCCCATCCGGATTCCGACGATCCTTGACGGCTTCCGCCAAGCTCTCACCCAGCGGCAGTCGGTGAACTACGCCCTGGCCTCCACCGCCATCTCGGGCGCCCTGTTCGGCTTCATCGGCTCGTCGCAGCAGATCTTCGCCGACGTCTTCCAGGCGCCCGGCGCATTTCCCTTCGTCTTCGCCGGGATCGCCGGAGCCATCGCCGTAGCGTCACTGACCAATGCACGCGTCGTCGAGCGGCTGGGATCGCGCCTGGTCGGCCATAGCGCTCTGCTCGGCTTCATCCTCTTCTCGGCCCTGCACGCCGGCGTAGCCCTGGCGGGCTGGGAGACCATGACAACCTTCGCGGTCCTGCAGGCCGCCACCATGTTCTGCTTCGGCCTGATTGTCGGAAACTTCGGGGCCATGGCCATGGCGCCCATGGGCCATATCGCGGGCGCGGCCTCCTCGGCCCAGGGGTTCGTCTCCAGCATCGGCGGCGCCCTGGTCGGCTTCTTCATCGGCCAGCAGTTCGACGGGACGACTGCGCCTCTCGCCTTGGGCTTCACGGCCTGCGGCCTGGCCGCACTGGCCTTCGTCCTGCTGGCCGAGCGCGGACGGCTGTTCAGGGCGCGAGAGGCTCGGGCCGCCTAGGCTAGGTCAGGTGTGACGGCGCGGCCACATTACCTCGAAGTGTGAATTTGGGCGCCGGTCGCCCATTCATCCGCCGTAAATCGGCCCCATGTAGGCTGCGATCAGGAGGTGTCCGCCACTGACGTGAGTCCCTGTGATTCTTTTCAGCCGGATGTCGTCTTTCGCCCCGCTCGTGCGTTCTTCGAGCGTCACCCAGTAACTGGACCCATCATGTCGCTCGTCGCCTTCCAGGACATCGGCTGCCGCGCGGAGCCCAAGGCCCGTCGCCGCGGCCTGCTGGCCGGGGCCATGGGCCGCATCGTCAAGGTGGCGGCCATCGCGGCCGGTTCGGTGCTGATGGTGGGCGGGGTCCTGATCGCCCCCCTGCCCGGCCCGTTCGGCCTGCCGATCTCGGCGGTGGGCCTGATGCTGATTCTCAAGAACTCCTACTGGGCCAAGCGCCAGTTCATCCGGGTCCAGTACGCTCGGCCCGGCTGGGTCTACCCCGTCCGCCGCCTGATGCGGCCCAAGCCCGAGTTCGCCCCCGTGACGTGGCAGTCGATGCTGCGTATGGAGCGGCTGCTCCTGCGCCGCGGCCAGGACCGCGTGCTGAAGCGCTTCCGCCACAGCCTCAAGCGCCGCCGCTAGCCCAAACCGACAGTCAGAAAGCAAAAGGCCGGAGGATCGCTCCTCCGGCCTTTGTCTTGTCGAGCTCGTCGGCGCGTCTAGTTCAGACGGCCAGTCAGCTGGGCGATGGCGCGATCCGCCAGGGGATCGGTCCCCGCCTCGGCCAGGCGGGAGGCCAGGACCTGTTCAGCGGCGCGGACGCCCGCCTCGGCGGCGGCGGCCTTCACCTCGGCCAGGGCCTGGGCCTCGGCCTGGGCGATCTTGCGCTCGGCCAGAGCCTGACGGCGCGTGATGCTTTCGGCCAGCTTGGCCCTGGCGTCAGCCTCCATCTGGGCGGCTTCAGCCTGGGCGGCTTCGAGCATCGCCTTGGCCTGGGCTTCGGCTTCGGCGCGTTCCGCCGTCAGCTTGGCCAGCATCGCCTCGGCCTCGGCGCGCAGACGGGCGGCTTCGTCCAGGTTGGCCTGGATATCGGCGGCCTTGGCGTCCAGCGCCTGGCCCACCTTCTTGAAGGTACCCACGGCGAACAGGATGGCGAAGAAGATGACCAGGCCCACGCCGACCCAAAGCTCGGCGTTGGAGAGGGACCAGAAGTAAGGATCGAAAAAGGCGGGCATCTTACGCGGCTCCCTTGAGCGCGGCGTCCAGCTCGGCCTTGGTGGCGGCCTTGCCGGTCAGCTTTTCGACGACGGCCTGGGCCGTCTCGGCGGCGATCTGCGACACGCCGGCCATGGCGGCCTCGCGCGTCTTGGCGATGGCGGCTTCGGCTTCGGCCACCTTGGCGGCGGCTTCGCCTTCGGCGGCGGCCTGGCGGCGGTTCAGATCCTCGGTCACGCGAGCCTTGGCCTCGGTAGCGGTCCGCAGCGCCTCGGCGCGAGCCTGAGCGACCCCGGCGCGAGCGGCGTCAGCCTGGGCGTCAGCCTCGGCCTGCACGCGGCGAGCCGTGGCGATGGCCGTTTCGATCGTCTCGGCCCGCTGGTCGAAGATGCGGCGCATGCGCGGCGCGAAGACCTTGGCGATCAGCAGGTAGAGCAGCGCGAACAGGAAGACCAGATAGACGATCTGGCCGAACCAGTGCTGGAACTCGAACTGCGGCAGGCCGCCGCCTGAGCCGTGTTCGGCCTCGGTCGTGGCGTGCGTGTCATGCACGGTCGTCGGCGCGGCGTGAGGGTCCGCGGGTCCGTGGTCAGGAGTCTGGGCCATCGGTCTTCCGGATTAACAAGGGCATTGGACGGCCGGCGAACCGGCCGCCCGAGGACAGGATCAGGAGATCCAGATCAGGATGCCCATGACGAAGGCCAGGATGCCCAGGGCTTCGGCCAGGGCGGCGCCCACGAACAGGTTGCCGATCTGCGAGGCGGCAGCCGACGGGTTGCGCAGGGCGCCCGCCAGGAAGTTGCCGAAGATGTTGCCGACGCCGATACCCGCGCCGATCATGCCGCACATCGCGATGCCGGCGCCGATGAGTTTGGCCGCTTGAGGATCCATGGTTCTCTAGTCCTAGTCTGATGGGTTGGCAGGTGGAGGAAACTGGACGGGCCTTAGTGGCCGTGGCCCAGGTTGACCACATCGTTCAGATAGATGCAGGTCAGAACGGCGAAAACGAAGGCCTGAAGGAAGGCAACCAGGAACTCCAGCGCGGTCAGGCCCGTGACCATGCCGAGCGACAGGGCCGCCCCCGGCAGGCCGAGAAGACCCAGCCCGCCGCCGGCGGCCAGGGCGCCCATGGACACCACGAAGCCGGCGAAGACCTTAAGGGCGATGTGGCCGCCCATCATGT
Source organism: Peiella sedimenti (assembly GCF_030504955.1). Classification (GTDB taxonomy): domain Bacteria; phylum Pseudomonadota; class Alphaproteobacteria; order Caulobacterales; family Caulobacteraceae; genus Brevundimonas; species Brevundimonas sedimenti. The sequence goes on along the minus strand of NZ_JAUKTR010000001.1, from coordinate 620,860 downwards.
TGCCGAACAGACGCAGGGTCAGGGTCAGGGGCCGCAGCAGGAAGGAGAAGAACTCGATCAGCCCGACGATGGGCCGCATCACCAGAGGCGCGCCCGTGGGCCAGAACAGCTTGAGGAAGCCGGCGCCGTTCTTGACGATGCCGATGACCACCACCAGGCCGAAGGTGATCAGGCCGAACGTCGCCGTCACCGCCAGCTGCGAGGTGGCGGTGAACGTCAGGAACATGCCCAGCATGTTCATGCCCAGGATGAACATGAAGACGGCGAAGACGAACGGGAAATACTTGCGGCCGTCATGACCGATAATCGAGTCCGTCATGTTGTCGATCATGCCGAACAGGGTCTCGCCGACGGCCTGGAGCCGGCCAGGCACCACCTTGGCGCCTGAGGTCACCGCCGTCAGGAACAGCACGACCACGGCGAAGGCAATGGTCATGGCCAGGTGCGAATTGGTGAAGGCCAGATCGACCGTGCCGACGATAGGCAGGGTCGGGTCCGGCAGATCGACGATCTTCACGATCTGGAACTGATGTAGCGGATCGGCCATCGGTCGATCAGGCTCCCTGGTCTTCGTCGTCGTCAAAGGGAACCGCCTTCGGCTCCCCATACTGCTTGGCCTCGGCCATGATGCGCTGCGCTGTGCGCCACGCCATCCAGATCGAGACGGCGAAGCCCAGAAGGACACCGCCGATCAGCCCCACCGGCGAGGTGCCGGCGAAATAGTCCACCCCAAAGCCGATGGCGAGGCCCACGAAGACGCCGCCGAGCAGATCGGCGATGATCTTCCAGGCCTGGCTGGCCGCCGCCTGGCCCGCCACCTCTGCCGAGGCGTCACGAGCCGTGCGGGACTCCAGATCGGATGCGCTCCGCTGGAGACGAGCGATCGCCTCTTCGCGCGATTCCGGTTCTTGGGACATATCGGCCTCAACTCCTCGAAACCGGCCCGAAAACCAGCGCCGAGGGGGGGTCTGAAATCGGCGCGGAACCTATAGGGCCGACCCGCAAACGTCAAGGACGCGCCGCAGCGCGGCAAACACCTGATTCACAAGCCTTTCGACTTCCCCCAAAGCGCGCTTGATCAGGATCGGCCCCACACGGCCCGCAGCCGCGCGTCGCGTCGGCATCCGAGGCGGTACGCGTTGTAGCGCGCGGGATTCCGGCGCGCGAAGTCCTGGTGATAGGCCTCCGCCGGCCAGAATCGGGCGGAAGCCCTGATCGGCGTAACGATCCGCCGCTGCCCCAAACGCCGTTGGGCGGCTTGGCGCGAAGCCTGGGCGACCGCCCTCTGTCCGGGTGTCACGAACACGGCGGTGCGGTACTGATCTCCACGATCACAGAACTGTCCACTCGCGTCTGTGGGGTCGATGTCGCGCCAGAAACTGTCCACCAGACGCCGATAGCTGACCCGCTCCGGATCGAAGGTGACCCGAACCGCCTCCACATGGCCCGTGCCGCCTCTGACGACCTGCTCATAGGAGGGATTGGCGGCACGGCCGCCGGCGAAGCCCGACACGGCCGAAATCACACCCGGCATCTCATCGAAGTGCTTTTCGATGGACCAGAAGCAGCCGCCGGCAAAGACCGCCACCTCGCGCCGACCGGAGTCAGGGCCGCCGTCGGCGCCCTGCGCCACGGGGGGCGAACAGGCGGTCAGCAGAGCCAGGCATGTGGCCAGGACAGTTCCGCGCATGGCCGAAGTCTACCACACGCCCCGCCCCCCGGCGCGGCGTTGCAGACCGAACATTGCTCGCCTAACCTTGGCGCACCAATCTCGGGAGGGGGATCCACCATGAAACTCAGAGCCCTCGCCGCGGGCGCGGCGCTTATCGCCCTGTTCGGCGCCGAAGCGGCCACGGCCCAGGAAGCGCAGGTCATCCGCATGGGCGACACGGCAATGACCTGTCAGCAGGTCGCGACCGAAGCCAATGAGATCAGCCAGATGCTGGGCGGCGCGCCCGAAGGCGGCGTCTTCACCAGCGAACAGGCGATCAGCGCAGCGACCAGTGTGGCCATGCAGGGGGCCATCATGTCAGGCGCAGGCCGCATGCTGCCGGGCATGGGCCTGGTCGGAAACGCCCTGGGCGCCGCCGCCCGGCGTCAGCGCGAGCAGGAGGAGGCCCGTCGTGAGACGGCGCGCACGCGCTGGTACTATCTGAATGGGCTGTATGCCGGCCGCGACTGCGATTCCCGCCTGGCTCAAGAGGCCCAGGCCGCTCCAGCCACCCCCGCGGCCAACTGATCAGTCAAACTTGACGCCGGTCAGGTCCTCAGAGGCCCGCCAGAGGCGCACGGCGACGTCTTCGTCGCGCGCCCAGGGCCGCATGCCGACCTCACCGGCCGGACCCTTCAGTTCATTGAGGCGGGTCGCGCCGTAGTATCGACCGGCCTTCGCGTCAGAAGAGGTGGCCGCCAGCAGGATCGGCAAGGCGCCGTCGGCAGCAGGATGGCTCACCGCCGGCTCAATCAGCGGGCGGAAGATCCAACGATGGAAAGTGCGCGCGGCGGGTGACGCAATCAGCGGTCCGTTCTCGATCAGCGCCGTGCGGGCGTAGCCAGGGTGCGCGGCCACGGAGGTGATCCCCCACCCGCTCGCGCGGCTGCGGCGGTCCAACTCCAGCGCGAACATCAGCATGGCCAGCTTGGACTGGGCATAGGCCTTCCAGGGGCGATAGCCCTGCTCGATCTGCAGATCGTCCAGATGAATGCGCCCTTGGCGATGGGCGATGGACGACAGCTGCACCGTTCGGGCCTGACCCTGCTTCAGCAGCGGCAGCAACAGCCCGGTCAAGGCGAAATGGCCCAGATAGTTGGTCGCCAGCTGCAGTTCAAAGCCGTCCTCAGACACCTGGCGGGTCGGCAGGGCCATGACCCCGGCATTGTTGATCAGCACGTCGATGGGGCGACCCTGTCCCAGCAGGCGCGCCGCCATGGCCCGGACTGAGGCCTGGCGGGACAGGTCAAGCTCTTCAAAGCGCAGCTTGGACCCCGGCGCTTCCTTGCGGATGCGGGTGATCGCCTCCTCGGCCTTGCGCGCGTTGCGCGCGGCGATCACCACCTCGGCGCCCTTGGCCGCCAGCACACGGGCCGCCTCGAACCCGACGCCCGAGTTCGCCCCGGTGATGACGATCAGCCGACCCGTTTGATCCGGCACGTCTGCGGCGGTGAAGCGGGTCATGGTCGCGCCCTCATTCGACAAGGGCTGCATATGGCGCCGTCGGAGCCGGACGCCAGGTCCTACTCCGCCGCGCGGTTCGATCCCTCCGGCACCGTCCAGCGCAGCCGCGGCGCGCGGGCGGCGCGGGTCTCGTCCAGACGCCGCAGCGGCGCGTGGAAGGGCGCGCCCTTGAACCGCTCCACGTCCCCCGCCTTGGCGGCGCCGGCCAGCGCCCGCAGCGCCTCGATGAAGCGGTCCAGCTCCTGCTTGGATTCCGTCTCGGTGGGCTCGATCAGCATCGCCCCGTGCACGACCAGCGGGAAGTACATGGTCATGGGGTGGAAGCCCTCGTCGATCATGGCCTTGGCGAAGTCGAGCGTGGTGACCTCCGTGCCCTTCAGCCACTCGTCGTCGAACAGGGCCTCGTGCATGCACGGCCCGTCCGGGAAGGCGGCGCTCATCACGTCGGACAGGCGCGCCTTGATGTAGTTGGCGTTCAGCACCGCGTCCTCGGCCACCTGGCGCAGGCCGTCCGAGCCATGGCTCATCATGTAGCTGAGGGCGCGGACGTACATGCCCATCTGGCCGTGGAAGGCGCACAGTCGCCCGAAGGCCTGATCCGCCTCGCCTTCCTCGAACTCGACCAGCTTGAAACCCTTGCCGTCGTCCACGACCCAGGGGGCCGGGGCGAAGGGCGCCAGCGCCTCTGACAGCACCACGGGACCGGCGCCCGGCCCGCCGCCGCCGTGGGGCGTGGAGAAGGTCTTGTGCAGGTTGATGTGCATGGCGTCGACGCCAAGGTCGCCCGGACGCACGCGCCCGACGATGGCGTTGAAGTTCGCGCCGTCGCAGTAGAAGTAAGCGCCCGCCTCGTGAGTCAGGCGGCTGATCTCCAGAATGTCCCGCTCGAACAGGCCGCAGGTGTTCGGGTTGGTCACCATGATGGCCGCCACGTCCGGCCCCAGCTTGGCGGCCAGGTCGGCCACGTCCACGCGGCCGTCGTCGGTCTGGGCCACCTCGACCACCTGATAGCCGACGAAGGCCGCGGTGGCGGGGTTGGTGCCGTGGGCGCTGGTCGGCACCAGCACCTTGCGGCGCTGGGTGTGCTCGCCCTTGGCCTGGTGAGCGGCGCGGATGGCCATCAGGCCGCAAAGCTCGCCGTGGGCGCCCGCCTTGGGCGACAGGGCCACCGCGGGCATGCCGGTCAGGGTCTTCAGCCAGTGGGCCAGCTGGTCCATCAGCTCCAGCGCGCCCTGCACCGTCGATTGCGGCTGCAGCGGGTGGATGTCGGAAAAGCCCGGGATGCGCGCCATCTTCTCGTTCAGGCGCGGGTTGTGCTTCATGGTGCACGAGCCCAGCGGGTAGAGCGCCAGGTCGATGGCGTGGTTCTTCTGGCTCAGGCGCACATAGTGGCGCATGGCCTCGGGCTCGCTCAGCCCCGGCAGGCCGATGGGCGCGGCCCGCGCCAGATCGCCCAGGTCTGATCCGTCGGCGGAGGGCTCGGGCAGGTCGACGCCGGTCTTGTCCCAGCCGTCCAGCTCGAAGATCAGCTTCTCGTCCTGCAGCAGGCCGCGACCGCCAGTCAGCGTCGGGTGCTTGTAGTCGTGATCGACCGGGTTGGGGGCGGTCGGACGGCCGACGGTGTTCATGGTGCTGCTCATCAGAGGACCGCTCCCAGGGCCTTGGCCAGGATGGCGATGTCGTCGTCGGAAGTGACTTCGGTGGCGCAGATCAGCAGGACGTCATCCATCCCTGCGCCCGGCTCAAGGCGGCTGAAGGGCACGCCGCCCAGCACGCCGCCCTCGGCCATGCGCTCGACGGCCTCGGCGGCGTTCACCGGCAGGCGCACGGCGAACTCGTTGAAGAAGCGCGGCGTCAGAACCTCGACCCCCGGCAGGGCGGCGACCGCGTCGCGGACCTTCAAGGCCTGCTGGTGATTGAGCCTGGCCAGACGGCGCAGGCCCGCCTCGCCCAGCAGGCTCATGTGGATGCTGAACGCGAGACAGCACAGACCTGAATTGGTGCAGATATTTGAGGTCGCCTTGTCGCGGCGGATGTGCTGCTCGCGGGTCGACAGGGTCAGCACGAAGCCGCGCTCGCCGTCGGCGTCCACGGTCTCGCCGCACAGGCGGCCGGGCATCTGGCGCACCAGCTTTTCGCGGCAGGCGAAGAGGCCCACATAGGGCCCGCCGAAGTTCAGGGCGTTGCCGATCGACTGACCCTCCGCCGCGACGATGTCGGCGCCCATCTCGCCGGGCGACTTCAACAGGCCCAGCGACACGGCCTCGGTCACCACCACCACCAGCAGGGCTCCGGCGGCCTGGGCGGCCTCGGCGATCTTCGCCACGTCCGTGGCCGTGCCGAACACGTTCGGCGTCTGCACGACGACGCAGGCCGTGTCCTTGTCGATGGCCGGGATGACGTCGGCCTCGGCGTCCACGGCGATCTGCTGGCGGACCGTCTCGATGCCCACGGCGTGGACCACCGTCTCGGTGGAGCGGACGTAGTGGGGATGCACACCCCCGGAGATCACCGCCTTGTTCCGGCGCGTGACGCGGCAGGCCATCTGCACGGCCTCGGCCATGGCCGTGGAGCCGTCATAGAGCGAGGCGTTGGCCACATCCATGCCGGTCAGCGCCGCCACCTGGCTCTGGAACTCGAACAGGACCTGCAGCGTGCCCTGCGCGATCTCCGGCTGATAGGGCGTGTAGCTGGTCAGGAACTCGGACCGCTGGATGATATGGTCCACCGTCGCCGGCACGTGGTGCTTGTAGGCGCCCGCCCCGCAGAAGAAGGGCACGGACCCCGCCGGCGTGTTCTTGGCCGCCAAGGCGGACAGGGCGCGCTCCACCTCCAGCTCGCCGGCCACGCGGGGCAGATCGACGAAGCCGTCGCGGCGGGCGGCGGCGGGCACGTCCACGAACAGATCGTCGACCGACTTGGCCCCGATGGCCGCCAGCATGGCCGTGCGGTCGTCAGGCGTAAGGGGCAGGTATCTCATGGGTCAGCTTTCGGCGGAGAAATCGGTCAGCGGGGCTCGATGCGGACTTCGCCGCGGATCGAGTTGGCGATGTAGCATTCGGCGTGGGCTTCGTGGTGGGCCTGCTCCACGATGGCGGGATCGGCGGGGCCCTCAAAGGTCACCCGCGGGCGCAGGGTCACCACGGCCAGCCACGCCTTGCCGGCCTCGTTTTTGGCCATCTGGCCGTCGGCGTCGTCCTCATAGGCGGTGACGACCAGGCCGTGCTTGCGCGCGATGGCCAGGAACCAGAGCATGTGACAGGCCGAGACCGAGGCGACCAGCGCCTCCTCCGGGTCCACCGCCGCCGGGTCAGAACCCGGCACCGGCGGTGCCGACGAGCCCCGAACCACCGTGCCGCCGTCAAAGCGCCATTCATGCACGCGGCTATAGCGGCCCGAGCGATGATCCTCGGCCGAGCCGGTCCAGGCGATGACGGCGGTGTAGCGGTCGGTCATTCCAGCCTTTCTTCCGCTCATCCCCGCGAAAGCGGGGATCCAGTCCTGTCCAGCGAGGCGCAGACGCCTCGGGTTGATGTTGCGGCTCGCGATCCGGCGGGGATCACCCAAAGCGCTGGATCCCCGCTTTCGCGGGGACGAGCGGTTGGGCTAGAGCGTCGCCAGGAAGGCGTCGTAGGACGCCTGGTCCATCAGAGCCTCGACCTGGGCCTTGTCGGCCACCTTGATCTTGCAGAACCAGCCGGCGCCCGTGGGGTCGGAGTTCACCGTCTCGGGCGCGGAGCCCAGATCGGTGTTGGCCTCGACCACCTCCCCCGCCACGGGGGCGTAGACGTCGGACGCCGCCTTGACGCTCTCCACCACGGCGAAGCTGTCGCCGGGGCTGACGATTTTGCCGACCTCGGGGGTCTCCACGAAGACGACGTCGCCCAGCTGGTCGGCGGCGTACTGGGTGATGCCGACGACGGCCACGTCGCCCTCCAGGCGCACCCACTCATGATCCTTGGTGAAACGCATCGGTCTGATCCCTCAGGCTGCGGGTTTGCGATAGTAACGTTGCTGCACGAACGGCATGGCCACCACCTCGGCCGGCAGGGCGCGGCCCCGCACGATGACCTGAAGCGCGGTTCCCAGAGCCGCCTTGTCCGCGGGCACATAGCCCATGGCGATGTTCTTGCCGAGGGTCGGCGACGGACCGCCCGAGGTGATCTGACCGATCAGGTTCCCGTCCTCGTCGGCGATCTCGGCGCCCTCGCGGGCCGGCGCGCCTTCCTTCACGTGCAGGCCCACACGAACCCGGTCCGCGCCCTCGGCATGCTGCTTCAGGATACGCTCCGCGCCCGGGAAGTCGGCGGCCTCGCGGCGGCGCTTTGAGAGGGCGAAGGTCAGGGCCGCCTCGACCGGCGTGGTGCCTTCGTCGGCGTCGTGACCATACAGCGGCAGGCCCGCCTCCAGACGCAGACTGTCCCGCGCGCCCAGGCCGATAGGCTTGACCCGGGCGTCCTCCAGCAGGGTGTTCCAGACGCGCTCGGCGGCCGCCGCGGGAATGGAGATTTCGTAGCCGTCCTCGCCCGTGTAGCCCGAGCGCGAAACGTAGCAGTCCTCGCCGAACAGCTTCAGCCTGGCGGTGTCCATAAAGCCCATCTCGGCCAGGACCGGCTCATGGGCCGCCATGACCTCGGCGGCCTCGGGGCCCTGAATGGCCAGCAGCGCGCGGTCCTCCAGACGGGTCAGCTTCGCGTCGCCCTGAAGGCCCGCCTCGATGCGGGCGAAATCGGCGTCCTTGCAGGCGGCGTTGACCACCACGAACAGTCCGTCGTGATCGGGCTTGCCCGCCATCAGGTCGTCCAGGATGCCGCCCTTATCGTTCAGCAGCAGGGAGTAGCGCTGCTTGCCGGCCTTCAGCCCCTGATAGTCGCCGCAGACGAAGCGTTCGAACTGGGTCTCGGCGTCGGCGCCCGTAATCTTGGCCTGGCCCATGTGGGACACGTCGAACAGGCCCGCGTGCTCGCGCGTCCAGCGGTGCTCGGCCAGAACGCCCTCGTACTGCACGGGCATGTCATAACCGGCGAAGGGCACCATGCGCGCGCCCAGCGCCCGGTGCGCGGCGTTCAGCGGCGTTGTCTTCAGCGTCTGGTCCGTCATGGCTGGCTCCCTTCAGAAGCGCGGTCGGTCGCCCCGGCGGTGATCCGCCAGAGGCCCCCGCTGTCCTGAAGCCTGAGAGATTCCAGAGGCGGCATGCCTCCTTGCTCCGTCGGCGCGCCCAAGGGCGGCTTTCCAGCGTCTTATCGCGCCTCGCGGTCCTTTTGCCTGAGCGTTTCCGGGGCGGTTGCGCCTTCGGCTCCGAGACCCCGGAATCAGGGCCCCGATCTCTCCCGCGAGAGCCCGCCCAAAGGCCCCGGTTCAGGGCGGGAGTCAAGCGGCGCCGCGACCTTGGGCATATGGAACGGCGGGCTTACGCGCCGGGTTTCCCTCCTGTCCGCGCGGCGATGCGGGATGCCCCTCGCCGCCCCCTCAAGAGCACAGGAGACGCGTGATGGAAAACCGCTACGAAAACCGCGAACGATGGGCCGGCGGCCGTGATCGACAGGACGACCGCTGGGAGGCCCGCGACCGCACCCGCGACGAAGGCCGCAGCTGGTCTCAAACCGAGGCCGAAGGGCGTCAGCCCGACGCCTACGGCTACGACGCGCGTCAGGACTACGGCGCTCAGGACTATCGCGGCGCCTCCTACGACCAGTACGGCTACGGCGCCCATCCCAGCCGCACCGCAGCCTACGGCGACCAGCGCGGCTATTACGCCGGCGGTTCGGACTACGCCCGCCCTGAGGCTTACGAGCGCGGCCGCACCTACGCCACGCGGGAGCCCCGTGGCGGCGAATTCGGCCGCGACTACGGTGTGACCCGCGCCTACGGGCAAAGCTATGAGCGCGGCTACGCCGGCGGCCCGAACTATGAGCGTCAGGCCTATGCCAACCGCGAGTATCCCCGTCATGGCTACGCGCCGGGCGGCCAGATCTGGGAAGGCTCGTCCGCCCGCCAGCGAGACTATGAGCCCGACTATCTGCATTGGCGCGAGCAGCAGATGTCGAAGTTCGACCGCGACTATCACGAGTGGCGCAGCGAGCGCCGCCAGAAGTTCTCCTCCGATTTCGACACCTGGCGCGCCAGCCGCGGCAACCAGGTGGTCGAGAACGTCTCGGACGGCGGCGTGGGCAGCCAGAAGGATATCCACGAGGCGCGGGAAGAGCAGAAGACCCGCATGGAGAAGGACCGCAAGTAACGGCCCCCTTCCCGCCTCAACGCGAAGGCCCCGGTCCGCCGGGGCCTTTTGCTGTGCGGACCGCTCGGCTTGGGGCCTTCCCGCAGGCCACGTGTGGTGTCAGGCTGAGCGGATGAAAGTTCTACTCCCGGCGGGCCTCCTGGCTCTTGGACTTTTGTCTGCGGAGCATGCGGTGGCCTGCGCTCCCGTCTATCTCGTGGTGCCGCCGGTCGCAGGGGAGACTGAGGATGAAATGCTCGCGCGCTCGCGCGCCGTGGAGCAGGACCAATACCGCGCCCAATCCGACAGCATCTTCATCGCGGAAGTCAGCATGGAGCGGGTGGTCGAAGCCGACAGCGTCCAAATATTCTACAGTCCGCTCCATCTGATCGAGGGCCGCGCGCTTCCTGAGCAAACGCTGGTCATCGTTGACGCCAGAAGCACGTGCCGGCGAGCGGAGCGCGTCGGCGAACCCATCATTATCTTCGCGAGTCTCGAGGCGGATGATTGGACCATCGTTGCTCGACTGCGCCCTGAACAGGTCGTCGATCCAAGCCTCAGGCCTCTAATATTTTCCGCTTTGCATTCTCGGCGCTAGCCCTACCGCTCAAACGCCTCCACCTCCGCCAGCCGCCGCGCCTTGTCGGCCTCGTTCAGGAACGAGCCCGTGAAGCTGTTCCGCGCCATCTCCACCAGCGCCGCGCGGTCCACGCCCGCGGCCTCGGCCAACCGCCGGTAGTTCTCGCCCACATAGCCGCCGAAATAGGCCGGATCGTCCGAGTTGATGGTCACCTTCAATCCGGCGTCGAGCATGGCCGGGATCGGATGGCGGGCCAGGTCGTCCACGACGCAGAGCTTCAGGTTCGACAGCGGACAGACCGTCAGCGTCATGCCCTCTTCGGCCAAGCGCCGGACCAGGGCCGGGTCCTCCATGGCCCGGTTGCCGTGGTCGATGCGGTCCACCTTCAAGAGGTCCAGCGCCTGCCAGACGTAGTCGGGCGGCCCCTCCTCGCCGGCATGGGCCACGCGCTTCAGCCCCATGGCCCCGGCGCGCTCGAACACGCGCACGAACTTGGAGGGCGGGTGGCCCACCTCCGAGGAATCCAGCCCGACCCCCGTGATCCGGTCCAGCCACGGCTCGGCTTGCCTCAGGGTCTCAAGCGCCGCCGCCTCGTCCAGGTGCCGCAGGAAGCACAGGATCAGCCGCGAGCTCACGCCCAGCTCCTCGCCCGCCTCGCCCATGGCGGCCCACAGGCCGTCCATCGCCGTCTGCATGGGGATGCCCCGGTCGGTGTGGGTCTGGGGGTCGAAGAAGATCTCGGCGTGGCGCACCCCGTCGGCGTGAGCGCGGCGGAAATAGGCCAGGGCCAGGTCCTGGAAGTCCTCCTCGGTGCGCAGCACGTCGGCGCCCGCGTAATAGATGTCGAGGAAGTCCTGCAGGTTCGAGAAGTCGTAGGCCGCCCGCACCTCCTCGACGCTCTTGAAGGGCAGGGCCACATGGTTGCGCCGCGCCAGCTCGAACATCAGTTCAGGCTCCAGCGAGCCCTCGATGTGCAGGTGCAGCTCGGCCTTGGGCAGGCGCGTGATGAAGTCGGCGAGACCCATGATTTACTCCCTCAAGGCGGCAGCATACGCTCGTCGGCGTTTCCTGTTGAGGCGCCCTTGATGGATAGACGGACACTGATCCTGGCCGCCATGTTCGGCGCAGCCCTGCCCGCCCAGGCCCAGTCTACCCACGACGGCTGGACACGCCGCATGGAGGACGGGCTTCTGGTGTCAACCAAGCCGGACCTGACCCTGCGCATAGATCCAGCGTTCCAGCCCCTGCCGCCGCTGTCGTTCCCGATCCTCGACCTTACGGACGCCGAGCGCCGCGTGTTTGTGGATGCGGGCACGGATAGACGCATCCGCCGCATGATCGTCATCCAGTACGAACACGCCCAGGCGGGATCGCCATTCCGCTTTCTGTTTCCCTCACACCCACCGAGGACGTTTGGCGAGCAGACGTATCGCACCGGCGCCTTCGCCTATGATGACGAAGCCGCCGCGCGCACCAATCCTGATCGCGAGGCAGGCCGCACTCGCGCCTTCCTAATTGACGCCGGCTATCAGCCGCCCTTGGGCTGGGACGTGGCCCGTCTGGCGCGGGTCAGCGACGAACAGGGGCTGACCGAGGTCATCATATTCTACATGGAGGCTCGAGCCTCAATGGACGGCGCGCCCGTGGACGAGGATGGCGATGTCATTCTGCCGCCGAAGCGCGGGGAGGCCCTGCATCAGGGACTTCGGACCACCGTGATCCCAGTACGCGGCTAACGCCTACATCCGCTCGGGCGTCTCGATGCCCAGCAGGTCCAGCGCCGTCTCCAGCTGCTTCAGCGTGGCCTGCGACAGAGCCAGGCGTGAGGCCCGCGCCTCAACCGTGTCGGCCGCCAGCACCGGACAGGCCGCGTAGAACTTGGAGAAGCTCTGGGCCAGGCGATAGGCGTGCTCGGCGATGGTATTGGGGCCGCGCTTGTCATAGGCCTCCTCCACCGCCTGGGCGAAGGCGTCTAGCGTCAAGGCCAGGTCGCGCTCAGCCGGTTCAGCGACCACGACGGCCCCGGCCCCAAAGCCCTGGTCAGCCGCCTTGCGCAGCAGGGATTTGATCCGCACCGCCTGGTACAGCAGGTACGGCCCGGTCTTGCCCTCGAAGCTCATGAAGCGGTCGAGATCAAACACGTAGCTGGTGCCGCGCCAGTTCGACAGATCAGCGAACTTCAGCGCCGCCACGGCCACCTTGCCGGCGATCGCCTCGAACTCGTCCGCCGTGGCGTCCTCGCCCAGCTGGGCCTCGCGCAGGCGTTCGCGCGCCTTGGCCCGCGTCATCTCGATGAGGTCAGCCAGCTTGAGCACCCCGCCCTCGCGGGTCTTGAAGGGCTTGCCGTCCGGGCCGTTCATGGTGCCGAAGCCCAGATGCTCCAGCGAGCCCTCGGCGGCGTAACCGGCCAGATAGGCGGCGCGGAACACCTGTTCGAAATGGTCTGCCTGGCGCTGGTCGACCACGTACAGCACCAGATCAAAGGCCTGTTCATTGCGGCGGTCGACGATGGTGGCCAGGTCAGTCGTGCCGTACATGGCCGAGCCCTCGGACGAGATGACCAGCAGGGGCGGCAGCTCGCGCTTGTCGCCCTCGCGGGCGATGTGCACCACCTGGGCGCCCTGGTCTTCGACCAGCAGGCCCTTGGCGCGCAGCTCCTCGACCATCGGGGGGATGAGGGGATCGACGTCGGCCTCACCCTTCCACAGGTCAAAGGTGACGCCCAGCGCCGCGAAGTCGCGTTGCAGCGCCGCCATCGAGACGTCGTGCATGTGCTTCCACAGGGCGCGATAGCCCGGCCGGCCGGCTTGCAGTTCGGCGGTGGCCCTGCGGGCGCGGTCGCGGAATTCGGGCTCGGCCTTGGCGCGGGCGGCGGCGGCGGGATAGAGGCGCTCCAGATCCGCCAGGGTCACGGGGCTTTCGGCCGGGAACGGCCCCTCGCCCTCGGCCATGAAGGCGCCCGCCAGCCCCTCCTCGGCCAGGGCCGTGATGAGCAGGCCCATCTGAAAGCCCCAGTCGCCGAAGTGGGCGTCGCCCCAGACCTGGTCTCCGCGGAAGCGGAACAGCCGCTTCAGGCTCTCGCCAATGATGGACGCGCGCAGGTGCCCCACGTGCATGGGCTTGGCCACGTTCGGGCCGCCGTAATCCACCACGACCCGGCGTGGCTGGCTCACCGGCGCGGCGCCGGCCATGGCGTCCGACGCGGTCTCGGTGGCGCGGGCCGCCAGCGCCTGGTCGGTCACGCGCAGATTGATGAAGCCCGGACCCGCGATCTCCACCGAGGCGATGCGCGGGTCGGCCTTCAGCCGCTCGGCGATGCGGGCGGCCAGCTCACGCGGGTTGGCCTTGGCCTGTTTGGCGGCGGCCAGGGCGCCGTTGCACTGGAAGTCGGCGAGGTCGGGTCGGTCAGAGGCGGTGACCCGCCCCAGTTCCGCCGCCAAGCCTTCGGCGGCGAAGGCGGCGCCCGCCGCTTCGCTGAGGGCCGTCCTTAGGTCCGTCATGGCTTAGCCGCCGGAAGACTGCGTCTGGCCCGCATTGATGCGGAAGCGTGCGCCCTGGCGGTTGAAGTCCGCCATGGCGGGCGTCACGTCAAAGCCGACGAGAATCTCGAACTGGTCGCCGCGGATGTTCTCATTGGCGCGCGGAATGACGATCTCGTTGATACGCTGCTGGATCGCCACGCGGTCCTGGCCGGGATCGAAGGTGACGGGCAGGTCGAAATATTCCTTGGTCAGGATCGCCGTGTTGCGCTCCGTGACCGCCACCCAGAAGCGATAGGTGTGGGCCTCGCCCTGGGCGGTCGGCCCCCGGCCCAGGTGGAACAGCACGTTCATGTCCACGCGGATCGGGTCGTTGTTCTCACGGTAGACGCAGTCGGACGTCACGCCTTCGATCTCGCCGGTCCAGCCGACGGTCGAGGCGGCCGGCTGGCCCTGAAACTCCAGATAGCGCGCGGCGTCGTAGAGAATCTTCACGTAGGGGCACGGGCCCTGGTTCGGGCGCTCGCGGCGCAGACGGGCCAGGCGCGAGCGGCGGGTCTCTTCCTGGCGCCGCTGGCGGGCCTGTTGCTCGCGCTGTTCTTCCTGGCGGCGCTGCTGCTCCTGACGCTCACGGTCGCGGCGCGACTGAGCATAGGCGTCGGCGGGAACGGAGACGCTCGTGCCGGCGATAAGCGCGGCGGCGGCGAGCATAAGAACACGGCGCATGAAGCAATCCTGGTCAGGCGGGCGCGCTCCCCGACGAAGCGCGCTGGCGCACGGTTCCGCGTGATAGCGGCTAAAGCGAGGCGCCGCAACGAACCGCAGTGGCGCAGGGGCGCGAAAATCCCTAGGTTCCGCGCCGATGAGCGCCGCGCCCCTCTCCGCCCCCCGCCTGACCCTGCGCCTGGCCGCGCCGCGCGGCTTCTGCGCCGGCGTGGACCGCGCCATCCAGATTGTGGAGCGCGCCATCGCCCGCTTCGGCGCCCCGGTCTATGTGCGGCACGAGATCGTGCACAATCGCCATGTGGTCGAACGCCTGAAGGCCATGGGCGCAATCTTCGTGGAGGACCTGTCCGAGTGCCCGGACGACCGGCCGGTGGTGTTCTCGGCCCACGGCGTGCCAAAGGCCGTCCCCGAGCAGGCTCGTTCACGCCAGATGACCTTCCTGGACGCCACCTGCCCGCTGGTCTCCAAGGTGCATGTCGAGGCGGAACGCCACCACGCCGCGGGACGTGAGATCGTCCTGATCGGCCACGCGGGCCACCCCGAGGTCGAGGGCACCATGGGCCAGCTGCCCGAAGGCGCCATCACCCTGATCGAGACGGTGGAGGACGCGATGGCCTTCCAGCCGCGCGATCCGGAGCGCCTGGCCTATGTCACTCAGACGACCCTGTCGGTGGACGACACCGCCGAGATCGTGGCGGCGCTCAAGCGGCGCTTTCCGACGCTTCCGGACCCGCACAAGGAAGACATCTGCTACGCCACCACCAACCGGCAGGAGGCGGTCAAGCGGCTGGCCGACGGCGCGGACCTGGTCCTGGTGGTGGGCTCGCAGAACTCGTCCAACTCGGTGCGCCTGCGCGAGGTGGCCCTCCGGGCCGGGGCCAGGGACGCGCGACTGATCGACGACGCCTCGGCCATCGACTGGGACTGGTTCGACAGCGTTCGCGTCGTCGGACTGACCGCCGGCGCCTCGGCGCCCGAGCCTCTGGTTCAGGGTGTGATCGACGCCCTGCGGGCGCGCTACGATCTGGACATCATTGAAGACGGCGCCGCGCGCGAAACCGTCACCTTCAAGCTGCCGCGCGTATTGGCCGAAGCCTAAGCCTCGCGGCTGTGGACCCGCAGCCAGTCGGCCAGCGGCTCGATGTCGATCTCCCCCGCGGCCACCGCCAGCATCACCCTTGCGGCGTCCAGCTGGTGCGCCCTCAGCGGCCGGCCGTTCAGGAGCATGAAAGCCGCGCAGGTCATGAAGGCGGTGCGCTTGTTTCCGTCGACGAACGGATGATTGCCGGCGATGCCGACGGCATAGGTCGCCCCCAAAATGCAGATGTCTGTCTCGTCCTCATAGGCGTGACGATTGATCGGCCGCTCCAGCGCGGAGGCGAGCAGTCCCGCGTCACGCAGGCCGGGCGCCCCGCCCTCGCGCGCCAAGCTGGCCTCATGCGCGGCCAGGACGGCGTCCGCCTCGATCCACTCGATCACTTCGCCAGAATCCTGAGCGTGTCACGATACTGGCGACCGACCTCCTCGAAGGCTTCGATCTGTCGCGCCACACGCTCATCATGCGGCGCCACCCGCATCGACCCGTCCGGGGCTTTGGTCAGATAGAGGGTGTCGCCCTTCTTGACGCCCAGCTCGATCAGGGCCTCCTTCGGCAACACGACGCCGGCCGAGTTGCCCACCTGGATGATTTTCAGCGCGATCATGGCTCGCCTCCTTCAGAAGGCATGATTATAACACACGTTATAACGCCAAACGAGAACGTCCTTGAAGCACGTCCTGATTCACACCGACGGCGCCTGCCGCGGCAATCCCGGTCCCGGCGGCTGGGGCGCCCTGCTGCAATGGTCGGGACACGAGAAGGAGCTGTGGGGCGGCGAGGCCCAGACCACCAACAACCGCATGGAGCTGATGGCCGCCATCCAGGCGCTGGAGGCGCTGAAACAGCCCTGCGAGGTCGAGCTGCACACGGACTCCACCTACGTCATGAAGGGGATCACCGAGTGGATCGGCGGCTGGAAGGCGCGCGGCTGGAAGACGGCCGAAAAGAAGCCCGTCAAGAACGACGATCTGTGGCGGCGCCTCGATGAAGCGCGCCTGCGCCATCAGGTTCACTGGCGCTGGGTGAAGGGCCACGTGGGCCACGAGCTGAACGAACGCGCTGACGCCCTGGCCAATCGCGGGTGCGATGAGGTGATAGGGCGAGGGCCCCGCTAGGCCGCCCGCACTTTCAGCCGGGGACCGGCCACCGCTTCAACGACGACGGCCTGGCCTTCGCCGGGAGCCTCGCCCTCCAGGTCCGCCGGCCACTCGGAGCCCGAGACGAACACCCGGCCACGGCCACCGACGAAGGGTTCGACCACCTGCGCCCTTTGGCCGATCAGGCGCACGCCGCGGTCATTGATATCGGCCGCTTCCGGATTCACCTGCTTGACCAGCTTGCGTGAGACGAAGGTGAAGGCCAGCGTCAGCACGGCGAAGATGACGATCTCGATCAGCGGGTTGCCGCCGAGGCCCATGGCGGTCAGCCCGGCCACGACCACGGCGGCGACCGCCGGCCACAACAGCCACTCCGTGCCGGCCGCCGCCTCCACCGCCAGAATCAGCGCGCCGATGGCCAGCCAGATCCAGAAGGGTTGCGACTGATATATGGCGACTATGGCGTCCATGGCCGCCTACTCCGTCGTCGGAACGGCGCCGCCGCGGCGGGGGCGCTGCTGAACGGGAGGCGGCGCGGACGATGCACGCGCCGCCTGGGCCGCTTCGGCGCGGCGATCCGTCCGGGCGGTCTGCTGCTCCTTGGCCAGGCCGACCAGCTCGCCGACGCCCGCGATGGTCCCGACCAGGGCGCCCATCTCGGACGGCACGATGACCGTCTTCTGCTGGGGGCTGCGGGCCAGTTCGGCGAAGGCCTCCACATACTTCTGGGCGACGAAGTAGTTGATGGCGTTCACGTCGCCCTTGGCGATGGCTTCGGACACCATGGCCGTGGCGCGGGCCTCGGCCTCGGCTTCGCGTTCGCGCGCCTCGGCGTCGCGGAAGGCGGCCTCCTTGCGGCCTTCGGCCTCGAGGATGGCCGACTGCTTGGAGCCCTCGGCGCGGGCGATGGCGGCCTGCTTCTCGCCGTCCGCCTCGGTGATGACGGCGCGGCGCTCACGCTCGGCCTTCATCTGACGCGCCATGGCGTTGGTGATGTCGGCGGGGGGCTGCAGATCCTTTATTTCGATGCGGTTGGCTTTCACGCCCCACGGCTCGGTCGCCGCGTCGATGACCGTCAGCAGACGGCTGTTGATCGCGTCACGCTGGCTCAGCACCTCGTCGAGGTCCATCGAGCCGACCACGGTACGCAGGTTGGTCATGCACAGCTGGGCGATGGCGTAGGTCAAGTTGTCGACCCGGTAGGCCGCGGCGGCGGCGTCCATCACCTGGATGAAGACGATGCCGTCCACCTTCACCGTGGCGTTGTCCTTGGTGATGACCTCCTGCTGGGGCACGTCCAGCACCTGCTCCATCATGTTCATGCGCCGGCCGATGCGCTCGATGAAGGGCGTCAGGAAATGGATGCCGGGCGTCAGGGTGCGTGTGTACTTGCCGAAGCGTTCCACCGTGAATTCACGGCCCTGCGGCACGATCTTGATGGTCGAAAAGACCACGATCAGCGCCAGGACCAGAATGGCGATGCCGAAATAGCTCATCGAAGTCTCCAAGCCGGGAAGTCACCTGACAGGCTAGCGCGGCCATACGAGGCCCGCCAGCGAAACCGGACGGCCTTATGCCGATTTCAGCAGCTGGCCCGCGGCGCGGATAACCCGCCGTGTTTCAGCCCAGGCCACGGCTTTCAGCGCCGCATCTAGGGGGAAGAACCGGGCTTCGGCCGCATCGTCGCCAGGACGCGGCTCACCCGCGAGCCAGCGCGCGGCGTAGTCGATCAGGACGTAGTGTCGCGGCGGGAAGAGGCCATCGACCACATCGACCAGCCCCACGATTTCGGCATCGACGCCGGTCTCCTCACGCAGTTCGCGCAGGGCCGCGTCATGCAGCCGTTCGTCCGGCTCGATTCGCCCGCCCGGCAGGCTCCACTCGCCCAGGCGTGGGGGCGAGCCTCTTCGGATCAGCAGCACCTCGTCGCCGCGAAAGCAGACGACGCCGACGCAGGGGATGGGCCGGGCTTGATGCATGCCCTCGCCTATCGCAGCGCCGCGGCTGTGGCTATCGTCGCACGATGGAGCGCCCCTCCCCCATCGCGGCCCTCAAGGCCGTCCTGCCCGAGGCCGTCTGGACCGAGGACGCGGACCGCATCGCCCCGCGCCTGTCCGAATGGCGCGGGCGCTGGCGGGGCGAGACGCCGATCATGCTGCTGCCGCGCAACACGGCCGAGGTGTCGGCGTGCGTCAGGGCATGCGCGGAACTGGGCCTGCCGATCACGACCCAGGGCGGGAACACGGGGCTCGTCGGCGGCCAGATCCCCCTGGGCGAAGTGCTTCTGTCCACAGAACGGTTGACGGCCGTGCGCCAGGTGTCGCCGCTGGACGACGCCCTGACGGTGGAGTCAGGCGTGACCCTGCTCCAGGCGCAGCAGGCGGCGGCGGAGGTAGAGCGACTGTTTCCCCTGTCCCTTGCGGCCGAGGGAACGGCCACCGTCGGCGGAGTCATCTCGACCAATGCCGGCGGCACGGCGGTGCTGCGCTATGGCGTCATGCGCGATCTGGTGCTGGGCATCGAGGCGGTGTTGCCGGACGGGCGCGTGTTCAAGGGGCTGAGGGCCCTGCGCAAGAACAACACCGGCTATGACCTCAAGCAGCTGTTCATCGGCGCGGAGGGCACGCTCGGTGTCGTGACGGCCGCCACCCTCAAGCTGTTTCCGGTAATGCGCAGCCGGGCCACGGCGATGGTCGGCCTGAACGACCCTGAGGCGGCCATCCGGCTTTTGGCCCTCGCCAAGTCTGAGACGGGCGGCGGCGTCGACGCCTTCGAGCTGATGAAGCGCATCGGCATCGAGCTCGTGCTGCAGCACATCCCCGACACGCGCGAGCCGCTGGACCGGCCCTCCCCCTGGTACGTCCTTCTGGAACTGGCTTCGGGAGAGCCCGGCGCGGCGGAGGCGGCCCTTCCCCGCGTGCTTGAGCGCGCCCTGTCTGAGCGCCTGATCCTTGACGCCGCCATCGCCCAGAACGCCGCCCAGGCCGCCGCCTTCTGGCGCCTGCGCGAGGAGCAGTCGGCGGGACAAAAACCCGAAGGTCCTGGCTGGAAGCACGACGTGTCCGTGCCCGTGTCCCAGGTGGCCGCCTTCATCGACCAGGCTACGGCGGCGGCCGAATCCACCTGCACGGGCGCGCGGGTCAGCGCCTTCGGCCATGTCGGCGACGGCAACATCCACTTCGACGTGCTCATGCCCAGTGGCGGCGACCGGGCCGCCTTCGAGGCGGCGCGCGAAGAGGGCTCGCGCCGCATCCACGACATCGCCGATCAGCTGAGCGGCTCCATCAGCGCCGAGCATGGGCTGGGACGCCTGAAAACGGCCGAGGCCGCCCGATACAAGGATCCGGTCGAACTGGACCTGCAACGCGCCGTCCGCGCCGCGCTCGATCCCCGACGCCTGATGAACCCCGGCGTACTTTTCTAGCGGTCCTTCTCGGCCCCGCCGAGCGCGGCCTGCGCCGCCGCCAGCCGGGCGATGGGCGTGCGATAGGGCGAGCAGGAGACGTAGTCCAGCCCGACGATCTCGCAGAAGCCGATGGACGACGGGTCGCCGCCGTGCTCGCCGCAGATGCCCATCTTGATCCCGGGCTTCGTGGCCCGGGCGCGCTCCACGCCCATGCGCACCAGTTCGCCCACGCCTTCCTGGTCCAGACGCACGAAGGGATCATTCTCGTAGACCCCGGCGTCCAAGTAGGCGCCGAGGAAGCGCCCGGCGTCGTCGCGGCTGATGCCGAAGGTCGTCTGGGTCAGGTCGTTGGTGCCGAAGCTGAAGAACTCGGCGCCCGCCTCGGCCAGGTCGCCGGCCCGAATGGCGGCCCGGGGCAGCTCGATCATCGCCCCGACCAAATAATCGACGCGGTCGCCGGCTTGGGCGAACACATCTTCGGCGGTGCGGTCGGTCAGCTCGCGCAGGAACTTCATCTCGCGCCCGGCGCCGACCAGGGGGTGCATGATCTCCACCAAGGGTGCATCGCCCGTGCGGCCCTTCACCTCAATCGCCGCTTCCAGGATGGCGCGCACCTGCATCTCGTAGATTTCGGGATAGGCCACGCCCAGGCGGCAGCCGCGATGGCCCAGCATGGGATTGCTTTCGGCCAGGTCGCGCGCGCGCCGCTTCAGCTTGGCGGCGTCCAGGCCTGACGCCCTCGCCAACGCCTCGATTTCGGCGTCGCCGTGCGGCAGGAACTCGTGCAGCGGCGGGTCCAGCAGACGGATGGTGACCGGCAGGCCGGCCATGATCTCGAACAGCTCGGTGAAGTCGCCCTTCTGGAAGGGTTCGATCTTGGCCAGGGCCGCGCGCCGCCCCGCCTCGTCGTCGGCCAGGATCATCTCGCGCACGGCGGCGATGCGGCTGTCCTCGAAGAACATGTGCTCGGTGCGGCACAGGCCGATGCCCTCGGCGCCGAAACCGCGCGCCGTTCGGGCGTCCAGGGGCGTCTCGGCGTTGGCGCGCACGCGCAGCCGCCGGGCTCGGTCGGCCCAGCCCATCAGGGTGGCGAAGTCGCCGCTCATCTCGGGCTCGATGGTCGGGACGGCGCCGGCCATGACCTCGCCGGACGAGCCGTCGATGGTGATGGTCTCTCCGGCCTTCACTTCGCGACCGCCCGCCTTGAACAGGCCGGTGGCCAGATCAATGTGAACCCCGCCGGCGCCCGATACGCAGGGGCGGCCCATGCCGCGCGCCACTACGGCCGCGTGGCTGGTCATGCCGCCGCGCGCGGTGACGATGCCGCGGGCCGCATGCATGCCGTGAATGTCCTCAGGGCTGGTCTCCTCGCGCACCAGGATCACCGGCGTGCCGAGCTTGCCCAGCCGCTCGGCCTCGTCGGAGTCGAACACCACCTGGCCCGTGGCCGCGCCCGGCGATGCGGGCAGACCCTTGGCGATCACGTCGCGCGGCGCCGTGGGATCGAGCATGGGATGCAGCAGTTGATCCAGCGCCTGAGGCTCGACCCGCATGACCGCCTCGTCCTCGCTGATGAGGCCCTCACGCGCCATGTCCACCGCGATCTTCAGCGCCGCCTTGGCGGTGCGCTTGCCGTTGCGGGTCTGCAGCATCCAGAGTCGTCCGCGCTCGACCGTGAACTCCACGTCCTGCATGTCGCGGTAGTGCCGTTCCAGCGTTTCGACCGTCTCGACGAACTGGCCAAAGACCTTGGGCAGCGCCTCCTCCATGGAGGGCTCCGAGTCGCCCATCTCTTCACGGCCCGCGCGGGTCAGGGCCTGGGGCGTGCGGATCCCGGCGACCACGTCCTCGCCCTGCGCGTTGATCAGAAACTCGCCGTAAAGCCGCGCCTCCCCGGTCGAGGGATTGCGCGTGAAGGCGACGCCCGTGGCCGAGGTCTCGCCCATGTTGCCGAACACCATGGACTGGACGTTCACGGCGGTGCCCCAGCTCTCGGGAATGTCGTGCATGCGCCGGTAGAACTTGGCCCGCTCGTTCATCCAGCTGGCGAAGACGGCGCCGATGGCGCCCCACAGCTGCGCCTCAGCCTCCTGGGGGAAAGGCTCGCCCTGCGCCTGCTCCACAGCCTGTTTGAAGGCGGCGACCACGCGCTCCCAGTCGCCGGCCTCCAGCTCGGTGTCCAGCTCAACGCCCAGGCGTTCCTTGTGATCGTCGAGTATCTCCTCAAACAGATCGTGGCTCAGACCCAGGACCACGTTCGAGTACATCTGGATGAAGCGGCGATAGCTGTCGAAGGCGAAGCGGCGGTCGCCGGAAAGGCTGGCCAGGCCCTCGACCGTTTGGTCGTTCAGCCCCAGGTTCAGAACCGTATCCATCATGCCGGGCATGGACGCGCGCGCGCCTGAGCGCACGGAAACCAGCAGCGGATTCGCGGGGTCGCCGAAGCGCTTGTCGGTGACCTTCTCCACCTCGGCCATGGCGGCGCGCACCTGTTCCGCCAGGTCGGCGGGATACTGGCGGCCGTCGGCATAGTAGCGGTTGCAGGCCTCGGTGGTGATGGTGAAGCCCGGCGGGACGGGCAGGCCCAGCGACGACATCTCGGCGAGGTTCGCGCCCTTGCCGCCCAGCAGGTTCTTCATCGAGGCGTCGCCGTCCGCGCCGCCGCCGCCGAATCCGTACACCCACCGTGTCGAGGTCATGGAATGCTCCGTCTGGCTATGCGGCGGGGTTTAGCCGAACGCGGGCGGGCACGCCATGTTGCATCGCGGCGAAAAGGTCAGCCGCCCAGATAGACGACCCGGCGCTTCTTCTGCGCCCTCGCTTCATGGCTATGCTGCTCGAACAGACCTCGATCGCGCGCATCACGTTCGCTCATCTCGACCCAGTGGGTGGACTCGATGTCCTTTTGCAGCGCCTTGGCCGCCATCAGGTGTCCGGGGAACAGTGTGTCGACCACTGCGCCAAGGAACGGCACCACCGCCGTGGCGGTGTCCGCAGCGAGGTAGGCCGCCATGCGCAGGACGGTGGCCGGGGCCGCCTTGGCCCTGACGGACTGAGTCAAAAGCCAGCCCCCCATGCCGACCGTATAGAGATCGCCCGCCCACGGCACCCATGTCAGAAGGCCGTCCAGGCCGATGCCAAACGGGCCGACGCCGACCACTCGGTCGGACATGCGCTTGACGCCCTCCAGGTTTTTCCAGACCGCTTCCAGCTCCTGGATCGATCGCGCGGCCATGCAGGGCTCCCACAGTCAGGCTTGACGCCGAGCTTAACGCGCCGTCCACCGTTCCCGCTCCATTGACCCCGCAAAGGCCGCCCAGAGCAAGCCGCATGCGTTCTCGTTCGCTCCCCTCCCTGCTGTTCGGCCTGGTCCTGACCCTGGCCGCCCTGACCCTCGCGGCCATCGGGCTGGCGGCGCATCTCAGGGCTCTGGGCCGCCTCGAAATGCTGGCCGACATTCTGGCCATGCCGCTGCTGGCGGGATCGGGCGTCGTGCTTCTGCTGGCGCTCTGGCGTCGGGCGGCCGCGCCCCTGGTGCTGGCGACCGTCGCCGTCGGTCTGTTGACCACGGCCCTGCTGCCCGCTTGGCGCGGCGATATCTCGGACAGGCCGGCGGACTTCACGGTCTACATGGCCAACCTCTGGGCGCGGAATGAGGATACGGCGGCGGCCCAGGCCTCGGTGCAGGCGGCCGACGCCGACATCGTTGTGCTGATTGAGCTGGGCGACGCCCAGGCCGAGCAGCTGGATCAGCTGCTCGCAGGCTATCCTCACCGTGTATCGATCCCGCGCGTGGACCGGCCCAGCGGCGCGGCGCGGTCGCTGATCGCCTCCCGCCACCCGATGCGCCCCCTCCGCGGGCCTTCCGACGGCCTGTCGGTCGTCGGCGCGGTGATCGATCTTCCCTCCGGCCCCGTGACGGTCCTGGGCGCGCACCTCACCCGCCCGTGGCCCTTCGTCATGCATGGGGGCCAGATCTGGCAGAGTCGCCAGCTGGCGCGCCGGATCGAGGCCGTGGAGGGTCCGCTGGTTCTGGTGGGCGACTTCAACGCCGTGCCCCATGGACGCGTGCTGAGCAGCCTCGAATCAGAAACCGGCCTGACCGTCGCGCCCGCCGTCTGGGGCACCTGGCCCGCGCCCTTGCCCGCGCCGCTGCGCATCAGCATCGACAACGCCCTGGTCTCCCAGGAGCTGGCGGTGACTCGCCGCAGCCTCGGCGCGCCCACCGGGTCGGACCATCGACCCATCGTGATCGGCCTGGCTCGCCGCTAGAACCTGATCGGCCAAGGTGGCGTCGCTTCGCCGTCCCCGCGCTGCCGTGAATCAGGCTTTCGCTTCGACTCTGGATCGAAATCTGAGCCTCGCGGGACTGCGTCCAACTCAACCGATTTCGGTTTAGACGCTCCAGCCCTTGGCCATGCCGGCGGGCCCGCCCAGCGCCGCCACCACCGCCTCGGCGATGCGCAGCGCCTGTCGCGGCGCCCCCTCGGGCGGATTGATCAGCACCATGGCGCAGCCGTTCATCTTCATCGGGTCAGTCAGGGGTTTCAGCCGCGCCTCGACCGCGAGAGCCCGCACCCGCGCCGCCTGCAGCCGCCGCATGAAACCGTCAAAGGTCTCGAGATCTTTCAGGGGGGTCCAGATCGCCAGGCTGGCCTGCGGCCGCACCTTCAGCACCTGCGCGACGCAGGCCGCTGCCCGTGCATAGTCATCGGATCGCTCATACGGGGGATCGATCAGTATGAAGGCCCGCCCCTCTGTTCCAGCAGCCTCCACCGGCGCGGTCTCATAGCCGTCGGCCAGCCGCGACGTAGCCCTCGACCAGGGCTTCAACGCCTCGTCCAGCAGGGGCTGCACCTCCGGGTTCATCTCCAGCCCGAGATAACCGTCCTGGGATCGCAGCCGCGAGGCGATGAGCGCCGGAGAGCCCGGATAGACCGCCACCGTCTCCCCTTCATTGAAACTCCGCACCGCTTCGGCCAAGGAGATCAGCGCGTCAGACGCGCCTTCGGCCATCAGCCGCGTTACGCCTGCTTCAGCCTCCTTCGAACGCACCGCGCGCGGATCGTCCAGCCGATACAGGCCCGCCCCGGCGTGAGTGTCGATCACCTTCAGGGGCGCTGGCGCGCCCTGTAGGCGCGCCAGCAGATCCAGCAGCACCGCGTGCTTGACCAGATCGGCGAAGTTTCCGGCATGATAGGCGTGGCGGTAGTTCATGGCGCCTTGCGTGGCCTGCCGCCGCAGCCGGGTCAAGCGACGGAACCGGCGTCATTTCCCCCCGTTGATCGGCTCCATCCCTGTTGGAGTTCGTCCATGGCCGACGGCGCCGCGCCACTTGCCCAGACCCAGGCGCCGCTGCCCGCGCCGCCGGGGCTGACCTGGTGCACGGACGAGGGGTCAGGCATCCGCCGCCGACGGGCGGGCAAGGGTTTCGCCTACATCGACGCCAACGGCGCCCGCGTCACCGACGAAAAGACCCTCGCGCGCATCCGGTCCCTCGCCATTCCGCCGGCCTGGACCGACGTCTGGATCTGCCCGCGAGCCAACGGCCACATCCAGGCGACCGGCCGCGACCAGAAGGGCCGCAAGCAGTACCGCTACCATGACGCCTGGAGCAGCCACCGGGCCGAGGACAAGTTCAGCCGCATGGCCGACTTCGCCCGCGCCCTGCCCCGCCTCCGCCGTCAGGTCGAGACGGATCTTGCCCGGCGTGGCGTCACTCGGGACAAGGTGCTGGCCACCACCGTGCGACTGCTCGAGATCACGCTCATCCGCGTCGGCAACAAGGCGTACGCGCGGCAGAACCGCAGCTATGGCCTGACCACCCTGCACAAGCGCCACATCGAAGTGGACGGCGCCGCCCTGCGCTTCCACTTCCGCGGCAAGAGCGGCAAGGCGCACGAGATCTCCGTGCGCGACCGCCGTCTGGCCCGGCTGCTCCGCGCCCTTCAGGAACTACCGGGTCAGCAGGTCTTCAAGTACCGCGACGAGGAAGGCGTCCTCGTTCCTGTCACCTCGGACGATGTCAACGCCTACATCCGCAAGGCGATGGGCGAAGAGTTCTCCGCCAAGGACTTTCGCACCTGGGCCGGCACGGTCTCGGCGGCGCGGGCCCTGCGTGAGATGGAAGCGCCCACATCGCCCACCGACGCAAAGCGGAAGGTCACGGTGTGCGTAAAGGCCGTCTCGGGCCTGCTCGGCAATACGCCGACCGTCTGCCGAAGCTCCTATGTCCACCCGCGGGTGTTCGAACTGTTCGAGTCGGGCGAACTGCCGAACAGCCTGCCCGGCCCTGACGCTAAAGCTTTCGAACGGGCTCTGATCAAGGTTCTGTCGCCCCCCGCCGCCCAGGCTTGACCGCACACGGACAGGCGAGCAACCTCCGTTCGGCCGGAGGGGGGCTTTCGCAAATGACTATATCGAACTGGTTCTTCCGCCTGGGCGTCATCGCCGCGCTGATCGGCATGACGCTGGGCGTCTGGATGGGCAAGGCGGGGGACTTCACCCTGTCGCCGGTGCACGCGCACATCAACCTTCTGGGCTGGGTGTCGATGCTGCTTTACGGCCTGTTCTACCGCGCCTTTCCGGTGGCGGCGGCGACCAAGCTGGCGGCGGCCCATTTCTGGATCAATGTGCTGGGTGTGATCGTGATGGTGGCGAGCCTTGCGCTCTACCTCTCGGGCCACACGCAGGCCGCGCCGATCCTGGGGGTGTCCGGCATCATCGTGGCCCTATCGATGGTGATCTTCGCGGTCATCGTCTTCCGCGCCACGGGCTCGAAGACTCAAGCGGCCTGACGCTGCGCCTCGGCTGATGTAGCCTCGCCTCCCCCGTTCGGGAGAGCGCCAGCGTGTGCAACAACTACGTCTTCAAGCCGCCTCGGGACAACATCGCCGATCTGTTCCGGGGCGGCCTGATCTATCCGGAAGGCAAGCCGAACCTGCCTGAGGCCATGGAGGTCAGGATCGGTGATCGCGCGCCGGTCCTGCTGAACGCGCCAGAAGGCGCGGCGCTGGTCATGCGGCCGTGGGCCTGGAAGTCGCCCCAGGGGCGGCCGGTGTTCAACTTCCGCTCCGAGGGACGCTCGTTCGAGGGCAGCCGCCGCTGCCTGATCCCCGCGGCCGGCTTTTATGAGTTCACGGCTCCGCCCGCCGGTGAAAAGCGCAAGACGAAGTGGCTGTTCTCGATGAACGGCGAAGAGACCTTCTGGATCGCAGGCCTGGTCCGCGGCGAGAGCTTCACCATGCTGACCACGTCCCCCGGTCCCGACGTGGCGCCCTATCACGACCGCCAGATCGTCGTGCTGCCGACCGCCCAGGGCCCGGACTGGCTGTATCTGTCCAGGTCCCAGGCCGAACTTCTGAGGCCGCTCCCGGCCGGAAGCCTGTCGGTTGCGCAGGCCTGGCCGTAAGGCAGGATCAGGCCGCGTTCGTCCAGTCCAGGACCACCTTGCCCGACTTGCCCGACTTCATGGCCTCGAAGCCCTGGCGATAGTCGGTGAAGGCCATCTTGTGGGTGATCAGGGGCTGCAGATCCAGCCCCGCCTTCAGCAGGCCCAGCATCTTGCGCCAGGTGGTGAACATCTCGCGGCCGTAGACGCCCTTGATGGTCAGGGCCTTGAGGATGATCTTGCCCCAGTCGGTCTCCATGGGCCGGGCCGGAATGCCCAGCAGCGCCATGCCGCCCCCCATGATCAGTGTGTCCACGCACTGGTTGAAGGCGATGGGCGACCCCGACATCTCCAGCGCCACGTCGAAGCCCACCTTCAGGCCCTGCTCCTTCATGACGTCGTGCAGGTCTTCCTTCGCCGTGTTCACAGTGCGGACGCCCGGAGCGACCTTCTGGGCCAGCTCCAGCCGGAAGTCGTTGATATCCGTCAGGACCACGGTGCGCGCGCCGGCGTGGCGCGCCACGGCCGCGGCCATGATGCCGATGGGCCCGGCGCCGGTGACCAGCACGTCCTCGCCCAGCAGGTCGAACTGCTGGGCCGTGTGCACGGCGTTGCCGAAGGGATCGAGGATGGCCCCGATCTCGTAGGGCACATCGTCGGGCAGCTCGATCACGTTGAAGGCCGGGGCCACTACATACTCGGCGAAGGCGCCCTGGCGGTTCACGCCGATGCCGCGCGTGTCGGGGTCCAGGTGGAAGTGCCCGGCCCGGGCGGCTTCAGAGTTCAGGTCGATGACGTGGCCCTCGGCCGAGACGCGCTGACCGACCTTCAGGCGGCGATCCACGTCCTTGCCGATCTGCACGATCTCGCCGGAGAACTCATGGCCGGTGATCATGGGCACCGGCACGTTCTTCTGGGACCACTCGTCCCAGTTCCAGATGTGGATGTCAGTGCCGCAGACGGCGGTCTTCTTGACCTTGATCAGCACATCCTCGGGCCCCGGGGTCGGCACGGGCGCTTCGATCAGGTCCAGCCCCTCGGCGGGCTTGGTCTTGGCCAGGGCCTTCATGGTGTCGGTCATTGCTTCATCCCAATCCTACGCTCGACAGCACTTCAAAGTGCGCTTGCCGGTTCAATAGTTCTCTCACCGGCATTTCGTAACGCCTCGGCCAAGGCGGATCGGCGAACGCGGAATAAGTCGCACGTTCAGCCTCTGCGCGAGAGCCGAACCGCCCAATAAGGTGGCCTTTATATCGCCCGTTCCAGCGATAGACTCCGATGGCGGCCCAATCTTTCGCCGCCAAACGCTCAAGGAACGCCGCGTTGGACTCGTCATAAGCGACGAAAGAGCCTGCGAAGCGTTTCAGCGCCTTCATTAGATCACGCCGAGTTCCAGTCCGGCCTTGATGAACGCCTCAACGGCCTCATCGATCTGGTCAAAGG
This sequence comes from Peiella sedimenti, assembly GCF_030504955.1. Classification (GTDB taxonomy): domain Bacteria; phylum Pseudomonadota; class Alphaproteobacteria; order Caulobacterales; family Caulobacteraceae; genus Brevundimonas; species Brevundimonas sedimenti. The sequence continues at coordinate 592,248 of NZ_JAUKTR010000001.1, read as the reverse complement.
TGTGGGCCGCCGACATCTGGGTGCGGATGCGCGCGGCGCCCCGGGGTACGACCGGGAAGGAGAAGCCGATCACATAGACGCCCAGCTCCAGCATCCGCGCGGCCATGTCCTGGGCCAGCTTGGCGTCGCCCAGCATGACCGGGATGATGGGGTGCTCGCCCGGCAGCAGGTTGAAGCCCGCCTCGGCCATCTTGCCGCGGAAGCGTTCGGCGTTGGCGAAGAGCTGGCTGCGCAGCTTGTCGCCCTCCTCGCCCGAAGCGATGCGGATCGCCTCCATGGACGAGCCGCAGACCGCCGGCGCCAGGGCGTTCGAGAACAGGTAGGGTCGCGCCCGCTGTTTCAGCAGGGCCACCACATCCTTCGTGGCGCAGATGAAGCCGCCCATGGCCCCGCCCAGCGCCTTGCCGAAGGTGCCGGTGACGAAGTCGACCTTGACCCCACAGTGAGCGAACGAGCCCTTGCCTTGCGGACCCAGGAAGCCCGTGGCGTGGCAGTCGTCCACCATGATCAGCGCGTCATACTTGTCGGCCAGGGCGCGGACCTCGCCCAGCTTGGCGATGTAGCCGTCCATGGAGAAGGCGCCGTCGGTGGCGATGATGATGTCGCGCGCGCCGTCGGCCCGGGCCTGCTTCAGCTGGGCCTCCAGGTCGGCCATGTCCGAGTTGGCGAAGCGATAGCGCTTGGCCTTGCACAGCCGGACGCCGTCGATGATCGAGGCGTGGTTCAGGCTGTCCGAGACGATGGCGTCCTCGGCCCCGAACAGGGGCTCGAAGATGCCGCCGTTGGCGTCGAAGGCGGCGGCGAACAGGATCGTGTCCTCAAAGCCGAGATAATCGGCGATGGCGTGCTCCAGCTCCTTGTGGATCTCCAGCGTGCCGCAGATGAAGCGGACCGACGCGGTGCCGGCGCCCCAGCGTTCCTGGGCGGCGATCCCCGCCTGCACGACACGCTCGTCCCCCGCCAGGCCGAGATAGTTGTTGGCGCAGAAGTTCAGCACGCGCCGGCCGCCCACCTGGATTTCGGGACCCTGGCGAGACTGGATCACACGCTCCGGCTTGGTGAGCCCTTGCGCGTCGATATCGGCCAGTTCGGCGGTGATGCGGGCGTGAAATGCGTCGGGCAAGGGGCGAGCTCCTCTTTCGGCGGCGACGAGTTACGACTTTCAGCGGCGCTGCGCCACCTCTGGGCGGCGTTTCCACCGCTCCGCCGCCCCCTCCGGCCCATCCGGCGCAATCGGGTTGCGGCGGGCGCGTCAGCTTGGCCGAATAGGCACGCATCCCGGCCCGGAAAGGTTTGGGGCGCGTGCATCATCCTGGCGACCTCGCGCCCCGCCCTTGCCGGACCGCCTTTCCGCCCCCCGCGGTGGCGTCGGCCGACTGGTCCCCGCAGATCCTCTGTGCAATCGGCCGGGCCGGGATGCATCATTTCCGAGCGTTAGCGCGGCTTTTCCTGGGACTGCCAGCAGCTCCAGACGTGGCCGTCAGGATCCGCGAAATCAAAGGAAAAGCCGCCCGGGGCTTCGCTCACGGGCGTGACCACCTGCACCCCCTTTCCGGCCAGGGCCTCGGCGACGGAGTCGATGCCGCCGTCCTGCAACTCGAACACCACGATGGGCGACTGGCCCGGCTGGGCCTCACCCTCGAAGCAGATGACGCTGATTTCGCCGGCCTTGCCCATCAGCCAGGTTCCGCCGTCCTCGCCCGGCAGGCGTTCCAGGTTGAGGCCGAAGGCGTCGCGATAAAAGGCGTGGCTGCGCTCGATGTCCTTCACCATGAAGACCACCGCGCCGACGCGTGGATTGGGGATCATGCCGTATCTCCTCTGTTGGCGGCGTCCCTGGTGGTTCGGCGGCGCTGATTTGTGAGCACGACCGCGAAAAGGTGTCCGTCAGGGTCGTGGGCGCCCAGCCCGCCCTGATGCTTCACCGGCTTCAGCAGCGCCTGGCGCAGGCGGCCAAGCTGCAGGTCCGACGGCTCCGGCTCGGGAGGCGACTCGCCGTCCAGACGCAGGCGCAAGTCCGACAGCCGGCGACGCAGGGCCGCGTCGCTGATTCCCAGCACGTGGCGCAGCTCGTCCCGGGTGAACCCCGACAGGGCCAGCACCGCCGTCCTTCGCAACGCAGGCGGCAAGCCTTCCAGCAGCGGCGCGGGCTTGGCCAGGTCCGGCCCGGGTTGCGCCTGCTCGGGGGTCAGGGCCGCGGCTTCGGCTTCCCCCGCACGCCTGCGCCCGGCCGCACGGCCTGTTGCCCTGGCCTGAACGCGCACGACGCCCTTCAGCCACGACAGATTGGCGGCGTCGGCGGGATCACGCCCCCGCGCCAATGCGATCTCCAGCGCCGTCTGCACCAGGTCGTCCGCCTCGTCCGCCCGCGCCACGCGGCGGGCCGTGCGTTTGAGGGCGTCATAGGCCTGCGGCGTCATTCGCCCTCGCCTACCCCACCGCGCCGGCGGCCCGGCGCAGGCGGTCGTTGATGGCCTCCCCTAATCCCTCATCAGGCACAGGCGCCACCGCAATGCAGGCGGGACGCGTGGCGTCCGCTTGGCGAAGCAGGGTGAACAGGCGCGCCGCCGCCTCCTTGAGGTCGCCCGATGGGCTGAGGTTGAACGGCGTCGCCACCGGGGTGTCGCCAAAAGCGATGAAAGCTTCGTCCACAGCCGGGCGCTCAACATTGATGCGCACCGGGGCATCCGGCGCGTAGTGGGCGGCAAGACGCCCCGGCGAGCGTCTTGCGTCCGCTTCAGCCTCAGAGAGGGGGCCGATCAGGCCCTCGATCTGATCCCGCGTCACCGCACCGGGTCTCAGCAGCCGGGGCCGGTCCAGGAGGCTGACCACCGTCGATTCCAACCCCACCTCGCACGGACCGCCGTCCAGCGCTGCGGCGGCAGCCAAGCCGGTCTCGGCCAAGGCGTCGGCGAAGGTCGTGGGACTGGGCCGTCCTGAGCGGTTGGCCGACGGCGCGACGATCGGCCCTCCGAACGCCTCCAGCACCTGTCGCGCGACCGGGTGGGCGGGGACGCGAACGGCCACCGTATCCAGCCCGGCCCGCGCCAGATCACAGACGCCTCCGTCCGTTCGCACCGGCAGCACCAGGGTCAGCGGCCCCGGCCAGAAGGCCTCGGCCAGCCGTTCAGCCCGCTCATCGAACGCCGCGACGCGCCGCGCCTCCACAACATCAAAGACGTGCGCGATCAGTGGATTGAAGCTGGGCCTTCCCTTGGCTTCGTAGATCATCGCCACGGCCTCGGCGTTTCCCGCGTCGGCGGCCAGTCCATAGACCGTCTCGGTGGGCAGGATGACCAGCCGTCCGGCCCTCAGGGCCTCGGCGGCCCGCGCCACATCGCTCATGGACGGCGCGGCAGAAAGGGCAGCATGCGCCGGGCGACGTTATCCTTGTTGATGAAGTGATGCTTCAGCGCGCCGGCCACGTGGGCCGCGATCAGCACGTACAGCGCCTTGGCCAGCATCTCGTGCAGGTCGATCACGCTGCGGCCGGCGTCGCGCGACGTCTCGACCGGCAAAGTCGGCCAATCAAAGATACCGTACATGTCGATGGGCCGCCCGAAGAAGGACATGGCCAGCCAGCCCCCTAGCGGCATGGCGATTAGCACAAGGTAGAAGCCCACATGAGTGCCCCGCGCGATCAGCTTCTGCCAGCGGGGCAGATGGTCAGGCAGGGGTATGGCCGGGTGCGCCAGCCGCCAGCCGATCCGCACAACGGTCAGCAACAGGATCATTATGCCGTTCGCCTTGTGCAGCGGCATCCACGGGTCTGGATCGCTGCCGCTTACGCCGTCATGCGCCATGATCAGCAGCACCTGACCTACCACCAGCGCCGCGATCAGCCAGTGCAGAGTCAACGACACCGCCGAATAGCGTCCGTTCACCTCATCGGGCCGGGCCATGGCGTCCTCCTCCTGCTCCTTCGGCGGCAAGTCTGACCCAAGGTGCGGGCAACGCCAAGCGCCCTTGCGACCGTTCCGGACCTCGGCGCGTTTCGAACCCCGGCCGATGGAGGGCCCATGGAAGTTCTCCGCGCCTTCGACCCGGACGGCGACAACATCGAGGCGGTCCATCACGGCCCGCTCGAACGCTCCACGAGAGCGTAAAATTCACCGCCTAGGCTGACCTAGCGGCGCCTTGCTAAGCCCCGCGCCTTCGCTCAATCAGGTCGGCATGACCTTTCGCGCGCCCATCGAAGACCTGACCTTTTCCTTCCTGCACATCGCCGGGGGGGAGCGACTGATCGAGACAGGGGCGTGGCCCGATCTGGACGGCGATCTCGCCGCCGCCGTCATAGAGGCGGCCGGTCAGACCGCTGACGAGGTGCTGGCCGCGCTGAACCGGACGGGGGACCAGACCGGCGCCCGCTGCGACGGCAAGGACGTCACCCCCGCGCCGGGCTTCAAGAACGCCTATGACCGTTTCATCGAAGGCGGCTGGATGGGTCTGGCGGCCTCCACCGAATGGGGCGGCCAGGGCCTGCCCAAGGCTCTGGAGCAGGCCTGTTTCGAGACCTTTCACGCCGCCAACATGGCCTTCGGGCTCTGTCCCATGCTGTCTCTGGCGGCCATCGAGGCCCTGGAAACCGTCGGCTCGGAGGCGCAGAAGGGCGTCTATCTGCCCAAGCTGGTCTCGGGTGAATGGACCGGCGCCATGGTCCTGACCGAGCCACAGGCCGGCACGGATCTCGGCCAAATCCGCACCACCGCGGAGCCGATCGGCGATGGCCGCTACCGGCTGACCGGCCAGAAGATTTTCATCACCTGGGGCGATCACGACATGACGCCCAACATCGTCCATATGGTGCTGGCGCGTCTGCCCGACGCCCCGCCCGGCCCCAAAGGCATCAGCCTGTTCCTGGCGCCCAAGTATCTGCTGAACTCCGACGGCTCGCTGGGCGAGCGCAACGCCTTTCACCCCGTCAGCGTCGAGCACAAGCTGGGCATCCACGCCTCGCCCACCTGCGTCATGGCCTATGAGGGCGCCGAGGCCGAGCTGGTCGGCGAGCCCAACAAGGGCTTGGCCCACATGTTCGTGATGATGAACGCCGCGCGCCTGGCCGTGGGCGTCGAAGGCGTGGCCATCGCCGAACGCGCGCTCCAGGGCGCCGTCGCCTACGCCGAGGACCGCCGCCAGGGCCGGTCCGCCTGGAGCGGCGAAGCCGACGCCCCCATCCTGGACCATCCCGACGTGCGCCGCATGCTGGCGGTGGGCCGCGCCCGTATCGAGGCGGCCAGGGGCATCTGCCTGTCCTGCGCCGTGGCCGGCGACCTGGCGCGTTCCGGGCCTGAGGCTGAGCGGCCCCGCTGGGCGGCGCGACAGGCGCTGCTGACTCCGGTGGCCAAGGCGTGGTCCACCGACATGGGCGTCGAGGTCGCGTCGCAAGCTCTGCAAGTGCATGGCGGCATGGGCTTCATCGAAGAAACCGGCGCGGCCCAGCATTATCGCGACGCCCGGATCGCGCCGATTTATGAGGGCACGAACGGCGTCCAGGCCCTGGACCTGATCGGCCGCAAGCTGGCCGGCGACGGCGGCGAGGCCCTGCGCGATCTGCTGGCCGAAGCGCGAGCTGATCTGACGGGCTGGGCCGACCCTGCCCTGTTCGCCGCCCTCGACGCGGTCGAGACCGGCGCGGCCTGGCTGCTCGAGGCGCAAGGAACGGATCGTCAGGCCGACGCCCTGGCGGGCGCCGTACCCTTCCTCAACCTGATGGGCGACGCCCTGGGCGGCTGGATGCTGGCGCGCGGGGTCCGCGCCGCCGAAAGGTTGGGCGAGCAGGTCGAGCGCCGCCGGGCTCTCTACGAGGTCTACGCCCGCAACCTCCTCGACGCCGCGCCGGGACGGCTGGGCGCCGTGCGCCAGGGCGAAGCCGCGCTCAGGTCGCTGGATCGGACGGCGCTGGCGCGCTGACCTGCGGCGCGTCCAACAGACTGATCGCTTCACGCACATAGACGGCGTGGATGCCCACGCCGATGCCCAGCCGCTCGCTATTCAGCTCCACCGTCTTGGTCAGCACCCCCACCACCAGCGGTCCGGCAGGGGTGCTGGCGAAGACCGGCCCACCGGAGTTGCCCGGAAAGACCGGCACGTCCAGCAGGAAGGTCGGGAACGCCTCCACAGGGTCCAGCGGCCACGAGGCCACGTGGCCTGTCCTCAGGATCGGAAAACCCGCCTGGTTCGCGGACAGCCCCCTCGGGAAGCCGAGGGTGGCCATCTCACTGCCGGGCCGGACCCCCCAGGGCAGTAGCCCGCGCTCATCCGCCATCCAGGCCAGGGGAATCGCCGCGCGTTCGAAGGCGAAGGGCGCCGTCACCTCGAGTACGGCCACGTCACGCTGAGGATGGCGCACAAAATAGTTCTGGCCGGTAGCCGCCTGCCGGATGGGAATCGACTCCGGCTCATAGCGCCATGCCCCGCCGGCCAGCTGGCCCCGCCAGCCGATGCGTACCTCATCGCCGCTCATCTGCTCCAAGACGTGGGCCGCCGTGACCAGCACGACCCGCGGCGTCCCGTCCGGGCGGGGCGCATAGATGAGGAATCCCGTGCCGACCGTCCGTGTTTCGTCGCCGTTCGGCTGATCCAACTGCACCGTCGCGGCGATCATGCGCTCGACGAAACTGGCCTCGGCCGGGGCCTGGGTCTGCAGCGCGGCCGAAACCACAAGCGCCTGGAACATGGGAACCTCCCTTGCGCTATTTGACGGCCCCCGCCCGCCGCCACAAGGTCCGCCCGCCAAACAAGGGAATCGTCATGTCCGAACGCCCGCAGCCGCCCGTCGCCGAGAAACGCCCCCAGACCCTCGAACAGCTGGGCCGCGCGCGCACGGACGACTATCGCTGGCTGAAGGATGAGAACTGGCAGGCGGTTCTGCGCGATCCCGCCGCCATACGCCCGGACATCAAGGCCTATCTCGACGCCGAGAACGCCTACCGCGAGGCGATGATGGCCGCCACCCTGCCACTCCAGAAGACGCTGTTCGAGGAGATGAAGGGCCGCATCAAGGAGGACGATTCCTCCGTCCCCGCTCCCGACGGCCCGTGGGAATACTATGTCCGCTTCGAGACCGGCGACCAGCATCCGCGCCACTGCCGCCGGCCGCGAGGCGGCGGTCCCGAACAGGTGCTGCTGGACGCCAACGAACTGGCCAAGGGCAAGGCCTATTCCGAGGTTTCGGCCGCCGCCCACAGTCCTGACCACCGCCTGTTCGCCTACAGCGAGGACAGCCAAGGGTCCGAGGTTCACGAGATCGTCGTGCGCGACCTCAAGACCGGCGAACAGATGGGCGAGACCATCGGCTCAGCCACGGGCGCCCTGACCTTCTCGCCGTGCAGCCGCTACCTGTTCTGGATCAACCGGGACGACCACGGACGCGGGGACAAGATCCTGCGCCGCGCGGTCGAAGGCGGCCCGATCGCCGAGGTCTACAAGGAGCCTGACCCCGGCATGTTCCTGTCCGTCGGGCGCAGCGCCGACGACGCGTTCGTAGTCATCGGCTCGGGCGATCACGAGACGTCCGAGGCGCGCTTCATTCCGGCCGCCGACCCCCAGGCCGCCCCCCAGGTGCTGGAACCGCGCCAGACAGGCGTCCAGTACCAGGCCGACCACTGGGGCGACCGCTGGGTCATCCGCACCAACGCCGACGAGGCCATAGATTTCAAGATCGTCACGGCGCCGACCGACGCGCCTCAGCGCGCCAACTGGCGCGACCTGGTCCCGCATACGCCCGGCCGCTTCATCGAGGCCTTCGACCTGACCCGGGATCACCTGGCCCGGCAGGAGCGCACCGACGCCAACACCCGCATCGTCATCCGTGAGCGCGCGGGCCAGGAGCACGCCATCGCCGTGGACGAGCCGGCCTTCGCCCTGTCGCTGATCGGGGCCTCGGAGTTCGCCACGACGACGACCCGCTACGCCTACAACTCGCCGTCCACCCCGACCCAGACCTTCGACTACGACATGGCCTCGCGCGAGCGGACCTTGCGCAAGGTGCAGGAGGTGCCGTCGGGCCATGATCCGGCGGACTATGTGGTCGAGCGGCTCTACGCCACCGCCGATGACGGCGCGCGGGTGCCAATCTCCCTGCTTCGGCGCAAGGAGACGCCCGTCGACGGCTCGGCGCCGGTGCTGCTCTACGGCTATGGCTCGTACGGCCTGTCCATGCCCGCCGGCTTTTCGACCAGCCGCCTGTCGCTGGTGGACCGCGGCTTCATCTACGCCATCGCCCACATCCGCGGCGGCGCCGACAAGGGCTGGGGCTGGTTCACAGCGGCCCGCAAGCAGACCAAGGCCCGCACCTTCACCGACTTCATCGCCTGCGCCGAACACCTGATCCAGCAGGGCTATACCCGTCCCGGCCGCATCGTGGCCATGGGCGGCTCGGCCGGCGGCCTGCTCATGGGCGCGGTGGCCAACCTGCGGCCCGACCTGTGGGGCGCGGTCATCGGCCAGGTGCCGTTCGTGGATGTGCTGAACACCATGAGCGACGCCTCCCTGCCGCTCACGCCCCCCGAATGGCCCGAGTGGGGCAATCCGCTGGAGGACCCCGCCGCCTATGACTGGATCGCCGCCTACAGCCCCTATGACAACATCCGGCCCCAGCCCTATCCGCCCATCCTGGCCACGGGCGGGCTGTCAGACCCGCGCGTGACCTACTGGGAGCCGGCCAAGTGGGTGGCGCGCCTGCGCCCGGCCAGCACCTCGGGCAATCCCATCCTCCTGAAGATGAACATGGAGGCCGGCCACGGCGGCGCGTCAGGCCGCTTCGACTTCCTCAAGGAGATCGCCCACGACTACGCCTTCGCCATCTGGGCGTTGGACCAATGAGCCCGCGCCTTCGCCCGGCGCATGAGGCCGACTTCCCCGCCGTCGCCGCTCTCTATGGGCGCGAAGTGCTCGAGGGCACGGCCACCTTCGAAGAGACGCCGCCGTCGGTCGAGGACATGCTGGCCCGCTGGCGCGCCGTTCAGGACAAGGGGCTCCCCTGGCTGGTGGCCGAGGTGGACGGCGCCTTCGCCGGCTATGCCTATCTGTCGCCGTTCCGGCCCCGGGCCGCCTACCGCTATGCGGTCGAGGTCTCCATCTACGTGGCCGCCGATGCGCAGGGACGGGGCGTCGGGCGCGCGCTGCTACAGGCCCTGATCGACCACGCCCGCGTGGCGGGCCTTCGCCACCTGATCGGCGCCATCAGCCAGAGCGCAAGCTCGGACGCCTCCATCGGCCTGCACCGCGCGCTCGGCTTCGAGCTGGCGGGCGTCTACCGGCAGGTGGGCTGGAAGTTCGGCCGTTGGCTGGACGTCACCCTGATGCAGCTGGATTTGAACCCGGCCGGAGCGGCGCCGGCTAGCGAGGGACTGACACTCTGAACCTCCGTCGCCCCGCCCAGGGTGCGGGGGCCGTGCGCCCAGGCCTTTCGGAAAGGTCTGCACCTTCCGCGCATATGGATCGCTTCGGTCTTAGTGCCTCGGCAAATCCTCTGGCGGGGTCTTCAGCCACGGGGCCATGCGGAAGCGGCGGGGCGGCTGGTCCACCCGCCGCTCACGTATGAAGGTGCGGGCAAAGCGCACAACGCCCAGGATGGCCGCATCGTCGAAGGGCTTGGTCAGCACGCCCAAGGCGCCCGCGAAGCCTTCGGGGATCAGCTCGGGATTGGCGGTCAGGAACACCACCGCACAGCCGTGGTCGCGCACCAGCGCCTGGGCCACGGTCGGCCCCGTCAGGCCGTCAAGAAGGTTGAGATCGACGAGCGCAAGATCGGGTCGCTGACCCTCTGCCAGGGTCAGGCTGGCCGGCAGGTCCATGGCGCAACCGATGACCTCACAGCCGTGGCCCGTGAGGACATGCTCCAGCTCCATGGCCAGGATCGCCTGATCCTCGACGATCAGGATCTTCAGGTCACAGGCCTGTTCCACGCGTTCCCCCACCTTCGCCATACGCATAACCTCACTGACTGCACCCCTGGCGAAGGAGCAGCACACGCAGACCCGATACCAGAATACGGTTAAGTCCGGTAACGGACACACCTAACGCTTGCACGATGGGTTTGGTTCGGGGATTCTTGCGAGAAATCACAGTTTCCCGGGGGCGGGGCGTACCATGGCCATCCAGACCGAGCTCAGGCTCGCTGAGCTGCAGCACCGGCTGCTCGGCTCGCTCGAGCTGCTCCACGCCATCATCGCCATCCGCCTGCGCAGCGTTTCCGACCCGGAAAGCCGCCGCCACCTGGCCTGGCTGACGGACGTGGTCGCCGCCCTGGTGCTGCTCAACCGCCGGCTGGGCAAGGACGATCCCCTGCCCTTCGACGACTATCTGGCCGAGGCGGTGGGCTTCTGGCGGCGGGCCTGCGAGGGCCGTGGCGTCGGCTTCGTGCTGGATACGCGCGGCGCCCAGGTCGGCGAGGCGCACGCGGCCGCGCTGGCCCTGGTGCTGCACGAACTGGTCTCCAACGCGGTCGAGCACGCCTTCAAGGGCCGAAACGGGGGCGAGGTGCGCATCACCCTGCGCGGTGAAGGCGAGAACCTCAGCCTCTTCGTGGCGGACGACGGCGCCGGCTTCGGCGACCCCGCGGCCTCCAAGGAGGGCCTGAACCTCGCCCGCGGCATCGTCGAGCATCTGGGGGGCGTCCTTCAGATCGACAGCCGACGCGGCGCGGGCGCGACGGTCACGGTCGCCCTGGGCCAGGCATCGACCGGCAAGGCGCACTAGATCAGGCCCTAGGCGCCCAGCCAGCGCCGCTCGATCACCATGCCGTCTACCTCCGCGCCAGGCAGCGGCCCGGCGGCGCCTGGCGTCCGCGACAGGCGCGGCGCGGCCGAGGGCTGAAGCACGCCGCCGTTCCGATTGAACGTCTCCCGCCCCGCCAGATGCGGATGCGCCGCCGCCGCCTCCAGCGTCAGCACAGGAGCGAAGCACGCGTCGGTCCCTTCCAGACGCTGCACCCACTCCGCGCGCGGGCGCCGGGCGAAGGCCGCTTCCATCAACCGGCGCAGTTCGGGCCAGCGGCTCGCATCGCCCGGCGAGGGCGCATGGGCGGGCAGCTCGAGCGCCTCCGCCAGCACCGCCCAGAACTTGGGCTCCAGCGGCCCCACCGAAACGTGGAGACCGTCGGCACAGGCGTAGGTCCCATAGAAGGGCGCCGATCCGTCCAGCAGGTTCTTGCCCGCCTCGGCCCGCCCTACCCCGTCGGCCTGCATCCAGCAGAACAGCGCCATGAGGGACGCCGACCCGTCCACCACCGCGGCGTCGATGACCTGCCCCTTGCCTGACCGCTGACGTTCGTACAGCGCCGCCAGCACGCCGAGGATCAGGTAAAGCGACCCGCCGCCGTAATCGCCCACCAGGTTCAATGGCGGACGCGGCGGCGCGCCAGGCTCGCCCATGGCCGCCAGCACGCCGGACAGGGCGATGTAGTTGATGTCGTGGCCCGCGGCCTGGGCGAGGGGGCCCGACTGTCCCCAGCCGGTCATGCGCCCGTAGATCAGCCGCTCCGACAGGTCCGCCGGTCCCAGGCCCAGCCGCTCCATCACGCCCGGCCGAAAGCCTTCCATCAGGATGTCGGCGCGCGCCGCCAGGGCCTTGAAGCGCGCCACAGCCTCGGGCTGCTTCAGGTCCAGGGTCAGCCGCCCGGCCCGCCCCCGGTGCGTGGGATCTCGCGGGCTGGGGGACGGCTCACCGGGTCGCTCGATCCGCAACACCTCGGCGCCCATGTCAGCCAGCAGCATCGCCGCGAAGGTGACGGGGCCCAGCCCCGCCATCTCGATCACCTTCAGGCCCTGGAGCGGCCCCGCCATGGGCTCAGACCCGGCCGGTGACGGGAACCAGCGCGCCGGTGACGGCCCTCGCCTCCTCGGACGCCAGGAACAGGATCACGGCGGCCAGGTCGGCGGGCGCCACCCACTTGGCCGGATCGGCGTCCGGCATGTCGGCGCGGTTGCGGGCGGTGTCGATGATGGAGGGCAGAACGGCGTTCACGGTCACCCCGTCCGACTTCAGCTCCTCGGCCAGGGCTTCGGTCAGGCGCATGACGCCCGCCTTCGAGGCGGCGTAGGCGCCCATGCCCATGGCGGCCTTTACGGCTCCGGCCGCTCCCACGTTGACGATACGCCCCTCGCCCGCCGACTTGAGCGCCGGCAGGGCGGCGCGGCAGGCGTTGACCGCGCTCATGACATTCATCTCGAACATGCGCCGCCAGGTGTCGGCTGATCCGTCGGCGACCGTCTCCCACACGAAGCCGCCCGCGATGTTGATCAGGGCGTCGACCCCGCCGAGCGTCTCGGCGGCCTCACCGACGGCCCGCTGGGCCTGCGCCTCGTCCGTCAGGTCGATGCCGCCGATCAGCTGGCCCGGGGGCGGGTCGTCCGACTTGATTGAATAGTCAATCAAGGCTGATCGCCACCCCCTGGCCGCCGCCGCCTCCGCCGTCGCGCGCCCCAGCACGCCGAGGCCTCCGGTGATGATGATGCGACGGGTCATGGCCGATCCTTCCCTGTTGCTGGCCAGCAGCTAAGCCGCCTGACCGGAGGGATCAATGCCCCGATATCTGGGAGGAGATCGCTTGGCTGGGGAACTAGGACTCGAACCTAGAATGACGGTACCAAAAACCGCTGTGTTACCATTACACCATTCCCCAGCGGAGCGGTGCGCACAGAGGCTCGAGGACCCCTGCGGAGGCGGGTTCCTAGCGCAGGCAAACGGGCGTTGCAACAGGGCGAATTCCCATTGATCCGCCGCTTGCCGGGGGCGGGGCGGATAGCTATAAGCGCGCCTTCCAAGTCGGAGTGTGGCTCAGTCTGGTAGAGCACCGCGTTCGGGACGCGGGGGTCGCAGGTTCGAATCCTGCCACTCCGACCATTTTCCCCATCATCGAGCACCGTCGACGCGACCCTCGGCTTCGAGGCGCGCCATGGCCTCGTCATAGCGCCAGGCCGGCACGAGATCGCCGTTCGGCAGGCGGCGCACGCCACGGCGCTGCGTCCCATCCGCGGCCGGCGCGAAACTGGCCGGCTCGACGGGCGGCGAGGTCCCGGCCGGCGCGACGGACTTGGCCATGACCTGGCCTCCTGAGGATGGGTGCGGACTCCCTCAATGCAGAAGGCGCCCACGCGGTTGCGCAGGCGCCCTCAGGATCTGAACCAGGGCGTGGCGGGGGATCGCCCCCCACCGCCCAGCCTCAGTGGTGCGGCTTGTGGTGGTCGTCGTGGCCGTGGCCGTGGTCGTCGTGGCCATGCCCGTGATCGTCATGACCGCCATGCCCGTGACCATGATCGTCATGACCGTGGCCGTGCCCGTGGTCATCGTGACCGTGGCCATGGTCGCCGTGGCCATGGTCGCCGTGGCCATGGTCGCCGTGGCCATGGTCTGCATGGCCGTGATCATCGTGACCGTGATCGCCATGACCATGAGCGTCGTGCCCGTGATCGGCGTGGCCGTGATCGGCGTGACCGTGATCGCCGTGGCCGTGATCGCCGTGGCCATGAGCGTCGTGGCCATGAGCGTCGTGCCCGTGGTCGGCATGCCCATGATCGCCGTGGCCGTGATCATCATGGCCATGAGCATGGGCCGCGCCCGCCGCCGCGGCGGCCGCCGGCGCTGCGACCACGGCCGAGTCATCGACGAAGCTCATGGCCGTACGCCGACGATCGGCGCGCATCTTGGCGGTGACGGCGCCGCCGAGCACCAAGGCCGCCAGGGCGGGCCACAGCGTCATGGCGGCCACATAGCCGCGCTGCCAGGCGCCCAGCGTCTCCGGCGTCGCCAGGCCCCCCACATCCATCATGATGATGGCCAGCAGGGCCGCCTGGGCCACGAAGCCGAGGAAATAGATGAAGGCCGGCCCGCCCATGCGCTTGCCGCTCATGGCCGCCAGCATCAGGAACAGAGGCGCTGCGAGGATCGCCATGTGCAGGTCCACCGTGCCCCACGGGCTGACGAACAGCTCGTAGACGTGGCGGTTGTCGGGCAACGGATAACGCCCCGCCAGGATGGTGGACCAGCCCCAGGCGCCCAGGCCGCCGGCGCCCAGCAGGCTGAACAGCCAGCCCATGGCGTTGCGGCTCATGGCGCCCATGGCCACGAAGAAACCGAGCGCGGCCACGATGGCGGCGCCCCCAGCGCCGATCAGGCCGTAATTGAACAGCATCGCCTGGGGCGAATCCGCCTTGCCCAGGTCGCTGGCGAACTGGGTCCAGTGGTCGAACCCCGGATAGGCGAACGCGGCGATGTACAGCCCGCCAAAGTAGAGCAGCGGGATAAGTATCGCAAACTTGGTAAGAAAAGCCCCGAAACGCATGACACTCCCCCGGTCCATAAGCTTGGCGGCGACGGACCTTTTCAGGCTTAGTTAATGCCGTCAACCAACCTGCGGTGAAGGTTCCGTCAAAAGCTTTCTCCCGTTCGGCGAACGGGGGGATGGGTGCGCAGCAGCCACCAGGCGGCCACCCCGATCCAGGCCACCAGGACAAAGGCGTAGGACCGCTCCCAGAGGCCCACATTGGCGTCGTTGACCAGTCCCTGGAACACCAGATGCTTGGTGATGACCGTCAGGGCCAGCATGGCCACCCACGCGATGACCAGGAACAACCGCAGAGGCTTGGAGGGCGCATCCCTGCGCAGGGCCCAGATCAGGGCCAGGGGCGCGATCTGGATGCCCAGGCCCATGTTGATCCAGAGGTGCCGCGGGTCGGGCCATGGAAAGACGGCCCCGATGATCAGCGCGATGCTGCCGACCACCATAAGGGCCGCTGTCAACAGGGCGGACAGGGTTCCCAGCCCACGGCGCGTCAAGGCCAGGTGAAACCCGGCGCCGGCGGCGATGCCGGTCAGGCCCAGAACCGTGAGGCCGATATTGAAGACGTGGGGATTGGCGGCCGTCGGGCCGCCCAGTTCGCTCAGGTACTGGGTGGCGTGATCGAACCCCGGATAAAGGGCCGAGGCGGCCAGCAGCATGGCCACGCCGAAGACGGGCGCCAGAACGCCCGCGCCCAGGCAGATCCGCTCCACCTGGGCGCGCTCAAGTCTTTGCAGCCTCAGCCCCTTCATAGACGTTCGGCTAGTGTCCTAGTCGCTCTCAGCCGCGATGATCGCGCGGCCGCAGGCACATGGCCTGGCCGTTGTAGGAGTCGCCGTAGAGGGAGCCGTCACGCGCCGCCTCCATCCGAGCGCGCTCATACTCGCGGTTCGGCGTCGGCGGATCCTCACCCTCGGGGCAAGGGGGAGCCGCCACCTGACGCGCCTCGATGGGACACACGCAGAAACCTTCGTAGCCGCTCTGCGATCCGCCGGGATTACGGCAGACGGCGGCCACCTGCGTTCCCAGCGACGTCAGGCACAGGGTGATGGCGTCGGGGGCCGGACGCGTGTCTGGCGAGGTGAAGCCAGACAGAGCCAGGGCCACGCCGAGACCGCCGAGCAGGATCATGGGGCGCTTCATCGTTCATCTCCTAAGGCTCCGCGGAGTGGGAGGACGCCGCGGGCGGCTTGCGCCGGCAGGGCCTAGCCGTCTCTATGGCGGTCATGACCCTGCGCGCGCTATTCGCAACTCAAGTGTATCACGTTTCCCTGTCCGGCAAGGACGGTTTCACCGCGCGAAACGGCGCATTCGCCGCGTGGGACGATCTGAAGCGGGCTTGCCTGTCCCTGGCCGACGAGGATCGGGCGGGCATCCGCTGGTGCCGCGAGAACGCTTATCCCGGCTACACATCCTATGCGTCCCTGGACGACCTGCCCCTTCGCGATCCCGTCTTCGCCGAGCTGAAACGCGCGCTGGACCGCCACGCCGCTCTCGCCGCGCAGGCCATGCACCTGGATCTCGGGCGCAAGCCGCGTCTGGACAGTCTCTGGGTCAATGTTCTCAAGCCCGGCGGCGGGCATTCGGGGCACATCCATCCGCACAGCATTCTGTCCGGCACGGTCTACGTGGCCCTGCCCGACGGCGCTTCGCCGCTGAAGCTGGAGGATCCGCGCCTGCCCATGATGATGGCGCGCCCGACCCTCAGCGATGAGGCGCCGGAGGAGGCGCGGCCCTTCGTCTATCTGCGGCCCCAGCCCGGCGATCTGGTGCTCTGGGAAAGCTGGCTTCGCCATGAGGTGCCGCCGAACCGGGCCCGGTCCGTCCGCATCTCGGTCAGCTTCAACTACGCCTGAGGCGCCCTCAGAACCTGCGGCGGCCGCCGACCGTCTCGAAGAACAGCCGGAAGTCGCCCATCAGGCTCCACAATGGATACTGGAAGGTGGCCGGCCGGTTCTTCTCGAAGAAGAAGTGCCCCACCCAGGCGAAGCCATAACCGATCAGCGGCGCGGCCAGCAGCCACCAGGGGCTGACGAGCACCCCCGCGATCATCGCCGCGATGGCCAGGCCCGTGCCGACCACGTGGATGCGGCGGCACACCCGATTGGCGTGCTCATGGATGTAGAAGGGATAGAACTCGGCGAAGGAGCGGTATCTCTGGCCGTCGGCGGGTTTCATGGCCCGGAGGATGATCCCGGCGCCCGGCGCGCGCAAGAGCCCGGAATCAACGGAACGCGGCGGTTTCCCTGACGTTTGAGCCTTGGGACACGAGGAGACTTCAATGCCCGAGATCGACGGCTACGACGAACAGGACCAGTCCGAGGTATTCGACGAAACCCATCTGGATGACGAGGGCGACCTGGAGGCGGTGTTCGAGCTGACTCCCGACGTGATGGACATGACCCATCTGCCCGAG
Source organism: Peiella sedimenti (assembly GCF_030504955.1). Lineage (GTDB taxonomy): Bacteria > Pseudomonadota > Alphaproteobacteria > Caulobacterales > Caulobacteraceae > Brevundimonas > Brevundimonas sedimenti. Next base: position 575,551 of record NZ_JAUKTR010000001.1, on the reverse strand, counting down.
GACGACGCGGATGATCTCGATGACGAAGACGCCCTGTCCGCCGAGGGCGTCGAGCCCGAAGCCGACGACGGCTTCCTGAGCGAGCAGCCGGAGGGAACGATGTCCGGCGATCCCGACCTCGACGATCTGGGCGCCTATCCCCGCGAGGTCGCGGCCCGCCCGAGCGAAATCGAGCTGACCTATGTGGGCTCGGTCGAAGACATGAAGGGCGCGCAGTCAAGCGCCGCCCATTGGGAAACCCGACGCGAGCTTAGCGACGACGATCTTCAATCGCTCGGCTACGTCGATGACGAAGGAGAAACGCAATGACAGCCGTGGACCGCGACAAACAGGTCAAGGCCCGAGACCACGCCGACGAGGCCGTGCCAGTTCAGAATCCAGAATCGCCCTTTCTTCCCCACTCGAGGAAGGCCGAGCCTCTGAAGGAGGGCGAAAAGCCGGACCAGCTGCAGACGGAAAGTCCCGACACCCGGAATCGCCAGGAGGCCCTGGTCGACGAGGCGGTGGACGAGACCTTCCCGGCCAGCGACCCGATCGCGCCCAAGCGCATCACCTGAGGCTAGCGAAGGCGGCCCGGCTGGGCTAACCCGTCCGCATTCAGGACGGACCTTGCTCAATGCCCACCTCTAACTCTGGCCCCATCTTTTCCGGCACGGACGCCTATGTGGCGACCGACGACCTGAAGATCGCGGTGAATGCGGCCGTCACCCTGGGGCGGCCGCTGCTGGTGAAGGGCGAGCCCGGCACGGGCAAGACCGTGCTGGCGCAGGAGATCGCCCGGGCCCTGGACGCCCCCCTGATCACCTGGGGGATCAAGTCGACGACCAAGGCCCATCAGGGCCTGTATGAATACGACGCCGTCACCCGCCTGCGCGACAGCCAACTAGGCGATCCCCGCGTGGCCGACATCGCCAACTACATCCGCTGCGGCAAGCTGTGGGACGCCTTCGAAAGCCCGGAGCGGCCGGTGCTGCTGATCGACGAGATCGACAAGGCCGACATCGAGTTTCCCAACGATCTGCTGCATGAGCTGGATCGAATGGAGTTCTTCGTCCACGAGACCGGCCAGACGGTGAAGGCCGCCGTGCGCCCCGTGGTGATCATCACCTCGAACAACGAGAAGGAACTGCCCGACGCCTTCCTGCGCCGCTGCTTCTTCCACTACATCCGCTTCCCGGACGAGGCGACGATGCGGGCCATCGTGGCGGTCCACTTCCCGAACATCAAAGAGCGGCTGCTGTCCCAGGCTCTGACCGCCTTCTACGCCCTGCGCGAGGCGCCGGGCCTGAAGAAACGGCCCTCCACCTCCGAGCTGCTGGACTGGCTCAAGCTGCTGGTCTCCGACGATGTCGATCCCGAGGCGCTGCGCAGCAAGGAAGGCGGACTTTCCACCCCCTTCCTGGGCGCTCTTCTGAAGAACGAGCAGGATGTCCAGCTGGTCGAGCGCGTCGCCTTCCTGTCCCGCGCCGGGCGGTAAACTAGACCGGAATGGCGCATTTCAGTGGCGGCCGCTTACCGCGATTTAAGTGGCGCCCTATGGATCGGAAGTTCAGGCTGCCGACGATATGACGATGACACCCAAAGCTCTCCTTCTGGTTTGCGCCGCCGCCTTCGGCCTGAGCGCCTGCGACCGCGGCGAGCGCGTCACCATCCATGAGGCCGACCGCGACAGTCCCGGCGCGCTCCGGGTCGTCCGAACCCTGGAGTGCCCCACCGAGCAGGGCGTCCTGCTGCGCAAGGCCGCCGCGGCGGACGGCCGCTCATGCCGCTACGCCGGGCCCCGCGGCGCGGAGGTGGAACTGCGGCTCATCCCGCTGGAGGGCGAAACCACCACCGGAGTGCTGGATCGGCTCAAGACCGAAGTGCGCGGCCTGGCCGGTGTCACCGCCCCCGCCCCGCCCCCTCCCGGCGCGCCGGAAGATCCGGGCCGCACCGTCATCCGCTTGCCAGGTGTGCAGATCGAGGCCAGCGGCGACGCCAACGCCGACGGCGATGCTGACAGCGCACACGTCCGCATGGGCGCGGGCGGCGCCACCGTGCGCGTCGACGCCTCGGGCGGCCGCGCCGAGGTCGAGACCACTTCGCCGCGCCAGGGCGTCCGCTCGACCTTCATCATCACCCAGGACGTGGACGGCGGCACGGCTTCCGGATGGGCGCTGGCCGCTTACGAGACCCGTGGACCGACGGGCGGCCCCCTGGTGGCGGCGGTCATCCGGTCGCGCGAGCCGGACGCCGACGCCGTGATCGACGCCGCCAAGGCCCTGGTCACCGCCAACGTGGGCCGCTGAACCCAGCTTCGGGGTTGCCATCGCCCTCGCCTTGGGCCAGTTCGTCGGGCCGTTTTCCTGTCTCAAGGCCGTGAACCTGACCATGCCCTCGCCGGCGAAGTCCCAGCCGCCCCGCGCCTGGCAGCGTATGCTGTCGGGCCGGCGCCTCGATCTGCTGGACCCATCGCCGATGGACATTGAGATCGAGGACATCGCCCATGGGTTGGCTCGAGTGGCGCGCTGGAACGGCCAGACGACCGGTCCGCACGCCTTCTCCGTGGCCGAGCACAGCGTGATCGTGGAGCGGATCGTCGGCCATATCCAGCCCGACATCGAGGCCCGGTGGCGCCTGACGGCCCTGCTTCACGACGCCTCTGAGTATGTGATCGGCGACATGATCTCGCCCTTCAAGGCGGCGCTGGGCGTCAACTACAAGGATTTCGAGGGACGGCTGGAGCACGCCATCCAGGTGCGGTTCGGCCTGCCGCCGCGTCCACCCGCGACAATCAAGAGCCTGATCAAGAAGGCTGATCGCGCCTGCGCCTTCTTCGAGGCCACCCAGTTGGCTGGGTTTTCTCACTCGGAGGCGCTGGGCTTCTTCGGCCGACCGCCCCCGGGGCTGGACCTGAGGATCGAGCCGCTGGAGCCGGTGGAGGCGCAGGCGCGCTACCTGGCCCGGTTCCAGGAGCTGATGTCAGCGCCCGATCTGAAGCCCCAGCGGCTGGCCCGCCCACGCCCCCTGCGGACGGCGCGATGAGCCGGGGCGGGGCCGAGGTCGTCATCGGCCTGTCGGCCGTCGTCGTCACCCTGAGGGGCGACGAAGCCTGCGTTCTGCTGGCCCGCCGTCCCGACGGCGAGCCGGCCCTGCCCTCCGGCCCCTTCGACCCCCAGGGGCACCGCACCTTCGAGCTGGCGCTGCGCGATTTCGTGGCGGACCAGGCGGGCTTCGCCCTCGGCTTCGTCGAGCAGCTCTACACCTTCGGCGATCAGGGTCGCGATGCGCCGCGCGCTGAACTGGGTCGGGGGGCCGCTCGCGTTGTTTCCGTGGGCTATTTAGGGCTTACCGGTCCCCTCACCGCCGCCGAGGATCCCAGGAACGGCGAATGGTCGCCCCTGGTGCGCTTCTTCCCGTGGGAGGATTGGCGAGAGGGTCGTCCCCCGATCATCGATCAGCTGATCATGCCTGCCCTCGCCGACTGGGCCAAGGGGCACGCCGCGCGAGGGGCGCGAATCGCCGGCCTGTTCGCTGGCGACGGCGCCCGCTGGAACGAGGACCGCGTGCTCGAGCGTTACGAGCTCCTCTACGAAGCCGGCCTTGTCGCTGAAGCGGCGCGCGACCGGGGGGCGGAGCTCTTCGGAGGCGCGGCCAGGCTCGGCCAGCCCCTGGCGTCCGACCATCGGCGCATCCTGGCCACGGGGTTGGGCCGGCTGCGCAGCAAGCTGAAGTACCGGGCCGTGATCTTTGATCTGATGGCCGCCGAGTTCACCCTCGGCGAGCTGCAGAAGGCGACCGAAGCCGTCGCCGGGTTGCGCCTGCACAAGCAGAACTTCCGTCGCACGGTCGAGCGGACGGGTCTGGTCATGAGAACCGGCAGGCTACACGCCGAGACGGGCGGCCGGCCCGCCGAACTTTTCCGGTTCAACCGCAGCCATCTTGGGGCCGGCCTGCAGGAAGGCCTCAGCCTGCCGCGCGATCCAGGCCTGACCTCTCGCTGAGGGAGCCGCTGGCTTAAGGCGGACTCGTCGCTTGCGCGTCCGCGTCCCGCCTTTGTCATCGCCCCATAGGAAAAGGGCCCGGTGTCGCCACCGGGCCCTCAACCTTGGTCGGATCAGCTGAACTTAGAAGTTCAGGTTGATCGTCGCACGACGGTTCAGCGGCTCCTTCACGCCGTCGCCAGTGGCGACCGCGGGCTGGGACTCACCGCGCCAGTCGACCGCCAGGGTCGAGCTGTTGACGCCGGAGGCGACCAGAGCGTCGGCCACAGCCTTCGCACGGCGTTCCGACAGACGGATGTTGTAGGCGGCCGAACCGGAGGTGTCGGCGTGACCCACGACCACCACGCGAGTGGCGTTGCCCGAACGAGCCGCGCTAGCCGCTTGCGAGACCACCGCCTGGGCTTCCGACGTCAGCACGTACTGATCGAACGGGAAGTAGACGATGAACTCCTGGGCCACCGGGCGCGCCGGCGGAGGCGGCGGCGGAGGCGGCGGGGGCGGAGGCGGCGGGGGCGGCGGAGGCGGCGGGGGCGGCGGGGGCGGGGTCACCCAACGGCCGCCGAAGCGACGCACATAGGCCACCGAGAACTGGTCGACGTCGCCGTTCGGCATGCCCGGGAAGAACACCACGTTGGGGCTGTCGTCCTGGTTGTCGTGACGGGTGTAGTCAAAACGCAGGCCGTGCGGGCCGTTGTTGAAGAACCACTGCGCGCCGACACCGTAGTTGATGGTGTCATTGCCCATCACGTCGCCGAAGTAGTCCACCTGCATGCGGCCGACGCCGACGCGGGCGAACAGTTCGAAGCCGTCGCCGGCCGGCGCCACGCCCACCAGGTAGGCGGCGTAGTTGGCGTCCAGGGAGACTTCGCCGGCCGGGGTGTCGTCGCCGACGAGACCGCCGGAGGCTTCCAGTTCAGCGCCGAAGTTGCGGTTGAACCGCAGGCCGCCACGCAGCGTGCCGCCCACGACGTTGTAATCGTCGGCGTTGGACGCGTTGATCGTGTAGCGGGACACGCCCACGTTCACGTAGGGGCTCATGCCCTCGTACCACACCCACTCCTGCGCGGAGGCGGCGGTGCCCGCCGCCAGCAGAGCGGCTGCGGAAGCCGTTGCCAAAACAAACTTCATCGAATCACCTCGAAGAGCTGGGGCGGTAAGTCCGCCATCGGTTGAAAGGAATAGGCGGGGTCACCTCGCCTGCAAAGCCGGAACGCGCAATTCCTGTGGCGAAACAGCGCAGCCGCGGCATTTCGGCAACGGTGTGTCGAAACGAAGGCGAAGCTTGACGATACGATTTTTCGGCTCCCCCCGTCCGCGTTGAAGGCTTAGGTTGCTATGGGGCGGTGGGCGCCGTCAAGGAGACCGAGGGCTTTGACACAATCTGCTTCGGCGGTGATCGCCGCGACGGGGCTGTTCACGCCCCCCGAGGCCGCCGGCAACGCCGAGCTCGTGGCGGCCTACAACGCCTGGGCTGAAGCGCAGAATCGTCAGCACGCGGACGCTATCGCCCGGGGCGACCAGGCGCCGCTGGAGATGTCGTCGGAGGCCTTCATAGAGAAGGCGTCTGGAATCAAATCTCGGTTTCTCATGGATAAATCCGGCGTGCTCGACCCGGATCGGATGCGACCTCGCCTGCCCCGGCGCGAGAACGACGAGCTGTCCCTCATGGCGGAGATGGCCGTCGCCGCGGCCCGGGACGCGTTGGCCGCGTGGGGCAAACCTGCCCAGGACGTGGGCGCGGTATTGTGCGCGGCCTCCAACATGCCCCGGCCCTACCCCGCCCTGGCGATCGAGGTGCAGCAGGCCCTGGGGATCGGCGGATTCGCCTTCGACATGAACGTGGCGTGCTCCTCGGCCACCTTCGCCATCAAGACGGCGGCGGACTTCATCGGCTCTGGCTCATGCAAGGCGGTCCTGATCGTCAGTCCAGAGATCTGTTCGGCGCACCTGAACTTCACGGACCGGGACAGCCATTTCATCTTTGGCGACGTGTGCACGGCCGTGATCGTCGAATCGGCTGATCAGGCGGCAGACGGCTGGGAGGTTCTCGGCTCACGGCTTAAGACGGTGTTCTCCAACAACATCCGCAACAATGCGGGCTTCCTGAACCGCTGCGAGCCAGATCCGGCGGACGCCTCCGAGCGGCTGTTCGTCCAGCAGGGCCGCAAGGTGTTCAAGGACGTGGTGCCCATGGTCTCGGACCTGATTCTCGACCACGCCGGCGAGCTGGGCCTTCAGCCGAGCGACCTCAAGCGGATGTGGCTGCACCAGGCCAACATCAACATGAACGACCTGATCGGGCGAAAGGTGCTGGGGCGCGAGCCGGCGCAGGACGAGAACATCATCATCCTGGACCGCTACGCCAACACCTCGTCGGCCGGCTCGATCATCGCCTTCCACCTGCACAGTCAGGACCTTGCGCCTGGAGACCTGGGGCTGATCTGCAGCTTCGGCGCGGGGTATTCAGCCGGCAGCGTGTTCGTCAGAAAGAGGGGCTGATCCGGCCGCCTGCTGCCGCGCCTTCCATTCCATGGCGCGGCGGATGCGGTTCTCGACGCTGGGGTGGTCGTAGAAGATCGTCTCCTCCAGCACCGAGGGCGAAGGCGCCCGGTATTCCGCCGTCTTGATCAGCGCCTTGGCCAGGCCATCCGGCTCCTGCGCGTGGGTCAGCGAGAATTGATCCGCATCCGCCTCGATCAGCCGCGTCAAGGTCGTGCCCACGGGCGTGAACAGAAGTCCCAGAACCGCGCCGATGGCCGCCAAGACGGGCAAACCAGCGGGATCGGCAATGCCTTGAACACGGTCGGCGCCCAGCAGCCGCTGGGCGGGGCGGAACAGCCGGTCCGTCAGCCAGAAGGCGACGGCGGCGCTGAGGGCGAAGACGCCCAGCATCCACAGCGAATGCATGTGCACATAGTGGCCCATCTCGTGGCCGACGACCGCCCTCACCTCCGGCAGGTCGGCGCCCTGGGCGAACATGGTGTCGCTCATGGCGATGCGGGCGGTTCCGAAAAGGCCCGAGACATTGGCCGTATAGCGATCCGACTGCCGGCTGCCGTCATAGATGTAGATCTTGTCCGACGGCGTGCCGGTCTGCTCGGCCAGTTCCACCACCGCCTGACGCACAGGGCCGTCCGGCGCCGATGTGTAGGTGTTGAACAGGGGCTCGATGAACATCGGCGTCACCACCAACACGATAGTCAGAAACACGGTGACTAGCCCGGCGCCCCAAGCCCACCAGGCGCGGCCGGTGCGCCGGATGATGAAGTACAGGCCCACGATCAGCAGACCGCCGAACAGTGTGGAGATCGTCGCGGACAAGGCCGCTTCGGACAGCCAGCCCACGAAGGGCTGCTGCGTCAGGCCGTACTGCTTCTCGCGCCACCAGTTTGCGAACACCGACCATGGCAGGGTCAGCAGCCAGGTAAGGGCAAGGTAGACGACGCCCACCACCAGCGAAGCCCGCTTGGGTCTTGGGCGGGAACCCTCGATCCTGCGCCGCAGGCCGGTCAGGACACCCGTTCTGATCATGATCCAGGCGACGGCGATTGAGACCAGAGCGCCCCACAGCAGAAGCCAGTGACCGCCCTGAGTATAGGCGACCGCCCGGGCGATCTCTTCGGGGCTGAGCGTGTCCAGCCAAGCCTGAGTCTGCGCCGCCGCGTCGATCTGTGGCATCTGAGCTCCCCCCGTAACGGGAGGCAGGGTGAGCCCGGCGACACGGCTTGTCAGGTTAATTCTGGGTCAGGCGGGTCGCGCACATAAGGAAAGCGGCGCGCCCCGCCTGACCGGGACGCGCCGCCGCTCCGTCGATGCTCCGACGATGGCTCCTGCTGGAGCCGAGCCGCTTAGAACTTGCGGACGTAGGCGATCGACCAGACGTCGGCCGAGCCGGCGTCGTCGTTGAACTCACGACGCGTGTAGTCGCCGCGGACGCCGTTCATGCCGTCGAACATGTACTGGGCGCCGACGCCGAAGTTCCAGCTGCTCTCGCTCTCGCTGACGCTCACGCCGCCCGTCGAAGCTTCCAGCTCGGTGGTGCCGTAGCCGATGCGGCCCAGCAGCTCGAGGTTCGGGGTCACGGGCAGGAAGCCGACCGCGTAGATGGCGGCGTCGTAGTTCAGGTCGACGTCGACGGCGCCGATTTCCTCGCCGGCCACGCCGAACGAAGCTTCGGCTTCAGCGCCGAAGTTCGGGGTGAAGCGGGCGCCGAAGCGGCCGGTGATGGCGCCCAGCGACGCGTCGGCGTCTTCAGCTTCGTAGTGGCCGTAGCCGCCGTTCACATAATAGGACGGGGCCGACATGGACTGGGCGGCGGCCGGCAGGGCCACGGCGACGGCGGCCAGGGCGGCGGTCGACAGAATGATCTTACGCATGGGGAGGTCTCCACTTCTTGCAGCCGCTTCATTGCGGCGCAGCGGAGCGCATTTCGGAACCGGCACAGACGTTTGCGCGGCGATCTTGCGGCGCTTTCAAGGCAAAGAATTACAGGGCCGAAGCGTGACAGTTTTGCATCGCCGCCCCAGCCGGACCGACTGGGGCGGCGAAGGTGGCGCTAGCGGTGCGTTTCGGGATTGAAGAAGTCGCCCTCGTTCCAGCTGGGACGTTCCGGCTGGTCGGCCAGCTCACGGGCGATCTGGTAGTTCAGCGAGGCGAAGCGCAGAGCCGCGTCCCAGCTGATCGGCAGGTCCGGCTGGTCGCCGGGGCGATGGTAATGCGTGCGCAGGAAGTCGGCGAAGGCCTCGCGGCCGCCGTTGCCAGGGCCCGTCATCAGGAACACCGACGGCACGCCCACCACCACGAACCGATAGTGGTCGCTGCGTGTGAACAGGCCCTCCTCCGGCAGGAAGTCCTCGGCCACGCCGATTCCGATTCGTGCGCCGGCCCGTTCGATCGACGGCCCGATGGACGAACGGTTGGCGCCGAATACCACCACGTCCGAGAAGTCATAGGTCAGAACCGGCATGTCCAGGTTTACGTTGGCCGCGATCTGCTCCAGCGGAACGGTCGGGTTGTTGGCATAGTAGTCTGCGCCCACCAGCCCCTGCTCCTCGGCCGTCAGGCCGATGAACATCACCGACCGGCGGGGGGGCGAGGTCTCCATGAAGCCGCGCGCGGCCTCGAGCATGGCGGCCACGCCTGATGAGTTGTCGACGAAGCCGTTATTGATGCGGTCGCCCTCGCCCATGCTGCGCGTGCCGATGTGGTCCACGTGCGCGCTGAGGATGATGTATTCGTCCGCCACCTCGGGATCGGACCCGGGAATGATGCCGACGACATTGGCGCTGGGGATGTCGGTCAGGGTGTTGCGCAGCTCGGCTGACAGGCGCGTGCGCAGCTCGCCTGAGCCGACCCGGCCCTCCGGTGTGGCCGCTGCGGCCCAGATCTCCTCGACCGACAGGTCCGAGCCTGCGAACAGCTTTTCAGCCCCCGCCCGGCCGAAGCCGGCCAGATAGGGCGCCCCGTCGCCGCCATAGCCGGTGCGGCCCTGCGGATTGCGCCAGGTCATCGTGCGATCGATGGTCGTGCGCTGCGCGAAGGCTTCAGGCTCGCCGGCGCGGCCGGGATAGACGACCACCATGCCGACGGCGCCCCTGGCCTCGGCGGTGCGGCGCTTGAAGCTGGCGTCCGCCACGTGAGCGCGCTCTTCGGTCTGCAGGCCCATGGGCGCGCTGGACAACACCACGACGATCTTGCCGCGCACGTCCAGGCCCGCATAGTCGTCGCGCCCGGCGCCGACGATGCCGTAGCCGGCAAACACCAGCGGCGCCGACACGTTGGTGGTCTCTGACAGCGGGTTCGAGCCCGCGACGTAGTCCACACGCGGGGTGAGCACCTCGGTTGAGCCGTCCGCGCCGGTCAGCGTCAGGCGGCCGTCGTCGGCGGCCCGGAATCGCAGCAGCGGCACGGACTGATGATAGCTGCCGTTGTCGCCGCCCGGCTGCAGGCCCAGGGCGCGGAAGCGCGCCGCCACATAGTTGGCCGCTATGTCATAGCCCGGCTCGCCCGGCATGCGCCCCAGCATGGCGTCGTCGGCCAGGAAGTACATGTCGGCCTGGATTTGCCGCAGCGAAGGCTCAAAGCCCTGCTGGGCCTGAGCCTGACCTGAAATCGCCAGGACCGTGGCCAAGCCCGCGGCGGCGATGAACTTGCGAAACGACATAGGCGCTTGTTCCCCTTTTCGCCCGAAGGCGTCGAACCCCTCTAGCATGCGGATACGCAACCGCGAGCCCGGCAGATTTTGCGCAGATGCCGCAGCCGTCCTGAGCCCCCGTACGGTTACCGCTGCGCTCACCCATCTTCTGCACGAAGCGTTTGCGCTGCCCAAGGCAATCTGCACGCGGAGGGATATCCCGTGCCGCTCATTCGCTCGTTCCGAGACATGATGGCTTCGCGCCGCGGCAACGTGGCCGTGGTGTTCGCGCTCGGTCTGCCGCTGGCCGTGGGCGGCGCCGGCTTCGGCGCCGAGACCACCTACTGGTACTTCCGCGGCGTCGAGCTTCAGAACGCCGCCGACGTCGCCGCCCATGCGGGGGCGCTGGAGCGCCGCTCAGGCGCCGCCGCCGCCCGCGTCATCGAGACCGCGGAATCCACGGCGGCCGAAAACGGCTTCGACCCCGCCCTGGGAGCGGCGACCGTCAATGCTCCCCCGGCCACCGGACCGAACGTGGGCGGCGACGCCGTCGAAGTCCTCCTGACCCAGCGCGCGGACCGCTTCTTCACCGCCGCCTTCCAGCCGGGCGGGGTCGAGCTGCGCGCCCGCGCCGTGGCCGCCTATTCGACGGCCGCCCACGCCTGCATCCTGGCGCTGGATCCTACCGCCTCGCGGGCCGTGAACTTCTCCGGCAACACCTCTGTGAATCTGTCGGGGTGCAGCGTCATGGCGAACTCCACCGCCAGCGACGCGGTCAACGCTCAAGGCTCGGCCACAGCCAATCTGGACTGTCTGATTAGCGGCGGGGGCGTCAGCCTGACCGCCAACGTCACACTGACCGAATGCCGCCAGGCCGTGACTCACGCGCCACCGGTCGCGGACCCGTTCGCCGGCGTTCCAGCGCCCGCGCCCAGCGGCGGCTGTCTCAACGATTCGGGCGCCACGCTTCAGCCGGGCCGCTACTGCTCGGGCATGAACCTGTCCGGCGACGTGACCCTGGAGCCGGGCGTCTACTACATCTCGAACCGCTTCCGCGTCGGCGCCAACGCCCGCATCACGGGGACGGGCGTGACGCTCTACATGGCCGACGGCGCCTCGGTCAGCCTGAACGGCAACTCGACCGTGCAGCTGTCCGCCCCCACTGCCGGGACCTACGCCGGCATCCTGTTCTTCGGCGATCGTTCAGTGAGCGGATCAAGCACATTCAACGGGACCAACGACTCGCTGCTGACCGGCGCCATCTATATGCCGCGCCAGGACGTGTCGTACCTCGGCAACTTCGCGGGCCTGTCCGGCTGCACCCAGGTGGTGGCCCGCACCATTCAGTGGTCGGGCAGTTCCCAGATCAACGCCGATTGCGAGAGCCTGGGGCTGCGCAAGCTCCCGGCGCTTGAGATCGTGAGGCTGGTCGAATGATGCGCCGCCTTCTCCACGATCGCCGAGGCGGGGCCGCCGTCGAGATGGCGGTCGTCGCCCCGATCCTCGCGGCCGTCGCCCTGGGCGCCGCCGAGACCTGGCAGGCGGGCGTGCGCCGCCAGAACATGGCCGCCGCCCTGGAAGTCGGCGCGGAATACTACCTGTCCGGCGGAGTCTCGGACGACGCGGCCGTCCAGGCCGCTCGCGAAGCCTGGCGCGACCCGCCCCCCGACGCCAGCGTCGCCGCTTCCCGCGCCCAGAAATGCGGCGCCGCGGACCTGGCGATCACCTCCACGGCCTGTGGCGACGGCAGCCAGCCGGCCCTCTACGTCACCCTGACCGCCCGCGGCTCCAGTCCGAGCGCCGTCTTCCCCGCTCCCCAGACCTTCGAGCGCACGATCCGTGTCCGCTAGAGCCGCCTTCCTTAGAGACCAGCGCGGCGGCGGCGCGGCCGAGTTCGCCCTCGTCCTGCCGGCCTTCATCGCTCTGCTCATGGGGCTATGGGAGTTCGGCTGGACCCAGCACTGCATCTCGTCGGTGCGCTTCGCCACGCAGAAAGCCAGCCGCGCAGTGCTGGTGAACCCCGACCTCAGCCAGACCCAGGTGCAGGCCATGGTCCGCCAGACCCTGACCGACGTGGCGGATCCCAGCGTCACGGTCACCCTGGCCACGTTGACCTCTGGTCCTACGGGCCGGACCGCCCGCATCACTTCGGTCTACACGCGCGAAATCGGCGTGCCCGGCGTGGCCACCTGGCCGTTCCGGCACACCACCGTCGTCGACGCCATCCTGCCGGCCTATTGAAGAAGGAGCCGCCCCATGGACCTGCCCACCTTCCTGAAAGTCCTCTGCGTCGTCGGCGCCCTGTTCTGCGGCGGCGCCTATGTGTGGGGCTATGTGCTGAAGCCCAAGGGCACGCGCCGCCTGCACACGGCCAGCCTGCTGTTCTCGGCCCTGGCCCTGGCCAATGCCGCCGTGCTGATCCCAACCACGGTGACGCCGGCCAGCACGGTCGCCTCGGTCAACATCGTGGTCTTCCTGTTCGCCGCCGCGGTGCTCCAGGCGCTGACGGCCTTCAGGGGCCGCAAGGAGGATCGCAAGCCCGGCGACGTCTGGACCGAAGCGGAGCGGCAGGCGCGGCTGGCCGCGAACGCGCCGAAGGTGACGCCCATCCGCCCTGCCGCCTGAGGCGGAACGGCCCGGCCCTTCGCGGGGTTGTCCTTCGCAAGGAGGACCACATGCCGGAAAAAGAACGAAGAAGCGATGCGCTGGGGCGGCCCTGGCTCCAGCCATCAGGACCGCACCGAGCCCATGCCGGACCCGATGGTCAAGGACGCCGACGCGCCGGACCATCTCAGCCCCCGCTCCCAGATCTCAGGCGGCGGCGGCGAGACCGACATCCGGCACGGCCATTCGGCGGAGGCCAAGCGCGACCGTCAGGCCACCTCGGAGGAAAAGCGCCATGAGCGCGACGGCCGCGATCTGAGGCAGTAGGCGACTTGACTCTCCCTCCCTTGGATGGGGAGGGAGAAGCAGATTAAGCGTCTTCCCAGCTGGGCTGCTGGGCTTGCGAGCCCGGCGCCCGCAGGTGGCCGTAGGCTTCCATGCGGGCCATCTTGCGCTCGCGGGCAAGGTCCTTTTCGAAGGCCTTGCGCTCCTTGCGTTCGGCCTTCCTGGCTTCCAGCGCGACGCGCTCGGCCTCCTCCTTGCGCAGGATTTCGGCGAGACGAGCCTCTTCGCGGGCCTTCTTCTTGGCTTCCTTCTCGGCGGCGCGCTCGGCGCGCACGCGCTCAAGCTCGGCCAGACGTTCAGCTTCCCGGTCGGGCAGCGCCTCGGCCGGACGATGCGGCGTCTTCTTCATCCGGGCCAGGAGAGCCTGCTTGGCCTCGGCCTGGGATTTCAAACGGTCCTGGAAGTCGTCGCGGGAAAAGGGCTTCATGTGATCCTTAGGTGGGACGGCCCCGATCGGGGCCAGACGCGGGCTCAGCCGCCGAGATGCGCGGCCAGGCCCATGATTCTCGTGAGACGCGGCGGGATTCGCGAAAATCACCGCATCGCGCGCCGCCCATATAGCGCCAAGGCCCTGTTTCGCCAAGGGCGGCCACGGGACGCAGTCGCCCGACGCCGCCAGGGTGGCCTCCGGGCCACGCCCGTCAGTAGCAGGCCACCTCCAGGATCAGGCGGGTCTGGGGGTCATAGACCACGTTTGTGCGGCCGGGTCTCAGATCATCGGTCACAGGCTGGTCCTGGGCGAAAACCCGCCATCGGGCGGACTCTGGCGGCAGCCGCTCGACGGAGGCTCCTACCAGGCCCTGCCGGCGTGAGGCGCCGCAGTCGTCGCCGAAGTAGGTCTTCACCTGGCGGCCGTTCACATAGGCGACCCACAGACCCGGATTGCCGTGGTTTCGAATCACCGATCCTTCCGGCGCCCAGTAGGTGAAGGGCGGGGGCGGATCGGCCTCCACGCGCACGCCCTGCGGCGTCGGTGGAGCGGGTGAGGTCGGCGACGCCGGAACCCGGCCCGGCGGCGGTTCCGACCTGGCAGGCGGCGGCTCGGCGCAGGCGCATAAGGTCAGCGTCAGCGCCGCCGGAAGTCCCCACCTAGCCACAGCGGACTTCGCGGATCAGACCGCTGTCCTGATCGAAGAAGACGTTCAGCCGCGTGGGACTGTAGTCCATGGTGACGGCGCAGGTGGTGCAGGCCACCCGCACATTGGCGTCCGCCGGAAAGCTGACGGCGGCGATGTTTCGCCCGATCAGGTGCTGGTTGGCGGCCGCGCCGCACTGATCGCCCTCGCCCGTGCCCGGCGGCGGCATGGGTTCAGGGGCGGCCGCGCAACCCGCGAGGACCAGGCCCGCCCATCCGATGAGCGTCGATCTACCCACAACGGACCTCCCGAATGATGCCGGTAGGCTCGTCGAACAGGACGTTCAGACGATCACGACGATAGTCCCTCGTCATGGGACAGGTGGTGCAGACCACTCGGACGTTCGCGCCTGCCGGAAAGCTCACAGCGGCGACGTTCGCGCCTATGAGGTGCTGGTAGTCGCGCGCTCGGCAATAGTCGTCGGCCACGGGAGGCGCAGGGGCCGGAACGGGCGCGCACGCCGCCGTGGCGCCCAGGGCGAGCAAGCCCAGCATCATCCGCATCGAACACTCTCCACAAGTCCGGTTTCGCGGTCGTAGAAGAAGTTGAGGCGTCGGGGCATGTACTCCTCCGTGATGGGGCAGGTGGTGCACGCGACACGCCGATTGCTGATGTCGGCGGCCAATGGAATCTCAGTGCGCGGGCGCCCGATGAGTTCCTGATAGTCCGACGCGCCACACTGATCCGGCACGGGCTGGGGCGCGCGCGCCGACTGCCGCACGGCCGGCACGGGATTGTAGACGACGCGCGGCTCCGAGGCGCCGGGCGTATCCGCCGCACAGGCGCTCAGGGCCAGCAGGGCGGTCGCGGCGACAGCCTTGAGCAGGCGAGACGTCAGGCCATCTGCGCCCAGCGGCCGGACTCCTCCTGCCGCCAGTAGGTCACCTTCAGCCCTTGCCCTTTCAGCCGCTTCCATCTGGCTCGCTCCGCCTCGACCTGCTCCGGGTCGCGCCCGTCGAATAGAATCACGCAGCGCTCGAAGGCGTCCGCGTCGCCCGCCTCTGCGCCATCGACGATGAACAGCGCCTGAGCGCCGTTGAGGTTCACCGCCCCCTCTCCGCCCATCAGGATCGGCTGGCGCTCGGCATGCGCCTGATCGTCGCGGCCGTGGGCCAGAAAGGAGTCGTCCCGCCACGACCACAGGGCGTCGTCCAGCGCCTCCAGTCGGTCGGGATCGCGCACTCGGACCAGGGCGCGCCAGCCCTTGGACAGGGTCTTGTCCAGCAGATCGGGCAGCGCCTGGTCCAGCACCGAGCGCTCCAGATGATAGAACCAGACCTCGCCCGCCATCTAAGGTCTTCCAAATATTAAATTATTCATCTGGCGTTCAGCTTGGCGCCGTGCACACTGCGCCATCTTAATCCTTCGGGGGAAACTGACCACCATGACCGTCATCCATAAGGCGCTCGGCCTGACCGCCGCCGCCGCCATCCTCGCCTGCGCCGCGCCCGTGGCCGCCCAGGACACGAACGCCGACCCGAACTACGGGACGATGTCCCTGTCCGCCGGATTTCCGAACGATCCCCGCGTGGTGTCCCTGCGCGCCGGCGGCGACATCCCGGCCAGCAACGCCGCCTCGGGTTGCAGCGGCTTCATCACCAACGCGCCGGACGTGCGCCTGAACTACACCGGCGGCACCGGCGTCCTGCCGCTGATCATTTCGGTGGATTCGGGATCGGATACGACGCTGATCGTCAACGCGCCCGACGGCCGCTGGTACTGCGATGACGACGGCGGCGTGAACGGCATGAACCCGGCCGTGCGCTTCAACAATCCGCGTGGCGGGCGTTACGAGATCTGGGTCGGCACCTACCGCGCAGGCTCCAGCCAGCCGGCGCGCCTGTACGTATCGGAAGTCAGCAGCCAGTAGGCCGCTTCGCCGATCCAAGACAAAGGGCCGGCGGTCATCCCGCCGGCCCTTTTTCATGGTCGATGGATTCGGGCTCACGCCTCGTAGCGGTCGGCCACCATGCGGTTCAGCAGGCGCACGCCAAAACCCGTCGCGCCGTCCGGCTGGGTCGGCACGCGCGAGTCCTTCTTCCAGGCGGTCGGCGCGATGTCGATGTGCGCCCAGGGCGTCTTGTTGACGAAGCGCTGCAGGAACAGGCCCGCCGTGATCGATCCGGCCAGCCGGCCGGACGAGTTCTTCACGTCGGCGATGGGGCTGTCGATCATGCGCTCGTACTGCTCGGGCAGCGGCATGCGCCAGACATTCTCGCCCGTCTTGCCCGACGCCTCGAGAATGCCGTTCGCCACGTCGTCGTTGTTGGAGAAGACGCCCGCATAGTCCGTGCCCAGCGAGATCAGCATGGCGCCCGTCAGGGTGGCCAGGTCGATCATGAAGCGCGGCTTGAAGCGGTCCTGCGTGTACCAGAGCACATCGGCCAGCACGAGCCGGCCCTCGGCGTCGGTGTTGATCACCTCGACCGACTGGCCCGACAGCGAGATGACCACGTCGCCCGGACGCTGGGCCGCGCCGTCGGGCATGTTCTCGACCAGGCCCAGCACGCCGATGGCGTTCACCCTGGCCTTACGCCCCGCGAGGGCGTGCATCAGCCCGGCCACGGCGGCGGCGCCGCCCATGTCCCATTTCATCTCTTCCATGCCCTCGGCGGGCTTGATGGAAATGCCGCCCGTGTCGAAGCAGACGCCCTTGCCGATGAAGGCCAGGGGCTGGGCGTTCTTGTCCGAGGCGCCATCCCAGCGCATGACCACGACCTGGCTTTCGCGCACGCTGCCCTGGCCCACGCCCAGCAGGGTTCGCATGCCGATCTTGGCCAGTTCCTTCTCGCCCATCACCTCGACCTTGAGGCCGAGGGACTCCAGCGCCTTGCAGCGTCGGGCGAACTCTTCCGGATAAAGGACGTTGGCCGGCTCCGACACCAGGTCGCGGGCGAAGCGCACGGCGTTCCCCACCGGCTCCAGCTCGGCATAGGCCGCCTCGGCCGCCTTCGGATCGGCGCAGACGATGCGCACGGTTTCCACCGACGGCTTCTTGTCGGCCGCCTCGGTGGTGCGATAGCGATCGAAGCGATACGAGGCCAGGTCGACGCCGTGGGCCATGCGCGCCGCCTGCGCGGCCGACACGTCGCGCGCTTCGAGGGCCAGCACCTGGGCGCCCGACATCTTCAGGGCGTTATAGGCCGAAGCCCCCGCCGCCTCAGCCGCCAGCTCGTCGAACGCGCCGGTATCGCCCGCGCCCACCAGGGCGATGTGCGCCGGTCCCGAGCCCGTCCCGGCGCCGACCATGACGCTCTGTCCCTTGGCGCCGGTGTATCGGCCGGCCGACAGGGCGCGCGACAGGGCGCCGCCCGCGGCCTGATCATAGGTCTGGCCGGCGCTGGACAGGCCGCCGCCAGTGTGGGTGAACACGGCCAGGGCCTGGGCGTCGGCGGGCGCTGCGGCGAACTCGATCTTCATGGGCTTCAGGAGACTCCAGGTACTAGGGACAATGGCCCGGCCGCGACAGGCGGCTTCAGGTTGATGGCCCGCGACGGGCGCGTGTAATACATGGACCGCCCGGCCCCGCCATTGCAACGGGCCGGAACTGACAAATGACCCTCATAGACCGCTATCTCTTCCGTCAGATTGGCTTTCCGGTGCTGGGCGCCGTGGCGGCCCTGACGGCGGTCGCCATGTTAAGTCAGAGCCTTAACAACCTCGAGGTGATCGTCGAGCGCGGCCAGAGCGCCTGGACCCTGACCAAGATCACGCTTCTGGCGACGCCCCAGCTCGTGGGCGTCATCCTGCCCATCGGCATCTTCGTCGGCGCCCTGCTGGGCCTGAATCGGCTGCACACGGAACAGGAGATCGTCGTCTGCTACGCTGGGGGTCTCAGCCGGTGGCGCGTGATCAACCCGGCGGTGCGGCTGGCGGTTCTGGCGGCGCTGTTGGCTCTGGTGATCAGCCTTTTCCTCCAGCCCTGGGCCGCGCGCCAGATGCGCCAGGAGCTGTTCAGCATCCGTCACGACGCCGCCTCCACCCTGGTGCGCGAGGGTGAGTTCGTGCAGGCCTCCGACGACCTGACCGTCTATGTCGCCCGCGTGGATCAGAACGGGCTGCTGCGCGATGTCTACATCCATCTGGACGAGCCCGGCGGCGCCACGGTCTACGACGCCGCCGAGGGCCGCATCACCGAGCGTGACGGGCGACCGGTCCTATTGATGAACAACGGCTCCCAACAGGAATTCTCCGGCAGCGGCGTCCTCAACTTCCTCGCCTTCGACCAGTATGTTCTGGACCTGGGTCCGCATGTGCAGACGGACGAGCCTCTCAATTTCAAGGACTCGGATCGCTGGCTGCACGAGCTGATCTTCCCGAACCTGGACATCCCTTTTGAGCGTCACAACAGGCTCACCACCCTGGCGGAGGGGCACGCGCGCATCGCCGCGCCCCTCTACAGCATCGCCTTCATGCTGCTGGCGCTGAACGCGGTTCTGGGCGGCGGCTTCTCTCGGCGCGGCTATGGGCGCCGCATCGCCTGGCACGCCGCGGGCGCGGCGGTGGTTCGCATCACCGGCTTCGGCGTCCTGGCGGCCTGCTCCACGAACGGCTGGCTCAACATCCTCCAGTACGCCGTGCCGATCGGCACCATCATCTGGGCTTCGCGCGCCCTGTTCCGCCAGAAGATCCAGCGGTACATCCCGCTGGCGTCCGACCGCAACGAACTGGTCCCGGCCCTGACATGACCGCCGCTACTTTCAGACGCGCATCCGCCCTGCCCGGCGCGCTGCGCAACTATCAGGGCCGGCTGACGCGCATCGAGCGCTACGTGCTGGTCCACACCCTGCGTTCGATCGCGGCGGCCCTGGCGATCATCGCAGCGGTCATCATGCTGATCGACTTCGTCGAGATCTCTCGCAACGTGAACGACCGGGTCGAGGTGTCCGCCATCACGCTCATGGGCCTGACCCTGGAGCATTCTCCGGCCATCATCCTGCAGCTTCTGCCCTTCGTCTTCCTGTTCGGCGTGCTGGCCGCCTTCGTGCAGCTGAATCGCCGCAGCGAGCTGATCGCCATGCGCGCCGCCGGGGTGTCGGCCTGGCGCTTCATCTTCCCGGCCGCGGGGGCGGCCTTCGTCATCGGCATGCTGACGGTGGCGGCCCTCAATCCCTTGGCCTCGTGGTTGGACGGAGACTACCAGCGGCGCATGGAGACCCTGTCGCGCATCGGGCCCGCGCCCGAGCAGGGCTCGATCTGGCTGCGCGAGGGCGACGCCGGCCGCCAGGTGGTGATCCGCGCCCGCGCGCGCGAAGGCGATCTGGGCCAGCGGCTGCGCGACGCCTCCTTCTTCATCTACACGACCGGCCCCGACGGACGCCGCGTCTTCAGCGAGCGGATCGAGGCGCAGACCGCCACCCTCAGGCGCGGCGGCTGGGAGCTGGTCAACGCTCGCGGCGCCCGCCAGGGCGAGCAGGCGGAACGCTATGATCGCCTGTCCCTGCCCTCCACCCTGACGCCGGAGACCGCCTTCGAAGGCTTCGCCGAGCCGCGGTCGATCTCCTTCTGGTCCCTGCCGGGCACGATCAGCCGCATCGAGGCGGCTGGATTCTCCGCCACATCCTACCGGTTGCGACTGCATGAGCTGCTGGCCACGCCCCTGCTGTTCGCGGGCATGTCCATGCTGGCGGCGGCCTTCTCGCTGCGCCTGATGCGGCTGGGCGACCTGGCCACCCTGGCCACGTCGGGCGTCGGCCTGGGCTTCATGTTCTTCTTCTTCCAGCAGTTCTGCGCCGCCCTGGCCCAGGCCGAGGTTCTGCCGACCCCGCTGGCGGCCTGGGCGCCGCCCCTGCTGGTGCTTCTGTCCGCTCTCACCTTGCTCTGCTACACCGAGGACGGCTGACCCGGCCGCCAGGATTCGGTATCCACCCGCATGATCTCACGTCGCCCTCTCGACCGGTCCGGAGCTCGGCCCAACGCGCGCCTGAGCCTGATCGCGGGCGCGGCGGCGGCGGCGGTGCTGACGGGGCTGACCGGACAGGCCCGGGCCGACGAACCGCCGGCGTCCTGCCAGACCCGGTGCGTCGATATCCCCGTGCCAGCTCAGACGGCCGCCCCACCCGAGCTGGCGCCGGGCGAAAAGGGTCCTGACGGCCTGGCCCCGGGCGAACTCTACATCGAGGGCGACGCCGTCACGGGCGTGCAGGACAGCGATGAGGTTCAGGCCGACGGCTCGGTTCAGGCCCGCTACGAAGGCCGCACCCTGCGCGCCGATCACCTGACCTATAATCGGCAGAGCGGCCTGGTCACCGCCCGCGGCAACGCCCAGATCATCAATCCAGACGGCACGGTGCAGTACGCCGATACGGTGACGCTGGACGATGACCTCCTCGCGGGCGTCGCCACCGGCTTCGCCACGCGCCTTGAGGACGGCGTCAAGCTCGCCGCCGCCACGGCCGTGCGCCGTTCCGAGACCGTCAATGAGCTGAACCGCGCCGTCTTCACGCCGTGCCTGATCTGCACCGAAGACGGCGAGCCGCGCGAGCCGACCTGGTCGATCCAGGCCGACCGCGTCATTCAGGATCAGGGGGCCCGCACCGTCTACTACCGCGACGCCGTCATCCGCGTGGCGGGCGTTCCGGTGTTCTATTCGCCGGTCTTCTGGCACCCCGACCCCACGGCCGAGCGCGCCTCGGGCCTGCTGGTGCCCGAGGTGTCCATCTCGGATCGCCGGGGCGTCTCCTACGAGCAGCCTTACCTGTGGGTGATCTCGCCTTACCAGGACCTGATCATCAGCCCTCAGATCAACACTGAGGTGAACCCGCTGCTGAACCTCGATTGGCGAAAGCGGTTCTGGTCGGGCGAGGTGCGCGGGCGCGGCGGCGTCACCTATGAGCAGGATTTCGGCGACGTGGCCCTCAGGGACGGCTCGGGCAACGTGCTGACCAATCCGGTCACGGGCGACATCCTCTACGATCGCAACGTCCAGTACGGCGAGGAGCGCACGCGCAGCTACATCCTGGCCGACGGCGTCTTCAATATCGACGAGAACTGGCGCTGGGGCTTCTCGGCCGAGCGGACGAACGACAAGTTCATGTTCGACCGTTACTCGATCTCGGACGTCTATACGGATCGCGGCCTTTATCTGACGGACTATCGCCGGCTGATCAGCCAGATCTACGCCGAGCGGCAGACCCCGACCTCCTACTTCTCCATCGCGGCCATGGCCTTCCAGAGCCTCCGGGCCGTCGGCGACTTCACCCAGCCGACCCTGATCGGCTTCCAGGACGACGGCGTGCTGCCCATCGTGGCGCCCCTGGTGGAGTCGCGCTTCGACCTGGGTCGCATCGCGGGCGGCCGTCTCAGGCTGCGCGGTTCGGCCGTGGCCCTGACCCGCACGGATTACGTCGGGGCCCCGGTGCTCAACCCCGCCTACGCTGTCCCCGGGGCGCCGGACGGCGCCGCCGGCCTGCCGGGGGTCGACACCCGCCGGGCCAGTGCGGTGCTGGACTGGCGGCGGGTTATGATCACGGAGGGTGGGCTGCGCTTTGAGCCCTTCGCCGAGGCGCGGGGCGACGCCTACAGCATCTCCGAGTTGGCGGCCGGAGCGCCGGACGAGTCGATCTTCCGCGCCAGCGCCACCCTGGGCGTCGATCTGCGCTACCCCCTGATCCGGCGCTTCGGGTGGGGCCACATGCTTCTGGAGCCCATGGCCCAGATCGCGATCTCGCCCGACGCCGACATCGACCCGCGCATACCCAACGAGGACAGCCAGGCCGTCGAACTGGACGAAACCACCCTGTTCGAGACCAGCAAGTTCCCCGGCTACGATCTCTACGAGGGCGGCCTGCGCGTCAGCCTGGGCGGCCGGCTCAGCGCCGAGTGGGGCCAGGGCCGCCGCGCCAGCCTCTTCGTCGGGCGCATGTACCGCGCCAATGAGGAAGTCGGCTATCGCCGCCCCACGGCGGGCAATCCGGCCGTGACATATGATCCCACCGGCATCTCGGAAACCGAGTCCGACTGGGTGGTGGCCGCGACCTTCACGCCCTTCGCGCGCGTCAACGGCTTCAGCCGGGCGCGGCTGGACGGCGATACGTTCGACATCCGGCGCGCCGAGACGGGCGTCACCGCCTTCTATCAGCGCAACTTCGTCTCCATCCGTCACGTGATCGAGCGCACGGACCCCGACCCCGTGGCCGGCGGCCTGACGGACTTCCAGTATGTCCAGGCCAGCGGGCAGCTGTTCATCCGGGGGCCGTGGGGCCTCACCGCCAATGTCACCCGGGATCTGGACGAAAACCTGTGGCGGCGCTCCGAGGTCGGTTTCCTCTATGAGGATGACTGCATCCGGGTCGAGGTGGTCTATGAGCGCAACGAGAACTCCATCTTGGCCAGGGATCGGGCGTCGGAAGGGGTCTTCCTCCGTCTAACCCTCGCCACATTCGGCGTATCAGGCTATGAGCGGACCAGTTCGCGGTAACACGCGGACGGCGCGGGGCTTCAGCCCAAAGGGTGAGCGATAAATGAACTTCATGCGTAACGCGGCGAGCATCGCCCTCGCCGTGATCGTCGCCGGAACGAGCATGGCGCCCGTCGCCGCTCAGTCCATGGGCCAGACCCCTGCCGGCGTCCCCAGTCAGGCTCCCGCTCCTCCGCCGCAGTTCGACCTGCGCGAAGGCGTCGTCGCGACCGTCAACGACCAGCTGATCACCAGCTTCGACCTGCGTCAGCGCATGTTGATGGTGATGTCTGAAACCCAGATTCAACCGACCGAGCAGAACCTGGCCGCTATCCAGCAGCGCGCCTTGAACCAGCTCATCGACCTCCGCCTTCAGGCCCAGGAAATCGCCCAGTATCCTCAGGTCATCCCCAGTGACGAAGAGGTCAACGAGCAGCTGCAGCAGATGGCCGCGGGCAACGGCGGCGACGTCGACGCCATGCTCGCCTTCTATCAGCAGGCGGGCATCCAGCCGGCCACCATCCGCGAGCGTATCCGCGTCGAGACCGGCTGGCGCCGTCTGGTTCAGGGCCGGTACGCGCCCCGCGCCCGCGTCAGCCAGGAGCAGGTGGACGCCGCCCTGGCGCGGATCACCGCCGCGGCCCAGCGGCCCCAGTATCTGCTAGGCGAGATCTATCTCGACGCCGCTCAGGTGGGCGGTCAGCA
The DNA here is from genome assembly GCF_030504955.1 of Peiella sedimenti. GTDB lineage: Bacteria > Pseudomonadota > Alphaproteobacteria > Caulobacterales > Caulobacteraceae > Brevundimonas > Brevundimonas sedimenti. Next base: position 552,247 of record NZ_JAUKTR010000001.1, on the reverse strand, counting down.
GACGGCCATGAACGGCGCCACCCAGCTGGTGCAGGAAATCCTGCGCGGCGCGCCCTTCCCCGCCGTGGCGCGGCAGTTCTCCGCCGCCCCGACCGCCGCCGCCGGCGGCGACGCGGGCTGGATGATCGAAGGCGAAATCCAGCCCGAGATCGAAACCGTCCTGCAGCAGATGGAGCCGGGCCAGCTGTCCCGTCCGATTCCCGTCCAGGGCGGCGTCTGGATCGTCTATCTGCGCGACAAGCGGACCGGCGGCGTCAGCACCTTCGCCAGCCTCAAGCAGGCGGCCATCCGCCTGCCGGCGGACGCGCCCCAGGCCGAGGTCGCGCGCGCCGCCCAGACCCTCGAGACGCTGCGGCCGACCCTGACCTGCGACAACATCACGACCGTGGCCGCCCAGACGCCGGGCGTCCTGGCCACCGACCTGGGCGAATCCGACGTGGGCGACCTGCTGCCGGCCTTCCAGGCGATCGCCCGCAACCAGGAGATCGGCGCCATCAGCGAGCCGGTGCGCACCCAGCTGGGCCTTCATCTGGTGGCGGTCTGCAACCGCCGTCAGGGCGGCGCGGCCATCCCGTCGCGCGACGAGGTCGAGGGCGAACTCTTCTCCCAGCAGCTGGGCATGCTCGAGCGCCGCTACCTGCGTGACCTGCGCGCCTCGGCCACCGTCGAGACGCCCTGAGGTGAAGCCGGCGCGGCCCCTGGCCGTCACGCTCGGCGATCCCGCGGGGATCGGACCGGAGATCATCGCCGCCGCCTGGCGTGCGCTCGGCGCCCAGGGCCCGGCTTTCGCCGCCGTTGGGGACGCGGACGTGCTGGCCCGGCACGCTCCAGTCCGACGCATCGCCCGCCTGGAAGAGGCGCACGGCGCAGACCGCCTGGCCGTCCTTCACCGCCCCTGCGCCGCCCCTGTCCAGCCCGGACGCCCCGACCCGGCCAACGCCCCCGCGGTCATCGGCTGGATCGAGACGGCGGTCGCCCTGGCCCTCAAGGGCGAAGCCTCGGGCGTGGTTACGGCCCCCATCGCCAAGTCCGTTCTGCAGGCCGGGGGCTTCGCCTATCCCGGCCATACCGAGTTCCTGGGCGCCCTCACCGCCGACGCCCCTTGGGAGGGCGAGCGCGGCCCGGTCATGATGCTGGCGGCGCCGGGCCTCAGAACCGTTCCCCTGACCATCCACACACCGCTGCGGAGCGTCCCGGACGAGTTGACGGCTGAGACAGTCGTGCGCGCCGCCCGCGTGGTCGATCAGGCCCTGCGCCGTGATTTCGGCATTGTACGTCCGCGCCTGGTGCTGGCCGGGCTCAACCCCCACGCCGGCGAGGGCGGAAGCATCGGCCTTGAGGAGGCGGACATCCTTGCGCCCGCCGCCGAGCGCCTGCGCGCCGAAGGGATCGACATTCGCGGCCCCGCCCCGGCCGACACCCTGTTCCACGAGCAGGCGCGCCAGGCCTACGACGCGGCGCTGTGCCCCTATCACGACCAGGCCCTGATCCCGGTGAAGATGCTCGACTTCTGGGGCGGGGTGAACCTGACCCTGGGCCTGCCGATCATACGCACATCGCCCGACCACGGCACGGCCTTCGACATCGCCGGCAAGGGCCTGGCCCGTCCCGACAGCCTGATCGCCGCCATCCGCCTGGCGGCAGAGATCGCGGCGCGCCGATGAGCTTCGACGCCGCCGCCCTTCCGCCCCTGCGCGAGGCGTTGGAGGCCCATGGCCTGATGGCCCGCAAGAGCTTCGGTCAGCACTTCCTGCTCGACCTGAATGTTACGCGAAAGATCGCCCGGCTGGCCGGCCCGTTCAACGGCGAGACCGTGATCGAGGTGGGCCCCGGCCCCGGCGGCTTGACGCGAGCCCTCCTGGAGACCGACGCCGGCCGCGTCGTCGTGATCGAGAAGGACGGCCGCTTCATCCCCCTGCTTCAGGAGGTGGCGGACGCCGCCGCCGGCCGCCTGCAGATCGTCGAGGGCGACGCGCTGGAGGCCGACGAGGCCGCGCTCGCAGGTTCCGCTGGACACGTGGTCTCGAACCTGCCCTACAACGTCGGCACGCCGCTGCTGATCAAGTGGCTGACCGGGCCCTGGCGGCCCCGCTCCATGACCCTGATGTTCCAGAAGGAGGTCGCCGACCGCATCGCCGCGCGTCCGGGCTCGTCGGGCTATGGACGGCTGGGCGTCATCGCCCAGGCGGTGTGCGAGGCGCGCGTGGTCATGGATCTGCCGGCCCGGGCCTTCACGCCCCCGCCCAAGGTCGCCTCGGCCGTGGTGCGCCTGGACCCCAGACCCGACGGGCCCGCGCCGGCCCTTGTGGCCTCCCTGGAAAAGGTGACGGCCGCCGCCTTCGGCCAGCGCCGCAAGATGCTGCGCTCCAGCCTCAAGGCCGTGGGCGGCGAAGCGCTTTGCGAACAGGCCGGCATCGACCCAACCGCCCGCGCCGAAGAGATCGACGTGGCGGGGTTCCTGCGGCTGGCCGCGGTCCGGCGCGGCTGATGTCACAAGGGCTCTTGGCTCAGGCCATTGTTGAACAAACTCACAACGTTGTGAGGTGAATTTCGGAACAGCTCTCGGCTGCTTCGGTTGTCATGGCAGGTGGGCGAGCAGCAGTCACGCTCGGGCGCCGCCCCACCCTACCAGCCACCCTCCGGCCTATTGCGCGGCGCCAGCCGGCACGGAGACACGCACATGACACCCATGCACAAGCTCACCCCGCTCGCGGCCGCCGCGGCCCTCGCAGCCTCTGGCGCCGCGGCTTCCCAATCCCCGGTGATGACCAAGCAGGATCAGGAGTGGATCACCGTCACCGGCCCCATCAGCCAGATCACCTCTGAGCGCTTCGTCATCGACTACGGCGAGGGCCAAATTCCCATTGAATGGGACGGCGCCGGCGCCTCTTCCACGAGCATGTTCCAGGCGGGCGACTGGGTGACGGTGAGCGGGCGCATCGACGACGCCCTGTGGGAGCGCCGCACCATTGAAGGCTCAACGCTGTACCACTCGCGGCTACCGGAGCGCTTCTGGTCGAATGCCAACGATGAGGAGGGCGACTACGCCCTGATATCGGGCCTTTCGCCCGTGCCGACCGAGGGTGAGTGGGTCCGGGTGACCGGCGACGTCACCCGCGTGGACGCTCTGGAGAACGAGGTGCACGTGGACACCGGCATGGTCACCGTCCAGGTCGATACCGATCGTTTGAGCAATCTCGATTTCGCTGACCCGGGCGACCGCGTCTCTGTGACGGGTCGACTCGATGATGCAGACCTTTGGGATGCGCGCGAGATCGACGCGACGTCGCTCACCATTCTCGAGCAGGGCTGATCCCGCCCCGCGATCACAGAGGGAGGCGGTCCGGCCGCCTTCCTCAGATTTCCTCGCCCCTCAGGTTTCCCACGAAGGTTCCGATCCACGGGTTGCGCGCCCGCCTCAGCCGCTCGGCGTGATAGATGTGGGCCAGATCCGCATAGGCCCGGTCGAAATCGTCGTTGAGCAGAACGTAGTCGAACGTCTCCCAGCGGTTGATCTCGTCCTTGGCGCGGGCGATGCGTAGGGCGATCACCTCTTCGGAGTCCTGCGAGCGGGCGTGCAGACGCCGGCTCATTTCCGCCAGGGACGGCGGCAACAGATAGACCAGCACGCAGTCGCCGGGCGCCTGGGCCGCGATGGTCCGGGCGCCCTGGTCGTCGATGTCGAACAGCACGCTTTCGCCGCGCTCCAGCGCCGCCATGATGGGGGCTCGGGGGCTGCCGTAGCGGTTGCCGTACACTTCGGCCCACTCCAGGAAGGCGTCCTCGCCCACCATCTGGTCGAAGGTCTCGCGGCTGACGAAGTGATAGTCACGGCCCTCGTGCTCGCCGGGCCGGGGTTCGCGCGTGGTGGCCGATATGGAAAGGTGCAGGTCCGAGTGATCGGCGATCAGGCGACGGGTCAGCGAGGTCTTGCCCACGCCCGACGGCGCCACGACCATCAGCATCAGGCCGCGCCGTCCCTCGCCGATCTTGGTCGCTTCACTCCACATTCTGAATCTGTTCCCGCAGCTGTTCGATCACCGCCTTCAGCTCCAGGCCGATCGCGGTCAAGGCCGTCGAGGCCGACTTGGAGCACAGCGTATTCGCCTCGCGCATGAACTCCTGCATCAGGAAGTCCAGCTTGCGCCCCACACCTTGCCCTTCCGTCACCAGCGTACGGGCGGCGTCGAGGTGGGCGGCCAGGCGGTCCAGCTCCTCACGCACGTCGGCGCGGGCGGCCAGCACGGCGGCCTCCTGGAAGATGCGCTCCTCCATCTCGGGGGCGGCGGCGCCCGCCAGTTCGCTGACGCGCCGCGTGAAGCGTTCGCGCACGGCGGCGACCTGGGCGTCGGCCTCGGCCTCTGCATCTGCGCGCAGGGCGGCGATGCGGTCGATGAACCCCTCAAGAACCGGCTTCAGGGCCGCGCCCTCGGCCCGGCGGGCCTCGGCCAGCCGCTCCACCGCCAGCCCGATATCGCCCAGCAGGGCGGCGTGCAGCGCCTCGCGGTCGCCCTCATCAGCCTCCGCGCTGTCGATGACGCCCTTCAGCCCCAGCAGGCCGTCGGCGCGGGCGGCCCCGGCGCCCTTGGCCTCCAGGCTCCGCGCCGCCTCCATCCAGTGGTCGAGAACCTCCTGATTGATCCGCAGGTCGGCCGCCGAGGCCGGACGCGCCAGCTGCACCGAGATCGTGGCCTGGCCTCGGCGCAGCGCTTTCTGGGCGGCCTCGCGCGCGGGGCCCTCCAGGGCGTCGTGACCCGGCGGCAGACGGAAACGCACCTCCAGCGTCCGGCCGTTGACCGAACGGGCCTCCACCACCCAGGTGTAGCCGGCCTCCCCGCCCTCGACGCGGGCGAAGCCGGTCATGCTTGAGAGGGGACCGCTCACGAAGCGTCCGCGGCGGCGGGGGCCGCCTCGTCCGGCCGGTCGGGGCCCTCGCCGGTCACTTCACCCGCCGCGCGGGCGGCGGCGCCGCGATTGCGCTCGATCTCGCGCCAGCGCGCCACGTTCTGCAGGTGCTCCTCATAGGTGCGGGCGAAGACGTGCCCGCCCGTGCCGTCGGCCACGAAGAACAGCTCGTCCGTGCGCGGCGGGCGCAGCACCGCCCTCAGGGCCGCCTCGCCGGGATTGGCAATGGGCGTCGGCGGAAGGCCGCCGCGCAGATAGGTATTGTAGGGCGTGTCGCGCCGCAGCTCCGACAGGCGCAGGCCCCGGCCCAGCGGACGGCCTTGCGTCACGCCGTAGATCACCGTCGGGTCCGTCTCCAGCCGCATGCCGATGCGTAGACGGTTCAGGAACACGGCGGCGATGCGGGGCCGCTCGGCCGCCACGCCCGTCTCCTTCTCGACGATGGACGCCAGGATCAGGGCCTCCTGCGGATTGGCCAGCTGGACCGTCGGGTCGCGCTGCGCCCACAGCCGGGCCAGGTTCTCCTCGTGCTCGCGGCGCATGCGCTGGATGACCTCCATGCGCTCCTCGCCCCGCGTGATCTCATAGGTCTCGGGCCACAGCGTCCCTTCGGGCGGAATGTCGGTGATGTCGCCGGTCAGGATGTCCTCGGCCATCAGGATGTCCATGGCCTGGGCCACGCTGCGCCCCTCCGGCAGGGTCACGAAGTGGCGCACCACCCGCCCCGAGCGCAGCAGGCCGATCACGTCCCTCAAGGAGGCCTCGGACGGAAAGCGGTACTCGCCGGCCCGCAGCGAGCGGTCCGCGCCCGTGACGGTCGCCGCCACCCGGAAGGCGTCGGCCGAGCGGATGACGCCCGCCGCCTCCAGGGTCTGGCCGATCTCGGACACGCCCGAGCCCGAGCGCAGCACGACGATGGTCTCTTCGCCTTCGCGCGCCTCGGGGCCCGGTCCGGAATAGGCGGCATAGCCCCAGGCCAGCGCCGCCAGCAGCAGCAGGACCAGGGTCACGCCCGCCCCGAACAGGCCCGCCAGGAAGGTCGAGGGGCCGCCGCCCCTGATCGGCCCCATCTATTCGGCGCGCTTGAAGACGACGGAGGCGTTGGTGCCGCCGAAGCCGAACGAGTTGGACATGGCCACGTCCACGGTCATCGCCTTGGCCTTGTTCGGAACCAGGTCGATGGGGCTCTCGAACTCAGGGTCGTCCAGGTTGATCGTCGGCGGAACCACGCCGTCGCGCATGGCCAGCACCGAGAAGGCCGCCTCGATGGCTCCGGCGGCGCCCAGAAGGTGCCCGGTCATGGACTTGGTCGAGGACATGGCCACCTTGCCGGCGTGATCGCCGAGCAGGCGCTCCACCGCGCCCAGCTCGATGCCGTCCGCCATGGTCGAGGTGCCGTGGGCGTTGACATAGTTGATGGCCGACGGCTTCAGCCCCGCGTCCTTCAGCGCCGCCGTCATGGCGCGATAGCCGCCGTCGCCGTCCTCGGCCGGGGCCGTGATGTGGTAGGCGTCGCCCGACAGGCCATAGCCCGCCACTTCGGCGTAGATCTTGGCCCCGCGGGCCTTGGCGTGCTCGTATTCCTCCAGCACGAAGACGCCCGCGCCCTCGCCCATGACGAAGCCGTCGCGGTTCCGGTCGTAGGGGCGAGAGCCCCTCTCCGGCGCGTCGTTGTAGGCGGTGCATAGGGCCCGGCAGGCGATGAAGCCGGCAATGCCGATGGGCACGATGGCGCTTTCGGCACCGCCCGCCACCATGACGTCGGCGTCGCCGTACTTGATCAGCCGGGCCGCGTCGCCGATGGCGTGGGCGCCGGTGGCGCAAGCCGTCACCACGGCGTGGTTGGGACCCTTCAGCCCGTGGCGGATCGAGACCATGCCCGAGGCCAGATTGATCAGGGCCGAGGGGATGAAGAACGGGCTGACCTTGCGGACGCCCCGCTCCTTCAGTTCGATGGCGGTGTCGGCGATGGGCTTCAGCCCGCCGATGCCCGAACCGATCATGACGCCGGTGCGGCAGCGGTCCTCTTCGGTTTCAGGCCTCCAGCCGGAGTCCTCCAGCGCCTCGTCGGCGGCGGCGATGCCGTAGAGGATGAAGTCGTCCACGCGGCGGCGGTCCTTGGCCGACATCACCGCGTCAGGATCGAAGGCGCCCTCCATCTCGGCCGAGCCGTGGCCGCGTCCGTCCTTGAATGGGATTTCGCAGGCGATCTGACAGGCCCAGTCCGTCGTGTCGAAGGTCGAGATGCGCCCTGCGCCCGAGGTTCCGGCCAGCAGCCGCTTCCAGGTCAGCTCGCGGCCCCAGCCCAGGGGGGTGAGCAGACCGATACCCGTGATCACGACACGACGCATGCGACGCCTCCTTCAACGGTTCGCGGCGGGAGGAAAGCATACCGCGAAAATGATGACGGCCGCCCGCTCTCCGATGCCGGAGCGCCGCGGCGGCCGCCAAAGCCTTTACAAGGCCAGGGGCTTAGCCCCCGGTCTTCTCCGAGATGAACTTCACCGCATCGCCCACGGTCTGGATGTGCTCGGCGGCGTCGTCCGGGATCTCGATGTCGAACTCTTCTTCGAAGGCCATCACCAGCTCGACGTTGTCCAGGCTGTCAGCGCCCAGGTCGTCGATGAAGCTGGCCTTTTCCGTGACCTTGTCCGGGTCGGCGTCCAGGTGGTCGATCACGATCTTGCGGACGCGCTCAAGGATATCGGACATTCGTTTCGCCTTCTCTCAGTCGCCCCAGGGGCGGCGTGTTTCCGGCCCTCCGGTGTCACGACGCCGCGTGTTTCGCAAGCCCTTCCGTCGCGGAAAGGCGGTTGTACCGTTCAGCTAGCACGCTCCGCGCGCTCACAAAAGCGCGAGCGCGCCGCTGCGATCAGATCATGGCCATGCCGCCCCAAGGCATGATCGTCAGATCATCGCCATGCCGCCGTTCACGTGCAGGGTCTGGCCGGTGACATAGGCCGCTTCGTCCGAGGCCAGATAGACCGCCGCCGCGGCGATCTCTTCGCCCGAGCCCAGCCGCCCGGCCGGGATGTTGGCCATGATGGCGGCGCGCTGCTGTTCGTTCAGCACGTCGGTCATCGGCGAGGCGATAAAGCCCGGCGCGATGCAGTTCACCGTGATGCCCCGGCTGGCCACTTCCTGGGCCAGGGACTTGGAAAAGCCGATCATGCCGGCCTTGGACGCCGAATAGTTGGTCTGGCCCGCGTTGCCGGTCACGCCCACCACCGAGGTCACGCCGATGATGCGGCCGGTGCGGCGCTTCATCATCCCGCGCAGCACGGCGCGCGACAGACGGAAATAGCTTTCCAGGTTGATCTTGATGACGTCGGACCAGTCCTCGTCCTTCATCCGCATCAGTAGGCCGTCGCGCGTCACGCCCGCATTGGCCACCAGAATGTCCAGGGGCTGGCCGGCGGCGGCCTCGGCCCGCTCGATCAGGCCGTCCACGGACTCGGCGTCCGACAGGTTGCAGGCGGCGAAAACGGCGCGGTCGCCCAGCTCTCCCGCCAGGTCCGACAGGACGTTCTCGCGCGTGCCTGACAGCACCACCTTGGCGCCCTGCGCGTGAAGCGCCCTAGCCACCGCGCCGCCGATGCCGCCCGTGGCGCCGGTGACGAGGGCGGTCTTGCCTTCAAGATTGAACATTCTTCCGTCTCCTGATCACAGCGACTTGGCGAAGGCTTCGAGGTCCTCCGGCGTGTTCAGCGCCAGGGCCTCCGCGTCCGGCGCGATGCGCTTGACCATGCCGGTCAGCACCTTGCCCGCACCCGCCTCGGCGAAGCGGGTCACGCCGCCGTCTCCGGCCATCCACTCGACGCTCTCGCGCCAGCGCACGCGGCCGGTCACCTGCTCGACCAGCAGGCGGCGAATCTCTTCCGGATCGGTCACGGGCCGGGCCGGCACATTGGCCACCACGGGAACCACCGGCGCCGCGATCGCCGCCTCCGCCAGCGCCTCAGCCATCGCATCGGCCGCCGGCTGCATCAGCGGGCAATGGAAGGGTGCCGAGACGTTCAGCGGAATGGCCCTCGCGCCCAACTCCTTGGCCTTTTCGATGGCCGCGTCCACGGCCGCCTTGTCGCCCGAGATGACGATGTTGCCGGCGTTATTGTCGTTGGCGACCACGCAGACGCCGTGCGCCTGGCCCGCCTTGGCGGCCTCCTCGGCCAGGGCCAGATCGGCCTTGGGCCCGATCAGGCTGGCCATGGCGCCCTTGCCCACCGGCACGGCCTTCTGCATCGACTGGCCGCGCAGCTTCAGCAGCTGGGCCGTGTCCCTGAGGCTCAGGGCCCCCGTCGCGCACAGGGCCGAATACTCGCCCAGCGAGTGTCCCGCCACGAAGGCCGCGCTCGTCATCGGCATGTCGAATTCGACTTCCAGCACGCGCATCACCGCCACCGACACGGCCATCAGGGCCGGTTGGGCGTTTTCCGTCAGGGTCAGCTGGTCCTCAGGCCCCTCGCGCATCAGCACCGACAGCTTCTGGTTCAGGGCGTCATCGACTTCGTCGAACACCCAGCGCACTAGCCCAAACGCCTCGGCCAGCGCCTGGCCCATGCCGACGGCCTGACTACCCTGGCCGGGGAAGAGGAACGCCAGGCTCATCGATCACCTCCGTGAATCCGCTGGCGGCGGGGGTAGGCGAAAGGCGCGCGCCGGGCAAGCCGCCCCCTCATCCCAGAGACTTCACGACCTCGTTCAGGCCCAGCGCCACGAACAGCACCGTGGCCGCCAGCAGCCCCGCGTTGGACACCCAGCCGTTCCGCCAGGCCCGGGGCGTCTGGTTCGAGTTCAGCAGCCACAAAAGCGTCGTCGCCAGGAAGGGCATGAACAGCGCCCCCAAGACGCCATAGGCCAGCACCAGCGCATAGGGCCGGTCCAGGAACAGCAGCGGCATGGGCGCAAAGGTCAGCCACAGCATATAGCCCCGGAACGCGGGCGATCCCTCGCCCCGCACCGGCGCGCGGCCGTCGCCCGGCTTCTTGGCGGTCTGCTCCATGACGTGAGCGAAGAAGTCGGCGAACAGCAGGCTGACCCCCTGCCACACCCCGATCACCGAGGTGAAGGCCGTGGCGAAGAAGCCGATGAGGAACATCATGGCCACCGGCTGGCCGAACCGCGCCTCCAGCACCTCGGCCAGGTCCAGCAGGCCCCGGTCCCCGCCCTTGAGCGCCACGCCCGAGGCGTAGAGCAGCTGAGCGCCCACGATCAGCATGGCCAGCACGAACACCCCCGTCGCCGCATAGGCGACGCGGTTGTCCAGCCGCATGGCCGGGATCTGCTCGGGCCCATGCCAGCCCTTGGCGTTCAGCCAATAGCCATAGGCCGCCATGGTGATGGTGCCGCCGACCCCGCCGATCAGGCCCAGCACGTACAGGGCCGATCCCGCCGGCGCCGTGGGGATCAGGCCCCTCAGCACCTCCGGCAGGCTGGGCGCGCTCAGGATCGCCAGCCCCACCACGGTGACGAACATCACCGCCGTCAGGCCGGCCATGACCTTTTCGAACACGGCGTAGCGGTTGAACCAGACGAAGATCAGCCCGGCCACGCCACAGAGGGCGGCCCAGGCCTTCAGCGGCAGCACCGGGAACAGCGCCGCCAGCGGCAGCCCCGCCGCCGTCATGCCCGCCGCCCCGTAAACCAGGCCCCAGATGATGATGTAGGCGCCGAAATAGACGCTGGCCCACCGGCCCAGGCTGGCCCAGCCGTCGAACAGGGTCCGCCCCGAGGCGAACGTAAATCGCCCCACCCCCTCGGCCAGGAACAGCTTGATGACACAGCCGACCACCGCCGCCCAAAGCAGGGTGTGGCCATAGCGTTCGCCCGCCACCAGGGCGGCGACCAGATCGCCGGCCCCCACGCCCGTCGCCGCCACCACCAGCCCGGGGCCGATCAGGCTGAACCTGGGCTTCTGATGCCCGGCGGGATCGGGGGTCAGCTCGGCGTCGGTCATGGGGGCCAGCCTAGCCCCCCTTTCCGCGAACGCGAAGCGGCTCAGGCGGCCTTAAGCCGCTCAAGCTCGCGGAAGAACTCCAGCTTCAGCTGCTCGGCTTCTTCGGCGGGCAACCACTGGGCCATTTGCGGGAAGACCGTCTGCCACATGCGCACATTGCGCTCGTCCCAGGGCATGGTGCGGGCGGCGCGCGCCTTGGCCAGCACGCGGTTCAGCTTTTCCCGCGCGCGCGCCTCGTGGTCCACCGGCGGACGGGCCGGGGCCTGGAGCCGGTCCTCGCCCTCGCCGAACAGGCTGAACTGGGCGGGGCCGGTGGGATTGCCGAAAAGGTCTGTCATTCAGAGTCGCCGGACAGTTCCTCATCCTGGCTGGACCGCGCGGCGAAATCGAGGCTTTCGCGACTCAGCGGATCGCTCAGGGTTTGCTCAAGCAGGCTATCGGCCTTGTCGAACAGGTCAATCAGCTCTCCCACACGGCCCACAAGATCGCGCAGCTGGGGGATGAAATCGGCGGCCGTGGCGTCGATCCCCTCGCGCGCCGACAGCCAGCGGGGCACGACGCGATAGCCGCTGACGGCGAACTCCCACACCTTACGCGGAATGGGCGCGACGCGGCCCGAGCCGTCGGCGCAGAGGAACAGGCCGTCGCCCTCATCCAGGTCGCGCGGGTCGATGGGCCGCAGCTTGCCGGAGGGCGGAGTCTCGGCCAAGGCGACGCCCTCCAGATAGGCTGGCGCGGGTTGGCGGGCGAAGGTCTCGACCGCGCGAATCTCGGCCCCCACGGCGGCGGCGGCGTCAAAGACGGCGCGCTGGGCCGGGAAGGGAATGTGCGGAAATACGTCCTCAAGATCCTCGGCGAAGCGTGTGCTGTAGGAGGTCGCCGACAGCAGGGCCAGGATGGCGTCGAACACGGCCTCGGGTGTGACGGGCGAGCCGTAGGCCTCGCTGAGCGCGTCGGTCAGCTCGACCTTGAGATTATAGGGGCCGTGGCCGGGCCGCCGGTCATAAAGCGGGAAGGCGTAGCCGCCGCGACCGCTGAAGGCGTGATAATCGGGCATCAAGCCATGACACCATATTGCGGGCCCGCCTCCGGTCCCGCCCTTCATGGCGTAGAGCGCGGCGTTGACGTCTCCCCAGAGCGCCTGCATGTCCTGGCGCAGGTAAGCGCCAAATGCCCGGTGATTGTAGATAAAGCGGCGGTCCAGCGGTCGGTAGCTCGCCGACATCACGTGTGCCTTGGAGTAAGGCACGGCCTGGGCGTCGGCGTAGTGGTTCTCGCCAGTGCTGTGGAACATTCGCTCCGCATCGACAGCAGTGGCGGTTCTGAATACGGTGATCCTTGCCTGCAGTTCGCCCTCGGAGAAGGCATAGATGAAGTCGTCGCGCTTCGTCTGCATGCCGCCCCGGGTGTAGGCGAAGGCGTCGCTGATCGCGAGCAGGTCACCGTTCAAGAACGGAACCGGCCGCATGTCATCGAGCACATCACGCGCCACGGGGACGGCGCCCGGCAGCGTTCCGGCGGCGGCGCCTTCATCCATCCAGTCCAGCTTGGCCTTGCGCGTGACCCGCCCTTCGGCCCAGGCGTCGAGATACTCGACACAGGCCAGGTCCCCTTCGACCTTGGATCCGTCCGCGATGGCGAGAGTGACGGCCACGCCAGTGAGGATGTTGAAGACGTTCTGATCTCCCTCGACCCCCGCGCGTTCCCCCGCCCGGCCGTCGCCGCGCAGATCATAAACCTCGATACGGTCGAACCGCTCCCGCAGCATCTTGCGCAAGCCCGCATAGGGCTTTCCCGTCAGGTATTTGCGGTTTGAGATGAAGGCGATGACGCCCTTCTTGGGCGCGTTCTCGGCTTCGAACAGCTTCCAGATCGACCAGCGCCAGAAGGCGACCGACAGCTCGGGGAAGGTGTTCAGCTGGTTGCCCCAACCGGCGTCGCGCACCGGCTTTTTCAGGTCTTCCCACAGCTGCTCGGCGACCCAGTTTCCGACCAGTGACTGTTCTTCGCCGGCAAGCAGACGGCGGTATGGAGGGTTGCCGATGATGGCGAGGATTTCCTGGCGAGCCTTCACCTGGTCGGATTGTTGGCGCTCGTCCTTGATACCCTCGCTGACGAAGCCAAGGCTGCCCAGGACGCTGGCCGTCCCTGGCTTGGCCAGGGTGTCTGTCAGATAGACGCCTAGGCGCGGCAGCTTGTAGGCTGGGTCCGGCTTCCCGTCCTCGCCACGCGCCAGGGTGTGGTGCAGGCGATAATGCGCCACGGCGTAGGGACCGATCAGCAGCTCAAAGCCGAACATGCGCTCGGCCAGCCCGCGCAGGGCGGCGGGCGCCTGACCCTTGCCGTGCTCTTCGGATACGTCGTTACGCAGGCGTTCGGCGATGCCCAGCAGGAAGGTGCCGGTGCCGGTGGCGGGATCGAGAATGTGAACGCCGGGATCGGCGATGCCGCTGGTCTTGAGGTGCTCCTTCAGCGCCCGGTCCAGCGCGCCGACCATGAAGCGCACGACCGGCATGGGCGTGTAATAGACCCCGTACCGCTCCCGCGCGGCGGGGTCGAAGGTCTCCAGGAAGAACTCGTAAAAATAGAGGATCGGATCCTTGCCGCCGGGGCGCAGAGCCAGGATGCCGGGATCGAAGTTGTTGACGGTCTGGAGCATGACCTCAAAGCCGGCCCCGACTTCGGCCGCCACCTCGTCCATGCTCAGCACCCGAAGTGTGGTGCGCATCAAGGGATGCTCGTCGGGCATCAGCTTGTAGGCGTTCTTGTCGACCTTCACCCGCTCGTATTCGGCGATCTTCAGCTTCTTGCGCCGCTCCGTCTCGGCGCTCTCGGCCGCTTCGCGGGCAAGGAGCAAACCGAAGGCAAGAGTTTGGGCGAAGGCGCCCGAGAACAGCTCGTCGAAGTCGGGGGATGAGTAGCCGCCCGCCTCAGGGTGCGAATAGAGGACGTCGCGAAACTCCTTGCGCACGGCGTGTAGCGGCGTGTCGGTCTTGCCCTCGGCCTCCAGCTCGGCCAGCCGATCACGGATGATGCCCCGCACCAGCTTGGCGGAATGGGCGAGCAGCTCGGCCAGGTGTTCGGCATCCTTGGCCTCGGGCGGGCTGACCTGGGCCAGGCGCTCGATAATGCGCACCGCCGCCGCCGGATCATGGCCGTCGATCAGCTTGGCGGCCGCGGCGTCGTCACGGTTTGGATCAAGCGCCGCCTCGGGCACGAGGTCGGCGGCGGCCAGTTCCTCCCCGCGCGCATAGAGGCGCAGGTTGTGGAAGTTGCAGATGGTCCAGTGCGGCAGCTCAGCAAAGCGTTCGAACTGCCGCTTGTCGTGGGCGTTCTTCCACTTGGAGCCGTCGGTGGTCTTGTCCAGGCCCTTCAGCTCGATGAAGGCGCGGGCCTGCTCGCCGGGCAGTTTCAGGGCGATGTCGGGGCGGCCGACGCCGGCGCTAGAGAACTCGGCCAGCACCTCAAGATTGTAGGGCGCGGCCGGCAGATGGGGCAGGATCGCCTTGAGCAGTTCATTGAAGGCGGGCGCCAGGCCTGGCTCGGTCACGCTGGGGTGCGCGCGCCGCTCGTTGCGGATGCGCTGGGCGTAACCTTTCAGCGCGGCGCGGATTTCGACGGTGACGCTCATGCAGGAACTCCCCCAGCCTTTTTCATCACCCGGTTCGCGCTGTGGTGGCAAGATATCCCCGCCCCTTCCCGCCGCTCCATAATCGCGGCGTGGTCCCCTACGCTCGCCCTTCGCCCAGCCGCCCTGCCCCGATCCGGACTTATCGGACGCTTCGGACGCTTCGGACGGTGTTTTTCAGTCCGGACCGTCCGACTTCGCCTCGGCCTCGGCACCCCTTGGCGCGGTTTGGCGCCCCGTTTTGGGCCTGGCGCCCCGCCAGCCGCGTCGAGGCGCCCCCCGCCCGACGCCTGTTGCCTGTTGCCTGTTGCCTGTTGCCTGGCGCCTACTGCCTGCCGCCTCTCACTCCCTTGCCCCCGCGCGGGTTTTCCCCTATAGGCCCCGCCTTTCCAGGACGGCGGTCTTTTCGCGGAACGTCAAAGGGGCGGGAACATCCCGTCCGCCGCGCAAGAGAGCCATCGCCTCTCGGGCTACCCGGCCCGGCGGCGCCGCCATCCTTCAAACGGGAGACGAACCGCATGGCTCTTTACGAGCACACGGTCATGACGCGCCAGGACATCAGCGCGCAACAGGCCGAAGCGCTGAACGACACCATCAAGACTCTGATCGAAGAGAACGGCGGCACGGTCGCCAAGATCGAGTACTGGGGTCTGCGCAACCTCGCCTATCGGGTGAAGAAGAACCGCAAGGCTCACTATTCCCTGCTGGCCATCGACGCCCCCGCCCCGGCCATGGCCGAGGTGGAGCGCCAGCTGTCGATCAACGAAGACGTGCTGCGCTGGCTGACCATCCGTGTCGAGGCGCTGGATCTGGACCTGTCGCCGATCCTGGCCCGCAAGGAACGCGAGCGTGAACGCGACCGCGAGCGCGCCCCGCGCTCCGGCTATGAAGAAATTCAATAAGGACGCCCGGATATGACTGACGCACCCGTTCCCGGCGCGCCGGCCGGCTCCGGCCCCGCCCGCCGCCCCTTCTTCCGCCGCCGCAAGGTCTGCCCGTTCTCGGGCGCCGAGGCCCCGAAGATCGACTACAAGGACGTGAAGCTGCTGCAGCGCTACGTCTCCGAACGCGGCAAGATCGTGCCTTCGCGCATCACCGCCGTCTCCCAGAAGAAGCAGCGCGAGCTGGCCAAGGCGATCAAGCGCGCCCGCTACCTCGCCCTCCTGCCCTACGTGGTGAAGTAAGATGAAGGTCGTTCTGCTGGAACGCGTCGAAAATCTCGGCGCCATCGGCGACGTCGTCACTGTTAAGGACGGCTTCGCCCGCAACTATCTTCTGCCCCGCACCAAGGCCCTGCGCGCCACCAGCGCCAACCTGAAGAAGTTCGAGCTCGACCGCGCGGCCATCGAGGCCCGCAACGAGAAGAACAAGGCCGACGCCCAGAAGGTCGCCGACAAGATCGACGGTCAGACCTACATCATGATCCGCCAGGCCGGCGAAACCGGCCAGCTCTACGGATCGGTGGCCGGCCGCGACGTGGCCGAGGCCGTTCAGGCCGAGGGCGGCAAGGTCGAGCGTTCGCAGGTCGTCCTGCACACGCCGATCAAGACGCTGGGCGTCCACGAGGTGCTGGTCCGCCTGCACCCCGAGGTCTCCGCCACGGTGAAGATGAACGTGGCCCGCTCCGCCGACGAGGCCGAGCGTCAGGCGCGCGGCGAGAACGTCATCACCTCGCAGTTCGAGGCTGACCGCCAGGTCGCCCACGAGGCCGCCCAGGACATGGTCGAGGGCGGCGCCGGCCAGCAGGAGGGCCTGGGCCAGGAGGCCTGATTCCCTTCCAGCTGTTTGGCTGAAACGATGCGGCGCGGAGAGCGATCTCCGCGCCGTTTTCGTCCGCGGCCGGGCGCCCTACGTGGCCGGGGCCGCCTGCTGGCCCGCGGCCAGGCTGTCGATCTGGTCACGGATGTGGGCCGCCTCGGCCGGGGTGTTGGCCAGGGCGATCGCCCGGTCAAAGGCCGTGCGCGCCTCGTCGTGGCGGCCCAGCTGCTTCAACAGCGCGCCGGTCAGGCCGTGCAGGTAGAAGTATCCGTCCAGCTTGTCCGCCAGGGGCCCGATCATCTCCAGCGCCGCCTCCGGGCCGCGGGTCTTCATCACGGCCACCGCCCGGTTCAGGGTGACGACGGGCGAGGGCTCCATCACCTCCAGGCTGGCGTAGAGGCGCTCGATGCCGTTCCAGTCCGTCTCATCGAAGCTGCGCGCCCGCGCGTGCAGGGCCGCGATGGCCGCCTGGGCCTGATAGGGGCCGGGGCGAACGTGGCGCAGGGCCTTGTCCAGCAGGGCGAGGCCCTCCTGGATCAGCTTGCGGTCCCACAGGCTGCGGTCCTGATGCTCCAGCAGGATCACCGCGCCCTGGGCGTCGAACCGGGCCGGGCCACGGGCGTGCTGCAAAAGCATCAGGGCGACCAGCCCCATGATCTCGGGCTCACCCGGGAACAGGCGCAGCAACAGCCGCCCCAGGCGGATGGCCTCCTCCGCGAAACCGGCGCGCTCGCCCTGCTGCGGCGGCGCCGTATAGCCCTCGTTGAAGACCAGATAGATCATGGCCGCCACCGGGCCCAGCCGCTCGATGCGATCCACGGCGCTGGGCGTCTCGAAGGGCAGGCCGGCCTGAGCGATCCGCGCCTTGGCCCGGGTGATGCGCTGCTCCATGGCCGCCTCGCTGACGAGGAAGGCCCGCGCGATCCGCGCCGTCGGCACGCCCGAGACAATGCGCAGGGCCAGCGCCACCTGCTGGGTCGCCGGCAGATCCGGATGGCAGCAGGTGAACAGCAGGCGCAGCACGTCGTCGCGATAGTCGGCGGCGTCCAGTCGCTCCGCGGCCGGCGTCTCCACGTCGTCGAGGTCCGACAGGCGGTCCTCGTCCGGCAGTTCGGTCTGCCTGCTCCGCCGTCTCAGCCCGTCGACGCCGGCGTTGCGTCCCACGAAGATCAGCCATGAGGCGGGATCGCGGGGCGGACCTTTGCTCGGCCAGCTCTGCAGGGCCTTCAGACAGGCGTCCTGAAACGCCTCCTCGGCCAGATCAAGGTCGCGGAAATAACGCATCAGGGCCGCCACCGCCCTGGGGCGCGCCGCCGTCAGCGCCGCCTCGATCCACGCCTGATCGTTCATGCCGTGGCGTCCGGCAACGCCCCCCAGTCCTTGAAGAAGTCCACCGGGCGCAGCTCGTACGACCCCGCAGAGCCGCTGGCGCGGGCCAGGTCCTTGGCGGTCTCCACCGCGGCCTCGAGATTCTCGCACTCGATCAGGTAGAAGCCGAGCAGCTGTTCCTTGGTCTCGGCGAAGGGACCGTCGAGGACCAACGCCTCCTTGCCCTTGCGGATCGTGGTGGCCGCCGTCGTCGGCAGAAGGCGCGCGACAGGGCCGATGCGTCCATCGGCGGCCAGCTTCTCCTGCACGGTGAACAGCCGCTCCATGACAGCGGCGTCTTCCTCGGGCGTCCAGGCGCCGACCACGTCCTCGCGGTCATAACAGAGCACGGCGTACAGCAAGGGTCAGTCTCCTCTTCCGCTCCTAAGGACGGGCGGCTGGAGGCGATACCGACACGGCCGCGCGTAGATTTCCAGACGCCTCAGGCGGCGTCAGCCTCGGCTTCGCCCTCCGGCGGCGCGTCTTCGGCTGCGTCGGGCTCAGTGCGTCCCTGCGCCGCTCGCGCCCGCCTCTGCAGATCGCGCGCCGCCTGGACGAGCCCGCCGCCATGAGGGTTATTGACCAGGACACCGACCATGCGCTCAGCGAGATCCGCCCGTCCGGAACGCAGCACGGCCTCTGCGGTGCGCAGGCGCACCTCGCCCACCTGCGGCGCAAGCTGAAGGGCCAGCAGCCAGATGTTCAGATCGTTCTCTGTCGGATAGTCCGACGCCCGCTCGCGTAGACGGCCAAGGTGATAGAGGGTCTGATACCGCGAACCGTCGAGCTGGTGCGCCTGCCCCAGGAGTTGCGAGGCGCGGCGGATATCGCCCGGCTCCTGCCGCTGGATCAGCCGCTCAGCCAGCATCTCGAGAGCCTCGGGATCCTCCGGATGAGCCGCGATCCAGGCCTCAAGACGTTCGCCCGCCGCATCCTCCGCACCGAGCACGAGCTCAGCACGAGCCAGGGTCAGCTCCGCCACCCGATCACCGGCATGCGGGGCCGCCAGAGACCGTATCTCGGCCAGGCGCGCCGCCTTTTGGTCGTCATCAACCGGGCCGCTCAGGCTCAGTCGCGCCAGCAGAAGCGCATCGGCCGACGCTGGAAGCTCAGTCACCTGGGGTTCAGGCGGCCGATAGCCTGCGGAGCTCACCTGCTGATACCGCAGGTCCCCAAGCGAGTATTGCCGCACGAGCCGGGACAGTTCGTCGATCGGCTGACCGGTGGCCTCTTCCATGGCCTGGACCGGGTCGGCGCCCTCGTTCCGGAGCGACCTCACGTACTCGGCCAGTTGCGCCTTTCGCCTAGAGTCGCTGAGGAAGTAGTGGGTCAGCAACCAGGCCTGGGAATAGAACATCGAGCGGTCTTCGGCGCTGGCCAGCTCGCCCGGACGCTTGGTCAGCAAATCTCTGAAGGATATCCAGTTGCCGAATCTCAGGCCGTCGACCCTGCCCTGGTGGGGCGTCCCGAACCGAACGGCGCGGGGGTTCACGTCGGCGGACATGTAATACTCAGCGTACCCTTCCACGAGCCAGCCGGGGTAGGCGTCCGGGAAGTGATGCAGCATGAAGTGGTGCACGTATTCGTGGAGAAGGATGGCGTCGTCGCCGCGCGTGCGACGCCCGATGGCGAAAGCGTCCTGCACGCCGCTGCGGTAGAACCCCCCGACACCGCGCGGCAGGCCGGGGGCGGCGAGCCTCAGTTCGTCCTCGTCAGCCACCAGATATATCGGCAGCTTGCGCTCCACCGGGCGATCCTCAGGAATGCCGTGCATGTTGCGCAGAAAGGTGTCGAAGGTCTCCAGCTTGGCCACGTACTCGCGCAGCACCCGCTCGTCGCCGTTGCTGTAGACAATGAAGCGCGGGCTCTCGGCCCTCAGCCAGCGAGCCTCGGCGGCGCCGGCCAGACCGGCCCAGACCGCAACCGCGATCAGGGCTGCGCGCAGCAGCTTCAACATTGGAAAACCTCGACAAACGGCGGCGGTCATGGGCCCAATGAGCTCACTACACACTACCAGTGGTCGAGTGTCGAGCCGCTTAGGCGGCCATACGGCCCCAGACGGCGCGGTCGGCGGTCACGGCGTCGAGACGGCCGCGGCGCGCCTTGTTCTGCAACTGCTTGAGGATTTCATCCGGCAGCACCGCGAAGCGCGGCTCGACCAGCTCGGGCGCGCAATTCTCGGCAGGGGCGGCGAATAGGGCCGCGTTCAACCCCGGCTCGCGATGCGCAATCAGGCAGGCGAGGCGCAAGGCGCGTTCAGGATCGTTGCGATGCAACAGAGGATCCTCGGCGAACAGCTCGCAGCCCATCTCGACGACGAAGTCGAAGCTGAGCCGATCAAAGCGACGCGCGTCGGCGCCGCTCATGAGGGTCGGACCCACCTCGAATACAGAGTCGTTGAGCAGAAACAGCACCGGCGGACCTTCGATCCCACGGACGACAAGCCTCGTCCCAAGGATCAGCAGTCTACCGACGGCCCCTTGCGGCGCCGTTTCCGAACGGGGTTAAGGAATTCGCACCGGCTCGGTCAGGAAGTGCCGCCCTTGCCGATCCTCGATCTCCACCACCCAAAGGTCTGGATCGTAACGCAGCTGTCGCTCGACATAGGCGTCAAGGTCGCCCTCGGACGCCCCGGGCAAGGGCTCCATCCAGGCGGTTCCATCGGGATCATCGACCGCAGTGAACAGTTGTGCCGATCGGTCGGACTGGTTGAAGACGCGCACCAGCACCTGGCCGGCCCGGGCATCGCCCTTTCGCGTCACGGCGGCGAAGGCGCCGTCCAGCTCCGCCCGGCGCACCAGCGCGGCGACCCAGACCTCGGTGTGCAACTCCACCCGTTAACCTCGCCAAGAGACCTCGCACGCAGGATAGGCCCATGTCCCTGCGGCGCCATCCCCTGTTGATCATCGCCCTTGTGACCGCGGCGGGTCCGGCCTTCGCGGGCCCCCTCGATCTCTACATGGAGCGGCTGGTGCTGGCGGGCGCCGGCGGCCGCTGCGGCCATCTGCGGGGCCCTGTCGCCACGGCGGTCCAGTCGGGCGTGGCGCAAGCGAGGAATGCCGCTCTTCTTGCGGGAGCATCGGACGCGCAGCTGCGGCAGGCGGAAGCGCGGGCGCGCGGGGTCGCGCAGGGCGCCGACTGCGCCGCCCCGGCCCTGCGCGCCGAAGCCGGCCGCGCCGCCTCGGCCTGGGAGGCATGGCGGCGGCAGCCGCGCCAGGAATTTCCCACCGGCGGTCAGCCCTGGCGGGCGGATCGTTATCGCGCCGGCGGCCAGGTCTGGCGGCTGGTCCAGGCGGGTGGCGGCGGTGAAGCCTTTGGACTGTCCGCCTCGGGAAGCCACCTTCAGGCGCGGATCGTGGCCCGGACGAACGGACGGCCTCTGAACGGGGCTCGGCTGATCTTCCGCAATACGCAGCGCGCGCCGGCGCCCTGGCTTCCGCGCGACCTCAACAGCCAGCCGACCCCATCGGGTCGCGGTTCGCGGTTCATCATGGCCTCGGGCATCGGCGCCGCGCCGCAGGAGCTCCTGCCTCAGGATCAACGGGCCGATGTGGGCAGCTATGCCTCGGCCACCTTCACGTCGGCGGCCATCAGCGAGCTGGCGCGGCTGGACCCGCGAGAGCGGTTCGTGGTCGAGCTCAGCTTCCGGGGCGGCGGCACGCGCCGTCTGGTCTTCCGCGTGGGCGACCTCAGCTCCGCCAGCGCCTTCGTGGCCCAGGGCACCGTCTAGACCGAAATCGGTTGAGCGGGCCGTGCGCCTGCGAAGTTCAGATTTCGGTCCAGTGTCCTGGCGAGAGCCTCACTCACGGCATCGGCTGAATCGCGAAGCGATTCGCTCTAGGCGCCGTCGCCCCGCGCTTCCAGCGGGATGATCTTGGCGCTGGGACGCGCGGGTTCGGGCGGCAGGACCACCGGCATGCGGACGGTGACGGCGGTGCCCTCGCCGACCGTACTCTCCACGCTCATACGCCCGCCGTGCAGTTGGGCGAGGGCCTTGACCAGCGACAGGCCCAGTCCCGTGCCGCGAGCCTTCTGCTCGGCGTCGCCCGCCTGTTCGTAGGGGCGGCCCAGTCGCTCCAGATCATCTGCCGCGATGCCTACGCCGGTGTCGGCCACCACCAGCTCCAGCACATCGTCCCGAGCCTCGGCCGTAACGGTCACGGTCCCGCCGCTGGGCGTGAATTTCACGGCGTTGTTCACCAGGTTGATGAGGATCTGCTTCATGGCCCGGCGGTCGGCCTCGACCATCAGGGGCTCGCCCGGGAGGATGGCCCGCAGCCCGACGCCCTTGTCATGCGCCTGCAGCCGCACCAGCCGCAGGGCCGCATTCACGGCGTCACGCGCGTCCAACGGCTCGCGGTCCAGTTCGAACCGTTCGGCCTCGATCTTGGACATGTCGAGCAGATCGTTGATCAGGTCGAGCAGGTGCCCGCCGGATTCGTGGATCAGACCCGCATACTCGAGGTACCGGTCTGGCATCGGGCCAAACAGCTTGCGCCGCATGATGTCGGAAAAACCAATGACCGCGTTGAGCGGCGTGCGCAGCTCATGGCTCATATTGGCCAGGAAGCGGGACTTGCCGGCGTTCAGCGCTTCAGCGTTGGCCCGCGCCGTCTCGAGCGCAGCCTCGCGGGCCCGTACGGCGGTCACGTCCGTCAGGGTGGCGATCAGCGATCCATCAGCCCGGCGGCTGAGCTGCATCTCCATGCGTCGGTCAGGCGTGAGACGGGGCGCGAACTCCGTACGGGCGTGGCCCGTGCGAAGGGCGGTTTCGATAGCCCCCACCACGTGGGAGCGTTCCGGCGCGTGCACGCCGGCCATCAGGCCCGCCTGCTGAAGGTCCAACCCGGCAAGGCCCTCCGGCGCCTGTCCGCCCTGGCGCAGGACCCGCCCCGCGGCGTCCATCAGCAACACCAGCGGATGCTGCTCGGCCAGCAGCGCCTCGGCCCAGGCGGCGGTGCGACGGGCCTTGGCGGCCGCGCGCCGCTCGTCGGCAAGGGCGTTCAGCAACGGCATGGCGACGAAGCCCAGGCTGACCAGCCACAGCCAGGCGGCCAGCACCGCATCGCCTTCAACACCTTGCGGCCGGGCCAGCCCCCCCGCAGAGGCCGCCGCCAGGGCGAAGGCGGCTCCGCCTGCTCCGGCCGCGCCCAGCCGTCGACCGTCGAGAACGAGGCCGGCGCCCAGGGGCGTCAGGCACAGGGCCGCCATAGGCCCCGAAAGGCCGCCGGATGCGCCCGCGGCCACGGCCACAACGATAATCCAGAGGAGCAGCACCCCCTGGCGCACCCGCAGGCTCGGCCAGATCAACGCCGCCTGGCCCAGCACGCCCGGCGCTGCGGCGAGGCCGAGCAGCCAGGCGGCCTTCAGATCCCCCCGCGCGCCCGCTGCGGCGGCGGCTCCGCCCGTGAGCAAAGCCCAGGCGGCCAGGTGAGCCACAAGCATCCGTGAGCGTCCGCCAAGCACGGCATGCCGCGCAGGCGTCTCGGCCGCCGCTTGGGCGTCCGCCTCCAGGATCGGGTCGGCGCGCTCGCTCATTGACTCTCGCAGCTTAGAGTAGCGGGTGAGTCGGAGCGAGGCCGCTCCCGCACCAGGCGTAGAGCTTCCGGGGGATAAGCCTCGGCAACCTGCGGGTAAGGGCCGTCTGGCAGACTATGCGGCTCCGAGCCCGAAAGGCCCGCCAGTAATGCGTAGCCAGAGCCAGTCTGCGACCGAAGCCTCGCCGCCCACGCCGGGCGATGCGCCCGCCGACGCACGCGGCGCCTTTTTGCGGGTGATGAGTCACGAACTGCGCACGCCGCTGAACGCCATCATCGGCTTTTCCGAGATCCTGTCCGGCGAGCTTTACGGTCCGCTGGGCGCGCCCCAGTACAAGGAATACGCGGAGATCGTCCGGCTGAGCGGGCGGCGGCTGCTGAGCCTGGTCAATCAGGCGCTGGACATCATCCGGCTGGAGGACGGCGATCACGGCCTGTCCGTCCAGCGCCAGGACGTGGTCCCCTTCATTGACGACGCCATCGACGCCTGCGCGGACGACGCCCGGCGGCGCGGCGTGGAGCTCGCGTTTCATCCGCAGGGCCCTGTCCAGGCGGCCTGCGACGCACGGGGCCTGACGAGCTGCATGGCGCATCTCATTCAGAACGCGATCTGTTACGGCCCCGAGAACGCCAAGATTTTCATCTCGATCGAGCACCGTCCAGGCGAGGTCGAGATCACGGTGCGCGACGACGGGCCCGGCCTGGATCCGGACAGCGTCAGCCGCCTCATGAGGCCCTTTGAGCGCGGCGGAGACGCCCTGGTGGCCAGCGCGCGTGGGGCGGGCCTCGGCTGGACCGTGGTCGATCTGACCACGCGGGCCATGGGTGGACGCTTCGAAGTGGACACAGCGCCCGGCCAGGGCCTGACCGCGCGGCTGGTGCTGAAGGCCGGCTGATTGCGCCGGCGCCGCCTGAGCTCTATCTGCCCCCCATGCCCTCCCCGATCGACACGGCCTTCCAGGCGCTGAAGGAAGACTTCGACCTGCTCGACGACTGGGAGCAGCGCATCGAGTACGTGATCGACCTCGGCCAGGGACTTGCCCCCATGGACGAGGCGGACCGCGTCGAGGCCAACCGCGTGTCCGGCTGCGCGTCGAAGGTGTGGCTGGCGGTGCGCCCGGGGCCTGAGGGGACGCTGGCCTTCGCAGCGGACTCGGACTCTCAGCTCTCCAAGGGCAACGTGGCCCTGGTGCTGGCCCTCTTCGACCGGCAACGGCCGCGGGACATCCTCGACTTCGATATCCGCGCCGCCCTTGACCAGCTGGGCCTGCCCTCGGCCCTGACGCCCCAGCGCGCCAACGGCCTGAACGCCATGGTGAACCGCATCCGCCAGGCGGCTCAGGCCGCCCTGGCCTGACGGCCCTGGCAGGGCGCCAAGGGAAAAACGGGGCGCCAAACCCTGCCAAACCGCGCCAGACCGCGCCATTTCGGCGTCATCGAGATGAGAGCGCTGCGGGCCGTGGCGTTCATGGCGCGTATGGTGAGGCTGGTACGGAGGCCGTGGACCTGCGCGCCGCCTCGCCGACCATGTGATCGATTTTTCGCGGCTCTGCTGTCGGCGATACGTGGACATCCGCTACGCCCGAGCACGCTCCAGCCGGGTGGGCATTCTCCTGCGCCTTAGACTGGCGTAGCTTTTCAGCATGACCGCCACCCGACCCGGCCGCTGCCTGTGCGGCGCCGTCAGTTTCGAGACCACGGGCGATCCCAAGTGGACGGCCTGGTGTCATTGCCAGAGCTGCCGCCGCCACTCGGGCGCGCCGGCTTCGGCCTATGCCGGTTTCGAGAAGTCGAACGTGCGCTGGTCGGGCGAACCGGCCTGGTACGCCTCGTCACCGGGCGTGCGTCGCGGCTTCTGCGCCGCGTGCGGCTCGACCCTGGCCTATGAGGGCGACCGCTGGCCGACGGAGATCCATCTGCACGTGGGCGGCTTTGACGACCCTTCGGACCTGCCGCCCAAGGGCGAGGTGTTCATCGAAGAGCGGATTCCCTGGTTTCACAGCGGTCTCAAGCCAAAGTCCTGAGCCTGTCACCGATCCTGACGCATGCGCGGCCCATGATCTTATTCACAGGCGCCCGGAAAGCTCTGGATAGGCGCATTTCGCCCATGGAGGCCGCGGCGACTTTAAGGCTTTTGTGACGCCCATGCCCGTCGCCCTGCTGAACTCCGTCGAGGACGCCCGCACCCCCGCGTCCATGCCCCACAATCTGGAGGCCGAGCAGGCCCTGCTGGGCGTGCTGATGTTCGACAACGCCGCCTATGAGCGGCTGTCCGACCGTCTGCGCGGGCATCACTTCTTTGAGCCGTTCCACCAGCGCCTGTTCGACGCCATCGAGGATCACATCCGCCAGGGGCTGCTGGCCGATCCGCCGATCCTGATGGAGCGCTTCAAGCAGGACCCGGCCTTCAACGAGTTCGGCGGCCTGCGCTACCTCGCCGACCTGGTGGACCGGGCGCCGCCCTCGGCCAACGCGCCGGACTATGCGCGCGTCATCTATGACCTGGCGCTGCGGCGCGACCTGATCCGCATCGGCGGCGAGATCATCAAGACCGCCCCCGACCCTGAGACCGCCGCCAAGGACCAGATCGAGACCGCCGAGCAGCAGCTCTACACCCTGGCCGAGACCGGCCAGCCGTCGCAGGGCTTCGTCAGCTTCGCCGAGGCCCTGACCGGCGCCGTGGCGATGGCGGCCGAGGCTTTCGAGCGCGACGGGGGCCTGGCGGGCCTGTCGACCGGTCTGATGGACCTGGACCGCCAGCTGGGCGGCCTGCACAAGTCGGACCTGATCATCCTGGCCGGACGCCCCTCCATGGGTAAGACGGCCCTGGCCACAAACATCGCCTTCAACATCGCCCGCAAGTACGCCTGGGAGCCCCAGGCCGACGGCGGACGGCGCACGGTCAACGGCGGCGTGGTCGCGTTCTACTCGCTGGAAATGTCCTCCGAACAGCTGGCCATGCGTATCCTGGCCGATGCGTCGGGCGTCTCGTCGGACCGCCTGCGCAAGGGCGAGATCGACGCCGCCGACTTCGGCCGGGTGCGCGACGCCGCCGTCGAGATCGGCGAGAGCCCGCTCTACATCGACGCCACCGGCGGTCTGTCCATCTCCAAGCTGGCGGCCCGCGCCCGCCGCCTGAAGCGCCAGCCGCACGGGCTGGACTGCGTCGTCGTCGACTACTTGCAGCTGGTGACCGCTGGCGACAGCTCGCGCGAGCAGAACCGGGTGCAAGAGGTCTCGGCCATCACGCAAGGCCTCAAGGCTCTGGCCAAGGAGCTGAACGTGCCGGTCATCGCCCTGTCGCAGCTGTCGCGTCAGGTGGAGAACCGCGAAGACAAGCGGCCCCAGCTGTCGGACCTGCGCGAATCCGGCTCCATCGAGCAGGACGCCGACATCGTCATGTTCGTCTATCGTGAGAGCTATTACCTGGGCCGCGCCGAGCCCCGCGAGGGGACGGAGGATCACCTCAAGTGGCAGGAGGACATGGACCGGGTGCGGGGCCAGGCCGAGGTCATCATCGGCAAGCAACGCCACGGTCCCATCGGCACGGTGAAGCTCAGCTTCGACGAGAACACCACCCGCTTCGGCAACCTGGCGCGCGAGGGGCGCTACGAGCCGCGATAAGGCGCATAGGCAAGGCAGGCGGTGGGAGGTTATAGGGCGCCCCTGATGACCGCGCCCGCCGCCCTTCTGACTGTTGATCTGGACGCGCTCGCGGCCAACTTCCACACCCTGCGCGCACTGGCGAGCGGGGCCGAGGTGGCGCCGGTCATCAAGGCCGACGGCTATGGCGTGGGCGCCGGGCCCGCCGCTCGGAGGTTGAAGGCCGAGGGGGCCGTGCGATTCTTCACCGCCCGGCTGACGGGTGGGCTTGTGGGGCGCGAGGCGCTGGGGCCCGGCCCGACTGTCTATGTCCTGGACGGCTGTCGGCAGGGCGATGTGGACGCCCTGATCCAGTCGGACCTGACGCCCGTGCTGAGCTCACTGGAGCAGGTCGAGCGCTGGCGCGCGGAGGGCCGGGGCCGTTCCTGTGTCCTGCACGTCGATACGGGCATGAGCCGTCTGGGTCTGCGGCCTGAGCAGGCGCAGACGCTCGATCCGGCGGGCCTGAACGTGGAACTGGTGATGAGCCATCTGGCCTGCGCCGACGAGCCTGATCATCCCGCCAACGCCCGTCAGCTGGACGCCTTCCGCGCCCTGCGCCAAATCTTCCCGGACGCACGCCGGTCCCTGGCCAATTCCGCGGGCATACTGCTTGGGCAGCCATATGCCTTCGATGCGGTGCGGCCGGGCATCGCCCTCTACGGCGCAGGACCGTGCGGCCATCCCGAACCGCGCCTCAAGCCGGTTGCGACCTTTTCGGCTGAAGTGCTGCAAGTGCGGCACGTGAAGGCGGGCGAGACCGTGGGCTACGGCGCCACCTTCACGGCCGAGCGCGACCTGACCGCCGCCGTCCTGGCGGTAGGCTATGCGGACGGCTTCAGCCGCGCGCACGGCAATGGACGCGGGGCCGTCTGGCTGAATGGCGTCCTGTGCCCTGTCCTGGGCCGGGTCTCCATGGATCTGACGGTGGTCGATGCGTCCGATTGCGACGTGAAGCCGGGCGACATGGGCGAGGTGTTCGGTCCCAACCGCCGCGTCGAGGACGCAGCCCAGGCGGCGGGAACCCTGGCTTACGAGCTGCTGACCTCCGTCTCGCCCCGCGTCCGCCGCCGCTGGATCGGGGAAGTCTGAGGCGGCCGTTCGAATCGGCGGAGAATGGCCCATGGCCCGCGACGGCGCCCTCTATGTCTGCCAGGCCTGTGGGGCCGTCCACGCCAAGTGGGCCGGCCAGTGCTCCGCCTGTTCGGAATGGAACACCCTCGTCGAAGAGACCCGTTCAGCCCCGCCCGGAGCCCTGAAGCCGGCGGCCCGCGCCAGCGGCCGTCGGGGCCTGGAATTCCAGTCGCTGCAGTCCGAGAGCCCCGAGCCGCCTCGCATTCAGACCGGCGTGGGCGAGTTCGACCGCGTCTGCGGCGGCGGGGTGGTGCCGGGCTCGGCCCTGCTGCTGGCGGGCGATCCGGGCGTCGGCAAGTCCACCCTGCTGCTCGATGTGGCCGCCAGGGCCGCGACCGGCGGCGCGCGCGTGGCCTATATTTCTGGCGAGGAGGCGGTGGAGCAGATCCGCGGCCGCGCCCGCAGGCTAGGCCTTGCGCAGGCGCCGGTCGAACTGGCGGCCGAGACGTCGCTGCGGCGCATTGTCGAGACGCTCAAGCGCGAACCCTTCGACCTGGTCATCGTCGATTCCGTCCAGACCCTGTGGAGCGACAGCCACGAAGCGGGGCCGGGCTCCGTCGCCCAGGTGCGCGCCTGCGCCGGCGAGCTGGTGCGGCTGGCCAAGACCCAGGGCGTGGCGCTGATCCTGGTGGGGCACGTGACCAAGGACGGCCAGGTGGCCGGGCCGCGCGTGGTCGAACACATGGTCGACGCCGTCCTCGCCTTCGAGGGCGAGCGCGGCTACCCCTTCCGCGTCCTGCGCGCGGGCAAGAACCGCTTCGGCGCCACCGAGGAGATCGGCGTCTTCGAGATGGGCGACGCCGGCCTGCGTGAAGTGCCTAACCCCTCGGCCCTGTTCCTCGGCGAGGGTGGCGAGCGCGCCGCCGGGGCGGCGGTGTTCGCGGGCATTGAAGGCTCGCGCCCAGTGCTGGTGGAGTTTCAGGCCTTGGTGGCCCCCTCGGCCTACGGCACCCCGCGCCGGGCGGTGGTGGGCTGGGATTCGGGGCGCCTGGCCATGGTGCTGGCGGTGCTGGAGGCGCGCTGCGGCCTTGGCTTTGGCGACCGCGACGTATACCTGAACGTGGCGGGCGGCCTGCGGATCGGCGAGCCCGCCGCGGACCTGGCGGCCGCGGCCGCCCTGGCCTCGTCGGCGCTGGACATGCCCCTGCCCCAGGGGTGCGTCGTCTTCGGCGAGATCAGCCTGTCGGGCGAGGTTCGCGCGGTCGGTCGGATGGAGGCGCGAATGCGCGAGGCGGCCAAGCTGGGCTTCGACACGGCGCTGGCGCCTTCGGCCGCCGCGGAATCCGGCGTGCTGAAGACGGCGCGCGTCAGCCGCCTGGCCGACGCCATCTCCTGCATCGCTGAAGGCCGCTGGCCGTGAGCGCCTATGACCTGTTCGCCGCCCTGCTGATCCTGGGATCGGTGGCGGCCGGATGGGTGCGCGGCGGCGCGCGCGAGATCGTCACCCTCCTGGCCTTCATCCTGTCGGCCCTGGTCAGCCTGATCACCCTGCCCTTCACCGGGCCGCTGGGGCGGGCCTTGTTGAACCCCGACTGGCTGGGGTCGCTGATGGCCGCCGTCGCGGTGTTCCTGCTGGTCTACTGGGGCATCAAGCTGGCGGGCCATTGGGCCACCCGCGCCATGGAGCAGACCGACCACCTGGGCAATGCGAACCGGGGCGTGGGCGCGGTCTTCGGCGGGGGGCGCGCCCTGGTCATGCTGGGGGCCATCCATCTGGCGGTCCACGCCGTGACGCCGCCGGAAAGCGCACCGGGCTGGTACCGCAACGCCGCCGTCTATCCCCTGGCTGTCGCCTCGGCCCGCGCCATCCAGAATCTGCTGCCCGGAATCGGCCGATCCGCCGACCGGGTGGCGCCAGTTGTCGCAGGCTCTGTTAGAAGGGGCGCCGCAAGCGGGCCGCAATCCCCATCTATGTCGCCTGACCCCGATGCCTGAGGCTGTCATGTACAACCCCGCCGACCACAGGGAAGCCGACGACGAGACCATGCGCCTGGAGTGCGGCGTCTTCGGCGTCTACGGGCCTGACGGCGCCGCCGCCGTCGCCGCCCTGGGCCTGCACGCCCTGCAGCACCGAGGGCAGGAAGCCTGCGGCATCGCCGCCACCGACGGCCAGCGCTTCCACACAGAGCGCCACATGGGCCTGGTGGGCGAGAACTTCTCGGGCGACGTCTCCGAGCGCCTGCCCGGCAACGCCGCCATCGGCCACACGCGCTACTCCACGGCGGGCGGCTCGTTCCTGCGCAACGTCCAGCCCATGTTCGCCGACCTGGACACCGGCGGCATCGCCCTGGCGCACAACGGCAACCTGACCAACTTCATGGCGCTGAGGACCGAGTTGATCGCCGACGGCGCCATCATGCAGTCGACCTCGGACTCCGAGATCATCCTGCACCTGATCGCCCGCTCGCGCCGCCGCCGCATCATGGAGCGCTTCATCGACGCCCTGTCGCGGATCGAAGGCGGCTATGCGCTGGTGGCCCTGACCAACAAGAAGCTGATCGGCGCCCGCGACCCGCTGGGCATCCGGCCGCTGGTGCTGGGCCGGCTGGGCGAACACTATGTCCTGGCCTCCGAGACCTGCGCCCTGGACATGATCGGCGCTGAGTTCGTCCGCGATATCGAGAATGGCGAGGTCGTGGTCATCGACGAGACCGGGGTCACTTCGCAACGGCCCTTTGGCCGCCAGCCGGCCCGGCCCTGCCTGTTCGAGTATGTCTATTTCTCGCGCCCCGACAGCATCGTGAACGGGACGTCCGTCTACGAGGTGCGCAAGCGCATGGGCCGCATCCTGGCCCGCGAGACCGGTGTCGAGGCCGACATCGTCGTGCCGGTGCCGGACTCGGGCGTGCCCGCAGCCCTTGGTTTCGCCCAGGAAAGCGGCCTGCCCTTCGAAATGGGCATCATCCGCAGCCACTACCTGGGCCGCACCTTCATCCAGCCGACGCAAGGCGTGCGCGAGCTGGGCGTGCGCATGAAACACAGCCCCAACAAGGCGGCGCTGGCGGGCAGGCGGGTGGTGCTGATCGACGACTCCATCGTTCGCGGCACCACCTCGGTGAAACTGGTCCGCGCCGTGCGCGCGGCGGGCGCGGCAGAGGTGCACCTGCGTTCGGCCAGCCCGCCCATCAAGTTCCCCGACTTCTACGGCATCGACATGCCGGACCGGGACAAGCTGCTGGCGGCGCAGAAGTCCCTGGAGGAGATGCGCCAGTATCTGGAGGTCGACACCCTGGGCTTCCTGTCCATCGACGGTCTCTACGAGGCCATGGAGGCCGGCGCCCGCAACGCCGAGCACCCGCAGTTCACGGACCACTATTTCACGGGCGAGTATCCCACCCGCCTGCTGGACCGCGAGATCGCCGAGGGCCGCCACGATCCCCAGCCGCAGCTGTCCCTGCTGGCCAGCGCCTAGGCTTGGGGCCGCCGCTGGTCTATCAGCGGCGCCATGACTGACGACCTCCCCCTCTCCGGGCGCATCGCCCTCGTCACCGGCGCCTCGCGCGGCATCGGTTATTCGGCGGCGCTGGGCCTGGCCAAGGCCGGCGCCCACGTGGTGGCGACCGCCCGGACCCAGGGCGCGCTGGAGGAGCTGGACGATGACATCCGCAGGGCCACTGGACAGTCGGCGACCCTGATCCCCTTCGATCTGGTGGACGGTGGCGCCATCGACCGCATGGGCGGCGCCCTCTACGAACGCTTCGGCCGGGTCGACGCCTGGGTGCATACGGCGGCGACCCTGGGAGCGTCGGGACTGTCGCCGGTGGCCCACGCCGACCTGCGCGAATGGGCCAAGATCGAGAAGATCAACCTGACCGGCGTCTATCGCCTGATCCGATCGCTCGAGCCCCTGCTGCGCCAGTCCGACGCCGGTCGGGTCGTGCACCTGACCACCAGCCTGGCCAAGGCGCCGCGCGCCTTCTGGGGCGCCTATGCGGCCACCAAGGCGGGCGCGGAAATGCTGATGAAGTGCTGGGCCGACGAGATCGAGAGCACGCCCATCCGCGTGGCCGTGCTCGATCCGGGCCGCCTGCGCACCCAGATGCGGGCCCAGGCCTATCCGGGCGAAGACCCGATGACGCTGCAGCACCCCGACGTCATCGCCCCGCTGATCGTGGACCTTTGCCGGCCGGACAAGACGCCGCCGCTGGACGTGGATTTCAGGAACATAAGCGCTTAGCGCTTCGGCCCGCCCTTGTGGCCGGTCCGGACGCGGCCCGAGCGTGAGACCTGACGGGCGCCGCCGCGCGCGCCCTTGCCCACCACCACCTTGGTTCCGGCCTTCTTGGCCGCCGAGGCCTTCAGGCCTCCCAGCGGCTTGGCCTTGATGGATTTGCCGCGCTTGGCCTTCTCCTCCAGCGCCTTGCCGGGCAGACCCGACAGGCTCTCAGCCTTCTGCGCCTTGGCGACGCGGCGCGGGGCCGTCTTGGCAGCGCCCTTGAACCGGCCAGGGCCTGCCTTGTCGCCGCCCTCGGCATAGGGGTTCGCGCCGGACTTGATGATCACGCGCATGGGCGTGCCCGGCAGGTCGAAGCTGTCGCGCAGGGAGTTGATAAGATAGCGGCGGTAGCTGTCCGGCATCTGCGAGGCGCGGCTGGCGAACAGCACGAAGGTCGGCGGCCGCGCCTTGGTCTGGGCCATGTACTTGGGCCGGATGCGGCGGCCGTTCACGGCGGGCGGCGGATGGCGCTGGACCGCCATGGCCAGCCAATCATTCAGGTCGCGCGTCTTTACCTTGACCGACCAGGTCTCGTGGGCCTTCAGAACGGCGGGCATGAGCCGATCCATGCCGCGCCCGGTATGGGCCGACAGGGCGATCAGGGGCGCGCCGCGCAACTGGGGCAGCATGCGCTCGGCGGTCTCGCGCATCTCGGCCAGACGCTCCTGAGGCTCTTCCTCCATATCCCACTTGGTCACGCAATAGATCAGCGCCCGACCTTCACGCTCCACCAGGTCGGCCAGTTGCAGGTCCTGGGTGTCGAAGGCGTTGGCCCGGTCCATGGCCAGGATCACGACCTCGGCGAAGGTGATGGCCCGGATGGTGTCGGCGACCGACAGCTTCTCCAGGCCTTCTTGGACGCGGGCCTTGCGGCGCAGGCCGGCGGTGTCCACCAAGCGGATTGGGCGGCCCTGGTACTCCCACTGCACGGCGATGGCGTCGCGGGTGATGCCGGCCTCGGGGCCGGTCAGCAGACGCTCGTCGCCGATCAGCCGGTTGATCAGGGTGGACTTGCCCGCATTGGGCCGCCCGATGACGGCGATGCGGATCGGCTTGGAGGCTTCGCTCTCGTCGTCCGGCTGGTCGCCGAAGGGCACGCCCTGCTCGCCGAGGGCCTCGACCACGGCGGCGAACAGATCGGCCATGCCCTCGCCGTGTTCAGCCGACAGGGGCACCGCCTCGCCGAAACCCAGCGCCGCCGCCTCGCCCACGCCGTGGTCGCCCTGGCGGCCCTCGGCCTTGTTGGCGATCAGGACCACCGGCATGTCCCGCTTGCGCAGCAGGTCGGCGAAGATGCGGTCCAGCGGCACGACGCCCTCGCGCGCGTCCATCACGAACAGCGCCAAGTCCGCCTCGTCCAGCGCCCGCTCGGTCTGGGTGCGCATGCGCGCCTCCAGGCTCTGGTCCGAGACATCCTCGAAGCCGGCCGTATCGATCAGGGTCAGATCGAGATCGCCCAGCCGGCCGTCGGCATAGCGACGGTCGCGGGTCACGCCCGGCCGGTCGTCGACCAGGGCCAGGCGCTTGCCCACCAGCCGGTTGAAGAGCGTGGACTTGCCCACATTGGGGCGGCCGACGATGGCGACCTTCACGGTCACGGCGCGCCCCTTTTGAACTTAGCGGACGGCGACGAGCTGACCCTCGTCGGTCAACACGTAAACCATCTCGCCCACGGCGATGGGCGCCACAAAGCTGGGACCGCCGATCCGGATCGAGCGCTGCTCCACGCCCGTGCGAGCGTCGAGCGCGACCAGCTCGCCGTCAGAGTTGACCAGCAGCAGGCGGTTGCCGGCCAGGATCGGACCCGACCACTGGGGACGCACGGTGCGGTCGAAGGCGCCCAGGAAGCCGCCCTCCTGGCGAACGCGGCCCTCGTTCAGGTTGCGCACCCAGTAGACTTGGCCGTTTTCGCGGTTGGCGGCGACCAGTTCACCGTTCAGCGACATCACATAGACCACGTCGCCGGCCGGCCAGGGCGCGTTGACGCTGGCGATCGGCAGCTCCCAGCGGCGGGCGCCGGTGCGCAGGTCCACCGCGGCCATGACGCCCGAGTGGCTGGCGGCGTAGACCGTGTTGCGGCTGATCACGGGGCGGCCGGCGATGTCGCGGATCTCCGAAAGGGCGTTGGTGCGGCTGGAGCGCGACAACACCTGTTGCCACAGCTGCTGGCCGTTGGCGGCGCGGAAGGCGATCAGTTCACCGGAGGAGAAGGGCGCGACCACCGTTTCGCCGGATACGGCCGGGCTGGAGGCGCGCAGGATGCGGGCGGGTTCGGCAATCGCCTGGTCGGACCAGGCCTGCTGGCCGGAGTTGATGTCCAGCGCGATGATCTGGTTGTCGACATCGACCGCGTAGAGGCGATTGTTGGCGACGGTCGGCGCGCCGTGCACGGGCGATTCCAGTTCCGTCGTCCAGGCGGGGGCGCCGGTGGCGGCGTCCAGCGCCGCGGCGACGCGATAGCCCGAAACAGCGAACACCTTGCCGCCGAAGACGGTGAGACCGCCGCCGAAGCCGTCCCGGTCGCGGCCTTCAGGACGCAGGCTGCGGCTCCACACGCGATCACCGGTGGCGGCGTCAAAGGCGCTGACCGTGGCCTCGCCGTCGAGGACGAAGATGCGGCCGTCAGCGGCCACCAGCGGCGCCGTGACCTGGGTCGTGCGGCTGGAGCCGGCCCCCGCATCGCGGCGCCAGGCCACTTCCAGCGCCTGGGCGGCCTGGATGTTCTCGACCGCCAGGGACGGCACCGAGCCGGGCTGCGGCCAGGCCGTCACCGGCTGGGGCGCGGGTAGGAAGAAGGTGGCGTTCGCCAGCGCCGGGTTGGGCGTCAGGGCGTTCTCGGCCGTCAGCACCGGAATGCGCTCGCCCGCGGCGGCCTGGGCGCGCGGACCGGTGTCACGGCCGAAGGGGTTCAGGCGCTGCACCGTGGAACAGGCGGCCAGCGAGACGCAGGTCAGGGCCAGCACGGCGAGGCGCGGCGCGGTCTTGGACAGGGTACGATCCATCACGGAAGCCACCTTATTGAGCTGGGCTGGGAGCGCC
Organism: Peiella sedimenti; assembly: GCF_030504955.1. Lineage (GTDB taxonomy): Bacteria > Pseudomonadota > Alphaproteobacteria > Caulobacterales > Caulobacteraceae > Brevundimonas > Brevundimonas sedimenti. The sequence goes on along the minus strand of NZ_JAUKTR010000001.1, from coordinate 517,064 downwards.
CTGCGGCGCCTGGGTCGGCGCCGACGGCTGCTGGGGGGCGAAGGGATTGAACGGCGTTGCGCGCTCCGCCTCGGGCAGGCGGCCGGCGGCGGTCACGATCTGGCCGAGCGAAGCGCCCGCGCCGGAATCGATCAGCTGGATGGCCGCGTTGGCGCGCTCGCGCACGCCGTCCGGCACGTCAGGCAGCAGGGAGAGGCTGACGAACTCGGCGCGGGCCTGTTGGGCCTGACCGTGCTGAAGCCGCGCCAGAGCCAGAGCCTCACGCGCGAGGGGCCGATAGGGACGCCCCTCCTCCGCCAGCGGCTCAAGCCGGGCGGTGACGTCGGCCAGCGAGGCGGTGTCCATGGCCAGATAGGCGGCCTTCAGCCGGGCGGCGTCGGCGATCAGGGGCGCGCGCGAGGCGCCCGCGGCCTCGTCGAACAGCGCCAGCGCCTGGTCGTTCTGGTTGCGCTGAACGGCGATGCCGGCGCGCTGCATCAGCGACAGGGCCTTGTAGGCGCCCGATCCGGTGTCGCCCGCCTCGGTGAAGGCGGCCTCGGCGGCCGTCAGGTTGTTCTCCTGCAACGCCGTCATGCCCCGGTCATAGGCCTCGGAGGCCTCGCCGGCGGCGCGGGTGCGCCAGGCGTCATAGCCCCAGACGGACAGGGCGGCGATCAGGGCCAGGGCGAGAACGCCCGCGGCCCAGGGCCACCACTGGCGGAACAACCGGCGCCAGCGATCAGAGCGGAGATCCTCCTCCACTTCCTCGAAAACATCGACCACGGGCGCCGCTCTCCCCAAAGGGCTTGTTGAACCGCCGCGAACCTAGAGGGTCCGCCGCCGCCCTGCAACGCACCGAGGGGCGCTTTAGCCGGGCTTTTTGGAGAAGTAGGTCTCGACTTCGGCGGGAAAACGGCGAGCGCGCACATCTTCGGCATATTGCGCCGCCGCCTGATCAATCACGCCGCGCAGATCGGCGTAGCGGCGCACGAAGCGCGGCGTCCACTCAAAGCGGCCCAGCATGTCGTCCGTGACCAGTATCTGACCGTCACAGGCGGCCGAGGCGCCGATGCCGATGGTCGGGGCCGAAACGGCCGCGGTGATCCGGCGCGCCAGCCCCTCGGCCACCCCCTCCACCACGATGGCGAAGGCGCCGGCCGTGTCGGTGGCTTCAGCGTCCGAGAGAATCTGGCTGGCCTCAGCCTCGTCCTTGCCCTTGGCCTTGAAGCCGCCCTCCGCCAGGGTCGACTGGGGCCTCAGGCCCACGTGGCCCATGACCGGGATGCCCCGCTGCACCAGATAGGCGACGGTCTCGGCCGCGCCGGGGCCGCATTCCAGCTTGACCCCCTGGGCGCCGGTTTCCTTCATGACCCGGGCGCAGTTGGCGAAGGCCTGCTCGGGCCCTGCCTCGTAGCTGCCGAAGGGCATGTCGATGACGACCATGGCCTTTTGCGCGCCGCGCATGACGGCCTGGCCGTGCAGGACCATCATCTCCAGCGTGACGCCGATGGTGTTGGGCAGGCCGTGCACCACCATTCCGACGGAATCCCCGACCAGCAGCAGGTCGCAGTGTGCATCCAGGGCCGCCGCTGTGGGCGCGTCATAGGCCGTCAGGCAGACCACCGGATCGCCTCCCTTGCGGGCGCGGATGTCCTGCGCGCTCAGGCGGCGCTGGGGCGAGGCCCCCTTGGGCGGCTGTGCCTGGGCGGACAGGTCAGGACTCGTTCAGCAGGCGGGCGCCGAGGATCGCGGCCCCGGCCAGGGCGGCGGCCAGCAGCCACATCACCACCACGGACGAGCCGCCGAAGGAAAGGGCGTCGATCTGGCCCAGGGCCGCCGTCTCGGCCTGGCCGCCCAGGTTCACGGCGCTCTGGAACAGGCCCATGAGCTGGGCCCCCAGCGTGGAGTTCATCATCTGCTGGGCCGCAAGGCCGGCGCCGACCAGCCCGGCCAGCAGCAGCACGGCCAGGCGAAGGCGCTCTGCGCGCTGCAGCCGCGCCTCGATGCGCCGGGCGAAGGCGTCGGCGTCCCAGCCGCCGGGCTCAGCCTGCTGGAACAGACGCTGCAGATCGCGTTCGAACTCGTCAGCCACCGGCCGCACTCCGCGAAGTCTCCTGGCCCATGCGGGCCTTGAGTTTATCCAAACCACGTTTGACATGGGATTTCACCGTTCCCAAGGGGGCCCCCAGGATTTCAGCCACCTCGCTGTGGGACAGCCCCGCCCCGTAACACAGCGAGACGCACAGCCGTTCCGCCTCGCTGAGGCCTTTCAAGGCCTGATCCAGGTCGAGGCGGGCGCCGGCGTAGGCGCCCTCCGGCGCCGCCTCTTCGGGCGCGTCGTCGGGGGACAGCACAAGGGCGCCGGCCCTGGCTCGCGCCTTCAGATAGCGCCGCGCGGCGATGCGCCGGACCCAGGCCGCGAACGTCCCCTCGCCCCGGAAGGAGGCGATGCTCTGGAACGCCTGGATGAAGGCGTCCTGGGCCACGTCCTCGGCGGTGGCCGGGTCGGCGCCCATGCGGCGCAGCAGGGCCCGCACTCCGGCCGAGTGGCGCCGGGCCAGTTCGCCGAACTCACGGCGCCCGCCCGCGGCCGCGAGGGCCGCGAGCTCGACGTCGTGCAGTCGCGTCAGGTCCCGCATGGTCGCAGCCTGGCCCAACGGTCGCCCCTCAGTCCTTGTTCTTGTTGAAGAAGCTCAGGACGATGAAGGCCACGCCGATCAGGGTGGGAATCGCCGCCATGCCCAGGATCGGGTTCAGCGCGTCGCCCTCTTCCATGCCCACGAACCAGGCGAAGGCGGCGATGCCCAGGCCGACGGCCAGCCAGATCACGCCCTGGCGCAGGTCGCGCTGAGCGCTGGGCTGAACCTTCTGGCTATCCTTGTTCAGTTGCTCGATCAGCTCGGGCGGCAGGGTCTGGCCCTTTTCGATGGCCGTGCGCAGCGTCTGCTGCATCTCGCGCTTTTCCTTGCTCTTCAGCCAGGCCGGGATGGCGATGATCAGCACCACCATGATGAAGGGGGCCAGGGGTATGAGAATGCCGAAGCCTTCCATGTTTTCGTCTCTCCATGTGACGCACGCTTCGCGCGTCTTCTGTGGGCTAGAGGCGGCGGAGGCGCCGCGCGGATGCGGACCTTTGCGTGAAACTTGTGTAATGCGCGGGTGCGCCGCCCCTTTGGTCAATCCCGCATGAGCTTTTCCCGCCGCTATGACGAGCCCGAGCCCCAGCGGGTGAACCGCTGGCTGGCCCAGTCCGGCGTCTGTTCGCGCCGCGAGGCCGAGGCCCTGATCCTCGACGGGTTGGTTCTGATCGACGGCGAGGTGGTGACGGACGCGGGGCGCAAGATCCTGCCGGGCCAGACCCTGACCCTGGCCGAGCGGGGCGCCCAGAAGCTGTCGGGCGCCCTGACCGCCGTGCTGCACAAGCCGGTGGGCTATGTCTCGGGCCAGCCGGAGCCTGGCTACACCCCCGCCGTGCGTCTGCTGACGGCCCAGAACCTGACCGGCCCCGGCGACGACATCCCGGGCCCTGACCGAAGCCTGCCGCCGCTGGGCCGCCTCGACATGGATTCGCGCGGACTTCTGATCCTGTCGGAGGACGGCGTCCTAGCGCGCGCGGTCATCGGTCCGGAGTCGGACCTGGAGAAGGAGTACATCGTTCGGGTGCGCGGCCACATCACCCCGGACAAGGTGCGCCGCCTGCGTCACGGTCTGTCGCTGGACGGCAAGCCGCTGAAGCCCGCCCGTGTCACCCACACCGGTATGGCCACCCTGCGCTTCATCCTGAAGGAGGGCCGCAACCGTCAGATCCGGCGCATGTGCGAGCTGGTGGACCTGCGCGTCACGGACCTGTTTCGAGTGCGCATCGGCCCGCTGAAGCTGGGCGATCTGCCCGAGAGCAAGTGGCGGGTGCTGACGGCGGACGAGCGCCAGGCCCTGATCGAACGGGCAAAGCCACGTGGGGCTCAGCCGAACGCGGCCTCGTAAATCTCCGGTTTGAAGCCGGCGATGCGGCGGTCGCCCAGGTCCAGGATCGGCCGCTTGATCATGGAGGGCTGCGCCAGCATCAGCCGCACGGCCTTGTCGGCGTTCAGGTCCGCCCTGTCGGCCTCCGGCAGCGCCCGGAAGGTGGTCCCTGCACGGTTCAGCACCGTCTCCCACCCCAGCTCATCGACCCAGGCGCGCAGCGCCGCCTCCGGCGCGCCCTGCTTCTTGTAGTCATGGAAGGCGTAGGCGATCCCTCGCCCGTCCAGCCAGACGCGCGCCTTCTTCACCGTGTCGCAGTTCGGAATGCCGTAGAGGGTCGGGGTCATCTCTGGTCTCTCGCATCTCAGCCCGCGCGCGCCGCGCCGCCCTCGTACCAGCCCCTGGACCGTTTCACGATTGCGACCACCGACAGCATCACCGGCACCTCGACCAGCACGCCCACCACCGTGGCCAGGGCGGCCCCGGAGTTGAGGCCATAGAGCGAAATGGCGGCGGCCACGGCCAGCTCAAAGAAGTTCGAGGCGCCGATCAGGGCCGCCGGCGCCGCCACGCACCAGGCTACGCCCAGCCGCTTTGACAGCCAGTAGGCCAGCCCCGCGTTCAGATAGACCTGGATCAGGATGGGCACGGCCAGCAGGGCGATCACCAGCGGCTGGGCCAGTATCTGTTCCCCCTGAAAGCCGAACAGCAGCACCAGGGTCGTCAGCAGGGCCACCAGCGACACCGGACCCAGCGCCCTTTGCAGGCGCTCTAGCGAGGCCTGCCCGCCCCGCCGCAGGATGACGGCGCGCAGCAGCTGGGCGGCGATCACCGGCAGTACGATGTAGAGGACGACCGACAGCGTCAGGGTGTCCCAGGGCACCGAGATCGAGGCGACGCCCAGCAGCAGGCCCACCAGGGGCGCGAAGGCGAAGACCATGATGACGTCGTTCAGCGCCACCTGGGACAGGGTGTAGTTCGGCTCGCCCTCGCACAGGTTGGACCAGACGAAGACCATGGCCGTGCAGGGCGCGGCCGCCAGAAGGATCAGCCCGGCGATGTAGCTGTCGATCTGGTCGCCGGGAAGCAGCGGCCTGAACAGCCAGCCGATGAAGACCCCGGCCAGCAGGGCCATGGAGAAGGGCTTCACCGCCCAGTTGACGAACAGGGTGACGCCGACGCCGCGCATGTGGCGGCGCACCTGGCCCATGGCGCCAAGGTCGATCTTGAGCAGCATGGGAATGATCATCAGCCAGATCAGCACCGCGACCGGCAGGTTCACCTGGGCCACTTCCGCCGAGGCGATCAGGCTGAACAGCTGAGGGAAGGCCCAGCCCAGCGCCACCCCGGCGACGATGCACAGGGCGACCCAGACGGTCAGATAACGTTCGAACCTCGACATGGCGGGCCGCGCCTGTTCCGGCGTGGCGGTCATCGCGCGCCGGGCTCCCCGTTTGAGGCGCGCACGACCTCGCCGTCCTCCTTGACGAAATCGGCCGGCAGGGGCGCATCCAGCAGATCGAGCACCTGTTCGGAGGGCCGGCACAGCCGCACGCCCCGGGGCGTCTCAACCAGCGGGCGGTTGATCAGGATGGGGTGCTCGACCATCAGATCGATGATCCGGTCATCGCTGACCGACGGGTCGCCCAGGCCCAGCTCGGCGTAGGGCGTTCCCTTCTCCCGCAGCAGATCGCGCGGCGACAGGCCCGCCGCGCGCACCAGGTCGCGCAGCCGTTCGCGCGAGGGCGGCGTCTTCAGATATTCGACCACGGTGGGCTCCACGCCCGTGGCGCGGATCATCGCCAGGGTGTTGCGCGACGTGCCGCAGGCGGGGTTGTGATAGATGGTGACGGTCATTGGGGCCCTCAGCCGCAGCAGGCCACGGCGGGCTTGGGCTGGAGGTCCGGCGCGCAGCAGGCGCCCTCGCCCGCATTGTCCGAGACCAGCCTGTTCAGCTCAGGGCCCACGCCGTAGTTCACCGCTTCAGCCGTGGTGTGGAAGGTCTCCCAGACCACGCCCTGCGGATCGGCGATCCAGCTTTTTTGCGACTTGGCGTAGCAGCAGGTGGTTGCGCCTTCCTCCAGCACGGGACGGTCCGCCGCCTTGAGCCGAGCGTAGACCTCGGTCAGCTCCTCCTCGCTTTCGACCTGGATGCCCAGGTGCTCGATGCCCTTTTCGCCCACGCGGCCCGCCGAGATGGCGAAGTTCACGCGCGGATCATCCAGCATCCACTTGGCGTAGTCGGGCTTGGTCACGGTCGGTTCGGCGGCGAACAGGGTCGAGTAGAAGCGGATCGACTGCGCCAGATCCTCGACGCTGACGTGAACATGCAGGCGTTTCATTGGCCGGTCTCCTTTGACGGGCAGGCGGGGGTTGATAGGGCGAGGGGGCCGCAGATTTCGGGCGCGCCCTGGCAGCAGTCCTCCATGAGGAAGCCCAGCAGGCGGCGCATGGCGTCGTAGTCGGCGGCGTAGGCCACGGTCCGGCCCTCGCGGCGCGACCGGATCAGGCCCGCGCGCTCAAGCTGGCCCAGGTGGTGGGACATGGTCGAGGGCGGGGCGCCCATGGCCTCGGCCACCTCGCCCGCCAGCAGTCCGTCTGGGCCGGCCTGGACCAGCCTGCGAAAGGCCGAAAGGCGCGTGTCCTGGGCCAGGGCGGCCAGCGCCGAGACCGCCGTTTCCTGGTTCATCGGGCTACATCCTCGTTTCGATAGATATCGAACTATTCGATGATTATCGAAGCGTCAAGAGGGCCGGCCCTTCCCCCGTCGTCAAGAATGGCGCCTACCTGGCGAGGCTGCCCTGGCCCTGGGCGAGGCGCGCCAAGCCGTGTGGCCCCACATCCGCCCCTGCGCCGCCATGATCATGCTGCGCGCGGCGCTGGAGCCCCTGAAGGCCGCTCAACCGACGCGGTGATGGCAGGAACGAACCGCCATGAAGCTCGCCACGCCCTCTGCCCGCTGCTAGCGTCTCTGTGGACACGAAGGATGCGGGCCATGCCGAAACCCGGCGAGCTTCTGACCCTCGGAGCAGGCGTGTTCGGCCTGATGCTGGGTCTGGCCGCCCTCAGCCTGCTGGTGGTCACCAACGGCGCGGCCGGCGGCTGCACAGGCCCCGCGGTCAAGCGCTGCGACTATGTAGAAGCCGCCTGGCGGGCCACCAGCGACCCGCAAGGTCCGGGCTTCGCCCCACATCTCGGATACGAAGTTTTTGATCGGGGTTCGTCCGTCGTTGTTCAGCAGCCCTGGCCGCCCGAGGACTCTGGCTTTATTTACGAGGGCATCTCAGTCGTGGTGGGCAAGCGCAGCTGCCGCCCCTGCTCCATCGGCTGGGCTTATCCCACCTATGGACATCCGGAGGACGCCTCACCCGGCCGCCTGCTTTACCGGGCGCCGCCACGCGATGTCGGCTCCGCCTCCCCTAAAGCGTCCTAGGGACGAACCCAACCCAAGGAGACTCCCATGGCCACGACCCAGAAGATCATCTCCGTCCTATGGTTCGACGGCGACGGCCTGGAGGCGGCCGAGTTCTATTGCAGCCTGCTGCCGGACTCGCGCATCGACAGAATCGTGCGTGCGCCCGCCGACAATCCCTCCACCCCGGCCGGGGCCGTGCTGGTGGTCGACTTCACCCTGGCCGGGCAGAAATACTCGGCCCTGAACGGCGGGCCTCATTTCAAGTTCACGGAGGCCGTGTCCTTCATGGTCGTCACCGAGGATCAGGCCGAGAACGACCGTCTGACCGACGCCCTGTCCGCCGTGCCCGAGGCCGAGCAGTGCGGCTGGGTCAAGGACCGCTGGGGCCTGTCCTGGCAGATCACGCCCCGGCGCATGCTCGAGTTGCTCGCCGATCCAGACCCGGCAAGATCCAAGCGCGCCTTCGAGGCCATGATGACCATGAAGCGCATCGACATCGCCGCCGTCGAGCAAGCCGTGGCGGGCGCCTGATGCTGACCCTCTATTCGCACCCCTTCTCGTCCTACTGCCAGAAGACGCTGATCGCCCTTTACGAAAACGAGACGCCGTTCGAGGCGCGGTTCCTTGAAGACCCCGGCGTCATGGACGAGCTGACGGCCCTGTGGCCGATCAAGCGCTTTCCAGTGCTGGTGGACGGGGACCAGGTGGTCGTCGAGGCGACCGCAATCATCGAGCATCTGGCCGTCCACCATCCCGGCCCTGTGCGCCTGATCCCTGAGGATCCGGCCGCGGCGGTCCAGGTGCGCATGATGGACCGCATCTTCGACAACTATGTCGCCACGTCCCAGAGCAAGCCGGTCTTCGACATCATTCGTCCCGAGGACCAGCGCGACCCCTATGGCGTGGCTGAGGCCATGAAGATGCTGGACACCGTCTATGTCTGGCTGGACCAGCGACTGGAGGGGCTGGAATGGGCCACGCCCCACGGCTTCAGCCTGGCCGACTGCGGCGCCGCGCCCTTCCTGTTCTACGCGGACTGGACGCGCCCGATCCCGGAGGAGTTGAAGACTCTTCGCGCCTATCGCGCCCGGCTGCTGGCGCGGCCGTCGGTGAAGCGGGCGGTGGATGAGGCCCGGCCCTTCCGCCACTACTTCCCGCTGGGCGCGCCGGATCGGGACTGAGACGCCGGTCTCGTCCTAATCAGCGTCCCGCTGAACTGAAGGCGCCGCCAGAGGCTGGGGCGCTCCGGCCAGGGCCGCGTCCAGAGCGCCCTTGTCCAGCGCCCTCTCCCAGCGGGCCACTACCAGGGTCGCCACGGCGTTGCCGATGAAGTTCGTAATCGCCCGGCACTCGCTCATGAAACGGTCGACGCCCAGGATCAGCGCCATGCCCGCCACCGGCACGCTGGGCACGACCGCCAAAGTGGCCGCCAGGGTGATGAAGCCCGATCCGGTGACGCCGGCCGCGCCCTTCGAGCTGAGCACCGCCACGGCCAGCAGCAGCAGTTGTTCCTCAAGGCTGAGGTCGATACCGCAAGCCTGGGCGATGAACAGCGCCGCCAGGGTCATGTAGATGTTGGTGCCGTCCAGGTTGAAGGAATAGCCGGTCGGAATGACCAGCCCCACCACCGGCTTGGCGGCGCCTGCGCGCTCCAGCTTCTGCATCAGGCTGGGCAGGGCGGCCTCGGAGCTGGATGTGCCCAGCACCAGCAGCAACTCCTCCTTGAGATACCGGATCAGCTTCAGGATGGAGAATCCGCTGGCCCTGGCGATCGCCCCCAGCACCACCAGCACGAACAGGGCCGAGGTCAGGTAGAAGGTGGCTACCAGCCCGGCCAGGTTGACGATGCTCTCGATGCCGTAGCGGCCGATGGTGAAGGCGAAGGCCCCGAATGCGCCGATGGGCGCGGCCTTCATCAGGATCGCCACCAGCTTGAAGAAGGCCTCGGACACGCTTTCGAGCAGGGCCACGACCGGCCTGCCCCGCGCGCCCGTCATGGCCAGGCTGACCCCGAACAGGATGGAGAAGAACAGCACCTGCAGGATCTCGCCGCCCGCGAAGGCGCCGATGACCGTCTCGGGGATGACGTTCATGAGAAAGCCGGTGACGGTGGTCTCGTGGGCGCGGGCGGCATAGTCCGCCACCGCCGCCGGATCGAGCGTGGCGGGATCGACCCCCATGCCCCGGCCTGGCTGGACAAGGTTGGCCACCCCCAGCCCCACCACCAGGGCGAAGCTGGACACGACGATGAAATAGGCGAAGGCCTTGCCGGCCGTCTTGCCGACGGCCCTCAGGTCGCCCAGGTGCGCGATGCCGACCGAGACGGTCAGGAATATCACCGGGGCGATGATCATCTTCACCAGCCGGATGAAGGCGTCGCCCAGCGGCTTCAGGCTCTCGCCGAAGCTGGGCCACAGGTGGCCGATCAGGCCCCCAAGCAGGATGGCGGCCAGCACCTGCACATAGAGGCTGGCCCACCAGCGGCGGGGCTTGAGCGGCGGTCCGCCGTGCGGCAGGGCGACGCCGGGCGCCGCGGGACGCGCCCCCTCGATCGATGATGCGGCCACGCCCCCTCCCCCGGTTCGGACCTAGCGTTTCTCGGGCGGTATGTGCGCGATGCGGTCCGCGAACGCCGTCAGCTCAGCATCCTGATAGGCCGTGCGCACCCGCCGCGTCGAGGGTGGGCGTTCGTTGACCGACAGGCCCGGCCGCCAGGCGATGGCGGGGCGAATCGGTCGGCGCTCGAAACCGCCGCCGCAGTTGGGGCAGACGTTCTTCAGCACCCCCTCCACGCAATCGACGCAGAAGGTGCATTCATAGGTGCAGATGCGCGCGTCGCGACTGTCGGGGCCCAGGTCGCGGTCGCACCGCTCGCAGTTGGGCCTCAGCTCCAGCGCCATCAGTTCGCCTCGGACTTGGGCGGCTTGTCGGCGGCCTTCCGGCGGCGCAGGTTGCGGCGCAGCGCCTCGGCGAGGCGCGCCTCTCGGCTGCCGGGCTCCGGCTTCTGAGTCTTGGGCTTGGAGTCGTCCGGCATGGGCGGATTTCCCGCCCCCGCCCGCCCCGCGTCAAGATCGCGCGTATCAGGGCTTCCCACGGGCGGCTGGGTTCGCTATTAGCGCGCTTCCTCAGAAGGGCCGCCGTAGCTCAGTGGTAGAGCGCATCCTTGGTAAGGCTGAGGTCGGCAGTTCAATCCTGCCCGGCGGCACCATCTGACTTGATGATTTTTTTGATGTTTTCCTATTTGACTCCGTAGCGGTCATCCGGGTCGGAACCACTGCGGAACCACCACAGCCACAGATTCACATTCAAGCATCATCTTTGTCTAGGGGGTGCCGGGGTACTCCGCTGCACCACTGTTTCACGTTGGCCTGCATGGTAGGCAGCATGCTAGCGGTGTTCTCTCGCAGATGATCAGCATCATCAGCTGACCGGCGTGCCTGTCATTAGCCGCTGGGATGCTTCGGGGCTCTCCCCGAGCCGCCACTCGAACCCTAATCCCGCTTCAGTCTTCGATCATCGCGCGCGCGAGCTCGAGCAGCGCGCGGCGGCGTCGGGGGCTCAGTTCGCGATAGAGGGCAAGGAGCTCAGTCGCACCGCCGACATGAAGGTTCTTTAGGATCGGTTCGGCGACAGACGATTCGTCGTCTTCCCCCAAAAGGGCGGCGAGGCTTGTTTTCAGGAACTTGGCGGCTGAGGCGAGCATGGTCGCGCTCATCCGATTGACCCCTTTCTCGTACTTCTGGACCTGCTGAAACGTCACCCCAAGATGCTCAGCGAGCGCGAGTTGCGTGACTCCGAGCGCGCGCCGTTGCGTGCGCAGCCTGGCCCCAATCGCAACGTCTGCAGCATCCGCGCCCAGCCTCGTCATCGCGCCGTTCCTCTGCCCGTGTGCAATCGAAAGCCTCCCACTCTTTTCAGAGGTAGTGAATGGGATTTCAGCACACTATCCTGAAGCCTGACAGCTAGGTTCTTTTGCGGAGGGGCGCGGAGTTGACCGAAGACGATCTGCTTTCGCGCGTAGCGCAGCTTACAGACAGGGAGCGAGCGTGCCTCGAGCTCCTCGCCCAGCGACTCTCGACGAAGGAGATCGCGCGCGTGCTACAGATCTCCCCGCACACCGTCAAAGACCGGCTCGACAGGGCGCGGCAGCGTCTCGGCGCGACGACGCGCGATCACGCCGTTCGCCTGCTCGTGAAGGCTTATGGGACGTCCGCGATACCCCTCGTCGAGGGGCCCCTCATGAAGGTAGTCGCTGATCACGAGCGCATTCGGTCAGGATCGGAACGTCAACGAGAGGATCGTGATGGACGTTCTGGACACCCTAATCCCGCGAGTGACGTGGCGGGAACTGGCTCGCGCCGTGATCCCGCATACGCTCTCAGCGCTGCAAGCGGAGCGGTTTGCGACGTCGGTATTGGGGTTGGCGAAGACTCACTACGCTGGGGACAAGGAGGTCGAGGAGACGCTGAAGCTTCTGTCGATCGCGATTTGGATCGCGCTCGACGAGAGCGACCAAGCGCTTTCTGGGCCTTCCATGAACCCAACCGACCTCAATCGAATCTTGGACGGCTAGGGGTCTGGGTGTTCGGGACGGTCATAGCCACAGTCCTAATCGTTCTTCTCGTCGACGTTGTCGCGAACGGGGTCCAGCGGTTGCTCGTCACGATGCAGTGACGGCGGGAGGGGCTCGCTAACACGGGGTAAAACTATGTCGCGCAATGCGATCGCGCGTGCTGCTGCGCGCAAGCTGCTGACCGCAGAATCCGCCATCGACCGTGCCCTCGAGGCGACGGGGGAGCTGACGAGCGTGCTCCCGAGTCTGAGGCTTCAGGGGAACTTCGCGTGTGAGGTCGGGCATCAGGCTGTCGTCGAGCTGGCTCAGGCGATCACGAGTCTCGCTGACGCGCGGGGGCGGGTCGTGGCGGCGCACAAGACGCTCAACGGTGTTAAACAGGACTTCGGCATCGGGCTCACAGGGGTGCCGGATAAGCCCGAAGACGGCCTCGAACCGCGTGGGCTCGCGGTGATCGACGGCGGCGGGGCGGCGGCCGCCTAAAGCCCCCTTCCCCGCGACCGCTGCGCTCGTGCATCATCTGCACGGGCGCAGGGGGAGACGGACGGGGGAGACGGGCGGGATGTGGAGTTCGGCGCTATCGATCACTTCGCTCGCGATCTGCACGCTCGTCTGCATCGTCGCGCTTTGGCGAGGGACTTGGGCGCTTCGCGGGGCGGCGGCGCTCTTTCTCGCCGGGTGGTGGGTCACGCCGATGGCGTACGAGCTCGCGGGACCGAACGGGGAGAGGTGGTTTGTGCTCGTCATCGACGTCGTGCTGGCGGTCGGCATCGCAACGATCGCGTGCTTGAGCGGCAGGCGGTGGGCGATGGCGATGGCCGCCTTCCAGATCTTGACCGCCGCGACGCACGCCGCAGCCATCATCGATCTGCGGTTTGGAGAACTGGCTTACTGGGCGCTGCAGGTCGCTTACACGATTGGGGCTCTGATGGCGCTCGCGATCGGGGTTATACAGCACGAGCTGTCGCGGCGGGGGCGGACATGACGTCAGAGCCCAATCCCGGATCCCCGTGGCCCCCGATCCCCTGGCGCCGGCCTAAGGCCTTCGCCGAATGGTGTCTTGGGGCGCTATCTACTGGATTTTGGAGGTTTTCTCGGCCGGTCGGCTGTAATCTGAAGCCACCAGATTCACCTCTCGCCACCTTGGTAAGGCTGAGGTCGGCAGTTCAATCCTGCCCGGCGGCACCATCTGATCTCCTCACATCCCAGCCTTGACGCGGGGCGCTCCCCCGCCGCAAACCCGCGCGGTGATGAGCGCCACCCGTTCCCTCGCCGACGACTTCGCCCCCGCCGACCTCGCCGCCTGGCGGGCTCTGGCCGAAAAGGGGTTGAAGGGCCGGCCCTTCGACGAGCTGATCCACCGCACGGCCGACGGCCTGGAGATTCAGCCCCTCTACACCTCGGCTGACGCGGGCGGCCGCACCGGCCCGCTGACCTCGCCAGCCGTCGATGTGACGCGGCCCTGGGATCTGCGCGGCGTCGTGAGCGCGACTGATCCTGTTGAGGCGAACCGCATTGCTCTGGAGCACCTGAACGGCGGCGCGGCCTCCCTGCTGGTCGAGGCGCGCGGCGCGCTGGCCGATCAGGACGGGCTGGTCCCGGCCCTCAAGGGCGTGCTGCTGGAACTTGCCTCCGTGGCGCTGGATGCAGGCGCTGACGGCGCCCGCGCCGCTGACGCCCTGGCCGTGGCGGCCAAGGGGTCGCCCCGGGCGGCCCTGGCCCTTCATCTGGACGCGCCCTCAGCCTGGGCGACCAGCGAGGGGGCGGACCTGGCGGCCCTGACCATCAGCTTCGCCAACACCGCCCTGCGCCACGCGGCCGCCTATCCGCAGGCCAGCCTGTTCATGGCATCGGGCGTGGCGGTGCACGACGCCGGCGGGACCGAGGTCCAGGAGTTGGCCTTCATGGCCGCCGGCGCCGTTCAGGCCGCGCGCGCCGCCGAAGCCGCCGGCGGTGATCCGGCTCAGGCCCTGGCGCGCACCGTCCTGGGCTTGTCGGCGGACCAGGACGTACTGTTGACCATCGCCAAGCTGCGGGCTGCCCGGCTGATCTGGCGCCAGCTGGCCGGCGCCGTGGGCATCGACGCGCCCGCCCGCATCGAGGCGCGGGGAAGCCGCCGCATGCTGACCTCGCTGGACGCCGAGACCAACCTGCTGCGCCAGACGGCGGCCTGCTTCGCCGCCGCCGTCGGCGGAGCCGACGCCATCGCTCTGGACCCCTTCGACCGGGTGCTGGGCATCGACAGCCCTGTGGCCCTGCGCCAGTCGCGCAATATCCAGCTGGTCCTGATGGAGGAGAGCCATCTGGGCCGGGTGGCGGACCCCCTGGCGGGGGCCTTCGCGGTGGAGCAGCTGACCGACCAGCTGGCGCGACGGGCCTGGGCCGCCTTCCAGGCTATTGAGGCCGAGGGCGGGCTGAACGCCGCCCTGCTGTCGGGCCGCCTGCCGGATCAGGTGGCCGAGGCCGCCGAGGCCCGCGCCGCCCGCATCGCTTCTGGCGATCTGGTGATGATCGGCGTCAACCAGCACCCCCGGCCGGGCGATGCGCCACCGCCGCCCGTGTCCGTCGCCGACTGTCCCCTGCCCCTACGTCGGGACGCCGTCGCGTTCGAACTCAAGGCTTTTGAGGAGGCCGCCCATGCCGCTTCCTGATTTCGCCGCCCTGCCCTTCGCGCCGGACCTGTCCACAGCGCCTTCCACAGCCGCCAGTCAATGGTTGACGCCGGAGGAGATCGCTGTCCAGCCCGCCTATTCCGAGGCCGACCGCGCGGGCCTCGACTTCGTCTCGGGCCTGCCCGGCGTTGCGCCCTATCTGCGCGGCCCCTACCCGACCATGTACGTCACCAACCCGTGGACCATCCGGCAGTACGCGGGCTTCTCCACGGCGGAGGACTCCAACGCCTTCTATCGCCGCAACCTGGCCGCCGGTCAGATGGGCCTGTCGGTGGCCTTCGATCTGGCCACGCACCGCGGCTATGACAGCGACAATCCGCGCGTCGCCGGCGACGTGGGCATGGCCGGCGTGGCCATCGATTCCATCCTCGACATGCAGACCCTGTTCGACGGCATTCCGCTGGATCGGATGAGCGTCTCCATGACCATGAACGGCGCGGTCCTGCCGATCATGGCCCTCTACATCGTCGCCGCCGAGGAGCAGGGCGTGGCCCGGGATCAGCTCTCAGGCACGATCCAGAACGACATCCTCAAGGAGTTCATGGTCCGGAACACCTACGTGTATCCGCCGGGCCCCTCCATGCGGATCATTTCCGACATCTTCTCATACACTTCCAGGGAGATGCCGAGGTTCAACTCCATCTCCATCTCCGGCTATCACATGCAGGAGGCCGGAGCGACCGCCGACCTGGAGATGGCCTACACCCTGGCCGACGGGGTCGAGTACGCCCGCGCGGGCGTCGCCGCCGGTCTGGACATCGACGCCTTCGCGCCTCGCCTCAGCTTCTTCTGGGGCATCGGCATGAACCCCTTCATGGAGACGGCCAAGATGCGGGCCGCGCGCCTGCTCTGGGCGCGGCTGATCCAGCGGGAGTTCTCGCCCAAGAGCGCCAAGTCCCTGGCGCTGCGCACCCACTGCCAGACCTCGGGCTGGTCGCTGGCGGCCCAGGACGTCTTCAACAACGTGCCCCGCACCATGGTCGAGGCCATGGCGGCGGTCACCGGGGGCACCCAGAGCCTGCACACCAACTCGCTGGACGAGGCCCTGGCCCTGCCCACCGACTTCTCGGCCCGCATTGCGCGCAACACCCAGCTGGTCATTGCGCGCGAGACCGGCCTGACTCGCACCGCCGACCCCTATGGCGGGGCCTTCTATGTGGAGCGCCTGACCCACGACCTGGCCGCGCGCGCGCTGTCTCACATCGAGGAGGTCGAGGCCGCCGGCGGCATGGCCCGCGCGATCGAGCAGGGCATCCCCAAGCTGCGCATCGAGGCGGCCGCCGCCCGCACCCAGGCCCGCATCGACACCGGCCTGCAGAGCGTGGTGGGCGTCAACCGCTACCGTCCCGAGAACGAGCACGAGATCCCGGTGCTCAAGGTGGACAACGCCGCCGTCCGCGCCCGCCAGATCGAGAAGCTTCAGCGCCTGCGCGCCGAGCGTGACGAGGCCGCCTGCCAGGCCGCGCTCGAGGCCCTGACCAACGGCGCCCGGGGCGACGGCAATCTGCTGGCCCTGTCCGTGGAGGCCGCCCGCGCCCGCGCCACGGTGGGAGAGATCAGCGACGCCGTCGAGCGCGCCTTCGGCCGCCACGTGGCCGAGGTGAAGACCGTCTCCGGCGTCTATCGCCAGGCCGCCGGCGACGATCCGCGCCTCAACCGCGCCGCCGCCATGGTCACCGCCTTCGTCGAGAACGACGGCGGCCCGCCCCGCGTGCTGGTGGCCAAGCTGGGCCAGGACGGCCACGACCGGGGCCAGAAGGTCATCGCCTCGGCCTATGCCGACATCGGCTTCGACGCCGTGGCCGGGCCCCTGTTCCAGACGGCGGCCGAGGCAGCGCGCATGGCGGTGGACCAGAACGTCCACGTGGTGGGCGCCAGCTCGCTGGCGGCGGGCCACATGACTTTCGTGCCCGAACTGAAGGCCGAGCTGGAGCGGCTGGGCCGCCCGGACATCCTGATCGTGGTCGGCGGGGTCATCCCGCCCCAGGACGTCCAGCCCTTGCTCAATTCGGGGGCCGCGGCTGTGTATCTGCCCGGCTCCACCATCGCCGACACCGCCGTCGACCTGCTGGAGCGGCTCAATGCCCGCCTCGGCTACGCCCAGCCTCCGGCGGGGTAGGGCGCCTCCAGCCCTTGAGGCGCGCCGCCCGCCTGTGCTTCATGCGGCCATGGCCGACTACGCTGGAATCTACGACCGGGTTCACGCCGAGAACGAGGGCTATCAGCTCCCGCACCACTCGCCGGGCCTGCTGCTCGTGCGCCAGAACGAGGCGCGGCTGAGGGCCGAGGGCCCCCGCCACATCGATCTGGGCTGCGGCGCCGGTTTCGTGGTCGAGCAGATGCGAGAATGGGGCTTCGACAGCGTCGGCGCCGACATCAGCGCCCAGGCCGTCGAGACCGCCAACGCCCGCATGGGCGAAGGCGCCGCCGCCGTGATCGAGAACGGCCGCGCGCCCTTCCCGGACCACAGCTTCGACCTGGTCACCTGCTTCGACGTGCTGGAGCATCTGGACCGCGAGGACGTGCCGGGCCTGCGCGACGAGTTCCTCCGCCTGCTGAAGCCGGGGGGCCTGCTCTTCTGCAACATCAGCCTGCGCCTGGCCGGCTCGGTCGACCACGAGGGCGTCAATCTGCACCGCACGGTTGAGCCGCCCCAGTGGTGGGACGCCATCTTCGCCTTCGACGAATACACGGTGCTGAGGGCCAAGCAGGACATGAGTTGCTGGAAGCGCGCCTAGCCGACGTCGCGACCGGAACGCAAACGCAAGAACGGCCCCGGGATTGCTCCTGGGGCCGTTCGAAACTTGGGTGCGGGAGCAGGATTTGAACCTGCGACCTTCAGGTTATGAGCCTGACGAGCTACCGGGCTGCTCCATCCCGCGGCAAGCAGGGACGTGAAAGGGAAGGTTGTCCGAGAAGTTCACGATTGTCCGTCTGGTAGACCCGGCGGCGACCTACTCTCCCGCGCCTTAAGACGAAGTACCATCGGCTCTGGAGGGCTTAACGACCGAGTTCGGAATGGGATCGGGTGGGGAACCTCCGACAAAGCCACCAGGTCAACAAGACGGACAATCGAGAAGACATTGTCTGCAGGACTCAAAGTCCTTCAGTATGCATGGGCTTTGATGAAAACGATCAAGCCGATCGGATTATTAGTACCGGTAAGCTTCATGCGTCGCCGCACTTCCACACCCGGCCTATCAACGTGGTAGTCTTCCACGATCCTCAGCGAAGCCTTGTTTTGAGGTTAGTTTCCCGCTTAGATGCTTTCAGCGGTTATCTATTCCGTACTTAGCTACCCTGCTGCGCGGCTGGCGCCACGACAGGTCCACCAGAGGTACGTCCATCCCGGTCCTCTCGTACTAGGGACAGATCCTCTCAAGCTTCGAACACCCACGGCAGATAGGGACCAAACTGTCTCACGACGTTCTGAACCCAGCTCACGTACCACTTTAAATGGCGAACAGCCATACCCTTGGGACCTGCTCCAGCCCCAGGATGTGATGAGCCGACATCGAGGTGCCAAACTTTGCCGTCGATATGGACTCTTGGGCAAAATCAGCCTGTTATCCCTAGAGTACCTTTTATCCGTTGAGCGATGGCCCTTCCACGCGGGACCACCGGATCACTATGGCCGACTTTCGTCTCTGCTCGACTTGTCAGTCTCGCAGTCAGGCGGGCTTATGCCATTGCACTCGACGAGCGATTTCCGACCGCTCTGAGCCCACCATCGCGCGCCTCCGTTACACTTTGGGAGGCGACCGCCCCAGTCAAACTACCCACCACGCCATGTCCCGGACCCGGATAACGGGCCTCGGTTAGACGTCAACGACAGTAAGGGTGGTATTTCAAGGATGGCTCCACCGAGACTGGCGCCCCGGTTTCATAGCCTCCCACCTATCCTACACATACGGTCGCTAACGCCAAGGCGAAGCTATAGTAAAGGTTCATAGGGTCTTTCCGTCTGACCGCGGGAACCCCGCATCTTCACGGGGAATTCAATTTCGCTGAGCCTGTGCTGGAGACAGTGGGGAAGTCGTTACGCCATTCGTGCAGGTCGGAACTTACCCGACAAGGAATTTCGCTACCTTAGGACCGTTATAGTTACGGCCGCCGTTTACCTGGGCTTCAGTTCGGTGCTTGCACACCTCCCTTTAACCTTCAGGCACCGGGCAGGCGTCAGACCCTATACGTCGCCTTGCGGCTTCGCAGAGCCCTGTGTTTTTGCTAAACAGTCGCTACCCCCTGGCCTGTGCCACTCAGTCCTGCTTGCGCAGGGTGAGTCACGCTTATTCCGAAGTTACGCGTGCAATTTGCCGAGTTCCTTCAGCACAGTTCTCTCAAGCGCCTTGGTATGCTCTACCTGACCACCTGTGTCGGTTTCGGGTACGGTCTCCGTTGGAGTTATTTCCAGGGACGGCTTCCCTGCCAGGACAATCCAATAAGCCCTGACAAGTTACACCATCCGTCACTTCCAACTGGCCCAGGAATATTCACCTGGTTCCCATCGACTACGCCTTTCGGCCTCGCCTTAGGGGCCGGCTAACCCTGCGCAGATTAGCTTTACGCAGGAACCCTTGGTCTTTCGGCGAGAGGGTCTCTCACCCTCTTTATCGCTACTCATGTCAGCATTCTCACTTCCGATACCTCCAGCCAGCCTCACGACTGACCTTCACAGGCTTACGGAACGCTCCGCTACCGCGCATTGCTGCGCCCATACCTTCGGCGAACGGCTTGAGCCCCGTTACATTTTCCGCGCAGGATCGCTTGACCAGTGAGCTGTTACGCTTTCTTTAAAGGATGGCTGCTTCTAAGCCAACCTCCTGGTTGTCAAAGCAATCCCACATCGTTTCCCACTTAGCCGTTACTTGGGGGCCTTAGATGATGGTTAGGGTTGTTTCCCTTTTCACGACGGACGTTAGCACCCGCCGTGTGTCTGCCGGATAGTTCTTTCGGGTATTC
>NZ_JAUKTR010000001.1:0-492500 GCF_030504955.1 Peiella sedimenti | reverse complement strand
GTTACGGCGGCGCGCGCAGCCTGACCGGCCAGCCGACCCAGGGCACCACCCGCGACGCCAACGGCAACCGCCTGGTGGTCAACGGCCTGATCCAGACCGGGGCCTCGGCCTATTCCAGCTCCAGCGGCGGCGTCAGCGGCCTCATAAACGGACTGGGTTCCGGCCACGGCGGCATCGGCAGCTCCACCGCCATCGGCAACCAGCTGAATGTGGTGGTGCAGGGCAACTGGAACACCGTCATCGTCAACTCCACGCAGACCAACAACGGCCAGGTCACGGCCGGAACCGAGCTGAATGGGAGGCTGCGCCTTGCCGGCGAGTAAGATTACCCGTGCCGCTCTGGCGGCCGTCACCGCCGGCGCCCTGACCCTGTCGGGCTGCGCCAGCCCTGTGGCCGGGCCTTCGGGCCTGTACGCCTCGCCCATCGGCAATGCGCCGGTGACCTCGAACCCGACGCCCTATTCCTCGGCGCTGAACTGTCTGGCGGGCTACGCGCGCCAGTACAACCTGCCCTCGCCCCGCATCGCGGTGGGCCGCGTCAGCGACTACACCGGCACCGTCACCTCCGAGGGCGGGCGCCAGATCACCCAGGGCGCTTCGCTGATGGCCATCTCGGCCCTGGGCAAGGCCGGCGCGCGCATCGTCGAGCGATACGACACCTCCGTCTCGGAGCTGGAGCTGCGCTACGCCAACAACCGGCTGATCGGCGACGGCCCCGCCGCGACCGAGGGCCAGGCCGCCGAGTACCGCCGCATCTATTCCGGCCAGGTGCCGGGGTCGGACTTCTACATCGTCGGCGGCATCACCGAGGTGAACTACAACATCCGCTCTTCCGGCTTCGACGTGGGCGGTGGCGATGCGGACGGAGACGCCTTCTCGGGCGTGGCCCGCGGGCGCCTGTTCGTCATGAACGTGGCCCTGGACCTGCGCCTGGTGCAGACCCAGTCCATGGAGGTGGTCGACGTCATCTCCTATCAGAAGCAGATCGTCGGCCGCGAAATCTCGGCCGGTGTCTTCGACTTCCTGAACGGCAATATCTTCGACCTCTCGGCGGGCGGCTCGGGCTTCGAGCCGGTTCAGCTGGCCGTGCGCGCCATGATCGAACGCGGCGTACTGGAGATGATGGCCAACCTCTACGGCGCGCCTGGCCCGCAGATCTGCCTCGACGCCGCCAACGACCCTCTGGGCACGGTCGGCCCGGCGGGCGGCTATTACCCGGCCTATGACACGGTGAGGACCAACAATGCCGAAACGCGCGCGGATCCTTCTCGCTGGCACGATCGCCGCGACGGCGACGTTCGCCGCGGCCGCTACTGAGGCCCAGGACGCCACCCAGGTCCTGAACGGCCAGATCCAGCTGGGCGACGTGCTGTCGACCCACGAGCTGACGGTCGTCACCACCGAAGAGCAGATCACCGCTTCCTCTACGGCCACCGGCAACCATTTCTTCGGCGCGGTTGAGGACGACGACGCCGGGGTCACCTCGACCCAGGACCTTCAGGGGGACGTCCGCGCCTCCATGACCCTCGACCTGGCGGGCGAGGCGGCGGGGCCGGTCAACCTGGCCGCCAGCGCCAGCGGCAACGTGGTCGAGGCCGCCGCCTACGGGGGCGATCTGAGCGCCGACATCACCCAGACGGCCGGGACCGTCGAAGTCACCGCCGATGTGCAGGCCAACGCCGCCACCGGTCGCATGCTGGAGGGCGGCTCCATCAACGCCACCGCCATGACCAACCACGTCGGCCTGGCCGTCGAGACGGGCCGCGCCGTCGGCAGCATCACTCAGACTAGCGACTCCCTGACCCAAGCCACCGCAGGCGCCGTCATCCAGTACGCGCCGGCGACGCTCACCGTGGGGGCCAGCGCCGCCTCCAACAACCTGAACGCCACCGGCACGGTCGGCAGCCAGGAATGGGTGATCGCCCAGACCATGACCGGCGCGCGCACCCAGGCCTCCACCTTCGTCGCCGCCGGCAACGCCTGGGATCTCCAGGGCTCGGCCACCGCCATGGGCAACAACGCCGCCATCACCAACCAGGGCGGCTCGGTCTATGTTACGGCCGACCAAAATAATGACGCCTATGTCCGCTCCCAGGCCGAGGTCTCGGCCTACGACTTCGGCGCCGCCACCGCCGTCGCCTACGGCGTCGGCAACGCGCTCCAGGTCGGCAATAACGACGTGCTGGCCGTCATCGACGTGGAGCAACTGAACAACGGCGGCGTGGAGGTCATCGCCGGCTTTACGGGACAGGACGGCTACGATGGCGGCGCCTCGGCCACGGCCATCGGCAACTCGGTCATCGGCTATGCCTGCTCGACCTGTGCGGGCCAGCTCTATGCGACCAACGTCCAGACCAACCAGTCAGGCGTCTCGGCCTACGCCTCCTCCACGGTGAACGGCTCCGCCCGATCCATCATCGCGGGCTCCACGGCGACCGGAAACTCGGCCAGCTTCTACGTTTCGCGCCCCTCGGGGCACTGATCCGCCGACATTAAGAAGCCGTAAGGTTCATACCGCCGCGCTTGCGCGCCCCTGCCCGCGCGGTCAGTTTGCGCGGCCTGTCGGGAGATAAATCTATGATCAAGAACCGCATGCTGGCGGCCGCCTCGGCCCTCGCCCTGCTCACCGCAAGCCCCGCGCTGGCGGCTTTGCAGCAGGCGCCGGCGCCCGCCGCCTCGTCGCTGCGGCCTTTCCAGAACGTCCTTCCGCATGAGCGCAGCGATCTGGCGCCCGACCCGGCCGTGCGCTTCGGCCGGCTGCCGAACGGCATGCGCTACGCCATCATGCACAACGAGACGCCGCCCAATCAGGGCGTGCTGCGCCTGCGCGTGGACGCCGGCTCGCTGATGGAGCGCGATGACCAGCGCGGCCTGGCGCACTTCATGGAGCACATGGTCTTCAACGGCACCACCGGCATCCCCGAGGGCCAGCTGCTGCCCATCCTCGAGCGCCTGGGCCTGCAGTTCGGCGCGGACACCAATGCGGTCACGGGCTTCGAGTCCACCACCTATCAGCTGGACCTGCCGCGCACGAACGACGAGACCGTCGACACCTCCTTGCGCGTCATGCGCGAGATGATGGGCGAGGCTCTGCTCGACGCCGACGCCATCGACCGCGAGCGCGGCATCATCCTGTCAGAAGAGCGCACGCGCGCCACGCCGGGCCTGCGCGGCCTCATCGCCTTGATCGACTTTGTCGTCCCGGGCCAGCTGGTCACCCAGCGCCTGCCCATCGGCACCACCGAGTCGCTGCGCACGGCCGACCGCCAGAAGTTCGTCGATTTCTACAGAGGGTACTACCGGCCCGAGCGCGCCACCTTGATCGCCGTGGGCGACTTCGACGTGGACGCCATGGAAGCCAAGATCCGCTCCACCTTCTCCAGCTGGGAAGCGGTGGGGCCCGCCGGTCCAGAGCCGGACCTCGGCGCGCTTCAGCCCCGCCAGATCGAGGCCCGCATCTTCTCCGAGCCCGGCGCCTCATCCAACGTCCAGATCTTCTGGAGCCGCCCCCTGGACTGGAGCCCTGACACGGCTGCCAAACGCTCGCAGGATCTGGTGACCCAATTGGGCTTCGCGGTCCTGAACCGACGGCTGGGCGCGCTGGCTCGCGGCGCTGAGCCGCCCTTCATCGGCGCCGGAGCGGGCGAACAGGATCTCTTCGAATCGGCCGAGCTCACCAGCCTGTCGGCCACCATCCAGCCCGGTCAGTGGGCGAGCGCCCTGGCCGCCCTCGACGAGGAGCAGCGCCGCATCGTTCAGTACGGCGTGCGCGCCGATGAACTGGCCCGCGAGGTGTCCGAATTCCACGAAGCGCTGCGCGCCGCCGCCGCCCGCGCGGGCACCCGTCCCTCCACGGCCCTGGCGAACGGCCTGGTGGGCTCCCTCGAAGAACAGCAGGTCTTCACCGCGCCCCAGGCGGACCTCGAACTCTTCGAGAGCGTGGCCGCCACGGTGACCCCCGAGGCGGTCAACGCGGCGCTCGCCGCGGCCTTCACCGGCAACGGCCCGCTCGTCTTCCTCAACTCGCCGCAGCCCGTCGAGGGCGGAGAGGCCGCCGTTCTGGAAGCCTATCAGGAGGCTCGCGAGCGCCCTGTGGCGGCCGGCGAGGCGCAGGCGGCTGTCGACTGGGCCTATACGGACTTCGGCCAGCCCGGCCAGGTCGCCGAGCGCACCGAGCTGGACGGCGTGGGCGCCACGGCGATCCGCTTCGCCAATGGCGTACGCCTGACCGTCAAGCCGACCGACTTCACCGACAACCAGGTGCTGGTCGCCCTGCGCCTGGGCCAAGGTTACCAGGGCCTGCCTACGGATCGCGTGCCGCCGACCTGGGCCGCGCCCTTCGTGCTGGGCGAAGGCGGCCTCGGCCGCATGACCCAGGACCAGGTCGAGCAGGCCCTGACCGGCAAGCTTTACGGCCTGCAGTTCGCCCAGACCGACGACGCCTATCGTCTCAGCGGCTCGACCCGGCCTGAGGACCTCCTCACCCAGATGCAGGTGATGGCGGCCTACGTGACCGATCCGGGCTGGCGTCCCGAGCCTCTGGCGCGCAGCCAGTCGTTGCTGACGCAGCAGCTGGACCAGCTGCGGGCCACCCCCGCCGGCGTTTTCGCCCTGGAGGCCGGCCACCTGCTGCGCGGCGGCGATCAGCGCTGGGCCCTGCCCAATGCCGAGCAGATCGCGGCGACGCAGATGTCCGACATTCGCGGCGCGCTCGAGCCTCAGATGTCCAACGGTCCAGTCGAGATCACCATCGTCGGCGACGTCACCGTGGAGGACGCCATTGCGGCCGTCGCCTCCACCTTCGGCGCGCTGCCCGCGCGCGGACAGCTGCCGGCCATCCCCGCTGGAGCCGATCAGGTCAGCTTCCCGCAAGGTGCGGCCCAGCCCGTCACCTTCACCCACGGCGGGCGCGCCGACCAGGCGCTGGGCTTTGTCGCCTGGCCGACCACCGACTACGGGTCTGACACGCGCGAATCGCGGGCCATCCAGGTGCTCGG
This sequence comes from Peiella sedimenti, assembly GCF_030504955.1. Taxonomy (GTDB): domain Bacteria; phylum Pseudomonadota; class Alphaproteobacteria; order Caulobacterales; family Caulobacteraceae; genus Brevundimonas; species Brevundimonas sedimenti. The sequence continues at coordinate 487,503 of NZ_JAUKTR010000001.1, read as the reverse complement.
CGATGTCATGCGTCTGCGCCTGATCGAGGAACTGCGTGAAGGTCAGGCCGTGACCTACTCGCCCAATGTCGGCACCACCGCTTCGTGGGAATTCCCGGGCTACGGTTACGTCTCGGCCAGCATCCAGGTTCCGCCCGAGCGTCTGGAGGGCTTCTTCGGCGACGTGGACCGCATCGCGGCCTCCCTGGTGGAGACCCCGATCACCGCCGACGAGCTGGAGCGCGCGCGCCGTCCGCGCATCGAGAACCTGCTGCGTCAGCGAAACCAGAACGGCTACTGGGTCGGTCAGCTGGACGACGTCCAGTCTGATCCGCGCACCCTCCCGTCGATCCTGAACGCCCAGGCCGAGCTTGAGGCCCTGACCCCCGCCGACATCCAGGCGGTGGCCCAGCGCTACCTGCGCGCGGACCGGGCCTGGCGAGCCCAGGCCGTGCCGGCGGCCGGGGCGGCCGGCGGCGAGTAGGCGCAGCGAGAGGCGCTTTATCGAAAAGGCCCCTGAATCGAAAAGGCCCCGGAGTCCGCTCCGGGGCCTTCTTCTTTTCTGTCGCGTCGCGGGACTTAGTGCACCCGGCCGCCCACGCCGCCGTCCAGCATCAGGGCGCCCGAGACGGCGCTGGCCTCGGCCCGCGCTTCGGCCGTGACCTCTTCGCGATAACTCGTCACGATCTCTTCGCGCACCAGGGTCAGGATCTTGATGCCCGCCCCGTAGCGGCGCAGCAACGAGCGTTCATTACAGTCGCGTTCGGCTCGCTGAATGCGGCATTCCAGAAGGCCGCCGCGGCCGTGCCACAGAGCCTGACCCTTCTCGCAGGCCAGCAGTTCGCCGCCGTCGAAACTGAAGTTCTCGCGCCACTCCACGATCGTCACCTGAAGGCGCGATCCGGCGATGCAGCGATAGATTTCGCCCTCATAGTCGTCGTGGATGTCCCGGTCCGGACGCACCTGGGCCGCCGGATGCGGAATGTTGCGGTCGTCGATGCAGACCGCCTGGATGGCCACCCGCTTGGTCGTGCGGCGTCGCTCTTCGTAGGGGACACGCACCACGGCCGCCGCGGCGGCCGCCGCGCCCTGAACGTTCAGGCCGGTGATGGTGGTGGGATAGGGCTGATCCACATTGAAGTAGGCGCCGCCGCCACCGCCAACGACCACCACGCCGCCTGCGGCCGCACCGGCGCGCGCCGTGGCCGCCGCGTTGGCGTTCACATTGACATTGATGTTGATGTTGCCGCCGCCGAAGCAACAGGGCGGCGGAGGCGGCCGATGGCAGCAGTTGGGCGGCGGCGGAGGGGGCGGAGGCGGCGGGGGTGGAGGCTCGCAGCAGGGTGGCGGCGGCGGCGGACACACCGGCCCGCACTGGGCCGCGGCCTCTCCAGCCAGACCCATCAGCCACAGGCCGGCCAAGGCCCCCAGCACATACTTCAGTCGCACGATCATCCGTCTCGCCTCCTGACGCCGGCGTCCTGACTTGGCGGCCAAGCAAGTTCCGGGCCGAAGCAGGCTGTCAGAAAACCCTTGCGGATGGGTTGAGGCCCTCGACGAGCCTGACTCTGCCCAAAACCTCGTCGGCGGACTCGCCTTTGCCGGCCGATGGCTCAGTTAACGCCCGTAAACTATTGCCAAGCTTGCGATTCCACCCGATCCATGTCGGTCGGAGGTCGGCATGCCAAGCAGGTTGAGTAACGACGAGCGGCGCCGGCTGACGCCGCGCGAGTTGGAGTTCGTCGCGATGGCCGTGCAGGGCCTGCCGAACAAACATATCGCCCGGGCGTGCGGTGTGTCCGACCGAACCGTCATGGCGGCCTTTGCCTTTTTGGCCATGATCTCGACGCTCGTGATGCTGGCGGTGCTGAGAACCAGCTTTGATCTGGTCCAGTCCTTCGCCGGCTCGGGTCTCCGCTGAAAACGGTAAAGAAGCTGGTTCGCGAAGGAAGACGCGTTGCGCAAGATGATCCATCCCGAGACGGTCCCGAAAGGCGGCGCCCCTGCCGGTTTGCAGCGGTCAGACGGCTAGGGACGGCCTGCCAAGCATGTCCCCGATCCAGGCGATCCTGTGGCCCATCACGATCGGCGCGCTGGCCCTTCTCGCTTGGAAGGGCGGGCGTCTTGAGCGGCTGACGGCGGCTGTGCTCGTCCTGAATGTTCTGGCGCCGTTTTTCCTCCAGGACCTGATCATCGGGCAGACGCGCTGGGCGCTGGCGATTGTATCTGTGGCCCTGTCGGCCTTTCTCATGACGATGGCGGTGATCGGCGACCGCTGGTGGCTCCTGGGCGCCGCAGGCGTCCAGATCACCTCGTCCCTCACCTACGCCGTGGGCGCTGTGGCGTACGACCTCTGGACGGCGGTCGGGCTTCGCCGCGCGCTTTGGGTCTTCCTTATGGCGGCCTGTGTGGCCGGCGCCGTGGAAACGCGCCTCGCCCACAAGGCCCGGAGATTTTTCAATGAAGGCAATGACCTTCGATGAGGCGGTGCATTTCTGGCGCCGCTATGCCGGTCAAGCCGTGCCCGCCAGGGCCTGGGACGCCTTTGCTGACGCAGAGGCGGTGATACTGACTCGACATCCCCAGAGCCTCGATGAGATGGGCGCTATTCTGTCGGTTCTGGCAGCCGACTGCGACGCCCGCTCGGACGGACTGGATCGCGTTGCCCTGGCCAACCTCATCGCCTTCACCGGCGTGAGCAGTCCAAGGTCCCTGGGTGCGGAGGATCAGGCGGCGCTGACGCGCGTGGCCAGGATGTCCGCAGGGCGATCCAGTCGCTCGAGCAGGTAGGCCACGTCCTCGCGCGATCCGCCGACCGCCGAAGTCAGGTAGCGCTCGAGCATCCGCTCCTGGAACTGCTCGCGGTCCAGCGAGGCGCCCGCCTCGGCGTGCAGGTCGCGCCAGGTGTCCACGCCCGCGCGGAAGGCGGCGAACAGGCGCGGCGGCAGGCCGGCCCGGTCGTAGATGGCCCTGAGGCCCAGGGGTCCGGCGTCGTGCACCATCAGCCAGGCCCGGTGGTGCGCCACGCCCGACAGCTCGGCCAGGCCGTGCTCCACAAAGGGCATGCAGCCGCGCGCCAGAGCCCTCAGCAGCAGCGAGGCGCTCAGCGCCTTGCGCGCGCTCAGGCTGGCGCAGAACTTGGCCAGGTCCTGGGCGGCGGCGGCCTGGTCGATCAGGTCGACCGTCGCGCGTTCGCGGGCGGCCGTGGCCAGGCGGATAGCGGTCTCGGGCGCCAAGGCGTGGCGGGTCACCAGGTGTTCGCGAACCGCCTCCGAAGCCAGCTCCACCAGACGCTCCGTGATCGAGACCGGCAGCACCTGGCGGTAGGCCATGGCCGAAACGATCTCAGACCGATCAGCGAAGCGGTCCAGCGCCCGCCCCATGGCCGGCTCGGACAGGTCGGCGTTGTCGTTGGCGCATAGGGTCCGCACAGCGGCGGCGCAGGCCATGTCGGCGATGCCGGTGGCCACATCCCGCGAGACGCGCGGGCGCCCGGCCACGGCAACCTGGCGGGCCTCGGCCCCGCTACGGACCAGATCCAGCAGGTCTTCGTCCGTGAAGACCGGCGAAAAGGCGATGACCGGCAGGGCCACGGCGTCGACGTCGCGCGCCAGGCGCAGGGCCACGTCACGGGGCAGCAGGTCAGAGCACTTCAGCGTCACGGCCAGGGCGCGCCGCACCATCTCGGCGGCGTCCTCGGCCAGCACACGCAGAATCTTCTGGGCCGCGGCCCGCTCTTCCTCGCCCAGCTCGGCCCGGTCGATGCGGCGGCACAGCTTGTGGGCGGCCGCGGCGCGCTCGTCCTCGTCGTCGCTCTTGACCAGGCGGCGGATATCGGCGTCGGTCAGGCGGGCGCGGGCGATGCTCATGCCGCCAGCATCGCCCCAACACGGCTAACGAATCTTTACCTTCTTTTCCCGGAACATCGTAACCGGGCGGCAACCTAGACGCCCGCAATATGGGGTATGTCCGACGCCGCCCCCAGCCTGGCCCAAGCGCTGCTCAACAAGCCTGACAGCCGCGCCACCGCGCGCCTGGCCATGGAGGCGCAGATTCAGCTGCTGCCCTATGCGCTCGGCTTCTTCGGCATCTGCCTGCCGGTGTTCGTGGCGGTGGCGGCCTATGCTCCGAACGCCCTTTGGGTGTCGGTCTGCCTGGGCGTCTACGGGTTCAACTGGGCCGTCTTCTACGCCATCCTCGACTGGAGGAAGCGCCGGACCGACGACCCGCCGTCGGGCCGCCTGGCTGTCGCGGTTCACGTGGCCGCGTCCCTGCTTTGGGCGCTGTCGGTGCTGCAGACCGCCTATTTCGCCGTCGGCGCCGGCCCCTTGGCCGAGGTGCTGCTGGTGCTCAGCGCCGGGGCGGCCGTCGGCGTGATCTTCTTCTCCTCGCCTTTGCTGCCGGCCCTCCTGACCGCGGGCCCGGTGGCGGCGGCGGGCCCGGTGATCTTTCTGGCCCAGCGCCCGGAGACCAGCGGCACGGCGACCCTGATCCTTAGCGGCCTGTCCCTCGCCCTGGCCCTGGCCATGATCCTCAATCGGCATCTGCGCGAGCACTTCGCCATGGCGATGGAGCGCGAGGATCTGATCAGCGACCGCGAAGCGGCCCTGGCCGAGAGCCGCCGCCTGGCCAAGTCCAAGTCTGACATCGTCGCCACCCTCTCGCACGAGATCAGGAACGGCCTGTCGGGCGTCGCCCACGTGCTGGCCGGCGCCCTGGGGGCCGGATCGCGCGGCGCGCCCTCGCGGGATCAGCTCAAGGCGGCCCTTCACGCTTCGCGCGATCTGGTCGAGGTGCTGGACGCCACCCTCGATTCGGAGATCGCCGAGACAGGCTCGCTGACCCTCACCCCGCGCCCCATCGAGGTGCGCCGGCTGGCCGAGGATCTGGCCCTGCTGCAGCGGCCCCAGGCGGTCGCGCGCGGCCTTGAGCTCTCCGCCCAGGTGGACGACGCGATCCCGCCGCTCAAGGGCGCCGCCATCGGCGACGGCGCGCGGGTGCGTCAGATCCTCAACAACCTCATCGGCAACGCCATCAAGTACACCGTTCGCGGACGCGTCGAGCTGCGGGTGCGCCTGATCGAGGGCGACTTCATCCGCTTCGAGGTGGCCGACACCGGCCCCGGCCTGAGCGAGGACGAACTGGCCAAGGCCTTCGAGCCCTTCCGTCGCATCGAACGCACCGGCGCGGGCGTGCCGGGGGCCGGGCTCGGCCTGTCGCTGTCGTGGCGTCTGGCCCAGCTCATGGGCGGCCGGCTGGGCGCGGACAGCGCCCCGGGCGTCGGCTCGCGTTTCTGGCTGGACCTGCCCTGGGACGCCGAGGCTGAGGCTCCCCCGCGCTCTGACACGGCGCCGGCCCAAACCCGCGCCCTGCGCATTCTCGTGGCCGAGGACGACAGCCTGAACGCGGCCATGCTGCGCGCTGTGCTGGAGCAGCTGGGCCACCGCGTGCTGCACGCCCAGGACGGGCGCCGCGCGCTCGACCTGCTGAACCTGGGCGAGATCGACCTGGTCATGCTGGACGGCCGAATGCCCGGCATGGATGGCCTGACCGCGCTCAAGATTCTGCGCAAGCTGGAGACGTCCGCCGCCGAGCTGCCCGTCATCGCCGTGACCGGGGGCGACGCCGAGGAGGCCGCCGAGATGCTGGCCGCAGGCGCCGATGCGGTCCTGCGCAAGCCCGTCAGCGTGACGGCCGTGGCCCGCGCCGTGGCCGACGCCGCCGAGCGCGGTCGCCGGGCGCCTGCGCCCAAGACCGAAGCCGCCTAGGCCCGATCGTCGCGACCAGGGCCGAAGGCGCCGAGCAGCTGGGCCGTGAACAGGGATGATCCGGCGCCCGCCTGATCGCCCAACAGGGCCTGGATCAGCTCCGAATCCTGCCGCAGCCGATCCAGCCGCTCCGCGATCGCTGCGTCCCGCTCCGACATGGGCGGAGCCGCGGGCTCGCTAGGCGCCGCGGCGGGCGCCGCGCCCTGATTGCGGGTCAGATTGGCGTACACCTCCGCCACGGTGGCGGGGCGTCCTCCTCGAAAGAAGATCGGGCGGTTCGCGCCCGCCGCCTCGGGGAACAGAGCCGCCGCGCTCATGCCGGGGCGGCTGTCCACCGCCTGGATCAGCCGCGCCGACCCCGCCGGTCCCAGAAAGTGCGCCGCGTAAAGGTCGCCCGCCGTGGGCTCCCGACCGATCCGTCCCCGCAGATAGGCCGCGTGATCCGAGGCCAGCTCACCGGCCATGACCGAGGCTGCGGTCGGGTCGAACCGGAGGTCCAGCACCGCGCGTCGCGCGCCGGGATCCACCCGCCAGCGTCCGTCCGAGCCCTGGCTGATGGCGTTGGCGTACTGGCCATAGCCGTGCCGCGCCCCATGCCGCTTCACGGTCGCCAGCCAGGTCTGCTCGATGAACTGGAACAGTCCCGCCGCCGACGACGTGCGGGCCTGGGCGCGAGGGTTCAGCGCGCTCTCGCGGCGCGCTGTCCGCATGAGGAAATCGAAGTCGACCCCGGTCGCGCCGGCCGCGCGGCGGATGATCGCCTCGACCCCTCCGCCCTGACCGATCGATCCCACGCTCATGGGCCGGAAGGTCCGGGAACATGGTTAACGACCCCTGAAGCCGGTCGCCCGAATTCCGCCCCAAGGCGAGCGCCACCATTGCCCCTAGGGAAGCTGGGGTCGGGCCTGAACCGACGACCGCAAAGGTCGCGGGCAATAGAGGAAGGCGCGGCCAATGATGATGAAAGTCGCCGGGGGACCCGGCATTGTCTCCCCTATCGAATACGGCGGCGGCCCCAGACGGCGGCTTTCGCGCGGAGCGTGGATCGCCATCGGCGTGTCGGTGGGCCTGCACGTGGCCGGGGGCCTGGCCCTCTACCACCAGCGTTTTCAACTGGATGAACCTATCGCCCAAACGGGCCCCGAGATGCCGCCGATCACCATGATCAGGCTGGCGCCGAAACCTCAACCTCTGCCGGAGACCCCCCGGGCGCCGACGCCGATTCACAACCCCGACAGGCCGATCCCTGTCGACACGCCCACAGCGCCGTTCCCGCCGGTGGAAACGACAGGACCGACCGACACCGGGCCGGTGATCTCCACCACGCCGGCCGAGACGCCTGGCGGGACCGCGACCAGCACCACGGCCACGAGCAGCGGCCCGGCGGCGTCCCCGGGGGTCATCACCAATCCGCGTTGGATCCAGCAGCCCTCGGCGCGGCAGATGGAGCGGCACTATCCCGCCCGGGCCATCGACAACGGCGTCGCCGGCGCGGCGACCCTGCGCTGCACGGTGACGGCGACGGGCTCAGTCACAGGCTGTTCGGTGACGGAGGAAACGCCGCAAGGCTATGGCTTCGGTCGGGCGGCGGTGCAGCTGTCGCGCTACTTCCGCATGAGTCCGCGCACGGTCGACGGCGTCGCGGTCGAAGGGGCGGCGGTGACCATCCCTATCCGTTTCAACGCCGGCGAAGGCTAGAAGCGGCTCGGGCTGAAGCGAAGGGCGTCTTCGTCGGGCTTTCGCCCTGACAGGCTGGCGGTCGTGATCCTGGCGATCATGGCCGCCAGCAGCCAGCCGTTGCGGCGGGGCGCCAGCGCGGCGAACAATCCGTCCTCGATCTCACCCGCCAGGGGCAGGCCGTCCGGCGTCGCCCCGCGTACGCCCGCCCGCGCCCACTGGGCCCGCGCGGTGGCCAGGGGCGGCCACAGGACCGACGCCCTACGGATCAACTCGGTGATCACACGCTCGTCCACCAACAGATCACGCTGGCCCGGCTCCATGGTGGCGCCCACCAGCACGCCGGTTCCGTCAGGGACGACATAGACCCCCTCGCCCCTAAGGACGCAGGGCGGCGGGGTCACGCGGACCCTCGCGATCTGTCCCTTGATCAGCGACACTCGCGCCAGGGTGCGTTTCAGCGCCCGCGGCCCCTCCATCGTCTTGTGAACGCCCGTGGCGACCACCACGCGTGCGGCCCGTGAGGGCTCGCCGTCGGCGCAGGCCAGTTCCCACCCATCGCCGGAGCGCTCCAGTCCTTCAACCTGGGCTCGGCGATAGCGCACGCCGGGCGCATCGATCAAAGCCGCCAGGGCCTGCGAGGGAACCAGCCGCCAGTCATCGGAGGTGAAGGCCTTGCCGTCCTTCAGCCGAGCCTTGAAGCCCAAGGTCCGCAGCCGCTCGGCCATCTTGCGGGGTTCCGGACCCGCCCAGGCTGCGCCGTCACGGATCAGTTCCACGCCGGTGCGCGCCGCCAGTTCCGGCCACAGGTCGCGCGCGCCCTTCAGCAGGGCCGCCCGTTCCGGGGTCGCCTCCTCGAGCACGCTCTCGAAGGCAGGCGCAAGCATCCCCGCGGCCACCGATGAGGCGTTGGGCGAACCGGGCCGGTCGATCAGCAGCACCCGCGCGCCCATGGCCGCCAGCTCAGCGGCGGTCGCGGCGCCAAGCGCGCCGGCGCCCACCACCGCCACGTCGGCGGCGAGCCCGGCGGAGCCGCTCATGGGATCAGGCCTGGGCGGCCATCAGGGGCTGGCCCTGAGCCTGCTCAAGCCGCTTGGTCAGGGCCGCGTGCTGGGCCCACAGGGCCTGGGGCAGGCGCTCGCCGAACTTCTCGTAGAAGGCCGGAATCAGAGCGGCCTCTTCGGCCCAGACGTCCACGTCCACGTCCAGCAGGGTGTCGAGGTTGGCTTCCGTCAGCTCGAGGCCATCCAGATCCAGCGCCTCCCGCGTCGGAACGCGGCCGATGGGCGTGTCCTCGGCCTCGGCGCGGCCTTCCAGCCGCTCCACGATCCACTTCAGCACGCGAGCGTTCTCGCCGAAGCCCGGCCACACGAACCTGCCGGTCTCGTCCTTGCGGAACCAGTTGACGAAGTACATGCGCGGCAGCTTGGCGGCGTCGGGGGCCTGGGCGCCGATCTTCAGCCAGTGACCGAAGTAGTCGGCCATGTTGTACCCGCAGAAGGGCAGCATGGCGAAGGGATCGCGGCGCAGCTCGCCCACCTTGTTCTCGGCGGCGGCGGTGCCCTCCGAGGCCACGGTCGAGCCCAGGAACACGCCATGCTCCCAGTCGAAGGCCTCGGTGGCCAGCGGCACGGCGCTGGCGCGGCGCCCGCCGAACAGGATGGCGCTGATCGGCACGCCCTTGGGATCTTCCCACTCGTCCGCGATGGTCGGGCACTGGCCCGCCGGCGCGGCGAAGCGCGCGTTCGGGTGGGCGGCCGGTTCGCCCGAGGCCGGATCGTGCGGCTGACCCTTCCAGTTGGTCAGGTTCGCCGGGGGCTCCTTGGACAGGCCTTCCCACCACACGTCGCCGTCCTCAGTCAGGGCGACGTTCGTGAAGATGGTGTTCTCGCGCAGGGTCTCCAGCGCGTTCTTGTTGGTGTTGCGGCTGGTTCCCGGCGCCACGCCGAAGAACCCGGCCTCCGGGTTGATGGCGTAGAGGCGACCGTCCTGGCCGAAGCGCATCCAGGCGATGTCGTCGCCCACCGTCTCGGCCTTCCAGCCCTCCAGCGTCGGCTGCAGCATGGCCAGGTTGGTCTTGCCGCAGGCGCTCGGGAAGGCGGCGGCCACGTAGTGGACCTCGTTCTGCGGCGAGGTCAGCTTCAGGATCAGCATGTGCTCGGCCAGCCAGCCCTCATCGCGGGCCATGATCGAGGCGATGCGCAGGGCGTAGCACTTCTTGCCCAGCAGGGCGTTGCCGCCATAGCCCGAGCCGTACGACCAGATCTCGCGGCTTTCGGGGAAGTGGACGATCCACTTCTCCTCGTTGCAGGGCCACGGCACGTCCTTCTGGCCCGGCTCCAGCGGCGCGCCCAGGGTGTGCATGGCCGGCACGAAGAAGCCGTCCTCGCCCAGGGCGTCCAGCGCCGCCTTGCCCATGCGGGTCATGGTGCGCATGGAGGCCGCCACATAGGGACTGTCGGTGATCTCGACGCCCAGCGCGCTGATTTCCGAGCCCACCGGGCCCATGCAGAAGGGCACCACATACATGGTCCGGCCCTTCATGCAGCCGTCGAACAGGCCGTTCAGGCGCTCGCGCATCTCGCCGGGCTCAGCCCAGTTGTTGGTCGGGCCGGCGTCGGCCTTGTCGGGCGTGCAGATGAAGGTGCGGCTCTCGACCCGGGCCACGTCCTTGGGGTCCGAGGCGGCGTAGAAGGAGTTCGGGCGCTTCTCAGGGTTCAGGCGCTTCAGCGTGCCCTGCTCGACCATCAGGTCGGCCAGTTTCTGGAACTCGGCTTCCGAGCCGTCGCACCAATGCACCGCCGCGGGCTTGGTCAGGGCGGCCATGTCCTCGACCCAGGCGATCAGGCGCGCGTGGCGGGTCGGGGCGGGGCGAAGGCCGGGAATGGAAGCTTGGTCGCTCAAGACGCTCTCCTGGAAAACGCTCATCGCCGGAGGCCTTCCCAGGCATCCGGTCGTGCGGGCCTTTGCAAGGCCCAGGTCACACTGCGGGCAGTTGCGGCCTGGTCCTTACACGGAGGGACCGGCGGCGCGCGCCCAGGCTTCTGGCGGCCCAGGTCGACGGCGCGATGCGCGCGCTCGCCATAGCCGCAATGGCCGCAAAGGTCCAGCGTTGAGAACAGTTCGCGACCGCGCCCAGATGCGGCGGTTCAGGCCGCCGGCCAGGGGGTGTCGGACGGCGTCTGAGCGGTCCTGCGCGCGCGGAGACGGGCGATCCAGGCCCGGCTCTCCGGGGGCCTTCGCTCGCTGAGCCAGCGCTGCACCGGCTGGTCGAAAACCCGGTCGAACAGCCAGGCCGCCGCCAGGGCCAGGGGCAGGCCCGCCGCCCACAGGCTCCATGCCATGACAGGGCTCTCAGACAGCGAATCGGGCAGCTGTTCGGTCAGCGAACTCCACACCGCGCCCGTCAGGGTATGGGTGATGAACAGGGCGAACGACAGGTCGGCCGCCCGGCGGAGACCAAGGCTGGGCCTGAAGCGGAACAGGTCCAGCCCGACCACGCCGAGCAGGATGGCCCCCATGCTGGCCAGGGCGGCGCCCTCGCTGTCCGGCGTCGCCTGAAGAACCGCTGCGCTTCCCAGCCCGGTCACCGCCAGGGCGAAGGCGGACGCGCGGCTCAGCCTCAGACCTTCGGCGAAGCGAGCGGTCAGCACCCCCGCCGCGAACAGAGGCAGGGCGCGCAGCACACCCATCCCCGAGGGCAGGTCGTAAAGGGAATGATCGAGAAGGCCGACGCTGAGCGCGGCGGCGGCGCCGATCATCAGCGGGGCCAGCAGGGCGGCCGACAGGCCTCCGCTCAGGCGGCGGCTGACGCGCCAGAGCAGTGGAAAGGCCAGATAACAGACCAGCAGCGCCGACAGGGTCCAGCTGGGCTCGTTCCAGCCCTCGCCGCCGAAGCCCCAGGCCTGGGTCAAGGTCAGTTGCGAGACGAACCCCAGCGCCGTGAACCGCTCGGGGTGATCGGGCGCCTGGCCGATCAGGGCCGCCGCAAGGACCAGCGCCAGCAGGCCCGCCAGCACTGCGGCCTGGGCCGGCCATATCCGCTGCAGGCGCTTCGAGACGAAGCGCCAGGGTCGTACGGGCTGACCGTCCAGCCTCGGCCCATAGGCCCGGCCCAGCACATAGCCGGACAGCAGCAGAAAGAAGTTGGTGGCCAACCAGCCGCGATCCATGACCGGCCAGATCTGGGACAGCGGAACGGGCGCTGTCGGCCCCAGATGGTAAAGCACCACGAAGGCCGCCGCGACGAACCGCAACGCATCCAGTCCCTGGCCTCGCGCGGAGGTCGGGGCGAGCGGCGGTGCGGGGTTCGACATGGCGGGCTCCTGGGCCGCCCCACTCTGGGACGTCCGGGACCGAAGGCTGCAAGCCATGCGCCGGAACCCGAGGCCGTCCCCGGTGTTGCCTTTCCGAGCCCACGAAAGGAGCGTCCCATGTCCAAGGCCCCGCCCATTCCCCCCGAACAGCAATCCTTCGGCGAGAAGCAGGTCGATGTGTCAGGCGAGGATCAGGACCGCCGCGACCTGAAGATCAACGCCCAGTCGGGCCAGCCGGGCGATGCAGACGTCAACAAGGACCAGCAGGGCCGCTTCGGCAACATCAGTCAGAACCTGACGCCGCAGCGGCGGACCCAGGACCGCTGACCAGCCTCAGGCAGGCTGGGCCTCGGCGCGCGCCGGCGAAGCCTGGGTGGAGGCGGGCGTGACGGTGGGCGCGGCAGGGCGCGGCTGCGTGACGGACGGCGCCGGCGCGGCCTGAGCCTGCTGCGGCTGGGCCGCCGGCGCGCCCTCGCCCTGGCTCGGGGCCTGGCTGGAGGTTTGGCCTTGGGCCGCGTTCACGGCCTCTGCAGCGCCGTGGAGGATGGTGTAGGCCACTCGCTCCGACGCGGCCTGGACCACACCGCCGTCCAGCCCCGCCTGCAGGGTGCGCGGCTGTTGCGGCGCGGACAGGTCCGGCTGATAGAGATAGCTGCCGCCCGAACGGCGTCCGCCGCCGAAGCGGTAGAAGACGTGGGCGCCCACCTGGTTCACGCGCACCAGCTGGTGGCGCCAAGCGGGAGACACCGCCGTGGTGTGGAAATGGGTGGCGTTGCCCACCTGGGCGTAAACCGCCCCCGACAGAGCCCTACTGGCGACCTGGCGTGCGCGGCTCCACGCTGCGGGCTGTACGCGGCCCCGCATGGACCCGTCGCAGGTGAAGCTGAACTGACAGCCGGTGCGGCGGCCCGAGCCCTGGTAGACGACGCCGCAGACGGTGCGCGGGAAGGCCGGGTGGCGGACACGATTTAGAATGACCTGGGCCACGGCCTGCATGCCCGACGCGCCTTCACCCCGCGCTTCGTAATAGACGGCCTGGGTCAGGCACTCGAGATCGCGAGAGGCGTCCAGCGCGCCCTGCATTCTGAAGGCTGGGGCGGCCGAAATTGGAATGGGACGAAGGCCCGCGGCCTGGCTCTGGGAGGGTGATCCTCGTCTCTCCAGCCGGGCCGCGATCAGGGCGGCCTGACGGTCGCGTTCAGCCGCGCCCGCCACCGTATAGGGATCGTGCCGGCGCGCGATGGCGAGGGCGCTGGAGTCCAGACCGCCCACCGCCTGGGTCAGAGCCTGGTCGCCGCCCCCCTGGGACATGACCTGCTCGATGCGTGCGGCTTGCTCGCGCACGGAGGTCGCGCGGGCGACGGCGCCGCCCAGATAAGCGCAGCCGATAGCCAGTCCGACCAGCGACCCGAAGGCCGAGGCGCCAACCAGGGCGCGCGCGCGCGACCGCGTGAGCGTGGGGGAAGTCAAAACGAGATCGTCCTCTGCGGCGAGGGCAGGATGCGCCCCCAAACGTCGGTTCCAGAGCGGAGGAAGAAGGCTCTGGTCGAGTTCCGGCGCATCTGCGCTGCCGGAAGGCTGGCCGTTATGGCGAACAATGTGGCGCCAATGGGGCCGATTCGCAACGTCGGCGGCCGCCGCTCGCACCCCTTGTCGGCACAGGCCCATGTCGTCCGTCGCTGGAATCAGTGGGTTGAACGGCGCGCAGTCGGGCCGCCGCGGGAATCGTCGCCGGGCGCCGATTCTCCCTTGCGCAGCCCGTTCTACGCGGCACAACGTCCCTGGGGCTTCCTGCAGGAACTTTCTGTCATGCGTCTTCTCATCAGCTCTTTGGCCGTTCTGGCGCTCGCCGGCTCCGTCCAGGCTCAGGACCTCACCTACAATCACCCCACGCGCGGGGGATCGGCCCTTATCGAGAACAGCGACGGTAAGGCCTTCTGGGTGATGCTCGGCGAATGCGCAGGCGTCTTCGGCGCGTTGTCCAATGAGCGGTACTACGAAAACGACCAGGCCGGAGCTGACGCCTTCGAGGCCGACGGCACGCGTCAGGCCAACGCCGCTCTGGCCCAGCTGATGCAAGATCGCGGGATTTCGCGCGGAGACGCCGCTGCGCTGGTGCGTCCCGCGGTCGAACGCGGCCGCGCCTTTGGCGAGGCCCAGCTGGCGGCTGCGCCCGGCAGGCCGCAGGTGCGCGCCGTGCTCAGCTCGGCCTGCCGAGACGTGGATGACGCCTACGCGCGGGTGCGCACCTCCAACTGAGGTCTGGAACCCGCCTCCAGCGGAGCCGTTTGACACGCATCCTTCACCCCTCCCCGAGGTGCAAAATGCGTGTCTCCCGTCCCCTCACCCTCACGGCCCTCGCCGCCACGGCCCTGCTGGCGGCCGCATGCGGCCATAACACCGAACAGCGCGCGGCCACCGGCGCCATCGCCGGAGCCGTGGTGGCCGGACCCGTCGGCGCCGCCGCCGGCGCCGCTGCCGGCACGGCCGTCAGCAAGGCCGCCGACGAGTAAATCTCCGAACGGTCAGCGGCGCCGGTCGTCGCTGGCCGTTCTCGCCGGGCCGAACTCCGACGTGGCCGCCCAACGGGGCCAGTCGCGCGAGTTGGCCAGTTCCAGCCCCATGCGCCAGAACAGCTCGGCGTCCTGCGCCATGCCGCCCAGGTTCCAGTCGGGCGACCACTCGTCATTGACCTGATGATAGCGATCGCGCGTGTAGGCGGCGCTGGCGGCCGCGGCGGCTTCACGTCCACCCTCCACCAGCACGTCGCCAGAGCCGGCATAGGCCATCGGGACGCCGCGCTTGGCCATGGGGAAATGATCTGACCGGAAGAAGAAGCCGGCCTCGGGCGTGCTGTCGGGCGAAATGGTGCGGTCCTGGCTTGCCGCCAGGCGCTCCAGCCGCTGGTCCAGGTCCGACTGACCCCAGCCGATCACGCTAAGGTCGCGGGTCGGCCCCCACACGCCCATGGCGTCCATGTTGATGCCCGCCACCGTCGTCTCCAGCGGATACAGCGGGTTGGCTCCATAGTATTCCGCGCCCAGCAGGCCCGATTCCTCGGCCGTCAGCGCCAGGAAGACGATGGACCGTTCCGGCCGCGGGCCCGCGGCGAAGGCGCGGGCGATCTCGAGCAGGGTGGCGATCCCGGTGGCGTTGTCCACGGCGCCGTTGAAGATGGCGTCCCCGTCCGCGTCAGGCTCCCCGACGCCCAGGTGATCCCAGTGCGCCATGTAGAGGATGCTCTCTTCCGGATGGGTCGAACCCTCCAGCCGCGCCACCACGTTGCGGGTCTCGACCGTTTCGGTGCTGACGTCCATCATGGCGTCCAGCTGCGCCCCCTCCAGCGTCACCGGACGGAAGTCGCGGCTGCGCGCCTGGGCTTTGAGGGCGTCGAAGTCCAGCCCCGCGCGCTGGAACAGCTGGCGGGCGACGTCCAGCTGGATCCAACCTTCCAGGGGAATGCGCTCGGCTTCAGGATTGGCGCGGACGATGTCGAACTGGGGCTGGGACCACGAGTTGCGCACCGTGTTCCAGCCATAGCTGGCCGGGGCGGTCTCATGCACGATCAGGACGCCCGCGGCGCCCTGACGCGCGGCTTCTTCGTACTTGTAGGTCCAGCGCCCGTAATAGGTCATGGCCCGCCCCCCGAAGGTGTCGAGCTCGGGCTCTTCAAAGTCCGCGTCGTTCACCAGAACGACCAGCACCTTGCCGCGCAGGTCCATGCCCTTGAAGTCGTTCCAGTCCCGCTCAGGCGCGTTGATCCCGTAACCGACGAAGACCAGTTCCGCGTCCTCAAGATGCACATGCTCGGCCGGCCGGCGGGTAGAGAAGACCGCCTCCTCGCCCTGATGCAGCGGCAGGGTCCAGTCGCCCACAGACAGGGCGCCCGACGCATTGGAGGTCTCGAACCGGCGCAGGGTGACCGGCTGATACCAGGTCCCGTCGACGCCGCCCGGCTGCAGGCCCGCGGCGGCGAACTGTTGGGCGATGTATTCGATTGTGCGCTGTTCGCCGGGCGTGGCGACGCCGCGTCCCTCGAACTCGTCCGAGGCGAGGATGCGCGTATCCTCGTTCATGCGCGCCTCGCTGATCTGGAACTCCTGGGCCAGGGCGGCCCCCGAGATCAGGACGGCGGCGGACAGGCTGGAGAGCAGCAGGGTCGAGCGGCGCATGGGAACCTCAACAGGGGTCAAGCGAAGGGCCAGACCCTAGACGGTCACGGCCACGCCTGTCGACCAGTCGGGCTAAGGTGGGGCAAGGCGCCGCTGCAACCTAGCGCGTGGCGACCGCGCCCGCCCCGGGCCAGTCGGTATCGCCTACGCGGCGCAGGCGTAGTTCGACATAGGGGCGCGGCGGCTGCCCCTCGGCGACATAGTGGCCCACCTCATGCCATTCGCCGTCCTGGATGGTGGCCTCATAGCGGATCTCGGCGTTGGGCCCCGCTGGCGTGCGCCAGCGAAAGCCGTTCTCGGTGCGCTCGAACGGATAGTCGCCGCTGAAGCCCTGGGCATAGGCCCGGAACCGGTATGCCCCGGCGCGCTCGTCCCACGAGATGATCCCCAACGCATTGAACTGGGTCGAGCCGTCCTCGGCGTAGCCGCGTCCCTCAACCACCCGCACCGAGCCGCCCAGCAGGGGTCCCACCCGCTCGGTCTGGATCAACGTCACCGGACCCTCGCGGCCATAGGTGGTGGCCGTCCCTCGCCACTCTCCGTCCATGAAGCTCAGGGCGGCGATCGCGTCCCGTTGCGCCTGGGATCCCGCAGGGCCTGCGGGCGGCGAGCTTTGTCCCAGGCCCGGTGAGGCCATGCCCAAGGTGCTGGCTATGACGGCAGCGACGAAGATCCTGCGGTGCATGACGGCCTCCCTTTGTACGGATCAACTTTGTCATGCAAAGTGCTTTTCGGCAATGGCGCGCGCAAAGAAAAAAGGCCCGCTGTTTCCAGCGGGCCTCCTTAAACCGTCGGAGCCGGGGCTCTAGTGAGCGACGCCGCGCCAGATGCGCTTGTAGCTGAACCAAGTCAGAACCGTGAAACCCAGCAGGTAGATCAGCACCGCCAGGCCCGTTTGCTTGCGCGAAGTGGCCCGGGGATCCGAGGCCCAGGCGATGAAGGCGGCCACGTCCTGGGCCATCTGGTCGACAGTGGCCTCGGTGCCGTCATCATAGGTCACCTGGCCATTCTGCAGCGGATTTGGCATGGCGATGAAGCCGCCCGGGGGCACGTGGTCGGGATCGCCCTCCCAGAAGGGCGACATGTCGCCCGTCATGTAGATGTTGTAGTTCTGACCCGGCGCCATGCGCAGGCCCGCCGGCGCCTGGCGATAGCCGGTCAGCAGCGACGCGATGTAGTCCGCCCCGTCGTGGCGCGCCTTGGCCATGACAGACAGGTCCGGCGGAGCCGCGCCGCCGTTGGCCGCCGCAGCGGCCGTGGCGTTCGGATAGGGTTCCGGGAAGCGATCGGCGGGCGTGCCGGGGCGGGTGATGGCCTCGCCCGTTTCGGAATCGATGTCGGCGATCTCGAACTCGGCGGCGATGGCCTTCACGTACAGGTTGTCGTTCGGGTTGGGCCAACGCTCATCCCAGAAGGGACCGCCCGGCTGGCCCAGGTTGCGGAACGACAGCAGGTTCATGCCGTGACAGGCGGCGCAGACCTCCTTGTAGACCCGATAGCCGCGCTGCAGCTGGTTCCGATCAAAGGTGCCGAACGGCCCCTCGAAGCTGAAGCTGTAGTCGCGCGGGTGCTCGGCCCCGCCCGATGCGGCCAGCGAGGGCGCCGCGGCGGCCATCAGGCCCAGCGCCGCGCCGGCGCCTGCGAGGATGCGGACGATGGAACGCGTCATCGGATCAGGCCTTGCTTTCGTCGTGGTCGAGGACCGGCTCGGCGATGGAGGCCGGAACCGGCAGCGGCGTCTCCTTCAGGCCGACGATCGGCATGATGATCAGGAAGAACGCGAAGTAGTAGGCGGTCAGGAGGCGGGTGAGCCACAGGTAGCTGTTCAGCTCGCCGTCAAACAGAACCGGGCTCGGCAGGCCGGGGATCACCGGCGCGTCGGGCAGTTGCGCGCCGCACCAGCCCAGCAGCAGGGCCACCGCCACGAAGATCAGGAAGAACAGCTTCATGGTCGGCCGGTAGCGCATGGAGCGCACCTTCGACGTGTCCAGCCAGGGCAGGATGAACAGCACGCCGATCGACCCGAACATGGCGATGACGCCGCCGAACTTGTCCGGGATGGCCCGCAGGATGGCGTAGAAGGGCAGCAGGTACCACTCGGGCACGATGTGCGCCGGGGTCTGCAGCGGGTTGGCCGGGATGTAGTTGTCCGCGTGGCCCAGCGCGTTCGGGTTGAAGAACACGAAGGTGGCGAACAGGATCAGGAACACCAGCAGCGCAAAGCCGTCCTTGACCGTGTAGTACGGATGGAAGGGCACCGTGTCCTTGGCCGTGCGCTCCTTGGGGATGAGGATGCCGACGGGGTTGTTCTGGCCCGCATGGTGCAGGGCCCACAGGTGCATCACCACCACGCCGAAGATCACGAACGGCAGAAGGTAGTGCAGCGAGAAGAAGCGGTTCAGCGTCGGGTTGTCGACCGAGAAGCCGCCCCACAGCCAGGTGGTGATGGATTCGCCGATCACGGGGATGGAGCCGATCAGGTTGGTGATCACCACCGCGCCGTGGAAGGACATCTGACCCCACGGCAGGACGTAGCCCAGGAAGGCCGTCGCCATCACCAGCAGGAAGATCACGACGCCCAGCATCCAGATCATCTCGCGCGGAGCCTTGTACGAGCCGTAGTAGAGGCCGCGCATCATGTGGATGTAGATCGCCAGGAAGAACATCGAGGCGCCGTTGGCGTGGGTGTAGCGGATCAGATCCCCGCCGTTCACGTCGCGCATGATGCGCTCGACCGAGCCGAAGGCGTGGTCCACGTGCGGCACGTAGTGCATGGCCAGCACGACGCCGGTGACGATCTGCGTGATGAGGCAGAAGGTCAGGATGGCCCCGAAGGTCCACCAGTAGTTCAGGTTCTTCGGCGTCGGCAGCGCCATGTAGTCCGCGCCGAACCGGATGATCGGCAGGCGGCTGTCCATCCAGCGCTCGAAGGCGGTCTTGGGGACGTAGGTCGACTCGTGATCGCTCATCTTCGGTTCTCTGCGCCTCAGCCGATCCGCACGCGGGTGTCAGACAGGTATTCGTACTCGGGCACTTCCAGGTTGAGGGGCGCGGGCCCCTTACGGATGCGGCCGGAGGTGTCGTAGTGCGAGCCGTGGCAGGGGCAGAACCAGCCGCCGTAGTCGCCGGTGCCGAAGGTCGGCACGCAGCCCAGGTGCGTGCACGAGCCGACCACCACCAGATACTGGTCACGGCCGTCCTTGACGCGGTCCGCGTCGGTCTGCGGGTCCTTCAGCTCGCCCATGGAGACGCTGCGGGCGGCCTGGATTTCGGCCGGCGTGCGATAGCGCACGAAGACCGGCTTGCCGCGCCACTTGACCACCACCTGCTGGCCTTCGGCGACCTTGGTCAGGTCGAACTCGATGGAGGCCAGGGCCAGGGTGTCGGCCGAGGGGTTCATCTGGTTGATCAGGGGCCAGACCGCCACAGCGCCGGCGCCGACGGCGGCCGCGCCCGCGGCGATGTGGATGAAGTCCCTGCGGTTGGGATCCTGACCCTCGACGGGCGCGTGAGGATCGACCTGGGCGTCAGTCACCGTTCGTTCTCCTGAGCCGTCGCGTGGGCGACGATTACTTGAAGGCGAGGCGTTGGTGGACCACGGCCGGATGACGGGCTCGCCAAGGGCCGCGACAAGCCCCCGGCCCTCGCGTCACGCTGGCCTTAGAGCGCGTCTCGCGCTTTTTCAACCGGCAAGGCGCAAAAGCTACGGCCTAGCCGTTTGCATCGCCCTGCCCTATCTCGGCGCCATGCTCATCCTGCTGTCGCCCGCCAAGCGTCTGGACTTCACGCCCGCGCCCGAAAGCCTGCCCCTGACCCAGCCCGTGCTGCGCGAGCAGACGGCTCAACTGGCCAGAACCACGCGGCGGCTGACCGCGCCGGACCTTAAGCGGCTGATGCACCTGTCCGATGACCTGACTCGATTGAACCGCGAGCGGTTCCGCGCCTTCGACCCCGAGTCGGAAGAGGGACTGCAGGCGGCCCTGGCCTTCGCCGGGGACGTCTATCAGGGGCTGAGGGCGCGCGAACTGGATCGGCCCGCCCTGGAATGGGCCCAGGATCGCGTGCGCATCCTGTCGGGCCTCTACGGCGTGCTGCGCCCGCTCGACGCCATTCAGCCGTACAGGCTCGAGATGGGCACAGCCCTGCCGACCCGCCGCGGCAAGAGCCTCTACGCCTTCTGGGGCGACCGCATCTCCCATCGGCTGAACGCCGATCTGGAGGGTCATTCGGACCCGACCGTCGTGAATCTGGCCAGCCAGGAGTATTTCGGCGCCGTCGATCGCAAGGCGCTCAAGGCCCCCGTCGTCGAAATCCGCTTCCTCGAGGAGAAGGACGGCGAGGCGCGCGTCCTCTCCTTCTTCGCCAAGCAGGCGCGCGGCCTCATGGCGCGCTGGGCCATCGAGCGCCGCGTCGAGCGGGCCCAGGACCTCAAGGGCTTCGACGCCGCGGGCTATCGCTTTGCAGCCGACCGGTCCTCGGATCACGAATGGACCTTCACGCGGCCCCAGCCTGCGCCGAAGGCTTAGTGGGACGCCTCGCCAAGCCGCGACCCAGGCTGTAGGCTTGCTCCGCAAACCCTTTCCTGAATCGACCGGACGGCTCTCCATGTTCCAGTGGCTGCGCAAAAGCCAGACTCCCCCGCCCCGCCCCCTGCCCGAGCGCGCGCCGCACGCCCGGCCCGCGGACGCCGAGGAGCTGCGCGGCCAGGTGGCGGTCATCACCGGCTCGACCTCGGGCATCGGCCTGGCCTTCGCCCGCGCGCTGGCCGCTCGCGGCGCCGATGTCGTGCTGAACGGCCTGGGCGACCCGGCCGAGATCGAACGCGCCCGCGCCGAGATCGAGAGCGGCTACGGCATCAACGCCCGCTATCACAACGCCGATATGCGCCGGGGCGACGAGATCGCCGACCTGGTCGCCTTCGCCCGGCACGAGCTGGGGCGGCTGGACATCCTGGTCAACAACGCCGGAATCCAGCACGTGGAAGCCGTCGACAAGTTCCCCACCGACAAGTGGGAAAACATCATCGCCATCAACCTGTCGGCGGCCTTCTACGCCATCCGCGCCGCCGTCCCGGTAATGAAGGCGCAGGGGCGCGGCCGCATCGTCAACCTGGCCTCGGTGCACGGCCTGGTCGCCAGTCCGTACAAGTCCGCCTACGTCGCCGCCAAACATGGAATCATCGGCCTGACCAAGACCGTCGCCCTCGAGGTCGCCGAGCATGGCGTCACCTGCAACGCCATCTG
Organism: Peiella sedimenti; assembly: GCF_030504955.1. GTDB lineage: Bacteria > Pseudomonadota > Alphaproteobacteria > Caulobacterales > Caulobacteraceae > Brevundimonas > Brevundimonas sedimenti. The sequence continues at coordinate 466,348 of NZ_JAUKTR010000001.1, read as the reverse complement.
CCCCGGCTATGTCTGGACGCCCATCGTCGAGAAGCAGCTGAACGACCAGATGCGCACGCGCGGCATGGGCCGCGACGACGTGATCAAGAAGGTCATGCTGGCGGCCCAGCCCACCCGTCGCTTTGTCACCACCGACGAACTGTCTGGGATGCTGGCCTATCTGGTCTCGGACGCCGGCGCCTCGGCCAACGGTCAGGCCTTCGTCATCGACGGCGGCTGGACGGCCGCGTGACAGGGGCGGCGCTCGCCGTTCTCGCCGCCCTGGCGGCGCAGCCAGCGCCCGCCGAGACTCCGGAGGATCGGGTGGCCCGGGCGCCCTTCGGGGACGTCACAGCCGTTGAGACCTGGCTGGCCGACAATCCAGACGAGGCCGCCGAGCATCGCCGCGCCGCCTATGCCGACCTGTGCGAAGCCCACGGCCGCGCCAGCCGCTATCGGGAGGCGCATCTGGCCTGTGCGGCGGTCCTGGCGCTCAGTCCTTCCCCTTCGCCCGGCGCCCTGCAATCGACCGCCTTCTGGCGCGCCTTGGCTGACGCGCCGCCGCTGGCCGTGACCGGACAGGTCGATGCTCCCCTGACGCCCCACTGGACCAACATGGGTCTGATCGATGTGACCGTGGACGGCCGATCGATGCCGTGGGCCGTGGACACCGGCGCCGAGGTGTCCGTCCTGTCCGAGAGCCAGGCCGCGGACCTGGGGGTTCGGCTCCTGGGCGACGATCTCAGCATCAGCGGCTCGACCCCCGGCGTGGCCGCGGGCCGCATCGGCCTCATTGACCGGCTGCGGATCGGCGAGGCGGAGCTGCGGAACCTACCCGTCTTCGTGCTGCCCGACGCGGCCTTGACGGTCCCGTCCATGGGCCCGCTGCCGCCGATCCTGGGCATGACCGCGCTCTATCCGTTCGAGCACGTCGCCTTTCTGGATGGCGGAACACACCTGCGTCTGGGCTTTGCCGAGGACGCCGTGCCGCCAGACCAGGGGGCCCAGATGACCTGGAATCCCGCCGGTTTCGATGTGGTGATCACCCTGGAGAGCGGCGGCGAGCTGGACCTCCATCTGGATACGGGCTCCAACGAAACGGAATTCCACGAACCTTTGGCCATGGAGCGGCTCAGCCAGGCGGAACAGAGGCGAATAGCGGGCGCGACCCGAACCTCCTTCGGAGTCACCGGATCGGTCGAGACGCAGGTTTCCACGGTCAGCGATCTGTCGGTCCGGCTGGGCGACGGCCGCTGCACCCTCGCGCGGGTTGTGCTCAGCCAGAACAGGGCCAACGCGCAGGGCCGCGCCGGCATGGATCTGGTGCGCGCGTGCGGCTCCGTACGGCTGGATTTCGCCAGCATGCGCGCCCAGGCGTTCTAGCCGCCCTCACCCGACCGCGCCGCCAGCGACGGCGGTTCTGAGGACAGCCGCGCCGCGACCTCCTCCGAGGCCCGCATCACGCGCAGCAGGTTGCCGCCCGTCAGCTTCTCCAGGTCGGCGTCGGACCAGCCGCGGCGGACCAGTTCGGCCAGCAGGTCGGGGTACTTGTCCACGCCGTTGAGGCCCTCCGGCAGGCTCGACACCCCGTCGAAGTCGCCGCCTATGCCCACATGATCCACCCCCGCCGTCTGACGCACATGGTCGATGTGGTCAGCCACGTCCGAGATGGTGGCGCTCGGTTGGGGGTTGGCCTCCAGCCACGGCTGCATGGCCGCGCCAAGGGCCGCCTCGGTCACGCCTTGGGCCCGCAGCCGCTCGCGCTCCGCATCCCGCGCCAGGCCCCAGGCGCGCACCGCCTCGGAGACGAAGCTGGGCACGAACGTCACCATCACCAGCCCTCCGTTCTCAGGCAGCCGCCGCAGGATGGCGTCGGGCACGTTGCGATTGTGGTTGGCGACGGCGCGCGCCGAGGAGTGCGAGAAGATCACCGGCGCCTGGGTCACGTTCAGGGCGTCGGCCATCGTGCTTTCAGAGACGTGGCTGAGGTCCACCAGCATGCCCAGCCGGTTCATCTCGCGCACCACCTCTTCGCCGAAGGGCGTCAGTCCCCCATGCCGCGGATCGTCGGTGGCCGAGTCCGCCCAGGCCGTGGTCGTGCTGTGTGTCAGGGTCATGTAGCGCACGCCCGAGCGGTGGAATTCCCGCAGCAGGCCCATCGACTCGGCGATGGAGTAGCCGCCCTCGATGCCCAGCAGCGAAGCGATCTTGCCGTCGCGCTGGATGCGCCGGATGTCCGCCGCCGTAGTGGCCAGCTCCAGGTCGCCCGGATAGGCCGCGATCATGCGCTTGGTCAGGTCGATCTGCTCGAAGGTGGCGCGCGCCGCCTCCAGCGGGGTCATTGAGGCGGGCACATAGACCGACCAGAATTGTCCCCCCACGCCGCCGCGGCGCAGCCGCGTGATGTCGGTGTGCAGGTCCGTTGCGGCGTCCTGATCCTGAGCCAGGTCGACCGCGGTCGGGTTCGAACCGTGGTTCTCGCGCAGGGCCCAGGGCAGGTCGTTGTGCCCGTCGATGATGGGCGAGCGGCGCAGCACCTGCTGCACCCGCCGCTCGATGGCCGCCTCATTCTGCGGCGCCGTCTGGGCCAGGGCGGGCCCAGCCAGGGCCGTCAGCAACGCGGCCACGGAGGCGCAGGTCGTCAGTCGCATCATCTCGAATCCTCCAGCTTTCACCATCCTAGACCAGACGCCCGCCTTTCGCAGGCGCGCCCGTCGCGCTAAGCCCCCCGGCATGAGCCTGGACCTCGACCTGGATGAAAAACGCGAGCTGGCCCGCGGCTGGTTCGAGACCCTGCGCGACGACATCTGCGCCGCTTTCGAGGCCCTGGAGGACGAGGCGCCCGCCGATCTCTATCCGGGCGCGGCCGGCCGGTTCGAGCGCACGCCCTGGACCCGCGAGGGCGGCGGCGGCGGCGTCGCCTCCATGATGCGGGGCCGCCTGTTCGAGAAGGTGGGCGTTCACGTCTCGACCGTGCATGGGACCTTCGCGCCTGAATTCGCGCGCGGCATCCCCGGCGCGGAGGAGGACCCGCGCTTCTTCGCGACCGGCATCAGCCTGATCGCTCATATGGTCAGTCCGCGCGTGCCGGCTGTACATATGAACACCCGCTTCATCACCACGACCCGGGCCTGGTTCGGGGGCGGGGCCGACCTGACGCCGCTGCTGGACTACCAGCGCGAGCAGAGCTTTCCCGACGCCATCGACTTCCACGCTGCCATGAAGGGCGCCTGCGACGGCTATGAGCCCGGCGCCTACGAGCGCTTCCGCGCTTGGTGCGAGGAGTACTTCTTCCTGCCGCACCGGAACGAGCCGCGCGGGATCGGCGGCATATTCTATGACCATCTGGACAGCGGCGACTGGGCCCGCGACTTCGCCTTCACCCGCGACGTGGGTCAGGCCTTCCTCGACATCTATCCCCAGCTGGTGCGCCGCCGCATGGCCGAGCCCTGGACCGAGCAGGAGCGCGAGGAACAGCTGATCCGCCGGGGCCGCTATGTGGAGTTCAATCTGCTATACGACCGTGGGACCTTGTTCGGTTTGAAGACGGGGGGCAACGTGGCCTCGATCCTCAGCTCTATGCCGCCGGTGGTGAAATGGCCGTGAGCGAGCCCGCGTCCGACAGTCCCGTCATCGTCATCAACGTCTTCACGGTCGCGCCCGAGAAGCTGGACGCCCTGATGCCCATGCTGGACCGGCTGGCCACGGCCCTGGCCAGGGCGCCGGGCTTCCGCTCGTGTCGCATGCATCGGGGCCTGGATGGCAAGAGCGCCGTAAACTACGCCGTCTGGGACGATCAGGACGCCTGGCGCGCCGCCACACGCCTGCCCGTCGTCGCCGACGCCATGGCGCCGATCATGGCCGTGGCGACCTTTCAGCCCCGCGCGTACGCCGCCGGCGCCAAGGTGCAGGCCGAGACGGACTGATCCAGAAAGCGGCCGATCCACTCGCCGACCATCAGCCGGTCGTTGGGATGCTCCAGGCTGTCCAGCGCCGCGTCCACCAGCCGGGGATCGACCCCGCGCGAGCGCCTGACCTCGACCAAGGCCCGAGCGTAGTCCGCCTCGAACTCTGGATGAAACTGGAAGCTGATGGCCGGGTGGTCTTCATAGGCCAGCGCCGCGAAGGGCGTGAACGCGCTGTGCGCCAGAACGCGCGTGCCCGGCGGTTGAACCAGCACCTGATCCTGGTGCGAGCAGGGTGAGGCGATGCGGTCCGGCGCGTCGGCCATCCAGTCGGGCCTGTGCGCGATCTCATAGGCGTGCCGGCCCAGGCCCCAGCCCACCGCCGCCTTCTCGACGTGGCCGCCGAAGGCGTGCGCCATCACCTGATGCCCGAAGCAGACGCCGACCAGCGCCGTTTCGCCGCGCGCCTCGCGCAGCCAGTCCATCAGGCGCTCGATCCAGGGATCGCCGTCATAGACGCCCGAGGGCGAGCCCATGACGCAGACAGCGTCAAACCGCGTCGGGTCCGGCGGCGGCGCCTCCTGCACATTGAAGGTGTGAAAACGCCGATACGGCGCGGCCAGGAGGGCCTGCATCATGGCCGGATAGCCGCCCGGCCATGCGTCCCTCAGTTCCGGCGGCAGAAGGCCGGTCTCCAGGATGGCGATGTCCATGGATTAAGCTTACCCGCCACGCCTTAAGAACTCGAAACCGTCTGCGCGGCGAAGGCGCGGGCGCCCTCATCGTCGAAATCATGCGCGATCCACCAGGCTTCGACGGCCCTCAGCACCTCGCCCATCCGGGGGCTGGGATCGAGGCCCATCGCCTTCAGATGCTCGCCCGTGACGGGGAAACGGCGCTCCGGCTCGGTCTCCACGCGGGCGGCCAGGGCCGCCAGCGCCTCGATGGGCTGCTCGCCCTGCGCCCAGGCCAGGACAGCCCGGTCTAGGAACGCCCGGCGTCCCTGCACATGCACCTCGCGGCGCAGGGTCCGGTCATCCAGGTCCATGCGCGCCTGCGGCGACGGCGCGAGCGCGGCCCCAAGACGATCAGCCTCGGCGTTCGACAGCCGAAGGGCGGCGATCACCGCCTCCACGTGGGCCTCGTCCGTCAGGGCCGCCAGCCTCAGGATGGGCTCGTGCGAGGCCAGTGCCGCACGTTCCAGCCGCGCCACGTTAGCGGGGCTATCCACAAGGGCCGTCCACACCCCAGCGTCAACCATTGAGGCGACGGCGGGCGTCGGATCTGGAGCCGCCAACAGCTTCAGCATCTCCTGCGTCACGCGCTCCTTGGACAGGCTGGACAGCCCGCCCCGCAGCGCGCGGCAGGCCTCCAGCCCCACGGCGTCCGCCTCCTCGCGCCCGTACCAGGCCTGGAAGCGGAAGAAGCGCAGGATGCGCAGGTAATCCTCCCGGATGCGCTGCTCGGCGTCGCCCACAAAGACGATGCGGCCCGCGCGGGCGTCCGCCACGCCGCCGCCGGTGGGGTCGAACACCTGTCCGGCCCGGTCGGCGTAGAGGGCGTTCAGACGGAAGTCGCGGCGCTGTGCATCCTCGGCCCAGTCCTGAGTGAAGGCCACGACCGCGCGGCGGCCGTCCGTCTCCACATCCCGTCGCAGCGTGGTGACTTCAAACGGGCGGTGGCGGGAGATCACCGTCACCGTGCCATGCTCGACCCCCGTCGGGATCGCGCGCAGACCCGCCCCCTCGACCGCGGCGATCACGCGCGGCGGTTCCAGCGTCGTCGCAAGGTCCAGATCGCTGACCGGCAGGCCCATCAGAGTGTTGCGCACGCAGCCGCCGACGAAGCGCACGCAGCCTGCGCCGCCCTCCGCCTCCAGCGCGTCCAACACGGCCGCGCAGGCGGGATCGTTCAGCCATTCCGCCTGGAGCACCGGCTCGCTCATCCCGCCTCCCGGGCCTCGTCGCCGAACAGGCGCAGCCATAGCGCCCGGATCATGCCGGCCGTGGCGCCCCAGATGTTCCGGCCGTCGTGCTCCATGGCGTAGAACCAGCGCTTGCCGCCGGCGATCTCGTAGAAGTCGCGCCGATGGTTGGCCGCGTCCATCAGCCAGGGCAGCGGCGCCTCAAAGGTCTCCGCCACCTCATCCGGGTTCGGGACGGGCTCGAAGGCCGGGTCCAGCCAGCCCACCACCGGCGTCACCAGAAAGCCGGTGCCCGTCTCATACACATCCGACAGGCCCAGCGGCTCGACGGCCTCGGCGGGCAGGCCAACTTCCTCCCAGGCCTCGCGCAAGGCGGCCTCGACCGGACCCTCGCCGGGATCGAAGCGACCGCCAGGAAAGGCGATCTGGCCGGTATGACTGCGCAAGGCGTCCGAGCGCCGGGTCAACAGCGCCATGACGCCCGACGGCCGCTCCACCAGGGGAATCAGAACGGCGGCGGGCCGCAGCGTCCGGCCCCGCATGTGCGCCAGGTCCGGGTTGAGATCGAAATCGGATCGCCGCGCCGTCAGGTCGGGCCGCCAGGTCTCGGGCCGGTCCAGCCGCTCGCTCAGCAGGCGACGCCAGGCGTCGGGGCTCACGCGGCGTCCCCCAGCGGGAACCAGACCCCGCCCGACCAGACCCCGCGCTCCCGGCCTCGCACCACCGACATCTCGACCAGTTCGTAGAAGACCGGCCGTGTCAGTCGCGCCTCCAGACCTCGCCGTACGTGCAGATAGGGCCGGGGCTCGTCGCCCTCGCCCAGCTCGACCCGCAGGCCGTTCTCGGGCCCGGCCCGCACCTGGTCGCCCACATCGGTGGTGAAGACCAGATCCTCGCCCTCGCGGTCCACCCGCACGGCCAGGAAAGGACTGTCCTCAACGGTGATCTTCAGCTTCTCGACCGGCGTGACCAGATAGATCCCGTCCTCGTCCTTGCGCAGCACCGTCGAGAAAAGCCGCACCAGCTCGGCCCTGCCGATGGGCGTGCCCTCGTGCATCCACACGCCGTCGGCGCGGATGACGATGTCGATATCGCCGCAGTGGGGCGGGTTCCACAGATGCACCGGCGGCAGGCCGCGCGCGGCCCGTCCGGCCGCCGCCACGCCCTCCAGTCCCTTCGGCTGCTGATCACTCATCGGTCGAACCCTAGAGCGAAAATGGGAGGAGCGTTAGGCGCTCGCCACCCGTCCCTTCGGCTGATCCGCTCCGCGCCACAGCAGACGCGCCGGATTGACCGGCCCGGGCATGTCCACGCCCTCGGCCCGCTCAAAGCCGAAACGGCCGAAATAGGGCGTATCCCCCACCAGCAGCACCCCGCCCGATCGCGCCTCATCGGCCCAGGCCAGGGCGGCCAGCATCAGGGCCTGCCCCACGCCCTCGCTGCGCAGATCGCCGGCCACGGCGATGGGTCCCAGGAACAGGGCGTGCGTCTCGCCGATCAGGATGGGCCACAGGCGCACTGTCCCCACCAGCCGCCCGTCCTGATGCGCACAGAACCCCGCCACCGCCTCCGACCCTTCGCGCAGGCGCTCGGCGGTCTTGGCGTAGCGGCCGGGACCGAACGCCGCCTCGACCAGGGCGTCGACCGCATGGGCGTCAGAAGGGTTTTCGGGAAGGACGCAGAGGGCCGCCGTGGCGGCCTGGGCAAGGCTACGCATGGAAACGAACTCAGTCGGCGACGGTGAAGCGAGCGGGCCGCTTCTCGATGAACGCCTGAAACGCCTCTCTGGCTTCGGGCCCGGCCATCTGGGCCGCGAAGACCTGTCCCTCGGCCTGCATCAGGGCCCACAGAGTCTCGGCGTCCCGCATCAGGCGCTTCGTCGCCTGGATCGAGCCCGGCGCCCGATCGGCGCAGGCGCGGGCGAAGGCCTCGGCTTCGGACTGCAGCTGATCAAGCGGCACGGCCTTGTTGACCAGGCCCCAGTCGGCGGCCTCGCGCCCGGTCACGACCCGCCCCAGCGCCAGCATCTCGAAGGCGCGACGGTGACCGATCGCCTCGGGCAGCAGGCGGCTCGACGCCGCCTCGGGCGCCAGGGCCAGATTGACGAAGGGGGTGGACAGAAGCGCGTCCTCGGCCGCCACCGCCAGATCGCAGTGCAGCAGCAGGGTGACGCCGATGCCGACCGCCCGGCCCTGCACGGCCGCCACCAGCGGCTTGTCGAACTCCGCCAGCGCCTTCAGGAAACGGAACACCGCCATGTCGGCGGCCGAGGCGCCGGACGCCGCCTGCATGGCGAAATCCATCATGTCGTTGCCGGCGCAGAAGGAATCCCCCTCAGCGCGGATCAGCACGCAGCGCACGGCCGTTTCCCCGCGCGCCGTCTCCAGCGCGGCGGCCATGTCGGCATACATAGCCTGGGTGATGGCGTTCTTCTTGGCCGGACGGTTCAGCGTCAGCGTCAGAACGCCGTCTGCAACCTCGACGCGCACCTCTTCGCCCATCGAAACAAGTCCCTTGAACGCATCCTCGGGTGGCGCGACAACTGGCCCGCCCTGGCGCGCTTGCCCCCGGCGCGCCCAACGCCTAGGGCCTTAATCCTAGGTTTCGAGAGGAAACGCAATGAAGACCAAGTCCAAGGTCACGACGTGGGCCGCGATCGCCGCCCTGATCGTTTTGGCCCCCCTGCCCGCGGCCGCGCAACGGCGCGCCCAGGCGCCCGAGCCGGAGGAAATCCGCACCCGCGCCGAGGTGGCCCTGGGCAAGGCCCAGATCGCCACCTGCACGCCCACCCTCACCAGCCGTTGGGGCGGTCAGGGCTCGGCGCTGGACGCCGAAGGCGTGCGGCGGGCCACCACCTTCTACGAGATGGTCTGCGAAGCGGGCCCCGGCTACATCATCGTCGAGCAGGGCGAGAACGCCACGGCGACGCCCTGCCCCGTGCTGTCCCTCGCCGCTCGTCAGGCCGAGGCCGCCGGCCAGCAGGCCGGCCCCACCTGCCAGCTGCCGCAGAACCAGGACATGGTCCGGGCCATCCAGCCGCTGGCCCGCGTCGCCGCTCCGGACTGCACGGTGGACGAAGCCCAGTTGGTGGGCCGCACGACCGATGGCCAGGACCGCTGGGAGATCAGCTGCGCCGGCTCGGACGGCTACTGGATCGAGGCCCAGGCCGGCGCCGCCCAGCCGGGCCGCGTGCTGACCTGCCTTCAGGTTCAGTCCGCCGGCGGCCCCTGCCCCATGACCACCCAGGCCGATCAGGTCGCCTGGGCGCGCAATCTGGTGGCCCAGACTGGCCGCACCTGCGAGATCGACGAGGTCCGCCACGTGGGCTTCAGCGACAGCGACGACCGCCGCTATTACGAAGTGGGCTGCGGCGCCGCGCCGGGCTTCATGATCCGCACCAACCTGCAGAACGCCTATCAGGCGGTGATCGACTGTTCGGCGGCGGGCGGCATCATGGGCGGCTGCACGCTGACCGACATGGCCGTCGTGGAAGCGGCCGTCACCAACGAGATGTCGCAGCGCCTGTCCCAGGCCGGTGGAACCTGCGCCTATCAGGATCACCGCGTCATCGGCCGCGACAGCAACCAGCGCACCGTGGTCGAGTTCAAATGCTCCGACCGCGAACTGGGTGTGATCGCCTTCCTGCCTGAGGCCGGCGCCACGCGTCCCGGCGAGGTCATGGACTGCATCCGGGGCGAGGGCCGCAGCGCCACCCTGGCCTGCACCCTGACGCCGCGGGCGGCCCTCCTGGCCCGCCTGACCCAGCTGATGACCGCGGACAACAAGCCCTGCGACGTGCGCGAATTCCGCGCGCTGGGCCTGTCGGCGGACGACGGCGACGTCGTCGAGGTGAAGTGCGGCGCGGGCGGCGGCTTTATCGCCGAACTGTCCCAGGACCGTCGCAGCATCGGCCGCGCCCTGACCTGCGAGGTCTCGGCCCAGCGTGGCGGCGACGCCTGCGAACTCTGATCTCCTGATCAGAGACCGAGCTGAGGGCCGCGCTTTCGAGCGCGGCCCTTTTCTTTTGCCCGGCGCGGGCGCAAGGCTTGGCCATGGCCGAGATCATCAATCTGAAGCGGGCGAAGAAGGACCGGGCGCGGAACCAGAAGCGCAAGGACGCCGCGGTCAACCGCGCAGCCCACGGCCGCACGGGCGCTGAGAAGACCTCGACCGAAATGGAGCGGGGACGCGCCGACCGCCTGCTGGACGCCAGTCGCCGGGACAAGCCCGAGGACCCGGCCTAGGCCGTCTTGGGCGCCCGCGCCAGCAGCAGCTGCCCGCCCAGCACCAGCACCAGCCCTGACAGGGCCAGCAGGCCGAAGCTGGCCCCTTCAAAGGCCACCGACATCAGCATGGCCACCGGCGGCGTCAGGGCCGAGATGTAGGACGCCAGCGCATAGCCGCGCGATCGCGCCAGCCCGAAGTAAAGGACGAAGGCCACCACCGATCCGAGGATCGACAGGTGCAGCAGCGACAGCACGTAGGACCAGCTGGTCTCGAAGCGCCACTCGATTCCGGTGATCAGGCCGTACAAAGCCAGCATGCCGGTCCCATAGGCCATGGCCCAGGCGGTGGCGGGCGCGACCGGCGCCCCCAGCTGCTGGCTTCTCCAGGCGCACAGGTTGCCGATGGCCGCCCCGGCCACGGCGATCAGGGCCAGGCCCACGCCCGTCGCCGCCTCGCGGTCGAAATCGGCGTTGGCCAGCTCGGCCCGGGACAGCACCGCCACCCCCGCCACGCCCAGCAGGGCGCCGCCCCAGGCCAGCCACGGCGCCTTGCGGCCCAGGGCCAGGCGAAAGGCGATCAGGTTCAGCAGGGCCAGGGACGCGAAGATCACGGCCACCACGGCGGACGCCACGCGCTCTTCGGCCCAATAGACGAAGGCGTAGTCGATGGCGAAGGTGAACAGCCCCTGCCCCGCCACCGCCAGGTGCTGCGCCTTGGTCAGCCGTATCTTCTGGCGGAACAGCAGCAGGCCCGCGAACAGGATCGCAGCCGCCAGGCCGAACCGATAGACGATCGACGCCACCGGATCGACGACCCCCAGCTGCAGGGTGATGGCGTACCAGGTGGTGCCCCAGATCACGCTGCACGCCAGCATGGCGAGCACGGCGGAGGCGTTGGCGGAAAGCTTCATGGCGGCCGCCTAACACCCGCGCTTGCTTCGGTCCCCTCACATCTTGCGATCAAAGGTGTCTAAACTCGCGGCATGAGCGGATTGCGCAAACGGTCGGTCAGCCTGTCGGGCCACGCCACATCGGTGGCCCTGGAGCCCGAGTTCTGGAGCCTCATCGAAGATGAGGCCGCCGAGCGCGATCTGCCCCTGGCCGCCCTGCTCATCGAGATCGACCAGACGCGCGGCCGGCGCTCCCTCGCCTCGGCCTGCCGGCTTCGGGCCCTGGCGCGGGCGCGCGCCCTGCCGCCCGGCTAGATTCTGCCCCGCAAGGAGGCCCAGATCAGCCGCAGCCGCTTCACGGCCTCCGGCTCAGTCACATCCCGTAGGGCCAGGTGCGCCACCGCCGGAAAGGCGGCGGCGGGCAGCGACTTCAAGGACCGGTTCACCGATGGCCGCAGCGCGTCCGCGGCCTTGGCCTCGCCGCTTCGGATGAGACCCCACAGGCGCGCGCCATCATCCAGACGCCCCGCCGTGGCGCCCAGCGCCTTCGCCGCCTCATCCATCAGACCGCCATACAGGACGCTCGGATCGGCCTCGCGGCCGTGCGCCTGATCGATCCAGGCGTCGAGCATGGTCTCGAACGGGGCCCGCGCCAGTCCACGCCGCGACACGGCCAGGGCCAGCGCCTCAAGCACCGGATGCCCCTTGCGCGGATCGCCGGAGAACACGCCGTCCAGGTGCTCGCGCCACCAGGCGTAGCGCATCTCGGCCAGCAGCGGCTGGCTCGTCTTGGCCGGGATAGCCCCCAGCTCGGCCTCGAAGGCGTAAAGCGCGATCAGGTCGGCCCGGCGATCAGCCTCGGCGACGAAGCGGCTGGACAGCCAGCGGTCGGGATCGGCCGTCCGGACCTGGGCGTCCAGATCGACGGGCTCGCGGGGGCCGGACATGAAAGAAGGGGCGCGATCGCTCACGCCCCTCCTCTAGCTTCTCGACCTTGTGCGGCGCTAGCCGACGATCGTCTGATACATGGCCATGGCCACCAGCATCGGCAGCGACAGCAGCATGTTGGTGCGGCTGAACAGCATGGCCGTCCGCGCCGCCTTGGCCTTGGTTTCGGCGTCGGCCTCGACGATGCCCAGGGCCCGCTTCTGGTTCGGCCAGATGAAGCCCCAGACGTTGATCATCATGATGATCCCCAGCCACATGCCCACGCCCATCAGGGTGTAGCCGCCGTCATAGCCGGCGTAACCGCCGGCGAAGCCCAGGGTCAGGGTCTCGGCCAGGTAGTCCGTCCCGCGCGCCCAGGCCACGGCCAGGCCCATGACCACCGTCAGCAGGGCCGACCAGCGGAACCAGAACAGGGCCTCCGGCGCGATGTACTTGGACACGGCCGGCTTCAGCTCGGCGGGGATGTCGGGCATCACCCGGATCTGCACGAAGTTGAAGTAGTACAGCAGGCCGATCCACAGGATGCCCAGCACCACGTGCAGCCAGCGGAACAGCGCCTGCCAGAAGCGCTCGTCAAACTCGGCCCCGCTGCCGAAGGCGTAGATCATCACCAGGGCCAGCGCGAGGCTGACCACCACGGTGTTGCGGAAGTTCGAAAGAATGCCGGCCATGGATAGCCCCTCCACAGAATCAGGTGGCGGCCAGCATAGGCCCTAACGGCTCCGCTAAAAACCGAAGGGCTCTAGGGTCTTTGATCCGGGTCTCAGGGCCGGCTGGCGGCGCCCAGCTTGACGGGTTCGGGCTCGTCCCCCGCGCCGCCTTCGCTGCGCTTGACCCCCCAAAGCAGGATGATCGGCGCGCCCACATAGATGGACGAATAGGTGCCGAAGATGATGCCGAAGATCAACGAAACCGAGAAGGCGAACAGCGTCTCGCCGCCCAGAATGGCCAGGGCCGCCAGCGCCATGATGGCCGTCACGCCGGTGATGATGGTGCGCGACAGGGTCTCGTTGATGGTCAGGTCGATGACTTCGCGCAGCGGCATCTTCTTGTACTTGCGCAGGTTCTCGCGCAGGCGGTCGAACACCACCACCGTGTCGTTCATGGAATAGCCGATCACCGTCAGGATCGCCGCCACGGCGGTCAGGGTGAACTCCAGCTTGAACAGGGCGAAGAAGCCGAACACCAGAATGGTGTCGTGCAGCAGGCCCGCCACGGCGCCCAGGCCGAACTGCCACTCAAAGCGAAACCAGATGTAGAGCATCATCAGGGCCACAGCGATGCCCAGCGCGATGATGCCGCCGCGCAGCAGCTCGCCCGACACCTTGGGGCCGACCACCTCGGTGCGGGTGAAGGTGGTGTCCTGTCCGACGACACCCCTGAGACGGTTCTTCACCTGGTCGACCTGCTGGGCCGGGTTCACGCCCTCGGGCGTCTCGAAGCGCACCATCACGTCGGTGGGGGCCCCGAACTGCTGCACCTGTACGTCGCCCAGATTCATGGCGCCCAGCTCGCCGCGCACCTCGCCCAGGTCGATGGGACGGGGCGAGGACAGCTCGATCAGGGTGCCGCCCTTAAAGTCGACGCCGCAGTTCAGTCCGCCGCACGGGCCCTTGAAGGGGTAGAGCGTCAGGAACAGCGAGCCCAGGACGCCGACGATCGACAGCACGGCCATGTACTTGGCGACGCTGACGAAGCGCAGGTTCGTCTTCTGCGGCAGAAGTTTGATGATCGGCCAGAAACGCATCTTGAGCCGCCTTTACGCGATGGGCAGGGCCTTGGGCCGCCGCAGGCGGAACCACAGGGCCAGCAAAATCTGGGTGATGAGCACCGCGGTGAAGACCGAGGTGACGACGCCGATGGTCAGGGTCCAGGCGAAGCCGCGCACCGGGCCCGCGCCGAAGAAGAACATGATCCACGCCGCGATCAGGGTGGTCAGGTTGGCGTCGATGATGGTCACCATGGCGCGGCCGAACCCGGCGTCCATGGCCAGGATGGGCGGTCGCCCGGCGCGGACCTCGTCGCGCATGCGCTCGTAGATCAGCACGTTGGCGTCCACCGCCATGGCCAGGGTCAGGATCAGGCCGGCGATGCCCGGCAGGGTCAGGTCCGCGCCCGTGACCGACATCACCGCCATGATGAGCAGGCCGTTGGCCAGAAGCGCGATGACCGAGATGCCGCCGAACAGGAAGCCGTAGGACAGGACCATGAAGGCCAGCACCAGCACGAAGGCCACCACCGTCGAGATCAGGCCGGCCCGCACGGCGTCGGCGCCCAGCTCGGCCCCCACGGTGCGCTGCTCCTCCACCGTCAGCGGCGCCGGCAAGGCGCCCGCGTTGAGCAGATTGACCAGGTCGGACGCCGTCTGGACCGAGAAGTTGCCGGTGATCTGGCCTGAGCCGCCGGTGATCGGGCTGATGATGGTGGGCGCCGAGATCACGCGTCCGTCCAGCACGATGGCGAAGCGGCGGTTCACATTGGCGGCGGTGACCTCGCCGAAGCGGCGCGCGCCCTGTCCGTCGAAGCGGAAGTCGATGGCCGGCCGCTGCATCTGATCGACGCCGACATTGGCGCGCGTCAGGTTCTCGCCAGAGACCAGCACCCGGCGCTTCAGCAGCAGGAAGGGCTCGCCGGGCTCGTCGGTCGGCACCACCATGGCGTCGGGCGGCACCTGCCCGGCCAGGGCGGCCTGAAGCGAGTTCTGCTCGTCCACCATCTGGAAGGTCAGGCGTGCGGTCTGGCCGATGACGTTCTTCAGACGCTCCGGATCGCTTTCGCCCGCCGCCTGGACGACGATGCGGTCGCGGCCCTGGCGGGTGATGGAGGGCTCCTTGGCGCCCAGCGAGTCGATGCGGCGACGCACGATCTCGATGGACTGCTCCACCGCGGCGCTGGCCTGGGCCTGAAGGGCGTCCTCAGACAGCTGCACGCGGATCACGCCAGGCCCGACCCGCTGCACGGTGCGGTCGCGCTGGCCGGTCTGGGCGACGAACTCGCCCATGTTGTTCAGCACGCGCACGGCGGCGTCGGTCTGGGCCGGATCGCGCAGGCGAACCACCACGCCGTGGCCTTCAGGCGTCAGGCCGGAAAAGCCGATGCGCTCGCGCCGGAAATCCAGGCGGATCTCCTCGACCATGTTGTTCAGCCGCTCGGTCGCCAGCGCCTCGGTGTCCACCTCAAGCAGCAGGTAAGAGCCGCCTTGCAGGTCGAGACCCAGATTGATCGTGTTGCTGGGCATGAAGCCCGGCATGCGCTCACGCACATTGGCCGGCAGTACGTTCGGCAGAGCGAACCAGACCCCCAGGGCCAGGGCTAGGACGACGAGGATGATTTTCCAGCGCGACAGCTGAATCATGGACAGGCGCCTTTGACTTCAGGCCGGAACGGAAACGGGATCAGGCCTTGGCGTCGTTGGCCGGGACGCCCTTGCCGCGCACCTCGGCGATCATGGAGCGGACCACGCGGACGTTTACGCCCTGGCTGACCTCGACCATGGCCTCGGCGTCCTCGATACGCGTGATTTTGCCGATCATGCCGTTGCTCAGCACGACCGTGTCGCCGCGCTTCATGGCCGCGATCATGGCCTGGTGCTTCTTCATGCGCTGCTGCTGAGGGCGGATCAGCAGGAAGTAGGCGAACACCACGAGCAGCAGCAGCGGCGCGATGTTGACCAGCATGGCCATCATGCCGCTCTCAGCGGGAGCGGCGCCGGCGGTCTGGGCGTAGGCGGTGGCGAACATGGAATCCCCGTGAAGTCTGCGGCGCGCGCAGGGCCGGTCCAGCCGCGCGCGAAACGAGGCCGGAAGCTAGGCGCTGCCCCCCGCTTTTGCAAACGCCGCGCGCGTTTTTCCTTAACGTCCCGGGAGCAGCGGCAGCGGGTCGACGGGGCGGAAGCGATCCGTTGGCGAGTTGCGCCGCCGGATCTCGAACTGGAACTGCGAGCGGCCGTTCGAGCCGGCCGCGGCGGTGCGGCCAAGCGTCTCGCCCGCGGCCACCTGCTGGCGCTCGCGCACGGTGACCGAGCCCAGCTGCAGATAGGCCGTGCCCCAGCCGTCCCCGTGATCGATCACCACCGTGGCGCCCAGGCCCGGAATGTCGCTGCCGGCATAGACCACCTGGCCCGCCGCCGCGGCCACGACCGCGGCGTTCGGCTGGGCGGCCAGGACGATGCCGTCGTTGCGCAGGCCCACGCCCGTCTGGCCGAAGCGGCCCACCACCTCGGCCCGGTCGACCGGCCAGCGGAAGCGCGGCGCGTCCGCGCTGTCGGTTGCGGCGGGCGGCGGAGCAGGCTGGGGCTGAGCCGGCGGCTGTTGCGGCGCGGGCCGCTGCACAGGCGGCGGCGTCTGGGCGGGCGGCGGAGCCGGCCGCTGCACAGGCGGCGGCGGTGTGACGGGGCGCTGGGGCGGCGTCGCCAGCGGCGTCGGCGCGGGGCCGGTGGCGTAAGGGTCGACGCCGTTGTCGATCACGCCCTCGGGCAGGACCAGCCGCTGACCGGCGCGCACGGCGCCCTCCGGGCCAAGGCCGTTCAAAGTCATCAGGGTGGCCACCCGCACGCCGAAGCGGCGGCCGACCCCCGACAGGGTGTCGCCCGGCTGCACCGTATAGGTCGATCCCGGCGGCGGCAGGGGCTGGCTCTGGGCGGGGGCGGCGGGGCGGGCCGGCTCGCGCACCGGGAAGGGCTGGGTCACCGGCGCATTGTTCAGGCGCGAGGTGATGTCCTCGGCCTCGTTCGCCGGGGCCTCATTGGCGGGGGCCGAGCCGTCAGCGGGCGGCGGGGGCGGCGGCGCGTCGATGGGCTGGGAGGCCAGGGCCGTATCGCGCGGCTGGGCCGGCGGCAGGGGCGCCAGCTCGGTGGCTGTCACGTCCTCGGTCGGAGCGGGAATGGGCTCGGGCTCATAGACCGGCTCGGCCTCCGTCAGCGGGGCCTGGGCGGGTGGCGGCGTGGGCGGCAGCTGATCCAGCCGCGTCGCGTAGCGGGGCGTCTGCGGAAGAGTCCCTCCGCACGCGGCCAGCATCAGGGCCAGGCCGCTGGCGGACAAAACGGCGGCTCTGGAAACAGGGGCCCCACGGCGGGTCATGCCAAACTCTCCCCTCACGGAATCGGAAGCGGTCAGAAGACTCCTTAATGGGCGCGAAAACATGGCCTCAAGGTTAACGAGATGTGACTTCGGCTCGGCCTCAGCCCTCCTTCGCCACCCCCTCGACCAGCGGCACGAAGCGCACCTCGCCCAGGCTCTCGCGCTTGAACGAGCCGTCGGGCTGCGCCGTATAGCGGTGCAGCACCTGCACCCCCGTGCGGCCCACCGGCGCCACCAGCACGCCGCCCGGCTTCAGCTGCTCCAGCAGGGCGTGCGGCTCGTGCGGCGAGGCGGCGGTGACCATGATGCGGTCAAAGGGCGCCTGCTCCGGCCAGCCCTCGCCCCCGTCGCCGTGCCGCGTGATGACGTTCTGGATGTCCAGCGCCTTCAGCCGCGCCTCGGCCTCGTTCAGCAGGCTGCGATACCGCTCGACCGTGTACACATAGCGCGCCAGCCGCGACAGGATGGCGCACTGATAGCCGGACCCCGTGCCGATCTCGAGCACCCGGTGCCGGGGCTGCACGTCCAGGGCCTGGGTCATCAGGCCGACGATGTAGGGCTGGCTGATGGTCTGGGCGCAGTCGATGGGCAGGGCCGCGTCATCCCAGGCCTGATCCAGAAACTGGGGGTGCACGAAGACCGAGCGGTCGATGCTCTCCATGGCCGCCAGCACGCGCGGGTCGGTCACGCCCTGGCGGCGCAGGCCCAGGATCAGGCGCGCCGCCCTCTGCCGGTTGATGTCCTCCGGCCCGGCCATGCTCACACCTTGGGTGGGGCGCCGCCCAGGACGCGCTTCAGCGTGCTGACGGTGGGCAGGTGCGTCAGGTCGATGTGCAGCGGCGTCACAGATATTTTGCCGTCCGCCACGGCGCGCAGGTCGGTGCCCGGCGCATGCTCCTGCGGCTTTCCGCGGAAGGCCATCCAGTAATAGTCCCGGCCGCGCAGGTCGGTGCGCTTGACCCCGTGCAACTCGCCCGCGTCGCGGAAGCCCTGCACCGTCACCTCCACCTCGCTGACCTGATCGGGCGGCAGGGGCGGGAAGTTGACGTTCATCACCACCCCGTCCGGCCAGTCCGCCTCGGTCAGACGGCGCACGACGCCCGGCCCGAACTGCTCGGCCGTGTCCCAGTGGGGCACCACCTCGTCGTGGAAGCGGGTCATGGACTGGGACAGGGCGATGGAGCGGATGCCCATGGCCATGCCCTGCAACGCCCCAGCCACCGTGCCGGAATAGGTGACGTCCTCGCCCAGGTTGTGCCCCCGGTTCACCCCCGACAGCACCAGGTCCGGCTTGTTCGCCTCGCCCATGATGTCGTTGACGGCCAGGATGACGCAGTCGGTGGGCGTGCCGGTGACGGCGAAGCGCTTCTCGCCCAGGGTGCGGACCCGCAGAGGCTCGGTCAGGGTCAGGCCCCGCCCCGCGCCGGACTGCTCGTGCTCGGGCGCGCAGATCCAGACGTCGTCGGTCAGGGTCCGCGCGATGCGCTCCAGGCTCTCCAGCCCCTCGGCCGTGATGCCGTCGTCATTGGTCAGAAGGATGCGCATGGGGTCCGGTTGCTAAATCGATTCAGCAGGCGTGTAGACCTTCTCCCCTCGGGGGAGAAGGCGGGCGAACTGCTTCAACGCCCGCCCGGCCGCTGATCCTCGGGCAGGAAGCCGCCGGTGGCGATCAGATGGTCAGGGTGCACGCACCAGACGCGCTCAAGCTGGTCGATGAACACCGCCACCTGCTCCGGATCGGACAGGCCGGCCACATGGCCGCTCAGCCCCCGGATCGAGGTTTCCGGGTCGGTTTCGTCTATGCGCACCAGGGCGAAGGGCGGAAACGGCGCCGGTCTCCAGGCCGCCTCGGCCACGCCATAGGCCGTCGCCGCATGATCCTTCGCCGACGCCACATCGGCGAAGTCGCCCTCCGCCTCCAGCCCCGCCTGATCGTGGCGCATGGCGATGAAGCGCACGCCGCCCTCGCGCGGCTGGATGCGCAGATGATGCGTGTCCGTGATGACGACGAGGTCGGCGGTCACGTCCTTCTCCCCTCGGGGGAGAAGGTGGCGCGCAAGCGCCGGATGAGGGGGAGGTCGAAGGCGTGAAGCCCTTCGATGGAGAGGTGGGCGGAGGGCGCCCCCTCATCCGTCAGCCTCCGGCTGACACCTTCTCCCCCGAGGGGAGAAGGATTCATTCCGCGCCCCCGATGTGGGTGACCCCGCCCATATAGGGCCGCAGGGCCGCAGGCACGGCGATGCGGCCGCCCTCGTCCTGATAGTTCTCCATGACCGCCACCAGGGTGCGCCCGACGGCGAGCCCTGAGCCGTTCAGCGTGTGGACGAACTCAGTCTTCTTCTCACCGGCGCGCTTGAAGCGGGCGTCCATGCGCCGGGCCTGGAAGTCGCCGCAGTTCGAGCAGCTGCTGATCTCGCGATAGGTGTTCTGGCTGGGCAGCCAGACCTCCAGGTCGAAGGTCTTACGCGCCGAAAAGCCCATGTCGCCCGCGCACAGCAGCATGCGCCGGAACGGCAGCTCCAGCCGCTTCAGCACCGCCTCGGCGCAGGCGGTCATGCGCTCGTGCTCGGCCTCGGAATCTTCGGGCCGCGTGATCGAGACCAGCTCCACCTTATGGAACTGGTGTTGGCGGATCAGGCCGCGCGTGTCGCGCCCGGCCGAGCCCGCCTCGGCGCGGAAACAGGGCGTCAAGGCCGTCAGCCGCATGGGCGTGGCCAGCTCGTCCTCAGACAGGATCTGCTCGCGCACCAGATTGGTCAGCGAGACTTCGGCGGTGGGGATGAGCCAGTGGCGCCCATTAAGCAAATCTAGGAGATCGAGCGGCATGTCCTTGGGCGAAACAGATCCGCTTGAGGCAAAGAACAGATCCTCCTCGAACTTCGGCAGCTGTCCCGTGCCGAACATGGCCTCATCGCGGACCAGGAAGGGCGGATTGACCTCCAGGTAGCCGTGCAGATCAACGCCTTCCGGCGTCGCGGTTTGCATATCCAGCATGAACTGGCCCAGGGCCCGTTCCAGCCGCGCCAGCTGGCCCTTCAGCACCGCGAAGCGCGCGCCGCTCATCCGCGCGGCGGCCTCGAAGTCGAGCAGGCCCAGCGCCTCGCCCAGGTCCGCGTGGTCCTTGGCCGCGTTCAGCCGCCCGGCCGGCAGCTTGCCCGCCTCGCCCCAGCGCGACTGCTCGGCGTTGGCGGTTTCGTCCTCGCCGTCGGGCACGTCCTCGGCGGCCAGGTTCTTCAGCCCCGCAAGCAGGTCGCGCAGCGCCCGGCCCTTGTCGGCCTCGATAGCCTCCTGCGCGGCGATCTCCCCCTTCAGGGTCTCCACCTGGGCCTTCAGCCGCTCGGCCTCTTCCATGTCCTTACGGCCCATGGCCGCGCCGATGGCCTTGGAGGCCGCATTGCGCTCGGCCAGGGCGGTCTGGGCCGCTGTCTGGGCCGCGCGCAGCTCGCGGTCCAGGCTCAGGATCTGCTCGACAACCTGGGCCGCATCCTCAACCCCACGGCGGGACCAGCCGGCCACGAAGGCTTCGGGGTTGTCGCGGATCGCCTTGATGTCGTGCATGGCCGGTCTCGTTTCAGGAATTCGCGCCTGTTTAGGGGGCGAGAGCCGAGAGGCCAAGCGCCTCGCCCTTTCCCCCCATTGCGCCGCGCCGAACCGTGCCGGCCTAGCGGATCGCACAGGCAAAGCGCTCGCCTTGTCCACGCCCCTTTCCCCCGGCGCATGATGGCGGCCGCCGCCGCGAACTGAACGGCAGGGTCTTTGACATCGATTTATCGGACGGATCGGACGCTTCGGACGAGTCGGACTGTTTTTTTGGAGTCCGGATCGTCGCCTGGTCAGGCCTCTTTCGGGCGCCGCAGCTCGATCAGGCGCACGCACCAGATCGAGATTTCGTAGAGCAGGATGATGGGCACGGCCAACATCATCTGGCTGATGGGGTCCGGCGGGGTGACGATGGCCGCCACCACGAAGACGCCGACGATGGCGTAGCGGCGCCCCTTGGCCAGGGCGCGCGAGCTGACCATGCCGGCCAGGCCCAGCAGGGTCACCACCACCGGCAGCTGGAAGCACAGGCCGAAGGCCAGGATCAGCGCCGTGACCAGATTCAGATAGTCGGCGATGCGGGGCAGCAGCTCCACCTCGACCCCGGCGCCGGTGATCTGCTGCGACAGGGAGAACCACAGCACGAAGGGCAGCATGACGTAATAGACTAGCGCCGCGCCAAGCGTGAACAGCACCGGCGCCGCCAGAAGGAACGGCAGGAAGGCGTTGCGCTCTCGCCGGTAGAGCCCCGGCGCGACGAAGCGGTACAGCTGAAACGCGATGATCGGGAAGCTCAGCACGATGGCGCCGAAGCCGGCCAGCTTCAGCTTGGCGAAGAAGGCCTCCAGCGGCGCGGTGAAGATGACCCGCAGCGGGTCGGCGTTGGGATCGGGCGGCGCGGCCGTGGCCTCGAACAGCGCCGTCAGCAGGGCCAGCGGCCCGCCGGAATGGTCCTCGCTGCTCCCGAAGATGTCGTTGGCCACCTTGAACGGGTGCAGCAGGAACAGGGACAGCTGCTCGGCGAAGTAGAAGCAGACCAGGAAGGCGGCGATGAAGGCCACGATCACGATGATCAGCCGCTTCCGCAGCTCGACCAGGTGTTCCATCAGCGGCGCGCGCGAGGCCTCGATCTCGGCCTGTTCGTCGGCGGAAAAGGACATGGCCTAGCCCTCCGCCTTCTTGGCGCGCCGCGGCTTGGCGGGCGGCGGCGCGTCAGGCGCCGGGATGTCGGGCGCCGGGGGCTCCGCCACGGGCGTCGGGGTCGGCTTGGGCGTCATGTCGAGGCCGGCGTTCACCGCGTCCAGCTCGGGGCTGAAGTCGACCGCCTGCATCTGGCTCTGGCGCAGGGCCTCGACCTCTTTCCTCAGGTCGTCCAGCTCGGACTGGCGCGCCATGTCGTCAAAGCTGGCCCGGAACTCGGCCGCCATCTTGCGCGCGCGGCCGACCACCTGGCCCACCTTGCGCAGCATGACGGGCAGGTCCTTGGGGCCGACCACCACGAGGGCGACGATGGCCAGGATGACGAGTTCCATTCCCCCGATACCGGGGCCAAGGCCGCCCATCGCTTACAGTCCTCCGGGCGCTCGGGGCGTCAGCTGTTCAGCTTGTCCTTTTCCGCGTCGGTGCGCGGCAGCGAGCTGGTTCCCTCCTTGGGACCGTTCTCATCGTCCTTGAGCCCGTCCTTGAACGCGCGGATGCCCTTGGCCGCGTCGCCCATGATGCTCGACAGCTTGTTGCCGCCGAACAGCAGAAGCACGACGGCGATGACGATCAGCCAATGCCAGATGCTGAAACCGCCCACGATGGTCTCCTAACCGGGCGCGCGCGCCCGAACTGAATCCGTTGCCGTCCATATAGGCCAGTCCGGGGCGGCGCGCCAACGGCGGATCGACGCGCCGCCCCTGAGGGCTACCACATCGGCACGCGGTCTTCCGGCGCCAGGTACAGGCGCTGGCCCGGCTGGACATTGAAGGCCTCGTACCAGGCGTCGACGTTGCGCACCGTCTGGGCGCGCCAGGGCCCGGGCGAATGCACGCCGGTCAGGACGGCGTTCCTCAGCGTCGGCTCGCGGTACTTGGAGCGGTAATTTTGCGCCCAGCCCAGGAAGACGCGCTGCGGTCCGGTGAAGCCGTCCAACACCGGCGGCTCCGCCCCGTTCAGAGACAGGATGTAGGCGTCGTAGGCCGCGTTCAGTCCGCCCGCGTCGGCGATGTTCTCCGACAGCGTCAGGGTCCCGTTCAGGTTCAGGTCGGGGAAGGCCTGATAGCCGTCATACTGGGCGGCCAGGCGGCGGCCCTCCTGCTCGAAGCGGGCGAAGTCCTGCGGCGTCCACCAGTTCCTCAGGCGGCCCGTCTCGTCGAACAGGGCTCCGATCGAGTCGAAGCTGTGCACGATCTCGTGGCCGATGACGCCGCCGATGGCGCCGTAGTTCACGGCCGGGTCGGCGTTCGGGTCGAAGAAGGGCGGCTCAAGGATGCCGGCCGGGAAGATCAGCCGGTTCTCCAGCGGCACGTTCAGGGCGTTGACCTGATGCGGCAGCAGGTACCACTCGTCGCGGTTCACCGGCTGGCCCAGCTTAGCCAGGTTGCGGCGGTATTCGAACAGCGAGGCGCGCTTGGCGTTGCCCAGCGGATCATCCCTGCGCACCTCCAGCTGGGAATAGTCGCGCCAGCGGCTGGGATAGCCGATCTGAACGCTGATGCCGTGCAGCTTGCGCTTGGCCTGAGCCTTGGTCTCCGGCGACATCCACTCCAGCCGGTCGATGCGGGCGTCAAAGGCGCGGATCAGGTTGGCGACCATACCTTCCAGCTGGGTCTTGGACTCAGGCGGGAACCAGCGCTCGACGTACATCTTGCCGACGGCCTCGCCGAGGGCGCCGTCCAGCTGGTTCAGGGCCCGGCGCCAGCGCGGCGCCTGCTGCGGCGTCCCGGCCAGGGTCGAGCCGTAGAAGGCGAAGTTCTCGTCGGCGAAGGCGCGCGGCAGGAAGGGCGAGGACCGGTCCAGCTCGTGGAAGGTCAGATAGTCCTTCCAGGTCTCCAGCGGCTGGGACCCTACCAGCCCGGCGATGCCGGACAGGGCGCTGGGCTGCCAGACCACGAACTCGCCCTGCGAGCCCATGCCCGCGCCCTGGAAGAACTGGCCCCAGTCCATGCCGGGCGCGCGGCGGGCGAACTCGCCGCTGGCCCAATGGTTGTTGCCCTTCTGGGGATCGTTGGTGTCCTCGGCGGTCCAGTGGACCGAGGCGATGGCGCTCTCCAGGGCCAGGATGCGACCCGCCTTGGCTTCGGCGTCAGGCACGCCCGCCAGCGTCAGGACGCGCGCGATGTGCTGGCGATAGGCGGCGCGCATCTGGGCCATGCGGGCCGAGGAGTCGAGGTAGAAGTCCCGGCTCGGCAGGCCCAGGCCGCCGGCCACGAGATAGGGCGAGACCTTCGATGGATCGTCGAAGTCCTGGCTGATCCACAGCCCGAAGATGCGGTCGGTATAGGTGTCGGTGGCGTTCAGCAGATCGACGTCCGCCCGCACGGTCCCGCCCAGGTAGCGCGAAAGTTGGGCCTTGTCGGAGAGGCGGTTGATGGCGTCCAGTTCGGCGCGCACGGGGGCCAGGCCCCGCTGCTCGATGCCCTGCTCGTCCATGAAGGCCGCGTAGAAGTCGCCGATCTTTCTCGCATCGCCTTCGGCCCGCTGGTTCTCTGCCGCGGCCTCGACCATTTCGCGTAGGCGGTCGTTCACCTTCAGGGCGATGCCGGCGAAGCTGGTGATGCTCGACCGGTCCGCGGGGATCTCGGTGTTCTGGACCCAGGTGCCGTTGGCGTACTGGAAGAAGTCGTCGCCCGGCTGGACGCTCCGGTCCATGCCCGCGGTGTCGAAGCCGAACGTGCCCAGATGCGGCGTCGTTCGACGCTCGGGTCCTCCGCCGCTGTCGGCGCAGCCCAGCGCCAGGCTGGCCAGGGCCGCGAGCCCTGCTGAAATCATCAGTCGTTTGAAGGTGAAAGCCGCCACGGGATACATCCTCCTGAACCAGGCCGGGCAGGGACGATAGCGCCGCGCCTCGCGGTTGTCTCAGCCCGTGACGAGGAATCTCGCGCAAGATCGGTGGAGGGGCGTGGCGGCTAACCCTCGCCCGTGAAATCCTCGACGAAGTCTGGCGCTTCGGCGTCCGCGTCGTCGATGGGGTCTTCGTCGTCCAGCCCCAGGAGGCGGCTGGGGTCGGGCGTCTCGAAGCCCGCGCCCGGCGCAAATTCGAGCAGGCCCGCCGCCTTCATTTCGGCCGCACCCGGCAGATCGGCCAGATGGTTCAGGCCGAAGTGCTCCAGGAACTGGTCGGTGGTGGCGTAGGTCACCGGTCGCCCGGGGGTGCGCCGCCGCCCGCGCAGGCGCACCAGTCCCATCTCCAGCAGGGCGTCCAGGGTCCCCCGGCTGAGGGACACGCCGCGCACGCTCTCGATCTCGGCGCGCGTGACCGGCTGGTGATAGGCGATGATGGCCAGGGTCTCCAGCGCCGCGCGGGACAGCTTTCGCGGCTCCTCGCGCTGGTCGACCATCAGCCAGGCCAGGTCCTCGGCCGTGCGGAAACGCCAGCCGCCCGCCGCCTGTTCGAGCACGACGCCTCGATCCTGATAGAGCGAGCGCAGGGCGGCGACGGCGCCCGCCACATCAGCGCCCTCGGGCAGGCGTTCGGCCAGATCGGCCTCGGTCAGCGGTCCGGCGGCGGCGAACAGCAGCGCCTCCACCTGACGAACCGTGTCATTCAGCGCGCTCACGGGCTCAGCTCCAGAGGCAGGGGCTCGCGGCGGCGGCGCAGATAGATGTCTTCGAAGGCTGCGGTCTGGCGCGCCTCCAGCTCCCCCTCCTTCACCAACTCAAGCCCCGCCGCAAAGGTGGAGGCGGTGTAGGAGGCGGGCCCCGGCCCGTCCTCGCGCGGGATCGCCGGCGTCACCGCCTTCAGTGGCGTCCAGCTTTGCAGGTCCGGCAGCCGCGCCCGCAGCCAGTCGCGCGCCTCCTCCAGCGGGAAGGCGTCGACCCGGCGGCCGGGATTGTAGTGCCGCTCCACCTCGCGACGGCGCTGGATCACATAGGCGGCCATCAGGTCATAGAGGCCCGTCGAAATGCGGTTGGAAGGGATCACCACACGCGCCTCCGGGTCGCCCCGCGCGAACACCTCGACGCCCAGGCGCGGTCGCGCCAGCAGCGTCTCGCCCGCCTTGCGCATGGCCTCCAGCTTGGCCAGCCGGAACGCCAGCTGCGCCGCCATGGCCTCGGGCGCCGGCTCTTCCTCGCGCTTGCGCTCGGGCTTGGGCAGCAGGAGGCGCGACTTAAGATAGGCCAGCCACGACGCCATTACGAGATAGTCCGCCGCCAGCGAGAAGCTGCGCGCCCGCGCCTGATGGATGAAGTCCAGATACTGTTCGGCCAGCCGGGTGATCGACAGCTTGAGCAGGTCGACCTTCTGCGTCCGCGCCAACGCCAACAGCACATGCAGCGGTCCCTCGAAGCCCTCCAGATCGACGATCAGGGCCTCGCCCTCCTCCAGCGCCGTCTCGGCGGCCTGGAAGTCGAGGTTGGGCTGGAAGGGCTCGCTCATGCGGAGAAATACTCGGCGAAGCGCGCGCGCGCTTCGGCCTCGTCCATGGGTTCGGGCGTGCGCACCAGACGACTCAGGGCGGCCTGAGCCCTGCGTTTGGCCTCCCCCTTGAGCTTGGGCGCCTCTGCGGCGATGGCCTGCATCTCCGCCATATCGCCGTTGCAGTGCAGGAGCAGGTCGCAGCCGGCCCTCAGGGCCCTCTTGGCCCGCTCGCCGAAATCGCCGGTCAGGGCGTGCATGGACAGGTCGTCGGTCATCAATAGACCCGCGAAGCCGATCTCCTCCCGGATCAGGCGGACGGCCTTTCTCGACTGGGTGGCCGGATGCTTCGGGTCGATGGCCGTATAGACAACGTGGGCCGACATCCCCAGCGGCATGTCCGACAGCATGCGGAACGGCGGGAAGTCGATCGCCTCAAGCGCCTCGCGCCCGGCATGAACCACCGGCAGGGTCTTGTGACTGTCGGCCAGGGCCCGGCCATGACCCGGGATGTGCTTGATGACCGGAAGCACGCCACCCGCCAGCAGGCCTTCGGCCGCGGCCCGGCCCAGCGCGCCGATGGTCTCGGGGTCGTCCGCATAGGCGCGGTCGCCGATCACCTCGTCAGCGCCCGGGATCGGCACATCCAGCACCGGTACGCAGTCCACGTTGATCCCCACCCGGCGCAGATCGGCGGCCATCAGCCGTGCGCCCAGCCGCGTCAGCTCGCGACGCACCAGCGGATCATTCACTGCGGCCCGGCCATAGGCGCGGCCCGACGGATAGCGCGGCCAGTGCGGCGGGCCCATGCGCTGGACCCGGCCCCCTTCCTGGTCGATCAGGACGGGCAGGTCGTCCCGCCCCGTCAGCATCCGCATATCGTCGGTCAGGCGCAGCACCTGATCCGGATGGTCGATGTTGCGCTTGAACAGGATGAAGCCCCACGGCTGGGCCTCCGCGAAGAAGGCGCGCTCCTCCGCCGTCAGGGCCGTCCCGGCCAGACCGTAGATGGCCGCCGTGGGCATCCGCTCAGCGCACCAGGCAGTCGCGGCCCGACGATCTCAGCGCCTGGCAGAAGGCGTCGGCGCCCTCGCGCGTGAAGCCGCCCATGGTGGTGCGATAAAGGGTCGAGCCGGACGAGGTGGTCACGCGCTCCACCCGCTTGGTGCGGCCCTGGGCGAACTGCGGGAAGGCGGCGGCCACGGCCGCGTACTGCTGGTCAGCCACCGCTTGGGACGAGAAGGCGCCGATCTGCACCGACGCCGATCCGGTCCCAGCCGCAGGGCGGGGGGCGGTCTGGGCCGGCGCGGCTTCAGCCGGGCGCGGCTGGGTGGCCGACGCCGCAGACGAGTTCGTCGGGGGCGCGGCGGGTTCGTCCGTCGGCTGCGCCGGGCCGTTCACCGCCGGAGCGGGCGTGCTGGTCAGGGGCGCCGGGCGTTCGCGAGGCGCCTCGGGCGGCGGGGCGAAGGTCGGCTCGCCCTCCTGACCCGGCTCGTCCACATAGACGTTCAGGTCGGCGCCGGGGTTCAGCGGCTGGGCCTCGGCCGGCGCGGGGCCGGTGAGGGCGCCTTCGGACTCGCCCACCACCGGCGGAGCCTGGTCGGCGCTGCGCACGCCGGCGCGATAGAACAGGACCACCGCCACGATCAGCACCAGCAGCACGGCGGCGCTGGCGATCAGCGTCACAGGCAGGGGCCGCCCGCCGGGGTCGCCGCGCCGTGCGTCAAAGCCAGAGCGGTCGAAGGGCAGCGGATCGTCGGTCGGCGGCGAATAGGCGCCGCGGTCCGGATCGCGCGGGTCATGCATGCTCATGCGACGGCCTCCAAAGACGCAGCCCGAACGAATCGCTCCGGGGCGGACTCGATTCTAGCCCAAGCCGCCGGAGTTCCGCGCGCCTCTTCGCTCACATCTCCACAGGCCGGGACAGGCCAAATAGCCGCATGTGCGCCTCCAGCGCGTAGCGGTCGGTCATGCCGGCGATGTAGTCGCACACGGCCCGCGCGGTCCTGGCCTCGTCCCCGACCGCGCGTTCGGCCCAGGCGCTCGGCATCCGGTCCGGCGCGGCCATCAGCTGTTCGAACATCTCGTCCAGCACCCGCTGGGCCGAGGCCCGCATGTGGTTGACCGAAGGCGCGCGGTACATCCGCTCCATCAGGAAGGCCCTCAGCCGCGCCAGCGCCTCGTTCACCTCACGCGAGAAGGCGATCAGCGGCCGGCCGGCCCTTCGTACATCCTCCGGCGTTTCGGCCCCACTCGCGGCGACGCGGCGACGCGTCTCGGCCAGGACGTCCTCGATCATCATCCCGATCAGGCGGCGCACCGCCTCGAAACGAGTCCGCTCCTCGTCCAGATCCGGCCAGTCTCGCCGCACCGAAGCGATGGCTGGGCCGACCAGGGGCAGGCCCGACAGATCATCCAGCGTGAACAGGCCCGCCTGAACACCGTCATCCACGTCGTGATTGTTGTAGGCGATGTCGTCGGCCACGGCCGCCGCCTGGGCCTCAAGCGATGCAAAGGAATCCCAGCGCAGATCCCAGTCCCGCGCATAGTCCGCGATGGCGCGCCAGGCCGGCTCGCCTAGACGGTGATCCACCGGCCCGTTGTGCTTGATGACGCCCTCGACCGTCTCCCAGCTCAGGTTCAGTCCGTCGAAGTCCGGATAGCGCCGCTCCAGCTTGGTGACGATGCGAAAGGTCTGAACGTTGTGATCAAAGCCGCCGAACCGGGCCATGGACGCCTGAAGCTGGTCCTCGCCCGCGTGGCCGAAGGGCGGATGTCCCAGGTCGTGCGCCAACGCCACCGCCTCCGCCAGATCAGCGTCCAGGTGCAGGGCCGCCGCCAGCGACCGGGCGATCTGCGCCACCTCCAGGCTGTGGGTCAGGCGCGTACGGTAGTGATCGCCCTCGTGGGCGATGAAGACCTGGGTCTTGCCCTTCAGCCGCCGAAAGGCGGTGGTGTGGATGATGCGGTCCCGATCCCGGGCGAAGGGGGTGCGGGTGGCGCTGGGCGGCTCCGGGTGCAGCCGGCCGCGGCTCAACTCGGGCCGCTCGGCCTGGGCCGCGCGTTTCACCAGGCAAAGGGTGGGGTCCAAAGGCGCCAGTCTCGTCCAGCCGCCGGTTGCATCGCTCCGGCTCGCCCTCATATAGCGGAGGAAGATGAGCGTCACCCTTTCAGAACCTGCCGCCCAAAGGCTTGCCAAGCTGTCCGATACGGCCGGTCGGCCGCGCCTGTTGCGCGTGGCGGTCGACGGCGGCGGCTGCTCCGGGTTCCAGTATCGCTTCGAGCTTATCGACGGCGCCGAAGCGGACGACGTGGTGATCGAGCGCGACGGACAGCGGGCCGTGGTCGATCCGGTCTCCCTGCCCTTCCTGGTCGGCTCTCAGATCGATTTCGCCGACGAACTGGTCGGCGCGCGCTTTGTGGTGAACAATCCGAACGCCCAGGCCAGCTGCGGCTGTGGGGTCAGCTTCACCATCTGACCGGGAGCTCCGGCCATGATCATCGCGCTTCTCTCCGCCATGACCCTGTCAGCGACGCCGTCGCCCTGCGCGCCCGATTGCCCCGCGCCTGACCCCGGCCCGTCTCATTCGACGGAGGTCGAGCTGACCGACGCCAACGGTCTCAAGGGCACATCCGCCGGCGCCGCCGACACCCGCGCCTACGCCGTCATCATCCCCGGCTCTGGCCCCACGAACCGCGACGGCGACAGCCCGCTCGGCATCCGCGCGGCGACCTACCGCCTGCTGGCCGAGGCGCTGGCCGCCCAGGGGATCGGCACGCTTCGCTATGACAAGCGCGGCGTCGGCGGCAGCGCCGCGGCCGCTGTCCGCGAGGAGGACCTGACCTGGGACGTCAGCGTCAATGACGCCCTCGCCTGGATTGACTGGCAGCGCGCGCAGACCCGGCGCCCTTGCGTCTGGGTCATCGGCCACTCCGAGGGCGCCCAGATCGCGCTCAGCGCCGCCCGCCGCGCGCCTGACAAGGTCTGCGGCCTGGTGCTGATTTCCGGGGCGGGCCGTCCGGCGGTCGAGCTCCTGCGCGAGCAGTTCGCTTCCGTGCCCGAACCTGCCCAGACTCAACTGAACGAACTGATGGCCGAGTTGGCCGCGGATCGTCCCGTCGAATGTCCCCCCGCCTTTGCCACTCTCTGCCGCCCGTCGGTCCAGCCCTACATGCGCTCCTGGCTGGCGCTCGACCCAGCCGCCGACGTCGCGCAGCTGGAAGTTCCTATCCTCGTGGTTCAAGGAACGACCGACCTCCAGACCAGCGTCGCCGACGCCCAGCGCCTGACCGCCGCTCGCGAAGGGATCGAACTTCGCCTGTTCGAGGGCGTGAACCACGTGCTCAAGGTCGCGCCCGCCGAGCGGACCGCCAACCTGGCCACCTATTCGAATCCAGACCTGCCGCTGGCGCCCGGGCTGGCCGAGGCCGTCGGCGAGTTCATCCTGCGCGCGCGCTATTGAGGCCAGGGACGACGCGGCCTAAGCCTTGGCCATGCGCATCGCCACCTGGAACGTGAACTCGATCAACGCCCGGCTGGAGACGGCCACGGCCTGGTTCCAGGCGCACCAGCCCGACGTGGCCTGCCTGCAGGAGCTCAAGTGCGTGGACGAGAAGTTCCCGCGCGAGCCCTTCGAGGCCATGGGCTACAACATCGAGACCTTCGGCCAGAAGACCTACAACGGCGTCGCCATCCTTTCGAAGCATCCGCTTTCAGACCTGCGGCGCAGCTTTCCGGGCCCCGAGGATGACCAGCAGGCCCGCTACATAGAGGCGGTGGTCGAGGCGCCCCGCCCCGTTCGTGTGGGGGCCATCTACCTGCCCAACGGCAACCCCGTCGACAGCCCCAAGTTCGCCTACAAGCTGGACTGGTTCGAGCGCCTGCGCGCCCACGCCCAGGGGCTGCTGAAGCTGGAAGAAAGCCTGCTGCTGGCGGGCGACCTGAACGTCATCCCGACGCCTGACGACGCGCGCAACCCGGACCGGTGGGTCGGCGACGCCCTCTTCCGGCCCGAGAGCCAGGCGGCGTTTCGGTCCCTGCTGAACATCGGGCTTTACGACGCCCACGCCCTGGCGGGCTCGCCGCCTGGCCAGTGGACCTTCTGGGACTACACCGCCGGCGCCTGGCAGCGGGACCACGGCATCCGCATCGACTTCGCCCTGCTCTCGCCCCAGGCCGCGGACCGTTTCGTCGGGTTCGACACCCACCGTGAGGCGCGCGACATGGACCGCCCGTCCGACCACGTGCCGGTCGTGGTGGAGCTGGCCGACTGACATGGCCGAAGCGGTCCGCGTCCTTCTGCTGATCGCGCTCCTGGCGGCGGCCCTGACCTTCGCCGCCTCGTTCTTCTCCTGGTGGATGGAGGAGGAGCGCCGCCTGCGCCGGGCGTTGCGTCACATCCTGGGCGGCCTGCCGGAGGCCGAGGCCCTCTCGCCCGGCATGGGCCAGGCCGCCGGCCTCGACTTCGACAGCGAGAGCATCGCCGTGCTCTGGAACGGCGGCCGCAGCGGCCTGGTCTTCACCTTTGACGAACTGGAAGGCGCCGAGCTGATCGTCGATGGCCACGTCTCGGCGCGCGTCCGGCGGGGCGAGGCGCGGCGCGAACTCGATGATGTAGGCGCCGAGGCCGAACGGGTGTCTCTGCGCCTCCTCTTCGACGATGTGAGACAGCCCGAGTTCGAGCAGGACCTGTGGAGTCCGCTGATCCGGCCGGTCGTCGCTTCGCCCGCCGAGGCGGTGCGGCTGGGCCGCCGCTGGCTGTCCCACGTGGAGGCCATCATCCGCCGGCCGCGCACCGATGTGGGGGCATCGCCGCGTTCGGATGACGAGGAACTGGACGACCGCAACGACGGTTGATGCGCCGGGCGTCCGGCCGCGCCCTTGCGGCGCATGAGAAAGCCTCTAGGAAGGCGGCCAGTCCACTTTAGGTCGAGGTCTCTGGAGGCCGAAGCATGGCGCGCCTGTTCGACGCCTACGTCACCGTTGATTGGTCCGCCTCCGAGGCCAAGAAGACCGGCGAGCAGTCGGTCTGGATCGGCGTGGCCAAGCGCGACGCGCGCTTCCATCTGCGCAGCGAGGTCCACAACCCGGCCACGCGCGCCGAGGCGGCCGCGCTGTTGCGCAAGATCATCGCCGACCTGCGCCGGCGGGGCGACCGCATCCTGCTCGGCTTCGACTTCGCCCTCGGCTATCCGGCAGGCACGGCTCAGCGCCTGGGCCTCACCGGCGCGCCCTGGTCCGCCACCTGGTCGTTCCTGGCCAAAAACGTGGTCGACAAGCCCGACAACACCAACAACCGCTTCGCCGTCGCCGCCAAGATGAACCGGCTGATGACGGACGAGGGCAGACCGTTCTGGGGCGCCCCGCCGCGCTACGCCCAGCGCTGGCTGACCGCCACCAAGCCAGCGGGCGGCTATGGCGACGTCCCCGAATTCCGCGCCACCGAAACCGCCGCCATCTCAGGCAAGCGTCGCCCCGCCAGTGTCTGGCAGCTGATGGGCGCCGGCGCCGTGGGGGGTCAGACCATCCTAGGCATTCCCGTGGTGGGCGCCCTCATGGAAGAGATGGGCGAGACCACCGCCGTCTGGCCCTTCGGGACGGGCTGGCGGACCCTCGGCCCTGAAGACGTGGCCCCGCTGTCGGTGCTGGCGGTCGAGATCTGGCCGACCCTCTACCCCTTCAAGGCCGAGGCCGGGGAGCCCAGGGACGCCGCCCAGGTGCGCGGTTCGGCCGAGCATTTCGCACGCCTGGATGAGAAGGGCGAACTGTCGGCCCTGTTCGCTCCGCCGAAGGAGGCCGCCCCCGCTCTGATCCGTCAGGTCGAGGACGAGGAAGGCTGGATCCTGGGCGCCTGAGGCTGGCGCTCAGACTCCGCGGAGGTCCCGTGGGTTCGATTCCGCGCCCTCACGCGTTAGGCTGAGACCGATGCCTCGGATCGTCACCTACAACGTGCATCGCTGCGTGGGCCAGGACCGCCGCCTGGACGTGGAGCGGATCGCCGCCGTCCTGGGCGATCTGGACGCCGATGTGGTCTGCCTGCAGGAACTGGACGTGGGCCGCGCCCGCACCGAGCACGCCGATCAGGCGGGCGACATCGCCCGGCTGCTGGGGATGGCGCACCACTTCCACCCCGCCATGCGCGTGGAGCAGGAGCTCTACGGCGACGCCATTCTGACCTGGCGGCCCGAGCGGCTGATGCGCGCCGCGGCCCTGCCGACCATCGACGGCCTACCCGGCATCGAGCCGCGCGGAGCCCTTTGGGCCGCCATCGACTTCGACGGGGTCGAGGTGCAGGTCCTGAACACCCACTTCGGCCTCGTGCCGCGCGAACAGAGGCTCCAGGCCGCCGCCCTGTGCGGGCGCGAGTGGCTGGGCCATCCGGACTGCAGGGGGCCGACCCTCCTTGTCGGGGACTTCAACGCCACCTCCATGACGCGCCCCTACCAGCGCATCCGGCGCGAACTGATCGACGCCCAGCGTCCGCACGGCGGGTTGAACGGCCGCACCGTCAAGACCTTCCCCTCTGCCTTTCCCGCCATCCGCATCGACCACTGCTTTCACACGCCGGACATCCGCGTGACCCAGGTCTTCGCGCCGTTCTCGCCCCTGGCGCGGATGGCCTCGGATCACCTGCCGCTGGTTGTGGACTTCGAGATCACGGGCGCGGCCTGAGCCTCGGCGATCTCGCGCTTGAAGATCTCGGACAGCCGCCTTCGCCGCCAGGGCCGCCACGAGTCGAACGCCGTCGCCGGATCGCCGATGCCCCACTCGGCCAGAAGATAGTCGCGGTCCAGCGGCGCCCGTGCGTCCAGGTCGACCAGGCGGCCGGTGTTCAGCGCCTCGATGGCCTCACGGATACTGGGCGTTACCGCCTCCACGTCGTCGTAATAGGCCTGCTCGACCCCCAGGAAGTGACCGATCAGGCGACGGCGGAAGGCGGTGATCGTCGGGTTCGGCCCCTCCCCCTCGGGCACGAAGGCCACGTCGCACTCGGTGTCGAAACCGAAGGAGCGGTTGTTCAGATTGGTCGAGCCGACACGGATCATGCGGTCGTCGATCACCGTCACCTTGGAGTGGACGATGATGTTCTTGCGTCCCGGGGTCAGCGGCCGCCAGGCGCTGAAACGACCGTAGCGGTCCGCCGCGCGCAGGCGCTCAAGCATGACCCTTCGCGCACCGTCCATAGTGGCCTGATCGAACCAGCTGGGGCTCTTGCCGGTGGAGATGACCACGATCTCGGGCCCGTCTGGCTCATCGAGCCGATTGGCCAGGGCCGCGCCGATCAGAGGCGAGGTGAAGTACTGGTTCTCCAGGTAGATCAGCTTCCTGGCCCGTGCGATCGCCTCCAGATGAAGGGCTTCGCTTTCGCGCACGCCGGCGCGGCCCTTCCAGGCGGGCTCGGTGCGGACGATCCCCATCGGACAGTCATAAAGATCGGGCGTGACGCTTTCGGGCCAGGGATCATCCGCGACCTCGACGGTCGCCGGCCGCTCGCCCGTCGCGCCTTCCCAGCGGTCGCGGATCAGGTCGCCCAGCGCTCGCGCGGCCGGCCCCGAAACCAGGCTCATCACCTCATGGCGCGGCTTGGACAGAAGGCCGCTGGGCATGGCTCGCCGCGGGTCGTCGTCACGGTGAGCGGCCGTGTCCCAGCGATCCACGCCCACATCGCCGCCGCCGCAGAAGGCGATGCTGTCGTCGATGACGATGACCTTCTGGTGGTGGCAGGCGCCGAAGGGCCTGGGCCGATCCAGCTGGAACTCGCCGTTCCAGCGCCTGAACCATCGCTGGGCCTTGTGCGGAAAGAAGCCCTGCGACGCCGCGATGAGCAGCGGCGACTTCCAGATGAGCATGCGAATGTCGAGGTCGGGCCGCGCATGGCTCAGCCGGCGCAGCATCATGCCCACCTCGTCCGAGCGGCTGTGCCGCTGGTCGAACGGCTCCAGCCGGGTGCGGGGATCGAACTGCCATCCCACCCACAGCACCGACTTGCGCGCATTGCGCAGCGCCTGGGCCAGCACTTCAAAATAGTGGGCGTTCTCCATCAGGAAGGCGACGCGGTCCGCCGTCTCAACACGCCAGCAGGTCTTCAGGGCCGTCTGCACGCGCGCTCCTGGAACGGTTCAGCTCCGCATAATGAACCGCCGCCGTATTCGTTGCGGCCGGCGGCCGTTGCAGGCATAGTGCTCACAGCGTTATGCTGGAAGAGGGACCGGACATGGGCGGCCTTTTCGAGTTCGTGACCGGCCTGGTCGGCGCCCTTATGGCGGCGGCGTTGGCTGTCTTCAGCCAAGCCATGCCCCAGGACGACGCCGCCCAGCACGAGGTGCGCCGCGTGTCGCACCAGCCTGCCCAGGCCGAGGCGTCCTCCGCCAAGACCTCCCTCACGCCCCCGAAAACGCGCGACTGCTGAACGTCGGGCCGAACTCGGCTGACCATCCCGCACGCCGCCTCGCCTGATCGAGCGTTGGCGCGTTGGCTTGACGCCGCACAATCGGTAAGGGTCTCAGAGCCTGAGGCGCGATGGTAAGCGCGCCCGCGCCAGGGGAGCCGAGACGAGATGAAGCCGCGCAGCCGCCGCCTGTCCAAAACCGAGGCGACGCCTGAGACCTCTCAGGAGGCGGACGCGCCGCCCGCTCCCCCCGCCGCGCCGCAGCCTGAGCCGACCGCAGAGCCGGTCACCGCCTCAGAGAGCGCCAAGCCGCTCGTCGCCGAGCCAGCCGTCTCTCCGGACGTCGCTCGGGCGCGGCCCGCGCGCGATGGCGGAGCGCTGCCGGTCTGGCTGGCCTGGATCGCCGCAATCGTCTGGGCGGGCGGCATCGCCGCCTTCGCCGCCTGGCAGTTCGGCTCCACCGGCCTGATGGCGCAGGAGCCGCTGACCCTGGCCCTATTTGCCCTGATGGCGCTCGCCCCCGCCGGCGTCTTCCTTTTCGCGGGCCAGGCCCTGCGCCAGGCTTCGCGCTTGGCGGCCGAAACCAGCCGCGCGCGGGACCTGTCCGAGGCCATGACGGCCCCCACGGCTCTGGCCGCCAGGGATACCGGCAGGGCTCTGGTCGTGCTGCGTACCGATATCGAGGACGCTACCCAGTCCGCCGCCAACGCACGCACCGAGCTGGTCGCCCTACGCCACGCCCTGGCCGAGGAGGTCGCGCACCTCAACGACGCAGCCCTGTCGGCGCGCAACGCCGCCCAGCATCTGGTCGAGGCCTTGTCCAAGGAGCGCATGAACCTGGCCGAGGTGGCTCGAGCGCTGGACGCCCAGGCCGAGGCCGTCGTCGCCGCCGTCGAGCGCCAGTCCCAGATGGTGGCCCAGGCCTCTGACCTGGCCCAGGTCCAGCTGACTGAGGCCGAAGCGGCCCTGGCCGCCCGCGCCGCCGATCTGGCCGCCGCCGCCGGGGAGGCCCAGGCCGCCGCTCGCGCCGCCGCCGACGACCTGGCCCGCCAGACTATGCGGCTCGAGACCGCCGGCTCGGGCGTCGCCGACCAGATCCGCGTCGTCGAGGAAGGACTGTCGCAGCAACGCGCCGCCTTGGTGACCGCCGCCTTCAGCCTGCGCACTGATCAGGAGGACTTCTCGGCCCAGGTCGAGACCCAGCGCGCCCAGCTGATGGAGGCCCTGGAGACCACCCGCACCGCCGCCAACGAACTGACCGAGACCTCGGGCGACGCCGCCAGGACGCTGGAGACCGCCGCCGAAGCCGCCGCCCAACGCTTCCAGGCTCTCGCCGCCCTGTCCGAACAGGAGGCCGGAGCCTTCGAGACCCGCACGCGCGACGCGCTCGAGCAGGTGGGGGCCCTGGCCGCCGAGGTGCGCGCGGCCTTCCTCGACGAGACAGCTCAGGCCCTCGACTCGTTGCGCTCGGCCGCCGACGAGAGCCGCGCCGCCGCCCAGGCCGCCGTCGATCACGCCCGCGCCCGCGCCAACGCCATCGGCGAGGCCGCCGCCGAGGCCGGCAAGGCCGCCGACGACGCCGTCGAGGCGCGTCTGGCCGACGCGCGGCGGCTCATCAATGAGTCCGCCGAGCTGGTCGACGCCTCGGCCCGCTCATCCATCGAGCGCCTGGAGAACAGCCTTGACGGCGTACGCCGGACCCTCTCCGAGATCGAGGGCGCCATCGCCGGGCTGGACGAGCGCGCCCGAGAACTGCCCGAGCGCGCCCAGGGTCAGATCGAGGACATCAAGGCTACGGTCGAACAGGGCCTGAAGGCGTTCGCGGACGCCTCGCGACGGACCGCCGCCGAGGCCGAGGCCGCCGACGCCGCCTTCCAGGAGCGCATCCGGCGCAACTACGACATGCTGTCCGAGGCGGTGCGGCTGATGAATGTCGTCTCTGGCGGCGGCGCGGCGCCCGCCCCCCGCCGCCCCGCCCCGCCTGCGGCGCCGACCCCCGCGCCGGCGCCCGAGCCGGACGCGGCTCGCGGGCCTTCCCAGGGCATGGGCCTGCGCGGACCGCTGCGTTTGAAGCCCGCCGAACAGGACGAAGCCCTGCGCGACGCCTTCCAGCCGCGGAGCGAACCTGAGCCCCAGCAGGGTCAGGGCCTGTCCTGGCATGACGTGCTCGCTGACGCGGGTCCCGGCGCCGGCCCCTCGCCCACCGCCGACGAGACCGACGTCCTTGCGGACAAGCTGATCGCAGCCGTGCAGGCCATGGGCGTCGATCCGAACGCGCTGCTGCCCCGCTCGCGCGTGGCTGAAGCCGCCAGCGCGGTGCAGACGGGCGAACCGGACCGCGCCCGTCAGATCGTGCGCAAGATCGCTCCGGCCGCCGTGCGCAGCGTCTCGCGGCGGGTGCTGTCCGACCCGGCCCTGCGCAGTGACGCCGAACGCTTCGTGCGCGCCTACTCGCGCATGCTGGACCAGGCCGCAGAGCGCGACGCCACGGGCCACGACGTGGGCGCGCTTCTGGCCTCGCAAACGGGGCGAGGCTTCCTGCTCATCGATGCGGCGGTGGGAGACCTGGCCTAGCCGCCTTTCTCGCCACCGCCATCGCCAGCAGCAGACCCAGCCCGCAGAGCGCGGCCGAACCGAAATAGGCCAGCGTGCCTGCCGCCTCGAACAATGCGCCCGCGAACACGGTCGCCAGACCCATCAGCACGCCCGACGACAGGGTTGAGTTCAGCATCTGGGCGGCGGTGGCCGCCCCCTTCGGCGCCAAGGTCTGGGCCAGTTCGAGGCTGGCCATGAAGGTGGCCGCGAAGGTCAGGGCGTGCAGCGCCTGCAAGGGCCACAGCCACAGCAATGACGGCTCAAGCGCGAGCGCGCCCCACCTGACCAGGCCCGCCGCCGCGCCCACGACCAGCAGCGTCCAGGGACCGATCCCCCGCCGCTTGCGCCATGGATCGATCAGCCACAGGAAGGCGATCTCCACCGCGACGCTGAACCCCCACAGCAGGCCGCTGGTCTGGGCGCTGTAGCCCTGCCCCTGCCAGACGATGGCCGAGAAGGCGTAATAGACAGCGTGCGACGCTTGGATCAGGCCCACCGCCACCACCGCGCCCAGGAAGATGGGATCGGACATCAACCGGCCCATGCCGCGATAGCGGTCGCGAGATGAGGCCTTGCGCTGCGACGCCCCCACGGGCGACGGCGGCAACAGCCACAGCGCCGTCAGCGCTCCGGCCACGGCCACGGCGCTGATCCAGATCGGAACCACCTCGGCGCCCCACCGCGCGATCAGGGCGCCCGCGCCGATGTTGGCCGCCACAAAGGCCGCCGACCCCATGCCCCTCGGCCAGGAGAAGGCGAAACCGCCCCGCCGGGCCAGGTTCAGCCCCAACGTATCCGTCAACGGCACGGCCGCCGCAGCCGCAGTCGCCGCCACGAACCAGAAGACGCCCAGCCACAGCTGGCCGTTGCCCAGCGCCGCCACCGCATAGGCCGCCCCTGCGGCCAGGAACACGACCGCGATGGCTGAGCGCCTCAGGCGAAACCCATCCGCCCACACGGCGATCAGCGGCCCGGTCAGCAGCCGGGCCAGTTGCGGCGCGGCCAGGATCACCCCGATGGCGGCGGCCGAAAGCCCCCGGCTCTCCATCCACAGCCCTGCGAAGGGCAGGCTGACGCCCAGGCCGCCGAACAGCCAGACGTATTGGATGCCAAGGCGCGCGGCGGGACTCATGCGCCGCCCATAGCAGACACGCGGACGGATCGCGCGATAGGATGAGACCATGACGCCGCTCTCCGCTCGCGCTTTGTTCGCCTGCGCCGCCCTCGGCGGGGCCGTCGCCGTCATGCTGGGCGCCTTCGCCGCCCACGGCGCAGGGCCCCAGGTGAAGCCGCTTCTGACCACAGGCGCCCACTATCTGGGCCTGCACGCCCTGCTGGCCCTCGCCTGCGCCCACTGGGGCCGGCGGGCGGCCGGCTGGCTGGCTCTCAGCGGGGGCGGCGTCTTCGCCCTCAGTCTGGCCCTCGTGGCCTGGGGCCTGCGAGGGTTTGGAGCCGTCGCGCCTTTGGGCGGGCTTCTGATGATCGGCGCCTGGCTGCTGCTGACGTGGCAAGCTTTGCGGTCACAAAGCGTCAAGGATTGACCAGCTAACGAGGCTCATTAACCGAGTAATGCGGATTTCTCAGTGACCCACACAGCGCGCCGCGAGCTTTATCCCGAGATCGAGCCGTTTGAGACGGCCTTCCTCGACACCGGCGGCATTCACAGGGTCCACTACGAACAGGTCGGAAATCCTGCGGGCAAGCCCGCCGTCGTGCTGCACGGCGGACCCGGCGGCGGCATCAATCCGGCGCTGCGCCGCTATTTTGACCCCGCCCTCTGGCGCGTGGTCCTGCCGGACCAGCGCGGCTGCGGAAAGAGCACGCCCAACGCCGTCCTTGAGGACAACGATACCTGGAAGCTGATCGAGGACCTTGAGGCCATTCGCGAGCGCCTGGGCTTCGAACGCTGGACGGTGTTCGGCGGCTCCTGGGGCTCGACCCTGGCCATGGCCTACGCCATCACCCACCCCGAGCGGGTCGAGGCCCTTGTCCTGCGGGGCATCTTCCTGATGGCCCCCAGCGAACTTCACTGGTTCTACCAGGACGGCGCCAGCCATATCTTCCCGGACGCCTGGGAAGGCTTTCTGGCCCCCATTCCCGAGGCCGAGCGCGGCCAGCTGATGGAGGCCTATTGGCGCCGCCTCTCCAGCGACGACCCCGCCGTGCGCACCGAAGCCGCGATCGCCTGGGCCAGCTGGGAAGGCGACACGGTCAGCGTGAAGGGCCCGCAGGGGCGCCCCGAGAAGTTCGCCGAACCGGAATTCGCCGTGGCCTTCGCCCGCATCGAGAACCACTACTTCCGCAATCTCGGCTTCTTCCCCGAGAGCGACTGGATCCTGAAGAATGTCGACCGCATGCGGCGCATCCCCACCTGGATCGTCCAGGGTCGATTCGACGTGGTGACCCCCTGCACCAGCGCCTGGAGCCTGCATCGCGCTTGGCCCGAGGCGAATTTCGAGATGGTGCCGGACGCCGGCCACGCCTCGAGCGAGCCCGGCATCATCGACGGTCTGGTGCGCGCCACCGACGCGGCGGCGCGGCTCTAGACGGGAATTCGTCGCGCAGGCGAATCCACCTCGACCGATCGGGTTCTAGGTGGCGGCCTTGACCTTCTCAGCCTTGGGCGCCTCCGCGCCTTCGGCCGCCGCCTTTTCCAGACGCTCGCGCAGCTGAAAGCCGATACGGCGCGGCTCGGGCGCTTCCGGCGGCTTGGGCTGGGCCGACAGCGCCACCGACAATTGGGTGTAGTGCTGGACGATGCGCACCCGCCGACCATCGCCCGTTTCGCAGTAGAACATCACCAGATCCGGGGCCCAGTAGCCCACGTCGTCGATCCGCAGGGCGACCCCGCCGGGCGCGCCGACCAGGTTGGCGGCCACCTCCTGCTCCGGATCGATCTGTTTCTCCATGTCCTCGATCAGACGCGAGATGCGGGCGAAGGCCCACTCCGCCGGACTGGCGTTGGGGTTCAGGCCCTCGGCCAGGGACCGCCCCTCGTCGGACGAGGTCCAGGCGGTGATGGGCATGGGGCACTCTTCGCAGGCGGGCGGGAGCTCAGCTTCTTCCGGCGCGTCGGTCTTGGCGGTCATAGCGACAGAATGTGGGGGCGGCGGCGCCGTTCCGTCCAGTCCCTACTCCGTTAGAGCAGCCCCGGGCCCTTCGGCAGCTCGAGATAACGGTGGACCTTGACCGCCATGACCAGGCCGAAGCCGATCATCACCGTCATCATCACCGTGCCGCCATAGGACAGCAGCGGCATCGGCACGCCCACCACGGGCGCCAGTCCCATGACCATGGCGCCGTTGATGAGCACGTAGAGGGCGAAGGTCGCCGTCACCCCCGCCGCCGCCAGCCGTCCGAAGTGGTTGTGTGACACTGAGGCGATGCGCAGGGCCGCAGCCACGATCAGTCCGTAAACCACCAGCACGAGGAAGGCGCCGATAAAGCCGAACTCCTCCGCCACGGTCGGGAAGATGAAATCGGTGTGCTTCTCCGGCAGGAAGTTCAGC
This sequence comes from Peiella sedimenti, assembly GCF_030504955.1. Lineage (GTDB taxonomy): Bacteria > Pseudomonadota > Alphaproteobacteria > Caulobacterales > Caulobacteraceae > Brevundimonas > Brevundimonas sedimenti. The sequence continues at coordinate 424,802 of NZ_JAUKTR010000001.1, read as the reverse complement.
TGGCTCTGGCTGCCCAGCCCGAAGCCCTTGCCGAGGAAACCGCCCGATCCGATGGCGATCTTGGCCTGGGCGATGTGATACCCCGAGCCCGAGGGGTCCGCCTCCGGGTTGAACAGCACATCCACCCGCCGGCGCTGATATTCGTGCAGGACGAAGAAATACATCATGGGCGCGATGGCCAGGACGGACCCTATGCCGGCCACGACGATCTTCCAGCTGAGCCCGGCCACGAACATGATGGCCACCCCGGTGAAGAGGATCAGGAGGCTAGTCCCCAGGTCCGGCTGGTGCGCCACCAGCACGACGGGCAGCGCCAGCATCAGGGCCGGCACGATCAGCTTCCAGTGGAAGCGCGCCTCCTGGGCCGAGGCGCCGTGGTACCAGCGCGCCAGGGCCAGCACGATACCCAGCTTCATGATCTCGGAGGGCTGCAGGCTGGTGAAGCCCAGGTCCAGCCAGCGCGTCGCGCCCATGCGCGTCTCACCGACCAGCTCCACCGCAACGAGCAGCAGCAGGCCCGCCCCGTAGACCGGATAGGCCATGGCGTACCACCAGCGCAGATCGACCAGGGCCAACACCATCATCATCACGAAGAAGACGCTGAAGCGCGTCAGGTGATTGCCGGCCCACGGCTCCCACGAGCCGCCGGCCACGGACCACAGCATGGCCGCGCCGACCAGGGCGATGACGGCCACCAGGCCCGCCAGGCGCCAGTCCAGCTGGGCGATCTTGACAGGCAGCCGGTCGCGTTCGCCGGGACGGGTCAGGGCCGAGGCGGTCACTGTGGGCCCTCCTGCGACGGGGCGGCGGGTTGCGGCGCTGCGGTTTGGGCCGGCGCCGCCGACTGGGTTGCGGCGGGCGGCGTGGACGCGGCGCCGAAGTTGTCCGGCTCTTCGCCCGTGGCCTCCGCGGCCGGCGGGGGCGGCAGGGGCCGCTCGATGCGCGAACGCATGTCGGGATCCTTGAGCAGCGCCACCTTCATGATCTCACGCGCGCGAGGCGCTGCGTCGGCCGAGCCGCCCACGGGCGCATGCTGAATGATCAGAGCCACGGCGTAGCGCGGCGCGTCGTGCGGCGCGAAGGCCACGAACAGGGCGTGGTCGCGGCGGTTCCAGATTGCGTTGCGCGGGCCACGGGACTCGCCCGCCCGATAGTCGCGCGACTGGGCCGTGCCGGTCTTGCCGGCCATCAGGATGTCGCCCAGGCCAAGCTGGCTGTTGCGATAGGCGGTGCCCGTCACGTCATTGGCCACGGCCGCCATGCCGTTGCGCACAATGTCCAGGTGCTCGCGGCTGAAGGGCAGGTCGGGCACGGCGGCGCCGGACGGCCGCTCGACCCCGCCTACGGACTTCACCAGGCGCGGCATGATCGCCTTGCGGCCGTTGGCCAGGCGCGAGGTCATGACCGCCAGTTGCAGGGCGTTCACCGCCAGCGCGCCCTGACCGATGGCCACGGACAGCGTCTCGCCGGGATACCAGTTGGGATCATCCTCCCAACGGGTCGCCTCCGTGTATTCGCGCTTCCAGCGGGTCGACGGCACGATGCCCGCCGACTGGCCGGCGATGCCGATCTCGTAGGTGTGGCCGAACCCCAGGCTTTCGGCGACGCGCGCGATGCGATCGACGCCGGCGCGGTTGCACAGGTGGTAGAAGTACGTGTCGCACGAGTTCTTGATGGCGTTGTGCATGTCCTGCGGACCGTGCCCGCCGGCCTTCCAGCAGCGGAAGGTGCGATTGCCGTACCGATAGCCGCCCGTGCAGACGACGCGTTCGCTGGGGTCGATGCCGGCGTCCAGCAGGGCCAGGGCCGTGGTCATCTTGAAGGTCGAACCCGGCGGGAAGGTGCCGTAGATCGCCTTGTCCAGCAGCGGCTTGCGCTCGTAGTCCGCCAGCGCGCGATAGATCCGGGACGGCACGCCGCTGACGAACAGGTTGGGATCGAACGAAGGCGCCGAAACCATGGCCAGGACGTCGCCGTTGCGGATGTCCATGACGACGGCGCCGCCCGCCTCCTCGCCGAAGACCTCCAGCGCGCGGTTCTGGATGTCGGCGTCCAGGGTCAGCACTACATCCTGGCCGGGCACGGCGGGACGCGACCCGCCCACGTCCTCGCCCACGACGCGGCCGCGCGCATCGACCTCGACCCGCTGACCGCCGGGCTCGCCCCGCAGCTGCTCGTCGAAGGTCCGCTCCACCCCCTGGCGGCCCACGCGGAAACCGGGGTGATAGAGGATCGGATCGATCTCCTCGCCCCGATCGCGATAGGCCTGGATGTCGCGGTCGTTGGGCTTGGCCACATAGCCGATGACGTGGGCGAAGGCGCCGCCGAAGGGATAGAACCGCGCCTCGTTCATGTCGGCCATGACGCCGGGCAGTTCGGGCGCATAGACGTTGACGCGGGCGAACTCCTCCCAGGACAGGTCGGACTTCACCGGCACCGGCACGAACCGGGGGGCCGCGTTCACTTCACGGATGATGGAGCGGCGCCGCTCCAGCGTGTCGGGCAACAGCCGGCCCAGCAGGTCGAGGGTCTCGTCCAGGTCGCGGGTCTCGTCGCGCACGACCAGCACGCGGAAGCTGGGCCGGTTGCCGGCCAGGGTGACACCGTTGCGGTCGACGATTCGCCCGCGCGGGGGCGGCGTCAGGCGGAAGTTGAACTGGTTGTTGCTGGAGAGGGTCGAGTACTCGCGCGCCTGAACGATCTGCAGCTGGCCCAGACGCGTCGACAGGGCGGCCAGGCCCAGCACCGTGGCCCCGCCCAGCAGGAAGGTCCGCCGCAGGAACGAGCCCTGGCGCTCGTTTACATCCGAGAAGAAGATCGAGGGTTCGCTGCTCATCGGAAGCGCATGTCGCCGTCGTCGAAGGTCTCGATCATCCAGTTGGCGGCCGGAAACAACAGTATCGTCGGCAGGATGCCGAAGACCAAGGCTATCACGCTGGGGGCGTTCTGGGCCTGCACCGCGACTGCGACATAAACGATCAGATAGGCCAGCAGCACGCCGCCGACGTACCACGCGAACAGGACCCGTCTTTCCTGGCCGACGATGAAGTTGCGTGCGAACAGGGTCAGCCCATAGACGGCCAGCAGGGCCAACGGCCACAGCCCCGTTGGTCCGCCCCAGAACAGGTCCAGGAACAGCCCGGCCGCGAACAGGGCCAGGGGCGCCAGCACCGACGGACGGATGAGGGGCCAAGCGAAGGCCAGCACCAGCGGGATCACCGGCTCTGGCGGAGACAGGCGGAACAGTTTGATCGGCGTGCCCAGGACAATCGTGACCGCCAGGGCGATCAGGGTGGGCCAGACGATCCAGCTGAGCGGTCCCACCACGCGGACGGGCGCGGGCCGCGGCATCAGCCGGCCCCCTCTTGGGGCTGAGGCGGAGGCTGGGGCGAGGCAGGCTGGGCGGGCGAGGCCTCTGGCCGGGCCGCGGTTTGCGGCGCCGGCTGGGTCGGAGCGGCCGGCGCGTTCGGCGGCGGCGCCGTGTCCGCTCCGGCCAGGGGCGCGGCGTCGAGCGCACGGCGGTCCACCAGCTGCGAGAAGTCCTCGAACAGCAGGACGCGCACGAAATCCATGGCGCCCCGGTCGGAGAACAGTTTCACCCGCCAGGTCCCGTCGATGCCCCGCGCAGCAACGCCGATGGGCAGGCCGCGCGGGAAGCTGCCGCCGTCGCCCGAACTGAGGATGCGGTCCCCCACGCGCACGGCGTCCTGGCCGCGAATGAACTCCAGGCGTGGATTGCCGCTGCCGTCGCCGGTCAGGATGGCGCGGGCGTCAGTGCGGTCTACGAGAACCGGCGTGCGGCTGGCCACATCCGTCAGTAGAAGCACACGACTGACAGAGGGCGTGGTTCCGACGACCCGGCCGACGAGGCCGTGCTCGTTGATGACGGGATTTCCGATCTTCACGCCCCGGCGCGATCCCACGTCGATCAGCCGGGCGTTGACGAAGGCGCCCCGGCTTTCGGAGACGGAACGGGCATGCACCGCCGGCACGGGGGGCTCGACCCGAATGCCCAGCATGGCCTGATAGCGCCGATTGACGTTTAGCAGAGCGATGTTGGCGTCGCGCGTGGCTTCCAGCTCGGCCAGGCGCGCCTTCAGCCGGCGGTTCTCCGACACGGCGAAGAAGTAGTCGTCGACAAAGTCTGCGCCCTGCCCGATCCAGCGCACGGGCGCGGCGAAGACCCCGCCCACCGGCGCGGCCACGCGGTCAAAGCTCTCGCGCACGGCGCCATATCCGTCGCCGTCCTCGCCGGCGCGGCGGTCGGCGATCAGGAGCACGATGGCTCCCACGATGGCGACGATCAGCGCCAGCGCCGCCGCCCAGGTCAGCGGCACTCTCAGTTTCTCGAACGGACCGTCGCGGAACGCCAAGGCGCCCCTCCCCGAAGAATGTCGACCCGCCGCGAACCCTTACGCCAGGCGCGGCCCGGCCACCGATGACGCATAAGGCCCTGAGTCGCCGCCCTAGGGCAGGGTGGCGTCCAGCACGCCCTTCATCCAGCGCGGGTGCTCCAGCACGCGGCCGCAGCCGATGGCCACGCAGGACAGCGGATCGTCGGCGACCGAGACCGGCAGGCCCGTCTGGTCGCGGATCTCGGCGTCCAGGCCGCGCAGCAACGCGCCGCCGCCCGTCAGCATGATGCCCTTGTCGGCGATGTCGGCGGCCAGTTCCGGCGGCGTCGCCTCCAGGGCGACCTTCACCGCTTCTATGATCTGCGACACCGGCTCGGCCAGGGCCTCGGCGGCCTGACGCTCGGAGATGCGCACCTCGCGGGGCACGCCCTGCATCAGATCACGGCCCTTGACCTCGATGGACAGGCCCTCGCCATCCGGCGGGACGCGGGCGGTGCCGATGTCCTTCTTGATGCGCTCGGCGGTGGTCTCGCCGATCAGCAGGTTATGGTTGCGGCGCATGTAGCTGATGATGCTGTCGTCCATCTTGTCGCCGCCGACGCGGACGCTGCGCGAATAGACGATGCCCGACAGGGACAGCACGGCCACCTCGGTGGTGCCGCCGCCGATATCCACCACCATCGAACCGGTCGGCTCATGGATCGGCAAGCCTGCGCCGATGGCGGCCGCCATGGGCTCGTCGATCAGGCCGACGCGACGGGCCGAGGCGTTCAGGCACGAATCGTTGATGGCGCGGCGCTCCACCGCCGTGGCGCCCGACGGCACGCACACGATCACCTTGGGGTTCACGAAACCCTTGCGGTTATGGACCTTGCGGATGAAGTGCTTGATCATCTCCTCGGCGACTTCGAAGTCGGCGATGACCCCGTCGCGCATGGGGCGGATGGCTTCCATGTGGCCCGGCGTGCGGCCCAGCATCTGCTTGGCCTCGATGCCCACGGCGTGGACGACCTTGCGGCCGCCGACGTTTCTCAGCGCCACCACCGACGGTTCGTTGAGCACAATGCCTTTGCCCTTCATGTAGATGAGCGTGTTGGCGGTGCCGAGGTCGATGGCGATATCGTTCGAGATGGCGCCGAAGAGAGAACCGAGCATGGGGGCGGGAACCGTGGGGTCTTGGGGCCTGAGGGCCGAGCCGCGATGATCGATCAGGCCTTTGGAGGGGAATCTTCAGGCCGCCGCTCGCTCGCAGACGGATGACGCGGTTTGCCCGTCCCGGCTTAGGATTTCAAGGGGCATGGAGCCCCTGCGGTCCATGCGCCGCAGGGGCCGCCCTTTATGGCGGGAAAGGGGCGGTTAAAGGGGCTCCAGCCCTTCGACCTTCAGCACGCGCTGGACAGCCGGGCGCGCCTGCACCGCCTTCAGGTGAGCGTTCAGCTTGGGGAAGCGCGCCTTGTCCAGCAGGCCGGCCGAAAAGGCCCAGCGTTCAAAGACGTAGAGATAGCCGTCGGACAGGCTCCAGTCGCCCAGCGCCCACGGCTCCTTCATCAGATGGGTCTCGACCATGTCCAGCTTGGAGAGCGCCAGCTCGGTGGCGTCGGTCTTGGCCTGGCCCTCCAGGGGCGGGCGCGAGAACAGCACCTTGCCCAGCGCCGGGTGCACCGAGCCTCCCAGATAGGCGTTGAAGGACACGAACTGGGCGAAGCCCCACGGATCTTCCGGCGCCAGGTCTTTCCCGGGATGACTGCGCGCGATGTAGGCCAGAATGGCCACGTTCTCGGACAAATTGCCTTCGGCCGTGGCAAGGGCGGGCGTCGACCCCTTCGGATTGACGGCCAGATACTCGGGCGTCCGCTGCTCGCCGGCGCGCAGATCGATCTTCTTCAGGTCGTAGGGCGCGCCCGCCTCCTCCATGGCGATATGCGAGGCGAGGGCGCAGGCGCCGGGCGAGTAGTAGAGCGTGGGCATCGGAAAGGTCTCCTTTGGCTGGCGTGGGAACGCTCAGATGGGGAGAGGTTTTCCAACCGCAACCGATCAGGTTTCAGTATTTGGGTCGAAGTCGCCGTAGCGCTGACGGCGCCGCTTCATCCATTCGCGGAAGCCGAGCGAGACCGCCAGCGCCAGGAAACCGATGCCGGCCAGAATGGCCGAGCTCCAGACGCCGTCGCCCTCGACCGCCGTCATGACCGAGCCGCCGAAAAAGGCGATCAGGGCCGTCTTCGGGATCGACCCCAGGGCGCACCCGGCCAGAAAGGCCAGCAGGGGCGCACGGGCCGCGCCGAAAGCCATGTTCACGACGATGAACGGCGCGCTCGGCACATTGCGGATGATGAAGCTGGAGGAGAAGGCGTTATCGCTGACGAATCCGCGCAGGCGCCCCACGGTGCGCCCTCCCAGCCGGTCGAGGAACCGCCCGCCAGCCAGCCGCCCCACATAATAGGTCACGGCCGCCGAGACGATGGTCGCCACCCAGGCATAGGTGAAGCCCAGCCAGGGCCCGAACGCCACCACGCAGGCCGCGATCAGCAGGAACTGGGGCGCGCCTATGAAGGCGGTCAGGGTGAACAGCAGGATCGTCACCACCAGGGCCCAGGGACTGCCGGCGAACCCGGCCAGCCAGCCCTCGACCCGCGCCTCCACGTCCGGGCCGATCCCCGCCTTGCCCACCAGGAACACGGCGGTCAGGCCGATCAGGATGACCGCCGTCGCCGCTGCGGCGCGCCAGCGGCGGGTGTCCATCTCGTGGAAGAAGGCGCGAAAGCGATACAGCATCGCCCCCGCCCTTACACGCCGACGTGCGGATTGGGGAGGCGCCGCTTCGTTGCCTCAACCCGTCCGCTTGCGTAAACCTCGCCGCGCAGTTTCCGGGACACGCCCATGAGTCTCCAATCCGCCGCCCTCTCGCGGGTGAAGCCCTCGCCCACCCTGGCCGCCTCGGCCAAGGCGCGCGAGCTGGCCCGCCAGGGACGCGACATCATCTCCTTGGGATCGGGCGAGCCGGACTTCGACACGCCCGACAACGTCAAGGAAGCGGCCATCGCCGCCATCCGCCGGGGCGAGACCAAGTACACCGACGTGGACGGCATCCCCGAGCTGAAGGCCGCCGTCTCGGCCAAGTTCAAACGCGAAAACGGCCTGGACTACGCCACCAACCAGATCCACGTGGCGCCGGGCGGCAAGGCCGTGCTGTTCAACGCCCTGCTGGCCACCCTGTCGCCGGGCGACCAGGTGATCGTGCCCGCGCCCTACTGGGTGTCCTATCCGGACATGGTGCTGCTGGCCGGCGGCGAGCCGGTCGAGATCGTGGGCAAGGCCGAGGACGGCTTCAAGCTGCGTCCCGAGGTGCTGGAGGCGGCGATCACGCCTCGCACGCGTTGGCTGATCCTCAACTCGCCGTCCAACCCCACCGGCGCCGCCTATTCGCGGCAGGAGCTGGCCGCTCTGGGCGCCGTGCTGGAGCGTCACCCCCACGTCTGGGTGATGACCGACGACATGTACGAGCACCTGGTCTACGACGGCTTCGAGTTCACGACCCTGGTCCAGGCCGCGCCCCAGCTCTACGACCGCACGCTGACGGTGAACGGCGTCTCCAAGGCCTACGCCATGACCGGTTGGCGCATCGGCTACGCCGGCGGGCCCAAGGCGCTGATCGACCTGATGCGCAAGGCGGAGGGTCAGACCACCTCCAACCCCTGCTCCATCGCCCAATGGGCGGCGGTCGAGGCCCTCACCGGCCCGCAGGACTTCATCGCCGAGCGCGCCGAGGTGTTCCGCCAGCGGCGCGACCTCGTGGTCTCAATGCTCAACCAGGCGCGCGGCCTGAAATGCGCCACGCCCCAGGGGGCCTTCTATGTCTATCCGTCCATCGAGGACCTGATCGGGCGCAAGACGCAAGACGGCGTGGTGATCGAGAACGATCAGGTCTTCGTCGAGCAGCTGCTCGAGAAGGAGGGCGTCGCCGTGGTCCATGGCGCCGCCTTTGGGTTGTCGCCCTTCTTCCGGGTCTCCTACGCCACCTCGACCGAAGTGCTGGAGGACGCCTGCGAGCGCATCCAGCGCTTCTGCGCCGGCCTGGCCTGAGGCGCTTCGCCAGTGGTCTTCGCCGCCGTTCTGACCGCGCTCGTCTCGGCCGCCCTGGCCGGGGTGCTCAGCGTCTGCGGGCCCGTGGACGCGCCGCGGGCGCGGGGTCTTCACCTGCATCCCACACCCACCTCCGGCGGACTGGCCGTGATGACGGCGACGGCGATCGGCCTGCTCACCTTTGGGCTGACCGAGCCGTGGGCCCCCGGCTGGCATCAGGCGGCCCTGCTGCTGGCCTGCGCAGGCGCCCTTGGCGTCTATGGCGCCCTGGACGACGTCATCGATCTGGGTTTCGCCGCCAAGCTGGGCGTCCAGCTGCTGATCGCGGTGCTGTTCGTGATCTTCGTCGGCCGGGTCGAGGCCCTGCCGATCCTGCCGGGCGTCGAGCTCCAGCTGGGCCCCTGGATCGGCGGCGCGGGCACGGTTCTGTGGCTGGTGACCATCGTCAACGTCTACAACTTCATGGACGGCTCGGACGGTCTGGCGCCGGGCGCCCAGGCCATCGCCCTGTTCATCCTGGCCCTGGCGGGCGCGCCCTGGCCGCTGATCGCCTTCCTGCTGCTGGCCGGTTTCGTCGCCAACCTGGCCTTCCTGCCGCTGAACCACCCGGGGCGCCGCCTGTTTCAGGGCGATGCCGGCGCGCTGTTCTCAGCCTTCCTGATCGGCGGCGGCGCGGTGCTGATCACCGGATCACCGGTGGCCGTGGCCAGCCCCTATCTGGCGGTGTTCGCCGCCGCGCCCCTGCTGACCGACGTGCTGCTGACGCTACTCGCGCGGGCTAAGGCCAGGGCCAACCTGGCCCAGGCGCACCGTGAGCATCTGTACCAGCTGTGGCTGACCAATACGGGCCGATCCGCCGGCGCCCTGGCCTGGCGCGTCTGGGGCCTGTGCGGGATCAGCGGCCTGCTGGGCTACGCCGTCGACCGTTTCGCGCCGGGCTGGAGCCTGCTCGCGCTGATCGTCGTGGTCGCCGCCCTGTCCGCAGGATGGTTCGCCGCGCGGCGCAGACTGGCGCCCGCCTAACTCCCGCGGGCCACGGAGAAATCCGCCAGCCGCTCCAGCGCCGACCGCCACGGTCCGTCGAAGCCGAGCAGCGCCGCCTTGGCCGCCTCGGCGTGGGCGCGCGCCTCGTCCAGGGTGGCTGCGACCGCGCCCGTCTGATCCAACAGCGCCTTGGCCCGCGCGAAGTCCTCCTCCGTCTGCTCCCGGCGCTGGATGGTGCGCCGCCAGAACTCGCCCTCCTCGGGCGTGGCGGCGATGGCCAGCAACAGCGGCAGGGTCACCTTGCCCTCGCGGAAGTCGTCCCCGGCGTTCTTGCCGAGCGCTGCGGCCTCGGCCTCGTAGTCGAGGGCGTCATCCACCAGCTGGAAGGCCAGACCCAGATGCCTGCCGTAGTCGCGCAGCGCCCGCACCCGCTCCGGCGGGGCCACGGCCGCGATGGCTCCGGACTCGGCGGCGGCGGCGAACAGCTCGGCCGTCTTGGCGCCGATGATCTCCAGATAGACCTCGCGCGGCAGCTCGATGTCGTGCGCTCGGGTCAACTGCAGCACCTCGCCCTCGGCGATCACCGACGAGGCGCGGGCCAGGCTGCGCAGGGCCTTCAGGCTGCCGGTCTCCACCATCAGCTCAAAGGAGCGGGTGAACAGGAAATCGCCCACCAGCACGCTTGAGGCCGCCCCCCAGATCAGGTGGGCCGCCGGCTTGCCGCGCCGAAGCGACGAGCCGTCCACAATATCGTCGTGCAGCAGCGTGGCCGCGTGGATGAACTCCACCGCCGCCGCCAGCTTCAGGTGATTGTCGTTGCCGGTCCCGCAGGCCCGCGCGGCCGCCACGGTCACCATGGGCCGCAGGCGCTTGCCGCCCGCCGAAATGAGGTGCCGGGCCAGGGCCGGGATGATCTCCACCTCGCTCTGCATCCGGTCCAGGATCAGGGCGTCGACCCGCGCCATGTCCTTGGCGGTCAGCGCCAGCACCGGCTCCAGGTCGGCGGCTGGATTGGCGATCGGGGCGGCGACGGCTGACAAGGCGAGGAGACTCCAGAACGCGCACAGCCCCGGATCGGGGGCCGCTTGCGGAACGGCGGCACAATGGTTAGGCGCCTTTTATGGGTCAAGCCGATCAAGCGCCATCCGTTAACGCGTTCTCGCGTGATCGGCTGCTGGGCGGCCGGGTCCTGCTGGATCAGCCGAAGGGCGGCTATCGCGCCGGCATGGACGCCGCCCTCCTGGCCGCCGCATGTCCGGCCGCGCCCGGCGAGCGGGTGCTCGACGTGGGCTCGGGCGCCGGAGCCGTGCTGGTCCAGTTGGCGGCGCGCAGGCCCGAGGTGCAGCTGACGGGGCTGGAGCGCGAGCCGGCCCTGGCCGCTCTCAGCCAGGCCAATGCGGCCCTCAACGGGATGGAGGGCCGCCTCGAGGCCCTGACCGGCGACGCCTTCCGCCCCTTCACGGCGCTTGAGCGCGCGCCCTTCGACTGGGTGCTGACCAACCCGCCCTTCTTCGACGGCGAGGCGGCCATTCGCGGCCCGGCCCCGGCGCGCCGCTCAGCCTGGATCGCCGATGAGGGCCTGCGCCCTTGGCTGGCCTTCATGCTCAAGGCGGTGAAGCAGAACGGCCGGCTGGTCATCGTCCACCGCGCAGACCGGCTGGGCGATATCCTGTCGGGCCTGGCCGAAAAGTGCGGCTCCTTCGCCGTCCGACCGGTCCACGCATACGCTGATGAGCCTGCCAAACGCGTCCTGGTGCTGGCGATCAAGTCGGGCAAGGCGCCGCTGCGCCTGCTGCCGCCGCTGGTCCTTCACGATCGCTCTGGCGGCAAGCACACGCCCGAAGCCGAGGCGATCCTCCGCGGCGAGGCAGCGCTGGGCTGGGACTAAGTCGCGCTCGATGAAGAAGCCGGGGGCGGCACGCGCCGCATCCGCACCAATTCCGCCTCGTCCCGCCACCGTCCCCGCGTGTAGACCCCCACCGGCCGAGCATAGGCGGCGACGGTCTCGAGCGGATTGGCGCTCAGAAGCACCAGATCGGCCTCCTTGCCGGCCTCCAGCACCCCAAGCCGGTCTCCAAATCCGAACACACGGGCCGGGGTCAGAGTCGCCGCCTGAAGGACCTCCAGGTTCGACAGGCCGAACTCCGAAAGAAGCGACAACTCGACCGCGTAGGACGAGGCCGGCGCCGAACAGAAGATGGGGGTGTCGGTGCCCGCCAGCAGGGGGACCCCCGCCTCATGCACCATGGAGAACAGGAACCTGCCCGCCTGGACGTAGGCCTGCTCCGCCTCCGCGTCTGGCGCGGCATAGGGCTGGAGATAGGTGTTACAGAGGTCCGCCTGCAAACCCTCAGGCGTCTCCGCCAGCAGGCGACGCGCCCGCTCCGGAGGCAGGGCCGTTGCGATCAAGGTGGGCGTCATGGCCAAGCCCGCTTCGGCGGCGCGGCGCCACATGGCCACGCAGGCCTCGCGATCCACGGCGGCCGCGAAGGCCGTGTAGATGGCCGGCACGCTCTCGCCTGAGTTCTGATAGCGCGAAGCGATGGTGCGGTTGAAATAGGCTTCAGGGTCGGGGCCGCAGCCCAGGAAGGTCCCAAACTCCACGTGCTCAACCGTGGACAACCCCAGCCGCGCCTGCTCGTCGATCGGGGCGCCGGGCTGGGCGTGACCGGCGATCCGCAAGCCATGGCGCCGGGCGACCGTCGCCAGCTCTCGCAGACGCCCAGGTTCGAACCCGGCATAGACCTTGATGAAGTCAGCGCCTGCCGCCGCCGCCTCGGCCACGGCAGCCTCTGTCTCGGCGGCGTTGCGCACGATGCGCTGCTGGGCCTTGTCGCCATAGGGTAGCTCGAAGGTCCAGAAAGCCGGGCCCGCCCCAATCACATGCGGCGCGTCCTCTGGGAGCTCGCGCAGCGCCGCCCGCGCGGCGGGTGAAGAGCCCATGTCCCGCACATGGGTGACGCCATAGGACAGGAAGGCCGGCCCTACTCGTCGGAGTTCGTTCGCGCCGTCATTCTGCAGGATGTGAACGTGCGCGTCCCACAGACCCGGGATGGCGTAGGCTCCATCGCCGTCCACAACGATCTCGGCGGCCGGCCGACTCGCTTGATTGCGACGGATCGAGACGATGCGGCTATCGCGGATCAGGATGGTCTGGCCGTATCGCACCTCGCCGGAGCGCACATCGACGACGTGGACGTCGCTGATCGCCAGGTCTGCAGGGGTGGCCGGCTCCAAGGTTGCGCAACCTGCGACCGCGAGCGGCGCCCCCAGGAGGGTGGTGAACGCCCCCAGCAGTCTCTTCCAGAATTGCGCCATGCCGCCCCCCAGGTTTCCTCCCTGTTACGGGGCTCACCAGCCTGCGGATCGCCAACCCGCGTGATCCGAACTTTTTGGACTTCAGCCGGCGTCCTTGGCCACGTCCTCCAGCCGCCTGGTGGCTGCCTCGATGGGATGGTCCGCAAAGGCCTGGCGCAGGCGCATCAGGTCGGGCGACCCCGCGTCATAGTCGGCCATCAGCCGGCGCACGAAGTCCCCGCTGCGCACCTCGGCCATGACCTGATCCATGGCGGCCCTGGCCTCATCGCCCACCACGCGCGGCCCGGTCAGATAGGCGCCGTACTCCGCCGTGTTGGAAATGCGCTCGAAGGCCCCGGCCATGCCGCGCGCGACCATCAGGTCGGTGACCAGCTTCAGCTCGTAGAAGGTCTCGAACCAGGCCACCTCGGGCGGGTATCCCGCCGCGACCAGCTTGTCGAAGGCGGCGCGGACGATCTCGGGCACGCCCCCGCACAGCACCACCTGCTCGGCGAACAGGTCGCTCTCGCACTCGGCCTTGAAGCTGGTCTCCAGAATGCCCTTGCGCCCACAGCCCAGGGCCGCGGCGTAGGACAGGCCTAGCGCATGGGCGCCGCCCGTGGCGTCCTGATGCACGCCGAACAGGCAGAAGACCCCCTGCCCCTCCACATAGAGATCGCGGATGCGCGGCCCGATTCCTTTCGGTGAGGCCAGGATCACGTCCAGTTCCGGCCCCGGCGCCACCAGCCCGAAGTTCACCGACAGGCCATGGGCGAAGATCAGGGCCGCGCCGGGCCTCGCATTGGGCTCAAGCTCGTCGCGCCACAAATCTCGATGCGCCTCGTCAGAGGTCAGCACGGCGATGACGTCCGCCCCCGCTGCGGCCTGACCCGCCGTCAGCACCTGAAAGCCGTCAGCCTCGGCCACGGCGCGCGTCTTCGACCCGGCCTTCAGCCCGACCATGATGTCGGCCACGCCTGAGTCGCGCAGGTTCAGCGCATGAGTCCGGCCCTGGCTGCCATAGCCGATCACCGCCACCCGCTTGCCGCGGATAATCGACAGGTCGCAGTCGCGGTCATGGAAAACGGGCAGGGGCATGCTTAGGTCTCCGCTCATGACCACCGACCTTAACCCATCCGACGTCGTCGGCTTCTGGAAAGCGGCTGGCCCCGACAAGTGGTACGCCAAGAATGACGCCTTTGACGCCGCCTGCATCACTCACATGCTGGACGCCCACCTGGCCGCCGCCGCGCGCGAGCTCGACGCCTGGGCCGAGACGGCCGAGGGCTCGCTGGCGCTTCTGATCCTGCTCGATCAGATCCCGCGCAACGTCTATCGCGGCACGGCGCACCAGTTCGCCACCGACCCCCTGGCGCTGCAGTTCGCCCGCCGCGCGGTTGAAGCCGGTCATGACCAGCAGATCGAGGGCGACATCCGCCGTTTCTGCTACATGCCCTTCCAGCACTCGGAGGACCTGGCCGATCAGGAGCAGTCCCTCAAGCTGTTCCAGGCCATGGACCGCGACCCGTCCGACCGTTGGGCCGAGCATCACCACGGCGTCATCGCCCGCTTCGGCCGCTTTCCGCACCGCAACGCCGTGCTGGGCCGGGCCACCACGCCGGAAGAAGCGGCCTTCCTGAAAGAGGACGGCTTCAAGGGCTGACCGCGCCGCGCTAGACGGTCGCCATGGCCGAGACACCCGTTGATGCGCTGACCGAAGATCAGGCCCGCGAGGAGCTGGCCCGCCTGGCCCACGAGCTGGCCAGGCACGACGTCCTCTATCACCAGCAGGACACGCCCGAGGTCTCGGACGCCGAATACGATGCGCTGAAGGCGCGCAACGCCGCCATCGAGGCGCGCTTTCCCGATCTGATCCGTCCGGACAGCCCCAGCCTGAAGGTGGGCGCCGAGGTCTCCAGCCAGTTCGCACCGGTCAAGCACGGCGTGCCGATGCTGAGCCTGGACAACGCCTTTGACGCCGCCGAGGTGGCCGACTTCGTCGCCCGCATCCGACGCTTTCTAAAGCTGGACGAGGCGGAGCCCGTCGCCTTCGTGGCCGAGCCCAAGATAGACGGCCTGTCCGCCAGCCTGCGGTACGAAAAGGGCGTCTTTGTTCAAGGCGCCACGCGCGGCGACGGCCGCACCGGCGAGGACGTGACCGCCAACCTGCGCACCATCGCCGATATTCCTAATCGGCTTGCGGGCGAGGATTGCCCCGAGGTCATCGAGATAAGGGGCGAGGTCTATGCGCCCAATGACGCCTTCGACGCCTTCAACCGCGCGGCTGAGGCGACGGGCACGCGCACCTACGCCAATCCCCGCAACTTCGCCGCCGGCTCCCTGCGCCAGAAGGACCCTGCCATCACGGCCAAACGTCCCTTGCGCTTTTTCGCCTACGCCTGGGGCGAACGCAGCACCGACTTCGCCGACACTCAGTGGGGCGCGCTACAGGCGCTGAAGGCATGGGGTTTCCGGGTCAATCAGCGGTCGCGCCGGGTCGAGGACGCAGGCGGGCTGCTTGGTCTGTACGAACAGCTCCAGACCGACCGGGCGGGGCTCGGCTATGACATCGACGGCGTCGTCTACAAGGTGGACCGCCTGGACTGGCAGCAGCGGCTGGGCTTCGTGGCGCGCAGCCCGCGCTGGGCCATCGCCCACAAGTTCCCGGCCCAGCAGGCCCAGACGGTGCTGGAGGGCATCGACATCCAGGTAGGCCGCACCGGCAGTCACACCCCCGTGGCGCGCCTGCATCCCGTCACCGTCGGTGGCGTCGTGGTCCGCAACGCCACCCTGCACAACGCCGACGAGATCGCCCGGCTGGACGTGCGGATCGGCGACACCGTCACCCTGCAGCGCGCGGGCGACGTCATCCCCCAGATCCTGGGCGTGGTGGATGCCGACCGGCCTGGCCGCAGCGCGCCCTACGCATTCCCCCAGACCTGCGCCTGTCCGCTGAAGACGGCCCTGGTCAAGGAGACCACCGCCTCGGGCGTCGAGTCTGTCGTGCGCCGCTGCACCGGCGAGCTGGCCTGTCCCTTCCAGAAGATCGAACACCTCAAGCACTTCGCCAGCCGCCGCGCCTTCGATATTGAAGGTCTTGGGGAAAAGCAGATCGCCGCCTTCGTGGAGCGCGGCTGGATCAACGAGCCCGCCGACATCTTCAGCCTGGCCCGCGACGAGGACCGGCTGGCCCAGCTTCGCCAGGAGGAAGGCTACGGCGAGACCAGCGTGAAGAACCTCGTCGAGGGCATCGACGCCCGCCGCACCATCAGCCTGGATCGCTTCATCTACGGCATGGGCGTGCGCGACATCGGCGAGCAGACCTCTCTGGTTCTGGCGCGCGCCTTCGAAAGCTGGACCGCCTTCGAGACCGCCTGCGTCGCGGCGTCGGAAGGCGTGCCGTCCGAGGCCTGGGAGCGTCTGGCGGACGCTCACGCCGTTTCGCCCCGCGTCGTGGCTGCGCTGGCCGAGGCGAACCTGTCGCCCGCCGATCCCTGGCCCGAGGCGCCGTTGGATCAGAAGATCGCCCTGGGCCTGCCGGGCCTCGCCGCCCCATCCCGGCGTGGGCTGGCGAGCCTGATCGAGGACTGGTCCGGCTTGGTCGAACTGGCCCGCGTCGCCCGCGAGGAGGGTCCCTCCGACGCCCTGAACCAGATCGCGGGCGTGTCCGGTGTCGGCCCCGTGGCGGCCCGGGCGCTCGCCCTCTTTTTCCGGGAGCCGCACAACCGCGCCATGGTCGACGCCCTGGTCGCCCAGCTCGACAGGATCGAGGACGCAGAGCGGCCCAAGACCGACACCGCCGTGGCCGGAAAGACCGTGGTCTTCACCGGCGCGCTGGAGCGCTTCACCCGCGACGAGGCCAAGGCTCGCGCCGAAAGCCTGGGCGCCAAGGTCTCGGGCTCGGTATCGAAGAAGACTGACTATCTGGTGGCCGGACCGGGCGCGGGCTCAAAGCTGGCCGACGCCCAGAAGCATGGCGTAAAGGTGCTGACCGAGGACGAATGGCTGGCCCTGATCGGCGGCTGAGAGGGAGGGATGAGGATGGCGGTCACCGGCATCGGCGGCCTGTTCTTTCGGGCAAAGGACCCGAAGGCGCTGGGCGAGTGGTATCTGAAGCATCTCGGCGTCGGCGCGCCCGAAGGCGTGTGGATCTGGACCCAGCAGGCCGGACCCACCGTCTTCCAGCCCTTCAAGGCCGACAGCGACTATTTTCCGGCCGACAAGCAGCACATGATCAACCTGCGTGTGGATGATCTGGACGGCCTCATGGCCAGCCTGAAAGCCGCGGGCATCGAGGTTCTGACCAAGGCGGAATGGGACGCGCCGGAGGTGGGCCGTTTCGCCCGCATTTACGACCCCGAAGGCAACCCCATCGAGCTGTGGGAGCCGGCGCGCTCTTAGGACCGCCTGTCCCGCCCAGGTCCAATTCACCGCCGCAGACCGTAACTTCGCCGCAGCCCGGGTGGCCCGATCTTGCTGACTCCTGAAATCTCGGCGCCACAGCCGATACTCAGGAGGACGCCATGCTCGCGCTTATCGCCGCCGCCGCCCTTGCCCAGGCCCCGACCGCTGACGGTCTGCCCACTTACGACGAGGTAGGTCTGACGTGGGCGCGCATGCCCTCTCTGAGGCAAATGCAGCGCCTGTACGGACGCAATGTGCAAGGAGAGTTCGCCACGTCTCAGCCGATGCCTCGGGTTCGGGTCGATCTGGCCTGCGAGCCCGATGCGGCAGGCGCTCTGGATTGTCAGGCCCTGGAGTCCGACGACGCTGATCCGCGCTGGAGCACTGCGGCCGAGCAACTGGTCGAACGCGCCCGGGTCCGGACGATCGATGGCGGAACTCCGGAAGGGCGGCGATTCGGCTTTCGGGTGAGCTTCGGCAACTGGGACGGGCGCGATCTGCCCGAGCGCTTCCACCCGACCGAAGCGGGGCTGCGCTGGACTCGGAATCCAAAGATGGCGGAGCTCTGGAGTATGCGCGGCCAGCGATCAGGGGAGGATTACAGCGCCGAGCTTCGCTGCACCACCTTGAGGGGAGGGCGTCTGAACTGCGACGTTGAGCGGCTTGGCGGCGGCGCCACGCCCGAGTTCGCCTTCGCCGCCCGCCAGGCCATGGAAGAGGCCCGGGTGACCCGCGTGGACGACCAGCCGCTGGAAGGCCGCCAGTTCAACTGGACCCTCACCATCATGCGTCAGGGGCACTGCAACCCGGTGGGCCTCTCAGGTGACGACGGACTGACCACCACCGGTCCATCCCTGGACGCGCAGGGTAACGCCGTCGGTAGCGGCGAGTTGGAGACCTATCGCGGCAACCCACGCTGCTATCCGGCCATGCTCCAGGTCTACGGCCCCCGGCAGCGGCAGGACTAACTCGCTTCGGACGCCAGGTCGGCGACAGCGGGCCGGGGCCGTTCCAGCGATGGGTTCGCCGCCGTGCCCACGTGGATGAAGCCGGCCACCTGCTCGCCTTCGCGAACGCCGAACAGGCGTGTCGTGCGCGGGTCATAGGCGTACCAGTCGGTGATCCAGTTGGCCGAGAATCCAAAGGCGTCGGCGGCGTGCAGCAGGTTCATGCACACGGCGCCGGCGGACAGCTGTTGTTCCCATACCGGCACCTTGTGGCCGGGGGTCGGGCTGGAGATCACAAGCACCGTGCAGGGCGGGTTCCTGAACTTGGCCAGCACAGCCAGGGCCCTGGTGGGATCCGCCTGATCCGCGGCCAGCGGCTCCAGCTTCTGGACAAGGTCGGCCTTGCGCTCGGGGCTCAGGACCACCAACCGCCAGGGGAACAGCTTGCCGTGGTCGGGCGTGCGCGCGCCCAGGGTCAGGATCGCCTCCAGCTGTTCGGCGCTGGGCCCCGGCGGGGCCAGATCCTGGGCCGGGGCCGAGCGGCGCAGGGCCAGCCGCCGGATGCAGGCGTCCGAGGCCTTCGGCGACGGCAGGGCTTGGCCAAAGGCGGTGCGGGGCAGAAGATCAGACAAGAGAAACCTCGAACAGGCGCGGCCCTACACCTAGGGGTGAAGCGCCGTCTTCGCCAGCGTGGGTGGCGCATCGCCGCGCTGGGACCATATGATGGGGCGGGCCTTCGCGCCGCCTAGGGAGCACTTCGCCATGTCTCACCGCCTGGAGCTGGTCGAGCGCGCGGATCCGGTCTGGGATCGGCTCCGCCGCGAGGCCGTGGCCGCCGCCCAGTCCGAGCCGCGCCTGGCCTCGATGCTGCACTCCGTGATCCTGTCGCACCGCGATCTCAGCGGCGCCCTCAGCTTCCAGCTGGCGCGCAAGCTGTCCGATGAGGAGCTGGGGCCGATGGCCCTGCGCGAGATCTGCGACGCGGCCTACAAGGACCGGCCCGAGATCGTCGCCTCGGCCGCGCGCGATCTGGAGGCGGTCGTGGCGCGCGACCCGGCCACCGACGGCGTGCTGCAGCCCTTCCTCTACTTCAAGGGCTACCTCGCCCTTCAGGCGCATCGCGTGGCGCACCTGCTGTGGAGTCAGGGCCGCGCCACCCTCGCCTATCATTTCCAGTCACGGGTCTCCGAGCTGTTTCAGGTGGATATTCACCCGGCTGCGCGCATCGGCTCGGGCGTGATGCTCGACCACGGCACGGGCATCGTCATCGGCGAGACGGCCCAGGTGGGCGACGACGTCTCCATGCTGCACGGCGTCACCCTGGGCGGCACGGGCGCCAAGGGCGGCGACCGCCACCCCAAGATCGGCAAGGGCGTGCTTCTGGGCGCGGGCGCCAAGGTGCTGGGCAATATCCGCATCGGCGATCACGCCAAGATCGCGTCCGGCTCGGTCGTGCTGAAGCCGGTGCCCGACGGCTGCACCGCCGCGGGCGTGCCGGCGCGGCTGGTCAACTGCCCGGCCGGCGACGCGCCGGCCCTGACCATGGATCACACCCTGGACGAGCGCGCGTACGATTTCGTCATCTGAGGCGTTTGCCCTCGGACATTCGGGCCGTTAGGGTCCGCGCGACTTACGAAAGAGGCCCGCCGTGACCGAAGACGACATCAAGCGCATCGAGGCGCACCTGAAGCGCACCTTCAACACCGGCGGCATTCAGCTGAAGGCCCGCCCCAAGCAGAAGGACTCCGCCGAGGTGTACGTCGACGACGAGTTCATCGGCGTCGTCTACGAGGACGAGGACGAGGACGGCTCCTTCCTGTTCGAGATGGCCATTCTCGGCGAAGACCTGGCCTGACGGGCGGGCGGCCTTTCGCGCATGTGGACGCCGCCCCTCTTCCGCGAAGACGATCCCCAGATCATTGACGCCCTCATCGACCAGGCGCGGCTGGCTCTGCTGGTTACCCAGGGCGCCGAGGGGCTGAACGCCACGCATCTGCCCATGGTGCGCGACGGCGCGCGCGGCGTGCTTTTGGGACACATCGCCCGGCCCAACCCGCACTGGCGCGACGGCGCGACCGAGGCGCTGGTCGTCCTGCCGGGGCCCGAGGCCTACGTCTCGCCCAACTGGTACCCATCCAAGGCCGTCGACGGGCGCCAGGTCCCCACCTGGAACTACGAGGCCGTCCATGTGCGCGGCCGCATTGAATGGTTCGACGATCGGGATCGGCTGACCGAGGTGCTGGAGCGCCTGTCGGACCGGCACGAGGCCGGCCAGGCCGAGCCGTGGCGGCTGTCCGACGCGCCGGCCGACTACATCGACCGGCTGATGCGCGGCATCGTCGGCGTCGAGGTGCGGCTCGAACACGTCGAGGCCAAGCGCAAACTGTCCCAACAGAAAAGCCCCGCGGATCGCGCGGGCACGATCGCGGGGCTGGAAGGCACGGGCGATCCGCGCGACCGGCTGTTGGCCGCGCGGATGCGAGAGGTCGACTAGCGCTTGCCGAAGATGGCGTCGCCCAGGCGCTCGAAGAAGCTCTTCTTGCGCGGCGCAGGCGGCGGCGGCGGTGTGGCGGCGGCGCGGGCGGCCTGGGCCGTCGGCTGAGCCACGGCGGACGGAGCCGAGGGGCGCGGCGGAATGTTCGAGCCCGACAGCGGCGCCTTGGCGGCCTTGGGAGCCGCGGCCTTGGGCGCTGCGGCCTTCTTCACCGCCGGCTTCTTCGCCGCAGCCTTGGGGGCCGCAGCCTTGGGCGCGGCGGCCTTGGGCGCAGCCGCCTTGGCGGCGGGAGCCTTCTTCGGCGCCGCGGCCTTGGCCGGCGCCTTCGCGGCCGGCTTCTTGGCGGCGGTCGCCTTCGGCGCAGCCTTCACAGCCGGGGCCTTCGCAGCCGTCGCCTTGGGGGCGGCGGCCGGCTTGGCGGCGGCTTTCGGAGCTGCGGCCTTGGCGGCGGCAGGCTTCTTGGCGGTGGTGGTGGACTTGGACGCGGCCTTCGGCTTGGCGGTGGTGGACGCAGCCTTCGGCTTGGACGGACTCTTAGCCATGTGTTCGCCGACCCCTCGGATGTATATGCGGGCGGAACTACCCCCTCTCCCGCGCTGATGACGATTCGGGAGCATAACGAGCTTTTACGAATGTCAGAGTCCGCCGTTCAAATTATCGCACGCGGCCCGCGCGCCGCGGCCGAGGCCGGCGCCGCGCGGCTGGACGCCGATCCCGCCCTGGAGGGCGCCACCTACTCCATCCTCGAGGAAGATGAGGATCGCGGCGTCTGGCGCATCGACGCCTTCCCCACCAGCCGAGAAGAGGCCGACGGCGTGGCCGCCACCCTGCGCGAGGCGGGCGGCCTGTCGGTCGCGGTGGAGGACCTGGCCGACGAGGACTGGCTGGCCATGTCCCTGTCGGGCCTGCCGCCGGTCCGGGCGGGCCGCTTCTTCGTCTATGGCGCCCATGACCAGGGCCGGGTCCCGCCGAACGCGATCCCCCTCCGCATCGACGCGGGCGCCGCCTTCGGCACCGGACACCACGGGACGACGGTCGGTTGCCTGCTGGCGCTGGACGACCTGCTCAAGCGCCGGCGCTTCGAGCGGGTGCTGGATGTGGGGGCCGGCACGGGGCTGCTGGCCATCGCCGCCGACCTCAGCGGCTCGAAGGTCGCCGTCGGCACCGACATCGACGGGCCGTCCGTCCGCATCGCCAACGAGAACGCGGCCCTCAACGGCTCGCGCGCCCGCTTCGTGCATGCCTCGGGTCTCAACCACACGGCGGTGCGCGGCCAGGGCCCCTACGACCTGGTCTTCGCCAACATCCTGGCCCCGCCTCTGGTGGCCCTGGCCCAGGACATCCGCACGGCGCTGAAGCCGGGGGGCTGGGCCATCCTGTCGGGCCTGCTGCGCAGTCAGGAGCGGCGGGTCACCGCGGCCTATCTGTCGCGCGGCTTCCGTCTGCACAGGCGAATTCGCCGCGACGCCTGGAGCGCCCTGGTGCTGGAGAAGATGGGTTAACGGCGGAACCGCCGCGAACCGGCCCCGTTTCGAGGCTGAACCGCGAAAGGCTCAGCCATGTCTCACATCGATTCCGACCTGCCGCCTCCCGACCGCACCGTCATCGTCGAGGAGCCCGTCCTCACGGAGCGCACCGAAACCGTCGTCGTCCGCGACGACAATCTCGGCTGGTGGATCGCCGGGATCCTCGGCGTCCTGGTCGTGCTGACCGTCATGTGGCTGCTGTTCGCGCGGGGCGAACGGGCCGACACGGTCGACGAAGCGGACCTGGCCGCCGCCCAGGTGGCCGCCATCCAGTCCCAGGCCGAGGCCGACCGCATGGCTTTGAGCGCCCAGACGGCCGCCGCGCAGCAGGGCGCCGCCATGGCCCAGGCTGACGCCGCCCGCGCCCAGGCCGAGGCTGAACGCGCCGCCAGCGAGGCTCGCGCCGCCGAGGCGCGCGCCGCGGCCCAGCCGCCGACGGTCGTGGTCACCACGCCTGAGCCCACGCCCGAGCCCGCGTCCGGCGGATTTTAGGTCGTCCCGCGCCTTGCGGAGGCCGCGCCAGCGTCTAGGTTCGCGGCCATGAGACAGACCTTCAACGAAACCACCGATCCCTCCTTCGGCGCGCGTCATCTGCCGCTGGTCCGCGCCGAAATGCGGCGCCAGGGCCTGGACGGCCTGCTCGTGCCCCACGAGGACGAGCACCAGAACGAATATCTGCCCGAGGCGAACGACCGCCTGGCCTGGCTGACGGGCTTCACCGGCTCGGCCGGCGCGGCGGTGATCTTCCAGGACCGCGCCGCCGTCTTCACCGACGGGCGCTACACGATTCAGGTGCGCGCCCAGACGGACCCCGACCTGTTCGAGATCCGCGACCTGATCGAGGGCGGCGTCGCCGCCTATCTCGAGGAGGCCGCCAAGGGTTCGGTCATCGGCTATGACCCGCGCCTGCACAGCCCCGACGCCCTGGCCAAGCTGAAGGCCGCCGCCGAGCGCGCGGGCGCCTCGCTGAAGCCGGTCGAGGTCAATCCCATCGACGCCGCCTGGGCGGACCGGCCGCCCCAGCCCCAGGCGCGTATCACCCCCCATCCGCTGGAGTATGCCGGCGAGGAGAGCGCCTCCAAGCGGTCCCGTGTGGGCCAGGTCATCGCCAAGGCCGGGGCCGACGCCGCGGTGGTGACGGCCCCCTCCTCCATCGCCTGGCTCTTCAACGTGAGGGGCGGCGACGTGTCCCGGACCCCCCTGCCCCTGGCCCAGGCCATCGTTGACGCGGATGGCTCGGCGCGGCTGTTCGTGGATCAGGCCAAGGTCGGCGACGACCTGCGCGGCTGGCTGGGCAACGAGGTGTCGATCCAGCCTCCGGCGGCCCTCGAGGCGGCGCTGGACGAGCTGTCGGGCAAGGCGGTGCTGATCGACCCGGCCCAGTCTTCGGCCTGGTACTTCGACCGGCTCGAAAAGGCCGGCGCCCGGGTGGTGCGCGGCCCAGATCCGTGCGCCCTGCCCCGCGCGGCCAAGAACCCGGCCGAGCTCGCGGGCTCGCGACAGGCGCACATTCGGGACGGCGCGGCCCTGTCCCGCTTCCTCCACTGGGCGGCGACCGAGGCCCAGACCCTGCTGCCCGATGAAAAGACCGTGGTCGGCACGCTCGAGCGCTTTCGCGAAGAGACCGGCGCGCTCCAGGACCTCAGCTTCGACACCATCGCGGGCGCCGGGCCCAACGGCGCCGTCATCCACTATCGCCCGACCGAAAGCACCAACCGCCGGGTCGAGACCGGAACCCTTCTGCTGGTCGATTCGGGCGGCCAGTACCTGGACGGCACCACCGACGTGACGCGCACCGTCGCCATCGGCGAGCCCACGGCCGAAATGCGCGACCGCTTCACCCGCGTGCTGAAGGGGCATATCGCCCTGGCCCGCGCGCGCTTCCCCGAAGGCACGACGGGCAGCCAGCTGGACGCCCTGGCCCGCGTTCCCCTGTGGGAGGCGGGGCTGGACTATGACCACGGCACGGGCCATGGCGTCGGGGTCTATCTCGGCGTCCATGAGGGGCCGCAGCGCATATCCAAGGCGCCGAACACCCAGGCCCTGCTGCCCGGCATGATCCTCTCCAACGAGCCCGGCTTTTACAAACCCGGCCACTGGGGCATCCGCATCGAGAACCTGATCGTGGTCACCCCGCCCGAAGAGCTTCCGGGCGGCGAGCGGCCCATGATGGGCTTTGAGACCATCACCTTCGCGCCCATCGACCGGACGCTGATCGACCCCACCCTGCTGACGCCGGAGGAGCGCCAATGGCTGGACGCCTATCACGCCCAGGTGCTCGAAAAGGTGGGACCGGGCGTGCCCGCCGAGACCAGCGACTGGCTGAAAAAGGCGTGCGCGCCGCTCTGATCCTCCTTGCGATCGCGGGGGCGGCCCAGGCTGCGCCCCGCCTGCCGAGAGAGGCCTTTGACGTGATCCCGCCGTCCGAGCGGGTGACCGGTCCGCGCGGAGACATGCGCGTTGTGCAGAGCGCCTGCCGCACGGGTCCCACCAGCTGGGCCCGGCGGCGCATCGTCGACGTGGCGGCCCAGGAGTGGGCCTTCTTCGGCTTCCAGACGGCGGACGCGACGGTGGTTGAGACCCGCGCCCTGCCTGACGGCATCGTGCCCGAAGCGTTGAACCCAGACCTGGCCCAGCCGCGCCAGGGCCGAACCTTTCTGCGCCTGGGCCGCTGGGAGAGCGAACGCGGCGCCGATGCGACCATCGCCGGTTACTGGAGCGCCACGCCGGACGGGCCGGACATCCTGCGCCGCCAGAACCGCGCCTGGGAGGACGGCGAGGGCGAGGTCAACTGGATCGAACCCTGGTCCGCCGCCTTCGTCAGCTGGGTCATGTGCGAGGCGGGGCTGGGCGATATGGGCCAATTCCAGCGCGACATCGCCCACCGCACCTATATCGACCAGGCCATCCGCGCCCGCGACGGCCAGGCGCCCGAGGCGGCCTATGCGGCCCACGACATCGGCGAGACCGAGGTCGAGCCCGGCGATCTGCTGTGCAATGCGCGCGGGTCCGAGGCTTATCGCACCATCGCCGACAGGCGGCCCGACATGGGCGAGTTCGCGCCCACCCACTGCGACATCGTCGTGCGCGTGGACGCCGAGGCAGGGCGCATCGCCATCATCGGCGGCAATGTGGTGAACGGGGTGACCCTGACCCTACTGCCCGCGACGCGCGAGGGTTCGGGGCCGTTGCGCCCTCTGATCGAGGCGGACATCATCGGCGGGCGGCGTCTGTTCGCCCATCTGAAGCTGCGCGCCGATCCGGTGGAGCCGAACGCGCTGGATCACAGCCCGACGGTGCGGGCGCTTTCAGGCTAGGACGCCGGGCCGCAGCGCACCAGCTGAGTGGCGCCGGCGCCCGGCCGATCGGGGTAGGCCAGGGTCAGCGCATTGTCCTGCACCACCGCCTCGAGGCGTTCCTCATAGCTCTGACCTTCGGCGACGCACGACAGGTTCAGCCGCCAGCTGTCCGCCGCGGTCTGCTCCGACGACGTGATCGCGCAGGTGTTCTCATAACCTTCGAAGCGTTCGGCCGTGATGCGGATCGGCGTCTGGTCAGTGCGGGTCGAGGCCTGTTCGCACCAGCGCGCATAGGCGGCCCAGACGCCGACATAGGCTGGGCCCTCCGCCTCGTCCGCGGGGACTGCGGGGGTCGCCGGCCGGCTGTCTTCAGGGGGGCTCTGGGGCATGTGAGCCGGCGTGTCGGTGCGGCTGGATTGATCCTGGCACGCGGCCAGGCCGAAGCCCGCCAGCAGACTGAACGCAATTCGCAACATGGGTTCAGTAACGCACGGACGGCCGTTATGTTCGCCAACGAACAACCCGCACGCGAAGCTTAACCCTAAAAGGGGGCGGGCTGGGCCGGGAGCCGCGCGCTCACCGGAAGCGGACCTGAACCTCGTTGCGCGGATAGTCGATGGCCAGGGCCGACAGCTGGGACCACACGTCCGTACCCAGGATCAGCATGGGCTGGTCGCCGGCCCCAAGGGCGCGGAACACCGGCAGATCCGAGAAATGTAGGCGCAAGTCGCCGAAGTCGCGACCGCCCAGGGCCACCGTCGCCCCCTCCATCACCTGACTGGGGATGCGGTGGCTGGTTGCGCCGCCCACATCAGGCGCCGGCGCCAGGCGAGAATCGTCAGCGCTTACGCCCAGCGCCGCCATGAGGGCCGGGTTGCCGATGGTGCGGCGCGCGCCGGTGTCCACCACCGCCTTGACAGGTACCCCGTTGACCTGAACGTCCACGGCCACGAGGCCGGCGCGCAGGCGTGTGGCCGCAAGCGCCTGGAAACCCTGCGCGCCCGCGCCACTGGCGCCCGTTTCGAAGGTCATAGCCTCGAAGTCAAAGACGATCCGGCTCTGCTGGAACGTGTTGACGCCCAGCACGCCCGCCGTGGGCCGGTCGCTGGCGACGCCTGGCATGACCGCGGCGATGACGCTGGTCAGCTCCAGATCAGGACCGCTGAGACGGTCCAGCCTGTACAACGGCACGGTCTCGATCCCGGCCGCGCCGTGCACGTGGGCGGTCATGCCAGGCACGGGCTGGAGACCGAGCCGCTCGACGAACCCGGGTGAAAACGCCGAGGCGCTGGCGGCCGTGTCGATGACGAAGTCGAAGGCGTCTCCCCCGTTGACCTGCAACTGGGTCACGTAGTGCCCGCCTTCAAGGCGGATCGGCGCGGCGTCGGCGGACGCCGAGAGCATGGCGGCGAGGGCTGCGGCGTAGAGTAGGCGCATGGGTGTCTCCCGTTCAGGTCAGCCACACCCTGACCGCGTCAGGTCGCCCGCGAATGTCCGCAATATTTCAGTCGGGAAATGCTGCGCGACGCCTCA
This sequence comes from Peiella sedimenti, assembly GCF_030504955.1. Taxonomy (GTDB): domain Bacteria; phylum Pseudomonadota; class Alphaproteobacteria; order Caulobacterales; family Caulobacteraceae; genus Brevundimonas; species Brevundimonas sedimenti. The sequence continues at coordinate 397,883 of NZ_JAUKTR010000001.1, read as the reverse complement.
GTCTGTCAGCCAGAACAGGTCTTTACCCGCGCATGGCCGCCGCCCCGCCCTGTTCAAGGCCTCCGCCTCAGATCAGCAGCGCCCCTTCGTGGATCAGCAGCCAGCGCTTGATCTCCAGGCCGCCGCCGAAGCCCGTCAGGGCCCCATCCGCCCCCACCACCCGGTGACAGGGCAGCACCAGCGGCAGGGGATTGGCGTTCAGGGCCGCGCCCGCCGCCCGCGCCGCCGACACGAACCGCCCGTCCGGCCGGGCCTCGGACGAGGCCGCCCGGGCCGCCATCTCGCCATAGGACCAGACCTGGCCGGCGGGGATCTGGGTCAACAGCCGCCACACCCGCTCCGAGAAGCCGTCGCCCTCCACCGCCCAGGGCGCGCGGGCCAGCGCCCCCCTGTCGCCGCCGAAATAGGCCTCCAGCGCCTCGCGCACCGGCCCGGGCGTCTCGCCCTGCCACTGTTCGGCGTGCGGATAGCGCCTGCGCGCCACGGCCTGGGCCCCCTGGCCGAAGGACAGGGCCCGCAAGGCCCCCGCCTCGTCGCAGGCCAGGGTCAGCAGGCCGATGGGACTCGTCATGCGGGAAACGCTCAGGCGCATGCCGCACAGCTTAGCCGCCGCAGCGCCCGGCGCCATCCTGATCGCGCCCTCAAACCGGGAACCTCTCCCCCAGCTTCGCCTTATCCCCCCGTGGGATTGCAGCTGGATGAGATTCAGGGGGGCCTCGAAGGCCTGGACGACGCCGCCATCCTTCGGCTGGGCGGCGCCACCCTGACCGTGGGCGGGCTGGTGTCGGCCCTGCTGATCATCACGGTCTTCTGGATCATTTCGGCCCTGGCGGTGCGAGGCATCCGGCGGGCGCGCCGAAAGGCCCAGCGCACGGCCGGCGCCCTTTATCTGCTGGAGAAGCTGGTCGGCTACGGCCTGATCGTGGCGGGCCTGATGCTGGGCCTGTCCGCCGCCGGGCTGAACCTGTCGTCCCTGGCGGTCTTCGCCGGCGCCCTGGGCATCGGTGTGGGCCTGGGCCTGCAAGGGGTGGTCAAGGAGTTTGTCTCGGGCGTCTTCCTCATCTTCGACCGCATGGTCTCGGTCGGCGACTATGTCGAGCTGGCCGCGGGCCAGCGCGGCATGATCCAGGAGATCGGCCCCCGCGCCACGCGCATCCGCACCAACGACAACGTCAACATCCTCATCCCCAACAGCCAGCTGATCGAGGGCGTCGTCACCAACTGGACGCTCAAGGGCGACACCCGCCGCATCCACATCCCCTTCGCCGTGGCCTACGGCGCCGACCGCGCCCGGGTGCGCGAGGCGGTGCTGGCGGCCGCCCGGGCCAGCCCCTTCACCCTGCCCGAGACCGAGACCCGCAAGAGCCAGGTCTGGCTGGTGGGCTTCGGCGAGAGCGGCCTGGACTTCGAGCTTCTGGTCTGGCCCACGGCCGAGGCGGTCAAGCGCCCGGCCGCCATGCACGCGGCCTATACCTGGGCGATCGCCGAGGCCCTGGACCAGGCCGGGATCGAGATCCCCTTCCCCCAGACCGACCTGCGCCTGCGCAGCCTGTTCGGCCGCGAGGGCGACGACGCGCTCGACTTGCTCGTGCCCGGCCGCCCGAAGAAGGGCGCCGAATCCCAGCACACGCCCGGCCCCTCAAAGCCCGCCGAAAAGCCCTCGACGCCCGCCCCCAACGACGCCGCCGCCGAGGTGCTGTCCGAGGCCCCGCCCGAGTCCGAGACGGACGGGCCGAACGGCGGCGCCCCCGACGACCGGGACGACGCCACGCCCCACCACCGCCCGGCCTAGCCTTCCCGCTTGCTCACCTCCAGCAGCATCGAGCGCTCGCGCAGCTCCAGCGCCCGCTCCCACTCGGCCTCGGTGGGATCCGGGGGAATGGGCACGCTCGGCGCGGCGCCCTCGGGCAGGCCCAGCGCCTTGCGGCATTCGTCGCGCCACAGCATGAGGGTCTGGTTGTCCAGCCAGCTCAGATGGTGCAGCCGCCCGTCCTCGTCCCAGAAGGCGTCGGCCCACGGCCTGCCCTTGGCCGCCTCGCGGTCACGCGCCGCCGCCTCGGGACCCAGCCGCCGCGCCCGCTGGCGGTAGATCCAGCCCAGGTGCCAGGCGGAACAGTCCTCCACCGTCTCGGCCTCCAGCGCCGTCAGCAGGTCCACCGCCAGGCGCCGCACGTCGTCGCGGTGGACCTCCCATTCCTCCAGCCGCTCGCGCGCCCATCGGTCCCAGCCCTCGACTGGTTCGGGAACGGGGTCCGGCTCCCGGCGCCGGCGCCAGTTTTCGGCGGCCCGGCGCCGCCACAGATTGGCCAGCCCCACGTCGAAACGCCGGGCGCAGCTGGCGGCGGTCTCCCCGTCCTCCCAGGCCCGCCGCACCGCCAGCCAGGTGTCCTCGGTGCGATATTTCCACTCCGCGTATGAGGTTCTCATGGTCTCCTCCTTGCTCGAAGAGGCCATCATCCCCCCGCCGCCGACAGCGGGGATAAGTGGGCCGCAATCTCCCCTCTCCCTTGATGGGTGGAGGAGACGCGCACTGCGCGGCGACGACGGGGCGGGGGTGAGGGTGACACCGGATCTAGTAGGGGCAGGGTGCCCCGGGTGCAGGCCCCCTCATCCGACCCTGCTTCGCAGGGCCACCTTCTCCCACCAGGGGAGAAGGGATCCCTCCCCAACCCCTCAGCTGATCCTCAACCGGGCCGGACCGGGAGCGCGTTAAAGGACGCGTGCCGCGCCAGCGGCTCGCGCCTCGGGCGGCCCTGACGGGGGTGGTCCTTTGACCCGCGTCGGCGGGCCGAAAGGAAACCTCGGCATGAGGTGTAGGGAGCGGAAAGTGGTGTCTGGCGCCACGTTACTTGGGAGCGAACACCTGTGACATAACCCACCAGGGCGAAAGCGCAGCTAGGCCGCCTTCCCTTTAAGCCAGACCCAGTCACAGCGGACCCGCGTACGAAAGCACTCAAAACTGGGCGACTTGTTCGCAATTTCGTCCGCGGAACACGCCTTCAAGAGCTCCGCCTTCTCCAATGGAGAATGACTTATTCCCGAGAGCGCCCGCAATGCGCCCTTAGCAGGCGTTCCGTCGCCCTCATAGGTGAAGGTCTCGCCGTAGCGCCGACGCATCTCCGTTTCATCGGCGAGAATCCAGTTCTCAATGTGTATGTCCGGGACACCGATCGAAAATTGGCGCATCGGCTCGAGCTTTTCAAGTTCCGAACGTAGCCGCTCTTCCAGCTCTGCTGCAGACATTGTTCTTCTCTCACGATCGATGAGGATAATGAAATCATCGAACCCCATACCGATACGCGCAAGCGGAGCGGCTATCTTCCTCGCGATTAGCGCAAGGTCCACGTCTCGCCCGTTCGTGAAGGGCCGCAAAATCAGAGCGGACGGGTAGGTCTTCCTTATGAAATGCTCTTCTGTCTGACCTTCAACGATAGCAACGATCTTAGGCATCAAGCGCACCCATCCTGTAGAGGTCACCCACACCAAAACCACTTTCTTCAATGAGGGCGCGAACGCCTTCACTGTCCGCCGCCCGCCGAGCTCTAGTGGTACCCAAGCGCCCGTCGAAAATCGTAAGTTCGTCTATCGAGCAGCAGTTCAGCAATGTTTGGCTGTGCGTAGATATTAGTATTTGACGGTCCGCTTCAGACGTTTCTAAGATATCACGGCATAAGGAAACAAAAGCCTCCTGCATACGTGGATGCAAAAAATTCTCTGGCTCTTCTATGGTTCTAAAATGATTCTGAGAAAACAATATGGTCACAAGCGTGATCCATTTGATTGTGCCGTCGCTTAATCGCGCAAACGAAAATTCATTTCCACCGCACTCCTCGGATGTCTTCACGAATCCCCGTAATAGGGCCTCAGCTAGGTCAAGGCGAACGTCAATTTCCTCGATGGCAGGATTCACCTCCCGCGTCCAGCTGACTATGCTTAAGAATCTGCTGTGTTGTTCCCCTCGAGAAGCAAATAGAGGATCCCGTAGAAAGCCGAACCGATTTGTTGGGAAATATTCTCCCCGGCGCAACCGATACAACGTGCCTGGCAAATTGTCGCCGTTGTATTCGATCGCTCCTGTTCGAGATACTGGAGATGGCTTTCTGGCTAACGAAGGTTCAATATTAATTGATCGATACGACGTGAGGTCCCGAAAGATCTGACCTAGCGACTCATTCCGGATAGGCAGTATTCTGAGCAGCGACGTGCTTTGTGCCAGCATGTCGGAAACGCCGGCCATGACTTCGTCCAGGGGCTCCCCCGGGGATGAAGAGTATCCGTATGAGGTCCAATGTGAGTAGAAAAACGCCATTAGCGGGTGTCGTTTAGGGGAGACCCTGATACTGGTCCTGTGGCCAATTTCGTTCATCTGCGTACTACGCCATACAGATAGCACTGGACCATCTCCAACGCGTAAATGGAGGGAATCAGACTCAATAAATATTTGCGAGATACTCTTATTATATCTTATGTGACACTGATATTGATATTCGACCATCTCTCCCGGATTAATCGGAACTTCGCGATCTCGTATGCGAGCCCCGGCTTGGGCGGTATAGTGACCACGGACAGAAAATTCAAGGCGTGCGTTCTTTGCACTATTCTTTTCAACGCTAAATAGAGAACCTGCGCCTTTGGCTATGGATATTGCCCCGTCTAAACCATCTTCAACAAACTCTCCCAGAAAATCCAAAAAGGAAATCAGGTTGGACTTGCCAGCGCCATTGGGGCCTACGATCACGTTTAATCCGGAGCGAAACTCGTGGGCGAACCCAACAAGCGAGCGAAAGCCGTCGACACGTATGGTTTCGAGCATCCTTTGCTCCCCTAATCTAAGGTCGCACTACCGGCTGCGACCGCAGGACACTGGCGAAATTCTGTCCACGGCCGGTCCTGGCATGCCCCAATGGTTATCTAAGCGCCTAGGGTGCCATCAGTCCATCCGGTGCGTCTTGCTGCCTAGGTCCATCCGGCCGAACTGCCCTTACCTCGCCCCTTCCTGAAGCGCTCGACTGACTCGGCGGCGGCGGCGCCTATGGCCAAGCTTGCGGGTTCTGGTAACTCTTGGCCTGACGGGGGAAGACGACGGAGGCGACGGCATGACGGGTTCGGGCGTGTTGGCGGGGGGCGCGGCGGCGCTGGCCCTGGTGTTGGCGGCGACGGGCGCGGCGGCCCAGGAGCGGTCGGTCGACGAGATCCGCTATGTCACCTGCGACGGCTCCCGATGGAGCGCGGCCCTGGACGGCGAATGGTTCTGGCATTTCCCGAGCGATCCCGAGACCCAGGCCGAGCGCCACCAGTCGCGCAACATCCGCTACCTGACCTGGGGCGGCGGCTGCTGGAACGCCACATGGGACGCGCGGACCCGGACCTTCTTCCACACGCCGGTCGCCGGCGGGGCGGGCCATCCTGACACCATCCTGAACTATGAGGACTGGCGCGGCGTGCGCTGGACCGCCCGGCGGCAGGGCGACGAGTGGGTCGTGCGGCAGCCTTGAGGCTCGCCCTTACCTCCGCCCCTTCCTGAAGCGCTCGGCTGACTCGGCCGCGGCCTGACGCCGGATCCGCTTCACCTCCTCGCGGTCGCCGGTCTGGCCGTCGCTGGCCAGCGCATCTGCGGCGAACTCCAGGTCCAGCATCTTCAGGCGCTTGACCTCGTCGCGCAGGCGGGCCGCCTCCTCGAACTCCAGGTTGGAGGCCGCCTCGCGCATGCGGGTCTCCAGATCGCGCAGCGTGGCCTGGAAGTTGTTGCCCACGAAGGGCCGGGCGTCCTCGGCCACGCCGGCGCTGACCAGCACGCGGTCCTTCTCGTAGGGGGTGTCGAGGATCTCCTTGATGGAGGACTTCACGCTCTCGGGCGTGATGCCGTGCTCCAGGTTATAGGCCATCTGCTTTTCGCGCCGGCGCTGAGTCTCGGCCATGGCCCGCTCCATCGAGCCGGTGACGCTGTCGGCGTAGAGGATGACGCGGCCGTCCACGTTGCGGGCGGCCCGGCCGATGGTCTGGATGAGGCTGGTCTCCGAGCGCAGGAAGCCCTCCTTGTCCGCGTCCAGAATGGCCACCAGGCCGCATTCGGGGATGTCGAGGCCTTCCCGCAGCAGGTTGATGCCCACCAGCACGTCGAAGGCGCCCAGGCGCAGGTCGCGGATGATCTCGATGCGCTCCAGCGTATCCACGTCGGAGTGCATGTAGCGCACGCGCACGCCCTGTTCGTGCATGTACTCGGTCAGGTCCTCGGCCATCTTCTTGGTGAGGACCGTGACGAGGCTGCGGTAGCCGAGGCGGGCCACGTCCTTCACCTCGGCGATGACGTCGTCCACCTGTGAGAACCCGCCCTTCGAGACCGGGCGCACCTCCACCGGCGGGTCGATCAGGCCGGTGGGGCGGATGACCTGTTCGGTGAACACGCCGCCGGTGCGCTCCATCTCCCACGGGCCGGGGGTGGCGCTGACGAAGACGGTCTGGGGGCGCATGGCGTCCCATTCCTCGAAGCGCAGGGGGCGGTTGTCGATGCAGCTGGGCAGGCGGAAGCCGTATTCGGCCAGGGTCGACTTCCTCCGGTAGTCGCCGCGGAACATGGCGCCGATCTGGCCGACGGTGACGTGGCTCTCGTCCACGAACAGCAGGGCGTTGTCCGGGATGTACTCGAAGAAGGTGGGCGGCGGCTCGCCCGGCGCGCGGCCGGTCAGGTAGCGGCTGTAGTTCTCGATGCCGGCGCAGGAGCCGGTGGCCTCCATCATTTCCAGGTCGAAGCGGGTGCGCTGTTCCAGGCGCTGGGCCTCCAGCAGCTTGCCGTTCTCCACCAGCCAGTCCAGCTGTTCCTTCAGTTCCCGTTTGATGCCCTCGATGGCCTGGTTCAGCGTCGGGCGGGGCGTCACGTAGTGGCTGGCGGCGTAGACCGTGACCTGGTCCAGCTCGGCCATCTTGGCGCCGGTCAGCGGGTCGAACTCGTGGATGGCCTCGAGCTCGTCGCCGAACAGGCTGATGCGCCAGGCCCGGTCCTCCAGGTGGACGGGGTAGATCTCGATGGTGTCGCCGCGCTTCCGGAAGGTGCCGCGCTCGAACGCCTGGTCGTTGCGCTTGTACTGCAGGGCCACCAGGTCGGCGCGCAGCTTGGCCTCGTCGATCTGCTGGCCCACCTTCAGCGGGAAGGTCATGGCCGTATAGGTCTCGACCGAGCCTATGCCGTAGATGCAGCTGACGCTGGCCACCACGATGACGTCGTCGCGCTCCAGGATCGCCCGCGTCGCCGAGTGCCGCATGCGGTCGATCTGCTCGTTTATCGAGCTGTCCTTCTCGACATATGTATCAGTCCTAGGTACATATGCCTCAGGCTGGTAGTAGTCGTAGTACGAGACGAAATACTCGACGGCGTTCTCCGGGAAGAACGCCTTGAACTCGCTGAACAGCTGGGCCGCCAGGGTCTTGTTGTGGGCCAGGATCAGGGCCGGACGCTGGGTCTGCTCGATGATCTTGGCCATGGTGAAGGTCTTGCCAGAGCCCGTGACGCCCAGCAGCACCTGCTCGCGCTCGCGGCCCTTGATGCCCTCGACGAGCTCGGCGATGGCCGTGGGCTGGTCCCCGGCCGGCTCATAGGCGCTGGCCAGCTTGAAGCGCTTGCCGCCTTCGGACTTCTCCGGACGCGCGGGACGATGCGGGGTCCACATCATGGGCATGGCGGCCGGCTCGGCCGGCAGGAAGCGGGCGGAGACGTCGGAAACGCCGGCGGGCTCGTGAGAACGGGACATGAACGTCAAGGTAATGAAGCGGAGGGCGAAGGGCTAGGGCTGGACGACACGGGCGAGGCGGTTAGCTTGGTCGCAGAGCAACGCGGGACCGAGAGTGAAGATGCGAACCCCTATGGCCGTCATCGGTGCGGCGGCCCTTCTGGGCGCCTGCGCCACCGGGCCCGACCCGCAAAGCCTGCCCCAGGTTCAGGCCTGGCTGGCGGCGAACGGCCCAACCCCGCCGCCCATCGCCCAGTGCCCTCACGTGGCCGGGATCGACCTGGCCGCCATCGCGGAGGAGCAGTCGGCGCCGCCGACCGAGCAGCAACTGCGAAGCCGGGCCTTCATCTCGGGCATGTTCGACGAGATGCGCCTGCCCGAAGGGGCCTGGCGCAGTCCGCCGGCCGAGCCGGTGGTGATGATCCGCTCCATCCATCCGCCCGCCGGCATGCACCCCAACACCATGTGGGCCTGGGTCTGGAAGGAGGCCGACGGAACCTGGTGGATGTGGCGGCAGAACCGCACCAACACGCCGCCCCCGCCGCCGCCTCCGCCGCCGCCGGGCGCGACCGAGGGTACGCCGGCCTGGGAGGCCTATGTTGAAAGCGTGCGCAACTGGCGCGTGCCGGACGAGGAGCGCTGGCCGCCCGAGCATGGCCGCCTGAACGCCGAGATGGCGGCGACCCTCGATCGGGTGCTGGCCAATCCCTGCCGTGCGTGGGAGCCGGACATCTGGCCGTGGGATCCCCCGCTGCGGCCGCGGCGCCGCCAGCCCGCCCCGCCCCATCCCCACGACTGGACCCCGGTCTATGTGGAGCTGACGGAGCCGGGACGGGCGCCGCGCCGACTGGCGGCGCCGGGGAACAACCGCGAGAGCCTGAACGGGGCGATCGTGGGTGTAGCGGCCTACCCAAGGCCAAGCACAGGCGGCTAGCCGGCCTCGCGGAAGCCCCTCGTTAAGCTTTACGCCGCATGATCCGGACGGTTTTTCCGTACCCCGTGTTGAGGAGCCCGCTGCCCGTGCCCATGGCCCAAGCCCACCTTGAAGCCGTGCTGCGCGAGGCCTTTCCGCGCGCCGAGATCGTGGTCGAGGACCTGGCGGGCGACGGCGACCACTACCGCGCGCGCATCGTCGACGAGGCCTTCGCCGGCCTGCCGCGCGTGCGCCAGCACCAGCTGGTCTATCGGGCGCTGGAGGGCCGCATGGGCGGCGAGCTGCACGCCCTGGCGCTGGAGACCGCCGCGCCGCCGAAGGAGGCGAACTGATGCGTTATCGTCCGCTGGGCCGCTCCGGCTCGGCCATTTCGGCCGTCACCCTGACCCTGGACGAGCGCCTGACCCTGCGCGGGCCCGAGGCTGGGCGGGACCTGGTCTACGCCGCCCTGGAGCAGGGGGTGAACGCTTTTCACATGGCCAGCCCGGACCCGGTGGTGGCCGAGCTGCTGGGCCAGGCCCTGTCGTCCGTGGATCGGCGGCTGGTGGTGGTGTCCTGCGCGCTGGGCGAGGTGCGCGAGCGCGGCAAGGCCATGCGCGACTTCTCGGCGCCGGCTCTGACCGGCTGCATCGACCGGGTGCTGGCGGTGTCCGGCCTGGGCCAGCTAGACATGGCCGTGCTGAACGATCCGTCGGAGGTGGAGCTGGCCCAGACCACGCTGGAGGCTCTGAAGGCCCAGCGCGCCGCGGGCCGCGTGGCCATGCTTGGTGTCATGGGCGAGAGCCCGGCCATGGACGCCTATGTCTCGACCGGCGCCTTCGACGTGCTGTTCACCCCGCTGCACGTGAACTCGTCCTGGCGCATCAAGCACCGCATGCGAATGGCGCTGGAGCGCGACATGGCCGTTCTGGCCTATGGCTGGTACCCTGAGGAGCTGCGGCCGGTGAAGAAGGGCGCGCCCGCCGCGCCGACAAAGCGAGGGCTGTTCGGCTTGGGCGCCAAGGCCCAGCCTGTGGAGCCGGAGCAGGACTTCGGGCCCTTCGCCTTCCTGCACCGCACCAACGGCTGGAGCGCCGAGGATCTGTGCCTGGCCTACGCCCTGACCGAGCCGGCCGTGTCCAGCGCCCTGGCGACGGCCGACGACGCTGCCCGCATCGAGGCCATGGCCGCGGTGCCGGAGCGCGAAATACCGCCCGCCGTGCCCGCCCAGATAGAGATGGCGCGCGTCATGGCCGGCCAGCCCAAGGCCGCCTCGGCTTGATTTACGGGTCCGGCGCGCCTAGCTGACGGGCTGATCCCCCCTCCCCGTCCGAGGCCCGCCCGTGACCGACCAACCTGCCGCTGACCCCATCCGCGACTTCATCGACAAGGCGGTGAAGGAGCACGACGTGGTGCTGTTCATGAAGGGCACGCCGGACGCGCCACGCTGCGGCTTCTCGGCCACCGTGGTTCAGGTGCTTGACCACCTGGGCGCCGAGTTCGTCGGCGTCGACGTGCTGCAAAGCGAGCCCCTGCGCGAGGGGATCAAGGCCTATTCGGACTGGCCGACCATCCCGCAGCTGTATGTGAAAGGCGATTTCGTGGGCGGCTGCGACATCGTGCGCGAGATGTTCCAGGCCGGCGAGCTGCAGACGCTGCTGGCCGAAAAGGGCGTGACCGGGGCGTGAGGCGCGAGCTTCAGCCGCCGGGGGACCGCGAGGTCTTCCAGCTGGACCTGCCGCTTTTCGAGGCGGATTTCGACGAGAACGGCCACGTCAACAACGTGGTCTATGTGCGCTGGCTGCAGGACGCGGGCACGGCGCACTGGCTGGCGCGCTTTGACGAGGCGACGCGGGCGAACTGGTCCTGGGTCGCGCTGCGGCACGAGGTGGACTATTTCCGGCCGCTTTTACCCGGCGCCAGGGCGCGGGCCCGCACCTGGGTTGGCACGCCCCAGGGGCCGCGCTTCGACCGTATGGTGCGCATCGAGGACGACCAGGGCCGCCTGTGCGCCCAGGGGGTCAGCACCTGGTGCCTGGTGGACGCCGCCAGCATGCGCCCGCACCGGATCCCGGCCGAGATGCTGACGGCGTTTCAGCCCACTCAGTGATGCTGGGTCGCGTGACGCTCGGGCTCGTCGCCGTCGGTGGCGATGACGATGCAGCCGGACAGAACCGGCAGGGCCGCAACGGCAAGCAGGGTGATGATCAGTTTACGCATGGGTATGTCCCCCTCGTTGAACAAGCGTGGCCTTAAGCTGGGCCGTGGCGGCTGAACCGCCGATGAACGGCTAAGCTGGGATGAGCAGCCGCCGCACCTCCGCCCCAATGGCGAAGACCGAGGCGCCGGCCTGATCTCGCACGACGCGGACCTTGTTCACCGCCGGACCCATGTCGGCCGGCGCCCACGTCTGGCCGCCGTCGCGGGTCTCGAAGCCGCCGGGCGCAGCCCCGATCCAGCCGCGCTGCTCGTCGATGAAGCCGACGCCGAACTGACGCACGCGCAGGTCATCGATCAGCGGCAGCTCGGTCCAGGTCAGGCCGCCGTCCGCCGTCTTGGCCACGTAGCGGGCGCTGCTCGCGGGGTCCTGATTATAGCTTTGCACGGTGACGTAGCCGACCTGGGGCGAAGGGAAGCTCATTTTCCAGGTCAGCTCCCACGGACGGCCGCCCTCATAGACCCGGCTCCAGGTCTGCCCCCCGTCGTCCGTGCGCAGGATCGTCGCGCGGGACTCCTGGACGGAGGCGTCCGTGGCGCCGGCGATGAAGCCCACGCGCTCGCTGACGAACTGGACATCGAGGATCATGGCCGTCAGCGGCGACAGGTCCTGGGCCGTCCAGGTGAGCCCCAGGTCGCGCGACACGGCCAGATGCGCCGGACCGCCAACGCGCCCGCCGGCCCAAAGCACCACGCGATGGTCCAGGCTGCCCGCGTTGATGAAGGGCACGCGCTGGACGCAGATAGCGCAGATCCCCTTCAGCTCGCCCTCGATCTGAACCGGGCTCCAGGTCACGCCGCCGTCCGTGGTGCGGTAGAGCGGCGTCTCATCCTGGACATTGGGAAAATAGCCGGTGCCGATGTTGCCGATCAGGCCGAGGTGCTCGTCCACAAAGCCCAGAGCGCGGATGAAGGTCCCGGGCCGCTCGGCCGCCAGAGTCCAGCTGTCGCCCCCGTCCCGGGTGCGGAACAGCTTGCCCAGCCCGTTGCCGTACCAGCCGTTCAGCCGATCGGTGAAGAAGATGTCGTCCTGCTTGCCGCGATAGGGCTCGGTCGGCAGCTTGACCCAGCCGGCCTCCGCCTGGGCGCGGGCCCCTGCCCCGCCCGTCGCCGCCACGGCTAGGCCGCTGAGCCCGCCGATGAGAACCTGCCGTCGATCCATGTGATGCCCCCGAAGTGGAGCAGCCAATGGAAAGCGTCCTTGACACAGGCTCAAGTGAATCTTCGGAAAGGTGGATCAGCCGCTCGCCCCCTCCACCACGCTACGCGTGGCGCCCCTCCCCCGCTTCGCAGGGGAGGAGAAGAAGGCGTGATCCCTCGTCCTCCCCGCGTGGGGGTGAGGGGGCTTCGGCACGCAGAAAAAAGGCCCCGGATCGCTCCGGGGCCTTCGATAGTTCGGCGCTCAAACAGCGAGCAACCGCGTTGCGAGCGGTAACGCAGCTTACGAGGCGTAGTATTCCACGACCAGGTTCGGCTCCATCTTCACCGGATACGGCACTTCGGCCAGTTCCGGGATGCGCACGTAACGCACGGAGAAGCCGCGGTCGCCCTGCTCCAGATAGTCGGGCACGTCGCGCTCACCCGACTGCATGGCTTCCAGCACCAGAGCCATGTTGCGGGACTTTTCCTTCACCTCGACCACATCGCCGGGCTTTACGCGGTAGGAGGCGATGTTGACCTTCTTGCCGTTCACGGTGACGTGGCCGTGGTTGACGAACTGGCGCGCGGCCCAGGGGGTGGGCACGAACTTGGCGCGGTAGACGACGGCGTCCAGGCGGCTTTCCAGCAGGCCGATCAGGTTCTCCGAGGTGTTGCCCTTGCGGCGCGAGGCCTCGGCATAGACGCGGACGAACTGCTTCTCGGTGATGTTGCCGTAGTAGCCCTTCAGCTTCTGCTTGGCCTTCAGCTGCAGGCCGAAGTCAGAGACCTTGGACTTGCGGCGCTGGCCGTGCTGGCCGGGGCCGTAGGACCGCTTGTTGACGGGGGACTTGGCGCGACCCCACAGGTTTTCACCCATGGCCCGGTCGAGCTTGTACTTGGCGCTATGGCGCTTGGACATCTGTCACTCTCTTCTCGATGCGGCCCGGCTGCTCCCCGATTGGAGCGGCGATCTCAACGGCGGTACACGCATCATCCGTCATGGCTTCGCACCCCGACGGGCAGGGCCCCGGGCGCGAAGGCGCGCTTATGGCGGCTAGGGCCTTGGGCGTCAAGATCGAGGTCAGCCCGAGGGGTCGGCCTTCTTGCGCGCCAGCCGCTCCAGCACCTTGCCGCGTCCCTTCGACAGGGCTGTGACGACCCCCCGCAGGGTGCGCACCTCCTGGTCGGTGAAGCCCGCCCGGCCCAAGGCCACGCGCAGGTTCCGGACCATGGACGGCTTGTTCTCGGGCGGGAAGAAGAAGCCGGCGGCCTCCAGCTCATCCTCCAGATGCCCATATAGGCCCATCATGGACGCCTGATCGGCCGGCGGCGGCCCCTCGCGGAACTTGTCCGGCGGCGCGTCGGCGCGGCCCGTCCACCACTCATAGCCGTTGATGGCCACGGCCTGGGCCAGGTTCAGCGAGTGGAACTTCGGATCGATGGGTATGGTGACGATGCCCTGGCACAGGGCGATGTCCTGGGTCTCCAGGCCCGCGCGCTCCGCGCCGAACAGCAGGCCGCACGCCAGGCCGTCGGCGATCGCGGCGCGCAGCCGGGCCGAGGCCTGGCGCGGCGTCTCGACAGGCAGGTTGGTCTCGCGCGGGCGGGCGGTCGTCGCCAGCACCACCTTCAGGTCGGCTATGGCGTCGGCCACCGTGTCAAACACGCGCGCCCCATCCAGCGGCCAGTTCGCTCCCGAAGCGGTGGCCCAGGCCCGCTCCTGGGGCCAGCCGTCGCGCGGGCTGACCAGGCGCAGGTCGGTCAGGCCGAAGTTGGCCATGATGCGCGCCGCCGAGCCGATGTTCTCGGCCAGTTGCGGCCGGTCCAGAATGACGGCGGGCGCATCCATGATCGCTACAGGTCGAAGGCCAGCTGGGCGCGCACGCCCCGGTGCTCAGGATCGAAGTCCAGCTTCGAGCGCAGGCTGCCCGCCATGGCGGTGATGATCTTTTGACCCAGGCCCGTGCCCTTGGGCGTGGCGTCGCCCATGCCGGGGCCGTCGTCCTCGACGGTCAGCAGGGCGCGGCCATCCCGCGCCTCCAGCCTCACCCGGATTTCGCCGCCCGCCTCGGGATAGGCGTACTTGATGGCATTGGTGACCAGCTCGGTGACGATGACGCCCAGCGACACGGCCTGGTCGGTCGAGACCATCAACGGTTCGGCCTCAAGCCGGATGTCGATGGCCCCGGCGGCCACGGACTGCTCCAGCTCCTCCAGAAGGCCCATCAGATAACCGTCCAGCGCCACGCGGGCCACATCGGCCGAGGTGTAGAGCCGCCGGTGCACATGGGCCACGGCCTCGATGCGCGACTGGGCGTCCTTCAGCGCCTCGCGCGCCGCCGGGTCGGACAGGTGGCGCGACTGCAGGGCGATAAAGCTGGACACCAGCTGCAGCGAGTTGCCGACGCGGTGATTGACCTCGCGCAGCATGGCCTCGGCGCGGTCCTTGGCCAGGCGGATTTCCTCCTGGGCCTGTTCGTTGGCGCGGCGCAGGCGGTCGCGCATGACCGCGTCCTCAAGCGCCGAACGCAGCAGGGCGGGAAAGTCCGACCCGGCGTCCTTGACCACATAGTCCGCCGCCCCGGCGCGCAGGGCCGCCACGGCGATGCGGCTTTCCTGAGAGCCGGTGACATAGACCACCGGCGGGGCGTCCGGCAGGGCCAGGATTTCGGGCAGCACGTCCAGGCCCTCGCGGCCCGGCATGTAGTGGTCCAGGGCCACGGCGTCGAAGGCGCGCGGCGGCTCGGCCTTCAGGCGCTCCAGGCCCGCCTCGCCGTCGGCGGCGATCTCGACGACGAAGTTGTGCCGCTGCAGGTCTTTCTGGACGAGGCGAGAGAGGCCCGGATCGTCATCGACATAGAGCAGCCGGATCGGCCGATGCATCAGATCTCCGGCGCCTGCATGACCGACAGGAACAGGCCCAGCTGGCGAATGGCGCTGGCGAAGGCCTCATAGTCGACCGGCTTGGTGATGTAGACGTTGCAGCCCAGGTCGTAGCAGCGCTGGATCTCGACCTTGTCGTCCGTGGTGGTCAGCACCACCACCGGCGCGCGGCGCAGGCGCTCGTCGGCCTTGATCCTGGCCAAGATGTCCGTGCCCTGCATATCCGGCAGGTTCAGGTCCAGCAGGACCAGCAGGGGCCCGTTGCCCCGCACTTCCTCGGACTCGAAATACTCCAGCGCAGACGATCCGTCGGCGAAGTGGCGGATCTCGTTGTTGATGTTGGCGCGCCGGATGTTCTTTTCGATCAGATTGGCGTGGCCGTGGTCGTCCTCGACCATGACGATGGTCACGGGATGGGTCATCGGCTGTCCTCCTCGGACGTGACGGCGCTCAGGCGTTTCGGAAATTTGAGCCTGAAAGTCGAGCCCTTTCCAAGTTCTGAATCCAGTTCGATGGAGCCGCCCAGGCGCCGCACGCTCTGACGCACGAAGGCCAGGCCCAGCCCCTCGCCGGGTTTGTCCTGCTTGCCGGCCCGGCGGAACAGCTCGAACACCCGCTCGCGGTCGGCCTCGGAGACGCCGCGCCCGTTGTCCTCCACCTCGTAGACGGTCCAGCCGCCCGGCTCGTCGCGGCCGCGGATCGAGATGCGCGGCGGCCTTTGGGGATCGCGGTACTTCAGGGCGTTGTCGACCAGATTGCCGAAGATCTGCTCGATGAAGAGCCGGTCGCTCTCCAGCCGGGGCAGACGATCGACGGCGATCTCCCCCTCGGCCTCAGACACCTGATGCTGCACGCTGTCGGCGATGCCGCGCAGCAGCTCGGTCATGTCCAGCCACTGGGGCTGGGGCGTGCGCCGCCCCTCGCGCGATAGCTTGAGGATGGCGTTGATCAGCCGGTCCATCTTTTCGGTGGAGGTGCGGATGAAGCCCAGGGCCTCGGGCACATCCTCCTCGATGGCCAGGACGGCGTCAGCGTCCAGCAACTCGGGCGCCTTGTCCTTCACCGTATCCATCTGGCGGGTCAGCGCCTTGGCGGCCGTGGCCAGTTCGCTGGTGTAGCCAGTGACGTTCACCAGCGGCGCGCGCAGGTCGTGGCTGACGATGTAGGCGAACTTCTGCACCTCTTCGTTGGCGGCGATGAGGTCCGCCGTGCGTTCCTTGACCGTGGCCTCCAGCCCCCGGTTGATCTCTGCGATCTCGGCGCGGGAGTTCTGCAACTCGATCAGATAGCGGCGCAGCAGCCACAGGCTGGCGAAGCCCAGGGCGAAGATCAGAGCCGTGCCGATGAGATTCACCGCCAGGTTCAGCAGATCCGACTCGCGTGTCAGCGCCCGCCGGTCCCCCAGCAGTTCGGCCTCCGTCTCATCCACGAGAGCCAGGTCGGAGCGCAGCCGCTCCATGGCGCGCAGACCCTCGCCGCCCCGGATGATGCGAATGGCTTCATCACCCCGGCCCGCCCGCGCCGCCGCCAGGGTCCGGTCGAGGATGGAGAACCTCAGTTGGAGCACCGGCTCCAGTTCGGACAGCCGCGCCTGCTGCTCCGGATTGTCGGCCACCAGCCGCTCGAGGCGTTCAAAGCGTTCCAGGGCCTCGCGGCGCGCCGCCTCATAGTCGCGCACGGCATCCAGCTGGCCGGTCAGAAGGTGGCCGCGCTGATAGGTCTCGGCGTCGGCGAGCGCGCCTACCATCCCCTGGACCTCGGCGCGCACCTCGAAGGTGTGCTCGACCCGCTCGTTCAGCTCATTGATGCGGCCGCTGATCCACAGCGACATCAGCCCCGTCAGCGCCAGCAGGCTGAAGGCCGAGGACAGCAGGATGAACACAGTCCGCCCGAAGGTGGGCGTCCTCAGGAATCCCAAGGTCTCTGACAGTCGGCTCAAGCTTTCCCCTCCGCCGCGCCCTGAACGCGCCGAGCCCCGAATGGTTCAGCTTGCACGAAAATCTAGATGGAGCCGACTGTCCGCAGGTGGGCGCGGGCGTGGATCTCGTTCTGGCTCATCACCACGGTCTGACCGCGGAAACGCTCGATGATGGAGCGCACATAGGGCCGCGTCGCCGGGCCGGTCAGCAACACCGCCGCCTCGCCCGACTGGGCGACGCGCTCGAAGGTGTCGCGCACCGAGCGGATGAACTCCTGCAGGCGCGAGGGCGGCATGGCCAGCTGCTTGTCTTCGCCCTGGCCGACCAGGGCGTCGGCGAAGGCCTGCTCCCACTCCGGCGACAGGGTGACGATGGGCAGGGCGCCGTCGGGGGCGCGGTGCTGCCAGCACAGCTGCTTGGCCAGGCGCGCGCGGGCGTGTTCGACCAGCTGCACCACGCTGGTGGTGTGCGGCGCCGCCTCGGCAAGGCCCTCAAGGATGGTCGGCAGGTCGCGGATCGACACCCGCTCGCGTAGCAGGGCCTGCAGCACGCGTTGCAGGGTCGTGGCGCTGACCACCGTCGGGATCAGCTCGTCGACCAGCTTCTTCTGCTCGCCCTGAAGCTCCTTCAGCAGCTTCTGCACCTCGGCGTAGGACAGCAGGTCGGCCATGTTGTCCTTGAGGATCTCGGTCAGGTGCGTGGTCAGGACCGTGGCGGGATCGACGATGGTGTAGCCGCGGAAGGCCGCCTCCTCGCGCAGGGACTCGTCGATCCAGGTGGCCGGAAGCCCGAAGGCCGGCTCTTTCATGTGCTCGCCGGGCAGCTCCACCTGCCGGCCCATGGGGTCCATGGCCATGAGGGCGCCCAGGCGCACCTCGCCCTGACCGGCCTCCATCTCCTTGACGCGCACGGCATAGCCCTGGCTGGGCAGGCGCATGTTGTCGAGGATGCGCACCGGCGGCATGACGAAGCCGAACTCCTGGGCCAGCGAACGGCGCAGGGCGCGGATCTGATCCGTCAGGCGCCGCCCCTCCAGGTCATTGATCAGGCCCAGAAGGCCGATGCCCAGCTCGATCTTCACGTCGTCGATGGCCAGGGCGGTCGAGATGGGCTCCTCGCTGGGCTCGCCCTGCGGGTGGGCGTCGATGACCGGCTCGGGCTCGTTGCGCTTGCGCCCCAGCTTCCAGGCCAGCACCCCCGCGCCCAGCGAGATGGCGGCGAAGGGCAACAGCGGCATGCCGGGCGCCAGGCCGATCAGGCCCGAGGCCGCCGAGACCATGCCCAGGCTGACCGGATTGCCCGCCAGCTGCGCCACCAGCGCCTTGTCCGCAGAGCCGTCGACGCCCGCCTTCGACACCAGGAAGCCCGCGGCGATCGAGACGACCAGGGCCGGCACCTGGGTCACCAGGCCGTCGCCGATGGTCAGCAGCACGTAGTTGTTGGCCGCCTCGGACATGGCCAGATCGTGCTGGACCACCCCGATGATGATGCCGCCGATGGCGTTGATGGCGGTGATGATCAGGCCCGCTACGGCGTCGCCGCGCACGAACTTGGAGGCGCCGTCCATGGCGCCGAAGAAGGTGCTCTCCTGCTCCAGCTCCTTGCGGCGGCGCTTGGCGGTGTCCTCGTCGATCAGGCCGGCGGACAGGTCCGCGTCGATGGCCATCTGCTTGCCCGGCATGGAGTCCAGGCTGAAGCGGGCGCTGACCTCGGCGATGCGGGTCGAGCCCTTGGTGATGACCACGAAGTTCACCACCAGCAGGATGATGAAGACGATCACCCCGATGATGAAGCTGCCGCCCATCATCAGCTCGCCGAAGGCCTGGATGATCTGGCCGGCGCTTTCCGGGCCCTCCTGACCGTGGCTGAGGATCAGGCGCGTCGAGGCCAGGTTCAGGCCCAGCCGGAACAGGGTCGCCACCAGCAGCACGGTGGGGAAGACGGCGAAATCGAGCGGCCGTTTGATCAGCAGGGCCGTCATCAGGATCAGCACCGAGCTGGTGATCGACACCGCCAGCAGCAGGTCCAGCAGCGCCTTGGGTATGGGCACCACCAGCAACAGGACGATGAGGATGACGCCCAGCGCCAGGGCCACCTCGCCCCGGGCCAGCCAGCCCCACATCTCGCGGGCGGTGGGCATGGGCTGGGCCGGATTGCGCGCGCCCGCGTCAGCCATGCCCCAAAGCCTCCAGCGCCCGGCGGGTCGCTTCGGCGATCACCGCATCGTTGGCCGGGGCGTCGGTCTCCGCGTGGTAGTAGGCCGCCGCCACTATGGGCGCGCCGGCAGGCGGGTAGAGCAGGCCGATGTCGTTGGTCGGACCATAGCCGCCGGTGCCGGTCTTGTGCGCCACGCGCCAGCCGTCGGGGACGCCGGCCTTGAGGCGGCCCGCGCCCGTGGGGCTGTCGAACATCCACTGCAGCAGCAGATCCTTGGACTGCGGCGAGAGCGGGGTCTCGTCCGAGACGAACAGGCGCTGCAGGTTCTCCAGCGACTGGAGCGGCAGGATGGTGTCCTTGTCCCCGTCCAGCCGGTTCATCTGGGGCTCGAAGCGGTCCACCCGCGTCGTCTCGTCGCCGAGCGACCGGTAGAAGGCCCGCATGGGCTCAAGCCCGCCCATGGCGTTCAGCAGCAGGTTCGCCGCCGGATTGTCGCTGACCTCGACCGTCCCCTTCATCAGATCTTCGACGCTCAGGCTGGAGCCGACCGCCGGTCCGGTGACCGGCGCGTGATAGACCAGGTCCTCAGCGCTGATGGGGATGCGGCGGTCCAGGCGTTCCAGTCCATTCTGGATGGGTATCAGAGTCGCGGCCGCCAGATAGGCCTTGAAAGTGGAACAGTAGACGAACCGCTCCTCGCCTCTCCACACCAGGGTCCGACCCGTGGCGGTGTCGCGCGCCGCGAAGCCGAGCCGGCCGCCGTGCGCCGCCTCCATATCCGACAGGTCGAAGACCTGGACCGTCGGAGCCGCCACCGGGCTCTCGCGCCGCGAACAGCCTAGCAAACCTACGGTGCCCAGCGCGGTCAGGACGCTTCTGCGGTCGAGCCCGGCCATGATTCGTCAGGCCGCCGTGGCGGCGCCGGACTGGGGCGCGGGGATGGCCACGCCCTGGGCCGCGTACTCGTTCAGCTTGTTGCGCAGCGTCCGGATCGAGATGCCCAGGATGTTGGCCGCATGGGTGCGGTTGCCGAAGCAGTGTCCCAGCGTGTCGAGGATCAGCGCCTGCTCCATCTGGGCCACGGTCTGACCGACGAAGTTGCGCGTCACCGCGTCCGCCGCCTGCACGGCGCGGGCCGCGGCGCCCTGGTCCAGGCTGGGCGACAGGGTGCGCCCGTCGGGCATGCGCACGGCCTCGACGCCGATCTCGGGCCCGTCCGCCAGCAGCACGGCGCGGTGGATGGCGTTCTCCAGTTCGCGCACATTGCCCGGCCAGGCGTAGGTGCGCAGCAGGGCCGAGGCCTCGGCCGAGAAGGGCCGCTCCGGCACCCCGTTGGCGGCCGCGTATTTCTTGGCGAAGTGTTCGGCCAGCACCGCGACGTCCGCCGGGCGCTCGCGCAAGGACGGCAGGCGCAGGTTCACGACGTTCAGGCGGTAGAGCAGGTCCTCGCGGAACACGCCCTCGCGCACGGCCTGGGCCAGGTCGCGGTTCGAGGTGGCGATGACGCGGATGTCCACCTTGACCGGCTTGGCGCCGCCGACCCGGTCGATGACCCGCTCCTGCAGGGCGCGCAGCAGCTTGGCCTGCAGCCGGGCGTCCATCTCCGAGATTTCGTCCAGCAGCAGGGTGCCGCCGTCGGCCTCCTCGAACTTGCCGATGCGGCGGGCCACGGCGCCGGTGAAGGCGCCCTTCTCGTGGCCGAACAGCTCGCTCTCCAGCAGGTTCTCGGGAATGGCGGCGCAGTTGACGCTGATGAAGGGCCGGTCGGCGCGGCGCGACTTGGCGTGAACGTAGCGCGCCATCACCTCCTTGCCGACGCCGCTTTCGCCGGTGATCAGGATCGAGGCTTCCGAGCGCGCCACCTGGTCGGCCAGGCGCAGCACGCCCTGCATGGCCGGATCCTTGGTCACCATGGGCCGCTCGTCGTCGGCGACGGCGGCCAGCACGGCGGCGATCAGGTCCGCCTCAGGCGGCAGGGGGATGAACTCCTTGGCCCCGGCCCGGATCGCGGCGGCGGCCTCGTCCGGCCCGACGTCGACCCCGCAGGCGACCACCGGCACGTGGATGCGCTCGGCCTTGTTGGCGGCGATCAGCCCGGCAATGTCGAGCCCGCAGTCCACCAGCAGCAGGTCAGCCCCCTGGCCGCGCCGCAGGGCCTCGGTGGCCTGCTCCTCGCGCTCCACGTGCTGGACCTTGGCGCCCTGGCTCATCGCCATCTTCACGGCGACGGCGAGCTGTCCGCTCAGACGTCCGACGACCAGAAGCCGCATGGTTGAACTCCCTATTCGTTACAGGGCCGCCCTCAGGCCGCCGTGTCCTCGGTCTTGATGATTTCAGTCATGGTCACGCCCAGCCGGTCCTCGACGACGACCACCTCGCCGCGGGCCACCAGCCGGTTGTTCACGAAGATGTCGATGGCCTCGCCGACCTTGCGGTCCAGCTCCAGCACGCTGCCGCGCCCCAGCTTGAGCAGTTGGGCCACCGAGATGTGAGACTTGCCCAGCACGGCGGAGATGTTCACCGGCACGTCGAACACGGGCTGCAGATCGGCGGCCGTCTTCTCGGCGGCCTCCGACGCGTCGTCCAGCGGCGCCAGAGCGGTGCCGGGCTCGAACTCCTCCAGGGGGATGTCGCTGTCGGAAGCCATCAGGCGTCTCCATGGGTAATCGGTCCGGCCTTGACGGCCAGGGCGGCGGCCACGGCCTCGCGCACCCTCTCGGCGGCCTCGGCCGGGTCGAAGGCGGCGCGGCCGTCCGGCCACTCAAAGGTGAAGGCGGCCCCGGCCAGACCGGCGTCGGGCCGCACCACGATGCGGCCGGAAAGGCCCGCCTCGTCAGCCGCCTGCTCGATCACCGGGGCGGTCCGCTCCAGTGCGTCGGCGGAGACATGGACGATCAGGCGCGGCATGGCCGTCAACTCGTCGTGCAGGGCGTCCAGCGCCGCCTTGACGGGCGCTTCGGGAAACTGCTCCAGGGCCCCGCCTGACAGCACCCGCCCGGCCTCGACCGCCAGCTCGGCGGCCTCGCGGCGAAGGGCGTCCAGCGCCTGATCCATCCGGGCCAGCCCCGCCTGCGTGGCGGCGGCGATGTCGGCCAGGGCCTGGGCGGCGCGCCCCTCGTCCGAGGCGCGCTGGCGCCGCTCGGCCTCGGCGGCGGCCTGGGCGATCAGGCTTTCGGCCTCGGCGGCGGTGTAGGCGCGGCGGATGCGGGTCGGACCGGCGCTCTCGCCGAAGTCCTCGGTAAACGCGAACGGGCGGACGGCTTCAGTAGATGAGTTCATCATCGCCCCCCTGCCCGGCCAGCATGATCTCGCCCTTGGCGGCCAGGTCCTTGGCCACCTGGACCATGGCCATCTGGGCCTGATCCACGTCCTTCAGGCGGACCGGGCCCATGCTCTCCATGTCCTCGCGCATGATCTTCGAGGCGCGCTCGCTCATGTTGGAGAAGAACATCTCGCGAAGGCTGTCCGAGGCGCCCTTCAGCGCCAGGGCCAACTGGTCCTTCTCCACCGCCCGCAACAGGGTCTGCACCCCGCCGGGGTCCAGCTTGGACAGGTCCTCGAAGACGAACATCAGGGCGCGGATGCGCTCGGCGGACTCGCGATTGCGCTCCTCCAGGGCGGCGATGAAGCGGCTCTCGGTCTGGCGGTCGAAGTTGTTGAAGATCTCCGCCATCATCTCGTGGCTGTCGCGCTTGGACGTGCGCGCCAGGTTCGACATGAATTCGGTGCGCAGGGTCTGCTCGATCTTGTCGAGGATTTCGCGCTGCACCGGCTCCATGCGCAGCATGCGCTGCACGCACTCCAGGGCGAAGTCCTCGGGCAGGGCCGACAGCACCCGGCTGGCGTGGTCCGGCTTGATCTTGGACAGGACCACCGCGACCGTCTGGGGATATTCGTTCTTCAGGTAGTTGGCGAGCACCGCCTCGTTCACGTTGCCCAGCTTGTCCCACATGGTGCGGCCGGCCGGACCCCGGATCTCCTCCATCAGGGCTTCGACGCGTTCCTGCGGCATGAAGGCCGTGAGCAGACGCTGGGTCTGCTCGAAACTGCCCATGACCGAACCCGAGCCGCCGACGCCCGAGACGAACTCGATCATCAGCTGCTCGACCACGCTGGCCTGGACGCTGCCCAGGCTGGCCATGGCCTGGGAGATCTCCTTGACCTCGTCCTCGTCCAGCGAGGCCCACAGCTTGGCGTGATCCTCGCCCAGCGCCAGCAGGATGACGGCGGCCTTCTCCGGCCCGGTCAGCCGCTTCGGGTCGTCGATCGTCTGCTTTTTACCAACCAGCCGGGCCATCAGCTTTCATGCACCCAGCCGCGCAGGATGGAGACCGACTCCTCCGGATGGCTTTCGACGAAGTCGGCCACCTTGCGCACGGACGAGGCCTTCACCTGCCCTTCGATGCGGGCGATGTCGAGGCGCTGCTCCACCTCCGACGGCGGCAGGGCCAGCTGACCGGGCTGCGTCGCGCCGGGCAGGGCCTGGACCGCGCCCCCGCCCGCCGCCGGCAGGGCCAGGCCCTCGGCCGTCAGCATCGGCGCGCCCGAACCGGGCGTCGTCACGGCCTTCAGCATCGGGCGCAGGAAGAAGAACAGCATCAAGAGGCCGACGATCGCCAGCACCAGCATCTCGACGCCACGCATGATGTCGTTCTTGTCGAAATCGAACATGGAGGACGTGGCCTCGGTCCCGCCCACCGCGTCGGTCTGGCGGTCGAAGCGCACGTTCAGCACCTGCAGCTGGTCGCCGCGCTCCGCATCGATGCCGACGGCGGCCTGCACCAGCTCGCGGATGCGCTGCATGTCCTCTTCGGATCGCGGCTGATACTGGCCCGGCTGGCCGTTCTGGCCGGGCGCGGTGACCCCGTCGACGGCCACGGCCACGGCCAGCTTGCGCACCTGGCCCGGCTCGGTGACGGTCGTGGTGGTGGTGTTCGAGATTTCGTAGTTGGTGATCTCGTTCGTGTCGCCGCTGCGCGAGGACGGGCCCAGGAACCCGGCCTGCTCCTGGGTGCCGCCGGGAATGTTGGCCGTGGCCGTGGCCGCGCCCTGGGTCCCGGACTCGCTGTCCTCCGAGGTGGACTCCGAGGTGGAGGTCGAGCGCACCACCTGGCCGTCTGGATCGAAGCGTTGCTCCTGGCGGGTGGAGCGGCTCATGTCGATGTCGGCGGTGACGGTGACGCGGGCGTTGCCGGCCCCCACCACGCCCTCGACGATGCTCTGCACGCGCTGGGTCAGCTGGGCCTCGATCTCGGCCTTTCGGTCGGCGGCCATGGCGGCGCCGAAGCTGTCGTCCTCGGACCCGGCGGCCAGGGTGCGGTTGTTTTCGTCGACCACCGTCACCTTGTCGGGGCGCAGGTTCGGCACGGCGCTGGCGATCAGGTTGCGCAGGGCCCGCACCTGGTCGGCGCCCAGGTCCCGGCCGCCGGTGCCCACCACGACCGAAGCGGTGGGCTCGCCTGCCTCCTGCTGGAACGCGCGCCGCTGCGGCAGCGCCAGGTGCACCCGGGCCGACGTGATGCCCCGCATGGACAGGATGGTGCGCGCCAGCTCGCCCTCGAGCGCGCGCTTCTCGTTCAGGTTCTGCTGGAACTCGGTCTGCCCCAGCACCGACTGGTTGTCGAAAATCTCGTAGCCCACGCTGCCCGAGGTCACGAGGCCCCGGCTGGCCAGCATGAGGCGGGCCGTGCCCACCTGATCGCGCGGCACGAAGATGGTCGAGCCGTCGCCCCGGCTCTCGTACTTGACTCCGCCCTGGTCCAGGGCCGCGGTGATGTCCGCCGCCTCGCGCAGGTCGAGATTGGCATAGAGCAGCGCGTTGGGCTCCTCGCCCATGCGCAGCATGACCGCCGCCAACACCGCGGCCACACCCGCCGCGACCCCAGCCAGGGCCGCCAGGCGACCGATGCCGAACCTTTGCAACGCCGCCCCGAAGGAACCCACGAACGCCCGCCCCTGCAAACACTTGGGGCTCGCCGCCCCGCTAGGCAGAAAGTGCCGGGCTCATGGTAAACGGGGACTTAAGAGGCGGCGCTGCATCGTTCGGGGGGAGGATCTGGAGCCGCGCTCACGCCGCGTTAGGGTCCTCGTCCATCAGGCCGAAGATGTTGGCCTCGGTGTCCTTGCAGTAGGCCAGCCAGCCCACCCCCTTGATGGCCATCTTGGGCAGCGCGACCGAGCCGCCCGCCGCCAGGGCCCTTTCCACGAAGGGGTCCACCTCGTCCACGGCCACCGTGAAGACGCAGCCGATCACGGGCAGGGGCTCGGCTGGGTCGGGGTTCGGTCCCTGGCGCTGGACCAGACCGCCGTCAATGCCGGGCTCCCCCTCGCCGGTCTTGACCAGCCAGTAGGGAAAATCTCCCCACTTCTGGAACGACCATCCGAACACGGCCTCGTAGAAGGCGATGGCCCGCTGCGGGTCGCCCGCGTGAATCTCGAAATGGATGGGTCTGGGCATGAAAATGGCCTCCGCCGGCGATCAGCGGAGGCCATCTAGTCACAGCGGCGCGCAAGGCGCCAAGGCCGTTCGTATTCAGCTCAGGCGGCTTCGCGGCGCAGGCCGATCCGGCACTGGCCTTCGGCGATGCGGGCCTCGGCGATGGAGTCGGCGATCTCGTGGGTCGGGCGGCCCTCGGCCTCGGAGCGGGCGAAGATTTCGTCCACCGTCTGCATCAGGCCGACCAGCTTGCCCTCGACCCACTGCGGATCATAGGCGCCGCCCGTCTGGCGGGCCTTCATTTCGGAGGCCACGTTGATGATGCCGCCGGCGTTGACCACGTAGTCCGGCGCGTAGAGCACGCCGGCCTTGAACAGGCGCTCGCCGATCTCGGGGGTGGCCAGCTGGTTGTTGGCGGCGCCGACCACGGCCTTGCACTTCAGGCGCGGCAGGGTCTGCTCGTTCAGCGTCGCGCCCAGCGCGCAAGGAGCGTAGATGTCGGCCTGGACGTCATAGATGGCGTCAGGCGCGACCACCTCGGCGTTGGTCTTCTCCGCGATCTGGCGCAGTGCCGCCTCGTTGATGTCGGTCATGACCAGCCTGGCGCCGGCCTTGTGCAGCTTTTCCGACAGGTAGGCGCCCACGTGCCCGGCAGAGCCCTGGACAGCGATGGTCAGGCCGTTCAGGTCGTCCTGCTTCCACAGGCGCTTGGCGGCCACGAGGGTCGAGCGGAACACGCCCTCGGCGGTGACGGGGCTGGGATCGCCCGAGGCTTCCTTGCCGCCGGACAGGCCGACCACGTATTCGGTCTCCTCGCGGGCGTACATGATGTCCTCGACGGACACGCCCACATCCTCGGCGCTGTAATAGATGCCGCCCAGCGTATCGATGGCGCGGCCGAAGGCGCGGAACAGCTCCGGCGACTTCTGGGTGCGGGCGTCGCCGATGATGACCGACTTGCCGCCGCCCATCTCCAGGTCCGCGACCGCGTTCTTGTAGGACATGCCGCGCGACAGACGCAGGACGTCCTCCAGCGCCTCGGCCGACGATCCGTAGTTCCACATGCGGCAGCCGCCCACGGCGGGACCGCGCGAGGTGGAGTGAACGGCGATGATCGCCTTCAGGCCCGTCTTCTCGTCAAAAAAGGAAAACACGCCCTCGTGGTTCTTGAACGAGGGGGAATCGAAAAGGGTCATGTCGGACGCATCGCCTCCCTGGGGCGGATTTTGGTGGGCGCCACTTAGGCCGGACCTGACGCCGGGGCAAGGGCGGGATTAAGGCCCTTCGTCGCAGAGCGCCGCTTTTCCACCATCGTCTAGGGCGCGCAGGTAGGCGACGACATCGGCGTGCACGCGGCTCGCCTGATGATCCCGGTTCAGCAGGTGCCAACCTTCACGATAGCGGATCAGCCGCACGCAACCGCTGGCGGCGGCCAGGGCGCGCTCGGTCGGCTCGCGCGTGATGATCTGGTCGTTCTCGCCCCACAGGTAGAGGGTGGGCGTCTGAAGCCGGGCGAGCCCCTCGCTGGCGCTCTCCATCAGCGAGACCAGGCCATAAAGGGTGTCGAACCGCGTGCTGAAGATCATCTGCGGGTCGCGGCCCATGCGGTACAGCTCGGTCAGGTTGTCGGTCGCGCGGATATCCCGGACCAACGCCTCGGGCGGCTCCACCGCGCGGGGTCCCAGCAGGCGGGCGGCGGCCCACAGGGCGGCGCGGTTCCAGGGCGGCTGGCTGGACCAGCCCCACACGGCCGGCCCCAGCAAGATCAAGCCGTCGGCGGCGGGCGGCCGCTCTGAGGCGAAGGCGGAAATGGCCACCGCCCCGCCCATGCTCTCGCCGGCCACCGCCACCAGCGCATTGGGATAGCGGGTGCGCGCCAGGTCCACGGCCAGGCGAAGGTCATGGGTCATGCGCGCCTCGCCGGCCCAGACGCCACGGCCCGGCGCGCCGCCGAAGCCCCGCTGATCATAGGCGAAGACGGCCACGCCCTGCTCGGCCCAGGCGGGGCCGGCCATGTGAAACGCCGTCGCATGATCGTTCATGCCGTGCAGGGCGACGATCACGGCCCTGGGCTCCTGCCCCTCAGGCGGCAGCCAGGTCTGCAGCGGCAGGCGCGCGCCGTCGTCCATGACGAGCGTCCGGTCTCCCAGACGGGGTCCAGTAAAGCCGGGCGGCGGGCTCAGGGGCGCCTGTATGGCCGGAGCGGCACAGGCCGTCAGCCAGAGCGCCAGCAGGGCCGCCGCCAAGGTCCTCACGGGAGGCGCAGGCGGATCACGCCCTTGAAGGCGTCCGGATCGACGGGCTTTCCCTTCTTCAGGATCACCAGGCGGCCCTGACGCATCATGCCCACGGCGGTGGCCCGCACACGGGGGATCATGCGCCGCCAGTTGTCCGGCTCCAGACGCTTGGCCGCGTCGGTGGGGCAGATGCTCTTGCCGGGCTCTCGCGCCTCCAGCAGCTCAAGAATGGCGCTCTCGATTGGATCGGTCATCGGGCCTATATGCTGCATCGCAGCGCGAAATTGGAGCCGCCAAATGCCTGGGATTGTTGTCGAGACCGAAGGCGAGTTCGCCGGCTGGCGCCGTTTCGACACCACCGACACCTTCGACGCCCTGATCGGCCCCTTCTATTTCAAGCAGATGGAGGACGGCTCTACGCGCGGCGCCTTCCGCGCCCAGCAGAAGCACATGAACATGGGCGGCCGCATGCACGGCGGCTGCCTGATGACCTTCGCCGACATCGCCCTGTTCCAGATCGCCTACCAGGAGATGGAGGGCATGCGCGGGGTGACGGTGCAGCTCGACTCCACCTTCGTCGACGCCGGGCGCGTGGGCGACCTAATCGAGGCCTCGGGCCAGGTCGTGCGCGCGGGGGGCAGCCTGATTTTCGCCCGGGGTCAGATCACCTGCGAGGACCGCACGCTTCTGACCTTCTCGGGCATCATCAAGAAGTTCCGGCCCAAGGGCTGATCAGCCTCCGCCTCAGGCCGCACGCCCCTGCACGATGCGAAGCAGCCCCAGCAGGCTGACCACCGTGAAATAGACGTGCAGGATCACCCAGGCGATGGCGAACACGATCAGGAACGGGATGCCGATCAGGATCACCGAGAAGATGGCTGAGAGCGCGATCAGGATGGTCAGGGCGATCATCCAGATCAGGCACTTCCAGAACAGGGCGACCTGGGCGTCAAGGTGCGTGCGCACCCAGCCCGTGGCCCGGTTGCGCTGGGTGTAGGCCAGGATCACGCCCACCACTGCCAGGACGTTCACGCTGGGGATGGCCAGCAGATAGAGCAGCCACACCACCGTCGCCAGCGGCCGCTCCTCGGCGCCGTCCAAAAGGTCGTTGCGAGAGGGCTCATGGGTCATGGCGGACGCCTCCTTGGGTCAGACGAGCAAGGTGTTCGGATTGACGATGCTTTGGCCCCTCAGCAGGCGCCAGATTCCGGTCACGCCGCGCAGCAGCATCCACACCACGAGGGCCGCCAGCACGAAGACGCCCAGGCCGATCAGGATCGTGACGCCGCCGATCACGGCCACGGCGACCGCGATCCAGATGGTGCGCACCTGAAACAGCATATGGCTGGCCAGCCAGTCGGGCGCGTCGCCCCGGTTCACGTGGGCCAGATAGAGGCCGATCAGGGCGCTCGCGCCCACGGTCATGGGCGCGCCGATGATGCAGGCATAGACGGTCAGGGCCGGCCAGATGCGCTCGTGGTCCTCAAGGCGAATGGCGGCCATGTCGCGCTCCTCCAGCCTTTCGATCATCGCCGGGACCGGGACGGCCTCCGGGGTCGGCTCTGGCTCAGGGCCCGGTGCGGGCTCCGCTTCCCGCAACGGCGCGCTGATCGCCCGCCCGGCCAGGCTGTCGGGCGTGCAAAACCCTATCAGATGATCGTCGAAGGGGTCGCCCCCCTCCTCGATCATGGGCGTGGGCACTTCGACCGGCGCGGGGTCAGCAATAGGCTCCGGCTCCAGATCGGGCGCCGGCTCAGGCTCGGGCAGCGGGTCGGCCGGCTGGGGGATCTGCTCGGGTTCGGGCACGGGCTCCGGATCCGGATCCGGATCGGGCCCCTGATCATCGCCAACGGCCTCGGCCAGAGCCGCGTCAGGCTCCAGCTGGTCATCCACCGCCGGATCAGGATCGAGGTCGGGTCGCATGGCCAAGGTCTATCACACCGCGCCGCGGTTGAAGACCATCTCGCAGCCACAGGCGGCGGCGCCGGCCAGGGCCTCGGGCTTCTCGACCCGGATGCGCGCCGAGATCACCCGCCCATCGGCCAGACAGGCCTCGCCGAGGCGCTGGGCGAACTGTTCGACCAGATCCACATGCCCCGCGTCGGCGATGCGGCGCGCCGCCTGGACGACCGTTTCATAGTTCAGCGTATCGGCCAGGCGGTCGACGAGGCGGGGCTCGACCGTCAGCTCCACGTCCACGACCACCGGCTGGGCGCGGCCGCGCTCGTGATCATAGACGCCGATGCCGACGGCCAGGGTCAGGCCGCGCACGAAGACGGTCATGCGGTCAGGCGTGTTCATGCGTCCTCGATGATGTCGGGCGTCTTCCAGCCCAGATGCTGGCCCGAATCGATGGCGATCATCTGCCCGGTCACGGCGTCGGCGGCGGCGAGATAGAGGACCGCCTCGGCGATCTGGCGCGGCTCTACGGCGCGGCCCAACAGCGTGCCCTGGGCCTCACGGGCGAAATCGGCGGCGTCCTGGTGGATGGATTGCAGGGTCGGTCCCGGCCCGACGCCGTTCACCCGCACACCCCTGGGGGCCAGGGCCTGGGCCATGGTGCGGGTCGCCTGCCAGAGGGCGGCCTTGGTCAGGCTGTAGGAGAAGAACTGGGGGTTGGGCCGCAGAACCCTCTGGTCCAGCACGTTGACGATGCTGGCGCCCGGTAGGGCCTGAGCGGCGAAAGCCTGGGCAAGAAACACAGGCACCTTCAGATTGACGGCGAAATGCCGGTCCCAGGCGGCAGGATCGAGGGCGCCGAAGCGGTCGTCCTCGAATACCGACACGTTGTTGACCAGGAGGCCAAGCGGCCCAAGGGCCTCTGTTGCGGCGGCGACCAGGGCCTCGGGCGCGTCGTCGCCAGCCAGATCCGCCTGAACCGCGCGGGCGCGCACGCCCTGGCTGCTCAGCTGACGCACGAGGGCCTCGGCCTCGGTGGACGAGCCGCGATAGTGGACGGCCACGTCCCAGCCGTCAGCGGCCAGGGCCTCGCATATGGCGCGGCCGATGCGGCGCGCCCCGCCAGTGACCAGGGCGGCAGGGGCCATTAGTCGAGGCGGCCGAACTCGAAGAAATTCAGGCCGAACATGACGGCGATGAAGACGGCGATGGTGGCGATGGCGAGCATGGCGCTTTCCCTGAAACGGACGGCCCGGATTAGGGCCTGGGGCGGAGGGGTTCAAGTCCGCCGCTTTGCCAACGCGCGCGCAAGGCGCAAGGATGCGGTCATGACCTGGCGCCGCGCCGTCGAACCTTACAGTCGCCCTCTGTTCTTCGCCTGGTCTCGCCTGAGCCGGGGCAAGACTCTGGGCGTGCGTGGTCTTGCGGTGGACGCCGAAGGCCGCGTGCTGCTGGTGGAGCACACCTATCTGCACGGCTGGTGGCTTCCAGGCGGGGGCATCGATCGGGGCGAGACGGCCCAGGACGCCGTGATCCGCGAACTACGCGAAGAGGCCGGGGTGATCGTGACGGCCCCGCCCCGCCTTTTGTCCGTCCACGCCAACGAGGCCTTCTTTCCCGGCGACCACGTGCTGGTCTTTCGCATCGACGCTTTCGAGGCCGAGCCGTTCAGGCCCTCCGGCGAGATCGCCCGCATCGGCTGGTTTCAGCCCGACGCCCTGCCGGAAACGGTCAACCGCGGCAGCCGCGAGCGCATCGAGGAGGCGCTGATGGGCCGACCGATCTCGGCCGCCTGGTGAGCGACGGAAATATCAGGCTCGGCCGTTCAAGCGGAAGACGTCAGGAGACCGAGCCCATGCCCGCCTGCCTCACCCGTCGATCCCTTGTCACAGGTCTGAGCCTCGTGGCCGCCGCCGGCCCCGCCGTGGCGCGTCAACGCGGCGGGCAAGACCGCCGGGGCCTGGCAGGACCGCCGCCAGACCGTGTCATCGCCTTCGGCCCGCACCCCCTTCAGTCGCTCCAGTTGCACGGCGAAGGTTCGGGGCCGGTCCTGCTGTTCGTACACGGCGGCGGCTGGAGCCAAGGCTCGAGAACCCACGTCGGCAACCTTCCGGAGTTCGCTTCGCGCCATGGGCTGGTGTTAGCCTCCACCGGCTATCGCCTCGCGCCGGAGGCTACGCCGGCGGATATGGCGGCCGATATCGCCTCGGCGATCGCCGCCCTCAGGGCCGCCGCGCCCGGACGCCAGGTCTGGCTGATCGGACACTCGGCCGGCGCGCACCTGGCCGCGCTCGTGGCCGTGGCCCCCCGCTATCTGGGAGCGCATGGGTTGGCCCCGGCGGACCTGGCGGGCGTCATACTTCTGGATGGAGCGGGATATGACGCCACCCAGCCCCGCAGCGCGGGTCTTTACAGCGGAATGGTTGAGCGCATGTACGCGCAGGCCTTCGGCGAAAACCGCGCCGAGCTTTCGCCCACGCTGCTTGTGCAGCCGGGCCGCGCCTACCCGCCGTTCCTGATCTTCCACGTCGCGCGCCGTGAGGAGTCCGCCCAGCAAAGCCGACGCCTGGCGGAGGCTCTGCGGGCTGCGGGCGGAGAGGCCGAGGTGGTCCCCGCACCCGCCGACACACACATGACCATCAGGCGCGATTTCGGCCTCGTCGGCGACCCCGAGGGCGAACGGGCGGCGGCGTGGATGCTCGCCAGAGGCCCGCGATAGATCGCGTCAGTGCACCGCCGAGATGGCGTAATAGCAGACCTGGGTCGAGCAGCGTTCCATGGTCAGGCTGACGATCACGTGCCTTCCCGTGCCGGGCCTGACCCGCATCTCCATGGACTTACCCGAGCCGCGTCGCTGATCGATGAGCCGGCCGCTGGCGCGGTCGAAAGCGGTCATCGACAGGCCTGAGCAGTCCTGATCGCAGCCCGCAATGAAGATCACCTCATCGGCCGCGGTGTTGAAGGAATAGGTCCACGAGCCGCCCTGCTGCAGGTTGCCCTGCTCCAGGAAGTACTGGCGGCTGTAGGTGCGGTTGTTCCACTGGTATTCCATCTGCTCCAGCGCATGGCGCACGTAGCCCGCCAGATCTCCGGCCGCGGCCGGCGCCGCCACGCCCACGGCCAGCGCCGCGCCTAGCAGAATCCCTCGAAGCATCGCATCCCTCCACAAGCTAAGCTATTGACCGCGCTTCGCCTGTTCGCGTCAACACCCGCTCGCGGGCGGACGTGCTAGACAGGGCCATGCCCGCCGCTTCCGCCACCCTGCTCGCCGTCGTCCTGATGCTGATTTCAGGGGCGACCTTGGCCTTGCAGCCGCCCACCAACGCCGTGCTCGCGCGCGCCGTGGGTTCGCCGGTGAACGCCGCCCTGGCCTCGTTCATCGTAGGAGCCGTCGCCCTTCTGATCGCCTCGGCGCTGCTGGGCCAGCGGCCCGACATGGCGGCGGTGCGCGGCCTGCCCTGGTGGGCCTGGTTGGGCGGGCTCTACGGGGCGGTGCTCGTGGCCGGAATGGCCTATGCGGCGCCGCGCATCGGCGTGGCCTCGGCCGCCACCCTGGTGATCGCCGGGCAGATGCTGCTCGCCCTGGTGCTGGATCACTACGGGCTGCTGCGGCTGGAGGCCCGCCCGGCAACCCTCACCAAGATCGCCGGCGTAGCGCTGGTCTTCGCCGGGGCCTGGCTGGTGCGTCGCGGCTGAGGCCGCACACGCCTATATTGGCCGAGATGGCCGACGAGTCGCCGAACCCTGAAACCGCAGCCCTGGCCGGGCCGGACCTCATCCGGGCCGAGGCCCGGCGCGCGCCCGACAAGCCCGGCGTCTATCGCATGTATGGCGAGGGCGGCGAATGCCTCTACGTGGGCAAGGCGCGCTCGTTGAAGAAGCGCATCGTCCAGTACGCGCAGGGGCGCTTCCACACCCAGCGCATCGCCCTGATGGTCAGCCTGACCCGGGCCATGGAGCTGGTGACCACGGCGACCGAGACCGAAGCCCTGCTGCTGGAATCCAACCTGATCAAACAGCTGAAGCCGCGCTTCAACGTGGTGCTGAGGGACGACAAGTCCTTCGCCGAGCTGATGATCCGCCGCGACCACCGCGCGCCCCAGGTGCGCAAGCACCGCGGCGCCCACACCGTAAAGGGCGACTATTTCGGACCCTTCGCCAGCACCTGGGCCGTGAACCGGACGCTCAACACCCTGCAGAAGGCGTTCCTGCTGCGCTCGTGCTCGGACAGCGTGTTCGAAAGCCGCACGCGCCCCTGCATGCTGCATCAGATCAAGCGCTGTTCCGCCCCATGCGTCGATCTGGTCAGCCCCGAGGCCTACATGGAGCTGGTCAACGAGGCCGAGGCCTTCCTGCGCGGCAAGTCGCGGGCGGTGATGAAGCGCCTGTCCAACGAAATGCAGGCGGCGTCGGACGATCTGGACTTCGAACGCGCCGCCCGCCTGCGCGACCGCATCCGGGCCCTGTCCGCCATCTCCATGGAACAGACGGTCAATCCAGAGACGGTGGACGAGGCCGACGTCATCGCCGTTCACGCCCAGGGCGGCCAGGCCTGTGTGCAGGTGTTCTTCTTCCGCGCCGGCCAGAACTGGGGCAACCGCGCCTACTTCCCTCGGGTGGACAAGACTGACGGAGAGGGCGTGATCCTGGGCTCGTTCCTGGGTCAGTTCTACGAGGACAAGCCGGTCCCGCGGCAGATTCTGACCAGCCATGTCCCCTTCGAGGCCGAGCTGCTGGAAGAGGCCTTCTCGATGAAGGCGGGTCGCCGCGTCGAGATCGCCCAGCCTCAACGCGGCGAGAAGCGCGAGCTGGTTCAGCACGCCCTGACCAACGCGCGCGAGGCCCTGGGCCGAAAGCTCGCCGAAAGCTCGGCCCAGACCAAGATCCTGGACGAGGTCTGCGAGGCCTTCGGCCTGGACCAGCCGCCCGAGCGCGTGGAGGTCTACGACAACAGCCACATTATGGGCACGAACGCCGTCGGGGCGATGATCGTGGCGGGGCCCGAGGGCTTCCAGAAGAACCAGTACCGCAAGTTCAACATCCGCTCCGACAGCCTCACGCCCGGCGACGACTACGGCATGATGCGCGAGGTGCTGACCCGACGCTTCTCGCGCCTGGTCAAGGAGGAGGAAGAAGGCGAGAGCGACAACCGGCCCGATCTGGTGCTGATCGACGGCGGCGCGGGTCAGCTCGCCGAGGCGCTGAAGGTCATGGCCGAACTGGGCGTCGACGACATCGCCGTGGTCGGCGTGGCCAAGGGCCCCGACCGCGATGCGGGGCTGGAGCGGTTCTTCCTGCCCGGCAAGCCGCCCTTCATGCTGCCCAAGAACTCACCGGCGCTGTACTGGCTGCAGCGCCTCAGGGACGAGGCCCACCGCTTCGCCATCGGCGCGCACCGGACCCGGCGCGCCATCGACATGAAGCGCAATCCGCTGGACGAGATCGAGGGTGTGGGCGGCAAGCGCAAGGCGGCCCTGTTGCACGCCTTCGGCTCGGCGCGAGGCGTGGCGCGAGCCGCGGTCGCCGACCTGGTCAAGGTTGAGGGGGTGAACCAGGCCCTGGCCCAGCGCATCCACGACCACTTCCGACCGGGCGCGCGGGGCTAGTGCGGGTTACAATGCCCCCAGCTTGGCAGAACTACGCTCGCGCATGACCGACCCGGGGGCCATGATCCTAGTCGCCGTCTATCTGGCCGCCGTGATGAACGGCGCCCTCGTCGCATTGGCGTTGCTGTTTCAAGAACGCTTTGGACCGGCCCGGTCGCGGCTGACCCTGGCGGCTCTGCTTATGCTGACCTCCGCGTTGCTGGGGTTGTTCGTGGTTCTCGACACCGGCGCGGCGCGATACACGGACGCGCTTGGCATGGTCATGGACGCCGGCGCCCTGCTGATCAGCGGGCTGCTGATCGATTATGTGGCGACGTCTGTGGGGATCAGCCGGGGACGGACGTGGGCCTACGCACCGGTCACGGCTTATTCGGCGGCGGCGCTGATCAACGGCGGGCGGTTCGGCGAACCGGAGGAGATCGGCCACATCATCGTGACGCAGGCGGGCATGACCGCCGCCGCCATCGCCCTCTGGCTGCTGAAGAGCCGCGCCGCCCCGCCGGCGCTGGCCGCCCGGTCGGAGAACCTGCATCTACCTGTGATGCTGGCGGGGGTGACGAGCCTGCACGTCGCCCAGTTGGCCCGTCTGGCGGCGCCGGAGAGCAGCCTTCTCTATGAGATGGTGCCCTTGATCGGAGCCGGAGGATTGCTCACCATCGCCGGCTATGCGGTGTGTGGGTCGCAGACCCTCAGAGCGATGGTCCGAGCCGGACCGGCGGCCGAGGCCGCGCCGCAGGCCCAGGAAGTCATTCAACGCCTTTGGGACAGCCGCGCCTTTCTCGATCCCGACCTGTCGCTGCCAAAGGCGGCCAGCCTGTTGGGGCTGAAGGCGTATCAGCTGTCGCGGCTGCTCAACGGGGCCGGACTGCCCTTCCGACAGGTGGTCAATCAGTTGCGGGTGCGCGAGGCGCAGCGGTTGCTGACCAGCCCGGCGGAGGCGCGAACCTCCATGGACGCCATAGGCGGTCTGTCGGGCTTTCGCTCGCGGTCGAGATTCTATGCCGCGTTCCAGCAGGAGACCGGCCAGAGCCCGGTGGCATGGCGCGAGAGGCAGGCGCGTCCCATTACCGGCAAAAGCGTCCCGTCTCGCAAAGCAGGACAGCAATCTGGTTGAGCCCGCATGCGTCGCGGTCCCTCCTTGCCCGGGTAGCAAGGAGCTCCTTCGATGATCTGGCTAAGAACTCTGGCCGTCGCAGTGGCGGCGCTCTCACTCACGGCGCCCGCCGCGTCGGCCGTGCCCGCCGAACCCTCCCGGGCGGACGAAGCGCAGGCCATTCTTGCCCGGATCTTGGAGCGCGACGGGACGCCTGGCGTCATGGCCGCCGTCTATCGCAACGGCGAGTTGATCTGGTCTGGCGCGACCGGTCTGGCGGATATTGAGAACCGCGCGCCCCTGACGCCCACGACGCGCATGCGCATCGGCAGCGTGTCCAAGCCGTTGACGGCCGTCCTGGCTCTGCGCCTGCGGGATCAGGGGCGGCTAGATCTGGACGCCGATGTGCGAGCGCTCGTCACCGAATTGCCGGAGCCCACGGACGGCATCATCACCGCCCGCCGGCTGGCGGCCCACACAGCAGGCGTCCGCCAGTACGACTTCCGCGACATCCAGGACGCCAACAACTTTCTCTACTACCCCAACCTGACAGCGGCGCTGGCGAGGACGGTGGGCGACCCCCTGGTGTCGGCGCCAGGGGCGGCGCATCACTATTCCAGCCTCGGCTACAACA
Organism: Peiella sedimenti; assembly: GCF_030504955.1. Taxonomy (GTDB): domain Bacteria; phylum Pseudomonadota; class Alphaproteobacteria; order Caulobacterales; family Caulobacteraceae; genus Brevundimonas; species Brevundimonas sedimenti. The sequence goes on along the minus strand of NZ_JAUKTR010000001.1, from coordinate 361,025 downwards.
TCCTGGGCATACTGGCGGAGCGCGCGGCGGCCGCTGAGTTCGGTGAGTTGATCGGGCGGGAAGTGGCCGCCCCGCTGGGCCTTGAGAACACCATGATCGACCACCCCTTGGCGATCATCTCTGGCCGGACCCGGTTCTATACCCGCTTTCCCGACGGAGTCGTGCGCAACACTATCTGGCGCGATTCCAGCGACTTCTACCCGTCGGGCGGGTTGTTATCGACGGCCGAGGACCTGGCCCGTTTCGGCGACGCCGTTTTCAGCGGAAGCTGGTTATCCGAAGCCTCCATGCGCGACGTGCTGACCGAAGCGACCACGATCGCAGGTGAAGGCGTGGGCTACAGCTTCGGCTGGCAGATCGGGCGCCGCGCAGACGGCTCCATCGAGTGGTACGGCCACGGCGGCGAGACCAACGGCGCCTATGCCTCGCTGCGCTACTATCCTGACGAGAAGCTGACCGTGGCGGTGATCACCAACGCCAACGCCATGAGCTATCGGCCCTACTTCTTTGAAGCCGCGCGCACAGAGCTGCCGGCCGTGTTCGGCCATCGGTAAGGTGAAGGTACGGATTCCATCGTTCCGGCTTCCGGAAGGCGGCCAGCATCGCCATAAGGATCGGTGGAACCCGTCTCACCCAGAGAACCGCCTTGACCCACGCCCCCTATCGCAACGCCATCCCCAACATCCTGACCGGCATCCGTCTGTTCGGCGGGGTGGTGATGTTCCTGGTCCTGGCGGGGGCCATGGGCGGGGTGCCGGTGCTGTCGGCCTATCTGTCGCCTGACCAGCAGTTCAGCCTTTATCGCACGGGCTTCTGGCTGTTCGTCATCGTGGCCATCACCGACTTCTTCGACGGCTGGCTGGCGCGGCGCTGGAATGCCGAGAGCCGCTGGGGCGCCATCCTTGACCCCATCGCCGACAAGATCCTGGTCTGCGGCGCCGCGGTGGGGCTGCTGACCTCGGGCACGGGCGCCGAGGTGGTGATCCCACTGGGCGTCATCCTGTTCCGCGAGTTCGCCGTCTCGGCCCTGCGCGAAACGATCGCGGGACGGGTCGAGCTGCCCGTCACCCTGCTGGCCAAGTGGAAGACGACGCTACAACTGGTGGCGCTGGGCGCCCAGCTGCTGACACTGGTGTTCCTGGGCGCGGAAGACCAGTGGATTCCCATCTTCAACGCCTTTGCCGACTTCCTCGTCTGGCTGGCGGCGGTGGTGACGCTGTGGACCGGCTGGCAGTACTTCACCACCGCCCGTCGGGCGATGCGGGCCGCCTAGCGCCGGCCCGCCCTACCCGGGTCCGACTAACGCTGCCCGCGGCCGGTGCGCAGCTCGCGCGCCAGGGCCTCGCCGCCATAGACGTTGACCAGGGCCGCCTCGACCATCTGGGCGCTGACCGCCACGGCGCGGTCGATCTCGCCTTCATAGCGATAGGCCCCGCCCAGCGACGGCAGGTTGCCGTCGAAGACCAGGCCGATGACCGATCCGTCCGCCGCGATCAGGGGCGAGCCCGAGTTGCCGCCGACGATGTCGTGGGTGGTCGAGACGGTGAACACTGTCGAGGGATCAAGCCGATCCCGCGCGGACTGAAGCCGCGGCGCCGCCTGGTACGGGAAGGCGCCCGTGGCGCGGTTCCAGAAGTCGGCGACCGTGACCATGGCCGGGACATCGCGGCCGTTCTCGCTCCAGCCCTGGATGCGGCCATAGGACAGGCGCGGCGTGCCGGTGGCGTCCGGATAGACGCTGTCGCCAAGCACGGCGAAGCGCGCCTCGGCCAGCATCTGGCCATAACGATCCGCCGGTCCGCTGACCTGAGCGGCCCACTCGCGGCGAATTTCGCGGGCGTCCTGATCCGTAGCCAGAACCAGCTGGATCAGCGGATCCTCGCTGGCCTGCACGGCGGCGAGGCCCCCTTCCCACAGAGCGCGACGGGCGGCGGGGTCGAAAAGAGTGGTCTCGCGCACCAGCCGGGCGGCCAGGGCCTCGGGCGAATCCTGGCCCAGCAGCCGTTCGACGGCGGGATGGTCGGCGCCGAGAATCTCCCGCGACTTTGACAGCCAGAAGGACAGGTACAGCGTCTCGAGGTCGGCGCTGAGGTTGCGCGGGTCCAGCAGCGACCGCTCCAGCAGGGGCAGGCGGCTGTCGGAATACTCGCTGAGACGCTGGTTCGACGGCTTTTCGCGTTCGGCCGCGGCGCGGACCAGATTGCGGGCCCAGCCGAACAGGACGGAGCCGCCGCCGGCCTGGCTTTCCAGCCAGTCATGACGATCGGTCAGCGCGACCTGGGCCGCCTGAACCCCTTCCAGGGCTGCGAAGGGATTCTGATCCGCGGGGATGGCCCCTGCGGCCCGGGCTCGGACCAGGAACTCAGCCTCGGCCTGTTCACGCGCGTCGAGGAAGCCGGGCGCCGACAGGGCGCGATGCATACCGTTGGCCCGCTTCTGATTGTTCTCGATGCCGCGCTGGATGTCGCGCGTGACGCGGCGGTTCTCGTCGCTCTCCTCGGAGAAGCGCACCACCCGCCCGCGCAGGTCGGCCAGCCGGTCGATCTGAGGCGTCAGCTGCCAGTCACGCTCGGTCTCGAGCTGGGCCGTCGTCTTCAGACGCGAGGTCGAGCCGGGATTGCCCGAGACGAAGGTAGGCTCGCCCGCCACGGGCGTGCGCGGATTCCAGCGCAGGTGGTCCGGCGTGTGCGCGGGGCGGCCGTTCTCATAGGCGCGCAGAAAGGCCGAATCGATGCCGAACCGGGGAAAGTTGAAGTTGTCCGGATAGCCGCCGAACACCACCGCCTGATGCTCCGGCACATAGACGAGCCGCACGTCGTCATACCGGCGATATCGGTACAGCTTGTACTGGCCGCCGCGATAGAGGCTGACCACCTGGCAGCGCTCGCCGGCGCGATCCTGGCAGGCCTCCTGCTCGATGGCGGTCTGGGCGGCGCTGCGCGCGGCGGTGTAGGCGCCGCCCTCCAGGCCCTCGCCCGCCGCCCGGATGCGGTCTGTGACGTCGGTGATCTCAAGCAGCACCTCGGCGGTTTGGCCGGGGCAGCGCAGCTCTTCCTCGCGAGCCTGGGCCAGCACGCCCTGAGCCAGCAGATCCTGGCCCGGCTGGGCGTTGGCCTGCACGCACGAGCGCACACAGTGCTGGTTGGTCATGATCAGCCCGGCGTCGGACAGCAGCGAGCCCGAGCAGCCCTGAATCTTCACCGATCCCATGCGCACGCGGTCCAGCCAGGCCTGATCCAGATCAACGCCCAGCTCGCGATTGATCCGGGCCAAAGGCGCCTGGTCGAAGGTCCACATCCCCTCCTCCGCCGCAGCCGGCTGGGCCGCAACCGCCAGCGCCAGGGCCGAAGCAGCGCCGGTCAGGGCGAAAAGGCGTGCGCGCATGGATTCCCTCCAGGACTGAAACGGGGCGGACCCTATCGCGCGGCGACGGCGGCTCGCAATGCGCGGCGAAAAGGCGGCGGCCCCATAACGCCGATTTAACTTGGACCGATGTTGCTGACATAGGACAGATGGGGTGTCTGTCGGGATCATCATGTCACTCGCTCTTTCGACGCTCATCTATGAATGGCGGCGCTACATGGCCGCCGTGGTCGCGCTCGCCTTCTCGGGCCTGCTGATCCTGGCTCAGGTCGGCATGTTCATGGGCATCGGCCGGGCGTTCACCGCCCAGATCGACCGTGCGCGCGCCGACGTGATGATTCTGGCGCCCGGCGCGACGGGCCTGGGCAACGGCCCTTCGGGCGTGCCGCGCCGCATTCTGCCGACCATCTATCGTCACCCCGACGTGGTTCAGGTGGCGCCGCTGGACGGATCCGGCGGCCGCTTCCAGAACATCGTGCCCGCCGACGAGGCGGCTGAGGCCCAAAACCCGAACCAGCGCACCGGCGCCGAGGGTCAGGGCGGCGGACAACAGGGCGGCGAGCGCAGGCGCATGGAGTTCGTCAACGTCACCGTGGTCGATCCCATCCCCGGCTACGTGACAGTGCCGACGGACTATTCCGACGAGTTGCTGGAGGCTCTGCGCCGCCCCTACGCCGTGGCGGTAGACGAGACGGCGCTGAGGCGACTGGGCGTCCAGCTCGGGGACAAGGCTCTCTACAACGGCAAGACCATCGAGATCGCGGCCGTCACGCGCGGCTACCCGAACATGATGCAGGCCACCCTGATCATGTCGCGCGACACGCTGCGCATGTTGGGCGAGGCGGATACCGGCCCGCGCGTCGGGCCCCTGATGGTCAAGTTGCGCGACGCCAGCCGGGCCGACGCCGTGGCGGCCCAGCTGAACGCCCAGGCGGGCGGCCAATACCGCGCCTGGACGCGCACCGAGCTTGCCCGCGCCAACGCCAACCTGATGTTTCAGGAGCAGATCATCGGCGTGATGCTCGGCTTCTCGGTGTTCCTGGGCCTGCTGATCGGCATCGCCATCACCTGGCAGACCCTGCGCGGGGCCATCATGGCCAACATCAAGGAGTTCGCCTCGCTGCGGGCCCTGGGCGTCTCCATGCCCTCGCTGCGGCGGGTGATCATGGAGCTCAGCTTCTGGGTCGGCGTCGCCGGCATTCTGGCGGCGGGCGCCCTGACCTGGGGCGTGGGTCTGCTGGCGGGCGCCAACGGCGTGCCGATGGCCTTTTCGGCCTTCTGGATCGGCATGGTCTCCGTGCTTCTGCTGATCATCGCCATCGCCTCGGGCTTCCTGTCGCTGGGCGTACTCAAGAACAGCCAGCCGGCGGATCTGCTGCGATGACCCCGAAAAGCACCATCAGCGGGCGTCACGGCGAGGTCGCGGTCGCGGCCGAGGGCCTGATCAAGCGCTTCAAGACGGGCCGCACCACCATCGAGGTTCTGAAGGGCGTCGATTTCGACGCGCGCCACGGCGACCTGACCATGGTCATGGGCCCCTCGGGCTCGGGCAAGTCGACCCTGATCGCGGCCCTGTCCGGCCTGCTGCGGCCGGACGAAGGCAAGGTCGCTGCGCTTGATCAACCCAATCTGTGGAAGCTTTCGGACGGCAAGATCGACCGTTTCCGCCTGGAGCATTGCGGCTTCATCTTCCAGGGGTTCAACCTGTTCCCGGCGCTGACCGCGCTTCAGCAGGTGACGACGGTGCTGGGTTATCAAGGCGCGGAAAAGGGGGAGGCCCGCCAGCGCGCCAAGGCCGCTCTGGAAGAGGTGGGCCTCGGACCACGCATGAACCAGCGCCCCTCCGAGCTGTCGGGCGGCGAAAAGCAGCGCGTCGCCATCGCCCGCTGTCTGGCCAAGAATCCGCAGCTTCTGTTCGCCGACGAGCCCACCTCGGCTCTGGACGGCGAGAACGGCCAGGTGGTGGTGCGTCTGCTCCGCCGGGCCGCCACCGAGCATGGCGCCGCCGTCGTCTGCGTCACCCACGACCCCAGGCTCGAAGCCTGGGCCGACCGCATCATCCGCATCGAGGACGGCCGCATCCTGGAGGATCAGCGCCGCACTCCCGACCCCAACGCGACCCTTTCGCACTGAGAGACTGACGTCATGCCCCGCTTCGTGAAGCGCCCCTGGTTCTGGATCCTGATCGGCCTGATCGCCATTCTCGGCATCGGCTTCGTCGTCATGAGCGGCCAGGCCCGCGCCAAGCGCGAGGAGACCGCCCGCGCCGCCGCCCAGGCCCCTGAAAGTCCCTACGCCGCCATCGCCAACGGCAAGGCGGACGTGGAGGGCGGCGTCATCCAGGTGGCGGCGCGCCGCGGCGGCGTGGTGGACGAGGTGCTGGTCCAGGAAGGTCAGCGCGTCACCGCCGGTCAGGTCCTGGCGCGCCAGGAGAGCGACGAGTTCCAGCTGGCCGTGCAACGCGCCGGCGCCGAGGTGCGCCAGGCCCAATCCCAGACCGCCCTGACCCGCGTGGACATCGCCGCCGCCGAGAGGGAGCTGGCGCGACTGCAGCGGCTGGCCGACACCAACTACATCGCCGCCCAGCGGCTGGATCAGGCCCGCGATGCGGTGGCCCAGGCCCGCGCCCGGCTGGCCTCGCAGGAGGCCGCCGTGGCCACGGCCCAGGCGCGCCTGGCCGAGGCCCAGTACAATCTGGAGCTGACGGTGATCCGGGCGCCGGTCGACGGCGTGATCGCTCGACGCTACGCCCAGCCCGGAGCCGGCGCCTCGACCCTGAACGTCTCGACCATGTTCGACCTGGAGCCGGACGCCCAGCGCATCGTACGCGCCGAGATCGTCGAGGCCGACATCCCCAATGTGACGCTCGGCCAGGCGGTGGAAATCCAGCCGGAGGGCGACCCGACCAAGACCTATGTCGGTCAGGTGCTGCGCCGCGCCAACGTCTTCGGCGCCCGTCGCCTGCAGTCGGATGATCCGTCCCAGCGCAGCGACGAACGCGTGGTTGAGGTGGTGGTCAGCGCCGACGACGCGCCGCTGCTGATCGGCCAGCGCGTCCTGGTCAAGTTCATGAAGCCCGGGCAGCGCGCCGGCGCCGCCCGTCCGGTCAGCCGCGGCGTGGGCCCGGATCAGTCGATGCAGCCCGCCAACCGCTAATCGCCGCGGAAGTCCGGCTCGCGTTTCTCCAGCACGGCGGCGACGCCCTCGGCGTGATCCGCCGTCAGGTGAGCCAGTCCCTGCATGGCGGCTGAGGCTTCGAGGATCTGCTCGAACGAGGCCTCGCGGCCCTGTCGCAGCAGGCTCTTGGCCATGCGCAGGGCGCGCGGCGGCTGGGCGGCGATGCGCTCCGCCATGATCCAGGCTTCGTCCATCAGCCGTTCGTGCGGCACGACCCGGTTGACCAGCCCCCAACGCTCGGCGGTCTCAGCGTTGATCAACTCGCCTGTGAACAGCAGCTCGGCCGCGCGGGCGTGGCCAATGTGGCGCGGAAGCAGCCAGGCCCCGCCGTCGCCGGGGATCAGGCCGAGGCGCAGGAAGGGCACGCCGAACCTGGCCTCGTCCGAAGCGATGCGGATGTCCGCCAGGCCGGCCAGATCGCACCCCAGGCCCACGGCCGGGCCGTTCACGGCGGCGATCAGGGGAACCTCCAACTCATAGACGGCGCGCACGATGCGATGCACGACACGGCGGTAGCGTTCGCGGATGGCCGCGCCCGAGCCCTCGAACAGGTCGCGATTCTCAGCCATGGCCTTGATGTCGCCGCCGGCCGAGAAGGCGCGCCCCTCGCCCGTCAGGATGGCGCAAGAGACGCCCGGGTCGGCGTTGATGGCCTCGCAGGCGGCGCGGAACTCCTCGCCGTCTGTCAGGTCCGGCAGGGCGTTCAGCCGCTCGGGCCGCGACAGGGTCAGGACGGCGATGCGCCCACGGCGTTCCTGGCGAAGCAGCGGCATGAGGCGCCCTCAGACGGTCAGCCGGAGAGGCCCGGCCGCCCTCTCCCTCGCAGAGGAGACGCGCCTCGCCAAGCCGTAAGGCTCAGCGTCGTTTCAGCTCGGGCAGAGGCTCGTAGCTGGAGGGCCGTGACCGTGTTCGCGGCGGCCGGCCGCCGCGCGGCGCCGCCAGTAGCGGCCCCATCAGGGCGAAGGACATCAAGGCGTGTCCCAGGCTCTTTTCCTGCTCGGTCATGGGCGTCTCCTTTCCAACGAGCGAAAAGAGACGCGACTTCGGCTCTCAGGGGTTCTCACCCTCCCAGTCGTCAGCGCGTCACCTAACTGTCACACAAACTTCACAGTAAGGCAAGGCTGGCCCGGCGGCGCCCCTGGCTCCTCCCCCTTGAGGCGGGAGAGGAGCATTGACGCGCCCTACGGTTGGGCCGGCTGCTCGGGAAGGGCTGCGGCGGCCCGGGCCAGTTGAACGAACTCCGCGCGCTCTCCGTAAGGATCCGCGCCGCGAGCCCCCTGGGCCAGGGCGACGATGTCATCCCAGCCAAAGCCGTCAGCCATCCAGGGATCGCGGCGCAGGCGCTGGCCAAAGGCCGCCACGGCCATGGCCCACCGCGTGGCCTCGTCCGCCTGAGCGGCGCCGCGCTGGACCGGCTGTTCGATCAGGCGCGACTCCTCGCCGCCCGGGTCCTTGAAACGCACCCGAACGAAGGCGGCCTCGTCCGCGGTCCCCGCCACGGCGGGGCGCGGGGCGTAGCGCAACGGATCGACCTGGGTCGGCCCCCCGACCGGCGTCAGTTCGTAGAGGGCCGTGACCGACGCGCCCGAGCCCACTTCGCCCGCGTCGACGGCGTCGTTGTTGAAGTCCTCGCGGTTCAGCAGGCGCGTCTCGTAGCCGATCAGGCGCCACTCGGCGACCACGGCCGGATTGAACTCCACCTGGATCTTCACATCGTCCGCGATGGGGAAGGCGCCGCGGTCGAACATGGGCCCGAACAGACGACGGGCTTCACGCAAGGAGTCCACATAGGCGGCCACGCCGTTGCCGGCCTGCGAAATCGCCTGCATCCGCGCATCCTGATAGTTGCCGCGGCCAAAGCCGTAGACCGACAGATAGACGCCGGTCTCGCGCTTGGCGGCCACGTAGTCCTCCAGACGCTGGTTCTCGGTGACGCCGACGTTGAAGTCGCCGTCCGTGAACATGAGGATGCGATTGACCCTGTTCCGGTCGAAGGCCGCCTCGGCCTGGGCGTAGGCGTTGGTCATGCCCTGGGCCCCCGCAGTGGAGCCATAGGCGCGCAGCGAGGCGACGGCGCAGCGCAGGCGCAGCTTGTCGGTCCCGGGCGTGGGCGGCAGAAGCGTGCCGGCGCCATGGGCGTAGTAGGTGACGGCGACGGTATCCTCAGGACGCAGGCGATCGATGATCAGGTTCATCGACTGTTGGGCGAGGTCCAGCTTGCCCTGACCTCCCATCGAGCCGGACACGTCGACCAGGAAGGTCAGGTTCAGCGGACGGCGCTGGGCCTCCGGCAGCTCGTACCCCTGAAGGCCGACCCGAAGAATCTGACGACCCTCGCTCCAGGGCGAGGCCACGAGTTGGGTGTCGATGGCGAAGGGCGTGCGCGGATCGGACGGGCGGCGATAGCCGAAATCGAAATAGTTGATCATCTCCTCGATGCGCACCGCGTCCGGGGGCGGCAGGCGGCCCTCGTCCAAGAAGCGGCGCACATTTGAGTAGCTGGCCGTATCGACGTCGGTGGACAGGGTTGAGACCGGCTCTTCGGCGGTCACGCGGACCGGGTTCGGCGTGGCGTCCGGGTAGCGTTCGGTATCGGGCCGCGCCGGGGCGCTGAACTCACTGCGCTGGATGCGAGAGCCCGTCACGGTGATCGCTTCCGCCGAAGCCATGGCCACGGGCGGAGGCGACGCGGGCGGCGGCGGGGGAGCGGGCGGAGGCGGCGGGGGAGGCGGCGGTGGCGGCGTGGAGACGGGCGGCCCTGCGGACTCGACGCGGTCCATTTTCTGCGTGGGGCTGATGGGCCTGGGCGGCGGCGGAGGGCTCGTGCGGGCCACGGGCGGCCTCCGAACATCGAGAACAAAGCCCAACGGCGCGCAGGCGGCAGGCGTCGCTTGACCATCGCGGACTTGCGAGTCCTGAACCCGCGCCGTGGCCGGGACGACCGGCGGCAGCGCAAGCAGGGCGGCCAGGCCGACGGCGGACAGGCCGCGGCGAATTCGGAAGGACGGACGGCTCATGGCGGCTCCTCTCGGCGGCTCTGTACGGCGAGTGCGCCAGCCAAGCTGGGCCATTTTGGGGCAGGGCGCGAGGCGTAAGTCGCGGACAGAGCATAAAAAACGCCCCCTCCGCGCGAGGCGAAGGGGGCTTGCAGGCCGAGGAAGAGCTTACTGGATCAGGCGTTGCGCATCTGCTCGCAGGCGCGAATTTCCGCTTCCAGCTGGGCGCGGGCTTCGCCCGACGCGGCGCGGAAGTCGGACCGGGCCTGATCGCGTCCGGTGCGGGCCTGGGCGCGGACATAGTCGCTGCGGCCCTGGCGGTTCTGGCGCATCTTGGTTTCGAAGAAGCTGGCGTCGCCGCCGGCGGCCTGGGCCAGGCCGGCGCAGCGGGCGGCCTGCAGATACTCGACGTCGGTGATGCGTTCGGCGGCGCCCGCGGCGGCGGCGGTCAGGGCGGCGGCGGAAACGGCGGCGATAAGGGCGAACTTGCGCATTGGGAGGCTCCTGGAGGTTCCGACGCTCGGGAACGGCGCCGGTGCCCCGCCAAATTGTCCCGAGAGCCGCGCCGCCTCAAGTTAACTCGACGAAAACATGCGCTCTACTTTGGCCATCAAGATTACGGACCGGACACAAACGGATGAAGCATTGCCGATCTTTAATGTTGATGACGCCACGGTGTCATGGGGCGGGGCCGGTATTGCGATTCATCGAATGACAACCCAGGCCGCGTAAGCTCGTCGGGCCGTCGAGAAGCGACCGGGGTGGAGTTCCTGAAAAGTCATGCGTCGCAACGTCATCGTCATGGCCGTCTCCGTGGTCGCAGCCGTCCTGGTCGGCGCAGCGCTGCAGGCGCCGTCAAGCCGCGATGAAGCGGTCATCAGCCGTGCGGAGGACGGGCACTTCTGGGCCATCGGCCGCATCAATGGGCGCCCCCTGCGCATGCTGGTGGATACAGGCGCCACAGCCGTGGCGCTCAGCCGCGAGGACGCGGCCCGACTGGGGATCCAGGTTTCTGCGTCCAGCTTCTCCGAGGAGCTCGTGACCGCCGGAGGCGTGCGCCCCGCCGCCCGCATCCAACTGGACTCCCTGAATGTCGCGGGCGCGGCTCTTACCGATGTGGAGGCGCTGGTGGTCGACGGCCCCCTGCCCGCCCCGCTCCTGGGCATGAGCTATCTGGGCCGACTGTCGCGGATGGAGGCTTCGCCTCAACGGCTCCTGCTTGAGCCCTAGGCCGCGCGGCGCGCTTCGGCCTCGGCGACGGCGGCCAGCGCCTGATCGACCACCGCCATGCCCGCGCCGGGCCGGACCCCCTCCACCGTAAGAATGCGGCGCCAGGCGCGGGCGCCGGGCCGGCCATGCATCAAGCCCAGCATGGGCCGGACCAGAGGGGCGAGAGGCACACCCCGCTCAAGGCTTCGAAGAAGATAGGGCCGGTGCCGCGCCACGGCCCCGAAAGGCGTCACATCATCCACAGCCTCCCCGAAGAGGCGCCGGTCCGCGCCCCCCAGAAGCGCCGGCTCATGATAGGCCGCGCGGCCAAGCATGACGCCGTCCAGGGCCGGCCCCTGGTCCGGGGGCTCAAGAAAGCCCAACGCCTGATCCAGATCGGCGACGCCGCCGTTGATGACGACCGTCAGGTCGGGTCGGGCGGCCTTCAAGCGGCGCACGATGCCGTAGTCGAGCGGCGGGATGTCCCGGTTCTCCTTGGGGCTGAGCCCCTTCAGCCAGGCCTTGCGGGCATGGACGATGAAGGTCGACACGCCTTGGGCCGCGCAGGCCTCCACAAGGCTGAAGAGACTCTCATCGGGGTCCTGATCGTCGACGCCGATGCGGCATTTGACCGTGGCGGGCACGTTCACGGCCTCGGAAATGGCGGCCATGCACTCGGCGACCAGTTGCGGCTCGCGCATCAGGCAGGCACCGAAGCGCCCCGACTGCACCCGATCAGAGGGGCACCCGACATTGAGGTTGATCTCGTCATAGCCCATGGCTTCGCCGATCCGCGCGGCCTCGGCCAGCTGGCCCGGGTCAGACCCGCCGATCTGAAGCGCCACCGGATGCTCTATTCCGCTGAAGCCGAGCAGGCGTTCGCGGTCGCCGTGGATCACCGCGGGCGCCGTCACCATCTCGGTATAGAGCAGCGCGCGGCGCGTGAGACTGCGGTGGAACGCCCGGCAATGCCGGTCGGTCCAGTCCATCATGGGCGCGACAGAGAGTCGATATGGCGGTGAAGAGGGCACGGGGCGGCTTCAAATGACGGAAACTGGGTGCGAGTAATAGACCATCCGCCGCCGATGTGCGCGGAATCGACCCGTTGCGCCGTCCGGACGCAGCGCCCATTCTTACTGCCAAGATCATGCCTAGTCTCGTCGCCTCAGCCAAGTTCCTACTGCCCGCCATCGCCGCGGCGATCGCGCTTGGCCTGGGCCTGCCGGCCGCAGCCGATGAACCTAACGAGCAGGGCCCTCCGGTCCGGCGGCTGCCCGACGGCCGCTATGCCGTAACCCTGCCTCTGTGTCCGCCGGGGCAGTTCAACATGCGCGACTATGCGCGAGTGGACTTCGTCGCGCCCGACGCGCTCTTTCCCAGCGGCGGACGTGTCCAGCCTCGCCTCCGCTGCATCACGCGGCGGCAATTGGAGCGGCTGACCCGCGATTCCCGGGTCCAGGTCACCCAGCCTGGATCCAGCAACAACAGCAGCAGCTCACAAGGGCAGACGCCGCGCCGTTGACCATCGAAACAGTGCCCCCAGTTTCCACCAGATAGCGGAGGTATCGATGCGTAACCTGACCACTCTTCTCCCGACTCTCGCGGCTGCGAGCCTGTTCGGCTTCGCCGCCGCCGCCGGCCCCAGAGCGGCGGACGGCCCGGACGACGCAGCTGTCCGCCAGACGGCGGACGGGCGCTACGCCGTGCAGCTGCACGTGTGCGACGAGGGCCCCTTCAACCGGGGCGCCTGGAACAGGGAGTTCGGACGCGTCTCCTTCGTCGCGCCGTCCGCCCTCCTGGAAACGGCCAGAACCGAGACGACGACCCGGTGCATCACCCGCGAGCAGCTGGCGCGGTTGAGGAGCGATTCTCGCGTCCAGATCGAAGAGCCCGTCCGTCAGAGCCGGCGCCGGGACGGCTAGACGTCGAACCTGACGCCCTGGGCCAGAGGCAGGCCGCGGCCGAAGTTCACCGTCTGAGTCTGACGGCGCATATAGGCTTTCCAGGCGTCTGATCCGCTTTCGCGCCCGCCGCCGGTCTCCTTTTCGCCCCCGAAGGCGCCGCCGATCTCGGCGCCCGACGGGCCCAGGTTCACGTTGGCGATGCCGCAGTCCGATCCCCACCCTGACAGGAAGGTCTCCGCCTCGCGCGCGCTGTCGGTGAAGATGCAGGACGACAGGCCCTGCGGCGCGGCGTTGTTGAGCGCGATGGCTTCATCCAGATCGCGGTACGTCAGCACATAGAGGATCGGCGCGAAGGTCTCGCGCATGACCACATCGGACTGGCCCGGCATGCGCACGATCGCCGGGCGGACATAGGCGCCGCCGGGCACGCCTTCGGCGCGGTCCCCGCCGGTCAGCACCTGGCCGCCCTCGGACCTGGCCTGCGCCAGCGCGTCATCGAACGCCTGCGCCGCGCCCTCATCGATCAGCGGCCCGACGAGTACGCCGTCCTGACGCGGGTCGCCGACCGGCAGGCTTTCATAGGCCTTGATCAGCCGGTCCAGCAGATTGTCGGCGAGGCTCTCATGGACGATCAGGCGGCGAAGGGACGTGCACCTCTGGCCGCAGGTGCCGACCGCCGAGAAGGCGACGCCGCGCACGGTCAGCTCGAGATCGGCGCTGGGCGTGACGATCATGGCGTTGTTGCCGCCCAACTCCAGCAGCGAGCGGCCCAGCCGAGCCGCCACTGTCTGGGCCACCGCGCGTCCCATGCGGGTGGAGCCCGTGGCCGACACCAGCGGAATGCGGGCGTCAGCCGCCAAGGCTTCACCCACATCGGCGCGACCGAAGATCACTTGCGACAGATGGGCCGGAGCCTCAGCGCCGAACCGTGCCGCCGCGCGCTCGAACGCCGCCTGGGTCGCCAGGGCCGTCAGCGGGGTCTTTTCCGACGGCTTCCAGACCGCGGGGTCGCCGCAGACCAGCGCCAGGGCCGCGTTCCACGACCACACCGCCACGGGGAAGTTGAAGGCCGAAATGACCAGCACCGGCCCCAGAGGCTGCCAGGTCTCGCGCATGTGATGCTCGGGCCGTTCGGAAGCCAGCGTCAGGCCGTACAGCTGGCGCGACAGGCCGACGGCGAAGTCGCAGATGTCGATCACCTCCTGGACCTCGCCCAGGCCCTCGGATCGGATCTTGCCGGCTTCCAGGGTCACCAGCAGGCCCAGGTCATCCTTGATGCGGCGCAGCTCCTCGCCGAGCAGACGCACCAGCTCGCCCCGCCTGGGGGCCGGCACGCGGCGCCAGGCCTGGAACGCTGATTGGGCCCGCGCCGCGGCGGCGGAAGCCTCGGCGGCGTCGTGCAGGGGCGCGTGGCCGAGCACCTGGCCATCGATGGGCGAGCGCGACTCCAGCCCTTGGCCGGTCGAAGCGGCCCGGCCGATCTCCAGCCGCTCTAGCAGGTTTGCGATTTTGCTCATTCCGCCCTCCGCTTCAGCGGGGCCCCGATTACGCCGTGAAGGCGGTGGCGTCGAGCGGCTCGGCTTGCGACGTCTAGCTCGCCTCCAGCCACATGGGCGCGCGCTTGCGCACCAGCGCGCCGAGATGGGCGATGACCGCCTCGCCCGTCGCCAGGTCCTCAGGCGCAAGCCGCATCAGGCTCGCGATGGCGTCGGAATGGGCGCAGACCACCTCCGTATCCGGCTCCGAGCCGGCCGCCGCGAGGTAGCTGGACAGCGACGCAGACGCCTCTCGGATCAACTGGGCTCGCTGTTCGGCGATGAGCAGCGGCTCAGGCGCCGCGGCGATCACGTCGCAGGCCCGCTTGAGCAGGCCGGAATAGGCGCGGCTCCCTCGGCGGCGCCTGTCCGGGCCCAGATACTGCTGGCTGCGCACGAAGGGCCTGCGGCGCCGGAAGGCGGCCTCCACCCGTTCGATCAGCGAAGCAGTCGAGAACGGCTTGATGACGAACTCATCCACGCCCGCGTCGCGTGCTGCGTCGACCGCGCTTTTGGTGCGGCGACCGGTCAGCATCACCACGGCCACCTCGACATTGGGGATGGACGTGTCGAGCCGTACTTCAGCCGTGCGCACCTGCCGCACCAGCTCGACCCCGCTCATGCCCGGCAGGTGCCAGTCGCAGACGATCAGGTCCGGCTCCACCACCGGCAGCACCGCCAGGGCCTCTTCCGCCGAAGGGGCGATGTAGAGCCCCTCGTATCCCGCCGCCCGCAACACCTCGGCGATCAAGCGCCGGGCGTTGTCGTTGTCCTCCACCAGCAGAACCCGGACCGAGCCGGGCGTGCCGCCACGGCCGAACTCCGGATCGCCTAAGCGCCTGCCCAGCATGCGCCGCTCCCCCAAATGACGAGCAGGACTCTAAGCGTGGCCGTTTGAAATGCGGTTAGTAGGCGCGGTTAACCGGCCCTTTCGGGAACGGCGGCGGCGGGCGGTCGTTCTGTCCGCGAGCGCCTACCCACAATCAGGAGGAGACCCGCCCATGAAGGTCCGGGACATCATGACCACCGACGTCGAGGTCGCACGCCCCGACGAAACCATTCAGTCCGTCGCCGAACGCATGTCGTCTGGCGACTTCGGCTTCATGCCCGTCTGCGACGGCCGCAAACTGCAAGGCGCCGTCACCGACCGCGATCTGGCCGTGCGCGCCCTGGCCAAGGGCCTGCCGCCCCAGACCCCCGTCGCCGAGGTCATGACGCGCGATATCGAATGGCGCACGGCCGACGACGACGCCCGCGACCTGCTGGACGTCATGGGCTCCCAGGCCATCCGCCGCCTGCCTATCGTGGATGACGAGCGCAATCTGGTCGGCGTCGTTTCCATCGGGGACCTGTCGAAGAAGGTGAAGGAGCGTTTCGCCGGCGAGGCGCTGGAGGACATCTCGCGCCAGCCCGCCACCAACTGACTAACGATGCGGAAACCCTGCGGCTTGACCTGACGCTAACCCGCAACGGCGATGCTGCGGGTCAGATCGCGGGATTCCGGAGGGCTCATGGCGCGCGCGCAGTTCCAGAAAGGCCAGAAGGTCTGGGTCGAGTGCGTGGGCGCCTGGGCTCACATCGAAGCCGTCAATCCCGTCTGGGCCAAGGGCTTCAGCGAGCCGGTGCGCGTCACCTATGACGTGGGCCTGGGACGCGAGTTCCTGGCGGCGGAGTTGATGACGCCCGAGGCTGACGAGGTCGCCAAGGACGCCCTGGGGGACGAATGGCGCCTTTTGCGAGCCCGCAACAAGTGGCAGGCGGCCGAGGACTGCCCCCATCACCCCTTCCCGGGCACCTATCCCGTGGTGGTGACGGACGCCAAGGACTGGGGCGGCTGGCGCACCCCCGGGGCCGAGTACGACCGCGATCCCGACCGGGTCGAGTATCAGGCCCGACTGATCACCGCCGCGCCCAGGCTGCGCGCCCTGGCGTTGGAGATGATCCAGGCCGTGGACGAGGCGCCGGACGACGCCCCACCGGAAATGCGCCGCCTGGCCAAGGCGGCCCGCACCGTGCTGGAGCAGGTGGACAACGTGCTGGCCCCGCCGGCGGAGGCTGAGGACGCGCAGGCGGAAGTCGCCTGACCGTCGGATTGAGCCGCTTCTGCCTCTTTTCCCGAGGGGCGCGAGGGCCTAGTTCCGACCCATGCGCACCGAAACGCCTCCCCCTTCGCCCGAGCCGATCCGCCTGGAGGATTATCGCCCGCCGGCCTTCCTGATCGACACGGTCGAACTGGATTTCGCGCTCGAGCCGCGCACGACGCGGGTGAAGGCCCGGCTGGCCGTGCGCCGCAACGGCGATCACGCCGAGCCCCTGGTGCTGGACGGCGATCGACTGACGCCCATCAGCGTCTCCGTCGACGGGCGGGCGCTGGCGCCGGACGAATACACCCTCACGTCCGAGAGTCTGACGATCCCCCAGGTACCGGACGCCTTCACGCTCCAGACCGAGGTGGAGATCGACCCGGAGGGCAACACGGCCCTGGCGGGGCTGTACATGTCGGGCGGACGCTTCTGCACCCAGTGCGAGGCCGAGGGCTTCCGCCGGATCACCTGGTTCCCGGACCGCCCGGACGTGCTGGCCCGCTATCGTGTGCGCATGACGGCGGACAAGGCGCGCTATCCGCGCCTGCTTTCGAACGGCAATCTGGAGGATGCTGGCGATCTGCCGGGCGGGCGCCACTTCGCCGTCTGGTCGGACCCCTTCCCCAAGCCCAGTTATCTGTTCGCCCTGGTTGCCGGCGAGCTGGATGAGCTGGCCGACAGCTTCACCACCATGAGCGGGCGCGAGGTCGCCCTGTGCATCTACGTCGATCCCGGCCAGGCGGACCGGGCGACCTACGCGATGGACGCGCTGAAGCGCTCCATGCGCTGGGACGAGGAGGCCTATGGCCGCGAGTACGACCTCGACCTGTTCATGATCGTGGCCGTGCGCGACTTCAACTTCGGCGCCATGGAGAACAAGGGGCTGAACATCTTCAACAGCTCGCTCCTGCTGGCCGATCCGCGCACCGCCACGGACCTGGACTACGAGCGGATCGAGGCCGTGGTCGCCCACGAGTACTTCCACAACTGGACGGGCAACCGGATCACCTGCCGCGACTGGTTCCAGCTCTGCGTGAAGGAGGGGCTGACCGTCTTCCGCGACCGAGGCTTCTCGGCTGACATGCGCGGCGCCGGGGTCGAGCGCATCAAGGCCGTCAAGGCGCTGAAGGCCCGCCAGTTTCCGGAGGATTCGGGCCCGCTGGCGCATCCGCCTCGGCCGTCCAGCTATGTGAAGATCGACAACTTCTACACAGCGACCGTCTACGAGAAGGGCGCCGAGATCGTGGGCGTGCTCAAGACGCTGGTGGGCGGCCAGAGCTTCCGCCGCGCCATGGACCTCTACTTTGACCGCCATGACGGCGAGGCGGTGACGGTGGAGCAGTTCGTCGCCTGCTTCGCCGAGGCGGCCGGGCGCGACATGGCCGCTGAGTTGCGCTGGTATGAGCAGGCCGGCAGGCCCGCTGTGCGCCTGAGCTCCAGCTATGACGCCGCGGCGCGGACGCTGACGCTCGACTTCGCGGTCGAGCCGCCTGCCGTCGCCGGGTCCGACTGGCGCCAACCGCCGATCCCGGTTCGGCTTGGTCTTCTGAGCCAGAGCGGTCAGCCGCAGACGTTCCGCTTCCAGGGCGAAGGCACGGATGAAGCCCTCGTCGTCCTGGCTGAAGAGCGGACCTCGGTCACTCTGGAGGCGGTGGCCGAGACGCCGGTGATCTCAGCCCTTCGTGGGCTGTCGGCGCCGGTGGACCTGATGATCGAAGAGCCGGCGGACAACGCCTATGCGCGCCTCGCCGGAGATCCGGACCTCTACAACCGCTGGGATGCGGCGCAGAGCCTGGCCAAGCGGCTGATCGTCGGCCGCGCCGAGGGCAAGCCGGACGAGGTGGGCGAGCGCCGCTACGCCGAGGCCGTCGGGCGGGCGCTGGAGGACGCGAACGCCGAAGACGCCTTCAAGGCTCTGCTGCTGGCGCCGCCCGGCCTGCCGACGCTGATCCAGGCCCAAACGCCCGCCGACCCGTCGGCCCTGGCCGACGCCCGCGCAGCCCTGATCCGGGCCATGACCGACGTGCTCGGCGAGCGGCTTGAGGCGCTGCATGACAGTCTGGCGCCGACGCTCCGCTTTTCCCCCGACGCGGCCCAGGCCGGCCGCCGGGCGCTTCGCAACGCGGCGCTTGATCTGCTGGCGTGGCGAGGCGGCGAGGCCGATGTGGCCCGCGCCCAGGCCCACTTCGCGGCGGCCGAGGACATGACCACGGCGCTGGGCGGTCTTGCGGCCCTGATCGTCATCGGCGGCCAGGCGGCGGAGGCGGCCCTGGCCGACTTCCATGATCGCTGGAAGGACGAGCCGCTGGTGCTGGACAAGTGGTTCACCATGCAGGCGCTGGATCTGCGGCCCGAAAACCTGGCGCGCATCGAGGCGCTGGCGGCCAGTCCGGCATTCGACCTGCGCAATCCGAACCGCGTCCGGGCGTTGGTGGGAACCTTCAGCCAGAGCGGCTCGCCCGCCTTCCACCACCCCAGCGGCGAAGGCTACGCCTTCCTGGCCCGGCAGATCGCGGCGCTTGATCCGCTTAATCCCATGGTCGCGGCGCGGCTGGTGGAGCCGCTGGGCCAATGGCGGCGCATGACGCCGCGGCTGGCCGAACCCATGCGGCGCGCGCTGGAACAGGTGTTGGCGACGCCCAACCTGTCCAAGAACGTCCAGGAGTTGGCCGCCAAGGCCCTGGGTGATCCTGCCGCCTGATCACCGCTTCGCTCGACACGAATCTGCGACGCAGCCTACCCTTGCGCCATAGATTCGAAAGGAGCGGCGGTGCGGGGCCAGGAGCGGCGGAGCCGTAATCCGGGCAGGCGGGCGACGGACGGCGATGCATCGGCGAAAGCCGGTGTGGGACTGCCTCCGCTGCTGCGCATTGGCGTGCTTACCGCGGCGCTGCTGCTGGCCATCGTTACGGGTCTCGCGGTCCGCACCCTCAGCCAGGCCCCACACCAGGCTCAGACCGACGCCGCACGCATGGCCGAGAGCCGCACAGCCCTCGCCGCGGCGCAGCTGCAGTCGCGTCTGGGCGCCGCCTGGGCCGTCGCTGGGACCGCCGAGGTCAACGCCGCGCGCCCGCTCGACACCCTGGAAGGCGCCGCCGACGCCCTTCCCGAAGCGCCCGCCGCCTTGGCGGTCATCGCCGCGGACGGGCGCGTGCTGGCGCGGCGAGGCGGCCAGAACCCTGAGGCTTGGCGGATCGCGGCAACCGTTCCGGACGCCGAGAGGGGCTACAAGGCCACGCCCGGCGGCGCCGTCATGGTGGTGGGCCCGCTGGATGGTCAGGCGCGATTGGCGCTGGTGGTGGACGTCGCCGGCCCGCTGGCGGGACTGGATAGCTGGAGCCTCCTCACTAACCAGGGCGTCGTGCTGGCGGCGTCCGACTCGGCGCAGGTCGGCCGGCGGCTGGCCTCGCCGCCCGAGCCGGCTCCAGAGGTCCAGCGGATCGCCGGGCCCGATGGCGCTCCCGCAAGGCTCGTGGCCCGGGCAGGCCCCGACGGTCTGATTCTGAGCGCCGGCAGTTCAGCCGTCTCGACGCCCTTCGCCACGCTCATCCGCGACATCGATCTGTGGCTGGCCGCCTCGCCCGTGCTGCTGGGTGCGATGATGACCGGCCTGCTGATCCTGCTAGGACGCCGGACGGCGCGCACGTCCAGGGCCTGGGCGGCGACCGAGCAGAGGTTCCGGCTTGCCGTCGAGGCGGCGGGCTGCGGCGTGCTTGAGTGGGATCTCGAAAGCGACCAGGTGCAGATCTCCGAATTGCTGGCCACGACGCTGGGCTGGTCCAAGGCTGGACAGGTCAAGGGCGACGACCTGCTGGGACGGCTGGCCGACCGCGAGCGTGAGGCGCTCACCCACGCCCTGAGGCACGCGGCGGCCTATGGCGAGTTCGACACCGTCTTTCGCGTCGCTGGGCCGGGCGGACAGCTGCGCTTTATCCAGGCGCGCGGGCGGGCCTTGGGCGAGCGCAGGGACGGCGTCTTCACCTATCTGATCGGCGTCACGCTGGACGTGACTAGCGAGCGCTTCGCCCAGGCCAAGGCGCAGCGGGCCGAAGGCCGCCTGCGCGACGCCATCGAGAGCGTCTCGGAAGGCTTCGTCCTGTTCGACCGGCACGGCCGGTTGCTGATGTGGAACATGGCCTTCCAGGACGCCTTCGGTTTCGAGACCGGCGTGCTGCGCCCCGGTCTGCCGCGCGAGACCGTGCAGAAAATCTCGCGCCTAGCCGTGAAGTCCGAGGCTCCGGCCACCGACGGCCGGGCCGGGGTGCGTGAAGCCGAGCTGCACGAGGGGCGCTGGCTGCTGGTCTCAGAGCGGCGCACGGCCGAGGGCGGCTCGGTCGTCACGGCCGCCGACATCACCGCCATCAAGCTGCAGGAGGCGGCGCGCCGCCGCAACGAGGAAGAGCTGCAGCGCATGGTCCGCCGCCTGGAGATCAGCCAGGACGACCTGTCCAGCCTGGCCCGCAAGTACGAGGTGGCCAAGACCCGCGCCGAGGCCGCCAACCGCGCCAAGAGCGAGTTCCTGGCCAATATGAGCCACGAGCTGCGCACGCCGCTGAACGCCATCAACGGCTTCTCCGAGATCATGGCCAACCAGATGTTCGGACCGCTGGGGCACCCCCGCTATGTCGAATACGCGGGCGACATCCTCAACTCGGGCCAGCACCTGCTGGCGCTCATCAACGACATCCTCGACATGGCCAAGATCGAGGCGGGCAAGATGACCCTGCACTACGAGACGCTGGATGTGGCCGAGGCCTGCGAGGACGCCCTGCGCCTGCTGCGCGACCGGGCCGAACGTGCGGGCCTGATCCTGACGTCGGACGTGGAGTCGGGGCTGGAGGTCGAGGCCGATTACCGCGCCGTGAAACAGGTGCTGCTGAACCTGTTGTCCAACGCCGTGAAGTTCACCCCGAAGGGCGGCGAAGTCCGGATCAAGGCCACCGCTTCGCGCGACTGGCTGCGGCTGGCGGTCAGCGACACGGGCATCGGCATCGCCGCCGAAGACCTGGAACGCCTGGCCCAGCCCTTCGAGCAGGTCGAGGGCCAGCACTCCAAGACAACGCAGGGCTCAGGCCTCGGCCTCGCACTCAGCAAGTCGCTGGTGCAGATGCACGGCGGAACGCTGGTTCTGGAAAGCGAGCCGGGCCACGGCACCACCGTCACGGTCTCGATCCCCCTGCGCCGGGTGCAGGCTGAGGATCAGGACGAGGCCGCCTGATCGTCCGACCCGTGGCGCCGCATCATATGAGGGCGATGGTTCCGGCGCGGATCGCGCAGCAGAACCGGCGCAATAACCCGCCGGCCCTCCGGCGAGAGCTCGCCCAGCACCTGGGTCATGTCCTGCTCAATGCCCTCCCGCGCGGCCATCTCGTGCCTGTGCGCCGTGGCCAGCTCCGTCAGGACGGCGGCCCTGTCGTAAGGCTCGGCCTGGGCGGCCTCGACGGCGCGGCGGTGGGCGCGGCGCGCCTCCACGAACTGGGGCCGGGCGCGAAGCAGCGCTCCATGAAAGGCCTCGCGCACTCGCTCCTGATCCGCCTCGGGAAGCGTGCTCAGAATTTCCATGACCGCCGCCGGACGCCGCGGGGGCCCTGCCGGCTCCCGCGCCAGACGCAGGCCCATCACGGCCCCCGCCGCCAGGACCCCCAGCAGAAACAGGTTCAGGCCCACCGACACGGCGATCACGATCTTCAGGGTCCGTGAACTCATCCGGTCAGCTCCGGGATCTCGTAGGCGGGGCCGTACTCGCTCCACGCCGCCGCCACCTTCATGTCATTGGTCAGCTGCGCGGCGCCGGCCAGGCCCAGGGCGACGCCGGCGACAGCGGCCGTCGCCCATCCCGCGCCGAACACCCACCACGCCGCCCCTCCGGCGCGGGCGCCGGCCTTGGGCGCGGCGGCGATCACCGCCTCACGCAGCGCATTCGGCACGGGGAAGGTCGGGGCTTCCATGAGGGCCGCGTCCAGTTGCCGGGCCTCGAACAGCAGGCGTTCGGCGACCTTGGGATCAGCCGCCATAAGGCATTCAGCGTCTGCGCGCTCAGCATGGGGCCACTGAGAAACCCTCCCACCGAAGGCCTCGGCCAGGGCGGCGAACCTCTCCAACGTCATGGGCTTACTCATGCCAGACCCTCCTCGCGCGCGGTCTCCAGCAGCAGTTCTCGCAGGCGGCGCCGGCCGCGCGCCAGCAGACTTTCCAGCGCCTCAATGCTGACGCCCATAATATCCGCCGCCTCCATCGCTCCGATCTCCTGGAAATGGCACAGGGCCAGGGCGGAGCGCTGCCGTTCCGGCAACGCCGCCAGCGCCGCCTGGACCCGGACGCCGAGCTGGCGCGCCTGCATCTCCTCATGGGCGCCGGGCGCGGGGTCGGCGCGGTCCGGCAGCTGGACGCCCGTGATCTCGCGCCGCCTCAAGCGATCATAGCACAGGTTCAAGGTCACCCGGTGCAGCCAGGTGTCGAAGCGGGCCTTGCCGCTCTTCCAGCCGGGCGCCTGTTTCCAGGCGCGCAGCAGAGCCTCCTGGGCCACATCCTCGGCCTCAGCCGGATCGCCCAGCATGCGACCGGCCAGGTTCAGGACGCGCGGCAGCTTGCGCGCCACCAGCGCTTGGACGGCGGCGGGGTCGCCCCGGCCCGCGCGGCGGACCAGGTCCTCATCGGGATCGCGGCCTGGACTCAAGCCCCATCCTTCACGCCGGGCGGGGGCCGCGGCCCCGCATGATTGGATCAGAACCGCGGCCATGGGTTCACGCTTAGTGCTCAGCCGTGCCGGCCGCCTCACCACCCTCGCCGTGGACCGCCCGGATGGCGGCGCGATCAGCCTCGGTCAGGAAGCCGTCGTTGTCCACGTCCATGCGCGCGAACATGGCGCCGGCGTTGGCGCGGACCTGGTCCAGCGTGACCTGCTCGGGGTGATGACCACCACCGCGGCGCCGGTGGCCGGCTCGGGGGCGGGGCGCGCCGTGGGCCCGCTGGGCCTGGAACTCGTCACGAGAAACGGCCCCGTCGTCGTTCGCGTCGAGGCGATCAAAGCGCCGTTCCGCAGTCTGGGCCCGGCGCTGGGCCATCGCCGCCTGCATCTCCTCGCGCGTGACGACGCCGTTCCGGTCGGTGTCCATGGCCGTCATTCGCGTCAGGCGGGCCTCGACGAACTCGTCGCGGCTGATGCGGCCGTCGCTGTTCGCATCGGCTTCGGCCCAGCGGGCCTGACCGCCGCCGTGGCCCTGATGATGCTGAGCGGCGGCTGCGCCGGCCAAGGCGGAGAGCGCGGCGGCAAGAAGAAGGAAGGTGGCTTTCATGCTGTGATCTCCACAAGAGGGCCGCGCGCGTCGCGCCGCCCGACATGGCTTCAACGGAGATGCGCCGCGACTCCGTCGCGGTCAGCCGAGAATTTCCCACAGGGCGTCCCGGGCGAGCGGCCGCAGCCGTCTCAGCTCCGCCTCGAGGCTGTCGAAGTCAGGGTGCGCTGTCTGTCGCGCCAGCAGCTGACGAAAGCCGGGCGGCTCCGCCACAGGATCGCCCGCCTCACCCAGCGAGGCCTTGATCAGCTGGTCCAGATCGCGCTGCAGCCGCCAGGCCGACAAGAGGCGGCTGACCGGCTCGTCGCCGCCGTCAACCGCGCCGGCCGCCCGCAGCATGTCGCCCACCCCTGGCGCCCCTGATGCCGCGCCGCTCGTCAGGCGAAGGAACTGGGCGGCGAACTCCGCATCCACCAGGCCTCCGGGCGCGCGCTTCAGGTCCCAGAAACCCCGGGGCCTGTCCTGGGCCTCCATGAGCTCACGCATGGTCCGCACGTCCTGGGCCAGGGACTTGTGCCGTCTCGCGTGGGACAGCGCCTGGGCCAGAGCCGAAGCGGCGCGGGCTTCAAAGCCGCGCGAGGTGGCCCAGGCCACCCGCCCCCTGGACAGGGCCAGGAACTCCCAGACATCCGCCTCGGCGGCGTAATAGTCGACCCAGGCGTTCAGGCTGACCGCCACCGGCCCCTTCTGTCCCGAAGGACGCAGCCGCATGTCCACCGGGTAGAGCGCGCCCTCGGCCGTGTGGGCCGACAGGCCGGCGATCAGCCTCTGGGTGAAGCGCACATAGAAGACCCCCGCGTCCCAGCCGCGCGTGGCCGAGACCGTCTCCGGAGAGGCCTCGTAGACCACGATGAGGTCGAGATCCGAGGCGGCCGTCATCTCGCGCGAGCCGCACTTGCCCAGCGCAATCACCGCCGCTTCGCCCTCGAACGCGCCGCCCAGCCGCTCGGCCTCGGCCAGGGCGGCCGGCGCCATGGCGCGAAGAACGGCGTCGGCCAGATCCGAATAGGCCTCGGCTGCATCGCGCGGCGTCGCGGCCCCGGTCACCAGATGCACGCCGATGCGAAACATCTGCTCGCGGTGGATGCGCCGCACCGCATCCATGGCGACCTCAAAGTCCGGGGCCTCACGGGCTTCGCGCTGAATCTCGGCCACCACCCCGCTGTCATCCCTGATGGGGGCGAAGAAGGCGGCGTCCAGAAGCGCGTGCAGCGCGGCAGGCCGCCTCGCCAGGGTCGTCGCCAGATTTGGCGCGAAGGCGCAGGCCTGGACGATCAGCTCCAGAAGGCGTGGCTGCGCCAACAGCAAGGACTGCACCTGCACCCCGGCGGTCAGGCCGGAGAAGAAGGCGGAAAATCGCGTGAAGGCCGCGTCAGCCGCTTCGGTCGCGGCGCAGGCCTGCAGCAGACGCGGCCCAAGGCGCGTGAACAGGGCGCGCCCCCTGGCCGTCCGGGTCGCGGGAATGCGGCCGTGGTGCCAGCCGCGCACGGTCTGCGACGCCAGTTCCGGGCGGGCGAAGCCCATGCGGGCGAGGGTCAACAGCGTCTCGGGGTCGTCTTCGACGCCGGTGAAGACCAGGCTTCCCGCCTCGGCGGACAGCGGTTCATCCTCGGCGAACAGGCGGCCATAGGCGGCGTTGACGGCCGCCATGGTCTTCTGGACCTCGGCGTCGAACCGGTCGAGCTCCGCCTCGCCTGAGAGGGCCGCCACGGCCCGGCGCGTCCCGGCCTCCTCGGGCAGCCGATGGGTTTGCTCGTCCTCCAGCATCTGGACCCGGTGCTCCCAGCCGCGCAGGCGCCCATAGGCCTCGCTCAGCAACGCCGCGTCATCGGCCTTCACGTGCCCCGCATCGGTCAGGGCCTTCAGCGCGTCGATCGTGCGTGGGCTGCGCAGTCCCGGGTCCCGTCCCCCCAGGATCAGCTGCAGCGTCTGGACGTAGAACTCGATCTCGCGGATGCCGCCGTGGCCCAGCTTGAGGTTCGCGCCCGCCACCGGCGCGTCCGCCAAGGCCTTGTGCACATGGATCTGACGTTTGATGGAATGGATGTCTGCGATGGCCTCGAAGTCCAGACTGCGCCGCCAGATGAACCCGGACAGTTCCTCCAGGAACGCCGCGCCCGCCGCCAGGTCGCCGCACGCGGGCCGCGCCTTGATGAAGGCGGCGCGCTCCCAGTTCTGGCCCACGGATTCGTAATAGGTCAGCGCCGCGGGCACGGCCACGGCCGGCGGCGTCGAAGCCGGGTCCGGGCGCAGACGCAGATCGACGCGGAAGACATAGCCCGCCTCGGTGCGTTCGGTCAGCAGCCCGGCCAGCCGGTGCGCCACGCGATTGGCGAAGGGCTGGGCGTCCAGCGGGTCGTTCAGCGCCGCGCCCAGTGTCTCGGGGTCAAAGAAGATCGAGACGTCGATGTCGCTGGAGTAGTTGAGCTCGCCGGCGCCCATCTTGCCCATGGCCAGACCGAACAGCCCCGGGATCGGAACGGTTGGATCGTCCGGCGGCTTCAGCTTGCCCCTGGCGATCGCTTCGGCCGCGATCACCGCCATCGCCGTCTGACAGGCCGCATCGGCGTAGGCCGTCAGAGCGCCGGTCACCTGATCGAGGCTCCAGACTCCACCCAGATCGCAAAGGGCCGTCAGCAGATGCAGACCCGCCTTGCCCCGCCGCAACAGGCCTTCGGCGCCTTCCTGGTCCAGCGACGCGTTCGCCGCCGCAGCCAGCAGGGCGTCCAGCCTCGCCTGAGGCTCAGCGATCAGCGTCTCACCCAGCAGTTCGGGCCGCCGCTCCACCATTCGGCGCAGATAGGGTGACGCGGCGAAGATCGGCGACAAGGCTGGCCAGCCCGCCTCCAGCGCCTCGACCCAGCCGCTCGCGTCCGCAACCCCTTGAAGGAGCTCAAGCGTGCGCGCCGCCCGTCCGGCATCGACGACGGGCCCGCAGGGGCTCAGCCGTTCGGCCAGCGCCCTCATGCCGGCGGCAGCAGGATCGCCACCCGCAGACCGGGTCCATAGCCGCCGAAGGCGCCTGGTCCCTCATCCAGTCGGATCGTGCCGCCGTGCGCCTCGGCCACCGCCTGCACCAGGGAAAGCCCCAGCCCGGACCCTGGCTCCGAACGGCTGTTCTCCAGGCGAACGAAACGCTGCAGAACGCGCGCCCGCTCGTCACGCGGCACGCCGGGTCCGGTGTCTGTGGCCGAGAATTCCACCTCGCCGGTCGAGCGGCGGCGCGCCCGCAGCATCACGGCGCCGCCCGCCGGCGTATATTTGATGGCGTTGTCCAGGATATTGGCCAGGGCCTGGGCCAGGAAGGCGCGGTCGCCCTGGATCATCAGGCCCTTCTCCACCTCGGCGGCGAACTCCAGGCCCTTGTCCTCGGCGGCGGGCTCGTACAGTTCGGCCATGTCGGCGGCCAGTTCCGCGGCGTCGAACACGGTCTTGTCCGGCGTCTCGCGCGCGGCCTGCAGGCGGGCGATGGCAAGCACTGTGTTGAACGTCTTGAGCAGGCTGTCGGTCTCGGAAAGGGCCGTGCTCAGCGCCTGGACCGGATCGCCGCGCCCAGCCTCGACCTCGATGAGGGCGGATTCCAGCCGGGCTCGCAGGCGGGTCAGCGGGGTGCGCAGGTCGTGGGCGATGGCGTCGCCCACATGGCGCAGATTGGCCATGCTCTGCTGCAGGCGATCCAGCATCAGGTTCAGGCCCTGCGCCAGCTCGTCCAGCTCGTCGCCCGACTTCCGAAGCGGGATGCGCGCGTTCAGATCGCCGGCCCGCACCGCCTCGACGGCGGTGTTCAGGGCGGCCATGCCGCGCTCGACCTGGCGGCTCAGGATCAGGCCGCCGGAAAGTCCCAGCAGGAACACCAGCGCCGCCGCGCCCCACAGGCCCTCGGACAACCGGGCGAGGAAAGCCTGGCCGGACGCCATGTCCTCGCCGACGAACAGGCGCTCGCCCCCTGACAGTCGCACCTCCCGGCCCCAGGCCGTGATCTTGACCAGGCGCCCGGCGTCGTTGGCCTCGGTCAGGGTAAAGCTGGTCGAGGCCTCCCCGTCCGGCAGCCCCTCGATGGGGCTGGCCTCCAGGTTGCCGGTGACCCGCTCGCCGCTGGCCGACCTCAGCAGGAACAGCCCGTCGTCGCCGCCGGTCGCCCGCTCGATCAGCGCCTGGTTCAGCCCCGCCACGCCGCGCGAGGCGTAGATGGCCCTCAGCGCCTGAAGCTTGGCGTCCACGGCCTGTTCCGCCTGCACGCGGGCCTCATGCGCCGAGGCCAGATAGA
Source organism: Peiella sedimenti (assembly GCF_030504955.1). Lineage (GTDB taxonomy): Bacteria > Pseudomonadota > Alphaproteobacteria > Caulobacterales > Caulobacteraceae > Brevundimonas > Brevundimonas sedimenti. Next base: position 333,195 of record NZ_JAUKTR010000001.1, on the reverse strand, counting down.
CATAGGTCAGGACGGACGCCGCCGCCGTTGTGAACAGCGCCAGGAACAGCACGGTCAGGCGGAAGGGCGTGCGACGGAACAGCGAGGCGATGCGCATGCCCTAGCTCCTCGCCCCCGCCATGGCCGGCACGGCCGCCGTCAGGCTTCGAGCCGGTAGCCGGCCCCGCGCACGGTCTGCAGCATGGCCCGGTCGAAGCCCTTGTCGATCTTGGAGCGCAGGCGGCTGATGTGCACGTCGATGACGTTGGTCTGGGGGTCGAAGTGGTACTCCCACACCTTCTCCAGCAGCATGGTCCGCGTCACCGACTGGCCCGCGTGACGCATCAGAAACTCAAGCAGCTGGAACTCGCGTGGCTGCAGGTCGATCTCCTGCCCGGCCCGGTGGACCGATCGGGCGATCAGGTCCATCTCCAGGTCGCCGACCTTCAGCACGGTCTGAACCGAACCCGTCTCGCGCCGCCGCGCCAGGGCCTCGACCCGCGCCACCAGCTCGGACAGCGCGTACGGCTTGACGAGATAGTCGTCGCCGCCGGCCTTCAGGCCCGCCACGCGGTCGTCCACCTCGCCCAGGGCCGACAGGAACAGCACCGGGGTCTGGTCCCCCGTGCGGCGCAGGGTCTCCACCATGGCCAGACCGTCCAGCCGCGGCATCATGCGGTCCACGACATAGACGTCGAAGTCGCTGTCGCCCGCCTCCTTCAAGCCATAGGCGCCGTCAGCCGCCACCACGCACTGGTGGCCCGAAGCCACCAGCCCGCGGCACATGGCTTCGGCCGCCTCCACGTCATCCTCGACGATCAAAATCCGCATGCCTGGCCCCCTTTGCGCGGCGATCAGTCCAGATCGACCACAACCGGGCGCTGGCGTCCACCCACGTTGACCAGCAGGAACACGCCTGGGCGGCCGGCCTGGCGCACGCGGGCGACCACGTCGCGGAACGCCGCCACGCTGTCCAGCGCGACCGTGTCGGCGCGGGTGATGACCATGCCGGGGCGGAAACCCTTGCGGCCGGCGTCAGAGTTGGCTTCGACCGCCAGCACGACGAGACCGCGCGCGCCGGCGTCGATGCCGTACTGTTCGCGCAGCTGCGGCGTCAGCGGCGCCACCTGCAGGCCGAGGATGGAGGCGCCTTGCGGGGTCGCCGGCGCCTCATCGCGCGGGCCTTGGCCCGGCTGCGCCTGATCACCGCCGTTCAGAACCGATTCTTCCGGACGAGACGCAGAGCGCGCGTTCAGGGTCATGCGGCGACCGCCGCGCAGCACTTCCAGTCGCAGATTGTCGCCCGGCCGGGCGTCGCCCACGCGGCGCGTCAGCTCGACGCTGTCCTCGATGGCCTCGCCGTTCAGCGAAACGACCACGTCGCTGGCCTGAACGCCCGCCCGGTCGGCCGGGCCGCCCGGCGTAACCTCGACCACCAGCGCGCCTTCGGTGTTCGGCAGCCCCAGAGCCCGCTGCGTGTCCTCGGTGACCACGCCCACGGTGACGCCCAGATAGCCCCGCTCGACGCGGCCGTTCTCGATCAGTTGGCGCGTAACCCGGTTGGCGACGTCGGCCGGAATGGCGAAGCCGATGCCCACCGAATAGCCGCTGGGGCTGTAGATGGCCGAGTTCACGCCAATGACGCGGCCGTAGATGTCGAAGGTCGGCCCGCCCGAATTGCCCCGGTTAATCGGGGCGTCGATCTGGATGTAGTCGACGTAGTTTTCCTGCAGCTGACGGCCATAGGCCGAGACGATCCCGGCCGTCACCGTGCCGCCCAGGCCCAGCGGATTGCCCACCGCGATGACCCAGTCGCCGACGCGCGGACGGGCGTCCGTCTCGAAGGTGACGAACGGCAGGTTCTGGCCGTCGACCTTCAGCACCGCCAGGTCGGTGCCCTCGTCGCGTCCGACCACCCGCGCGGGGAAGCTGCGTTCATCGTTCAGCCGGACGGTGATCTCCTCGGCGCCTGCGATGACGTGGTTGTTGGTGACCACATAGCCGTCGGCCGAAATGAAGAAGCCCGAACCCGAACCGTACTGCTGCGGCTCGGCGTTCGGGTCAGCGCCTTCTTCGCCGCCGGCGCCGGGCGGCACGGGGACCACGCCAAAGCCGGGGATGTTCAGCTGCCGGGACGGAGCGCGGCCCGCCACATCGATGGAGACCACGGCCGGCGAGACCGTATCGACGATGTCGGCGAACGACAGGGGCGCGCCAGGCGGCGGCGAGAACACCACGTTGTTCGACGCCCGCACCACGCCCCGCGGATCCACCACATCGGCGCGGGACTGTGCGTCCGCCCCCGGCCAGGTGAGGGCGCCGCCGGCGGTGGCTCCGGCCGCGATCAACAGGCCGGCGGCTGCGCCGACGATGAACTCTTTGCGCTTCAGCATGATGGGGCAGAAATCCTGATGTGTCCGGGGAACGGGGTCATGGAAGTGAATAGATGGGGCATTCGCGCCGCGATCTCAACTTACCCTTCCGTCACCTGACGCCGGAATTAAGCCGCATCCGGCCCCTCGTCCTGGGCCGAAATGAGGCCGTCGCCCGTCGGTTCCGGCCCTGCGGGCGAACGCCGCAGGCGCATCAGGATGGCGGCCCCGCCGATCACGATCAGGAGAAAGGGCGCGCCCCACAGCAGCCAGGTTCGGGGGCCGACCGGCGGCTTCAGCAGCACGAAGTCGCCGTACAGGCGCTGGAGATCCGCCTTGATGGTCTGGTCGCTGCGGCCCGCAGCGACCTCCTCCCGGATGCGGCGGCGCAGATCGCCGGCGATGCCCGCCTGGGAATCGGCGATGGACTCGTTCTGGCAAACGACGCAGCGGATGTCGCGGAACAGGGCCTGCGCCCGCGCTTCCTGCGCCGGATCGGACAGCGACCGCTCGGGCGGCGGCGGCGGCTCCTGGGCCGCAACCGGCCCGGCCAGCAGCGCCGCGGCCAGGATCAGCGCGGCGCCTCTCATCCCCGCCTCCGAAACCAGGCGGCAATGGCCAGAATACCACCCAGCGCCATCAGCAGCGGACCCAGGAAGATCAGCCTCGCCAGAGGATTCCAGTGCGCCCGCACCGTCCAGCCGCGCCCGGCGCCGTCGTCGCGCCGCTCGCCCAGCACCACATACAGGTCATCCAGACCCTGGAAGCACAGGCCCACCTCGGTCGTCATCTGGCCGTTGTGCGGAAACAGCCGCCGTTCCGGCTCCACGCGGCACACGATGCGGCCGTCCCGTCGCGCGGTGATCACCGCCTGCTCCGCCAGATAGTTGGGCCCTTCCCTGACGCCGACGCTGTCCAGCGTCAGTTCTACGCCCGCCACCTGCGTGCGCCCGCCCGGCATCAGGATGTCCGAGGTCTGGGCCTTGGCCGTCGTCTCCACCACCGCGCCCAGCAGGAAGACGCCAAGACCCAGGTGCGCCAGGGTCATCGCCCATACCGCCACGGGCGTGGCCTTCAGCCGGCGCCAGCGGCCCGCCCTGTCCGCGCCTCGCGCGGCTCGAGACCACGGCTCCCAAAGGGCCCCCGCCATCAGCCAGACGGCCAGGGTGGCGCCCAGCCAGGCGCCGATTTCGCCCAGGCCCAGAACCGCCGCCGCCCAGACCAGGGCGCCCAGCGCCGCGAGGCCCGCCCATTTCAGCTCCTTCAGGGCCGGTGCGATCCGGCCCCGCCGCCAGGCCAGCATGGCGCCGACCGGCAGGGCGGTCAGACCCAGCCCCAGCAGAGGCGCGAAGGTCAGGTTGTAATAAGGCGGCCCCACCGAAACCGCTTCGCCGGTGACGGCCTCAAGCATCAGTGGATAGAGCGTGCCGATCAGGACCACGCCCACGCTGACCGTCAGGAACAGGTTGTTCAGCACCAGCGCGCCTTCGCGGCTGACGGGGGCGAAGTTGGCGTCCTCCCTGACCAGCAGCTTGGCCCGGAAAGCGAAAAGGCTGAAGGCCACGCCCGCCGAGACGCCCAGGATCGCCAGCAGCAGCACGCCCCGGCTGGGGTCCACCGCAAAGGCGTGCACCGACGTCAGCACGCCTGAGCGCACCAGGAAGGCGCCGAGCATCGAGAGCGAGAAGGACAGTATGGCCAGAAAGACGGTCCAGGCCGCCAGAGCGCCGCGTCGCTGGGTCACGATCACCGAGTGCAGCAGCGCCGCGCCCGCCAGCCAGGGCAGGAACGACGCATTCTCGACCGGATCCCAGAACCACCAGCCGCCCCAGCCCAGTTCGTAATAGGCCCAGAACGAGCCCAGCGTGATGCCGAGGGTCAGCAGCGCCCAGGACGCCAGCACCCAGGGCCGCATCCATCGGGCCCACTCGCCCGCCCGGCGTCCTTCGATCAGCGCCGCGACGGCCAGGGCGAACACGGCCGAAAAGCCCACATATCCCAGGTAGAGCATGGGCGGATGGATCGCGAGCGCCGGGTCCTGCAGCAGGGGATTCAGCGAGGCGCCTTCCACCGGCGGCTCAGCCAGGCGCGCAAAGGGCGAGGATGTGAACGCCAGGAACGCCAGGAACAGGGCGTTCAGCCCGCCGTGCACCGCCAGGGCCGAGGCCCTGAACGTCTTTTCCGGGCCCCGTGTCCAGGCCATGGCGGCGCTGAACAGGGCTCCCGTCAGGCACCACAGCAGCATGGAGCCCTCATGGCTGCCCCAGGCGGCTGTCACCTTGTAAAACAGGGGTTTGTCGGTGTGCGAGTTGGCCGCGACGTTCTCGACGGAGAAGTCTGAGGCGACGAACGCCTGGATCAGCATGGCGAAAGCCAGCGCCAGCAGGACGGCGGCCGCCGTCGCCGCGCCCTGCGCCGCCCCGCCCAGGGCGTCCGAGCCGCGCCACCGCGCCGCCGTCGACAGCCCCACCTGCAAGAGGGTGGCCGCGAACGCCAGCGCCAGCAGGAAGGCGCCGAACTCCGCGATCACGACGCCTCGCCTTCGCGCCAGACGCCCTGTTTCTTCAGAGCGTCCGCCACCTCGCGGGGCATGTAGGTCTCGTCGTGCTTGGCCAGCACCTGATCGGCGCGAAAGCGGCCGGAGGTCTCCAGGCGGCCCTCGACGACCACGCCCTGACCCTCGCGGAACAGGTCCGGCAGCGCGCCGTCATAGACCACCTGCACCTCGGCGGCGCCGTCCGTCACCCCGAACAGGATGTGGCCGGCCGCATCGCGCGAGACGCTCCCCGCCTCGACCAGCCCGCCCAGCCGCAGGGGTTGCCCGGTCTCGGGCGGCCGCGCGGCCAGATCAGAGGGGCTGTAGAAATAGACCACCTGTCCCCGCAGGCCCCAAAGCGTCAGCGCCACGGCCAGCGCCAGCACCGGCGCTATGGCGGCCACCAGGATCAGGCGTCGCCGCGCCTTGGGGGATTTCGGCAACCAGCTCATCAGCGGCTCAGCCCGAACTCGGCCGCCGCCTGGCGCATGCGATAGCGCGCCACCGGCTGGGCGGGGTCCATCTGCAGGGCGCGGCCAAAAGCGTTGACCGCATCCTCGCTGAACTGCTGGCCGCCCGCCTGATAAAGGCTCTCGCCCAGACGCGCCCACACCTCGGCCGAGGCTCCGCCCAGGCTCAGGGAACGCCGGAACGCCGAGACCGCGCCCAGGTGGTCGCCCGCCGCCATGCGCGCCCGCCCCAGAAAGGCCCAGGCGGTGGCGTCGTCCGGCGCCCGCTCCGCCGCACGCTCGGCGACGGCGGCCAGCCGCGTGGCGTCCAGGGTCTCCAGTTCCTGCGACCAGGCTTCAACGCGCTGCGCATAGGGCTGGTCCGGCGTCCCCGGCGCGCCGGTCACGGCGTAGAGCCCGGCCGCCAGCACACCCATGCCCAGCACCCCGCCCAGAAGCACCCGCTGATCCGTGCGGTCGGCGGCGGTCGCCGATGCGCGACGGGCGGCGATCAGAACGACCAGCCCGGCGCCCAGCGCCGTCAGTCCGCAGATCATCCAGAAGAAGGTCATCGCCACCTCGCCGAAGCGGGGGCGTACTTAAGCCATCAGGCGACGACTTGCGAGGGGGCGGGCGGCCCTGCGACCGCCACACGGCGCCGCAGCACCTTGGCCGCGTCGGGGCCGCGGCTGTGGTGCAGCAGATCGGCGCAGACATCCAGCATGCGCCGCGCCTCGCCCAGGTCGGCGCACTCCCCGCCGTTGACCATCTGCAACAGCTCTTCGGCGTAGTGGTCCGCCTGGTCCGCGGTCTCCTCCGCCACCCTGTTTCTCAGGGTGGAACAGCCCAGCAGGCTGGCCGCCCCGCGCACCGCCGCGCCATAGGCGGTCAGGCCCAGAGCCGTCTCCGTATGGAGGGGATCAGCAGGGGGGCGCAGGCGCGGCGCCTTGCGGCGCATGGTTCCCGCCACCGTCACGGATTCCATGGGCAAGGCCTTGCCGACGGCGGCCGGCGCGGCCTTGAGGCGCTCTTCCACAAGTCCGGAGGCCTTGCGACGGGCGTCGGCCACCCGCTTGCCCCAGGCGCCCTCGGGCGACAGCTCCACCAGCGCCTGGACCTCATCGATCAGCTGCACGGCCCAGGTCAGTTCCCCTGCGGCGCGTTCGATGGACTTCAGCCCGGCGGCCATGTCCAGCTTGAGCAGCCCGGCCAGGCGCGCCTCAACCGCATCCAGCTGCCGGTCGACGAAGGTCGCCAGCTCCGATCCGCGCAGGAAGGACTCCGTCACGCGATCCGTCGCCAGCGTCAGCAGCATCAGGGTGCGGCGCGACTCCTCGACCTGACTGAACAGCATCTCGAGCAGCCGGCGCGAGCCGTCCTCGACCAGCGCATCGGCGTCGCGCAGAGCCAGACGGAAGGCCGCCGCGTCTTCGCCCGAGGGGCGCGTCAGCCACACGTCCAGCCGGGTCAGGGCGCTGCGGCCCAGCGGCACAAGCTTCAGCCAGTCGCGAAGCTCGCCGGCGGCCTCCTCGGCCTCAAGAGCCTCCAGGGCGTTGGCGGCGCAGGCGTCCAGAACCGGGCCCCAGGCGTCCGGATCCATCAGCCTCAGCTCGTCCAGCAGCGCTCGCGGATCGACGCCGGCGGCGGCCCACAGCCGCTCCAGCGCGCCCCTCGGCAGCTGGGCGCCGATCACGCCGTCGGCGCGCGGATGAAGCATTCCCATCAGAGGCTGGAAGACCAGGGCTCGAGCTTCACGTCCGACCCGTTCAGCCTCGGCCTCGGCGCTCACCTGGGCGGCGCGCTCGCCGCCGCCGCGAAAGGCCGTTTCCAGCACATGCAGCATCTCGTCCGGCGCGGCCTTGACCAGCTGCCGGACCGCCGCCGCCTGCACGTCTGTCAGCTTGGCCATGGTCTTTCGGCCCTGCGATCATGCGTAAACACCGGCGTACGGTGAACGATCAGTGTTAATGAACCCCTTTACCGCTCAGGCTTCGGCGCGCGGCAGCTCCAGCGTCACGGCCAGGCCGCCAAGTCGGCTCTCACCCAACGCCACCGTGCCGCCATAGGCGGCGCACAGCTCCTTCACGATGGACAGGCCCAGGCCCGAGCCCGGCGCGTTCTCGTCCAGCCGCTCGCCGCGCTTCAGGGCCTGTTCGCGCTGATCAGCGGCCAGGCCGGGGCCGTCGTCCTCGATGACGATTCTCAGGCGCGTTTCGCCGTCCGCTACGGCCACCGCGCTGATGCGGCGGCGGCTCCATTTGCAGGCGTTCTCCAGCACGTTGCCGAGAATCTCCTGCAGGTCCTGGCGCTCCCCCCGGAACCACAGGTCCGGCTCGGCGTCCCAGTCGATCTCGACGCCCTTGGACTGGAACACGCGCTCCAGCATCCGCGCCAGTTCGTCCAGCACTTCTTCGACCTGGGTGCGCTGGCCGCCGCCCTGCGCCCTGGCGGCGGCGCGGGCGCGGCGCAGGTGGTGGTCCACCTGGCCGCGCATGACCTCGGCCTGACGGCGGACCACATCGGCCAGTCCGTCGCTCTTGCCCTCGCTTTCGGCCAGCATCACCGAGATGGGCGTCTTCAGCGCGTGCGCCAGGTTGCCCACATGCATGCGCTGGCGCTCCACCACCTCCCTGTTGTGCTCCAGCAGCGCGTTCAGCTCTTCGGCCAGGGGCGCGATCTCGACCGGATAGGCGCCCTCCACCGCCGAGGACCGGCCCCGGCGAACGGCGCCGACCTCGCGGCTGAGATCATGCAGCGGCCGCAGGCCCAGCCGCACCTGGAAGAACACCGCGGCCACCAGCCCGCAGCCCAGCAGCGCCAGCGCCGTCCAGGTCAGGGTCGAGAAACGCCGCACGTCCGCATTGACCGCCGTCCGGTCGATGCCCGCCAGAAAGATCAGCGGCTCCGAGCGGTTGGGCAGGGTGCGCCGGATGGCCATGATGCGTAAGGGCTCGCCCCGCGGGCCTTCGCCCCCGTAGATGTCGGGCCCGCTCTCCTCAAGGTTCAGGGACCGGCCCCGCGGCAGGGGCAGATCACCGTCCCAGAGCGAGGTCGACTGTTCCAGCACCGTCAGCCGCTCGCCCTCGCCGGCTTCGGCCACCAACCAGTATTTGCCCGAGAAGATGCGCAGGGAGGGCTCGTCGCGGATCTGCGGCACGACGACCTCGCCGTCGACCACGTTGGCCACGGCCACGACCGCGTCCAGGGTTTCCTGATTGCTTTGGTCCAGGCGCTGCAGCGAGGCGTCCCGAAAGAACGCGGTCAGCGCCGCCCCGGTCAGCACCAGGGCCGCCAGGCTCCAGGCGGCCGCCAGTAGGATCAGCCGGCGCGCCAGCGATCCGCGCGGCATGGCGGGCCCGGCGCTCAGCCTTCGGCCTCGCCCGGCAGGGCCGACAGCCGATAACCCAGGCCGCGGACGGTCTGGATACGGTCCGAGCCGATCTTCTTGCGCAGCCGGCCCACGAACACCTCGATGGTGTTGGAATCGCGATCGAAGTCCTGCTCGTACAGATGCTCCACCAGCTCGGTGCGGCTGATCACCCGGCCCTGATGCATCATCAGATAGTGCAGCAGCCGGTACTCCAGCGAGGTCAGGCGCAGCGGTTCGCCGTCCACGCTGGCGCGGGCCGCCCGCGGATCAAGCCGCAACGCGCCGCACGTCAGCACGGCGCTGGCGTGACCGGCCGACCGGCGCAGCAGGGCGCGTATCCGCGCCAGCAGCTCTTCGGTGTGGAAGGGCTTGGTCAGATAGTCGTCGGCCCCGGCGTCAAAGCCCGAAACCTTATCGGACCAGGCGCCGCGCGCCGTCAGGATCAGCACAGGGGTCGCCTTGCCGTCGCGGCGCCAGCGCTCCAGCACCGAGACTCCGTCGATCTTGGGCAATCCCAGGTCCAGGACGATCACGTCATAGGGCTCGGTGTCGCCCAGGAAGTGGGCTTCCTCGCCGTCAGCGGCGTGGTCCACGGCGTAGCCAGCGTCGACCAGGGCGCTCTTCAGCTGCCGGGAAAGGTCGGCGTCATCCTCGGCCAGCAGGACTCTCATGCTTATTGCTCTCCGATCACGGCGCCCGTGCGGGCGTCGACCATGATGTCCGACACCCGCCCGTTGGGATATTCCCAACGGATCACATAAACCACCCGGTCGCCGCCACCCTGCTCGCGCGCGCCAAGCATGCGGCCGGGACGGCTGGACTGCAGGCGGCGCACCACCTCGCCCAGCTCGACGCGACGACCGCCGCGCGACTCCTCGCGCGCGCGCTCCTGGCGCAGCTGCATGCCCAGGCCGCCCTGGACCTGGGCCTCGGCCGTGGTGGGCGCAGCGACCGCCAACGCCAAGACGACAAGGATCGAACGGAACAACATGGCCCGACGATTACCGGCGTTCCTCTGAACGGCGCCTGAACGCAGCGTAAACCAGCCTGTCGCCTCTAGCGAGGGCGGGGCGTGTAGGGGCGCTTGGCCCGCCAGGTCTCGGCGAACCTGACCAGCTCCTCGTCCTGGGTCTCCGGCAGGGTCACGACCAGGTGCGCGAACAGATCGCCCCGGGCGCCGCCGGGCCGCGCATAGGCCCCTCGCCCCTTCAGACGCAGTTTGGCGCCCGAGTTCGACCCCTTCGGGATATTCAGGCTCACGGTCCCCTCGGGCGTCGGAGCCTGCACCTTGCCGCCCAGCACCGCGTCCGGCAGCGATACGGGCAGGTCCATGTGCAGATCGGGGCCCTCCTGGCGGTACAGCCGGTGCGGCTGGATGCGCAGCTCGATCAGGGCGTCGCCGGCGGGGCCGCCGGCGCGCCCCGGCTGGCCCTGGCCCTTCAGTCGCAGCACCTGGCCGTCGCTGGCGCCCTTGGGAATGGTCACATCCAGCGTCCGGCCGTCGGTAAAGGCGATGCGGCGCGTCGCGCCCAGAATGGTGTCCTCCAGACCGACCTCCACCCGCGCCCGCACGTCGCCGCCCTTGGCCGGGCCGCGCCGGCCGCCGCGCGCGCCGCCGCCGCCGAACATGTCGAAGATCTCGTCCAGATCGACGCCCTCGAAGCGGCCGCCGAAGCCGCCGCCGGGATTGAAGCCGCCCTGGCCTCCGCCCTGACCGCCTCCGGGCTGACCGCCGCCGAAGCCGCGGAAGACCTCCCGCCCATCGGCGTCGATCTCGCCCCGGTCAAAGCGCTTGCGCTTGTCCTCGTCGCCCAGCAGGTCGAAGGCCGCGCTGACGCGCTTGAAGCGGTCCTCCGCCGCCTTGTCCCCCGGGTTGCGGTCGGGATGCAGCTCCTTGGCCAGCTTGCGGAACGCCTTGCGGATGTCGTCCTGGCTGGCCGAACGCGCAACGCCCAGTTCTGCGTAAGGGTCTGCCGCCACTTTGCCGTCGATGCCTCCAGATGGTCGGCCCCGACTTAGGCTATCGCCGCCGCGACGCAAGCCTACAGCGTCAGCCGCGCCGCCCGCCCCCAGCCCCGGACGTCCGAATACTGGCTCACCTCGATCACCAGCGGCGCGCCTCCCGCGGCGGCCAGGTCAGCGTCCTGATCCGCGCCGGCGTACGCCCACCGCGGCTCGGTCGTATCATCTTCCCGCAGGACAGCATCGCCCGCCAGCACCCGAACCCGATAGCGCTCGAACGCCTCGCCCAAAGGCGGCTCCAGGTCCCAGGCGTCGCCGCCGGTCCGGCCGCGCCGCACCCACGTCGCCTCCAGCCCGCCGTCGTGGGGCCGCGCCCTTAGATGGCAGGGCGCGAAGGGCCTGCCGGCGACGCCGCTCCAGGTCCGCTCCACGTCGGTGCTGAACACGCCCGCCGCCGCGCCATAGGGGCTGGCGCGCCACAGCATCGCATGCCCCCGCTCGTGCGCCGAGACCTCCAGCCTGGGCAGGCCCTCATCCAGCCACACGACCAGCGCGCCCGCTTGCGCGCCCTCAGCCGCCGCCTCCTCCGTGCCGGACACGCCGCGCAACAGCACGCTCAGCCGCCAGGCGCCGCCCTCCAGTAGCGCCGCTTCGGCGAAGTGCAGCAGCTCCCAGCCGCCGTTCAGCGCCTGTACCGCGATCAACCCCCGCCCACTCAGCGCCGCCGCCTCGCCCACGCCGGCCGGCGCAGCGCCCTCCAACTCCACCTCCAGCACGGAGGCCCGATCCCACAGGGCCGTCCCCGCGCCGGCCAGGGGCCGTGTCAGACGCCCGACCCTCGCCGGTGTCAGCACCTCGCCCCGCCGCGTCAACTCGCCCGGCCCCACACCCGCGTGAACCGCGAACGGCCGCCACGGCTCGGCCGCCACCACAGCCATTGGCCTATCGTCCGCGGCCCGCCCGGGCAGGGGCGGCAGGTCCAGCACCTCCAGCAGCGGCGGCCCCTGCACCGCTGTGGCCGTCCCGCCAGAGGGGTCGCCCGCCACGGCCCTGCGGGCCGCAAGCGCCGGCGCCAGCGTCAGATGCGGCGCTTCGTCCTGGGCCAGAGCCGCCACGCGCCACGCGCCGTCCAGACCGTCCACGGCCAGCACATCGCCGGGCTCCAGGCGCAGCATGGTCTCGGGCGCCGCCCACACGGTCGCCGCCTCGCCGCCCCTTGCCGTCTCCAGCAGATCGTGCGCCGCCGCCCGCGCCGTCTCGACCCGGCAGGCCAGTCCCAGGTCGCGCCTGATCGCGCCCGCGCCCCCCGTCCCTGCAACCTCGGTTACGCCCGCAACCTGGTGTTCGCGATCCGGATCAAGGAAGCGCACCAGGGCCGATCCCGGCGCCGTCGCCAGCACCCGTTCGCGCCGCAGGGTCAGGCCACGCGCATTCCGCGCCAGCGCATCGCCCGTCAGCTCGAGTTCCACCTTATCCGTCCGCGCCTTCAGCCGCAGACCGCCCCCCGGCGTCTCGATCAGGTCCGCGCCGCACGCCGCGCGAAGGTCCTCCAGCACGCCCGCGGGCGCCTCACCGCCCCAGGCGATCAGGCCCTCAACGCGCCGTGGCAAGGGGCCGCCGCCCTCGAACGCCACGCCCGCCCGGGCGATCACCTCGCCGAACAGGGCCTCGGCCTCGCCCACCAGCCGCCCGTTCAGCCAATGCCCGGTCCTCCAGGCCCCGCCGTCGCCCCACGCCTCGGTCTCGGCGGGAAAAGCCGGAAAGGGCCGCGCGTCCCAGCACCAGGCGTCCATGGCCTCGATCATGGGCCGGCCGGTCAGGGGCGAGACCGGGTTGTTCTCGGCCGCGCCATAGAAGCCCAGCAGCGCCGTCAGCGCCGCCCGCTGCACGGCGTCATCCCGCCCCCCGCTCGAAAACGGCGGCAGGGCGCTCTCGGCGCTCTTCGGGTCCAGGAACAGGTTGGGCGCGTTCGGGCCCTTGTCCACGGCGGCGCAGCCGAACTCCGCCAGCCGGATCGGCTTCGAGCCCGGAACCCAGTCGGTGGGCGTATCGGTGCGCACCCCGCCGGGCCGGTCGTAGTGTTCGTTCGACCACCACTCCAGCAAGGCCTTCGGCCGGAACACCCAGGGCTCTGCGTAGGCCCCATCCGTGATCGGCGTGCGGTCCTGCGCCTCGCGCGCGGCCTCGTCGGCATAGAACCAGTCGAAGCCCTCGCCGCCCCGGATCCGCGCCGCCAGATAGGTGGGGTCGTCCGCCCCGCCCCAACCCTCCAGAGCGTCCAGATGCTCAGGCCCGTCCCGCCAGTCCGTCAGCGGCGGGTACCAGTCGATGGCCACATGATCCACGCCCCCGTGCGCCCACAGAGGGTCCAGGTGAAAGGCCGCGTCGCCCGACCCATCCGGCGGCTGATGCCCGAAATACTCCGACCAGTCCGCCGCATAGGACAGGCTGCGCTCGGGCCCCAGCACCGTCCGGCACTCCGCCGCCAGGGCGCACAGCTGATCCACCGCGGGATAGACGCCGGACGCCGCCCGCAAGGTCGTCACGCCCCTCAGCTCCGACCCCAGCAACAGCCCGTCGGCGCCCGCCTCCACGGCCAGCGCTGCATAGTGCAGCACGAAGCGGCGCAGACCCTCCTCCTCCGGCCCGCCGAAGAACCCCTCCACCTCCTCCACGACAGCCGCCGTCCCGTCCGGGCTGCCCGGCCGCCCCGGCGCAGGGTCGCAGGTGATCCGCCCGCGCCACGGAAACGCCCCCTGCTCTTCGCCGCCATAGGGGTCCGGCAGTCCATTCCCCTCCGGCACGTCCATCAGCAGGAAGGGATGGATCACCACCTTCAGCCCGCGCGCCTTCAGCGCCTGGACCGCCTGCGCCACCGTCTGGTCCGAGGGCGTGCCGCCATAGTTGGCGCGGGCCTCGGTCTGGCTGATCTGGTGCGCCTCGCCCCGCTCCAGTCCCGCGACACGCCACGTCAGCGGCACGGTGTCCTTGGCCGCCGCGTCCACGCCCGGCCGGATGCGGCAATGCCCCACCCTCAGATCATCGCCGAACCAGGCGACCACCAGCGTCACCCGCTCCAGGTTCGGCGCGGCGGCAGTCAGCTGGTCCAGCGACGCCAGAAGGTCCGCCCGTCCCTCGGCGTTGTGCACGTTCTCCGGCCGCGAGCGGGTCAGCCCCTCGCGCCGCATGACGGGCTCGGTCGCATAGGCGAACTCGCCGCAGCCGGGGATCAGATTGACCCCGGTCAACAGGTCCTCCAGCCCCTCGCTCTCGCCGCGCGGCCGCCGGAACACCTCGAAGGACAGCTGCGGCAGGCGGTTGCCGTACGGCCCCAGCGGCAGGTCCTCGAACACCACATAGGCTGTGCCGCGATAGGCGGGCGCCGCGCCCTCCACCGCCTCGATCAGCGGGTCGGGCGCCTGACCCTCGTCCCCGCGATAAAGCCGCAGGTTGACGCCCGACAGTTCCATGGCCTTCCCGTCGGCCCAGACGCGCCCCAGCCCGTCGATCGGCCCTTCGCCCAGGCCCATGGCGAAGGACAGGGAATAGCGGCTCTCCTCGACCCGGGGCGTCTTGCCGCCGCCCGACCGCTCGGTGTGTTCCTTGAACCTCGCCGCCCAGATCAGCTGGCCTGGAACCCGCATGGTCCCCAGCACCAGGGGCATGGGCGTCCCCTCGGCCGTCGATGACAGGCGCAGTTCGCTCAAGCGCCCGCCCCGCCGCCTCGGCGGCTCCAGGGCGCCCAGCGCCATCCGGTCCAGCGTTGCGCCCGCCCAGGCGCCGATCTGGGTCAGGACCACCTGCGCCATCTGTTCTACCTCTCAGGAAACCGGAAGGCCGCGCCGATGCGGGCGCGCCACCAGGGGATCAGCCGGCTCTCGACGACACAGCGGCCCCAATAGGCGTGGATGACCCGCCCGCCTTCACCCGCTCGGCTCGTGATCGCCGCGTGGCGCATGGGCGCGCCCTCGTTCATGCGGAACAGCAGCACGTCGCCCGGCTCGGCCGCCGCCGGATCGACCGGCGTCATCCAGCGACCCAGCGCCTCGGCCAGCGCTTCGCCGCCCTCGCGTTCGGCCCAGTCGGGCGAATAGGGCGGCGGCGTCTCCGGCTCAGGGCCGACCGTCTCGCGCCACACGCCCCGGATCAGGCCCAGGCAGTCACAACCCCAGCCCTTCACGCTCTGCCGGTGACGATAGGGCGTGCCCAGCCAGCCGCGCGCCGCCTCCACCACCCGGCTCATCGGCGGCCGCCGTCGTGCCGCTCGCCCGCGGCCGGATACAGGGTCAGGAAGTCCTCGCCCGGGATGGACGGAAAACCTCGGAAGTTGTCCGTGTTGCCGAACAGGTCGCGACAGGTCTCGAAGCGCTGATCGCAACTCAGGCCCGCATAGGCCGGATCGCTCAGATCGACGCCACAGCGCCCGTCCCCCAGCCGTGCATCGCAACTGCGGGCATAGGTGCGTCCCGCCGGCCTGTTCAGCCGCGCCAGCGGCCCCTCCAGCTCGGCGGTGAAGGCCTGCCCCTCGCGCACGATGCGCCGGACGACTTGCGTCCACAGCCGAACCTTCAGCTGCGGCTGCTCCCAGTCCACCCGCCACAGGGCGACCTCGGCGCCGTCAAAGGCGCCCGCGTTCAGCAACGCCTCGTCCCGCCCCTCGCTGTCCAGCACCCCCAGGGCCGAGGCGTCCGCCGCCTGGCCCAGTTCGGCGCCCGCCGCCCCCGCCGTCAGCCCCGAGCCGGGGCGGCAGGTCACGCCGTCCACCTCCAGCGGCCGGTCGTGATCGGTGAAGCCCAGTCGTCCGCCGTCGGCGCGCGTCAGGATCCACGCATGGCACAGCTTCGCCGTCCCCTGCGCCATGCGCAGGGCCAGCGCGTCGGGAATGTCGCGCATCTCAGACCTTGATTTCGATCAGGGAAACCGCGGCCACCCGGCCGCTGTCGAAGCCTTCCAGCTGCACGTCGATGCGGTCGGCGTCGAAACGCACCGGCACATCGAACAGAAAGCCCGCGGTCACCGCCGCGCCCTCCGGCGGCGCCTCGGCCAGGGTGACGACCCCGGTCGTCTCATCCACCGCCGCGTCGGCCGCCTCGCCGTCCACCCCCACGACCACCGACGATCCGACCGGCTTGGTTATGATCCGCTCGCCCTTCCTCAACTGGAAGACCGTGGTCTCGCCGTCGCCGGTCCCGATGGCCTGGTCCGCGGCGCTGATCGGGCCGGTCGGACCACACGACTTGAAGTCCGTGAAGTCACGGAAACGAAAACCTGTCAGCCGTCCCCGCCGCGCCTCGAAGAAGGCGACCAGCTCCGCCGCCTCCTCCAGCGGCCGCACCGCGCCGCCGATCAGATAGCGTCGCCGACCCTTCGCCCAGGGCGTCGTGCGCCGCTCCAGCCCGGAGGCCAGGGTCGTAATCTCGGTCAGCCGCTCGACCCCGCTGGTCGAGCCGAAGGCCAGCCGCGCCGGCAGGCGCACCTCGTCAAAGGACATATTTCGCCTCGTGGGAGATTGTCGCTCGCTCAATGAGCGCCTACGCTCCCTGAACTCGGGCGTTCAGGGAGGGACAAACCGTGGACTTCAAAACACTTTATCTCAGCGCGGACGGGCGCATCGGTCAGAAGGACTTCTGGCTGGGCTGGCTGATTCTACTCGTCGCCGGCATTGTGCTGGGCATGATCCCCGTCATCGGCATGATCGTGTCGATCCTGCTGATCTGGCCGAACATCGCCGTCTACGCCAAGCGCCTGCACGATTTCGGCAAGTCCGCCTGGCTGGTGCTGATCCCGTTCGTGGTCAACGTCATCGGCCTGTTCCTCATGGGCGGGGCCATCTTCGCCGCCGTCGGCGGGGCCGCCATGACCGGAACCGACGAAGCCGCGGCCACCGCCGCCATGGCGGGCGCGGGCTCGGCGGGCCTGATCGGCCTGGTCCTGTTCGTGGTCAATATCGGCTTCCTGCTCTGGGTCGGCCTCAGCAAGGGCGATCCCGGCGAGAACCGCTTCGGCCCGCCGCGCACGACGCCCCTGATCGGCTCGTAATCGGCTTGTGATCTAGCGAACGCCCAGGCTCACGGCCCGCGCCAGAGCCTGGGCGATCTGCGCTTCCGAGCGCAACAGCTGGGCTGCATCGCCCTGCACCGTGACGTTCACCGTCACCGCCCGCCCGCCGGGGGCTTCGAGGCTCCCGGCGTGGCTGGGCCGGAACAGCTCCGGCCCCCGCTCGCCCACCAGATAGCTTCCGCTCGCCAGCACCGGCCCGCCGTCGGCCCGCGCGCCTGAAAAGGCGCCGCTGACCGCCTGGCCGATGGCCTCGGCAAGCTCGCCGCCCCCGCCAAGACTCCCATGGCCGCCATAGGCCGCGTTGACGGCGCCAAGCACCGCCCGCGCCAGTTCGGCCAGGCTGATCTCCCCGTCCGCCGCCGCGCGCGCCAGCGACCGGGCCAGGCTCGCCCCCGCCTCGGCGAAGCTGTCGTCGATGGCCTTGGCGGCCTCCTGCCCAGCCTGCTTCAGCGCCTCCAGCGCCGCCGCGCCCTCGGCCAAATTACGCTCACCCAGCGCTTGCTCATCCAGCGGGCGTTCCGTTTCAAACCTCATGCTCGCCTCCATCGGGCCAGCGCGCCATCAGCGCCTCCAGCCCATTGCGCTTCAGGCCCGCCTCGCCGCCGGTCAGCAGCCGCCATTCCCTCAGCGACAGCCGCCACAGGGCCTCCGGGCCGATCCCCAGCGCCAGCCCGGTCTTCAGGACCGCAGCCCAGTCCGTCACGGCGCCGCCGCCCGGAAGGCCGCCGCGATCGCCCGGGCCGCCTCCAGCGGCGTCACGTCCGACAGGTCCGCATCGCCCTCCGCGCCGCCCTTCAGCAGGGCCGCCAACACCGCCTCAACCTCCCGCGCACTCAAGCCCGCCATCCGCTCCGCCAGGGCCCCGGCCCCGCCGACCCCCAGCGCCGTTTCGATCTCGGCCAGGGCGCCCAGCGTCAGACACAGCCGCCTCATCCGGCCGCCCAGCTCGGCCTCCACCTCGCCGCGCACCCCGTTCATCTAAAGCGCCTCAAAGCTGATCTCGCCGGCGCTCGACAGGGTCAGGGCGAAGCTCGCCTCACCGTCGTGCTCGCCTGCGTATTCCAGGGCCGCCACCAGGAACGGCCCTTCCAGCACGCCGAAGTCCGGCACGATCAGCCGCCAGGTCCTCGCCGCCTGCTCGAAGAAGGCCTCCCGCACCAGGGCGTCGCTGGCTGCGTCGCGGAACACGCCCTGCCCCGACACGGCCGCCGACTTCACGCCCGCCCCGGCCAGCAGTTCGCGCCAGCGCCCGGCGCTGTCCGCATCGGTGGCGTCGACGCTGCGCGCGTTCAGCGAGATGGTCCGCGCCCTCAGGCCCGCCACCGTCGTGAACGCCTCCGGCTCGGCCCCGTCGCCGATCTTCAGCAGCAGATCCTTGCCCTTCTGCGCCCCCATCAGGCCGCCTCCTCTTCGATCAGCGGCTCGGTCACGGCCCTCAGCCGCACCACGCCATAGGTCGAGCGCCAGTCCGCGCCCCGGAACACGTCTGAGTAGGTGACCGCCGCGCTGACCAGCCGGTGCGCCTCCAGCGTCAGGTCCGCGTCATGCAGACGCGCGCGCACCGCCGCCGTCACCGCCTTGGCCTCCTCGGCGCCGCCGAAGCGCGACACGCAGGTCAGGGTCAGGGCCTGCTCCAGCCCGCCCGCCAGTCCCTCAAGGGACCGCGCCTCCAGCCGCCCCAGCACCAGGTACGGATAGAGCGGCTTTTCCGGCGGCTGGTCCCAGATGCGGGCCGGATCGCCCAGCAGGGCCTTCAGCGCCGCATCGCCGCGCAGGTGGTCGATCAGGCCCCTTTGCAGGGCCCGTTCAGGATCAATCATGGTGTGGACCTTTCGAGCTTACGGTTCGCGCCGCAGACGCAGCGTCATCCGGCCCAGTCTCGGCCGGTCCGGCTCGGCGTGGACGACGCGCCAGTCCGCGCCGCCCATGCGCACCCATCGCCCTTCGGTCAGGCGCGGGTCGGACCGGCACTCTGCAAGGCTTTCCGCGCTGCCGACGGGCGGCGCCTCGCCCGGCTTGTCCTCGCTTCGCCGCGTGGACAGCACGGTCAGCCACAGCCGCCCCAGTCTATTCAGCGCGCGCGTGCGCCCGCCCAGCGGCGTCTCGGCCTCCACCGCCTCGAACAGCTCGGCCAAGGTTCTGTCCACAGGCGTCACAGCCGCACCCGCCGCTGCTCGGGCGGCACCGGGCCGCCCTCCCGCCGGTCATAGGCCTGGGCGACCCGGCCCAGCACCGCCAGGCGCAGCCCCGGCGCCGAGCCGGCGTCCAGCACCACGCCCGCCTCGGCCTCCACGGCGGCCTTGGCCGCCTCGATCATCAGCTGGATCAGCCCGTCCTCGGCGTCGTGCTCGACACGCAGGAACAGCTTCGCCTCCGCCAGGGTCACGGGGTCGGTCATGAGGAATCTCTTATGTCTGGGGGTGTTCCCGCCCCCTCCACCGCCTTTCAGGCGGTCCCCCTCCCCCGCATGCGGGGGAGGAGATCAGGGTCGCGACACTCAATCCTCCCCCGTGAAACGGGGGAGGGGGACCACGCGCAGCGTGGTGGAGGGGGCGAGATCAGGCGCATAGGGCCGACGGCGAGCAGCGATCACTCGCCACTCGCCACTAACCACTCGCCAATTCCTCAGCTGGCGCTGAACTTCAGCACCTTCAGCGCATCGAAGTTCTGCACCCCGCCGCCCACGCGCTTGGTCGTGTAGAACAGCACATAGGGCTTGGCCGAGAACGGATCGCGCAGCACGCGCACCCCCGCCCGGTCGACGATCAGATAGCCCTTGCGGAAGTCGCCGAAGGCCACCGACAGGCTGTCCTCGGCCACATCCGGCATGGTCTCGATCTCCGTCACCGGATAGCCGAGCAAGCTGGCCTGCGCCCCCGGCTGCACCGCCGGGCTCCAGACATAGTTGCCGTCCGCGTCCTTGAACTTGCGGATGCGCGCCGCCGTCCTGCGGTTCAGCACGAAGCGGCCCTGCGCCCGGTACTGCGACTTGGGCGCATGGATCAGGTCGATCAGATCGTCCACCGGATCGTCGCCGAAATCCCCGTCCACGCCCGTGGCCACATAGCCGATCTTGCCCCAGGCGTGGGCGTTGTCGGCCACCGTCTCATAGGCCAGGAAGCCCTTGGGCTTGTTGGTCCCGTCGCCCAGCACGAAGGCCTCGGTCTCCTGGGCGGCGAAGGCGTCCTCCACCTCGGCGGCCAGCCATTCGTCCAGGTCCAGGAACGCGTCGTCCAGCAACCCTTGGGTCGCCGCCGGATTGGCGTAGAGGTCCGCCGCCGGAAACTCCAGCAGGGCCAGGGTCGCCGGATCGGTCTCAGGGCGCGCCGCCGTCTCGGCCACCCATCCGGCCTCCACGCCCGCCGTCGAGACCGGCTTCTTGAACACACCCTGGCCGATGGTCCTGACCGTGGCGATCTCGCGCATGGGGCTGGCCGCCATCAGCCGCCGCTCGATCAGCCGTTCCGTCTGGGCCGGTGCGATATAGCCGCCCGAGCTGGGCCCGGTGGACAGGCCCGCCTTCACCTCGATCAGGCCGTGCGCCGCGCCCGTCTTCAGATAGCCGGCGAAGGCGCTCTTGGCCTCGCCACCCATCCTGTCGGGGTCGTTAGCCGCCTCACCAATGGCTGGCCGCCGCGCCTCGCTCATGGCCCGGTCCAGGCGCCGCTGCGCCGCCTGCAGGGCCAGGTCGATGCGGCCCACCTTCTCCTCCAGCAGGCCGTCCCCGGCCTTCTGCTCCAGCGCCTCCAGCCGCTCGTCATTGGCCGCCTTGAAGGCCTCGAAGGCGGCCATCATCTCGTGCATGGCCGCGCGCGCCTCGGGGCTCGAGGCGGCTTGCTTGGTCTCTTTCATGGGTGCTCCAAATAAAAGGGGCGCGACCCCGTCGGCCGCGCCCCCCGCAAGACCCGGCGCCTCACGCGCTCGGGAATGATCGCCCCGCGCGGCCTCGACGAGCGGCGCGGGGTTTGTATTGCTGCGCCGATGACGCCCGAAGACCCGCCGCAACGCGACATCGGCCTGCCCGCCTTCCTCGGTCTCAGCCTGGTCTGGCTGATCCTCAAGGGTCTGCTGATCCTGATCCCGGCCGCGGCCGTGGTCGGTCTGCTCAGGCTGGCTTGGCGGTCAGTCTCGGGCTGACCGCCCCGCCGCGCTGAAGAAGGCCGCGGCCAGCAGCCACATGCCGGTGAAAACCGCCGAAGCGATCAATCCCTGCCACAGGCCGCGCGGATCCAGCTCCCAGGCGCCCGCCTGGGCCGCCACGGCCCCCATGGCCGCCTGCACGGCGCCGGCCGCGATCATCGCCCACATCATGCGCCGGGCCCGGCCGCGCGCCACGATGGCGCCGATCACCGCCGCCAGCGGCCCGGCGAACAGCCACAGGTTGGCCGCGTTGTCCTCGTCGCCGAAAATGCCCACGGCCAGATTGGCCCAGATCAGCAGGAAGGCGGTCCCGACCGCCGTCGCCACCCCGGCCCGATAGGACAGGGCGCCGCTCGCCCGCAGGGCCAGTTCAATCGTCCCGCAGGCGCTGAACAGCAGCACCCCGGCGAAGATGAAGTCCGATCCCGTCCAGTTCACCTCGCTGGTGAACCGCATAGCCACGGCCGGCGCCAGCAACAGCGCCCCCGCCCCGCCCCACATCAGGGCCCTCAGGGCCGTGTCGTACCACTGGCCCGTCTTCACCACGTCCGCCCGCATCGTCTCGCCTCCTCTGGCATGAGGCGCCGACCCTGCCGCAGCGGGCCGTGAGCGGCATGAGCGAAATGTGAGCAAGCGGTGAGAAACGACCTAGCCCAGAGCCTCCACCGCCGGCGCCCGCATCAGCAGGCGCCCCAGCGTGCCGTTCTCAGCCATCTGGTGATCGTCGATCATGCAGACGCGGCAGCTGCGCTTGTCGATCAGTACCGATGAGCCGTGCACCAGCGCATTCGGATCAAAGGGAATAATCTGCTGCACCCGCACCGACGAGCCTTCGTCATAGACGCCGGTCGCCAGCGTCGGCCGGAATGAATAGCCGCGGTCCTCCAGCGCATCCGTGGCCACCGCCACATAGTCGCACCGGGCCACCGCCGGTCCGGTGCAGCCGGGCGCCGCATGGTTGGTCGCCATCAGCAGCGCCAGCCCAGCCAGCACCGCGAACAGGGCGAACAGCCCCATTCCCAACGGCGCCGACATCCCCGGCTTCAGCATGGCGGCTCGCGCCGGTAATGCATCGCCACCGCCCCGTTGCTCATGGACCTGGCCGAGATCAGCGCCAGCCGCCGCGTCCGGGGCAACCCGCTCTCGAACAGGGTCGGGCCTCGCCCAACGATCCTGGGGTGGATCAGGAACCGGTACTCATCGATCAGGTCCAGCCGGTCCAGCGCCGCCGCCAGCTGGCCGCTGCCCAGCAGCACGCCGCCCGGCGTCGCCGCCTTCAGCCGCTCGACGCCGGCCCGCAAATCCCCCGCCAGATGATGGCTGTTGGTCCAGGGGAAGTCCGTCCGCGTGGCCGAGACCACATACTTCGGCTTGGTCTCCAGCTTGTCGGCCCAGTCTTGCAGGGCCGGCGGCGCCTCCACCTCGCGGCGCGCGACCAGCGGCCAGTAGGCCTCCATCAACTCATAGGTGACGCGGCCCCACAGCATGGCCCCGGCCTCGTCCATCAGCCGGGTGTAGAAGGCGTGGGTCTCGTCGTCGGCGATCCCCTCCTGGTGATCGACGCAGCCGTCCAGCGTGACGTTCATGCAGAAGGTCAGAAGTCCCATGGCGGCGAGCTTAGGTCGGGCAGCGGGGAAGGCCTAGTCGGGCGCATCGATCGAAGGGACTCACACCCCTTGGACACCCGCGATGATCAAGACGTACCAACCCCATGACGTAGGCCGCAAAGCCGACCGCCAGCACCACGAAGCACAAGTATTGCAGCACGCCGGCTCGGCGCGATGCGGCAAGCCCGGCCAGCAGCAGCAGGACGGAAAGCGCAGCCCACAGACCTTGCTTAGGGGTGATGATCGTAGAGCCCATCCGCTGAACGTGTCTCAGGGTTCTCCGCCCGGCAATAGCCACCACCCCGAACTCGCCCCCGGCAGCATGGGGAAGCTGATCATTACCGGCCATCACACAGACCTGAATTGTGGACGTCGCGAGAGTCCGCCAAGGGTGGGAAGCGGACATCTCCAACGCTAAGCTACGATCATGGCCGAATATTCGTGTTGGTTCTGCGACCGGGGGATCGAACGTTCCGACGACGGGGCGATCCTTGTGACGCTTGAGGGCCTATGGCGTTGGCACGATGGTCCCCGAACCAACGACGACCCGATCCAACAAGTCTATGCCCACTCCTCGTGCGCAAAGCAGCGACTGAAGGGAGCGACTATGGACATCGAACCTTCAGTGTTCGGCGAGGACGGCTAGTGTCCGCAATGGGTCGAGAGCGGTCATTCACTAATGACCCCGAACCTCGCCGCCGGCAGCATGGGAAAGCTGACCAGCGTTCTCGGCTGTTACACAGCGCCTGACAGCGGACCTCGCTGACGATCGCTAAGGGTGGGAAGCAGACGGCGCCACACTCTCCTGCTACGCTCCAACAATGTCATTCGAAAATGCTTGGGCGCAGTTTCACCGTGGTGAACGACCGATCGGCTGGATGCTGCTTGGCGAGGGAGCGGCAAACCATCTGCGCTTTCACTCACTCCCTGCGTCGAAACGATATGCCGACACGGACGAGGAACGCTCGTTGTTGTTGAGCCGCCAGAATGTGCTGGCTTCAGAAGTGCTGGGCGACCGCCCCTGTTGGCTCGTGCAAGCCCACTGGGTGTTGCTCGCCGGAGAACGGGACCTGGCAGATCAACACGATCCGTTCCGGGCCACGCGCGAGTGGAAACTGGATTTCGCTTTCGAGTTTCTTGAAGGCGATGGCGAGGAGGGGCGTCCTTGGCGGGTGTATGCCGCTCAAGTCCGCTGGTCACCCGGTCGTTTCGACGATCTGCTTCTGTCCATTGCCGATGAGAAGGCGGGGCCGACCTTATGGATGGGCGCGGATGGGGCTATCTTCGCTCCCTATGACGGCGGCGCTGACCTCTTCTTGAGAGACGCCGGGGCCGTTCAGCGGCTGGCGGCCCAACACTCCGAATGGCTACCGACGCATCCGCTCAATCTATAGGCCGGAAGGTCCGCAATGGGTCGGGAGCGTCATCCGCCAACCACCCCAAACCTCGCCCCGGCAGCATGGGAAAGCTGACCAGCGTTCTCGGCTGTTACACAGCGCCAGAAGGCGGACCGCATGGATTGCCGCTAAGCGTGGGATTCGGACGTCAGTTTTGCCGGTCGAGAGGGTCTGATACTCATTCCCGAAGGAGGGTCAGCATGAGCGGCAGGGTCGGACGGATCGAGTGGTGGACGACGTTCATCATGGCGAACATTGCCTCTGCTTGGGCTGTCGGGCTTCTGTATCGGGGCTTGTTGGCGGATGGCCAAGGGCTAGCGGATGCATCACTCCAGTCCACCATCCTTTTGGGACTCGGCCACGCTGCTATTCTGGCAATCGCCTTGGTAGTTCAACGGAACATCTCGATTAGACGCGCACACGATCGGGATGTCAGGCCAATCGCATTCTGGGCCTATGCAGCAACAAGTATGGTGAGCGCGGCAGTCAGTTTCGGCGTCTCCGCTTTCGATGGCTCTTTGCCTTTCAACCCCGCATGGATTTGGGTGCCCCAAGTCGTTGCTTGGGCGTGGGTGGCGATAGAGTTAGGGGCGCGGCCCGGCGACCCCGTGGCAAACCGGTGGGGACCAGTGCCGAAGCATCCCTTTGATGTGGCGTCGCCAAGAATGGACAACTACCGTCCGCCCCGGAACTGACTGCTCTGGAACCCCGCAAGGGGTCGTGATCCGTTATTCGCCAACGATCTGGAAGCGGGCCTTCGGCTCCATCGGAAAAACCACCAGCGACACCTCCCACAGCTCGATCTCGCTCAGCACGCGCAAACCTTCTTCCCGTCGCGCCCGTCGCGCCTGAAAACCGATGGACAGGCCGTCCACCGCCCCGGCCCTGGCCAGATGCGCGGCCACACGCGCCTCGTTCGACCAGTCCTCGATGACGCCGCTGACGAACAGGCCGGTCTCGTCCTCCTCCACCCGGTCCCAGCGCCCGACCACCGCCCGGCCGTCGTGCTGGTTCAGCATCTTCACCCCCGCCGCCCCCGTGCGCGCCAGGCTCTCGGCGAAGGCGCCCCTCTGCACCACGTCCCCGTTCAGGTCGGCCCGGCCCCACAGCGAGGCGTAGCCCTCAATCGCAACCGGCCCGCTCATCCCAGCCGCGCCTCGATCCGGGCCAGCGAGGCCCTGGCGGCCTTCGCCTGTTCCTCCAGCCGGGCCAGCCGCTCGTTCACCTGCGCCTGCTCGGCCACCCTGGCCTCCAGCGCGTCGATCCGCGCCGCCGCCGCTCCGGCCCAGAGCAGGGCCGCCGCCGCCTGAATGGCCAGGGTCACGGCCACCGCCACGGGACACCTGGCCATCAGCCCGCCTCCAGCCCGGCCAGCCGCCGGCGCTCCACATCCGTCAGGAAGCTCGCCGCCTCCAGCCGCGCCCACAGCGCGTCCCGCTCCGGCTGCAGGGCCGGCACGGCCTCCAGATCCGGCTCTATGCGCAAATCAGGGAAGCGCGGCGCGATCCAGGCCGTCATGGCGTGGGCGGTCTTTCTGACCAGCGGCGCCACCGCGCCGCGCCAGAAGGCGGCGTTGGCCTCGCGATAGTTGGCATAGGTCTGGTCGCCCGGAATCCCCAGCAGCTGCGAGGGCACGCCGAACGCCAGGCCGATCTCGCGCGCGGCGGCCGCCTTGCCGGCGATGAAGTCCATCTCGGCCGGGCTCAGCGACATGGCCCGCCACTCCAGCCCGCCCTCCAGCAGCAGGGGCCGCCCGGCGTTGGCCTGGCCCGCATGATCGGCCGCCAGCTCGGCCTTCAGCCGGTCGAACTGTTCGTCGGTCAGGCGCGTCCCGTCCTTGGCCCCATAAACGAGCGCGCCGGATGGCCGCGCCGCGTTGTCCAGCAGCGCCTTGTTCCAGGCGCCCGACGCATTGTGCACGTCGATGGCGAAGGCCGCCGCCTCCAGCGGCGAGAAGCCGTACCAGTCGTCCGCCGGGTTGAAGAGCTTCAGGTGCAGCACCGGCGAGAACCCGTCGCCCGCGCGCATCAGCCGGGTCGCCCGGCCGCCCACGGCGTATTCGTATCCGGCGGGCCAGCCGACGGGACCGGGGATCACCTTCACCCGGTCGGGGCGCAGGGCGTACAGCTCCTCCGGTTCGCCCTCGCCCACCGCCTCCAGATAGGCGTTGCCGCTGGTCTGCAGGTATCCGTACAGCTGCTCCAGCAGCTCGGCCCCCGCCTGCTCCGGATTGGGCCGCGCGATCAGCCGCGCCAGGGGATGATCGTCCCGCCGCTCGCCCTTCTCGAACACCGCCAGCGGGCACGACGCCGCCGCCTCGGCGATCATGCGCACACAGCGATAGGCCACGGCGTTCCTGGCGAAACCCTCGCGCGCCAGGCTCTCATAGTCCCTCGGCGTCCATACGGGCCGCCCCGGACCGCTCAGGGCGATCAGCGGCCCGGCCGCGCTTTCCTTGGTTTCAGGCGCGGCCTCGCGCCGCCGGCCGAACGGCCGCCGCCAGTCAATCATTGTCCTGCCTTGCCTATGTCCGCTCGCCCCCGCGCAAGCGGGGGCCCAGTTCTTTCCAGCCTGCGCTACGTCCGCAGGCTCAGCTTTCGCGGGAATGGGCCGGGGTTATTCAAACCCGCCTCAACCGCGGCCCCTCGCCGCCATGCCTCAGCATCAGGAACCTGAGCGCCCAGACCAGCGCATCCACCCGGTCAGGCGAGCGCTTCGATCCTTCCGCGCCAAAGCCCATCATCTCTTCCTCCAGGGCCTTCAGCCCCGGCGCGTGCGTGACCAGTCCGCGTTCGTACAGCGCCGCCACCGGCTCCGCCCGGGCGGCCTTGCCGGCCACGGCATGGACCGGCTTCACCGGGGCGCCGCACCCCGCCATATTCAGGATCTGCGTGACCATGTCGCCGCCCTGGTTGACCTCGGCGATGACCCAGTGGGCGCCGTAATCCGTCACGGCGCGGCTCACGGCATGACCCCATTCCAGCGGCTTTCGGCCCTTCACCGTGCGGTCGGCCAGCACATGGGCCCGGCCGTCCCTGACGCCCGCCACCACGATGCCGCAGGCGTCGCCGCCCGCCTTGGCGGGCGGGTCCAGCCCCACCACCACCGTCTCGCAGTCCAGCCGCGCGCACCCTTGCGCCGCCGCGATCATGTCGTGGGTCCACAGGCCGCCCAAGTCCTCCAGCACCTGGCCGTCCAGCTCCTGCGCCTCCAGCCGTGTGCCGCTGTAGAGCCGTCGCAAATCCTCCAAGAACCCCGGCGACAGATTGGCGGCGTTCAGCGCCGTCGAGACGCGCACCACCTCGGTCCCCGGCTCCTCCATCAGGCGCCGCAGGGCCGCCAGAGGCCTCGGCGTCGTCGTCACCAGCAGGCGCGGATCGTCCCCCAGCCGTAAGCCCATCCTCAGCATGGCCAGGGCCTGGCCGGGGTTCTTCCAGGCGCAGAACTCGTCGGCCCAGGCGGCGTGGTGCTGCGGCCCGCGCAGGCCGTCGGCGTCCTCCGCCGAATAGATGTGGGCCTCGGCCCCGCACGGCCACACCAACCGCCTGCGGCTCACCTCATAGCTGGGCCGCGTCAGGGGCGAGGCGACGGCCTTCAGGCCCGAGGGCCCCTCGATCATCACCTCGCGCACGTCGTGCAGGCTGGGCCCCACCAGGGCCAGCCGCGCCCCGGCCACGGCCTGGCGGTGCAGCCATTCAGCCCCCGCCCTCGTCTTACCCGCCCCGCGCCCGCCCAGCAGCAGCCAGGTCTTCCAGGAACCATCTTTGGGGCGCTGGTTCCGGTTCGACCAAGTCTTCCAGTCCCTCTCGACCAGAGCCAGCTCTGCGTCGCTCAGCGCGTTCAGCAGCTTCTTCTGCAAGGATCGACTGTCGAAGGCGAGTAAGGCGGCGCCAGATCTCCTCGCGCGCCTCGTCTTCGCTTCGGGCATCGGCCGGTTGATCCTCCGTCACCACACCCAGCTCGCGCAGCGCCACATGGGCCTTGACCACCTGGGCCAGGGCGCGGGCGCGCCGCTCCAGCTCTTCGACGTCGTAGGCCTTTGTGGCCTCCATCATCGCGCTGATCTCGGCGGTCAGAGCCGCCTGATCCAGTTTTGCGACCATGCCCGAAGGATAGCGGACCAGCGTCCACCACAGCGTAAGTCGGCGCGACTTTTCCGGCTTTCCAAGGCCCCGCAAGGCCGCGGCGCCCCGCCATGGGTGAACAGCGCCGGCGCTATTCCCCCTTCGCCTGCGTCCCTCGCTCCTCGACCCAGTCCGACGCCTCGTAGTCCAGCGCATCCTCCGGGTCGGCCAGGGTCTCTTCGCTTACGGTCTGGCCACGCACGCTGACGCCGGCCTGGTGCACCGTCTCCGGATCGCCCGAGACCAGCGGGTGCCACCAGGCCAGGGGCCGCCCCTCGTACAGCCGGCGGTAGGCGCAGGACCTGGGCATCCACTCCAGCGCCTCGATATTGCCGGGCGTCAGCTTGATGCAGTCCGGCACGTGCGTCTTGCGGTTGGCGTAGTCCGAACAGGCGCAGGCGTCCGGATCGAACAGCTTGCAGTGAACCCGCGTCGGGATGACGTCGCCGGTCTCCTCGTCCTCGAACCGCACCAGGCAGCACAGACCGCAGCCGTCGCAGAGGCGCTCCCACTCCTCGGGCGACATCTCGTCCAGCCGCTTCGTCTCCCAGTAGGGGCGGTCACCCATCTGTCTCCTCCCCTGCGGAGCGGGGGAGGGGGACCGCGAAGCGGTGGAGGGGGCGAGCGGCTGGCGAAACCTGTCTCATCTCGCGCCTAGTAGCTTGAAGCCCGCGACAAGTCTCCCGCGCGTATTGACCCGCCCCCCGCGCCTTGCGAGGGGGGCGCATGAGCCGCCCCGCCCCCATCCTGGCGCTGAAGGACGTCCGCCTCCAGGACGGTCCCCTGCCCCTGTTCGACGGCGTCGACCTGGCCATCGAGCCGCGCGACCGCGCCTGTCTGGTGGGCCGCAACGGCGCGGGCAAGTCGACCCTGCTCAAGCTCATCGCCGGGGTCATCGAGCCGGACTCGGGCGAGCGCACCCTGCAGTCGGGCCTGACCTTCGCCTATGTGCCGCAGGAGCCGGTCATCACAGGCGCCACCCTGCGCGACCACGCCACGTCCGGCGGCGCCCCCGCCTGGGAGGCGGACGCCCGCCTCGGCGACTTCGGCCTTGATCCGGACAAGTCCACGCAAGGCCTGTCCGGCGGCGAGATCCGCCGCGTCGCCCTGGCCAAGGCCTTCGCCGAAGCGCCTGACCTCATCCTGCTGGACGAGCCCACCAACCACCTGGACATCCTGGCCATCGACACGCTCGAGACCATGATCCAGGTCTCGCCGGCCGCCGTCCTGACGGTCAGCCACGACCGCGCCTTCCTCAACCGCATCACCCGCCGCTGCTTCTGGCTGGAGGGCCGGCGCGTGCGCACCCTGGACCAGGGCTTCGCCGTCTTCGACGCCTGGTCGCGCAAGGTCATGGAGGAGGAGGCCGAGTCCCTGCGCCGTCTGACCAAGAAGATCGAGGCCGAGACCTACACCTTCTACCGCTCCATCACCGCCCAGCGCACCCGCAACGAGGGCCGCGCCCGCCAGCTGGAGCAGCTCCGCTCCGAACGGGCCCGCCGCATGGCCGACCTGCCGCGCGAGCTGGTCGCCGGCCTCGACGCCGGCCAGACCTCGGGCCGCTTGGTCGCCGAGCTCAAGGGCGTCTCCAAGCGCTTCGGCGAGCGGACGGTCCTCAAGCCCTTCTCCACCCGCGTCATGCGCGGCGACCACCTGGCCATCGTCGGGCCCAACGGCGCCGGCAAGACGACCCTGCTCAAGATCCTGCTGGGCGAGCTTGAGCCCGACGCCGGAACCGTGCGCCTCGGCGCCAATCTCCAGGTCGTCTATCTCGACCAGGCGCGCGACGATCTGAAGTCCGACATGACCCTGTGGGACGCCCTCACCCCAGGCGGCGGCGACAGCATCCTGGTGCGCGGCGAGAGCCGCCACGTGGCCGGTTACGCCAAGGACTTCCTGTTCCGCGAGGCCCAGCTGCGCCAGCCCGTCTCCACCCTGTCGGGCGGCGAGCGCAACCGCCTGCTGCTCGCCCGCGCCCTGGCCCGGCCCGCCAACCTGCTGGTGCTGGACGAGCCCACCAACGACCTCGACATGGAGACCCTGGACCTGCTCGAGGGTCTCTTGGCCGACTACGACGGCACCCTGATCCTGGTCAGCCACGACCGCGACTTCGTCGACCGCCTCGCCACCTCCACCATCGCGCTCAATGGCCGCGGCGACGTGGTCGAGACGCCCGGCGGCTGGTCCGACTTCGTGCGTCAGAACCCGGGCTTCTTCGCGCCTCCCCCGCTAGGGGGGGAGGGGGACCGCCTGAAAGGCGGTGGAGGGGGCAAGCCGCAGGCTCCAGCGCCAGCCAAGAAGCTCTCCTACAAGGACGCCCGCCGTCTCGAAGAGGCCGAGGCCGAAATGGCCGCCCTCCCCGCCGACATCGCCGGGCTTGAGGAGCGTCTGTCCGACCCCGCCCTCTACGCCCGCGATCCGGCCGCCTTCCAGCGCCTGACCGCCGAGCTCGACGCCGCCCGCGCCCGTCTCGCCCGCGCCGAGGAGGACTGGCTGGAGCTCGAGGAAAAGAAGGCGGCTCTGGGGGTCTAACCCCTATTCCGCTCATCCCCGCGCAAGCGGGGATCCAGTTCTGTCCAGCTTGGCGGCTCGGATCGCCGGATCAGCTCATCTGCACCCTAGGCCACCCACAGGACTGGACCCCCGCTTGCGCGGGGGTGAGCGGTTGATATGGAGGGCTCGCCCCGCCTGACCTCGCATTCCTGCCTGAACAGCGAATCCTGTGGAAAACGCAAGGCGCTGACTCAGCGAGCCTTCTTCGCCGATCTGCACAGATTTTGCGGGGATATCCACCGGCGGCCCACGCGGCATGCGCGTTAGGTAGTTATGCGGAGCTTGCCTCATAGTCGGTTTCGCGGGAACGTCAACGGGCCGAGGGACACCACGGCGCGGAAATCCGGGGAGACCCGGGCTTCAAGCGGGTGGGTCCAGCTCTCTGATCCGGCTGCGGGGGAACCCGCGGGAAGGACAGGGCCCAGGCTTCAGCGGTCCTCGGACCGCTGGGGAACCGGGTCGGGATCGACAGGTGTTCGGGTTCGCCCGTTCCCCTCTCGGACCTGAGCTGATTAGGCACGGAGACGACAGCGCCGGTTCGCCGCCGCATCCGATCCGACCTGGACCCAAAGGCCAAGTCCAACCCGGACTTGGCGAGGGGACGAGGCCAAGGGTTCGCCCGGACGCTTCGTCCCCTCGCTCAATTCCGGCCCCTTCTCTTGCGGGCCTCACGCCCTTAAGCTTCGCCCCATGGGTCCGGGGATTCTCGACAGACGCACGATGCTGGCCGGGGCGGGCGCCCTGGCCCTGGCCGCCTGCGAACGCACCCCCGCGCCGGTGGACGAGTCCGGCCGCGTGCGCATCCGCTTCGCCACCGACTGGCGCGCCCAGGCCGAGCACGGCGGCTTCTACCAGGCCCTGGCCACCGGCCTCTACGAACGGCGCGGCCTCAACGTCCAGATCATCCAGGGCGGCCCGGGCGTGAACGTGCCCCAGCTGCTCGCCTCCACGGCGGTCGAGCTGGGCATGGGCTCCAACAGCTTCATCGCCATGAACCTGGTGGCCGAGAACGCCCCGGTGAAGGCCATCGCCGCCTACTTCCAGAAGGACCCCCAGGTCCTCATCGCCCACCCGGACCCGGCGCTGGAATCCATCGCCGATCTGCGCGGCCGGCCCATCCTGCTGGCGGACGCCTCCATCACCGCCTTCTGGGTCTGGCTCAAGGCCAAGTACGGCTTCACCGACGACCAGATCCGCCGCTACACCTTCAACCCGGCGCCCTTCCTGGCCGATCCCCGCGCCGTGCAGCAGGGCTATCTGACCAGCGAGCCCTACATCATCGAACAGGCCCTGGGCCGCCCGCCGCGCGTCTTCCTGCTCGCGGACGAGGGCTATCCGTCCTACGCCTGCATGGTGCTGGCGCCCGACGCCTTCGTACGCGACAACCGCCGCGCCACCGACGCCTTCATCGAGGCCAGCACCGAGGGCTGGATCAGCTATCTGACCGGCGACCCCCGGCCCGCCGACGCCCTCATCCTGCGCGACAACCCCGAGATGACCCAGGACCTGCTGGATCAGGCGCGCGAGATGCTGCGCACCTACGGCGTCGTCCTCGGCGAAGACGGAACCGCCCGTCCCGGCGCCATGACGGCCGAACGCTGGCGCGAGTTCTTCGAGGTCACCTCCGCCCAGGGGGTCTATGACCCCGGCCTGAACTGGCGCAAGGCCTTCGACAACAGCTTCGTCTCCGCCTGACCATGGCGCTGCTGCGCCTCCGCGGCGTAGAGGTGGCCTACGGCGGACGCCCGGCGCTGGGGCCGCTCGACCTTAGCATCCAGCCGGGCGAAAGCCTGGCCCTCGTCGGCCCGTCCGGCTGCGGCAAGTCCACGGCCCTTCGCCTCATCGCCGGGCTCGAGGCCCCCACGCGCGGCGCGCGCGAGGCGGACCTGACCGGCCCCGCCATCGGCATGGTCTTCCAGTCGCCGACCCTCGCGCCCTGGCTCGACGCCCGCGCCAACGTGGCCCTGCCGCTGATCCTTTCGGGCGCCGCCCGCCGCCCGGCCGGGGATCAGGCCGAGGCCGCCCTCGCCCAGGTGGGCCTGGCCCAGGCCGCGCGCCTCCACCCTCACCAGCTGTCCGGCGGCATGGCCATGCGCGTCGCCCTGGCCCGCGCCCTGATCGCCCGGCCCCGCCTGCTCCTGCTGGACGAGCCCTTCGCCGCCCTCGACGGCCTGACGCGTCGCGCCCTCATGGATCAGGTCCAGGCGCTCCAGGCCGAGACGGCCTGCGCCCTCGTCTTTGTCAGCCACGACCTTGAGGACGCCTGTTACATGGCCGACCGGGTGCTCGTCCTGACCAGCGGCCCCGGCCGCCTCCAGGCCGAGGTCGCCGTCCCGGCCCCCCGGCCGCGCCCCGACGGCTTCCGTGGCTCAGAGCCCTTCCTCGGCGCCGTCGCCGCTGTCGAGGCCGCCGCCCGCCAGGGCTGGAGGGCCGCCCCATGATAGGCCCCGTGAGGCGCCTCCTGCCCGCCCTGCTCGGCCCCCTGCTGCTCCTGCTGTTGTGGGAGGGGTTCTGCCGGCTGACCCAGCCGCCCCCCTATCTCCTCCCCTCGCCCACCCTGATCTGGGCCGCGCTTCAGGACACCTGGCCGGTGCTGCTGGCCTCGGCCGGCACGACCTTTCTGGTGGCGCTCAAGGGCCTCGCCATCGCCGTCATCCTCAGCCTGATCCTGGCCGCCGCCCTGTCCCTCAGCCCCTTCGCCGAGCGCATGGTGCGCCCCCTGGCCATCGCCCTGTCGGTCACGCCCGTGGTCGCCATCGCACCCCTGCTGGTGGTCTGGGCCGGGCTCGACCATGCCGGGCGGGCCACCGTGGCCCTGGCGGCCATCGTCGCCTTCTACCCCGTCTTCTCCGGCGCCCTGACCGGCCTCAAGGCCGCCGATCCGAACCTGGAGCGCCTCTTCAGCCTCTACGGCGCTTCGCCCCTTCAGCGGCTCGCCCGCCTGCGCGCCCCCTCGGCCGTGCCCCATCTCATTGAAGGCGTGCGCGTCTCGGCCAATCTGGCGGTGGTCGGCGCCGTGGTGGCCGAGTTCGTCTCCGGCTCGGGCGCCCATCAGGGCCTGGCGTTCAGAATTCTTGAGGCGGGCAATCGCCTGCGCACGGCCGAGATGTTCGGGGCCCTTCTGGTCCTGACCCTGCTGGGCCTTGCCCTCAACCTCGTCCTGCAACGGCTCGAGCGGTCCGCGTTCGCCTTCTGGAAAGGATCGGCGTTAGGCCGCGATTAAGGCCCTGATCCTTAACGTGGAGGCTCTGTCGGGAAGTCCGCTATGCGCCGCGCCACAGCCATTCTGATCGGCCTCGCCGCCCTTGCCGGGGCGTCCCAGGCGTTGGCCCAGGCCGCACCCCAGGCCGTCGCTCGTCCGTCCGAGCGCATGGGCCTGCGCTACCTCACCTGGCCGGGCAAGCCCGCGACGCCCGCACGCGCGGCGGCTCCGGCGACCGCTGCTCCGACGCCCAGCGCTCCGGCTCGCCGCCCCAACCGTCCCATCGGCGCCCCACTCCAGGCCGCGCCCGTTCAGCCGCTCCAGGCTGCTCCGGCGCCGGTCATGGCCGCGCCGCCGCCCGTGGTCCAGCCCGCAGCCGCGCCCGCGCCCCAGCGGCCCCAGCCGGTCCCGGCCGCCGATCCCATGGCGCCGCGCCGTGACGCGCCCATCTTCCGGCTGACCGGCGCCCAGGGGCCCGCCGCCGCCCCTGCCCAGCCGCAACAGCCCGCCGCGCGCCCCGACGGCGTGCGCTTCTACTCCACGCACCGCGAGCAGGGCCGCCAGCCCGACCCCATCGCCATGCCCGCCTCCATCGACCTGAACGATCCCCCCTCGGAACTCGTGTCGGTCACGACCGAGACCCAGGATCTGGCGGCTCCGCCCGAGGCGCCCGCCGTCGTGCGCAACGGCCGCATGGTGGCCGCCGTCGAGAGCGACCTGCCGTGACCGAGACGCGTCTGACCGACCTCATCGCCCTGGCCAAGGAGCCATCCAGCGAGAAGCGGCGCGAGCTGCTGCGCGAGGTGACCGACATCTTCTTCGGCGCGCCCGCGCCCGCCTCTGGCGCGGAGAACGACCTCTACGGCGCCGTTCTGGCCCAGCTGTCGCGCGACATGGAGGTGGCGGTCCGCGCCGAGCTGGCCGCCCGCTTCGCCCCCTCGCCCCATGCGCCCCTGCAACTGGTGCGCACCCTGGCCATGGACGAGATCGACGTGGCCGCCCCGGTGCTCAGCCAGTCGCCGGTGCTCACCGAACAGGATCTCATGCGCGTGGTCAGCGAGCGCGGCCAGGATCACCTGCGCGCCGTCTCGGTCCGCCCCGAGGTGTCCGAGGCCGTCGCCGACGTCATCGTCGAGCGGGGCGACGATCAGACCCTGAACGTGCTCCTCGCCAACGAGGGCGCCGTCCTGTCGCGCAAGTCGGCCGAGACGGTGGTCGACCGCGCCCAGGCCAACCCCGCGCTGCACCAGGCGGTGGTCAACCGCGCCAGCCTGCCGCCTGATCTGCTCAACGAGATGTACTTCACGGTCGAGGCCTCCCTGCGCGCCCGCATCCTGCAGCAGAACGCCACCCTCGACCCCGCCGCCCTGGAAGCCGCGCTTCACGCCGGGCGCGACCGCGTCGCCCGCCTCGACGGGGCCCTGCCGGCCGACTACGCCGAGGCCGAAGCCTATGTGAAAGAGATGCAGGCCGCCGGGCAGCTGACGCCGCAGATGCTGGCCCGCTTCCTGCGCTCGGGCGGCCAGACCCACTTCCTCATCGCCCTCAGCCAGCTGGCCGACATCGATTTCGTCACCGCGCGCCACATCGTCAGCCGGCGCCAGCTCGACGCCCTGGCGGTGGTCTGCCGCGCCGCGGATCTGGACCGCGGCCTGTTCCTGACCTGCGCCCTGATCCTGCTCAACGACGACGGCGAGGCCATGGGCAAGGCCCAGCAATACGGTCGCCTCTACGCCGAACTGCCGCGCGACGCGGCCCTTCGCACCCTGCGTTTCTGGAAGATGCGCCGCGGCGCCGATCTGGCCGCCGCTGCGTAATAAGGCCTAGGGCGCGGCGCTGCCCTGCGGGGCTTTCAGCTCGGCCCCGGCGCGACGCGCCAGGTCGAACAGATCGGCCTCCTTGAGAATGTCCTCGGCCTCCAGCAGCGCCATGTCCGCGCCCGGCCGCCGTTCGCCGCTCAACCGCGCCAGGGCGATCTGATCGATGGCCCAGCGCAGCCGCTGGGCCTGACTGCGCGGCGCGCCCAGGCCCGTGACCAGCTCGCGCTTCAGCCGCTGCGCCCTTGCCGGGTCCCTGGCCGCCCGGCTCAGCCGCGCGTCCAGCCAGGCCGCCCTGGCCCGCAACTCCACATGGGCGCCATCGCCGCCGGCGCCCAGCGCCGCGCGCGACAGATGCGCCAGCCCGTCGGCCCCGGCCCGCTCCAGGGCCAGGCCCAGGCTCAGGTTCACCGCCACCGCGTCCAGGGGGCTGTGGTCCTCGGTGAAGACCTCGGCGGCCGCCTCCATCAGGGCCAGGCCCCGCTCGACGCCGGCGTCGTCTCCGGCCCATTCCGACAGGAACGACAGGCCCGCCCCGCACAGCGCCAAGGCCCGCGCCCGCGTCAGGGGCCTCAAGTCCTCGTCGTTCTCCTCCACGATCAGGCGCAGATCCTCGCCCGCCTGATCCAGCAGCTCCGGTTGTCCCAGCTTGACGCCGGCGATGAAGGCCAGCCCGGATCGCGCCAGCAGCGCCTCGGCCGCGTCCGGCTCCGTCGCGCGCAGCGGCCGCAGCTTCTCGCAGGCCGCGTCCAGCAGGGCTCCGGCGGCCAACAGACCCTCGGCCGTTTCTTCGGCATAGGCGTCCAGCGCGGCCTTGCGCCCCACCAGACCCGCCAGCGCAGCCGCCTCCACGGGGGTCAACCGGTTGCCGCCACAGGCCGTGATCGCCGCCTCCAGCCGCTCGCGCACAGCCGACAGGCCGAACAGCTCGGCCCTCAGCATCAGGGTTCGCGCCAGGTCCAGCCGCGCCGCGCGCAGCCGCCGCCCGCGCGCGCCGGCGATCTCACGTTCGGCCAGGCTTTCGGCCCGATCCAGCGGCGCCTGCCGTCCGGTCCGCCGCGCCTGCTCACGCAGCACGGCCGTCGCGGCAAGGGGCTTGGCGCCCGCGGCCTGGGCCGACAGCAGCTCCAGCGGCGCCAACTCCAGCGCCGAGGCCGCCGTCATGGCGTCCGCGCCGGCCTGGCCGAACAGCACTTTCAGGGCTTCGATCATGCGCCTCGCCAACCAGCGGCGTCCCAGCTTGGTTCGCCGCTCCCTTTCCGCACTTGGCCTCGCAAAGGCCAGGCCGGTCAAGGGTGAGACGCCTCATCGGCCGGATTGTTCCGGCCTAGGCCCGTTCCTTCGTGCGGCTGAAGGTCAGTTCGGGCCGCTTTTCCGCGGCGTAGTTCACGTCCCAGGCCGACTTGGCCAGGAACACCATCAGCCCGTCGATGTCCCGCGCCATGGCCGTCTTGTTGATGTTGGCGAAGGCGTCGATCTCGGCCTGCGGCCCCGTGATCCAGCGCGCCTCCGAGAAGGGGCTGTTCTCGAAGATCACCTCCAGACCGAACTCGTTGGCTAGCCGGTCGGCCATGACCTCGAACTGCAGCTGGCCCACGGCGCCCACGATGAAGTCCGCGCCGATCTCGGGCCGGAACAGCTGGGTCACGCCCTCTTCGGCCAGGCTCTCCAGCGCCTTCTTCAGGTGCTTGGCCTTCAGCGGATCCTTGACCCGCACCCTTCTCAGGATTTCCGGCGCGAAGTCCGGCAGGCCGGCGAAACGCACCTGGCCCGTCTCCGACAGGCTGTCGCCCACGCGCAGCACGCCGTGGTTCGGCACCCCGATCACGTCGCCGGCATAGGCCTCCTCGGCCAGCTCCCGGTCCGAGGCCATGAACATCACCGGCGCCGAGACGGTCAGCTGTTTGCCCGTGCCCTGCACCTTCAGCTTCATGCCGCGTTTGAACTCGCCCGAGCACAGCCGCAGCATGGCCACCCGGTCCCGGTGGTTGGGGTCCATGTTCGCCTGAATCTTGAAGACGAAGCCCGACACCTGC
Organism: Peiella sedimenti; assembly: GCF_030504955.1. Classification (GTDB taxonomy): domain Bacteria; phylum Pseudomonadota; class Alphaproteobacteria; order Caulobacterales; family Caulobacteraceae; genus Brevundimonas; species Brevundimonas sedimenti. The sequence continues at coordinate 295,591 of NZ_JAUKTR010000001.1, read as the reverse complement.
CGGTCGCCGGGCTGCATCTCGCCGGGCTGGCCGGCCACCTCGGCCCGCGTGGCCCGCGGCGACGGCGCCAGGTCCGCCAGCCCGTCCAGCAGCTGCTCGACCCCGAAATGCCTCAGCGCCGAGCCGAAATAGACCGGCGTCATGTGCCCCTCGCGGAACGCCTTCAGATCAAAGGACGGATAGCCCTCGCGCACCAGGTCCGCCGTCTCCACCAGCATCGCCCGCTCGTCCGGCGCCAGGTTGGTCGCCGCCGCCAGCGGACAGGGCCCCGGGTGCTCCTGATCGCGGTCCTTCTCGTAGCCGAGGAAACGGTCGCCCCTTAAGTCCAGCATCCCCCGGAAGCGCACGCCCGAATCCGCCGGCCAGAACAGGGGCGCCGGGTCCAGCGCCAGCTTGGCCGCGATCTCGTCCAGCAGGCTCATGGGGTCCTGCGCCTCGCGGTCCATCTTGTTGATGAAGGTCAGGATCGGGATGTCGCGCAGGCGGCACACCTCGAACAGCTTCAGCGTCTGGGGCTCGATGCCCTTGGCGGCGTCCAGCACCATGACCGCCGCGTCGGCGGCCGTCAGCGTCCGATAGGTATCTTCCGAAAAGTCCTCGTGGCCCGGCGTATCGAGCAGGTTGAACACCACCTCGTCGCGCTCGAAGGTCATCACCGAGGCCGAGACCGAGATGCCCCGCTCGCGCTCGATCTTCATCCAGTCCGACCGCGTCCGGCGGTTCTCGCCGCGCGCCCGCACGGCGCCCGCCTGGCGGATCGCGCCCGAGGCCAGCAGCAGATGCTCGGTCAGGGTCGTCTTGCCGGCGTCCGGGTGGCTGATGATGGCGAAGGTGCGCCGGCGCGCCGCCTGCGCCGCGAGGTCGGGTTTTGACATGGCGCGCGGACCTAGCCTGCGCCGGGCCGAATGTCACGCGCCGCGCCCCGGGCGCGACCCTCGGCGGCCTCAGGGCAGTTCGCCCTGCCCCTGCACGATGGGAACGCCGGTCGCCTCCTTGTAGGCGTTCTCGGTCATGGGGCTCAGCCACAGGCTCTGGAAGTTGGCCTGCCGCGCCGGCGAGGGCCCGAAGATCGCGGTCTGCTCCGCATAGTCCACCCGCTCGCGCACCTGCTCCAGCGTCAGCCCCTCGGCGGCCAGGGCGCCGACCCGGGTGCGGATGTCGGCGATGGCCGCGATCAGCCGGTCGATATAGGCGCTGTCGCTCTGCGGCAGGCCATGTCCCGGGATCAGCACGTGAAAGCCCAGGGCCTTGATCCGGCCCAGCGTCTCGATCCAGTCGCCCGGATAGCTGCCGAAGCCGAAGGGAATGGGCGAAACGACGATGTCGCCCGTGGCCACCACGCGCTGGTTGGGCAGCCAGACGATCAGGTCGCCGTCCGTATTGGCCCGGCCCAGATGGCGGATGTGCACGGGTCGCAGCGGGTCGTCGATGACCAGGTCGGCCGTGAACAGCTCGGTCGGCGCCGTCAGCCGCGTCCCCACCAGGGCGGGGATTCCGTCCAGGCTCTGCTGCGCCGCCTGGCCGAAGCGATGGCGGCGCCAGGCGTCGTTCTCGGGGTTGGCGGCGGCCTCTTGATACCGGGCGGCCACGTCCCGCAACTGGCCGGCAAGCAGCGCCTCCCAGGCGGGATTGGTCTCATAGCCCACCCCTTCCAGCCGGGCCGGGCCGTCGATGCCGCGCCGGGCCGCCTCGGTGGCGATGATCCGCACCTGGGGCCAGGCCGCCTGGATCTGCGAGGCGCCCTGGTGATGGTCGTTGTGCCAGTGGGTGTAGATCAGCGCCTTGACCGGCTTTGCGGTGAACGAGCGGATGTAGCTGACGATCTGGTCGCCATCGGCCCGCGAAAAGCCGCTGTCCACGACGACCAGGCCGTCCGCCTGCTCGATGATGACCACATTGCTGCTGGCGAAGCTGGCGTGATCCGCCGGGTTCATCAGCACCCGCACGCCGTCGATCAGCCTCAGCGTCTCATAGGCGCCTGCGGGCGACTGGCCGTGGGCCCCCGGCGCGGCCAGCGTGATCGCCAGGATCAGACCGAGGCTCGCCGCCCATCGGATCATCCCGCCCTCCAGTGTCGACGCCCTAACCTGGCCGCTGAGCATTCCGCTTTTCTGACCGGCTGTCGCGGTCCCATCTTGCCGTTTTGGCGCCGGGCCGCTCACACCAGCCGATAGTGCTCCGCCAGCCGCTGCAGGCCCAGTCGCAGCAGGGTCTTGCCCGACCGCCGCGGCAGGCCCATGGCCCGCTCGGCGGCCTCCAGGGCGCTGCCGTACAGGCACACCCGCTCGACCAGGCCGCGCAGCTCCGGCCCCACGGCGGCCAACGCCCCTTCGATCCGGCGCAGCGCCTCCACCCCCAGGTCGCCGGACGTCATGGCGCCGGGGCGAAACCCCGCCTGGCCGGGCGCCGCGTCCCAGCGCATGGTCACGCGCGGCCCGCCGCCTGCCCGCTCGAAGGCCTCGCGCAGCCGCTCTCCCGCCGCCGCCTGGGCCGGGGTCAGCCACGGCTGTCCTCGCGCGTCCCTGCGCCGCGCCAGCCAGGCCAGGGGCGACTCGCCGGCATTGACGCGGCGGCTGACCCGCCGCCCGTCGCTCTCGACGACCTCCCGTCTGGCCGGGACCAGGCCGGGGCGGCCGCCGTCGTCCTGCCCGGTCCTCAGCCGCCAGCCCCCGCGCGGCAGGGTCGTCAGACGATCCGCCTCCATCAGGCCCTGCACCACCACCCCGCCGACCTGGGCCACGGCTCTGCGCCGCCGGTCGGGCGACGTGCGCACCACAAAGCCCTCATGGGTTTCATCCAGCCAGACGCCCGCCCTGCCCAGCAGGGTCAGCAGCTCGCGCTCCGACGCCAGCCGCCTCATGCGCCCGCCTGTTCGAACAGGTCGCCGCCCGGCGCGTGGCGCAGACAGGCCTCCAGCCGGTCCAGCAGCCGGTCCATCACCGGGTCGTCGCGCAGGTCCTCAATCGCGCCGCAGGCGTGGCTGGCGGTCGAGCGGTCGCGGCCGAACGCCTGCCCCACTCTTTGCAGGGGCCAGCCATAGACCACATTGGCCAGGTACATGGCCATGTGCCGGGCCCGAACCGCGGCGGGCCGCAGACGCCGCTCCGACAGCACCTCGTCCGGTTCGATCCCCGTGGCCAGGCTCACCACGTCCGCCACCAGCGCCGTTCTGGCGCGGTCAGGCTCACATCCGTTCATCCGTCACTCCCTCTACCGAGCCGCACGAGCATGGCGGGATCGGCGAGAGTGAGGATAATATTCCTATGTCGAGGCGCTCAATCCTTGCGAACGCAGGCCGCGTCCGCTTCTGACGCCGTGGACAAGGGTGCTCCGGACAGCAGAACGCCCGCCGCTAGGTCCCCTGCGGCGGGCGTCCACGATGCTTAGGCGATGGGTGGATCAGCGCGCGGGCTTGCGTCCGCCGCGGGCCGGCTTGCGGCCGCCCTGGCCCAGGCCCATCTGCTTGGCCAGGTCCGAACGGGCCTTGGCGTAGTTCGGCGCCACCATCGGATAGTCCTTGGGCAGGCCCCACTTGGAGCGATACTCCTCGGGGCTCATGTCGTACTTGGTGCGCAGGTGGCGCTTCAGCGACTTGAAGCGGCGGCCGTCTTCCAGACAGATCAGGTAGTCCGGCGTGATCGAGCGGCGCACCGGCACGGCCGGCTCCTGGGGCTCGGGCTCCGGCTCGGCCGTGGCGCCGGTGGCGGCCTGGGTCAGCGCCGCGTGAATGCTTTGGATCAGACCCGGCACATCAGCAGCCTGCACGTTGTTGTTGCTGACATAGGCCGACACGATGTCGGCGGTCATCTCGATGATGGCGGCATTGTCTTCCATGGCGATCATTCTCCCGAATCCTGCGCCCCGTCCTGGCTTGAAGGACAACTTATGGCGAGGCCTGTTACGGGTCTTTGGCTAATCTTGCAACAAGACTAGTGCATCAGTTGTAGAAATAGTCTGCGGGGTGCGTCCGCAGATCAACAACCCCCGATAGAAAACCCGCAGGCCGTCTAAAGATCGGTGGAAAAGGCCAGCAGGGCGGCTTTCTGCGCGGCTGTGAAATCCTCGAACCCGCTTTCGTCGCCTTCGCGTATCGCCTTCAACAAAGCCGGCGTAAGGGCCGAGGACAGCGACCAGTTCCAGTATCTCAGCACAGTCTGGGCGCGATCCACCGACATCATGTCATAGGTCGTCAGCATCCGATCCAGCGCTTCTTCCGTCTCGCCGGACGCATTGGTCTCAGGCCGGCGCAGCCCGCGCCAGATCTGCAGGGCCGCGCTCTTGGGCAGGCCGGTGGCCTTGCACACGATGGCGATCGGCTCGCCGCCCTTGTCCGACAGGATCTTGGCCGCGGTCGTGGGCTTCACGCCGGCCAGATAGCCGATCTCGCGCGCCAGGTCCGGCGTCATGCCGGCCTCGGCCGCCGCCACCGCCTGGTCCAGGCTGTCGAAGGGGCTCTTGTCCACCGCGGCCCGGTTTCTCTGCCGCCGCTCGATGAACTGCAGGGCCTTGCGCGCCAGGGGATCGCTCCAGCCCTCCTCGGCCGCCGCGGCGAAGATGTCGCCGACGGCCTCCTGCATCACCTCGCGCGAGACGGCGAACCGCGACAGGATCAGCCGCCGCCCCGCCGCATCGGCCCACCAGAACATCACATAGGCGCCCGCGGGCCTCAGCTCGGGCCGCTTGAGCAGCAGCGGGACCAGCTCCGTCAGGTCCCGGCTCGCCGCCACCATCAGCTCCAGCGTCGACTGGGACAGCTTCGCCGTGGGGTTGTGGGCCAGGGCGGTCATCACCTCGGCCTCCTGACGCCCGATGATCACCTCGCCGACTGCTTCGCTCAGGTGCTTGCGCCGGGCGATGGCGATGCGGTGCTCAGGCCCGCACTCCAGGGCGCAGGCGATCAGGTCCGCATCGGACAGCGAGGCGCAGTCTTCGATGAACGGCCCCGCCACGCTCATCTCGTCCCGCAGGAACAGCCGCACCAGGCTGGCGGGCGTCTCCGACAGGCCTGTGATCCGCGCCGCCACCCGGCCGCGCTCTTCGGCGCTCGCGGCGCTCAGGATCTCGACCAGCAGGTCGCCGACCACCGAGCGTTCAAAGGCGTTCACCCGGCTTTCCGGCAGAGACACGACATCGGCCAGGCGCTTGAGCAGCGCCCGTCGCGCGCGGCCCGTGGGGGGCGCGGACTCCTGAACCTCGGCCGGGTCAGTCATGGCGGACCAGCCTGCGCAGGTCTTTGTTAATCAGCCGTTGGCGGGCGCGTTGGCCAGGGCGGCGTAGTTGCGGAACTGCGTGCCGATCACTCCGTCGACCACCGTAGCCAGTTGGCCCATGCCGCGGCCCTCGACCACATAGGTCCAGACGATCTTGCGCGCCCCGTCCTCACCCTCGGGCCAGGTCATGGTCAGCACCGCCGAGGGCGCCGTCGCCTGCAACGGCCCCAGGGCCGCGAAGAAGCGGGCCGTGCGCCCCGGCCAGATCAGCACCGCCTCGCCGTGCTTGACCGCGCCCGGCGTCTCACCCGGCAGGGTCTCGCACCAGCAGCCGCCGGGGCTCAGGTCCAGCGTAAGGTTCGAGGCGTCGCCGCTATAGGTGTGGCTGTCCTCCCACCACTCGCCGATGCGGCCGACCGTGGCCCAGGCGTGATCCAGCTCGCCCGTCAGCGGAGCCTCGAAGCGCAGGGTGAAGCCGTCGTCCCGCTGCTCCACCACCTCGGCGGAGGCCGAGGTCGCCGCCAGAGCCATCGCGGCGCCGGCGCAGATCATCGTCACAAGACGCCGCATGGGCTCTCCTTCCGTTCAGGACGCCGCGCGGCGCCAGGTGTTGGACATGCGAGAGGTCCAGGCCCCCGCCGCGTCGATATCGAACACTTCCGAGGTCTGGACGTCGCCCTGCTCCAGGGTCACGTGACCCTCGCGCCAGCTGCGGCCGTCCGGCATCCAGAAGGTCTGGGTGGTGCGCCGCCGCCCCGGCTCGGTCGAGACCGTCTCGCCCTCGCCATAGATGCCGCCCGGTCCCCACTGCTCCACCACCACCGCCCCGCGGCCGGGATGGTGGTATTCGCGGAAGGTCCAGTATTCGGCGATTTCGCGGCCCGCCTCGTCCAGACCGAACAGCCGGCCGCTCAGGACCTTGCCGTCATGGATGGCGCGCCACTCCAGGGCGAAGGCGCTGGGCTGTTGCGGATCGTCCCCCGCCGAGGCGTTGGGCGTGACCCACCGGCCGCCGCCCTCGGTCAGATGGGCCACGTGGGCGTCCCACCAGTCCGGCGGTCCCGAAGCCGCCGCTTCGGCCCGGTAGTCAAAGCCGCCGAAATCGGCCCGGCCCCCGTCGCGCTCCACCTGGGTTCGCGTCCGATAGACGTCGCCCTCGATCTCCAGCGTCGACCTCAGCTGCTCGACGGCGTCCAGGCCGTGGACTGTCTCGGAGATCTCCAGAACGCCGGGGGCCGTCTCTCGAATGACGCCGGTCGTATGGAAGCCGCCCGAGGTGAAGTAGTGGAAGATCAGCTGGCCGGTGTCGCGGTCTGGAAAGATCAGCGTCTCCCCGCCATAGACGCCGCCCGCGACGGCGTGGACCGTCCGCACCGCACGGCCGCCCACGGCCCATTCCCAGCGGACGACGTCCTCGACGCCCTGCGCGCCGATGCCCCGCCCGCGCCAGGTCTTGCCGATCAGCGGCAGCAGCGGGTCAAAGGCCGCAGACCGGCTCTCGGCCGCGATCGGCAGGTCCTGGGCGGCCGCCGCGACGCCTATCCCGCTCCCAAGAAGCGCCAGCGCCGCGACGGCGCTCGCCCACAGGGTCGTTTTCCTCATGTCGCGCCCTCCCTCGCTCCTTCGCGGATCAAAAGATCGAAGTAATGCCTCAGCACCTTCACGGCCCGGTCGAAGTAGGCCACGTCGCGGTTCGTGCGCGACAGCATCACCCCGCCCTCCATGGTGGTCAGGACGAAGGCCCCCAGCTCGTCACGGTCCACCTCCGGGGGCAGGCGGTCCCCCGCCGCCGCCAGGCATTCGGTGACGGCCGCGGCCCAGTTGTCGAAGTTCAGCGCCAGCAGATCGCGCACCGCCGGGTCCGGCTCGCTCAGCTCCAGGGCCAGGTTGCCGATCGGACAGCCGAAGGCGCCGTCGGTGGCGACGATCATGCGGCGGTAGTGCTCCAGCAGGGCGAAGACCCGCTCGATGGGGTCCTCCACCCCCTGCCAGGCCGGCTCCAAGAGGCGCGGCCGGATGCCGTCGCGATAGGCCTCCAGGACCGCGATCAGCACGTCCTGCTTGCCCGGGAACACGTGATACAGGCTGCCGGCGTTCAAGTCCGTCTTGGCCAGGATTTCCGCCACGGAGGTCCCGCCATAGCCCTTGGCCCAGAACAGCTCCATGGCCGCCTCCACGACCCGGGCGCGGACCTCGGCGGCGCTGCTCACGCCCGCTCCCAGGCCTGGGTCAGCCAGCCGGCCACCTGCGCGTCAACCTCCTCGGCCGAGCCCAGCCGCACCCGGTGCGTGACCATGGCGTTCCACGACCCGGCCGCCTCCAGCCGGCCCTCCGGCTCCACGCCCTTCAGGTTCAGCCCCAGGTCGAAGCGGTCCTTGGTCGAAGGCTGGCCCAGGCCGAACTGCTTGGACCGGCGGAAACTGACATAGCCCTTCTTGGGCGCCAGCTCGACGCCCTCCAGCCCGTCCAGCACCGCCAGCACCCGATCATAGACAGGCCGCATGGCCGCCTTCGGCCCCGCGAACATGGCCGCCAGCAGGTCGTCCTCGCCCTGCGAGCCTGCGTCCGACCCCAGCGCCTTGTGCGCCACCAGATTGGCGTAGCCGTGACCCAGGCCGTGCTCGGACTTCAGCCAGGCGACGATCTGCCCATGCTTTTCGGGGCCCCGAGTTCGGACCAGGGCGGTCCAGCCGTCCAGCGTCAGGCCGGTCTTGGCCTCGAGATTGGCGATCATGGTCGCCAGCTCGGCGTTCGGGTCGGCCATCGGCGCCTCCTTCTCGGACGACGGGATTGAACGGTCGTTCAAGAGGGAGAGTCAAGCCGAATCCTTGAGCAGGCGTTCAAGACGGCGCCAGGGCCTTGACCGGCGTTCGCTGAGCGGGACTATCGGCGCTGGATGCGTGAGGCCGCAGGGGGCGACAGATGACGGACAAGCCAGATTCCAGTCCCGGCCTTGACCATCTCAGCGAGGACACCACCGGCTTCGGCCGGCGGGAGCTGAGGACCGTCCGCGATGCGTTCGTGCGTCCGGCGGCGATGCTCGAGGCTTACATGAACTTGGGCCCGACCGGCGGCGGCGAGTATGCGCGGCCCCTCCGCTTCTATTTCACCCTGTGCGGCATCCTGATGCTGCAGCTGTTCCTGATGGGCGGGGCGACGCTGATGCTGGGCCAGTTGGGATCCGAGGTGCTCGATCCGCTTATCGCCCGCTCGGGCAAGAGCCGGGACGTCTTCCTCAGCGACGCCGACAACTGGATGTCGCTGGTCCTCGTGCCCATCAACGCGGTCCTGTACGCGCTGGCGTCAGCGCCCTTGCTCCGCTGGTGGGATCCGGAAAACCTGGGTTGGCGACGGGCGTTCCGGGGCACCTTCCACTACCTGAACGTCTGGACCTTGCCGTTCGTGCCGATCGGCTTTCTGGCCTACATGCCGGCAACCGCCGGCTGGATGAGCCTGGTCATGGTCATCCTGTCCTTCATCGCCTTCCTGAGGATCGGAAAGGGCAGGTGGTACCGGTCGACCCTTGGGGGCGTCGTCAAGGCGGCCGTCCTTACACTGGCGACCTTTCTTGCGGCGCTCGTGGCCTATCTGCCGACCACGGCCATCGGGCTCCTAGGCGGCGTGCTGGGCTGATCCAGTCACAAGCCCTCGAAGAGCACCGTCGACAGATAGCGTTCGGCGAAGCTGGGCACGATGACGACCAGGGTCGTGCCCGCGTTCTCTTCACGACCCGCCACGCGATAGGCGGCCGTCAGCGCGGCGCCCGACGAGATGCCCACGGGCAGGCCCTCGACCCGCGCCGCGCGCCGCGCCATCTCCACGGCGTCGTCGTTCGAGATGGTCTCGACCCCGTCGATCAAGCGGGTGTCCAGATTGCCGGGCACGAACCCCGCGCCGATCCCCTGAATCTTGTGCGGGCCGGGCTGGCCGCCCGACAGAACGGGCGAGGCCTCGGGCTCCACCGCGATCATGCGCACGCCCGGCTTCCTGGCCTTCAGCACCTCGCCCACCCCGGTCAGGGTGCCGCCGGTGCCCACGCCCGAGATGACGATGTCCACCTTGCCGTCCGTGTCGCGCCAGATTTCCTCGGCAGTGGTGCGCCGATGGATGTCCGGATTGGCGGGGTTGTCGAACTGCTGCGGCATCACCGCGCCCGGCGTCGCCTCCAGCAACTGCCCGGCCTGGGCGATGGCGCCCTTCATGCCCTGTTCCGCCGGGGTCAGCACCAGCTCGGCGCCCAGCAGCTTCAGCATCTTGCGCCGCTCGATCGACATGCTCTCGGGCATGACCAGGATCAGCTTGTAGCCCTTGGCCGCCGCCACGAAGGCCAAAGCGATGCCGGTATTGCCGCTGGTGGGCTCGATGATGATCCCGCCGGGCTTCAGGCGCCCGTCGCGCTCCATGGCCTCGACCATGGCCACGCCGATCCGATCCTTCACCGAGGCGATGGGATTGAAGAACTCCAGCTTGGCCAGCACGGTCGCTCGGGGGCTCAGCTCGGCGTCCAGCCGGGGCAGCCGCACCAGGGGGGTGTCTCCGATGGTGTCCAGCACCGAGTCGTAGATGCGGCCTCGGCCTTCGGTCGAACGCGGCGACGGCGATGTCATGGGCGGCTCCTCTTTCGCTCCGGAGCAGATAAGAGCGCGCCGGCCGCGATGCGAGGGGCGCCCGCGGTCTCCTCGCCTATGGCGCAGCCATGGGGAGGAGACATCATCTCACCTGACGCCCTCGGCCAGGAAGCCCGGGTTCTCCCAGCCATCCGCCGCGCGGCCGTAGCGCATGGGCCGCCCCGCCTCGTCCAGCACGCGGCCCCCGGCGGCGGTCAGTACGGCCTCTCCGGCGCAGGTGTCCCACTCCATGGTGCGGCCCGGCCTGGGATAGGCGTCGTAGGCCCCCTCGGCGATCAGGCCGAACTTCACGGCTGAATCCATGCCCCGCCAGGCGGCGCAGCCGACGCTCGCGGCGATGCGTTCGGCCTGTTCCGGCGTCAGGGTGTGAGATACCAGGGCGGCGCCCTGGCCCGGCGTCAGAGGCCGCGCCTGAATGGCCGCCGCCTCGGTCTCGTCGAAGCGCCGCCTGAAAGCGCCGCCCTCGCCCGTATGCCAGACAACCCCCAGCGCCGGCGCCGCCAGCGCCCCCGCGGCCGCCCGCCCGGCCACGGCCAGGCCGATGCTCACCACGAAGAACTCCCGCCCCGCCACGAAGGCGCGCGTCCCGTCCAGCGGGTCCACCAGGAAGAAGGCCTCGCCCACGGCTTCCGGCGACAGGCCGGCCGCGGACTGCTCCTCGGCCACCACGGCCACGCCGGGATAAAGCGCCGCCAGCCGCTCAAGGATCAGGGCCTCGGCGGCATGATCGGCTTCGGTCACGGGACTTTCATCCGCCTTGATCGTCACCGCGCCGCCGGCGCGCCAGTAGGGCAGGATCACCTCCGCCGCCGCCTGGGCGATTTCAGCCAGCCGGGCGCCGATCCGGCCGGAGGTCACATCTTCCGCGAACGTACTCATGGCGGGGGCCTTTAGAGCACCCGTCGCTCTTTGACGACGCCGCAAATCACGTCAGCCTTGCGGCTCGCTGACAATCGACAGTTTCTCGAGGGCGCGCCCATGTCTCCGGTACCGGCTCCTGGACATCTCACCGCTCCTGACGGCTCGCCGTCCGCCGACGAGCTGGCGACCCTGATCGCGGCCAAGCTTTGCCACGATTTCATCAGTCCCTCCGGCGCCATCGTGTCGGGCCTGGACCTGCTGAAGGACCCATCCGCCCAGGACATGCGCGAAGAGGCCATGGGCCTGGTCGAGGCCAGCGCGCGCAAGCTGGTCAAGCTGGTGCACTTCGCCCGCGTGGCGTTCGGCGCGGCCACCACCTCCGAGCGCTTCTCCAGCGAAGAGCTGGAAACCCTGGCCCAGGGCGTCTTCGAAGACCTGCGCGCCAATCTGACCTGGACCTCGTCGGCGGCCCAGTTCGGCAAGCCCCAGGCGCGCGCGGCGCTGAACCTGGCCCAGCTGGCGGGCGGCTGTCTCCCTTCAGGCGGGACCGCGACCCTGACCCTGGCCCAGGAGGGCGGCGCCCTTGTCATGACCGCAGTCTCCGAAGGCCCCCGCGCGCGCTTCAAGGCCGAGGCCGTCGCCGGGCTCTCGGGTGAACCCGTCGGAGATGGCATGCTGGCGGGCCAGTGGACCCAGCCCTACTGGCTGTTCCACACGGTCAGGGCGGCGGGCGGCGAGCTGAGCTTCGAGACCGGTCAGGATCGCGTGGATATCCGCATCCGCATGCCGGCCTGAGAGGGTTTCCCGAACGAACTCTTAACCAGCGCGGCCCAGATTGCGGCCATGGCCCGCTGCCTCATCGTCGACGACAGCCGCATCATCCGGAAGGTCGCCCGCCGCATCGTCGAGAACCTCGGCTACGAGGTGGACGAAGCGGCCGACGGCGCCGAGGCGCTGGCCTATTGCGCGGCGCTCATGCCCACGGCGGTGCTGCTCGACTGGAACATGCCCGTGATGGACGGGCTGACCTTTCTGCGCCGCCTGCGCGCCGACCCCGACGGCGCGAAGGTCAAGGTGATCTTCTGCTCCGTCGAGAACCAGCCCGAGCGCATCCGCGAGGCCCTGGGCGCGGGCGCCGACGACTACGTCATGAAGCCCTTCGACGGCGACATCATCACCTCCAAGTTCGCCGAAGTCGGACTGGCCTGACGGAGGGGCGCTGTGATCGACCCCGTCATTCTCGAGCGTCTCAGGGAGATGGTGCGCGGCCGCACGGGTCAGCTGCTGGACTCCAGCCGCGCCCACGGCATTGAGACGCGCCTGGGCGCCGTGGCCCGGCGCGAGGGCTTCGCCTCGCTCGACGCTCTCATGTCCGCCCTGCCGGCCCAGGGGGTCGACTCGCTGGGCTGGCGCGTGATCGAGGCGCTGCTGCCGGGCGACACCGAGTTCTTCCGGCATCGCGAGCAATTCGCCCTGCTCAAGGATCAGCTCTTGCCCGCCCTGGCCAAGGCGCGCGGCCGCGTGCGGCTGTGGTCCGCCGGCTGCGCCACGGGGCAGGAGGCCTATTCGCTCGCCGTCACGGCGGCTGAGGCCCATGCGCCCGGCATCGAGATCCTCGCCACCGATATTTCGGAACAGGCCGTCCAGAAGGCCCGCAGCGGCCTCTATACCCAGTTCGAGGTCCAGCGCGGCCTCTCCGCCCGCCGGGTCCTGGAATGGTTCGAGAAGGACGGCGAAATGTGGCGCGCCGAGCCGCAGCTGCGCGGCGCCGTGCGCTTCGAGCGCGCCAACCTGCTGGACCCGCCGCCGGCGGGTCCCTTCGACATGATCCTGTGCCGCAACGTGCTGGGCGACATGGAGCCTGAACGCCGTCTGCGCGTGCTTGAAAGCCTCAGCGGCGTCCTCGCCTCCGACGGCGTTCTGATCACGGCGCCCAGCGAGCCGATCCTGGCCCCGGGCGCACCCTTCCGGCTGGTCGCCGGGCGGCGGGGCGTCTTCGTCAAGGCCGCGCCCGCCGAACGTCAGGTGGCGTAGCGGCAATAGCCCTCCCGCCTCCAGGGGAAGGGAGATAACCCTAAACCACCTCGCGCCAGCGCTCCGCCGGGCGGGCCAGCACGGCCCTGTCGCCCGCCTTCACGATCGGCCGCTCGACCAGAACGGGATGCTCGATCATGGCCTTCAGCAGGGCCTGATCCGAGACGCCGTCCTGAAGCAGACCCAGTTCCTCGGCCTGGCCGCCGCGCGTGCGCAGCACGTCCCTGGGCGAGGCGTTCATCCGCGCCAGCAGGTCCCTCAGACCCGCCTCGGTCCAGCCGGCCTTCATGTACTCGACCACCTCGGGCGCGTAGCCCTCGGCCCTGATCTCTTCCAGCACGCGGCGCGAGGTTGAGCAGTTCGGATTGTGGAAGACGGTCACGGCCATCGGCTCATCCCTGGTAGGTCGGTACGGTCGGCGCGACGCCATCTAGGCGCTCGACCACCGCCGCGCAAACCGCGACGCCCACGGCCACGGCCGCCAGCCCCAGCGCCGCCCGGCGCGGCAACCGAGCCAGCACCGGCCAGATCAGGCCGGCCAGGATCAGGGCGAAAACGGCCATCGCCTCGGGCAGACCAAAGCCGATGTTGATGAAGACCATCCAGTACAGCCCCACAATCCAGGCCGCCGCCACGCCGCCGATGACGGCGAGCATCCAGGGCGTCCAGGGCCGGTCCAACCTCGGATCGAGGAAGGCCGCTGCCGCCAGCATCAGGGCCGCGATCAGCGCGGGCCAGGCCAGCACATAGGCCGCCGGCGCCAGCAGCGCCTGCAACGCCGTGGCCAGGAGCAGCAGCGCCGCCACGGCCCCCACGGCGGGCCGCCAACCGTCTTCGCGACGATGGCCATGCCGGGGCGCGATCAGCCAGACGCCCGCCGCCAGCAGGGTCAGCACCGCCTGGAACAGGTTGAGGTCGCCGGACAGGACCGCGGTCGCCGCGCCCAGCAGGACCACGACCGCCGCGGCGATCCAGCGGGGCCGCAAGCCGGTCAGGTGCGGCCCGGCCAACAGACCTGCGGCGGTCACGCCCCCCGCCATCAGGCCCAGCAACCCCATCGACCCCAGCCGGTCATAGTAACCCATGGCCCCGCCGCTGGCCGTCGCGTCCATCAGCCGGTGCAGCAGGGCGGCGTTCAGCAGCAGCCACAACGGGAACCACAGGGCCGGCGCCGCGTCCCGGACCCGCAGTCCCAGGCGACGGGCCGCCGCCACGCCCAGCACCGCCGCCAGTCCCAGCAGCAGCCACCCGACCCACGCCGGGTAAATGACCATCAGGCCGAAGACGTCGGCATAGGCCTTGTTCGGGGCCTCGGCCGGCAGCGCCTCGGCCCGCGCCATCGCGCCCAGCAGAGCCGTCGCATGGTCGCCCATATGCTGGATCGAGCCGGGGTCCACCCGGTCCACCGTCGAACTGGGCGAGTGGTAGGTCTCAGGCCCGCTGGTGAAGGCCAGGTTGTAGCCGCCGATCCCGGCCTCGCGCGGGATCGAGAAATCCGTGTCGTTCGGCATCAGGCTGTAGATGGCCGCCGCCATGGAGTGGGCCGAGGGGCGCTCCACCTCGCGCGCATAAAGGTCGGCCAGGGCCCCGGCCTCGGGCCCCGTCTCGAACATCAGCACCCGGCCCGAGCCGCGCGCCTCCAGATTGATGACCGCGCCGACGCCGCTTCTCAGCGGATGGGCGGCGAAGAACAGGCGCGCCCCCTCCAGGTTCAGCTCCTCGCCGTCGGTCAGCAGCACGATGATGTCGCGCCGGGTCGGGCCCTGCGCCTTGACGGCCCTGACCGCCTCCAGCGCCGCCGCCACGCCCGAGGAGTCGTCGCCCGCCCCCGGCGAGCCCGGCACCGTGTCGTAATGCGCCATGATCACCACCGCCGGCAGGCTGCGGTCCGTCCCCGGCAGCACGCCGATCAGGTTCAGCGCCTGGGGGACCTGGGCCTGCTCGCCGAACCAGCGGCGATAGCGCGCGGCGCCCGCCTGGCTCATGGGCCCGCCTTGAGCGCCCGTCTCCAGGCCCAGCTGGCCCATCCGGCGCGACAGGTGGTTGAAGACCCGCCGGTGCTCGGCGCTGCCCGAGGGATGCGGCGCGCGCGCGATCTCAGCCAGGGTCTGCATGGCCCGTCCGGCCGAGAACCGCTCAGCCGGCGCGTCAGTCCCCAAGGCCGCCGGCGGCCGCATCGACCACCAGCCCAGTCCCAGGGCGAGCAACGCCATCAGCGCCGCCGCCAACCAGATCCGTTTCATGCCCCGCCTCCTCCAGAGGATGAGGGTATCGGCGGCCAAGCCAGCATGGCAAGAAGGCTGCCGATCCTGGAGGTTCCATGCTTTCCCTGCTCGCCGCGGCGCTGCTGGCCCAGCCAGCTCCGACTATCTCTGAGGCCGACTTGGCGACGGTGCCCCTGCAGTTGGAGGCCTGCGTCAACTACGCGCTTGGCCAGCGGACTGCGCAGGAGGCCCATGCCTTTCTCGTGGAGAGAGGCTTCTCCAACATCCCCGAGGGCGCTGAACTACGGGCGGGACGTCGACGTGGATCGTCCGACTATTACATGACGATCTTTGGCAGGGGCAGCGAAGGCGGGGAGCCACGCCGTGTCTGCACAATCTTCGTGTCCGCCTGGGATCACGCTGCGGTGGACTCCTATCTCTCCGCCCACCCTTTCGAGGTCGACGGTTTGGTCTCAGTTCCCGGCTCAAGGGGCGTTCAGTACGAGCGGGATGGCCAGCCAATCATCGGGATTGGCCTGCCTCGTGGAGACGGGACACCGGCGTTCTTCGCCGTAATGCAGATGACGCCCGGTCCCTAGCCAAACGAAAACGCCCGCCAGTCTCCCGGCGAGCGCTTCAGTGTCTTGAACGAGAGAGGCGTCAGGCGGCGACGGTCGCCGCGCCCTCCTGCGGGTCGCGCAGCACGTAGCCGCGGCCCCAGACGGTCTCGATGTAGTGCTTGCCGCCCGCGGCCGTAGCCAGCTTCTTGCGCAGCTTGCAGATGAAGACGTCGATGATCTTCAGCTCGGGCTCGTCCATGCCGCCGTAAAGGTGGTTCAGGAACATCTCCTTGGTCAGGGTCGTGCCCTTACGCAGGGAGAGCAGCTCCAGCATCTGGTATTCCTTGCCGGTCAGATGCACGCGGTGGCCGTTCACCTCGACCGTCTTGGCGTCCAGGTTGACCAGGATCTCGCCCGTCTTGATGACCGACTGGGCGTGGCCCTTGGAGCGGCGGACCACGGCGTGGATGCGCGCGATCAGCTCGTCCTTGTGGAAGGGCTTGGTCATGTAGTCGTCGGCGCCGCCGCCGAAGGTCTTGACTTTCGTCTCGATCTCAGAGGTGCCCGACAGGATCATCACCGGCGTGTTGATCTTGCCGACGCGCAGCTGCCGCAGGACCTCCATGCCGCTCATGTCCGGCAGGTTCAGGTCCAGAAGAATGAGGTCGTAGTCGTAGATCTTGCCCAGATCCACGCCTTCTTCGCCAAGGTCGGTCGTGTAGACGTTGAAGCCGTCCGACTTCAACATCAGCTCGATGCTCTGCGCCGTGGCGCTGTCGTCCTCGATAAGCAGAACTCGCATCCAGCCCCCTCCAGCGAAGCTTGGCCATTGCACCCTAAAGCTTTGGCGTTCAGGGCTCTCCCCGGCACGCTGACGCCGAAAACCTTAAGATTGGTTAAAGCTAACCAACGGTTCGAATCGTAGGCTGATTTGCGAATCGGCGTCCAGCACCCTCGTCAACGATTCGATTCCGACGCCAGGGACGATTGGACGGAACCTGCCCTGCCTTCGGTCTGTTTTTACACAGAGCCCCCCTCAAGCCGGAGACAGCTATGCCCCGCACCGAAACGCCCACCACCTCGACGACCCAGACCGGCCTGCCCGATATGCCGAACGAGAACGTCGTCGGCCTCAACGACGCCTCGTCCGAGGATCGGACCGCCCACTTGCGCGAACGCGCCCGCCGCATGGCCACCGACGTGCGCGAGCGTTCGCTGCGGGGCGCCGAGCGCGCCAAGGAGACGGTCAAGGCGCATCCTCGCATTTCCACGGGCGTCGCCCTGGTGGCGGGTCTGGCCCTGGGCGCCCTTCTGGTCAGCCGCTCGCCCCGCGCCCGCGCCAAGCTGGCCAGCGCCGGCATGATGGCCGCCACTCAGGGCCGGCGTCTGGGCCACAACCTGTCCCACGGCCGCCTGCACCGCACGCCCTGGGAGAAGGCGCGCGACTATCTGGATCACGAGCTGACGGGCTTCCGCGCCGAGGCGTCCCGCGTCCTTGCGGACCTGCGCGAGCGCCGCGCGGCCTAAACTTCATCCCGCGTTAACCATGCCGGGCAAGGCTGGGCCGATCCCCTTCGGTCCAGCCTTCAGGCCTGTTCTTGTCCAGCCTCGCCGCCGCCGTCCGCGCCGTTGATCCTCTGGTCGTCACCGGCAAGGTGGCGGCCGTCAACGGCCTGCTGATCGAGGCGCGCGGCGGCCTGTCCCGCCTGGCGGTGGGCGCTCGGGCCGAGATCGTGCGCCGGGATCAGACCGCCCTGCCCGCCGAGGTGGTGGGCTTTCGTGACGCCAAGGCCCTGCTCATGCCTTACGGCCCGGTCGAGGGCGTGGCCCCTGGCGCCGAGATCCGTCTGACGGGCGACCGAGCCGCCGTGCGGCCCAGCCGCGCCTGGATGGGCCGCATCATCGACGCCTTCGGCCAGCCCATCGACGGCAAGGGCCCGCTGCCGACGGGCCCCATCCCCTATCCCCTGCGCGCCTCCCCGCCCCCCGCCCATTCGCGCGGCCGGGTGGGCGAGCGCATGGACCTGGGCGTGCGGGCGCTGGACGTCTTCGCCACCACCTGCGAGGGCCAGCGCATGGGCATCTTCGCCGGCTCCGGCGTCGGCAAGTCGGTGCTGCTGTCCATGCTGGCGCGCGAGGCCGCCTGCGACGCCGTCGTGGTGGGCCTGATCGGCGAGCGCGGCCGCGAGGTGCGCGAGTTCATCGAGGAGACCCTGGGCGAGGCGGGCGTCCGCCGCGCCGTGGTGGTGGTCGCCACCTCGGACGAGCCTGCGCTCAAGCGCCGTCAGGCCGCCTACATGACGTTGTCGGTCGCGGAGGCCCTGCGCGACGAGGGGCTGCACGTCCTCTGCCTGATGGACAGCGTCACCCGCTTCGCCATGGCCCAGCGCGAGATCGGCCTGGCCGCGGGCGAGCCGCCCACCACCAAGGGCTATACGCCCACCGTCTTCACCGAGCTGCCCAAGCTGCTCGAGCGCGCCGGCCCCGGCCCCCTGCGTCCCGACGGCTCGCCCGGCGGGGCCATCACCGGCCTCTTCACCGTGCTGGTGGACGGCGGCGACCACGACGAGCCCATCGCCGACGCCGTGCGCGGCATCCTGGACGGCCACATCGTCATGGACCGCAAGATCGCCGAGCGCGGCCGCTTCCCGGCCATCGACGTGCTCAAGTCCGTCAGCCGCACCCTGCCCGGCTGCCAGACCCCGCCCGAGCGCGAGATCGCCCGTCGCGCGCGCCAGTGCCTGTCGGCCTACAACGACATGGAAGAGCTGATCCGCATCGGGGCCTATCGCACCGGCGCCGACCCGATCGTGGACCGGGCCATCGCCCTGAACCCCGACCTGGAGGCTTTCCTTGGCCAAGGCCCCCAGGAAACGACGCGTCTTAACGACAGCTTCACCCAGCTGGCCGCCATACTCGACCAAGGCATGATCAAGGACGGCGTCCAATGACCCAATGGGCTCAATCGCTCATCCGCATCTCGCGCTTCGAGGTCGAGGGGCTGCAGAAGCGTCTGGCCGAGGTCGCCGCCCGCCGCGCGTCGGCCGAGATGCGTCTGGCCTGCCTGGACGCCGAACGTGAGGTCGAGACCGAGCGCGCCCGCTCCGACGGCGAAGCGGCCCTGCTGCTGAACGCCTTCCTCGACGGCTGGACGGTGCGCCGCGCCGCCGCCGAACACGCCCTGGGCGAAGTCACCGCCGAGGAGCAGGGCGCCCGCGACGCCCTCACCTCCGCCTTTGAAGAGCTGAAGAAGTTCGAGCACGTCTCCGAGCTGACCCGCCTGGCCGAGTTGGCCGAGCGCGCCAAGCGCGAGACCGCCGCCTTCGACGAGATCGCGCTGCGCCGGCGCGCGGCCGGCTGATGCTGCGCCGCTCGCTCCTGCTTGGCGCAGGGGCCTTGGCCGCCTGCGGGGCGGGCGCCTCCAAGCCGTCGCCCCAGACCCTGGCCCCGCTGAAGGACGCCGCTTCCTTTCCGCTCGGGCTTGCCGCCATGACCGGCCAGTTCGACGACGGCGGCTGGACCCAGGTCGCCCGCACTCATTTCGACCGCATTACGCCCGAGTGGGAAATGAAGATGGAGGCCATCCTGCTGGAGGACGGCGGCCTCGACTTCTCCCGCTCCGACCAGCTGGTGGCCCGCGCTCGCCAGATGGGCTTGGGCGTCTTCGGTCACGCCCTGATCTGGTACGCCCAGGGCGGCCCCAGCTTCGAGGCCCTGGCGGATCGTCCAGCTGAGTTCCGCCGCGCCTATCGCGGCTATATCGCGCGTGTCATGGGCCGCTATCGTGGACAGGTGACGGGCTGGGACGTGGTCAACGAGCCCATCCGCGACGACGGCTCGGGCCTGCGCGACTGTCTGTGGTCGCGGGCGCTGGGCCAGGACGGCTACATCATTGAGGCGTTCGAGGCGGCGCGCGAGGCGGACCCCGACGTTCCGCTGTTCCTTAACGACTACAATCTGGAATCCAACCCGGCCAAGCGGCGGTCCTTCCTGACCCTGGCCGAGCGGCTGCTGCGCGCCGGCGCGCCCCTCTCGGGACTGGGAACCCAGACCCACATCGACTGCGATCTGCCGGACGGGGCGATCCGCCAGACTGTGCGCGAGCTCGCCGCCCTGGGCCTGCCGGTCCATGTGTCCGAGATCGATGTCTCCACGGACGCAGGCGACCCGGCGCGCCAGCCGCGCCTGTTCGCCGAGGCGGTCGAGGCCATGGGCGACCTACCTCCGGCCCAGCGCTTCGGCGTAACGGTCTGGGGGGCGCGCGACCGCGACAGCTGGCTGCGCCGGGGCGGCGAGCACAATCCGCTCAGCCCGGACCGGCCGCTGCTGTTTGACGACGATGGCCGGCCCAAACCGGCGGCTCAGGCGTTTGCGGCGGCGCTGCGGGCGTAGCGGCGGCCCTTGTCCCCGCACCGGCTGGACCGTCCCGCTTTACCGAGCACGCGGAAAGCCCATCCTGCCCCGCAACTTATGCACGGCTTTGCGCGCAGTCCTACCCTGCCTCCTGATCGCCCCTATTAGCCGGGCGGCGGGTCTTTCTCATCGCTGCTGATCCGGACTCATCGGACGCTTCGGACGCTTCGGACGGTGTTTTCGAGTCCGAGTCGTTCGGTCGCCTTTCCTTCTCCCCTCGTGGGAGAAGGGTTCAGCGGGTCAGTTGGCGCGACTGGCAGGTTTGGCAGGTTGGCACGCGATTTTGCGGCATGACGCCCTGCCAAGGGGCAGGTCTCAGATCTTCGAAACCAGGTCCGCGTCGCCCTTGTCGCCGATGTCGCTGGTCTGGGCCGGAGCCGGAGCCGCAGAGGGCCGGGCCGCGCCCACGCCGTGGTCCTGCTCGACGAAGGCGCGCATGACCCTCAGATCGTCGGCGATGCGGAACAGGGCCACGTACAGCTCGCAGAAGGACCGCCACAGAAGGCCCATCACCAGCAGCACCAGCAGGCCCGCCACCAGCACCGGCACCGCCAGGATCCAGCTCATGATCCCAGGTTCGCGCAGGGCCACGCCGACCGCCCCGCCGATGACGGAGAAGCCGCCCAGCACCAGCAGGGCCAGGCCGCACCAGTAGATGATGTGGATGACCGGCCCGGTCATCAGCCTGTCGAAGGTCAACAGGTCCCAGAACAGGGCCTTCATCGAGGTCTTTTGGAAGCCCTTGATCGAGGGGCGCGGGGTGGTTCGCCGGGGCATGGGCCTCGCCCTTCAGGGGAAAATGACTGTCCTTGAGCTATCAGGGGCCGCCCAGGCGCGCAACGCTCCTGCGTCAGTCCACGGTCCATCCGTCGGCCTCGCGCAAGGCGTTGTGGATGGCCGTGGCCGCCACGGCGGCCTCGGCGGTGGCCACAGCGATCTGGTTCAACCCCCTGACCACATCGCCACAGGCGTAGAGCCCCTTCACGCTGGTCCTCTGATGCTCGTCCACGGTCAGCCGCCCGTCCTCGGCCCGCGCCGCGCCGAGCGTCTCGGCCAGTCCGGCATTGGGCCTGGTCCCCAGCGCGGAATAGAGGAAGTCGAAGTCGCGATACTGGCCGCCCCAGCACAGGGCGGTGGCGTGATCCCCGTTCAGGCGCACCGCTTCAACCGGCCCTTCGATCAGGGTCGCGCCCATTTCCTCCAGCGCCCTGCGCTCGGTCAGGGCCTCGGGCGGGCCCATGTGAACCAGGGTCACGTGGCGGGTGAAGGTGCGCAGGAAGGCCGCCTCACGCACGCCCATGTCGTCCCGGCCCAGCACGGCCACCCGTTTGCCCGTGGCCTCGTAGCCGTCGCAGATCGGACAGATACGCACCAGCGAGCGGCGGATGGCGTCCTCCAGGCCCGGCAGGGGCGGCAAGCGATCCTCGACGCCCGTGGCCAGCACGACGGCCCGCGCCCTCAGTTGCCGCCCGGCCAAGTCGGCGACGAAGTGATCGCCGTCAGGAGTCAGGCGCTCGACCCGGACCGGCTGGATCACGGCGCCGTACTCTTCAGCCTGCTCGCGCATACGGGCCAGAATGTCCTTGCCCGCGATGCCTTGGGGAAAGCCCGGCATATTGTGGCTGACGGGTATCCAGCCGGCGCGCGGCTCGCCCCCGTCCGCCACCAGAACCCGCCGCCGGAAGCGGGCGAGATAGGTTGCGGCAGCCAGGCCGCCCGGCCCCGCCCCCACCACCAGAACGTCCAGCGGCGCCTGGGGGGAAGGTTCGGTCGGATCGGCGGTCATGGGGTGCATGTCCACTCAACGCGGCAGGGGCGGATCCGTCGCCTCGGCCTTTGCGCCGGGGGACAGGCTCGCTATACCGCCCGCGACTTCCCTGAACCCCCGTTCGACAGAGAGAGCCCATGGCCAAGATCAAGGTCGCCAACCCCATCGTGGACATCGACGGCGACGAGATGACCCGGATCATCTGGCAGATGATCAAGGACAAGCTGGTTTTCCCCTACCTGGACGTGGAGCTCGACTACTACGACCTGGGCATGGAGAACCGCGACGCCACCGACGATCAGGTGACGATCGACGCGGCCGAGGCCATCAAGCGTCACGGCGTCGGCGTGAAGTGCGCGACCATCACCCCCGACGAAGCGCGGGTGAAGGAGTTCAATCTCAAGAAGATGTGGAAGTCGCCGAACGGCACCATCCGCAACATCCTGGGCGGCGTCGTCTTCCGCGAGCCGATCATCTGCTCGAACGTGCCGCGCCTGGTGCCGGGCTGGACCCAGCCGATCGTCGTCGGCCGCCACGCCTTCGGCGACCAGTACAAGGCCACCGACTTCCTGATGCCGGGCAAGGGCACCCTGTCGATCAAGTTCGTCGGCGACGACGGCCAGGTGATCGAGCACGAGGTCTACAAGTCCCCGGGCGCCGGCGTGGCCATGGGCATGTACAACCTGGACGCCTCGATCATCGAGTTCGCGCGGGCCAGCTTCGCCTACGGCCTGAACCGAAACTATCCGGTCTATCTCTCGACCAAGAACACCATCCTCAAGGCCTATGACGGCCGCTTCAAGGACCTGTTCCAGAAGGTCTTCGACGAGGAGTTCGCCGACCAGTTCAAGGCCAAGGGCCTGACCTATGAGCACCGCCTGATCGACGACATGGTGGCCGCGGCCATCAAGTGGTCCGGCGGCTTCGTCTGGGCCTGCAAGAACTACGACGGCGACGTGCAGTCGGACGTGGTGGCGCAAGGGTTCGGCTCGCTGGGCCTGATGACGTCGGTGCTGATGACGCCGGACGGCAAGATCCTGGAGTCCGAGGCCGCCCACGGCACCGTGACCCGCCACTACCGCCAGCACCAGAAGGGCGAGGCCACCTCGACCAACTCGATCGCCTCGATCTACGCCTGGACCCGCGGCTTCAAGCATCGCGGCAAGCTGGACGGCAACCAGGCCCTGATCGACTTCGCCGAGACGCTGGAGCGCGTCGTGGTCGAAACCGTCGAGAGCGGCTCCATGACCAAGGACCTGGCGCTGCTGGTCGGCGATCAGCAGGGCTGGCTGACCACCGAGGGCTTCATCGACAAGGTGGCCGAGAACCTGAACAAAGCCATGGCGGCCTGACGGTCCTTGGGCGGGGCCCCGCGCCCCGCCCTCCCCGCCCGCGCGAGAACAGTTGGCGTGGAGCCGGATCGGCCTTAACTCGGTTAGTCAGAACCGGAGGCTTTGATGCGCGCCCTCTCCAACCTGCTCGTCGCGGCGATCATCCTCGCCGCCCTGGCCTTTGTGGCCGCCCCCTTCGCGGCCTTCTTCGGCGTGCGTTCGGCGGGCCAGGCCCGGGACATTCAGGCCCTGGCCGATCTGGTGGATTTCGACGCCGTGCGCGCCTCCCTGCGCCCGCAGCTGTCCGGTCAGGCCGCGGATCAGACGCCGCCGCCCTCGATCCTAGCCGACCCCGTGGGCGCGATCCGCCGCCAGCTGGAACAGGCCAGGCCCGGCCCCGATGTGGACGCCTATCTGACGCCCGAGGCCCTGGCGGGCCTGACCGACGGCGAAGGCCGCTTCGCCTCGCAGCGCACCGCCGAGGACGCCGTGCCGGGCACCAGCTTTCGCGAGCCCTGGCCCCAGCCCAAGTACTGGGGTGTGAACCGCATGCGCTTCGCCGTCGCCGATGAGGGCGGATCCGAGACCATCTTCACCTTCGAGCGGCGCGGGATCTACGCCTGGAAGCTGGCGCACATCGGCCTGCCCGAAGGCGCGGGGCCGGAAGCCCAGGTCCCGGCGAGCCGCTGACCCCATGCGCGGCATCATCCTGGGCGCGGCGGCGGTCGTCGTCACCGGCCTCTACCTGCACAACGCCTCCTGGCCGGCCGATCCGGACAACGAGTTCGCCGTCCTGGCTCACCGCGGCGTCCACCAGACCTATCCCAGCGAGGGCCTGACCCGCGACGCCTGCACGGCCACGCGCATCCACCCCCCGACCCACGCCTTCATCGAGAACACCCTGCCCTCCATGCGTGAGGCCTTCCGGCTGGGCGCGGACGTGGTCGAGATCGACATCCACCCCACCACCGACGGCGAGTTCGCGGTCTTCCACGACTGGACACTGGACTGCCGCACCAACGGCCAAGGGGTCACGCGCGAACAGACCATGGCCTATCTGAAGACCTTGGACGCGGGCTACGGTTACACGGCGGATGGCGGGCGAACCTATCCGCTGCGGGGAACGGGCGTCGGCGCGATCCCGACCCTAGCCGAGGTGCTGGAGGCCTTTCCTGACCGGCGATTTCAGATCAACATCAAGTCCAACGACCCCAGCGAAACCGACCGGCTGGCGGCCTATTTTCTGGCGCGCCCGCACCTGAGGGCCGAGCGGGTGAGCTTCTTCGGCGGCGACAGGCCCATTCGGCGCCTCCGGGAGGTGGAGCCTCGGCTCGCGGCGGCCAGCAAGGGCCAGATGAAGGCCTGCCTGAAGGACTACATGCTGACCGGCTGGACCGGCCACGTCCCAGAGTCCTGCCAGGGCACGGTGCTCATGGCTCCGGAGGGGATCCGCACGATCCTCTGGGGCTGGCCCGACCGGTTCCTGGAACGCATGCAGCGGGCGGGGACCGAGGTCTGGGCCGTGGGCGGGATCAAGCGTCAGGTCCAGTCCGTCGAAGGGATCGATACGCCCGAGGCCGTGGCCCGCCTGCCCCGCTGCTGGCGCGGCGGGGTGCAGACCGACCGCATCGAGGTGGTCGCCGAGGCCCTGGCCGAGCATCGGCGACGTCTGGCGGACTGCCGCTAGCCCCCCAGCGCCTGCCGGATCGCCGCCAGCCCCTCTTCGGCCTTGGAGCCGTCCGGCGCGCCGCCCTGGGCGAAGTCCGGCTTGCCGCCCGCGCCCTGGCCGCCCATGGCCAGCACCGCCGCCTTGGCCAGCTCGGCCGCATTGACCTTGCCGGCCATGTCCGGCGTCGCCGCCACGGTCACGGCCGCCTTGCCGTCGCTGAGGCCCACTAGGGCCACGACGCCCGAGCCCACCTGCTTTTTGAAGTCCTCGGCCAGCGGGCGCAGCTCCTTGCCGCCGACCCCGTCCAGCACGCGCGCGATCAGCTTGATTCCGCCGATCTCCTCCGGGGCCGCGGCGCCGCCTGAACCGCCGCCCAGAGCGGCCTGCTTCTTCAGCTCGGCCACCTGCTTCTCCAGCGCCTTGACGCTGGACTGCAGGGCCTCGACGCGCGCCGGAACGTCGGCCGGCTGGACCTTGAACTCGCGCGCCAGCCTGCGCGCCACGCCCGCCTGATCGTCCAGCCAGGCCCGCGCCGCATTGCCGGTCAGGGCCTCGACGCGACGGATGCCAGCGGCCACGCCGCCCTCGGAGACGATCTTGAACAGGCCGATGTCGCCGGTCCGCTCCACGTGGGTGCCGCCGCACAGTTCCACCGAATAGGGCTTGGCCTCCATCGGGTCGAAGCCTTCGCCCAGCGTCAGCACCCGCACCTCGTCGCCGTACTTCTCGCCGAACAGGGCCATGGCTCCGGCCGCGATGGCGGCCTCCGGCGCCATGGTCTCAATCCGCGCCGGGGCGTTCTGCAGGATGACCGTGTTCACCTCGGCCTCGATGTCGGCGATCTCGGCCTCGGACAGGGCTGAGTTGTGGCTGAAGTCGAAGCGGATGCGCTCGGCGTCCACCATCTGGCCCTTCTGGGTCACGTGTTCGCCCAGCACGTTCCGCAGGGCCGCGTGCAGCAGGTGGGTGGCCGAGTGGTTGGCGCGCGTCTGCTTGCGCCAAGCCGGATTGACGCTCAGCGACATCTGGTCGCCGACCTTGAAGCCGCCTGAGCCCACATGGACCCGGTGCACGAAAAGGTCGCCCGCCTGCCGGGTGGTGTCGCTGACCGTGACCATGCCGTTGGCCCAGCCGGCGCCCTGGTCGCCCGCCTGGCCGCCGCCCTCGCCGTAGAGGGCGGTCTCGTCCAGCAGCACGTCCACCTCGTCGCCCGCCTCGGCGGCGTCGACCGGCTGTCCGTCCTTGAGGATGGCCAGGATCGTCCCCTTGGACTCATCGGCCTCATAGCCCACGAAGCGGGTCGGCCCATGCTGTTCGCGCAGGCGCAGCCATTCGGCCGCCGAGGCCTGCTGGCCTGAGCCCTTCCAGTTGGCCTTGCCGCGCTCGCGCTGCTCGGCCATGGCGGCCTCGAAGCCCTCGATATCGACGCTCAGGCCCCGCCTGCGCGCCTCGTCCTCGGTCAGGTCCAGGGGGAAGCCATAGGTGTCGTAGAGGGTGAAGGCGGTGGCGCCCGGCACCATCCCGCCCTGGCCGAGCTTTCCGGCCGCCTCGTCGAACAGAGTCATGCCGCGGCCCAGGGTCGTGCGGAAGCGGATCTCCTCCTGCTCCAGCGTGTCGATGATCGCAGCCCGGGCCCGGCCCAGCTCCGGATAGGCCCCGCCCATCTGCTCGATCAGGGTGGGGGCCAGCCGGTGCATCAGGGGCTCCTTGGCGCCCAGCAGGTGGGCGTGGCGCATGGCCCGGCGCATGATCCGGCGCAGCACATAGCCCCGGCCCTCGTTCGACGGCGTCACCCCGTCCGCGATCAGGAAGGAGGACGAGCGCAGGTGGTCGGCGATGACCCGGTGGCTGGGCGCCTCGTCGCCCTCGGCCCGGACGCCGGTCGCCTCTTCGCTGGCCGCGATCAGGGCGCGGAACAGGTCGGTGTCGTAGTTGGAGTGCACGCCCTGCAGCACCGCGCCCACCCGCTCCAGCCCCATGCCGGTGTCGATGGACGGCTTGGGCAGGTTGGTGCGCGTGCCGTCCGCGGCCTGCTCGAACTGCATGAAGACGAGGTTCCAGATCTCGACCCAGCGGTCGCCGTCCTGATCCGGAGACCCGGGCGGACCGCCCGGCACGTCCTCGCCGTGGTCGAAGAAGATCTCGGTGCAGGGGCCGCAGGGGCCCGTGTCGCCCATGGACCAGAAGTTGTCGGACCCCGCGATCCGCGCGATGCGGCTTTCGGGCAGGCCCGCGATCTTCTTCCAGAGGTCGAAGGCCTCGTCGTCATCCACATAGACGGTGGCCATCAGCCGGTCCGGCGAGATGCCGAACTCGCCGGTCACCAGCTTCCAGGCGAACTCGATGGCCTCGGCCTTGAAGTAGTCGCCGAAGCTGAAGTTTCCCAGCATCTCGAAGAAGGTGTGGTGCCGGGCCGTGTAGCCCACATTGTCCAGGTCGTTGTGCTTGCCTCCGGCGCGCACGCACTTTTGTGACGAGGTCGCGCGCGGATGCGGCGGAGTCTCCACGCCGGTGAACATGTTCTTGAAGGGCACCATGCCCGCGTTCACGAACAGCAGGGTCGGGTCGTTCTGCGGCACCAGGGGGGCCGAGGGCACGACGCGATGATCCGCCTTGGCGAAGTAGTCCAGGAAGGTCGAGCGGATCTGGTTCAGGCTGGCCATGGCGTCGTGAGTTCGGGGGCAGGTGCGGAAAGGAAAGCGCCCATATAGAGAGTGCGGCGCGACATAGCCAAGGATCGTTGGGCGAAGGGAGACCTGGCAGGGCGCCAGGCCCGAAAGCGCCGTGCCAAACCGTGCCAAACCGCGCCAAACCGCGCCACATCGAGAGGCGATGGGTGCTCGGCGACCGACGGTAGGCAGCATGGGGCTGTTCCGGGCAGCGGGCGCATCGGGGCACACACGGCGGCCGGCCATGCGGAGAAGACCCGCGAACGTCTGCATTTTCTCGCCACGAGCGGCGGCGTAAAAGGGGCGTATCCAAGGAGCCGCCCATGAGCGAGCTGACGGTCTGGTACGACGGCGCCTGCCCCCTGTGCCGGCGCGAGATCGCGTTCTTCCGCCGACTGGACCGGCGGGGCCACATCACCTTCGTGAACCTGGCCGAGGGCGCGGATGAAAGCTGTCCGCTCGATCCGGCGGAGCTGCTGTCGCGCTTTCACGCGCGCGAGGGCGAGCGGATGCTGTCGGGCGCGGAGGCCTTCGCCGCCATGTGGCGGGCGGTGCCTCTTCTACGGCCCCTGGGCCTGATGGCGCGCAGCCCCCAAGTGCTGCGGGTGCTGGAGGCCCTCTATCGCCGCTTCCTGAGGGCGCGGCCGCGCCTGCAGCGGTGGGCCAGGCGGCTGGAGGGGGCTTAGCCTTTCCTCTCCTTCCTGTCGCGCAGCGATGGGAGGTGGCTGCGAACCTCCAGGCGAGCATAGGGAGGCGTATGCGACGTTCCCACTCCTCCACCGCCTTCGGCGGTCCCCCTCCCCACCGCTTCGCGGCAGGGAGGAGACAGAGCGTTGCTCCCAACATGAACAAGGGCCGCCCAGCGCGAGGCTGAGCGGCCCTTTCACTCACCGGCGGCGTGACGGCCCGCGCGGGTTGGTCGGCGGGTCACACGGGCCGCCGTTCCGGCGAATGATCTCTAGAGGGCGCCGTCCGGTTCGTCCGGATCGCCCTCGGGCGAAGCGGCCAGAAGGTCTTCGGCGATCTTGCCCGCGTTGCCGCGCACCTTGGCTTCGATGTCGGCGGCGATGTCGGGGTTCTGGGCCAGGAAGTCGCGCACGTTCTCGCGGCCCTGGCCGATACGCTGGCTGTCGTAGGAGAACCAGCTGCCGGACTTCTCGATGATGCCGGCCTTGACGCCCAGATCGATGATCTCGCCGATCTTGGAAATCCCCTCGCCGTACATGATGTCGAAGGTGACCTCGCGGAACGGCGGGGCGACCTTGTTCTTGACCACCTTCACCCGGGTGGTGTTGCCCACCACCTCGTCGCGATTCTTGATGGCGCCGATGCGGCGGATGTCGAGGCGCACGGAGGCGTAGAACTTCAGCGCGTTGCCCCCGGTGGTCGTCTCGGGGCTGCCGTACATGACGCCGATCTTCATGCGGATCTGGTTGATGAAGATGACCAGGCAGTTGGACTTGGAGATGGAGGCCGTCAGCTTGCGCAGGGCCTGGCTCATCAGACGGGCCTGAAGACCGGGCAGGCTGTCGCCCATCTCGCCCTCGATCTCGGCCCGGGGCGTCAGGGCCGCGACCGAGTCCACCACCACGATGTCGACGGCGCCCGAACGAACCAGGGTGTCGGTGATCTCGAGCGCCTGTTCCCCTGTGTCGGGCTGGGAGACCAGCAGGTCGTCCAGATTCACGCCCAGCTTCTGGGCATAGACCGGATCGAGCGCGTGTTCGGCGTCGACGAAGGCGGCGACCCCGCCGGCCTTCTGAATCTCGGCCACGGTGTGCAGGGCCAGGGTCGTCTTGCCCGAGGATTCCGGGCCGTAGATTTCGACGATGCGGCCCTTGGGCAGGCCGCCGATGCCCAAAGCCATGTCCAGGCCCAGCGAGCCGGTCGAGACGCTCTCGATCTCGGAGACGACGCCGCCCTTGCCCAGCTTCATGACCGAGCCTTTGCCGAAGGCCCGATCGATCTGGGCCAGGGCCGCCTCGAGCGCCCGCTGCTTGTCGCCGTCGTCCTTGCTCACCAGCTTCAATGCCGCCTTGCTCATCGCCTGTTCCCTTCTTCCAGTGCCACGATTCTGAATGTCACCGGGATGAGGAACCCGCCTTGCCGACACCGGCCCGCCCCCTCAGCGACGCGCCACTATGTGCACCGTTTGTTCTGGTTGGCAAGATGTTCTGTTTTTTCGATACGTCCGATTTTGGCGCGACGGGGCTCAGGCCCGCATACGCTGCTCCAGCACGGCCAGCGGCACCGATCCCGCCTCCAGAACCCGGTCGTGGAAGCGGCGCAGATCGAAGCCTGGGCGCGCCTCGGCCTCGCGCCGCAACCGCGCAATGACCGTATGGCCGATCTTGTAGGCGCAGGCCTGGCCCGGCATCACGCAATAGCGGTTGATCTCGCTGTTGGAGGCGTTCAGCGGCTTCACGCCCGAGTCGGCCATGTACTGGACCGCCCGCTCGCGGCTCCAGCGATGGTGATGGATGCCCGTGTCCACCACCAGCCGCACGGCGCGGAACAGGTAGGACATGAGGAAGCCGACCCGGCCGAGCGGGTCGTCCGCATAGACGTTCAGATCATCGCCGGCCACGGCCTCAGCGTAGAGGGCCCAGCCTTCGTTGAAGGCCGAGAAGCCGTTGGCGCGGCGCCAGGCCGGCAGGCCCTCGGCCTCGCGCTGCAGGGCCACCTGTAGATGATGGCCGGGGCTGGCCTCGTGATAGGTCAGGGTGGGCAGGGCGAACTTCGGCCAGTTCGCCGTGTCGCGCAGGTTGATGTAGTAGGCGCCGGGCCGCGATCCATCCAACGGCGGGCCCTGATAGTAGCCGCCCGGGGCGCCGTTCTCGATGGCCGGGGGTACGCGGCGGATCTCGACGCCTGAGCGCGGCAGGCGGCCGAACACCTCGGGCAGGCGCGGCTCCAGGGCGCGGACCTGGGCGTTGAGCGAGGCCAGCAGGCCCTCGCGGCCCTCGTCGGTACTGGGCCACAGCTGGGCGGGATCGTTGTTGAGAGCCTGAACGCGCTGGCCCACGGTTCCGCCGGTCATGCCCTGGCGGCTCAGGATGGCGTCGATCTCGGCGGTGATCTCGGCCACCTGCTCAAGGCCGATGCGGTGAATTTCCTCGGCGGACAGGTCGGTGGTCGTCCAGGCCTTGAGGGCGAAGGCGTAGAACGCCTCCCCCTCGGGCAGGCGCCATACCCCGGCGTCGTGAACGGCGCTGGGGCGCAGGGCGGCCAGGGTTTCGATCTGGCGAGTCAGGGCCGGCTCGATCTCGGCGTCGACCAGGGCGGCCGCGCGCGCGCCATAGCCGGACAGGCCCAGCGCCGCGGCCTTGCGCTCCAGCGAGCGCACCAGGGCCATCTCCGCGGCGGGCGTGTCGCGCAGGCGCTCCAGCTGGCCGGTGGTCAGGTCCAGGATGAAGTCAGGCGGGACTACGCCCAAGGCGGCGTCGGCGCGAATGCGCTCGCTCTCATGGTCGAGGGCGGGACCGAACTGGGCCAGGCGCGCCAGGAAGGCCTCGGCGCCCGCGCGATCCTCGACGCGGTGGTCGTTGTCCATGAAGTCCGGCACGCTGAAGTAGGCGCCGGACAGCTGGTTGACCACGTAGGGCCCCATGCGGCCGCCGCCCGTGGCCGCGCCGTAGTCGAACTGGGCGCCGCGCCCCTGCGAGTCGGCGCGGAAGCGGGCGATGGCCAGGTTCAGCCGCCCCTCGTCGGACAGCCCCGTCTCATCGTAGCCGGCCAGGGCGCGGGCGCGGCCAGCCAGCTCGGCGCGCAGCGCCGTCCAGCCCTGGCGGGAATAGTCGCCCAGCTGAGACGCGCGATAGGCCTTGTCGCCGCTGTCGAGGCCCAGATTGGTGGCCTGGGTCGGGTTGCGGTCCAGATCCGCTTCGAGCCAGCCGTCCAGCAGGGCGGACAGACGGGCGTCGGCGTCGGCCGCCTGGGCCCACGCGAGGGACGAGGCGCTCGCCATGCCGAGGGCGGTCGCGCCCATGAGAAACTGACGGCGATCCATGGGCGGCCTCCCCTGCTCCTGAAAGAAGAGGCGTCAGATTGGCCCGGCCCCGATGCGCTGCAAAGGGCAAAAAGAAACGGCCGGGGTCGCCCCCGGCCGCTCCAGTCATAGGGTCGCGCGCGCCTAGTAGCGGACGCGGAAGGTGACGCCGTAGGTCCGGGGCTGGCCCAGGAAGGCGTCGTAGGTCTGGGTGTCGGTGTTCGGGTTGTAGAAGGTGCCCGGATACGGGGTGCCCGACGGCTGCGGCGTAGTGCGGTTCGGGAAGGCGTCGCCCTGGGCGAAGCCGTTGAACACCACCTGGTAGTAGTCCTCGTCCGTCAGGTTCTGGCCCCACAGCTCCAGGGCCCAGCGCTCGTCAGCCGGACCGAAGGAGATGCGCCCGTTGAACAGGGTCAGGGCCTCCTGCATGCCGGCGGGCAGCAGGTCGGACTTGGTGTTGTACTCACTGGTGTACTTGGCCGCGAGGTTCAGCCCCAGCATCATATCGCCCGCCAG
The DNA here is from genome assembly GCF_030504955.1 of Peiella sedimenti. Taxonomy (GTDB): domain Bacteria; phylum Pseudomonadota; class Alphaproteobacteria; order Caulobacterales; family Caulobacteraceae; genus Brevundimonas; species Brevundimonas sedimenti. The sequence continues at coordinate 263,740 of NZ_JAUKTR010000001.1, read as the reverse complement.
CGAGCGCTCATAGTTGAACGCGGCGCTGCCCGACCACTCCGGCGCAAAGGACATCTGGCTGCCCGGCAGCAGGGACAGCTGCGGGAAGTTGCCCGGGTTGAACAGGTCGGCGGCCGTGAAGTTGCCGTACTCGGTCTGGGAGTAGGTCAGACCGCCCTGGAACGACAGGCCGTCAACCGGCGTGCGCCAGATCAGGTCCATATCGACGCCCTGGCTTTCCACGGACGGGATCGACTCGACCACGAAGGAGGTGCCCAGGAAGGTATTGAGCTGGAAGTTGTCGAAGGTCTGCCAGAACAGGGTGGCGTTGAAGAGCAGCGAGCCGTCCAGCCAGGTGGTCTTGGCGCCCAACTCGTAGCTGTCGACCGTCTCGGCCGGGAAGAACAGCGTCGAGTTCGGCGTGATGCCGGTCTGCACGCGATCAAGATTGTAGCCGAAGCCCTTGTAGCCGCGGGCGTACGAGCCATAGACCATGAAGTCGTCGTTGAATCGGTAGGTGCCCTTGATGGTGCCCGACCAGTCGCCGTCCGAATGGTCTTCGTTGATGACGCGGTTGTCGTAGAACGGATTGGTCCAGGGCAGGCAGTAGCGGCCGGCGAACGTCTGTGCCGCAGGAGTGCCGGCCACCGGGTTGCCGCCGCCGAGGACCGTGGCGACGGTGGTCAGGTTGGCTAGGTATCCGGCGCAGGCGGCGCCGTTGGTTCCGAGATTGTCCTGAAGACCGTTCAGCGACTTGCTTTCATGGGTGTAGCGAAGGCCCAGGGTCAGCTCAAAGGCGTCGGTCAACTGCCAGCTGTTGTTAGTGAACAGGGCCCAGGTGTCGCTGTCCTGGGTGTAGGTGTCGCGGAAGCCTTGGCCGGCGTCCTGGACAGGGCCGCGCGGCGCCACGAGGCCCACGAGGCAGCCCTGCAGTTCCGGCGCGGTCAGGCCGAGGGCCGTCATACACCCGTAACGGGCGGGGCTGATAGCGATGGCGGGGTTCAGGGCGTTCAGGGCCGCGGTGAACTGGAAGGACAGGAACGGCGAATAGTCCGCGCCGAAGAAGAAGCTGTCGTTCCGCTCGAGGCTTTCCGAGGCGAAGAAGGCGCCGACAAGCCAGTTCAGGCCGCCGCTCTGACCGGCCAGCCGGAACTCCTGGCTCAGCTGATCGAAGCTGGACGTGAACTGACCGTCCTGGGGCCGATAGGCAATGTCGGCGCCGGAATAGTCGATATCCATGCCGTTGTCGGTTTCCCAGGTCCGCCACGCGGTGATGGAGGTCAGGGTCGAGCCGCCGAACAGGTCGAGGTCGAGGTCCGCCTGAGCCGACAGACCCATGTCCTCCATCGCCTGACCGGTGTCGCGGTTGGAGTAGGCCGTGCGCGAGAACGGCAGGTAGTCATAGCCGGGGGGCGGGCCGAAGCCGCCCGTGGTGAACGGACGCACGCCCTCGCCGTTGGTCGCCAGGGCGTTGACGAAGGCCGCCGTCGGGCCGCTGCGGATCTGCACAGCGGCGCAGCAGTTTTCGTCGCGGCTGGTGTAGTCGGCGATGATGCGGATCGAAGCGTCGTCGCTGGGCAGGAACAGCAGCTGGCCGCGGGCGGTCCAGAAGTTCTGGTCAGCGTCCTCGGTCAGGGTGCGCGGGCCGTCGCCGAGCAGCACGTCATAGAAGCCGTCACGCTGGCCGGCGCCCACATAGAGGCGGCCCGCCACGGTCTCGCTGAGCGGACCGGTGACGGCGCCGTTCAGGCGCCAGGCGCCGAAGTTGCCGTAGGTGGCCTCGCCGGAGAAGCCGGGCTCGAAGGACGGGGCCTCGGTCAGGATGTTGATGACGCCGGCCGAGGTGTTCTTGCCGAACAGGGTGCCCTGCGGACCCTTCAGCACCTCGATGCGCTGCAGTTCGCCCAGGTCGCCGAAGCCGACGCCGTTGCGCGGACGATAGACGCCGTCAATGACGATGCCGACCGAGCTTTCCAGGCCGGGGTTGTCGCCCACCGTGCCGATGCCGCGGATGCGCGCGGTCGTCGAGGCCTCGGTGGTAGTGGAGGTGACGGTCAGGCCGGGGGTCAGGATCTGCAGATCCTTGATGTCATGGACGCCGGCGTCTTCCAGCATTTCGCCGGACAGGGCCGTCACCACGATCGGCACGTCCTGAAGGCTCTGCTCGCGCTTCTGCGCCGTGACCACGATCTCCTCGACCGCGGTGGGTTCCTCTTGGGCGAAGGCGGCGCCCCCGGCGACCATCGCCATGACGGCGGCGGAGGCGGTGCTACGAAGAGCCAGTGAAAAGCGCATGGTCGTCCCCGATTGTCATTGGGCGCCGTTGGCCGGCGACCCTGTTTCCGATCCCTATCCCGGCGCTATTTTGAGCTGTCGCCGGATTCCTGACCGAATTGCGTAATCCAAGCCGCCCCGCTCAACAAGAAGGCGGCGAGATTTCGACAGGCCGAAGCCTCGTCTGTGACGGAAAAACGACAGTAAACGCTTACGCTGCGTCAAGAACCGCGTCGTCCTCGCGGCAGCGTTTACGCCACGCTGCAGCTCGCGACAGAACGAGCATGCCGACCAGACCCGACAACAACGACCCGGCGATGACGCCCAGCTTGACCTCGGTCTCTATCTCGACCGGCGCGCCGGGGAAGGCCAAGGCACCCAGGAACAGGCTCATGGTGAAGCCCACGCCGCACAGCAGGGAGACGCCGTACATCTCGCTCCAGCGGGCGTTGGAGGGCAGGACGCCCAGTTTCAGCCTGCAGGCCAGCCAGGCCAGACCCATGACCCCGATCTGCTTGCCCAGGAAGAGGCCCAGGGCGATGCCCAGCGCCACCGGCGAGAAGAGAGCCAGAGGCGACAGGCCGGCGAAGGAGAAGCCCGCCGCGGAGAAGGCGAACAACGGCAGGATGAAATAGGCGACCCAAGGGTGAAGGGTCTCCATGAAGTTCTTCAGGGGGCCCTCGACGCCGGGCTTGGGCGCGTTGATGGGCACGACCAGGGCCGTGGCCACCCCGGCAAGCGAGGTGGAGATGTGCGCCTCCATGGCGAAGCCCCACACGAGCAGGAAGCCCAGCACCCACCAGACGAAGGACAGCTGGAAACGGCCGATCAGCGCCAGCGCCGCCAGCACGACGCCCGCGCCGAGCAGCGGCGGCAGGGTCACGCCGTCGCTGTAGACCGCCGCGATGATGGCCACGGCGCCCAGGTCATCGACGATGGCCAGGGTCAGCAGGAACACCCGCAAGGACGCGGGCAACGACGAGGCCACCAGAGCGAAGGCCGCGACCGCGAAGGCGATGTCCGTGGCCACGGGGATCGACCAGCCGCGCGGATCGCCGCCCAGGGCGCCGGTGACGCCCAGGTAGACCAACGCCGGGCCGACCATGCCGCCGACGGCCGCCAACACCGGCAAGGCGAGCTTTTTCGGATTGGACAGTTCGCCCCGGAGGATCTCGTATTTGATCTCGAGCCCGACGACGAAGAAGAAGATGGCCATCAGGCCTTCTTTGATCCACTCCGAGACGTTTTCCGTGAGGGACCAGGCGCCGATACGCACCGGGATGTCGGTCTTGAGAATGCCGAAATAGGCGTCCGCCCAGGGCGAATTGGCGAGGACGAGGGCCGACAGCGCCGCGATGGCCAGGAAGAGTCCCGAGGCCGCTTCGGTCTTGAAGAAGTCCAGCGTCAACCGCCGCGCCATGGGCTGCTCCTTGTTCTGTCTGCCTTTGCCGTTAGCGACGGGGTTAGCAGGGGGGGACGGGCGTTTCAAAGAAAACCGGCATGCGGCCGGGCCGATTGACAGCGGCCAAGCTTGAGCGCCTCCTCCGTGGTGAGGCCTAGAGCGAGGCGCGAGATGGCGGACAATTCGTTGGTTACGGGCGTGGTCGCGGGCGGACTGGTCGCCCTGGGGCTGGTGGGCGCGGGCGCCTTCGTCGGCAACGGGATCATCCACGCCAACGCAGGCGACCGCACCGTGCTGGTGCGCGGCTTGGCCGAGCGCAACGTCCAGGCCGATCTGGCCGTGCTGCCGATCCGCTTCACGGCCTCGGGCGAGGTGCTGTCCGAGGTGCAGGCCAAGATCGACAGCGACCTAGTCATTGTGCGGCGGTTCCTGGCCCGGCAGGGCTATCCGGAGAGCGCCGTGACCCTGGGGCGGCTTGAGGTGGCGGACACCCGCTCACGCGAGTACTCGAACCAGCAGGGGCCGCGCTTCATCCTGGCCCAGACGGTGGTGGTCAGAACCGGCGACGTGGCTCGCGTGCAGGGCACGACCCGGGCCATGAACGACCTGGTGCGCCAGGGCGTGGTGATGCAGGACTTCGCCGGACCCACCTACATCTTCACCAAGCTGAACGACGTGCGCCCGGCCATGATCGCCCAGGCGACGGCGGCGGCCAGATCGGGCGCCCAGCAGTTCGCCGAGGACGCCAATGCGCGCCTGGGCCCGATCAAGGAAGCGACGCAAGGCTCCTTCGAAATCCTGGACCGTGACGGCGTGGGCGAGGCCAGCCAGTCGCCCGACCAGAAGGTGCGGGTCGTCACGACGGTGCGGTATCAGCTGCGCTAGGCCCGGCGCCGCTTGCTCCCCGGCATCTGAGCCCCATCTGGCGTTGATGCCCGTCTCGTCCGCCTATCGCCCCGAGCCCCGCTTCTTCGACCTGGGGGACGAGTACGGCGACGCCGTGCGGGCGGCCGATTTTCCCCAAGCCATCCTGCGCTTCCGCAATGACCGCGCCGCCGCGCAGGTGGGGCTGGAGACGCTGACCGATCAGGAGTGGGTCGCCCATTTCGGCCGCTTCGAGGCGTTGCCGGGACAGCCCGGCCCCGTGGCCATGCGCTATCACGGGCATCAGTTCCGCACCTACAATCCCGACCTGGGCGACGGGCGCGGGTTCCTGTTCGCACAGTTGCGGGACGCCTCGGGACGCCTGCTCGATCTTGGAACCAAGGGCTCGGGCCAGACGCCCTGGTCCCGGTCCGGCGACGGGCGGCTGACCCTGAAGGGCGGGGTCCGCGAGGTGCTGGCGGCCGAGATGCTGGAGGCGCTAGGCTTGCCCACCAGTCGCGCCTTCTCGCTGATCGAGACCGGCGAGGCGCTGGAGCGAGGGGACGAGCCCTCCCCCACCCGATCCGCCGTCCTGGTGCGGCTGTCGCACAGTCATGTCCGCTTCGGCACGTTCCAGCGCGCCGCCTACTTCGACCGCGTGGACATGATCGGGGACCTGATCCGGCATGTGCTGGAGCTGTACTATCCGGAGCTTCCGCGCACGGGCGACCCGGCCATCGACGGGCCGGTGATGTTGGAGGCGGTCGCCAGAGCCTCGGCGCGGCTGGTCGCCCGCTGGACGGCCGCCGGGTTCGTGCACGGGGTTCTGAATACCGACAATTTGAACGTGACGGGCGAGAGCTTCGACTACGGCCCCTGGCGCTTCCTGCCCGCCTACGAGCCGGGATTCACCGCCGCCTATTTCGACCGCACCGGGCTCTACGCTTACGCCCGCCAGCCCGAGGCCGTGTTCTGGAACCTGCAGCAGTTGGCCGCCTGCCTGCGCCTGGTCGCCGAGAGCGAGCCTCTGATCGATGCACTGAACACCTACGGCCCGGCCTATGGCGCCGAGCTGGCCGGGGCCTTCCGCCGACGGCTGGGCGTAGCGGACGCGGGCGAGGCGGCGGGGACCGCGCTGGTCGAGGCGACGCTGGCTCTGCTGAAGGCGCACAAGGCGGCGCTGCGGTTCGAGCCGGTCTTCTTCGACTGGTTCGGCGGCGAGGCGTCGAGCGCCCGCGCGCTAGAGGGACCGCGCGCCGCCGCTTATCGCTCGCCTGAGGGCGAGGCGTTCCAGGCGGCGCTGGTGGCCCAAGCGCCCGACCGCCCGGAACGGCTGAGCCATGCCTACTTCGCGGGGTCCGAGCCGCAGGAGATGCTGATCGACGAGGTCGAGGCCATCTGGGCCGCCGTCGACCGCGACGACGACTGGACGCCCTTCCACGACAAGATCGTAGCGACGCGCGCGGCGGGGGCTGCGTACGGACTGTAGGGCCACGCCAAAAAACCTTCCCTTTACGTCCGCGTCAAGTTATGAAGCGACATGGCCCCGAGCGACGATCACCGGACCTACACTATTCGCCAGCTGTGCCGGGAGTTCGGCGCCACGGCCCGCGCCCTGCGCTTCTATGAGGACAAGGGCATGCTGTCCCCGGCGCGCAAGGGCCAGACCCGCGTCTACAGCGCCCGAGATCGCGCCCGGCTGAAGCTGATCCTGCGCGGGCGGCGCATCGGATTCTCACTGTCCGAGATCCAGGAGATGCTGGACCTTTACGACCGCAAGGACGGCAACGCCCACCAGATGGCCGTGGCCCTGCGCCGTCATCGCGCCCAGATCGAGGCGCTGAGGCAGCAGCGCGAGGACCTGGACGCGGCCATCGCCACCGCCGAGGAGGCTTGCGCCTACATGGAGCAGCGCCTGGCCGAGAGCCGCCCCGACCTGCTGCCGGGCGGCGCCGAGTACCACACCGTGCTCAGCGCCAGCCTGGATGACGACACACCCCTGACCGCGAAAGGCTGACCATGCCCTACCAGGCGCCCGTGCGTGATCTCGACTTCCTGCTCAACGACATGCTGGGGGTGGAGCGCTACGCCAACACCCTGCCCGGCTTTGCGGACGTGTCGGCCGACCTGGTGCGCCAGGTGCTGGAGGAAGGCGCGCGCTTTTCCGACGAGGTCATCGCGCCCCTGAACAAGGTCGGCGACCAGCACGGTTGTAAGTTGGACGCAGGCAAGGTCACCACGCCCCCCGGCTGGAAGGAGGCCTATCACCAGATGGTCGAGGCCGGCTGGCCGGCCCTGGCGGCGGACCCCGATTACGGCGGTCAGGGCATGCCCTCGGTGCTGGCCCTGGCGGTCGGCCACATGACGGCGGCGGCCAGCCCGGCCTTCTCCATGTACCCGGGCCTGACCCACGGCTGCTACGAGGCGCTGCACGCCAACGGCTCTGAGGAGCAGAAGGCCAAGTACCTGCCCAAGCTGGCCTCGGGCGAGTGGGGCGGGACCATGAACCTGACCGAGCCCCAATGCGGCACGGATCTGGGCCTGATCCGCACTAAGGCGGTTCCGAACGGCGACGGCAGCTATTCCATCACCGGCCAGAAGATCTGGATTTCCTCGGGCGAGCACGACTTCACCGACAACATCATCCACCTGGTGCTGGCCCGCATCGAGGGCGCGCCGGAGGGCATCAAGGGCATCAGCCTGTTCGTCGTGCCCAAGTTCATCGTCAACGACGACGGCTCGCTGGGTGAGCGCAACGGCGTCGAGTGCGCGGGCCTCGAGCACAAGATGGGCATCCACGGCAACGCCACCTGCGTCATGGCCTATGAGAACGCCAAGGGCTGGCTGGTCGGGACCGAGAACAAGGGCATGGCGGCCATGTTCGTCATGATGAACGAGGCGCGCCTGGGCACCGGCCTGCAGGGCCTGTCCATCGCCGCCGCCGCCTATCAGGCCGCCGCCGAGTTCGCCAAGGAGCGGCTGCAGGGCCGCAGCCTGACCGGCCCGAAGAACCCCGAGGGCCCGGCCGATCCCATCATCGTGCATCCGGACGTGCGGCGCATGCTGCTGGAGGCCAAGGCCATCGTCGAGGGCGGCCAGGCCTTCATCCTGTGGACCGCGCTTCAGGCAGACATGCAGCGTTCGCCCGAGGAGGCCCAGGCCACCAAGGCCAAGGACTACATGGCGCTGCTGACCCCAGTGGTGAAAGCCTACCTGACGGACCGCGGGTTCCACGCCGCCAGCCTGGCCATGCAGGTGCACGGCGGCTCGGGCTATACCGAGCACTACCCGGCAAGCCAGTACCTGCGCGATGCGCGCATCACCATGATCTATGAGGGCGCCAACGGCATCCAGGCGCTGGATCTGGTGGGACGCAAGCTGGCGGCCAACGGCGGCCGGGCCATCATGACCTGGTTCTCCGAGATCGACGCCTATGTGGCCGAGCGTCAGGGCGACGGGCCGCTGAAGCCCTTCATCGACGGCCTGGCCTCCTCCAAGGCCAAGCTGCAGGAGGCCACCATGTGGCTGATGCAGAACGGCATGCAGAACCCGGACAACGCGGGCGCGGCGTCGACCGACTATCTGCACATCTTCGGCCTGACGGCGCTGGCCTATATGTGGGCTCAGATGGCCGAGACGGCGCAAGCGCGTATCGACGCCGGGGAGACCGACCCCTACTTCGCCGGCAAGATCGCCACGGGCCGCTATTTCGTCGAGCGCATGCTGCCGGACGCCGACGCCCACCTGGCCAAGCTGAGGACTGGGGCGGACGTGCTGATGCAGATGCCGGCCGAGGCGTTCTGAGCAAGGCCCGCCTCCTCCCCGTCGCGCGAGCGATGGGGAGGTGGATCGGCGGCGAAGCCGACGAGACGGAGGGGTCTCGTTCCCCTCCACCACTTCGTGGTCCCCCTCCCCATTCGGGGAATGGGGAGGAGACTTAAGATGAACATCCTCAACGCCCCCGACCCGGAGTTCATGCAGGAAGAGGAGATCACCCTCTTCTCCGACAGCGTCGGCAAGTGGATCGACGAGCACGCCTCGCCCGAGGCCGTGCAAGGCTGGCTTGAGAACAGCTCCGTCCCGCGCGAGCTGTGGACCCAGGCCGGCGAGGCGGGCCTGCTGGGTCTGTCCATGCCCGAGGCGGACGGCGGCATGGGCGGCGACTACCGCCACGAGGTGGTGCTGATGCGTCAGCTAGGCTGGAAGGGTGCGGACCACTTCGGCATCTCGCTGCACAACGCCATCGTCATGCCCTACGTCTGGCATTACGGCACGGCGGAGCAGAAGGCGCGCTGGCTGCCCCGCCTGCAATCGGGCGAACTGATCGGCGCCATCGCCATGACCGAGCCAGGCGCGGGATCTGACCTGCAAGGGATCAAGACCTCCGCCCGCAAGGACGGCGGCGCCTACGTAGTGAACGGGTCCAAGACCTTCATCACCAACGGCCAGCTGGCCAACTTCATCATCGTGGTGGCCAAGACCGACCCGGCCGAAGGGGCCAAGGGCACCAGCCTGATCGTGGTCGAGACCGACGGCGCGGAAGGGTTCGAGCGCGGCCGCAACCTCCACAAGATCGGCATGGAGGGGAACGACACCTCCGAGCTGTTCTTCAACGACGTGCGCGTGCCGGCCGAAAATCTGCTGGGCGGGACCGAAGGGCAGGGCTTTGTCCAGCTGATGCAGCAGCTGCCGCAGGAGCGGCTGAACATCGCCGTGCAGGGCATCGCCGCCGCCGAGCGGGGCCTGGCCGCCACCCTGGACTACGTCAAGGAGCGCAAGGCGTTCGGCAAGCGCGTCATCGATTTCCAGAACACCCAGTTCCAGCTGGCCGAGGTGAAGACCAAGCTGAGCGTCGCCAAGGTGTTCGTGGACCACTGCATCGGCCTGCATCTGCAAGGCAGGCTCGACGCCGTGACCGCCTCCATGGCCAAGTACTGGTGCACCGACATCCAGGGCGAGACCATCGACGCCATGCTCCAGCTGTTCGGGGGCTACGGCTACATGAACGAGTACCCGATCGCCCAGCTGTACAAGGATGCGCGGGTCCAGCGCATCTATGGCGGCACCAACGAGATCATGAAGCTGCTGATCGCCCGGTCGTTGTAGCGGCGTCGACGCCATACCCCCGAGATCAAGGCGAGCGCCGCGTTGACGGCCCGTTAGGAGCGCCCGTGGCAGTCTGGCGTGCAGGAGCCCTCCAAGAGGCTCCAGCAAGGGTGTCTCTGGGGCGTTCATGCAGTCGGTGGCCGAAAACGAAAACCAGGGTTGGGGCGAGGGCGTCGAAAGACGTCGCAAGTCCCTGCCTCAGCGGCTGCTTCTGGGCTGCGCCGCCGCGCTGATCTTTTCCCCGTTGATCGGCTATGGGCTGGCGACCGTCTGGTGCGCCGTCTACCTGGCCATCCAGTTCGTCGAGCTGGCCGCCTTCCGGCCTGTCGCGCGCGGCGAAGTCGCTGACATGGGCCCGGTCCGGAACGCGCTGGCCACCCTGGCCCTGTTTCTGAACGCCGCCGCCTTCAGCAGCCTGTCCATCATTCTGTGGCGCGAGTGCGGCCTGCCCGGCGGCATCGCCGCGGCCTTCCTCGTCTCGGCCGGATGCATCTATTCGGTGGTCAACTCCATCGGCTCTCCGCGGGTGCTGGCGCCCACCCTGGCGGCCCAGTTCATCTATCTCGCCCTGACGCCGGCCCTGCTGGCCTGGTCCGGGGCCGAGCCGACCTATGTGGCGGCTGTGGTGGTCGCCGTGGGCGTGTTCATGGCCTACGTCCTGTCCGTGTCGCGCACGATGCAGCGCTATCGCGCGCTGGAATCCAGCGCCCGCATCGAGGCGGAGGCCAGGGCGGCCGAACTGACGAGCGTGATGCAGTCCAAGTCCATGCTGCTGGCCACCGTGGGCCACGACCTGCGCACGCCGATCAGCGCCATGCTCGCCGGGGTGGCTGAGCTGGACAGGGCCCCGGACCCGGCCGTCAACCGCCATGCGCGTCTCATCGGGGACGCCGCCAACATGATGCGCGGTCTGCTGGACGATCTTCTGGATCACGCCAAGCTGGAAGCCGGCCGCCTGAGGGTCGAGCCGCGTCCGACCAATCTGCGCCGCCTGCTGGCGCACACCCTGCGTTTCTGGCAGGCCGAAGCGGCCAAGAAGGGCTTGAAGCTTCGCCTGAGCGGCAGCGTCCAGGCGCCGGCCTGGGTCGAGATCGACGGCACGCGTCTGCGCCAGGTGCTGAACAACCTGATGTCCAACGCCCTGAAGTTCACCGACGAAGGCCATATCACCGTCAGCCTCAAGGCCTGGCCGGACGGCGATAATCAGGCCTCGCTGATGATCGAGGTGGCCGACACCGGCAAGGGCATGGACGAGGGCCAGCTGGCGCGTCTGTTCACGCCCTTTGACCAGACCCGCGACGGGGTGGCCGCCGCCCACGGCGGCACCGGCCTGGGCCTGTCGATCAGCCGAGAGCTGATTCACCTCATGGGCGGACGTCTGCTGGCGCGCAGCGTTCAGGGCGCGGGCTCGGCTTTCACCATCGGCCTGACCGTCCCGCTGGCCAAGCCGGTCGATGCCGAGACCGAAGTCCTCTTTGCGCCGCCGGTGGTGCGCCGGGCGACCGTTCAGGCCGCTGACGCGCCTGCGCCCACGCTTTCGCCCGCCGCCGAGGTCATCGAACAGGTCGAGGACGCCGAGGACGTCGCCGCGACCGTCGTGGAGGGCGAGCCTGAGGAAGAGGGACGTCCCCTGCGGGTCCTCGTGGTGGACGACCACGAGATCAACCGGCGCGCCGTTCAGCTGATCCTGACGCCGCTGGGCTGCGACATCTCTACGGCCACGGACGGCCTGGAGGCGTTGAAGGCCCTCGCGGTCACACCCTTCGACGTGGTCTTCATGGATGTGCGCATGCCCGAGCTGGACGGCCGCGAGACGACCCGTCGCCTGCGCGCGGCGGCCGGGCCCAACCAGTTCGCGCCGGTCATCGCCGTCACCGCCGACACGGCTGAGGGCGACGTTCAGGCCTGTCTGGACGCCGGCATGACCAGCTTCGTGGCCAAGCCCCTGACCCCTGCGGTTCTGCTGGGCGCGCTTCAGGCCGTGCTGTCGCCCCCGGCGGAGGACGTCTCGGACGACAGCTCGGTCCAGGCCGCCTGATCGTCACGCACGGCCCTGTCGAGCGCCTGATCCAGGTCGGCTCGCCTTAGAGCGCATTCCCAGATCACCAATCCCCGCCAGCCCTCGGCGATCAGGCGCCGGCGCGTCGCGTCGTCCCGCGCGCGGTTGCGAGCGATCTTGTCCGACCAGTACTGGGCGTTCGCCTTGGGCGCCCGCGCCCCGCGCCGGCAGTCGTGGCCGTGCCAGAAGCAGCCGTGCACGAACACCGCCAGGCGCCGGCCCGCCATGGCCAGGTCCGGCTTTCCCGGCAGGTCGCGGCGCTGCAGGCGATAGCGGAAGCCCAGCCGCCACAGCGTCCGCCGCACCTTGAGTTCCGGCGTCGTGTCACGCCCCTTCACGCGCCGCATGACGGCGGCGCGTTGCTCGGAGGTGAAGGGGTCGCCCAATCGGCCCTAGAGGTGGTCGACCAGGTAGTCGGCGGAGGAAACGCGGAATTCGCCGCCCTGCTCGACGTTCAGCTGTTCGACCACGCCGTCGTTGACGACCATGGAGTAGCGCTGCGAGCGCGTGCCCATGCCGAACTTGGAGGCGTCCATGTCCAGGCCAACGGCGCGCGTGAAGTCGCCGTTGCCGTCGGCCAGCATCAGCATGTCGTCGTCCGAGACGTTCTGATCCTTGGCCCAGGCGCCCATGACGAAGGCGTCGTTCACCGAAACGCAGGCGATCTGATCGATGCCCTTGGCCTTGAGCTCGTCCTTGCGCTCCTTGAAGCCCGGCACGTGCTTGGCCGAGCAGGTGGGCGTGAAGGCGCCCGGCAGGGCGAACAGCGCCACGCGCTTGCCCTCGAACAGCTCCTTGGAGCTGACCTGGCTGGGGCCGTCCTTGGTCATGTGCATGAAGGTCGCCTCCGGCAGGCGATCGCCGACGTTGAGGGGCATGGGTGGTCTCCTGAAGAGGGCTGCGCCGTATCCGGCGCGCAGATGGAAATAGGTCACACGCGGCCGCTCGCCAAGCCGCCCCGCCCGCAACGGCCTTGCCACAGCGCGGTTCCCACCCGATCTTTAGGCCATGAGCGAGTTCAATTCCCTGGCTGGGCGGCTGCTGATCGCCATGCCCGGCATCGGCGATCCCCGCTTTGAGCACGCCGTCATCCTGATCTGCGCCCATGGGCCGGACCACGCCATGGGTCTGCGCCTGAACATGCCGCGGGAGGGGCTGGCCCTGGCCGACGTGCTGGACCGCATGGACATGCCCGCCCCGGATGGCGCTGAGCGCACGCGCGTGCTGGACGGCGGCCCTGTCGATACCGAGCGCGGCTTCGTGCTGCACAGCGACGACATTCGCATCAATGACGCCAGCCTGACCGTCGTCGGCGGCGTCGAGCTGACCGCCACGCGCGAGATCCTGGCGGCGCTGTCCGATCCGGCCATCGCCCCGCGCAAGGCGGTGCTGGCCCTCGGCTACGCCGGCTGGGACAAGGGTCAGCTGGAGAGCGAACTGCGCGACAATGTCTGGCTGGTCGCGGACGCGGACGAGACGCTGATCTTCGATCAGGATCTGGATCGGAAGTGGGAAAAGGCCCTGAAAACGCTGGGGGTCGATCCGGCCTTCATCGCCCAGACGGGCGGCACGGCCTGAGCCTCAACGCTTGACGGATCGGGCCACCAGCGGCGCGACGCCGTCGGCCAGGCTCTCGTTCAGATAGACCTCGGCCTCCTGGGCCGCGAGAGCGGGCGCATAGCCGAAGCCCTGGCCGTAGTGACAGCCGGACTGCAGCAGCTGGCGGGCCAGGCCGGCGTTCTCGACGCCCTCGGCCACCACCTCCAGCGACAGGTCCCGCCCCAGGGCCACCACCGAGCGCACGATCTTGGCCGAACCCTCGTCGTCGCCCATGGTCAAAACGAAGTAACGGTCGATCTTCAGCGTGTCGAAGGGCAGACGCGCCAGGTACGACAGGGACGAGAAGCCGGTGCCGAAATCGTCCAGCGCCAGCGAAGCCCCCGCCTCGCGCAGGGCCTGCAGCACCAGGGCGGCCCGGTTCGGGTCGCGCATGATGTCGCTTTCGGTGACTTCCAGCTTCAGGGCGCCGGTTGGAAGGCCCGTCTCCTTGCGGATGCGCGCCACGTCGGCCACCAGGCCCTCGCGTTCGATCTCGCCGGTCGACAGGTTCACGCTGACGAAGAGCTTGCCGGCGGTAGGGTGACGCTCCAGCCATTCGGCTAGTTGGCGGGCCGATGTCTGCATCATCATCAGGCCCAGATCGTTCATCAGCCCCATCTCGTCGGTGAGGGTGAGGAACTCGTCCGGCGGCACCAGGCCGCGCTTGGGGTGCTTCCAGCGGGCCAGGGCCTCGAACCCCGCCACGGCGCCCGTCGACAGATTCACGATTGGCTGGAAGAAGGGCACGATCTCGCCGCGCACAAAGGCGTTGCGGAGGTCCGCCTCCAGGGCCAGACGGGACAGGCTGTCGCTTTCCAGGGCCCGGCCATAGGCGGCGGCGCCGCCGCGGCCCCCGACCTTGGCCGACTCGACCGCCAGCTCGGCGCGGCGCAGCAGCTCGGCCGCGTCGGGAGCATCAGGGCCGCCCTCGGCCTGCACGGCGCCGATGGACAGGGTCGGATAGATATCGAAGCCGGCCACGCGCAGCGGCTGCTCCAGCGCCTGGCGCATCTTGATGGACGGCCGGCCGATGGCGCCGTCCATACGGATCAGGACGGCGAACTCATCTTCACCGATACGGGCCGGCCAGGCGTCATGGGCGAAGGCGGCGGTCAGGCGCGAGCCCAGGGCCGCCAGCACCAGATCGGCGCGCTCGTGACCCAGGGCCTCGTTCAGGCGGCGCAGGCGGTCAAGGTCCGCCACGATGATCTCGTATTCGCCCGGCTCGGTCAGCTGCTGGGTGACGCGCGCCAGGAAGGTGCGTCGGTCCAGGAGGCCGGTCAGGGCGTCGGTCCCGGCCGCCGCGAAGCGGGTCTCAAGCGCCACGACCCCAGCGGCGCGCAGGCCGTCCTCGAGCCAGACGCCGCGCCACAGGCAGGTGCCGCCGTCGCGCATGCGCAGGCGCAGGGCCACCTCGGCGCCCTCCTCCCGCGGCTTCAGCAGCTGTTCGGCCAGGGTGCGGTCCTGGGGCATGGTCAGGGCCACGAAGGCGGCGCTGGGACAGGCGGGGGCCAGCGGGCCCAGGCCGAGCGAGCGCGTCGCGCCGGTGAAGCGGAGCTGGTCTTCAGACGGCGTCCAGAACCACAGGGCGACGTCAGCGGCGGCCAGCGCCTCAAGCGTCGTCGTGGGATCCCAAGACAGCTGTCGCGAGCTCTCCGTCACGTTCTGTGCAAGCCCCTGGTGTTCGACCCCGCCGCCACGTCGTCTTCGAGACGGGCGAACAACAGATGATCTCTCCAGGCGCCGTTAATATTCAAATAAGCGCGGGCCACGCCCTCCAGCCGGAAGGCCGATTTCTCAAGCACGCGACGCGAGGCTGTGTTCTCGGGCACACAGGCGGCCTCCAGCCGGTGCAGGCCCAAGGTGTCGAAGGCGTAGCCGGCCATGAGGCGCACCGCGCGGGTCGCTAGCCCCCGTCCGGCGTGCGGCTGGCCGATCCAGTAGCCCAGGGTGCCGGCGTCGGCGACGCCCCGGCGGACGTTCGAAAGGGTGATCGCGCCCACCAGCCCGGCGTCGTCGAAGATGAAGAAGGGCCAGGCCCGCTCGGCCTCCACCTCGCGCGCATAGACCGACAGGCGGCGGCGGAACGCGGCTCGGGTCAGGTCATCCTCGGGCCACTTGGGCTCCCAGGGGCGCAGATAGGCTTCAGACTTGCGCCTCAGGTCGGACCAGGCGGGATAATCGGCCTGGCGCGGCAGGCGCAGGCGCACGACCGTGTCCTGCAACACGGGTCCGTGGTCAGTTTGCATCCAGTCCAGAACGGCCATCCGGAAACCGTAACGCGGAACCCTTGAGCTTCGCCTAACAAACCCGCGTTAGGCCGCCAGGCGGCGGATGAAGGCCTCCGGCGCGCCCACCGCTTCGGCCGGCCCCAGACAGGCGGCGGCGGGGTGCAGGATCAGGCGCGAGCCCAACCACAGGCGCACGTCCTGGGCGCTGACCGCCTCGACCTCCTCGGCCATTTCACCGAGCGTCTTGATGCGCCCCTGGGCCAGCAGCTGGACGGCGTTGCGCTCGGCGCGATTGGGCAGGGACTCATCGCCAATGTAGAGCGAGGCCTTCAGCTGGGCGCGGGCGCGGGCCAGCTCGTCCTCGGTCAGGTCGTCGGCCAGGCGGCGGATGACCTCGGCGGCGGCGCCCGCGGCGCGGCGCGCCTCCAGCGCATCGGTCCCCATGAAGAGGCCCAGCACGCCGGTGTCGGCATAGGCGTCGGCCCAGGCGTCCACCGCGTAAACCAGCCCCAGATCCTCGCGCAGGGTCTGGAACAGGCGCGAAGACATGCCCCCGCCCAGCAGCTCGGCGGCCAGCCGCGCCGTGGTCAGGTCGTCGGACATGGCGCCCTCGCCTTCGATCAGGAACACGAGGTTGGCCTGCTCGATCTCGCGCACCAGTTCGGTGGGGCCGCCATGGAACCGGGCGGTCTCAAGGGAGGGATAGGCGTGGTCCGAGGGCGCGATGGCCGCTTCCTCAAGGCAACGATCGGCAAGCTCGATCAACCGGTCCTCATCGACCGCCCCGGCGGCCGAGATGACCAGGCCTTGGGGCCGATAGAGCCGCGCGCGCCAGTCCGACAGGGCCTCCGGATCGGCCGCGGCCAGGGTCACTTCCTCGCCGAGGATCGGTCGGCCGAGCGCCTGGTCGTGGAAAGCCGCGGCCTGGGCCATCTCGAAGACGTGGTCGTCGGGCGCGTCGTAGGCTTCGGCGATCTCCTGGGCGATGACGTCGCGCTCGCGCTCCAGGTCGTCGGGCTTGAGCCAGGGGCGGCCCACCATGTCCATGATGACCGAGACCGCCGTGTCCAGCCCATCGGGCAGCACGCGCGCCTGAAAGCTGGTCCGCTCGTGGCCTGTGGCGGCGTTGAGCGAGCCGCCCTCGCCCTCCACGGCCTCGACCAGGGCCTTGGCCCCGCGCCCGCCCGCGCCCTTGAAGACCATGTGCTCCAGCAGATGCGACCAGCCGCTCTGGGCGGCGCTTTCGTGGCGCGCGCCGCCGTCGGCCACGACCGACAGGGCGATGGTGCGGGCGCCGGGCACGGGATCGCAGATCAGGCGCACCCCGCCCGGCAGCTCATGCAGGCGGGCGCTCATCGTCGCCGCCTGAGGACGACGACCACCATCACGGCCAGTACGGCGGACAGGCCGAACCAGGTGATCGCGTATCCCGCGTGGTTGTTGGAGAAGGCAGGCGGCGGGGCTGAGGGCTGCAGGGCCCGCCACTCCGGGTTGGACGAGGTGGTGGCGTAGAGCAGGTAGGGCCCGACCGCGCTCGCGCCGAGGGTCTGGGCCATGCTTTCGGTCTGGCGTGTGAAGTAGGTCCGGCCCTCTCCCTGCGGCGCGAAGGGATTGGGCTCCGGATGACGGCGCAGCACGGCGTCGATGTTCGTGGGGGAGCTGTCCGACGCGTCCTCCGGCGGACGCGCCGAGACCTCCGCCGCGACGAAGCCCCGATCGATCAGCCAGGCCCCGCCCTGCGGCGTGCGGCATAGGGAGACGAGACGCACGCCCGGCCCGGCATCCTCAACCGTATGCAGCTCGAGATACGGCGCGCGGGACAGGCCCAGGCAGGTGACCCTGGCGGTGCGGAACTCCGCATCAGGGAGGCGGGCCAGCGTCTGGATGGGGACCGGCGGCCGGGCCGCGGCGGCTTCGGCGCGCGCGATCAGGTCTTCCTTCCACATCATCCGGCGGACCTGCCAGACGCCGAGGCCGCAGAGCGTCGCGAACAGGACGCCTGCGGCCAGAAGGACGACGATGGGGAAGCGGGACTTAGCCGTGGCCGGCTCCAGCGAAGGCCACGTAGATGAAGGCGAACAGGAACAGCCAGACCACGTCCACGAAGTGCCAGTACCAGGCGGCGGCCTCGAAGCCGAAGTGCTTCTGCGGCGTGAACTGGCCCGCCATCAGGCGCAGCAGGCACACGGCCAGGAAGATGCTGCCCACCAGTACGTGGAAGCCGTGGAAGCCCGTGGCCATGAAGAAGATGGAGCCATAGAGGCCGGAATTCATCGCCTCGTCCGAGAAGAACAGGTTCTCGTGGATGATGTGGTTGTACTCGTAGACCTGAACGGCGGTGAAGAAGACGCCCAGGACGATGGTCAGGGCCAGGCCCAGCTTGGCCGACTTGCGGTCGCCCTGCTGCAGCGCGTGGTGAGCCCAGGTCACGGTGGTGCCGGACAGCAGCAGGGTCACGGTGTTCAGGAACGGCAGGTGCCAGGGATCCAGCGTCTCGACGCCCATGGGCGGCCAGTGGGCCCAGGCCGTACGCACCTCCTCGATGTTCGACAGCACCCGGTGCTCGTTCCACAGCGCCATCTCGAAGAACATCCAGAAGAAGGCGGCGAAGAACATCACTTCCGACGCGATGAACATCACCATGCCGTAGCGCAGGCCGATGGACACGACCGGGGTGTGGTCGCCCTGACGGCTTTCCTTGATCACGTCGCCCCACCAGCCGACCATGCTGTAGAGCACGCCCGCCAGACCCGCGAAGAAGAGCCAGCTGGTGCCTTCCGGCAGGCCGAACAGCCCCTTCATCCAGGCCACGGCGCCGAACATCATCACCGTGGCGGCGATTGAGGCCACCAGAGGCCACGGACTGGGATTGACCAGGTGGTAGTCGTGCTGCGGAGCGGCGTGGTCGGCCATGGAGGTCACGGTCCCGGCGGATGAATGAATCTGAGCCTGCCTATAGCCTCGCCTGCGCCCGCGCGCCAAGGGGCTGATCTCAGGAATCCGCCTGATCTTCCGTCGCGAAGAAGGTGTAGGACAGGGTGATCTCGCGCATGCGCCGGGTGTTGACGTCCTCGTTCAGCTCGGGGGCCACGAAATAGGCCACCGGGAAACGCACGGTCTGGCCGGGCTGGACGGTCTGGGTCGTGAAGCAGAAGCACTCCAGCTTCTGGAAGTACGGGCCCGCGCTTTCAGGAACCACGTTGTAGACCGCGCGGCCCGCCATCGGCCGGTCGGAGGTGTTGGTGACCGTGAAATAGGCCAGGCCGGTCGCGCCCACGCGCACGCGTTGGGCCACCTGCTCGGCGTCGAAATCCCAAGGCAGGCCGCGCACATTGGTGTCGAAGCGCACCACGATTTCGCGGTCGAGAACCTGGGTCGGCGCCGCTTCGGCCCGGCGCACCGTGCCGTCGAACCCGGTCACCTGGCAGAACAGCTGATACAGCGGCACCGCGGCGAAGGCGGCCCCGACCATGCCCATGGCCACGGCGCCGCAGATCAGGCCAAGACGCAGGTTCCTGTTCATCGGCCCACCGCCGGGACAGGCTGGCCGGTGCGCGCTTCCTCGGCCCGGCCCTGTTCGATGTTCTGGGCCAGGCGGGCCATGGTCAGGCCGAAGACCAGCACCACGAAGGCCACCAGGGCCAGAGCCAGCGCCAGGTTGCGCTTCTTGCGGGCGGCGATCTCATCGGGCGTCATCAACCGGCTCCGTTAAGGCTGTGCTCGACCAGCAGGGTGGCGAACAGGGCGAACAGGTACAGAATCGAATAGGCGAAGAGATTGCGGGCGACCTTGGCCTCGGCGCGGACGTCATAGATGGCCGCCTCGCGCCCCTCGGCCTCGGCCTTGTCCGGCGTCTCGCCCGCCCGGCTGCGCAGCAGCCTGAAGGCCAGAAACAGGAACATCGCCCCGCCTATGGTCGAAACCGCCAGATAGGCGCCGCCGCCCAGACCCACAAGCGCCGGGGCGACTCCGGCCAGCGCCATCGGCACGCTGTAGGCCATGACCTGACGGCGCGTGGCCGCCGCCCCCCTGGCAACGGGCATCATGGGAATGCCCGCCTTGGCGTAATCGCCGGCGTTGTAGAGCGCCAGGGCCCAGCTGTGCGGCGGGGTCCACAGGAAGATGATCAGGAACAGCAGCCAGGCCTGCCATGGCGCGTCGCCGGTGGCGGCGGCCCAGCCGATGACCGGCGGGAAGGCGCCGGCCGCCCCGCCGATGACGATGTTCTGCGGCGTGCGACGCTTCAGCACCACGGTGTAGAGGCCGACGTAATAGACGATGGTCAGGGCCAGCAGTCCCGCCGCCAACAGGTTCGCCGCAAAAGCCAGCAGGGTCACCGCCACGAAGGACAGGATCACGCCGTAGACCACGGCGTCGTTGCGGCTGACCCGTCCGGCCGCGACCGGGCGGCCGCGCGTGCGGCGCATCAGGGCGTCGGTCTCGCCCTCGATGGCCATGTTCAGCGCCCCGGCGGCGCCGGCCCCCAGGGCGATGCACAGGACAGCGATGGCCGCCAGGAACGGGTCGGGCGCGCCCGGCGCGGCCACCAGGCCGGTCAGGGCCGTGAACACCACCAGCGACATGACGCGCGGCTTCAGCAGCTGGAAGAAGTCCTCCGGCTGGGCGGTCGCGGTGCGGTCGGCGGCGGGCTGGGTCATGGGTCCTGATGCGGCGAGGCCGGCGTCCCTTCGGGAGACGCCGGCCTCTGGTCGTCTGACGGGCCGGCCCGTCCTAGTGCTTGTCCGGCTCGATCCGGGGCAGTTCGTTGAACTGGTGGAACGGCGGCGGCGAGGACAGGGTCCACTCCAGCGTCGTCGCGCCTTCGCCCCAGGGGTTGGCCTCGGCCTTGCGGCGGCGGATCGCGGCCTCAAGCAGCACCAGCAGGAAGATGATCACGCCGACGGCCGTGATGCGGTAGCCCCAGGACGAGACCATGTTCCAGTACTCGTAGGCCTCGGGGTAGTCCACGTAGCGGCGCGGCATGCCCTGCAGGCCCAGGAAGTGCTGGGGGAAGAAGACCAGGTTCACGCCGACGAACATGACCCAGAAGTGCAGCGAGCCCAGGAACTCGTTGTACTTCACGCCCCACATCTTCTCGAACCAGTAGTAGAAGCCCGCGAAGATGGCGAACACGGCGCCCAGCGACAGCACGTAATGGAAGTGCGCCACCACGTAGTAGGTGTCGTGCAGGCTGTAATCGATGCCGGCGTTGGCCAGAACCACGCCCGTGACGCCGCCGACGGTGAACAGGAAAATGAAGCCCATCGCCCACAGCATGGGCGTCTTGAAGCTGATGGAGCCCCCCCACATGGTGGCGATCCAGCTGAAGATCTTCACGCCCGTCGGCACGGCGATGACCATGGTGGCGGCGGTGAAGTAGGCCCGCAGGCTGACGTTCATGCCGACCGTGAACATGTGGTGCGCCCACACGACGAAGCCGACGAAGCCGATGGCCACCATGGCGTAGGCCATGGCCAGATAGCCGAACACGGGCTTCTTCGAGAAGGTCGAGACGATGTGGCTGATGATGCCGAAGCCCGGCAGAATCAGGATGTACACCTCGGGGTGACCGAAGAACCAGAACAGGTGCTGGAACATCACCGGGTCGCCGCCGCCCGAGGGCGCGAAGAAGCTGGTGCCGAAGTTACGGTCGGCCAGCAGCATGGTGATGGCGCCGGCCAGCACGGGCAGCGACAGCAGCAGCAGGAAGGCCGTGACCAGCACCGACCAGACGAACAGCGGCATGCGGTGCAGGGTCATGCCCGGCGCGCGCATGTTGAATATGGTGGTGATGAAGTTGATGGCGCCCAGGATCGAGCTGGCGCCCGCGATGTGCAGGGCGAAGATGGCCAGGTCCATGGACGGACCCGCGTGGCCCAGGGTCGAAAGCGGCGGATAGATGGTCCAGCCTCCGCCGAAGCCGCGGCCCGGCCCGCCGTCCACCAGCATCGAGGCGATCAGCAGCACCCAGGCGGCCACCAGAAGCCAGAACGAGATGTTGTTCATGCGCGGGAAGGCCATGTCCGGCGCGCCGATCTGAAGCGGCACGAACCAGTTGCCGAAGCCGCCGATCATGGCCGGCATGACCATGAAGAAGATCATGATCAGGGCGTGGGCCGTGACCACGGCGTTGTAGCCGTGCTTGGAGGCCTCGATCCAACCCAGCTGGGCCAGCCAGGAGCCCTCGTGGAAGATCTGGATGCCCGGCTCCATCAGTTCTTCGCGGATCAGGCCCGACAGGGCGCCGCCCACGAGGCCCGCCATGATGGCGAACAGGATGTAGAGCGTGCCGATGTCCTTGTGGTTCGTGGAGAAGAACCAGCGGACGAAGAAGCCCGGCTTGTGATCGTGATCGTGATGC
This sequence comes from Peiella sedimenti, assembly GCF_030504955.1. Lineage (GTDB taxonomy): Bacteria > Pseudomonadota > Alphaproteobacteria > Caulobacterales > Caulobacteraceae > Brevundimonas > Brevundimonas sedimenti. The sequence continues at coordinate 241,865 of NZ_JAUKTR010000001.1, read as the reverse complement.
GCCTCGGCGTTGCCGTGGGCGGCTCGATCATGGGTTTGAACGGCGTCGACCATCTGCGACTTCCTTGAACGGCGGCTTAGGCGTTCGCCGGGGCGGCGGCCGGAGCCGACTCGACCGCGGGCGGAACGGGAACGGTGGGGTCTTGTTCGTTTTCGGGCGCGGTGGCCGCGATGGGCGGCGCGGCGATCGCGGCGGCCGTGGCCTCGGCGCCGTCCGGGTTGCCGCCCTGAGCGCGCACCCAGGCGTCGAACTCGGCCTGGGTGACGACGTTGATCTGCATCGGCATGAAGGCGTGATCGACGCCGCACAGCTCGGAGCACTGGCCGTAGAAGATGCCGGTGCGATCAGCGCGGAACCAGGTTTCGTTGACGCGGCCGGGGACGGCGTCGGTCTTCAGACCGAAGGCCGGCAGGGCCACGGCGTGGATCACGTCCGAAGCGGTGACCAGCATGCGCACGGTGCTTCCCACCGGCACGACCATGGGCTGGTCGGCCGCCAGGCGGAAGGGCACGCCCTGGGCGCGGGCCTGATCCTCGGGCAGCATGTTGGAGATGTACTCAGGGATGCCCTGGTCGGGATACTCGTAGGCCCAGTTCCACTGGTTGCCGGTCACCTTCACCGTCAGGTCCGGCTGGGGCATGTCGTGGTAGCGGTACAGCAGGCGGAACGAGAACACCGCAATGACCATCAGCAACAGGACCGGCAGAACGGTCCAGATGATCTCGATCATGGTGTTGTGGCTCCAGCGCGCCGGCACCGGATTGGCCTTCTTGTTGTAGCGCACGATCACCCAGGCCAGCAGGCCCAGCACCAGAAGGCAGATCGCCGTGATGATGGGCAGCAGGATGACGTCGTGGAAGAAGATGGCCTCGCTCTTCAGCGGCGAGGCCGCCGGTTGCAGGCCCATGCCGCCGTCGACGGGCTGGCCGTAGACGCGCTCCTGCGCCATCGCGGCGCCCGCCGCCAACCACGCGCCGGCGGCCGATGCGGCTCCAGCCAGGCGGCTCACCGCCAGCTTGCCCTTCCCCATACGTGAAATCCTCATCTGGACCTGCGCCCCTTGGCTCGCATCCGCTCGCGCGCACAGGCGCTCCGGCGGCGCGGGCGAACTTCGCGGCTGACATATCGGGTCGCCGCCGCCTTGCCAAGCGCCGGAAACGACCGGTTCCGCCTTCTTTTTCGACAGATCGCCATTCCTAACGATCTTGTCATGCAAGCTATCTTGCATCGCATAATACCTTGCGGTAGATGATGGGGCGAACAGAGGAGCGGCGCCCGTGCCCGAATTTGCAGACATCCAGTTGCGCAAAGGGGTCCTGCCCCTGTGCGTCCTGGCGGTCCTCGCCCACGGCGACAGCTACGCCTACGAGATCGCGGGCCGGCTGGCCCAGGCCGTGGGCATGGGCGAAGGGACCATCTACCCCTTGATGCGCAGGCTCCAGGCCGACGGCCTGGTGGAGACCTACCTGGAGGAATCGCCCTCGGGCCCCTCGCGCAAATACTATCGCCTGACCGGCGCCGGACGCTCGGCCTTCGAATCACAGAGGGACGAGTGGCTGGCCTTCCGCCGGGCGGTGGATCTGGTCATCGAGCCGACATCGGGAGGAAAGGCATGACCCGGGCTGAGTTTCTGACGCGCCTCAGGCGGGGGCTCGCCGGCCATCCCGCCAGCGCCATCGACGACATCGTCGCCGACTATGAGCGGCATTTCGACGAGGCCGCCGCCGCCGGCCGGTCCGAGACCGAGGTGGCCGAGGCGCTCGGCAATCCGGAGCGGCTGGCCCGCGAGCTGCGCACCGAGGCCTCGCTGCGCCGCTGGTCCGAGGAGAAGTCGGTGTCCAGCGCCGCCAGCGCCCTGATCGCGCTGCTGGCCCTGGGCGCCCTCGACATTATCGTGCTGCTGCCGCTGCTGATGAGCATTCTGGGCGTGCTGTTCGGCCTGTTCGTGGCGGTGGTGGCCGTCTTCTTCGCGGGCGGCGTCGTCATGGTGGGCGGACCCTTCACGGCCCCGCCGGGCGGGCCCTTCACCGCCGTCCTGATCGGCCTTGGCCTGATGGCCGCCGCCGCCTCGGTCGGCGCGATCCTGACGGTGGTCGCCATCGGGCTCTTCAACGCCCTGGTCTGGTTCGGACGGCTGCATTACCGCCTGCTGAAGCCGGCCCTTGCTCAAGGAGACGATCAATGATCCGCCCCCTGCTCATCATCGCCGGCTCCGGCCTGGTGCTCTCGGCGGTCTGCTTCGGCGGCGCGGCGGCGCTCGGCGGCCGCGACCTGTTCAGCAACGGTTGGGTCATTCGCGACGGCGACTGGGGCGGCATGGTCCATGTCAGCGCGGACGACTTCAGCGTCGGCTCGACCGACGGGGACGAGACGCCTGTCGAGACGCGCACGCTCGCCTGGAACGGCACGGACACCCTGTCCCTGTTCATTCCGGGAGAAGTGATCTTCGTGCAGTCCGACGAGGCGGGCATTGAGGCCACCGGCGCCGCCGCGGTCCTTGACCGGCTTACGGTCGAGAACGGCGCCATTCGGCTGCGCGGCCGCTCGGAACCGGACTCCATCCGCATCGATGCGCGCGGCGTGCACACCCTGCCGGGATCGGGACGGCTGCGCCTGACCGTGCGGGCGCCGGACGTGACCCGCTTTGAACAGCGCGGGGCCGGGCGTCTGGAGATCCGCGGTTATGATCAGCCGCGCCTGGATATCGTCTCGGCCGGAGCTTCCGACGTCATCGCCGACGGCCGGACCGAACGGGTCAGCCTGAACCTGACCGGCTCGGGCGACGCCGACTTCCGTAACCTGACCGCTCAGGAGGCCGAATACGTCCTGCTGGGCGCCGGCGACGTGGAGTCCGGCGCCGTGCGTCGCGCTCGGGTCGATATCACCGGATCGGGCGACGTGGACTTCCCCGAGCGGCCGGAACAGCTGGATCAGCGGGTGGTCGGCGCCGGCGACATTACGGTCGGGTCGGGGCGCGACGAGAGTTTCTAAAGCGGCGGAGAGTTTCTAAGTAGGGGGGATGACCGCCTCCCCCGCCTCCCCCTCCCTCCTCGATCAGCACGGCGTCGAGCCCGAGCGCGCCCGGGCCGTGCTGGCCGAGGCCGTCCACGGCGCCGATGACGGCGAACTCTTCCTCGAGCGCACCCAGAGCGAGTCGGTCGTCTTCGACGACGGCCGACTGAAGTCCGCCGCCTACGACGGGTCCGAGGGGTTCGGATTGCGGGTGGTCGCCGGCGAGACCGCCGGCTACGCCCACGCCAACGAGATCAGCCTGGCGGCCCTGAACCGCGCCGCCGATGCGGCCGGCGCCGCCCGGCGCGGCCATGCCGGCGTCGCCGCTGAAGGGCCCAAGGGCACCAACGCCCGCCTCTATGCCGACGTGGACCCTCTGGCCGGGCCCGCCTTTTCGGACAAGATCGCCCTGTTGCAGGAAATCGACGCCTATCTGCGCGCCGCCGATCCGCGCGTAGTCCAGGTTTCAGCCTCCCTCGCGGCGGAGCGCCGTGAAATCGAGATCGTGCGCGCCGAGGGGCGGGCTGTGCGCGACGTGCGCCCGCTGGTTCGTGTCAACATCTCAGTCTCGGTGGAGAAGGACGGGCGTCGCGAGTCCGCCTATGTGGGCGCGGGGGGCCGGGCCGGCTTCGACGCCTGGATTTCCCCCGAGCGCTGGAAGGCCATGGCCGATGAGGCGCTGCGCCAGGCGCTCGTGAACCTGGACGCCGTCGCCTGTCCCGCCGGCGAGATGGACGTGGTGCTGGGGCCAGGCTGGCCTGGCGTGCTGCTGCATGAGGCGGTGGGCCACGGCCTGGAGGGCGATTTCAACCGCAAGGGCTCGTCCGCCTTCTCAGGCAAGATCGGGCAGCGGGTGGCGGCGCCGGGCGTCACGGTGGTCGATGACGGCTCCATCCCCGACCGCCGGGGCTCGCTGACCGTCGACGACGAGGGCACGCCGACAGAGCGCACGGTGCTGATCGAGGATGGCGTCCTCGTCGGCTACATGCACGATCGCCTGTCAGCCCGCATGATGGGCGCGAGCGCGGGCGGCAATGGACGGCGCCAGTCCTTCGCCCACATGCCCATGCCGCGCATGACCAACACCTTCATGGAAGGGGGCAAGGACAAGCTGGAGGACATGATCGCCTCGACGAAGCGCGGGCTTTTCGCCGTCAACTTCGGTGGGGGCCAAGTGGACATCACTAACGGCAAGTTCGTCTTCCAGTGCACCGAGGCCTATCTGATCGAGGACGGCAAGGTGACGGCTCCGGTGAAGGGCGCGACCCTGATCGGCGATGGTCCCTCGGCCCTGACCCGCGTCAGCATGATCGGCGACGACTTCGCCTTCGACCCGGGCGTTGGGGTCTGTGGCAAGGCCGGCCAGGGCGTGCCTGTCGGCGTCGGTCAGCCCAGCCTCAAGATCGGCGGCCTGACGGTGGGCGGGACGGCGGTCTAGCGCTGGTCGGCTCGCCAGAAAGGTCCGCGCGGATCCAGGCCGCGCTGCTCCAACATGTCCAGGATGCCGTCCGGCTCAGCCAGCACCGCCAGGGGCGCCACCGCCAGGGTCACACCCTCCGGAGCGGCCAGGGCCTCATCGACCGCGCGGCGCCAGTCGGCGCGGACCTGTTCCGCCGTTGAGGGATCGCCCCACGGCCAGCAGGCTTCCGTAGCCGCCTGGATCGGAGATTGCAGCACCTCCGGCACGCGCAGGCGGGTCCATTCTTCGGCGCGGCGGCGACTTTCCTGCGGACCCGCCTCGGCTGCGGCGATGGCGGCCTGGAGGCAGGCGCGATGCCCCTCGGGACCAGCCTCGAAGAAGCGGTCCACCATAGGCTTGCCACGATAGCTGGCGACCGGCTGCACCGGCGCGCGGTTCCGGCGCGCCGCGCGGCGCACCAGGCGCGAGGCGTCATCGCGCACCTGGCGATCATAACCCGCCTTGTCGTCGAGCAGCTCCATGGCGATGGCCCAGAGGTTTTGCCGATGCCAGGCTGATCCCTCCCCTTGCATCTGCTGCTCCAGCCTCGCCTGCCACTCCGGCGCGAGGTAGTCCGATGTCGTCCGCCCGTCAGGCAGCTGCGCATTGCGGGTAATGCGGCCCAACGCCTGCATGAACTCCAGCGGGTTGAGCGTCGCCCGCTGCATGAACAGCACGCGGTCCGCGCGAGAGGTCGCCTCGACAAGGGCCTCCGGCCGCCAGGCGGTGTCCTCGGGCGCGCCGTCGATCATGCCGACCAGGATCACGGTCGAGCCGTCCGGGCCTTCGACCTCCCAGATGGGGATGCCGGCCCGCCGAGCGACGACGATGACTTCCTCCACCTGCGTGACAGGCTCGGCCGCAGCGGGCGAAGTCTGTGTAAAGAGGGCCGTGGCCATGGCCGCGGCGATCAGAAGGCTCATGATCTGTTCCCGTCGCCGCCCCTCTTCACCAGAGGGGATGTAGGTATGGCGCACAAGATCGGTCGCCGTTTGTGACAGCGATTTAATCCAGCTTTCGGCCTTGTAACTGGAGGTGCGCGGCGCCCTCCCCCAACGTCATCGCAACGACAGAGGGAACCGTCGAAATGTTGCTGCGTACCGCCGCCTGCCTGCTCGCCAGCGCCACTCTTGTTCACGCGCAGGAGGCGCCCCAGGCGCCCGCCGCCCCGGCGGCGGCGGAAACCGGCGGCGACCAACAGGGCGTCCTGACCTTCGAGCCGGCCTATTTCGCCGACGCCCAGCCCTCGACGGCCATGGACATGATCAACCGGCTGCCGGGCTTCTCCTTCACCGGTGGCGACAGCGCGCGCGGCTTCGCCGGAACGGCCGGCAACGTGCTGATCGACGGGCGCCGCCCCGCGTCCAAGTCCGACAATCTCAACGACATCGTGTCGCGGATTCCTGCGTCGCAGGTGGTCCGCATCGAGATCATCCGGGGCGGCGCGCCCGGGATCGACATGCAGGGCCACGCGGTCGTGGCCAACATCGTCCGCTCCCGCGCGGACAGCGTCCAACAGGCCTTCCAGGTCGGGGTGAGCTTCATGACCGGCGACGGCCGGATCATGCCGGGGGCACGCTACGAGGCGACACGAACCCGGGGAGAGACCATCAGCGAGTTCATGCTGCAGCGTTTCGTCAACATGGATGACAGCACCGGCGACACGACCCGCGTCGTGCGCGACGGGTCCGGCGCCGTCATCCTGGACCAGCTCGGGTACACCGAGGGCGACGGCTTCGGCTACGGCCTGCGCGCCAGCCACCGCATGCCCCTGGGACCGGGAACGTTTCGCGTCGGTCTCACGGGACAGACCAGCAACTTCAAGGAAGACGAGATCTTCGCGCCCGGCAATTTCCGCGGGCGGAGCGGCGGCCCCAGCGGTGAGCTGAGCCTGAACTACACCCTGCCCCTGGCCACCGGCTGGGAGGGCGAGGGCATCTTCATCCAGCGCCTGTCCGAGGGCACCTATCGCTCGGTCTATACCGAGCCCGGCGTGGACCAGGAGTTTCTCTCGGAAACCAACTCCGGCGAGACCATCGGCCGTGGAATCCTACGCTGGCGCCGGTCGGACACGCTGAGCTTCGAGGGCGGCGGCGAGGCCGCCTTCAACTTCCTCGAGGGGCACATCGAGCTTTACGACAACGGCGCGCCGGTGCCGCTGCCGTCGGCGGACGTGCGCGTGGAGGAGCGCCGGGGCGAGCTCTTCGGTCAGATGACGTGGAGGCCCATCGACCGCTGGACGATCGAGGCCGGTTCGCGCTTCGAGACTTCGACCATCAGCCAGAGCGGCGACAGCGCCTCGGAGCGCTCCTTCTTCTATCCCAAGCCTCGGGTGTCGGTGTCCTGGTCGCCCAGCGAGACCTTCCAGCTGCGCGGCCGCATCGAGCGCGAAGTGGGACAGCTGGACTTCGGCGACTTCGTCAGCTCGGCCAGCCTCCAGTCGTCCGGCGTGGTCACGGCGGGCAACGCCGACCTGCGGCCCCAGCGCGCCTGGGTCTACGAGGCGGCCCTGGAACGGCGCTTCTGGGGCAACGGCGCCCTGGTGCTCACCTATCAGCATCAGGAGATCGAGGACGCCATCGACCGCGTGCCGATCATCGGGCCGGGCTACGCCTTCGACGCTCCCGGCAACATCGGCAACGGTACGAGCGATCAGATTCAGGCGACACTGACCCTGCCGCTGGAGCGGATGGGCATGCCGGGGGGCCAGCTGCGCGCCAACACGGTCTTCATCAACAGCGAGGTGACCGATCCCACCACCGGCGAGGTCCGCCGCCAGTCAGGTCAGCGCCCCGACACCATCGAGCTGACCCTGCGCCAGGACATCCCGTCGATGAACCTGAACTGGAACGTCCATTACTTCGGCGGCTGGGAAGAGGCCTACTACCGCTTCAACGACGTGCAGAACCTGGAGATTCGCAACTACTTCCAGGCGCAACTGGAGTACAAGCCAAGCCCCAGCGTCAGCATCCTGGCGCAGCTCCAGAACTTCGATCCTTTCCAGTTCCACCTGCGCCGCACGCGCTATGACGGCCCCCGCGACGTCTCACCCGTGCTGTTCAGCGAGCACATCACCAGACAGTCCCAGCCACGCGTGTATTTCCGGGTCCGCAAGACCTTCTGAGCAGTATCGACCAACGCCAACAGATCGGGGCCCGGCTAAGCTGGGCCCCATCTTCCACATGGAGAGAAACCCTTGCGCCGAGCCCGCCTAGCCCTTGCCGCCTCGGCCATCGCACTGCTCGCAACGGCGCCCTCGCTGGCCCAGGAAACGCAGGCCCTCGCCGCCGCCGCGCCGCCGCCTGACTCGCAGGGCCTGACCGTCTATCCGGCCGAGTTCTTCGCCTCCTCCAGCCCCGGCACAGCGATGGACATGGTCAACCGCGTGCCCGGCTTCTCCTTCGACGGGGGCGACAGCGGCGTACGGGGCTACAGCGGCGCGGCCGGCAATGTGCTGATCGACGGCCGGCGACCAGCATCGAAGTCGGAGAGTCTTGAGGAACAGGTTCGCCGCATTCCCGCCAGCCAGGTGGAGCGCATCGAGCTGATCCGCGGCGGCGCGCCCGGGATCGACATGCAGGGCCAGACGGTGCTGGTGAATGTCGTGCGCCGCGCCGACTCTCGCACCCAACTGCTGTTCGCGGTCGCCAGCGGCTTCCTGCAGGACGGCCGCACCACGCCCGCCATGCGGTTCGAGGGTTCGCACCGCTTCGACGTGGACCGCAGCGGCGACTTTTCGCTGTTGATCTATCGCGGCATGGACGACGGGGCGGGCGAAGGGTCCAGCGACCGCATCGCGCCTTCAGGGGCGGTGGTGCGCGATTCCTACGCCGACGAGACCGGCGGAGGGCTGGGCGCAACTCTGGCGCTGGGCTGGCGCCAGCCGCTGGCGGGCGGCGACCTGGCCATCAACAGCCGCGTCAATATCGACCAGTACGAGTTCGCCCTGGAGGAGGCGGTTTTCGCCCCGACCCCCGGGGCCTTCTTCGTCCACGATGACTTCGATACCGTGACCGCCGAGGCGGGCTTCAACTGGCAGCAGCCGCTTGGCCCGCGCACCCGCCTTGAACTGGTGGGCCTGCAACGCGGCCGGGATGTGAACTTCGTCACCCTGTTCGAGGATGGCACGGACGAAGCGCGCTTCACCGCCGACAACCGATCGGGCGAGACCATCGGCTCAGCCACCCTGCGGTTCACCCGCACGCCGACCTGGTCGCTCGAGGCCGGGGGCGAGGTGGCGTACAACTTCCTGGACAGCGCCCAGACCTATGCCGAGAACGGCGCGCCCGTCGCCCTGCCCGCCGCGGACACCCTGGTCGAGGAGCTGCGTTCGGAAGCCTCCTTCACCAGCACCTGGCGTCCCAACAGCCGCTGGACGCTGGAGACGGGGCTGCGCGTGGAGACGTCCACCATCAGCCAGAGCGGCGATATCTCGCTGGAGCGCAGCTTCGTCTACCCCAAGCCGCGCGCACAGCTGACCTGGACGCCCAACGAGCAGAACCAGCTGCGCCTGCGCGTCGAGCGAGACGTCGGCCAGCTGAACTTCGACGACTTCGTCGCCTCGGCCACGTTCTCCACCGGCGTCATCACGGCCGGCAATCAGAACCTGGAGCCCTTCAAGCGCACCATCTACCAGGCCGCCTGGGAGCGCCGCTTCTGGGGCGACGGCGCCCTGGTCGTGACGCTGACGCACCGGGCCGTGACCGACGCGGTGGATCGCGCACCCATCTTCACCACCGCGGGCGTCTTTGATGCGCCCGCCAACATAGGCGAAGGCCGCGACGACGACATCCAGGTCAACCTGACCCTGCCTACAACCAGGCTGGGAATTCCCAACGGCCTGTTGCGCGCCAGCGTCGAATGGAACGACACCGAAGTCACCGATCCGACCACCGGGCAGACACGCCCCATCTCCGGCGCGCCCGAGGTCGAAGCCGAACTGCATTTCACCCAGGACATCCAGTCCCTCCGGCTCCAGTGGGGGGTCGATATGTTCCTGGCCCAGGAGTGGTCGGTCTACCGGTTCGACACGGTGGAGCACTGGCGGCGCGGAACCTGGCTGCAGCCCTTCATCGAGTGGAAGCCGAGACCCGACATCAACTTCCGCGTGGAGTTCGCCAACCTGCTGGGCCGCGACTTTGGGCGCGACCGCGAGGTCTATGCAGGCCCGCGCAACGTCAGCCCCCTGCTGTACCGCGAGGCGAGGCACCTGAACTTCGATCCGTTCATCTATGCGCGCCTTCGGCGAAATTTCTGATCAAGACGGCACTTTTTTCTCACCCGCATCCGCCAAGGTGTCGGCGCGCAGGTCCTGGACCCCGAACACATGATGAAGCGTCTTTGGTTATGCAGCGCCGCCGTCGCCCTGGCCTCCCCCGCCTTGGCTCAGAACGCGCCGCCGGCTCCCTCTGCGGTAGCGGCCTCGGAAGCCGCGAGCGGCATTCTGGTGTTTGCGCCGGACTTCTTTGCTGACGCCAGACCCGACACGGTGCTGGACATGCTGTCCCGTCTGCCGGGGTTCAGCCTGAATTTCGGCGACAGCGGGACGCGCGGCTACGCCGGAGCGGGGGGCAATGTGCTGGTGGACGGTCAGCGTCCGGCCATCAAGTCCGAGAGCCTGGACCAGTACCTGCGTCGCATCTCGGCCGAGTCCGTCGAACGCATCGAGCTGATTCGCGGCGGCGCGCCCGGCATCGACATGCAGGGCCAGGCCGTGGTGGCCAATATCGTGCTGAGAAGCACGGTCACGACCCAGACCGTCATCGAGTTCAATCCGTACCTCTATCAGACCGGCTATGTGGGCCCCATGATCCGGGCCCAGTATTCCCGGCGTGAGGGCGAGGCCCAGGAGGAGTTGTCCTTCTCAGCCAGCTCGGACCTGCGCGTGGATCTGGTCGGCGAGGGATTCCGCCGACGCTATGACGCCTCGGGCGCCCTGATCCAGGACATCGACCTCGAGCTCGACGACCACATCCAGTACGCCAATCTGGCGGGCTCCATCCAGCGGCCGCTGGGCGAGAACCTGGTGCGGGTGAACGGCCTGCTGAACTACTTCGAGAACACTACGGGCCAGACCCTGACCCTGGTGTCCGGAACCGGTCAGGACGAGCGCAACGAACAGCACTTCAGGGGGCTGGACGGCGAGCTGGGCTTGCGCTGGACCCGGCCACTCGGTCCTCGCACGGACTTCGAGGCCACGGCCCTGCAAAGGCTGGCCCAGAACGAGTTCCAGGCGACGCTCGAGCGCGGCGCCTTCGATTCCCTTTTCACGTCCGACGAGACCTCTGGGGAAACGATCGGCCGAGCCCTGGCTCGCTTCCGTCCTGACGACCGGTGGGCTTTTGAGGGCGGCGGCGAGGCCGCGTACAACTTCCTGGACGGCTCGACCACCTATGCCGAGAACGGGACGCCCATCGCGCTGCCGTCGGCTTCTGTGCTGGTGGAGGAGCTGCGCGCCGAGGTTTTCGGTCAGGCGACGTGGCGCCCGCGCCCAAGCCTGACGGTGGAAGCGGGACTCCGGGTCGAGTTCTCGGAGATCAGCCAGTCGGGCGACACTGACCGGTCCAAGACCTTCACCTATCCCAAGCCGCGCCTGCTGGTGACCTGGTCACCCGCCGAGGGGCATCAGTTCCGCTTCCGTTACGAGCGCCGCGTGGGCCAGCTGGACTTCGGAGACTTCGTGGCCTCCTCCGAGGTTACGCTCGGCCAGGTCACGGCGGGCAATCCAGACCTCGTTCCCTTCCAGGCCGACACGCTCGAGGCGGTCTATGAGCGGCGTTTCTGGGAGGAAGGCGTCTTCGAGCTGCAGGCGTCGCACACCGAGTATCGGGACTATATCGGCGTCATTCCCCTGGTGGGCGGCTTCGACGCGGTGGGCAACATCGGCGACGGATCCCAGGACCTGTTTCAGGCCCGGTTGACCCTGCCGCTCGACCGGATCGGAGTGGAAAACGCCCGACTGCAGGTGCGCGGCACCTGGACGGAATCCGAGATCGTCGATCCCGTCACCGGCCGCACCGTGGACTTCCCCGGCAGCGACGGCTTCGGCTGCGGCGTCGCCTATAACCACGATCTTCAGGGCGGGCGCTGGAGCTACGGCTTTGACCACGGCTGCGACAACGATGCGGGCTACAACTACCGCACCCGCGAGCTGCGCTACGTCGACAACGAGCCTTTCCTGACCCTTTACGGCCAGTGGAAGCCGCGTGACGACCTGACGGTGCGGCTGGAGATCGGCAACGCCACGACCCACGTCCTGCACCGCGAGCGATGGGTCTATACGGGCGTCCGCGAGGCCAGCCCTCTATCCTTCCATGAGGTTCAGGAGAGCAGCTCCTACCCGTGGTTCTTCCTGCAGATCCGCAAGGTCCTCTGACGGTTTCCGGCCTCCTGAATTGAGAAGGGCGGCGCCTCGACCGAGACGCCGCCCCTTCGTTCGTCAGGGATAGGCGGCGTTTAGTGCACGCCGGCCATGCCCTTCTTCAGGATCGGCGAGATCACCAGCAGGATCACGCCTACACCCACGCCGGTCCAACCGATCGTGCCGAAGATGGAGCCATAGGTTTCCAGCGCCAGCGCGCGGTCGGTGACGACGCCCGCGACCGTATCGGTGGTCGTGGCCTTGGCGATCAAACCGGCGGCGATATGGGCCACCGAGCTGGACAGGAACCACACGCCCATCATCAGGCCCACCACCCGCTCAACAGACAGCTTGGTGATCATCGAGAGGCCCACCGGCGACAGGCACAGCTCGCCCACCGTGTGGAAGAAGTAGGTCAGGAACAGGAACAGCAGCGGCACGCGGAAGTCCGCGTTGGCCATGTTCTCCGAGGCCCACATCAGCACCAAGAAGCCCAGGCCCACGAACATCAGGCCGAAGGAGAACTTCACCGGCGTGGAGGGCTCCATGTTGCGCTTGGCCAGCCATATCCACAGAGCCGCCATGATCGGGCCGCCGATGACGATGATGCCCGGGTTGAACATCTGGGTCATGGCGGCATTGAACCACGACGGCATCTCGGTCGACTGGTCGGCGAACAGGGTCAGCGACGAGCCGGCCTGCTCGAACAGGGCCCAGAACAGCACCGAGAAGAAGATCAGCACCTCGGCCACCAGCATGCGGCTGCGCTCGGCGCCGCGCAGGCGCAGCAGGGTGTAGCCGACGACCAGCAGGAAGATCGCGCCCGCAGCCCAAGGCAGCACCGACTCGATCAGCTCATGCCGCTGGATCAGCAGCCAGGTCGGGAAGACGGCGACCAAGCCCGCAACCCAGAAGAAGGGAACCAGCGGAACGCCGAGCAGGCGACGTCCCTGAAGAGGGACGGGCGGTGCGCCGCGGCCCTCAAGCCAGCTCTGCCCCAGGATGAAGGTGAGCAGCCCCAGCAGCATGCCGATCCCGGCCAGGCCGAAGCCGTAGGCCCATCCGTATTCGATGCCGAGATAGGAACAGGCGGCCGTCGCCAGGAACGAGCCCAGGTTGATGCCGACATAGAAGATGGTGAAGCCGCTGTCCCGGCGAGGGTCGTTCTCCTCATAGAGGGAGCCCACGACGGTCGAGATGTTGGCCTTCAGGAAGCCGACGCCGACGATGATCAGCGACAGGGCCAGGAACAGGATGGGCTCGGCGCGCAGGTCGCGCTCGGTGCGCAGTTGGTACTCGCCGGCCGGAATACGGTCGGGGAAGCCCTGCGCCGCAGGGGCAGCGGCGGGGGCGGCGGCGGGCGCCGCTTCACCGCCATCGGAGGGAACCACGGTCGCTTCGGAGGCCACGGCCGCGTCCACGCCCGGGTCGGCGGCGCCCACGGCCTGCTGGCCGGTCAGGGCTTCGGCGGCGGCGACGGCGCCGGCGTCGGCGGCGTTGGCGGCGGAGGGCTCGGCGCCCACCGTGGTCACGCCTTCGGGCGAGATGGTGATCTCGACCCGCTCATCGCCGCGGACGGCGAAGATCTTGCGGTCCGTATCGCGGCCCTCGACCTCCAGGACGTACTCGGTCCCGCCGACAGTCAGATACTCACGCCCGCCCATGCCCTCGAAGGCCATGGTGAAGTGGCCGGCCACCAGCAGCACGGCGCCGATGATCACAGCCTTGCGCGAGCCCAGGTACTTGTCGGCGATCAGGCCGCCGATCACCGGCATCAGGTACACGAGCGCCGCATAGGCGGCGTAGATCCCTTGGGCCTCGGCCGGGCCGAACAGGAAGTGCTGCGTCAGGTACAGCACCAGAAGGGCGCGCATCCCGTAGTACGAGAAACGCTCCCACATCTCGGTGAAGAAGAGGATCACCAGACCTCTGGGGTGTCCCAGGAAGGTCTTTCGGGACGCCGGCGGCATCCCCCCTACATCGGTCGTGCTCAACGGCCGTACTCCCTATTGCAGCGCTTTATTTGGACGCAGTCGTCTGCGCTTGCGCCATATGCAGCACGGCGCGGTTAACCCCACAAGGGCGAAGGTTGTTCGGAAGGGGCGAGGGGAATCGCTACTTCACCCCCGCCATCATCCGCTTCAGCAGGGGCGAGCCGAGCAGCAGCACCAGACCCACGGCCACGGCGACCCATCCGAACAGGTTGTAGACCTCGCCGTAGGTGCGCAGGGCCAGCTCGGGGTTCTCGACCACGCCGCCGACGGTTTCGGTGGCCGTCATCTTGGCGACGACGCCGCCCAGGGCGTGGGCCAGCGAGCTGGACAGGAACCACACGCCCATCATCACCCCGATGACGCGGGGAGCGGACAGCTTGGTGATCATGGACAGGCCAATCGGGCTGATCATCAGCTCGGCGATGGTGTGCAGCACATAGGTCAGGCCCAGCCACAGGAAGGCGATCTTGAAGATGTCGTTGGCCTGGGTCGCGGTGGCCCAGGCCAGCATGACGAAGCTGCCGCCCATGATCATCAGGGCCAGCGAGAACTTCACCGGGGTCGAGGGTTCAGCCTTTCGGGCCGCCAGGGTCTGCCACAGGATGGCGAAGACCGGCCCCAGCAGCACGATCATCAGCGGATTGACCAGGTTCGACTGGGCCGCATTGATGAAGGACGGCATCACCACTGAGTTCTGGGCCATCAGGGTCAGGGACGAGCCGGCCTGTTCGAACAGCATCCAGAACAGCACCGAGAAGGCCGACAGGATGAGGGCCGCCAGCATGCGCGAGCGCGTCTCGCCCTTCAGCGCCGTCACCGACCAGATGAGCATGCCGATGAAGATGGCCGGGGCCAGCCAGGTCAGGCCGGTTTCGACCATCTCGTGGCGCTGCAGCAAGAGCCAGGTGGGGATCACCGCCACGATGCCCAGGATCGAGAACAGGGCCCCGTAGGGCACGCCGAACAGGCCCTTCTTGCCCTCCATCTCGGGCGGCGGGCCGGCGCGACCCTCAAGCCACGGCTGGCCCAGCTGGAACACGATCAGGCCGATCAGCATGCCGATGCCGGCCAGGCCGAAGCCGTACTTCCAGCCGTAGGTCAGGCCAATCCAGCCGCACAGGATCTTGGCCAGCAGCGAGCCCAGGTTGATGCCCACATAGAACCAGGTGAAGCCCGCGTCGCGCCGCTGGTCGCCCTTCTCGTAGAGGGCCCCCACCACGTTGGAGATGTTGGCCTTCAGGAAGCCCACCCCGACCACGATCAGGGCCATGGCCAGAAGCACGGTCGACTCGCCCATGGGGTCGCGCTGGACCCTCTGCTCGATGGCGTCGTGGGGCGTCACGGCCGGCAGGGACGAGGTCGCGGCGGCCGGATCGCGGATCAGCCCCTCGCGGGTGAACTCGATGGCCGTGCGCTCGGTCCCCAGGACCGCGAACTGCTGGCGGTGCTCGTCCCGGCCGACGGTCTGGACCTCGTACTCCTGGCCGCCGACGGTGATGAACTGGCGTCCGCCCGAGCCCTCGAAGGCCATGGCGAAGTGGCCGGCCACCAGGAACAGGGCCCCGATGGTGACGGCCTTGCGCGCGCCCAGCCACTTGTCCGCGATGGCCCCGCCGACGATCGGCAGCAGGTAAACGAGGGCCGCATAGGCCGCGTAGGTGCCCGCCGCCTCGGCCTGGTCCATCAGGAAGTGCTGGACCAGGAACAGCACCAGCAGCGCCCGCATGCCGTAGTAGGAGAAGCGCTCCCACATCTCGGCCAGGAACAGGACGACCAGCCCGCGCGGGTGGCCAAAGAAGGTCTTGCGCTGGCCGGCGGGCGGCAGGGCGGCGTCGGTCACGTCAGGCGTCTCCCCCAAATTTCAGGGGGCGGACTGGATCACGGGATTCTTTACTCGGCAAGCGCCTCCTTGGGCATGCGGCTCATGTCGATGACGAAGCGGTAGCGCACGTCGGACTTGAGCATGCGGGCATAGGCCTCGTTGATCTGGTCCGGCGCGATCCGCTCGATGTCGCAGGCGATGCCGTGCTCGGCGCAGAAGTCGAGCATCTCCTGGGTTTCGGCGACGCCGCCGATCAGGCTGCCGGCCACGGAACGGCGGCGCCACAGAAGGCCCAGCGGATAGACGGGCAGACCCTCGGTGTTCAGGCCCAGCATGACCATGGTCCCGTCCTTGGCCAGCAGCTGGACCTGGCCGGCGATCTCGTGCGGGGCCGAGACGGTGTTGATGATCAGGTCGAAGCTCTCGGCCGCCGCCTTCATGGCCGCCTGGTCCGAGTTGATCAGGAAGTGCGCCGCGCCCATGCGAAGCGCGTCGTCCCGCTTGCGGTCCGAGGTGGACAGCACCGTCACCTCGGCGCCCAGGGCCGCGGCCAGCTTGACCGCCATGTGGCCAAGGCCGCCCAGGCCGATCACCGCCACCTTGGAGCCCGGCCCCACCTTCCAGTGACGCAGGGGCGACCAGGTAGTGATGCCCGCGCACAGCAGGGGCGCGGCCGCGTCCAGCGGCAGGGCGTCGGGGATGCGCAGCACGAAGTCCTGGTCCACCACGATGGCGGTGGAATAGCCGCCCTGGGTCATGGCCTGGCCGGACCGGTCGGCGTGGCGGTCGGGCCAGCCATAGGTCTGGTCAAAGCCGGGCACGCAGTACTGCTCCTCGCCCGCGCGGCAGGGGGCGCACTGACGGCAGCTGTCGACCATGCAGCCGACGCCGACGCGGTCGCCCACCCGGAAGCGGGTGACGTTCGCGCCCACCGCGGCGACCAGTCCGGCGATCTCGTGCCCCGGAACGAGGGGATAGCGGGTCCCGCCCAGGTCGTTCTTCACCACGTGCAGGTCCGAGTGGCAGATGCCGCACCACTGGATGTCGATGGCCACGTCGTCGGGACCGGGGTCGCGGCGCTGGAAGGCCCAGGGGCCCAGCGGGTTCTCGGCGTCGAAGGCGGCGTAGGCGCGGGCGTCGATGGGCATGGGGGCGGCTCCTGGAAGGGAGCTCAAGGATAGCCCTTCAGGCGGCGCTGGCGAGGGGGGGAGCCGAGGTTGGTGGGGCCTCCTGTCTTCAAGATGGGGAGGACACGGGCGGCGGCGCCTAGTCCTGATCGGACGGGACGGACGGAAAAACACCGTCCGAAGCGTCCGATCCGTCCGATACGCGCAGCATGTGCCGCAGGGACTCCTCCTGGGCGATCCAGTGGTCCAGCTCGGCCTGACCCTCGTGCAGCATGCGGGTGACGCGGCTCCAGCGCAGGGCCGCCGCCGCATCGCCACGCAGCACGGCGCGCATCATGCGCCGGTCGGCGACGAGGGCCAGCTGGGCCAGCTCGACCCGGTCCAGGTCGCCCTCGATCTGGGCCTCGAGCAGCACGCCCTCGTCATCCGGGTCGAGGCGGCCCGGCGCGACCCAGGGCTGGTCGGCCCGGCGCCAGCCCTCACGCGCGGCGCGGTCGCGAAGGGCGGACAGGCCCACGCCATGCAGGCGGCAGCACTCGGGGGCCGACACGCCGGCCAGATAGTCGTCGCGCACCCGCTCCCACACCTCGGGCGGCGCGCGGTAGCGGCCGGGCTGGGACGAAGGGGGAGGATCGGGTTGGGACATGGACTGGGCGCTCCTGTGCGGAAGGGACAGGCGGCCAAGGGTAAGGGCGGCGCGCGGGGCGTGGGTAAGTGGGCGTGTCTGTCTCCTCCCCATCGCCAGATGGGGAGGAGAAGGTGGGCAGCCGAACCCACCGTTGATTGGGCGCAACCCACGCGATAGCGTCGCGAATGGAGGGGGATTTCATGACCAGCATCACCGCGCCCGAAGCGACGCACACCCACGCCTGGACCGCCACCGCGCCTCGGCCCTGGCGACGCTTCTTCGGACGCTGGGCCGACGGCGTGGTCCTCGGCTCGATCCTTTGGTTCTCGATCAGCATGGCGACGTATCTGGTTGATCCGCTCGCCGGCGACCGCCTCGTCGCCTTTCTGTATTCAGCGCCCGGCCGCCTTCTCGAGAGTCTGATGACCCTGGTCCTTGTGGCGCCTTTCAGTGCGCTGCTGATCTCATTGACCGGCGGGACGCCGGGGAAATGGATGTTCGGGGTGCGCATCGCGCGGCCGGACGGGCGGCGGATTTCCTATGGCGAGGCGCTGGGGCGCGAATTCCAGGTGATCGTGCGCGGCTATGGCCTGGCCATTCCGATCGTGGCCCTGGTCATGCTGTGGCGCTCCAAGGAGCGGCTGGAGAGCACCGGCAGAACCGTCTGGGACCCGAAGGCCAAGCGGACGGTCACCTATCGCAATGACGGCCCGTGGCAGACCGTGCTGCTGTGGGTGGGCGGGGTGACGGTAGTGCTGCTCGTCATCGCGTTGCAGGTGCTGGCGCGGATGCCGGTGTAGGGGGCGTCATCTCTCAGCCGCAGGACAGCCGGGCGGGCCGGGATCGCGTCAAGGACGCGAGCCTTGCAGGCCCGCGCCGCTGGCGCGGTGGCCCGGCGGGCCATCCTTGACCCGCCCCGACCGCCCGGCAAAGGGCTCGGCGTGAGATGAAAGGGGCGGGTGTGAGGCGCCTAACCGCGCCCGTCGTTTGATTGTGGTGTGCGTCTCCACTTTCCGGGGTGCGCACTCAGCACTCTTAGCGCGAATATTGCAGGTCAACGAATCGGATGTCCAATCGCTTGGACACAAAGCTCTTAGCAGGAGGGAGTTTGAGCTTGGCTGAAGGGGCGCTGCTGGAACCGCTGTTCGACCGACGCACTAACATCCGACCGGTCTCGAGGATTTCATTCGACGTTTCGGACCGCAATGCGTTCGAAAGCTGCATTGAGCTGTCGGTAGATTGGATGACTGAGCCTCCTAGGCGAGGCCAGCAACCGAGGTCAGGTATCGTCCTCCCTCCCGGAGCGAGAAGCGGAGAGCCCTTCGATGTGACAGATGTGCTTGGCGCCAACCCCGCCAAAGCGCTTCGCATTGATGGAGCAGATGGGGCGCTTTGGGTCTCTCGCCTAGACTTTCCAGACCCAGAATGCCCCCGAACCTGGGTGTCGGAGTTCTTCGTAGAGCGGAGGATAGGCCGGCCGGTAAGGTTCGGCGCACAGTTGACCTGCGTGCTTCGAGATCAATGCCCACCATTCGAGCCTACGAGGCCTCGCGTGGTTCGCAGTATTTTGGATAAACTATCGGCTGAGGCTGATGGCCGCTCTCTCTCGGACGTGATTGAGCCGAGTGTTAAGCACGACATCCCAGAAATCCTCGACTTATTATACAGGCCCGATAGACGGCTACCGGTCTTGGTGATTTCGCAAGGACCAGATGGTCGTTCCGGTCTTGCAGCGACGCGCCTTTCGAGGCGGATTGGCGGAGCCGCCCACGTCATTGACCTTACCGACGAGGCCTCTTGGGAACTGACGAGAGCGGTTGGCAAGCGGATGTCGGTCTTCAACGGCGCGGTCAGATTGTACAATCCCGGCCTGACCGAAGATAATGAGGATCCATTTGTTCACCCACTTTGGCTGGCACGCGAGCGCGGCTTGGAGGGTATTCAGCGGCAGATTTCGGATAGGGTGCTAACTGCCGCCTTTCTTGATCAGTCCGAGGACAACCAGTTTCACAGATACTCCAAGGTTCGTGATCTGGTTACGCGCGAAGTCATAAGTCGCGGCCTTGGTTCAGAAACTGATCAGATAAGGGCCGAACTTGAGCTCACCAAGGAAGAGGCCGAAGAGTATCTTGAAGAGCGGAATGTCTGGCAGAGCCTAGCTCAATCTGAACAGGACAAGAGAATTGAAGCCGAAAGGGAGGTTGAGAGACTAAAGTCAGAAGTAACCCGTCTCCGTACCAAAGCTGACGCCCTTCAGGTAGGCTACAGAGATCGCTCGGAAATCTCTGAAACCGTTGAGGATAGACCGCTTGTATCCTATGATGACCTAGAGGATTGGGCCGAAGAGGTGTTGGGAGACGCTGTGTACATACATCCCTCTGCCATCAAGGACTGCAGAAAGAATGGGCACGCGAACATGATGAAGCGCATTGAGGGCGCGCTTTTGATTATGCGCGACCACATGACCCCCGCCAGAAAAGGCAGGCAGGGGCAAAAGGAGGAAGCTCGCCGACTGCTAGGCGAGCTAGGTATGGAAGACAGCGCATGCTTCGTCGATCGAGAAGAAGCTAAGCGGCGCCCCGGTTATTCGGTTGTCTATGGTGGCGAAACTCGCGTGTTATACGACCATATAAAGTTTGGTACGGGTTACGATAATGCGAACCAAATCAGAATATACTATTTCTGGGACGACGAAGCGCAGCGACACGTTGTCGGCAAAATGCCATCGCATCTAAAAAACAACATGACCAACTAGCTTTAATCAGCGTTTGCCCCCCTACGTTCACCACCACCTCACCCCCCGCCTCTCTGAACTTCTCCGCCAGCTCGCGGATGCCGGCCTCAACCTCAGAGTGGGTGATCTTCACTCAATGGGCCGTGGCGGCTGACGCCCGATCAATGCCCGCGCGGAACGTACAGCGTCGGTTGATTGTCGCGGGCCCACGGGTCGCAGCCGGCCTCCCACGGAAAGCGGCCATCGCGGTCAGGCCAGACCAGCTGCATGACCGGCAGCGGCCCACCTCGCGCCTCGGGGTCGCCCCAGACCACAGGGCCGAGTTGAGATACTCGCGCCTGACCTGGCTGGGGTGAACGCGGCGTGCGACGCAGTCGTAGTTCTCGATCAGGTCCGGCCAAGGCTCCAGGTCTTCAGGCGATCTGCCGTCTTTCAAGGCCCGAAAGACGTTCCATAGAACACCATGCGCCACGTCTGCGGGCAGGCCGAAGATGATGAACTCCGGCTGACCCAGGCTCTTGGTGAACCCTATTGAGTAGGAGAAGCGTGGAGCCACGTCCTCGGGATCGAAAACGGACATGCAGAACCAGCCGTGCTCCTCGACGGCGTCGAGGATATTCTGATCGAACGCGTCCGTCTTCGCCATGCCCCCGCAGCCTCCCTAGACCCTCACCGCCACCTCACCGCCCGCTTCCCTGAACTTCTCGGCCATCTCCCGCATGCCCGCCTCGGCCTCTGAGGCGGCGGCGGCGCCCTCGCCGCGCGCGGCGTCGCGGATGTCCTGGCTGATCTTCATGGAGCAGAACTTGGGTCCGCACATGGAGCAGAAGTGGGCGGTCTTGTGCGCCTCCTTCGGCAGGGTCTCGTCGTGGTACTGGCGCGCGGTCTCAGGGTCCAAGCCCAGGTTGAACTGGTCCTCCCAGCGGAACTCGAAGCGGGCGCGCGACAGGGCGTCGTCGTGCAGGCGCGCGGCCGGGTGCCCCTTGGCCAGGTCGGCGGCGTGGGCGGCGATCTTGTAGGCGATGACGCCGTCCTTCACGTCCTGCTTGTCGGGCAGGCCCAGGTGCTCTTTGGGCGTGACGTAGCAGAGCATGGCCGTGCCGAACCAGCCGATCATGGCCGCCCCGATGGCGCTGGTGATGTGGTCATAGCCCGGCGCGATGTCGGTGGTCAGCGGCCCCAGCGTATAGAAGGGCGCCTCGCCGCAATGCCTGAGCTGTTCGTCCATGTTGGCCTTGATCTTGTGCATGGCCACGTGGCCCGGCCCCTCGATCATGACCTGGCAGTCGCGGGCCCAGGCGATCTTGGTGAGCTCCCCCAACGTCCGCAGCTCGGCGAACTGGGCCTCGTCATTGGCGTCGGCGATGGAGCCGGGGCGCAGGCCGTCGCCCAGGGAGAAGGACACGTCGTAGGCGGCCATGATCTCGCAGATCTCGTCGAACCGCTCGTAGAGGAAGTTCTCCTTGTGGTGGGCCAGGCACCACTTGGCCATGATGGAGCCGCCCCGGCTGACGATGCCGGTGACCCGGTTGGCCGTCATGGGAATGAAGGGCAGGCGCACGCCCGCGTGGATGGTGAAGTAGTCGACGCCCTGTTCCGCCTGTTCGATGAGGGTGTCGGCGAAGATGTCGAAGGTCAGGTCCTCGGCCACGCCGCCGACCTTTTCCAAGGCCTGATAGATGGGCACGGTGCCGATGGGCACGGGGCTGTTGCGGATGATCCACTCGCGGATGTTGTGGATGTTGCGGCCCGTGGACAGGTCCATGACCGTGTCGGCGCCCCAGCGCGTGGCCCAGACCATCTTCTCGACCTCTTCCGCCACCGAGGAGGTGACGGCCGAGTTGCCGATGTTGGCGTTGATCTTGACCAGGAAGTTGCGCCCGATGGCCATGGGCTCGAGCTCGGGGTGGTTGATGTTGGCCGGGATGACGGCGCGGCCCCGGGCCACCTCCTGACGCACGAACTCGGGCGTGACGAAGTCGGGGATGGAGGCGCCCCAGCTTTCGCCGTCGCGCACGCAGGGCGCGGACTGTTCGCGGCGCAGGTTCTCGCGGATGGCCACGAACTCCATCTCGGGCGTGACGATGCCGGCGCGGGCGTAGGCCAGCTGGGTCGGGCGGGCGCCGGCCCTGGCGCGACGCACCGGCGGCAGGCTGGGGAACTGGGGCACGCGGGCGGCGTCCGAGACGCGGCCGTTGTCCTCCGGGCGAACCTCGCGGCCGGGGACGGGCTGAACGTCGCCCCTGGCCTCGATCCAGGCGTCGCGCAGGCGCGGCAGGCCCCTGGCGATGTCGATGTCCGCCGTCGGGTCGGTGTAGGGGCCGGAGGGATCGTACAGGGTCACCGGCGGCTCGTTCGCCGTGGGGTGCAGGGCCACCTCGCGGAAGGGCACGCGGATGTCGGGGAACAGCTGGCCGGCCTGATAGACCTTGCGGCCGCCGGGGCGCGGCTCGGCCTTGATCTGGTCCACGGGGATGGAGGCGTTCAGGGTGGGCGCGTTCATCGGCGGCTCCTCAAGCAGGCTTAAGGGCCAGGCGCGGCGCCAGTCGGGTTTCGGGCGTACGGGTGGCCCGAAGAACGCTCCCTCCCTTCGCCGGCATGACCCGGATCAGGTTCGGCCGGTCAGGGGAGAGACCCCTATCTCAGCCGCTCGCTTGCGGCCCCCGGGTGAACGGGCGGACCATAGGGCCGGGGCGCGCGTCTGTCCAAAGCTTAAGTTGGCGGGCGGGCCGGGGCGCGGCATGGCTGGCGGGCCGCAAGATCGGAGACTCCCATGACCCGCCTGCCCCTCGCCCTCGCCCTCCCTCTCGCCTGCGCGCTGATCGCCCTGCCCGCCGCCGCCCAGGAGTATCCGCGCCGCATCGAGGCGCCGGGCGGCGAGGTCATCATCCCCTCGGCCGGGTCGCAGCGGGCCTATGACGAGATCGGCTACGCCCCGGCGCGGCGGGCGGGCGACACGCTGTACGTCTCGGGCGCCATCGCGGGCGCCGCGCCCGGCGAGGGTACGGACGCCGCCGCCTTCGAGGCCCAGGTGCGGCGGACCTTCCAGCATCTGCAGCGGACCCTGACGGCGGCGGGCGTGACCTTCAACGACGTGGTCATGATCAACAGCTTCCACGTCTGGGAAGGGCCGGGCTTTTCCGGCACGCGCATGGAGCAGGTGACCATCATCGACCGGGTCAAGCGCGAGTTCATCACGGGGCCGCACCCCGCCTGGACGGCGGTGGGGACCACGGGCCTGCTGGCGCCCGGCGGGGTGGTGGAGATCCAGCTGATCGTCCACGCGCCGCAAAGCTGAACAATCGGGGCCGCTGGCGGGTTAGGCTCTGACTGGCAGACAGCGGAGGCGAACATGACCCGCAGACAGATCCCCCTGGCCGTCTCAGGGCTGGCGCTGGCGTTTGTCCTGGCCGGCTGTGAGGCCGAGCCGGCGCCGCCGACCACGGTGGAGCCCGTGCCCGGCACCCAGCCCGCGCCCGAGCCGGCGGGCGAGCAGGCGCCGCAGGACAGGCCGGACCCGTCCATGGCCTGGGTGCTGAACGACACGAGCCAGCTGGCGGTCTATGGCCCGCCCCAGTCCGAGGGCGTGCTGAGCGTCGGCTGCGAGGGATCGGGCGGCGCGGCGCGGCTGGTGCTGCGGCGCTACACAGCGGCGGCGGCGGACGCCCAGGGGCAGATCCGGCTGAGCAGCGGCGGCCGCAGCGCGACCCTGCCCGCGAGCGCCGAGGCGACCCAGCTGGGGCCGGACTACATCTGGCGCGGCGAGACGGCGCCGGACAGCGAGGCGGCGGCCCTCCTTGCGCAGACCGAGACGCCGATCACGGTGGAGGCGCCGCAGGGCCCATCCCTGACCGTGCCGGCCGCCGAGGCGCTGCGACGGGCCGTGACGGCGTGCCGCTGACCGAAGCCTTCGCCTTCACCGCCGCCAACGGCCGCCCGGTCGAGGGTCGGCTGGAGCGGCCGGACGGCCCGGCGCGCGGCTGGGCCCTGTTCGCCCACTGCTTCGCCTGCGGGCGCGACAGCCTGGCGGCGGTGCGCATCAGCCGGGGGCTGGCGGCGCGGGGGATCGGCGTCTTGCGCTTCGACTTCGCGGGCCTGGGCGAGGCGCCCGCGCCCGAAGGCTTCTGCACCGACGTGGCGGACGTGACGGCGGCGGCCAGGGCGCTGGCGAGCGCGGGCATGGCCCCCGCCCTGCTGGTCGGGCACAGCCTGGGCGGCGCGGCGGTGATCGCCGCGGCGGGCGATACGCCGGGCGTGCGCGCGGTGGCCACGCTGGGCGCGCCCTTCGACGTGGCCCATGTGCTGGAGACGGTGAACGCGCGCGAGGGCATGGGCCGGGCGGGCGGGCGAGACATCCGGCTGAGCGAGACCTTCGTGCGCGAGGTGGAGCGCCACGATCAGGCGGAACGGCTGGCCCGGCTGGACGCGGCCCTGATGGTGCTGCACGCGCCGCGCGACGAGGTGGTGGGCGTCGACCAGGCGGGGCTGATCTTTCAGGCGGCGCGGCACCCCAAGAGCTTCGTGGCCCTGGACGGCGCGGACCATCTGCTGACGGACCCGGCGGACGCCGACTGGACCGCCGGACTGATCGCGGCCTGGGCCGAGCGGTATCTGGCCTGATCCTGGTGACGGCAGGGCGGCGGTTGGTAGATTCTTTCGTTCGTCGGGGCCTGAACGCGGATACCTTCTCACGCGTGCGCGGCAGGCTTGGCCGCGAATGGGGAGACCTGCCGCATGCTGCTTCGCCTGATGACCGCCGCCGCCCTAGCTGTTTCCGCGCCCGCCCTGGCCCAGACGCCGCCGCCCGGACCGCCCCCGGGCTGCGCCGCCGTGCCCCACGCCAACGAGTTCGACTTCTGGGTCGGCGAGTGGAACGTCTATGGCCGCAACGGCCAGCTGGGCGGAAGCAGCCGCATCTCCAAGCGCTCGAGCGGCTGCGCCGTTCTGGAAGAGTGGACCAACGCGGGCGGCGTCGAGGGCCTGAGCCTGAACTTCGTCGATCCCGACAGCGGCGAGTGGCGACAGGAGTGGATGGGCACGAACAACTACGCCGGCTATCGCGGCGCCCTGAACGCGCGCGGCCAGATGGTGCTGCACGCCGAGCAGATGCTGTTCGGCCGCAACGGCATCGTCCAGCGCGGC
This sequence comes from Peiella sedimenti, assembly GCF_030504955.1. Taxonomy (GTDB): domain Bacteria; phylum Pseudomonadota; class Alphaproteobacteria; order Caulobacterales; family Caulobacteraceae; genus Brevundimonas; species Brevundimonas sedimenti. The sequence goes on along the minus strand of NZ_JAUKTR010000001.1, from coordinate 216,587 downwards.
CCGATCCGTGGCGCCTGGACCCCGCTGCCGAACGGGCACGTGATCCAGCACTTCCAGACCCGCAACGCGGACGGGACGTGGTCGGACTCGGCCCTTTTGACCTATGTGCCCAAGGCCAGCGACCCCAACGGCCGCGACCCGGAAGCCGGCGCGCGGGGGCCGGTGATCGAACAGGCGCCGGCGATCGACTGAGGCGTTTAGGGCTCGCTCCAGCCGACCACGTGCAGCCGCGACGGTGGAGGCGCCTGGGTGGGGAAGACAAGCGTGGCCCGCTCGCGGCCGCGGCCCGGGACGTAGTCGAGCACGGCCGCGGCGCCGTGGGGACCGGCCTGTCCTTCCACATGCACCTGGGCGGCGGTCTGGCCGCCGGCGTTGCGCACCTCGATCTCGGCATAGGTGGCCGTAGACGTTGCGCGCGTCTCGACCAGCCGGACGCTGAGCTCAGGCGGGCGCGCGGCGGTGCGCAGGTCCATGAGAATGAAGCCCAGCGCGGTCAGCGTCAGCAGCGCCCCGAGCGCGGCCATGGCCCATTCGAGGATGGGGCGTCCGGCGATTTCGCCCTTCCTGTCCTTCCTGGCGGCCATGGCTACACCAGCAGCCGCGCGGCGGCGGCGCCCAATCCGGCCGGAAAGCCCAGCACGACGCACGTGGCGACGATCTCGGACAGGGCCTGGCCATCCGTGCGCCCGAACAGCCACAGGACAAAAAGGCCGGTGAGGAGCACCAGCCCATACCCGGCCAGGGTGAAGTGGAAGAAGGCGGTCAGCGGGCGGCCGTGCTCTTCCTGCCCGCCGAAGCCGGCCTGATAGACGATGACGTGCATGACCCCGAGCGACAGGGCGAGCAGCGCCAGCATATGCCAGGGCGAGGCCCGCCAGGCGATCAGCACCATCTCTTCGGTGGGGGCGAGGTTCAGGGCCAGGAACAGGGCGCCGATGACCATGAGGAACAGTTCGCCCGCATAGGTCTCAGGCTTCTTGTCTTCGGGCGCGCCGCCGCCCCGCAACTGACGTCGCGCCAGCAGGGCGCCGATGGCGGCCGGCACCGCCTGAAGGGAAACCTGACCGATCAGCTGGCGCGGCGCATCGCCCTGTTGAAGCGCGCCGACCAGCACCAGGAGGACCGACGCCGTCACCGCGCCGACGGCCAGGGCCGCGAAGGCGTCGAGCGTGGCGTCCAGCAGGTTCTGCCGGTGCGAGAAGCCGGCGTAATAGGCCAGGCCGATCAGCAGCGGCGCCGAGGCGGCGATGAAGACGGCCATGCGGACCCGGTCCATGTGGAAGCCGAACCACCACATCTCCATGGTCATCAACAGCGGCACGGCAAAGATCAGCGCGCCGCCGAAGGCGCGGACCAGATCCCGCGCGTAGTGGGTCTCGGCCTGTTTCTGGGCGGCGGCGGTCATGCCGCCTGAAACGCCCAGCCTGGCGTCAGGCTCCCTAGGTCCGGGCCCTGGGGCTTAGAGCGCCGCGCCGGAGATGGCCGCCATGGCCAGGCCCGTGGCCCACCCCGCCGCCGTGCCGACGATATAGCCCAGCACCGCCAGCAGCACGCCCACGGGCGCCAGCGAAGGATGGAAGGCGGCGGCCACGACCGGGGCGCTGGCCGCCCCGCCGATATTGGCCATGGAGCCCGCGCCGAGGAAGAAGGACGGGGCGCGGATCAGGCGCGCCACGCCGATCATCAGGGCCGCGTGGATCAGCATCCAGACCGCGCCGATGAGGAAGAAGGCGGGGCTGTCCAGAATGGCGGCCACATTCATGTTCAGGCCGACGGTGGCCACCAGGATATAGACGAACACCGAGCCCACCTTGCCGCCGCCGACGCCGTTCAGCTTGCGCGCCGGGGTGAAGGACAGGATCACCCCGATGACGGTGGCGATCAGCACCAGCCAGAAGAAGCTGGAATCGAGCGAGACCCGGTCGCTCCACGGGACGCTGGCCTCGAACCAGGCCGCCAGGGGATCGGCCACGGCGTGGGAAATCCCCATGGCGCCCAGGCCCACGCCCAGGATGATCATGAGGTCCTTGAGCGTCGGGTTGCGGGCGTGCTCGGCCTCATAGGCCTCGGCCTTGGCGCGGACGGCGTCCACGGCGGACGAGTCGGCGCGGAAGAAGCGATCGACGGCCCGCTGGTTGGCGGCGATCCACAGCAGCACCGCCATCCAGGCGCTGGCGATCATCACGTCCACCGCCACCCAGATGGAAAAGACGTCCGGTCCGGCGCCGAAGATTTCGTACATGGCGGCCTGGTTGGCCGAGCCGCCGATCCAGCTGCCGGCCACGGTGGCCATGCCGCGCCAGATGGCCTCGGGCCCGGCGCCCAGCAGGTCCGGCGCGATCAGGCTGGTCAGGAACAGGGCGATGGGGCCGCCGATCATGACGCCCAGCGTGCCGGTGAAGAACATGATCAGCGCCTTGGGCCCCAGCTTGAGCGTGGCGGGCAGGTCGGCCGAGCAGGTCAGCAGCACCAGAGCCGCCGGCAGTAGGTAGCGCGAGGCCACGAAGTAGAGGCGCGACTCCTCCGGATCCACCAGGCCGAAGGTCGTCAGCAGCGAGGGCAGGAAGTAGCAGAGCAGCAGCGGCGGGAAGATCGCGTAGAAACGCCGGGCCAGGCCGTTCGTCAGGCTGGAGCTCCAGAAGACGAAGGCCAGGATCAGGGCCAGCAGGCCCATGACCACGGCGTCATTGGTGATCAGCGCCGTGGGCGCGGCGGCGTCCTGAACCTGCATGGCGTCGTCCCCTCACGTCTGTGGCGGGGGATTTCGCCCGGTTGGCCATGGCTTGGCAACCATCTCCTTTCGCTAGCGGCGGTTCCGTGTCAGGCTGGTTTCGTCTGAGGAGAGGGGCCATGCCTCTGCGCCGCAACAGCGCAACGAGGATCGACGTCAGGACGATCGTCCTGACGGTGATGATCCTCATGCTGCGGCTGGCGGTGCCCCCCGGCTATATGCTGAGCCAGGCGCCGGGCGAGGCGCCCATCCTCACCTTGTGCACCGCCAACGGCGTAATGCGCACCTCCGCCGAGTGGACCCCGGAGCGCAAGCGCGAGTCTCCCGCGGTCACCTGGACGCACAGCCGGCATTGCGCGCCGCCTGTGCTGGCGGTCGAACCTGACCGACCGCTCCAGTTGCGTCAGCCGATCCTCTACCCGGCCGCATTCGAGCGGACGCCCGGAGCGACGCCGCAGGTTTTAAGCCTGGGTCTGGCCGCCCCGCCGCCACGATCCCACGCCCCCCCCCGTCATCCTGAACGTCTGATTTCAACGCGAAACCGCCGCTTCGCGCGAGCGTGCGCGCCCGCGCGCGGTGGTCCGAAATTCAGGTCGAACAAAGGATGACGACCATGACCAAGATCAAGACCACGAGACGCGCCCTGATGGCGGGCGCAACCCTGACCGCGACCGTGGGCGCCAGCGCCCTCTGCGCGGGTTTAACCGCCGCTCATGCCAAGCAGTTGGACCCCCTGCCCCGCCCGCAAGGACCAATCCGGGTAGCCTTCCTGCTCGATGAACAGGCCACCATGATTGACTTCGCCGGACCGTGGGAGGTGTTCCAGGATGTGTTCGCCGATCACCGGAATCCCTCCTTTGAGCTGCAGGTGGTCGCGCCCACAGCAGAGCCAATCCGAGTCACGGGCGGTATGATCATCACGCCCACCTACAGCCTGGATACGGCGCCGCAGCCGCATGTGGTGGTGATCCCCGCGCAGGCTGGAGGCGTGAGGCCAGGCCCCACGACCGACGTGAAGGTCGCGTGGCTGAGGCAGGTGTATGATCAGGCCCATGTCATCATGCCAGTATGCACCGGCGCCTTCCTGATGGCCCGGACGGGCCTTCTGGACGGAAGGAGCGTGACCACCCATCACAACTTCTATGATCGCTTCACCGAACAGTTTCCGCAGGTGAATCTTCTGCGGGGGCGACGCTTCGTGGATAGCGGCAATCTGGTCAGCGCCGGCGGCCTGACCTCGGGCATCGACAGCGCCCTGCACGTGGTCGCCCGTTACTTCGGCGAAGACATGGCCGCCGCCGTGGCCGAATATATGGAGCACGACAGCGCCGGCTGGCGCACGGGGGTGCGGGCCTGAACGGAGGGTCCGCCGTCCTCCGGGCGGCGGGCCTTTCGCGCCCGTGTATCAGCCATGCAACTCACTGAACTCACCGCCGCCATTGTCGCGGCCGTCTTCTCCTTCCTGAGCCCCGGTCAGCCGCCAGAGCCCGAGGGCGGCCTACCCTCTGTGGTCGACGGGCCTGGGGGAGAAGCCTGGATGACTCTTCACCCCTCAGGCGACGTGGTGATCTTCGGCCGTCACGACGCCGACTGGCGTAATCACAGGCTCCATGTCTCGCGGCGCATCGGCGGCGTGTGGAGCGAGCCCCAGGAAGCGCCCTTCAACGCCGGCCTGGACGGCAGGGCGGCCCATTTCGCACCGGACGGGCGCAGCCTGCTGTTCACGTCCAACCGCTCCATACCCGGCGCGACGGCGGACCGGCGGGACCTGAACATCTGGCGCGTGTCCTGGGACGGAGAGCGCTGGGGCCTGCCGACTCCCCTGCCGGAGCCCATCAATTCAGATCGAGACGAGATCGATGCGGTCCAGGTCCACGGCGGCGTCATCTACTTCTCGTCCTCGCGTGCGAACGAGGGCGGCGGGCCAGTCGACCTCTACCGGGCCTCACCGGGCGCGGCGGGTTATTCGGTCGCGCCGCTGGCTGAGCTGAACACGCCTCTGGTGGAGTCTACGCTGGCGGTCACGCCCGACGAATGCCTGATCGTCTTCAACAGGACGGACGATCCCCAGGGCCGGGGGCGTGACGACCTGTTCATCGCCTTTCGCATGTGGACGGGGTGGAGTCGGCCCGTCCCGCTAGGGGAGGATGTGAACTCTTCCACCTTCGAGTACGGGCCAGAGTTCTCGCCTGATCGGAGCCTGCTCTACTACACCAGCCACAAGCTGGGGCAGGCGGGCCTGCATGCCGAATCCACCGGTTCGATAGTCGCGGCCCTGGCTGGTGAAACGGCGGCGCGCGATTGCCGTTGAGGGGGAGGCGGCGGTCGTTCGCGGACGGCCGCCGTCACTCCACCCGCTCGAAACGGTCGCCGGTCCAGTCGAGGGCCTGGATGCGGCCGTCAGCGCCGCGCGCGAAACGCACCGGCTGCGGCGCGTCCAAGGGGCCGGTCTGGACGCCGAACAGGTCGGCCTGGGCGGCCTGAAGCGTCGCGCGAATGACGCCCAGCCGCGCGGTCAGCGCCTGGCCTTCCCGGTCGATCACAAGGTCGCCCAGCGTCGGACTGCGGTAGCGCCCCGCATAGGCGTCAAGCTCGCTCGCCGAGGGCGTCCAGGACCAGCCGCCCCACTGGGCGTCGGCGCGGGCTCGCTCCAGGCCCTGGCGGCGGCCCTCCAGCAGGCGCTGGATGCGCCTACCGTACTGCGCCGTCATCTGCTCGGCGGTCGGGGCTGGGTGGGCCGAATTCTGCAGGGACTCGAAGAAGATCTGGGTGAGCATCTGGGTCAGCCCGCCGGTCATGCTGTCGCTGTTGGTGAGGACGGCGAACCCCACCCCGAGATCGGGCGAGACAGCCATGACCGACCGCACCCCGGTATAGCCGCCGCCGTGCACGCGCACGTCGGCTTGTCCTAACCGGCAAATGTTCCAGCCTAAGCCATAGCCTTGGCACGGAACCACATCGCCGCGAATTTCGGCGGCGACCTGCTGGACATGGGTAGCCGCGACCTGATCGCGCGTGACGACCGGGTTAGGTTCGCCCAGCTGGACCTGAAGCCAGCGGGCCATGTCGTGGGGAGAGGTCACCAGACCTCCAGCAGCCTGCATGGTGTCGTCAGGCTTGACCGGCGTGACGCTCCAGTCGTCGCCGCCCATCCACTGGTGGTAGGCCGCCAGCTCTGCGGCGGGGAAGTCCGAGGTGCGGGCCGAGGTCCGGTTCATGCCCAGCGGCTGGAACAGGTCGTCGCGCAGCCAGTCGCGCCAGTCCTTGCCGGTGCGGGCGTGCAGGGCCGCCGCGTAGACGTTGTAGCCGAGGTTGTCATACCGGAAGCCCGCCTCGCGCGGGGTCGACGCCTGAGCCAGCAGGCGCGGATAGTCGGCATAGGGCACCAGGTCGGTGTAGGCCGCGCGGAAGGTGATGGCGTCGTTCTCGAACGGCGCCTGGTGGCTGAGCAGCTGACGGAAGGTGATGGCCGAGGGATCGACGCCCTGGGGCATGCGCAGGCCGGGCCAGACGTCGGTCATGGTCTGATCCAGATCGAAGACGCCGCGCTCGTCCAGCCGCTGAGCCAGGAGGCCCGTATAGGCCTTGGTCTGGGAGGCGATGTAGAAGGGGGTGTCGGCGTCCGCCGCGCGGTCACCGCGGGCGTCGAGGCGGCCCTCAACCCAGATGATCGGCGCCTGCCCCCGGCGCACGATGATCACCGCCATGGCGGGCGAGGCGCCGGGCGCGACCTGGGCGGCGCGGGCGAGGTCGAGAAGCTGCTGGGACGCACGCTGGAAGTCGGCGTCCGAGACGGGGGCGACGGCGGCCGCTGGGTCGGTCCGGGCGGCGGTCGGGACCGGCGCGGCCATCAGGCTGGACGAGGCGAGCAGGGCGATCAGCAGGCGGGACATGGCGGCTCCTTGAACACGCGCCGAGCCTGGAGCCGGAAGCCGACCGCCGTCTTGGACGAATGTAACGCCTCAGGCGGCGCGGGCCATCAGGGCGCGGGGGGCCAGGCCCGTGACCTGGCGGCAGACGCGGCTGAAATGGCTCTGGTCGTAGAAGCCGGCGTCCAGCGCGGCCTGAACGGCGGACTGCCCGGAGGCCAGGGCGCAGAGCGCCTGATCCAGCATGGCCTGGCGCCGGACCACGGCGATGGGCCGGCCGAAGGCGGCGGCGAAGCTGCGCGAGACATGGACGCGGTGGCGCCCGGCCTGCTCGGCCAGGGCCTCGACCGAGGCGGCGGCGGGCGCCTCGATCAACGCCTCGTAGAGGTCGGTCAGCCAAGTGGCGGGCGGTCGCTCGGGCGCGACGTCGGCGCTGGCCAGGGCCTTGAGATCCCACGCCGCGTCCTGACCCAGGCGCCCGCCCTCGAACAGCAGCGGGACGAGGGCCGACAGTTGGGCCTCCGGCAGGGGCGGCGTCCAGGCCGGGTCGCGCGGCGCGTCCGCCCCGCCCAGGTCAAGGGTCAGCACCAGGGCGCCGCGGCGGCCGAAGCGCACGGCGTGGCGCAGGCCTTCGGGTCGAACGCCGAGGCGGCCGAACCCGGCCCGGTCGGTGCGGCGGCCCACCGTCTCTTCGAAGTCTCCAGCCAGCACCAGCGACAGGTGCGCGCCCTCGTGGGCGTGCGGGCTCTGGGCCAGTCCGGGGCCGTAGCGGCGAAGGCGGGCGGGCGCGGCCTGCATGGGAGCATCCTGTGACGAACGGTTCGAGGCCTCAACCCCGCCGACCGGATGCACGGGATCGCTCGGGCGACGGCTGCGTTATGGAGAAGCTTAACGGCCCCCACGACGGTGGCGGAACGGTGGCGGAACAGAGGGTGTCCGAATCACTTACACCGCCGTCTTCGGGGTTTGTTCTCTACAAGCTATTGTGGTCATTAACCAAAATCGACACAAGAGGATCGGGAGGAGAGCGTCATGAGGCGATCCATTTACGCAAGCCTGGTCGCGGCGCCGCTGCTGCTGAGCGGGCTGGCGGCCTGTCAGGCGCCGGCCGAGGCGCCCGCCGCGCCGGTGGAGGCCGACGCGGACCAGGCCGCCATTCGGGGCGACTACGTCCTGTCGGGCCGGGGCGGAGAGGCCTGCAACCTGGCGCTGGAGCCGGGCGGCGGGGTGCGCATGGGGGCCGGCTGCGAGACCGCCCTGCCCCAGCCGTTCACGCGGTGGAGCTATGCGGCGCCAGACCTGACGCTGAGCGACGGCTCGGGCGGCCAGGCGATGCTGACCCTGGAGGGGCCGCAGTTCGTGGGCCGCTCGGGGACGGGGACCATCGACTGGACCCTGCGGCGGCGCTGAGCCCGCTCACGGCTCGTTAACCGGCGCGGCGCAGCCTCCTGTTGAACAGGTCTGTCTGGGCATCGCGTCATGGCCACAACCGTCACCTCGACCTATCGCCGGGTCACCGACCACTTCGAGCCGCAGGACATCGATCCGCAGGAGCAGCGCCGCCTGCGCGGCCAGCTGGAGCAGATCGACTACGCCGCCTACGTGGCCAACCGCGAGGTCATGGGCCAGATCCTGCGCCACGCCGACGCGCGCGGCTTCCAGCGCATGGCCGTGGCCTGCGCCCAGGCGCGGGCGCAGTGGATCAACGAGGCCCTGCTGATGAGCGATCCGGGCCGACCGATCCGGCCGGACCAGGCCGTGCGGCTGAGCAGCCTGCGCCAGACCTATGAGGAGCTGGCCGAGGCCTACGAGGGCCTGCGCCGCGCGGTCGAGCGGGGCTATGTGCCGTTCAAGCCCGAGGCGAAGGGCTAGGCCGGGATCGCCTCGTCCAGCAGAAGGGCCCTGGCGTAGCGCACCGGCGGCGAGCCGAAGCTGAGCAGGCCGTCGTGGTAGCGCTTCAGGTTGAAGCCTGAACCCCAGGCGCGCTCGGCGGCGCGGCGGGCCTCCCAGTGTTCTTCCCAGCCGACGAAGTAGGTGGGCAGCTGGGCCGAGGACAGCTGGGCGCGGGTCCACTTGCCGGCGGCCTCGCGCTCCTGCTGGAAGGTCCCGCGCACCATCAGGTCGATGGCCTGGTCCCGCGTCATGTCGCCCGCGTGGACGGCGGGGTCGAGCATGGCGTTGGCGATCATGCGCAGCACCCACTTCAGGTGCACCAGCTGATAGAGGTCCTCGCCGCCGAGATAGCCGGCCTCGGCCATGACGTCCTGGGCGTAGCAGGCCCAGCCCTCGGTGAAGGTGCCCGAGCCCAGAACGGCGCGGATGACCGATGGGTAGCGGTTGGAGTGGGCCAGCTGCAGGTAGTGGCCGGGCATGGCCTCGTGGATGGTCAGCTCCTGCATGGAGCGCAGGTTGTATTCGCGCAGGAAGCTGTCGACCTGGGCGTCGGTCCAGTCCTCGGGCAGGGGCGCGATCTTGTAGTAGGTGGCCTGGCCGCGATCGAGCGGGCCCGGCGCATCGCAATAGGCGAGGGCCACGCCGCGCTGGAACTCGGGCACCAGGCCGATGCGGATCGGGTCGTTCGGCACCGTGACCAGATCCTTTTCGCGCACGAAGGCGGTGGTCTGCTCCAGCATGGCCTCGGCGGTGGAGACGATGGCGTTGCGTCCGGGCTTTTCGGCGTAGGCCAGCTCGAGCGCCGCCTCGATGGCGTGCTGCTGCTGATCGGCATTGGGGTTCGCCGGGGTCTCGGGCGCGCCGGGACGGCCCGCCAGGATGCGGGTCGCCAGCACGTACATCTGGGCGCGGGTGTCGGCCAGGGCCCGCTCGCCCCGGCGAACGATCTCCTGGCGGGTCAGGTCCGAGTTCAGGGCGTAGGCCAGCTTCTGATCGTAGAGGCGGGCGCCGATTCGCCAGTTTCCGCGCGCGTTGGGGACCAGCTCGGTTTCGAGCCAGCGCTGGTGTTCGTCCACCGCGGCCTTGAGCTGGGCCGCCGCCGACAGCAGGGCCTCGCGCTCGGCGCCCTGAAGCGCGTTCGCCTCGGCGGTGAAGCCGTCGACCAGGCTGTGCAGGCCGCGGTTCTGACCGACGGCGGTGGTGGCGTGAATCTCGGGCACGCGCGCGGGCTGAAGCTGGCGGCGGCTCTCGGCCAGCAGGGCCGGCAGGGCGCGCATGCGCGCCGTGGCCGAGCGCAGCCGGTCCGGCAGGGGTGCGAACTCTCGCGCCTGCAGGCTGTAAAGCGCCCCGCCCGCCGTGGCGGCGTAGGTCAGCGGATCCCAGGCCCAGGACTGAAGCTCGGCGTCGGACCAGATCTGGGCCCGAAGGTTCTGGCGCAGCAGGGCGGCGTCCACCTGATCGGCGCGGCTGAGGCCTTCGCTGGGAAGGGCGTCAAGTCGGGTCAGCACGCTGCGGGCCAGGTTCACCTGGGCGGCGCGGCCGGCGGTGGAGACGTCGTCCACGAGATGATCGAAACGATGGTCGCCCAGGCCGGTGGCGGCCACCGGCGACAGGCGCAGGCTCTCGTCCAGCCACTGGGCGGCGATCTGGCCGAAGGCGCTGTCCGAGCCGGAAGGGACCACAGGCGCGGTCGCGCAGGCCGACAACAGCGGGGCGCTGGCCGCGCCCGCCGTCAGCCATCCCAGAGTGGTGCGTCGCGTGATCGCCATGGCCGTTCCTCCATCTGCCGGGAGAGAGTCGTAGCAGGGCGGCGGCCAAGCTCAATGGCCAAGAGGGCGCCGCCCTTGCGGGCCGGCTCGCAGGGCCGGGTTGCTGGGCCGGGTTGCGAGGCGGGCGAAATCGTCGGAAACCCCCCGCATGGCCCCTGCCCCGCCCCGATCCGACCTGGCGCCCGCCCGGCGCGCCCTGAGCGAAGGCCGGCTCCGCGACGTGCAGGCTCTGTGCCGTCGCGCCCTTGGGACCGATCCGAACGACGCCGCCGCCTGGACGCTGTTGGGTCAGGCGGCGCTGATGTCCGGGGCCCTGAAGGAGGCCGAGGAGTTCCTGGGCCGGGCCGTCGCGGCCTCGGACCGGTCGCCGGAGGCTCATGCCTTCCAGGCGCGGCTGCACTTCGTGCGCAACGATCCGCTCGCGGCGCGGCAGGCGGCCGAACGGGCCTGGAGCCGGCTGCCCAAGGACCGATCCGGCGTCGACGTGGAGGCGCTGGACAGCCTGGCCGTGGTGTTCAACCGCACCGGGGCCCACGCCCAGGCGCGCGAGCTGTTCCGGGCGGCGACGCAGGGCGCGCCGAAGCGGTCCGGCCTGTGGCTGAACCTGGGCTGGTCCGAGCAGCACATGGGCGACCTGGCCGCGTCGGAGGCCGCCTTTCGCAAGGCCATCGAGACCGATCCGCGCAACGACGCCGCCTATTCCGCCCTGGTCGGCATGGTGAAGCAGACTGAGGACAACAACTTCATTCCGCAGCTGGAGAAGCTGTTCGGCGCGACCACCGACCCCGAGCGGCGGCTGCATATCGGGCACGCCCTGGCCAAGACCCACGAAGACATGGGCGATCCCGCGTCCGCCATGGCCTGGCTGCTGAAGGCCAAGGCCGGCAAGGCGGCCCAGGTGAAGAACGACGCGGACGCCGACGCCGAGATGCTGAAGGCCGCGATCGAGATCGCCCGGCCGCCCTTCGCCGCGCCGGCCGAGGCCCCCCTGCCCCGTCCGCTGTTCGTGCTGGGCCTGCCCCGATCAGGCACGACGCTGGTGGACCGCATCCTGTCGAGCCACCCAGAGGTGCAGTCCCTGGGCGAGCCGCCGACCCTGGGCCTTCTGGTGCGGCAGCTGGCGAGGACCGGCGGGCGCCGCCTCGCCGATGCGGCCATCCTGCGGGCCGCCGCCGCTGCGCCGGCTCAGCACCTGGCCGCGCTGGGCGAAGCCTACCGCCGCCAGAGCCGCGCGGCCTGGACGGCGGACGGCCAGGTGCGGTGGCTGATCGACAAGACGCCGCTGAACGTCATCTATGCCGGGCTGATCCTGAAGGCCCTGCCCGAGGCGAGGATCATCTGCCTGCGCCGTGATCCCATGGACAGCTGCCTGGCCATCTTCCGCCAGAAGTTCACCACGCGCTTCAACAACTACGACTTCACCTTCGACCTGGAGCAGACGGCGCGCTTCGTGAAGGGCTTCAACGATCTGGCCGACCACCTGAAGGCGACGCTGCCGCCCGAGCGCTATGCCGAGGCCGTCTATGAGCAGATGGTCGAGGACCAGGAGGGCGAGACCCGTCGCCTGCTCGACTTCTGCGGCCTGCCCTTCGATCCGGCCTGCCTGGACTTCCACGAGAACAAGGCCCCGGTCGACAGCGCCAGCGCCGCCCAGGTGCGCAGGCCGATCTATCGCAGCTCGGTCGGACGCTGGCGCGCCTATGGCGAGGCGATGGAGACGGCGCGGGCGATCCTTCAGCCCTGATCGGCCGGCGTGATCTCAGCCGGGCGGGTCGTGACCGGCGCATCGGGATCGGACGGCGCCTGGGAGGCCGGCGCGCTGACCGTGGGTATGGGCGGGGGTGCGGGCGTTTCCACCGGCGGGGCCGAGGGGATCAGAATGGGCTGCGGCGGCTGGGCCTGCGTCTCCGCGGCCGCCTGAGGGGCCGGGCGCTCAGAAGCCGGTGCGCGGGCGGGTTGGCGCGCGACCGGGGGACGGGGCTCAGGCGTCGGGAGCCTATCGCCCGTCGCGGGGCGGGATTCGGGTGCGGGCCCGGGGAGGGCGTCCGAGCCGGCCGCGGTTGATCCGGAGGCGGACAGGACCGGCTCACGCGGGGCGGCGGCTGGAGCGGGGACCGGTTGGGAGACGGTCGCCGGCGCCGTCGGCGAGGGCTGATCGGCACGCTGGGCGCCGATCCAGAACAGGCCCGCCACGGCCACGGCGCCGGCGGCGGCCCCGCCCCACAGCAGCGATCGCCGAGCGGGCCGGGTCAGGCTTGAGCCGATCGGAGCGGCGGCGGGCGCCTCGGCGATCTCGGCGATCTCGGCGACCTCGACCGGCTCGGCCTCGGCGAAGCTGCGCGGCTCGGGCGGACGGGCCGAAGGCTCCGGCGCCGCGGAGGGCACCGCCGTGGGGCGCGCCCGCCAGTCGAGCGCGCCGACGCCCGGCGTGTGCTCGCCGAAGCTGAGCGTCGGGCGCGGCATGGGGCGCCACTCGATCATGGGCCGATAGGGATTGGGAGCGCGCGGGGTCATGGGGGGCCTCACGTGTCAGCGTCGAACGGCTCCCCCGCGTTCCACGCTGGCGCCCAACCGCGCCCATTTTTGGGCGAACCCGCCGCCGGATCAGGTCTTCAGCCGATAGCCCGTGCGGAAGATCCAGGCGATCACGCCCAGGCAGGTCAGCAGGAAGCCGCCGGTGGCCACAAGGCTCCAGACCAGGCTCACATCGCCCTGGCCGAAGAAGGTCCAGCGGAAACCCGAGATCAGATAGACCACCGGGTTGAACAGGGTGATGGTGCGCCACACTGGCGGCAGCATGTCGATCGAATAGAAGGACCCGCCCAGGAAGGTCAGGGGCGTGACGATCAGCATGGGGATGAATTGCAGCTGCTCGAAGCTTTGGGCCCACACTCCGATGATGAAGCCGAACAGCGAGAAGGTGACGGCGATCAGCACCAGCATGGCCAGCATGGCCATGGGATGCAGGATCTGCAGGGGCACGAAGAAGGCCGCCGTCGCCAGGATGATGAGGCCCAGCACCACCGACTTGGTGGCCGCGGCGCCCACATAGCCCAGCACGATCTCCAGCGGACTGACCGGGGCGGACAGCATCTCGTAGATGGTGCCCGTGAACTTGGGGAAGTAGATGCCGAAGGAGGCGTTGAAGATCGACTGGGTGAACAGGCTGAGCATGATCAGGCCCGGCACGATGAAGGCGCCGTAGGCCGTGCCGTCGATCTCGGTCATGCGGCTGCCGATGGCCGAGCCGAACACCACGAAATAGAGCGCCGTGGTGATGACCGGCGTGACGATCGACTGCCACACGGTGCGCAGGGCGCGCGCCATCTCGAAGCGGTAGATGGCCCAGACTCCGTATCCGTTGAAGCTCATCAGGCGGCCCTCCCCTCTTCGTGGACCAGGCTGACGAAGATGTCCTCGAGCGAGCTCTGGGTGGTGTTCAGATCCTTGAAGCCGATGCCCAGATCGGCCAGACGGCGAAGCAGGGACGGGACCCCCGTCCGCTCGGCGTTGGCGTCGAAGACGTAGCGGATTTCGTGGCCCTCGGCGGCCAGTTCCAGGGGCCATTCCGACAGGCCCTCCGGCAGGGCCTCCAGCGGCTCCTGCAGGTTGAGGGTCAGCTGCTTCTTGCCTAGCTTCTGCATCAGGGTGGTCTTGTCCTCGACCAGGATCAGCTCGCCCTTGGAGATCACGCCCACCCGGTCGGCCATCTCCTCGGCCTCCTCGATGTAGTGGGTGGTCAGGATGATGGTCACGCCCTGGTCGCGCAGCTCCCGCACCAGGGCCCACATGTCGCGGCGCAGCTCCACGTCGACGCCGGCGGTGGGCTCGTCCAGGAACAGGATTTCCGGCTCGTGCGACAGGGCCTTGGCGATCAGGACCCGGCGCTTCATGCCGCCGGACAGGGTCATGATCTTTGAGTTGCGCTTGTCCCACAGGCTGAGCGAGCGGAGCACCTTTTCGATGTGGGCGGGGTTCGGCGCCTTGCCGAACAGCCCGCGGCTGAAGGTGACGGTGGCCAAGACCGTCTCAAAGGCGTCGGTGGTCAGCTCCTGGGGCACCAGGCCGATCTTCTGACGCGCGCCGCGGTAGTCCTCGATGATGTCGCAGCCGTCGACCAGCACCTTGCCGCCCGAGGGCGTGACGATGCCGCAGACGATGCTGATCAGGGTGGTCTTGCCGGCGCCGTTCGGCCCCAGCAGGGCGAAGATCTCGCCCTTGCTGATCTGAAGATCGACGGGCTTCAGGGCCTGGAGGCCCGAGGCGTAGGTCTTGGTCAGTCCCGTGATCGACAGGACGGGCGGCGCGGCCATGTAACCCCCAGTGGAATCGCGAGCGCCCAATGTGGGGCGGCGGGCGGTGAACTCAAGCTTGCGTAACGACGTATGGAGCCATGTCCAGCCGACAGGAGGCGTACATGCACCGGAAATCCCCCTTGGTCCCCGCCCTGGCGCTCGTCGCCAGCCTGGCCCTGACCGGCTGCATCACGGCGCGCGGACCCGGCGGCGCCCCGCCGCCCGTGCCGCAGATCGACCGGACGCGGCTCTACACCGGCGACTGGCACGAGATCGCCTATCGGCCCACCTGGCTGACACGCGGCTGCGTGGCGGGGATCACCCGCTATGGCGCCTGGACGGGCCCCAATACGGTCGAGGTCCGCGACTCCTGCCGGATCGACACGGTCGACGGCCGCGAGAAGGCGGTGGAGGGCGAGGGCCGCATCCTGGACCCCGGCCGCGACGCCCGCATCCGGGTGACCTATCTGCCCTTTGTCAGCCGCGAGACCTGGGTCGCCGCCGTGGCGCCCGACTACAGCTGGTTCATCAGCGTGACGCCCGATTTCGGCGAGCTGAACATCTTCACCCGCGATCCGCAGATCAGCGACGCGCTGAGGCGCGAACTGACGGCGCGCGCGGAAGCGCTGGGCTACGACACCTCGAAGCTGTACTTCCCGCCTCAGCCTGAACGCTGAGCCGGGGATCGCCGCCTGAAGACTGTCGCCATCATCGGAGCCGGACCCGCCGGCCTGAAGGCGGCCGAGCGGCTGGCCGAGGCCGGGCTGGCCGTGACCGTTCACGAGCAGATGCCGTCCGCAGCGCGCAAGTTCCTGATGGCGGGCCGCGGCGGGCTGAACCTGACCCATTCGGAGGATCTGGAGCGGTTCCTGTCCCGCTACGGCGAGGCGCAGGCGGTGCTGGAGCCGATGGTGCGCGCGCTCGATCCAGCGGCCTTGCGCGCCTGGGCCGGGGGGCTGGGTCAGGAGACCTTCGTCGGATCGAGCGGGCGGGTGTTCCCGACCGCCATGAAGGCGTCGCCCCTGCTGCGGGCGTGGCTGGCGCGGCTGGAGGGCTTGGGGGTCGAGGTTCGCACACGCAGCCGCTGGACCGGCTGGGACGACCAGGGGCGGCTGAGCTTCGAGGGCGGAGCGGCGCAGGGTGCGGACGCGGTGGCGCTGGCCCTGGGCGGCGCCAGCTGGCCGCGGCTGGGATCGGACGGCGCCTGGGCGGACCTGCTGCGGGCGCGCGGCGTCGAGGTGCGCGATCTTCAGCCCGCCAATATGGGCCTGCGCCTGGACTGGAGCCCGGCCTTCGCCGAACGCTTCGCGGGGCGGCCCCTGAAGGGCGTGGCCATGCGCCTGGGCGGCCAGACCACGCGCGCCGAGGCCGTCATCACCCGGCGAGGGTTGGAGGGCGGCGGGATCTACGCCCTGGCGGCGCGGGCGCGCGAGGCGCTGGCCGGCGGCGGCGAGACGGTGCTGATGCTTGATCTGAAGCCCGACCTGGAGGCGGCCGTGCTGGCCGCGCGGCTGGCGCGGACGAAGCCGGGCGAGTCCCTGTCGAACCGGCTGAGGAAGGCGGCCGGCCTGTCGCCTGAGGCCATCGGCCTGCTGCGCGAGGCGGGCGAGCCGCCGCGCGACCCTCAGGCCCTGGCGGCCCGGATCAAGGCGCTGCCCCTCACGGTCGTGGGAGTCGAGGGGCTGGAGCGGGCCATCTCGTCGGCGGGCGGGGTGGCCTTCAGCGAGGTGGACGAGAGCCTGATGCTGAAGCGCCTGCCGGGCGTCTTCGTCTGCGGTGAGATGCTGGACTGGGAGGCGCCGACCGGGGGCTATCTGCTCCAGGCCTGTTTCGCGACGGGCTTGGCCGCCGCCGAGGGCGTGCTTAAGTGGCTGGACCATTCCGCGGGGAGCCCCAGATGACGCGCCTGTTCCGATCCCTGAGCGTGCGCGTGCTGACCGCGCTGATCCTGGGCCTGGTCATCGGGGCCTGGCTGAAGGGTCTGAACACCGCCCCGGACTGGCTGACCGCCTCGGTGCGGGCCGTGGGAAGCCTGTGGCTGTCAGGGCTGCAGATGACGGTGGTGCCGCTGGTGCTGGCCCTGCTGATCACGGGCATCGCCTCCATGGCGGACGCGGCGGCCAGCGGGCGGCTGACGCGGCGGGCGGTGATCCTGTTCCTGACCCTGCTCAGCGCGACGGTGGTGGCGACCTTCATCGTCATTCCGCTGGCCCTGCGGCTGTGGCCGGTGGATGCGGGCGCGGCCGCGGCCCTGGTGGCCGGGGCGGCCGGCGATGCGCCCCAGGTCAACGCGCCTGACTTCGCCACCTGGCTGACCTCGCTGGCGCCCGGCAACCCGGTCAAGGCCGCGGCCGAGACGGCCATGCTGCCGCTGGTGGTGTTCGGGGTCTTCTTCGGTTTCGCCGTCACGCGCCTGAGGGAAGATCAGCGGCGTCTGCTGGTCGGTTTCTTCGAGGCAATAGCCGAGGCCATGATCGTGGTGGTGCGCTGGGTGCTGTGGGCGGCGCCCGTGGGCGTCTTCGCCCTGGCCATGACGCTGGGCCTATCGGGGGGGTTCGAGTCCTCGGGCGCCATCGGCCACTATGTGGTGCTGGCCTGCGGGGCGGGCATTCTGGTGGCGCTGACGGCCTATCCGCTGGCCGCGGCGTTCGGGGGCGTGCCCCTGCCCCGGTTCGCGCGCGCCATCGCCCCGGCCCAGGCGGTGGCCTTCTCGACCCAGTCCTCGCTGGGGACCCTGCCGGTCATGGTGGAGCGCGCGGTCGATGAGCTGGGCGTGCCGGAGCGGGTGGCGGGCCTGACCCTGCCGCTGGCGGTGGCCGTGTTCCGCATGACCAGCCCGGCGGTGAACCTGACGGTGGCCCTGTTCATCGCCCACGTCATGGGCATCGAGGTGGGCCTGCCCCAGATGATCGCGGCGGGGTTGGTGGCCCTGGCGGTGTCGATCTCGTCGGTGGGCCTGCCCGGGCAGGTGTCCTTCTACATCAGCATGGCGCCCATCTGCGTGGCCATGGGCGTGCCCATCGACCTGCTGCCGCTGCTGCTGGCGGTGGAGGTGGCGCCGGACATCTTCCGCACCGTCGGCAATGTCAGCGCCGACCTGGCGGCCACCACCATACTGAACCGGGGCGAGCAGAAGGCGGCCTTGGCGAGCGGGGCGGACCCGGCTATCTGACGACTTATGTCCGACACGCCCCCCGACCGCCTGTGCGCCAGCCCCGGCCAGCCCTTCTTCGACGAAGCCGTGCTGGAGCGCGGCGTGGGCATCCGCTTCAACGGCCAGGAAAAGACCAACGTCGAGGAGTACTGCGTCTCCGAGGGCTGGATCCGCGTACTGGCCGGCAAGGCGCTGGACCGCAAGGGCCTGCCCATGACCATCAAGCTGAAGGGCCAGGTCGAGCCCTACTGGCGCGAGGCCGAACCGGCGGGCGAGTAGCTAAACTCCACGCTGTGGACATTGCTCGCGCGATGGTTGCAGTCCCCTCTCCCTCGTGTGAGCCTCCCCGCACAGGCTGAGGGAGGTAGATCATGTCCGACTGGTGGTTCGAGGATGGCGGCTGGCGGCCCCACGGGCTTCAGGACGCCTGGATCGATGTCAACTCACCCTTGGCGGAAGCGCCGCCTCCGGCCGATCCCTACGCCGCCACGGCCAAGTCCCCGGCGTGGACTGACGACGGACCGCAGTTCAGCTGGAACGACGAGGATGACGACGTCACCGAGGTCGATGGCATAACGGTCACCGGCAACCCGATCACGCCCTGGGATGGCGGCGGCGGCGGCGGAGGCGGCGGGCCCGGCAGTCCCGATAGCGACGTGGATCAGCTGGATCCGAATGCGCCGCCCCTTCCCGAGCGGCCGGAAGGCTGGAGTGAATGCGACGACCGCCGGGCGGATGAACTGGCCCGAAGCATTCGCGACGAGATACGCAACATGCCCGATAGTGACCGGCGCGAGTATGGTGCGCTGATCTATCGGGACGCTAATGGACAGCTGCAGCGCACAACGCTCATGCCGGGAACGAACAGCGGATGGACGGCGCTAAACCCAGCTTCACAACCTGGAGATTTCGGGCTGACGTCCTGGTCTCAGGTGGTCGGTGTCGTTCATAGCCATCCTACAGAGCGCGAGATCTCCCCTGGCGTGTGGGTTACGGTGCAACCCACTGACAGTCATCATCTGCCCAATTCCGGTGACTGGCAGTGGCCAGACTTCATGGTGTCTCAGGGCGCAAGTTCAGCAATGATGCGAATTTACATCGTCCATGGAGGCGATGAGTACGAGTACGACATGTACCAGAACACCGCCGGAGCCCGTCAGACCCAGGCCACAAATACCGGCGGGACCTGTGGTAACGAGACCCCATGATTGCGATAGCCCTCGTCTTATTGGTTAGTGGCGAGCCTCTGCCGCGCGGGACTCCGCCGTATCAGATAGACACAGACGTCCCGACCGAGGTGCGCGAGCATCGCCGCAACCTGAATTTCACAGGGACGAGGCTGAGCTTCACCGGCAGATACCTCTGCCGCGGCCATCGAATGCGCCTGGACCTCGCCCAGGACAGCGACGGACTCAGGGTTCTGGCATGGAGGGGCGCCGACAGTAGTGCTGACGCAGCAGACCTCGCTGCATGGAACGCCCTCATCAGTGAGCGCATGAAGTTCCTCACGCGTGTCGAGGTGGGCTGTGCTGACGGCCCTTACGAGAGTGTCCGGATCCTGGGGCAGGACGAAAACGGCCGTGCGAGCGAGGCCGCGGTCTGGTTTCGCGATGGGCGCATGGGCCTGATAAGCTGGTGAAACGATCGCATGCTGCCTGCGCCGCCCGATCCAGTAATCACCATCACAGCTGATCGCGGCCACGCGGCGTCCGACCGCTTCATGAGCGCGGAGGGCCGCTGCGGCGACCACCATCTCGTCCTGCGGTGGGATCATATGGCCACCGACGCGCGGCTGACGGTGGACGGCCGGACGCCGACCTTCCCGGCCGAAACGCAATTCGAACGAGAGACCTTCAGCCCCGGCGCGCCGGCCGGCGTCTACATCAACTGCGAAGCCAGCGGCGATATATCGGTGCGTGTGGCGACCGTGCGGGGACCGGACGGCCGTGTGGTCTGGTCCATGTTGACCTATGAGGTCGCAAGCATGAGCGTCGTGTACCGCGGCGCCTACGAAGAGACGCCAGAGAGCTTGCCACGCCCATGAGGGACGCCACCCCCGCGCGCCAGAGAGGAGACGGGCCCATGCTATGGCTGATGCTGGGCCTGACTGGAGCGACGGCGCCTGCCGCGGCCGCGCAGCCCGCCCCGCCTGACCGCATCATCGTCACGGCGCGGCATTCCCGCGACTCGGCGGATGAGGTGCGCATCCACGAAGGGCTGTGCGATGGATTGGTCGCCCGGGTGACGATGCGCGTCTTCCATGAGCCCCGAACCATAGAGGTCCAGTGGGGCGCCCAAAGCAGCACCTATGACGAAGCCTCGGCCTTCGCCGCCGACCTGCTGGCCCATCCCATCGCGCTGCATCACGTGATGTGCCGGCCCGGCGGAGGGCTGGATCTGGTCTCGACCATGGCCGACCCGTCGCGCCCGGACGGCTACTTCTATTCGGTGGCGGGCTTCGACACCCAGGGCCGGCTGGTTCACTACACCGGCAAGCTCGATCAACCCCGTGAGCGGGTTCAGCGCTATGTTCGCTGAGCCTTAGGCCGGCACCTCGACCATGCGGGTCTGCTCGGCGATCAGGGTGGCGGCGTCCAGCGGACGGCCGGCGCGCGCCACCTCCAGGTGGACGTGGTCCGAAATGCCGGGATAGCGCCCCTGCAGCGACTGCACGCGCCCCACGCTCTGACCGACGCGGACGGCCTGGCCGACCTGGACCGTGGGGTTCACGTAGAAGACCCGCGCGGAATAGCCGAGGGCGGGATTGCTGATCTCGACATACTTGTAGCGAGCCGTATCGCCGTAGGTCTGGCCGATCTTGGTGACGTAGCCTGAGATGGGCGCCTGGGCCGCCTGGCCGGCGTCCGCCAGATAGTCGACGCCCGCGTGGCGGCGCGAACCGCCGTCGCGCGAGGCGTGGAAATGGCCTTGGCCGAAGCTGTCGTGCCGGCGCACGGACTTGCCCGTGGGATTGACGAAGTCGGCCGCACCGTCGCCGTCCACGTCCTTGCCGACATAGGCGGTCACGGCCACCAGCTCGGTCTTGGGCGCGGGCTTGGTCAGGAAGGCCACGGCCTTCTGCATGGGCGAGCCGGGCTCGCGCACCTGGGCCGAGGCGGCGCCGATGGCGACGACGGAGGCGGTCACGGCCAGAAAGGCCGCGAGGATTTTCGTGGGGCTGTTCAAGGAGAAACGCCTCTTAAAAACGCTACGATTGTCAAGCTATTGCGAGAGCCAAGAGGTGTGGCCGCTCGCGAGAACGTCGTTGTGCCGGGCAAATGGGGCGCTGAGGGGGCCGCGCGGTGCGGCGGGTCGTCTCAGGGGCGGAACCCCCGCCTTATCAAAGGCGCAGGGCGCCCTCGGCCAGCTTGCGGCGCGCCGCCGGGGTCAGCTTGGCGTACTTGTCGCCCGAGCGCACATAGAGCGGATCGGTCACGTCTTCGGACCAGCCTTCGCGCTCCAGATCGACCTTGCGGTACTTGAAGGTGCCGGTGGTGTCCGGCGCGTTCCTGAGCAGGCGCACGAAGGCCGGGCGGGCGTAGGGCGGCAGCTCGCGGTCGGCGTGCTCACCGAAGGCGGCGGGGTCGAACTTTCCGTCGATGCGCAGGGCCACCATGCCGGCCTTGCCCTCGGCCCCCTCGACCGGAACGCCGTAGGCGATGACCTCCTGCACGCCCGGCGCGCCGGACAGCCGCTCGGCCACCTCGGTGGTGGAGACGTTCTCGCCCTTCCAGCGGAAGGTGTCGCCCATGCGGTCGACGAAGTAGAAGTACCCGTCCCGGTCCATGCGCATCAGGTCGCCCGTGCGGAACCAGCGGTCGCCCTTCTTGAAGACGTCCTCGAGCACCTTCTTCTCGGAGGCGGCGCGGTCGGCATAGCCGCCGAACTCGAACTTGGCGCCCTCGCCGATGCGGCCGATGGCCTCGCCGATCTCGCCCGGAGCGGCTTCGCGACACAGGCCGTCAGCGCCCCGCAGCGGCTCGGCATGCGCTTCGTCCATGCGCACCAGACGCACATTGATGCGGCTCTTGAGGTACCAGGGAATGCGGCCGATGGCGCCCGGCTTGCCGTCGAAGTTGAACAGCGAGGCGTTGCCCTCGGTGGAGCCGTAGAACTCCATGATGCGCGGTATGGCGAAGCGTTCCTGGAAGGCGGGCCAGACCTCGGGCCGCAGGCCGTTGCCAAAGGCGAAGCGTAAGCGATGCTGGCGCTCCAGCGGGTGCGGCGGCGAGTTCAGGAGATAGCGGCACAGCTCGCCGATGTAGACGAACATGGTGCAGCCCTTTTCGGCCACATCGGTCCAGAACTGGCTGGCCGAGAAGCGGCGGCGCAGCACCACGGCGCCCCCGTTCAGCAGCGCCGCGCCGACGCCGCACAGGCCGCCGGTGGAATGATAGAGCGGCAGGACGCAGTAGATGCGGTCAGTCTGGTTCGCGTCCGTGGCTCCGGCGAAGGCGCGCATGTACAGGCGCGCCCGCTGGTGCGTGATGCGCGCGGCCTTGGGCAGGCCGGTGGTCCCCGAGGTGTAGATGTAGAGGGCCAGGTCCTTGTTGGTCATGCCGGCCCGCTGCGACCGGTCGGGCCGCACGGCGCTGGCGCCCTTGACCGGGGTGTCCAGGCCGCGGCGCTCGCTGGTCTCGTCCTCGGCCCGCAGGCCCAGCACCCACAGCGAGATGGTGCGATCGGTGATGCGGCCCTTCGCCTCTTCCCCCGCCTCGAAGGTCTCGAAGTCGCAGATCAGGTGCCGGGCGCCGACGATCTTGAGGCAGTGGGCCAGGGCCTGACCAGTCAGGTTGGTGTTCACCAGGGCGGTGACCACGCCGACCTTGGAGAAGCCGATCCAGGCGGCCAGATACTCGATGCGGTTCGGGATCATCAGGGCGATGACGTCGCCCTTCCTAAGGCCGCGCCCCTTGGCCCAGTGGCCGAAGCGGTTGGCCATCAGGTCCAGCTCGCGATAGGTGACCTGGCGGTCCTCGCCGATGACCGCGACGTTCTCGGGCCAGCGGTCCACCGCCTCTTCCCAGTCGTCGCAGACCAGGTCCGTCCCGTCGGGCCTGATGGGCCGGATGCGACGGAACAGGCGCGAGATTCCCTTGATGAAGGCGGTCTCGCGTCCGATGCGCGTGCTCATCTTCATGGCGAAGCGGATTCCCTGCGACTGATCCCCTGAATGGCAAGGCGGGCGGGCGGCGGTCAACCGCAACCGCAGCCGGAGTATGGAATGTCGCACACACCTGGCCCAAAAAACGCGGGTTTCCGACGACTTCCGCCGCCCGCCGCTTTTCAAGACCGAGGCTTTGCGGTTTGATCGCGATCAACGACAGGAGTGTTTTCCAGGGGCGTCGTTTCAGGACCGCCGCGAGCGCGGCCACATAGGGGATCACCACAATGCGCACCTTCACCGCCATTCTGCTGGCCGCGGGCCTTTGCGCCGGCGCCGCCGCAGCCCAGGACTATACGGGCAACCCGACCTACGGCACGGTCAACCTGCGCGCCGGCTTCCAGCCCGACCCGTACGACGTGTCGGTGCGGTCCGGCGGCGGCATCGACGCCACCACCCGCTTCGACAGCTGCCAGGGCTGGATCGCCAACGCGCCCGACGTGCGCCTGAACTACACGGCCGGCTCCAGCCTGCCCCTGTGGATCTCGGCCCACGCCAGCGCCGACGTGACGCTGGTGGTCAACGCGCCGGACGGCACCTGGTACTGCGACGACGACAGCGGCGAGGGGCTGAACCCCTGGGTCGCCTTCGCCAAGCCGCAGTCGGGCCAGTACGACATCTGGATCGGCACCTATGGCCGCAACTCGATCGAGCCGGCCACCCTGACCATCTCGGAAGTCATGCACCGCTGAGGCGCGGCGCATATCTGCGACTGATCAAGGGCGGCTCCGAGCGGGCCGCCCTTTTTCGTGGTGAGATTTCGCCCGGACTAAAGTCCCGCAGTCAGCTTCTCGATGGCGTCGGCGGCGCGATTGAGGGCCTCGGCGGCGCGGGCGTCGCCGTCGCCCGCGCTAGAGGGCAAGGCGGCGGTGGCGTTGAGCACGCGGGCGTCGGCCTCGGCCAGCTGGTCGGCCAGGATCAGGGCCGCCATCAGAAACAGGCGGATCTCGCCCACCTGGCCCACCTCGGCGGCGACCTTGCGCACCTCGGCGTCGAAGCGGCCGGCCAGGGCCGTCACGCGCTGCTCCTGGCCGTCGGCGCAGCCCACCGGATAGGTGCGGCCGTTCACCTGGACAGAGACCGTCGCCATCAGACGGCTCCCTGCTTCATCTGCTCGATCTCGGCGATGGCGTCGGCCAGGGCGGCCGAGGCCTCTTCCGCCGCCTGGCGCAGGGCCGGGTCTTGACCATTGGCCTGGGGCGAGGCGGCGAAAAGGTCGTCTTCGGGCGGCGCGACCTTGGCGGCCTTGAGGGCGCGGGCGCGCGCCTCCAGGGCGGCGACGGCGCGGTTCAGCCGCTGGGCGGCCTCGTCCAAGGATGGAGTGACCGTGGCCTGGGTCATGGCGATGCGTCCAAGGAATCCCGCCAGTTTCGGGCGGCCCTTACTAGAGCCTGTCGGACGCTTGGGGTAAAGCGCCCCTTTCGCGAGAGTCGTCGCTCCAGACCGAAGGGGTCGCCCCATGGCCGCCACGTCCACGAAACCTTCGACCCGCCGCATGGCCGACGCCATCCGCGTGCTGGCCATGGACGCCGTCGAAAAGGCGAACTCAGGCCATCCCGGCATGCCCATGGGCATGGCCGACGTGGCGACGGTGCTGTTCACCAGGTTCTTGAAGTACGACGCAAGCCAGCCCGCCTGGGCCGACCGCGACCGCTTCGTGCTGTCAGCCGGCCACGGCTCCATGCTGATCTACGCCCTGCTGCACCTGACCGGATACAAGGGCGTCACGAGCCAGTCGCTGGCCGATTTCCGTCAGCTGGGCTCGAACACGCCGGGCCACCCCGAGTACGGCCACACGCCGGGCGTCGAGACCACCACCGGGCCGCTGGGCCAGGGGCTGGCCACCGCCGTCGGCATGGCCATGGCCGAGCGCCATATGGCGGCCCGATTCGGCCCCGAGCTGGTGGATCACCGGACCTGGGTCATCGCCGGCGACGGCTGTCTGATGGAGGGCGTCAGCCAGGAGGCCATCGCCCTGGCCGGGCGTTATCAGCTGAACCGACTGACGGTGCTGTGGGACGACAACGAGATCACCATCGACGGCGCCGTCAGCCTGTCGGACGCCACCGACCAGCTGGCGCGCTTCAAGGCCTGCGGCTGGGCGGTCAAGCGCATCGACGGCCACGACGAGGGCCAGATCCGCCGCGCCATGGCCTGGGCCACGCGCCAGGACAAGCCGACCCTGATCGCCTGCCGCACCCGCATTGGGCGCGGCGCCGCCACCATGGAGGGCAGCCACAAGACCCACGGCGCGGCCCTGGGCGCGGCCGAGATCGCCGCCACCCGCCTGGGCCTCGGCTGGGAGCACGACCCCTTCGAAATTCCCGAGGACGTGGCGCGCGCCTGGAAGGCGGCGGGCCGCAAGGGCGCCCGCCTGCGCAAGGCCTGGCAGGCGCGCCTGTCCGACAGCGGCCGTGCGGCCGAGTTCGAGCGTGCGGTCTCCGGCGCCCTGCCCGAGGGCGCCTTCGCCCGGCTGGACGCCGCCATCGCCGAGCACACTGCGGCGGGCACGGCCCAGCCCACGCGCGCGGCTTCGGGCCTGGCGCTGGACGCCCTGTTCGGCCAGGTCCCGGAACTGTTCGGCGGCTCGGCCGACCTGACGGGTTCGAACAACACCTTCGTCAAGGGAACCCAGACCTTTGACGCGCCGGACTACGCCGGCCGCTACGTGAACTGGGGCGTGCGCGAGCACGGCATGGCCGCCGCCATGAACGGCATGGCCCTGCACGGCGGGGTCATCCCCTATGGCGGCACCTTCATGGTGTTTTCGGACTACAGCCGCCCGGCCATCCGCCTGGGCGCCCTGATGGGTGTGCGGGTGGTGCATGTGATGACGCACGACTCCATCGGCCTGGGCGAGGACGGCCCGACGCACCAGCCGGTCGAGCACCTGGCCAGCCTTCGCGCCATGCCGAACCTGCGCGTCTTCCGCCCCGCCGACGTGGTCGAGACCATGGAGTGCTGGAAGCTGGCGCTGGAGCGCAGGGACGGACCGACCCTGCTGGCCCTGTCGCGGCAGAAGACGCCGGGCGTCCGCACCCGCGCGATGCAGGGCAATCCCTGCGCCCACGGCGCCTATGAGCTGGCGCCCGCCTCCGGCCCCGCCATGGCGACCCTGTTCGCCACGGGGACCGAGGTGGCCCTCGCGCTGGAGGCCCAGCGCATGCTTGAGGCCGAGGGCGTGCGCACCCGCGTCGTCTCCGTGCCCAGCCTGGAGCTGTTCCTGGCCCAGCCCAAGGCTTACCGCGACGAGGTCGTCGGCGACGGCGTGCGCGTGGCCATCGAGGCCGGCGTGCGCCTGGGCTGGGACGCGGTCATCGGAACGGACGGCGGCTTTGTCGGCATGTCCAGCTTCGGCGCCAGCGCCCCGGCGCCCGACCTGTATCGTCACTTCGGCATCACCGCCGAGGCGGTGGCCGACCAGGTGCGCGCGAGGCTGTAATGGCTTTTCGCGGGTGAGCCTCGGTTAGGAACGGCTCTCGCTGGTCGAACCGCTCTCGGCCTGGCCATCGGCCCGATCGTTTGCTTCGTCGACTTCGCAGAGTGCCGCATAAGTGAGATCGAACTCGGCGAGTTGAACGTACTCTTCTGCAAGGTCCCTTGCGCGTTCGCAATCCATGACGGCGAGGTCTCTCTGGACCTCGCTGTAAAAGCGCTCGCCTTCGTGCCTACGGCAGCGCTCGGCTGCTCGGTCGCGCTCCTCCTCTGATGAGAGGACTAGGGGCTCTAGGAGCGCTTCGGTGCCATCGGGGTCGGCCAAAAAGCGAGTAAAGCCGACGTATGCACCATTGCGGTTCTTCCCGTTGATCTCCCCGCACACCACGCGTCGCGGTCCCTCACCGCCAGAGTCACCAGGACCTTTTCTAAGGACGCTGCGTCGAAACTGTGCTGACGAGGGATCTATCAGGAGGTCTGCAGCTACCCGTTGGCCCTTCGCAATCGTGTGAGCCTCCGTCCCTGGAATACGCTCACACGCTCCCAATCCCATAGCCACGCACAAGATCAAGACGCTTCGCTGCATGAACCCGTCCCCCCTTGTGGCTTATCTTGAGGGCATCATCCCAAGCACTGCAACCCTGAGGGGTCGCTAGGTCTAGCCGAGGGACATTGACCGCAAGGGCCGGGACGCCGCTGCTTGACCGGCGGGCCTAGGGTGTGCGCCATGAACGCGCCCATGCTCGACACGCCCGCCCAGCCCCTGGACCACGCGACCTGCTACGCCGCCTTTGCGCGCAAGGACAAATCCATGCGCGGCGCCTTCGTGGGCGCGGTGAAGACCACCGGCATCTACTGTCGTCCCGGCTGTCCGGCGCGCATGCCCAAGCCGGAGAACGTCAGCTTCTTCTGGACGACGGCCGAGGCGCGGGCCGCCGGCTATCGCGCCTGCCTGCGCTGCCGCCCCGATGAGGCCGCGCCCGACGACGAGGCCATTGAGCGCGCCTGCCGCCTGATCGAGACGGCCGAGGAGACGCCGCCGCTGATCGAGCTGGCCCGGCGCGCGGGTCTGTCGCCACACCACTTCCACCGCCTGTTCAAGGCGCGGCTGGGCGTGACGCCCGCCGCCTATGCCGCCGAGGTCAGGGATCGCCGCGCCAAGGCGGCTCTGACCGAGGGCGCCAGCATCACCGAGGCCATCTACGATTCCGGATACGGCGCGCCCAGCCGCTTCTACGACAAGGCCCATGCCCGCTTCGGGGCCACGCCCAGCCAGTGGCGCGGCAAGGGCGCGGGGCTGTCGATCAGGGCGGCGACAGCCCCCTGCTCGCTGGGCTGGGTGCTGGTGGCGGCGACCGAGCGGGGCGTCTGCGCCATCGAGTTGGGCGACTCGGGGGAGGCCCTGATGGAGCGCTTCACCCTGCGCTTCCCAGAGGCCGAGGTGGACCCCGGCGATGCGCGACTGAAGGGTCATCTCGAGGCGGTGGTTCGGCTGATCGACGAGCCCGCGCGCCCCATGGACGGCCTGCCGCTCGACATCCGCGGCACGGCCTTTCAACGGCGAGTGTGGGAGGCGCTGCGGCGCATTCCGGCTGGCGAGACCTGGACCTATGGCCGCCTGGCCGCCGAGATCGGCAAGCCGAGCGCGGCCCGGGCCGTGGGCGCGGCCTGCGGGGCCAACCCGATCTGCGTCATCGTTCCCTGCCACCGCGTGGTGGGCTCTGACGGGTCGCTGACCGGCTACGCCTATGGCACGGACCGCAAGCGGGCCCTGCTGGCGCGCGAGGCCAAGGCCCGCTAACCAGCGGGCATGACTGACCAGCTTTCCGGCCTTTCCCGCCTGACCGGCGATTACGACGTGCTGCTGTGCGACGTGTGGGGCGTGATCCACAACGGCTGCGAGCGCCATCCCGCCGCCTGCGAAGCCCTGATGAACTGGCGCGATCAGGGCGGTGCGGTCGTGCTGATCACCAACGCCCCGCGCCCCTCGTCCGACATCCTGCCCCAGCTGGAGGCGCTGAAGGTTCCGCGCCAGGTCTGGGACGGCTTTGTCTCGTCAGGCGACGCCACGCGCGCCGAGCTGAAGGCCCGCGGGCCGGCGGGGGCCTGGGCCCTGGGGCCCGAGCGCGACCTGGCGCTCTACGAGGGCACGGGGATCACGCCCCTGCCCTCGGCCGACAGCGCGGCCTTCATCAGCTGCACCGGTCTCTATGATGACGAGAAGGACGACCCCCAGGACTACCGCGAGGCGCTGGCCGCCTGCGCGGAGCGGGGGCTGGAGATGATCTGCGCCAACCCCGACCGGAAGGTTCACCGGGGCGATCATCTGATCTGGTGCGCGGGCGCCCTGGCCGACGTTTATGAGAGCCTCGGCGGCAAGGTGGTCATGGCCGGGAAGCCCTTCGCACCCATCTATCGCGCCTGCCTGGCCGAGGCTGAGCGGATCACGGGCCGCGACGTGGACCCGGCCCGGGTGCTGTGCATCGGCGATGGCCTGCCCACCGATGTGAAGGGCGGGAATGACCAGGGGCTGGACGTGCTGTTCATTTCGGGCGGGCTGCACCGCGACGAGGGCGAGGCGGCGGAGCTGCTGGAGCGGCACGGCCTTTCGGCCCGCTGGGTCATGCCGGCCCTGAGGTGGTAGGCTCGCCAATTCGGGCGCCCCGCGCTAAATCCGCCCCATGAGCGAGACGGATTTCCAGGGCTACATCCTTGATGAGCTGTCGGTCGGCCAGACCGAGGCGCTGGTGCGCGAGATCACCGAAGACCGCATCCAGCGCTTCGCCGAGGCGTCGGACGACTTCAACCCGGTGCATATGGACGAAGCCTATGCCAGCCGCACGGCGTATCGCGGCCGCATCGCCCACGGCCTGCTGTCGGCGTCGTTTGTGTCAGCCGTGGTGGGCACCCGACTGCCCGGGCCGGGCTCCATTTATCTGCAGCAGACCGTGGCCTTCCATAAGCCCGTGCGCATCGGAGATCAGGTGACGGCGCGCGTCACCGTCATCGACATCGACCAGGCCAGCGCCCGCGTGACTCTCAAGACCGAGTGCCTTGTGGACGGCGAGCCGGTGCTGGACGGCGAAGCCGTCATCCGCGTGCCGCGCAAGCGCCGCAACCGCGACTAGCGGCGCCGTGGCCGACATTGAAATCATCCGGGGCTGGAAGAACCTGCCCGAGCGGCTGCGCGGCGCCGCCGTGGCGCTGGGCAACTTCGACGGCGTCCATCTGGGCCACCAGCGCGTTATCGGCGAGGCGGTGGCCGCGGCGGCGGCCCTGGGCGTACCGGCCGGGGTCATCAGCTTCGACCCGCATCCGCGCCGCTGGTTCCAGCCCGAGGCCGAGCCGTTCCGCGTCGCCTCGGTCGGGCAGGACGCCCGCGCCATGAGCGCCCTGGGGGTCGAGCGGCTGTATCTGATCCCCTTCGACGCCGAGCTGGCGGAGATGACGGACGAGGCCTTCGCCCAACGGGTATTGGCCGAGGGGCTGGGCGCGCGCCACGTGGCGGCGGGCTTTGACATCACCTTCGGCAAGGGCCGAACCGGCTCGCCCGACCTGCTGCGCGAGTATGGCCGCCGCTTCGGCTTCACCGCGTCAGTGACGCCGCCGGTGCAGGCCGGACCCGGCGGGGACAAGCTGTCCTCCTCGGCGGTGCGCGAGGCGCTGAAGGCGGGCGATCCGGCCCGCGCCGCCGAGATTCTGGGCCGTCCCTTCGCCATTGAGGGCGAGGTCATCCACGGCGACAAGCGAGGGCGCGAGCTGGGCTATCCCACGGCCAACATCGCGCTGGACGACTATGTGCGGCCGCGCTTCGGCATTTATGCGGCGCGCATGCGCCTGCCCGACGGGCGCGTGCTGGACGGCGTCGCCAGCCTGGGCGTGCGGCCCATGTTCGAGACGCCCGAACCCCTGCTTGAAGTCTGGCTATTCGACTTCGACGGCGATCTCTACGGCCAGGTGGTGGAGGTGGAGCTGATCGCCTTCCTGCGGCCCGAGGCGAAGTTCGCCGATCTCGACACGCTCAAGGACCAGATCGCCCGAGACGCGGTCCAGGCCCGGCGGGTGCTGCAGGGCTGACGGCCTTCTCCCTTCCCCACCGGTGCGGCCCCTGTTACAGCAACCCCATGACCGTTCGCGACGCCCGCTCGATTTCGATTAGCCGCCCGGCGTAAGCCGTCGGCCAGGCCGCGGCTGCGCCGGGTAAAGCCCACTTCGCCCCGAACGACCATCGAGACCATCGAGTACACCCGCCATGGCCGACGCCCAGACCCCGACCCCGAATCCCGACGAGCCGGACTACCGCTCCACCGTCTTCCTGCCGGAGACGCCCTTCCCCATGCGCGGCGGGCTGCCGCAAAAGGAGCCGCTGATCCTTGACCAGTGGGGCGACCTGTACGGCGCGCTGCGCAAGGCCCGCCAGAGCCGGGGCGCCGAGCTGTTCGTGCTGCACGACGGGCCGCCCTATGCCAACGGGGCCATCCACATCGGGCACGCGCTGAACAAGATCCTCAAGGACTTCGTCGTCCGCTCGCAGTTCCTGCTGGGCAAGGACGTGGACTACGTGCCCGGCTGGGACTGTCACGGCCTGCCCATCGAGTGGAAGATCGAGGAGCAGTTCCGGGCCAAGGGCCGGCGCAAGGACGAGGTCTCCAAGGCCGAGTTCCGCGCCGCCTGCCGCGACTACGCCGCCGGCTGGATCGAGGCCCAGAGGGAAGAGTTCAAGCGCCTGGGCGTGCTGGGCGACTGGGCCAACCGCTACGCCACCATGGACTACGCCACCGAGGCGACCATCGTCTCGGAGTTCCACCGCTTCAAGAACTCGGACCAGCTGTACCGCGGCTCCAAGCCGGTCATGTGGAGCCCGGTCGAGCGCACCGCCCTGGCCGAGGCCGAGGTTGAGTACCACCCGCACGTCAGCCCCACGGTGTGGGTGAAGTTCCCGGTCACCGGCGCGACGGACCATCACGACGACGACCTTCTGGCCTTCAGGCACGCCACGCCCAGCGTGGTCATCTGGACGACGACGCCGTGGACCATCCCGGCCAACCGGGCCATCAGCTACGGTCCCGAGATCGAGTACGGCCTCTATGAGGTGCAGGCGCTGGAGGAGGGACTGGAGTTCCAGCCCTGGGCCAGGCCGGGCGACCGGCTGATCCTGGCCGACAAGCTGGCCTCTGACGTCATGTCCGCCGCCAAGGTGGCGAAGTACGATCGGCTGGGGTCGATCAATCCGTCCGGGCTGGAGTGCGCGCACCCCTTGGCGCCCCTGCATCCCGGCTATGGCTTCTCGGTGCCGCTGCTGTCCGGCGATCACGTCACCGACGACGCCGGCACGGGTTTCGTGCACACCGCGCCCGGCCACGGCGCGGACGACTACGCCGTCTGGCGAGAGCACGGTCATCACGAGGTGCCCGAGACCGTTGATGCGGACGGCGCCTATTTCGAGCATGTCCCCCTGTTCGGCGGCCTCAAGGTGCTGGAGACCGAGGGCAAGAAGACCGGCAAGTTCGGCCCGGCCAACGCCGCCGTCACCGAAAAGCTGATCGAGGCGGGCGCCCTGCTCGCGCGCGGGCGGCTGGAGCATTCCTATCCCCACTCGTGGCGGTCCAAGGCGCCGGTCATCTTCCGCAACACGCCGCAGTGGTTCGTCCGCATGGACAAGCCGCTGGACGGCGACGGCACGCTGCGCGAACGGGCGCTGGAGGCCCTGGACGCCACCGCCTTCCATCCCGAGGCTGGCCGCAACCGCATCCGCTCCATGGTCGAGGGCCGCCCCGACTGGCTGATCAGCCGCCAGCGCGCCTGGGGCACGCCCCTTGCCATGTTCGTGGACAAGCACACGGGCCAGCCGCTGCACGACCCGGAGGTGGACCGCCGCATCGTCGAGGCCATCCGCGCGGAGGGCGCCGACGCCTGGTTCACGCGGCCCGCGTCAGACTTCCTGGGCGTGCACGACCCGGAGCGGTACGAGAAGGTCGAGGACATCCTCGACGTCTGGTTCGATTCCGGCTGCACCCACGCCTTCACCATCGAGGGCCGCGACGACAGCCACTGGCCGGCGGACCTGTATCTGGAGGGCTCGGACCAGCACCGCGGCTGGTTCCAGTCCTCCCTGCTTGAGGCCTGCGGCACGCGCGGCCGGGCGCCCTACAGGGCGGTGCTCACCCACGGCTTCACCCTGGATGAGAACGGCGAGAAGATGTCCAAGTCGCGGGGCAATACGGTCGAGCCCCAGGCGGTCATCAAGGAGTCCGGTGCCGACATCCTGCGCCTGTGGGCCGCCCTGGTGGACTACGCCGAGGATCAGCGCATCGGGAAGCAGATCCTGCAGACCACGGTCGACGCCTACCGCAAGCTGCGGAACACGGTGCGCTATCTGCTGGGCGCGCTGGCCGGCTTCGACGAGGCCGAGCGGCTGACGGACCTTGAGCAATTCCCGCCGCTGGAGCGCTACATCCTGCACCGCCTGTGGGAGCTCGACGGCCAGGTCCGCAAGGCCTACGCCGAGTATCGCTTCCAGGACGTGGTGCGCGGTGTGCTCGAGTTCTGCTCGGGCGACCTGTCGGCCCTGTATTTCGACATCCGCAAGGACAGCCTCTACTGCGACCGGCCCGACGCGATCCGCCGCCGCGCGGCCCGCACGGTGATGGACGAGGTTTTCATGCGCCTGACCGCCTGGCTGGCGCCGATCACCCCCTTCACCATGGACGAGGCCTGGGCGACGCGCTTCCCGGACGGCGGCTCCAACTGCCTGCGCGTGCTGCCGGAGACGCCGGAGGCGTGGCGCAACGACGCCGAGGCGGAGCGGTGGGCAAAGATCGAAGCTGTGCTTGAGGTGGTGAACGCCGAGCTCGAAGTCATGCGGCGCGACAAGATCATCGGTGGTTCTCTCGACGCAGAATCCTTTGTCCGGATCGGTGATCCCGGCTACGTGGCTGCTTTCGAAGACTTGGACGCAGCCGAAGTGTTCCGGACCAGTGGAGCAGCTGTGTCAGCGCTGCCTGATGATCAGGTGGTGTTGGAAGGGCGGAACGTCCAAGCGATCACCCGACGGCTGGAACGCGAAAAATGCGCCCGCTGCTGGCGGCGCATGCCGGACTTCGACGCCGAGACGCGTCTGTGCGGCCGGTGTCAGGATGCCGTGGCGCATCTGAACGGCAACGGCTAAGGGAGCGCCATGAGCCTTTCCCTGCCCCGTTCGGCCGCGATCGCCTATGTCACGGCCGCCGTCGTCATCGTGCTGGATCAGATCACCAAGGCCTGGGTGCTGCACGGGCTTGACCTGCTGCAGCGCGCCCAGATCGACGTGCTGCCCTTCTTCAAGCTGAGCCTGGTCTACAACCGTGGCGTCTCGTTCGGTCTTCTGACCGGCGGCGAGACCAGCCGCTGGCTGCTGTCGCTGTTCTCGGTGGGGGTGGCCATCGCCCTGGCCGTGTGGGTCTGGCGGCCCCAGCCGCTGAAGACGGTGCACACGGGGCCGGCGCGGTTCCTGAACGAGCTGTTCGCCCTGGCCGTCGGCCTGATCATGGGCGGAGCGCTGGGCAACGTCATCGACCGGGTTCGCGTCGGGGCCGTGATCGACTTCCTCGACTTCTCGGCCCTGCGCTTTCCGTGGGTGTTCAATGTGGCCGACAGCGCCATCACCGTCGGCGTGATCCTGCTCATCGTCGACTCCTTCTTCCTGCGGCGCGGCGACCCGGTTGGCGTCGAGCCCGGAACGCGGTAACACCTGATCTCTTCGCCGCGCCCGAGGGCTGGGGCCGGCGACCTGGAGTCTGAAATGAAGCTTCGCGCCTTTTCGACCGTGGCCGTCATCGGCGCCGCCAGCCTGGCGGCCTCGGGCTGCAACACCCTTCGCGACCAGATGGGCGTGAGCAAGATCACGCCGGACGAGTTCCTGGTCGTGTCGACCGCGCCCCTGACCCTGCCGCCGGAATACGGCCTGACGCCGCCGCGTCCGGGCCAGCCGCGCCCGCAGGAGCTGGCCCCCGAGAGCGAGGCCCGTCAGGTGCTGCTGGGCCAGCGCGCCGCCGCTGAACGCTCGGCCGCCGAGAGCGCCCTGGCCAGCCAGGCCGGCGCCGACCGCGCCGATCCCCTGGCCCGCTTCGTCATCGATGACGAGGTCGGCGACCTGGCCCACAAGCAGGAATCCTTCGCCGACCGCCTGATGTTCTGGCGCCGGGGCGACCCGTCCACCCAGAGCGCCACCAGCACGGCGGCGCCCGGCGGCGGCACCCTGGTCATCGACCCCGCTTCGGAAGCCGAGCGCCTGCGCGCCCTGACCGGCGGCCGCGACGTGGTCATCCGCCGTTCGGAAGGCGGCATCAAGCTGCCGGGCATGTAGGGCCAGGCTTCAGCGCCTATTTATCAACGGCCGTCGGGGCGACCCGGCGGCCGTTTCCGTTACGGGACCGGGCCTGATCCGCTAGGCTCTGGTCCCGAGCTCCCTGAGTCGCCATGCCCATCCGCCGCCTGCCCCCCGAGGTCGTCAACCGCATCGCCGCCGGCGAGGTGGTCGAGCGCCCGGCCAGCGCGGTCAAGGAGCTGGTCGAGAACGCCCTGGACGCCGGGGCGACCCGCATCGAGGTGCAGGTGGACGGCGGCGGCCTGTCGCGCATCCTGGTGGCCGACGACGGCAAGGGCATGGGCCCCGACGAGCTGCCGCTGGCGGTCGAGCGCCACGCCACCTCCAAGCTGGAGCCGGACGACGCCGGCGACGTGGACCTGCTGCGCATCGGCTCGCTGGGCTTTCGGGGCGAGGCCCTGCCCTCCATCGGCTCGGTGGCCCGGCTGACCCTGACCTCGCGCACGGCGGGCGGCGAGGGCCATGCCTTGCGCATCGAAGGCGGCGCGGTCGGGCGGGTCGGCCCCGCGCCCTTCCCCGGCCCGCACGGCGCGCGGGTCGAGGTGCGCGACCTATTCTACGCCACGCCCGCGCGGCTGAAGTTCATGAAGTCCGAGCGCGCCGAGGCCATGGCCGTGACCGAGGAGATCAAACGCCAGGCCATGGCCCATCCGACCGTGGCCTTCACGCTCGAGCTGGACGGCAAGACCATCCTGCGCCTGCCGGCGGAGCCGCACGGTCACGACGGCCGTCTGGCGCGGCTTGAGGCGGTCCTGGGCCGCGCCTTCTCCGAGAACGCCGTCCTCATCGATCAGGCGCGCGAGGGCCTGCTGCTGACGGGCTATGCGGGCCTGCCGACCTTTTCCAGGGGCAACGGCGCCCACCAGTACCTGTTCGTCAACGGCCGCCCGGTGCGCGACCGCCTGCTGCAGGGGGCGCTGAGGGGGGCATACGCCGACTTCCTGGCGCGGGACCGGCACCCGGTGGCGGCCCTCTATCTGGACGTCGATCCCCTGTCGGTGGATGTGAACGTGCATCCGGCCAAGGCCGAGGTGCGCTTCCGCGACCCGGCCCTGGTGCGCGGCCTGATCGTGGGCGGGCTGAAGCACGCCCTGGCGGCGGAGGCCAATCGCGCCTCGACCACCACGGCCCAGGCGGCCCTGGCCGGCTTCGCGCCCCGGGGCGCCCCGGCATGGCGCCCGGCCCAACCGTCCGCGTCGGGCTACAGCGGCTGGACCGGCTGGAGCGCGCCGCCTGCCTCCACATCCAGCCTGCCCGGCGTGGCCGAGGTCAGCGCCCGCATGGAGGTGGAGGTCGAGTATGCGCCCTCGGTCCCCGCCCCCGAGGATCGCCCCCTTCAGGACTTTCCGCTGGGCGCCGCGCGGGCCCAGATCCACGAGACCTACATCCTGGCTCAAACGCGGGACGGCTTCGTCCTGGTGGACCAGCACGCCGCGCACGAGCGCCTTGTCTATGAGCGGATCAAGACGCAACAGGCCGAGGGACGGGTGGCGCGGCAGGCTCTGCTGACGCCCGAGATCGTGCAGCTGGAGCCCGCCGAGGCGGCGCGCCTGGCCGACGCGGCGGATGAGCTGGCGGGGCTGGGTTTGGTCATCGAGCCCTTCGGCGGCGACGCGGTGCTGGTGCGCGAGACCCCGGCGGCGCTGGGCGAGTTCGACATCGCCGGAATGGTTCGCGACATCGCCGATGATCTGGCCGAAACGGGCAAGGCCCTGTCCCTGCCCGAGCGGCTGGCCGAGGTGGGGGCGGACCACGCCTGCCGCCACTCCATCCGCGCGGGCCGCCGGCTGACGGCGGAGGAGATGAACGCCCTGCTGCGCCAGATGGAGGCCACGCCCCACTCTGGCCAGTGCAATCACGGCCGCCCCACCTATGTGGAGCTCAAGCTGGCCGATATCGAACGGCTGTTCGGGCGGCGCTAGAGCGCCTCCACCACGCCCCCCGCGCGGCCGCCCGAGACCACCTCGCCGCCGGCGATGGCGTAGATGACGCCGCCCACCTCGCCCGCCGCCAGCCCATGACGCGGCGTGCGCATGTCCGGGCCGCGCTCCCACACGTCCCTGGCCGGGTCATAGATCCAGGTTTCGGGAAAGACCCCGCCGCCCTGCCCTGAGAACCACTCGCCACCGAAGGCGACCAGCTTGCCGCCCCGCGCCGCCATGGCGAGGCCCCCGCCCACCTGCTGGCCGCCGGGCGAGCGGGGAATGGGCGCCAGCGTATCCCAGCGGTCGCCGCCCGGATCATAGCGGTCCAGCCGTCCCGTCCCTCCGCCGTTCACCGTACGCCCGCCCGCGACCCAGAAGGCGCCGTCCAGCACCGCGCCCGCCGCGCTGTTCCTGGCCATGGGATTGGGCCGGGCCGTCTCCCACCGGCCGGCGGCAGGATCAAAGACCCAGTGCACGTCCACGTCGCCCTGGTCCTGCCACTGGGCGTTGGCGGCGCCGATGGGCGAGCGGCCCGTGGCCAGGTGGACGCGGCCGTTCAGGCCCACGCCCACCGTCTCGCACAGGGGTCCGGGCATGGCCGGGGCCGGGGTCCAGCCCGCGTCCGTCAGCTCCCAGGCCGTATTGGTGGCGGTCCAGTCGCCCTGGCCGCGCCGGTAGCCGCCGAAGGCGAACAGCCGCCCCGCCGCCTCGACGATCATGGGGTGGTGCCGCGCCTCGGGCAGGCGCGGGCCTTCGTTCCACGCGTCGGCGGCGGGGTCGTAGAGGCCGGTGCGGTCCTCGATGCGCAGGCCTTGGGCCCCGCGCGCCAGGCCGCCCGCCGTGACGATGCGGCCCCGGTGCACGGCGGCGTATATCTCCTGCACGGTCCAGGGCAGGGACGCGCGAGGGCGCCAGCCTTCTTGCGCGCAGGCGGCGCCGGGCAGGGCCAGGGCCGCGCCCGAGGCGATCATCATCTGGCGGCGGTCCAGCATGGCTTCCTCGTTCGCAGCGGCCAAGCTAAAGGAAAGCGGCAAACCCAACGGGAAGTCCATGTCCGAGATTGCGCGACAGGCCTGAGGCCTTCGCAGCGTCGTCTGTGAAACGCCTCTGACCCGCCCGCCGGAAGCCTGATCGGCCCGGCGCGACCTGTCACGCCTTTTACCGGACACTCCCATGAACATCTCACGCGCGGAGCAGCGGACGCTGCACGTGCTGGCCCAGGGCGGCGGCATCCTTCTGGAGCGCGACGCCTTCGGCCGCATCCTCGAAGCCGTCTGCATGACGCGGGACGGCCTGCGGCTCGGCGACTGCACCCTGTCGGTGTGGCGCAAGCTGAAGCGTAAGGGTCTGATCGCCTCGCACGGCGGCGGCCCCTACCGCATCAATCGCGAGGGGCTGGCGCGCCTGCGCAGCCAGCTGGACAACCGGGTCTCAGCCCGCCGCTGGTGACCGCTTGAGGAAGAGGACGCGCGCGGCGCCGTAGTCGCGCGCGTCCAGCCGCTCGTAGCCGGGCGTCTCGATGTCGGGCTCGTCGGCGCCGCGCTCATAGACCACCACCGCGTCCTCGGTGATCCAGCCGCCCTCGATCAGCCGGACCAGCGCCTTTTCGCCCAGGCCCAGCCCATAGGGCGGATCGAGGAAAACGAGCCCGAAGGCCTCGCCCGCCGAACCCGGCCTGACGCCCAGATCCGTCGCGTCCCGCCGATGCACCCGGCAGCGGCCGAACAGGCCGAAGGCGTCCATGTTGTCCCGGATGGCGCCTCGGGCCGCCTCATCCGTCTCCACGAACAGGCAGAAGGCCGCGCCCCGGCTCAGGGCCTCGAACCCCAGCGCGCCCGAGCCCGCGAATAGGTCGATGACCCGCGCGCCCTGAAGCTCCGGCGCCCAGGCGGCGTGCTCCAGCACGTTGAACACGGCCTGGCGCGCGCGGTCGCTGGTGGGCCGCGTGTTGCGCCCCTCCGGCGCCTGCAGCGCCCGGCCCCTGAACTCGCCCGAGATGATCCTCATGCGCCGTCTTCTAGCGCAGTCTCCTCCTCGCGCCAGCGCAGCGGCGGCGCCTCATCGCGCAGGGCCTCCAGCGCCGCCTTCAGCCGCGCCATGACCTCTGGCCTGCCGCCCTCGCGGCTGACGGGCTCGCCAACGACCACGCAGCAGGTCAGCGGCACCGGCAGGTGCGCCCCCTTGGGCAGGACGCGGCCCGCCCCTTGTATCCAGACCGGGATCAGCGGCGCGTCGGGATAGGCTTCGGCCAGCCTGGCCACCCCGCCCTTCAGCGGCCCCAGCGCCTCGGCCTGGCCGCGCGAGCCCTCGGGGAAGACCAGCACGATCTCGCCGGCGTCGAGCGCCGCCTTGGCGGGCGCCAACACATCCTCGCCGCGCTGGACCTTGCGCGCGATGGGCGTGATCCCCACCAGCCGCCGCGAGAACCACGACAGCACCGGATTGGACAGGAAGTAGTCCGCCGCCGCCACGGGCCTGACCTTGCCCACGGTCCGCGCATCGAACACCGACAGCAGGAGCAGCGTGTCCACATGGCTGTTGTGATTGGCCGCCAGGATGGCCGGGCCGCTCTTGGGCAACCGCCCGCGATGCATGACGTCCGCGCCGGTCATCAGCAGGGCCAGGGGCCGCGCCACGGCCCTGAGGAACACCAGCCTCAGCCAGCCGGGCTCAGAAGCTGTCGAGGGCATAGAAGGCCAGCACGTGGAAGAAGAAGGGGGCGGTGAAAACCAGGCTGTCGACCCGGTCCAGCACGCCGCCATGACCGGGGATTAGGCCCGAGGCGTCCTTGACCCCCAGGTCCCGCTTGATGGCCGAAAGCGTCACGTCGCCCGCGAAGCCCGCCAGGGGCAGACCAAAGGCCATGGCCAGCCTGCCGACCCCTTCCAGCGGTGTGAAGACCGGCGCCAGCAGCCAGATCAACGCCCCGGTCAGGACCCAGCCCCCGATCAGACCCTCCCAGGTCTTGTTGGGACTGACCGCCGGAATGACCTTGTGGCGTCCGAACAGCCGCCCGCAGACGTATTGCAGCACGTCGTTCAGCTCGGTCATGACCAGCAGGAAAAAGACCAGCCCCGCCGCGCCCGCGACCGGCAGCTCGGCCTCGGGCACGTTCATCAGCATGGCGCCATAGCCCAGCGCATAGACGCAGCCCAGCACGCCCCACTGGATGATCGCGGCCCGGGCCAGGTAACCCTTGGTCTGGCCGATGACGCACATCAGGAACGAGGCCAGAAGGAAGAACCACACCGGCGCCGCCACGAGATATATCAGATAGAGCCGCGTCCCGATCAGGGCGTAGCTGACCGGGATGGTCAGAAAGGCGAACAGCAGGACCAGCCGGTCCTCTCGCCGCAAGGGCGCCAGCGACAGGAACTCCCTCAGCGCCAGGAACGAGATCAGGGCGAACAGGGCGATCACCGCCGTCCGCCCGGCCAGCAGCGCCGCCGCGATCAGCAGGATCATCACCCACCAGGAGGCCACCCTCTTGCGCAGCTCGCCGTGGTCGGCCCCGGGCTTGAGCCTGGGCATGAGAAGCGCCGCCGCCGTCCCCAGCAGCAGCACGCCCAATACCCCTGCCAGACCCCAGACCAGGGGCTCAGGCGCATCCATCGGGATCGGGAAGGCGGATAAGGACAAGGCTCGCCTCCGGGCGGGGGGATCGCTAAGCCTGACAATGGCTGAATCGCGCGGAGCCCGCCATGCAGGACCTTGAACATCGCCGGCCTGTGAAGGCGCGCGGCTTGCCGGCCATTTCCCACACGGCCTTCACCCTGGCGCGGCTGGGGGTCTCGGCCAACGCGGTGTCGGCCGCCTCGGTCGTGCTGGCGGCGCTGGGCGGCTGGGCCCTGGCCCAGAGCGGCGAGGCCGCGGGCGGCGCGCGCATCCTCTGGCTCGTCCTGGCCCTGATCGGGGTCAACGGGCGGCTGCTCTGCAACGTGCTGGACGGGCTGATCGCCGTGGAGCAGGCCAGGGGCTCGCCCACCGGCCCCATCTGGAATGAGCTGCCGGACCGTCTGGCCGACGCGCTTCTGCTGGTGGGCGCGGGCTATGGCGCCGCGGTGCTGGCGCCCCAGTGGGGCCCGGCGCTGGGCTGGCTGGCGGCGCTCCTGGCGGTACTGACCGCCTATGTGCGCGAGCTGGGCCGGTCACTCAGCGGCCAAACCGACTTCGCCGGGCCGGCCGCCAAGCCCCTGCGCATGGGCCTTTTGAACATCGCCATCGCCGGCGCCCTCATTGAGCCGCTGGCGGGCTTCAAGGGCCACGCCCTCATGCTCGGCCTGATGGTGATCGCGGCCCTGACGGCGCTGACCGTGGCCAACCGCACGCGCCGGCTGGCGGAGCGGCTGTCTCAGTAACGGAGCGTCAGTCGCCGATGCCGCCGAAGCAGACGTATTTCAGCGACTGGTACTCGCTAAGGCCGTGGATCGAGCCTTCGCGGCCGTAGCCGGACTGCTTGACCCCGCCGAAGGGCGCGACCTCGGTGGAGACCAGCCCCTCGTTCACGCCGACCACGCCGAACTCCAACGCGCGGGTCATGCGCCAGCAGCGCCCGGCGTCCTTCGAGAACAGATAGGCGGCCAGGCCGTACTCGGTGTCGTTGGCCATGCGGATGGCCTCCGCTTCATCGGCGAAGGTCTGCAGCGCGATGACCGGACCAAAGACTTCGGTGCGGGAAATCTCCATCTCCGCCGTGACGCCGGTCAGCAGGGTCGGCGCGTAGAAGGTCCCGCCCAGCTGGGGATGCACGCGGCCGCCGCGCCGCAGCTGCGCCCCGGCCTCGATAGCCTGGCCCACCAGCCGCTCCACCTTGGCCACGGCGTCCTGATGGATCAGGGGCCCGATCTCGGCCTCAGGGTCCGTGGCGGGGCCGACCTTAAGCCCGTCGATCAGGGCCTCGATGCGGGCGACGAAGGCGTCCTGGACGTCGCGGTGCACCAGCACGCGGTTGGCGGCGGTGCAGGCCTGGCCGCCGTTCCTGAACTTGGCCGCCTTCAGCGCCTGGAGGGCCACGTCCAGATCGGCGTCGTCGAGGACGATGAAGGGCGCATCCCCGCCCAGCTCCAGCGACAGCCGCTTCAGGGTCGGCGCGGCCGCCTCGGCCAGCTTGCGGCCCGTCTGGGTCGAACCCGTGAAGGACAGCTTCCGGACCCGCATGTCGTCCTGCCAGGCCTGGACCACGCCCCGCGCATTGCCGTGCGCGGCGGGCACCAGGTTCAGCAGGCCCGGCGGGAACTCCGCCTCTTCCGCCAGGGCCGCAAGGGCCAGGGCCGACAGGGGCGTGTCCGCCGCCGGCTTGCCCACCACGGTGCAGCCCGCCGCGATGGCCGGGGCCATCTTCCGCGCGATCATGGCGTTGGGGAAGTTCCAGGGCGTGACCACCGCCGCCACGCCCAGCGGCTCGGTCAGGGCGAACATCTCGCGCCCGTCTTTGTTGCGGGGAATGACGTCGCCGCCGTTCCGGCGCGCCTCCTCGGAAAACCACTCGATGTA
Organism: Peiella sedimenti; assembly: GCF_030504955.1. Classification (GTDB taxonomy): domain Bacteria; phylum Pseudomonadota; class Alphaproteobacteria; order Caulobacterales; family Caulobacteraceae; genus Brevundimonas; species Brevundimonas sedimenti. The sequence continues at coordinate 174,494 of NZ_JAUKTR010000001.1, read as the reverse complement.
GCCGGCGCCGTAGGCGATCTCGGCGCGGCTTTCGGACAGCGGCTTGCCCTGCTCCAGAGACATCAGGCGGGCCAGGTCCTCGGCGTGCCGGGTCACCAGATCGAACCAGCGGCGCAGGAGGTCCGAGCGGGTCTTGGGCAGGGCCTTGCGCCAGGTCTCGAAGGCCTCGGCGGCCGCGTCCGCCGCCTGGCGCGCCAGCTCGGGTCCGCCGTCCAGCACCTCGGCCACCACCGAGCCGTCGGCGGGGTTCTGCACCTTGAAGGTCGGGCCGTCGGTGATCCACTGCCCGCCGATATAGGCGCCGGTGCGGATCAGGTCAGGGCGGTCCAGCTTCAGCGAGATCAAAGCGCGCTCCGGTACAGGCTCTCGGCCGCCTCATGGGTCATGGGGCGGGCGTTGTTGACCAGGATGCGCTCGATCTTCATGGCGTCGGCCGCCATCATTGGCACGTCCGTCTCGGCCACGCCCATCAGGGTGATGCGGCGCTCCAGCGGCAACGCATCCAGCAGGCGGTCGATCCCGCGGATGAAGCCCTCGGCCGACAGATCGCCGCCGGTCAGGTCGGCGGGCAGGTCCGCCGCCAGCTCCGCATACAGATGGCCGCACGCCGGGGCGTTGAACTCCAGCACCTGTCGGAAGACCAGCGCATTGGCCAGGCCGTGCGGCACGCCAAAATGCCCGCCCAGCGGATAGGCCAGGGCGTGCACGGCCCCCACCGGCGCGTTGGTGAAAGCCAGCCCCGCCAGCATTGCGCCCTCCAGCATGGCGCGCCGCGCCGCCACGTCGCCGGGCTCGGCCAGCACCTGGCGCAGATTGCCGCTGAGCAGGCGCAGGGCCTGGCGCGCCAGGGCGTCAGAGACCGGGTTCTTGCGCAGGCGGGTGGTGTAGGCCTCGACCGCGTGCACCACGGCGTCGATGCCGGTCATGGCCGTGGCGCGGGTGGGCAGGCCCAGGGTCAGCTCGGCGTCCAGCAGGGCGATGTCGGCGACGGCGATGGGATGGTTCACCGCCACCTTCTCGTGCGTGGGCGTGGTGACGACGGCGATGGGGGTGACCTCCGATCCCGTGCCGGCGGTGGTCGGAACCATGATCATCGCAAGACGGCCCCCGCCGTCGTCGTTCAGCGCCATGACGGCGTCCACGTCGCGGTCCGCGCGGGCCAGGGCGACCACCTTGGCCGTGTCCATGGACGAGCCGCCGCCGAACCCCACGATCAGGTCGCAGCCCTCATCTTGCGATAGATCGACGGCGCGCTGGATCGAGCCCCACGAAGGGTCGGGCTCCACCCCATCGAAGACGGCGACCGGAAGACCGGCCCCGGTCAGGGCGGCCTCGGCCCGTGCGGCCAGACCCGCCGCCACGAGCCCCGCGTCCGTCACCAGCAGGACCCTTGTTCCGCCCAGCTCCTTCGCCAGGTCGCCCAGGCGCGACACGCCGCCGTCCTCGACGATCAGGCGCGGCGCGGGGTGACAGACATAGGGCATGGCGGCTCCTCCGGTCTCGAAGGGATAGCGCCGACGGGCGGGCGGGGCTATGTCGGGCGCAAAATTCGCACGAAGCGAAGAGGAAACGCTATGACCCGCTCGGCCCATATTCGCCCTGGCCTGCTGCTCGCCGCCTGCTCCGCCCTTTCGCTGTCGGCCTGCGCCAGCCTGCCCGGCATTGGCGCCCCTGAGACGCCGCCCGCCGCGCCAGAGGCGCCGGCCCAGCCGTCCTACGTCCGCGATGTCCACTCCTACGCCCGGCCCGAGATCGCCGCCGTCACCCACGTGGACCTGAACCTCAACGCCGACTTCCAGGCCAAGACCCTGGCCGGGACGGCGACCCTGAACGTGCGCGCCGCCGAGGGGGCGAACGAGGTCATCCTCGACGTCCGCAACATGGACATCCGCGCGGTGCGCGTGGACGGTCGCCCCGTCCAGCATCGCCTGGGCCAGTCCGACGCCATCCTGGGACGGCCGTTGCACATCCCGCTGCCCGGCGGCGGGACGCACCGGGTCGAGGTCGACTACGCCACCCGTCCCGACGCGGCGGCCCTGCAGTGGCTCAGCCCGTCCCAGACGGCGGGCGGCCAGCACCCGTTCCTGTTCAGCCAGGGCCAGGCCATCCTGACCCGCACCTGGGTTCCGACCCAGGACAGCCCCGGCATTCGCCAGACCTATACGGCGCGCATCACCGTGCCTGCCGAGCTGCGCGCGGTCATGAGCGCCGAGATGCTGACGCCCGAGGGCGAGCCGGCGCCCGGCGGCCGCAAGGCCTACCGCTTCCGCATGGACAATCCGATCCCGCCCTATCTGATGGCCATCGCGGTCGGCGACATCGCCTTCCAGCCGCTGGGACCCCGCACGGGCGTCTACACCGAGCCGTCGCGCCTGGCCGAGGCGGCGCACGAGTTCGCCGATCTGGAGCGCATGGTCGAGGTGGCCGAGGGCATCTACGGCCCCTACCGCTGGGGCCGCTACGACCTGCTCATCCTGCCGCCCTCCTTCCCGTTCGGCGGCATGGAGAACCCGCGCCTGACCTTCGCCACGCCGACCATCGTCGCCGGCGACCGTTCGCTGGTCTCGCTGGTGGCGCACGAGCTGGCGCACAGCTGGTCGGGCAACCTGGTCACCAACGCGGTGTGGGACGACTTCTGGCTCAACGAGGGCTTCACCACCTATTTCGAGAACCGCATCATGGAGGCCATGTACGGCCGTGAGCGGGCGCTGATGCTGCAGTCCCTGGGCTGGCGCGACCTGCACGAGACCATCGCCGATACGCCCGAGGCCGACGAGCGGCTCCAGCTCGAGCTGGCCGGGCGCGACCCCGACGAGGGCATGAGCGACATCGCCTATGAAAAGGGCGCGGCCTTCCTCCGCCACATCGAAAGCGTGGTGGGCCGTGAGAACTTCGACCGCTGGATGCGCTCCTACTTCGACCGCCGCGCCTTCCAGCCCATCACCACGGCGGGCTTCGTGGCGGACATCCGCGAGAACCTGATCCGCGGCAATCAGGACTGGGAGCGCCGCATCGGCTTCGACGCCTGGATCCACCAGCCGGGCGTGCCCGCCTTCGCCCAGGTCCCGCAGTCCGGCGCCTTCGCGGCCGTGGACGCCCAGGCCCAGGCCTTCGCCGCCGGAGGCCCCGCCTCGGCCGTGACCTGGTCCAACTGGTCGACCCAGGAGCGTCAGCACTTCCTGGGCGCCCTGCCCCAGCAGCTGACCGCCGCCCAGCTGGCGGACCTGGACCGCACGCTGGGCCTGTCCCAGGCCGGCAACAGCGAGGTGCGCTTCGCCTGGCTGCAGATCGCCGTGCGCAACCGCTATGAGCCCGCCCTGCCCTCGCTGGAGCAGTTCCTGACCAGTCAGGGCCGGCGCAAGTTCATCGCCCCCCTGTTCCAGAGCCTGATGAACCAGGGCGACTGGGGCCAGCCCATCGCCCGGCGCATCTACGCCCAGGCGCGGCCGGGCTATCACTCGGTCACCACCGGCACGGTGGACGGCATCGTCGGCTGGACCGGCTGATACCCGTCTAAGGGGCGGGAGCGCGCCTCCCGCCCTTCTCACCTCGGCCCGGGCCGCCTATAGAGCCGCGCCATGACCGACTTCCGCACCCTCGACGATCTTTCCGCCGCGGCCGGAAAGGCCGCCCTCGTCCGCGTGGACTTCAACGTGCCCATGGAGAACGGGCGCGTCACCGACGACACGCGCCTGCGCGCCGCCCTGCCCACCATCCAGCGCCTGCGCGACCTGGGCGCCAAGGTGGTGCTGCTGGCCCACTTCGACCGGCCCAAGGGCGAGCGCGTGCCGTCCATGAGCCTGGCCCCGGTGGTCGAGACGCTGGAGGCCCTGCTGGGCGCGCCCGTGCGCTTCGCCGAGGACTGCGTGGGCGAGGCCGCCAAGGCCGCCGTGGCCGACCTCGATCCGGGCGGCGTGCTGCTGCTGGAGAACGTGCGCTTCCACAAGGGCGAAGAGAAGAACGACCCCGCCTTCGCCGCCCAGCTGGCCGAGGTGGGCGACCTCTATGTCAACGACGCCTTCTCGGCCGCGCACCGCGCCCACGCCTCCACCGAGGGGCTGGCCCGCCTGCTGCCGGCCTATGCGGGCGAATCCATGCGCCGCGAGCTGGAGGCGCTGGACGCCGCCCTCGGCAAGCCGGTCAAGCCGGTCATCGGCATCGTCGGCGGGGCCAAGGTCTCGACCAAGCTGGACCTGCTCAAGAACCTGGTCGGGCGGCTGGACCGGCTGGCCATCGGCGGCGGCATGGCCAACACCTTCCTCTACGCGCAAGGGGTCGATATCGGCGGCTCCCTGGCCGAGAAGGACATGGCCGAGACGGCCCGCGAAATCCTGGCCGAGGCCGAGGCCAAGGGCTGCGAGATCCTGCTGCCCCAGGACGTGGTCGTGGCCCGAGAGGTCAAGCCGGGCGCCGAGGCCCGCACGGTCCTGGCCCGCGAGGAGATCGGCGATGACGAAAAGATCCTCGACGCCGGCCCGCTCAGCGTCGAGCGGCTGACCAAGGCCATGGCCCTGTCGCGCACCCTGATCTGGAACGGCCCGCTGGGCGTGTTCGAGGTTCCGCCCTTCGACGCCGCCACGGTCAAGGCCGCTCAGGCCGCGGCCCAGCTGGCCAGGTCCGGCGCCATCACCGCCGTCGCCGGCGGGGGCGACACGGTGGCGGCCCTGAACCACGCGGGCGTGGCCAAGGACATGACCTTCGTCTCCACCGCGGGCGGCGCCTTCCTGGAGTGGATGGAGGGCAAGGTCCTGCCGGGGGTCGAGGCGCTCAGGCGCTAGGGTGCAAGGGCGGGGATCGCGAGGGCGTCGTCACAGCCACTCGACCCCGTCATCGTCGCGCTCCGCCTCCTCGCTCTGCTCCCAGTCCTCCTCGTCTTCATCTTCATCCGGGTCATAGGGCGGCAGGCCCTGGGCGCGCCGTTCGGCCCTCAGCTCCTTGGCGCGGCGGGCCAGCCGCCGCAGCAGTTCCTCGCGCATCTCGTCCTCGCGCCGGGCGTCCATGGGCGGCCCCCAGTCGGGGCCAAGGCCCGCGTCCCGCTGCGCCCGCGCCAGCCGGCCATAGGCCTCCGCCAGGCCCGACAGCACCCTGGCCTCGTTCCACAGCCGCCCATGCATGGCCCGGCCCGAGGCGATCACCGCCTGGCGCATCAGGGCGGCGGGCGTGGCTTCGTCGCCGGGGCCGGCCGCTTCGTCGACCAGACCCTCGAACAGGCGGGCGGCGCGCGCCTTGGGCGAGCGTTCGGCCTTGACCCTCAGCGCCTCATCCCGCGCCTGGGCTTGCGCCAGGGCCTGGGCGTCGCCCCAGTCGCGCTTGGTGGCCTTGTGCCGCGTGATGCGCGCCCGGATCGCCTGAACCGAGACTCTCCACTTCGCGGCGAGAAAAGGCGCGGTGGCCCCGGCCTTGTACTCGTCTAGGATCATCTTCCACGTCGCCCGCGACAGGTGATAGTGGGCGGGCCGCGTCTCGTGATCGTCGGGCTCCGGGCCGGGGTCCGCGTCAGCGTCTGTGTCGCTCATCCCGCCAGTCTGCGCCGGCCCGGATCGGCGTGGATAAGTCCCCGCCTCAGTCCTCGATGATCTCCACGCCCTGGCGCTCCAGCTCGGTCATCCGGTCGCGCATGGCCTGCACATGCGCGGGCGGATGCGGGGTCCAGCGTTCGACCTCGGCCACCACGCGAAGGGCGTGGCGGCTGCGGTAGGACAGGGTCGGATTGCCGGGAAACCGTTTGTCCGTCAGGTTCGGGTCGTCCTCAATGGGGCCGGTCGGCTCGACCACATAGATGCGCTCGCGGCCCGGCGCCCGGGCCAGCTGGGCGCCCCAGGCGGCCGCCTCCAGCGTCGCCGTCAGATAGACGAAGGCCGCCGCCGGGCGGCTGCCGAAATTGGGGGCGTATCCCGGATGGATCAGGTCGCCGGGGACCAGGTCCGCCCGCGTGCCGTGGTAAAGGGTCTGCGTCGCGCGCGCGTCATCGGTGGTCATGGAGGCTCCGCCCTTCAGAAAACAGGGGGCGGATGACGGCGCAAAAATCGCCGCCGGCCAATTCTTGAACTGAACTTTGTTCTCCCCAGATCACTGGCAGGCGGGGGGCGTTGGTCGCCGTTTTCGGACGGCCTTTCCCCGCGCTACGGAGGTGGGCCCTTTTCATCGCCTTACGGCCTGCCTAACGTCGCGTCGGGGAGAACGCGACCATGGCTTCATCCGACCTGAAAGGCTGGCTGACCGACGCTAATCCGCTCGTCAGGCCGGCCACCCGAGCATCGGCGCTGCGCGCCGCCAGATGGGGCGCGATCTCGCTGGTCGCTTCGGCCTTGGTGCTCTTGCTGAGCTCGGTCGAGCTGGTCCTCAACCGAGACGCTTTTGTCGCCTTGATGAGCGCGCCTGTCGAAGCGCCGGGCGTCTCTTCGGCGGAGGCTGATGCGGTGGCTTCCATGACGGCGGCGATGGCGGAGGGCATGTTCCTGCCCGTGTTGATCTGGGGCTTTCTGTTCGTCGCCCTCTATCTGGGACTGGCCGTGCTTCAGTGGCGTCAGCCGAACGTCTGGATTCCAGCGATCATCCTTGTCTGGACACTCGTCGGCGTGCTGGGCGCTCTGTCGGTTTATCTGTTCCCCCTGATGGGCCTGCCCATGCCGGCCGACCAACCCACCGTGACGTCCGCCTGGACGACCGGGCTCAGTTGGATAGTTCAGACCGCCGGTGCCGTCCTCTTGATCACCAGCATTCGCGGCGCCCGTGCGCTGGAGAAGATGCCGGCCTGAGCCGCCCAATCTCTCATGCAGGATCATCGCCGGGCGACGGCGGCGGCGCGTCAAGGACGCGCGCCTGCGTCAGGCGCGCGCCGCGCCGGTCGGCCCTTCAGGGCCGATCCTTGACCCGCCCCGCCAGCCCGGCATGCTGGCCGCCGAGAGACTCACGGGGGGTTCTTGGCCGACGCCGCCAGCTGATCAAGCCACGAAGACCTGCTTGCGATGGTAGGCGAGGTAATCGTTCGCGGATTCTGGAAATCCGTCGGTGGTCCATTCCGCCGGTGTTTCCGCCACCCCAAAGCGTTGCCGAACGAGTTGCTCGAAGCCCAGGCGCCTAAGGTCCTCGTCGGGCACCCGCTGCGACACCATCACCTGCCCTGAGGGGCTAAAGGTGATGAACCCTCGGTCAAAGAGGTGATCGGCGTCCGGTGTCAGCAACAGTCCATTGGCGCCATCCAGCCGTTCGTTCGCTGTTCTGCACGCGCGCCACGGTTTGATGTGGCTGGCGATGAGAAGTGCCGGATTTCTGATCCCGGTTAGACGACACGCACTCTCCCGCGCCTCCACATACTTTCTGAACACGCCTTGGCCGCGTCGCGCCTGTATGACTTTGTCCTTGATCGTCGTGTCGAGCCCAGGATCTCTTTCGATCGCCCGCTGAACTGCGTCGTCTAAGCGCTCGGCGACGGCCTCATATGTCAGGCTATTGCCACCGCCGCTCATCAAGACGTCGCTCCTGAAAACGGTTGCCGCGACAAGTAGCTCGAAGACGTCCTGTGTGATGCTAGCGAGGTAAGCCTTCTGGTTTCCGTTCCCAGTCATTGGGCTAATGGGAGAATACTTCTCGGGGAGGAGAGGGCTCAGTTCGTCAATCAGTGTCTTCGGACGGACGGGAGGCCGCAAGGGCGTCCGGAATACCGGGAGGTACCAGCCCTCCTGATCCCAATAAGCGCCGATTGAGCCGAATTCCTCCGGTTTGGGCGCGGTGATAGCGAAGTCGGCGACTCTGCCAATCGAGCCGATCTGGCCGTTGGCGAACGACAGAACGATATCGCCGGGTGAGGCCAGTCGCATGTTGTCGTAGAATTGGCTTCGGGCGCCATTCCGCTCGAATTTTGGGGACCAAAGGTACTCACCTTCGATCTCCTGCCGAAGCGTCTGCTTATGATTGACCCACCAATAGCCCGGCATCAGCGGGGGCGCACCCGAAACGGATGCTGCTCAAACCTGAGCAGGTCGTGCTTCTTCGCGAACCACGCCACGAACTCAGCGGGCGTCTCACCGTGGCCCCAAAACCGCTTCAGTTCTTCAGGGGACAAGCCTGCGTCGATACTGTCTATGCACCAGTCCCGGCGCATTTGAAGATCGACAGCCTTGATCCACCCTTCGAGCGACATGGCATCCTCCGCGTTAAGGATTGTTCGCCCATCTCCACGACTTTGACTAGCGGTTCGCTGACCACCGTCGGCACTACCCCCCCCCTCAATCCCCATCCATCTTGAGGGCCGCGATGAAGGCCTCCTGGGGGATTTCGACCTTGCCAAACTGGCGCATCTTCTTCTTCCCCTCCTTCTGCTTCTCCAGCAGCTTCTTCTTGCGCGTGATGTCGCCGCCGTAGCACTTGGCGGTGACGTCCTTGCGCAGCGCCCGGACCGTCTCGCGGGCGATGATGCGCCCGCCGATGGCGGCCTGGATCGGGATCTGGAACAGGTGCTGGGGGATCAGCTCCTTCATCTTCTCGACCATGGAGCGGCCCCGCGCCTCGGCCCGGTCGCGGTGCACCAGCATCGACAGGGCGTCGACCGGCTCGGCATTGACCAGGATCGACATCTTGACCAGGTCGCCGGTGCGGTAGCCCTCGATCTCGTAGTCGAACGAGGCGTAACCCTTTGAGACCGACTTCAGCCGGTCGTAGAAGTCGAACACCACCTCGTTCAGCGGCAGGTCGTAGACCACCATGGCGCGGGCGCCGACGTAGGACAGCTCGCGCTGCTCGCCCCGGCGGTCCTGGCACAGCTTGATGACGCCGCCCAGGTACTCGTCGGGCGTGAAGATGGTGGCCTTGATCCAGGGCTCGGCGATGGCGTCGATCTTGACCGGATCGGGCATGTCGGCCGGGTTGTGCAGGTCGATCACCGACCCGTCCGTCATGGTGATCTTGTAGACGACGCTGGGCGCCGTCGCGATCAGGTCCAGGTCGAACTCGCGGCTCAGACGCTCCTGGATGATCTCCAGGTGCAGGAGGCCGAGGAACCCGCAGCGGAAGCCGAAGCCCAGGGCGGCCGAGGTCTCCATCTCGTAGGAGAAGCTGGCGTCGTTCAGGCGCAGCTTGCCGATGGCGGCGCGCAGGTCCTCGAAGTCGGCGGCGTCCACCGGGAACAGGCCGCAGAACACGACCGGCTGCACCTCCTTGAAGCCCGTCAGCGGCTTGTCGGTCTGGCGCTTCTCCTCGGTGACGGTGTCGCCGACGGCGGCGTGGGCCACCTCCTTGATCTGGGCGGTGATGAAGCCGATCTCGCCCGGGCCGAGCGAGTCCACGTCGGTGGCCTTGGGCTTGAAGACGCCGACCTTGTCCACGCGGTAGGTGGCCTTCGATTGCATCAGGCGGATCTGCTGGCCGGCCTTCAGCCGTCCGTCGAAGACGCGCACCAGCACCACCACGCCCAGGTACGGATCGTACCAGGCGTCGACCAGCAGGGCCTTCAGCGGCGCGGCCTCGTCTCCCTTGGGCGGCGGCAGGCGGGTGACGATGGCCTCCAGCACGTCCTCGATGCCGACGCCCGACTTGGCCGAGCAGGCGATGGCGTCACTGGCGTCGATGCCGATGACGTCCTCGATCTGGGCGCGCACGCGCTCGGGGTCGGCCGCCGGCAGATCGATCTTGTTCAGGACCGGCACGATCTCGTGGTTGTTGTCGATGGCCTGATAGACGTTGGCCAGGGTCTGGGCCTCGACCCCCTGGCTGGCGTCGACGACCAGGATCGAGCCCTCGCAGGCGGCCAGGCTGCGGCTGACCTCGTAGGCGAAGTCCACGTGGCCCGGCGTGTCCATCAGGTTGAGGACATAGGACTGGCCGTCGCGGGCCTTGTAGTCCAGGCGCACGGTCTGGGCCTTGATCGTGATCCCCCGCTCCTTCTCGATGTCCATGTTGTCAAGGACTTGCGCCGTCATCTCGCGCGCGGTCAGGCCGCCCGTGACCTGGATCAGCCGGTCGGACAGGGTCGACTTGCCGTGGTCAATGTGTGCGACAATCGAGAAATTGCGGATGCGGTCGAGCGGGGTCGTCATGGGCGCGGGCCGTAGCACGCCCCAGGCGCACGGCCAATGCGGTGCGTTCTGGCAGGGCGCCGACCCGAAAACGCCGCGCCAAACCGCGCCAAACCCTGCCAAACCGCGCCAGTTCGGGTTCTTCAGACCCGCAGAATAGCGATGTCAAAGACCGACCGGCGCACCCGGGGTCGCCAGGCGTCCTTGATCATAGGGGCGCGCACAGGACCGTGGACATTTTTTCGGGGACTGTCGGTATCCGAGGCGCCACAGCGTCCTTGAGAACGCAAGTCCGTAGCGAATTGTGACGGAACCGTATGAGACAGGGGGCGCGGCCTTGCGCTATTGCGACCAGCTCTTAGATGACGCGGACCCGACAGCTTGACCGCTCGCCGGGCGCAGAGGGATCAGACGTGACAATCGACTTTCAAGGGCGCCCGCGCCGGCCGCTCAACCGCCGCAACATCATCATCGGCGCCGCCGTGCTGGCCGTGATTCTGATCGGCGCCCTTTTCATCATCCTCGGCGGCGGCGGGCACGACGAGAAAGCGGCCCCGGCGGCGGATGAGCGGCCCGGCTCGGCCCAGGCCGTCACCGCCGCGACCGTGATCTCGGCGCCGCTGCCGCGCGTCATCACCGCCTCGGGCACGGTGTCGCCCTGGGAGGAGGTGCCCGTGGGCGCCGAGACCGGCGGCCTGGTGGCCACCGCCGTCTATGTGGACGAGGGGCGCTATGTGCGTCAGGGACAGCCGCTGGTGCAGCTGAACGACACCCTGCTGCGCGCGCAACTGCGCCAGCAGGACGCCCAGGTGGCTTCGGCCCGCGCCACCCTGGCTGAGTCCGAAGCGGCCCTGGCGCGAGCGCGCGAGCTGCGCGAGCGCGGCTTCCTGGCCCAGGCCGGGCTGGATCAGGCCACGGCCCGCGCCGCCACCGCCCAGGCGGGGCTGCAGGCGGCCGAGGCCGCGCGCGGAGAGACGGCGGCCCGCGTGGCCCAGACCACCATTCGCGCGCCCGTGTCCGGCCAAATCATCAGCCGCAGCGTCACGCGCGGCCAGATCGTGCAGCCGGGCGTCGAGCTGTTCCGCATCACCCGCGACGGCCGGCTGGAGCTGGACGCCCAGGTGCCGGAGACCGAGCTTCCGCTGCTTCGACCCGGCATGACGGCGACCATCTCGTCGGATGAGGCCGGCACGGCCACGGGCGTGGTGCGCATCGTCACCCCCGAGGTGGATCCGCAGTCGCGGCTGGGCGTGGCGCGCATCTCGCTGTCGGCGGGTTCGGGCCTGCGCCCAGGCATGTTCGCTCGCGCCCAGATCGACGCGGGGGCCACGGGCGCCCTGGTCATTCCGTCCACCGCCATCGTCTATCGCGAGGGCCAGCCCGGCGTTTACGTGGTCGGCGCGAACAACACGGTGAGCTTCCGGCGCGTCACGCCCGGCGCGCGCCAGGGCGATCTGCTGGCGGTCCAGGGCGTCCAGGCCGGCGAGCGCGTGGTCGTGCAGGGCGCCGGCTTCCTGGGCGAAGGCGACCCCGTGCGCGTCACCGCGGCCGCGGCCCGCCCGGCGGCCCAACCCGCTGAAAAGGCCGGCTGATGAACGCCAACGGCATTTCCTCCTGGTCGATCCGGAATCCCATCCCGGTCGTCCTGCTGTTCATCGTGCTGACCCTGGCGGGGGTGATCAGCTACTTCCGCCTGCCGGTGAACAACTTCCCCAACGTGGACCTGCCCGTGGTGGCGGTGACGGTGGTGCAGTCGGGCGCCGCCCCGACTGAGCTTGAGACCCAGGTCACGCGCCTGGTTGAGGACTCCCTGGCCGGTCTGGGCCAGGTCAAGCACATCCAGTCGGTCGTCAACGACTCGGTTTCGACCACCTCGGTCGAGTTCGAGCTGGGCGTCGACCTGGAGAAGGCCACCAACGACGTGCGCAACGCCATTTCGAGCGTGCGCCAGCAGCTGCCCGCGGACGTGCAGGAGCCCATCGTCCAGCGCATTGAGTTCACGGCCATCCCGATCGCCACCTATGTGGTGCGCGCGCCGGGCATGAGCCCAGAGGAGCTGTCCTGGTTCGTCGACAACACCGTGGCCAAGCGACTGCTGACGGTCAGCGGCGTCAGCCAGGTCAGCCGCGACGGCGGCGTCAACCGCGAAATCCGGATCAAGCTGGACCCCGCCCGCCTGGCGGCCCAGGGCGTGACGGCCGCGGCGGTGTCGAACCAGCTGCGCGCCACCAACATCAACCTGCCCGGCGGGCGTGGCGAGGTGGGCGGCGAGGAGCAGGCCATCCGCACCGTCGGCTCGGCCCAGTCCGTCGAGCAACTGCGTGAAACCCTGATCCCGGTCGGGAACCGCACCGTCCGACTGGGCGACCTGGGCGAGGTGGTGGACGAGTGGTCCGAACAGCGTGGCCGCGCCCGCTTCAACGGCCAGGAAGTGGTGGCCTTCTCGATCTCGCGCTCCAAGGGCTCGTCCGAGCTGGACGTCTACGAGAGCACCCTGAGAGAGATCGAGGCGTTGGACGAGGAGCGCGCCGACATCACCATCGAGCAGGTGGCCTATACGACGTCTGACGTCATCAACAACTTCCACGCCTCCGTGGAGGCCTTGCTGCTGGGCGCCGGCCTGGCCATCGCGGTGGTGTTCCTGTTCCTGCGCGACTGGCGCGCCACCCTGATCGCGGCCGTGGCCATGCCGCTGTCTCTGATCCCGACCTTCTGGATCATGGACCTGTGGGGCCAGTCGCTGAATGTGGTGACCCTGCTGGCGCTGTCGCTGACGGTGGGCATCCTGGTCGACGACGCCATCGTCGAGATCGAAAACATCGTCCGCCATATCCGCCAGGGCAAGAAGCCGTATCCGGCGGCGCTGGAGGCGGCCGACGAGATCGGCCTGGCCGTCATCGCCACCACGGCGACCCTGCTGGCCGTGTTCGCGCCCACCGGCTTCATGCCGGGCGTTGTGGGCCAGTTCTTCAAGAGCTTCGCCATCGCCACCTGCGTCAGCGTCTTCTTCTCGCTGGTGGTGGCGCGGACCCTGACGCCCCTGATGGGCGCCTACTGGCTGAAGGCCGAGCCCGGCAAGGAGCACGACGAGCCCTTCTGGATGCCGCGCTACCAGCGCATCCTGCGCTGGTGCCTGGGCAACTCCAGCTCGGCCAAGCTGAAGGCCGACCACGACGCGCGCACGGGCAACTTCCTCAAGCGCAAGTTCCTCTTCCGCATCTTCGACCACCGCGTGTGGGTGATGATCGGCGGCACGCTGTTCTTCATCTTCTCGCTGTTCCTGGCCTCGCAACTGCCGGGCGAGTTCATCCCGGTGGAGGACGTGTCGCGCTCGAGCGTGACGGTGCAGCTGCCGCCCGGCTCGACCCTGGAGGAGACGGACGCGGTGGTGCAGCGCATCACCAACATCCTGTCGGAACGGCCCGAGGTGCGTTCCGTCTACGCCTCCATCGGCTCGGCCACGGTCAGTTTCGGCCCCGGCGGCGGCGGCAGCGCGGGCGAGGTGCGCCGCGCCAGCATGACCGTGAACCTGGTGCCCAAGAACCAGCGTTCCCTTCGCCAACAGGAGTTCGAGCAGGAGATGGGTCCGGCGCTGCGGGCCATTCCCGGCGCCAGGGTGCAGTTCGGCGTCGAGGGCGGCGGCGGCGGCCTGATCTCCATCTCCCTCGTGGGCGACGACGGCGAAGCCCTGCAGGAGGCGTCCGCCGCGGTGGAGCGCCAGATGCGCGAGCTGCCCGGTCTGGCCAACGTGGTCTCGACCGCCGCCCTGGTGCGGCCGGAAATCCTGATTACGCCCAAGTCCGACGTGGCCGCCCTGCAAGGGGTGTCTACCGCCGACATCAGCCAGGTGGCGCGCGTGGCCACACTGGGTGACGCCGACCAGCTGCTGCCCAAGTTCAACCTGGGCGACCGCCAGGTGCCGATCCGGGTGATGCTGACCGAAGAGACGCGCGGCGACCTGGACCAGCTGCGCAATCTGCGCGTGCCGACGGCCTCGGGCGCCTCGGTGCCCCTGTCTTCGGTGGCCGACATCACCTTCGGCGCGGGCCCCAACCAGATCGACCGCTATGACCGTCTGCGCGTGTCGCGCATCTCGGCCGAACTGGCGGGCACGACCCTGGGCGAGGCCAACAACGCCGTTCAGCAGCTGCCGGCCATGCAGAACCTGCCGGACGGCGTGAGCCAGGCCGTGTCGGGCGAACTGGAAAGCCTGCAGGAGACTTTCTCAGGCTTCGCCTTCGCCATCATCACCGGGGTGCTGCTGATGTACGCCGTGCTGGTGCTGCTGTTCCGCAGCTTCTTCCACCCGATCACCATCTTGGCGGCCTTGCCGGTATCGTTCGGCGGCGCCTTCTTCGCCCTGCTGATCACCGGGCGCGGCCTGTCCATGCCGGCCCTGATCGGCATCATCATGCTGACCGGCATCGCGGCGAAGAACTCGATCCTGCTGGTGGACTACGCGATCATCGCCATGAAGGAGGGCATGAACAAGTACGACGCCATCCTCGACGCGGCGAGGAAGCGGGCCAGGCCCATCATCATGACCACCATGGCCATGGGTCTGGGCATGCTGCCGATCGCCATGGCCTTCGGCGAAGGGACTGAGTTCAGAAGCCCCATGGCCATCGCCGTGATCGGCGGCCTGATCACCTCGACGGCCCTGTCGCTGGTCTTCGTGCCGGCGGCCTTCAGCCTGATCGACGGGGTGAAGACGCGGCTGGAGCGCAGGCTCGACAAGATGCTTCACCACCAGATTCCGGAGGAGCACCGGACCCGGCGCTAGGCGCCGCGCGGCTCAGAACGACGGCGGCGGGAAGCTCTTGGCCAGGCGTTTGGGCGCCTGGGCCCGCCAGCTTTCGTCGATCCAGGCGCGGAACATGGGCATGGGGTCCGAGCCGTCGTCCGGCCAGCGGGCGGTGACCCAGCCGCTCTTGCCCAGGCCGTAGCCGGTGGGCTCGGTGAAGGGCAGCGCCAGCGCCGCCTCAGCCGAGAAGGGCAGCTTGCAGCCGAGGCTGAAGGGCTGCCCCTCCGGCGACAGGTAGGCGAAGGTCTTGTCGCGGACGGCCAGGTCCAGGTGGCCGGGCCAAGGGCTTTTCAGCTGGGTCTCGGGATACTGAAGGCCGAAGGCCCTCAGGGCCTCGGCGGCGCTCGATGGGTCGGTCATGGGCGTTCCCTGCACGTGCGGGTCAGACCCGGTTCATACGCCCCGTGCGAACCGGGGGGCGAAGGAATTTTCTCGGCCGAGCCGCGACGGAAGCCGGGGGTTCGGGCGTTGAAGCCTCTAAACCGCCGTACCCAAGCCGAAATGTGCCCGCATGAGTCTGTCCTACCTCGCCCTGATCACCGGCGCCGCCCTGTCCGCATCAGTGGCGCAGGAGGCCCCGCCGCCTGAAGCGGCGGCCGCCGCGCAGCCCGCTGGTCAGGCCGAGACCGATGCCGAGGACGAGGACGTCACCACCGTCGAGGAGGTGGTGGTCACGGGCGCGCGCCTGCGCGGCTCGGTCGAGAGCGACATCCCGCCCGAGATCACCCTGGACCCCGCTGATATCCGCGCCACCGGCGCCACCACCATCGCCGAGTTGCTCGAGGCGCTGGAGCCCCAGACCCGCAGCGGCCGGGGGCGCGGCGAGGGACGTCCCGTGCTGCTGGTCAACGGTCGGCGCGTTTCGGGCCCGCGCGAGGTGCACAGCGTGCCTTCAGAGGCCATCGAGCGGGTCGAAATCCTGCCCGAAGAGGTGGCGCTGGAGCTGGGCTACCGGGCCGACCAGCGCGTCATCAACTTCATCTTGCGAGAGCGTTTCCGCGCCACGACCGTGCAGGCGCGCGCGGGCGCGTCCACGGCGGGCGGGCGCTATAGCGGCGAGCTGGACGGCAACTTCCTGCGCCTGCGCGGCGACGAGCGCCTGATCCTGGAGGCGGAGGTCGAGCGCGCCACGCCCCTGTTCGAGGACGAGCGCAACATCCGTCGTGAGCCAGGGCAGACGCCCTATGACCTGATCGGCAACGTCACCGGCCTGCCCTACGGCGGCGAGATCGATCCGGCCCTGAGCCTGCTGGCGGGCGGCCCCGTCACCGTAGCGGCCGTGCCGGGGTTCGGCGCAGGAGGACCCTTCACCCTGGCGGACTTCGTCGAGACGGCGGGCTATACGCGCACCGGCGACCTGGGCGCCTGGCGCAGCCTGCTTCCCGAGACCGAGAGTGTCGAGGTGGGCGGAACCTATACCCGGCCGCTGAACGATTATGTGGTGGCCACGCTCAATGCGCGGCTGGAGGGGTCGCGGTCCGAGAGTTTCCTCGGCCTGCCGGGCGCCAGTCTCACGCTCCCTTCCACCAACCCGAACTCCCCCTTCACCCGGGACGTGCTGGTCTGGCGCTATTTCGACCGGCCGGACGCCATGCGCCGAAACGCCGATACGGTGAGCGGGCGTCTGGGCGCAGCCTTTACTGGCGACTGGGACGATTGGCGCTGGTCGCTGACCGGCGGCTACGACGTGACAAGGAGCGATACCGAGACCGGCCGGGGCGTCGATGCCAACGCGCTTCAGGCGGCGCTCACGGCGGGGGATCCGTCGGTGGATCCCTTCGGCCCGGGCGCCGCGGCCTTGCTGGGGCCGGGACCGCGCGATACGGCCCAGTCCCTGACCCAGTCGGGCGAGCTGGACTTCGTGGCCAACGGCGACCTGTTCAGCGTGCCGGCCGGCGACGTCTCGGCCTCCTTCCGGGCCGGGTTCAACGCGGTCTCTCTGGACTCCGAAAGCGTGCGGTCCGGCCTCCTGACCGAACGCGAGCTGTCGCGCACCCAGGGCGGGGTTCAGGGCAATCTGAACATCCCTATCGCCAGCACGCGCAACGAGGTGCTGGCGGGCCTGGGCAATCTGACCCTGAACCTGAACGCCGCCTATGACGAGCTGTCGGATTTCGGCGGGCTGGTCACCTATGGCTATGGCCTGAACTGGCGTCCCAACCGGCAGTGGTCGGTGATCGCCAGCGTCACCGACGAAGAGGGCGCGCCGTCGATCCAGCAGTTGAACGATCCGGTGATCTCCACGCCCAACGTTCAGGTGTTCGACTTCGCCACAGGCCAGACCGTGGAGGTGACGCGCATCGAGGGCGGCAACCCCGGCCTGACCGCCGACAATCGCCGGGTGCAGCGGCTGGGCGTCACCTGGCGGCCGCTGGGCGAGGCGGACGTGACCCTGTCGGCCAACTATGTGCGAACCACAGTCGACAATCCGATCTCCAGTTTCCCGACCATCACCCCGGCGCTGGAGGCGGCCTTCCCTGAGCGTTTCATTCGCGACTCGGGCGGGCGGCTGATCTCTATCGACACGCGGCCCGTGAACTACGACCGCAGCCAGACCCAGCAGCTGCGCTGGGGGATCAACTATTCGCGGCCGATCCGCCGAGAGCGCCCCACCGGCGAGGGCGGGCCGCGGCGCCGCGGCGAAGGCGGCCCCCAGGGTCCCGGCGCGCATCAGGGCCCCGAAGGCGGCGACGGCCCCCGCCCCGAGTGGCGCGGCGGCGGCGAAGGCGGCCGCTTCAGGGGCGGCGGCGGACGCGGCGGGTTTGGTCGCTTCGGCGGCAATCCGCGCGAGGGGCGTCTGACCTTCGCCCTCTATCACACCTGGAATCTGCAGAATGAGGTGGTGGTGCGGCCCGGCTTGCCGACCCTCGATCTCCTGAACGGGGACGCGGTCGGCGCGGGCGGCGGCCAGTCCGAGCATCAGGCCGAGCTGCAGTCGGGCTATTATTTGAACGGTTTGGGCGCGCGGTTCACGGCGGACTGGCGCTCGGACACCTTCGTCGCGGGCGGCGCGCCGGGCGGCGCGGGCGACCTCTACTTCTCGGACCTGGCGACGGCCAACCTGTCGCTGTTCGCCGATCTCGGGGCGCGCCGGGCCTGGGTGCGCCAGCATCCCTGGTTGCGCGGGGGCCGGGTCAGCCTGGAGGTGCGCAACCTGTTCGACGCGCGCCGGGGCGTCACCGACGCGGCGGGCGTGACGCCCATCAGCTATCAACCCGACCTGCTGGACGCGGAGGGCCGCACCGTGACCCTCCGCTTCCGCAAGCTGATCTTCTGACGGCTCAGGGCCGGTTGCGCAGGGCCGCCGCCTCGGCGTCGCTGAGCTTGCGCACGCTGCGGATCAGGCAACGGTCAACGCCGCCCCCGAGGCGCGGCACGATCAGATCGGCGTCGAAGCCCGTGCAGACGCTGGAGCCGCCGCCGCGCGGCTGGATGCCGATGCGCGAGGACCAGTCGATGTCCGGGCAATGGCCGATGATCTGGACGTGATAGATGTCGTTGACGCCCACGCGCAGATAGACGTTGCGGTCGTCGGTCGAGGAGAAGCCGGCCACCTGATTGACGAAAAAGCACTGGCGCGGCGCGCTCGACGACATGCCGGGGTCCGAGCCCGGGCCGTACATGGGCGCGCAGGACGCCACGGCGAAGGCGGCGGCGGCGGCGAGAGTCAGATAGGCGGTTCGCATGGGTTTCTCCTGGTCAGCTTGACAGGTGAACGGTGGCGACGGGGTAATCGTTGCGCTCAAGCTTGAGCATGCGCAACCGCGCGGCGTGTCGCATCGGTGAGCCGGATCAGGTGCAGGGGCAGCGGCGACGGCGTCCCGGTCAGGCTCGCAACCAGGTGCTCAGCCAGAAGGGGCGCGGCGGCGAAGCCACGCCCGCCAAGGCCCGTGAGCACGAAGGTCCGGCCCCTGCCGGGCAGTAGACCGCACACGGGGTTGTGATCCGCCGTCGTCGCCCTCACGCCGGCGCGGCCCCGCAGATGCGGGACCGTCAAAGCCTCGGCGATGTCAGGTAGAGCCTGTGCCAAAGCGGTCAGGTTTCGCACGTGGTCGCCCTCCCGCAGATCCAGCGCCTCGTCCCCACGATCGTGCGTGGCGCCGAACAGCAAACCGCCCGGCGTCGGCGCAGCGTAGCCGCCCCAGGCCGCGGCCACCGGGGGAGGGTCCACCCCTTCGGCCCAGCTGACCTGACCGCGCAGGGGGCGCATGGCGAGGCCCGTCAGAGCCTGGCCGGACCAGCCGCCGCACAGGATCGCAGCGTCGGCCTCGACGATCAGGGCGCCGTCGGCGTCGAGCAGGCGCACGCCCTCGCCGTCCTCGATGGAGGCGACACGGGCGGACAGGCGCTGAGCGCCTTGCGTCCAGGCCGCGCGCACGGCGGCGGGATCCACCACTCTGGCCGTCTCAATCCAGAGGCCGCCATGGGGGGCCGAAGCGCCCAGTCGCTCGGACGCCTCGGAGGGCGACAGCAGTTGAAGGGCGCCGGCCGGCCACGGGGGCTGGGCGGCCACGGTTTCGAAGCGGCGCCGTTCGTCAGGCGATGAGATGAGTCGCAGCACGCCCCTTTCCGTCACGGCGTCGGGCGTGGCGTCATAGAGATCTGCGGCCCGCAGCAGGGCCTGGGCGTGCAGGGCCGCCACGGCGCCGCCGCCGGCGTCCAGACGCGGCGTGACCAGGGCCGCCGGATTGGCCGAGGCCATGTCGGCCTCTCCGCCGTCGATGAGCACGGTCTCGACGCCTTCGGCCCGCAGCGCGCGGCACACGGCGGCGCCGGCGATCCCGGCCCCGATCACGGCCACTGGACCACGGTGTGGATCAGCGGCGGCGCCCGGTAGGCGCGCCTCCAGCCGCTCGCGTTTGCGGCCCCATCCAGGACGCTTCTCGACGGCGAAACCCCGCGCCGCCAGGCCCCTGCGCACCTGTCCCGCCACGGTGAAGGTGGCCACGCGCGCGCCGGGCGCCGAGCGGGCTGCGATCCCGTCCAGCACCGCGTCCGACCACATGGCCGGATTGGTGGAGGGCGCGAACCCGTCGAGGAACCAAGCGTCCGCCTGGCCGCTCCAGCCCGCCAAAGCCTCGGCCGCATCCGCGACCGCCAGGTCGAGCGTGGCGGGCAACTCGGGCAGATCGATTCGCTGGAGGCCCGCCGCCTGACGGGGCCAGCGCGCCAGCAGCAGGTCCGTCACGGGCGCCAGCTCGGGCCAGGCGGAGAGAGCGCGCGCGGCGTCCTCGCGGCCCAGGGGGTGCGCCTCGACGCTGAAGATGTGAAGGCGGCCTTCCGAGGGGCCTTCGCGCCGCCAAAGATCCAGCAAGGCCGCGATGTTCAGCCCCGTGCCGAACCCCAGCTCGGCCACTGTGTAGCGGGCGCGGCCCCGCCACGCCTCGGGCAGGCCGCACCCGGCGAGGAAGACAGCCCGCGTCTCAGCCAGGCCGTCCTCGGCTGAGAAATAGACGTCGCCGTACAGCCGCGAGCGCGGTCCGGTCTCGGCCCAGTCCAGCTGGGCGGGGATGAGGTGCGTGTCAGGCATCGGCGCAAAGAAAAAGGGACCGCCCGGCGGGCGGCCCCTTCTAACTCAAACTGGCTCGCGCGGCTTAGTGGGCCGGGGCGGGCTCGGTCGTGGCGGCCGCGCCTTCTTCGGCGGGGGTCGTGGTCATGGCGTCGCCGGCGGCGGCGGCGGCGTCGCCAGCGGCTTCAGCCGAGGTGGCGGCGGCGTCGGTGGCCGTTTCAGCCGCAGCGTCGGCGGTGGCGGCGGCTTCTTCGGCGGTGTTGTCCTCGGCGGCCGGCTGGCAGGCGGCGACGGAGAAGGCGGCGACGCCCATGGCGGCGACGAGAAGCTTACGGATAGCCATTGTTTCGACTCCCTATCGTTTCTGGGCGGCGCTGATTTCGCCGCTGAGGGGAGCTAACGATGATTTCGGCCGGGCGGCAAGAAAGAAATCACGGGTTCGTGAGGCCGCCGCGATCAGGCCTCGTTGGGCAGGTTCTGCAGGGCCTCTTCCATTTCGGCGAAGGAAGGTTGGGCGGTCGAGGGAATGTCGCCGCGCCCGATCTCCACTGAAATCTGCGCCGCATTGCCGTGCAGGTGAGCCACCAGCACCGACTGGATGATCTTATAGAAGGCGGCTTCTTCGTCGATGATCGCCTTCAGCCGCGCCGCCAGGGGGCCGACCAGACCGTACGCCAGGAACACGCCCAGGAAGGTGCCCACGAGGGCGCCGCCGATCATGCCGCCCAGCACCTCGGGCGGCTCGGTGATCGAGCCCATGGTCTTGATGACGCCCAGCACGGCGGCGACGATGCCCAGGGCCGGCAGGCCGTCAGCCATGGTCTGGAGCGCGTGCGGGGCGCCCAGCGCCTCGTGATGGTGCTTCTCCAGCTGCTTCTCCATGGCGTCCTCGATCTGGTGAGGATCCTCCAGGTTCATCGTCATCATGCGCAGGGTGTCGCAGATGAAATCGATGGCGAAGTGGTCCTTCATGATCTTCGGGTACTTCTGGAAGATCGCGGACTCGCCCGGTTTTTCGATGTGGCTCTCCAGGGCGATGACGCCCTTGGACTTCATGGTCTTGGTCAGCTGGAACAGCAGGGCCAGAAGGTCGCGGTAGTCCGCCGCCTTCCATTTCGGCCCGGCGAAGGCCTTGCCGAAACCCGCCAGCGAGCTCTTGATGACCGGCATCCCGTTGCCGATCATGAAGGCGGCCACCGCGGCGCCTCCGATGGCCATCAGTTCGTGCGGCAGGGCGTGGGTGATCACGCCCATATTGCCCCCGGCCATGATGTAGCTGCCGAAGACCATGCCGAAGAGCACGACAATGCCGATGATCTGGAACATGAAGCTGGCGCGGCCCGGATAAGGTTAAAGCGCCAGCATCCTTGCCGTTAATGCTTAAAGGGGCGTTGCCGTCAGGACCGCGACAGGAAGGCCAGGGCCGTCATCACATGGGCGCGGACGCCCGTCTCCAGCACCCGCTCGTTGACGTCGAACTGGGGCGAGTGGTTGGGCGGTGAGGTCGCGGGATCGACGCCGTCGGCGCTGGCCCCCAGGTGATAGAAGACCCCCGGAATCTCGCGCTGATAATAGCTGAAGTCCTCAGCCACCATGGTCGGCGGGGCAGCCGGATTGACGTTCTCGGACCCCAGCGCCTGGCCCAGCACCGGACCCAGCCAGGCGGCCAGCGTCTCGTCATTGAAGACCACCGGCGCGTTCTGCACGACGCGGAAGTCGGCGCTCGCGCCATAGGCGGCGGCCACGTGGTTCACCGCCTCGCCGGCCCGGCGCACCAGATCGTCGTGCTGCTCGGTGTCGAAGGTGCGCAGCGTACCGCTGAGGGTCATGCGATCGGGAATGATGTTGTAGCGCACGCCGCCGTTCACCGTGGCGATGGTGAAGACCGTGGGCGTGGTGGTCGGGTCCACGGTGCGGGCGGCCAGGGTGTTGATGGTCTGCACCACCTGTCCGGCCACGGCGACGATGTCGATGCCCTTCCAGGGCCAGGCGCCGTGGGTCTGGCGGCCGGTCAGCTCGATGTCGACGCGGTCCGAGGCGGCCATGAAGCCGCGCCCGCGCCAGAAGGCCGTGCCGGGGCGCCCCGGCACCACGTGCAGGCCGAAGATGGCCTCGGGCCGGGGATCGTTCAGCGCGCCCTCGGCCACCATCAGGTCGGCGCCGCCCTCCTCGCCCGGAGGGGCGCCCTCCTCGGCGGGCTGGAAGACGAAGACGATCGTGCCGGACAGCTCTTCCCGCATGCCCGCGAGGATCTCGGCCGCGCCCATCAGCATGGCCACGTGGGCGTCGTGGCCGCAGGCGTGAGCCACCGGCACGGTCGCGCCCTGGTACGTCCCCGTCGCCGTCGAGGCGAAGGGCAGACCTGTGGCCTCCTGCACGGGCAGGGCGTCCATGTCCGCGCGCAGGGCCACGGTGCGGCCGGGCCGGCCGCCGCGCAGCACGGCGACCACGCCCGTGTGGGCCACCCCCGTGCGAACCTCCAGCCCCAGACCGCGCAGGTGTTCGGCCACCAGGGCGGCGGTGCGATGCTCGGCGTTGCCCAGTTCGGGGTTCTGGTGGATGTCGCGCCGCCAGGCGACGACGCGCGGCTGGATGGCGGCGGCGGCCGCCTCGATGCGTCCGGCCAGGGCGGGGTCGACCGGGGCCGCCGATTGGGCGTATGCCGGGACGGCTGCACCCAGCCCCGCCGCCAGCGCCACGCCGCACATCCATGCCTTGCCGTTCATCCCAGCCTCCTGAACCGTCCCGTCGCCACTGTGGCGCAAGGCCGGATCACGGGCAACGGAGGGGCCGGTGAAGGGCGCGGGCCGCCGGGCCTTCGTCATCCTGTTCGCCGTCAACGCCATCGCGGCGGCGGGCAGCACGGCCCTTATGTCTGTCCTGCCGGCCATCGGGCGCGAGTTCGGCCTGTCGGACACCCTGATCTCGGCGGCCTTTTCCCTGTCGGCGCTTTTGTGGGCGCTCAGCGCGCCCTACTGGGCCCGGCTGTCGGACACGCGGGGCCGCAAGACCATGATCCTGCTGGGCCTGATGGGCTTCAGCGTGTCCATGGCGGCGTTCGGCCTGACGGTGACGGGCGGGCTTCTGGGCCTGCTGCCGGTGGCGCTCATCTTCAGCCTGATGGTGATCAGCCGCTCTATCCACGGGGCTCTCGGCTCGGCCAGCCCGACGGCGTCCCAGGCCTATGTGGCCGACCGCACGACGGTGAAGCAGCGCACCAAAGCCCTGTCGGTGCTGGCCTCGGCCCAGGGGCTGGGCACGGTGCTGGGCCCGGCGCTCGCGCCCTTCTTCGTCCTGCCGCTGCTGGGCCTCGCAGGCCCTATGTACGCCTTCGCGGCCATGGGGCTGATCGTCTGGTTCGCCACCTGGCGCGGCCTGCCGTCGGGCGGCGTCCGGCGCAAGCCCGCGGGCGTCAGGACGCACAGCAAGGGCCTGTGGAAGCAGCCGCGCATGCGCGCCTTCGTAATCTACGGCTTCCTGGCCATCAGCATTCAGGCGGTGAACGTCTCGGTGCTGGGCTTCCACGTGATCGATGTGATGGGCCTGCCGCCGCTCGAGGCCCAGACCTTTGTGTCAGTGGCCATGCTGGCGGGGGCGGCGGCGACGCTGATGGCCCAGTGGGGTCTGATCCCCTTGCTGCACATGGGGCCCACCTCGCTGATGCGCTGGGGAGCGGGGCTGACCATCGCGGGCAACGTGCTGACCCTGATGTCGCCCACCTATTACGGCGTGGTGGTGGGCTATGCGGTGGTCAGCCTGGGCGTCGGCTTCGCCCGCCCAGGCTTCATGGCCGGCGCCTCCATCGCCGTGGGGCCGCATGAGCAGGGCGCGGTGGCGGGGCTTATGGCGGCGCTGGCGGGGCTGTGCTTCCTGGCGCCGCCGGTGATCGGCGTGGCGCTCTACGAGGCGTGGGATCCCGCGCCCTTCATCGCCAACACGCTGATGGGGGCGGCCATTCTCTTGATGGCGCTGTTCACCACGACGCTGAAGCGGGCCGGCCAGGCGCCGGCGCCCCAGACGCCGCCGGCGGGGCCTCAGCCCCTGAGCTAGAGCTTCCAGCTAGAGCCGCGAGGCGGCGTCGCGCTGAAGCTGCTCAAGGACAGCCGTGGTCAGATAGCCGTCGGCGCGCAGGCCGCGCGCCTGCTGCCAGCGGCGCAGGGCCGTGCGTGTGCCGGTGCCGATGATGCCGTCCACCCCGCCGGGATCGAAGCCCAGCACCTGAAGATAGCGCTGGGCCGACATGCGCTGATCGCGGCTGAGCGGCGTCTCCACCGGCCAGGCCCGGCTGATGCCCGGCCGGTCCATGGCGCGGTCGGCCAGCAGGCCCACGGCCAGGGCGTAGGCGGTCGAGTTGTTGTACCGCCGGATGATGTAGTGGTTCGGCAGGGTCAGAATGGCCGGGCCGTCCGCCCCCTGGGGCAGGATCACCGTCATCTGTTCGGCCGCCTCGGCGTCGGTCAGGGCGGCCCCGTTCAGCAGGCGCACGCCGCGCTCGCGCCAGAAGCTCCACGGCTGGCGCTCGGCCTCGGCCAGGCCGTAGTCGAAGCCGGTCGGCAGCTCCACCTCCAGCGCCCACCGCTGGCCCCGCTTCCACCCCGCGCGCGCCAGCAGATTGGCCGCCGAGGCGAGCGAATCGCGGTCCGACCCCCATATGTCCACGACGCCGTCGCCGTCGCCGTCCTCGCCCAGACGCAGATAGTTGTCCGGCATGAACTGGGTCTGGCCCATGGCGCCGGCCCAGGACCCCTTCAGACGGCTGCGCGGCGCCTTGCCCGAGGTGATGATCGTCAGAGCGTCGGCCAGCTGACCCTCGGCCCAGTCGCGGCGACGGCCCTCCCAGGCCAGGGTCGCCAGGGAGCGCACCACGTCGAAGTCGCCCTGGATGCGGCCAAAGGCGCTCTCATTGGCCCAGATGGAGACCAGGATTTCGGCCGGCACGCCGTAGCGCGCCTCGATCTGGGACAGCCAGGCGTTGGCGCTGATGGCCTGCCGGGCCTGGGCGATGCGGTCCGCCGTGACGGCGCCGTTCACGTAGTCTCCGACCGAGCGCGAAAACTCCGGCTGGTTGCGGTCGCGGCGCACGACGGTCTCGTCAGGGCTCAGCCCCTCGAGCTCGCGCGCCCAGGCGGCGCGGTTCTCGCCCGCCTTGCGGTCGAGGAAGCCCTGCTTCCACGCGTCGAACGAGGCCGCGAAACTGTCGGCGCCCGCGTCCGCCGGCGAAGGCGCCGGGGCGGCCGGGGCCGGCGCCTGGACGGTGCTCTGCGCCACCGCTCCGATCGGCATGTGGGCGGGCGCGGAGGGCGTCTCGGCGGTCAGCGGCGCGCAAGCGGTGACGGCGGCGATCAGGGACAGTCGGAAATCCATGCCATATACCTTACAGAGCCCAGGCCACGCGCCAAATCACGAGCCTGCCAGTCCAGCGCCGCCTTTCGGCCATGATCAGCCCTGATCGGCGGGCGACGCCTTGCAAGGGCCGGGCCGCCGTTGACACGCTGGGGCCCTTTGCGTATAGGCCCCGCTCCCGCCGCGCCACCGCGGCGTTTTGTTCGTCACGCCCCAAGGTTTCGACCCATGAAGGTCCGCAGCTCGCTCAAGTCCCTGAAGACCCGTCACCGGGATTGCAAGGTCGTGCGCCGCAAGGGCCGGGTCTATGTGATCAACAAGACGGACCCCCGCTTCAAGGCCAAGCAGGGCTAAGCGCCCTCGCCTCAAAAGCATCCACAGGGCCGCGGGCATGATCCGCGGCCTTTTTGTTTGCGCCGGTTGAGGCGCGCGCGGCGGCATGGTTAGCGTCCGCCCCTGTTTCCTGATCGCCCTTCGACGGAGCCTTAGCCCGTGGCCGACGCCGCCTATGCCGAAAACCCCGACGTCCTGACCGCCGCCGCCCAGGGCCGCCTGCGCAGCATCATCGAGCGCATCGAGCGCCTGGAGGAGGACAAGGCGGCGGTGATGAACGACATCAAGGAGGTCTTCGCCGAGGCCAAGGGCGAGGGCTATGACGTCAAGACGCTGCGCAAGGTCGTGCGCCTGCGCAAGCAGGACAAGGTCAAGCGCCAGGAGGAAGAGGCGATCCTCGACCTCTACCTGTCGGCCCTCGGCGAGATCTGAGGCCATCCACCGCCTTCGGCGGCGAACAGGGCGATCCGCGATGAAGGGGCCGCCTCTGGCCCTAGACGCGTCACACGGCTGTGTCATGTCTGGGCGGTTCAACCGGAGCCGTTCGCATGATCGCAGCCGCCCTCGCCGCCCTCGCCCTCGGCGCTCAGCAAGCTCCGGCGAACGCTGAAGGTCAGCCCGCACCGCCGGCCGAGGCCCCGACCGAGGCCCCCGCGGTTTCGGATTCGATCCAGTACGGCCGCCTGCGCGCCCAGGCGGTCTCGGCCGCCCAGGGCGGCGATCTGCCCGGCGCCTTCCGCCTGCTGGAGCAGGCCGAGGCCCTGGCGCCCAACCACCCGGGCCTGCTGCAGCTGCGCGCGCAGATGTCGATGTTGGCGGGCCGGCCGCAGGACGCTCTCGCCGCCTGGCGGCGTCTGGCCGAGCTGGGCCTGACCGGCGATCCCTCGCGGGCCCAGGTGCTGGCCCCCATGCTGCAGCTAGCGGATTGGCCCGCCGTTGAGCAGGCGCTGGAGGCGAACCGCGCGCCGGCCGGTCAGATCACCCGGCTCGCTGTCTGGAGCGAGCCCTTCCTGGCGGAGGGCGTGGCCTACGACGCCGCGCGCGACCGTTTCCTCGTCTCCTCCATCCGTCAGAAGCGGATTGTCGCCGTAGATCGCCAGGGCCGGGTCAGCGATTTCGCCCAACCCGGATCTCTGGGCGTCTTCGCCCTCGCCGCCGATCCGGGGCGCGGAGCTTTGTGGGCCGCCGCCTCCGGCGCGCCGCCCGTGGCCGAGCTCGAGCCGCTGGAGCGAGGGCGCGCCGCCCTTGTCCAGCACGACCTGCAGTCCGGCATCGTGCGGGCCATCTATGCCGCGCCCCAGGCCGAGGGCGGTCTGCCGCGGAACTTCGGCGATCTGACGCTGGGGCCCGACGGGTCGGTCTATGTGGCCGATTCCCTGATCGGCGATGTCTTCGTGCTCGATCCCGGCGGCACTGAGCTGCGCCGCCTTCTGCCCGAGGGTTCGCTACGGTCGCCGCAGGGCATGGCCGTCAGCCCTGACGGCGGGGCGCTGTTGATCGCCGACTATTCGACGGGTCTCTATCGCCTTGACCTGACCAGCGGGCGCCTGCGCCGGCTGGCGGCGCCTGCCGACGCCTCGCTGGTGGGCGTTGACGGCGTGGCCGTGGATGGCTCGCGGCCCGGCGGCGAGCATCTGATCGTCGTCCAGAACGGATCCAATCCCCAGCGCGTCCTGCGCCTGCGCCTCGACCCCGGCTTCACCCGCATCGCCGAGGTCGAAGTGCTGGCCGCCAATCTGGAGGGCCTGCAGGAGCCTACCGGCGGCGTCGCCCTGGAGGACGGCTTCGTGTTCGTCTCGCGCAGCCAATGGAGCGACGTGGACAACGACGGCGCCTTCGCGGAAAATCCCGGTCCGGCGGCGCTGTCGCAGCTGCCGCTCTAGCGGGAGCCTTCCATGATCGAGCTGATGATCGACGGCCGCACCAAGGATCTGGGCGGCTTCACGGTCTCGCGCATCCTGCCGGCGCCCCGGCGGCGTATGGTGGGGCCGTTCATCTTCCTGGATCACATGGGCCCGGCCGACTTCGCCCCCGGCCAGACGGCGGTGAACGTGCGGCCCCACCCGCACATCGGCCTGTCGACCCTGACCTATCTGTTCGACGGCGAGATCATGCACCGCGACAGCCTGGGCGTGACCCAGGCGATCCGCCCCGGCGAGGTCAACTGGATGACGGCCGGCAAGGGCGTGGTCCACTCCGAGCGCACCGACCCGGCTCGCATTGCCTCCGGGGGACGCCTGGACGGCATGCAGGCCTGGATCGCCCTGCCGACCGAGTCGGAAGAGGCCGACCCCTTCTTCAGCCACCACGAGGGCGCCGAGCTGCCGGCCTATGAGCAGGGCGGCCTGTTCGCGCGGCTGGTGGCGGGCGACGCCTACGGCGCCAAGGCGGCGACGCCCGTGTCCTCGCCCATGTTCTACGTGCATTGGGAGATGGCCCAGGGCGTGCGCGCCGCCCCGCCCAAGGGCAAAGGCTCGGGCGGCATGAGCGAGCGCGCCGTCTATGTGGCCAAGGGCATGGTCGAGGTGGATGGACATAAGCTGCGGCCCGGCCAACTGGCTGTTCTGTCGGCCGAGGCCGAGCCCGTGATCGAGGCGTTGCATCCCTCCACCGTCATGCTGCTGGGGGGCGAGCCCGTGGGCGAGCGCCTGATCTGGTGGAACTTCGTCTCGTCGTCCAAGGACCGTCTTGAGCAGGCCAAGGCCGACTGGGCGGCGGGCCGCATGGCGCTGCCGCCGGGCGACGATCAGGAGTTCATCCCCCTGCCCGAGGATCCGCCGGTTTCGCCGCCGCAGCAGACGCATCCGCTCTGATCGGTCGCCTAGAACGGCACTGAACCAGACCCGCCGCTCGCGCGTAGGGTTCGCATGCCCATCCCCCAGATCAGCCGCCGCGTGGGCCTGGCCGGCCTGGCCGCCGGCCTAGCCTCGGCCTGCTCACCCCTGGCGGCGCTGAACGCCCTTGCGCCGCGCGACCCCGGCGCGCGCCGGGTGTTGCAGGGCGCCGCCTACGGCCCCCACGAGCGACAGAAGCTGGACCTGTTCGCGCCCCGCCGCGAGGGCCCGTGGCCCCTGGTCGTCTTCTTCTATGGAGGCAACTGGAACTCGGGCTCGCGCGACCTCTACGGCTGGGCCGCCCAGGCCATCGCCGCCCAGGGCTTTGTCGTGGCGGCGCCAGATTACCGCCTGGTGCCCCAGGTGCGCTTTCCCGCCTTCATAGAGGATGCGGCGGCGGCCACGGCGCTGGCGGCGCGCCTGGCGCCCGAGCATGGAGGGTCTGCCCAGCGGATCGGCCTTTGCGGTCACTCGGCGGGCGCCCACATCGCGCTTCTGACCGCGCTGGACCCCACCTACACCGAAGCCGTGGGTCTTGAAGGCCGGATCGAGGCTGTCGCCGGCCTCGCGGGGCCGTACGCCTTCCTGCCCCTGGACGTCAGCTCCACCATCGCCGCCTTTGGCCAGTGGCCGCGCCTGGAGGAGACCCAGCCGGTCACCTACGCCCGCGCCGACGCTCCAGCGGTGTGGTTGGCCAACGGCGGTGAGGATCAGGTGGTCGGTCTGCGCAATACGACCCGGCTGAAGGCCGCCCTCGAGGGCGCCGGCGCCGTGGTCGAGACGGCCTTCTACCCCGACCTGGACCACGCGGGCATGGCGGCCGTGCTGTCGCCGCTGTTCCGGGGCCGCGCGCCCGTCCTGAAGGACATGACCGACTTCCTGCGGCGAACGCTCACCGCCTAGAGCAGGCGGATCTCGCGCAGCCGCTGCAGCAGGAAATCCTCGGCGGTGATCGGTTCAGGATAGCGGTTGGGGTTCTCCGCCGTGACGCAGCCCGGCAGGGTCTCGATCAGGAACTCCGGCTCGAAGTGCAGGAAGAAGGGCGTCGAGTAGCGCGAATAGCCGCGCCGCTCGGGCGCTGGATTGACCACGCGGTGTGTCGTGGAAGGCAGCACATGGTTCGTCAGGCGCTGCAGCATGTCGCCGATATTGACCACCAGCGCCCCCTCGGGCGGCGAGATGGGCAGCCATTCGCCGGTCCGATCCTTCACCTGCAGACCCGCCTCCTCGGCGCCCAGCAGCAGGGTGATGACGTTGATGTCCTCGTGGGCCCCAGCTCGAACGCCCGGGGCGTCGGCGGGAACGGGCGGATAGTGCAGCAGGCGCAGCACGCTGTTGCCCAGGGCCGTCGGACCTTCGAAGTAGTCGTCGTCGAGCTTCAGATAGCGGGCGATGGCCACCAGCAGCCGCTTGCCCAGCTGATCCATGGCTTCATAGAGGCCCTTCACATGGGTGCGGAACCCGGGAACCTCGGCCGGCCACAGGTTCTCGCGCATGTAGCGGGCGTAGGGGTGCCCCTCGGGCAGGTCGCGGCCGGTGTGCCAGAACTCCTTGAGGTCGACCACGTCGGCGTCCTTGGCGGCCTCCTTGCCAAAGGGGGTGTAGCCCCTGGCGCCGCCCGTGCCGGGCACGTGGTAGGCCATCTTCGCCTCGGCCGGCAGGGCGAAGAAGGTCTTGGCGTCATCGACCGCGGCGCGGATCATGGCCTCGTCCAGCCCGTGGTCGGCCACCACGGCGAAGCCATAGCGGGCGAAGGAGCCGCCCAGATCCCTCGAAAAGGCGTCGAAGTCGGCCTCGGCCAGCTTCATGGACACAGGTTGAATGGCGCTCTCGGTCACGGCGGGCTCTCACGCAGGGATATGCGCGCCTTCTACCGCTCCGCGCCCCCGATGGGCAGGGGGCATGAGGACAGGACTCTTACGGACTTGAGCCAAAGCTGGGGAACCGCCACGCTTGCCCGGTGTTTTCCGTCGCGTTCCATTTCACAAGACCAGGAAACCCAATCATGCGCTTCAATGTCCTCGTCACCGCCGTCGGCGCGGCCGCCCTCATGGCCGCCTGCACCACGACCGATCCGAACACCGGCATGACCTACCGCAACAACACCCGCACCGGCGCCCTGATCGGCGCGGGCGCGGGCGCGGTGCTCGGCTATCTGACCAACACCTCCGACGGCGAAGAGGGCCGCACCAACGCCCTGATCGGCGCGGGCGTGGGCGCGCTGGCCGGCGCGGCCGTCGGCAACTACATGGACCGGCAGCAGGCCGCTCTGCGCGCCGAGCTGGCCGACACGGGCGTTCAGGTGGTCCGCCAGGGCGACAATCTGATCCTGCAGATGCCCTCGGACGTGACCTTCCCCACGGCCGAATACACGATCCAGCCGCAGTTCTACCCGGTGCTGGATGACGTGGCCGGCATCCTGAACCAGTATCCCCAGACCACGGTCGACGTGGTGGGCCACGCGGACTCGCGCGGCGACGACGCCTACAATCAGACCCTGTCCGAGCGCCGGGCCCTGTCCGTGGCCGACTATCTGATCAATCGCGGCGTCATCCGCGAGCGCCTGTTCGTGGCGGGCATGGGCGAGCGCCAGCCGATCGCCTCGAACGCCACGGCCCAGGGCCAGGCCCAGAACCGCCGTGTGGAGATCGTGATCCGGCCCTTCCGCGGCTGATCGCCACATTTGGGCGAACATCGTCCTTCCGCCCCTTGCGTCCGGTTCGCCTGCATGGTGAATCTTGTCGCAGGGGGCGGGCATGGACTCTTCCAAACGGCGAGCGACGAACGGGGATGACGGCTTCGGCCGCGCCTATCCGCACGACGACGCCGAGGCTCTGCAGGCCGGCGGCATGATGGCCGTCTTCGCCTGTGGCAGCGCCGCCCTAACCGCTGTGATCGTCATCGCCGTCGGCGGCGCCTGGCTCGACTCCCGGGCGGAGCGTGCCGAGCAGCGCGCCCGCGACGCGGCGCCGCAAGCCATGCTGGTCTCCACCGCGCCGGCCGCATCGATCCCCTAAGCGTTAACCATAGCTAAAGCTGAAGCGGCCGAAGGTGCGGACGTCCGTCATGGGGTCTCCGCATGCCTAGTCCCGCCCGCGTCGCCGCAAGCCCGGCCGAAACCTTGATCGGGGCCGAGCCGTCCGGCGGCTTCCGGGATTTCGCCCCACGCACGCGGGTGCTGGAGGGCAAGTCTGTGCTGGTCACGGGCGGGACCGGCTCGTTCGGCCGGCGCTTCGTGCGCGAGGCCCTGGCCGGGCAGGCCCCGAAGAAGCTCATCATCCTGTCGCGGGACGAGCTGAAGCAGTACGAAATGCGCCAGGAGCTGGCCGAGCTCTTCCCCGAAGAGAAGCTGAAAGCCCTGCGCTTCTTCCTGGGCGACGTGCGCGACCGCAACCGGCTGGAGCTGGCCTTCCGCGGCGTCGACGTGGTGGTCCACGCGGCCGCCCTGAAGCAGGTGCCGGCGGCCGAATACAATCCGTCCGAGTGCATCCAGACCAACGTCATGGGGGCCGAGAACGTGGTCTGGGCCTCGCTGGCCAACCGCGTCGAGCGTGTCATCGCCCTGTCCACCGACAAGGCCTGTTCACCCATCAATCTGTATGGCGCGACCAAGCTGGCCTCGGACAAGACCTTCATCGCCGCCAACAATCTGTCGGGTGATCTGGGGACCCGTTTCGCCGTGGTCCGCTACGGCAACGTCATGGGCAGCCGGGGCTCGGTCGCGCCCCTGTTCAAGCGCCTGTTGGAGACCGGCGCCCACGAGCTGCCCATCACCGACCCGCGCATGACGCGCTTCTGGATCACGCTGGGCCAGGGGGTGAACTTCGTCCTCTCCTCGCTGGAGATGATGCGCGGCGGCGAGGTTTTCGTGCCCAAGATTCCCGCCACCACCATCACCGAGCTGGCCCAGGCCATGGCGCCCCAGGCGGGCGTGAAGCTGGTCGGGATCCGTCCCGGCGAGAAGCTGCACGAAATGATGATCTCGCCGGACGACGCGCGCCTGACGGTGGACCTGGGCGACCGCTACGCCATCGAGCCTGAGTTCGTGGAGTATCCGCGCAAGTCGTTCGCCGCCACCGGCGAAGGGCTGCCGGTGGACGAGGGCTTCGCCTACTCCTCCGACAGCAACGGCGAGCGGCTGGACGCACGCGGACTGATGACGCTTCTGGAGCGCGCCTATGGCTGACGGCGCCGCCTCCGCGCCGTTCCTCGCCTATGGCCGTCAGCACATCGACGAGTCCGACATCGCCGCCGTGGCCGAGGCCCTGCGCGGCGACTACCTGACCACCGGCCCCACCGTCGCCGCCTTCGAGGCCGCCGTCGCCAGGGCCGTCGACGCGCCCGAAGCCGTGGCCTGCTCCAACGGCACGGCGGCCCTGCACCTGGCGGTGATGGCGGCGGGACTGAAGCCGGGCGACCTGGCCGTGGTTCCGGCCATCACTTTCGCGGCGACGGCCAACGCCTGCGCCTATCAGGGGGCGGACGTGCTGTTCGCCGATGTGGACCCTTCCACCGGCCGCATGACCGGGGCGACCCTGGCCGAGGCGCTGGCCCGGGCCGACCGGCCCGTGCGCGCCATCCTGCCGGTGCATCTGGGCGGCCACGCCGTGGAGATGGCGGAGGTGCGGGCCCAGGCCGAGGGCATCGGCGCCGTCGTCATCGAGGACGCCTGCCACGCCCTGGGGACCGAGACGCCCAGCGGTCAGATCGGCGCATGCCCTGACAGCCTGATGGCCTGTTTCTCGCTGCACCCGGTCAAGACGCTGACCACCGGCGAAGGGGGCGTCATCACCACGCGCGACCCCGAACTCGCGGCGCGCATGCGGCGGCTGCGCAGCCACGGCATGGAGCGCGACCCGGCCCAGTTCCTCGACCGCGAGGCGGGTTTCGACGGCGACGTCCCCAACCCCTGGTGGCACGAGCAGCAGGATCTCGGCTTCAACTATCGTCTGCCCGACGTGCTTTGCGCGCTGGGCCTGTCGCAGCTGAAGCGCCTGCCCGACTTCATCGCCCGGCGTCGGCGGCTGGCCGCCCTTTATGCCGAGGCCCTTGCGCCGCTGGCGCCCGCCGTGCGCCTGGTCCAGGGGACGTCCGGGACCTTGCCCGCCCTCCACCTGCTGCAGGTGCTGATCGACTTCGAGGGCGCGGGCCTCACCCGCCGCCGGCTGATGGAGCGTTTGCACGCCCGCGGGATCGGAGCCCAGGTCCACTACATCCCCGTGCACCGGCACCCCTACTGGCGCGCCCGCAACGGCGAGACACGCCTGCCGGGCGCCGAGAGCTTCTACGACCGCACCCTGTCGCTGCCGCTGCACTACAACATGACCGAGGCCGATCCGGCCCGGGCCGCCGCCGCCCTGGCCGAGGTGCTGGGGGTGCGGCCATGATCGGAGCGACCCTTAAACTGCGGCCCATCCGTCCGCAGGACGGCCGCGCCCTGCACGACTGGCGCGCCGATCCGGCCTACCTGGCGACAGGGATCGATGACGGACCGGCCGATCCCATCGACCATGCAGAGTGGTTCGCCCGCTGCCTGGCCCGCACCGACCGCATCCTGATGATCGCCGAGGCCGCCCGCACCGAGGATGCGGTCGGACTGGTCCGCTACGACGAGAACCTGCACGGTCCCTGGGCCATGGTCTGGGCCGTGGCGCCACACCGGCGCGGGCGGGGCTGGAGCCGAAAGATATCCGAAGCCGCCGAGGCGCATCGCCCCTCCGGTCCGCGCCTCAGCCTGCTGGCGGAGGGCGTGTAATGGCGCGGATCGCGGTCGTCACTGACACGCCCGGCTGGTTCGATCCGCACGGCGAGGCCCTGGCCGCGACGCTGCGTCAGGAGGGGCACGAGGCCGTCTTTGTCCGCGACGTGCGCGAGGCGCCGGAGGGCGACATGGCCTTTCACCTGTCGTGTCTGAAGCTGTGCCCGCCCGAGGCCCTGGCGCTCAATGCTCTGAACCTGGTGGTCCACGCCAGCGATCTGCCGAAGGGCCGTGGCTTCTCGCCCCTGGTCTGGCAGGTGCTGGAGGGCCGCAATGACATTCCCGTCTGCCTGATCGAGGCGGCCGAGGCGGCCGACGCCGGCCCCGTCCGCCTGCGCGACGCCCTCACCTTTCAGGGGTGCGAACTGAACGACGAGATGCGCGAGGCGCTGGGCCGCAAGGTGGTCGAGATGTGCCTGCGCTTCGCCCGCGCGCCAGACGCCTATCCTCCGGCCGAACAGGTCGGCGAGCCCAGCTGGTACGCCCGCCGCCGCCCGGAGGACAGTCGCCTCGATCCGAACCGCACCCTAGCCGACCAGTTCGACCTGCTGCGCGTGGTGGACAACGACCGCTATCCCGCCTTCTTCGAGCACCGGGGGCGGCGCTTCATCCTGCGCATCGAAGACGCCGGAGCCGCCGGATGAGCCCCGAGGTCGTCATCGCGGGGCGGCGCATCGGTCCGGACCATCCGCCCTATGTGATCTGCGAGCTGTCAGGCAACCACAACGGGTCGCTCGATCGGGCGCTCAGCATGATCGATGCGGCGGCGGCCACGGGCTGCGACGCCATCAAGATCCAGACCTACACGCCCGACACCCTGACCATCGCCTGCGACGCCCCTGACTTCCGCATCGAAGGCGGACCCTGGAGCGGGCGCACCCTGCACGACCTCTACGCAGAGGCGCATACGCCCTACGAATGGCATACGGCCCTGTTCGAGCGGGCGCGCCGGCTCGGGGTGACGCTCTTCTCCACCCCCTTCGACGAGACGGCCGTCGACCTGCTCGAAAGCTTCGACGCTCCCGCCTACAAGATCGCCTCCTTCGAAGCGGTGGACCTGGAACTGACCGCCCGCGTCGCCCGGACCGGCAAGCCGATGATCCTGTCGACGGGCCTGGCCAATCTCGAGGAGATCGGCCGGGCGGTGGACACGGCGCGGTCGCACGGCTGCGATCAGCTGGCGCTCCTGCACTGCATCAGCGCCTATCCGGCGCCCATCGACCAGGCCCATGTCAGGACCGTGCCGGACCTGGCGGCCCGCTTCGGCTGCGTCGGCGGACTGTCGGATCACACCTTGGGCACGGCCGCGGCTGTGACCGCGGTCGCCCTGGGCGGCGCTGTGATCGAAAAGCATTTCACCCTGGCGCGCGCCGACGGCGGCCCGGACGCCGCCTTCAGCCTGGAGCCGGACGAGTTCACGCGCCTGGTGCGCGACTGCAAGGACGCGTGGGCGGCCCTGGGCCAGGCGGGTTACGATCTCAAGGGCGCCGAGCGCGGTTCGGTCGTCTTCCGCCGCTCGCTCTACGTCGTCGCCGATGTGGCGGCCGGAGAGCCGCTTACGCGGGCCAACGTCCGCGCCATCCGTCCCGGCTATGGGCTGGAGCCCCGCCTCCTGCCCGACGTTCTTGGTCGTCCCGCCCTGAGGCCCCTGAAGCGCGGCGAGCCCCTGGCGTGGGACATGGTCGAGTGCAGCCCCGAACTGAAGGAGGCGAGGGCATGATCCTGACCATCCTGCAGGCGCGCATGAGCTCCAGCCGCCTGCCCGGCAAGGTGATGCGGCCCATGGCCGGCGTGCCCATGATCGGCCGCCAGATCGAGCGGTTGAGGCGCTGCGAAACCCTGGGCAAGCTTGTGCTGGCGACCAGTCTGGAGCCCTCGGACGATCCCTTGGCCGCGTATGTGGAGCGCCTGGGCGTCACCGTCTTTCGGGGATCGCTGAACGACGTGCTGGGCCGGTTTCAGGCGGCGGTCACCGCCCACGGCCCGGCCGAGCATGTGGTGCGCCTGACCGGCGATTGCCCTCTAGCCGATCCCGACGTCATCGACGCCTGCGTGCGCCTGCATTTGAACGCGGGGCGCGACTACACCTCCAACACGCTGGACCGGACCTTCCCCGTGGGCCTGGACGTGGAGGTCATGCGCGCCTCAGCGCTGGCCGAGGCGTTCCGCGACGCCGCCGATCCCTACGACCGCGAGCACGTGACGCCGTACCTCTATCGCAACCCGACCCGGTTCAGTCTGATGCAGCTGAGGCAGAACCCGGATCTGTCGGGGCTGCGCTGGACCGTGGACTATCCGGAAGACTTCGCCTTCGCCGAACAGGTGTTCGAGGCCCTGATCGAGCCCTTCGGCCAGTCGCAGATTCTGAAACTACCTTTCGGGCGCCGGATGGCGGCCTAGTCCACGAGGGCCAGCACCGCCTCGGCGGCGCGCGCCGCGCCCCGCCCGTCGCACAGGGCCGCGGCCCGCTCGGACAGCCGCCTCCGGCGCCCCGCATCGCTCATCAGCCCGGTGAAGGCGCGGTCGAACAGCGCCTCGAAGGCCGGGTCGCTGACGTCGATGACCTCGGCCGCGCCGCGCCGGGCCAGGGCCTCGGCCGAGGGGGCCTGATTGGGCGCCAGCACCAGCAGCAAGGTCGGCAGGCCCAGGGTGCAGCGCTCCCAGGTAGAGCCGCCGCCCGCGCCGATGGCCAAGTCCGCCGCCGCCATCACCGGCGCGATGTCCGGAGTCGGATCAATCAGGTGCAGACGTGGATCGCGCGCGGCCAGCAGCTCCAGCACCTGACGGCTCGGCGCTTCCGGGGCCAGTACGACATCGGCGCGCACCTGCCCCATCCGAGGCAGCAGACGCGACACGACCCGCCCGGTGATCCCGCCCACATCCGTCAGGCCCAGGGCGACGAACAGGCGATGGACCGCGCCGCCCGATCCGCGGCCGAGCCTCTCCGCCCGCAAGGCCGCGAACTCGGGCCGCACCAGGGCGTATCGCGGACCCAGGCACAGGCGCGCCCCCGCCGGCAACAGGCCCTCGTAATCCGCGGCCGTGCGGTCGGGCCCCAGGTCCACCGCCAGGCACACATCCAGGGGACGGTCGGCCAGGTCGTCCACGGCGGCCGCAGGTCGACCCGCCCGCGCCCGGCCATGGTCCCCGGCGCCCAGGCGGTAATGGTCGAAGACCACAAGGTCGGCCGTCCGGTCCCGCGCGGCGTCGGCCAGGTCTGACGGCGCCGCGGGTCCTTCGATCAGCTCAAGTCCCTCCAGTCCCAGGCTCCGCGCCAGACGAGCTCCGTGCGCCGGACACAGAAGGGCGCAGTCCGCGCCGAGCGCCCCCAGCGCACCAGCCAGGGTGGCGATGCGCATGACGTGGCCGCCCCCGATCTCGGGCCCCGAATCCGCCACCAGAAGGACGCGTGTCATGGCCCAAGACTAGGGTGTTTCGGGCCCCGATAAATCCCGCATCTGCGCTCTTGCGGGGCGGGGGGCGTTTGACTAGGTTCCGCCGCTCACTCGCCAGCCGGAGGTGCTCCGGCGCGCGCCTTCAGGAGAGGTGGCTGAGTGGTTGAAAGCACCGCACTCGAAATGCGGCATACTCGCAAGGGTATCGCGGGTTCGAATCCCGCCCTCTCCGCCATCGCCGCGACTTAAGCCCGCTTCAGCCGGGCCTGCTGATCCCACAGGTGGGCGCGATACGCCTCGAGCCAGGCCGCCGAAGCTGGAGGGATCAGGCGCGGTCGCGCGTGGGATCCATCTTGCTCTTGTCGGCATAGGTCAGGGCCAGGAAGACGTCCTCAAGGTCGGGGTCTTCAGTGGCGATGTCGCGGATGCGCACCCCGGCCGCTCGCACGGCCATAAGCACCTGCTCCACGCTGGACTGGCCGGTCTTGTAGGTGATTGAAAAGGCGCCGCCCGGCCGGGACCGCGCCTCGAAGCCGCTGATCTCCGGCGCGGTCTCCAGCGGCTCTTCGGGCGTCACCACCACGTTGCGCGTATCCAGCCGGCGCAGCAGCTCAGGCGTGGTGGCGTTGGCGACGATCTCGCCGTGATTGACGATGGCGATGCGGTCGCACAGCTCTTGGGCCTCCTCCAGATAGTGGGTGGTCAGAAGCACGGTGACGCCCTCGGCGTTGATGCGGCGCACATAGGCCCACAGCTGGCGGCGCAGCTCCACGTCCACGCCCGCCGTCGGCTCGTCCAGGATCAGGACCGGCGGGTTGTGCACCAAGGCCTTGGCGATCATCAGCCGGCGCTTCATGCCGCCGGACAGCTGGCGCACATAGGCCTCGGCCTTGTCGGCCAGACCCAGCGCCTCCAGCAGTTCGTCGGTGCGGCGCTCGGCCTTTGGCACGCCATAGAAGCCCGCCTGCACCTCCAGCGACTCCCGCGGGGTGAAGAAGACATCGGCGGTGATCTCCTGGGCGACCACGCCCAGCGCGGCGCGGGCGTTCCGGGGCTCGCGGTCGATGTCGCGGCCCCAGATCGTCACCTCGCCTTCGGTCTTCACCGTCACCCCGGCCAGGATGTTGATCAGGGTCGACTTGCCCGCGCCGTTGGGCCCCAGCAGGCCGAACATGGCGCCGCGCGGAATGGTCAGGTCGACGCCCTTCAAGGCCTGCTTGGCGGGGCTCTTCCTGCCTGCCGGATAGGTCTTCACCAGGCCTTTGATGGAGATGGCGTCGTCGGGAAGGGTCATGCGCGATCCGGCTGCAGCGATGGGGCGAACGGGGCGTTTGACGCACCCCCGCCGCCCGCCTAGGTATGCCTCCGCCCTCTGTTCGCCAAGCCCGAGCCCGCAACGCCATGCCGCCGCGCCATCCTGACGACGCCAATCCCCAGCCTGAGGTGATCCTGGTCGACCGCAAGCGGGTCGCCTGCGACGGCGGCGGGGTCCTCGGCCATCCGCTGGTCTATCTGGAGATGGGCGACAACGATTGGGCCGAGTGCGGCTATTGCGACCGGCGCTTCGAGCTGGCGTCTGGCCCGGGGCGGGAAGACGAGTATCACGATCCCGCCGCGCGGGCGCCCGAGGCGCACTGACATGGACCGCCGCCAAGTATTCCTGGGCGGCGCCCTCGCCTTTCTAGGCGGCCTTCTTCCCTGGCGCGCCTTCGCCCAGGCGCGGCCCCCGGCCGACACGGGCCCCGCCGATCCGCTCAATGATGAGCACCTGCTCGGACTGCTAGCGCGCTCAGGCGCCCCCGCCCTGGCGGCGGAAGCTCAAGGCGGCGGCACGGGCTCGGTGCAGTGGCTGGTCGGGGTGCGCCGCGCCGGGACCGAAGACTACGCCCAACCCGGCGACCTCTGGCACATCGGCTCCATCACCAAGTCCATGACCGCCACCCTGATCGCCCGGCTGGTGGATCAGGGCGTGATCGCCTGGAGCGACACGGTCGGCGGCATCCTGGGCGGCGAGGCGGCCAGCGGCCCCTATGCCGAGGCCACCTTCCTGCATCTGCTCAGCCACAGGTCCGGGCTGCCGGCCAACCTGCCCATCGCGCGCCTGCCGGCCTACGCCACGCCCTCGGGCGACGTCGTCGCCGACCGCGCCCGCTACGTCGCCGAGGGGCTGGCCCTGCCGCCCGTTGGGCCGATGCGTGAGACCTTCCTCTATTCCAACCAGGGTTACGTCACCGCAGGCGCCATGATCGAGCGCCGCACGGGCCAGAGCTGGGAGCAGCTGATGCGCGAGCACCTGTTCGCGCCGCTGGGTCTCACCTCCGCCGGGTTCGGCGCGCCGACCGGTGATCAGCCCTGGGGTCACAGGGCCGGGTTGGCCGGTCTGTCGCCCGTGGATCCTAGCCGCCCCTTCGCCGACAACCCGGAACCCCTGGGGCCGGCGGGCCGGGTCCACATGAACCTGCATGATCTGACCGCCTATCTGGGCGCGCACCGCGACCGCTCGGCCTATCTCAAGCCCGAGACCTGGGACGTGCTGCACACGCCCCCCTTCGGCGGCGAGTATGCCCTGGGCTGGGTCGTCCGGCCTGAGGGCCTTTGGCACAACGGGTCCAACACCGTCTGGTACGCCGAGGTGCTGGTCGGCAGGACAGGCGCCGTCTCGGCCGCCGCCTGCAACAGCGGCGATCTGGCGCGCGTGCGCGGCCCCGTCGGCGAAGCGCTGCGGGGCGCGGCGGCCGCGGTGAGGGCAAGCTGATGCGCTATCTGCACACCATGGTCCGGGTCGCCGACCTGGAGGCGGGCCTCGCCTTCTGGCGCGACGCCCTGGGCCTTCAGGTGATCCGCCGCCGGGACTACGAGCAGGGCCGCTTCACCCTGGTCTTCCTGGCCGCGCCCGGCGACGCCGCCCGCGCCGAGGCCGAGGCCGCGCCGATGGTCGAGCTGACCTGGAACTGGGATCCGGAGACCTATTCAGGCGGCCGCAACTTCGGCCACCTGGCCTATGAGGTGGACGACATCTACGGCGCCTGCGAGCGGCTCCAGACCGCGGGCGTCACCATCAATCGGCCGCCCCGCGACGGGCGCATGGCCTTCGTCCGCTCGCCCGACGGCATCTCCATCGAGCTGCTGCAGAAGGGCGAGCCCCTGCCCCCGGCCGAGCCCTGGACCTCCATGCCGAACACCGGCGAGTGGTGACCACCCGCCACGGGTGACGCCGCCCTTCGGTCCCCTTATGTTCGCGGCCATGAGCTCCGACGATTCCGCCGCCGCGCCCGCGCCCGAGACCGACCGCCCCCTGACCCAGGACGGGCCCGCCGTCCGGCTGTGGATGATCGACGCCAGCGCCTACATCTTCCGCGCCTACCACGCCCTGCCGCCCCTGACGCGCAAGTCCGACGGCCTGCCGGTCGGCGCCGTCCAGGGCTACTGCAACATGCTGTGGAAGCTGCTGCGCGACATGAAGGGGCAGGACGGCCCCACCCACCTGGCGGCCATCTTCGACCATTCGGAAAAGACGTTCCGCAACGAGCTCTACAGCGACTACAAGGCCCACCGCCCGCCGCCGCCCGAGGACCTGGTCCCCCAGTTCAGCCTGGTGCGCGAGGCCACCGCCGCCTTCGGCGTCCACTGCGTCGAGCTGCCGGGCTATGAGGCGGACGACCTGATCGCCACCTACGCCTGCAAGGCGCGCGACGCGGGCGGCAAGGCCGTCATCGTCAGCTCCGACAAGGACCTGATGCAGCTGATCGGCTCGGGCGTCGTCATGTACGATCCCATGAA
This sequence comes from Peiella sedimenti, assembly GCF_030504955.1. Classification (GTDB taxonomy): domain Bacteria; phylum Pseudomonadota; class Alphaproteobacteria; order Caulobacterales; family Caulobacteraceae; genus Brevundimonas; species Brevundimonas sedimenti. Next base: position 132,725 of record NZ_JAUKTR010000001.1, on the reverse strand, counting down.
GGACGCCGTGCTCGAGCACGAGGCGGTCCTGGCCAAGTTCGGCGTCGGCCCGGACAAGGTGGTCGATGTCCAGGCTCTGATCGGCGACTCCACTGACAACGTCCCCGGCGCCCCCGGCATCGGCATGAAGACCGCCAGCCAGCTGATCCTGGAATACGGCGACCTCGACACCCTTTTGGCCCGCGCCGGCGAGATCAAACAGCCCAAGCGCCGTGAGACCCTGATCGAGTACGCCGACCAGATCAGGCTCAGCCGAGAGCTGGTGCGCCTGACCTGCGATGCGCCCGCGCCCTGGCCCATCGACGACTTCGAGGTCCGCGACCCGGACCCCGAGCGCCTCTCGGCCTTCCTGGAGCTGATGGAGTTCCGCTCGCTGGCCCGCCGCGTGGGCGACGGCAAGGCGCCCCAGCGGGACGGCCCGGCCCTGGCGCCCAAGCCCATCACCGCGCCTGTCTCGACGCCCCGCTTCGCTCCCCAGGAAAAGGCGGCGGAAAGCCAGGCCTTCGACACCGAGGCCTATGAGTGCATCCAGACCATTGACGCGCTGGACCGCTGGATCGCCGAGGCCCGTCAGGCCGGCGTCATCGGCTTCGACACCGAGACGGACTCCCTGTCTTCCAGCCATGCCGAGCTGTGCGGCCTGTCCCTGGCGGTCGGGCCCAACCGCGCCTGCTATGTGCCGCTGAGCCACGAGCACCCCCAGGCCGCGGACGGCGGGCTCGACTTCGCCGGCGACGCGCAAGGGCGCCCCGACCAGATCGACGCCGGCTTCGCCCTGGCGCGCCTCAAGGACCTGCTTGAGGACCCGGCGGTGCTCAAGGTCGGCCAGAACATCAAGTACGACATCGCCGTCATGGCGCGCCACGGCGTGCGGGTGTCCCCCATCGAGGACACCATGCTGATCTCCTACGTGCTGGAGGGCGGCCTGCACGGCCACGGCATGGACGACCTGGCCCGGCGCTGGCTGGGGCACGAGCCCATCAGCTTCAAGTCCGTCACGGGCTCGGGCAAGGCGCAGAAGAGCTTCCGCCACGTCGAGCTCAAGCCCGCCACCTGCTACGCCGCCGAGGACGCCGACGTGACCTTACGCCTGTGGCGGCTGCTCAAGCCCCGCCTGGCCGCCGAGGGCCTGACCACCGTCTATGAGACGCTTGAGCGCGGCATGCCGCCGGTGCTGGCCGACATGGAGATCGCCGGCATCCGCATCGATCCGGAGCGCCTGCGCCGCCTGTCCAACGAGTTCGGCAAGCGCATGGCCGAGCTGGAGGAGAAGGCCCACCTTCTCGCCGGCCGCCCCTTCAACCTGGGCAGTCCCAAGCAGATCGGCGACATCCTGTTCGGCGAGCTCAGCCTGCCCGGCGGCAAGAAGACCGCCACCGGCGCCTGGGGCACCGACGCCTCCGTGCTGGAGGAGCTGGCCGCCGCCCACGAGCTGCCGCGCACCCTGCTCGACTGGCGCCAGCTGTCAAAGCTGAAGGGCACCTATACCGACGCCCTGATCCAGGCGATGGACCCGGGGACGAACCGCGTCCACACCAGCTATCAGCTGGCCGCGGCCTCGACCGGCCGCCTGGCCTCGTCCGATCCGAACCTGCAGAATATCCCCATCAGGAACGAGCTGGGCCGCCAGATCCGCCAGGCCTTCGTCGCCGCGCCGGGCCATGTGCTGATCTCGGCGGACTATTCCCAGATCGAGCTGCGGCTCCTCGCCCACATCGGCGACATTCAGGAGCTGAAGCGCGCCTTTAAGGCCGGGCTCGACATCCACGCCGCCACCGCCAGCGAGATGTTCGGCGTGCCGGTCGAGGGCATGCCGGCCGAGACGCGCCGCCGGGCCAAGGCCATCAACTTCGGCATCGTCTACGGCATCAGCGCCTTTGGCCTGGCCAACCAGCTGGGCATCGATCAGGGCGAGGCGGCGGCCTACATCAAGACCTATTTCGAGCGCTTCCCCGGCATCCGCGACTATATGGACGCGACCAAGGTGCTGGTGCGCGAACAGGCCTATGTCTCGACCCTGTTCGGGCGGCGCATCCACATCCCGGCCATCCGCTCCAAGTCGAACGCCGAGCGCGCCTTCGGAGAGCGCGCCGCCATCAACGCCCCGATCCAGGGCGCGGCGGCCGACATCATCCGCCGGGCCATGATGCGCATGCCCGGCGCGCTGAGAGAGGCGGGCCTGCACACGCGCATGCTGCTCCAGGTGCACGACGAACTGGTCTTCGAGGCGCCCGAGGCTGAGGCCGAGGCGGCCATCCCCCTGATCCGCCGCGTCATGGAGACGGCGGCCGAGCCGGCCGTCGCCCTATCCGTGCCCCTGGTGGTCGACGCCCGCGCCGCCGCCAACTGGGACGAGGCGCATTAGGGGTCTGCTCGGTTCGCGGCCATAAGCAGACACCTAGACCATCGCTTACTGCGGACCCTCGACGAAGGCTTGGCGTACTCTTCACGGAGTGACAAGCTCTGCTGATGGTGAGCCGGAAAGCCCTCACTCCGCTAGTGGCTAGAAATCTGATGATGATCTTCGGTCGCCGCCTTTTCGCCCGAGGAGATGCTACGCCTGCTGCGTCATTGCTGGCGAGCTCCCTCAGCGAGACAGCTAGGGGCGTGACGGTCCAGGCCGATCGGCCGATCAACCGGATTGCGGACGACAGGTTTGATCGTGCGCCATTCGCTGTCCAGATCGCAAAGGTGATCGCAGGCCGACAGGATCCTTCGAGCTTAGTCGTCGGACTTTACGGGCCATGGGGTGACGGCAAGACCTCGGTGCTCTCCATGACGCGGGAGGCACTGGCGGCATACCCCGACGTCATTTCCATGGAATACAATCCGTGGTTCTACGGATCGAGCACCGAAGCCATCACTCGCAGCTTCTTCAAGTCGCTCTCTGAAACGCTTGAGAAAAGCAGGCTGCTGTCGCGCGATAATATTGGTCAGCTCATGTCGACGCTGGGGCGTTCGGTGCCGCATGCCGGAGAGGCGGTAGCGGCGGTCGGCGAACTTCTGGGTAGTGAAACCCTGACCGACACCCGCGACAGGGTCAGCGAAATCCTACGGCGGCACAAGAAGAAGATCGTTGTATTCATCGACGACATAGACCGTCTTGATCGCGCCGATATCCAGACACTCTTCAAGCTCGTCCGCCTTTCCGGCGGGTTCGATCACACCACGTACGTGCTTGCGTTCGACGAAGAGGTGGTAGCGGAAGCGTTAGGTGAAGCCTACGGCACAGGGGGGGCCGTCGCTGGTCGCCGCTTTCTGGAAAAAATCGTCCAAGTGCCGCTTCATCTTCCACCAGCAAGCCCGGAGAAGCTTCGCCAACATGTTTTCGCCGCCTGCGATCGTGTGATCAGCGAGAACGGTCTGGAGCTGGCCGCGGGCCAGAATATCGAGTTGGGAAACGGCCTAGTCGAGGGGATAGGTGCCGCACTCAAGACGCCTCGCCAGGTGAAGCTGTTCGACAATGCGATCACCTTCGCCGTCCCTATTCTCAAGAATGAGGTTCACACCGTCGATCTCATCCTCATCGAAGCGCTTCGGACGTTCTATCCCTCCGTCTACAAAGCCGTAAGGCATCATCCCGACGACGTCCTATCGAGACGGGCAGAGCGGCAACTACAGAACCAACCCGAGGTACTCTCGCCGCTCGATGTCGCCATTGACGCCCTCGATGTTCCTAGCAGGGAGAAAGATGCAGTCCGCAGGCTCATTGAAGGGCGATTCCCTCGTCGTCGATCAATCGGCTATGGCGACACATGGGATCAAGTATGGGCTTCGGAGAAGCGCGTTTGCGCTCGCGACTATTTCGACCGGTATTTCGTATACGCTGTCCCCACCGGCGACATATCGGATCATTCGATAGAGCAGCTGATCCTGAACGCTATTGAAGGCAACGATGAGGCTGTTGCGGCAATCATCGACTCAGCATTCGAGCGCCAAGCGTCCGACCTTCTCGTCCGCAAGCTGCGTCATCGCGAAGAGACGATGGATACGAACGCTGCGAGGCCTCTCTCGCTTGCCTTGGCCTCGGAAGTCTCCCGTGTTCCCAAGACTGCCGATATCTTTCTAGGTGATTACTCACTGATACAGGTCGCCGTTTTGATCTCGCGTCTCGTAGAGAGGCTCGCACCCGCTCAACAAGACGCGCTGTTAGCCGAGGTCGCTGAGCGGACGGACTCGCTGTTCTTCCTTCAAGAGCTCATCCGCACGTCGCGAATGAGAACATCTGACGACGGAGAGCAGCGGGGTTTTCTAGAACCGGAGCGGGTTCATCCCCTTGCAGCCATTCTGTTTCGGCGGCTCAAGGAAATGGCGGCTGATAGCAACCCTTTCGATGCAACCGAAGACCGGCTGGCGCGCGTGGCGTACTGCATCGAAACTTCGGCCAGCGCCGAGACGATCGACGACTTGAAACGTTATCTACGGGAGGTTCTGGAGGCCGACACCGGCAATGCGCTTCGGCTCCTTAAGGCCTTCACCGGGCGTTCGCAGGGTGCCTCCGGCGAGATCGGCTACAGCGACTTTTCGCGGAACTCCTATGACGGGCTGATCACGCTGATCGACCCCGATCTTATCTACGCCAAGCTCCGAGACATTTATGGGGACGAACTAGACTCCGCGACGTGGGGTCGAGATTGGAGCGGCACCCAAGACACTGATCGGCGGCTCGCCAACCAGTTTTCTGCTATCCGCCGAGCGCCACCGTCAGCTGCAAACGGGGCAGAGGAGTGACTGGCGTAGGTCGCGCACTAGCCGGGGACAGACGCATCGCTCGGCTTTTTTCATGGGTCGGGGAGCCACCGACAATCACCGATCCTTCCAATGTTCGGCAGCGTTACATCAGCCGACTGAACGAAAGCACCCCCCTCGCCCGGCCTTGCATTACGGCCAAACTGGGGCGCGGCTTTTCCGAAGTTTAACTGGAGCGGCCCCGGCCCCGACCGCATTCATCGCCCTCAAGACCGGCCGCAGGAGGGCGCGCCGTTCGCGGGGCCTGTCGTCAGTCGTGTTCAAGGTCGATCCGGGGCTGAATCCGCACGAGCTGGCGCCGGTGTTCCGCCGCTTTGGCCGCATGCACATTCCCGGCATCCTCGACGCCCCGTCGGCCCAGCGCCTGGGCCAGGGCCTGCTGACCGCCCAGGGCTGGAGCCGCGCCGTCCACGTGGACGAGGGGCGCGACGTGGACTTCGCCGACTTCGATGAGGCCACCGACGAGGAGCGCGCCGCCGTCGAGGCCGCGACCTACGCTGCCGCCCGCGACGAGTTCCGCTACATGTTCGACACCATCCGCCTGAGCGAGCCGCCCGAGGGCGCGCCGCCGGTGGACCCCCTGCTGGAGGCTGCCGCCGCCTTTCTGCGCGGGCCCGAGTTCCTGGCCTTCATCCGGGCCCTGACCGGCGATGAGCGCCCCGTCTATGCCGACGCCATGGCGACGCGGTACCTGCCCGGCCACTTCCTGACCGCGCACGACGACCGGGCCGATCACCTGGATCGCCTCTACGCCTACGTCCTGAACCTGACGCCGCGCTGGCGGGCCGACTGGGGCGGGGTGCTGCTGTTCCTCGACGAGGAGGACCACGTGGAGGAGGGCTATGTGCCGGTGTTCAACTCGCTGAACATCTTCCGCGTGCCCCAGCGCCATGCGGTCTCGCTGGTGGCGCCCTTCGCCGGCGGCCCGCGCCTGGCCATCACCGGCTGGATCAGGGCTCGCCCGCCCCAGGACTGAGGCCCCCGGCCTGAAGCTCGCCCGGTTGGGGCGCCGAACTTGCGCTCCGCCCCTCGCATGTTACGGTTCTGTAATGCTGGGGGGCGAGATGGATATGACCACGCAGGACGCTGGCGCCGCAGGCCGCAGCCGGCCGGGCTGGCGCACCGCGCTTGACGACCACGGCCATGCGCGGCTGACCGGGTTCATCGACCGGGCCACGGCGGCCCTGGCCGCGGCCTCGGACCGGGTGCCGGACGAGGTGCTGGCGGCCCTGGCGGACCTGAACCTGGGCGAGCCGGTGGAGGTGCGCCGCCTGTCCCATCCCGCCGGAGAGGGCGGCCTGCCGCCCCTGCCGGGAGCTTATGGGTTCGTGCTGGACCTGTCCTTCGGCTGGCGCTCGCAGGACGGCGGGCTTCTGCTGTTCCAGGACGACGCGGCGCGCGTGCGCGGCTGGCGGCCCGAGGCCGGGGCCCTGACCCTGTTCGACAATGAGCAGGCCCCGGTGCTGAGCCTCGTCGCCCCCACGGCGCGGGCCGCGCGGATGTGCCTGATCGGCGGCTTCGCCTAAGGCCAAGTGGTCCGCTGGTCCGAAATCTGAGCTTCGCGGGCGTGCGGCCCGCTCAACCGATTTCGGCCTACAGGTCCAGCAGGAACCGAGCCGGATCCTCGAGCGCGTTCTTGATCCGCACCAGGAAGGTCACGGCCTCTTTCCCGTCGACGATGCGGTGATCGTAGCTGAGCGCCAGGTACATCATCGGCCGGATCTCGACCTGGCCGTTCACGGCCACCGGCCGCTGCACGATGTTGTGCATCCCCAGGATGCCGGACTGGGGCATGTTCAGGATCGGCGTCGACATCAGGCTGCCATAGACGCCGCCGTTGGTGATGGTGAAGGTGCCGCCCTGCAGCTGGTCCAGGCTGAGCTCGCCGTCGCGGGCGGCCTTGCCCAGCTCGGCGATGCCCTTCTCGATCTCGGCCAGAGACAGCTGGTCGGCGTCGCGCAGCACCGGCACCACCAGGCCCTTGTCGGTGCCGACGGCCACGCCGATGTCGTAGTGGTTCTTGTAGATGATGTCCGTGCCGTCGATCTCGGCGTTGACCGCCGGGATGGCCTTCAGCGCCGCCACGGTCGCCTTCACGAAGAAGGACATGAAGCCGAGTTTGACCCCGTGGGTCTTTTCGAACACGTCCTTGTAGCGGCCGCGCAGGGCCATGACCTCGGTCATGTCCACCTCGTTGAAGGTGGTCAGCTGGGCGGCGGTGTTCTGGCTCTCCTTCAGGCGCCGGGCGATGGTCTGGCGCAGGCGCGTCATGCGCACCCGCTCTTCGCGCGGTCCGGTCTCACGCGGCGCGGGGGGCGCGGAGGCGGCCGGGGCCGCCGCAGCGGGGGCCGCCTTCGGCGAGGCGGCGGCCTCAAGCGCGTCGCCCTTGGTTATGCGGCCGTCCTTGCCGGTGCCCTTGATGGAGGCGGGGTCCAGCTTCTCCTCGGCGACGATGCGCTGAACCGAAGGGGCCAGACGCTCTTCCGTCTTGGCGTCCGCCTTGGCGGCCTCGGCCTTCGGCGCCGGCTTGGCTTCGGCCTTGGCTTCAGGCTTGGCGGGCGCCGCGGCCGCGCCTTCGGTCACCCGGCCCAGCACGGTCCCCGGCGTCACCGAGGCGCCCTCCTCGGCCAGGATTTCAGACAGCACGCCGTCGGCGGGCGCCACGACTTCCAGCCCGACCTTGTCGGTCTCCAGCTCGACCAGCACCTCGTCCTTCTTGACCTGCTCGCCCACCTTCTTGGTCCAGCGCGCCACGCCCGCTTCGGTGACGGATTCGCCCAGGGCGGGGGTCATGATGTCGGCCATCGGTCTCGCTCGTTTTCTTCGGTCGTGTTCGGTTTATCAGCTTCGGCGGATCAGGCGAACGCCTCGTCGGTGAAGGCCTTCAGCTCCTTCAGGTGGCGGCTCATCAGGCCCGCGGCGGTCGAGGCGCTGGCCGGGCGGCCCACATAGCGGGCGCGCTTGGCCTTTATGTCCAGCTTCTCCAACGTCAGCTCCAGCCACGGATCGACGAAGGTCCAGCCGCCCATGTTCTTGGGCTCCTCCTGGCACCAGACCAGCTCGGCGCCGGGGAAGCGGGCCAGCTCGGTCATCAGCGACTTCATCGGCCACGGATAGAACTGCTCCAGGCGCAGGATGTAGACGTCATCCACGCCCTTCTCGTCGCGCGCGTCCAGCAGGTCGTAATAGACCTTGCCCGAGCACAGGATGACGCGGCGGATGTCCTTGTCCGCCTTCAGCTTGACCTTGACCACGTCGGGCCGGTTCTGGGCGTCGTCGTGCAGCACGCGGTGGAAGGACGAACCCTCCGCCATGTCCGCCAGGGTCGAGACCGCCTTCTTGTGCCGCAGCAGGCTCTTCGGCGTCATCAGGATCAGCGGCTTGCGGAAGGGCCGGTGCATCTGGCGGCGCAGGATGTGGAAGTAGTTGGCCGGCGTCGTGCAGTTGGCCACCTGCATGTTGTCCTCGGCGCACTGCTGAAGGAAGCGCTCGAGGCGAGCCGAGGAGTGCTCAGGCCCCTGGCCCTCATAGCCGTGCGGCAGCAAGAGCGTCAGACCGCTCATGCGCAGCCACTTGCGCTCGCCCGACGAGATGAACTGGTCGATGACCACCTGGGCGCCGTTCACGAAGTCGCCGAACTGGGCTTCCCACAGGACCAGGGTGTTCGGATCGGCCAGGGAGTAGCCGTACTCGAAGCCCAGCACCGCCTCTTCGGACAGGGCCGAATCGATCACCTCGAACGGCGCCTGGCCGTCGCGGAGGTGGTTCAGTGGCACGTAGCGCTCTTCGGTCACCTGATCGACGATGGCCGAGTGGCGCTGGCTGAAGGTGCCGCGCACGCTGTCCTGGCCGGACAGGCGCACCGGGAAGCCCTCGTCCAGCAGGCTGGCGAAGGCCAGGTGCTCGGCCGTGGCCCAGTCCAGGTCCTGGCCGGTGTCGATGGCCGTGCGGCGGCCGTCGATGACCCGGCGCAGCGTCTTGTGGCAGTTCACCTCGCCGGGAATGGTGGTGATCTTTTCGCCCAGCGCCTTCAGCTTGGCCATCGGCACGGCGGTTTCGCCGCGGCGCTCGTCGCCCTCGGGCAGGCCCAGGCCCTGCCACTTGCCGTCCAGCCAGTCGGCCTTGTTGGCCGCGTAGCTCTTGCCGGCGTCGAACTGCTGATCGAGGAAGGCCTCGAACTCGGCCACCAGCCTGTCGGCCTCTCCGGCGGCGATGACCCCCTCCTCCTCGAGCCGCTTGGCGTAGATCTCGCGCGTGGAGGCCTGGTCCTTGATGCGGCTGTACATCAGGGGCTGGGTGAAGGTCGGATCGTCGCCCTCGTTGTGGCCGAAGCGGCGGTAGCAGAACATGTCCACCACCGCGTCCTTGGCGAAGGTCTGGCGGAACTCGACGGCCACCTTGGTGGCGAACACCACGGCCTCGGGATCGTCGCCGTTCACATGGAAGATGGGCGCCTGCACCATCAGGGCCACGTCCGACGGATAGGGCGACGAGCGGCTGTTGCGCGGACTGGTCGTAAAGCCGATCTGGTTGTTGATGACGAAGTGCAGGGTGCCGCCGGTGCGATACCCCTTCAGCCCCATCAGGGCGAAGCACTCGGCCACCACGCCCTGTCCGGCGAAGGCCGCGTCGCCGTGGATCAGCAGCGGCATGACGGCCGAGCGCTCCAGCGCACCGGGCTTGTCCGCCTTGAGGTCAAAGGCCTGCTTGGCGCGCGCCTTGCCCAGCACCACCGGATTGACGATCTCCAGGTGGCTGGGGTTGGCCGTCAGCGACAGGTGAACCTTGTTGCCGTCGAACTCGCGGTCCGAGCTGGCTCCCATGTGGTACTTCACGTCGCCCGAGCCCTCGATGTCGCTCGGCAGCGACGATCCGCCCTGGAACTCGTGGAAGATGGCGGCGTAGGGCTTGCCCATGACGGCGGCCAGCACGTTCAGCCGTCCCCGGTGCGCCATGCCCAGCACGATCTGGTCGACGCCCATGGCGCCGCCGCGCTTGATCACCTGCTCCAGGGCCGGGACCATGGCCTCGCCACCGTCCAGGCCGAAGCGCTTGGTGCCGGGAAAGCGCTTGTGCAGGAAGCGCTCGAAGGTCTCGGCCTCGATCAGCTTCTTCAGGATCGCGACCTTGCCTTCGTTGGTGAAGGCGATCTCCTTGTCGCGGCCCTCGATGCGGTCCTGGATCCAGGCCTTCTCCGCCGGTTCGGCGATGTGCATGTACTGCACGCCCACCGAGCCGCAGTAGGTGCGCTCCAGAATGGCGATGACCTCGCGCAGGGTCGCCGTCTCCAGCCCCAGCACGTTGTCCAGGAAGATGGGCGTATCCAGCTCGTCGGCCGTGAAGCCCCAGAACTCGGGCGTCAGCTCCGGATTGTCGATGGGCTGCTCGATGCCCAGCGGGTCCAGCTTGGCGTGCAGATGACCCCGGATGCGATAGGCGCGGATCAGCATCAGCGCGCGCACCGAGGCCCGGGCGGCCGAGCGGATGTCGTCTTCGCTGGCGGCGGGGCGGGCCTCGCGCAGGGCCTGCTTGGTCTTGGCCTCGACGGCGGGCCAGACCCCGTCCATGCACGAGATTTCCTCCGAGCGCGGCGTCACGTCGGGGCGGCCCCAGCCGCCGGCGCGCGCGTTGGCGCGGACGGTCCCCGCGTCGTCCTTCAGCTGGTCGAAGAAGGCGCGCCACTCGGCCGAGACCGAGCCGGGATCAGACGCCCAGCGGGCGTGCAGCTCTTCGATGAATCCGGCGTTGGCGCCGTAAAGGAAGGAGGTCTCGGTGAAGACCTGGTTCAGCCGGCCGGAGTCGTCCGCCATCTTAGCTCGTCAGTCCCAAGGGCCCGCGGCGCACGTCTGCGCTGCGGCGCGATGTCGCTCATATAGGCCGTGTTTCTTGACGGGTCATGGCCGAAGCGAGGCGAAGGGCGGAAAAATCCCGCCCCGCGGTCAGCCCTTCAGCACCTCGACCAGGGTCTTGCCCAGGCGCGCGGGGGACGGCGACACGCGGATGCCCGCCGCCTCCATGGCCGCGATCTTGGATTCCGCATCGCCCTTGCCGCCCGAAACCACCGCGCCGGCATGGCCCATAGTGCGGCCCTTGGGAGCGGTCCGCCCGGCGATGAAGCCCACCATCGGCTTCCTGCGGCCCTTCTTGGCCTCGTCGATCAGGAACTGGGCGGCGTCTTCCTCGGCCGCGCCGCCGATCTCGCCGATCATGACGATCGACTGGGTGGCGTCGTCCGCGAGGAACATCTCCAGCACGTCGATGAACTCGGTGCCCTTGACCGGGTCGCCGCCGATGCCGACGGCCGTGGTCTGGCCCAGGCCCTCGTTGGTGGTCTGGAACACCGCCTCATAGGTCAGGGTGCCCGAGCGCGACACCACGCCGACCGAGCCCTTCTTGAAGATGGAGCCCGGCATGATGCCGATCTTGCACTCTTCCGGGGTCAGGATGCCGGGGCAGTTCGGCCCGAGCAGGCGCGAGTTCGAGCGGTCCAGCCGCGCCTTGACCCGCACCATGTCCAGCACCGGGATGCCCTCGGTGATGCAGACGATGAAGGGCACCTCGGCCTCGATGGCCTCGATGATGGCGTCGGCGGCGCCCGCCGGCGGCACATAGATCACGCTGGCGTTCGCGCCGGTCTTTTCGCGGCCCTCGGCGACGCTGGCGAAGATGGGCAGGCTCTCGCCTTCCGAGCCGTGCCAGACCTCGCCGCCCTTGGCCGGATGCACGCCGCCGACCATCTGGGTGCCGTAGTAGCGCAGCGCCTGTTCGGTGTGGAATGTGCCGGTCTTGCCGGTCAGGCCCTGGACCAGGACCTTGGTGTTCTTGTCGACGAGGATGGACATGTCTGAACTCGGAGCTTTCGTGTCTGCGGGCGGAGGCGGCGTTTAGCCCACCGCCGCGACGATCTTCTGGGCCGCGTCGTCCAGGTCATCGGCGGCCGTGATAGCCAGGCCCGACTCGTTCAGAATCTTCTTGCCCAGCTCGACATTGGTGCCTTCCAGGCGCACCACCAGCGGCACCTTGAGGCCCACTTCCTTGACCGCCGCGACCACGCCCTCGGCGATGACGTCACAGCGCATGATGCCGCCGAAGATGTTGACCAGGATGCCCTCGACCGCCGGATCGGCGGTGATGATCTTGAAGGCCGCGGCGACCTTCTCCTTGGAGGCGCCGCCGCCCACGTCGCAGAAGTTGGCGGGCTCTTTGCCGTACAGCTTGATGATGTCCATGGTCGCCATGGCCAGGCCGGCGCCGTTGACCATGCAGCCGATGTTCCCGTCCAGAGCGACGTAGGCCAGGTCCCACTTGGAGGCCTCGATCTCCTTGGCGTCCTCTTCGGTCTCGTCGCGCAGGGCCTGGATGTCCGCATGGCGGAACAGGGCGTTGCCGTCGAAGGAGACCTTGGCGTCCAGCACGCGCAGACGGCCGTTCTCCATGACGATCAGGGGATTGATCTCGAGCAGGCTCATGTCCTTCTCGACGAAGGCCCGGTAGAGCAGCGGGAACAGGAACTCGCCGTCCTGGGCCGCCTGGCCGTCCAGCTTCAGCGCCGCGTTGATCTTGCTGACGTCGGCCGAAGTGACGCCCGCCTCGGGGTCGATGGCGACGGTCAGGATCTTCTCGGGCGTGTCGTGGGCCACGGCCTCGATGTCCATGCCGCCCTCGGTGGAGACCACGAAGGCCACCCGGCCCACCGACCGGTCCACCAGCAGCGAGCAGTACAGCTCGCGGGCGATGTCGGCGCCGTCCTCGATATAGAGGCGGTTGACCTGCTTGCCGTTCGGGCCCGTCTGGGCGGTGACCAGCGTATTGCCCAGCATCTCACGGGCGTTGGCGACCACCTCGTCGATGGACCTGGCCAGGCGCACCCCGCCCTTGGCGCCCTCGCCCAGCTCCTTGAACCTGCCCTTGCCGCGCCCGCCGGCGTGGATCTGCGACTTCACCACGTACAGCGGCCCGGGCAGCTGCTTCGCCGCGGCCTCGGCCTGATCGGCGCTGGTGATGGCCACGCCCTCGGCGACCGGCGCGCCATAGCCTTTCAGGAGCTGTTTGCCCTGGTACTCGTGGATGTTCATGGAAGCCGTGCGACCCTAGGGGAGAAACGTCGCGCCGCTTATAGGCGGCGCCCTTTTGCGGGCGCAACCGCCTCCTTGAAATCAGGGCGCGCGGCCTATCGCACCCAGTCCCGCTCCATGGTCCTGGCGGCCATCAGGAACAGGGCCCCGGCCACCAGATAGAGCGAGGCGCCGGTCATGATGGAATAGCGCAGGGCCTCGGCGCCGAAGTGCGGCGTCAGCAGGGTCGAGATCTCGCCCAGCACATAGATGCCCCCGCCGATGCCCAGCAGGTTGTTGAAGAGCAGGAAGATCGCCGAGGCCATGGCCCGCATCTCCGGCGGCGCCAGATGCTGGAAGGCCGAGAGCGCCGGGCCCAGCCAGACCAGGCCCAGCGCCGTCGGAATCAGGAACAGCACCACCGCGATGCTCGGCGAGGGCGCCAGCACCCCGGCCACGTACATGGGAAAGGCCAGGAAGAAGGCGGCGGCGGGCACGAGCGCGTAGGCGGACTTCTTAGCCTTGCCCAGCCAGTCGGCCAGAACGCCGCCGGCGATGATGCCCAGGCTGCCGCCGACGAACAGCACGCCCCCGAACAGCCAGCCCGTCTCGATGATCCCCAACTCGAAGCTGCGCGCGAAGAAGCTGGGCAGCCAGAAGAAGACGCCGTAGCCCATCATCGACGAGCACGAGGCGCCGAAGGTCAGGAACCAGAAGGCGGGCTTTTTGGACAGGAGCTTGAGGGTCGCCAGCACGCCAGGACGCCGCGCCGCGGCTCCGGCTCCAGCTTCGGCGGCGGGGGCGGCCGGCGCCGCGTCCAGGCCGCCGCGCCGGGGCTCGCGCACGGTCAGCCAGAAGACCGGGGCCAGCACCACGCCGGCCAGACCGACGATGATGAAGGCGGACCGCCAGTCGAGGCCCTCGCCAAGCGCGCCCCCGGCGATCTGGGCGCCGGCGATGACGCCGAAGGCGCTGCCGATCGGGATTCCCAGCGAGTAGATCGCCAGGGCGCGCGCCCGGCTCTGGGGCGGGAAGTAATCGGCGATCAGCGAATAGGAGGGGGCGACGCCGCCCGCCTCGCCGATGCCGACGCCGACGCGCGAGGCGAACAGCTGCCAGAAGTTGCCCGCCATGCCGCACAGGGCGGTGAAGGCGCTCCACAGGGTCAGGGACACCGCCACGATCCGCACCCGGCTCGTCCGGTCGGCCAGCCAGGCGATCGGCACCCCCAGCGTTGAATAGAGCGCGGCGAAGGCGATGCCGCCCAACAGGCCCAGCTGCCGGTCCGACAGGTTCAGCTCTTCGCGGATCGGGATGGCCAGGATCGAGATGATCTGCCGGTCCAGGAAGTTGAAGGCGTAGACCAGAAAGAGCATCGCCAGCACGAAGTAGCGATAGCCCGGCCTCTCGGCGGGCGCGGCGGCGGCCTCGGTCATGCTCATTCCCCCAATACAGGCGCTCGCGCCGACCCTAGCGGGGCCCTCGTTCGCGGCAAGAAAAAAGGGCGGCGAACCTTCCAGCTCGCCGCCCTCGACTTCAGATCGTCCGGCGCCTCAGAAGCGGGCCGTGAAGGTCACGCTCCAGGTGCGCGGCGCGCCGTAATAGGCGGTGCGGATGCCGCCCACCGTCGAGAACTCCTGGGCGTCGGTCTTGTAGACCTCGTCGCTCAGGTTCCGGCCGTAGAGACCCAGCGTGTAGTGGTCGTCCGCGCTCGTCCAGACCAGCTGGGCGTCGTACAGCCAGTAGGCGTCCTGGAACATGGAATCGATGCGGGTGGTCGCGTTGACCTCGGTGTTGTCCACCGCCAGCGCCATCTCCGAGCGATAGCGGGCCTGGCCGCCCAGGGTCAGCGAGCCGTTGTCGCCCAGCTGGAAGGCGTAGGCGCCCGCCAGGCGCGTCGTCCATTCCGGCGAGAAGGCCGGAGTCTGGAAGGCGCGGCTGCCGCCGAAGGCGGTGAAGCGCACGTCCTCGAACTCGCCATAGCTGGCGTCCAGATAGCCGACCTGGGCCTCCAGGGTCAGGTTGTCGATCGGCGCGGCCAGCAGCTCCAACTCGGCGCCCTGGGTGATCAGCTCGCCGGCGTTCAGCACCGTCAGCGAGATGGAGCAGGGCAGCGACGGCGTGGCCGGGTTCACCACGCAATCCGACACGCGGGCCTGGAAGTCGCTGTACTCGTTGTAGAACAGGGCCACGTTGGCGCGCAGGCGGCCGTCGAACCAGTCGGTCTTGGCCCCGGCTTCATAGCTGATCACCGTTTCCGGGTCGTAGGGCTGCTGCTCACCGGGGTTGTTGGCCCGGCCGTTGAAGCCGCCCGACTTGAAGCCATGCGAAACGCGGGCATAGACCATGGCGTCCTCGCTCAGGCGGTAGTCCGCCGACAGCATCGGCGAGACCGACGACCAGTCGTTCGACACGTCGAAGGTGAACACCGGGTCCAGATTGAAGGGCTGCAGGATGCCGTCGATCAGGGGAATGCCCGTCAGCGGGATGGTCCAGTCCTGGGTCGTGGTGCGCCAGTAATCCTTGCTCTCGTGGGTATAGCGCACGCCGGCCGTGACCCGCAGGGCGTCCGTCACGTCGAAGTTGGCGTTGGCGTAGGCGGCCCAGCTGGTGGTGTCCAGGTCGTCCGCGATGGTGCGGGTGAAGCCGGTGGGCAGGCCCAGCGTCGTGAACAGGTCGTCGCCATAGGCCGCCTGCTCCGAGACGATGTTCTCCTGCATGTAGTAGACGCCGCCCACGCCGGTCAGACGCCCGCCGTTGTCCCAGTTCAGCTGGAACTCCTGGCTCAGCTGGGTCTGATCGACGCCCACGAAGACGTCGCCGCCCAGTTCGAAGCGCGTCGCGTCGATGTCGATGTAGTCGTCGTACGACAGCTCACGATAGGCCGTGATCGAGCGCAGGGTCAGGCTGTCGCTCAGGTCCAGGGTGGCCGTGGCCGACACGCCCCAGTGGCTCAGCGGCGACTCGTTCGGCAGGGTCGGCGTGGTCTGCGAGCGGAAGTCCCACTCGCTGCCCGGCGCAGGGGCCAGCTGGCGGTTGGTGCGCGTGCCGAGAGCCAGGTCCGTCGTATAGACGGTGCTTTCCAGGCGGCCCACCGTCATGGCCGAGCGCTGCTGGGTGGCGTCCGCCGCCAGGTCCAGGCGGAAGTTGTCGCGCGGCGTCCACGAGGCGGCCAGGCGCGCCGCCGTCACATTGCGGTCGTTGTAGGTGCGGCCATAGGTGAACGAGTCGGTGACATAGCCGTCGCGGTCCGCGATCAGCACGGCGCCGCCGATGGCCCACTGGTCGTTGATGGGCGCCGCGCCGCTGATGCGCACGGCGCGCTCGTTGTAGTCGCCGTAGGTCAGCGAGGCGTTGCCGTACGGGCCCTGGTCAGGCGTGCGCGTCACCAGGCGAACGGCGCCGCCGATGGTGTTCTTGCCGTACAGGGTGCCCTGGGGCCCGCGCAGCACCTCGACGCGCTGCAGGTCCAGCAGCTCCAGCTGGGTGCCGCGGATGCGCGACAGATAGACGTCGTCCACATACACGCCGACGGCCGGGTCAAAGGTCTGCAGGGCGTCGGGCTGGCCGATGCCGCGGATGTAGATGTTGGTCGAGTCCGACGAGCCGCGCCCCTGGACGATGTTCAGGTTCGGCACCGCGCCCTGCAGGTCGGTGACATTGGTGGCGCCGCGCTCCTCCAGTTCCTCGCCCGAGAAGGCCGAGATGGACAGCGGGGTTTCCTGCAGCCGCTCCTCGGTGCGGCGGGCGGTGACGACCACCTCTTCGACCGCCGTGGCGCCGGGCTGAGCGTCCTGGGCGTAGGCGCCCACGGACATGACGGACCAGGCAGCCCCCGCGAGGAGGGCGGACTTGGTGAATGCACGCATCGGTATTCCCCCGTAGAACAACCCTTATTTGGGTTTATTCAGTGATAAATGATTTTATTGGAAAGTGCGCTTTCAGGACCCGCCTGTCAAACGGGCGGGGGCTGGTCTGGGGCTCAATCGGCCGCTAGCGTTGCCGTCCGGGCACAGAGCGGTCTGGACACAGAGCGGCCTGGGTACAGCGAGGGTCCGCGCGCAGAGGGGTGCGAAGCGTCATGGCCTTGGAGGCAGGCAAGCCCGCGAATGGGCGGCGCAAGGGCGCGAACGGCGGCAAGCGCGGCCGCCCGCCCAAGACGCTGGCCGGCGGCGATACGCGCGACACCATACTGGACGCCGCCGAGGATCTGTTTTCCAAGCACGGCTTTTACGGCGTCACCATCCGCGAGGTGGCGGCCGAGGCGGGCGTCGATACGGCGCTGGTGCACTACTATTTCGGGGCCAAGCGCGAGCTGTTCGACTCGGTCTTCCTGCGCCGGGCGCACATCTGGCACCGCGAGCGGCTGGACGCCATGAACCGCTACGCCGCCGAGGCCGGCCAGAACATGACGCTGGAGGGCGTGCTCGACGCCTTCGTGCGGCCGGTCTTCGACTGGTCCGAAAAGGGCGGCCCGGGCTGGAAGCACTACGCCTCGCTGGTGGCCCAGGCCAACGCCAATCCGGTATGGGGCGGCGAAACCATGACCCGCTACTTCGACCCGGCGGTGCACCGGCTGATCGAGCTGATCGGCCAGCTGTTTCCCGAGACCGACCCGCGCCAGGTCTATTGGGCCTATCATCAGCTGTCGGGCGCCCTGACCTTGACCCTGGGTGAGACGGGGCGCCTCGACCGCCTGTCCGGCGGTCTGTGCCGATCGGGCGACCTCGAATCGGCCAAGGCCTACATGATCAAGTTTGCTGCGGCGGGCTTCCGTTCCGTCTGTGAGAGCGCCCCCCTCACCCCAGGAACATCTCCCACAGCAGGCGCCCCGGCAGGAAGCTGAGCGCGCCCGCCAGCAGCAGCCCCCCCACGAACAGGCCCGTCATCTCGCGGCTGTGTCGCGCCACCTGATGCCGGCGGGCGGCGAATACCGCCATGGGCAGCACGATGATGGTCCAGCCGCTGAGCAGGTGGATGAAGCTGAACGCCCCGCCGTTGATCTGGCGGATGAATAGTGAGCTGACCGCCGTCACCGCCATGGCGATGACCCAGGTCCAGCCCAGCGTCCGGTGTACCCTGTTTCCCTTCACGCCAAGAAGCAGCACGACCCCGATCGACAGGGCGGTCAGCGCCCCGCCCAGGTGGACGACGACGGCGGGCGGAACCTCACCAAGCAGCGACAGGTCCGGGGCGTGCAGCCGCCCCCCGGCCCTGACGCTCAGCCAGCTCAGGCCCCCGACGACCAGAGCCATGAGGGACAGCACCCGCCAGTCGGTGAACGGGTTGCGGGCGATGCGCTCCGGCCGCTTGGGCTTGGAACGGGACAGGGCAAGGTCAGACATGCGGGTCTCCATCGGATCGATGGGCAGACCTCAGCGTCGCGCCCGGCGCCTCGCAATCTTGCTTGCGTGGAGCGCCGCCGTCTCTTCGCGAGCCGCGGCCGCCCGCCGTTCGCGCTTCGTGAACGGTCGGGCCGTGCGCAGCCGCTTGAGCTCCCTCGGAACTGTGCGCAGCGTCAACTAATCAGGTGACGCGCCAGAGCCTCGGGGCAGCACGTCAAAGGTGACAATTGGTCTTTAGATCTCCGACCGGATCCCGAGATCCGCCTTCGCGCGATAGACGACAAGTTGAGATCCGATCGGGCAGGTGTAGTCGGCGACGTAGGTGCGGTCCGAAAGCCGCGCGCGGACAGTCACCTCGCCACACCGTCGCCGCGATAAGTCACGCACCTCCCGCCAGGAATCTGGATCGAGCCGTTGCGCTGTCGAGCAATCCTGGCCCGACGCAATGCAACGTTCGATTTCTCTGACAGCTCGAGCCTCGAACTGGCTCAGCTCATCCGTCGGCGCGCAACCGCCCACGACGGCCAGCAGAATGATGGATCGCACTGGCTGCTACCTTTGCCCCTTTCTCTCATGCCGAGCACTCTGCCGGGCGGACGGGCCGGGTCAAGGATGACCCTTCAGGCCACCGCTCTGGCGGCGCGAGTCTGCACAGGCTCGCGTCCTTTACGCGGGGCTGCCCCGCCCGGCTGACATACAGCTGAGAGGTGACGCTCGATCCTCCTCCCGTTGAAGTAGGAGTCCATCGGTGAAGCTGACCAGCTAACGGTTCTTGTTCCCACAGGCGCAGAGGGGATTGTCACCGTGCCGCGCCCGCCTCGGCTTCCCGACCGCGCCGGATCATGCTTTGCAGGGGGAATGGGGATCGGCGTCAGGTTCGAACAGATCAGGCCGTGGCTGCAGGGCCTGGCCGTGGCGGCGCTGGCGGGACTGTTTCTGGCCGCGGTCGGGGCCTTCGGCAGCGATGGCGCTCCGGCGCCCATCCGCTACGGCTACTGGCTCACCACCATGGTGGGCGGCGCCATGATCGCCGGCGTGGCGGCCTGGCCGATCAGCCGCATGAAATCGCTCGAGCGCCGGCCCTGGCTGATGTGGGCGGTGATGAGCCCGGCCATCGCCGCACCCATCACCGTCTTCGTCTGGCTGGTCACGCCGCTGTTTTTCGACGGCGTCTGGGCAGGCGGCACCCTGCTGGCCTTCTTCCCGCCGGTGCTGATCATCTGCGCCGCCATGACCGGCATCAACCTTCTGCTGCACCGCCAGCCCGTCGAGACTCACGCCGCCGCGCCGGGTGGCGGGCCCGCCCCCTTCCTCGAACGCCTGCCCCTCAAGCTGAAGGGGGCCCAGGTGATCGCCGTCCAGGCCGAGGACCACTACCTGCGCATCCATACGGATCGCGGCTCGGACCTGATCCTTATGCGCCTTGCCGACGCCGTGCGCGAACTGGAGGGCATCGAGGGGGCCCAGGTCCACCGCAGCTGGTGGGCGGCCCGGTCCGCGGTCAGGGACGTGCGCCGGGGCGACGGCCGCGCCACCCTGATCCTGGACGGCGGGCTCGAGGCGCCGGTCAGCCGCACCTACGCTCGCGCCCTGCGGGCCGAAGGCTGGTATTGAGGCCGCCATGCGTCTCAGCCTGAACCCCGCCCTCGATCCCGACGCCTTCGCAGAGGGCTATGCCCGCGACCGGGCCGTACAGGTGGCGGGGATTTTCCCCGAGGATCAGGCCGAGGCCCTGCACGATCTGCTGGCGCGGCGCACGCCCTGGAAGCTGGCCTGGGGCGACGAGGCCGCCGGCAAGGCCATGGTCACTTCGCGCGAGGATCTCGAGGCCATGGGGCCCGAGGGTCGCCGTCGCCTGATGGAGACCATCTACGCCCAGGCCGCCCGCAACATCGGCTACGTCTACAACGTCTATCCGATGATCACGGCCTATATGTCGGGCTGGGACCCCGGCCATCCGCTGCACGCCGTGACCGAGTTCCTGCAGACCGACGAGTTCCGCGACTTCGGCCGGCGCATCATCCGGGCCAGCCGCATCACCAAGACCGACGCCCAGGCCACCTTCTACGCGCCCGGCCACTTCCTGACGCGGCACATCGACGATGGCCGCATCAAGGAACGGCGCGCGGCCTACACCCTATCCTTCTGCAAGGGCTGGGAGCCCGACTGGGGCGGCCTGCTGGCCTTTCAGGACGCCGACATGAACATCGAGCGCGCCTATACCCCGCAGTGGAACACCCTGACCCTGTTCGACGGACTGCGCATGCACTCGGTGACGGCCGTCGCGCCCTTCGCGCCCACCGGTCGCTATTCCATCACCGGCTGGCTCAGGGACGACCCGCCGGCGGGCGGGTGACCGACAGCCGGTTCTTCGCCCACTCTTCCCGGCTCTGACCCCAGGCGTTGACCGGCATGTGCTCGAAGGGCGGCGGCATCGTCACCGGGCCGATCATCCGCGAACCCAGCCGTTCGGCCACCCGCGCCGACGGCGTGTTCTCCGGGTCGATGCAGTGGATGACCTCGTTCCAGCCCAGCACGTCAAAGGCATAGTCCATGGCCGCCGCAGCGCCCTCGGTCGCATAGCCCTTGCCCCAGGCGGCGCGGTGCAGGCCCCAGCCCACCTCGGTCCCCGGCCAGCCCAGCGGCGTCCACGGGCCCAGCCGTCCGACCCAGCGGCCGGTCGCCTTCTCGATGACCGAGAACATGGCCACGCCCGTCAGATGCCAGGCGCCGGCCATGGTCATCATGCCGCGCCATGCCTGGGCCGCCGGCTGCACCCCGCCGATGAAACGCGCCGTCTCGGGGTCGGCCATCATCTCGGCCCAGCCCTTGAAGTCTTCCGCCTGCGTGGGCCTCAGGATCAGGCGTTCGGTTTCAATCCGCACATCCGCGCGCATGGTCATCCCCTCTTCATCGCCTGCTGTGGCCGGGTTCGCGCTCCGGCTCAAGCGCCCGCCCTTGCGATCTCCAGCACGCCCCTGACGGCGGCCCGCCAACCCTTCAGCAGCCGGTCGCGCTCATTCCGTCCCATGCGGGGCTTCCATTCAGCCGGTTCCCCCTCAGGCCCGCTGACCTCGAGCCCCGCGCCCATGGCCGCCAGCCGCGCCGCGCCGAGCGCCGTCATCTCCTGGAAGGCGGGCCGCTCCACCTCCACCTGACAAATGTCGGCCAGGAACTGCATGGCGAAGGCGTTCGCCGTAACCCCGCCGTCCACCTTCAGCCGCTTCGGCCGGACCACGCCGTCCGCCGCCATGGCCGTGAGCAGGTCCTCGGTCTGGTAGGCCAGGGATTCCAGACCCGCCCGCACCACATTCGACCGGCCCGCGTCCGGCGTCAGGCCGACGATGGCAGCCCGCGCCTCGGCCGACCAATGCGGCGCCCCCAGCCCCGCGAAGCCGGGAACCAGGTAGACGCCGCCGTTATCCCTCAGCCCCTGGGCCGCCGCCTCGCTGTCGCGGCTGGCCCCTATCAGGCCCAGCCCGTCCCTCAGCCAGCCGATGGTGGCCCCCGCGAAGAAGATGGAGCCCTCCAGCGCATAGGCGGCCCGACCGCCCACTCGCCAGGCCAGGGTGGTGAGCAGCCGCGCCGACGAGGCCTTGGGAGCGCCCGTCTCGGCCACCAGGAAGGCGCCCGTGCCGTAGGTGATCTTGACCGTCCCCGGCTCCAGCCCGCCATGCCCGATCAGGGCGGCCTGCTGATCCCCCGCCGAGCCGCGAATGGGGACGGCGCGGCCCAGCAGCGACGGCTCGGTCTCGCCCAGGTCTCCCGAGCAGTCGACGATCTCGGGCAGCGTGGCGCGCGGCACGCGGAACAGCTCCAGCAGGCGGTCGTCCCACTGAATGCGCTCCAGATCCATCAGCAGGGTCCGGGCCGCGTTCGACGCATCGGTCTGGAACCGCGCACCGCCGGTCAGCCGGAACATCAGCCAGCAGTCGATGGTGCCCAGGCACAACTCGCCCGCTTCGGCCCGCGCGCGGGCGCCCTCGACGCGGTCCAGCAGCCAGGCCGCCTTGGTGGCCGAGAAGTAGGGATCGAGCAGCAGGCCGGTGCGCGCCCGCACCTCGTCCTCCAGCCCCTGCCCGCGAAGGCCCGCGCAGACCTCGGCCGTCCTGCGGTCCTGCCAGACGATGGCCGGCGCCAGCGGGCGCCCGGTGGCCCGCTCCCAAAGCACCACCGTCTCGCGCTGGTTGGTCAGGCCGATGGCGGCGATGCGCTCCACTCCGCCCGCCTCGCGCACGGCCTCGCGGCAGGTCTGCAAGGCCGCCTGCCAGATCTCTTCGGCATCGTGCTCGACCCAGCCCGGCTGGGGGTAGGATTGCTTCAGCGCGATCTGCTTCAGCGCTACGGGCCGCAGGGCCTGGTCAAAGACGATGGCGCGGGTCGAAGTGGTGCCCTGGTCGATGGCGAGGATCAGGTCCGGCACGGGCGAAGGCTCCCTAATGTGACGCGCCGTCACTTTCAGCTATGAGCGCCGACATGACCATGCCCCCGACCTACGCCGATGTTCTGGACGCCGCCGAACGCCTCAAGGGCCAGGCCGTGCGCACGCCGCTGATCGAGAGCCCGGCCCTCAACGAGCGCATCGGCGGGCGCGTACTGCTCAAGGCCGAGACGCTCCAGATCTCGGGCAGTTTCAAGTTTCGCGGCGCCTACAACCGCATCAGCCGTCTGTCGGAAGATGAGAAGCGGCGCGGCGTGGTGGCCTTCTCCTCGGGCAATCACGCCCAGGGCGTGGCCGCCGCGGCGAAGCGCGTGGGGTGCCCCGCCGTTATCGTCATGCCGGCGGACAGCCCTCGCGTGAAGATGGAGGGTGTGCGCGCCTTTGGCGGCGAGATCCGCGCCTACGACCGCTGGACGGAGAGCCGTGAGGCCATAGGCGCCGAGCTGGCCCGCGAGCGAGGCGCGGTGTTGGTTCCGCCCTTCGATGACCCGTTCGTCATTGCCGGCCAGGGCACGTCCGGTCTTGAGATCATCGAGGACGCTGAGGCGCTCGGCCTCCCCATCGACCGGCTTCTGTGCGGCGCCTCGGGCGGCGGTCTTCTGGCGGGCCTCAACCTGGTCTTGGCCGAGCGCAGCCCGGACACTCGGGTCTTTGTGATCGAGCCCGCCGCATTCGACGATCACGCCCGGTCCCTCGCGGCAGGCGAGCGCATCACGCTGCCGCCGGGCGAGCCCTCCATCTGCGACGCCCTGATGTCGCCCTTCCCCGGCGAGATCACCTTTCCCATCAACCAGCCACGCTTGGCCGGCGCCCTGACCGTGACCGACGACGAGGTGCGCGACGCCATGCGTTTCGCCTTCCGACATCTGAAGCTGGTGGTCGAGCCGGGCGGCGCGGTCTCGCTGGCGGCGCTGCTGGCCGGCCAGGTCGAAGGCTCAGGCGTGACGGTACTCATGCTGACCGGCGGCAACGTCGATCCGCATCAATTCGCCGAAATCATCACCGTCTGAGCGGCTCAACCGCACGCGGGCGCCTTTTCGCCGGATTTCGAGCCCTTTCATCCCCTTGACCGCGACGCTTGGGCTCGCGGCGCGCTTGCGGGCGCGTTCAGGCGGGGTGAAGCTGCTTTCCATGCTGGGCCGAATCCTCGCCGCCGTCCGTTCCGATTCGAACACGCTGCGCGCGCTGCTGGCGGTGAACGCCGTCGCCTGGACAGCCTACTTCTTCGACAACTGGCTGCGCGGCGCCGTGGTGGGCGAGCCCATCACCCTTGAGGTGATCGTGCTGCGCCTCCTGATCTCGCTGATCGGCGCCATCGGCGCGACGCCGGTGCTGTGGGTGATCGCCCAGAAGCGGCGCAAGTCCGCGACGGGGTACTTCCTCGCCGGGCTGGCCTGGACCCTGCCCATCTGCGCCGTCCAGGCGGTGGCCAACCGCCTCGTCTTCTACGGCACCATACCCGGCGCTCCGCTGTTCATCAGCCTGCAGGATTATTTCCTCGTCTTCCTCTACCTGCTGTGGATCTACGTCCTGCTGTGCGCCCTGTTCGCCCTGGTCATCGCCGGGCGGGACTCGCGCCTGCGCGACCTGCGCGCCGCCCAGGCTGAGGGCGAGGCCCATCGAGCCCAGCTGTCCCTGCTCCAGAGCCAGCTGCGTCCACACTTCTTCTTCAACGCTTTGAACTCGGTCGCCTCGCTCGTGCGCCTGGGCAAGAAGGGCGAAGCCGAGACCATGGTCTACAAGATCTCGGACTTCCTGCGCGCCACGCTACAGGCCCCGGCGGACCGGATGGTGCCTCTCAGCCGCGAGTTCGAGATCGTCAGCCTCTACCTTGACGTGGAGCGGGTTCGCTTCGCTGATCGCCTGGTGGTCGAGATCGACCTGCCCGATGATTGCCGGCCAGCCATGGCGCCGGAACTGATCCTGCTGCCGCTGGTCGAAAATTCGATCAAGCACGCCCTGTCCCAGGCGCTCGAGCCGGTGACCCTGTCCATCGGCGCCCGCCGCGAAGGGGATCGCCTTCACCTCTGGGTCGAGGATCGTCGCGACTCGCCCTTCGAGTCCCAGCGGCACGGCATGGGCATAGGGCTGAGCAACGTCCGCCGCCGGCTCGAAGTGCTCTACCTGGACGCCGCGTTCGACACCGGCCCGACCGCCACCGGCTGGGCCTCCCACCTCAACCTGCCCTGGACCACCCAATGAAGGCGCTGATCGTCGACGACGAACCCCTAGCCCTGGACCGGCTCGAGCTGGACCTGGAATGCGTGGCCGAGGTCACCGAGGTCGCCCGCGCCCGCAACGGCGCCGAGGCTCTCTCGGTCATGACCGCATTCGAGCCGGACCTGTTGTTGCTGGACATCGAGATGCCGGGCCGCGACGGGCTTCAGGTCGCCGCCGCCGCCGCCGCGCTGCCCCATCCGCCGGACATCGTCTTCGTCACGGCCCACCGCGAGCACGCGCTACAGGCGTTCGAACTGGAAGCGGTGGACTACCTGCTCAAGCCGGTCAGCTTCGAGCGCCTGCGCACCGCCGTGCGACGTGCGGCTGAGCGCAGGCGCGCGCGCGGCTCTGACGAACGCTTCGCCCAACTGCAGGAGAAGCTGGCGGAGCTGTCGTCCCGGCGCGAAGGCGAGCCCGAGCGGCCGCGCTTCGAGGAGACCCTGTGGGCGCCGGACACCGGCGGCGCCGTTCGTATCCGCGTCGATGACGTCGAGTGCCTGCTGGCCGAGGGCGACTACGTCAGCATCTACACACCGTCCGGCAGCAAGCTCGTGCGCGAGACCCTCACGGCCATGCAGACGCGGCTGGACCCAGCTCGATTCCTGCGCGTGCACCGATCGGCCATCGTGGCGCTCAGCCAGGTGCGCTCGCTGCGGCGCCGCACGGGCAAGGGCGCAACCCTGATCCTGAACTCGGGGCGCACCGTCGCCGTGGGGCCTTCCTACGCCGCGGACGTGGTCAAGGCGCTGGGTCTGGCCAAAACGAAGTAGCTTGGCTCAGGCCCTGTGCAGGGCCTTCAGATGTTCGATCTCCTCGGCGGCCCCCAGCATGACCGAGACGCGCTGGTGCAGGGCGGTGGGCTGCACGTCCAGGATCGCCTGCACGCCGTCAAAGGCCTGGCCCCCGGCCTGCTCCACCAGCAGCGACATGGGGTTGGCCTCGTACATCAGGCGCAGCTTGCCGGGCTTTGACGGCTCCCGCTTGTCCCAGGGGTACATGAAGACGCCGCCACGGTTCAGGACGCGGTGCACGTCCGCCACCATCGAGGCGATCCAGCGCATATTGAAGTCCTTGCCGCGCGGGCCATCCCTGCCCTCCAGGCACTCGCTCACATAGCGGCTGACCGGCTCGGCCCAATGGCGGCTGTTCGAGGCGTTGATGGCGAACTCTTTGGCCTGCGCGGGGATAGACAGGCCGGCCCGGGTCAACAGCCAGCGTCCGCTGTCGGGGTCCAGGGTGAAGGCGTCGACTCCATTCCCAGTCGTCAGCACCAGCTGAGTCTGAGGGCCGTAGACGGCATAGCCCGCACACACCTGGCGGCGGCCCGACTGCAACAGGTCGGCGGGATCGAAGCCCGCGCCCTCGCGCGCTCGCAGGACTGAGAAGATGGTGCCGATCGAGACGTTCACATCGATGTTGGATGAGCCGTCCAGCGGGTCGAACAGCAGCAGATAGGGCGCATCTCCGGCCTCCGTGACCACGGGATCGTCCTGTTCTTCCGAGGCGGCGGCGCGCACCACGCCGCATCGGCGCGCCACGTCCATGAAGACATCGTCGGCGATGACATCGAGCTTCTTCTGGCCCTCGCCCTGGACGTTCTGCGTGCCCTGCTCGCCGAGTACGCCGCCGAGAGCGCCACGCGCCACCAGGCGCGACACCTCGCGGCAGCCCTCGGCCACAGCCTGGATCAGTCGGGCCAGGTCGCGGTCCGTGGATTCCAGCCAGGTTTCAAGGTCGGTGAAGGCCATTGGCTGCCCCTTTTCTCCTTCAAGCGGCCGCCTCTATGGCACATAAGCGGCCCTGGTCGAAGGGCCAGGAGCGCCTGGCGTCTAGGTGGGCTGGGCCAGCAGATGCTCGATCAGGGCGCGCGCCTCCGGCGAGTTCCAGTCCGCCTCGCCGATCAGTCCGGCGACGATATGTCCCTCACGGTCGAGGATCACCGTCTGGGGCATCTTGCCCCGGTCGGCCGGATCTTCGAACAGTCGGAACGGCAGCTCGAAGCGCGGGTCCGAATAGAAGGCCAGGGGCTCATGCACGCCGATGAAGCTGCGGGCGTTGGCGATCTCGGCCTCGCCCTGCTCCACATTGACGGCCACGACGCGAAGGCCCCGATCCTCGTAAGCCTCGGCCAGAGCCGCCAAGGTCGGCAGCTCGGTGCGGCAGGGCAGGCACCACATGGCCCACAGGTTGACTACCGTGACCTGGCCCCGGAAGGCGGCGAAGTCGAGCGTGTTCCCCTCGGCGTCCTGGAAGCTGTAGTCCGGCGCGGGGCGGGGACTGGCGGACGTCTGAAGCCGCGCCAGGGGGCCGCTGGCGAAGCGGGCCAGCTCACCGGAGGCCGCGGCCGGCGCCTGGGCCGTCTGGCCGTCATCGGTCTTGGCGTATAGGAAGGCCAGGAAGGCGGCCACGGCGAGGGTCAGGGCCGCCAGCACAAGGCCGAACCAGCGCACGGCGCTGGGTCCGCCCCGACTCCTATTCCCGGATTCGCCCATGTCCACGCCCCCAGATACCGGACCGGCCACCCCCCATCCGCAGGATCGCGAGGCGGGTGAGGGTCAGAAACTATGGGGCGGACGCTTTTCCGCCAAGCCCGATGCGTTGATGCAGGCCATCAACGTCTCGATAGAGGTCGACCGGCGCCTTTGGGGCCAGGACCTGCAAGGCAGCCGCGCCCACTGCCGCATGTTGGCGCGCCAGGGGATCATCAGCCAGGCGGACGCTGACCTGATCCTGAGCGGGCTGGACCAGATCGAGGCTGAGATTGAGGGCGGCGCCTTCCCCTTCCGCGCCGAGTTCGAGGACATCCACATGAATGTGGAGGCCCGGCTGGCCGAGCTGATCGGCCCGGTCGCCGGGCGGCTGCACACCGCGCGCTCGCGCAATGATCAGGTGGCCACCGATTTCCGCCTCTGGGTGCGCGAGGCTTGCGACCGCAGCATCCAGATGATCCGGGACCTGCAGGGGGCCCTGCTGGACAAGGCGGACGCCCATGCCGCGTCGCTGATGCCAGGGTTCACCCATCTGCAGCCCGCCCAGCCGGTGACCTTCGGCCACCATCTGATGGCCTATGTGGAGATGCTGGGCCGCGACGCAGGCCGCTTCGCGGACGCCCGCACGCGGATGAACGAGAGCCCCCTCGGGTCGGCCGCCCTGGCAGGTTCACCCTTCCCGCTGGACCGGGACATGACGGCCGAAGCGCTGGGCTTTGATGGCCCCATGGCCAACTCGCTGGACGGCGTGTCCGCGCGGGATTTCGCGCTCGAGGCGTTGGCGGCCGCCAGTATCTGCGCCGGCCACCTGTCGCGCCTGGCCGAAGAGCTGGTCATCTGGACGACGCCGCAGTTCGGCTTCGTACGGCTGTCGGACGCCTTTTCGACCGGCTCGTCGATCATGCCGCAGAAGCGCAACCCCGACGCGGCGGAGCTGGTCCGAGCCAAGACCGGCCGCATCAGCGGAGCGCTGGTCGCGCTCAGCACCGTCATGAAGGGCCTGCCTCTGGCCTATTCGAAGGACATGCAGGAGGACAAGCCGCCGGTGTTCGAGGCCTTCGACGCGATGGAGGTGGCGCTTGCGGCCACGACGGGCATGATCCGCGACCTCAGCATCAACGCGGACCGCATGGCCGCGGCGGCGGGCGCTGGCTTCTCTACCGCCACAGACCTGGCCGACTGGCTGGTGCGTGAGCTGAACCTGCCCTTCCGCGAGGCCCATCACGTAACGGGCCGAGCCGTGCGCCGCGCCGAAGAGTTGGGGGTTGGCTTGGCCGATCTGCCGCTCGAAGACCTGAAAGCTCTTGAGCCCGGCGTCACAATGGATGTCTATGCTGTTCTGACGCCGGCGGCCTCGGCCGCCAGCCGGACCACCTACGGCGGGACCGCGCCTGAGCAGGTGCGCCGCCAGATTGCGGCCTGGAAGGCCAGACTTGAGGACGAGCGCCGATGACCCGATCCCTGACGATTCTGGCTCTGGCCGGCGCGATGGCCCTGCCGATGACCGCCTGCGGGCGTCAGGGCGACCTGGAGCGGCCGGAGCCGATCGGCAATCCGCCGCGCCGCGACATGGAGCCGGCGGCGCGCACGACCAAATCGCCAAACCTTCCGGAGCAGGCCACCGATGCGCGGCCGGCGCGACAGGCGCCGATCGACGGCGCGCGCAATCCCTTCGACGACTGAACTAATCTAGGGCGACGACCCCGGGCAATTCGCGCAGCCTCCCGGCATCATCCATGCCATAGCCGGCGAGGTAGCGGGCCGGCGCCTCCCAACCGACGAAATCCGGCTCGATGCGCGGCTTGGGCCAGGGTTTGCGGGCAAACACGCAGGTCAGAATGCGCCCGGCGCCGGCGGCGCGCACGATCTCAACGGCGCCCTTCAGCGACAGGCCCGAATCCAGGACGTCGTCGAGGATCAGCACCTCGGCGCCCTTGACCGAGCGTTGCAGGCCCGCCCGCACGCGCGTCTCGCCTGAGTGGACGTGCGCGTCGCCATAGCCGGACAGCCACAGGGCGTCGAAGGCCAGCCGCTTGCCCTTTCTAGACAGCGCGCGGGTCAGGTCGGCCGTGAACCACAAGGCGCCGGTCAACAGGCAGACGACGATTGTTCCGTCAGCGATCTCGGGCGCGATGCGGTCGGCCAGGGTCTCGACCCGGGCCGTCACCTCGTCGGCGGAAAGCAGGATATCCATGCGCGGGCGATAGCCGTCCCGCGGGGCCGCGTCGAGAGCGCCTCAGCCGTGATGATCGCTCTCGGGCAGGGCCTCAGCCGGTTGCACCGGCGGTTCGGCGTCAAGGGCTGGGCGTAGGCCGTGCCCCAGCTCCGTGGCAGCGTCGGCGTGACCCACAGCGGCGTCCGGTTCGGCGGCGTGACCCTGCGTCCCGTCCGCTTGGGGCTGGTGCGCGCGCGACGCGTGTCTCGGGGCGTCGAGATCGAAGGCCAGGTCCACGTCGGCGGCCTTGCGCTCGGGATCCGCCAGCAGGATCGAAAAGGTGCGCGACTGCCCCGGCGCGATGGCGGGCGGCGGCGGCTGCACCCGGCCCAGCGCGACGCGGTCGCCATGGGCGTCGATCAGAGAGACTCGGATCATCGGCGCCTCCAGCGCGCGGTCGCGCACGTTGCGCACGGCGCCCGACACGCGGACCATGCCGGGCGCGCCGGCGGCAGGTTCGGCCTTCAGCGCCTCGAACTCCAATCCGACCGGATTCACGCGCGCGCCCACCATGGCGTAGGCGCCGGCGGCGCGGGGGTAGAGCTCGACGATCTCGGCGCGGAAAAGGTAGGCCGAGGCGAACAGGCTGGTGAAGCCGACGCCGATCACCGCCCAGACGCCGCCTTGAACCGCGGCCTGCTTGAGCTTGCGGCGCTGTTCGGCTCGGGCCCGGAACGCCTTGGGCAGTTCAGGCGCCGCCAGCTCGGCCAGAACCTCGGGCTGCTGCGGCGGCGGGGCGGCGGCCTCCACGGCCAGGGCGCCCTCGTCGCCCGCATTGACCAGATCGAGGGGCATATCGGCGCCCGCGCGCCAGGTCGTGCCGCACGAGGTGCAGCGCACCTGGCGGCCTTCGGGGCCGATGGCTCCGTCCTTGACGAAATAGCGTGTGGCGCAGTCCGGGCAGGTCAGTATCATGTCTGACGAACCAGAGGCGAAAGCCCCTCCCCGAAACCGCTCCGCCAAAGGGAGGCCCGCCTGATTTCCGGGCCCATGTCCATTCCGAACGATCCCCTGGCGACTTCCCGACCCGAGACCGCGGTTGTCCAGCTGGAAGGCGTGGGCCTGCGGTACGGGGACGCCCCGGAAGTGCTCCGGGACATCGATCTCACCTTGCCTAAGGGCTCTTTCCACTTCCTTACCGGGGCCTCGGGCGCCGGCAAATCCAGCCTGTTGAAGCTGCTCTATCTGGCGGCGCGACCCACGAGAGGAACGGCCCGCCTGTTCGGCCGAACGGTCTCGGCGCTGGGCAGCCAGGACCTGCCGCTGATGCGGCGGCGTATCGGCGTCGTGTTTCAGGAGTTCCGACTGCTGGATCACTTGACCGCCTTCGACAACGCGGCCCTGCCTCTGCGCATCGCGGGTGGACGGGCGCGCGACTACGCTGCCGACGTGGCCGAGTTGCTGACCTGGGTGGGGCTGAGGGACCGCATGGACGCCTATCCGCCGACGCTTTCCGGCGGCGAGAAGCAGCGGCTGGCCATCGCCCGAGCCGTCATGGCCAGACCTGAGTTGATCATCGCAGACGAGCCCACTGGCAGCGTCGATCAGGACATGGCCGTGCGTCTGATGCGCCTGTTCGTCGAGCTGAACCGACTGGGCGCCACAGTTGTCATCGCCACCCATGACAACGCCCTGGCGCGGCAGTCCGGGCGGCCCGTGCTGCGGCTTGATCGCGGCCGCCTCATGCGCGAGGCGTGATGCGCATCCCCCGTCTGTCTCTCGATCTGCCCTGGATGCGCGGCTCTGGCCGGCGGCCTGGGCCTCTGCTGCCCCTTGAGGACGCGCGTTCAGCCGCCCTGATCTTCGTCATGGCGGCGCTGGCCTTTCTGGCCTGCATGGCCGCCATGGGCGCCTCGGCCGGCGGCCGCGCCGCAGAGGGTTGGGCCCGCGACCTCAGGGGCGAGGCCACCGTGCAGGTGCGCCCCCGCGCCGACGAGACACCCGCCGCCGCAGCCGCACGCGCCGCCGAGACTCTGGGCGGCGTGCCGGGGGTGGAAGAGGCGGCTGTGCTGGAACGCGAGAGGGCCGAGGCCCTGCTGCGGCCTTGGCTGGGCGAGGCCATTCTGGAGGATCTGCCCATTCCCCAGCTGGTGACGGTGCGCCTGACCGAGGCCGCGCCCGCCGACGCCCGGGCGCTGAACCGGGCTCTTGCCGAGGCGGGTCTGGACGCCGTGGTGGACGACCATGGCCGCTGGCTGGCGGACGTGGAGCGCGCGGCGCGGGTGGCGGGTCTGATCGCCCTGATGGTCTTCCTGCTGACCGCGGCGGCGGCTGGCGCCGCCGTGGTTTTCGCCACCCGGGCAGGCCTGGAGGCCCGGCGCGACGTGATCGAAATCCTCAGCCTGTCGGGCGCCACGGACCGCACGGTAGCGGGCGTGTTCCAGCGCCGTTTCGCTCTGGCGGCAGGGCTGGCGGGCCTGTACGGCGCCGTTGCGGCGGCCGGCGTTGCCGCCCTGATGCGTCTGGCCGGCGGAAGCGACGGCTTCACCCCCGCTCTCCCCTTGGCCTGGAGCGATCTTCTGCTGGTCTCGCCATGTCCGCTTGTGGCCGCTAGTCTGGGAGCGGTGGCGGCGCGGTGGACGACCCTGCGCCTGCTGAAGGGGATGGCATGAGACTACTGGCGGCCATTGGGATCGTCATTCTGCTGTGGGCCGCTGGCCTGCTGGCCTTCGCCGGCCGGGTGCAGACCCTGGCGGACACGGCCGAGCCGGTGCTGGCGGCCGACGGCATCGTGGCCCTCACCGGCGCGTCCGAAGCACGTATCAACACGGCCATGGATCTGCTGGGCCAGGGCAAGGCGCGGCGGCTTCTGGTCTCGGGCGTCAACCGCGAGGTGCGGCGCGAGGAGCTGCGGGAGGTCCTGCCCGGATCGAACCGGCTCTACGATTGCTGCGTCGATCTGGGCTTCGAAGCCGAGACCACCGTCGGCAACGCTCAGGAGGTGGCCGCCTGGACCCGCGCCAAGTCCTTCCATTCGGTGATCGTGGTGACCAGCGACTATCACATGCCGCGCGCCCTTCTTGAGATCAGAGGCGCGGCGCCGGGCCTGACCCTGACGCCCTACGCGGTGCGGACCGAGTCGCTGGACGAGAACTGGTGGCGCTCCGGCAAGGGCCTGCGCATCATGGCGCTGGAATACTGCAAATACCTGGCGGTCCTGGGACGCGAGGGCCTGGCCAGCCTGTTCCGCGGCGCCGCCGGCGATGAGGCGCCAGCGCCGTCCGAAGCCGCGCCCGCGTAAGAGGATTCACCTGATGCTGACCCTGCGGCGGCTGCTGTTCACCGCCTGGCTGTACCTGTCCATGCCGGTCTACGCGGTGGGGCTGTCGCCGGCGCTTCTGATGTCGCACCGGCCGGCCATGGGCGTGATCAAGCTGTGGGCCAAGGGCGTGCTGTTCGGCCTGCGCTGGATCATGGGCGTTAAGGTCGAGTTCCGGGGGCTCGAGGCCAACCGCCCCGCCGGCGCCGGGCTGGTGGCCGGAAAGCACCAGTCGATGCTGGACGTGGTGGCGCCCTTCACGGTGCTGGACGACCCCTGCTTCGTCATGAAGAAGGAGCTGATGCCCCTGCCCTTCTTCGGCTGGTTCGCCTGGAAGACCGGCATGATCCCCGTGGACCGCGCGGGCCACGCGAAGGCGTTGAAGGACATGGTCCGCCACGCCCGCGACCGCCTGGCCCACGGCCGGCAGATCCTGATCTTCCCCGAAGGGACCCGGACCCTCCCCGGGGCCGATCCCGACTACAAGCCGGGGGTGGCGGCCCTCTATAGGGAGGTGGACGCCCCCTGCTATCCCGTGGCCACCAATTCGGGCCTGTGCTGGCCGGCCAAGGGCATCGCCTTCAACCCCGGCGTGGTGGTCTACGAGTACCTGCCGCCCATCCCCCCGGGCCTGAAGCGGGCCGCCTTCATGGCCGCCGTGAAGGATGCGCTAGAGCCCGCCTCCAACGCCCTGCTTCAGGAGGCGGCGAACTCGGACAGGGCGTCCAGCAAGGCCCGGTTCTGATCCTCGGTCCCGACGGTGATCCGCAGGGCGTCCGTCAGGCCATAGCCGCCCACCGGCCGCACGATCAGCCCCTTGGAATGCAGGAAGGCGTCCGCCGCCTGGGCGTTCAGCCGCTGGTCCGGGAAGCGCACCAGAACGAAATTGCCCGCCGAGGGCAGAACATCAAAGCCGAAGCCCTTGATGGCCTGGGCCAGGCGCGGCCGCCACTGCTGCACCAGCTCACGCGAGGCTTTCTGGTGGGCCTCGTCCTGCAAGGCGGCGACCGCCGCCATCTGGGCCGGAATGTTGTTGTTGAAGGGCAGGCGGATGCGGTCCACCGCCTGGGCCACGGCCAGCGGCGCATAACCGAAGCCGACGCGCAGGGCCGCGAGGCCGTGAATCTTCGAGAAGGTGCGGGTGACCACGAGGTTGTTCGCCTCACGCGCCAGTGGAATGGCGGTCTCCCAGTCCGGCTCGGTGACGTACTCGGCATAGGCCTCATCGATGACCAGCAGCACGTGAGGCGGCAGGGCCGCGTGCAGTCGGCGGATCTCCTCGCCCGAGTTCCAGCTGCCCGTCGGGTTTGAAGGGTTGGAGACGTAGACGATGCGGGTGCGCTCATCGACGGCGGCGGCCAGGGCGTCCACGTCGACGCGGAAGTCTGGCTCAGGGACCAGCCTGACCTCGGCCTGATTGGCCTTAGCGCTGATGCGATAGGCGAGGAATCCGTACTGGCCCGTGACGATGTTGTCGCCCGGCGTCAGGTAGCACTGATTGATCAGGGCGAAGACCTCGTCGGAGCCGTTGCCGAAGATCAGCCGCTCGGGCTCGACCTGGTGATGTTCGGCGACGGCCGCGCGCAGCTTGCTGGCCCGCCCCTCGGGATACATGTGCAGATCGGCGATGGCCTTCTGATAGGCCTCCTTGGCCAGCTCGCCCGCGCCAAGGGCGTTCTCGTTCGAGGACAGCTTGATGGGCTCGGCCACCCCCTCGATCCTGGACTTGCCGCCCACATAGGGCGCGATGTCGAGGATGCCGGGCTTGGGCTCGGGACCGGATTCTGGCAGGCGGTGGGGCGTGTCGGTCATGCGGCCGAGGCCTCCTTGAAAATGCAGGTTACAGGTCGAAGGGCGCGGGCGCGGCCCCGATCACGCCGTTGAGGCCGCCGGAGAAGCCGGTCAGCCGGGCGTCGTCAGCCTGCACATACCCTGTCAGCGCCAGCAGCTTCAACCCGGCCGCGGAGGCGATGAAGCGGCTGGCCAGGCCGAGTTGCAGCAGCGCCATCTCGGCGTCGGCGCGCTCGGTGACCAGCAGGGTCTCCTGGGCGCCGCACGGCCGGTGCGGCTCGCGCCCCACGATCAGCGCCGTGGCGCCGCCCTCGCCGCCCGTCTCGGGCAGGAGGCCGAACACGGACAGTTCCGGCTCGGCCAGGAGGCGCGCCCACCAGGGCCGGTCGCCAAGAGCGATCACGGCCGGCCCTTGACCTCGGCGGATGAAGTCGAGCGCCGATTCTGGGTTCGGATAGGGCAGATAGAGCGAGCGCGACCCGAAGCGGCCGCGCGCCAAAGCCGCGACGCCCGCGTCGCCGCAGACCGCGACCCGCAGCGGCCGGCGCATGCCGTCCAGCTCGCGGAAGAGGCGGATCAGGGAGGCGGCGGGCAGGTCGCGCGCCTCACCCAGCAGGCGGTGCAGGGCGCTGGAACGGGCGGCGGCGTCTTCCCCCACGGCGGGGGCCGAGGCCAGCCAGGTGCGGATGCTGTCGACCAGCATCCGATCCTCCAGCGTCGGCTCGGGGATGTCGTCGCTCACCCGTCAGTAGACCTTGGGCGCCGGCGCCAGATCCAGCGGCCCCAGCCGCGTGCGGCCGTTTTCGAAGCGCAGCGGCAGGCTGGCCGAGCCGGACAGGCCAGATGTCACGGCTGCAGTGGCCGCAGCCGCGCGGGCGGCGGTGGGGTTGATGGAGGGCGAACGGCCCAACTGCGCCAGGGGTTCGGTCCCGCCCGTCAGGGTCAGGTGCAGGTCGCCCTGCAAACGGCCGTCGGGGCCCACGGTCAGACGGTCCGCCTCGGCCTCGACCTTGGATTCGCCGGCGACGGCCTCGCCCTGCACGTTGGTGACCGCGCCGCCCCGGGCGGCCCAGGCGGCCAGGGCCTGTTCGGGGCGTCCGCCGCTCAGGGCCGCGCCTTCGGTCAGGGTGACGGCCCAGCGGCTGTCGATGGGCCGGCCGCCGGACAGCCAGTCCAGCGGACTGTCGTCGCGCGGGGACGCCTGGCGGATGCGCAGGAGCGCGTCCCAGGCGCCGGCGGGCGCGGCGGGAGTCTCCGACCCTTGGGGCCGGGCGCTGGCGGGGCGCACCTCCAGGTCGATGCGCTCGGCCTGGGCCACGGGGAAGGGCGCGGCCGCGCCGACCGGCGAGAAGCGCGGCTGGATCAGCTCGACGGCGATGCGGCGCTGCTGGGGCGTGGCGCCGACCGCGCTGGCGCGGATGCGCTGGGCCTGCACCCTGGTCTCGCCCATGGCGCCGCGCATCAGGACGAGGCCCT
Organism: Peiella sedimenti; assembly: GCF_030504955.1. Classification (GTDB taxonomy): domain Bacteria; phylum Pseudomonadota; class Alphaproteobacteria; order Caulobacterales; family Caulobacteraceae; genus Brevundimonas; species Brevundimonas sedimenti. The sequence goes on along the minus strand of NZ_JAUKTR010000001.1, from coordinate 96,686 downwards.
GCGGCGCCACCGCGACCCAGTGATCCGGATTGTGCGCGTTCGCCTCCAGCGCCAGGACCGGCGCGCGCACGCCATGGCCCGTGGGCGAGCGCAGGGTGACGTTGTTGAGGCTGAGATTGACGTGGAAGGGATAGCCCGAGGCCGGCGCGGCCTCGTAGGCGACATCCCAGCCGGACTGGCGCAGCGCCTCGGCCCCGGCGTCGGCGCGGCTGCGCGCCTCTCCAGCCAGGTAGTTCCACCAGAAAGTCCAGGCCACCACGGCGGCGATGGCCAGCAGGAACAGAAGGATCAGGCCCCAGGGTCTGCGGCGGCGGCGCGGCGCGGTTTCGGCATCCATGCGTCTCGTCTCCAGCTTGGCGGTTCGGCTTTAGCATAGCGGAAACCGTGGCGGGGTGGTTCCGAACCCAAAGCGGACGATCCGGACTCAAAAACACCGTCCGATGCGTCCGATGCGTCCGATCCGTCCGGTTCAAAGACGTGACGCCTGAGGCCCGGAGGCGCTGAGTCTAAGGGCGTTATGGAAGGGGTGGGTAAGCCGTTTCTAGACCTGCTGAGGAACCACCCCCACCCCTGACCCGTCCCCGATCAGGGGGGATGGGTTGAGGAACGCCTCCACCGTCTCGACCGCCTCGGCCAGGCCCATGCGCAGCGGCTCCACCCCCTCGGGCAGGGCGGCGAACAGGCGCGTGGGCGCCGCCGCATCCAAAAGGACGAAGACGCCCCGGTCGTCGGCCCGGCGGATCAGCCGTCCGAAGGCCTGGGCGATGCGCCCCCGCGCCAGGGCGTCGTCATAGCTGCGCCCCCCGAAGCGCTCGCGCCGGGCCTTGTGCAACAAATCGGGACGGGGCCAGGGCACCCGGTCGAAGCAGAGCAACCGCAGGGCCCGGCCCGGCACATCGACCCCGTCCCTGACCGCATCTGTGCCCAGCAGGCAGGAGTCCTCCTCGGCCCGGAAGATGTCGACCAGGGCGCCCACCTCCAGCGGATCCACGTGCTGGGCGTAGAGGGGCAGGCCCGCCTGGGCCAGCTTGGGTCCCAGCAGTTCGTACACCGCCCGCAGGCGGCGCACGGCGGTGAACAGGCCCAGCGCTCCGCCGCCCGCGGCCATGAACAGCTCGCGCATGGCCGCCGCGATCTGGCGCGGGTCGTCGCGCACCAGGTCGTTGACGACGATGACGCGCGCGTTGGCGGCATAGTCGAAGGGACTGGCCAGGCGGATCTCGCGCGGCGGCTCGATCAGCCGGGCCGAGCCGGTCCGGGCGCGGGCCAGGCCGAAGGCGTCCTCGGCCGCCGGATCGCTGAGGGTGGCCGAAGCCACCAGGACGCCATGCGCGGGCTGGATCACGGCGGCCTCCAGCGGCACGGTCGGATCGATCCAGTGGCGGCGCAGGGCCGCGTCGGCCACCCGCCCGAAGGCCATGTCCGCCGACAGCCAGTCCACGAAGTCCGGGCTCTGTTCCTCGTCCGGCTGATCCAGCGCCGCCAGCATCTGACGCCAGGCCGGCAGGGTCATGCGCGCGCGCCGCTCCAGGCCCCTCAGCGCCCCTTCAATGCGGGCGCGCGAGGCGGGCTCCAGCTCGTCCGCCTCGTCGTCGAGTACGTCCTCAAGACCGCGCGCCAGGGCCAGCAGGGGGGCCTCGACCGCAGCGATGGCCTGGGCGGCCTCGCGGGCCGTGGCGATCAGCTCGCCGGTGGCGGGACGGGCCTCGCACTCCATGCCGAACTCGGTGGAGACGGCGCCGGCGCGGGCGCGCAACTGCTCCAGAGCGGCGGCCAGAAAGCGCTCCACCGGCCCCATGGGCGAGGCCTCGCCCGAGGGCGGCGCGATGCGGCCGGACCAGCCTTCGCCCGGCAGGGCCGCAGCGGCGCGGACGGCGTCGGACAGGGCCTGACGCGCCGCCTCATGCTCGGCGACCATTTCGCCGAGGCGCTGCTCCAGCCCCCGGCCCCGGCGGCCGCGCCCCTCGGGTCCGCGCACCCAGCGGCGCAGCTCGGCCGCCTCCTGCCCGGACAGGGCGGCGGAGAAGGCGCTGTCGGCGGCGTCGAACAGGTGATGGCCCTCGTCGAAGACGATGCGCTTCAGCAGGGCGGTCTCGGCGTCGGCCTCGCGGCCCCGGGCGCGGCGGGCGCCGTCCAGCGCCGCCTGGGTCATGACCAGGGCGTGGTTGGCCACCACCAGGTCGGCGCGGCGCGAGGCCCGCACGGTGCGCTCGATGAAGCAGGTGCGATAGTGCGGACAGGCCGCGTGCACGCACTCGCCGCGCCGGTCCACCAGGTTGGCGGGGCCGGCTTGCGCCCCCGCCCCCACCGCAAACAGACCCGGCAGCCAGCCGGGGAAGTCGCCGCCCGTCATGTCGCCGTCGCGGCTGTAGAGCGCCCAGCGCGCGGCCAGGGCCACCCCGACCGCATCGGCGTTCCCCAGGGCCGAGGCCTGGACCATGTCCTGCAGATTGAGCAGGCACAGGTAGTTCTCGCGCCCCTTGCGCACCACGGCCTTGCTCTTGCGCTCTACCGGGTCGGGCCAGACCGCGTGGGCCTCGCGGTCGATCTGGCGTTGCAGGGCCCGCGTGTAGGTGGAGACCCAGACCGCTCCCTTGTTGCGCTCGGCCCAGACGGAGGCGGGCGCGAGGTAACCCATGGTCTTGCCGGTGCCGGTGCCCGCCTCGGCCAGCAGCACGCGCGGCTGATCCTTCTGGTCGCGGGGCGCGAAGACGTAGGCGGTCTGGGCGGCGAAGTCGGACTGGCTGGGCCGGGCCTCGTCCAGCCCAGCGTTCTGGAGCAGCTTCTCCAGCCGGATGCGGACGGACTCAGAATCCACCGGGCGCGAGCCGGGATCGCCGGTCGGGGCTTCGTCTTCCCACTCGGGCAGGCGGGTCCAGACGTCGAGGCCGGCGCCGCGATACTTGCGCTCACGCACCGGCTGGCTGTTGAGCGCCGCCAGCACGTGCGGCGCCCAGCCCCAATGGGCGCGCTCCAGCGTCAGCGCGTGGGTGACGGCGGTTTCACGGTCGGGATAGGCAGGATCGGCCAGCTCGGCGAGCAGGTCGAAGGCCGCCTCGCGCAGGGCCCTGGCCTGGTCCTCGACGCTGACCGGCGCGGCCTTGCCCAGCGCCAGGCTGAGACCCACCGGTGAAGGCGCGCAGAAGCGGGCGGGCCGCACAAAGGCGAACAGCTCCAGCGCGTCCAACCGGTCGGGCGATCTCGGCGGCGGCTCCAGCCCCAGGCGGCGGGCGGTCAGGCTGGCGTGGCAGAGCAGGACCGGCCCATGGTCGAACAGCTCGGCCGCCGCGCCCCGCCCCACGCGCCGCGCCCCCGCCTCGTCAGCCACGGCCCCAGCGCCCGGCGGGCAGGCGAGCGCAGGCGGCAGCTTCGTCCGCTCCTGTCGCGCGTTGTCGATTACATCCCCGGCCACGACGCCGCACTAGACCAGATCAGGGTGAAACGGAACGGGAACATGCTAAGAGGCGACGAGATGTCCGGCCTCCCCCCGCCATTTTCCGACTGGTTCGCCGCGCGCGGCTGGGCGCCCCGTCGGCATCAGCTGGAGATGATCGCGGCGGCGCAAGGCGGCGAGCACGCCCTGCTGATCGCGCCGACCGGCGGCGGCAAGACCCTGGCCGGATTTCTGCCCAGCCTGATCGGCCTGTCGCGCACGCCGGCGGACCAGCGGCCCCAGGGGGTGCACACCCTCTATCTGTCGCCGCTGAAGGCCCTGTCGGTCGACGTGGCGCGCAACCTGACCACGCCGGCTTTCGAGATGGGGCTGGACGTCCGCATCGAGACCCGCACCGGCGACACCGGCCAGGCCAAGCGCCAGCGGCAGAAGGTGCTGCCGCCCGAAATCCTGCTCACCACGCCCGAACAGCTGGCCCTGTTCTGCGCCTGGGAGGGGGCCAGGGCCTGGTTCCAGGCGCTGGACACGGTGGTTATCGACGAGGTGCACGCCCTGTGGCACGGCAAGCGCGGCGACCTTCTGGCGCTGGGCCTGGCGCGGCTGCAGGCGTTCCGGCCCAATCTGCGTCGCGTGGGCCTGTCGGCGACGGTGGATGACCCGGGCAAGATCGCGGCCTGGCTGTCCCCCGGCGGCGCGCCGGTGCGGCGCATCCAGGGCGATCCCGGCACGCCCGCCCAGATCGACATCCTGATGAGCGGCGGGCGCGTGCCCTGGGCCGGGCACACGGCCGAGCACGCCATGGAGGAGGTCTATGAGGCCATCCGCCGCTCGCGCCTGACCCTCGTGTTCGTCAACACGCGCTGGCAGGCCGAGTTCGCCTTCCAGAGGCTGTGGGCGCTGAACGAGGACGACCTACCCATCGCCCTGCACCACGGCTCGCTGGCCGCCGAGCAGCGCCGCAAGGTGGAGGCGGCCATGGCGCGGGGGGCCTTAAGGGCCGTGGTCTGCACCTCGACCCTGGATCTGGGCATCGACTGGGGCGACGTGGACCTGGTCATCCAGCTGGCGGCGCCCAAGGGGGCCTCGCGCCTGACCCAGCGCATCGGACGGGCCAACCACCGGCTGGACGAGCCGTCGCGGGCCCTCCTGGTCCCCGCCAACCGCTTCGAGATGCTGGAGTGTCAGGCGGCGCGCGAGGCGGCGCTGGAGGGCAGCTACGACCAGGAGCCCATGCGCACCGGCACGCTGGACACCCTGGCCCAGCACATCATGGGCGTGGCCTGCGGCGAGCCCTTCGAGATGGAGGCCCTGCACCGCGAGGTGACCAGCGCCGAACCCTATCGCGACCTCAGCTACGAACAGTTCGAGGAGGTGGCTGATCTGGTCGCCACGGGCGGCTACGCCCTTCGCACCTACGACCGCTTCGCCCGCATCGTGAAGGGCCGCGACGGCCGATGGAAGGCGCGCAACGCCATGATCGCCCAGCGCCACCGCATGAATGTCGGCGCCATCGTTGGGGCGGGCACGCTGAACATCCGCCAGGCCATCGGCCGCAAGGGCCGACTGTCGGGCGGGCGCAAGGTGGGCGAGGCCGAGGAGTGGTACTTCGAGCAGCTGAGCGAGGGCGACACCTTCATCTTCGCCGGCCAGGTGTGGCGCTTCCTCGGCATCAGCGGCACGGACGTGTTCGTGACCCCGGCCCCCCATTCCGAGCCCAAGATTCCCTCCTGGGGCGGATCGAAGTTCCCGCTGGCCACCTCGCTGGCCGAGCGGGTGCGCGGCATGATCCAGGACCGCGAGCACTGGGCCGTGCTGCCCGAAGACGTGCGCGAGTGGCTGGAGCTGCAGGAGCGCAAGAGCCACATTCCCGACGCCGAGGAGATGCTGGTCGAGACCTTCCCGCGCGGCAGCCGCTGGTTCCTGATGGCCTATCCCTTCGAGGGGCGGCTGGCGCACACGACGCTGGCCATGCTGCTGACGCGCCGGCTGGACCGGATGGGCGTGGGGCCGCTGGGCTTCGTGGTGTCCGACTACGGCCTGTCCATCTGGACGGTGGAGCCGACCGACAGTCTCGACCTGGATGAACTGTTCGACCAGGACATGCTGGGCGACGACCTGGACGCCTGGATGGACGAGAGCTTCCTGATGAAGCGGGCCTTCCGCAACTGCGCCCTGGTCTCGGGGCTGATCGAGCGGCGCGTCCCCGGCGGCGAAAAGACCGGGCGGCAGGTGACCTTCTCGACCGACCTGATCTACGACGTGCTGCGGCGGCATCAGCCCGATCACCTGCTGCTGCGCTGCGCTCGCGCCGACGCGGCGGGCGGCATGCTGGACGTGGGGCGCCTGTCCGACATGCTGGCCCGCATCCGGGGCCGCATCGCCCACACCCGGCTTGAGCGGCCCAGCGCCTTTTCCGTGCCGCTATTGACCCAGATAGGCCGCGAGCGCGTCGGCGGCTCGGCCCAGGACCTGATCCTGGAGCGGCAGGCCGAGGCCATTCTGATCGCCGAGGCCGAAGCATGAACGCCCAGCTTGTCCGCCGCAGCCCCTGCCAGGGTCTGGCCATGCGCCTGATGGGCGAGGCCGCGGTGCTGCGGTGTTCCGGCGCGCTGTGGCTGCCTGAACTGGGCGTGCTGGCGGTGGCGGACCTGCATCTGGAGAAGGGCTCGGCCTTCGCGGTCAGGGGCCAGATGCTGCCGCCCTACGACACGCGCGCCACGCTGGCCCGGCTGGAGGCCGAGGTCGCCGACCTGACCCCCCGCCAGGTGGTCTTCATGGGCGACACCTTCCACGACGGCGACGGCGCCGGGCGGCTGGCCGGCGACGACCGCGCGCGGCTGGAAACGATGGCGGGCAGGGTCGACCTGGTGTGGATCGCCGGCAACCACGACCGCGAGGGCGCGCAAGGTCTGCCCGGCCGCACGGTAGCCGAGATCGGCGCCGGCGCGATCACCCTGGTGCACGAGCCCACCCTCGGCGAAGCGCCGGGTCAGGCGGCGGGCCACCTGCACCCCTGCGCCCGGGTGGCGGCGCACGGACGCTCGGTCCGGGCGCGCTGTTTCCTGACCGACGGCGAGCGGCTGATCCTGCCGGCCTTCGGCGCCTATACGGGCGGGCTGAATGTGCGCGACGAGGCGTATGCCGGCCTGTTCCGGCAGACGCCTTGGGCGGGAATGATCGGCCGCGACCGCGTCCACGCCGTGGCCTGGGGCAAGCTGCTGCCCGAAGGGGCGGATCAGTTCCGGCGGAAGAAGCGCGAGGCCAGCAAGCCTGTCAGCATGGCGATGAGAACCGCCAGGACGCCGTAGGTCCAGGGCCGCTGGTGAGCGAAGGTGTAGAGGGCGCGCTCGACGCCCACCTTGCGCACCACCAGGCTGCGCGTGCGCACCGAGACGGGCTCGCCGTCCTGGAACAGCCAGACCTGGGCCTCGTAGCGGCCCGTGGGCGCGGAGGACGGCAGCGTCACCTCGGCCCGGAACAGGCCCCGGTCCACGAAGCGGACGCCGCCCGGGTCCTCGGCGTAGAGGCCCGCCTCGGTCTTCAGTCCGATGACGGCGCGGCGCCAGTCCAGATACTCGTCGCCGAGGCGGCTGACGACCACGTCGCGCACGCCGTACTGGGTCACCACCCGCCGCTCGGCCGGCGCCTCGATGCGCAGATGATCGACACCCAGGGTCAGGCGGCGCCGCGTTGTGAAGCCGGTTATGTCGCCCAGAGGCCGGGTCGAGGCGGCCATGTAGAAGCCGGGCGCGCCCTCGAACACCACGGGCCGACTGTTCAGCCACAGCCCCGCCACGCGATGCTTGCGCACCAGACGGATGGGCTGGGGCGGGCCGGTGACCACGACCACCACGTCCGTGGGCCGTCCGGTGGGATTGAAGACGGCTCCGTAGAGCACCATGCGCGCCCCGGCATAGGTGGAGTCCACCTCGACCTCGGTCTGGGTCAGGTCCGCCGCGATGGTGGGCGTGGGGCGCGCTTCGGCGGCGGCCACGGCTTCGGAGAGCGGGGCCTCAGGGATCGGCGCGGGCGCCTCGATGGCGGGGGGCGGGGGCGGCAGCTGGATCATCAGCCGGCCCCCGGCGCGAGGGCGAACGGGTTCTCGGGCCGCACGAACAGGGTCAGGCCCATATAGACGCCGACCATCAGCACGATCAGGGCGAGGATGGCCCTCAACTCATCGGCGCGGATGCGGGTCGAGGCCCGCGCGCCATACTGGGCGCCGACGACGCCGCCGAACAGCAGCAGGCCAGACAGAACCACGTCCACGGTCTGGTTGCGGCCCGCCTGAAGAATGGTCGTGGCCGCGGTGGTGACGATGATCTGAAACAGGCTGGTGCCCACCACGACGGCGGCCCGCATGCGCAGGACGTAGAGCATGGCCGGCACCAGGATGAAGCCGCCGCCGACGCCCATGATGGCCGACAGAATGCCGGCGAAGACGCCGAGGCCAAGCGGCGGAATGGCGCTGACATAGAGGCCCGAACGCGGAAACCGCATGCGCCAGGGCAGGCCGTACAGCCACATGGGGCGGCGGCGGGCGGGGCGGGCCTGAGGCAGGCCGCTGCGGCGGCGCAGGATGGCCGTCAGGCTTTCGCGCAGCATCAGGGCGCCGATGACGCCCAGGAACAGCAGGTAGGAGACCGCTACGACCAGATCGGCCTGGCCCAGAAGGCGCATCCAGCGGAACAGCTCCACGCCGACGAAGGCGCCCAGGGCGCCGCCCACCGCCATGACCCCTCCCATGCGGTAATCGACCGCCTTCTGACGGCTGTAAGCCATGACGCTTGAAGTGGAGGAGGCCACCACATGGCTGGCCTGGCTGGATACGGCGACCGCCGGTGGAATGCCCAGAAACACCAGGATCGGCGCCATCAGAAAGCCGCCGCCGATGCCGAACAGGCCCGAAATGAAGCCCACCGCCGCGCCCAGAAGGACGAGCAGCGGCGCGTTCACGGACACCTCCGCGATCGGCAGATAGATATCCACTGCGGCTCAGGACCTCCGGCGGGACGGGCGACGCGGCAAGGTCGCGCGCTTCGCCAGTTCAAGGCAAGCCTTGGACACGAAAACGCCCCCGGAAGTCGGACTTCCGGGGGCGTCTCTAGAGGGGCTGCCCAGACTAGTTGAACAGGCCCGCGATCACGGCGGTGATCAGACCACCCGCGATGGCCGCCAGAACCACGTCATCGCCCGAACGGACGTAGTGGTAGCCGCGCGGCGGCGCGCGCAGGCCGTAGCGGTGATAGTCGTTCACCACATAGGCGCGGCCGGCGTAGGCCGAGGGCAGGCGCTGGCCATAGCTCCAGTGGCGGGTCTGATAGCCGCGCGGCGGGGCGTAACGGCCGGCGTAGTAGCGGCGCTCGGCGCGCTGATATCGGGCGTAGGCGCGGTCGGCCTGACGTTCGGCCCGGTCGGCGCGGCGCTCCATCCGATCCTCGCGGCGCTCTTCGCGGCGGTCGCGGCGATCATCACGGCGATCGTCCCTGCGATCGTCCCAACGGTCGTCCCGGCGGTCGTAGCGCGAATCGTGGCGGCTATCCTGGGCGTAAGCCCCACGGTACTGGGCCGCTTCGGTCGCCGAGGCGGCGCCGAACGAACCGGCGAGGACCAGGGCGGCCACGCTGGTGGTGAGAAGCTTCTTCATAACGGGTACTCCAAGCCGAAGAATTCCGGCGTTGGAGTCACAATGCGCCCCTGGGATTGAGCCTGATCTGAACGGGGCGGCTCGCTCCCGTTCATCCCCGCGCCTTGAAAGGGCCTTACGCCCGCGCCGGTTCAGCCCTGGGCGACGCCGGCGGGCGCCAGGCTGGCCGCCGAGCTTTCGGCGGCGGCGCGCTGGGCGGGGCTGAGGCGTCCCCCCACGCGCTCGGCGCCGGCCTCGGCCTCCACGTCGCCGCTGGCGGCGGCGACCGTGTACCACTTGTAGGCGTCGATCAGATTGGGCGCGACGCCGGCGGCGCCCTCCTCGAGCAGGCGGCCGAGATTGTACTGGCTGTCAGCCAGTCCAGCCTGGGCGGCGCGAGCGAACCAGCGGGCGGCCGCCGCCTGATCCACCGGACCACCCACCCCGTCGTAGAGATAGAGGGCCAGGTTGTGCATGGCGCGCGGCTCTCCGCCCTCGGCGGCGCGCTGAGTCCATAGCCGGGCCTCGGCGCGGTCGACCGGCAGGCCCGCCTCGCCCTCTTCGTAGAGACGCGCCAGTTGCAGCTGCGCGCCGGGATGGCCGAGATTGGCGGCCTGTCGCAGAAGGGCGAGGCCGTCTTCGGCGCCCTCCTCCAGCCGAGCCTGAGCCTGTTCGAACAGGGTCGCCGCCTCGGTGGGCACGGCCCGTTCCGGCAGGGGCGTCACCGCCGAGGCGGCCAGCAGCATCTCTCCCGAGGGCGTCTGCACCGCCGCATCGCCGCCGTCCAGCAGACCACGCACCGCCTCGATGGCGCGCGGGCCCCCGAAATAGGCGCTGACCAGACCCACCGCCGTTACAGACGCCAGCAGAGCCGTCTTCACCGTGGCCGACTCGCGCCGGGCCTGGGCTTCCAGACGCTGCTGCAGGCGCGACTTGCCCCCCATGCGCAGACCGAAGCCTCCGCCGGAGCTGGGCTTGTCGTCTTCCGACTGCATGGCCGCTCGGGCGGCCTGCACGGCGTCGCGGGCGCTACGCGGCGGCTGGGCCACGAACTCGGTTTCGGCCGAGAAGGTGTCCAGGCCCTCGTCCAGCGGCTCGTCGAGCGGCTCGTCGAGCGGCTGGGACAGGCGGGCCGACGGCGCGGCCTCGGCCAGCGGCGCCGAAATAGGGTCGAACGAGGTCTGGGGTGCAAAGACGATGGGCTCGGGCTCGTCGCTCGGCCGCTGCGCGAAGCCGCCCAGGAACGGCTCAAGCGCGGGCTCAGCGAAGGGCTCGGTCGCAAGCCCAGGCGCCGAGGCGGACGCGTCCGGCGCGAAGGCGAAGGGCTCTTCAGCCAGATCCGCGGCGAACGGATCTTCGGCCGGCGCCGGCGACTCCTGCGGCTCGGCCAGGCCCTCGCTTGCGAAGACGTCCGTTTCGGGCGGCGCGTCCTGGATGTTCAGGGTCGGGAACGGCGCCAGGCCGGGCTCCATCCAGTCGGCGGAGGCCGCGGCCTGGGCCCTGGCGCCCTGCTGGCGCTCGATGGTCTCGCGGGCCTCGGCCAGCAGGCGCGCGGTGCGCTCCTCGGACTGGCGCATGCGCTCGGCCAGATCGCCGGCGGCGCGGTCGTAGCGCTCGTCGATCTTCTCCGACATGCGGGCGAAGCGGTCGCCCAGCTGTTCAATGGCCTCGGCCGAGCGGCGCTCGCCCTGGGCGATGCGTTCGGACAGGCGCTCCGAAATGCGGCCGATCTCGCCGCCCAGCTTTTCCAGGGCCGAGGCGTGCAGGTCGTCCGCGCGGCGCAGGCGCTGCTCGATGGCGTCGGCCATGCGCGCCATGTCGGCGCCCACGGCCTGGGTGACGGCGGCGGCGCCCTTGTCTTGGGCGGCCTCGGCCGCGGCCAGGCGGCGGTCCAGATTCTCGGCGATGCGCAGAACCTCCTTGCCCATAGCTTCCACCGCCGCGGCGGATCTACGCTCGGCCGCCGAGACATGCCCGGCCAGATCGCCCAGGGCCCGCTCGATCTTGTCGACCCGCCCCTCGGCGGACGCGGCGTCGAAACGGCGCAGCATCTCGCCGCGGGATTCCTCGACGCGACGGGTCAGGGTCTCGGCCAGCTTTTCGAACTGCATGGCCTCGCGGCTGAGGCCCGGCTGGCTTTCGGCGGCGCGCAGGCGCCGGTCGATCTCGGCGAAGGACGCCTGCAGCGCCCGCAGGCTCTCCTGGGTGCGGCCCTGGGCCTCCTCCATGCGCTGGGTGGCGCGAGCCACCGCCTCGTGCGCGGCGCCCCCGCCGTGACGCTCGATCAGGTCCATGCGCTGGCGCAGCTCGGAGCTCTCGTCGCGGCGTCGGGCTTCGGCCTCGTAGAACTGGCCGGCCAGCTTGCCCACGGCGCCCTCCAGCCCGCGGATGGCCTCCATATGGCGAGGGCCGGTCTCCTCTTCGAAGCGGCGGTGGCGGCGGGCGGCGTCGCGCAGGTCGCCGGACAGATCATCGACGCGGGCGGACTGGTCGCCGACGGCGCGCTCGGCCGCCTCGACGCGGCGCAGCAGGCCCGCGACCGCCTGGTCGACGCCGCTGATGGCCAGCTGGCTGTTGCGCTCGGCGCCCTCGATGCGCTGCGATAGAGCGTCGATGGCGGCCAGCACCCCGCCCAGGTCGTCGGCGTCGAAGCGGCGCGGACCGCCATGATAGGCGTCATCGATGCGGCGCACGCGCCCTCTCCGGTCAAAGGCGGGCTGGGCCTGGGCGCGGCGCGGCAGGGGCGTGACCCCGTCCTCGTCCTCGCCTTCCATGATCATCTGGTTGAGCCACTCGCCCAGGGTCATGCCCGAGCGGCGCGCAAGGTCCTTGGCGACCTCGCGGGCCTTGGGTTCAATTCCCTTGACGCTCCAGGGCGCGCCCGCGCTCATCGATTCGCTCCCAGCCGATGCAGGGGACGGTAAACGTCCATCTTTGGGGTGTAAACGCGTCGTTAACCCCAAGATATGGCGCCGGGGCCGCCTTCCTGTGGACGAGTTGGGGGATTGGCGCGGAAACGGCGGGTGCTTGCCCGCGCGGGCGCCGCACGGCAAGGAGAGCCATGTCCCTGCCCATGACCCTGGCGCTTCTGTTCGGCTCGGCCGCCCTATCCGTTTTCGCCGGGTGGAGGGGTTCGCGTCCCGCCGATCTGACGCGGGGGCCGCGCATGGCGCCCTGGCGCCTGATCATGCTGCTGTCGGCGGCCGTGGCGATCCTGGCCCTGGTGCACCTGTTCAATCTGGCGGGGATCAGGACGGGACCGCCCACGCCCTACTGAGGGCGGTCCCGGAACCTCGCGCCCGGCTCCTGGGTTCAACCCGCTTCCCCCCGCAACGCTGGAGCCCGCCATGAGCAAGGACCTGACCCCCGAGGAAGCCAAGGACGTCTTCTGGGAGACCCTGAAGGACCACCGCACGGTGATGATGGGCTCGGACTCCACGCGGCACATGCAGCCGATGACCGGATTCGGCGAGCGCGATGAGGGCGTCATCTACTTCTACACCCGTGACGACACCGACCTGGCAAAGAGCCTTGAGACCGGCGGCGAGGCCATGATCTGTCTGATGTCCAAGGACGAGAAGGTGCATGCCTGCATCGCCGGGCGCGCGGGCCTGACGCGCGACCGGGAGGCCATCGACGAGAACTGGAATTACTTCGTCAGCGCCTGGTTTCCCGACGGCAAGGACGACCCGGCCCTGACGCTGATCCGCTTTGAGCCCGCCGACGGCAAGGTGTGGGTGCAGAACGGCGGCGCCGTGCGCTTCCTCTTCGAGACGACCAAGGCGAATCTGACGGGCGAATTCCCGAACGAAGGCGACGTGGTGAACGTGCGCTTCTGACGGCATCCGGCGCGACGGGCCGCCCGCGCGCCGATTCCCTTGGATGAGGGCGCTTGGCCCGCCGATTCCATGCGTTCATCGCGGCGGATGCGGAATCCGTTCGACAGAGGGTGAGCGCCGAGGGAATCTGCGGCCCTCTGAAGAGGGGAGACCTGATGATGCGCGCCCGCCTGCTCGCCGCCGCGACCGCCCTGGTGTTCACGGCCGGTTGCGCCCACGCCCAGACGGCGAACGCGCCCGATGCGCTGGAGATCGCCGCGGCCGAGCGCGCCTTCGCCGCCGATCATCCGTCCATGGGCACGGCCGGATCGTTCCTGAAGTGGGCCGAGCCCACCGCCATCATGTTCGCGGGCGGGCGCCCCGCCCCCGTGACGGAGGTCTTCGCCGACGCGGGCCCGCGCGACCCGAACGAGCCCAGCCTGTTCTGGTGGCCCAACTGGGTCGGCATCGCCATGAGCGGCGACCTGGGCATCTCCACCGGCGGGGTCGAGGTGGGCGGCCGGCGCGCCTTCCACTACTTCACCGTCTGGCGCCGTCAGGCCGACGGCGGCTGGAAGTGGGTCTATGACGGGGGCGCCGGCGCCAATGCGGCGGACGTGCCTGGCCCCGACACCCAACCGCAGGTGCTGCCGACCGCCACGGTCGGCTCCGCCTCGCCCGAAGCCGCCATGGCCGAGGTTCGCGCCGCCGAACAACGGCTGGCCGAGGCGGCGGCGGTCGATCAGCGCGCGGCCCATCTGTCGGTCCTGGCCGAGGACGGCCGCGTCTATGTGGCCCCGCTGCCGCCGGTGATCGGCGCCGCGGCCTATGCCGAAGGGCTGCGCGGCTGGCCCGAGACCTTCCGCTTCGGCGAGGTGCTGGGCGGCGGCGCTTCAAATGCGGGCGACCTGGTGTGGACCTACGCCCAGGCGGACTGGACCCGCGAGGGTCAGGCGCGCTCGGGCCATTACGTCCACGTCTGGCAGAAGCGCCCCGAGGGCTGGAAGCTGGTCTTCGCCCAGATCGTGCCGAACCCTCCGCCCCAGGCCCAGCCGCCGGCCAACAGCTGAACGCTCAGCCGATCCGCGCGGCGATGTTGCGGATCAGGGGAGCGTCCGCCGCCCAAGGCGCCGTGAACTCGCGCGCCTTGATCCGCGCCGCCTGGCCCAGACGTTCGCGCAGCGCGTGATCTTCGGTCAGACGCCGTATGGCCCGAGCTGCGGCATCGACGTGCGGATCGGCCCAGAACAGATCGCCGCGGTAACGCCCCGAGGCGTCCTCGACCGGGATCAGGTCATAGCTCACCGGCGCGCCGCAGGTGTCGTCGATGTACTCGCCCGTGGCGGACCAGCCCGTGGCCACGGCGGGTCTGCCCATAGCCATGGCCTCAGCTGGCACCAGGCCGAAGCCTTCGGAGCGATGCAGCGAGACCACGAAATCAACCGAGGCCAGCAGGCGCCACATGCGCGCCCGGTTCAGGGGACGCGTCGAAAGCACGATGTCGGGCCGCTGAGCCGCGAGCTCGCGCAAGTCGCGCGCCGAGGCCGGGTCCACATCAATCTGGACGGCCCGCACCAGTAGCCGCGCATTCTGCGCGGGCTCGGGAAAGGCCCGGCGCCACGCCTCGATGGCGGCCCACGGGTTCTTCCGCGCGAAGGACGAGCGCCCGTCGAAAGACGTCAGGGCGTAGCAGACGCCGTCCTCCAGACCGAAGCCCTCCCGGTCCGGACCGATGTCGGGCGCCTCCACCGGATGGGGCATGACGCGCAGTCGGGCGCCCAGTTCCGTTTCGCCTGCGCGATCGAAGGCGGCCTGCAGCGAGTCGGCGACGAACCGGCTGGGGGTCCAGATTTCATGCATCCAGCGCGCGGGCCGCACCCAATGGGCGGGCGCCTCGGGGGTCTCCCAGGCCCAGTAGCCGATGCGGTAGCGCGTCGACCACATCCTGGGAGGGTGGACCATCAGGGCGATCTCGGTCTCGGGGGCATTGGCATGGATGATCCAGACCCCGCCGGGCCTCGCTTCAACCGCGGGGCGGTGCAGGTCCAGCAGGCGCCTGAAGGCCGGCCGCAGCTGGACGCGCCTCGGGTTCAGTCCCGCCGCCCCGAGCGCATCGGCGGTGAGGTCTCCAGCGCGCCCGATGCCCAACACCTCGCCGAAGAAACCGCTGACCACCAGCGGGCCTCTTATGTCGCCTCCGGGAGGGGGCGCCTTGCAGCGCGCAAGACCTCGCAGACCGCTCAGGACTGAGAGGCCGCCCTCGATGAGAGGGATGCGATACTTCAGCGGCAGGCGCCGCAGCGGCGACATAGGTTATGTTTCCTCAGCCGTGGGCGCCTGTATTCGCGCCTGTATCCGCTCCGGTCGCCGCCCGAAGTTCATCCCTAAGCGCAAGCACGCGATCCGCCAACTCAGGACGGCAGACCAGAAGGTCAGGCATCCAGGGATCGGCCTGATTATAGACAAGTTCCGCTCCGTCCGCGCGCGAGGCGTGAAAGCCGTGTGCGATGGCCACGGCGGCGGGTGCACAGCTGTCCCATTCGTACTGGCCGCCCGAATGCAGATAGATGTCGGCCTTGCCCTGAAGCACCGCCATAGCCTTGGCGCCCGCTGACCCCATGGGCACCAGCTCGGCGCCCAAGGCCTCGGCCACCGCCATGGCTTCGGGCGCGGGGCGGGTGCGGCTGACCAGCATGCGCAAGGGACGGCCCGTCTGTGAGGCGGCAGCGCCGTCGGCGTTCGTCCAGACCACGCCCTGATCTGGGAGGGCGACGACGCCCACGACTGGCCTGCCATCGACGGTCAGGGCCACATGCACGGCCCAGTCGTCGCGGCCCTCGCCGTACTCGCGCGTGCCGTCCAGAGGGTCGATGATCCAGACGCGGGATCGGCCAAGCCGGATGGGATTGTCGCGCGTCTCTTCGCAGAGAAGGCCGTCGGTCGGGCAGGCCGCGGCGATCGCGGCCATCAGCCAGGCGTCGGCGGCGGCGTCGGCGGCCTGACCCAGGGCCTTGCCCTCCAGATCGCCACGCGACCTCAGCTCGACCAGCAGGCGGCCCGCGCCCTCCGCCAGCCGGCGGGCCAAGGCGATGTCTTGCTCGGTGTGACTCATGCGCCGGCTCCGGTGAACAGCTTCCAGCCCTGATAGGCGCAAAGGCAGAGGACTAGCAGGCCCACAGCCCAGGTCAGGTGACGGGCCGGCAGAATCCTGGTGATCCATCCTGCCAGCGGCGCCGCGGCGACGCCTCCCACGATCAGACCGCCCACGGCCCAGACATGATCGGCCAGCCCGGCCGCGTCTCGCCAGTGGCCCGTCAGCAGGGCGGTGATGAAGGCCGTCGAGACGGCCACGGCCACGAAGAACTCGGCGGTGTTCGAGGTGCCCACGGCTTGGCGCGGCGGCACGCCGAAGGCCAGCAGGGACGAGGTGACGGTCGGGCCCCAGCCGCCGCCGCCGATGGCGTCAAGAAAGCCTCCTGCGAAGCCGAGGGGCGCGGGCGCCCGCCAGTTCGCCGTGCGCGGCGGCGAGCTACGCCAGGCGCGATACAGAATGAACAGGCCCATCAGGCCCAGCCAGGCCACCACAAAGGGGCGCACCACCGCCGCCGGAAGTCCGGTAAGTACATAGGCTCCGACCACGCCGCCGACGACGCCGCCCAAGATCAGCGGGATCAGCAGCCTTTTCGACACATTACCGTGCATGCGATGCGACAGGGCCGAGGCCGCGCCGGTGAAGACCTTCGAGGCATGCACGCTGGCCGAAACATTCGCCGGGGGTACGCCAAGCGAGACGAGGCAGCTAGCCGAGACGACCCCGTAGGCCATACCCAGGGCGCCGTCGACGAGCTGGGCCAGAAAGCCCACCGCCAGAAAAAGCCAGAAGTCGGGCATCGCTGAGGTTCCCTGCCCGCATCATGCCCTGAAGAGCCCGGCCTCCGCCAGCCGCTCGACAATGGCGGCGGCGGCTCGCTCGGCGGAGACCTGATCGGCGTGGATGTGCATTTCTGGCTGTTCCGGCGCCTCGTAGGGGCTGTCGATGCCGGTGAAGTTGGCCAGACGGCCCGCCCGCGCCTTCTTGTAGAGCCCCTTCACATCGCGAGCCTCGGCCACCTCAAGCGGCGTGTCCACGAAGACCTCGAAGAAGCGGCCCTCGTCGAAAAGGGTTCGGGCCATGCGCCGCTCGGCACGGAAGGGCGAGATGAAGGACACCAGCACGATCAGGCCCGCGTCGGACATCAGACGCGCCACCTCGGCCACGCGGCGGACGTTCTCGACGCGGTCGGCCTCGGTGAACCCCAGATCCTTGTTCAGCCCGTGGCGGACGTTGTCGCCGTCGAGCAGATAGGTATGACGGCCCAGGCTGTGGAGTCGCTTCTCCACCAGGTTGGCGATAGTCGACTTGCCCGCCCCCGACAGGCCGGTGAACCACAGGCAGGCGGGTTTTTGCTGCTTCAAGCCGGCGCGCGCGGAGGCGTCCACGGCCAGGGCCTGCCAGTGGACGTTCTGAGACCGGCGCAGGGCGAAATGGATCACGCCAGCGCCCACCGTGGCGTTGCTGATGCGGTCGATGATGATGAAGGCGCCGAGGTCCGGCGTCTCGGCATAGGGTGCGAAGGGCACGGGCCGCGAGAAGGCCAGGTTGCAGCGGCCGATCTCATTCAACTCCAGCACCTTGGCGGCCATTTCATCGAGCGTGTTCACGTCGATGCGGTGCTTAATTTCGGTCACCTGGGCCGGAACCGTGGCTGCGCCCATTTTCACCAGATACGAACGGCCCGGCAGCAAAGCCTCGTCCGCCATCCAGACAATATCCGCCTCGAACTGAGCGGCGGCCTCGGCCGGCGCGTCTGCGGCGCAAAGCACATCGCCGCGGCTGATGTCGATCTCATCGGCCAGGGTCAGGGTCACTGACTGGCCGGCGCGGGCCTCGTCCAGATCACCGTCGAAGGTGACGATGCGCGTCACCGTTGAGGTCCGGCCCGAGGGCGTGACGCGCACGGCGTCGCCAGGCCGTACTGTGCCTTGCGCGATCAGGCCGGAATAGCCGCGGAAGTCCAGGTTCGGGCGGTTGACCCACTGCACCGGCATGCGCAGCGGCCCGGACGCGGCCTCGTTGGCCACCTCCACCGTCTCCAGATGCTGCATCAGGGTCGGGCCATCATACCATGGGGTATGGTCGCTTTGGCGCGTGATGTTGTCGCCCTTCAAGGCCGACATGGGGATGGCCTGCACCTCCTTGATGCCGAGGCGAGCGGCGAAGGCTCTGTATTCGGCCACGATGCGGTCGAACTCGTCCCTGGACCAGCCGATCAGGTCCATCTTATTGACCGCCAGCACCACGCGGCGCACGCCCACCAGCCGCACCAGATAGCTGTGCCGCCGCGTCTGGGTCAGAACGCCCTTGCGCGCATCGACCAGGACCACCGCCAGGTCGGCGGTGGAGGCGCCGGTCACCATGTTACGGGTGTACTGCTCGTGGCCGGGCGTATCCGCTACGATGAACTTGCGCCGCTCGGTATGGAAGAAGCGATAGGCGACGTCGATCGTAATGCCCTGCTCGCGTTCTGCGGCGAGGCCGTCGACCAGCAGCGCCAAGTCGAGATTTTCCTCCTCCGTACCCGCCTTGGCGTCCTTGCGCAGCCCAGACACCTGATCGTCGAGGATCAACTGGCTGTCGTAAAGCAGACGCCCGATCAGGGTCGACTTGCCGTCGTCCACCGAGCCGCAGGTGATGAAGCGCAGCAGCGTCTTGTGCTGATGCCGGTCGAGATAGGCCTCGATGTCCTGCGCGAGCAGGCGGTCGTCGGAAGGCATCAGAAATAGCCCTCCTGTTTCTTCTTCTCCATGGAGGCGGCCTGGTCATGGTCGATCAGGCGGCCCTGACGCTCGGAGGTGCGGGCCAGCAGCATCTCCTGGATCACCTCGGGCAGGGTCGCCGCCCGGCTCTCGATGGCGCCTGACAGCGGATAGCAGCCAAGGGTGCGGAAGCGCACACTGCGCATGACCGGCTGTTCTCCGGGATGCAGGCGCATGCGCTCGTCGTCGACCATGATGAGGGTGCCCGAGCGATCCACCACGGGGCGTTCGGCCGCCAGATAGAGGGGCACGATGGGAACGTCGTGCAGGTAGATGTATTGCCAGATATCCAGCTCGGTCCAGTTGGACAGGGGGAAGACGCGGACGCTCTCGCCCGGGCCGATGCGGCCATTGTAGAGTCTCCAGAGTTCGGGCCGCTGGTTCTTGGGATCCCAGCGGTGCCCGGCCGAACGGAAGGAGAAGATGCGCTCCTTGGCCCGGCTCTTCTCCTCGTCGCGGCGTGCGCCGCCGAAGGCCGCGTCGAAGCCATACTTGTCCAGCGCCTGCTTCAGGCCTTGCGTCTTCCAGATGTCGGTGTGAACCGCCGAGCCGTGGTCAAAGGGGTTGATGCCGTGCGCCTGGGCCTCGGGATTAATGTGGACCAGCAGGTCCATGCCGTAGCGGCGCGCCATGCGCTCGCGCATTTCGTACATGTCCTGGAACTTCCAGGTGGTGTCCACGTGCAACAGCGGAAACGGCGGCCTCGAGGGATAAAAGGCCTTGGCCGCGAGATGCAGCATCACGGCCGAATCCTTGCCGATGGAGTACAGCATGACGGGCCGCTCGAACTGGGCGGCGACCTCGCGCATGATGTGGATGCTTTCGGCCTCCAGGCGCTGGAGGTGCGTCAGTCCCCGGCGCGTCTCCGGGGCGATCGGGCGGTCAATGGTCAAGGCTCGTCCCTGTGCGCGCGCGGCCTCTCACCGCGCAACGGACGCCTAGCAGCCGCACCGGACGGGGTCCACAGCAACGCGTCCATCGGTGAAGCGCGCGCCGCCGTCGCAAAGCTATGCTAGCCGTAAGGGCATGATTCAGGTCGATCTCCCGCTGGAGCACATCCGCCGCTGGATGTTCGGCGCGGCCCTGCCCCTGTGGGCCGAGGCCGGGGTCGATCGTCGCCATGGCGGCTATGTGGAGCAGCTGGACTTTCGCGGGCGGGACGCGGGCGCGGACCTGAAGCGGACGCGGGTCACCTGCCGGCAGATCTACGTCTTTTCTCACGCGGCGCTGCTGGGATGGGACCGGGGCGATGAGGCCGCCCGCCACGGGCTCGCCTTCCTCGATCGCGCCTGGCTCGGACCGGACAGGGGCTTCGCCCGCGCCCTGACCCGGGAAGGCAAGATCGCCGACGCCACGCCGGACCTCTACGACCTGGCCTTCTGCCTGTTCGCGCTCAGCTGGCGGCAGAAGCTGGGGCCGGACGCGGCGGCGATGGACCGCTGCCTGCAAACCCTCGACTTCATCGACACGCGTATGCGGGGGCCGGGCGGCGGCTTCCTGCATGCGCTGCCGGCCGAGGGACCTCGCCGCCAGAACCCGCACATGCACCTGCTTGAAGCGGCCCTCGTGGGCTGGGAGGCTACGGGCCACCCCCGTTTCGAGGCCCTGGCGCGAGAGCTGGTCGAGTTGTTCTGCGGCGCGCTCTTCGACGGCCGCACCCTGCGTGAGCACTTCGGCCCCGCCTGGGAGCGGCTGGAGACGGACGAGGGCCGCATCACCGAGCCCGGACACCAGTTCGAATGGGCCTGGATCCTGTCCGAGTACGGCCGCCTGTCCGGAGGTGTGCGATCCGAAGCGATCCGCGCCCTGGTCGCCGGGGCCGAAGCCCACGGGGTCGACCCCGCGACCCACGCCACCTTTCAACAGGTGCGCGACGATGGGACGCCGCTGGACCGAAGCTCACGCTGCTGGCCGAACACCGAACGCCTCAAGGCCCAGGTCGCCCTGTCGGATACGTTCGGCGACGATGTGCGCTCGCCGCTCGCCGGCTCGGCCAACCTGCTTCTTGACCGCTACCTGGCGACCGAGATTCCGGGACTCTGGGTCGATCAGTTCGACGCGGAGGGACAGCCCATGTCCCGGGTCGTTCCCGCCTCGACCCTCTATCACCTCTTCCTGGCCTTCGCCGAAACCCTGCGGATCGCGCCGCGGCTGGTGGGCTAGTCGCGTCTCAGCCGCACCACCGCATCCGGCCGTCATAGGTGCGATAATAGCCCGTGCGCGGGTCGTACGAGCGGAAGCGCGCCTCGCACCAGCGCACGCGGTCCCAGTCCCGCCCGCCGTGGTCGTAGCTGGGCTGGTGGCCATAGCCATAGCCCGGCGTATAGCCGTGGCCGTAGCTGGAATGGCGGCGATACACGTAACCGTGACCGTAAGAGCTTCTGAACGGGCCGCGCCAGGCGGCGTCGCAGTCGTCGCGGCCCCGATCCCAGTAGGCGTCGCAGCGATAATCGCCCGGCCGGTCATACTGGTCCGCATAGGAGGGGACCGAGTAATGGCGGCGGTGCTGGCGATCATGGGCCAGGGCGGGCGCGGCGATCACGGCCGCCAGGGCCAAACCGAGGACGAGCGGCTTCATCACCCCATCCCTCACGACAGCGTCACCTGAACGGCGCGGCCGTTGCGGGTCTCGACGCGGCGCATAAGGACCACCGCCTCGCCGCCGCCCTGGGGCGTCACCGGCACGATCACGAACCAGGCGCCCTGGGGCAGACCTTCGAAGCGGAAGGTCCCATCGGCCCCGCAGGTGGTGTTGCGCACGAAGCCGCGATAGTCGGCGCTGGCCTCGGCCACCGTCCGGGCTCGTACAACCGCCGCCGGCAGGGCGGCCCGGTCGGTCGATCCGTAGAGGGTCTGGAAGCGCTGGCGCGTCCACGGCGTTTCGGGCGTCAGGCCCACTGATCCGGCGCAACGCCAGGTCCGGCCGTCGGTGCGATAGTCGGTGCGCCCTTCGATGGAGGCCGTGCCGGGCTGGGCCGACCAGGCGAAGGCGGCGGCGTTGAAGACCACGGCGGGCGGCGGCCCCATGGGGGGCGGAGGCGTGACGGGCGCGCAGGCCGCGGCGGCAAGGCTCACGGCGGCGGCGGACAGCAGCAGGCGAGCGGACATCGCGTATCTCCCGGCGAGCGTAGGTTGGCGCCGACGGAACGCGCGCGCAACGGTCAAGGTTGCGTCGAGGCCGCCGTCATTTTCACCGCGAAAGCCGCTTCCCTTTGGCGCTGGCGGGGCTAGGGTCCGCCGCCATGAGCGTCACCTTCGCCGACATCGAACGCGCCGCCGGGCGCATCGCGGGCCAGGTCGAAAAGACCCCCGTCAGGTACTCGCGTGGCCTGTCCGAGCTGACCGGCGCGGAGGTCTGGGTCAAGTTCGAGAACCTGCACTACACCGGCTCCTTCAAGGAGCGCGGGGCCTGCAATCGCCTGTCCCAGCTGACCGAGGACGAGCGTCGGCGCGGGGTGGTGGCCGCCTCGGCCGGCAATCACGCCCAGGCCCTGGCCTATTACGGCAAGCGGCTGGGGGTGCCGGTCACCATCGTCATGCCGGAGGGCACGCCCTTCGTGAAGATTCAGAAGACGCAGAGCCACGGCGCCCGCGTCATCATCCACGGCCTGGACTTCTCCCAGTCGACCGAGCGGGTGATGGAGCTGGTACGCGACGAGAACCTGCTGTTCGTCTCGGCTTTCGACGACGAGGGCATCGTGGCCGGTCAGGGCACCTGCGGGCTGGAGTTTCTGGACCAGGCGCCGGACCTGGACGCCCTGCTCATTCCGATCGGCGGGGGCGGCCTGATCGCCGGCTGCGCCATCGCCGCCAAGCACCTGAAACCCGGTATCGAGATCTATGGGGTAGAGGCGGCCATGTACCCCTCGTTCACCGCCCGGCGGAAGGGCGAGACTCCCAGGTGCGGCGGCCAGACCATCGCCGAGGGCATCGCCATCAAGGCCGTGGGCGAAATCCCCTTCAAGCTGGCCGACCCGCTGGTGGACGACGTCATCGTCTGCGACGAGGCCGACTTCGAACGCGCCGTGGCCGCCTACGCCACCATCGAAAAGACCGTGGCCGAAGGTGCGGGCGCCGGGGGGCTGGCCGCCCTGCTGCGCGATCCCGCGCGCTTCCGGGGCAAGAAGATCGGGCTGGTGCTGTGCGGCGGCAACATCGACGCGCGCATGCTGGCGGTGGTGCTGAACCGCGAGCTGGTGCGGCAGAAGCGGCTGGTGGTCTTCCGCATCCTCGGCGACGACCGCCCCGGCATGCTGGCCAAGATGAGCCAGGTGATCGGCGATCTGGGCGGCAACATCATCGAGGTCATTCATAACCGCCTGGCCCTGGACGTGCCGGCCAAGGGCGCCGAGTTCGACATCATGGTCGAGACCCGCGACGCCGGCCACGCCGAGCAGATCGAGGCCGCCCTCAAGGAGCATGGCTATGTCCTTCGTCCGCGCTAGCCTGATCGCGGCGGCCGCCGCCCTGGCGCTGTCCGCCTGCAACCGCGGCGGCGGGGGCGAAGCCGCCGCCGAGGCCGCCGCCTTCATGGAGCGCAACGCTCGGGCCGAGGGCGTGCGCGTTCTGCCGTCCGGCGTGCAGTACAAGATCGAGCGCTCGGGCCCGACCGACGGGGTGCAGCCCGACGATAACGATCTGGTTCGCGTCCATTACGAGGGCGGGCTGGTCGACGGGACGATCTTCGACAGCTCGTACGAGCGCGGCGCGCCGGCCGTGTTCGAGGCCGGCCAGGTGATCGAGGGCTGGACCGACGTGCTGCAGCAGATGCGGGTCGGCGACGAGTGGATCGTCTACATCCCGCCGGAGCTGGGCTATGGCGAGGACGGCGCCCCGCCGGACATTCCAGGCAACGCGGTGCTGGTGTTCAAGATCGCCCTTCTGGGCGTCGCCGAGACGCCAGGCGGCTCACGTAACGGCGGCGGGACGAGCGCTCTGGCCTAAACTCTGACATCCAAGCCGCGCCGGATCGCCTTCAGGGGGCTCCAGGTCATGGCGCGCAGGATGGGGGCGGAGTCCGCCCGTGGCGCCTCGGCGCGGAACTCGCGACGGCGCCGCCAGCCCTCTCGCAGACCCTGCCAGGCCGGGCCGCCCCGCCCCCGGGCCACGTCCGCCGTCAGCATCAGCAGGGTGGCGATCAGATGCGGCGCCGCCATCAGCCGGAACAGGCCGGGTGAGGCGTTCTTCCAGAAGGTCCAGAGGCGGTTCCGATAGCCCAGCCTGCGCGAGAAGGCCGAGCCGCGCCCGGTCATCGCCGAACCTACATGATGGACCACGGCATTCGGGACCAGCCGCGTGCGCCCGCCCGCCAGGCGCAACCGCCAGCCCAGATCCATGTCCTCGCAGTAGCAGAAGAAGCGCGCGTCAAAGCCGCCGAGGGCGCGGAACGTCCGGGTTCGGATCATCATCGCCGCGCCGCAGGGAGCGAAGACCTCTCCGGCGGCGATCCTGTCCGGCCGCGTCCGTCTGAAACCCATGCGATAGGGGAAGCCGAACAGGGTCAGGGCGTCGCCCGCCCCGTCCAGCAGGCGCCCGTCATCCTCGGCGATCTGCAGAGAGGTGAAGCAGTCCACGTCCGGATGCGCCTCGGCCGCCTGCAACAGTCGCTCCAGCCAGTCCGGCTCAGGGAAGGCGTCAGGGTTGAGCAGAGCCAGCCATTCGCCCTTCGCCCGCTCGGCGCCGAGATTGTTGCCACCCGCAAAGCCCAGATTCTCGCCCGCCTCGACCAGCCGGATCGCGGTATCCGCCATCGCCGCCGTCTGGGGGGCGCCGTCGCTGGAGGCGTTGTCCACCAGCACCACCTCATGCGGGACGGTCTGCGCCCTCAGCGTGTCCAGGCATCGCGGCAGCCAGGCCCCGCTCTCATAGGCGACGATGATGACACTGACGCTCATGCCGCCGCCTCCCATTCCGCACGCACGGCAGGGTCGGGCTCAGCTGTAAGCCGTCTTTCCGCCAGTGCCGCGAACCGCGCCGGGTCCAGCCGCGACAGGGCCCAGGCCGCCGCCCCTCGCACCTGGCCCGAAGCGTCGTCGAGCAATGCTTCCACTTCGGGCAGGGCCGCCGTCACCCGCCCCGAGCCGATGGAATAGAGGACGTTGCGGATGAACCGCTCCCTGCCGATGCGCTTGATGGGCGAGCGCACGAACCGCGCCCGGAAGGCCGCGTCGTCCAGCCGCGCCAGTTCGGCCAGCGGCGGCGCCTTCAGATCATCCCGCTCGGCCAGCCGCGCCTCGCGCGCGTCCCTGGCGAACTTGTTCCAGGGGCACACGGCCAGACAGTCGTCGCAGCCGTAGATGCGGTTGCCCACGGCCTCGCGGAACTCCGGCGCCCACGGCCCGTCGTGCTCGATGGTCAGGTACGAGATGCAACGCCGCGCATCCAGCTGGAAGGGCGCGGGGAAGGCCCTGGTGGGACAGACGTCGAGGCAGGCGGTGCAGCTGCCGCAGTGGTCGACCTCAGGTTCGTCGGGGACCAGTTCGGCGGCCGATAGGATGACGCCCAGGAACAGCCAGCTGCCGTAGTCGCGGGAGACGAGGTTGGTGTGCTTGCCCTGCCAGCCCACGCCGGCCTTTCCCGCCAGCGGCTTCTCCATCAGGGGCGCGGTGTCGACGAAAACCTTGACCTCGGCGCCCGTGCGCGCGGCCAGCACTTGCGCCACCTCCTTCAGGCGGCCCTTGATGACCTCGTGATAATCGTCGCCCCGCGCATAGACCGAGATGGCCGCCCGCTCGGGCCGAGCCAGCAGGGCCAGCGGGTCGCTGGTGGGCCCGTAGTTCATGCCCAGCACCACCGCCGAGCGCGCGTCCTCCCACATGGCGCACGGATGACGCCTGCGGTCGCGGGTCGTCTGCATCCAGGCCATCTGGCCGTGCCGCCCCGCCTCGACGAAGGCGTCCAGCCGCTCCCCGGCCTCCCAGCCCTCGGCCACGCTGGCGAAGCGGCACACGTCGAAGCCCAGCGCGCGGGCGCGGGCGGCCACCGCCTCCTGGGCGCGGGCGAGCGTGGCGGGTTTCAGGGTCACGGCCTTTGCGGAAAGCTCAGAAATCGAGCTGCGCATAATGGGGCGCCGGGGCCAGCCCCGGAAGCCGATCCTCCAGCAGCGGCCGGAAGCAGGGGCGCGACTTCAGCTTCATCCACCAGGTCTTCAGCCCTGGCAGTCGGCCCCAGTCGATCTCGCCGAAGTAATCCAGCACCGACAGGTGGCCGGCGGCCGCGAAGTCGGCAAGGCTGAGCGCCCGGCCCGCCAGCCAGTCCCGCTCGGCCAGCAGGCGCTCCAGCATATCCAGGTGCCAGCGCAGCGCCTCGCGGCCCTCGCGCAGGGGCCGCGCCTCGGGCGGGCCCAGGTTCTGCAGGCGCTTCTCCATCCGCTCGAACAGGATGGGGCTGTCCACCTCGACCTCGAACTTGCGGTCGAACCACTGGCGCAGGCGAAACGCCTCGGCCCGCTCGGCGGGATCGCGCGACAGAAGGGGCGGCTCCGGCGTGAAGGTCTCGGCCCAATCGAGAATGGCGGGCGCCTCACACAGGGTCAGGGACGGACCCTCGCCGTCGATCTTCAGCACCGGCGTCATGCCCGACGGCGACAGGGCGTGGAACTCCAGGTCGTGCTCCCAGTAGCGCACGGGCCGTTCGGTGAAGGCGATCTTCTTTTCGCCGAGCGTCAGCCGCGCCTGGCGCGAGTTGGGGTCGAAGGCGAAGTGGTGCAGCAGGCGCGTGGTCATGCGACGCCGGCCTCGCCGAAGGCGCCGCCGTGCGGCTCGGCCCGGCCGCGCGGGTCCGGATGGATGATCAGGTCCGCCGCCGGATACTGTTCAAGGATGCGCTTCTCGGCGGCGACGACGATCTCGTGGGCCTGCTCCAGCGTCAGGGACGGCTCCAGGTCCATGTGCATCTGGATCATCACCACCTGGCCCGAGACGCGGGTGCGCAGCTGGTGCACCCCCAGGACGCGCGGATCATCCACGGCCAGGGCGCGGATTTCGTCCACGGCGCCCTCGGACAGGGCGCGATCCAGCAGATGATCCGCCGCGTCCTTGAGCACCGCCAGGGCGCCCCAGATCAGCCAGACGGCGACGATGAAGCCCGCCGCCGCGTCTAGGCCGGGCGCGTTCAGCAGGGTGGCCGAGCCCACACCGATCAGAGCGACGGCGTTCGAGGCCAGGTCGCTGAAATAGTGGGCCCGGTCGCCGGACACGGCCACCGATTTGGTCTTCTTGAGCGCCTGGGTCTGGGCGAAGACCAGGGCGCCGGTCAGCGCGATCGAGATGGCCATGACGCCGACGCCCCAGGCCCCCGCCGTGATCACGCGCGGATTCAGCATGTGGTCGATCGCCTCCCAGCCGATGATCCCGGCCGAGGTGAAGACCAGCCCGGCCTGAACCAGGCTGGCGAAGGCTTCGGCCTTGCCGTGCCCGAAGCGGTGCTCGGCGTCCGGCGGGGCGGCGGCCCAGCGCACCGCGAAGAAGGTGATCAGGGAGGCGGCCAGGTCGAGGCCCGAATCCACCAGAGAGGCCAGAATGGCGACGGACCCCGTGGCGCCCCACGCAAAAGCCTTCAGCCCGATCAGGATGAGGGCCACGGCCACCGACATGCGCGTGATGCCGCGCACCGCTTCCTGGGCGGCGTTGAGGTCGGTCTGGCCGGGGTGGGAGGACGCCATCGCCTGCTTTTGGCCCGTCCGCGCAGGGCAGGCAACGGGGCGGCGCCGCAAAACCGCCGGTATCGCGGGAATAAACTCTCAACATTGATCGGCTAGGCTTTAGCCATGACCGGGCAAGGGCGTGTGATGACCGAGGGCTCACCCAGCTGGATTCCCAGGGCCGAGGCGCTTCAGCGCCTGGGCGTGAAGACTCAGACTCTCTACGCCTATGTCAGTCGGGGCCGGATCAGCGCGCGAACCGATCCGTCCGATCCGCGCCGCAGCCTCTATTCCGCCCAGGACGTGGCCCGGCTGAAGGACCCCTCCACCGCCGGCGCGCCCATCCAGCTGGAAGGCCACCGCCCCGCCCGCGCGCGGGACCAGGTGGGCGTCGAGTCCGCCCTCACCTCGGTTCAGGACGGCCGGCTGACCTATCGCGGACGCGACGCCGCCGTGCTGGCCGAGACCTGGACCCTGGAACAGACCGCCGCCCTCCTTTGGGGCGCCGAGGAGGACGAACGTCCCTTCGCCGACCAGAAGCCGCGTGTCGACGTGGTCTTCCCAGGCGGCGTGCGGGCGCGCCTGCTGGCCGCCCTGGCCCGCCGCGCCGACGAGGATTCCGCCAGCCCCGGCCGAGGCGACCGCTCGCTGCGGCGCGAGGCCGCCGCCATCGTCAACGAGATGGTCGACGTGGTCGCCGGCGCAGGGCCCCGCCTCTACATCCATCAGCGCCTGGCCCGGGGCTGGAAGCTGAACGAACGGGACGCCGATCTGGTGCGCCGCGCCCTGGTGCTGTCCGCCGACGACGGGCTGGACGCCGCCGCCCTGGCCGCGCGCGTGGCCTCGGGAGCAGGCGCGCCGCT
This sequence comes from Peiella sedimenti, assembly GCF_030504955.1. GTDB lineage: Bacteria > Pseudomonadota > Alphaproteobacteria > Caulobacterales > Caulobacteraceae > Brevundimonas > Brevundimonas sedimenti. The sequence goes on along the minus strand of NZ_JAUKTR010000001.1, from coordinate 68,488 downwards.
GTCCGCCTCGGCGCTTGCCGCCATGGGGGCCATGACCGGTCCGATGCTGGGCGGAGGCCTGGCCCAGACCGCCGCCTGGGTGGCCGAGGCGCGCCGGGGCGATCCGCGCGAAGCCGTGCGCCATAGCCTGGCCCAGGGGCGCGATGTGCCCGGCTTCGGCCATCCGCATTTCCCTGACGGCGATCCGCGCGCCGCCGCCCTGCTCAACGCGGCCAATTTGCCGGGGGACCTGCTGGAGATCCTGCGGGTGGGCGAGGCCATGACGGGTCGCCGCGCCAATCTCGACCTGGCCCTGGCCCTGGTGGCGCGCCGCCTCGAAATGCCCAAGGACGGCGCCTTCGCCCTGATGGCGCTGGGCCGCATCGCCGGCTGGCTGGCCCATGCCATGGAGCAGGCCCGGGCGGGCTCGCCTATCCAGGCCCGCCTGCGCTATGTGGGGCCGTAGGGGCAGCGACGCCCCTCTGATTTCCTGCGTTCGGAGCATCCTTCATGGGCGACTGGCTGGCCGCCATCATCCTCGGCGTCGTCGAGGGCCTGACCGAGTTCATTCCCGTTTCCTCGACCGGCCACCTGCTGATCACCAAGGAGATGCTGGGGCTGACCGACGCCCGCTGGGACCCCTTCATCTACATGATCCAACTGGGCGCGATCCTGGCGGTGGTGGTGCTCTACTTCACGCGGCTGTGGAAAGTGCTGCTGGGCCTGTTCGGCCGCGACGCTTCGGCCTGGCGCTTCACCATAGCCGTGCTGATCGCCTTCCTGCCCTCGGCCATCCTGGGCCTTCTGGCCAAGGACGTGATTTTCGCGGTCCTGTTCAACTCGCTGTTCGTCTTCCTCAGCCTGATCATCGGCGGCGTGATACTGCTGCTGGTCGAACGCTGGGCCCCGCCTGCGCGCGAGCATGAGGCCATGGCCCTGACCTTCCGTTCGGCGGCCCTGATCGGCCTCTACCAGTGCCTGTCGATCATTCCGGGGGTGTCGCGTTCGGGCGCCACCATAGTCGGCGGCCTCCTGTCCGGCGTCGATAAGCGAGCGGCGGCCGAGTTCTCCTTCTTCCTGGCCATTCCCACCATGGTCGGCGCCTTCGCCGTCAGCCTGTGGGAGACCCGCGACGTGATCACCGCCGACTTCCTCGGGCTGGTCGCCATCGGCTTCGTGGTGTCGTTCGTCTCAGGGGCCTTCGTCGTGAAGACCATGCTCGACTTCGTGGCCCGGCATGGCTTCGCGCCTTTCGCCTGGTGGCGGATCGTGGTCGGGGCGCTGGGCCTTGTCGCCCTGTCGCTGGGCTGGATCGGATAGGGTTCAGGCCCGGGCCGCCGTGCCCTCGGCGAACTGGCCGCCCTGGCGATAGCGCCACAGATAGGACTCGGCCACGGCCTCCAGCCCCGTCGGACGCACGCCGATGGCCTCGAGCCCCGGCGCGCCGTCGGCGGCCACATTGTCGGTCTTCAGCAGCTCCACCTGATCGCGGGTCAGCGGCGGCGTCAGTCCGACCGCCGCCATCAGGTCGCCCATGGCCCCGATCATGCCCGCCACGCCGAAGGGCAGCGGGACCAGCGGGCGCTGCCGATTGGTCTCACTGAGGATCAGCTCCATCAGCTCCTTGAAGGTGTAGGTCGACGGCCCGGTCAGTTCGTAGGGCCGGTCCGCGACGTCGCGCGCCACCGCCAGCCGGGCGATGGCGTCGGCCACGTCCCCCACATAGACGGGCTGGAAGCGGGTGCTCCCGCCGCCCACCAGCGGCAGGGCCGGGGCGAAGGCGGCCATGCGGGCGAACCGGTTGAGGAAATCGTCGCCGGGGCCGAACACCACCGAAGGCCGCACGATGATGGCGCCCGGGAAGGCGGCGGCCACCGCACGCTCGCCCTCGGCCTTCGACCGCGCATATTTCGAGGCCGAGCCTGCGTCCGCGCCCAGGGCCGAGACGTGGATCAGCCGCTGGACGCCGGCCTCGCGCGCGATGCGGGCGATCCGCTCGGCGGCTTCCACATGCACGTCGTCGAAGCTCTGGCCCGGGCCCTCGTGCAGGATGCCGACGAAGTTGACGACCAGCTCCGAGCCGCGGACCGCCTCGGCCACATGCTCGTCGCGGCGCACGTCCCCCGCCTTGATCTGCACCTGTCCGACCTCGCCCAGCGGCCTCAGCGCCTGAGCCACTTGGGGCTTGCGCGCCACGATGCGCAGCCGCCAGTCGCGCCGCAGGAGAGCGCCGCCGGTCTGGCTGCCGATGAAGCCCGATCCGCCGAACAGGGTGGCCTGATGCGTCATGGTTCTGAAGTCCCTGCGCTGGTCGTCGCGGCGGGATTAGACGATGCCCGCGCAAGGAGCAACGGACCCGTTGACCGGAACGATTCCGTCCCCTAAACGTCCGCGCCTTCGGTCGCGCCGTCAGGCGCAGAACCGGCCCAGGTGGCGGAATTGGTAGACGCGCTGGCTTCAGGTGCCAGTGGCCGAAAGGTCGTGGAGGTTCGAGTCCTCTCCTGGGCACCAATTCTTCGGACGGCGTCGTGACTCTTCGGTCGCGGCGCCGTTCGTGTATTAAGGCTCCACGCAAGAGGAAGACGACGGCCTTGACCACCCACCTGCACGAAGGCGACCTGCCCGAGGGTCTGGACCTCGGCCCCGTGGTGGCCATCGACAGCGAGACCATGGGCCTGAAGCTGGGCCGCGACCCCCTGTGCGTGGTGCAGCTGTCGTCGGGGAATGGCGACGCCCATGTGGTGCGGCTGAACCGTCCGGCCTACGACTGCCCGCGGCTGAAGGCTCTGCTGGCCGATCCGAACGTGCTCAAGCTGTTCCACTTCGGCCGCTTCGACATCGCCATGTTCCAGCTGCACCTGGGGGTCGAGACGCGGCCGGTCTACTGCACCAAGATCGCGTCGAGGCTTGCCCGCACCTACACCGACCGTCACGGACTCAAGGACGTGACGCGTGAACTGCTCGGCATCGAGCTGTCCAAGGCGCAGCAGAGCTCGGACTGGGGCGCCGATCAGCTCAGCCCCGACCAGCTGGCCTATGCCGCCTCGGACGTGCTGAATCTGCATGCGCTCAAGCAGAAGCTGGACCTGATGCTGGCGCGCGAGGGCCGCACCCATCTGGCCCAGGCCTGTTTCGATTTCCTGCCCGTGCGCGCGCGCCTGGATCTGGCCGGATGGGAGGACGTGGACATCTTCGCCCACGCCTGAACCCATGAACGACGTCATCCGCCCCGCCTTCGACGACTCCTTCGACCCTTCGGGCGGACTCTCGTCCGAACGGGCGGCGGAATCGCGCAAGGCCGCCGCCGCGGTGCGTCAGTGGCGGCGCCGCGCCCGGATCGTGCGGCTGGCCCGCCGCGCCCTGCCCCTCTCCATCGGCCTGATCGTGCTTCTCCTGGTCGGCGTCGCGGCGATGCGCACCTTCCAGGCCGCCCAGGCCGAGAACGAGGCCCAGAGGGCCTCGGCCACCCTGGTCAACGCCCGCTTCTACGGCCAGGATCGCCAGGGCCGCGCCTTCCTGATCGGGGCCGCCACCGCCCGCCAGATGCTGGGCGCGGTGCAGGGCCCGGTGGCGCTGGAGCAGCCCACCCTTGAGATCGGCCGCGACCAGCCTGACCCCACCCGCGTCCGCGCGGACCGTGGCGTCTATGACCAGCGTACGGGAATTCTCACCCTGCACGACGACGTGCGCATCAACGAAGGCGGCCAGGGCTTTGAGTTCCGCACCCAGACCGCCGTGGTCGACACCCGCACCGGCGTCGTATCGGGCCGCTCCCCGGTCGAGGGTCAGGGCCCGATGGGATCGATTTCGGCCTCGTCCTATGCCATTTACGACCAGGGCGCGCGGATCGTCTTCCGCGGGTCCGGCGACAACAAGGTCCGGGCGACCATTAACGACCCCTAGGACCGACGCTTCGGAGACCAGCTGGTGACGCGACACGCTTCAAGGATGATGGCCACCCGGTCGCTTGCGCTGGCCGGCGCCCTGGCTCTGGGTCTGGGGCTGACGGCCGCCACGGCCGTGGCGCAGATTTCCGGCAGCGGCGGGCCCATCATGATGGGCGCCGACAACCTTGAGGTGATCGACGCCGAGGGCGTGCAGATCTGGAGTGGTCGCGCCGAGGCGACCCAGGGCAATAACCGCATGCGCGCCAACGTCATCCGCGCCTATCACGCCGGGGGCGGAAACCGCTCGGGCGCGCCGGGCGGCGGCCTGTCGGGCGACATCGTGCGCATGGTGGCCGAAGGCGACGTCTATTTCGTCTCGCGCAGCGAGGGCCAGCCGGATCAGGTCATCCGCGGCGACCAGGCCGTCTATACCCGCGACACCGACACCATCGTCGTGACCGGCCAGGTGATCATGACCCAGGGCGAGAACGTGCTGACCGGCAGCCGCCTGACCGTCAACAACACCACCGGCCGGGCCGTCATGGACGGCGCGCCCACCGAGGCCGGTCGCCGGGTGCGCGGCGTCTTCTACCCCGAGAACCGCCCCCAGACCCGCTAGGCCGCCTTGACCGACTACCTCGCCGCCATGTCCGATCCGTCCCTCCGGGCGGCCTCGATCGCCGCTTCCGCAGGCGATACCGAAGGCTTGATCGTCGACGAGGTCGGCCGCTCCTTCGGCGGACGTCCCGTGGTCAAGAACGTTTCCCTGCGCCTGCGCCGGGGCGAGGTGGCCGGCCTGCTCGGTCCGAACGGGGCGGGCAAGACCACCACCTTCTACATGATCACGGGCCTGGTCAGCGCCGACTACGGCTCGATCTATCTGGACGGCGAGGACATCACCGCCCAGCCCATGTACCAGCGGGCCCGCCTGGGCATCGGCTATCTGCCGCAGGAGGCCTCCATCTTCCGCGGCATGACGGTCGAGCAGAACGTCATGGCCGTGGTCGAGATGCGCGAGCGCGACCGCTCCAAGGTCCGCACAGAGGCGGCCCGCCTGCTCGAAGAGCTGCACATCTCCCATCTGGCCAAGGCCCCCGCCCTGGGCCTGTCGGGCGGCGAACGCCGCCGCGTCGAGATCGCCCGGGCCCTGGCGTCCGAGCCCAGCTTCATGCTGCTGGACGAGCCCTTCGCCGGCATCGATCCCCTGGCCATCGCCGATATCCGCGAGCTGATCCGATACCTGTCCGGTCGCGGCATCGGCGTGCTGATCACCGACCACAACGTCCGCGAGACGCTCGACATCATCGACCGGGCGGCCATCATCCACTCGGGCGAGGTGCTGTTCGAGGGCACGCCCAGCGAGATCATCGACAACCCCGAAGTCCGCCGCGTCTATCTGGGCGAGGGGTTCGGCGGGCACGGGTAAGGCCGCGTAAGGCCGCCGTTAACCAGCCGCGCGCCATCCTCAGCCACAGCAAGTTTCGGGCCAGCCTTCCGGCCCGGCTGAGCGGGGGCAGACGGTGGCGCTGAACGCACGGCTTGAGATTCGCCAGGGGCAGGGGCTGGTCGTCACGCCCCAGCTGCAGCAGGCGATCAAGCTGCTCCAGCTGAGCAATGTGGAGCTGGAGGCCTTCGTCGAGGCCGAGCTCGAACGCAATCCGCTTCTCCAGCGCGACGATCCGGAACCGGCCGAAACGGCTGAGGCGCCCGAGGCCCCCGCCGCGTCCTCCGACGAACTGGAGTTTTCCGACACGAGCACCGCCAAGGCGGACGAGGCCATGGACGCCGAGGGCGACGACCGTTTTGCGGACGATCCCTGTGCCGGCGGGCCGCCCCTGACGGACTGGAGCCGCGCCGGTTCGGGCAAGGCCACTGACCTGGACGACGACGCCTACGACCGCGCCCTGCGTCGCGAGTTGACCCTATCCGAGCACCTGACGCTGCAGGCCAGCCAGGCCGGCTTCACCGCCGCCGAGGCGGGGATCGCCCAGGTGCTGATCGATGGGCTGGACGAGGGGGGCTACCTGCGCCTCGACTTCGATGAGACCGCCGAGCGTCTCGGCTGCTCACCCGAGCTGATCGAGACCGTCCTGCTCAAGTGCCAGGGGTTTGAACCCTGCGGCGTCTTCGCCCGCTCGGTGGGCGAATGCCTGGCCATCCAGCTTAAGGACCGCAATCGGCTGGACCCGGCGATGCAGGCCCTGATCGACAACCTCGAACTTCTGGCCCGCCGCGATCTGTCGGCCCTGAAGCGTGTCTGCGGGGTCGATGACGAGGACCTGCGCGACATGATCGCCGAGCTGAAGGCTCTCACGCCCCGGCCCGGCGCGGCCTTCGGCGGCGAGCCCGCCCAGACCGTCATTCCCGACGTGCACGTGCGCGCCGATCCGCTCGGCGGCTGGCGGGTGGAGCTGAACAGCGACACCCTGCCCCGCCTGCTGGTGGACCGCCGCTATCACGCCCAGGTCCAGGCCGGCAGCCGCTCGGACGCCGACAAGGTGTTCGTGGCCGACTGCCTGTCCCAGGCGGCCTGGCTGGTCAAAAGTCTGGATCAGCGCGCCAAGACCATCCTCAAGGTGGCGTCCGAGATCGTGCGTCAGCAGGACGCCTTCCTGGCCTTCGGCGTCGAGTTCCTGCGCCCCCTCAATCTCAAGACCGTGGCCGACGCCATCGGCATGCACGAAAGCACGGTCAGCCGCGTCACCTCGAACAAGTACATTTCAACGCCCCGGGGCGTGTTCGAGCTGAAGTTCTTCTTCACGGCGGCCATCGCCTCGGCCGACGGCGGGGCGGCCCACTCGGCCGAGGCCGTGCGTCACCGCATCAAACAGATGGTCGAGGGGGAAGGCCGCGACGGCGACGTGCTGTCCGACGACCGCATCGTCGAGCTGCTCAAGGAGGCGGGCATCGACATCGCCCGCCGCACCGTGGCCAAGTACCGCGAGGCCCTGCGCATCCCCTCCTCGGTTGAGCGCAAGCGGATGCTCAAGGCGGGGTAGACCGCTCACGTCAGCGCTACTGAGCCCGCCGAGATCACCTGTTCCGCCGCTTCACGGCCCCAGCGCGACTATGTTTCCGACCCCTGAGCCGGGTTGGCTGACGGGCTTCAGGCGCCATGCGCCGACCCCTTCATCTTCGAAGCCGGGAGCGATCGTACGCGGAGGGTCCGGAGGCCCTTAGGGGCGCGTTGAACACGCCAAGGCGCCCCCGCGAGGCGCCCCTAGCCCACCAGCAGCAAAAAGCCGTTGAGCGTCAAAAGGGCGCCGAGGCCGCCCAGCACGGCCGCCCCGGTCAGCAGCCGGCGCGACGTGGCCAGGATCGCCACCGAGGCCAGCACGATGGCCAGCTGCAGCAGGATCTCGGCCCAGTCGAAGTTGTTGTCGCGGGCCTCGGCCGTGGCGCGGGCCTCCTCATGGGTGCGGGCCAGAGCGGCCAGTTGGCGTTTCCCCTCGCCGGCGGTGGGGTCGCCCGGACGGGCGGGGTCCGGCTCGCTGTCATAGCGGGCGATGGTGGCGCGATAGTCCTCCAGCCGGGCCGTGTCGGCGGCGATCTGGGCGGGGCTGAGGCTCCCGCCCGCCAGCCGCGCCTCGATGTCGGCGGCGGCGATCTCGTAGGCCGTCTGGCGCATGTTCTTGGCCTGATAGAAGGCCCAGGTGTCGCTGGCGTGGATGTTGGCCGCGATGGCGTCGTCGGTGGCGTTGCCGCCGCCCAGTCCCCCCACCGCCAGCACCGCCGCGAGGGCCGCGACCAGCAGAGCGGCGCGATTGCGGAAGCGTTCGTTGGCGGCGCTGTCGGCCCGCTCTTCCTGAATTTCATGGACAAGGTCGGCGACGTCCTGGGCGCTCATGCCACTCTCCCGAATCTCCGCAGGCGCACAGCATCGGGCCGGATGCGCACGACCGCAATCCCTCTAAATGCCTGATCAGCAAGCGACTTCACAGGCCGACGGTCCCGCTTGTCCGCGCAGGCCGTGAAGCCTCCACAATGGCCGGTCTGCCGACCCCCGCCATGGAAGGGCTCGCAGCATCGGCCAGGGCGCCAAGTGTGTTGTTTGGTGCGGCCTTTTCGGTCCGGCGCCCCCCGACGCACCCGACCGCATTAACCGCGAAGCCCGGATCACAAAGCCGCGTTCGGCTTGACACCAAGGCCCGTCGAGCGCGTTGATGGGGCATGCAAGTCCAAGTCAGCGGCAAGCATGTCGACGTCGGCGAAGCGTTACGCTCGCGGGTCGTCGATGAACTCTCATCAGGCATCGGCAAGTATTTCGAGCGGGGTGGCGACGCCGACGTGGTCATCAGCCGCGAAGGCGGCCTGTTCCGCGCCGACTGCTGGGTCCGCCTGGCCTCGGGTCAGGTGCTGGTCAGTCACGCGGTCGGAGCCGACGCCCACGGGGCCTTCGACGGGGCGCTCGGCAAGATCGAGAAGCGCATCCGCCGCTACAAGCGCCGGCTTAAGGACCACCATCTGGGTTCGGACGGCGCCAAGGCCGACATGGCCATGATGACCGTCCTGCGCTCGCCCGAGGAGGTCGAGGACGAGGACTTCGGCGAGGCCGGCGTGCCTGGTGAAGCCCCGCCTCAGGCCATGGTCATCGCCGAAACCCAGGCCCAGGTGCGCACCCTGACGGTCGGCCAGGCGGTGCTCGAGCTGGACCTGTCCAACTATCCGGTTCTGCTGTTCAAGAACGCCGGTCACGGCGGGCTCTCGGTCGTCTATCGGCGCCCGGACGGCAACATCGGCTGGATCGATCCGCAGCGGACGGTCTCCAATGGCAACGGCGCCTCGGGCAACGCCTGAGGCTTCGTCGCCGAACCTTCATCGACCTGCGTCCATCCGGCGCTTGCGGCGCCGGGTGGATCAGCCTATCTCGCGCGCCGCTGGTCGCGGGCGGGCCTGAATTGCCTCTCTGGAGTAAGCATGAAGATCGCCGATCTGCTCGCGCGCGACCGCGTCTCCGCCGTCTCCGGCCCCTCCGCCAAGCGTCAGGTGCTGGCCCATGCCGCCGAGCTGGCCGCGCGCGCCTGCGGGCTTGAGGCCTCGGCGCTGGCCGCCGGGCTGAATGAGCGCGAGCTTCTGGGCTCCACGGGGCTGGGATCGGGCGTGGCCGTGCCGCATGCGCGCTCCGTGGGGGTCGAGCGGCCCTTCGGGGTCTTCCTGCGGCTGGACACGCCGGTGGCCTTCCAGGCCCTCGACGATCAGCCGGTGGACCTGGTGTTCGCCCTGTTCGCGCCCGAGCGCGCAGGCGTCGAGCATCTTCAGGCCCTGGCCTCGGTCTCGCGCTTCCTGCGTTCCGAGGCCGTGCGCGACGCGCTGCGGGACGCCGCCGACGAGGATGTGCTCTACGCCCTTCTGACCCAGGACCGCGAGGCCGTCGCGGCCTGACGCCGCGTCAGCCTAGTGGACGGACACGGGCTCCAGCTCGTGGGCCACGGCCGCCGCGAAGGCCGCGTCCCGATCGACCAGGACGGCCAGCCGCGCGCCGTCGGCGCTGTGGACGGCATACAGGGTCTGGTTCGGATGCAGCTGGAAGCCCTTGACCTCCTGGGGCGTGGAATCGGCCATGATCTCGCGCGCCTTGATCTCGCGCACATAGACCAGATCGGGCGCGCCCATACGGCGCAGGGCTTCCTTGGTGGGCGACAGCTGCATGGTCCAACGACCTCCTGCGCTCAAAACGCCCGACCCCGCAGGGGGTTCATGCCCGGACGCTCGGGCGCCGTGTCGCATGGCGGGGGCGTGACGCCTCGGCCATAGTCGGCGCCGTTCGAGGCTGCCGGCCAAGGGGGCTGTCCATGGGATCGCAAGACGCGCTGACGCGGCTGGGCCGCGCCGTGACCCCTGCGCGCGTCACCGCCGCCCTCGTGGTGCTCTGCGGCCTGGTGCTGGGCGGCAAGGCGGCGCTGGGCATGACGCCTCAGGAATGGGCCTGGGCCCTCACCGCCGTGCTGGCCTCGGTGGCCGCCGCCGCCCTCGTCCACGCCCGCGACACCGCCGCCTGAGCCGCCCCTCTCCTCGCCATCCCAAATGGGGAGGACGCCGGAATTGAAGAAGGCCCGCCGGGGGTCCGACGGGCCTTCATGGTGGAGCTAAGCGGAGTCGAACCGCTGACCTCTTGAATGCCATTCAAGCGCTCTACCAGCTGAGCTATAGCCCCAGATTTTTCCGGGTTTGGCGGCCTCGCGGTCTGGTGGGCCACGAGGCGGCGGAACCTAGTCTCAGGGGCGCGGCGGATCAAGCCGCGCCCGCGCATTTTTTTGTCCCGCCGCGGACGCCCTAGACGGGCTCTTCCTCGTCGTCGTCGCCCAGGTCGATATCGTCGTCCGAGAACTCGTCGTCGTCGTCGTCCTCGAGGAACGGAACGCCGTCGTCGTCGTCGTCATCGCCCTCGGAAACCCCCACGCCGGGCGCGGCCGGGATGTCGTCCTCGTCCTCATCCGAGACAACCGGCGGCACGTCGGCCTCCTCGTCGATCTCGGGGGCCGAGACGTCCTCCTCCTCGTCCTCGTCGTCGGAGGGCTTGGTCTTGACCTGATCCTCGGCCTCTTCCTCGTCGGTCTCCACCTCGGCGGGACCGGCGCGGCCGCGCGTGCGGCGCACCTTGACCAGTTCGTCAGGATCAAAGTCCGCCTGGCACTTGGGACAGTGGGCGGGGCGGCGGTTCAGGTCATAGAACTTGGCCTGGCAGTTCGGGCAGACCTGCTTGGTTCCGAGCTCGGGATTGGCCACGGGCGTTCCTTGTTGGAGGGAAGTCCAGGATTTCGGGCGGCTCCCTTGCCACCGCCCAGGGCCGCTGTCAAAAGCCCATTTCGCCGGACGCCGGATGGAGCCCCTTTGGCCGCCCCCGTCATCACCCCTGACGCCGATCTTCTGCGGGCCACGCCGGGCCGTGTCCTTAAGGGCGTTGCGACCGCGCCGCCGGACAAGTCGGTCTCGCACCGCGCCCTGATCCTGGGAGCCCTGGCCAGGGGCGAGACCCTGATCGACAACCTGCTGGAGAGCGAGGACGTCCTGGCGACCGCACGCGCGGTCCAGGCGCTGGGCGCCGGCGTCGAACGCCTCGGCTCCGGCCGCTGGCGCGTCACGGGCCAAGGTCGACTGACCCAGCCGGACGGCCCGCTCGACCTCGGCAACTCGGGCACCGGCGCGCGCCTGCTGATGGGCGCCGTGGCGGGTTTTTCCATCGAAGCCACCTTCGCGGGGGACGAGTCGCTCAGCCGCCGGCCCATGGGCCGGGTAGCCGATCCGCTACGGGCCATGGGGGCCAGGATCGAGGGCGAGCGCCTGCCCCTGACCCTTCGCGGGGGGGATCTCAAGGCGATTTCGCACCTCAACGCCGCCGCCTCGGCCCAGGTGAAGTCGGCTCTCCTCCTCGCCGGGCTGAACGCAGGGGGCGTGACCGAAGTCATCGAGCCTCGACCCAGCCGCGATCACACCGAACGCATGCTGCGCGCCTTCGGCGCCTCGACGGAGGTCAGAGACGCGGCTGACGGCCGGACGGTCCGGCTAACCGGTGGTCAGTCCCTGAGCGGAACCGCGGTGAGCGTTCCTGGCGATCCGTCCTCGGCGGCCTTTCCGCTCGCTGCGGCCCTGATCACGCCGGGCTCGGAGGTCACCCTGCGGGGGGTGATGTTGAACCCCCTGCGCACCGGGCTTTTCCAGACCTGGGCCGAGATGGGCGCGGACCTGACCATCTCTGATCGCCGCGAGGCGGGCGGCGAGGAGATCGGCGACATCACCGCGCGCGCCTCTCGCCTCAAGGGGGTGGACGTCCCCGCCCACCGCGCCGCCTCCATGATCGACGAGTATCCGATCCTGGCGGTCACGGCCGCCTTCGCCGCGGGGCGCACGGTCATGGCCAGCATTGGCGAGCTGCGCGTCAAGGAGAGTGACCGCATCGCCGCCATGGCGCGGGCCCTGGCGGCCTGTGGCGTCGCCGTCGAAGAGGGGCCGGATCAACTGGCCGTTACAGGCGGCCCAGTACGGGGCGGCGCCGCCATCGAAAGCCACGGCGATCATCGCATCGCCATGAGCCTGCTGGTGCTGGGCCTGGCGGCGAGACAGCCCGTGACGGTGGATCGCGCCGGCATGATCGCCACCAGCTTCCCGGGCTTCACCGGCTTGATGCGCGGCCTCGGCGCCGATATCGCCGCCGCATGAGCGCCCCTCTCGTCATCGCCGTCGACGGCCCGGCCGCCTCGGGCAAGGGCACCATCGCCGCGCGCCTGGCCGCCTGGCTTGGCCTGCCCTACCTGGACACCGGCCTGCTCTATCGCGCCGTCGGCATGGCCGTGCTGCGCGCGGGCGGCGACCTGGACGACACGGGCCTGGCGGCGCGAATGGCTCGGGATCTGAAACTCGAGGCCCTCTGCGACCCCGAGCTGATCGGCCGCGCCGCCGGCGAGGCCGCCAGCCGCGTCGCCTTCCACCCCGAGGTGCGCGCCGAGCTGCTGAAACTGCAGAAGGACTTCGCCGGACAGCCAGGCGGCGCCGTGCTGGACGGCCGCGACATCGGCACCGTGATCGCGCCGGACGCGCCGGTAAAGCTGTACGTCACCGCCGATCCCGAGGTCCGCGCCCGCCGCCGCTGGCTGCAGTTGACCGGCCGGGGCGAAGCCGTGGACTTCGAAACGGTGCTGGCCGACATCAGGAAACGCGACGCCCGAGACGCCGGCCGCGACGCCGCGCCCATGACCCGCGCGCACGACGCGGTCTTGCTGGACACCAGCCTTATGGATATAGAGGCCGCCTTCGATGCGGCCCGCCGCATCGTCGAGACGGCGCGCGCCGAGGCGGGGCTTTCCTAGAAGAGCCGCGACTGGCCAAATCCCAACGTGCTTAGGTCTCGATCGCCGCGGGCTTCCCGGATTACACCGGCGCTTCGTCCAACTTATCCGAAACCCACCCCCCCGCGCGGAGTCCGCTTCGCGTTCGAGGATCAATCAAACCCCATGACTGACACCCAGAGTTTCAACCCCTCGCGCGACGATTTCGCCGCGCTCCTCAACGAGCAGCTTTCGGGCCGCGATCTGGCCGAGGGCCAGGTGATCCACGGCAAGGTGGTCGGCGTCGAAAAGGACTTCGTCATCGTCGACGTGGGCCTCAAGACCGAAGGCCGCGTGCCGCTGCGTGAGTTCGGCCAGGGCGAAGGCGCCCAAATCCCCAGCGCCGGCGACACCGTCGAGGTCTATCTGGAGCGCGTCGAGAACGCGATGGGCGAGGCGGTCATCAGCCGCGAGAAGGCCCGCCGCGAAGAGGCCTGGACCCGCCTGGAAGGCGTGTTCGCCGAAGGCCAGCCGGTCATGGGCGCCATCGTCGGCCGCGTGAAGGGCGGCTTCACCGTCGACCTGGGCGGCGCCAGCGCCTTCCTGCCCGGCTCGCAGGTGGACATCCGTCCGGTCCGCGACGTCGGTCCGCTGATGGGCAAGGAACAGCCCTTCGCCATCCTCAAGATGGACCGCCCCCGCGGCAACATCGTCGTCTCGCGCCGCGCCATCCTGGAAGAGGCCCGCGCCGAGCAGCGCACCGAGCTGGTCAGCCAGCTGACCGAGGGCGAAATCCGCGACGGCGTGGTCAAGAACATCACCGACTACGGCGCCTTCGTCGACCTGGGCGGCATCGACGGCCTGCTGCACGTCACCGACATGAGCTGGAAGCGCGTCAGCCACCCGTCGCAGGTGCTGAACGTGGGCGACACGGTCAAGGTGCAGGTCGTGCGGATCAATCCGGACACCCAGCGCATCAGCCTGGGCATGAAGCAGCTGCAGACCGACCCGTGGGACGGCGTCGAAGCCAAGTACCCGGCCGGCGCCAAGTTCACCGGACGCATCACCAACATCACCGACTACGGCGCCTTCGTGGAGCTGGAGCCGGGCGTCGAGGGCCTGGTGCACGTCTCGGAAATGTCCTGGACCAAGAAGAACGTTCATCCGGGCAAGATCGTCTCCACCTCTCAGGAAGTGGACGTCATCGTGCTGGACGTGGACAGCTCCAAGCGCCGCATCTCGCTGGGCCTGAAGCAGGCTCAGGACAATCCGTGGGACGCTTTCCTTGCCGCTCACCCCGTCGGCTCGACCGTCGAGGGCGAGGTCAAGAACGCCACCGAGTTCGGCCTGTTCATCGGCCTGGAGAACGACATCGACGGCATGGTCCACCTGTCCGATCTGGATTGGAACGCGCCGGGCGAGGAAGCCATCCAGAAGTACCGCAAGGGCGAAATGGTCCAGGCCAAGGTGCTGGACGTGGACGTCGAGAAGGAGCGCGTCTCCCTCGGCATCAAGCAGCTCTCGGGCGACCCGATGGAAGGCGACAGCTTCCGCCGCGGCCAGACCGTCACTGTCACCGTCACCGAGGTCACCTCGGGCGGCATCGAGGTGAAGTTCGGCGAGGACAACGCACCGGTGTCGGCCTTCATCCGCAAGTCGGACCTGTCGCGCGACCGCGCCGAGCAGCGCCCTGAGCGTTTCGCCGTCGGCGACCGCGTGGACGCCATGGTCACGGCCGTGGACAAGGCCAGCCGTCGCATCTCGGTGTCCATCAAGGCGCTGGAAATGAAGGACGAACAGGAAGCCATCGAGCAGTTCGGCTCGTCGGACTCGGGCGCCTCGCTCGGGGACATCCTGGGCGCGGCCCTGCGTGAAAAGGCCGGCAAGGAGTAAGCCGTAAGCTTCCCTAAGGTAAGAATCCTTGCGGAAAAGCCCCGGTCAGCCTTGACCGGGGCTTTTTTGCGCGCACTGAGAGGCGTAGAATATCTATGTCCGCTTCCGGACATAAGGCTCTGGCGGGAGGCCTTGGTGATCAAGTCCGAACTTATCGACCGTCTGGGGGCCGAGAACCCCCACCTGACGCGGCGCGAGGTCGAGCGGGTGGTCAACACCATCCTCGACAGCATGGTGGACGCCCTGGCCGAGAACGGCCGGGTCGAACTGCGCGGCTTCGGCGCCTTTTCGGTGCGCTCGCGCCCGGCGCGGACCGGCCGAAACCCCCGCACGGGCCAGGCGGTGGACGTACCCGCCAAGGCGGTGCCCTTCTTCAAGAGCGGCAAGGAGCTGCGCGAGCGGCTGAATCTCTCCGGCGACGCCTGATGGGCCTCTTCGCCGAGTTCCGCGAGTTCGCAGCCCGCGGCAATGTCGTCGACCTGGCTGTGGGCGTGATCATCGGCGCGGCCTTCGGCAAGATCACCACCAGCCTGGTGGACCAGGTGGTCATGCCGCCCATCGGCCTTCTGCTGGGCGATGTGGACTTCTCGCGGCTGGAGTGGGTTCTGAAGCCGGAAGACCCCGCCACCGAGGCGGTCGAGAAGGTGGCCATCCAGTACGGCGCCTTCATCAGCACCCTGATCCAGTTCCTGATCGTGGCCTTCGTGGTCTTCCTGCTGATCAAGGGGATCAACCAGTTGCGCCGCAAGCAGGCGGAGGAAGGCCCCGCCGCGCCGCCAGCCCCCACGGCGACGGAAAAGCTGCTGACAGAGATCCGCGACGAGCTGAAGGCCGGCCGCGCTAAAGACTGAGGCGAAACGGCGCGTCTTGGGCTATGCAGCCGGCCCATGTCCTTCACCGTCACCGTCCTGACCATGTTTCCCGAGGCCTTTCCCGGGCCGCTGGGCGTCTCGCTGATCGGGACCGCCTGGCGCGAGAAGGGGCTGTGGTCGCTGGAAACGGTGGACATTCGCGGCTTTTCGACAGATAAGCGCGGCTTCCTGGACGACACCCCTGCGGGTGGCGGCCCGGGACAGGTTCTGAAGGCGGACGTGGTGGCCAGGGCGCTAGACAGCCTCCCGGCCTCGCCACGGCCGCTTTTGTACATGAGCGCGCGGGGCCGGCCCCTGACCCAAGCGCGCGTGCGTGAGTGGAGCCGAGGCGAAGGACTGATCGTCCTTTGCGGACGCTTCGAGGGGGTGGATCAACGCGTGCTGGACGCGCGCGGGTTCGAGGAGGTCGCCGTCGGCGACGCGGTTCTCGCCGGCGGCGAGGCGGCGGCGATGGTGGCGATCGAGGCCGCGGTGCGGCTGGTCCCGGGCGTTCTGGGGCAGGCCGAAAGCACCGAGGTCGAGAGTTTCGAGGACGGGCTCCTCGAGCATCCGCAGTTCACAAGGCCGCGGACGTTCGAAGGGCGCGACATCCCCGAGGTCCTGCTGTCCGGCGACCACGCCAAGGTGGCGCGCTGGCGACAGGAGCAGAGGGAGCAGGCCACGAAGGAAAGGCGCCCCGAACTGTGGGCCGCCTGGCTGGAGCGGCAGGCGAAGACGACCCCGCGGGACTGAGCAGGCTCAGCCCGCCAACTGACAGGCAAAGGGCGAAAAAGCCCAAGGAGACAAGACGATGAACATCATCCAGCAGCTGGAGCGCGAAGAAACCGCGCGCCTCGGCGAAACCCGCAAGATTCCCACCTTCCAGGCCGGCGACACCCTGCGCGTGAACGTGCGCATCAAGGAAGGCGAACGCGAACGCATTCAGGCCTTCGAAGGCGTCTGCATCGCTCGCGCCGGCGGCGGCGTGAACGAGAACTTCACCGTCCGCAAGATCTCCTTCGGCGAAGGCGTCGAGCGCGTCTTCCCGCTGCACTCGCCCAACATCGAGTCCATCGAGGTCAAGCGCCGGGGCGTCGTGCGCCGCGCCAAGCTGTACTACCTGCGCGACCGCCGCGGTAAGTCGGCCCGTATCGCCGAGCGCCAGATGGCCGCCCGCGAGCAGGCGCCGGCCGCCGCCCCCGCCCCCGCCGCTGCGGCGGATGAGTCCACGGAGGGCTGATCCCTCTCAGCTTCCTGAAACGAGAAAGGCCCCGCCGGATGCCGACGGGGCCTTTTTCCTGTCCGCTTTGCGCCGGGATCAGCCCGCCTGGACACCGTTTTCGGCCAGCCATTCCAGGATGCGCTGCTTGGGCATGGCGCCCACCTTCATGGAGGCCATCTGGCCGTCCTTGAACAGCATCATGGTGGGGATGCCCTTCACGCCCAGTTTGGAGGGCGTCATGGGGCTGTCCTCGATGTCCATCTTGGCGATGACGGCGCTGCCCGCCAGTTCGTCCGAGATCTGCTCCAAAGCGGGGCCGATCTGCTTGCAGGGCCCGCACCACTCGGCCCAGAAGTCCACCAGCACCGGCTTGTCGCTCTTCAGCACGTCGCCTTCGAAGCTGTCGTCGGTGACCTTTAGGGTCGGCATGGGGCGGCTCCTTCCAGAATCGGTCCCGTAAGGTAGGGGCGGGCCTCGCCGGGTTCAACGCGCCAGCCGAGCCAGCGCCTCCTCCATCATCGCATGGGGCACCGCCATGAGGGTGGGTCCGTCGGTCCAGACGAGGGCGGCCTCCACCTCGCGGCCGGGATAAAGCTCGGTCAGCACCGCCCAGTAGACCGCCATCTGCGCCACATAGGCGCGGTCCGCGTCCTCGATTCGGACAGGCGGGGGGCGATTGGTCTTGAAGTCCAGCACCAGGACGCGATCCGGCCTCACCACCAGGCGGTCGACCCGTCCGCTGATCGACAGGCCGGCGTGGAGCCGCGCGGCCGCCCCGGCCAGCTGAACCTCCGCGCGCGAGCCGGGGCCGAAGACGGCGGCGAAGGCGGTGTCATCCAGCACCTTGAAGGCGGCGGCGACGATCTCCTCGCGCTGGGCCTGGCTCAGGTCCGGCTCGCGCGCCAAAAGGCGCGCCGCGGCCTCCGCGCGATGGGCCGGCTCCAGCTCCGGCAGTATCTCCAGCAGCCGGTGAATCAGCGACCCGCGGCGGTACCGGCCCAGGCCGCCCAACCGCTCGAGCGGCGAGGCCGCCGGCGCCGCAGCCTCCATCCCCTCCAGGCGCGAGGGCGAGAGGAAACGCCGCGCGGCTTCCTCAGGCGCGAGCGTCCTCAGCCACACCGGTTCCGCAGTCACGGGGATGTTTTCCCGGGCGCCTTCGGTGGGCGCGGCCTGCGGATCGGGCCCGAACCTCAGGGCCGTATGTCCGCCCGCCTGAACCTCGTGCACGTCCGCGCCCAACGCCTCGAAGGCGGCGCTCACATGGGCGTACCAGCCCTTGATCTCCTTCGCTTTGGCGCCGATACGGCCACACACGATCAGCCGGTCCCTCGCCCGCGTCATGGCCACGTAGAGCAGGCGCGCGTCCTCTTCGGCCCGCTTCCGCTCGCGCAGGGTCCGCCCGGCGAGCGAGGCGTCGCACGCCTCGTCCTTTGTCGCGCACCAGAGAAAGCCGCCCACCCGGCCGGTCTCGGGCTCTACATCCAGCTCCACCAGGGGCGTGTCGCGGGGCGGCTGGGTGGCGACGGTCTCGGGCAGGATCACCACGGGGGCCTCCAGGCCCTTGGCGGCGTGCACGGTCATCACCCGCACCGCCTGCCCCGCCTCCAGTTCGCGCTTGATGGAGATGTCCAGGCGCGCGAACACCGCCAGCAGCGTCTCCAGGTCCGTGGCCCCCTTGGCCTCCGCGGCGATCACCTGGGCCATCAGTTCGTCGAGCACGTCCAGGGCCTCGGAGCCCATGCGCGTGCCCATGGCCGCCCTCACCGAGCCGCCGCCCCAGGCGGGGGACCGCAACAGGTCGGCGAAAAAGTCGAAGGGCGGCGCGGTGCGGGCCAGCTCCCTGCGCCGCCTCAGGTCGTCCGCCGCGAAGCGCCACTGGGGACGCTCGTCCGCGCGGGCCTGCAGCGTATCCCACAATGTCTTCTTGCGCCCGTACGCCAGGGCGTAGAGCTGATCGTCGTCAAAGCCGTAGACAGGCGACTTCAGGACCGCGGCCAGCACCAGCTCGTCCCAGGGCGACAGGCAGGCGCGCGCCAGGGCCGCCATGTCCTGCAGGGCCAGGTGTTCCGACAGGGCCAGCCGGTCGGCCCCGGCCACTGGCACGCCGGCCCGGCGCAGCTCGCGGATGATTTCCTCGAACAGCACGGCGCGCCGCCGCACCAGGATCAGCACGTCGCCCGGCGTGGCGGGACGCAGGGATCTGTCCCGGTCGTGAACCGCGTCCTCCCGCAGCAGACGCGACACCTCGGCGGCGATGGCCTGGGCCAGGCGCCTGGCCCCCGACCCATCCCCTTCAAAATCGACCGGGTCCCAGGCGTCGCGGTCGGGTTTCGGCGGATCGCGGAAAGGCTCCAGCGGCCACAGCTCGACGCAGCCGCCGGGATCGCGCTCGGCGATGTGGCGCACGACATTGGCCGTCTCGGGCGGCGCGCCGGTGGACAGGTCCGGCAGGCTCAGCACCTCGTCCACCAGGCGAAGCACCTCGGGCGCCGAGCGGAACGAGGTGGTCAACTCCAGCTGGGCCGCTCGCAGGCCCGCCTCCGGCCCCATGGCCTCGATGCGTTTGATCCAGGCGCGCGTCTTCTGCTGCATCAGCTCCGGCGCGGCGCCCTGGAAGGAATAGATGGACTGCTTGTCGTCGCCCACCACGAACAGGCTGCGCTTGAGGGCGGCGGGACGCTCGTCCTCGTCGCGCACGCTACGCCCGGCGAAAAACTCCCCGACCAGTCCCTCGACGACCTCCCACTGGTCAGGGGCCGTGTCCTGGGCCTCGTCGAGCAGGATGTGATCGATGCCGCCGTCCAGCTTGTAGAGCACCCAGGCGGCGCTCTCCGCCTCGCTGAGCAGCTTGCGCGCCCGCTCCACCAGATCGGCGAAGTCCAGCACGCCCCGGCTGGTCTTCTCGAGGCCGTAGGCGTGGATGTAGGCCTGGGCCAGGGCCAGCACCCGGCTGGTGTCCTCGGCAATGCGGGCCGCGCGGACCCGCTCCCGCGCCGTCTCCAGTCGGGCCTGTTCGGCCAGCAGGAACTGCTGCTCGGCGGTGTGGGTCTGAAAGACCTTGGCCTTGACGACCCAGGCGACCGGGTTCCCCCGTCCTCCGGCGGTGAAGAGCAGCCCGGTCAGGGCCTCGAACCGGGGATCGGGCTCCCTGAACATGGCCTCCAGGGCGGCGGCGCAGTCCTGCTGGGTCGGCGCGCCCTTCTTGAGGGCTGCGATAGCGGCGGCGTAACCGTCGCGGTCCAGCTCGGCCATGGCGGCGTAGGCCAGGGCCTCCGGATCGACGGGCGCTTCAAAGCCGCACAGCCGCCAGGTGTGGGCGATCGCTCCGGCCAGCCCGCCCTGCGCCTCGATATAGGCCGAGAGGGCCTCGCGGCGGTGCGCCAGGGTGTCGAGCAGGCCCTCGAAGGACTGGTGGTCCAGCGCGATGGCCATCCGGGCGTAGGCGTCGCCCACGAGCTGCGAGGCGGCGGCGGCGCGCGCCAGCATGTCCCTGGCCGCGGCCGACGCCTGGGCCGCCGAGGCGTCGTCCATGACCTCGAACCCGGGCGAGACCTCCGCCTCAACCGGAAATCGTCGCAGCAGCTTTTCGCAGAAGGCGTGCAGGGTCTGGATCTTCAGCCCGCCCGGCGTCTCCAGCGCCCGGGCGAACAGGGTGCGCGCGTGGGACAGGAACGCCTTGTCGAGATCCGCCTCGCCGCCCAGAAGGCCGCCCAACTCCTTGGCCAGCGCCTTGTCATCCATGACGGCCCAGCCGCCCAGCCGCTCGAACAGGCGGGACTGCATCTCGGCGGCGGCGGCGCGCGTATAGGTGACGCACAGGATCTTGTCCGGCTCGGCCTCGGCCAGCAACAGGCGCGCCACCCGGTCGATCAGGGTCTTGGTCTTGCCCGATCCGGCGTTGGCCGCCACGAAGGTGATCAGGCGTGGATCGGCCGCCTCGCGCTGGGTCTCGGCGGCGTTCATTCGGCGCCTCCGCCCTCGGCCTCGGCTTCGCCAGCCGACCATTCGCGCACGCGGGCCAGGTGATCGTAGTCGCCGCCGTCGCGCACATGCTCGGGCGCCAGCCGCGACACGTAGGCCGTTTCAGGGTTGAGATAGACGCTCATCAGCTTGATGAAGCCGTCCAGCGCCGCCGCGCCGGCCTCATCCGAGGGAGTGACCACGCCCCGGCTTTCGGTGGCCAGCTTCACTTCGCCCGGCGGATTGCGGCCCGTCACGCGCACATAGGCCAGGTCGCCCGCCGTGCGGTGCGCCAGCCCCTCGAAGCCGCCCGCCTCGACGATGGCGGCGGTCAGGGTCAGTTGGGGCGCGAAGCCCGCCGCCACCTGCTTGGCCGAGGGCGGCGAGCCGGTCTTGAAGTCGAGGACGTGCACGCGCCCGTCCTGCGCCGCCTCCAGCCGGTCGGCCTTGGCGCTGAGCGTGAAGGCCTCGCCCGAGACACTGACCGGCATGGTCCCCTTGCGTTCAACCAGCACCCGGGCCCCTTCGGCGCGGCGCTCCATCTCGAACCCGGCGGCCCATCGGGCCGTCTCGGCCGCCAGCGCCTGCTCGCGCGCGAGGGCGGCGGCGCCCAGGCCGCCATCGCGCAGGGCCTGCATGTAGAGAGTTTCGAAGGCGGCGGGATCGGGCGCCTCGCCCCGGTTGAGGCTCTCGGCGAAGTCCTCGAAGGCCTTGTGTACGGCCGTGCCGCGCAGGCGCGCATCCACCGCCTCGTCCGGGCGCGGCTTCTGGCGCAGGCCCAGGATCTTGCCCGCCCAGACGGCGTAGGGGTCGCGCGTCAGGGTCTCGACCTGGGTCACGAACCAGTCTCTCGGCCGATGCTCGACCGGCGGACGGGGCGCGGGGCGCGAGCACGGCGTCCACGGCCCCGGCGCGTCCAGCACCTCCGTCCAGGCCGCCAGCTCAGGCCGTACCGGCAGTTCGACCCCGACCCCCCTGGCCAGCATGCGCAGGCGCCAAAGCCAGCGCGACAGCTGAGCCGGCTGGCCGCCCCGCCGCTCCGAATGGACCAGGATCACCTCCGGCGCGCAGGCGGCCTGGACAAAGTCATGCGCCGTCAAGCCAACGCGCCGCTCGGGCGAGGGCAGGCCCAGACGCTCGCGCATGGGACGCGACAGGAAGGGGTCGATCGGCGGATGCGCCGGCCAGACGCCCTCCTCCAGCCCGCACAGGATCATGCGGTCGGCCCGGTAGAGCCGCGCCTCGACCGCGCCCAGGATGCGTACGCGGGGGTGATTGCCGCCGTGCCGCAGGCTCTCCTGGCCGGTCAGGCGGGGGATCAGCCGGGCGAAGTCCCGCACGGAGACCGGCGGCAGGGCCGCCCCCTGATCCATCAGTTCGGCCAGCAGGGTGGCCAGCGCCTCGCCGTCGGCGCCGCCCCACACCTCGAGCCCAGCCAAAGCCTCCAGGGCCTGGGCCAACCCGCGCGCCGCCTCGTCCGCCGCGGCCAGGCCGTTCGCGAAGGGCGCGCGCGACGCCGCGATCTTCGCCTGAAGCTCGTCCAGCAGGTCCCGCGCCGTGGGATAGGCCGTCAGCCGCCGCGCCAGATCGTCCGGCGTGCGCGCCCGGGGGCCACGCAGAGCCTTCTCCTCGAGCAGGTCCAGGGCCTCGGCCCCGTCCAGCCGCGCCAGCGGGTGTTTCAACAGGGCGAGCAGGGCGACGGGGTCGGCCGGATCGGCTGCAGCCTCCACCATCAACCGCGCGAGGGTTCCAGTCGCCGAAAGGGACAGGGGCCGCCCCGCGGACACGTCCGGCCCGACACCCCACCGCTCGAGTTTCAGGGCGATGCGGCGCGCCAGGGCCTGGTCGGGCGTGACGACGGCGCAGGTCCGCTCGGGCGTCTTCAGCGCCTCGCGCACCAGAAGGGCGCAGGTCTCCGCCGCCTTCTCGTCGTCGGGCGCGGCGTGAACCGTCAGACCCTGAAGCCCCCGCGCCACCGGATCGCGGCCGGTACGGGCGAACTCCTTCAGCTCGGTCACCCAGTCCGCCGTGGCGCGCGCCGGGCGCAGGGCCTCGTTGATCAGGCGATCTCGCGCCTCGCCCGCCGGATCGGGGCGCGAACCCGGCCACACCTTCACTTGGCCGCGCGTCAGGCCGAAGCGGGCCAGCAGGCGCTTCAGCGCCCCTTGCGGATGCTGCACGTCCACCTCGGCCCAGGCCGGATCCGACAGGCTCTGGTCCAGCCCCGGCAGGACCACGCAGCCCATCGGCGCCTCGGCGGCCGCCCGCATCACTCGGGCCGTGGCGGGCGCCGTGCCGGTTGATCCGGCGATGACCAGCGGTGTTTGCGGCGGGCGCGCCTCCCAGCTCTCGGCCAGCCGGTTCAGCAGCAGCACCCGACGCGCGGCGGGATCGATCAGGCCCAACGCCTTCAGCCGCCCCGGCCAGGCGTTCAGCGCCGCCTCCAGAAACGCTCGCGCCCGGCGCCAATGCTCGGCCAGGTCGGCGGCCACGAGGCCCTCCAGCCGCCCTTGCAGTTCGACCTCCTCCAGCAGGGCGCTATCGATCAGGCCGCCCAGGGCCTCGGCCATGTCGAGGGCGGCGGCCGCGTCCAGTTCGCGCTTCAGCAGGTGGGCGTGTTCGGCGCACAGCCGCGCCAGTTCGAACCGCCGTCGCAAGGGGCTGAGGGCGGCCGGCAGGTCCAACGCCAGATCGCTGGGCTCGAAGGGCGGCTCTCCCTCCTCCAGATCGCCCAACGGCCGGATCTGAGGCAGCACGGCCGCCCTGGGCCCCTCGCCGCGCAGCCAGGCCTCGGCCAGGTCGCGCCCGGCCCGCCGCGTGGGCGTAAGGATGACCGCCTGCGCCGCCGCCTCGGGCGATTCGCCGCCCAACGCAGGGCGCAGCGCCCGCGCCAGATCCTCGAAAAAAGGGCGGTGCGCCGGAATGGTGAACCAGCGCGGCCCGGCTTCTGCGAAGGGGCTCTGCGTCACGCTCGCCCCTTGAGGCGCGCCTCGGCTTCGTCCCGCGCCTGGGGATCGCCGACGTGCATCCAGTCCCCGTCCAGCACCGCGCCGAACAGCCGCCCCTCGGCCGCCAGCCGTCGCCAGACGGGCGACAGGGAGAACGGCCCCTCGGGACCGTCGTCCACCACCTGGGGCTTGGTGATGTGCACGCCCATATAGGCGTAGGGGGCCTCCGCGGCCTCGCCCCGGAAGGTCAAGCGTCCGTCCTCGCCCAGGAAGACGTCGCCCGCCCCCTCGAAACCGATGGAGCTCTCGCGCCGCGCCAGCAGTAGGGCGGCGTCCATGAGATCCGGGTCCCACATGCGGATCAGATCACCAAGGGCGTCGCCGCGGTCGATCCAGACGGAATCGATGTTGGCCACGAACACCGGCTCATCGCCCAGCAGGGGGCGCGCCTTCTTCAGGCCGCCGCCGGTTTCCAGCAGCTCATCACGCTCGTCCGAGATCAGGATGCGGGGCCGTTCGCGGCCCGTCAGATGCGTCTCCAGCCGGTCGGCGAACCAGTGAACGTTGACCACCGCTTCCTCGACGCCGGCCTCCGCCAGCCGGTCCAGCACGTGATCGATCAGGGCTCGGCCGTCCACCTCCACCAGGGCCTTGGGACGATCATCCGTCAGCGGCCGCATGCGGGTGCCCAGCCCCGCCGCCAGCACCATGGCGCGCGTCGGCCCCGTCACTGGAAGATCTCCGGCGCGTGACGCTGGAACCAGGCCTTCAGTCCCGCCATCTCGGGACGCTCAAGATTGCGCCGCAGATGCCCCGCCACGCGCGGCATGAAGGCCTGGTATCGCGGCTTGCCGTCGCGCACGATCAGGCGGGCGAAGACCCCCAGAATGCGCGCCTCGTTCAGCGCCGCCAGACCCGCATAGTCCGCCAGGAAGGCCTCACGGTCGATCTCAGGCCGCCGCTCCAGATAACGATCGATTGCCCAGGCCTCTAGCTCGGGCGAGACATCGCGCCGCGCGTCCTGCAACAGCGAATGCAGGTCCCAGCCGGGATGGGCCCGCACCGCGTCCTGGAAGTCGATCAGGCCGACGCGGGCCAGGCCCTGGCGCTCGTCCAGCCACATTAGGTTCTCGGCATGATAGTCGCGGTGGGCGATGACCGAGGCGCCTGCGGCGCCGCGCGCGATCCAGGGGCTCCACAGGGCGTCCCATTCGGCCAGGGCTTCCGCGGGGTAGGCCTCGCCCGCCAGCTGGGGCGTCCACTGCACGAACAGGTCGGCGCCGCCCTTCAGGGCCAGGTCGTCGTAGTCCAGGATGGGCCACGCGCCGCCCGACGGTATCGCCATGGCCTCAGGCGCGCCCGCCTCATGCAGACGCGCCAGCACATCGACGGCGGCTCCGTAGAGGGCCTGTTCCTCCGCTCGCCCCTCGGCCAGCAGCTCGGCGAAGGGGCGGTGTCCGAAATCCTCCAGCACCGCCAGGCCGGCGGCCGCATCCATGGCCACGATCTCCGGCGCCGAGAGCCCCAGTCCACGCAGCCAGTCCGCCACCGCGGTGAAGGCCTCGATCCGTCCGGCCGACAATCTGGCCACGGCGTTCCAGCCCGAGGCCGCGCGCCGGGCCGCATCCCAGTCAGGTCGGCAGGGCTCGCTCTCGTGCGACGGCGGCTGATCCATCAGCATCAGGGTGCGCCCCCCCGCCAGGGTCAGCCGCTCATACCTGCGCGTTGAGGCGTCGCCGGGCAGCGGCGTGCGCTGGGCCGCGCCCAGCCCTGCCTCCGCCAGGAAGGCGGCCTTGACGGCCTCGCGCTCGGCCTCAGATGAACTCACGCAACCGCTCCGACCATGACCCGCCCGCCGAAAGGATCGCCGCGCGCCCCGTCTGTTCCGGTCGCAGCTCTATATCGAGTCGAGCGCCCCCAGGTATCCAGCCGCCCAGGCGTTCAGGCCACTCGATCAGGACGGCGCCCTCTTCCAGGGCCTCCTCGATCCCCAGCTCGCGCGCCTCCTCCGGGTTCTCCAGCCGATAGAGGTCGAAATGGGCGACCGGCGCGCGGCCCTCATAGGTCTGCACCAGGGTGAAGGTGGGCGAGGGCACGTCCTCGTCAGGCGTCGTCAGGGCGCGGATGAGGCCGCGCGCCAGGGTCGACTTGCCGGCGCCCAGGCCGCCCCTGAGCAACAGCACGTCGCCCCTCTGGATCAGGTCCGCCAGCCGCGCGCCCAGCGCCAGGGTCGCCGCCTCGTCGGCCAGGAACAGTCTCATACGAAGGGCAGGTCTGGCTGGAAGGGAAGCACACGCTCGACATAGGCCTTCAGGCCCCGGATGGCCAAGCCGGCGTCAGGGTCCAGACGCGTCGGCGCGATCAGCGGCCCCACCGTGAGCGTGAAACGCTTGCCGCGCTTGTTGAGCAGTTCGTGGAACAGGGTCACGTCGCGCAGCTCGGGCGAGATGCGGTCAAAGGCGTGGAACAGCCGCGAATAGGGTCCGGCCACATGGATGGGACAGACCGGCGCCTCGTACTTGCGCGCCAGCGACGCCGCCGTGGGGGCCCAGGGCGGGTCGATCAGATTGCCCTTGCGGTCCATCCGGGCCAACCGCCCTGCGGCGAAGATCACCACCGCCCGCTCAGCCAGAAAGGCGGCCTTGGCGGCCTCCAGGGTGGCGCGGGTCTTTTCGCGGGTGCGCTTGGTCTCGACCCACTCGACGGGGATCACGGTCTCGGCCAGACGCGGAGACACTCTCAGGGCGTCGGCGTTGGCGAAGTAGATGGCGTCCTCGCGCACGCTGCGCACCGCGTCGTAGACGGCGACGCCGTCGGCAATGCCGGTCGGATGGTTGCAGACGATGACGCAGCGGCCTTTCCGGGGAATGCGCTCCTCGAACAGAACCTTCACGTCCAGCCGCAGCAGGCCCGACACGTGGGCGATGGCCTGGTCGCCCGACAGCCCCTGGATGGCGTCGGCCATGCGCCGCGCGCTCTGATAGTCCAGCAGCCGATACAGCACCGGCCGCAGCACGGGCCAGAAGGGCGAAGCCGTCAGGCGCGGCGCCCGCTCGGCGATCAGCACGTCGACGATGTGGGGATCAGGGGCGGGCGTCATCCGGCGCGATGATGATGAGCTAGCCCGCCGCCTGCAAGCGGATCAGAGGGGGCGCCGCGCCGCCACTGGCGCAGATCATCCGCCTAAGGGATAATGCACCGCACAATGGATGACCCGGAGGAGCCTCGCGTGGCCGCAGCCGCAGATCAGTCCGCATCCGGCGACAAGCCGGTGGTCATCAAGAAGTACGCCAACCGGCGCCTCTACAACACCGCCACCAGCGCCTACGTCACCCTCGATCACCTGGCCGAGATGGTGCGCCAGGGGCAGGACTTCGTGGTCTATGACGCCAAGACGGGCGAGGACATCACCCGCTCGGTCCTGACCCAGATCATCTTCGAGGAAGAGAGCCGGGGGCAGAGCCTTCTGCCCATCCAGTTCCTGCGTCAGCTGATCGGCTTCTACGGCGATCAGGTCCAGGCCGTCCTGCCCAGCTATCTGGAGCTGTCGCTGGAGAACTTCGCCCGCCAGCAGGACGCCATCCGCGCCCAGATGACCAAGGCCATGGGGACCAATCCGGCCGCCGCCGCCTTCGAGGAGCAGATGCGCCAGAACACGGCCATGTTCCAGCAGGCCATGAAGATGTTCTCGCCCTTCGCCTACCGGCCCGCCGAGGCGCCGGGACAGGCCCAGGACCAGGCTCCCGCCGAACCCGCCCAGGACGTCGGCAGAGGCGCCGCCGGGGGCGATCCGGCCCTGGATGAGATGCGCCGCGAGCTGGAGGCCCTGCGCGCCCGGCTGGACGGCCTGGCCGGCGGCAAGAAATGACCGAGGACCGGCGCGGCCAGGACCGGCGTTCGGGCGACCGCCGCGCTTCGGGCCGCCGCCAGAGCGACGCCATCCCGTCAGTGCGGGCGCTTGTGCCCACCGGGCCGCTTCCGCCTGGGCAGGAAACGCCGGGCGCCCTCGCGTCTGGACCCGCCCCTGCGTCCGCCAAGCCGCAGGCCGACGCCGCCTTCGCCGCCCAGGTGCTGGCCGACGACGGCAACCGCCGCCGGGGCCTGAAGGGCGGGCCCGAGGTGCTGGACAAGGCCCGGTCGACCTATCTGAACGCTGAATACTCCGGCCCGGCCGACCGGCGTCCGGCCAAGGGCAAGGCGCTCAAGTCCGAAATCTAGGACGGCCAGCCCGCAATCGGTCCAGTGGGACGCGCCCCGCTGGGCTCAGTTTTCGGGCCGCTAACAGGTGGCCCGATCCTTGCTGACCCACGATCCTGAAATCGCTTTCAGGACGCCCCGCCGATGCAAGCCGCCCTTTCCGCCCTCGCCCGTGTCGTCGACGTGACCGTGGTGGCCCTGATCTTCCTCGCGTTCGGCTAGGCCCCGAACTCGAAGTCCTTGCGGGCGGCGATGATGGTGACGATGAAGCCCGCCAGCACGTCCAGCAGGACCATCACCGTGACCAGGAAGAAGGTCGAGGTGGCGAAGCCCGGCAAAAGCAGGAACTCCACCAGGCAGATGATGAACAGGATCATCGACAGGGCGTGATTGATGATCGCCACCTTCTGGGTGTTGGTGGACTTGAGCAGCTCGAAGAACAGCAGGATCAGCGAGACCAGGATGATCAGGTCGCCGGATCCGACGTTCCAGTTCACGCCCGAGGCCATGGGCACCGAGAACAGCGGCTCGCGCAGGCCCTGATCGGGCGTCGTCGCCATGGAACTGGTCGCCGCCGAGCCCAGGGCCACCAGATTGTAGACCACCACCGGGATCACCAGCAGCGGGAACGCCATCCACATGGATCCGCCCGCGGACCCCCGAACCACCGTGCTCATCGTTCCGCTCTCCTCACCCTGGCGCTGCTTGGACGCCATGACGCCCATGGCTACGATTCCGTGACCTGCCCGGGATTCCTTGCTCTCGTGTTCAGCCACATGACCCCCAGAAGGTCTGACAGGGACGCCTTCAGACGGCCCAGGTTGGTGTATTTCGACCGGCCCTGCTCCCGATGTCTATGGCCTACGTCGATGAAGCGATTTTCAAAGCCCTCGCGCCGCATCAAGGCCGGCAGGTAGCGATGGATGTGATCGAAGTAGGGCAGGCGCAGGAAGGCCTCCCTGCGAAAGGCCTTCAGGCCGCAGCCGGTATCGTCGCAGTCGTCCTTCAGCAGGTTCTTGCGGATGCGGTTGGCCCAGCGCGAGGCCCAGCGCTTGGCCTCGGTGTCCTGCCGACTGGCGCGGATGCCGCCCACCAGCGCCACCTCGGGCGGGGCGTCGCGCAGCGCTTCGAACAGGCGGGGGGCGTCCGCCGGGGGATTCTGGCCGTCCCCGTCCAGGGTGACCACGATGGGAGCCCGCGCCGCGATCACGCCGGTGCGCACGGCCCGGCTCTGTCCGGCGTTCCGTCCGTGTTTCAGCACCCGCAGCCGCGGCAGTTCGGCCTTGGCGGCCTCCAGCTCGGCCAGGGTCGAGTCTCGGCTGAGGTCGTCGACGAAGATCATCTCGTAGTCGCGGCCCTGGAAGGCGGCGGCGATCTCGCGCGCCAGGTTGGCGGCGTTGCCGGCCTCGTCGTGAACGGGCACGACGATGGACACCTCCGGCGTGGAGGACGGGGCGGCTTCGGTCTTCTTTCGCGGCGCGCGGGTCATTCCGCCCTCTTAACCGCATTTGCGCCGGAGCGGGAGCGCACCCTTTTGGCCCGTGCTAAGGAGGCCGCATGACGGGGACGAATCCAGGCTTCGACATCGACGAGTGGATCCGGGGCTGGCGCGGACCGCTGCTGGCGGCGCTGATCGCCGTTCTGGCCGGCCTGCCCAGCCTGGCGCTGCTGCCGCCGCTGGACCGCGACGAGTCGCGCTTTGCTCAGGCCACGACCCAGATGCTGCACACCGGCGATCTGGTCGACATCCGCTTCCAGGACCAGCCGCGCCACAAGAAGCCCGTGGGCATCCACTGGATGCAGGCCGCGGCCGTGTCCCTGACCACGGGGCCCGAGGCGGGCGCTATCTGGGCCTATCGCCTGCCCTCGCTTCTGGGGGCCGCCCTGGCCGCCTTCGCCGCCGCCTGGGGCGCCGCCGCCCTGATCGGCCGGCGCGAGGGCTTCGCCGCCGGGGTCATACTGGGCGTCACCTTCCTGCTGTCGTCCGAGGCCGGGATCGCCAAGACCGACGCGGTGCTGTGCGGCCTGGTCACCCTGGCCATGGCTGCGCTCGCCAGGATGTATGTGGATCAAGCCGGCGGCCGCGATCCGGCCCGACGTCACAAGCTGATCTTCTGGGCGGCGGTGGCGGTGGCCGTCCTGGTCAAGGGCCCGGTGGGGCCGCTGGTCCCGGCCCTGGCCTTGCTGGCGCTGGGCCTGTGGGACCGCCGCTGGGGCTGGATGCGGCACATCGGCTGGGGCTGGGGCGCTCTCTTGCTCATCGCCATCGTCGGACCCTGGGCGGTGGCCGTCACGGTGGCCACGGACGGGGCCTTCTGGGGCACGGCCATCGGCGGAGACCTGGCGCCCAAGCTGGTTGGCGGGCACGAGCGGCACTGGGGGCCGCCCGGCCAGCACCTGCTGCTCCTGCCGCTGCTGTTCTTTCCGGCGGGGCTGTTGCTGCCCGCCGCCCTCACGGGCGCCTGGCGCGACCGGACCGAGCCGGTGGTGCGCTTCGCCCTGTGCTGGCTGATCCCCACCTGGATCATGTTCGAGGCCGCGCCGACGAAACTGTGGCACTACACCCTGCCCGCCTTCGGCGCGCTGGCCTGGCTGGCGGCCAGGGCGTTGTTCCGTCCCATCTCGAAGCGGCTGCTCATCGCCGGGCTGATCATCGGCGGCTTCGGGGCGCTGCTGGTCTCGGCCATCGCGGTCTACGGCCTGTCCGAAATCGGGGGAGAGGGCGCCGAAGCGCCGGCGGCCATGATGATCGTCTTCGCCGTGGCCGCCCTTGTGCTCCCTGCCCTGTTCCTGATGCGCCAGATGCCCTGGCAGGCGTTGGCGACCGCCGCCGTCGCCGGGATCATCGCCCACGCGGGGCTGGCCGCCACCGCGCGCAGCCTGGCTCCGCTGTGGGTCTCGCCGCGCCTGGCCGAGGCCGTCGCGGCCCTGCCGTCCGCGCCCACCGGTCCGCTGGCCATCGCCGGCTATTCGGAGCCCAGCGCGGTCTTCCTCCTGGGAACCGCCACCGCCTTCACCGACGGCGCCGGCGCGGCCCAGGCCCTGGCCGAGCGCCGCCCGGTGGCCGTGGAACGCGCCTTTGAGCCGGCCTTCCGGGCCGAGGCGCGGCGACTGGGCCTCAGCCCCCGGCCCGCCGCGCGTATCGAAGGCGTCAACTACTCCAAGGGCGATCCGGTCGACCTGACCCTATATACGCCCCAGCCCCAGTAGCCCCGAGCTCGCCAAGCCATGCCGCGTCCAATTCAGATCGTCGAGGTCGGTCCCCGCGACGGCCTCCAGAACGAAAAGGTCGTTCTCTCTCCCGAGGATCGGGCTGAGTTCATCCAGCGGCTGGAAAAAGCGGGCGTGACCCGCATCGAGGCGGTGTCCTTCGTCCATCCCGGCCGCGTGCCCCAGATGGCCGGCGCCGAAGAGGTCATGGCCGCCCTCCCGGCTGATCCCAGCCGCTCGCGCATTGGGCTGGTGCTCAATCTCAAGGGCTGGGATCGGGCCATGGAGTCGGGCGTCGATGAGGTGAACGTCGCCCTCTCCGCCACCGACGGCTTCGGGCTCAAGAACCAGGGCATGGGGGTCTCTGACCAGCTGGCCATGCTGGCCGAGATCGTCAGCCGCGCCTCCAACATGACGGGCGCGGGCACCGGCCCCAGGCTCAGCGTCACCTTCTCCACCGTCTGGGGCTGCCCCTTTGACGGCGAGGTCTCCACGGATCAGGTGGTGTCGGTGGTGTCCGAGGCCGCGCGTCTTGGCCTGAAAGAGATCGCCCTGGCCGACACCATCGGGGTGGGCGATCCCTGGTCTGTGCGCCGCAAGGTGGAGGCCGCCCGCGCCGCCGCGCCTGACGCGACCCTGCGGGTCCATTTCCACGACACCCGCAACACCGCTCTGGCCAACGCCTATGCCGCCATCGAGGCGGGCGTGGACGTGCTTGACGCCTCCTGCGGCGGGATCGGCGGCTGCCCCTTCGCGCCGGGCGCCACGGGCAATGTGGCGACCGAGGACCTAGTCTACATGCTGGAGCGCGGCGGCTTCCAGACGGGCGTCGACCTCAACGCCATGATCGAGACCGCGCTGTGGATCGGCGACAGGCTGGGCCGGCCTACCCCTTCGGCCCTGTCGCGGGCGGGGCCGTTTCGTCCGCGGGCCTGAGCCGCCGCACCGGGCCGCCGGTCAGACTGCGCAGCACCGGACGCGAGACCGCCGCCAGGACGATCAGGGGTCCCAGCGCCCACGCCAGAAGCATGCGCAGGGGGTTGTCGGCGCGCTTGCGGAAATAACGCGCCAGGCCCCGTCCCTTGTGCCATTCGACCAGCATCGGCTCCACATGGCTTGTGTGGCCCACATGGATGACCCGCGCATTGGGCTGAAACAGCACCTGGCCGCCCATCTGGCGCGCGCGCCAGCACAGGTCGATGTCCTCCACGTGCAGGAAGAAGCGGCCGTCAAAGCCGTTCAGCCGTTCGAAATCCCGCCGAGACACGCAGAAGCAGGCGCCCGAGATCGTCGGCACAGGGGCGGCCCGCTCCGGCGCGGGCTCGAACTCCCGGTGGATTTCGAACCGGCGCAGCGGCCCGCGCTCGGACAGGTGGGTGAAGCTGAGCAGGGTGGTGACCGGGGTCACCTCCCCCCGCCGCGCCCCGCGCTGTTCGGTGCCGTCGGGGTTGAGCACCCGCGCCCCGGCGACGGCGGGCGAGGGCGCCGAGGCGGCGGCCGTGATCAGCGCGTCGATGCAGCCCTCCTGCAGGAAGGCGTCGGGGTTCAGGAACACCAGCCAGCGCCCCGCCGCCTGCGAGGCGCCGAGGTTGGCCCCGCGCGCGAAACCGATGTTGCCGTGGCCGTGCAACAGGCGGATGCGCGGTTCGCGTTCGGCGATGGCCCGCAGACGCGCGGCGTCCTCCTCGGTGGAGCCGTTGTCGACGATGACGAAGTCGTCCACACGGTGCTCGTTGAGGACGTGATCGATGCTGGTGAACAGGTCCGGTCCGGTCCGATAGACGACCATGACGACTGACACGTCCACCGCCGGCGACGCGATGCGCGCGGGGAAGAAGTCCGCCAGTCGAACCGCCCTGTTCACCGAACCGCCTCGTAAATCACTGATACTTAACGTTGTGCCGCCAAATCCGGCGGCAGGGCTTCTTTCGACAGGTTCGATGCCGCTGCGTCAAGACTGATCAACTCCTGCGCGTTAGAGCCCAGCCGGCGCAGGGCGATTTGACGCGTTTCAGCCTCCTGCCGGCCAACCACCGCGATAAGCGGAACCTTGGCCAGAGAATGCTCACGAACCTTGTAGCCGACCTTTTCGTTCCGCAGGTCGGTCTCCACTCTTAGCCCTGCCTCTTGAAGCTTTTGAGCCGCTTCGATGGCATATTCGTCAGCATCCGAGGTGATGGTGGCGACCACCACCTGAACGGGCGCCAGCCACAGCGGGAAGGCCCCGCCGTAGTTCTCGATCATGATGCCGATGAAGCGCTCGAAGCTGCCCAGGATCGCCCGGTGCAGCATGACGGGCCGGTGCTTCTGCCCGTCCTCGCCGATGTACTCTGCTCCCAGACGCTCGGGCAGGACGTAGTCCAGCTGGATCGTGCCGCAGGTCCATTCCCGGCCGATGGCGTCGCGCACCACGAAGTCGAGCTTGGGCGCGTAGAAAGCGCCGTCGCCCAGCGTGATGACCGGCTCCGAACCCGCCGCGCGGGCCGCCTCCAGCATCTGGGCTTCGGCGCGGTCCCAGAACTCGTCCGAGCCGGCCCGCACCTCGGGCCGCGTGCCCAGGCTGATATAGGCCGTCTCCATGCCGAGGTCGGCGTGGACCGAGCGCGCCAGCTGGATGAAGGCGGCCGTCTCCTCGACGATCTGGTCTTCGCGGCAGAAGATGTGGGCGTCGTCCTGGGTGAAGCCGCGCACCCGCATCAGGCCGTGCAGAGACCCCGACGGCTCGTACCGGTGACAGGCCCCGAACTCGGCCATGCGGATGGGCAGTTCGCGATAGCTGCGCTGGCCGTGATCGAAGATCTGCACGTGGCCCGGACAGTTCATGGGCTTCAGCGACAGGACCTCGCCCTCCTCCGTCTCGCAGACGAACATGTTGGGGCGGTACTTGTCCCAGTGGCCTGAAGCCTCCCAGAAGCCGCGCTCCAGCACCTGGGGCGTCTTCACCTCGGTGTAGCCCGCCTCGGCCAGGCGCCGGCGCATGTAGGCCTCGAGCGTCAGCCACAGCCGCCACCCCTTGGGGTGCCAGAAGACCATGCCGCGCCCCTCTTCCTGCATGTGGAAGAGGTTCATCTGACGGCCCAGCTTTCGGTGGTCGCGCTTCTCGGCCTCCTCGACCCGCTTCAGATAGGCGTCGAGGTCCTCCTGGGAGGCCCAAGCCGTGCCGTACATGCGCTGCAGCTGGGCGTTTCGGTGATCGCCCCGCCAGTAGGCCCCGGCCAGCTTCGTCAGCTTGAAGGCCTTGCCCACGTGGCGCGTCGAGGGGAAGTGCGGCCCCCGGCACAGGTCCAACCAGTCTCCCTGGCGATAGAGGGTGATCTCCTCGCCCTCGGGCAGGTCGCGTATGATCTCGGCCTTGTAGGCCTCGCCGATCTTCTCGAAGTGGGCGATGGCCTCGTCCCGGTCCCAAACCTCGCGCACGATGGGCGCGTCGCGCTCGACGATCTCGCGCATCTTGGCTTCGATCTTGGGGAAATCGTCGATGGAGAAAGGCTCATCCCGGGCGAAGTCGTAATAGAATCCGTCCTCTATCGATGGGCCGATGGTCACCTGGGTGCCGGGGAACAGCTCCTGCACCGCCTCGGCCAGCACGTGGGCCGTGTCGTGGCGGATGGTCTCCAGCGCCTCGGGGGCATCGCGGGTGAGGATGCGGATGCGTCCGTCCGCCTCGATGGGGCGCATCAGGTCGCGCAGTTCGCCGTCCAGCTCGATCAGGGCGGCTTTCTTGGCCAGGGACGGCGAGATGGCCCTGGCCACCTCCAGGCCCGTCGCGCCTTTTTCAAACTGGCGTTTGGCGCCGTCGGGGAATTCGAGTTCGATCATTTCTCAGCCTTAGCTCCGCCCCTTGGGGCGGCTGGCGGCACGGGATCATAGCCGTGACCGCCGAATGGGTGACACCTGCACAGCCTGCGCGTCGTCAGCCAGCCGCCGCGCCACGGACCGTGGGTGATCAGGGCCTCGGCCGCATAGTCCGAACAGGTCGGAAGAAAACGGCACTGCCGCCCGATCAGCGGCGACAGCGTCAGCTTGTAGGCCCGGTGGGCCACGCGCACGCTGCGTTCGTAGAGGTTCATGCCGGCGCTTCGCCTGGAGACAGGATCGCGCGGCTTATCGCCTCCGCGCCCCCGGCGATCAAGCCGCGCCGGCGAGGCTAGTTCGTGTGCTCTGGGCCTGGCGCACGGCGGCCACGGCGGCGTCGAAGGCCACCAGGGTCGAGGCGTGGCGGGCGGGATAGTCGCGCACGCACTCCAGCACGGCCAGACCGGCGAACCGGCCGGCCGGCGGCGGCGCGCCGTGCTTCAGCATGGCCATGAGCGCATCGCGCGCGTCGACCAGCTCTTTGACCGAGGCGCCGATGACCATCTCGCCCAGCACGGCGGCGGCGGCCTGGCCCAGAGCGCAGGCCTTGACCTCCTGCGCGAACCCGGCGATCCGATCCTGGTCGTCCAGCGTCACGTCCACCACGGCGCGGCTGCCGCACAGCTTGGCGGTCTGCTCGCCCGTGCCCTGGGGCGCAGGCAAACGCCCGGCGCGCGGCATATTGGCGGCCAGCCTCAGGATGCGATCGCTGTAGATCTCGTCGATCATGGGCCGAATATGCGCTCTTCGCCGCGGGTTCGCCAGCCGCTACGGCCCGACGTCCGCCGGATCATTGCGGCCGTCATCCACCGCCCGGGGCAGGTTCACCGCGATGCCCAGCGCTTCGGCCAGGCGCTGGTCGCGCTGATAGACATCCTCGCGGAAGGCCACCGCTCCCTGACCGGTCACGAACGCCGTCCAGTAGAGCAGGCGCACCGAGATGCTTCGGCCCGTATCGACGCGCGTGGTGTTCCGGGAGTCCAGCGCCGCGTCGAAACGCGCCAGCCGCTCCGGATCCGGCGACAGCAGAAGGCGCGCGAACTCCACCGCGTTCTCGACCCGCACACAGCCGTGGCTCCTGTGCCGGAAAGCGTGACGGAAGAGCGGCTTGGT
Organism: Peiella sedimenti; assembly: GCF_030504955.1. Taxonomy (GTDB): domain Bacteria; phylum Pseudomonadota; class Alphaproteobacteria; order Caulobacterales; family Caulobacteraceae; genus Brevundimonas; species Brevundimonas sedimenti. The sequence continues at coordinate 32,611 of NZ_JAUKTR010000001.1, read as the reverse complement.
CGGGGTGTCGTGCAGGAAGATGGCGTAGCTGTCGACCAGTTCGAACTTGACCAGGCCCAGGGCGCTGGACGGACTGGCGCGCTGGATGACGCGTCCGTCCACCACATACATGTTGTTGTTGCGCAGATAGCCCGGCCCGCGCGGCAGGATCTCGCTGCGCGCGATCGACATGGGCACATACCAGGGCGGATTGGCCACCACCGAGGCGAAGGGCTTCTCCAGGCTGGGCGTCTGGTTGCGCGCCGTCCCAACGATCACCCGGTTCGAGTGCACCGGCCGGGCGTCCTTCCAGTAGACCATGATGGCCGCGGCCGTATTCACCTCGATGCGTTCAGGCGCCACGTCGCGGGCCAGCCAGCGGCGGCGCTCCAGGTTCAGGGCGATCTGACGGGCGCGGTCCATGGCGCTGGCGGACAGGGCGGACTGGGTGCCCTCGCCGATGATGCCGTCCACCAACAGGCCGTGACGCAGCTGGAAGGCGCGGACGCCGCGCTCCAGGGTCGGCCCATAGAGGTCACCCTCGCCGCTCAGGGACAGCTCGTCCGCCGGGCTCAGGTCCCCCTCGGCCAGAAGGCGGGCCTTGATTGCGGGCAGGCGCGGGTCGGACTGGCCCGGCTCGATCTTGCCGCCCTGGCGGAAGGTCGGCCAGCCGCCGCGTTCAGCGATCTGGCGATAGCGGACATAACCCTCGGACAGGTTGCGATAGCCGATGTCGTCCGGCGCCAGGCTTTCAAGCCAGTCGCCGACGCGGTTCTGCGACGTGGCGGACAGCAGACCCGAGGCCAGGTCCGCCGAGTTCCTGCGCATCTCCCACAGGTCTTCGACCGTGGTGGGATCGACCGACCCCTCGGACAGCACCTTGGCGTAGTTGAGGGCCGCCACCGTCAGATCCACGTCCGAGGCGGACCCGTTCAGCAGCCGGTCGCCGCCATAGGCCTGGGGGTCCAGGCCGTGCCTGTAGGCCTGGCTCACCGCGGCGGCCAGGCTCTGGGCCAGCGGCCCGGTCCACAGGGGGCGTCCGCCCGTCGCCTCGTAAATCCGGGTCAGGTCGGCGCGCAGCGCCGCCGGCGCGCGCGAAATGGCCGCCGCCTGAGGAAGCGTCCCGTTGGACGGCGGCGTCGGATAGGTGGACTGGCGCTGGTTCTGTCCGCTGGGCTGGGCCTGCGCGCAGGCGGCCGAGACGGCGGTCGCCGCCGCCCCCAGCGTCAGAGCCATGTCGCGTCTGTTGATCCCCACGTGTCGATCCCCGTAGCGAAAGCGGACTTAACTCTATCAGCGTGATCCAAAACAGAAAGGGCGCTGACCCTTCGGCCAACGCCCTCCCATGCGGGTTTGTTGCAGCCTGTGGCCGGATTACTTCTTGAGGAAGCCGCCGTACTTCGCCGCGAAGCGCGACACGCGGCCGCCGCGGTCCAGCAGCTGCTGGTTGCCGCCGGTCCAGGCCGGATGCGTCTTCGGATCGATGTCCAGGTTCAGGGTCGCGCCTTCCTTGCCGTAGGTCGAACGGGTCTGGTAGGTCGTGCCGTCGGTCATCACCACGGTGATGAAGTGATAGTCGGGATGGGTGTCCTGTTTCATCGGCGTGGGCGTCCCGGCGGGTAAATCTGGAAGGGGCGGCCTCGCCGTGGCTGGCGAGAACGCGCAAATGGAAATCCCGCCCGGGTTCGGGCGGGAAGAGGCGGCTCCTTACAGGAGCGGCTGTCGGGATTCAAGGGGCGGCGACGCCGGGGGCCATTGGTCGTATGAGTGAACCGGGCGATCTGACGCGCGACCGCCCCGGCCAGGGCGCCGTCCTGGCCGCGCAACTGGAGGAACAGGCCGACCGGCGCGGCAAGCGGCGCGACATCCGCCCGCTGGCGCGCCTGGCGCCTTACGCCCTGCGCCGCTGGTCCGACGCGGCCCTGGCCGGCCTCTTCCTCATCGTCTCGTCCGCCGCATCTCTGGCCCTGACGGTCACGGCCCGGCTGACGATCGATCACGGCTTCATGGCGCGCGACGAATCCGGGATCGGCGTCTGGTTCCTGATCCTCGGCGCGAACGCGGTGGTGCTGGGGCTGGCCACGGCCCTGCGCTACTTCTTCGTCACCAAGACCGGCGAGCGCATCATCGCCGACCTGCGCGAAGCGGTTTTCGCCTCCATCCTCAGGCTGGACCGCGCGCACCTGTCCTCGCTGCGCACGGGCGAGGTTTTGTCGCGCCTGACCACCGACGTGCAGATCGTCGACAATCTTCTGACCACCTCTGTCTCCTTCGCCCTGCGCAACCTGCTGACGCTGATCGGGGCCGTCATCCTGCTCTTCATCGTCAGCCCCAAGCTGACCGCCCTGGTGCTTGCGGGCTTTCCCTTCGTGCTGGGGCCGCTGTTCCTTTACGCCCGGCGGGTGCGCCGCCTGACCGTTGAAAGCCAGGACCGCTTCGCCGAGGCCGTGGGCCTGGCGGGTGAAAGTCTCGATGCGCTCGAGACGGTCCAGGCCTTTGGCCGCGAGGGCAAGGCTTCGTCCCGTTTCAGCGACGCGGTCGAGGGCGCCTTCGGCGTCTCGCTGCGCCGGATGCGCGCGCGCGCCTTCATGACGGCTCTGATGATCTGCGTCGTCTTCGGCGGCGTCACCGCGGTGCTGTGGCTGGGCGCGCGCGACGTGGTCAGCGGGAACATGAGCGAGGGCGCCTTGCTCCAGTTCGTCCTCCTGGCCGTTTTCGCGGCGGGGGCCGTGGGGGCGCTGGGCGAGACCTGGGGCGATGTGCAGAAGGCCGCCGGCGCCATGGAGCGCATCGACGAGCTTTTGGCCATCCAGCCCCAGATCACCGCTCCGGCCGCGCCGCAGCCCCTGCCGCAGCCGGCTGTGGGCGAGGTGACCTTGGAGGATGTGGAGTTCAGTTATCCGGGCCGGCCCGACCTGCCGGCCCTGCGCGGCTTCTCCCTGCATGTCCGACCTGGCGAGACCGTAGCCCTGGTCGGCCCCTCCGGCTCAGGCAAATCGACGGTCTTCCGTCTGCTGCTGCGCTTCTACGATCCGGATCGGGGCGTCGTGCGGCTCGACGGCGTCGATCTTCGCCAGGCCGATCCGGCCGAGGTGCGCGGCCGCATGGCCTGGGTGGCCCAGGACGCGCCCCTGTTCACCGGCTCGGCGCTCGACAATATCCGTTTCGGCCGCGAACCCCTGTCGGAGGACGAGGCGCGCCGCGCCGCCGAGGCGGCCCAGGCCTGGAGTTTTCTTGAGCGCCTCCCGGGCGGGCTGAACGCCCCCCTGGGCGAGCGCGGCCGCAGCCTGTCGGGTGGTCAGCGTCAGCGCCTGGCCATCGCGCGCGCCCTGGTGCGCGAGGCGCCCCTGCTCTTGCTGGACGAAGCCACCAGCGCCCTCGACGCCGAGAATGAGCGGCTGGTTCAGCTGGCGCTGGAGCGGGCCATGGAAGGACGCACCACCCTGGTCATCGCCCATCGTCTGGCCACGGTGCTCAAGGCGGACCGCATCGTCGTTATGGATGAGGGCCGCGTCGTGGAGGAAGGCGATCACGCCGGTCTCGTCGCCCAGGGCGGCCTCTACGCGCGGCTCGCGGCCCTGCAGTTTCAGGGGGCATGAGGCGCCCCCTGCGTGACCCTACAGCAACGCCTAGTGATACTTGAGCAACATTTCGAGTGAACGGCGGATAATCCACAGAGCGACTGAATAGTTCCGCGCCTGCGACAACCCGCCCCGTGTTCTCTCGTGGTGAACACCCGCATATGACTGCCCACGTCATCTCGGCGGGGCGTCGCTGATTCCATGACGATTTAATCCGGTCGGTTCAGCTTTCCGGCCGCAAGGACTCTGAAGGAGGAGCCTCTTGCGTAAGAAACTCGCCGTGACCGCGGTGTTCGATGTGCGTCGCGCCGTGCTGGTCAGCCTGGGCGCCCTTCTCGTGGCCGTGCTGTCGCTGCTGTTTGTGCGTGAAGCCTCGGCCAAGGCGGACATCGATGTGCGAGCGGCCACCGCCGCCGTGGCGCGGACCATTTCCTTCGCCGCGCCCGTCGACGGCTACGACATCAACTCGCGCTTCGGCCTGCGCCGCCTGTCCTACGAGCGCCGAGCCCGCATGCATGAAGGCGTCGACTACGCCGCGCCCACCGGCTCGCCGGTTCTGGCCGTCGCAGAGGGCGAAGTGGTCGGCGTGGGCAACTCCAGCTCCTACGGCCGTTATGTGGAAGTGCGTCACGCCAACGGCCTGACCTCCTTCTACGCCCACCTGTCGCGCATCCATGTCGCGGAAGGCGACGCCGTCGCCGCCGGCGCCGAGCTGGGCAAGGTCGGCTCCACCGGTCGCGTGACCGGCCCGCACCTGCACTTCGAAATCCGCCGCAACGGCCAGCAGGTCGACCCCCAGCGCTTCCTGGGCCGGACCCTGGCTCTGCGTGACATCGTCCCCGAGGGCGAGAACGGCGAGCGTATCCTGGCTTCGCTTGAGGAAGGCCCGGCCGAGCCGGTGCCCTACGCCCAGCTGGCCCAGGTGGTCTATCGCTAAACGGCGACGAGCGTTTAAAATGCACGGCGGGCGTTTCAGGCGTCCGCCGTTTTTCGTTGGCGCATGACCCTCGTCCTGAACCGCCCCGTCTTTGACCGACCCACCCGCCGCGCGAGCCGCCGCGCCCGCATGGCGCGCGCCGCCCTGGTGCGGCTGGGCCACCTGATGACGCTGCTGACCGTCGGCGGCCTGGCCATGGCGTCGGCGCCCAACGACTGGTTGGCGCGCCAGTGGCGCGAGGCGCGCGGCCTGCCCGAGCCGGCGCCGCCCACCGTGGTCGAGCCCTGGCTGCTCCCCGTGCGCGGTTACGACGTCAACTCCCGCTTCGGCCATCGCCGCCTCGCCGACGAGGAGCGGGCCCGCCTTCACGCCGGCGTCGACATCGCCGCGCCCCTGGGCACGCCGGTCCTGGCCGCCTCGGGCGGGCGGGTCCTCAGGGCGGGGCTCTCGGGCGGCGGCTACGGCCGCTATGTCGTGGTCGAGCACGAGGACGGCATGGTCACGCTCTACGGCCATCTGTCCGAGATCGATCCGTCGGTCAGCCGGGGCGCTTCGGTCGTGCCGGGCCAGCGCCTGGGCGCGGTCGGCTCCACCGGCCATTCCACCGGACCGCACCTGCATTTCGAAATGCGCGCCGCCGGTCGTCCCATCAATCCGCAGGCCCATATCGGCGTGCGCGAAGTTCAGACCGGCTCGGGCGAAGGCGCTTGACGGCCAGCCTTGCCGCAGGCCTCATCCGGGTCGGACGGGCGGGGGCGCCCAGCCGGAGTGGTCAGGCCATGACCTCGAATATCTCACGCCGAACGCTCGTCGCCGGCATCGCCATCGCTGCGGCGGGCCCTGCGTTGGCACAGGACGCGCCTCGCACCGTGGCCGTGCGGCGCGTCTTTCCTTATCTCGACCGCTACCTCGGTTTGCCGGCGAACCAGCGCGACCGCTTCACCCTGGCCTACTACGTGACGCGAAACGACCAACCCGCACGGGGCCTGACCGGCTACATCCTGCTGAACGGCGCGCGGACGCCGATCACCGTGGGCCAGGACGGCCGCGCGCCCATGCCCAGCCTGGCCCAGTGGCGGGACGGCCAGATCGGTTTTGACGTGCCGCCGGGAACGAGCCTTGGCGTCAACATGGAAATGCAGCCGAACGTGCCGGCCAGCCAGGCCATCTCAGCGCCGGCCTTGGCCGCCGCGCTGGAGCAGGCGGCGGTCGCCATGCGTCGCGCGGCGGGGGTGCTGGGTTTCGCCGCGCCTCGGCTCGACGCGGTGATCCTGAGGGGCGCCGGGTCCGCCCGCGTCGAGGGCGGGGCGGGCGGAGCCCTGCCGCTACGGGGCGGGCATCCTTATTTCAAGCCCTCGGACTACCCAGGCGCCGCCCTGATCCGGGCGTCGCGCAGACCCGAGCGTCTGACCTTCGGGTCCGTGCGTTAGCCGGCGGCCCTGGCGAGGGCGGCGTTCAGCCGGGCCACGGCGTCGCCCGGATCAGCGGCGTCCCACACGGCTGACGATACGGCGATGAAATCGGCGCCCGCGCTGGCCAGCAGCTCCGCATTGTCCGCATTGATCCCGCCGATGGCGACGCAGGGCGTCTGCATCGTCTCCTGCCATATGGTCAGGATCTCAGGGTCCGGCCGGTGAACCGTGTCCTTGGTCGTGGTCGGGAAGAAGGCGCCGAAGGCCACATAGTCCGCGCCAGCCTCGGCGGCCTCCATGGCCAGGTGCCGGCTATCGTGACAGGTCACGCCGATCATGGCGTCCCGCCCCAGCTGTCGCCGGGCTTCGGCAAGGCTGGCGTCGCTCTGGCCCAGGTGGACCCCGTCGCAGCCCAGCTGCGCCGCCAGGTCCGGCCGGTCGTTCAGCAGAACGGCCACGCCCCCGGCCTGAATATGCGGAACCAAGGCGCGGCCCACCTCCAGGATGTGGGCGTCCGAGGCCGGCTTCAGCCTGATCTGCACGGCGGCCACGTCGCCGCCCGCCAGGGCGGCGTCCAGCCGTGGCAGAAAGGCGCTCGCATCCTCGATCGTCGGCGGCGTGATCAGATAGAGACGGCAGGGCATGGCGCGGCTCATGCGCTCAAGCCGCGCGGCCCGTCAACGTCAGGCGGCGATCATCCGCTCCACCTCGGAGACGATCTCGCGCAGGTGCACCGGCTTGGACAGCACCTTTGCCTGGGGCGCGGCCTGGGCCGCGGTCAGGGCGACGGCCGCGAAGCCCGTGATGAACATGATGCGCAGGCCCGGCTGCTTCAGGGCCGCCAGACGGGCCACCTCGATGCCGTCCGCGCCGGGCATGACGATGTCGGTGAGCAGCAGATCGTAGTGACCGTCTTCGAGCGCCGCCACCGCCTCGTCGCCGTTCTCGCAGACGACCACGGTATGGCCGGCGCGCTCCAGCGCCCGCGCCAGGAAACCACGAAGAGAGCCGTCGTCTTCGGCCAAAAGGATGTGCGCCATGGGCTCCGCTCGGGTGCAGTCAACGAGCGCACCCTATTGACCGCGCGTAAACCGCTCGTGAAAGAGCGGCCATGATCGCCGATCTGCCGCCGCCGGTCGAGGTGCGCCGCCCGGCGGGTCGGGCCGGGCCCTTCATCTTCGCCTCGCCCCACGCCGGCACGATCTATCCCGAGGCCCTGCGCGCGGTCAGCATGCTGGACGCCAGGGCCCTGCGCGGCTCTGAGGACGCGCTGGTGGACCGGCTGATCGCGGGGATGGAAGGCCTGGGCGCCACCCTGATCCTGAACCGGATCGCCCGCGCCTATGTGGATGTGAACCGGGGTCCGAGTGACCTGGATCCCGCGCTGGTAGGGCTTCCGGGCGCGGGTTCGCCTCGGGCCGAGGCGGGGTTCGGCGTGGTGCCCCGCCGCGTCGGCGAGGGTCAGGACATCTACGCCGAGCCGCTGAAGCCGGCCGAGGTGGAAGCCCGCATCGCCGCCGTACACCGACCCTATCACGACGCCCTGACCGCACTGGTCAGGGAAGCCCAGGCCGAGCACGGCTGGGCGGCGGTCATCGACTGGCACTCCATGCCGAGCCCCGGGGGTCAGAGAGCCCAACGCCTCATCGTCCTGGGTGACCGGCACGGCGCATCGTGCGCCAGCGCGCTGACCGGTTCCGCCAAGCGGCTGTTCCAGGCGCGGGGCTATCAGGTGGGGCTGAACGCCCCCTATGCCGGGGGGTGGACCACCCAGGCCTGGGGCCGACCCGGGGAAGGCGTGCACGCGCTTCAGATCGAGATCGATCGCAGCCTTTACCTGGATCCGGACACCCTGGAGCCAAACGCCGGGTTCGAGCGGCTGCGCTCGGACCTGCACCAGGTCGCCCGGGGTCTGCTGATGCTGGACCTCAGCACATAAAAAAGCCGCGCCGGAACCGGCGCGGCGAAAGTCGATAGGGAGGAAACGCCCAATGAGGGCCACGGCGCTAGGCCGTGGCTAAAGACTACGCTGCAGCGCAAAAACGTCAAGCCCTATTTGTGCGCCGCACCATCGATATGGACCGCGCTGCCGCGTATGCCCTGAGCCGCCGCAGAAAAGCCCTGACGCCAAATCAGCAGCGCCAGCACGGCCAGGGACGCCGCCAGCAGCGCCACACCGCCGAACATCCACGCCGCTGCTGCAAGCGCGAAGTAATAGCCGCGCACGCCGCGGCTGAAGGCGGTCAGGGCCGGGTTCAGCACCCGCTCGGCCGCTTCGGCGAAGGCGGCGCGGGCCGCCTCGGCCTGCTCCGCTTCAGGCGTCGCCCCTATCAGCGCCAGGGTGTAGTTCATCTGGCGGATCGACCAGGTGAAGTCGAGGAAACCCCTGACCAGGCAGACGATGACCAGGGCCAGCTTGGCCTCGACCAGGCTGCGCAGCGCTTCGGCCACCGGCGCGTCGCCCACCAGCTCCGTCACCGACCGCCCCCCGATCAGGAAGCCGCCCACAGCCGCGATCAGCAGGAGGTTGGCCGAGGCGAAGAAGGAGGCCGAGTTGATTGAATGTCCCATCAACTGGCTGTCCAGCAGACGGTTCTCGCGCACGGTCATGGCCGCCATCCAGGCGCGGCGCACCACCTGCATGTGGCCGTTGATGGAGCCGCCCTGGCGCGTAACGACGCTCAGCACCGGCTCATAGGCCAGCCAGCCGATGGCGAAGGCCACAAGGCCCGCCCAATCCATCGCCGTCATGCCGCTGAGGTCCATGGCCGCACTCTAGGCCTACGCCGAAGCTTTGGCGACGCTTGTGAACGGCCCGCTTGGGACCTAAAAGGCGCGCCCTCCCCACACGCCTGCCCGGATCTTGAAGCCATGAACATCGACGCCGTGCCCGTCGGCCCCAACCCCCCTTGGGACGTCAACGTCATCATCGAAATCCCGCAAGGGGGCCTGCCGGTGAAGTACGAGATGGACAAGGCGTCCGGCGCCCTGTTCGTGGACCGGTTCCTTCACACGGCCATGTACTATCCGGGCAACTACGGCTTCGTGCCCCACACCCTGGCTGATGACGGCGACCCCTGCGACGTGCTGGTCATCAACCCGACGCCCGTGGTGCCGGGCTGCATCATCCGCGCGCGCCCGATCGGCGCTTTGATGATGACGGACGAGGCCGGCGGCGACGAAAAGATCCTGGCCGTCCCGGTCGACAAGCTGAACCCGTTCTATTCGGACATCGCCAGCTACCGGCAGCTGCCCAGCATCCTGCTGGAGCAGATCGAGCACTTCTTCACCCGCTACAAGGATCTGGAGAAGGGCAAGTCGGTGAAGGTGCACCGCTGGGCCGACGCCGCGGAGGCCGCCGAACTGATCCGCACCGGCATGGAAGCCCACCGCGCCAAGGCCGCCGAGGCCTAAGGGCCCGAAGCGGCCCTTGCCGGGCCGCCCCCGCCCTCCCTAGATTGGCCCCACGGGAGGGCGGATGGACGGGACGGCGCGCACACTGGTGATCCTGGCCCATCCGGCGCTGGAGCAGGCTCGCATCCATCCACCGCTGGCGGCGGCCGCTGAGGCGACGCCCGGCGTCGCGGTGCGCGACCTCTATGAGACCTACCCAGACTTCGCCGTCGATGCGCCGGCAGAGCAGGCCGACCTGGCCGGCTACGATCATCTGGTCCTGCAGTTTCCCTTCTACTGGTACGCCGCCCCGGCCCTTCTGAAGGAATGGCTGGACGTCGTGCTGACGCACGGCTTCGCCTATGGCGACAAAGGGGAGCGGCTGCGCTGCAAGACGCTGGGCTGCGCCGTCTCGACGGGCGGCGGCGCGCTGGCGCGGCAGACTGAGGGGCTGACCGCCAAGGACGTCGGCCTTCTTCTACGCCCGCTCGAACTGACCGCTCGACTTTGCGGCATGCGCTGGGCCGAGCCCTTCATCGTGCGCGACGCCGACCTGACGGATCAGGCCGCGCTCAAGCGCGCCGCGGCGGCCTATTCGGACTGGTTGGGGGGCCTGGGACGATGAGCGCGAGCCTGCTGGCCCAGATCCTCGTCTACCTCGCGGCGGCGGCCCTGGCCGCGCCCCTGGCCAAACGCGCCGGGCTGGGCTCGATCCTGGGGTATCTGATCGCCGGCGTTCTGATCGGGCCGTTCGTCCTGGGCCTGGCGGGCGATGTGGAGGACGTGGGCCACGCCGCCGAGTTCGGCGTCGTCATCCTGCTGTTCATCATCGGGCTGGAGATGCAGCCGGCCCTCCTTTGGCGGATGAAGGGGGCCATCTTCGGCGTCGGCCTGGCCCAGGTGGCGATCACCGGCGTGCTGCTGACCCTGGCGGGGCTGGCCCTGGGCCTTGAGCCTCGCACGGCCGGGGTGGCGGGCTTCATCCTGGCCCTGTCCTCGACGGCGCTCGTCCTGCAACTGCTCGAGGAGCGCGGCCTGCGGCGCGGCACCGTCGGCGCGTCGGCGTTCGGCACCCTGCTGTTCCAGGACCTGGCGGTGATCCCGCTGCTGGCGGTCCTGCCCCTGCTGGGCGACGGTCATGGCGCCGAGGCGGGCGGCCACGCCGCCAGCCTGCTGGCGCACCAGCCCGGCTGGATTCAGGCGCTGGGCGGGCTGGGCGCGGTCGCGGCCGTGGTGGCGGCCGGACTGTTCCTGACCCCGCCGGTGTTCCGGATCATCGCCCGCGCCGAGCTGCGCGAGGCCTTCACCGCCTTCGCCCTCCTGATCGTGGTCGGCGCCGCCCTGCTGATGCAGGCGGTGGGCCTGTCGGCGGCGCTGGGCGCCTTCCTGGCGGGCGTCGTCCTGTCCGAGAGCGAGTTCCGCCGCGAGCTGGAGACGGACATAGAGCCGTTCCGCGGGCTGCTGATGGGCGTCTTCTTCATAGCCGTAGGGGCGGGTGTGAACCTGCCGCTCGTGGCGTCCCAGCCCGCCGTGATCTTCGGCCTGACGGCGGGTCTGATGGCGCTGAAGTTCGCGGGCGCCTTCGCCGCCGCCAAGCTCTTCAGGTTGCCGACCCGCGACGCCGCCACCAGCGCCGTCGCCCTGGCCCAGGGCGGGGAGTTCGTCTTCGTCCTGCTGACGGCGGCCATCGCCGCGGCGCTGATCGATGGTGCGCTGGCCGGGACGCTGACGGCGGTCGTCGCCCTGTCGATGGCGGCCACGCCCCTGCTTCTGTCGGCCTGGCAGAGGCTGAGCCGTCCGCGCGTGGAGACCCAGGCGCCGGAGGACAACGCCTTCGAGCATGAAGCGCCGGACGCCATCGTGGCCGGCTACGGCCGCTTCGGCCAGGTGGTCACGCGCCTGCTCATGGCGCACGGCCTCAAGGTCTCGACCCTGGACGTGTCGGTCGAACAGATCGCCCTTCTGAAGCGGTTCGGCCGCCGCACCTATTACGGCGACGCCGCCCGCCCTGATCTACTGCGCGCCGCCGGCGCCGCCCAGGCCCGCATTCTGGTCATCGCCATCGATGACAAGGAGAAGGCCCTGCAGATCGTCGAGACCGCGCGGGAAATGTTCCCAAACCTCGAGGTCCTTGCCCGCGCCTTCGACCGCCGCCACGCCTACGAGCTGCTGGCCAAGGGCGCCCACGTCATCGAGCGCGAGACCTTCGAGGGCGGACTGGCCATGGGCGCCGAGGCGCTGAAGGCGCTGGGCTGGCGCGCCTACCGGGCCGAACGGGCCGCCCGCCTGTTCCGCCGCTATGACGAGCGCATGTTCGAGGAGCTGCGCGAATTGTGGGACGACGACGAGCGCTTCGTGGTCGCCGCACGCGAGAGCAGTCCGCGCATGGAGGACCTGCTGCGCGCCGATCTGCAGCTGCAGACCCATGCCCACGTCCTGGGCGCCGATGACGATTCCGACCGGAGACCCCTATGACCCGCATCCGCCTCGTGACGTCCGGCCTGATCCTGGGCCTTGCCCTCGGCGCCCCTCTCGCAAGTGAGGCCCGAGCCCAGGATGAGGCGCAGGCGGCGGCGCCTTCCGAAGCCTCGGCGCGCCTGGCCGACCTGATCCGAGAGTACGACGCCTGGCTGCAGCAGGAGGATCCGCTGTCGGCCGGAGAGGAAGGCGATGACGAGGCCCAGGCGCGCCTGCCGGACCCGTCGCGCGAACATGAGCTGGCCACTGCACCGGTGATGCAGCAGTTCCTCGACCGGGTGCAGGCCATCGAGGCGGCCGGCCTGAATGAGCAGGAGCGCCTCAACCACGCCTTCCTGGTCTGGAGCCTGTCCAACAGCCTTGAGGGCGTCGCGCTGGACGCCAGCCGCCTCGGCTTCGATTCCGAGGGCGGACCGGACCAGTACCTGGCCTATGTGGCGCAAAGCTCGCGCATCACCAACGCGCAGGAAGCCGAGTGGTACCTTCAGCGCCTAAGGGCCGCGCCCGACTACTACGCCCAGCGCCTGGCCAACGTCCGGAGGGGCCACGAAACGGGACTGATGCAGTCCGCCCTGATCACCGACCGCTTCATCGAACTGTCGCGGGCGGTGCTGGCCACCCCGATCGCGGACGATCCCCTGATGGCGCCCCTGCGGAGCCTGCCCGCCTCGATCCCCGCTGATCGCCAGGCGGCCCTGCGCGCCGAAGCCGAGGCGCTGGTCTCGGGCCCCATCCGCCAGGCCCGCCAGCAATGGCTGGACTATGTGGTGGACGAATACCGCCCCGCCGCGCCGCAGACTCTGGGCGTCGGGGACCGGCCAGGAGGGCGCGAACTCTACGCCTGGCTGGCCCGGGGCTACACCACCACGGACCTGACGCCGGACCAGATCCATCAGATCGGCCTCGACGAGGTGGCCCGCATCCGCGCCGAAATGGAGGTCCAGATCCGCGAGACGGGCTTCACCGGGACCTTCGCCGAGTTCCTGACCTTCCTGCGTACCGACCCGCGCTTCTACGCCCAGACGCACGAAGACCTGCTCGAGAAGGCCAGCGAGATGGCCAAGCGCGCCGACGACGGCCTGCCGGCCCTGTTCGGGACGCTGCCGCGCCTGCCCTATGGCGTCAGGCCCGTGCCCGCCGAGATCGAGGCCAACTACACCACCGGCCGCTACTTTCCCGGCAGCATGGCCCAGGGCCGCGCCGGCGGCTACATGGTCAACACCTCGCGGCTGGACCAGCGGCCCCTGTACGAGCTGCCGGCCCTGACCCTGCATGAGGCCGTGCCCGGCCACCACCTGCAGATCGCCCTGCAACAGGAAGCGGGCGAGCAGCCCTTCTTCCGGCGCAACGCCAACGTGACGGCCTACACCGAAGGCTGGGGCCTGTATTCCGAGTGGCTGGGCGTCGAGATGGGCTTCTACCGCGATCCCTACGAGCGCTTCGGCAAGCTCAGCTACGAGATGTGGCGCGCCTGCCGCCTGGTGGCGGACACCGGCATCCACTGGCTGGGCTGGGACCTGGAGCAGGCCCGCGCCTGTTTCCGGGACAATTCGGCGCTGGCCCCGCACAACATCGAAACCGAGCTGGAGCGCTACGTCTCCTGGCCGGGGCAGGCGCTGGGCTACAAGATCGGCGAACTGCGCCTGCGTGAGCTGCGCGCCCGGGCCGAACAGCGGCTGGGCGACCGCTTTGACGTGCGGGCCTTCCACGACCTGATCCTGGTCGACGGACCGCTGCCCCTGTCCTTGCTGGAGCAGCGGGTGGACGCCTGGATCGCGGCGCGCGCCGAGGCGTCCTAAGCCGCTCAAGCGGGACGATTAAGAACCTCATCGGCTGAGCGGCGTTCTTCCGGGTCCAGGGGGAACCGGACGCTTAACGGAGGTTCCACATGAAAAACGTCCTGATCACATGCGCCGCCACGGCCGGCCTCGCGCTCAGCGCCGCGGCCATGGCCCCGGCCCCCGCCGAGGCCCAGACCAGCTACGGCCGCAACTGGACGGCCTACTGCTACCGCAACGAGGACCGCAACCGCTGCTGGTCACGCCTGAGCTATCAGGAGCGGTACGGCCATCGGCCGTATGACGGCACGCCCGACTATCGCGGCGATCCTTACAGGGGCCAGTACGGCTACGGCTCGTACGGCTACAACCCCTACAGCTATGGCGGCTACAACTACGGCGGCTACAGCAGCAGCTACCCCTATTCGAGCGGCCGTTACTATGGACGGACGGACCCCTATTACGGCTCGGGAACGTCAGAGCTAGGCGTGCTGGCCACCATCCTCGGTCAGGCGCTGGGCGTCGACATCCGCGGCAGCTACGACGACCGGGCCTATTATGACCGGTACCGCAACGACGCCGAATGGCGCCGCTGGTGCGCCAGCCGCTATCGCTCGTTCGATCCGTACAGCGGCACCTACCAGGCCCACGACGGGTACCGGTACTATTGCCGGATGTACTGAGGCCGACGTGCAAAGGGCGGGGATCGCTCCCCGCCCTTTTCTAATGGGCTCGCTGAGCCTTGCTGCTTGAGGGCGGCGATTAAGCCTGCTTCTCGAACAGCTTCTGCCAGCGGCGCGGGGTGCGCTTTTCCCAGCCGCGGCGGTGATAGGCGTCCGAGCCGATCAGCGGAACGACCGTCGTCGCCTCGGCGAAGACCATCTGCTCATAGGTGGTCGACACCTTGCCCCAGCTGGCCGCCTCCTGCAGCGTCGAGGACGAGCAGGCGCCGTCGCGCACGTCGGCGACCGTGATCTGCACGGCGTACTTGTGCATCTCGGCCTCGACGCCGAGGATCTCGGCGCAGACCACCGTGTCCTGGGCGAAGTTCTTCGGCACCCCGCCGCCGACCATGAACAGGCCGGTGGTGCCCGCCGCGATCTTGATGTCGGTCAGTTCGCGGAAGTCAGCGATAGCGTCCAGCATCATGTAGGGCTGGCCCGCGGCGGCCCGCTCCTTCTGATGCTTGACCAGGCCGAAGCCGGCCGAGCTGTCGACGAAGGCCGGGCAGAAGATCGGCACGCCCATCTCATAGGCAGTCTGGATCAGGCTGCCTTCCTTCTTCGCATTCCCCTCCGACAGCCACTTGCCCATCTCCCAGATGAACTCACGGCTGGAATAGCCGCGCGGCTGCAGCCGGTTGGCGATCTCCAAGATGGTGTGGTCGCAGGCCTGGAGCTCTTCCTCGTCGATGTAGGTGTCGTAGATGCGGTCGATGTAGTGGTCGCGCAGCACGTTGTCGTCGACCGGGCCGGACGCCTGGTAGTGCTTGAAGCCCAGGGCCTCGAAGAAATCCATGTCGACAATGGAGGCGCCGGTGGCGACCACGGCGTCGATCATGCCGTACTTCACCATGTCGCGGTACACGTGCATGCAGCCGCCGGCCGAGGTGGATCCGGCCAGGATCAGCCAGGGCGAGCAGTCCGAATCCTCAATGGCCATGTTGAAGATGTCCGACGCGCGCGCGGTGTCGCGGCTCGAGAAGGACATCTTGCGCATGTTGTCGATGATCGGCCGGGCGTCGAAGGACGTGATGTCCACGTGCTCGACCGTGGTCTGCAGCAGCTGGGCCTTGGAGTTGGGGGGTACGGGTGCGGTCATCTCAGCGTTTTCCCTGGATATGAGCGCCCGTCCTTGATCCTGCGGCGGCGGGACGGAGCGACCGGCGCGCGCGAGGAGGCCATCTAGGGAAACCCAGCCCCCATGGCAATGCACGCGCGCGGGATTGACGCAGGGCCCAACCCGGGGCGCACCCGGATCGTTCCGTTCTAGTCCGCCGTCACCGTGATGCGGCCGTCCGGCCCCTGGGGATCGAGGGCGCGGGCGACAGCGCGGATCTGCTCGTCGCTGAGCTTGTCGATCTGCAGCACTGCGGGGCGGGCGGGGTCATAGCCCGCGACCTCGTCGGGGTTCGCCTCGATCCACGCGGTCAGGGCCTCCTGCACCCGTCGATTGCCCACGGCGTGCGGATTGTCCGCCCCGGTCACGCCGGACAGGATGGTGGCCAGGGGCAGCCGCACATGGGGCGAATAGCCGAGCTCGGTCAGCTTGGCCCGGTACTCGAACTGATCGGCGGGCGGTGCGGGGTCCAGCCGCTGGTCCAGTACGTGGCGGCCCTCGTGCAGAAAGATGCTGTAGCCGAGGATCGCATCCCAGTAGGCCGCCAAGAAGCCGCGCCTGTCCGGATGGGCGGTCGCCACGGCGTCTATGCCCTGCAGGCGCAGCCGCGCGGGGACCGAAGGATGAGGGGCGGCCGGGTCGCCGCTCGTGTCCTGGGCCTCCAGCCGGGCGATGTTGGCCAAGGCTTCTTCACGCGCGGGCGAGGGCCGTGAGATGGTCCAGGCGGCGGGCACGCCGTCAGCGTAGCCCGGCCGGATCTGGATGATGGTGTCGCCGCCCGAGGCCCAGCCGCCGGCGGCGGCCGCGCCGTCCCAGAGCCAGGTCTCGAAGCCGTTGGCGATCATGCCCTCCAGCGCGATGTAGCGGATGGGGGCAGCGTCTCCGAACCCGCGGACCTCGCGTCGGTCGTCCTGAACGATGTGGCCCAGGTGTAGGCTGGGATAGCCGCTGGTGGTCCCGACCGAACCGTAGAGGCCCCAGCGTTCGCCCAGCGCGGCCAGCATGGGACCGGGTTCGGTCTCTCCCGAGGCCTGTTGGCCGAGGCTGCGGACCGCGGCGATAAAGTCGGTCGCGTCTTGGCCGCGGGCCATGCGCCGGTTGGCCGCCAGTTCGGCTGCGGTCAGATCGCGGCGGAGGGCGAAATAGGTTTGGGCGCTGATCCAGGAGGGGTCGTCGCCCGCGCGTTCGGCCAGGGCCTGCTGGGTGGCAAAAGCTTCGGCGGCGTGGCCGAATCCGGAACGGATCAGCAGGTCGACCAGCCGCAGGCGACCGGCGAGCGAGGCCGAGGGGCCGAGGCCTTGGGGAAACACCTCGCTGTCGAAGCGGTCAGCGAAGACCGGCGGCATGTCCCGGCCCTCAAGCCAGAAATAGCCGCGCCAGGCTGTCAGCGCGGCGACCGCGTCGCCGTCCAGCACGGCGTAGGCCAGACGGTGATGCAGTGCGGGCTGGGACTGGGCGCCTTCCGGAACGACCTGCGCCAGCACCTGGCCATAGGCGGCGACCCAGGCGTCGGCGGGGTCCGAGCGCATGCGCTCCAGCACCAGATCAAGCAGGGCGACGCGGTAGGAATCCGCGCGTTGGGGGTCGTCGCACGCGGCGGCCAGCTCGGCTGCGGCCAGCAAGGCTTGCGGGCCGGACGGCGGGTCGATGCGGACGGCCAGACTGCGGGTCAGGCAGAGGTCGGTTCCGGTGGCCAGCGCGCGCGCCACATGCGGCCGGGCGAGGTCGGCGCGGTCGTCGATGAGCCAGGCGATGCGCGCCAGGGCGCGTTCGGAGGCGGAGCGGTCGCGTGGGCTGGCTGCGGGATCGTCCGCGATTTCGGCGAAGGCGCTTTCCGCCTGGGCGACGCGATTGCCCATGTAGTGAGCTTGCGCCTCGGCGATGGAGGGCGCGGCCTGGGCTGCGGGGGCCAGGGCGGCGATCAGGGCGAGGGACGCGAGCAGCAGGGACCTCATGAACGGCTCCATGAATCGGGCCCCGATCCTGCGCGCGGAAAGCCCCGGCGGCTTGAACGTCCCTAGCGCGCTCGCCAGGCGCTGGGGGGGCAGCCGAAGGCCCGGCGGAAGTCCCGACACAGATGCGCCTGGTCCGCAAAGCCGTGCTGGGCCGCGATCTCGGCGATACTGGCGCGACTCGCCCGCAAGGCTCCCGCCGCGCGGGTCAGGCGCAGGCGGCGGCTCCAGGCGCCGATGGACAGGCCCGTGGCCCTACGAAAGGCCCGCGCCAGATGGGTGGGATGCCGGTCGCAGAGGAGCGCCAGCCGCTCCAGCCCCAGGCTTTCGCTCCCCCCGGCCGCCAGGGCCTCCATCGCCCGATAGACCGCCTGGGGATCGGGGCGCGGCGCGGCGCCGACCGCCTCAAGCTCCGCGGACAGGGCCTCCACTTCCTGACGCGGAGCCTCCCGCACCAGCGCCCAGGCCAGTTCATGCGCGGCGATGCGGCCGCCCACATCCAGAGGCCCGTCGGTCCAGCCATCCACGTCTGCCGCGCCGTGCAAGTTCAGGCACAGGGCGCCCGCCGCGCCGATGCGATTGGCGTGACGGTCCCCTGAGCGGTGTCGCGAGCGTTGCCCGGCGCGGAACTCCGAGACGCCCGTGGCGGTCACATCCTCGAGCGCGCCCCACAGCAGGATGCGCACGTACCCATCGGCGTGCTCGTGCAGACCAGCCTCGTCGCCGGCGGTGTGAAGGCTCAGCGTCGCCCGCCCCCCGGCGCCCGTCGCGGCGAGGTTCAGGTTCTCCCCAAAGGCCAGGGTGCGCAGCATTAGGTCAGCATAGCCGGGCGGCGGCCGCCTCGCTCGTTACAAAGGCTTTAGAGGGTAGCGTCTCAATTTCAGATCAGCGCTCTTTCCGCATCGCCGGAGCGGGCGGTAAAGGGGGCCATGTCCGCCGCTACCCGCCCCACCTCGATCGCAGCCCTGGCGATCCTCTTCTCGATCGTCTTCGTCAACCTGGCGGGGTTCGGCCTCGTGGTGCCGCTGCTGCCCTTCTTCGGGACCAGCCTGGGCGCGCCTGAATGGCAGGTGACGCTGATGTTCTCGGCCTACTCGCTGGGCCAGTTCTTCGCCGAGCCCCTGTGGGGCCGCCTGTCCGACCGCATCGGCCGCAAGCCGGTTCTGATGGCCACGGTGGCCGCCAATGCGCTGGGCTATGTGGCGCTGGCCTTCGCCCCGGACATCTGGATCGCCATTCTCATCCGGCTGGCGACCGGCTTCGGCGCGGGGAACATCTCGACCATTCAGGGCTACGTGGCGGACGTGACCCCGCCCGAGCAGCGGGCCGGACGCATGGGCCTTTTGGGCGCGGCCTTCGGTCTCGGATTCATCGTCGGCCCGGCCATGGGCGGGCTTCTGACGCGTCCGGAACTGGGCCACGCCGGCTACATGATTCCGCTCTTCGTGGCGGCCGGGCTGTCAGGCCTGGCGGCGGTGGGCGTGCTGATCTTCCTGAAGGAGAGCCGCGCCAAGGCCGATCCGACCACGCCCCGCCCCAGGTTCCTGGGCGGGCTGCAGGACGCCGTGGCCAACCCCGTGGTGTCGCGCGTCCTTCTGATGACGCTGATCTACATGGCGGCCTTCTCCGGCATGGAGTCCGCCTTCGGCCTGTGGGCCGAGAGCCGCTACGGCTGGGGCGCGCGGGAGGTGGGCCTGTCCTTCATGGTCGTCGGGGTGGTCTCGGTGTTCGGCCAGGGCTTCCTCGCCGGGCGTCTGGCGCGCCGCTTCGGCGAGGCGCGCGTGATCGCCGCGGCGGCCCTGCTCTTCGGAGGCTCGCTTGTGGCCCAGGTGCTGACCACCGCCGGGTGGATGGTGCCCGTGGTGATGAGCCTGGGCGCCCTGGGCATGAGCATGTTCATGCCCAACACCTCGGCCCTGATCTCGCGCTCGACGCCGCCGGACCGTCAGGGCGCCATGCTGGGCCTGAACATGGCCTCGGGGTCCTCGGCGCGCATCCTGGGTCCGATGGCCGCCGGCGCCCTGTTCTCAGGCCTGGGACCGAACTGGCCCTTCCTGGTGGGCGCCCTGCTGACGCTTCCCGCCGCCGTCATGGCGGTGAACGCCGGGCGCGCCTTCCGCAAGCGCCAGGCCGAGTTGGCGGCGGCGCCTGCGTCCTGACCCTGGCGCTAACGCCCCTTTCGGCCCACCGGGCAAGCCTTGCGGCGCCTGGCTCCGAGCAGGTTTTCGCGCAGGCTTGTCCACGTCGTCGCCGAGCGACGCACACTGCCCGATCGGACAGGCCTGATGACGACATGAAAGGAGATGGCGCGGTTTGGCACGGCGTTTTCGAGCCGGCGCCCTGCCACGGCAGTCCTTGCTTTCGTAGCGGCTTTGGCGTATCAGCCCCGCCTTTCCGGTCGCCGGGCCCTAGACATGCCTGGGCGGCCATCACGACCATCTAGAAGGACGGGCCGCAAAGCCCGCTGGGAAATGTCTAAGTACAAGCTGAAGACCAAATCGGGCGCCAAGAAGCGCTTCAAACTGACCGCCACCGGCAAGGTGAAGGCGGGCGTGGCCGGCAAGCGCCACCGCCTGATCAGCCACAACGCCAAGTACATCCGTCAGAACCGCGGCACGCAGGTGATGTCGGACGCGGACGCCACGAAGATCAAGTCCTACATGCCCTACGCCTAAAGGCGCGGGCTGAACCTCGATCCCACCACAGTTTGAAGACACGCCCCGCGCGATGAGCGATAGGGGCTCCCGAAGGAAATAAGATCATGGCTCGCGTGAAACGGGGCGTTACGTCCCACGCCAAGCACAAGAAGGTTCTCGAGCAGGCCAAGGGCTTCTACGGCCGCCGCAAGAACACCATCCGCGCCGCCAAGGCCGCGGTGGACAAGGCCGGTCAGTACGCCTACCGCGACCGCCGCAACAAGAAGCGCAGCTTCCGCGCCCTGTGGATCCAGCGCATCAACGCTGCGGCGCGCGCCGAAGGCATGACCTATTCCCAGTTCATCAACGGCCTGAACAAGGCCGGCATCGAGCTGGACCGCAAGATCCTGGCCGCCATGGCCGCCGATCAGGCGGGCTTTAAGGCCATCGCCGACAAGGTGCGCGCGGCCCTGGCCTAAGCCTTTCCGAACACGGAAGATGCAAAAGCCCCTCGGCCCCGCGCCGGGGGGCTTTTTGCTTGGCGCCGCAGCCGCTAGACGGACCAGACCATGACCACAGACCTCGAAAACCTCGAACTGGAGCTGATCCAGTCCATCGGCGCGGCGGAGACCGCCGCCCGCCTGGAGGAGCTGCGCGTCGCGGCCCTGGGCAAGTCCGGCTCCATCTCCGGCCTGCTCAAGGGCCTGGGCGCCATGACCCCGGACGAGCGCCGCGAGCAGGGGCCGCGCATCAACGGCCTGCGCGACCGCGTCTCAGCCGCCCTTTCCACCCGGAAGGCCGAGCTCGAGGCGGCCGAGCTTGAGGCCCGTCTCGCGTCGGAGCGCGTCGACCTGACCCTACCGGCCCCGCCGCGCCACAAGGGCGGGCTGCACCCCACCATGCAGGCCATGGACGAGCTGATCGAGATCTTCGCCGAGATGGGTTTCTCGGTCGCCGAGGGGCCGGACATCGAGGACGACTGGCACAACTTCACGGCCCTTAATTTCCCGCCGCGCCACCCGGCGCGCGAGATGCACGACACCTTCTTCCTCAAGGCCGCCGAGGGCGAGGAGCGCAAGGTGCTGCGCACCCACACCAGCCCGGTCCAGGTGCGGGTCATGCAGTCGCAACAGCCGCCCATCCGCATCGTCGCGCCGGGCCGCACCTACCGCTGCGATTCCGACGCCACCCACACGCCCATGTTCCACCAGATCGAGGGGCTGGTGATCGACCGCGGCATCCACATGGGCCACCTGAAGTGGACCGTCGCCCAGGCCGTCGCCCGCTTCTTCGAGGTGGAGGACGTCGAGACGCGCTTCCGGCCCCACCACTTCCCGTTCACCGAGCCGTCGGCCGAGATGGATGTGCGTTGCGACCGATCTGGCGGCGAGATCCGCATCGGCCAGGGTGACGACTGGCTGGAGATCCTGGGCTGCGGCATGGTCCACCCGAAGGTCCTGGCCAACTGCGGCATCGACCCGGTCGAATACCAGGGCTTCGCCTTCGGCATGGGCGTCGATCGCCTGGCCATGCTGAAGTACGGCATGCCGGACCTGCGCGACATGTTCGCCGGCGACGTGCGCTGGCTGTCCCACTATGCCTTTTCACCGCTTTCGGCGCCCTCGGCCGCCGCCGGCCTCAGCTGAGACTCCCGACCATGACCCAGCAGCCCATCCAGTGGACCCCGTGCGAGGACTATTCGCAGCTATATTTCGAGGGCGTGGCCATCTCGCTGTTCGAGCTGTTCAAGCACGAGCTCATCAACGGCAAGCCGCTGATCGAAGGGCGCACCTTCGTCAACTGCCGCATCGAGGGGCCGGGCGTGATGATGGCGCTGGACGGCGTCACCATGGACGCCTGCAACCTGGGCTACACGGGGCCTGATCCCTTGAGCGTCCTCTTCCAGCCGCTGTCCTCTAGCCAAGCCATCGGCCCCGCGCCCTTCCGCAACTGCGCCTTCCGCAACTGCCAGTTCGCGGCCATCGGCTATACGGGCGCGCCCGGCTTCATCGAGCAGATGAAGGCGGTTCTGCTGCGCGGGACTGTGCAATGAAGTTCACGCTCTCCTGGCTGAAGGAACACCTGGAGACTGACGCCGACGTGTCGGCCGTGGCCGACGCCATGACGATGGCCGGTCTTGAGGTCGAGCACGTCGCCGACCCCGCGTCCCGCCTGAAGCCCTTCAGCGTCGCGCGCATCGTCGAGGCCGCCCGGCATCCGAACGCCGACCGGCTGCAGGTCTGTCAGGTCGAAACCGTCGATGGGATGAAGGAGATCGTCTGCGGCGCGCCGAACGCGCGGGCGGGCCTGACGACCATCTACGCCCCCATCGGCGCCTATGTGCCGGGCCTGGGGGTGACCCTGGTCGAGAAGCCGGTTCGGGGCGTCGTGTCCAACGGCATGCTGTGTTCGGCTTCTGAACTGGAGCTGTCCGACGAGAGCGACGGCATCCTCGAGCTCGCCGCCGATCTGAAGGTGGGGACGCCCGCGGCCGAGGTCTTCGGCGCGGACCCGGTCATCGACTTCGAGGTGACTCCCAACCGCCCCGACTGGCTGGGCGTCGTCGGCATCGCCCGGGATCTGGCCGCCGCCGGTCTGGGCCGCTTCAAGACGCCGGCCATCGGCCCCGTGGCTGGAAGCTTCCCCTGCCCCATCGAGGTTCGCCTGGAGGCGCCGCAGATGTGCCCCGCCTTCGCCGGTCGGGTCATTCGCGGCGTGAAGAACGGGCCTTCGCCCGAGTGGGTGCAACAGCGCCTGCGCGCGATCGGCCTTCGCCCAATCAATGCGCTGGTCGATGTGACCAACCTGATCTCCTACGATCGCGCGCGGCCGCTGCACGTGTATGATCTGGCCAAGCTGTCCGGTCAGACCATCGTCGCCCGCGCCGGACGCGGATCGGCCGAGAAGGGCCCGGCCGAAGCCTCGCCCGCGCCCCATGCCGACGAGCAACTGATCGCCCTGGACGGCAAAACCTACGACCTGTCCGACCAGATGTGCATCATCGCCGACGCGAATGGCGAGCGTCCCATCGGCCTGGGCGGCGTCATGGGCGGCGAGTCCACCGGCTGCGACGAGGGCACGACCGACGTCTTCATCGAGAGCGCCTGGTTCGACCCCATCGTCACGGCCCAGACGGGGCGGACCCTCGGCATCCACTCCGACGCCCAGTACCGGTTCGCGCGCACGGTCGATCCCCAGTCGCTGGTCCCCGGCGTAGAGCAGGCCACCCGCCTGATCCTTGAGTTCTGCGGGGGCGAGCCGTCGCAGATCACTTTCGCCGGGGAGGCGCCGGCGCCTCCTGAAGGGTTCGACTTCGAATGGCGCAGCGTGCCGGGCCTCGCCGGAGTCCCCGTCCGCCCCGAGATGGTGCGCCGCGTCCTGATCGACCTGGGGTTCGAGGTCTCCGGCGACAACGATCCCTGGCGCGTGACTCCGCCCAGCTTCCGTCGCGACGTGGAGGGTCCCGCCGATCTCGTCGAGGAGGTGGCGCGCACCCTGGGCTATGACCGAATCCAGTCGACCGCCCTGCCGGAACAGACGGTGAAAGCCTCGGGCGTGCTGTCTCCGGCCCAGAGCCGTGTCCGCACGGCCCGCCGCGCCTTGGCGGCCATGGGCTGGTCCGAGGTGATCGGCTGGTCCTTCGTGTCACGAGACGACGCCCGGCTGTTCGGCGGCGGCGAGGATGACAGCCTCGCCCTAGCCAACCCCATCGCTTCCGACCTCGACTACATGCGTCCCTCGGCCCTGCCGGGGCTGATGCGCATGGCCGGACGCAACATGGCGCGGGGCTTTCCAGACCTCGCATTGTTCGAAGTCGGCCCCGTTTTTCGCGACGATACGCCCAGCGGTCAGATGGCCGTCGCCGCGGGGCTGATGAGCGGGCAGACGCCGCGGCATTGGTCCGGCAAGGGGGCCGATCCTCTGTTCCAGCTGAAGGCGGACCTGATGGCCCTGTTGGAGCAGATGGGCGCGCCTGTGGGCTCGCTGCAGATGGTGCAGGGCCAGGGCGGCCCCTGGTGGCATCCGGGCCGTTCCGCGCGCCTGCAGCTGGGGCCCAAGGCGGTCATCGCCGAGTTCGGACAGCTGCACCCGGGCGTGCTCAAGGTCATGGACGTTCCCGGACCTCTCTACGCCTTTGAGGTGCGCTTGGACGCCGTGCCCGAGCCGCGCCGCAAGGGCGGGAAAACCCGACCGGCCGCCCAGCTGCCCGACCTGATGCCCCTGACGCGGGACTTCGCCTTCGTTGTGGAGGAGGGCCTGCCCGCCGGCGATCTGGTCCGCGCGACCGCCTCGGCCGACAAGGCCCTGATCGATCAGGTGCGGGTCTTCGACGTCTACCAGGGCGCGGGCGTTCCGGACGGCAAGAAGTCCATTGCTCTTGAGGTGGTTATCCAACCTCGCGAACGCACCCTGACGGACGCCGAGATCGAGCAGCTGTCGGGCCGCATCGTGGCGGCGTGCGAAAAGCTGGGCGCGCAGCTGCGCGCCTGAACCGGCGCAAGGCAAGGTTCGGTTAACCTTGGGGCCGCAAGGCTGCCGCAAAGGGCGGCGAGGCTGTCGATCCCAGCCCGCCGTCTCAATCCGAGAGAGCCGCTCATGCACCGCCGTAACCTGATCCTGTCCGGCCTGGCCGCTTCGGCCGCCGGCGCCTGCGCCACCGCGCCGGCTCAGCAACCGCGTCCCGCCTATGGCGTCGAACCCGGCCAGGGCGGCCCCGCCGGAACGGCGCCGCCGGCCTATACGCGCGAAGAACTGGTCGCGGCCGGCGCCAACTTCATGGGCGTGACGGCCGAGGCCCTGGGCGGCGCGATCGAGCGCATCTTCTCGGACTATGGCGACGCTCCCACCGCCTACATCGCCGGCGAAGAGGGCGCGGGCGCGGCCGGCGTGGGCCTGCGCTACGGGCGGGGCCTGCTTTACATGAAGTCCGAGCGGGAGCCGCGCGAAGTCTATTGGCAGGGCATCTCCATCGGCTGGGACGTAGGCGGCAACGTCAGCCGGGTGTTCACCCTGGTCTATTATCTGTACCAGCCCGAGATGATCTATCGCCGCTATCCCGGTGTCGAGGGCTCGGCCTATCTGATCGGCGGGCTGGGCGTGAACTACCAACAGGCCGACGGCATCGTTCTGGCGCCCATCCGCACCGGCGTCGGCCTGCGCCTGGGGGCCAACATCGGCACCATGAGCTACAGCCGCCAGCGCAATCCGCTGCCGTTCTAGGCTAGAGGCCCAACTCAGGGATCGCCCGCAGCTTATCCAGCGTCGAGGCGGTGTCGGTGTGCGGAACGAAGAGCCCGCCCATGTCCTCCCAGCGGGCGCGGTGCTTCAGCGTGTCGTCCACCAGGATGTCGCCGGGCTCGGCATGGTCGCGCTTGTTCCGGGCCATGCAGGTGATGATGCGCAGGTCGGGGAAATGGCGGGCGGCCCAGGCCTCCTTCTGGGCCTCGGCCCAGCCGCCCATGGGACAGCCGGTCAGGATGATGGGGTCCAGGTGGCGCACGGCGTCTACCAGCTGTTCCGCATCCGGCAGCAGCGGCAGCGTGCCGTAGAAGTCGGGCGCGGCGGCCAGCTTCCTCCAGAACAGCCGCGGGCCATGCCTTGCTTCGAACGCGCGCGGGGGCATGCCCAGGATGGCGCGAGCGCCCCGGTCAAAATCGGCCAGGACGCCGTCGCAGTCGAGAAACAGCTGGGGCGAGCGCCTCGTCAGTGAACCAGCTCGACCGCCATGGCCGTCGCCTCGCCCCCGCCAATGCACAGCGAGGCGACGCCCTTGGTCCCGCCGCGCGCCTTCAGCGCGGACAACAGGGTGGCCAGGATCCGCGCTCCGGAGGCCCCGATGGGGTGGCCCAGCGCCGTGGCGCCGCCATTCACGTTCACCTTGGCGTGGTCGAGGTTCAGCTCCTTCATGGCGATCATGGCCACGACGGCGAAGGCCTCGTTGATCTCCCACAGATCGACCTCGGCGGCGTCCCATCCGGCCTTGTCCAGCACCTTCCTCATGGCGGGCACGGGCGCGGTGGTGAACAGGCCCGGCTCATGGGCGTGGGCGGCGTGAGCGACGACGCGGGCCACCACGTTCAAGCCCAGCTGTTCGGCCACCGAAGCGCGGGTCATGACCAGGGCCGCGGCGCCGTCCGAGATGGAGCTGGCATTGGCGGCGGTGATGGTGCCGTCCTTCGCGAAGGCGGGCTTCAGCGACGGGATCTTGGCCGGGTCGCCCTTGGCGGGCTGCTCGTCATGGCTGACGACGACCTCGCCCTTGCGGGTCTTGACCGTGACGGGGACCACCTCGGCGTCAAAGGCGCCGCTCTCGACCGCGTGCTTGGCGCGGCTCAGGCTCTCGATGGCGTAGGCGTCCTGGGCCTCGCGGGTGAACTGGTATTCGCGGGCGATGTCCTCGGCGAAGGCGCCCATCAGCTTGCCGGGATCGTAGGCGTCCTCCAGCCCGTCCAGGTACATGCTGTCCTTGATGACATCGTGGCCGATGCGTGCGCCGCCGCGGTGCTTCTGCATCAGGTAGGGCGCATTGGTCATGCTCTCCATGCCGCCCGCCACGATCACGTCCGCCGTGCCCGCCGCAAGAGCGTCATGCGCCATGATGGCCGCCTGCATGCCCGAGCCGCACATCTTGTTGACCGTAGTGGCCTCCACGTTCAGCGGCAGGCCGGCGCCCATGCCTGCCTGGCGCGCCGGGGCCTGACCCAGGCCAGCCGGCAGGACGCAGCCCATAAAGATCTGCTGCACCGCGTCGGGCGACACGCCCGCCCGCTCCAGCGCCGCCTTGACCGCCGCGGCGCCCAGGTCCGTGGCCTTGGCGTCGGCGAGGACGCCCTGGAATCCGCCCATGGGCGTGCGGGCATAGGAGGCGATGACGATGGGATCGGCGGGCATGGGGAGATGCTCCATTTCTCAGGTGGCGACTGTTTAGGTGGGATCAGCGCCGCAGTGCAACAAGCTTGCGCCTCTGGCGGGCGACGGCCAGAGGCGTTCCGTCGCGCGCCCAGCAGACGCCGTCTTCGACCGCCCAGCCCCCGGACACGTGCGCTGTCTGGAACTCGAAATAGGCGAAGCCGTCCGGCGCGGTCTCCTCGGTGATCGGAACCAGGAGGTCATAGCGCAGGTCGACCGTGGCCGAGAGGGCGGGCGGGGCCGGCAATGCGGTCCAGTAGTTGGGAAACACCGCATCCAGCAGGAAGGCCAGCCGGGCCTCGTCCAGCGGCAGGCCGTCGCGGGTGCGCATCCAGCATCGCACCAGAGGCTTTTCGAACTGCCCGAACAGGCCCGGTCCATCGAGGAAGCGGTGCTCCACCTCGTTCGTGAACCAGGGCCAGAAGGGGTGGTCTTTATCGTCCTCTGCAGCCTCGGCAAGCGGCGGCGGGTGGCGGTGCAGCGGTTCAAGCTCCACCTGGTCCGCCTCGCGCCCGAAGGTCAGCAGCGACGAGATCGCTGTCCGCTCGCCCTGGCCGGCGCGCACGGCGGCGAAGGCGGTTGAGCCGCCGCCCCGCAGCAGCTCGGCGGTAAACCGGCACGGCGCGAAGCGGGCCCCGGCCATGAACTGAACGGTGATCGTACGCAGCGGCGATCTTATCGCCAGCAGTTCGCGCGCAGACAGCAGGCTTAAAGCCGCCATCAGGCCGCCGAAGGGCGCGCCCGCCTCGGCCGCGCCGGCGCGGGGCGCATTGGACAGTCCCGGAGGCAGGTCGGCGCTGACGCCGCCATCCTCGAGCGTCAGAGTCAGGGCGCGCGGCAGGATCGATGCGTGTGCTGCAGGTGCGAGCATCAGGCTAGTCTGCATTGTGCGTTGCAAAACGCAACTAAATCTTCCCCAAAGAGGTTCAAGCCCTTGCGCAAAGGCTGACGCAGGGGCACTTTCCGCAACATGGGACGCACCGCCGACTATTCACGCCAGAGTTGCTCGATCGCCGCCACGCTGGAAGTGATCGGCGATCCCTGGACCCTCCTGGTCATTCGCGACGCCTTCAACGGCGTGCGCCGCTTTGAGCAGTGGCAGGAGCGGCTGGGCGTCGCCCGCAACGTCCTGGCCTCGCGCCTGAAGACCCTCGTGGCCCACGGCGTGCTCGAGGTTCGTCAGTATTCAGAGCGCCCCCCGCGCAATGAGTACGTCCTGACCGCCAAGGGCAAGGATCTCTACGCCGTCCTTTTGACCCTGCACTCCTGGGGCCACCGGCACCTGTATGGCGACGCCGATTCCGGCGTCAGCTTCAAGCACAAGTCCTGCGGCGGCGATCTCGACCCGAAGCTGGCCTGCGGCTGCTGCGGCGAGATCGTGCGTCCCCGGGACCTGGAGATGATCATAAGGCAGGATCAGCCCACCGTGGGCGAGGTGCTGGCCCGGGAAGAGGCCGCCTAGCCCGGCTGGAAGCTCTTTTCCTCCGGCAGGACTTCGCTCTCCACCACCGACAGCGCCGTCTCGAAGATCGGATCACGGTCCAGCGGGCGGCCGTGCGCGTCGCGGTACTCGACCGCCGCGATGCGATCAATCAGCAGCTCAAGCGCCTCCAGGGGGGTTACGGGAACCGGCATGGGGTCCTCCTTCGGCCTAGAGGGCTGAACCCCCTGGGCGGGAGGTTGGTTTCATGGCGCCTCCAGAAAGGCGTCGACGGCATGGGCGAAGCGCCCCGGCTGGTCGTCCATGATGAAGTGCAGCGACCCGTCGATGCGCACCATCCCGACGCCCGCAAGACCGTCATATCCACCGCCGAACAGGGCGTCCGCCGCGGTCGCCGGCCGCCCCATGGAGGCATCCCAGGCGTACAGCACCGTCACAGGCGCCCGCACCTGCCCGAACTCAGCGCGCAGGTCAGTCGTCATCAGTTCATGGACAGCCTGGGCCTGAACCGACCTCGTCGAGGCCAGACCGTCGGCCACTATGCGGGTGCGGGCCTCGGGGGTCAGCGAAAGGGTGGCGGCGGCGGCCTCCTGCATCTGGCGAAACCCGGCCTCGTCGAGGGCCAGCAACTGGGACCGCGCCTGGTCGGCGAAGGGGCGGGCCGTCTCGACGGTCACGGTGGGCGAGAACAGCAGCGGATAGAAGGGCAAGGCGTCCACGATCATCACGCGGCCCGGCAAATCCGGTTCTCGCGCGGCCAGGGCCAGGGCCGCCGCGCCGCCCATCGAGTGGCCGATGATCGCGGGAGCGTCGAGCCGTTCCTGGCGAATGTAATCCCCCAAAGCTTCGACCAGGGGATCGAACACGCGGTCTGCATCCTCAGGCGGCGGATCGCCGGCGAACCCGCGCACCTGCACAAGATGCACCCGATGCTCCGCCGACAGGCGCTCAGCCGTCGCCGCAAACACCTGGCGCGACGATGACAGGCCGGGGATCAGGATCACGTCCGGGCCCTGGCCCACGGTCTGGACGGTGATGCGGTCGCGCCAGGCGGTTTCAGCGTGGGCCAGGGGCGCGGCGGCAAAGGTGAAAGCCGCCGCGGCGGCGGCGAGGAGGCGAAGCGTCATAGGGCGTCCTTCAGGTCGTATGGGGGTTTTCGAACACCGCCTCGACCGCCAGGCCGAAGGCGGCGGCGATACGGAAAGCCAGGTCCAGGGAGGGGTCGTGCTTGTCGCTCTCGATGGCGATGATGGCCTGGCGCGAGACGCCGACCCGCTCGCCCAGATCGGCTTGGGTCCAGCCACGCTCGGCGCGCAGCACCTTGAGCCGCGAGCGCACTAGCGGGTAGTCCGCACGAAAGGCTTCACCAGGGCGAACATGACCCAGAACAGCGGATAGATCAGCCAGCCGGGCGCGTGTGGCGCCTGGGCGTAGCTTTCGGTGAAGCCCCATGCCGAAAAGAGGGCGATGGCCCAGCCTGCGGCGATGATGAAGCGTTTGGCGGTCAGGGCGCGGAAGAACTCGTCCGACTCGTTCATTAACGAAAGTGTGGCCCAGATCTGCCCGCCCACCGGCGCGGCTACGGCCAGCGCAAGCAGATAGGCACCGGGCGTTGCGATATCGTCAAAAGCGCCCCCGATCGCGAGGAAGTTCACGGCGATGTAGCCGCCCATGAACAGGGCGGTCCGCACGAAGTAGCGGCGAAAAGCCGGGCTATTGCGGTCCATGTGAGGTTCTCCCGACGAAATGTCAGGCAGACATTACACCCCGAGAGTGTCAGGTCAACCCCACATCGTGTGAGGCTGACCTGACTCGTCGTCAGTGCGGGGCGGACGGCGTCTCGCCGCGGCCGGCGGAGCGGCCTTGGCTGTGCCGGCCCTCGGCGAACTCTTCGATCATCTTGGCGCAGAAGGCGGGCAGGTCGTCGGGGTCGCGGCTGGTGACCAGACCGTCATCGACAACCACCTGCTCGTCGACCACCTCGGCGCCCGCATTTTCGAGATCCTTGCGGATGGTCTTGTAGCTGGTCATGCGTCGGCCCTCGGCCACGCCCGCGTCAATGAGGATCCAGGGCGCGTGGCAGATGGCGGCGACCGGCTTGTTCTGGGTGAAGAAGGCGCGGACGAAATCGCGCGCCTGCTGGTTGATGCGCAGGGTGTCCGGATTGTGCGCGCCGCCCGGCAATACAAGCCCGTCATAGCGGCCGGCGTCGGCGTCCGAGAGCGTGCGGTCCACCTGAACCGTCTGCCCCTTGTCGAAGTGATTGAAGCCCTGGATGGCGCCGGATTTGTCCGAGACGATCTCCACGGTCGCCCCGGCCTCCTTCAGGGCCTCGACAGGTTTGGTCAGCTCGACCTGTTCAAAGCCGTCGGTGGCCAGAACGGCGATGGTCTTTCCTTCCAGGCGCTGGGCCATGGCGGGTCTCCTTTGATGCGGGGGGTGAGAGTGGCGGAAACCTGGTGGGCCGAGGGATGTTCCACGATCCCAGGCGCGCGACCCAGCCTTGCCACCGGACCCTGGCCCCTGTAGGGGAAGCGCCCGATTTCCCGCGCGCCACGCGCGGGTCCACGCCTTCGGATTCCGCGCATGAAGATCAACGCCAACACCATCAAGCCCGGCATGGTGCTCCAGCACGAGGGCGGCCTGTGGGTCGTCACCAAGACCGCGCACGTCAAGCCCGGCAAGGGCGGCGCCTTCGCCCAGGTCGAGGCCAAGAACCTGGAGACCGGCACCAAGCTGAACGAGCGCTTCCGCTCGGACGACCGGGTCGAGCGCGTGACGCTGGAGCAGCGCGACTATTCGTTCCTGTTCGACAACGGCGACACCCTGGTCTTCATGGACGACGCCTCCTACGAGCAGATCGAGCTGCAGAAGGACTGGGTCGGCGAGGATCGCATCGCCTATCTGCAGGACGGCATGAAGGTGGTGATCGAGAGCCACGAGGGCCGCCCCATCGGCCTGAACCTGCCTGACCAGGTGACCCTGACCGTGGCCGAGACCGAGCCGACGGTGAAGGGTCAGACGGCGTCTTCCTCGTACAAGCCGGCCATCGCCGACAACGGCATCCGCATCATGATCCCGCCCTACATGACCACGGGCGAGCGCATCGTCGTCGACACCGCCACGGGCGAATACGTCCGCCGCGCCGACTAGGGGGCCGCCGCCTTGGCCCTCGCCTCCACCGTCGTCCAGACCATGATCCAGGCGGTCCGCAAGGCCGCCCGCCCGATGGCGCGCGACTTCGGCGAGGTGTCGGCGCTTCAGGTGTCGCGCAAGGGCCCCGGCGACTTCGTCACCGCAGCCGACACGGCCGCCGAGCAGAGCCTGTTCGAAAGCCTGATGAAGGCGCGCCCGGGCTATGGCTTCCTCGGCGAGGAGCGCGGCCTGGTGGAGGGCACGGACAAGTCCCACACCTGGATCGTCGATCCGATCGACGGGACGACCAACTTCATGCACGCCATGCCCCACTTCGCCATCACGGTGGGGCTGGAGCGCGAAGGCCAGATGCAGGCAGGCGTCACCTTCAACCCGATCACCAACGACCTGTTCTGGGCCGAGCGGGGCAAGGGTTGCTACCTGAACGACACGCGCGTGCGCGTCTCGGGGCGCAAGGACCTGACCACCTGCCTTATCGGCACGGGCCTGCCCTTCATCGGCCGGGCCGGCCACGCCCAGACCATCAAGGAAATCCACGCCGTGGGCCAGCGCGTGGCGGGCATCCGCCGCCTGGGCTCGGCGGCGCTGGACCTGGCCTGGGTGGCGTGCGGCCGTTACGACGGCTTCTGGGAGCGCAATCTGAAGCCCTGGGACGTGGCGGCGGGCCTGCTGTTCGTCACCGAGGCGGGCGGGCGCGTCAGCACCATCGAGAACGAGGAGGCCCAGCCCTTCGACGGCGCCTCGGTCATCGCCACCAACGCCGAGTGTCACGGCGACCTCCTGAAGGTGTTGCGCACGGCCCTGTGAGGCGGCGCCTCTGTCTCCGTCCTGCCGCGTGAGCGACGGGCAGGCGAACAGGGGCCGGCGCCCCCGCGCTTTCGCTGCGGAGTTAGGGTGGAGAGGCGGCGGAGCGCCGGGCCTTCGCCCGGTGGTCTCGTTATAGGTGGTACCGGGTTCGGCTGGGGCCGCCGCTGGGTTTTCCAGGCCCAGAGGCTTATCAGCGCTCCGCGGTTCGTCAGGCTTGGCCGGCCTTCTGTCAGGAAGGCGCTGTCGGAGCAGACCCGCCGGCGGGGCGGGCCCGTCGGGCCTGGGTATGCCAGAATGGGCCCGAAGCCCTCTC